>NZ_BAAGSJ010000013.1:0-2441805 GCF_054782495.1 Spirosoma aerophilum | reverse complement strand
TCTAGCCTGGATTCTGATCTTCAGTTAAACGAATGCTAACCTGCATTTAGCCATTATTCACGTTAACTAGCGCTTTCCAATAAGTTTTCTTCGTAAAGCGAAAATACCGATGAGGCAGATCAATGATTGCTGATCTTAACAGCTCTCACTGATTTGCCTCATCGGTATTTCTGCTTTAAGGCGTATTGCGGAAGCAATTCGGCAAGAAGCAGAATCGCATCATTCGATAAAGCTTCAAATTCCAGGACACAGTCCTGTTCTGTTTCCAGAGACAATCCGTCTTTTTCGTGAAGAAGCCGGTTCGCGACTTCAAAACTACCCTGTAGCACAAAGACAAAAAGCCTTCCTTTGGTAGCCTTTTGCGTTGAGGTAATCAGGTACTCACCCTCTCTTCGTCCCTCATACTGACCAATATACAGGTGGCCACCAGTTAGGCCAGCAATGGGTAGTAGCTTGTTTTTAGTGGCAAAATTAAATCTGGCCTGTTGAAAAGCGGGAGCAAAACTAAGGGATGAATTAGTCAGCCAGAGTTGCAGAAAGTTAATCGACTCCCGCTCATATGGGTTACTAACGGTAAAATGCATACCGGCCTCCAGCGATAATACACCAACTTGTCCTGGTTCCAGAAATTTTTCGTCCAACGATTCATGGAGTGCTGTTTGAAAGGCCAGACCACCCACAACCGGGATTAATAACACATCCGTTCTGTCGGCAACCAGCATGATCAGGCTGGCACCGGCCCGCAACATGTCGTCATTAAGCAGGCACAAGGATGTAAATGGCTGGCGTCCTTCTGCCTTATAAGTCCCGAAGTTGAATGTATGAAAGCTTCTGAAGTCATTGCTCTCGGAGCAACCCCGCTGATCGGCCAGGAAAATTTGTGCTTTCGTTTGTGTATTCATTCGTTTGGAGAACCTGACTGAAAGGCCCCTGTATTCACGCAAAACCCATTACCAGCCGGGTAAAGGCCAGATATCAAGCGTTCACGACGATGGTGTGAGTCAGGGTATAGCCTGCTGAAATACTCCCTGAAACAGTCGCTAACTCAGTTGCGAAAGAATCAGAGAAGACGTTGTCATTTTCGTTCTTGGTGTCCTGAGCCCCTTTTGTATAGCCGTACGATTTGGCCGTTGTGTAGACCGTATTGGTAATGTCGTATGGGAAAGCAATTTGAGTCACCAGCAATGACTTGCCTGCGGCATTGTAAATATGTACGTGTATGTGAGGTGCCCGACCACCGTACCAGCCGGGAAAGATAGAGGTGAATGTTACGAGGCCGTTGGTATCCGTTGTTTGCCGTCCCCGCAGGAAATCGACGGTCGTGAAGTTGGCACTCTGCATGCCTGTTCCACCATATTCCGAGTAATATCCGTCTTTGTCACAATGCCAGATGTCGACGATGGCCCCTGATAGAGCAGCACAGCTGTTCGCTGAATTTTTGATCGTAATATTCATGGTAAATGCCACACCGGTACGATCTGAACGAATATCCTGTCGGACAAAATTGGCGGGTACTTTGGTCGGGAAGGGTCCTTCCGTTTCGGATGGTGTAACGGCGCAGTTACTGGCTGAACTCCCGTTATTTGACCCCGACGACGTACTGCCACCCGTGCTGGTTGTTACAGGGTCAACAGTCGAATTTGAACAACTCCCTAAAGCGGGTACTATGGCGGCAATGCCTAATAAACTACTAAAACCACGTCTTAAAAATTCTTTACGTTCCATGCGTTTTTATAGGGTAAATGCGCTTCACTATCTATAACACTATAGCGCAAAAAACACCACAACGTTGCACTGGAACCACTAATAAAGCATGAATCAGGCGTTTGTGTAGAGAAAACGCGTGATTGTGCCGATGAAGAGAAGGGTGTACAGGTTGCTGGTTGACCGCGTTAACAGTCGCAACTCAGTACCTGGCCTACTTGCTGAACCCGTCGGCGTGAAACCTCCAAACGCAGATCATTTCTCATAACAACGTAGCCATTTGGCTCCCTGACGATCGGCAGATTGTAATGACTAACGTGTGTTGGATTGATCAGCGCTTTCTTATGAATCCTGAGAAAGTCGGGAAACATTTTTGAGAAAAAAAGAATAGGACGGCTCCTATGCAGGCGTTCTCCCGTGATCAAATGCACGTAGCTATAATTTGTGTCGCCGGTAATCGCAATAATCTGGTCAGGTGTTAGTCGATGATGTGCGCCGGCACGAGTGATTAAGTTCATAGGTTATATGTTCTGGAGGTTACACAGTGCGTAACAAGTGCTCTGGTTCGCAAGCGCAGTACGCGGCAACTACTATTCTTATTGCGCCTTAAATTCTTCAGAATGTTCAGAGGAAGGGGTACTGATACCATAGCCGCCAGCCAAAGATGACCCGGTAGGGGAGCGCCTGAGGTTCGGGAAAGAGATTAGTGGTTAAGCGAATCAGTTGTTTAAGATTTCTCTAAAATCCTGGCTCCATGAGCAGCGGAATAGTTGGAGTTTGCAATGGATTGTTTGCCGTAACACAACTACCCTCATATTGAAGGCTTCTGCTTTAAGTATCTTTCCCAGGTAGCCAACGATTAAAGACGCTTAATGGATGCAGCCCGCATGATCAATAGTCATGATTTAATGTATTGTAAGGGATAAGGCAAATGTGAAGCTCACAATTAAATACATTCAGATCGAACTTATTTACTTTATACGGCTTGCCATCAATGTGCAGAAGATCATTAATTGACAATGATGGATTATGGCTGTCTCGTTTAGAACTGATGTAGCCAAACACGTAAGGGATCTCTTTGGGAGCAGCTTCCTTTACCAAACGTTGCTTTTCATAAAAGATAAATTTCCAGCTTTCGTTTTTCATAACCTGAAGGGGACGTTATATGTCTGTTGAAAGACATGAAATGAATGAATAAAAACAAAATCAGGGTGTACGAAGCAGACGAATCAATAGATATGAAGAAGAACCTGGACTTTCTTCATATCTATTGATTGGGAATACAGAATATATCTACTTGATAAACTGAGCGAATCGAGCGACAAAATTGAGCGCACACGTACAATTGTTCCGGAAGTAATTGGTTAGGGCAGGATCGGCGGCTATACCCAGCAGGAAAGAAGGTATGTTAGAAGTCGATCCTGGCTTTGAGCAATAGGTCTTAATGGTCACAGCTATATCTCCAGATCTTGCGCTGATTCAGTTTCGACTGGTCAATGTCCTGCTTAAGGTGTTGGTAAATTGAGCTTTACCGCTGTGTGGGGCATCCGCTTTCTTGATACGGACAATGTGTGGCCACTGCTTAATCTGACCCAGTAATCCTGATAACCTTTACTTGTAAGCTCCTGAACGTAGATGGGATTGACTAAACTTGATTTATGAATACGAACGAAATCCGGTAGCTTCTCAGATATAAACTTCAATGTGTAGGGTAATGACTGAAGTTTTCCATTTTGTAAATGAATGCGCGTATAATTGCCATCGCCTTCGAGCCAGATAATTGAATGGGTGGGGATTGAAAATAGAGTTTTTGGATACAAATTCATAATCGTAAAGTTTAAAAAAAAGTTAAATTCTATCGGATAAATACATGCTACATAGAAATTGATCTATATAGAAAGATGTGCACTAAGCGACGGTGGTTTATAGCTAAACTAAAAAAATTAATCCTTGCTGATATTTACACGAGTATTCTCATGTGTATATATCTTTTAGAATTAAGCATAGTAAAATTACGTACTCAAAGTAAGTAAGTTGATACCTACGAAACTTGAGTTTTTATTAGGCAACTATAGTTTCGAATTCAATGATAAAGCAAATACAACCCCCAGACAATAAATTGCTTGCATTTTGATTTTAGTATATCTACCTGAAAATTCTTTAAAACATCTTGTTATTAATATAGGCTTTTAAAGTACAAATTGTTGGTACTTTTTATCAATCTATAGCTACATATACGAAAGGAAATCAATTAGTCGGCGCGTAATTTAATTATATTTATAGTAAATATTATACCATAAATTAGATTGTTAAACTTATAGTTATAAATGTATTGTATCAAAAATGAAAAGACACAATCGGTTCGTAGTGAATAAATTAAGGAACGTCTGCTTGCCACTAGCATCATACAGATTATGCGTATTAGTAGGATCACAGTAGCAGATGCCCCTGTTCGATTTTAGTTTTTGAAAGGATAGTCGTTATTACTTCCAGTATTGAGACGACGTCGAAATTGTTATGTAATTAAAACAGCGAATTAGGTATTATAAACGCGACTTGCTTTATCTTAACGAATGATCAAAGCTATCAGAAATACCCTTGACCTGCAGCTCATGGATTTAGTAAGAATATTAACTACTACCCGGGTATAAACAGTTGCCTCTTCGAAAACAACCTGTGGTGCGATATCAACAATTAATAAATGAAAGTAAATCAGCTTAGCTGAAGAAGTCTACCAGGATAAATAATAGAGTTCTTTAATTAAGGTTTTATAAAAGTGTTGAGAGGTGTAGTGACCATACATAGCTTTATGCAGTCAATATAGATATACATGACTGCATAAAGCTATGTCCTGATCAAGAGAAGAAAAAGACTTGAAGAGCAGAATTATTGGTGGTTCTGATGAAATTACCTGACTGAACTCACACGCTTGATATAGAGATTGTGCTATTCAAACCCCGATCAATTGTCAGATTGAAATAATAGTAACTTAATAAAGTCCTAAATCGAAAAATTTAGCCTTAGGAAAAATGGCAATATGACAAGCAGTACAATGGAGATCGCTAAAATGTAATTATTTGATTATTTACTATAATTAAATAATTCTAATAAAATCTGAAGAATTTTGAGTATTAGGAGTTAATAAATTATAAATTGTATAAAAGCGTAAAACATGAAAAAGTCGTATGAATCAATTATCAAGTTTACAAAAAATTAGAAAAATAAACATAGAATACTCTTTGATAAGATAAAATATGTTAGAGTTTAGGAAAAGTAAAAAAATTAAAGTCTTACCTCAATTAAGCCCTTTTTTTTTGCATGCCCATTAAAATGACTCTAATATTATCCTGTTATATAATTAACAAGCCACTTTGACGTATGGATCTAGTTTAATTATGGTTTAGAAATTCTCAGAAGAAGGGGAAAATTGAATTTTTAGTGGAAACGGTCTCAAGAACCTTAAATACATTCTAAAATTCAATTGTCTATTGATTGACGAATTTTTTTAACATTTTGTAAAGATAATCCATATCTCGTACAAAAGCCCATTAAATAATGTTTTTATTGAAATCATGATAATGTACAATCTTAAATTAGAATACTTATTGCAATAAGAGCATTAATACTGGGTGCCGCAACATTTGAAAGGATTGCTAGTTAGAAATAACTAGAAAAGCTTCCTGTTTTTTGAAGAACGAGTGTTTAATGGTTATTAAATATTCTCTGAGAAAGCAGTTTAATAAACTAAAATCAACATAAGTTATGAAAAAGGAATCCTATCCAAAAGCTTTATTTTCTCTTCACAAACCGTCAATCGTTTGGTTGGAAGGCGACGGTAATTATTCTCGAATTCATCTGGCAGATGGAAGATATGAATCACTGCCCTATACATTAAAAATATTGGAAGAAAAACTTCCTGCTTTTGTACGCATTCACAAATCGAGCCTGGTCAACCCGATATATATACAAGAAATTAGAAACTGGGGCCAAAAAAGTTATTACTTGAAATTGACCAGTGGACAGGTTTTAGTAGTCTCATCAAAGAGAGTCTCCGAATTAGAGAAAAACTTAAATTTAAAACTGGTCTCCTAATACGTGCTGAGGCCAATTCTTGCTGCTTTGCGCTGTAAGTAAAAAACTTCTTCAACTTTTCCTGGTTGTTGGAGACGGATTAAATTAAATATAACGAAGCTTCTCGATACGCTTATATATATTTCTCTAGACAGTTATTTGCTAAATCGGGTTTATATTTCCGTATCGTACCTGGCTTATGCTGGAGGAGGATATGAACGTGTACTCAGAATAAAACCTATTGACTTAAACGTTAAACTTATCTTTTTAATTAACCAAAAAATTAATAATGGCAACTCGTTTTCCTCATTCACATCGAATACTAATTGCAGAGGAAAATCCTCACATTGCAAGTATTCTTGTACAAGCTTTAAAAGCCGAATACGATATAACGATAGCAACGAATGGTAAAGACGCTATCCAGCATTTAATCCAGGATAACCGTTACGATTGTGTAGTTACTGAGTTGAATCTTCCTTTGCTGGAGGGTTTAGAATTAATAAGACTTATTCGATCTAATGAGCTAATCGGACATACACCAATCCTGGTTCTGTCTGCAGCACTTGATAGCAATACCCGAATCGCATGTCTGGAAGCAGGAGCCGATAGTTATCTGGCTAAACCGTTTAATCCGCTCGAAGTAAAAGCGAAAATTGATGCTATTTTCCGTCGGATCATGATACAGTCTAAAGAGACAAGCCCTACGTTTTATCCTAATACTGTTACTAACTACCAACGTAGAGGGGCATGGGCATCAAGGCTGCGGTTTAATCTTTTTTAAAGAGCCTGTATTTATTAAAAATTGAGGCTGTACTTAAGAAGCTATACGTAAATAAGCGTGGTGAAAACACAACGTGGCAACTATATCCGTATTACGACATTAGTATATCTCCTGATAACAGCCGATTGTCAATGTACCTTCTCTTACTATAGAGAGAAGGTACATGGCATCATGAATTTAAATCGGCATTATAGCTAAAGTGCCTTATTATGAATCGTTCACCTATAATACGTGTGTTAGTAGTTGAGAAGGATGAAATTATTTTTAGCCGTATCAATAATCTACTAACAAAATCTTACGCCGTTATCAGACGATACAATGCTGTTGAAGCCATTGCCTGGATACAATCCAGGGAGCCGGTAGACATGGTTATTGTAAACGAAGCGAATGGCGGAGTAGATATCTTGAATGAGCTTCATTCTGCTGGTTATCAGTCATTTGTCCCGTCTCTGCTGCTGTGCAATTTATTGTCTGACAAGTTGGTTAAGCTGGCTGTTAAGTCCAGAGCTACCGATATTTTACCAACCAACGAAAATAAATTGAATTTCGATAGAAAGATTATCTTTTTCGCTGAGCTGGCTGCCAGAATAGCCACTCAGCCGGAAACAGCTTTTAATCCCGCTAACTCATTTTATTTCAAATTGCCTTTTTGGAAACGTTGTATTGATATACTGGTATCGTCATCAGCTTTACTGGCACTTAGTCCGTTATTATTAATAGTTTCGATTTTAATCAAACTGGATTCAAAAGGACCAATTTTTTATCTCTCGAAAAGAGTTGGTTCTAATTTTAAAATATTCCATATGATTAAATTCAGAACTATGACGACTCAGGCTGATAAAATGATCAAGCAGATGGAGTCGCTTAATATTTATAACAACGGGGCGGAAAGTAGTCTGGAAGAGGAAGAGGAGGCAGCGCATTTGTGCGATACCTGCCAGTTGATGGGAACCTCCTGCCAGCGGTTACTTTTTGATCAGAATCAGTTTATCTGTGAACATAAGTATCTGCAAAATAGCGAGGGGTCAGCTAAATTTTTGAAATTCCGAAATGATCCACGAGTTACACGGCTAGGTAGTTTTTTAAGAAACAGCAGTATCGACGAACTGCCACAATTGATAAACATTCTTTTAGGAGACATGTCGTTGGTTGGCAACAGACCGCTACCTGTTTATGAAGCAGAAAAACTTACGGTTGATGATTCGGTAAAACGATTTGCCGGGCCTTCTGGGCTTACTGGATTATGGCAGGTAGAAAAAAGGGCACGCGGACAGAAAATAATGCAGGATTATGAACGTATTCTGCTGGATATCGAATATGTGGAAACGTTTTCCTTTGCGAAGGATATGAACATAATTGGTAAAACATTTTTCAGATTATGGCAGAAAGAAAACGTATAAAAGATAAAGATCCTTTAGTATCCATAATAACAATAAACTATAACCAGGCTGATATAACTGTAGATTTTATAGAGTCCTGCAAAAAGTTAAATTATAAGAATTTTGAAATTGTCATTGTCGATAATGCCTCTGTTCCATCGCTGACGGAGGCTGTGGATCTGCCCGATTTACCGAATATACGGGTTGTGAGAAGTGAAAGGAACTTAGGTTTTACAGGAGGTAATAATCTGGGGATGCAGGAAGCAAAGGGTGACTATTTTTTTATCGTGAATAACGATACAGAATTGAATCCAACCCTGATTGATGATTTGCTTCGCCCGTTTTACGAGGATGATCGAATTGGTGTAACATGCCCTAAAATTCGATTCTATGACAATCCAACTGTAATTCAGTATGCTGGTTATAGCCCAATGAATATGCTGACAGGAACGGCAGTTCCCATTGGCCTTAACCAGAAAGACGATGGCCATTATGACGAGTCCTGCATCACCAATTTTGCGCATGGATGTGCCATGATGCTGCCACGGGAAGTTGTGGAGAAAGTTGGCCGATTTGCCGAACGCTTTTTTCTTTATTATGAAGAATTAGATTGGTCACAACGCATCAAAGATGCAGGTTACTTAATTCGCTATGAAGCCTCTGCTTATATCCTTCATAAAGAATCTGTTTCGGTAGGTCAGTTTAATCCTCTCAAGACATATTACCTGACACGAAATCGTATCCTTTTTATGCGACGTCATAGTTCCTGGAGCCAGAGAATTATCTTTTACTCCTTCTTTGCGAGCTGCGTGATGCCTAAACATTTGGCTACGTATTTAGCGCGAGGTAAGTTCTCACACGCCAAAGCGTTTGCGAAAGGAGTCCTGTGGAACTTAACATCATCAAGCCTGTCAACAGTTTAATTAACTGATCGATTAAACATTATGGATTTAATCCCTCTTATAGTAATAAGTTTCTTTTTATTAGTTTTAGTAGTCTTCTATACTTACTTAGGTTATGGTATTTTATTATGGATTATAGTTAAAATTCGTAGGCAGCTTGGTATTGGAAAACGGGTCGCTGTTTCATACGAAGAATTGCCGGAAATAACACTGATAGTCCCTGCTTATAATGAAATTAATTATCTGGCGGACAAATTAAAGAACAGTCTTGACCAGGATTATCCGGCCGATCGGCTTCATTTATTATTTGTGGTAGAGGGATCTACGGATGGGTCAAATGAGTATCTGGAATCAAAAAAAGCAGAGATTCCAAACCTGTCGGTTCTCTCGGGCACAAAGCGGTTGGGTAAGATCGAAGCGATGAATAATGCTATGAAGCTCGTAAAAACGCCCATAGTCATTTTTACCGACGCCAATACGCAACTCAACCTTCAGGCAGTAACGAGGTTGGTCAGGCGGTTCGAATTGCCAAATGTTGGCGCCGTTACAGGCGAGAAGCGGATAGACAGCCAGTCGACGGAAGCTGCCACGGGGAGTGGTGAGGGAATTTACTGGCGGTACGAATCCTTTTTGAAACGGCTCGATGCTGAGTTACATACCATCGTTGGTGCCGCTGGTGAGCTGTTCGCTATTCGTACGGAGCTGTACGAGCCCGTTGAGGCAGATACACTCCTGGATGATTTTATTATTTCGCTGCGTATTGCCGGGCGGGGCTATCGGGTAGAGTATGAACCAAATGCATACGCGCTCGAACGGCCTACCAGTTCTATTAAAGAGGAGATGAAGCGAAAGGTCCGGATTGCTGCGGGTGGTTTTCAGTCGATAAGCCGCTTAACGCCGTTGCTCAATCTGTTTCGGTATGGCTGGCTAAGCTTTCAGTATATATCCCATCGGGTGTTGCGCTGGGCTATTACTCCCTTTTGCCTGCCTCTTTTGTTTCTGCTGAACATCGTCATTCTGGTGGCTCTGTCAAATGCCGGGTCTTATTATTCGGCAATGTCGATTTTCTGGTGGAGCGTTCTGGTATTGCAGATAGGCTTCTACATCATGGCCTACATCGGCTATCGCATGGAAAGCAAGCAGACCCGTTGGAAAGTCACGTTTGTGCCTTTCTATTTCGTATTCATGAATTGGTGCGTTGTCTTAGGCTTACTACGCTTCTGGAAAGGCGGCCTCTCGGGAATCTGGGAGAAATCGGCCAGGGCGGCATAACAAAAAAATCAAATCAAATTAGTGTCTTATTTTATGAATATTAGTCTCTATAGAGTAAGTAAACCTTTATGTATGAGAATAATCTTAACAACTGTTATAGCTGGCTTATTTGGCCTGGCGGGTTATGCACAGGCGCCAACTCGAGCACGAGCGGTTCCTAAACCTCCGGTAGCCCCACCAACAAATCCAATAACGAATACAGTTGTACAAGTCGATTCATTTCAACTCGATCTGTCGCAGGATGTTGCGGCTCAATTGATGTCATTTGAAGATATTTATGAAATCGCGATTGCTTATTCACCCCTCATCAAGTTTCAAAACGAAAACGCCGTAGCACTCAACGCGGCCTATCGGTTGTCGAAGATCGAAATTCTGAACAGACTCACGGGCTTCGTTAACTACTCGAACGGTAATCAGGCCATCCTCTCGACATCCGTCAACAACGGCGATGCGCTGGGTACGATTTCCAATGGCTACCGGGCAGGGGTCAATGCGTCTATTTCGTTATATGATCTGTTTGGCCGACCCCTGCAAATCAAACAGGCGCGGGCCAATTACCAGATTTCAATGTATCAGAAAGACATTGCCAAGATGCAGTTACGACGGGAGCTAATTACGGCCTATCAGGATCTGATTACATCTCAGCAAGTGTTGAAAGTCCGTATCAGTGAAGAGCAAACGTCCTTTGCCGCTTACCAGATTGCTGATATCGATGCCCGTCAGGGACGCAAATCGCCGGAGGAGCTGGCCGGATCGAACAGCCGCTACTCGCAGGCAAAAACCATAGCTGAAGAGGCTAGGGGGAACTTTGTAAAAAATGCTTATTACCTGGAGACTTTGACGGGGGTTTCTATCCAACAACTAAAACGCAAATAAACGTAGTATGAAACCGAACGACTTTCTTCGATTACTCAAAAAGTACGCCTTGTGGTTTATATTAATCCCGGCTATCACGGCCGGTGTTGTATTCTACTTAACACGCAACGAAACAAAAGTGTATAAATCTCAGGCTACGCTCTATACGGGCCTGGCCTCGGGTTACTCGCTGTTGTCCGTACAAAATAATTCATTCTCGGATCGCTCCGCAGTTGCCTTCGATAACCTGATCACAACCCTGACGTCGACGGAAACGCTGCGGCAGATTGCCGTAGGGATGTTGACAAAACACCTGCAACTGCAGAAGCCCGACAAGCTTTCGCTATCGCCCGAAGCCTTTGCGGCCCTGCAGCAAGCCGTTCCGGCCGATTTGCGACGCTCTATCGTGACTGGGCGTACCAATGAAGAGATATTCAATGAGATCGACCGGCTGTCGCAATCAGCAACCAGCAATCCAATTAAAACGCTGGTGTTTGAGTCGGAGTCCATCTACTCGGTTCCGGTCATTGCCGACAAGCTGAAAGCATCCCGCAAGAACACCAACGATATGATGGTGCTGGAGTATCAGTCGGAGGACCCGGCTGTTGCACAACAAATATTGACCAATGCCATTGAAACACTAAGTAAGCGGTATACACTGCTGAAAACATCGGAAACGAACTCGGTTGTTAGCTATTACAACACCAGATCGCAGCAGGCCAAACAGCGCTTAAGTGATGCTGAACGCAAATTGCAGGCGTTTTCGGTACAGCACAAAGTGCTTGACTTTGATCAGGAATCGAGAGGGGTAGCCAGTTCGAGAGAAGGTGTTGTTAGTGAATACAACCACGAACTGATGCGCAACAAGGCCGCCAAGGCATCTATGGATGCACTGGCCCAGCGGATGGGAAAGAGAGGGGATATGCTGGCGGCTAGTACTGAATACAAAGCCAAGCAGGAGGAGCTGATCGACGCACAGAACAAGCTGGTCAATGCGCGGGTGTATAGCAAAGACAAGAACGTGCTCGCCCAACAGCAGGCGGCTGTCGATCAAATGAAAGCGGACATGGAAGTCATGGCGCAGAAATACTACGCAGCGAGTAATAATTCCGAGTCTATCCCACAAGCAACCCTGACCAATGACTGGTTGAACAAAGTGCTGGAATACGAAGAATCGTCTGCCCGCCTGAAGTTATACGCCAGCCGGATGGGTGAATTTGACACCAAGACAACCGAATTCACGCCATTAAGTTCTGAATTGCGCCAGCTGAATCGTGATCTGGCTTCGGCCGAGAAAGAATACCAGGCTTCTGTCGATAATCTGGATAAAGCGATGACACAGCACCAGAACTTTACGGTAGATGGTACACTTTCTGTGCTGGATAAACCCAACTTCCCGCTTAAAGCTCTGCCCTCGAAACGCCTGATCTTACTGGCCGGCGCCATTGGTGTAGGCTTGTTCTTGGCGTTAATCTTAGTCGGCATCCGTTTCTGGATAGATCAGCGCATCAGCTCTCCGGAAAAAGCAGCCATCGTTATCGGTCGCCCGGTAGCCGCTATGTTCCCTACGGTTCGTAAGTTCTCGGGTAAAACGGGTCAAACGGCTATGAGCATTTTCGAACAGCTCTGTAATGCCATCAACATCGAGATTATACAAACAGTCTCTAAACCACATCCGCCTATTATTACCCTGTTCAGTATTCGATCCAAGCAGGGGAAAAGCTGGACAGGTAACGGGCTGGCCCATTTGTACGCCGAAGCCGGTCAGCAGATCGCTTATTTCTACCCTCGCCTGTCAACCGCCGACGAGCGTTTTGAAAAGGAAGGGGTAACGTTTTTACCCTATACCCTGCGGCCCGATTTTATGAACGTGCTGAAGCTGGAGCAATTACTGGAAGAAGATGAATCATTCGTGTCGGCTCGCTACGATAAAGTGATTCTGGAGTTACCACCACTGGTGAGCAGTCCGATTCCGGTTTACCTGATCGATCAAAGCTACCTCTCGATCCTGGTCATCGACGCCAATAATTCATGGGGACGTACGGAGAAACAGCATTTGCAAATGTACATGCGCATTGCTACTCACCCGGTTCTGACGGTGTTGAACCGGGTAGGCGGTGACTATCTGGATAAGCTGGAACCTGCGGATGTGAACTATCAGTTGAAGCGTCCGGAGAATTTCCTGGCCGATAGCCGTAGGCTGCCGACGGGTGTGTAGGGAGTAATCCTAACGTTATTATTGACTCAAATCGGCAAAAAAAGCGGCTATGAGATACCTGACCTTATCGTTGTTCGCCTTGTTTGCCCAGTGTGGCTCGAAGAGTCTCAAGGGCGATGAGACCGACCCACAGGTAGATTCCAATAAGGTGAAGGTAACCGTCACATTCGACAGTGCACCGGTTGCCCCAACTGTGGCCGTTGCCGATTTGAAGTACAATAAAACGCTGGGGTTTGCCCTGGTAAAAGATGATGGAGGCCCCGGCGACTGGACAACCGTGTATCCGTACATCTGGGGTGGCGTTGGGGGTGACGGAGTCACGTATCCAGGTATGACCTACACCGATGGAACCGGGCGGCCGGTGAAGTGGCACTGGACTTTTGCCCTGAACTGGAACGATGGGCAAATAGCGAACGCTACGTCAACGGCCAAGCATCTGGAGATGATGAAGGTGGGCTTTGCCGACATTTCGAATCACTCCCTGACGCATACAGGCACGTATAACCGGGCGTATGAAGTGAAAGCCAACGAGGTAAATATCTATAAATACCTGGGCGGTTACCGAACCCGTACGTTCACGATCCCTACAGCATTTGAAGGGTTTGTGGAAACGTCTTTTGCGATGAACTATCTGCTGACGGCCTCTCAGGGCTATGGGCCGGGAGGAGCATCCTCGGATGGCAATAACGAGTCGGGAAAGGTAAACGTGCTGTGGGGTGAGCGAGTAAAAAGCAACGAAACCCGACGGCTCATTACAACCCGGCGGTTTTTTGGTGACGGTTGGGGAGACGCAGATCTTGCCAATGCAAAATCGTTTGTCGATGGTGCTTTTGCCGCGTCGACGGGAACAACGGCCGACACGAAATTCGTCTACCAGGCTTTTTCACATGGCCCTACGTTCTCGACCGCCAACCCGGCTCAGTTTGCCAATTTCAGGACGTTTGTCCAGTACATCGCCAGCAATCCGCTGAACAAGGATAACGTTTGGGTGACGGGTTTGCAGGAGTTTGTTGAATACAATGAGGTGAAGCGCGATGTGGGTCGTTCGCAGACGGTGAACGATAAAACAATGACTGTTACCCTGGATTATGCCGGGGTTGACCCAAATACACGCTGGCGCGATTTGTCGCTGCTGGTGGGCGGTGGTCCGATCAAGAGTGTGGCGGTGAGTGGTGCCGACGATTTTACATTTAACCCGGCAACTGGCCTGGTGAACATCTATAAGAAAAAAACAACTGGTTTTTCGGATCCGGCCCAGGATGTTCTGCCGCCTGCGCTCAGTACGGTCAAGACATCGTCGGATCATACGCTCGACCTGGTGTTTAACCGGCCGGTTACGCAGGACATGGCTGCCGGTTGGGCGGTTACGAGTGGGGGCGTCGATAACCCGGTCGCTGAATTAACGGGATCGGGCACAACATGGCAGTTGAAAGTGAAAAACACATTACTGACGGGCCAGCCCATTTTGGTCGATTACCGCTTACAGCGTGGCAATGCCATGGACGCATCAACCCGGCAAAAGGTCGTTGCCTACATCGGGTTTCCGGCCACCAATAGGTTATAAAAAGTTAGGAACAACGTTTATGAGTAATAAGAAAAAGGCGATCGATGGGGGTAAGTGGATAACCATCTCAACGGTCATCTCAACCGTATTTCAGTTTGTACAGATTTCGGTTCTGGCCAAGTTACTGGAACCGGCCGCATTCGGACTGGTTAGTATAAGTACGCTGGTTACTAATTTCTTTTTTCTGATCAGTAACCTGGGTTTCTCTAATTCCATCATTCACAAGCAGGAAAGCGACCGGAAAACCTTATCGACAATTTACATACTAAGCATACTGCTGGGGATAACCATATTTACCATTCTGCATGCCGTTAAGCCGCTGGTGGTGATGTATTATCACGAGCCCCGGCTTGAGAACATATTAAACGTTTCCTCTTTTTATTTCCTGATCATCTTTTTTGGGCAGACCTATTTATTCCTGCTTCAGAAAGAGCTTAAGTTTCGTTCGGTGGCGCTGATCGACATTGTGAGTACACTCATCAGTACGGCAGTGTCCATTACGCTGGCCATGAATGGCTTCAAAGAAATGTCCCTGATTTATGGGGGGCTGGTCATGCACAGCATCCGAACGGTTTTGCAGATAGCCATGGGGCATAAGCTCTTTACGCCCATGCTGTATTTTAAGCCAGCCAAAATCAAGGAACACCTGCTTTTTGGTGTTTACAACATGGGCGATGGCCTGCTGGGCTTCGTTCAGTCCAATATGGACAACATCTTTATCGGTGGTCTGCTGGGTATGAAAGCCCTGGGTTTTTATACGGTGGCCTACCAGCTGGCTGTTTTCCCCATTTCGAAGTTGAACCCCATCATCCTTCAGGTGGCCTATCCGGTGTTGGCCAAGATGAAGGACGACGATTCCAAACTTAAGCAGTCGTATCAGCAAATTCTGGACCTTGTCAGTTATTTGAATTTACCCCTGCTGGCGGGCTTGTTCATAACCGCCGACAGTGTTGTTCCGCTGCTGTATGGCAAAGGATGGGAGCCGTCCATTGAACTGATCCGGTATTTTGTCTTTGCCAGCTTTTTCACCTGTCTGAGCCACCCGCTCTATACACTGGCCTTTACGAAAGGGAAGCCCAAACTGCTCTTCTACCTGAATATTTTCACCATCTGCGTGAAGGTTCCCCTCATGTACACATTCGCTCATTATTGGGGAACGGTGGGGGTTGCAGTAGCCTTCATGCTAACCAATTTTATTACGCTGGTCGCCAATTTTTCGATTGTTCACCACCTGATTGGTCGCTTTCTGGATGTGTTCTTACCCAACATAACCAAGACAATAAGCTTTGGAGTCGCTATGGTCGTTGTTGTTGGTATCTATAAAAACTTCATTGTCCATAATGATATCTATACAACGATCATTCAGATTGTTATCGGCGGGCTCATCTACCTCATCTTGACCTTACTGTTTAAGATTCCTTTCGAGAAAGTGAAAGCCTTTGCCATTGATTACAAATTGATCAGAGCTTAACCAATACGTGTAGTCCAGCCCCGGTTTGGGGTGCCCGAAGAGGTCGCGATAGCCATGCAACATGGCTCATAGAGACTATCCATGAAATGGATCAGCAACGCTAGTAAAGTGTGTAGTCGTAACCTTAAAAAACAATGAAAATGCCCATATTCATTTTGCTATTGTTTTTGACCTCTCTCGTCATTTTTCGATCGAAGACGTTACAGCCTACCGATTATGTTCAGGGCTATGCGCAAGTGGGTCAGGGGCCGTTGGTGGATCGAAATGCGACGCTGTTAGCAAATTCGGTTAAGATCCCAATTGCTCCGGCGCGGTGGTATCAGCTGAACAACGTGGCGAACGGACTGGAAGGGCTTTTCGACGGGAAGACGGATGAAAAAGTGCAAACCGGTTATGGTAAAGTATTGCGGAATTTCGATGCCTACTATCCCCTTGAACAGGGAGAAGAGGTGACCATCGACGGCATTCGGTTCTATGACGGCGAAGGAACAAATACCGATGCCATCGTAACGCTGTCAATCGTGAACGACCGATGGGAGCGCATCACTGTTGCCACCTTCACCGGAAGTGAGTATAACCAGTGGGTAGGTCCCAATCCGAATAAATTGAATTCGTTTACCCTTGAAAAGCCAGTTTCGGGTGCCCGGTATCTGGTGCTGAACACCTCAGGGATTTATCCCAACGAAATGGAACTGTATGGGACCTATAAAGCGGGTACCCCGGCTGTTCTGGCTCCTTTAAAATCCGCGACGCTGGAACAGCAGATGGGGGTGAATGCTTTCGAGTGGGACTTTGCTCAGCTGACCAATCATGCTAAACTGGATGAAGCCCGCGTAAAAGCCGCCAAAAACTTCACGGCCATACGGCATTACCTCGATTGGGAAAAACTGGAATATTTGCAGGGGGCCTATACCTTCAACACAACCATGAGTGGCGGCTGGAATTACGATGCCATGTATGAACGCTGTAAGCTGGAAGGCATAGAGGTATTGGCCTGCCTGAAAACAATTCCCGGCTGGGTACAGAACTCGTATCCGCCTAACCTGCGCGATTCGGAAAATGCCCCCCTACTGCACGGGAAAGACATTAGCAATCCGGCTTCTTACGGGGAGCAGGCAAAAGCTGCCTTTCAGTTTGCCGCTCGTTATGGTCGTAATAAACAGCTTAGTGCTGACATCGTATCTGTTTTTTCGGCCCCTAAGCCACAGCCCTACTGGTCGAACAGCAATGAGAAAAAGATTGGCCTGGGGCTCATTACCTACATGGAATGCGACAACGAACGGGATAAATGGTGGAAGGGCCGTAAGGCGTACCAGACTGCCCGGGAATATGCCGCTAACCTTTCGGCTTTTTACGATGGTCATAAAAATACCATGGGGCCGGGTGTGGGGGTGAAAAATGCTGACCCAACGATGCAGGTCGTGATTGGGGGTCTTGCTTCGCCCTCTACCGACTATGTGCGGGGTATGATCGACTGGTGTAAAGAGTTTCGTGGTTATAACGCCGACGGTACGGTCAATTTATGCTGGGATGTTATCAACCAGCATTTATACGCCACAGATGCCCAGCAGTCGCAGGGAGGCAGCCCAACACGGGGAGCGGCTCCTGAAAAGTCCGGTATCATGAAGTATGCCGAAGATTTTGTGAAGATGTCGCGCCAGTATGCCTACGGGATGCCCGTCTGGATAACCGAAGTTGGTTATGATGTCAATCCGGGAAGTGTCAATAAAGCCATCGCTGTTGGTAAGAAAACGGTGCTGGAAACGCAGGCCGACTGGACTTTGCGAACGGCCCTTATGTTTGCCCGGGCTGGCATCGACAGAACATTTTTTTACCAGTTGTACGATGATGATATTAATTCAACGACAAAGTTTCAGTCGATGGGCCTGATGAACCCCAATTACACCCGAAAACCGGCTGCCGACTATCTTCAGCAGGTGAACCGGCTATTGGGAAAGTACACTTACAAAGAAACCATCAGCCAGGATCCACTCGTTGACCGGTATGAACTTGATGGCAAATCTGCCTATGCGCTGATGGTTCCGGACGAAAAAGGGCGAACGGCCGATTATGTGCTAAACCTTGGGACCGCTGCCGGTGCAGCGCTGGTCTACAGCCCAACAATTGGCAGCGATTCAATGACTTTATTAAAAGTTAACCCCATTGAAGGGAAGCTGAAACTAACCGTTACGGAGACGCCCATCTTCATCGTGGGAACTGAGAAAACGATCCGGGCCAGTGGACTTCAACAACTCCAGATTTTCCCTAATCCATCACTGGATTACTTCAATATCGCGCTGAACAATGATCAGACCACTGATCTGGACATAAATATTTACGATTTACTCGGTCGGCTTCAGTACCATAAACGAATTGCAAAGACAAGTGCTCAGCTAACTGAAAAAATCAGCGTAAGCTCTTTACCATATGGTGCGTATGTCGTGGAAGTAAATCAGGGTGCAGATCGGGTTGTTCGGAAAATATTGAAAACCCGTCAATGATCCAACGTATGCCTGACCTTCCTGTAATATCACCTATTACTCAATGAAACAATGATTAATTTAACATTACCCAACTGGCTGACAAAGCATTTGCAGGATTACAATCCCGGGGCAGTGCCAACAGATGTACTGGCTGATTTGCGCTCACGTCTCCGTCGGTATCATATCGCAAAGCCCGAAATTTCAATTGTTATTCCTGCCTATAATGAGGAGGCTAACTTATTGAAAACGTTATCCTCACTGGCCGATCAGCAGCTATCCCGCCCCACCGAGTTACTGGTTGTCAACAACAACTCCAACGACCGTACGCAGGAGCTTCTGGACCTGTGTGGTGTGCGATCCATACTTGAGAAAAAGCCAGGTGTTGCTCATGCCCGGCAGGCTGGTCTGATGGCCGCCAAGGGACGTATCATTGCCAATGCCGATGCAGATTGTTTGTATCCATCCACCTGGGTTGATGCCATCACGGCCCCGTTGCAGAACCCGGCTATCGGTACCACCTACGGCTTGTATTCATTTCTGCCCAGCCCGAATTCCTCGCGCGTTGCGCTCGAATTTTACGAGAAGCTTAGTCATACAGCCAACCTGCTCCGGAGTGCCAACAAGCCGTATCTAAACGTCTACGGATTCAATTTCGCCTTTCGTCGGGAAGATGCCATTAAAGTTGGTGGCTTTGCCCTCGACTCAGGTCGGGAGGGCTCACTGGCCGAGCTGGTAGCGGCCGGTCAGACACCGCCCCCATCGGGTCGTTGCGAAGATGGCTGGATGGCGCTTTCCATCGCTGAGCAGGGTAAGGGGGTGATCCATCGGGTTTCAGATGCCCGGGCACATGCCTGGACGAGCGATCGACGCCTGATTGCCGACGGAAGCCTGGGAAAAGCCTTCTCGAATCGTATCAAACGGGAGCTAAGCCGATTTTCGCCCATAAGCCAATAACTGATAAACCATTTTAATATCAACTAATAAATAAATACACCAACGGCCTAATGGCCACTTTACTGCAAGAAGTTACCACTACAATTTATGAAACAACTAATCTGCCTATTTCTATTGCTTGGCGTAGCGCTAAGTTGCACGACAAAAGTTCAACCCAGACCCGTTGCTGATTTCGATATGGCGCCGGATGCGAGTAAACCTGGCGTTATTCAATTTACCAATAAATCGACAAATGCCGAACGTTACCAATGGGTGTTCAGTGATGGCCAGGCCACGACTACAGAAAGCCCGATCGTTATATTTAAATCGAACGGAATCTATACGGCAACGCTAACAGCCAGAAGCGGAACCAATAATGACGAGGTTACCAAAAGTGTGGAAGTTAGTGGAATCGTAACCACAGGTAATGTGTTTTTCTGGACAAATAACGGAGGATATTTAGACATTGAGTTGTATGTTGATAATGTCCTGAAAGGCTTGATCACCCAGGCTCAGTCAGCAACACCTACCTGTGGGGCAGATGGTTCTGTAACGCTTAGCTATCCGGCTGGAACTTATAATTTTTATGCTAAATCGAAAGCTAAAAACTGGTCGGGTTCATTTACAATTAAAAACGGTGAATGCGTTGGGAAACTGCTTCAGTAAGCAATAAAAATTGTTTCTGATATAGTACGTGCGAACGTTTGGAAAAATAGGTTATCAATCATTTTTTATCAGATGAAGGATAACCTATTTGGATTTGTTTTAATAATACTCAACCATGAATAAACTAGCTATTTATGCTCCGAATCTGGGCGCTGTATCAGAAAGTTTTATACGGCGTCATATGGAGGATTTACTGCCTTCAGAAACGGTTTTGATCGTAGGAAGTAATAAGCCTCCGTACAATGGACACTGGGACGTTGACGCTCCGAAAATAATACTTCCTGAAATGTCCGAGCTACTGCATCTTGACTTAAAAAATAAGGTCTTTCTTCATTCTTTAAGTTTTTTAAATATTAAAGCCAGGTCAAACTTATACTACAATAAAAAAGTAGAGAAATTTCTTGTCGATAATCAGGTAAAAGTAATACTTGGCGAATACCTTGATGTGAGTACAACCATCATTGATCTGGCGCATAAACTGGGTATTAAAGTATTTGCCCATGCTCACGGATATGATATTTCAATTAAACTGAAAGAAAAATTCTGGCGGCAACAGTATTTAAAACTAAATAATATCGACGCTATTATTACAATGAGTAATTATAGTAAAAAAGCGTTGATGAAAGTTGGTATAAAAGAAGAGTTGATTCACGTTATACCTTATGGTGTAAATGTGCCACCCGCTTTCGTTAAAGAAAAAAGTGGGCAGCCAATAAAATGCATAGCCGTTGGCCGGATGGTTTTGAAGAAAGCCCCCCTGAAACTGCTGGAAGCTTTTCGGGATGCGGCTCAGGAAAATCCGTTACTCACATTAACGTACATCGGTCAAGGTGATCTTTATGAGTCGGCCGTAGAGTACGTTAAGAAACATCAACTTGAGGACAAGGTTAAACTGCTTGGTGCTTTACCCAATACCGAAGTCGTTAAGCATATGAAAGAGGCAGATCTATTCCTTCAACACTCCGTTGTTTGTCCGCTGACAGGCGATGAAGAAGGGTTGCCGGTGTCGATTCTGGAAGCTATGGCCCACTATTTGCCCGTTGTGGCAACGAACCACGCGGGTATTCCGGAGGCCGTTCTCGACGGTCAGAACGGTTTTATTGTTGAGGAGGGAGATGTTAAGTTAATGGCCGAGAAAATTGTTCTGCTGTCAAGGAATGCACAACTGCGGCAGGATATGGGGCAGGCCGCCCGGAAAACAGTAGAGGAAAAATTCACCTGGCGCGTTGAACGGGAAGGCCTCTTAAAATTAATGCAGCTTTCAACGAAAAATGTACCCGTTAGCTAACGGGTACATTTTTCGTTAATATTATCCGTAAAGCCACCTCACCCGATTTATTGTTCGGAGAAGGCATAGTTCGTGTCCTTGATCGTATCGAGCAATTTATTGATCACATTTTCCCAACTAAAGCCCTGGGCAAACTCCATACGCTCCTTCTGTATGGCCTCACTATTCTCATTTAGAGCGAGTTCTATTTGTTCTACATAGGACTCTTTATCCGTTGCCAGATAGGTGTATTCTGAAAACTCCTGTTGCATCGTATTGGTCGCCGTTGCAACAACGGGTTTACCAACAGCTAAATATTCCAGGATTTTTAATGGAAAGTTATTGTCGGTTATTTCGTTAATAACCTGTGGATTAATACACACATCCATGTGTTGTATATAGGCAGGAATGATATCAGTATGCTTTTTACCCAAAAAGAACACGTTGGGCAAATGATGCAATTCACTCTCTTCAAACTCCTGATCCTGCCAGCCAATAAATACGTAGTTCCAGGTCGTATTCTCTTTTGCTAACTCGATCAACAACTTCAGGTCAAGCCGAAGGGTTATTAAAGCCCCTATATAGCCTATTCGCGGCTCGGGAATGTTGGCAAGGTCTTCCGGGATGGGCAACGAATGATTCAGTGTATATTGAGATGTATCGAATCCGTTGCCAATGTAATAACTATTGTTGTTATATAGTTTAGCTCGTTCTGTAAATGCTTTTGAATTACAAACGACAATGTCAGATTTCTGCATCAGTTTAGGTTCAAGTTCGGCGCCGTGCTTTTTCCAGTAACTGGTACCCACGGTATTGTCTCTATCCAGATAGATGTATTTCTCAGGCTTTAGAAAATCTTTCAGAAAATAACTCCTGAAAATATCCTTGTCGTTAATGATAATGTATGAGTCGAAATTTAATTTTTTAATAGCGTCTTTTATTTCATCCGCGAACCGCTTGTTATTTATCCAGTTGAATACTTGAAAAATATCTGTTGAAGGAAGCCAGTTAATCGATTCGATTATGGTACGGGGCCATAATACCCACAAATTCTTTTCAAGCTGAACCAGCGTATCACTTTTTGATTTTATACGTCCAATGTGTTCTTCATCAAAAACACTGTTTTTTCGAAAATAAAGTACGTTTCTGTCGATAGGGTAATTTACATATAATACGTTATGGTTTTTAGCTAGCTCTTTAGCTATACCCACAGATGTCGACGTCCTGTCTGTACCAATCTGTTGTAAGCTTACAAAAATAAAATTCATATTAGTAAAAAGAGTTGAGTAAATGTGTATTTAAAACACTAAGCCATTTCGAGTCTGAAATGCAGATAATTTTATTGTTTATACATTATCAATAATATCGAAAGATAACAATGTAAAAATGCCATTAAAATTAAGACTTGTCAACAAATGCTTATTAATTTTTGCTGTCTGGCTATGAATTACACCACTTTAGACCATCTGCTAAATACAGCAAATTGCCAGTAATTGCATTATTTGAATTAATTATTTTACAAAGGTACAATTTAGGCTATAAGTTAAGTTTACCATTTAGGCATATCTAATCCTCTACGATAAATAAACCCTTTCGGTTACAGACCTAATCTGCTTATATACATAAATTCACTGCTGAAATAAACAAACTCAACGATGTTTTTATATTATATAGCTCTTATACTAGCTGCTTACCTTATATTTAATGTACTCTACATACTGATTTTAGCGATTGCCGGTGCGCTTGGTAAGGCCGATGACAGCGAGGTTCCAACGTCTGGCCAGGCCTTTAAAAAAATGGCTGTTCTGGTACCTGCCTACAAAGAAGACAGTGTTATTATCAACTCGGTAGAGGTCAATTTGAAGCAGAATTACCCTAAAGAGTTTTTTGATATTTATGTCATTGCCGACTCTTTTCAGGCTTCTACACTGGCCACCTTACGAAAACTACCCATTACCGTACTGGAGGTTTCTTTCGACTTTTCTACCGTTACCAAAGCGTTGAATTCAGCGCTGAGCCGCCTGCCCGAAAATACCTATGACGTTGTAGTTGTGTCGGATGCCGATAATCACATGGCACCAGATTTCTTGAGCCGCGTCAATACGGCTTTTCAGCAGGGCTGGCGAGCGGTTCAGGGACACCGTGTGGCTAAAAATACGAACACACAAGTCGCCTTTTTAGATGCCATAAGTGAAGAAATTAGTAACCACCTTTTTCGAAAAGGCTACCGCTCTTTAAATCTCTCAGCATCTATTATTGGTTCGGGGATGGCTATTGATTTTCAGACAATGAAAACAGCCATGACGAATCTCTTAACCGTGGGCGGTTTTGATAAAGAACTGGAGATGAAACTTGCCATAAATGGTTGTAAAATAGGCTATCTGGAGCAAGCTTATATCTACGATGAGAAAGTGACGAAACGGTCCACATTCGAAAGCCAGCGGACCCGGTGGATTGCCGCCCAATGGCAGTTCTTATGTTATTATTTTAAACAAGGCATGCGTGCTTTGTTGACCGGAAGGATGGTTGTGGCGTCTAAAACATTACAGGCCATGCTGCTGCCGAAAGTGCTGATGCTGGGTGTTATCTCTTTGGCTGTTGTGGTTAGCCTGCTGAGTGGTTCAACGCTATTTATTGCGCTATTCAGTGGTCTTCTTGGTGTGTTATGTGTAGGCTTATTTATCTCTATACCGTCTTATTTATTAAAACGACTATCGGTTCGTGATTTGCTGACTGTAGGCATTCTAATGCTGAGTTTTGCCCGTGCTACCTTTAATATCCGTAAAGCGTATAAATCATTCATTCATACACCACACGGTTCTTAGTGCTATAGATATAACTTATCCGAACAGACAATAAGCGTTGTTTTTTTATATACTAACAACGCTTATTGTCTGTTCGGATAAGCAGGTTTACTAGAATATAATCGTAAAGTATCCTTGATAGTTATAAAAATAAATACCCATTGTCTGAACAACTGTATAGGGAGTAGGGTGTTGCTCCTGTGTACTATACTCCTGTGTCTTTGCTATACCGGCAAGGCACAGTCGTGTATTGGGGGGAAGGGTAAAGTTATTGTTAATCAGACGTTTGGGAGTAAAACGGCCAGCCCATTGCAGCCGGGTCAAACTACCTACAGATACATTGAAAGAAGGTGCCCGGCAGATGGTGAGTATATGGTGAGTTACTACACAACCTGCTTTATGGGCAACTGGCATAACGTAACGGAAGATCATACGCCCGATGATGTTCAGGGTAATATGCTGCTTGTCAATGCAGCGGCCGATGCCGGTGAGTTTTATAGTCAGTCAATAACGGAGCTATGTAACGGGACAACTTATGAATTCTCCGTTTGGGTGTTGAATTTAATGAACAATAGTGAATCGAACGGCTGTAACCGCGTAACAAAGGTTCCGCTTGACCCGGACATCGTCATGCGGGTGGAACGACAAAATGGTGAGGTCTTACAAACGATACGGACCGGAACGATTGGCCGTACAACGAATCCAACCTGGGTGCGTTATTCGACTCAGTTTACAACGCCGGAAAATTCGGGAGGCATTGTTATCAAACTTATCAACAATGGTCCGGGTGGCTGCGGAAATGATTTGGCACTCGATGATATTGAGATCAGAGCCTGTCAGCAGTCCCTTCAGGTAAATTTTCAGGATACAACCGCCACGTCCCGTGTTTTATGCGAAAATAGTGGTACCACAAAAATGTCGGTAACGGCCTCGGTTACCAGCTATGTAAATCCGGTTTATCAGTGGCAGGAAAGTAGTGACAGCAGTTCGTGGAATAACATTCAGAACGCGACGCAGGCGATGTATGAAGCACCCATAAATTTTTCAGGTGTCCGCTATTACCGCGTTTTATGTAGTTCTGCTTTTAGCGGATCGCAACCGGATACAGCTTGCAGTACTATTTCCAATCCATTAACCATTACAACCACGCAGGACTGCCAATCACCGCAACTGTTTGTTCCGGATGCGTTCACGCCAAATAATGATGGCATGAACGATCAAATGCAGTTTTTTTACAATGAGAGTTTCATTGCCAACATGAGTGAGTTTGCTATTCAGATATATAACCGGTGGGGCAGCGTTGTTTTTAGCAGTACCAGCCTGGCCGAAGGTTGGGATGGAACGTACAAAGGGGAGTTATGTTCCGAAGGCACATACAGTTGGATAATCAATTGTCGGCTCGACAAAAAAAATAAAAGACAGGATTTTAAGAAAATAGGTCACATCGTATTAAAAAGATAATTGAGCTTTTCTATCATGACACAAAACCATCACTTTAATGAAGTAACTCTACTGATTACCCACTATAATCGGAGTCGTTCACTGGAACGTTTATTGTCTGCATTTCAAAAGTTGAATTGTTCATTTGCCGATATAGTCGTATCAGATGATGGCAGTTTGCCCGAACATAAATATTTACTCCAGCAACTGCAATGCGAGTATAACTTTCAACTGATTACTACGCCCATAAACCGGGGGTTAGGAAATAATATTAATAAGGGGCAGGATGCAGTCCGGACCCCTTATACGTTATATGTTCAGGAAGATTTCGTGCCGAAGCCAGACTTTGCGTTACATTTTAGCCGGGCTATGGGCTTAATGAATGAAAACGAAACGCTCGATATTGTTCGGTTTTACGCTTATTTTAAATATCCTTATTTGAAGCCGTACGCCCCTGACTTTTCAGAGATGGTTTTCAAGCCAATGCCTTGGCACATGAACCACCTCAAATTCTATTATTATAGTGATCACCCACACCTTCGGAGAAGTACATTCTTTGAAAAATTTGGTCGATATGTAGAAGGGCGAAATGGCGATATCACAGAGTTCAGTATGTGCCTTTCATTTTTAAAAAATGGGGGTAAAGGTTTGTTCTTCGAACATTTTACGTCTGTTTTCGATCAGGCCAATTCATCGAGTGAGCCCAGTACAGCTGTGTTTAGAAAGGAGCGTGGCTTTGACAAGCGGACTTATCTGTTTCTGAGGAAGTTTTACCTTGTTTATCGGTTTATGAAAAACACGTTTGAGTTAACTTTTTTCGACTCCAACGAGTATAAGTATGTAACAACGTCCGTAAATGCTTAATAGATAAGACAGGCTATTGCTCAGCTCCCTGCCACCAGCACCTGTTCAGATAAAAAAATCTGGCATAGAGCTAAGTGAACGTCCTGATAGCTTATAATGATTTTTATATATAGGTCTAACGCGTAGAAAATATATGCAGTCCCAAATTTTTGAGAGAACAAATCTAATTTTTCTATTTATAGCTATTTGTCTGGCTGCTTTAGCCGGTTATGCAATAAGTATTGGTGGTATGCCGAGTGTTGCCGGTCTGATCGTAGGCCCAACACTCCTGGCTATTGTGGTAGCCGTGTTGGTAGACCCGAAGATCGGGTTATTTCTATATCTACAGCTGGCTTTTCTCGTTCCGTTTATTGGCCACTTTGTTCCCATTAATGCACCCATTGGTACCAGTGTAGAAGCTGTCCTCACGCTGAGTATGCTTAGTTTGGCGCTCAATGCTAAAAAAGCGAACTGGAGCAGGCTCAAAAATCTGGCCTTCTACATTCTATTAATTTGGGTAGCTTATTCGTTTCTGGAATTTTTCAATCCCAATACACCCAACCGGGTGCCCTCCTGGCTGTACCGGTTTCGCTCAGTGTCTTTTCAATGGTTGTGCGCCGGCATACTTGTATCGGTGCTGGATATAACTCGAAAGGATGTTAAAATTCTGCTCGTAACCTGGATTGGCTGGTCAGTGGTCGCTGCCTTATGGGCGTTCAAACAGCAATATATTGGTTTAACAGAAAGCGAGCAGGTCTGGCTGTATCAGTTTGGTGCCAAAACACACTTACTCTTCGGGCACCTGCGGAGTTTTTCGTTCTTTTCTGATGCAGCCCAACTGGGCGCGGAAATGGCAGGACTCACGTTGGTGTGTATGATTCTTGGTTTCGAAACAAAGAAGTTATGGCTACGTATTTTCTTCTTTTGCCTGACAGGGTTTTTCTTCTGGGGATACGCCGTCACGGGAACCCGGAGCGCTCTTTTCGTCATCCTGGCCGGCTTTCCGTTCTACCTGATCCTGAAACGCGATGTTACTAAGATCCTGATCGGTGGTGTAGTCGCTGCAGGACTGCTTTTCGTCCTGATGTTTACATCCATCGGGAATGGAAATTACCAGATATACAGAATGCGCACCGCGCTTCGACCTAACGACGACCCGTCCTTTCAACTCCGGAAATCGAACCAGGCCGTATTGGCTGGCTATCTGCAGTCGTTGCCCTTTGGCGCTGGCCTGGGAACATCCATGGCACCGGGCGATATCTATAACCCCGACTATTGGGCCGCGCTCATTGCCCCCGACACCTGGTATGTCGTAATCTGGATTGAAACCGGTAGGGTAGGGCTGACCATTTATCTATTCGTTCTATTCTCGTTTATTGCCATTGGCAGTTACAAGGTGTTCCGTATGCGCGACGATTGGCTCCGGTCCATGATGATCGTGCTACTGGCAGAGTTTCTGGGCATTGTCACGATGGCCTATGCCAATACGATCATGGGTCAGTTCCCAACGAGTACCATCATTTTTATCAGCTCTTTCCTCTTCACCACCTGCGACCGATGGGCCGACAAGCCGGAGCCCAAACCAAAACTTGTGCAACAGTTTCAGGAAGTTTAAGGGAGCCGTTTTTCGTCAAATTACTCAACCAGTTCAAGCCTTCTCTTTTATGAAAAAACATTTAATCTATGATGTTGGTATGTGCGACGGTTCAGATACCGAATGCTATCTCACCAATGGTTATAACGTACTGGCTGTAGAAGCTGATCCTTCCCTTGTTGAAAAAGCAGAGAAGCGCTTTCAGAAGTATATTAAGGCGGGTAAGCTGAACATTGTCAATTGTGGCATAAGCCAGTCCAAGGGAACGAGTAATTTCTATGTCAACGATGTGTATCCCATCTGGAACTCGTTCGACGAAAAAATTGCCGCTCGTGATAACCTGCCTTACCATGCCATCGAGATTGAATGTACCCCTTTTCAGGAAATCCTGGAAGAGTACGGCGTTCCATATTATCTGAAGATTGACATAGAAGGCATGGACCGCTACTGTCTGGCTGCCTTATCGCCCTCTGATTTACCCCAATACGTTTCAATTGAGGCTGATAATTTAGGGGATACCTCCATGCTGGAGCAGTTGCACGATCTGGGTTACCGGAAGTTTAAATGCATCAATCAAAATAACTTTTTACCGCTAAACGGCACCTACATATCCGGTTATCCGGAGAGTCAGATGTCGAATAATGATCGACTGTATCTGCGCGTTCGTTATGGAAGTCATATCAGTTTACGGCTTATGCGTAAACTCGGTAGCCGGGAGATCGCCGAAAAGGTACTCAAGCCCTCCCGGAATCTCCTGCATGAACTTGGCTCTTCAGGCCCCTTTGGCGAGAACACCTTAGGGCCATGGCACTCGTACGAAGCTATACGGGAGATTTATTTGAAGTCGTATGAAGCTTATCGGAAAATTCCAACAAACTCTGAATATGGATTCTGGTGCGACTTTCACGCTTCCTTATGAGTTTAAAGTAACTTAATCTGTTGATTATATAGAATAAAATTCACTGATTGACTTTTTTTTGTTGTTTCCCGATAGTTCACGATTCTCAATCGTGAACTATCGGGAAATGCTTTTTTGTAAATTATCTGTCTCTTTTATGCAGACCATGTTAAGTTTATCGATGTTTTATAGCCCATGGGGTTTCATTAACTTATCTAATTGAAATCATGTGGAAAGAGGTTGTACTAAGATGACGCTGAATTCACCTTAGTACAGCTCAAGGGGTAAAAGAATTAACATCTGGATAAATTTACCCGCTCTAATAATTTTTTAATGGTAGGGCTATGGCCTACTTACTTTACACAAAGTTTTAAAATCAATACATTATAAGCATGGGTCTAAGTAGCCTATTCGGTGAGTGTTCCTGCCTAATAAATGGTAAGTAGCTATATATCAGTACTCTGTATTAATGTTAACAATAAAATATATAATAATATATAATACTGTTTATTTGTCCTGCACGGTTTGAGTCAAAAACTACCGAATAATAAATTTACTTGTGTTGTATTATATTTGTGCAGCCAACTATTAATACTCATGAGATTATATTCTTTATCACGTTTGGCCTGTGCTTTGGCCGTTACATTTAGTGCAACAAACTGTAGTCATATTGAACCAGACCCCGGTTCGCCCCAGTCGGGATCTGCCAGAGCAGCCGCCGGAGCAGATATTACCATTACAGTAACGTTTAACACAACACCAAGCTCACCCTCCGCTACATTTGCCGATTTAAAGTATAACAAATCCATTGGTTTTATCCCCGTAAAAGATGATGGCGGTATAGGGGATTTCAACGTCGTATATCCTTTTGTTGTTGGTGGTACCGCTGGCGATGGCACGTCGTACCCGGGCCTGACCTATTCCGATGGGGCGGGTAAGCGCGTGAAATGGCACTATACCTTCGCCTGGAACGCCAATGATACGCACAACGGGACAAACAACACCGTAACGAGCTGGGCACAGGCACGTACCATGTTCGCATCAGGGGCTATCGACTTCTCAAACCACAGCCTCACCCACGCGGCCTACTTCAGCCGGTACTACGATCTGAAACAGAACGAGATTAACCTATTCAATCAGATCGGTATAAAAACGCGAACGTTTACTATACCGACGGATTATGAAGGATTTGTGGAGCCAAGCTTCGCTTTGGGCTACATTCTGACAGCTAGTCAAGGCTACGGTCCGAATGGCTATGCATCTGACGATAATAACGGTCCTGTCGATTATAACGTACTATGGGGCGAACGTGTAAAAAGTAATGAAACCCGTCGGCTTATCACCACGCGTCGCTGGTTTGGCGATTACTGGACGTCGACGGAGCTGGCAAACAGCAAAAAGTGGGTAGACGATGCCTTCAACGCATCAACGGGCACATCAGCCGACACGAAGTTTGTTTATCAGGGTTTTTCGCACGGGCTAAATTACCCGTATAACGAGGCTTCTCAGTTTACCAACTACAAGGCTTTCTTACAATACATTCAGAACCACAGTAAGAATAATGATCGGGCCTGGATTCCCGGTCTGCAGGAGTTTGCCGAGTATATGGAAGTGAAGAATGGTGTTGTAAAATCGCAGTCTGTTTCGGGAAATGTGATGACTATTTCGCTTGATTATAGCAAACTAAGCCAGGATCTTATGTGGCGCGATGTGTCACTGCTGGTAGGCGGTGGCAGCATAAAAAGCGTTAGCGTTAGTGGAGCGGATAACTTTAGTTTCAATACGTCAACGGGTTTAGTCAACATTTATAAAAAGAAGACGAGCGGTTTCTCAAACCCGTCCTACGAAACGACTCCCCCCCAGTTGACATCCGTTGTTAAGTCTACATCGAATACGAGAGTCATAAACCTGACTTTCGACAAATCTGTGATTCTTAGCTCAACCGCAGGCTGGCAAATAACGACAGGCGGAAAAAACAACCCTGTTACGTCGTTGACCGGCTCGGGTCGCTATTGGCAGCTAATGGGGTACTACGGTAATGTTACCGGCCAAAAAACTACGATTGATTATCGTATACAGCGTGGTACCGCCAAAGATGCCAGCAATGGCAAGAAGGTGCCAACCTATATTGGCTATGTACTTGGAAACAATTGATGCGTGAGAGGGGTCATGTGAACGGTCAGGTAGTTACTGTTTGGCGAGCTACCCGACCATTCACCTGACTACCATTTGACAGGCATTCAAAAAGGCTCGGCCTGGTTTGTATTCTTGAGTACGAACCAGGCCGAGCCTTTTTGAATGCGGACGATTTAGCTTTTCAGGGGCAGCTTCGTGGCTTTCTGAAACTTGAACAGCGTATATAAAAACGCATAACGGCCAAGCGACCAGCCTACCTTGCCGTCGCGCCAGCCTCCATTCAGCAGATACCATTTTGCCCACACAATAGGGGGATGCACGAACCGGTGTATCCATGTGATCTTGCCGTATTTAACGACGGCATCCGTAGCGGCAATGGAGGTATACTGTTCCAGTTTCCGGTTGATTTCGGTTGAGGTCTCGAAGGTGTAGTGATTGATGCTACCCGGTAAGTGGCCAACACTGCTGTACCCAAAAGGAGCTTCGTGAACCAGGTAACTGTTTTCATCGAACGAAACGATATCCCGGTTGATCAGACGGATCGGGAAATCGGGCGTTTTGGTCGGGTAGAGCGCCCGGATTTTTTTGCCCATCACAATCCAGTGGCGCTCAATTCGATAAGCTTCGACGTCAAAGCCCTTTACCTTCATCTGATTGATTACCTCTATAAAATCGTCGTTCGGTATTTCATCCGAGTCGAGAGACAACACCATCCGGTGTTTACAGCACTGCAGGGCGAAATTGCGCTGTGCTCGAAAATCATCGAGGGCTCTGTACACAAAACGACTGCCGTGTTTCCTGGCAATCGCTTCGGTTTGATCCTTACTACCACTATCTATAATTACAATGTCATCGGCCATCTTGGTGAGTTGCGTCAGCAGCTGATCGAGGTAGCGGTCACTATTGTAAGTCAGTACATAAGCCGAGATCGGTGTGTACGAAGTTGTCTCATTCATGGTTGTATAACGTTTGATTGGAAAAGAAAGCAAAATCACATAAGAAATCGAATATCATAATTGTACCGGATTTGGCGGTACACGTATCGGGCTGTTGCAATAAGTGGGTTATTGCTGCGTGTCCAGTCCCTGCGCTTCATGGTACTTGGCTCATCGGCATTATTTTCCTGAGAAAACAGGCTCTGAAAATCATCGTAAAACAGCCCTTTCCCTTTCTTCTGGACGAATGAAATACACATTCGGTATTCGGTCCGGTCGCCTTTTATGCCTTCAACATACCGCCCAAACTTATCGTTAAAGGTGCTTCTGCGGAGGTGAGGGTGGTCACTGTAGCAATAAATCTTATTGTAGTTAGTTGCCCAGGGCATGAAGGCCATCTCGGAGAAGCCGTTTTTGAACGGTTTCAGATAAGGATAGGCCCCGTAGGCATACATCCGGACCATGTCCAGGCTGGCATCCTCCTGCATAAAGGTCAACGCATCCCGAAAGGCATTGGTAAAAGCTGGCTTCGGCACAAAATCTTCCTGTACATAAAGTGTATAGGGTGTCGTTACAGCCGCCTGTCCTTTGTTCAAGTTATTGGCCAGTCCTTTGTTCACCGGCGTGGTAATAAGTCGAAAGTTGTATTGCGATTGCAGCGATTTTATATTCTCAAGATGCATCGGCTGGCTCCCATCATCTGAAACAACTACATCGGCAAACGAACAATGGAGTTCCGCGAAGGCTGCTAATAAACGCTTTAAGGAATTGCTTCGATTATAGTGTGTAATGAGCAGGGTTACATCTGCAAACATCGTGTTACCGGATGTTCTCATAAAAAATAGATTTGGTGATAAAATCGACAGGTCAACTAGTGTTCTACACCCCTGATCGTCCTGCCCGTTTTCTATACAGCTTCAGGTAATCGTTTACCCTGGCCTGAAAACGTATAAATAGTTAATAAACAGAATTGAATGTATTGTGTTGCTCCCTGGTGCTTTGGGTTGTACCTAAAGCGGGCGGTGGATAGATAGGCAGCTTATTTCTGGATCGTCAGTGACAAGGCCTTATTAAGAAATAAATAAAAATAGTAATTTACTATTTATGCGAAAAGGCAGGGTAGGTGAACTATCAACTGTCTGTCGGAAAAGCTCTTAGCCTGTAGGCTTTATCAAATATCATACAGGAAATCAAGTATTAAAAGAATGCATTTGAAATGTGAAAAAGATTGATGGTTAGTTGCAGTTTTATAAGTCCGTTTCGCTAAGCCAATGATACTGAAGCTTTTTGGGGACTTACCCAACTGGCCGATTCCGGATCGTACTGCTTCAGAATGCGCGCTGGATTACCACCAACCACCGTGTATGGGGGTACATTACGGGTAACTACGCTCCCGCCGGCAACCACCGAATGCTTCCCAATCGTAACGCCTGCCGTAATGACGGCATTGGCCCCAATCCAGCAATCGTCTTCAACCCGGATGGCCTTGGTCACGACCGGTTGCTGACGGATCGGCAGGTCAATGTTTTCGTACGAATGATTTAATCCCGACAGGACGATGTGCTGGGCCAGGATAACATTGGCCCCAATGGCAACGGGTCCGATGACCACGCAGCCAACCCCAACCAGCGAGTTTTTGCCGATGGTCACGTCTCCCACACCATTGTTGATGATACAGTAATCTTCGGCTTTACTGCGTTCCTCCATAACAAAACGCCTGAAGGGCAGCACATCGAGCCGGGCCGATGACCGAACCGCCGACGTGCGGTGCCGTTTATGAACCAAAGGGTTCACAAACCAGCTAACCCACCAGCGCGGACGAGCTTCGTGAACGATCAGGCTATGCACAAACTGCTTTAGCGCCGGTCGTTCTTCCAGATAGTTTTTAAAATTCATCGTGTTTTTCAGGTTGTATACCCAGCACCATGGCTGTTTCTTCAATCGCTTCTGTCATCAAGTTCACGGAGTTCTCCCAGGTATGTTCTAGGGCGAATGTGATCCGATCGGAGGCCGATGAAAGCCACTCATTATTAAGCGCACTCTCTATACACGCGATAAATTCATTCGTTGTTTCGGCCAGGTACACATGGTCTGCAAAAAGCGCCATAGTGGCCGTTTTAACCGCAACGACGGGTTTACCCATGGCCAGATACTCGTCAATTTTACGTGGGTAATTCCCGATCGTTACCACATTGAGTATTTGCGGGTTTATCATCACATCCATATGCGCCACATACGATGGAACAACATGAATGGGCTTCGCGTCCAGGATCGTTACGTTAGGCAGGTTCTCGAACCACTTCTTGGGAAACGAATCGTCAGCGCCCCCCATCAGAATAATCTGCCAGTCGGGTCGTTGAGTAGCAATGGATAAGATCAGCTCAAAATCAAGCCGGATCTGGGTCAACGCTCCGATATAGCCAATCCGGGGTCTCGGTATGTTTACCAGATCAACGGGCTCTTTTCGGACATTGGTTGGATCAAAGATGGATAAGTCGCAGCCCTGCCCGATGTAAACGGAGCGTTTGTTATACTGGGCGGCCTGCTCGGTCAGGTACATCGAATTGCTGACAATCAAATCAACCTTACTCAGCAGAAGGGGCTCCATTCGCTTCCCGTGCCGTTGCCAGTAAGCAGTAGCCAGCAGGTTATCCCGCAGGTAGTAAATGTATACCCGGGGATTCAGAAATTCCTTCAGATAGAAACCCCGGATCATGTCATTATCATTCAACAGCATGTAATCCTGCCACCCTAATTGCTGAATGATTTCTTTGATCTCGGAAGCCATGGCATACCCATTGTACCGATTCAGCATATCATACAAATTGGAATCGGGCATCCAGTTGAATGAGCCTAGAATTCGTTTGGGTGTGAAGAGCCAGAAATTCTCGTTGATCTGTATGAGGTGCTGACCGTTATTAGCCTTAATAAAGTCGTTTCGTTTCTTTCTTTTACGTTGTTTTCTATCAAATAAAGACGACCAGTCCATGGCCTGATTGACCAGTAAAACCGGTTGTTTTTTTGATAAAACCTCTGCTATATCCCAGATATTACTCCCTATTGATTTTTTTTCTTCCCAATATTGCTGAGATAAAATAACATAAGGTATCTCTTCGGAAAAATTTGGCATAGATAAATTTTAATAGCGTTTTATAACTCGTTGATATAATAAATTGTAAGCTAATGTTGACTTAATCGTAATTGATGAAAAACAACAAATTTTGTATTCAGTCGTCGTAGTATGAAGTTCCTGATTAAAAGTTTTTCATTTGGTAAATTGGTAGCTCTAAAATAACGGTCGATTTTTTATTTAGCATGATAGTTCCCTTATAGTTTAGTGTGTATTTAGTTAATGGTGTCTTATAGTTACATAAAGGATGTAAAGTGTCTATTTCATCATCACAAGAAATAAATTAGCTGGCGAATTGCAACTGCTGCTTTTACGGTTAAGCTACTTCTTTAACAACAATCCCTACTTATCCGTAACCCTAATCAGCTTATAGAAAACTGATAGGATTCGGGCAAGTAGGGATGACTTATAAATTGGTGTGGGGTTTACTGTACTTTTATCATTTTTCGATACTCTTTGTTATCGCCCTGTTTGATTTCGACTAAGTAAAGACCAAGAGGTAACGAACTAACGGATATTTTTTGAACAAGTGCGGTGTCTGACTTCAGCAGGTTATGCTGTTGGTGAACCCGACCCGTACCTGTGTCCAGGATACGCACCTCCACGTTATCGACACTGCCGTTGGTGAGAGAGATTGCCACTTCGTCGACCGCCGGGTTCGGGTACAGTCGAAGCGTTGCCAGCGATCGGTCGACATCATCTACAGTCGTCTCGGCTACCCGGCCGCTGCCCGTCGATGGGAGCACGAACATGGGGGTTTCCGTTACAGTTAGCGTTATCAATCCGTTTGTTGTGGGTAAGGTCTGTATAGCCATATCGGTGCCGTCGGATTTGAGGGTGTAGACCGCAGCCGCCGTTACACCAGCGCCCAGGTTAAGGGTGTAGGTAGCTGTACGTCCTTTCTCATCCGGTACCACCAGGGCATAGGCCGACTTGCCGTTCAGCTCGTACCGATCCACCGTTGGGTCGTTGTTGATAGTTTGCTTATAGCTGTACTCACCCAGCAGTTTGTTGGTTTGGTACAGGAAGGTAGCTGCCAGTGTTGGGGTTTTGTCGGTATTGATCAGGCCCTGAGATCCGAATTGACCCTGGCTGGTTGGATCATCGGAATACATCTGGTAGAAGAACACTTTATCGATACCCAGCCGGGCATATAACAGGGAGGTCCGCAGAATCCAGTCGGCCTGGGTTTGTTTGGCCGTCTTGTTGCCAATGGGAATCGCGTGTAAAGGACTGCCCTGATTGACATCATAACCTGTTTCAGTAATCCAAACCGGCATATCGTAAGCGGCATTATGAGCCAGTTTGAGAAACTTCTGGGTAACCGCAGGCGCTACGCTGATCTCGGGGGCTACACCCCGGGTACTAACACCACTCTGCGACGAGTTGGCGTCGTCCGGATAGAAATGGTAATTGATGACGTCCCAGCAGAGGTTCACTTTACCGTCTGCCTTGTAGCCCCGGTATTGTTTGCACCAGTCGATCATGCCGGCAACGTAATCGGAGCCCATGGTGGCCAGCGCCAGTCCACCCATAACGACAGTCATGTTTGGGTCAGCGTTTTTCACACCCACACCACGACCCATCGTGTTTTTGTGCCCGTCGTAATAGGCCGACATGTTTGCCGCATATTCGCGGCCGGTCTGGTAGGCTTTGCGGCCCTTCCACCATTTATCCCGTTCGTTGTCGCACTCGACGTATTTGATCAGATCCAGTCCGATTTTTACCGTATTGATTGGGTCACCGTTCCAGCGAGGTCGTGAGTTAACGCTCAGCAGAGCAGGATCTACGTATTTATTGCTGCCGTAACGGGCGGCAAACTGGAACGCCATGCGGGCCTGCTCCAGGTAGGAAGCCGGATTCGTGAAATCTTTCCCGTAACGTACCGGCACGTTTTCGCTGTCTTTTTCCGCATCCGGGTAGGTGTTGATCATCCAGTCAGGCATGGTTTTCAGGCTGGCCAGAACAACCTTTCCGTCGGCTTTGGCACGTTCATAAATCGCGTCGATGTTCCAGCCACCGCTGAAAGACGGATTGAACGTAAAGCTTCCTTCCGTCGACTCCAGCTTTTGCCAGTCCAGGTAGTGGCGTATCGCCGTAAAATGTTTGGCAGCCGCCCATCGGGTTTCATCAATCTGGGTGGGCGTATTGGGGTGTTCAAAATCCCACTCAAAGGCGTTGATGCCAAACATGTTTTTCAATTGAGTCGACTTGAAAGGAAGAGCCGTCGGTTGTTTACCGGCTACATACGAACCATAAAACTCAATTTCATTCGGATAGCCAAAATAAGCGTTTATGACCAGATAACGGGCTTTGGTAATGGGGACATCCAGCTTGAACTGGCCATCGCCCGATAGCTGCCGCGTGGGGTAGGGGCCAACCCAGGTGTTGTATTGACCACCAATAAAAGTCGCCACCGGAATTCGTTGCCATTGATCGTCGATGATCGACAGGGTCATTGGGTAATCAGCGATAGCGCCCTGGCCACTGAACAGTTTGATGCTTTCGATCGACATCGATTCGCCCTCTGCCAATGGATAATAGGCATCGAAATTATTCAGAATTTTGCCCCAGCCGGTCATGACAGCCGCATCGGTTTTGCCATCGAACAAGCCTTCCAGACCATTACTGGTGTTGTTAAGCTGATACCAGCGGGACCCATCAATGGGAATTTTTTTGTCGGCGGTCAGCGCCGAAGGTGGCGAAACAACCTGTGTTCTGGTCACTGGGGTAGCATCCAGATAGGTGTCATTACCGAGTTGAGATGCCGTAATGATTGCCGACCCGGGTGCCACTGGTGTGGCTTTCCAGGATCCCGTCCGGTTAGACACTGATACCACCGCTGAGTTCGACGAAGTAAACGTGATCGGCGTAACGGTATTCGTGCTGCTGGCTACCAGATCGAAGGTATTTGTGCTGGCAGGCTGATCGCCCAGTGGATTAAACGTGATCGTTGAGGGCGTAGTAGCCAGGCGACCACTGATCACGTTTATCCAGTTGAAGTTAAAGAGCCCTCGTACGGCGTAGACCCGTAGGGTTTGGTTCCCGGCGGCAAGAGTAGCGGTGGCATTGATCGTTTGCCAGTATTGAAAACCACCGGTTTGCGGCACATCAATACCCAGCAGGGCTGTGCCATTGGCCGTTCGCACTTCAATGCGTCCGTTGCCGTATCCGTTGGCAATTCGAAAGCTGAAAGTATAAAGGCCAGCCGTCGCAACGCTGACTTTATAATCCATCCAGTCATTATCGTCAATCCAGCCCACATTAAGACCTCCACCCGCATCAGCTGTGGTTTCGGTTTGAATGCCGCTCATAGCATCGAAACTTTCGGCTTCAATTTTTCCCGGTATTGCTTTGCCCACAGCGGGTGCAGGGGCTAAAACGACCTGGGTTCTGGATGTACTGGCTGATACCGCATACATCACATTAGGGGCCTGCGAAGCGGTAATGACCGCCGTACCGGATGACACAGCGGTTGCTTTCCAGGCTCCGGTGCTGTTAGAAACGGAAACGACGGCCGGGTTGGAGGAGGAAAAAGAAATGGGCGCTGTCGTGTTCGTGCTGCTGGCTACCAGGTCAAAAGGGGTTGGGCTGATGGGCCGATCGGTCAGGGTTGCAAAATCGATTGTCGGTGCCTGCTCACTAACAACATTGAAACAGTTGAGGTTAAAGGCCCCCTTTGTGGCGTACATACGGATCATCTGGTTACCCGCAGTCAGGCTGAAACTAACACTGGCAGTTGTCCAGGTTTGCAGACCGTTTGTTTGTGGTACGCTGACGCTGCATAAGGTAGCACCTGTACTGTTGCGGAGTTCAATTTTGCCGGTCGAAACCATACTGGCCACCCGAAATTTCGCCGTGTACTTTCCCGATGCCGGTATATTGAGGCAGTAATCCGTCCAGTCCGTATCGTCGATGGACTTGACATTCAGTCCACCCCCTACATCGGTCGTAGGTTCAGTCAGAATCCCTTTACTGGCATCGTAATTTTCTGCTTCAATCAGGCCGGGCGTTGCGGTAAAAACGAGGGGTGTAATGCCCATCCAATTAAAATTAAAGGCTCCCTTCACCGCGTAAACACGCAACGTCTGGTCACCAGCCGGTAAGTTGATAATGGCTTTGACCGTGGCAAACGTTTGCCAGCTTCCCGTGAGGGTGGGCTGAACACTGCAAAGAGCCTTTCCGGCCGCATTACGAAGTTCAATTTTGCTGTTTCCATTGGTGTTAGATACCCGGAATGCAACTATATAGGCACCCGCTGTCGGTACGGTCAGATTATAATCGAGCCAGTCGTTATCATCGATCTTGGTCACATCAAGGCCTCCTCCTTCATCCGTAGTAGTCTCGGTTTGAATGCCATTCATGGCACTAAAGGTCTCGGCTTCGATACGACCGGATATGGGCACAAAACTGGCCCTTAGGCTCGACATGGCCGATGATGAAAAGGACATCCAATTAAAATTGAAAGCCCCTTTTACCGCATATACCCGTAGTGTCTGGTCGCCGGCGGGTAAGGTTACGGTAGTTGTAACGGTGGCAAAGGTTTGGTAGGAGCCCGTTAAGGTTGGCTGAACGCTGCAAAGGGCCGTTCCGGCTGTATTGCGGAGTTCCAGTTTACTATTCCCGTTGGTGTTCGAAACGCGAAAGGAAACGGTGTAAGTGCCAGCCACGGGTACGTTGACCGAATAATCCATCCAATCGTCATTGTCGATTCGGGTAACGTTGAGTCCTCCCCCTGCATCCGTCGTGGTTTCGGTTTGGACCCCATTCATCGTGGTAAAACTTTCCGCTTCAATTTGGCCCGGAATTGGGAAGGGCGCGGCCAGGGTCGTAAGGGTTCGGGTATTGCTAAGGGTATAGGTAGTGACCTGATCGTGACTCAGCGTTGTGGGGTTCAGTAGTAAGGTGCTTGTTGATCCCCAATCGAATTTCCCAGCTGTTGAAATTAATTTAACTAAAATTAAAGTTACGGCTAAATAGAAAGTAATAATCCTCATGATTACCTGATTTAAGATTTCATTTTTGTTACGATGGACACACTATCAGTACTATATTCACTAGTATTAATTTAAACTTTAAGTTTACGAATTATCAAAATTATAAATAAATAGTTTTTAAAACTACGACTATGGTCATAAAAATTTATGAACAAGGTCATAATCTTTATTTACACTCTATTTGATAAGATCATACTTGTTAATGTATAAAGACTATAGCTTTTGTATATTAGTCTGTATCTTCATCTAGTAGATAAAGGATATTTGGTGATACTTGTAAAAAGGTATGTATCATTGAGATAGGTAGATTTTTTTAGGGAAATTGAAAATTAGGGTAATAATGGCTTTTCTGGTTAGCTTGATAGATAACTAGTTAATCCATTTAATAAACAAAATAAGGCTTTATTGGTACAATTAATACTATCCTGTTTTTAGTTTTAAAGAGATTATAAAGATTATGTTTATTTTATATAAATTAAATAGTATAAAGTATATAAAATTTAGACTAACTATATATTCTTATTTCATATACTGTTAATACTTAGTTTATAGAAATATTTTGTTGCGCGTACTTTTACTTAGATAGCTTATTCCAAATATTTCACTCGTTGACACTATTCATTTACTTTCATTAGGTTACATTAACCTGCGTTTAGACTAAGCTTTTTTATGACTGCTACGAGTAGAAGGAGGTGGGCAGATGTAGATTGCTGACTGTTGGCTATGCAAAGCCTCAATTGTGTTTTAGGATAGAGCTCATGCGATTTGACAGTTGCCTATAAACGTAAAAACGTGCTGTTAACAACCCCTTTCACGGAGCTGTTAGCAGCACGTTTTTACAAAACCTCGGTTACAACTGGCTGGTCAGTATTGATGTGACTTATTTGTCCGGTATCAATAGAAACCCGTTACGCTATCAACTGGCTCAATAAATAGGGTAACAAATCGCTTTACGGTTCCTGTCTATGATTGGTTGAGTTCATCGCTGGTCATGCATGAACTGTCATGGCCCTGGCAGACGTACTTCCTTCCGGCAGCAGCTCTGGAACCGGCTCTACCGTAACGACAACAAATTTAGAGGTGGGCGTATTGCTGATGTACGCAACACTGGCAACAGGCACCAGTGGATTAACCTCCGGATAGTAACCAGCCGTGTTGCCCTTTGGAATGTCGTAAGGAATGGCGATAAACTTCTCCAGTTTACGCTGTTGTCCCTCAAAATGGCTGGTGATGTTAACCAGTTGACGTTCCTGAATTTGACGGTCTGCCATATCCTGCCGATTCATGAACAGAACCCGCCGTTCGCCATATACGCCCCGGTACCGGTCATTGTAATCATAAATAGTGGTGTTGAACTGATCGTGACTGCGAATGGACATCAACACGAGTTGGTCGGGTTCGATAGTATGCCGGACCATATCCGTCACGGTAAAATTGGCCTTTCCGTTTTCGGTGGTGAAGTTGCGTTCACGCGGGCCATTGGGCAAATAGAAACCGCCCGGTTTGCGAATCTTCTCATTGAATTTGTCGAAGCCGGGAATAACCCGCGAAATTGCATCCCTGATGCGGTCATAGTTTTCTGTATACCCCACCCAATCGACTTTGGTGCGGTCGCCAAGTGTGGAAATGGCAATGCCGGACAATATGGCGACTTCGCTCAGCATTTCACCCTCCAGTGGCTGAAGAACCCCTTTACTTTGACTGACAACCCCCATTGAGTTCTCGCAGGATGTGAACTGCTGCCCCGAACGCTGCATGTCGATGTCGAGGTGTGTGAAGCAGGGTAAGATCAGGGAAGATTGGCCCGTTACGAGGTGACCCCGATTCAGCTTTGTGCTGACGAATACCGTAAGCCGTTGTTTACGCAGCCCTTCGGCAACAAACTCCGTATCGGGCGAAGCCGATAGAAAATTGCCGCCCAGGCTGAAGAAGACCTGCGTCTTGCCCTCGTGCATCGCTTTAATAGATTCTACGGTGTCATAGCCATGCTCGCGGGGGGGCTCGAAACCATATTCGGTTACGAGCGCATCCAGAAACTCCTTGTGTGGGCGCTCCCATATGCCCATCGTGCGGTCGCCCTGTACGTTTGAGTGTCCGCGAACGGGGCACGTACCGGCACCGGGTTTGCCAATTGCCCCCTTCATCAGATGAAGATTCACAATTTCCTGAATGCTCATCACGCCGTTTTTCTGCTGCGTAAGGCCCATGGCCCAGCAGGTGATGATCTTCTGTTTAGGGGCGATGATATTGGCCGCTTCGAGCAATTGATTGCGCGATATACCACTCATTTCTTCAATATCCTCCCAGCTGGTGTTCCGGATGGTATTAAGAAATTCATCATAGTTGGTGGTATATTCTTTAATGAATGCGTGGTCAATGACATCTCCCGGATTTAATTCTTCCGCTCGCAGCAGGTGTTTCATAATGCCCCGCAGCACGGCCATATCGCCGTTGATCTTTACCTGTAGATGCAAATCGGCAATAGGCGTCCCTGCACTTAATAAGGTACCCACTGCCTTGATCGGATTCATAAAGTCCTGTGGGTTCTTAAAATGGCTCAAACCTGCTTCGTGCAATGGGTTAACGGCAATAATTTTGGCTCCGTTTCGCTTGGCAATTTGCAGAGCAGTGAGCATACGGGGGTGGTTAGTGCCGGGATTCTGGCCCATAATGAGGATCACCTCCGCTTCATGAACATCATTCAGCGTGACGGAGCCTTTGCCCAAGCCCAGTGTAGGGCTCAAGGCTGAGCCGCTACTCTCGTGGCACATGTTGGAGCAGTCGGGCAGGTTGTTGGTGCCAAACTCCCGCACAAACAGCTGGTAAAGATAGGCGGGCTCGTTGGGCACTTTCCCCGACGTATAAAAGATGGCTTCGTTGGGTGATTGCAGTGCGTTGAGTTCATCGGCAACCAACTGAAAAGCCTCTGGCCAGGAAATTCGGGTGTAGTGGGTAGCGCCGGGACGAAGCACCATAGGGTGCGTCAGCCGACCGGCGTTGTTCAGGTCACGGTCGGTCATGTGCGACAAGTCGACCAGACTGTGTTTAGCGAAGAACTCCGGGTCGGCCCGATGGGTATCGGCGTCTGATGCGGTGGCTTTGGCCCCGTTTTCGCAAAATTCGGCTACTGACCGGTGATCATCGGGATCGGGCCAGGCGCAGGATGAGCAGTCGAAACCATCTTTCTGGTTCAGCTTTACCAGCGCATGAGTTCCGCGTCCGACCCCTGCTTCTGACCACGAAAACTCCATGGACTTCAGCACGGCGGTTACACCAGCGGCTACTGTGGCCGGTTTGCCAAGCGTAAGTCCCGTAAACGCTTCGGGTGGTTGAGCCAGAATTGGGTTTTTATGTTTAGCCCCGACATTGTCGGGGGCTGGTAAAATTTTCTTATCTGCATCAGGTTTACCCTGAGGATCATAATGGTCGTTGGTCATCTCGGTACCCTGGTTAGGTCGTTCACCACTTTTGGGTGTATTGTTGACTGCCTGTTCAGCCGGATCACTGGGTTTGCGCTCGTTGTTCGGGGACTTCTCCATACTATAGGGCAGCTTTCAGATCAAAAATTATGACGTTGAGTGAGTCGATACGGGTAGCTTAGGTATAAAAGTATAACGAAATATTAACCCCTATGGCCCGGTGCTAAGTGTCTTTATTCATTAAAATGATAAAAATAATCTGGAGAGTGAGATATACTGGTCTATTCTTTACGTACGAACGCGTAGGTAAGGGCGGTTTTTGTCTTTTACGACGCAGAGAGCCTCAATAACTTATCTGGTAGTTAAGTAAAACAAGCCTCTGACTGCCTTAACTAATAAGCTCGGTACTACTTCAAAAAAGCAGCGTTCCAATTTTCTTTATGACATCTTCCTTTCCATTTCGCTTCGGTGCTGAAGCATACACCTGGTTCATGAATAACAACGGTCAAACCCACGCCAACAAGCTGGGGCACATGATCGACATTACGGCTCAGGCTGGTTTTGCAGGAATTGAACCTATTTTTAATTGGATGGGTGACTTGCCCGATCCTGAAAGCCTGGGCAAAAAGCTACGGGAAAAGGGCGTTGAACTGGCCGCTATCGCTCTGGCTCTGGACTGGAACGGGGCCGAGGAAACGGAGCAGGAACGTTACGAGGCTGATCGGGCCATTGCCCTGCTCAAACACTTTCCGGGTGCGCTGCTCTGTACGGTACAAAAGCCAACAGGCCGGCATGATCTGGAAACACGCCGACTGAACCTGGTCAATATCGTCAACACGGTATCGAGCCGGGCGGTAGAGCAGGGTGTGCCCTGTACATTCCATCCCAACTCGCCCCATTCGTCAATAACCCGCACTGAGGAAGACTACCGCGTTATTCTGGAAGGGCTGGATGCGTCGGTCACCGGCTGGACCCCCGATGTGGGCCACATGATCAATGGCGGTATGGACCCGCTGACGAAGATGAAAGAGTATGCGTCGCTCATTAACCTCGTTCACTTTAAAGACTGGAATGGCGATCCGGAATTTGCCTTACTGGGTAAAGGGAAGGTCGACTTTAAGGGCATCACCCAATGGTTGATCGAACAGCAATACAACGGCTGGATTATTTGCGAAGACGAAGGCCCTGAAGCCATGGATGATCCCGACGGCGTTACGCTCCACGATGGCCGATGGGTTTACGAAACGCTCCTGCCGTCTGTTTTGTGATTAGTGGGGTGGTGGAGTAGTGAATTGGTGGATTAGGCAACGAACCACGCCACCAATTCACTACTCTACCAATTCACTACTCCACCAAGCAACCAATTAACCAATTAATTCAAAAAACCATGCCTTTCCTGGAGACCAACGGCATCAATCTATATTATGAAGAGCGGGGCTCGGGTGAGCCTCTGCTGTTGATCATGGGCATTACGGCCCCTGGTTCAGTCTGGAAAAAACATGCTGACTACTGGCAGCAGAACTTTCGCTGCATCCTGGTCGATAACCGGGGTGTTGGCAAATCCGACAAACCAGCGGGACCCTACACCACTGCCCAAATGGCCGACGATTACGCAGGACTGATCGACAGCCTTGGGCTGGGAGCCGTGCGCGTGGTGGGTGTTTCGATGGGCAGTACCATTGCGCAGCAACTGGCTCTGCGCCACCCCGACAAAGTACAGTCGCTGGTGTTGATGTGTCCGTGGGCTCGTTGCGACCGTAAGGCCGAAGCCATTTTCCGGCAAATGGCAATCCTGAAAGCCCGGCTCCGACCCGAGGAGTTCGCCAGTTATATTCAGCTGCTGATCTACGCGAAACGGAGTTGGGATGATGATGACACCTTTGCGGACTTTCTGACTAGCCGGGAACAGGCTGCCGTTGATTCAGCCCCCCAACCGCTGCATGGGCTTGAGGGCCAGGCCGAGGCTTGCATTACCCACAACACGCTGGCCGAATTAGGGAGTATCCATAAACCCTGTCTGGTTATTGGCGGACGAAACGACATTTTCACTCCGGTATGGATGGCCGAAGAGGTAGCCGGTGCCATTCCAACCAGCGAATTACACCTGTATGAGGATGCCGGGCACGCCTTTCATTGGGAATGCATCGACGACTTCAACCCGCGTGTCCGTAGCTGGTTAATGGCGCATTGATTTTCTACCTGATAAAAAGGGTTGAGCACGACAAAAGTGTTCAACCCTTTTTTATGGAATTCATGTTAGCCTGCTATAGAATACGGAGAACGATATGCCCGAGCAACGCGATTATTTTGAGGAGGTCTATGAGGTTGTGCGTTTAGTGCCGAAAGGCCGGGTGACAACGTATGGTACCATTGCCCGGTATCTGGGGTTGCGGGCGGGTGCCCGTATGGTGGGCTGGGCCATGAACGGTTGTCATAATCGCCCGGATGTTCCCGCCCATCGGGTTGTAAACAGTGTCGGTGTACTGACAGGCAAGCACTTTTTTGGCGGGCCAACCATTATGCAGCAACTGCTCGAAGACGAAGGCGTAAGGGTAGATAATGACCGGGTTGTTGACTTCAAAACTAAATTCTGGGACCCGATGATCGAGCTGGATGTATAGTCGAGACTATTGGTCGAAAGGCTTATTTCCTGTGCTGAACGGCTTCTATCAACGCATCGATCACACCGGTAAGTTGCTGTAGTAAAGTAGGGTCCGAAACCGAACCGTTGGCATCCAGTTTCGTTTTAACGAAAGGGACGATCAACGACGCTTTCTCGGGCAGATAAGCCGTTAAAACGCTCAATGTATAGGATAAGGCTTCATGTGCCCGGGAACCGCCCGTATCAGACGGCCCCGCACTAATAACGCCAACGGGCTTGTCGACAAACTCCCCCGACGATGCCAGCCAGTCGAGCATATTTTTCAAACTACCTGGCATGCCATGAATGTATTCGGGTGTACAGAAGAGTATGGCGTCGGCCTCTCTGAGTAGTTGACGAAGCGCTTGAATAGAGGGTGTAGCATCTTCCTTGTCCCGTTCGGGGCTAAAAGCCGGGATGTCGGCCAGCCCGTCATACAAGGTTATAGATACCATGTTAGGGGCCAGATTAACAGCCGCCCGAAGGAGCGAGGTATTGGTGGAACCGGCCCGCAGGCTGCCGGAGATAGCGAGGATGTACATTAGTTGGTTTGGTACGGGTTTCAACCCGTAGGTACAGCTACTTCAGTACTTTCGTGATTTCGTTAAGCTTCTCCATCTTTTGCACGAAATCGCCTTTTAGCTGATTGCGAATGGCGGTCAGGTTGTCGAGGGTTTCCTGCAAACTCTCGGGTAGGATTTCCTCGAGTACTTCCCGGAATCGTTTCGCAAAGGTAGGCGACTTGCCATTGGTCGAGATGGCTATTTTTAGATCGCCCTTTTTAACGACCGAACTCAGGTAGAAATCGCATAGATCGGGGGTGTCGGCCACATTGACCAGAATTCGCCGGGCTTTGCAGTCTTCCTGTACCTGCCGGTTAACCGCTTTGTCGTTGGTGCCGACGATCACCATGTCTTTATCGGATAAGAAAAGCGAATGATAGGGCTCTTGAATCAGTTGCAGTTTAGGATACTGCCTGGCCATCTCCCATATCTCATCCCGAATCTGAGAGGCTAAGAGCGTAATGCGGGCTTCCGGCGAGTTGCCCACCAGAGCCGTAAGCTTTTCGAGGCCGACATACCCCCCGCCCACAATAAGAATATGTAACTTCTCGGCCTTGACAAAAATAGGGAAGAGGGTGTTCATGGAAAAAGTTAGTTGGTGAGTCAGTAAGTTGGTAAGTCAGTAAGTCAGTAAGTGGCTGACGCGCGAGTGTTGCTTTCGCGTCAACCACTTACTGACTTACCAACTTAGGCGAAGCCGCTTACCGACTCACTAACTTAAAACTTGAACCCTAGGTTCACCCCTAATATCCGGCGTTTGCTGTTGCCGCTGGAAAGTACATCGGCGAAACCATAATGGTAAACGAAATCAAGGGCAATTGGGCCCGCATCGAAGCCCAGGTTGGCCAGGCCGTTAACGGTAGCTGCCTGAAAATCGGCGTTACCTAAGTTAAAATCGTTTTTATCGGTGCTCAAAGGGGTGGCATATTCCGCTCCTAAGGCCAGCCGTATACCGGATACACCCCGATCTGACTGCGCTAACTTGACACCGATATAGGCAGGAATGTGTAAATACCGCTGGTCGATGTTAGATGTGATATCGTTTACCCCATTAAGCTGACCGTCGCCGGGTTTGAAAAACTGAGAACTGGAAGCCAGATATTCCGCTCCAATCTGTCCATATACCCGACCACCGGCCCGTACCAGAAAACCAAGCTGGTAACCCAAACGACCCGTCAAGCCCTGTCCATCCACCGTCTCTCCTTCAAAGCGGGTGGAGTTGGCTCCACCATACACACCAAATGTGAAGTGCTTGTAATTTTCGCGACGTTCCTGGCGTTCGCTGACGATCTGATTCCGCTGGCCATCTTCAAACCCTTCATCGTAAGCTTTGCTCAGATCGCGTTCGTCGTACATGCGATCGTCCCGCCGACTGTCGCCCCGACGGTCTTCGTAGCGGTTGTTGTAACGGGGTTCTTCTTCCTCCCGACGGTTGTACTCGCGCCGTTCATCAAGCCGGTCTTCCAGACGTCGATCGTCCCGACGCTCATCACGGCGCGAGGGCCGCTCATTGTATCGGTCGTACCGGTCATTGTATGAATTTTGCTGGGCCAGTACGACACTTGTGCTGCATACGCCTGCCAGGAGCAGGACTGTTTTAGTTAATGTTTTCATAATTATAACACGTTGAGTATGTCTGTTTACAACCGTTCCGGGCCGGTTAATGTTTGGCAGAATAAGTGGTAAATTCAGACAGGGTTAAGACGTAATTTGTTCGTGTTTTGTTGATAATTATTTGAATATCAGTGTATTATTTTGGGTCATGTGTGTTGCTGATACGATCATATATCATTAGCGTAATGACCCTGAATTAAACAAAAAAGCCACCTTCGTTGGAAGGTGGCTTTTGACTTTTCGTGTGGCGCAGACTTAGAATTTAAATCCTACGCTGGCGCTCAGGATACGACGTGCTGAACCTGAAAAACCGGTTGAAGCACTTGTGCCTTTGATGGCATCACTGAAGCCATAGTGATAGGTTAAGTCGATCAGCAGGGGGCCAATGTCAAAGCCTAACTGGCCTAAGCCATTGAGTGAACCGCTTCTGATTTCAGCATTGGAAAGGTTAAATTTACCACTGCTTGAATTGATGTTGTTTGCATATTCAACACCAGCCTGAAGGCGGACAGCTGAAATACCACGATCCGATTCAACGATTTTATAACCGATGTAAACAGGAATCTGAATGTACTGGATATTTATTTGATCCTGAATGCTGGCTACCGACTGACCATCGCCAGCGGTGAAATAGTTGGAACTAGACGCAAAGTACTCAGCTCCCAGTTGTCCGAAAAGACGTTTGCCCCCACGAACGAAGAAACCTGCCTGATAACCCAGACGACCGGAGATGTTGCCACCCGTATTTTTTGGCTCGTTTCTTAACTTCGTAGAGTTTAAACCGGCGTAGACACCAAACACGAAGTTTTTATAATCTTTAGTCGCTTTTACCCGATCAGGACTGTCTGTCGTGCTATAAGTTGTGGTGGTGGTTGTACCATCCGTCGTCGTCGAGCCGTTGGTTGAGTACGTGCTGTTAGGCGTCGTTGAGTTCATGTTATTCGTCGTCCCATTACTCATCGAGTTTGTGGTGGTAGGCGAGTTCGTGTTGTTCATCGTGCCATTGCGCATCGAATTCGTACTGTCGGTCGTTACCGGCGACGTATACGTTGGGTTCGTTGTCGAGCTGGTCGTTGAATACGTATTGGTTGTGGTTTGGGCATTTGCAATGCCGATTCCCATAAGGCTTAAAGCCAGAAGTGAAAATTGCCGTTTCATAGCGCTTTGTTTTATCGTTGAGTTATAAAAAAAATGGGGTGTAACCGTAGTTACACCCCATTAACAGGCCATTCGCAGGCATTGTTTTGAACTATTCTCACTCTGGCATAAAATTTAATGTTTCGAATGAGTAGAAACATAGCGTTACACAAACGTTTATCCTATGACTTTCGCATGGACTTAAATGCGTTCATCAAGCCATTCGTCGAGCTGTCGTGGGTACTTACCGGTGCATCATCCTGCAACTCAGGAAGAATGCGGCTGGCAAGCTGTTTGCCCAGTTCAACACCCCATTGGTCGAAGCTAAAAATATCCCATATAACGCCCTGAACGAAGATTTTGTGTTCATACATGGCGATCAGGCTACCCAGCGTCCGGGGGGTTAATTGCTTAAATAAAATAGAATTGGTCGGTCGGTTACCTGAGAACATTTTGAACGGAGCAAGGAACTGAATCTCCTCGTCGCTCTTACCCGATTTGCGCAATTCGTCGGCTGCTTCCTGCTCTGTTTTACCATTCATCAGGGCTTCCGTCTGGGCAAAATAATTTGCCATTAAAATTTTGTGATGGTCGCCAATAGGCCGTTGACTGATGGCCGGAGCCAGAAAATCACACGGAATGAGCTTTGTCCCCTGGTGAATGAGTTGGTAGAACGCATGCTGGCCATTGGTGCCGGGCTCACCCCAGATAATAGGTCCGGTCTGATAATCGATAGGATTACCGTCGCGGTCAACGGATTTGCCGTTACTTTCCATATCGCCCTGCTGAAAATAAGCCGCAAAGCGGTGCATGTACTGGTCATAAGGCAGGATGGCCTCAGTTTGCGCACCAAAGAAGTTATTGTACCAGATGCCGACCAGCGCCAGAATGACCGGCAGGTTTTGATCCAGGGGCGTATCCCGGAAATGAAGATCCATGGCGTGGGCTCCCTCCAGCAGTTCTTCAAATTTATCGAAACCAATGTACAGGGCGATAGACAGACCAATGGCCGACCAAAGTGAATAGCGGCCACCTACCCAATCCCAGAAACCAAACATGTTATCGGGGTCGATACCGAACTTCTCAACGTCTTTCTTATTGGTCGACAGGGCCGCGAAATGTTTGGCAATTGCCGCTTCGTCCTGGGCCGCATCCAGAAACCACTGCCGCGCCGTTTGGGCGTTGGTCATGGTTTCCTGTGTGGTAAAGGTTTTGGAAGCGATCAGGAAGAGCGTCGTTTCGGGCCGTACGGTTTGCAGTGTTTCGTAAATGTGAACCCCATCCACGTTCGATACGAAGTGAACACGCAGTTTTTTGTCGTCGGCATAAGGTTTCAGGGCTTCGGTTACCATCACCGGGCCCAGGTCAGAACCACCAATACCAATGTTCACGATGTCGGTAATGGCCTCGCCGGTATAGCCTTTCCAGTCGCCCGACCGGATTCGTTCGGTAAACGACTTCATATGGGCCAGCACGTCGTTCACATCCGGCATCACATCGGCTCCATCTACCAGGATAGGCGTGTTTGAGCGGTTGCGCAGGGCAACATGAAGTACGGCCCGGTCTTCGGTTCGGTTTATTTTATCACCCGAAAACATTTTGCCAATTGCATCTTTCAGACTAGCTTGTTCGGCTAGTTGCTCCAGCAGCGTACGTGTTTCGCTGGTTATTCGATTTTTTGAGAAATCGAGCAGGATATCCTCAAACTGACGGGTGAATTTGTCAAAGCGGTCTGGATCCTCAGCGAACATGTCGCGCAGTTGCCGATCTTTCAGACTGTCGTAATGGGCCTGGAGTTGAGTATAAGCCGGTAAATTGGTAAATCGATGATTCGCGAGCATAAGGAGTTTCTGGTAAACTGACTTGTCGGCGCGAATATCGTGAATCCCGTCAATCTTTTTTCGGCTATTTTTACGCTTCTTTTCCTCGCAGGGGAGGAGATTTTTTGTCATTACCTATATAGTTTAATGAATCAAAAACTCTTTTATTCGTTGGTGCTGGTCGTCTTGGGGGCCTTGTTTTTTATTCCCTTTCTGGGTGGCGTTCGACTCTTCGACTGGGACGAAATCAACTTTGCCGAGTGTGCCCGCGAAATGATCGTACTGGGTGATTACTTACACGTTCATATTGACTTCAAGCCATTTTACGAGAAGCCTCCGCTGTTTTTCTGGTTCCAGTCGTCCATGATGCATCTTTTTGGTGTAAATGAGTTTGCCGCCCGGCTGCCCAATGCTATTTGTGGTATGATCACGCTGGTATATCTCTATAATCTGGGTCAGAAACTGCACGGGCACCGCTTTGGCTGGTTGTGGGCGCTGGCTTATCTGGGGTCGGTAACGCCACATCTGTATTTTCGGTCGGGTATCATCGATCCGTTTTTTAACCTGTTTATTTTCGTTGGTATCGTCAATATCATTTTTGCCGCCTGGAAACGGGAGCGTCTGGGGGGCGCTATGACGGTGCCTAGAGGTGAATGGACGTACATTCTGTTGGGAGGCTTTGTGCTCGGCCTGGGCATACTGACAAAAGGCCCGGTTGCCTACCTGATCGTGTGCCTGGTTTTAGTCGTTTATTGGTTATTAAGCCGGTTTCGGTGGTTCATTTCGCCCTTACAGTTTCTGGCCTTTTCGGCGGCAGCGGCTTTTGTCTCGCTGGTGTGGTATGGCCTCGATATTTACCTGCATGGCCCGGCGCTGATGCGTGAGTTTCTTGCCTATAATTTTCGCCTGTTCAGTACGCCCGATGCCGGGCACGTAGGTTTCCCGGGGTACCACATCATTATCTTACTGGTAGGGTGTTTCCCGGCGTCTGTTTTTGGGATCCGTGCGTTTGGCTCCCTATTTATCGAGCGAAACTACCAGCGTGAGTTTCGCAAATGGATGCTCATTCTGTTCTGGGTAGTACTGGTACTGTTTAGCATCGTTCAGTCCAAAATTGTCCACTATTCCTCCCTCTGTTATTTCCCGCTTACGTACTTTGCCGCCCTCACGCTCATGCAGTTGGAGGAGCGCAAGATTCAGTTCAACAACTGGATGCGGGCAGGGCTGATCGTGATTGGGGGTATTTATGTGATCGCTATTGTTGGCGTGCCCATTCTGGCTCAGCATATGGATGTGGTGAAGGCCTATGCCGATCAGGACGCGTTTACTCAGCAAAATTTAGATGCGAAAATCAACTGGACAGGCTGGGAGGTAATCCCCGGTATCTGGCTTTTCTGTATTCTGGTACTGGCCATTCTCTGGTTTAACCGGCGTGAACCCGGGCGGGCCTCTTTCGCTCTTTTTGGCGGAATGGCCGTTTTTATTACCCTGACACTCTGGTTTTTCATTGGGCGGATTGAAGGTATTTCGCAGGATGCGGCCATGCGCTTTTTTGAGCGGGCGCAAGGACAGGATGTGTATGTCAGGACATATGGCTATCATAGCTACGGCCCTTATTTCTATACCCAGAAGACAGCCGTTACGGACAAAAAATATTATGACGATGCGTGGCTGCTGCGCGGCCAGATCGACAAAGATGTGTTGTTCATCCGCAAAGCCAGCGAAGAACCAACCCTGCTCGACTCCCTGCCGGATGTTCGGAAAACCGGTCAAGAGAACGGCTTTGTCTTCTACCAGCGCAAAGCGAAATGATTACGATGTAGTACCGACAGTCCCGGTCGGGAAGGAATATAGCTAACTTGATTCGGCCATGTCACACCCGACCGGGACAGTCGGTGCTATATATTCCTGGTAATTAAAACCGTTAGGCCGGCCGGGCAGTTATTGGAGACATGACTACCTCAACGATGTTCCTTCCCCCAGTGGCAGTGCCTGTAGCCGGCTTCCGGTCTGCATCGATCCGACTTTTCATCATCCTATTCACCATTGGGCTGGCTGCCTGTAACCGTACCGGTCAATCGGATATCGGCATGAAAAAACGCCTGAAGGTGTCGGTGGGTGAGATTAAAGAGATCACGCTATCCGGACGGGGAACCAATGGGTCAGAGTTGATCGGCACGTCCGATAATCAGGAAGTCGTGGAGGTTTCCAGACAACAGCTCGCTCCGGCAGTTGATACGCTCCGGCAGGCGAATGCCAGCCCAACCGTTTTTCAGATAAAAGGGGTTACGGTAGGTACCGCTAACGTCATTTTCTCGACCAAGCCCATGAATCAGTCGGGGAGTGGCCAGACAGTCCGAACATATGTGGTGCAGGTAGTGGCAAAATAAAGTCCATCTCCTTACAGGTAAAGAGATGGACAACCACGGGATGTTTGCTAACTGACGCGATTTACAGGTTCATACCGCCCGATACTTCAATGCGCTGGGCGTTTATCCAGCGGGCTTCGTCGGTACACAGGAAGGCAACTACACCGCCAATATCGTCGGGAAGGCCAACGCGTCCCAGCGCTGTGATATCGGAAATATGTTTGTTGATGGCTGGATTGTCCCGAACCATGCCCCCGCCAAAATCCGTCTCGATGGCTCCCGGTGCCACTGTGTTAACGCTGATACCTCGTGGGCCCAACTCCTTGGCCAAATACATGGTTAGCGTTTCGATGGCTCCTTTCATGGTGGCATAAATAGCCGTGCCTGGTGTGGTGAATCGAGTCAGGCCGGTAGAAATATTAATGATTCGACCACCGTCGTTGAGTAGCGGCAGCGACTTTTGCGTTAGAAAGAATACGCCCTTCAGGTGAATGTTCATCAATCCGTCAAAGTCTTCTTCCGACGTTTCGACAATGGCCGTGCGTCCGGCGGTGCCTGCATTGTTGATTAGAAAGTCGAAGCGGTCGGTGTCAAATGTTGTGGTAAGAACCTGGGTCAATTGGCCCAAAAACGTATCAAAGCTTTTCACATCGCCGGTATTCAGTTGGAGACTGGCGGCTTTTTGGCCCATCTGTTCAATCTGGGTAACAACGGCCTGTGCTTCGTCCTGCTTGCTGTGATAAGTCAAAATAACATCGATTCCCTTTTTGGCCAGACTAAGGGCCATGTTTTTACCTAATCCCCGGCTTCCGCCCGTAACCAGGGCAATTTTTGTACGTGTTGATAATGCTGTATTTTCCATCAGTTGTTTGTGAATTTGACGGAACAAAGGTCGGCCTGGAGGGGAGGAGTTTGGTTGCAAACATCAATCCGATCGTTGCGAAATTCAAATCGGACGTGTTAAGCCCGGAAGGCTACTGGTGAAAACGACGTTTGCTTTCGGAAGAAGTTTGAAAAGTGGGCGACCTCTTCGAACCCCAGACTATAAGCAATCTCGGAAACATTCCAGTCGGTCTGTTTCAGCAAAATTTTGGCTTCCTGAACAATCCGGCTGCTGATGATGTCGGTGGTAGTTTTCCCCGTATTTTCTTTCAATACTTTATTGAGGTGGTTCACATGGACAGACAGCCGGTCGGCATAATCCTTGGCGGTACGCAGGCCAAGCTTTTGCTGTGGAGATTCGATGGGGAACTGTCGTTCCAGCAGTTCGATAAAGAGGGACGAGACCCGGGCTGAGGCCGTATGCGTTGGATAAAGCGAGGTAGCTGGCTGGAGCTTCTGTCCGTAATGGATCAATTCGAGTACGTAGTTTCGCAGCAGGTCGTATTTGTAGGCATAATCAGAGGCCAGTTCCTTTTCCATCTTGCGGAAGATATAGCCGATGTCGTCGGCGTCTTCATCACTCAGTTGAAAAACGGGGTAGCCGCCCGGCTTAAAAATGGGCAATTCATCGAGGACAACTCCACTTTTGCTCTGAACCAAAAATTCGTCGGTAAAGATGCAGAAGTGCCCGGTCTGGTTGTCATCCTGCGGTAAGTAATGGTAGGGGACTTTCGGCGTGGCAAACAGAAGAGCGTTTTTCTCAATGTTGATCACCTTGTCGGCGTATTCAGCCCGGTTGCGACCACTAATCAGACTTATTTTGTAATAGGCCCTCCGGTTGTAGGGCATGACCGGATTTTTCTGAAGTCGTTTGGTCAACTCGACCATACTGAACACATTGAAGTGACCAATCTCCCGATTAATTCCGTCGGGAAGAAAAGCGCGCACATCACTATCGATGCCGGCGGTAAGCTGCTGATAAAATTGGTCGACGGTGGTTGTGTTCATAATGAGGCTAGTTGTAAAATTCAAAGGTATGAATTTTAGCAGACGTATGACGGACGGCCCACTAAACAGCAAGCCGTCCGTCGTCTGTTAGGCCCAGAAATCGAATTTCTTTTTGGTGAAGATCGACTTGGGGATCATCGCATGAACGCCCAGCGTTTGATCGACAACCTGGCTAACCTCGAAATCAACACCCGTGCTGGCAATGGATAAGGCTTCGTTGAAGGTAAAGCCCAGTTCATCCCGGATAAAGGCACAAGCTTCGGAAAGCGCATTCTTCATCGCTTTGTTTAAGTCTTTGTCGAGACCAACGGCTATAAAGTGCGTAGGTGTTTCGGCTCGTGGTTGCTTGAGGGCTTTGCCTTTATGCACAATGAATTTGACGGTCAGGTTGATGGCTGTTTCAATAGCCACACCACTCACTTCGCCGTTACCCTGTGCGCCATGACCGTCGCCGGTAGTAAATAACCCACCCGGTACGGAAACCGGCAGAAATAGGGTTGTGCCCTTGGTTAAATGCTTGATGTCCAGATTCCCACCAAAAAAATTGGGCGGAATTGAACTCTGACGACCCATATCGGCCGGTGGCGACAGGGCCATAACGCCCATAAATGGCTTTAGTGGAATCTCAAGACCTTCTTTCAGGGTGGCTATCTTTCGCTTCGCATCGTACCGATAGACAAACGTTTCACGGGTCTTCACTTCGTCGGGAATGCCGCCCCCGCCCGGCCATACGCTGTTGACACCAAAGCCAGCCGGAAAGGTTAGGTCAAGAATACGAATTTCCAGCGTGTCGCCGGGCTGGGCTCCATCGATGTAAACAGGGCCGGTCAGCATATGCCCCCGAATACCCGATGGTTCAGGCTTCACGTTTTTCAGGATGGCAATCACTCCCTGCGCGTGCTGGTCGAGGGGTAAATTATTTTTGGTGTAAAACTCTTCCGGGTTCGTGCGGCTAACTCCCGATGGGTTGACGGTTTGAATCTCAACCACATCGCCGTCCTTCACTTTGTAGACGGGTGGAACATCCGCGCCAAAATAACCCCAGACCATATTTTCGGGCAACGACCGAACGACATGATCGGGTTTTAGGGCAGCAACTGGTTCTGTTGGCTCCGCCGTTGGGGTTAGCTTTTCGAGCGATGTCGTGGCCAGACTACTCGTTGAAAGAAGGGCTAAACTGCTTTGGCTGGTCTTACGTAAAAAACTTCGTCTGGATGTTTTCATCAGTCGGTCCGCCGAAGCGGTTGTAGAATAATGGTTAGCTTGCGGAATGAACGTAGTAAGATAAGCAATCAAAATCCATTTGCTTCTTGAATGGTCGTTTTTGCACTAAGTATCCCTATACTGCCCTGAACAACCGGCTCATTCAGCCAGTTAGGTTTCCGAATTAACCCTTTTATCTGTGTCAGCACCACCCGTTTCTGCGACCACGTCATCTTTACCCAACAAGTGGATTATTTTGGGTACGGTCATGTTCGGTACGTTCATGTCTACGCTCGACAGCAGCATTGTTAACATTGCACTGCCAACGATCCGGCGTGAACTTAACGCTGGCGACAGCATCGAGTGGATCGTTCTCTGTTACCTGCTGACTACGACCAGCACCCTGCTTATCATGGGTAAACTCTCCGACTGGGTGGGTCGTCGGCAGCTGTATATTACCGGTTTTTGCGTGTTTGTTTTCGGGTCATTGCTTTGTGGATTGGCCTGGAATTTATGGTCGCTGGTGGCGTTTCGAGTCGTTCAGGGACTGGGAGCTTCCATGATTTATGCCATTGGTCCGGCTATTATCAGCGATGCATTCTCATCGAAAGAGCGCGGTCAGGCCATGGGGCTCATGGGTTCGGTCGTGGCGGCAGGTTCCAGTGCAGGCCCTGTTATTGGCGGGTTGTTACTGGGGAAATTTGGCTGGTCAAGTATCTTTTTTGTGAACGTACCCATTGGTTTGCTGGCGATCTGGCGCGCCTGGACCATCCTGCCCGAAAGCCCCAAAGTAACGGGTCAACGATTCGATCTGGTTGGGGCCGGGTTATTTCTGGTGGGTGTTACAACCTTGCTCACCGCCATTGAATTTGGACCGGAACCCCGGTATGGCTGGGATAATCCGCTGGTGATTGGGCTGCTTTCTGTGGGGACTGTCCTGCTGGTCGCTTTTCTTTTCTGGGAAATGCGGGTCAGTGATCCCATGCTGCGGCTAAGTCTGTTTCGGGTTCGGCCGTTTACTATGGCTATTCTGGCCGCTTTCTGCGGCTTTCTGGCCTCGGGTGGAAATCTATTTGTGATTCCGTTCTTTCTGCAACAACTCCTCAAATTAAATCCGGCGCAGGCCGGACTTATTCTGCTGGCGGGTCCGCTGACCCTAAGCGTTGTTGCGCCCCTGGGTGGCTATCTATCCAGCCGGGTCAGCACGCGCTGGCTGTCTAGCTTTGGGTTGTTGATTACGGCCAGCGGCTATTTTGCCTTTTCGTTTCTGGACACCAGCTGGACCTGGCAGGACGTTGTGTGGCGGAGTTCGCTGGTGAGTTTGGGCTTCGGACTTTTCCAGTCGCCCAACAGCAGCAGCGCTCTCAATGCGGCTCCACTGGATCAGCGGGGTATTGCCAGCAGCATGATCGCCTTCATGCGCAACCTGGGATTTGTCGTGGGTATAGCCCTCGCTGCCGCCGTTTGGTACAGCACCCGAAACCGGTATGCGCTGGCCAATGGTGTACATCCCGAAGAAACAAATGCCCAACTGTTAGGGATGCATTACGCTTACCTGGTCATGGCCGGACTGGTGCTGACCGGTGCAGTTATTTCGTTTTCGAGGGGAAAAGCTAGTAGTAGTATTTAGGCGTGAGATGTACCACTGGATTGTACCTACGGATTTTAGTCCGTAAACAGTATGAGTATGGCTTACGGACTAAAATCCGTAGGTACAATCGTCATGTTTACCGCTTCGGCCCTACGGAATCATAAATGACGACCTTTTCCCAGAGCGATGCGTAGTTGTTGCGGAAATCATCGTGGATGGGGTGTTTTTGGTAAGCTTCTTCGTCGGCAGGGCTGTCGAAAAAGCACAGCCATGAGTAGGTGTAAGCCCGCTCGATGACGGCCCTGTTGGTGGCGGCTGGCGTGCCAATGTGTACCATTTTGATGGTTGGGCATTTGGCCAGCTTGTTCAAACCCTCCAGTAACTTCGCTTTATCAGCTTCACTTCCGGGGTTATTCAGATAAAATAAAACGTGGTGAACAAACATCTCTTTCGGGGCGTTTTCGAGGGTTGGCAAGCTGGCCGTCAGTCCGGCGGCCACTGTTTTTTTGACAAAATTTTTGCGTGATTGCTCTTTCATTGGGTTCTTTTCGGGTTGGTCATTCAAGGGAATAGGTCCCTTTTGCCAGCAAAAATGCCAACGAAATTTCCATCCGGCAAATTCCGGCAGAAATCTGCTTTTCCGGTACAGTCAGGGCCTATATGGCCTGTTCGCAGCGTTGTTGATTGGGCTGATGGGTGGCCCGTCTCGTATCCCGGCTTAAACTTTTTGAACGAAAAACAGTCAATAGATAGCGTTCGATAGCAGAAGTACCAGTTACGAACGACTAAACCATTCAACATATGAAATATACAACCAGTCTATTTTTTGTGCTGGCCTTGGCTTCGGGAGTGAGCCGCGCCCAGTCGAATTCGAGTCCCAGCGTCATGCAGGCGCTTATGCAGGCGGCTACGTCAGCTACCTTATCTGATGCCCAGGTGGTGGAACTTTCACGAGAGTCTGTGAAAGAGATGGATGCTAAAAACCCGGTAGCCGCGGCCAATGATCCGTATACCGTTCGGCTCAATAAAATTGTTAGTCGGCATCAGACCATAGGCGGCATACCTATCAACTATAAAGTGTACAAAGTTGCCGATGTGAACGCGTTCGCCACCGCCGATGGTAGCGTGCGTGTTTTTAAAGGGCTTATGGACATCATGACCGACCAGGAGTTGCTGGCCATCATGGGGCATGAAATTGGTCACGTAGCGAATCATGATTCCCGCGATGGAATAAAAAGCTCTCTGAACCGGTCGGCAATCCGGAATCTTTTTGGATCAACGTCAGGGGCATTGGGCAAGTTGTCCCGATCGCAACTGGGGGCGGCTGCTGACTATTTGCTGGGCGCTAAATTCAGTCGGCAGCAGGAAACCGAAGCCGACGATTACAGCTACGATTTTCTGAAAAAGAACGGCTACAATGTCATGGCGCTGGCCACCTCATTTGAGAAGCTGGCCAAGCAGAGTGGGGGTAGCCAGGGTGGTAAAGTAGCCACCATCGTCTCTACCCACCCCGATAGCCAGAGCCGCGCTCAGCGCGTACGGGATCGGGCCAAACGAGACGGGCTGCTTCGATAAGCTAAGGGTCAATTAGTTGGCTGACGCCAGTCATGCATACAAAGGGGTGTATCGTTTATCTTGCCGTATAATGCCAGATAAACGACACACCCTTTTTTTTATGACTAGATCACTACGGCGGTTACTACTCTTTTTCTGTACTGGTTTGTTTGCCTGCACAGCGGCTGTTTCCCAACCGGTCTGGACCTTCCGATTGATCGTAGCCGTTGAAAAACAAACGGCAGATTATTACGAAAAAAACCTCTCGAAGCCCATCAGCCAGATTGTGCGGGAACAGCTAAATACTGTAAACGCCAACTTCAACAGCTCGACTGCTTTCAAGGGCGTTTATAATTTTCGGGTCGATTCCGTCTATGTATTCGCTGGATCGGTGGGAGAGGTGGTCTTCAGGCCGCAACCCGCTTATGATTACAATATTGTCATCAATGGGTTCTCGGATAACACAGTGGGGGGAGGGTGGTATGGCGCCTATCACACCATCTATCATAGTTGGCAATGGAATTACTTCGACGGCCCTTTTGCCAGGACCGCCACCGATGGATTGACCCACGAATTTGGCCACGCCCGGGGCGCCATCGATATTTATGCCTTACGGGTAGAGGGAAAAAACAACCCAATCAGTCAGGAAACGTTTGAGCCGGTAAGCTCTATTATGAATTATCCCTACGGTAATATAACTTGGGATGAACATACGACGAGTCTGTTAAATGCTACAGCCGGGCAACCCATAGAAGGCGAACGGTACATTACCGATGCCTTCCCGGATACAATTGGCATTCGTGTAGTTAATACCCAGGGAAGGCCCCTCAAAAATGCTGATCTGACGGTTTATCCCGTCGACTGGTTTTCCTATGCTGTGACGAACTCCCCCATTCTGACAGCCCGGACAAACGAACAGGGTAGCTATCTATTTTCGTCAAACCCGTTTCAACCCGCCCGAAACGGCTATCCGTGGCATATCCGATACTGTAATTTTCTGGTGAAAGCGGTTATCAATTCGGTTACTGTTTATACGTGGATGCCGTTGTATGAGGTACAGAATGCTTTCTTCAGGCAAGGGGCGCGGGGGGCTTATCAGGCAAAGATTGTTTTTCCGGCTACGCCAGTGACCCTGAAAATCGGCAGTTTAAGCGTAGGTACTGGCTTTTGTGCAGGAAGTGTATTGCCCGTGCCCTTTACGACCAATGGTTCTTTTGAGAAAGACAATGTGTTTACGCTTCAATTGTCTAATGTAGCTGGCAGTTTTGCCAGTCCCGCCACGATTGGAAGCGCAACCGGCGATACGGTATCCATTGTGAGCGGAACGTTACCGGTTACCGCCGGGACCCGATACCGGGTGCGGATCGTTAGCAGCAACCCGGTAGCTGTAAGTGATGAAGTGCCCATCATTATCAAATCGGCCCCGGCGGCTCCCGAAGTGCAGTCGCTTACCGTTTGTCAGAACGCGTTACCACCCGTGCTCCAGGCGACCGGATTCAATTTGCGCTGGTATATCGGGAGTCCGAATGGAACAGGAACACCAATACCCCCCATTGTCAACACATCACAGCCAGGTAAATTTAACTACTATGTTACCCAGACCGGCAATGGGTGTGAAGGGCCAAAGGCAACACAGGAGGTAGAGGTCCGGCCGCTTGCAACAGCCACGATAACGGGCAGCCAGACGATTCTACAGGGGCAAACGGCCTCGCTTTTGGTAGCACTCACCGGCGATGGCCCGTGGTCATTCTCCTACCGGGACAGTACACAGGCCGGTCCGGGAACGGTGCAGACTGTTCAGGCCAGCGCCCCCGCATACACCTTTTCGGTCAAGCCAGTTCAATCGACGGCATATTACCTGACAAGCGTTAGCAATGGGTGTGGTAATGGTGTAGTGGCCGGACGTTTGGCTACCATAGCCGTTATACCGTTGCTGGCCATCGAAGAGCCGGCAGCGGCTGTATCCATTTATCCCATTCCGACATCGGCTACCCTCACGGTACAGATACGGGGTCTGTCGACAAAAAATTCTGCCACCCTACGTCTGGCCACCGCCAACGGGTTGGTGTTGATGCAGCAGGAAACCACAAAAGAAATTACAACCCTACACGTGGGTACGTATCCCGCCGGAACGTATGTGCTACAAGTGCAAATCGGTAATGGAATGGTATCGAAACGGGTGATAAAGTTATAGGCGAGTACACTGTTAAGAAGTTCATCGCTACATAAAGAAGCCCGGCCACTTCGCAGCAGCCGGGCTTCTTCATGTAGCGATGAATCAATTATAATTCAATTTCTGCATCCAGGTTGGTGAAAGCAATTTCGCCCTCGTGGTTCAGCTCCATCAGCACGACAGAGTCTTTCTTGACTTCGCCCGAGAGAATGCTCTTCGAGAGTTCGTTAAGTATCCGGCGTTGCAGCACCCGCTTCAGCGGACGGGCACCAAACTGCGGGTCAAACCCTTCTTCGCCGAGTTTGTTGAGTGCTTCATCCGTTGCGTCGAGCTGCACACCGTTTTCGGCTAGCCGTTGCTTGATCTGACGGAATTGAATATCAACAATCTTGCGGATGTTGGCCTGGGTTAGCGGTTCGAACATCACGATCTCGTCAATCCGGTTCAGGAACTCGGGACGGATGGTCTGGCGGAGCAACTCCATCACCGCCGACTTTGCTTCTTCCAGCACCAGCGTATGGTTCCAGCCTTCATCTTCGGCAAATTTCTCCTGAATGAGGTGACTGCCGATATTGGAGGTCATGATGATGATCGTATTCTTGAAGTTCGCCACGCGACCTTTATTGTCCGTCAATCGACCTTCATCGAGCACTTGCAGCAGGATGTTCCAGACGTCGGGGTGCGCTTTCTCGATTTCATCAAGGAGCACGACCGAGTAGGGCTTCCGGCGAACGGCTTCGGTCAGCTGACCCCCTTCGTCATACCCCACGTATCCCGGAGGGGCACCAATCAGTCGGCTCACAGCGTGGCGTTCCTGATACTCCGACATGTCGATACGTACCAGTGCATTCTCATCGTTGAACAGATATTCGGCCAGAGTTCGGGCCACTTCGGTTTTACCAACGCCGGTAGTTCCGAGGAAGATGAACGAGCCGATTGGCCGTTTGGGGTCCTGCATACCGGCGCGGCTCCGGCGAACGGCGTCGGCCACTACTTCAATGGCTTCAGCTTGTCCGGCTACGCGTTTTCCCAGTTCTTTTTCCAGATTGAGCAGTTTCTCGCGGTCACTCTGGAGCATTTTCGAGACGGGAATGCCGGTCCACTTGGCAACCACTTCGGCAATATCCTCCGCCGTAACTTCCTCCTGCATCATCCGGTCCGACGAGTCTTTATTGCCGCCCTCTTTCGAAAGCGAGTTCAGCTTGTTCTCGATTTCAGGGATACGACCGTAACGAATCTCCGCTACTTTGCCGTAATCACCGGCCCGTTCGGCCTGTTCGGCTTCAAAGCGTAACTGATCGAGTTGCTCTTTCAGCGTCCGTCCCTCATTGACCGATTCTTTCTCGGTTTCCCACCGGGCTTTCAGGTCGTTGCGCTGTTCGCTCAGGTCTTCAATCTGCTTGTTAAGGACAGTTTCCTTTTCCTTGTCGTTTTCGCGACGGATGGCCTCCCGTTCGATCTCAAGCTGCATGATACGCCGGTTCAACTCATCGAGTTCTTCGGGAACCGAGTCCATTTCCAGGCGGAGTTTGGCAGCCGCTTCATCCATCAGGTCAATGGCTTTGTCGGGCAGAAACCGATCGGTGATGTAGCGGGTCGAAAGTTCAACGGCTGCAATAACCGCATCGTCCTTGATCCGAACACCGTGGTGCAGTTCGTATTTTTCTTTGATACCGCGCAGGATGGAGATGGCATCGGCCATGTCGGGTTCATCGACCATAACGGCCTGGAACCGGCGTTCGAGCGCTTTATCTTTCTCAATATATTTCTGGTATTCTTTCAGCGTGGTGGCGCCAATGGTGTGCAGTTCGCCACGCGACAGGGCCGGCTTCAAAAGGTTGGCGGCATCCATGGCGCCTTCACCACCGGCTCCCGCGCCAATCAGCGTGTGAATCTCGTCGATGAACAAAATGATCTGTCCATCTGAATCCGTCACTTCTTTGATGACTGCTTTTAAGCGTTCTTCGAATTCGCCTTTGTACTTGGCACCCGCAATGAGCAGGCCCATGTCGAGCGAGACGATGGTTTTGGTTTTCAGGTTTTCCGGAACGTCGCCCGATACGATACGCTGGGCGAGTCCTTCGACAATGGCTGTTTTACCGACACCCGGCTCACCGAGCAGGATCGGGTTGTTTTTGGTCCGGCGGCTCAAGATCTGCAGCACCCGCCGAATCTCTTCATCCCGGCCAATGACCGGGTCGATTTTGCCCGTCCGGGCGCGTTCGTTCAGGTTGACGCTGAACCGCTCCAGGGATTGATATTTAGCTTCTGCGTTCTGGTCTTTCACCGAGTTTCCTTTTCTAAGTTCGTTGATAGCCGCTTTCGTTTGTTTCTCGTTGAAACCGGCATCTTTCAATAAGGTTGCAATTTGATCTTTACCGCCCATTAGGCCCAACAGCATGAGTTCGACACTGACAAATTCATCGCCAAACTCTTTCGTATAGTTACTGGCTTTGGCCAGGGCGGCCGCTGTATCGTTACTTAAATATACGCTGCCATTGCCCCCCGACACCTTGGGATAGGTAGTCAGAATGGCTTGCAGGGCAGCCTGCGTGTTTTGTAAATTAATACCTATTTTTTTAGCAATATAGCCAACGACGTTCTCATCTTCCGATAGAATCGCCTGAAGCAGGTGTCCTGTTTCAATGGATTGCTGCCCGTTGCCAAGAGCAATCTCCGACGCTTTCTGTACGACTTCCTGTGCTTTCAGGGTGTAATTCTTAAAGTCCATGACAGTGAAGGATTAGGTTAGTTTATGGTATACAGCATTAGTAACAAATCACGGGCCGGGCTGTTCTTTCCGCCATTTTGTCGGAGAAAACGCCTTTTCAAGCCTATTTCGCGACATTATGGCGTTTTTTATGATTACTTGGAAGTACAGAAGTGGAAATAATGGCCTGATGGATGAAGGCTTTCAGTAAGTAAAGGAAGGTGATGAAATTTATTGAATCTGTGAAATAGCGGGCCGACGTATGGTTCAGCCCTATTAATTATGTCCTGTCAATTGATAAGTGTCTTTTGCTTCATTTCACAGCACCTTAGGGGCGGTCTGCCCAATTGATAAAAAAAAGCCGCCCTGTTTCCACAAGGCGGCTTTATCATTAATCGAGCCCTTCGGCTTCAATGGGTTTCATACGCTCGCGGGCGATTTCGGCCTGGTGAGGCTCCCAGGTTTCGACGGGTCCCGAAATTACTTCGGCTTCTGTATCGTCAATTACCCGTTGGTGATAGTCGTGAAATTTACCTTTAGGTAACCAATAGGCCAGCACGCCCACGTAAGCCGCTGCCAGGAGTGCCGCTGTCCAGCCCACGATTGGCTCTTTCTTCCACTGCCGGGTTGCGATGCCTCCAAAGCCAGCCACGAACGGAACCATGTACCATGGGTCATTAAGCCGATTGGCGATCAGGTAACCCGCACCGGCTGTGGCACTTAAAATACCGGCCGAAACGGGCTCGTCGCGTGCCTCATCGGGTTCCCAGGCGTTAAGCGTTAGTAAGGTGTTGGGTGTGCCAACAACCGTTGCTGCTGTGAGCCAGCCTGCATACAAACTGACAGGAATACGAAGATACTTTTCAGGGGAGGGGACATCGGTCTTGCCAATTTCCAGACTCTGGTGCAAGGCCAGGGCCGCCGGTAGATTAAACTTGGTGGTGAGATCAGAAATGACAATGCTCCGTGGATCGTTTTGCGAGAAAAACCGGCCAAATATGGCGTTCAGTGTCCAACTGGTCCACCACCAGGGTAAGGCATTTTTATACCTTGGGTTATTTTCCTGAGAAGGCAGGGCTTGATGCACCAGCAATGCAGCAAGGCCGGAATAGATCGTCGACCAGACCACGCCGAATGCCCAGCCCGCCGGAACAATCATATTTTTCTCAAAAACCTCTTCGTATTCAACGGGTACATCATATTCATATTCTGAACCGCTCTGATCCGTGTCATGCCGTTCCTTACTCTGCTGCCGTGACCGGCTGCTGGATGTCGTTGTGTAAATGATACTGCCAAGCGCGAAAACGGCCGTAGCAATGCGCCAAAATGATGAGTTTTTCATGTTCGATTGAGGCTAAAATCAGAACAACCCAATGAGTTTAGCAGCTCACTGGGTTGTTTTGGTTATTGATCATTTAGGCAGCTACTTCGGCTTCCAGTTTCTCTTCCTTCTCTGCCAGCTTCTGCGCTTTGTCTTTCGTGTTCTGGTAAGCATCCACAACACCGTGAACGACCTTGTCTACTACAGATGACAGTGTATTAGAGAGCGAGTCGCCAGCCGATTTCGCTTTGTAGCGGTACCGCATACGGTCATACGGACTGGCGTTTTTGTAGCCAATGGTCATTGCGATCCCGGCAATGACGGCGATCCCGAAACCAATGCCCCATGCCAGTGATACAGACGCTTCCTTTTCCATTTCCGGATCCGGCTTTTGCGCCATCTTGTCCCGCATCAGGGATGCCATCGTTTCCTGTGGGGCCACATACGCCATCACTTCATACGACTTATTCTTCAAGCCACCGGGCACAATTTTAGGTTTACCCGCCATGAGCGCGTCATAACCGGCTTGAGCTACCATAGCCGGGTCTTGTAATTCGTCGGTTATTTTCGTGTTCTCCGCGTTAGCTTTGTTGAAGAAATCGGTATCTGTGGCATTAGGCAGCAGAGCCGTAATGGTCACATTCGTATCTTTCAACTCGTTGACCAAGGATTGTGTGAAATTGTACACATACGCCTTTGTACCCGCGTATACGGCCATCAGGGGCGAAGGTGTGATGGAGAGCAATGACGCCAGGTTCAAAATTTTACCTTCGTTGCGCACCAGCATGTCATACAGAAAGAGCTTGGTCATCTGGGTAAGCGTTAATACGTTAAGGTGTATCATCGCTTTCTCCCGCTCCCATTCGGTATCGGTAGCAAACAGCCCGTAGAGGCCCACGCCAGCATCATTAACCAACACATTAACGGTAATGCCTTTGTCTTTTACCTGTTGGTAAACATCCTGAGCCGCATCTTCCTGAGCCAGGTCTTTATTAATAATGGTAATCTGCTGAGTACCGTAGTTGCTTTTAAATACTTCGCCTAACCGGTCCAGCTTGTCGTCGCTTCGGCCCACTAACACCAGATTATAGCCATCCTGTGCAAAGAGTTTGGCAAGTTCCTGACCAATGCCGCTTGAGGCACCGGTGATAAGGGCAGTTTTTCCTGTTTCTGGATTCATACGTCTACTTAGTTCGTGAATACATACTTCCCATAAGGAACTGCAACGAATGAAAGTTGTTTGGACCGTCTGACGTTTACCACTAACTAGAAGATTGACTTTTTGCAGACAAAACCGGTTTGAAATCTGTTTTATGCCTATAAATCGACTCGTTATGAAAACAAGCGTTAGTCTATTAATTCTGCTTACGTCCCTCCTTATAGCAGGGTGCTCTCCCTCCTATAAAATTATTCGAAATGAGCGCGATAACGCAGCTACCTGGAATGCGTATCGGACATTTGCGTTTATGGATACAACCCGCATAAGCCCCATGCCCGGAGCCGCTTATCAATCGGCCATGGAGCAGGTAAAGCAAGCGGTTGCCGCCGAGCTGATTAATCGGGGATACAGGCAAATCGATGACCGGTCTTCGTCTGGACTGCCCGATATGCTCGTTAATATCGGGGCGGTGGTAAACGAAAAGACGCAGACACGGCCCACAACTATCTATGAGGCTCCGCGCTATATAGGCCAGCGCCGGTATCATTGGCAGAGTCAGGAAGTGCCGGTGGGTACCTATCGGGAGGGAACACTCAATCTGCACATTGTCGACCGGCAGCGCGAGAACTTGATCTGGGATGCCGCTGTATCGAGTATTCTGGGGAAAAAGGGCGTAACCCAGCAGCAGATTAATGAGGCTGTTAATAAAGTGTTTTCTAAATTTCCCGGAAAGCAGGTATAATACATAAGCGAAAGGCCTGCCTGATTATCAGGCAGGCCTTTCGCTTATGATAAATGCCCCGGGTGCTGTTATTTTGACACTACTTTCAGCACTATCTTTCGCATCGTTGGCTTGGGAACACCTGACGTATCGTTTTTAGCGACACCCGTTCCCCGACCAACCGCGTCAATGCGCATGAAGTTAATACCCGACGAGACCAGTTGCTGTTTGATGGTATTTACGCGCTTGAACGACAGGCTCTTGTTCGTAAACCCACCTTGGGCGTCGTTGGCAAAGCCAATTAACAGAACCTGAAGTTGCGGATACGTTTTCAGCAACGTAGACAATTCATTGAGGGTTGCCTGTGAACCTGGCGTCAAGGACAGCGACCCTGGCTGGAAAGCAACACCCGTTAACGGAAAGGAACGCCCTTTAGGTAATGCCGGATTGCCTAAATAAGGAGTTAGTTGCTGGGTCAGACTACCGCCAGTGGCTGTGCCAGAAAGCCCGGTAGCACTTGTTATTGCCGAAGCTGCGGTAGCCGACGCTGATGCAGGAGTTGTTTTTGGTGCCTGCTCTTTGGGTACCGCTAATGACCGCGTAACGGTGTCGGCCTGGATCGTGTCATTGGCAACGGTCGACACCTCGTTCGCTTCGTCGCCGTTCGAATATTTCTGCGTGTTCTGATAGAGGTAATAGCCGCCAAAAGCAAGGCCTACCGCAATCAGAGCGCCAACGCCCCATTTAGTTAGAGCGCCACTGTCGTTGTCGGAGTCATCGGCCAGATCGTAGGTAATGGCTGGACGGGTGGCCGTGGTGACCGACCGGCCTTGTGGTTCGGCAACGGCCCGCCGGGCAGGGGCTGCCAGACCGGCCACAACCTGATGGAGCCCCACTTTTTCAACGAGCCGCGGCATAAACTCTTCCGGTACCAGATTGACCAGTGCTTCGCGTTCGGAGAATAGGGTAGACGCCAGGCCATCCGCATCTAACTTCTGGTCTTTCACCTGCTTGCCAAGTACCTGAAGGACAATGGTGGTCGTTAGCCCAAGCAGCGAAATCGCCGACGAATTCCGAATACCGGCATAGCTGGAGATCATGCTGCCAATGGAGCTCTTCATGGCAGGTAGTAAGTGACTGATAACGTCGTTGCCCTGCGTGATCAGCGTATTGGTAAGGGAAGGGTCCCGGAGAACAGTGGCCAGACTATCGAGTGAAGTGCCGTCGTAACGGCCTTTCTGGATATGGTTGTACAACTGATTAACGCCAATTTCACTTGTTGTGCGTTTCATCAGCCCTCCCACAATGGTATATACAAGGCCGTCGACGGCTTTGCTTGTTTTTTCGATGGGTTCGTCGATATAGGCAGCTATACGCGAGAGAACTTCCGAATTTAAAACAGTAGTTAGGTTGGCAAATAAATTCATAAAATAACGACTCGATCAGGCAAAATGGTGCTATGGACTACCTCACAACCGATACCTACGCTGAGCACCCTGAAGAAATTATCCTGGAAGCATTGACTCCGGGATAAAATTAGGTAAGGTTTAGCAAAGGTTGCACATGAGTCCATTAATAAATTCCAAAGGTCAACGCTTTGGTAAACGTTCGATAACTTCCTGATATTCCGTTTCAACCGCTCGCAACCTTTCCTGGCAAAAGGTAATCAGTTCGGTGGCCAAACGAATTTTGCCAGGTAGCTCATCCAGAGGAACCTGTTCATTTTCAATTTCATAGACCAACGTGGTTAACTGGTCATAAGCATCCTGATATGTCATTCGTTGTGTCAGTTGCACCGGTACAGGGTATGCTTGTCGTTATGGTCGGGTGACAAGCGCGGTATATGCCGGTCTTTAAGGTTGTAAATCAATGACTTGCGTGCTAAGGGTCCCGTCGTGCATTTGTACCTGTAGCGTTTCATTGATCTGAATATCAGTTGTCTGGGTCAATATCCGGCCATTACGAAGTAAAAGTGCGTAGCCCCGTCGGAGTACATTAGACGGATCCAGGTGGCGTAGGGTAACTGCTTTTTCCGTGAGGTTTATATGACATTCACGAAAGTACGTTTGCGTAACAAAACGCAGCCGTTCTGTTTCCCGATCCAGTTCCTCCCGGGCCGATTGCAGGGCATTGCGGGTAACCACTGCCAGGCGATCACGTAGTTGCAGACAGGATTCTTCAAACTGTCGGTTGTGCTCGATCAGAAATCCGGCAGCTTTGGTTGGCGTTTTTACACTCTGGTGGCAAAGCAGGTCGGTAATGCTCACATTACGTTCATGCCCAATACCAGCCAGAATCGGTATGGTAAAGCCAGCGACTGTATGCCCCATCAAATACGAATCGAACGAGCCGAAGTCTAACTGAGAGCCGCCCCCCCGTACAATGACAACGGCATCGTAGGCAGCGTCAGTGGCCAATATGCGCTCTAACTGCGTACAAATGGCCCGTTCAGCGCCCTGTCCCTGAACCTGGGTCAGGTATTCATCAACAACGAAATCGTAGCCGAACGGATTCTGAGTCAATTCATGGCGGAAGTCACGCCAGCCATCGGAGTTAGGGGCGGTAATTAAAGCAATTCGCTGGATGACCGCTGGTCGGGGTAGCAGTTGGTTCGCCGTAATATATTGCCCATCTTCCATCCAGACCAGATCGGGGTGGTTCTTGACGAGGGTGTCGAGCACTGCCTGCCGTTCCCGTTCGAGGTTGCCGAGGGTGTAGGATGGATCAATTTTCAGGATCTCCAGCCGTAAGCCATACACCGGGCTAAAGCCGACAGAAACCAATAACAACAACTGGATGTTGCGGGCGAAAGCAACCCCCGTTGCCCGTTCGAAATCACCGATGGCATGGTAATTTCTTCGCCAGATACAGGCGTCAAGTTTGGCCAGCGTTTCGCGGCCGTTAGCCTCGCGCTCTACCAGCGTGAGAAAGCAGTAGCCCCGATCGGGATAATTTTTTATATCGCTGGTTTCTGCTACAACCCATACGGCCTTCTGCCCGAAAGCTTCATCAATGACGGCGTCGAGCGTAAATGCGAGATCAGATAGGCGAATGGGAGACATAAAAATGGAGGAAAGGGAGGAGTGGGAAGAAAGGGAGGAAGGGGAATATACTATTCCTTCCTCCTTTGCTTCCCACTCCTCCCTTTCCTCCTTAAATTAAAGTCCTTCGAACTGACGCAGGAAGCGTACATCATTTTCGGTGTACAGGCGAAGGTCATTTACTACATACTTCAGCTGCGTGATGCGTTCTATACCCATTCCGAAGGCAAAACCCGTGTATTCTTCGGGGTCAATACCGCAGTTGGCAATCACCTGCGGATCGACCATGCCCGAACCGGCAATCTCTACCCAACCCGAATGTTTACAGATGTTGCACCCTTTGCCACCGCAGATCTGGCAGGAAATGTCGATCTCGGCACTGGGTTCAGTAAAAGGGAAGTAGGAGGGGCGGAACCGAATCTGTGTCCCCGGCTCAAACATCTCCTTCACGAAATGGTACAGGGTATCTTTCAGGTCTTTGAACCCAACATTTTTATCGATATAAATTCCCTCCACCTGGTGAAACATGCAGTGAGCACGCGCTGAGATCGTTTCATTGCGGTATACCCGACCCGGCATAATTGACCGGATGGGCCGGAAAGCCGTACCTGCATTTTTCTGACGTTCCATCAACCGAATCTGAACGTTCGACGTGTGGGTGCGTAACAGCATGTCCGAAGAACTGCCATCCCCGGCTTTCTCCACAAAAAACGTGTCCTGCATATCGCGGGCCGGATGGTTGTCGGGAAAATTCAGGGCACCAAAGTTGTACCAGTCCGATTCAATTTCGGGGCCGTCTGCTACGTTGAAGCCGATCCGTTCGAAGATCTGAATGATCCGTTGGCGAACCAGGCTCAACGGATGTTGAGTGCCCGTAAGATTTGGTATTGTTGGTAAGGTAAGATCGACGGGTGGGGCACTATTGGCCGCAGACCGTTGATCTTCTATAATCTGTGTAAACGTATCGAAGCGCTCCTGGGCCAGATTCTTCAGGCCATTCAGTTCCTGTCCAACAGCACGTCTGTCGCCCTGTGGCACACTTTTCAGGCCCTCAAATAATTCGGTTATAACCCCTTTCCGGCTAATAAATCTCATCCGGAATTGCTCAAGCTGTTCGGGGGTATTAATGTCGTACTCGTTAATCTCCTGGTATATGTCTTTTACTTTATCCAGCATACACTACATAGTTCACATCTTGCTTCTGCAAAGGTACGTAAATCTGGGGAGAGCCGTAGAGCCTGTCTACACTGTGTTTCGCTTAATCATTCCTTAAGAAAAGGCTTCGTATTTATAATTATGAATTTTAGTATACAAATAGTTAGTTAGAGTTTGTTTATTGAACGGTAAAAATATATTGTCCTTAAGCAAGTTGCGGCAAAGATTGAGATTAATTTAGAGTTATATATACATAGTAGGCTAACTAGGACTGATTGTTGTAACTGTAGTTGGTAGACAAGAGGGTATTTACACCCATTTTTATTCATAAAATGGTAGGTTAAATATCTGATTATCAACCCTCAATCATTAGTACACAATCATCTCATAAGACGACTATGAACGCATTCGCTAACGACTCTCTTTTCGAAACCATGTCCAGACCTTTCCACAATAGTGTGGAAAAAATTGCCGATTCTACATGTTTGCAGAAGCTACTCATTCCGTTTTATGACCGTAAACGAACAGTTTCTGTCGATGAAATTGTTCGCCTAGAGGGTTGTGGCAATTATACCAACTTCTTCCTTAAAGACGGGACCAAAATGCTGGTTTCCCGTACGCTAAAAGAATACGAAACATTGCTCGATGGCCAGGCGTTTGTGCGGGTACACAAATCCTGTATCGTTAACCTGGGCTTTGTTCGTAAGTTCTTCATCAAAAAAGAGGGTGAGCTCGAACTCATTGATGGACAGCAGGTGAAAATCTCCCGTCGTCGTGCGCAGGTGTTCGTTGATCGTATCCGCGACTTTCAACCCGTTGCCGTTAGCTAAAAATGTTGGGTATATGCCCATAAAAAGTAGCAAATAAGCGTAGGGCTCAACTACGTAGTTTTACGCAATAAGTTGGGTAAATTCACCCGTACAGCATTACAATATTAAAGATAATGGCTTGATTAGTAACTGGTTACCCTGTTTGGGTGGCCCTTGCTGATCAAGCCATTTTTTTTCAACCAGCGGCCATAAAGTAGTTTTGTTTCATCAGTCAGCAACTTACACACTGAACCAAAACTATTCTCTACTATGGAAGCCTCAATTTTCCCATCCGCTCAGCCTTTAGCCGTTGTTCCACAATTTCCGACTTCTTATCAGCGGGGTGCTCAACGCATTGCCTTGCCCTATCTGAATCGCACGATTTTCATTTCTGTAGACGATATTTTATGTCTTCAGGGGGAAGGTAATTATACATTTTTGCACACTCGTGATCGGAAACGTTATCTGGTGTCAAAGACATTGAAAGAGTTCGAAAAAACACTCGACGGCTCATTGTTTCTTCGCATTCACAAATCTTACATTGTCAACCTCGCTTACGTTCAGCGCAATATCTTTAACCGTGAACGTCAGGTTCGTCTGGCTGATGGCCGCGAAGTAGCGATCTCCCGTCGGCGCATGAAAGACATCACCCAACGCCTGGCCCAGTACTGGCTCCGGTTGTTGAATTAAGTCAATAAGTCGGTGTAAGTCAGTAAGCGGCTTCGCCTAAGTCAATAAGTCAGTAAGTGGCTGACGCGAAAGCAATCTCTCGCGTCAGCCACTTACTGACTTATTGACTTAGGCGAAGCCGCTTACTGACTTACACCGACTTTCCTGCGTGTTTAAAAGATTTTATAGGCCAGCGTTAGCTGCCATGACTTCAGTCGTTGGCTAAATTTTCCCTGGCTGTCCTGAATCTGGGCAATATCAGAAAGATTTCCCTCGTAGCGAACATCGAGACCAAACGAGCCTATATCCAGACCACCACCCACCTGATAGCCATAGTACGCTTTGGACCAAGCGTCGTTGAGGGTGCCGCTTGTGTACTGACTCAACGCCTGCCCTAACTTCTGATTATCATCGACCCGGAACGAAACAACCGGTCCTGCTACAACCCGGATCGGACCTCCCTTAATACCCAGCAATAGGGGTACATCGAAACTGCTGGTGGTTACGGTGACCATTTCTGTTTGCCCATTCCGGATAACGCTGAACTGACCCGCTCGGGTCGAATACAGCAACTCGGGCTGAATGAATAAATTCCTGCCGAAGCGCATGTAAATACCAAACGATGTTCCCGTTTTACTGTCGAAACTATCACTGATACTGTTTCTGAATGTTTGTCCGTCAATATTTACAGTAGGTGCACCCGTGCCGTTTGTGCCCGTTTTAAGAAACTCACCGAAACTGAGTTTAGAGAGATTAACGCCCCCCTTGACACCGATTTGAAAACCGCCCTGCGCAAACGAAAGCGCTGGCATAATGAGAATTGATGCGAAAAGCAGGATTTTTTTCATGTTTTAGCTGCGTAAATGAATGTATTGGTTGTTAAACGTAAATCGAGCAGAAACGATACGGCGCGTCAACTTATTTTGAGTGAATGGCGTTCTGTTTGTAGTGGCTTATTGGCGGCTATTGATGTCTTTTGGAGCTTTGATAGCATACCTTTCGTTTAGTTTAACGGCATCACAAATTATTTACGCCTGCCTGGCTTACACAGCCTGCTCATCATAAAATGGCCAAATTAAAAACTACCTTTTTTTGTCAGAACTGCGGCAACCAATCTGCCAAATGGATGGGCCGGTGTCCGTCTTGCGGGGAGTGGAATTCGATCGTAGAAGAAGTCGTTCAGAAAGATGAACCCGAGAAAGGGGGCTGGCGAAGCCCGTCTGCCGGTCCCGGAGGAGTCAAGATAGCTGCAAAGCCCAAAGCCCTTCATGCCATTAACTACGAGGAGCAGCCTCGTACGTATACTACCGATGGCGAACTGAACCGGGTGTTGGGTGGTGGCATCGTAGCCGGGTCACTGGTATTGATCGGTGGTGAACCCGGCATCGGGAAATCAACGCTTTTGCTGCAAATCGCCCTGAGTCTGGCGGGTATGCGCGTGCTGTATGTGTCGGGTGAAGAAAGCGAACAGCAAATTAAAATGCGGGCCGAACGACTCGATGCCCCCACCAGCGATTGCCACGTCATGACCGAGACGTCAACCCAGAATATCTTTCGGGTGGTGGAACACTTCGAACCGGAAATCCTGATCATCGACTCGATCCAAACGATGCAGTCGTCGCTGGTTGAGTCAGGAGCAGGGAGTGTGTCGCAGGTGCGTGAATGTGCCGCAGAATTCATGAAGTATGCCAAAGAAAGTGGTGTGCCGGTATTCATGATTGGCCACATCACGAAAGAAGGCTCACTGGCGGGCCCGAAAGTGCTGGAGCATATGGTCGACACGGTGCTGACTTTTGAAGGCGATCGGCACACCACCTATCGTATTTTGCGTACCACCAAAAACCGCTTTGGCAGCACCGACGAACTGGGCATTTACGAGATGCTCGGCTCCGGGCTCCGGCAGGTAACGAACCCGTCCGAAATTCTGATCTCTCAGCGTGATGAAGCACTCAGTGGCGTTACCATCGGGTCCATGCTGGAGGGAAACCGGCCGCTCATGATCGAGAGTCAGGCGCTGGTTAGTGTGGCTACTTACGGAACACCCCAGCGGAGCAGTACGGGTTTTGATGCCAAGCGATTGAATATGCTGCTGGCCGTTCTGGAAAAACGTGGCGGCTTTCGCCTTGGTCAGCAGGATGTATTCCTGAATATTGCCGGTGGCCTTCGGGTTGAAGACCCGGCCATTGATCTGGCCGTTTGTGCTGCCATTGTATCGAGCTACGAAGACATTGCCATACCCCCATCGGTAGCTTTTGCCGCCGAAATTGGACTGGGTGGCGAAGTACGGGCCGTGAGCCGGATTGAGTCACGCATTGCTGAAGCCGAAAAGCTGGGCTTCAAACAGATGTTTATCTCCAAGTACAACTTGAAGGGGCTGGACACCAAAGGTTTCAAAATCAACATAAAGCCCGTGTCCCGTCTGGATGAAGTATTTCAGGGCGTCTTAATGTGATGTGTTTGGTTGTACTTAGAACGTACCTACGGGCCGGGCCGCGTTCGGCTTTAGTCCGTAGGTACGTTCTAAGTACAACACCGTCACCTGAGTCATTTACTGGTTAAAGGGCTTAAACGTTTGGCTTATTCTGTTCGATCAATAAAAAATCAGGCTCTTTTAAATCCATCATTAACCATTCATCGTACCTACAGTTCTATTAGTAAGTGTGTCCAATTACTCAACAAAAAACTGAACAGGTATGAGCTATATAAAAGCTGGTACAGATGCCTTTGGCAACGACATTAAATTATTCTATCAGGACCTGGGCAATGGCAACTCCAGTTCGACGGTGGTGCTCATTCACGGCTGGCCGCTGAGCCACGAAATGTGGGATTATCAACTGGCTGAATTGCCCGCTCATAACCTCCGGGTGGTCGCCTACGATCGGCGGGGTTTTGGTAAGTCTTCTCAACCCTGGGGGGGCTATGATTATGATACCCTCGCCGACGATCTGAAAGCCGTTATGGATGAGTTGGATCTTCAGAATGTAACGCTGGTTGGTTTCTCGATGGGCGGGGGCGAAGTAGCCCGGTACATGAGTCGCCATGGCGGTGCACGAGTATCAAAAGTTGCTTTTGTTAGTGCTGTAACGCCTTATCTACTCAAAACGGACGATAACCCCGATGGCGTTGACAAGGAAGTTTTTGACGAAATCACCGAGAACCTTCAGAAAGACCGGGCCGCTTTTTTGCAAACGTTTGGCAAACAGTTCTATGGGGTCAACCTGATCAGCCATCCGGTAAGCCAGGCTCACCTCGACGGCGATTTTGCCCGCGCGTATGTAGCCTCGCACAGAGCCACGCTCGATTGTGCCAAGGCGTTTGCCGAAACGGATTTCAGAGATGACTTAGCCCAGATTCATGTTCCGGCGCTGATTATTCACGGGGATGCCGATAAGACCGTACCCCTTGAAGCATCCGGCGAGCGTACCGCCAACGCGTTACCCAACGCGCAGTATCTTGTGTATGAAGGAGCTCCTCACGGCTTGTTCATGACCGAGAAAGATCGACTAACTGAGGACTTGCTTTCGTTTATTAATGAAGGGGTAACTGTTCGGGAGTCGGTCGGTACAACCACTTTGTATTAAAGCGTAATTAATACATTAGATTCCTTACTGTTGGAATGGCCCGCTCTTTAGTTGAAGCGGGCCATTTTTCATTTATAACTGCTTGTAGGTTTTGACATAAGCCGACGGGGTTTGACCGGTGATATCCTTAAACTGCCGGTTGAAGTTGGATAAGGTTCGAAAACCACTTTCAAAGCTGATCTGAGTAATGTTCAGCTTTCCGTCCATCAGCAGTTTACAGGCATGCCCAATCCGGACTTCGGAGACAAATTCAGAGAATGTTTTATTGGCGCGCGTTTTAAAATACCGGCAAAAAGCAGGCGATGTCATACCGGCCAGATCGGCGATCGTGTCCAGGCTCAGATCATCAGGAAAATGGCCCAGCACATAATCATGCACCAGCTGCATACGGTCGGTTTCGGTTGGTTTTACGGTATTGGTGTAGCCGGGGCTTGTCAAATACCGAAAATCCGTAGCGCGGGAAAGATCATTTAGCAGGGTCAGCAGCCTGATAACACGGTCGAAGCCAATTGACTGCTTGTTTAATTCTTTAAGTCCGGCTTCAGCATGGCTTCGGGTGCTTCCGGTCCATTCAAGACCTTGCCGGGCCTGATCGAGCAACTGCCGCAGATGAGCCATTTCCTGTTTTTCAAAGAAATCATTCCCCAGAAAATTCTCGGTAAAGTAAACGACAATACCGCGCGTTTTCAGGGTTGACTGCCGGTCGAAAAATATCTGATCACTGCGCCAAAGGTGGGGCAGGTTAGGTCCCAGAAACACAAGGTCGCCGGGGCCAAAGGGCTTGATCGAATCACCAATAAACCGGGTGCCCGTACCTTCTTCAACAAGAAACAACTGGTATTGGGGGTGAAAGTGCCAGTTAGGGTCGAAGTGAGACTCCACCAGTTCTTTAACGATGAATGAAGCCGCAACAGGTTCGAGGTCTTTGCGTAGAGGCTGTTTCATCTATTAGCTGATTTTTAACGCAAATATCGGGTAAAATTTCTATTATATGTGAAAATAGAGTTGATATTCGCCAATTAAAGCTACACTACGAATTTAGCCACTATTTATATTTGTTTAATATTTAAGGAACAAATATGAATAAGGTAGGAATGAATATGTTCGTCTGGACCATGTCCATGGACGAAGATCTGGTCGATACGTTCGAGTTTCTGAAAATTAGTGGCTTTGATTTTGTTGAAGTTCCCATTAACGATTCGGGTGAGAGTCCGGAAAGTTTAGCCAAGTGGAAACGAATTGGTGAGCAGCTTCGCGCGCTTGGATTGGGTGTACAGACCTGTACGATATGCGGTCCTGAATATAGCCTCATCAGCCCGGATGAAACCGTACGCCGGTCGAGTGTTGAGTACCTGAAACACGTGGTCGATTGCTCAGAGGCCGTTGGCTCCTCTATATTGATGGGCCCGGTTTATGCCGGTTTCAAGACGTTCACCGGTAAACCCGCCACGGCCGACGAATGGAACTGGTCCGTAGCAGGTATGCGGGAAGTGGCTGAATACGCGCAAACGAAGGGCGTAACGCTGGCCATTGAATATCTGAACCGTTTCGAAATCTATTTGCTTACCTGCACCGATGACGTTATCCGGTATGTAGAAGCTGTTAATCACCCCAACTGCCGGGTTGCCTTCGATACCTTCCATGCTAATATGGAGGAGAAAAACATCGGCGACGCCTTACGTAAATGTGCTCCCTATCTGGTACATGTCCAGATATCGGAAAACGACCGATCAACCCCCGGGAAAGGGCATATCAATTTCGACGAAGTATTCAACGCCTTAAAGGAGGTCAATTATGAAGGCCCCATAGCTATTGAAGCGTTTGGCCCGAACCCACCCGAACTGGCATCGGCCACCCATATTTTCCGACCCATGTTCGAGTCTCCGGAGCAGTTAGCTGTCGACGGTCTTGCATTTATTAAATCAATGAGCAACAGCGTAAAGGAGCGGAAGAGTGAACTGTTCGCTTCTTAGTACTGCTTCTGTCAGGTAATCAGATTTTACGTTCGCTCTTTCACTTATTTTCTCTTTTCGCTTTTTAACTTACCAATGAAACTAAATATCGCCATTGTCGGCCTTGGATTTGGGGCTGAATTCATTCCAATCTACCAGCGGCATCCAAACACGAACATGTATGCCATTTGCCAGCGTAATGTTGAGAAACTAAACGAAATTGGAGATGCCTATGGAATTGAAAAACGCTACAGTAATTACGACGAACTATTGGCCGATCCGGATGTTGACGCGGTACACATCAACTCGCCCATTCCGAACCACGCCGAACAGAGCCTGAAAGCCCTGCGGGCCGGTAAGCACGTGGCCTGTACAGTACCCATGGCTACAACCGTGGAGGAGTGTATGGAAATCGTAAAAGCCTGTAAGGAATCGGGGAAGAAATACATGATGATGGAGACCGTGGTTTACAGCCGCGAGTTTCTGTTTGTGAAAGAGCTGTACGAAACCGGCGAGCTGGGCAAGGTTCAGTTTCTGAAAGCCAGTCACCAGCAGGACATGGATGGCTGGCCGGACTACTGGCCGGGTTTGCCGCCTATGCACTACGCCACGCACTGTGTGGGGCCGGTGGCGGGTCTGCTCAAGCTGGAAGCTGATTACGTGTCGTGTTTCGGGTCGGGTACTATCCGTGAGGAACTGGCCAAGATTCACAATTCGCCGTTTGCGGTCGAGTCTGCGCACATTAAATTTAAGGATAGCGATTTATCGGCATACGTCTATCGGTCGTTATTTGATGTAGCTCGTCAATACCGTGAAAGCTTTGAAGTGTATGGCGATAAGAAATCGTTTGAATGGCAGTTGATTGAGGACGAACAACCGGTCATTCACACGGCTAAAAAGCCAGAACCGGAGATTCCCGAAAAGGTGACGGTGCCTGATTATGCCAAGCTTCTGCCTGCCGAAATTGCTGGCTTCACGACCAAAGGGGTGTATGATGCCGATGAGCAGCAGCACCTTTCGTTCACGCAGGGCGGAGGGCATGGCGGCTCACACCCGCATATGGTCCATGAGTTCGTATCGGCGGTTATTGAAGACCGTGAGCCGTTCCCCAATGCCGCCCAGTCGGCAAACTGGACGAGCGTGGGTATTCTGGCCCATGAATCGGCTTTGCAAGGTGGGAAATTGATAAAATTACCTGATTTCAATGTATAGTACCGACTCTTGTGGTCGGCTATAAAAAAGCTATGAAAAAAATACTCACAGCAATTGGCGTAATCGTGGCGCTTGCCCAATGTGCGCGCCAGTCGGCGACCCAAACGACCAGCCGACAGGAGCCGGTAAAGGCGCGCCGGACCGAAATCCTGTTTTTGGGCGATAACGGCCACCATCGGCCCATCGAACGGGTGCCTCAACTGATGGCTGCCCTGGGTAGCAAAGGCATCAATATCACCTACACCGACAAACTGGAAGATCTCAACGCCGAGAATCTGAATAAGTATGACGGGCTGTTGATTTTTGCGAACTGGGATAGCATCGGGAAACCACAGGAAAAAGCACTGCTGGATTATGTTTCGTCGGGTAAAGGACTGATTCCGGTTCACTGTGCATCGTACTGCTTCCGCAATTCGTCGGAGTACGTCGACAAGGTGGTTGGTGGTCAGTTCTGGCGGCATAAGATGGATACCATCCAGACGCACTTCACGCAGCCGAACAACCCAATCGTGGCGGGTTTACCTTCGTTCAAAGCGTTTGATGAAACGTATCTGCACAGCCATTTACAGGCCGACAACAACGTACTGGCCGTTCGCGACATTAAAGCGGATCAGGCAGCCGATAAGCCCGGCGTAAAAGAAGAGCCTTACACCTGGACCCGCCAATACGGGAAAGGGCGCGTGTTCTATACCGCTTATGGTCATGACGAACGGACCTGGAGCCAGCCTGGTTTTCAGCAGTTGCTGGAGCGGGGTATTTTATGGGCCGTGGGCGACGACGTAAAAAAACAGCATGACGATCTGAAGCCACAGCCATTTGCGTATAATGAAGCACAGTTGCCGAACTACGAAAAACGGCCTGGCCCACAGTTACAGCAAAAACCACTCTCGCCCGAAGAGTCGATGAAGCACCTTCAGGTGCCGGTAGATTTCACCCTCGATCTGTTCGCGCACGAACCAAACGTAATGCACCCCATTGCCATTGCCTGGGATGAACGCGGACGGTTATATGCTCTGGTCACGAAAGATTACCCGAACGAGCGCAAGCCTGAGGGTGGATCGGATTACATCGTCATTTGTGAAGACACCGACAAGGATGGCAAGGCCGACAAGTTTACCAATTTTGCCGAAGGACTGAGTATCCCTACCGGCATGGCGTTTGGTAATGGCGGTCTTTATGTATCGCAGGCTCCACACATGCTGTTTTTGCAGGATACCAACGGCGATGATAAAGCCGATGTCAAGAAAATTGTCTTTACCGGTTTTGGTACCTACGACACCCATGCCGGACCAAGCAACCTGCATTATGGATTCGATAACTGGATTTGGGGCAGCGTTGGGTACTCGGGTTTCAAAGGCAAAGTGGGTGCCGACAGTGTGAAGTTTTCGCAGGGATTTTTCCGGTTCAAACCCGATGGCTCCAAACTCGAATACGTCACGGGCACGTCGAACAACACCTGGGGACTGGGCTTTACGGAAACGGGCGATATTTTTGGTTCGACGGCCAACAATTCACACGGCTGGTACATGGCCATCCCGAATCGGTATTATCATGGTGCCCCCCATATTCGGGAAAATGGCAGCCGGAGCATCGACACGCATAAGGACATGAAGCCCATTACTGAAAAGGTGCGTCAGGTCGACGTGTTTGGTGGCTTCACCGCAGCCGCCGGGCATAATTTTTATACCGCCCGCGCCTTTCCAAAGAAATACTGGAACAACATTGCCTTCGTATCCGAGCCAACGGGCCATATTCTCCATCAGAACGTGATGCAGAAAGTGGGTACCAACTATGAAGATGCAGAAGGCTTCAACCTGGTAGCCGGTGCCGATGAGTGGTTTGCGCCTGTTTTTGCCGAAGTAGGACCCGATGGTGCCGTTTGGGTGGTAGACTGGTACAGCTTTATCATTCAGCACAACCCAACTCCTAAAGGGGCCTCGAACGGATCGGGTAACGCTTACGAAACGCCGTTGCGCGACTTCACCCACGGCCGTATCTACCGGGTTGGGTACAAAAATGCACCAGCTTATGCGGCTATGACGCTTAGCAAAGACCGCCCGGCTGAGTTGATTGCGGCTCTGAAAAATACCAACATGTTCTGGCGTATGACCGCTCAGCGGTTGTTGATCGAGCGCAATAATAAAGATGTTGTGCCGCAACTGATCGCGTTGGTGAACGACAAATCCGTCGACGAGATTGGTAATAATCCGGCGGCTATTCATGCCCTCTGGATATTGCAGGGACTGGGTGCAATGGATGGCTCAAATAATGATGTGATGGCCGCTGCTGGTCAGGCGCTCAAACATTTGGCGTCTGCCGTTCGCAAAACGGCTGTTCAGGTTATGCCCGGTAGTAAAGACGTGGCCACTACCCTGTTAGGTGCTAACATGCTAAATGATCAGGAGCCGCTTGTGGTGCTGAATACGCTGCTCAAACTGACCGAAGTGCCGCAGAGTCAGGCGGTACAGCAGGCCATTCTGGCCCGGCTTGATAAAGCCACGACAACCCCGAATGGCGAGGTTAATGACCGCTGGCTGCCCGAAGCATTTGCCTGTGCATTGACCGGCCAGGATGGACAATTACTGAAAACGTACCTGAAACAGGTAGCGAAAAATAGCCCGTCGCAGTCCGTACCAGCCCACGACATGAGTAGCCATACCGATAAAGGACATGGCCCCAGTGCGCCAACGGCTTCCAAAGCTATGACCACAACGGGTAACCAGCCAGATTTGATGGTAGCGGCCGTTCGGACAACACCTGAGTCGCCATCGGTTCGGGAAGGAACCCGAATTTTCGTTGATGTCATCAATGCGGGTGGCGTAGCGATTCCCGAAGGTGTCCCTATCCCGATGACTGTTCGTATCGAAGGGCCAAAAGGAGAAAAGGAAGGCGCTAAAATTAACTACGTCAGTGTTACCCATACCAGCGGCATTAAACCCGGCGAAACGGTAACGATCAGTAAGTCGAACAACGGTCCCTGGGTAGGCGACATGGGTGTGACGTTTGAGCGGGCTGGCGAGTATTCAATCTCGGTCATGCTGGATCGGGAGAACACTATTGCCGAAAGCAACGAGCAGAATAACAATGCTACGCACACCTTAACCTACCGGGCACCACAAAGCCTGAGTGCGTTTGCCATTGAGCGCGCTGCCCGCAGTTATGCCTCGGTAGCGCCGGTTGATTCGGTCGTTGCCTTGTTGCGGCAGAGTGCCAAACTAAGCCGTGCCGAAGGTGATGCTATTGTGAAGGGCGTATCGGAAGGCTGGAACATGAAGCAGCCCGCGCAGATTCGTGATGCCGACAAATCATTCCTGGCTAGCCTGAATGGCATGGTATCGACCGATAACCGGGAGCGTCTGGGCCGTCTTTACGAAGTCTGGGGCCTGACAAAGAGCGAACCGGTAGATCCTAATGTGGAAGTGATTCGGATGAAGACGGTACGCGAAGAAATGCGTTACGACAAAAAAGAGTTTACCGTAACGGCGGGCAAGCAAATCGAGATCGTTCTGGAGAACCCCGATGCTATGCAGCACAACCTCGTGATTGGCAAACCCAAGAGCATGGAAATTATCGGGGCCGCTGCCGATAAGCTGATTACGGCAAAGGATGGCGCTGACAGAAACTATGTGCCGAGTATTCCGCAGATTATTGTAGCTACCCCGTTGGTCAACCCCGATCAAACGTACCGGCTCAAGTTTACGGCTCCGGCCACGCCCGGTGACTACCCATTCGTTTGTACATTCCCTGGTCACTGGCGGATCATGAATGGCGTGATGAGGGTGACAAAGTCGAGTGTTGGCATGAACGCCAAATAAAACACGTCAGGTATAAAGTAAAACGCCAGCTGCATGTTTTGTAGCTGGCGTTTTACTTTATAGGGCTCGCGACTAAAGTATCCGTGGTTACTCTGAAGAGTCAACAGCTTCCCGGAGACTTTGTAACTAAATCAGAAAATGGTCTTTCTAGGGGATAGATCGTTGTTGGACGATTTTAAAATAGACGGTGGAGGGACCTGAATAATAAATTCACTTCCTTTTCCCTGCTCGCTCTTTACCCAGATTGTCCAGTTGTGCGATTGAATAATTCGTTGGACATAACTTAAGCCTAGTCCGAAGCCTTTCACGCTCGGCTGATCGCGGTCATGAACACGAAAAAAAGGCTGAAAGATCTGTGATATTAATTTCGGGGAAATGCCGACACCCTTGTCGCGAACGGCAATGGTCAGACCGTCGGACGTTGTGGTGGTCTGGATGGTTATCTCCGGCTCTTCGGGACTGTATTTTATAGCATTGTCCAGCAGATTGTAGAGGACATTGGTTAAATGCAATCGATCCGCGAGGATGTGTGGATTTGTATTCGGTAACTGTAAAACCAGATAATCGCCATGACGTTCGGCAATTGAGCGCAGAAGTTCATGCAGCCCAATGGGTTCAGGATTAAGCGTCAGGGTATTCCGATCAGCGCGGGCCAGGGTCAACATGGTTTCAACCTGCTGTTGTAACCGCTCTGTTTCCTCCCGAATTATGCGAACGTACTTTTCCGTACGTTCGGGCTGGTTCTTTGCAATAGGCGAATCCAGTATATCAGCCGCCATACGAATGGCCGTAATGGGTGTCTGGAATTCGTGCACAATTGAATGAAGGACTTCTGTTTGAACAACTGACCGTTGCCGCCGACGAAGTAGCCACCATACGCCATATCCGGCAAGGACCTGTAATACCAGTGCCAGACCAAACAGGACTATCCACTGGATGGATGGGCTGATAAGGGAGTCTGATTCTGATAACGAATACCAGCTTCCATATAACAGAGCCGCTAAACTGGCGAATGAAAGCAATAAGACTGAAAAAGGGACGGCAGTGGAACGGTAACGGTGCAGCATAACGCCGTCTGTTAAGAATGAATCGTCAGTTACGGTTTGGATGTAAAGAGGTAACCTCTGTCGTGAACATACTAGACGAGGTCTTCTTATAAATGTCACACTAAAATCTCTATAAAAACAATAGGCTACAATAAAAATACCCGCTTTGGGCGGGTATTTTTATGATACTATGAGAAGCTAACTCAACTAGGCATTCTCAGCAGTTGTTTCAGCTGGTACTGGTGCGCTGGTAGTTGCTTTCGTAGAGGCAGGTCGGGCGTTGGTTTTTGGCGCTGCCGGTTTAGCCGCCGGGGCTGGTTTGCGGGCAGGTGGGGTAGGCTTTGGTGGTGCTACCGTGTCAACGGCTTCCGCTACTAAGGCACTGGCTTTCTTAGCCGTACGTTTCGCATTTTTCTCGGTCTTCTCCGCGTTTTTCTTTGCTTTAGCGGCTTCTTTCTTTAACTTTTTCTCCGATGACTTGACGGGCTTGTTTTCTTTCTTCTCCGTCTTTTGCATCAGCTTGGTAAGCTTCTTGGCCAGTTTTTCCGCCGATTTCTCGATGGATTTCTTTATCTTTTTACTGGCCTTACTCGCTTCGTCAAGCTTGGTCTCAATAGTACTGGCAATATCGGCTGCCAGTGATTTTTGTTTTGTTTTTGTGGTCTTGTTCGCCATGGGGGAGTTTGTATAAAAAAAAATCTACAAAGGAATACGAAATTTTTGTGAGAATCTAAAGGGCAATGTTAAGTTTTTGTTATTTCTTCTGTAGAAAATCCCAGCAAATAATGCCGGCTGTAACCGCAATATTAAGCGAGTGCTTAGTGCCAAACTGTGGGATTTCAAGAACCAGATCGGCCAGCTGAACAACTTCGTCACGCACGCCGATTACCTCATTACCCAACACGAATGCATACGGTTTGTTTAGTTCGGGCCTAAATTCTGCCAGCGATGTACTGCCATCGGCCTGTTCTATGGCGGCAACGATCCAGCCGTCGGCTTGTAGTTGCTTTACTAAGGTCACCACATCGGCTATGTGCTCCCACTCAACAGATTCGGTAGCGCCAAGGGCAGTCTTCGTAATATCACGATGGGGCGGCTGGCCTGTAATACCACATAAATAAAGTTTTTCTGCCCGAAAAGCATCAGCCGTTCGGAATACGGATCCAACGTTGTTCAGACTTCTGATGTCGTCTAAGATCAGGCAATAGGCAAATTTTTCGGCCTCTTTAAAGTCAGCAACCGAAAGCCGGTTGAGTTCATCGAGGGTAATTTTACGAGGGGGCATCTGAGTTGTAGTAAATCGTTATGGAAAAGCGCCACCGTTACGCTTCGGTTTATTCTTATATCCAGGAAATGCCCAAAGGTCGTTTACAGATGGGATTTTTCAGCGGGTTGATCAAGATGCTTCTGCAGGAGTTGCTTGATGGCGTTCAACGTATCGCGCACTTCGGTTAAAAGAGCCGCATCTGACGTAACCGAATGATCGGGTTGAGTGGTCATTAAGGTTTGTCGCTGCTCAATGATATGTGTCCGAAAGGACTGCGCGTCAATAATGCCTATCAACTCCATGTCATTCGCCTGACGCTGACTTTGCCCGGCTGTCTCGAATTTGAGGATACAAAGGTCAAAATAGCGTAATACCGGTCCGGCCACAAAAGTAACATCCTGTATGTTTTCGAGTGGAATCGTTTTTTCGACCTGGATCAGAATGCCTTTTTTAAAGCGTAGCGAGCGCTCAGAAAGTTCACATTCTAAATTGTTGAAATAATGTTGACTCCACCATTGGCCAACACCCAGAAACCAGAATGGAAGCAGCAAAATACCGATAACGGAGATGAACAGAAAGAAGGCAACATACCACCGCAAATACGTTCGAATGATTGGATTGAAGCTTGCTTTTAAGGGAAAAACCGGTTCAGTTGGGCTCACCAGCAGGGGCAATTTTATTTGAGAGTTAAGCCTGTAATAAGGCAAAAAACGGCCATTTTCTTACTAAATTTTACTATTTTTGTTTACGACAATCCAACGAAAATCAGTGAAATCAACCACCGCAGCAAAGCCTCAGGTTAAGAAAAACGAAACGCCCCTCAATCGCCAGTACAATCAGATTAAAGCCAAATACCCCGGTGCGTTGCTCCTCTTCCGTGTCGGTGATTTCTACGAAACCTTCGGTGAAGATGCCGTTCGGGCCAGCAAAATTCTGGGTATTACTCTAACCAAACGCAACAACGGCGGAGCTAACGAAGAACTTGCCGGTTTTCCGCACCACTCCCTCGATACACACTTGCCTAAACTCGTTCGGGCGGGCGAACGCGTAGCCATCTGCGATCAGCTGGAAGACCCTTCGGTAGCTAAAGGCATTGTTCGGCGGGGTGTTACGGAGCTGGTAACGCCCGGCGTTTCGTTCAACGATAACGTACTCGATACCCGGCGCAATAATTACCTGGCCGCCGTGCATTTCGGTAAGGCAGATGACACGTTTGGTATCTCGTTTCTGGATATTTCGACGGGCGAGTTTCTGGCTTCTCAGGGAAATTCGGCTTACGTGGATAAACTGCTTCAAAGTTTCAATCCGTCGGAGGTTTTGTATTGCAAACGCAACCGGCAGGAGTTCGGGAGCTTGTTCGGCGATAAGTTTCATACCTACACGCTCGAAGACTGGGCCTTTACCTATGATTTTGGCTACAACTTTCTAAAGCAGCATTTTCAGACCACCTCGCTCAAAGGGTTCGGCATTGAGGGAATGCCCGATGGCATCATTGCGGCCGGGGTTATTCTACACTACCTCAATGAAACGGAACATAAAGACCTTCAGCACATCACCCGCGTTACCCGGCTTGAAGAAGACCGGTACGTGTGGCTCGATCGCTTCACCATCCGCAACCTCGAACTGACAGCCGCCCAGCAGGAGGGAGGGGTGCCCTTGATCCAGATTCTCGACCAGACGGTAACGCCCATGGGTGCCCGCCTGCTTCGGAAATGGCTCAGCTTGCCGCTCAAAGAAAAAGCACTGATCGACGAGCGGCTCAACATGGTCGAGTTGCTGGTTGACGATATTGATCTAGCCGATACCCTGGTGCATCACCTGCGGCAGATTGGTGATTTGGAACGACTGGTTTCCAAAGTAGCCGTTCGGCGGATCAGCCCCCGTGAGTTGCTGCAACTAAAACGGTCGCTGCAACACGTGCTTCCCATCAAGGAGCTACTGATCACGGCTCTGAGTCAAAATGAGTCGGCATCCTTAAAAAAATATGCCGATCAGCTCAACCCGGTAGCTTTTCTGCTCGATCGCATTGAAGCAGAACTCCGCGAGGATCCGCCGGCATTGTCCAATCAGGGCGGTATAATCAAGTCGGGCATTAACGCCGAACTGGACGAGCTGACCGCCATTGCCTATACCGGAAAAGATTACCTGTTGCAGTTGCAGGAGCGCGAAGTGCAGCGAACGGGTATTACGTCGCTCAAAATAGCCTACAACAAAGTATTCGGCTATTATCTGGAGGTAACCCACGCGCATAAAAACCGGGTACCGGAGGACTGGATTCGCAAGCAGACGCTGGTGAATGCAGAGCGATACATAACCCCCGAACTCAAAGAATACGAAGACAAGATTTTGAACGCCGAGGAACAGATCTTTCAGATCGAAGCCCGGATGTTCAATGAACTGGTCATTGCCGCTGGCGAGTATGTTGGCGCCATTCAGCAAAATGCCCGCGTATTGTCGGTGCTCGACGTGCTGGCTTCGTTTGGCCGAGTGGCCGTCAAGAACAAGTACGTTCGCCCACAGATCAACGAAAGCAAAGTATTAAACATCAAAGACGGGCGACATGCCGTGATTGAGCAGCAGCTGCCCCCCGGCGAGCCTTACATTCCCAATGATGTTTATTTAGACGATGAGACGCAGCAGATCATCATCATTACCGGGCCAAACATGGCGGGTAAGTCGGCGCTGTTGCGGCAAACGGCCCTGATTGTCCTGATGGCACAGTCAGGGAGTTTCGTGCCGGCATCGTCGGCCGAAATCGGTATTGTCGATAAGATCTTTACCCGTGTGGGCGCCAGTGACAACCTGTCGAGGGGCGAAAGCACGTTCATGGTCGAGATGACCGAAACGGCAAGTATTCTCAATAACCTGAGCGAGCGAAGCCTGATTTTGATGGACGAAATCGGCCGGGGAACGAGTACCTACGATGGGGTGTCAATTGCCTGGTCCATTACGGAATACCTGCACAACAAAACGGACTGCCGCCCCAAAACGCTCTTTGCTACGCACTACCACGAACTGAACGACCTGGCAACGGACAACCCCCGCATCAAGAATTTCAACGTGTCGGTGAAAGAGCTGGGCAACAAAGTGATTTTTCTGCGGAAGCTGAAAGAAGGTGGTTCGGAGCATAGTTTCGGTATTCACGTAGCGCAAATGGCGGGTATGCCCGCCCAGATCGTGAGCCGGGCCAACGAGATTCTGAAGCAGCTGGAGTCGTCGCACAATCGCGAAACGAACAAAGAGAAGATCCGGGAGGCTGTGCCTCAGGAGCGGGAACTAGCCCTGCGCATCATCGAATCCGGCGACCCGAAATCCGAAGCTATCAAAGAAAAGTTACGATCCATTGATGTGAACCGTCTAACACCCATCGAGGCTCTTCTGAAGTTGAATGAGCTGCTGAAAATGGCGGAGTGATTTTAATGTAAACAACAACAAATAAAAAATGGAACTGAACGTATTAACAGCCCCCCTCACCGTACACGAGATTGAGTGGCGGGTGCAAAGCCAGACCAAAGACGGCCAGAAGATCGTCGTTGTGCCGTACATCACCAACCGCTGCGTCATGCAGCGCTTCGATGACCAGTTTGGCTGGGCAGGCTGGCAGAATGAGATCAAGGAAATTGAAGGTGGTTTTCTCTGCACGATCACGGCCGTTTTACCCGGTGGCGAAATCGTTCGCAAAACCGATGGGGCCAGCCGTACGAGCGTGGAACCCGTTAAGGGGGGGATCAGCGACGCCATGAAACGGTGCGCGGTACAGTTCGGTCTGGGGCGGGCGTTGTATGATTTTCCGAAAGTACTCGTCGAAACAACCGATAAGTACATCCCCAACTGGGCCACCCCGCTGCTTGATAAAATGGTCGAGAAAATAAACGCGGGTGGTACCGTGCGCGATGTCGTCGTGCTGAAACCTGAGCACGCTAAACCAACCGCAAAAGCCGCTTAGACATGTAAGATGTATGCTATAAGATGTAGGATGACTTTATACATCCTACATCTTATAGCATACATCACTTACTACTTCCCATAGCGGCTGGTCCGGCCATGCCCTGAGAAAGACCCAGTAATTTATCACTGAGTGTTTGAATCGCTTTTTTGTAGCGCGCTTCCAGATCGGGCAGGTTCGCCGTTGATTTAAGCGACGCTTCGTATAGCAACCCCGGCAGCATCCAGGATGCGTAGCCGCTGTTTGGGTCTGACGACGCGTAAAGCGACTTATACCACCCGCCAAAAGCGTTTCCCTTTGGGTCGATGAATGCCCGTTCCAGCAGACGTAATTCTTTATTCAACTCCACCAGCTTATCCGTACGCCCCGTTTTCAGGTAGTTCTCTCTGGCGAGTTCGCACGCATCAGCGTTCTTTTTCAGATCGGCTACTACGTTGAGGAGCGGATTGATCGAGTACGTTGGCGCGTAGGCCTGAATGGCTCGTTCGGCCGCTTTCAGGTGAACCGCCAGATCAGTTGGATACCGGGCAATGTCGTACGGTACCAGGTCAGCGTTGGCCAGCCGCATGGTCATGGTGCCCACAACCTGTTCCATCATCGGACCCATCTTATACGTTGGATCAGCAAATTTGTCGTAGAAATACAAATCGTCATACTGCGAATGGTAGAGGGTCGGGCCTTCCATACCGGCACTTAACGACGGAATCCCGATGTGCATGTAAGGGGCAATATGATCTGAGCCACCGCCCAGATTACCAATGGTTGGCTCACCGGCTACCATGGCGGGGGCCGACGAACCGGTTACGCGGGTTGGATTTCCCACCGCCGATTTACCCATCCAGTGCTGATAAACCGTTTTGTTGGAATCGGGATATTGCACTGCCTGGGTAGCTTCAATAATCAGTTTTTTCATGGAAGGTGACGCACTTGCCCCGAACGTCCGTCCCGAAACAGCGGCATCGTAATTCATATACGCGACGGCCTTCTGCGACAGTTCATCACGGAACTGCTCGCTCCATTCGGCTGAGCCAATTACACCCGGCTCTTCGGCATCCCAATGGCATACCTTAATGGTCCGACGGGGGCGCTGACCGGCTTTGGCCAATTTGCCCATCGTTTCGGTCATACTCAGCAACATAGCGGTGCCCGAGTTGGGATCGGTGGCACCGTACGACCACGCATCGTAGTGGCAACCGGCAATGATCCACTCGTCGGGAAACTCGGACCCCGTCAGTGTACCGACAACCTGATAAATGCGCTGAATCGTTTTCTCCTGCTTTACCATCAGTCGAACTTTCAACGCGGGACCGCCCTCCAGCCGATAGGTGTACGGAAGGCCGCCCTGCCAACCGGCAGGAACGGATCTAATCCCCGTCATGCGTTTCAGAATTTCAGTTGCTGAACCGTAGGGCAGAGGGGTTACGGGTATCTTGTGCAGACCAACGGCATTCTGGTCGAGCCGTTTGGGGGTGTTCTTGGCGTCCATCGGTAAAGCCGCTTCGCCGGGGGTGAGGGGATCGCCCGTGTAGGGCGTCGTTAGCAGCGAGCCACGCTGAATGACGCTTTCGCTGTAATACGGGCCTTCGGGAAAGGTCAGTCCACGCATGTAGCCACTGTCGGCCGGATCGGTGAAGATAATAACGCCAACGGCACCATCGGCCTGGGCAAACTGGGCTTTATAGCCCCGGAAATTTCCTCCGTAGCGAGCCAGCACTATTTTGCCTTTAACCGAAATGCCCATCGCTTTTAACTGTTCGAAATCTTCTTTCCGACCATAATTGGCGTACACAACTTCAGCGGTGACGTCGCCCGAACCCGACCAGGCATTATAGCCGGGAGTGAGTCGCGGGTCGCTGCTGTATTTATCTTCCTTAAACAGAAACTCCCGGATGTTGAGCGGTTGGCGAATGGGTTCCACCACTTCAACCGCAATTTCGCCGGGGCCTTTGGGCAGTAGTACGTCGTGCGGGTAAATATCGACCTGCCAACCTGCCTTGCGCATGGTTTCGGCGATGTAGTCCCGCACCTGCTCGTTCTCCTTCGAGCCCGTCAGGTGCGGGACACTACTGAGCTTTTCGAGATGGGCTTTGAAAGCAGCAGTCGATTGCTTGGCTTTGAATTCGCTTTCGAGTTTAACCTGCGCGGCTTGCCGGGCGGGCACAAAGCCACTGAGGGCAGGTGTTGAACTCGATTGAGCCTGAGCGGTGGCTACACCAAATGCCAGAAAAAGCATTCGGCAGGCAGTTTTAATAGGGAGAGGTTGTTGCATGAGAACCAGGTTGTCTAATTCTCAAATATCGGAATTCACTTTGGTAAAAAGCAGAAATAGCCAGTGAATAGTTGGTCTATAAAAAAAGAGCCGCAATGTATTGCGGCTCTTTTTTTATAGAAAGGGTGTCAATTACTTGGGCATGGCGAAAATGGTCGAATCTACCTTAGGGTTGAATACTATATTCGACAATGTCATGGTAATGGCAGCGGGCATAGCCGGGCTGTTAAGTTCAACGGTGGACGGAATGGTTAATCCCTCAATCGTTTTATAATTGCCATACTGCGATTTAATTTCACCACTCTGGCCCTGAACACTGATAGTGGCTCTGCTACCCGCCAGTTGATACGTGGCTGCATCGACATAGTAATTGACAACGCCTTCGGGGCGGGTTACTTTCAGGTTAAAGACGTCCTTGTCATTCAGCTTTTCCTTCCCGACCAGTTCAACCGGGTATTTGTTGGTTTTAGCAGTAGCTAATTCAGTACCAATGATATACGTGTTAGCCTTCTGCAGTTTTACCTGATCGTCCGGAAGGGTCTGGGCGCTGGAGGAACCGGCCATGGGATTAATGGCCCAGCCTTTGTCACCATCAACTACCTGCGTCATCTGCTGGCCCATGACCGATATGTCTGTCCGGGATGACTGGCCAATGATAGTTGTTACTTTGCCCTTCATGTCCATTCCCATAACGCTCATGCTCTGCTCGAACTGAACCGTTTTTACGGCAGCTAATTTGTCGGCACCGCCCAGGGCAGTAACGTTTTTATTGATCACTTCGTCGGCTGTCTGGGCAAAGGATAAAGCCGGAATGGCCACAAGTGCCAAAAGGGTAATGAGTTGCTTTTTCATGCAAAATGATTAGTCAGATAGTTCGTAAAGTTACTGAACCTGCCTTGTATAACGTGTAGCAAGTTGCAGTATGGATAAAAAGATTAAAATTCATTTTTGCTCCATCGGTAACTTTCGGGGGTAATCGGCTTGCAGGGCTGACGGGTGTTCGTTACCTTCATTGGCTTAAACTTTAACTACTTATTCTACGATGCTGTCAACGACCCGCGTCAAGCTGTCCGTCATGATGTTCCTCCAGTTTTTTGTGTGGGGCGCCTGGTACGGACAAGTAACAAAATATCTTGAAACACAACTCCATGCTACTGGCATACAGCAGGGAGCCGCTTTTGCGACTTTTTCAATTGCTATGCTCATCGCCCCGTTCTTTGTAGGAATGATTGCTGACCGTTATTTCGCGGCCCAAAAAGTACTGGGAATACTGAATTTGGTGGGAGCTGTTATTCTCTATTTTCTCATTCAGGTTAATGATGCAGACCAGTTTTTCTGGGTACTGTTGGTGTACTGCCTGACGTTTGCGCCAACGCTGGCCCTTACCTCATCTATTGCCATGCAGCAGATGAAGAGCCCCGAAAAAGAATTTCCGGGTATTCGGGTATTAGGCACTGTTTCATGGATCATTGTCACAAACATAGTCGGCTATTATGGCTTTGGCGATAAAGTGACCATCTTTCAATTGTCAATGTATTCGGCAGTTGTACTTGGTATATTCTCTTTTTTTCTGCCCGATACTCCACCAAAGGCCACTGTGTCTACATCTGTTACCCAGATTCTGGGATTAGATGCATTCAAATTATTTAAAGATCGGTCGTTTGCTATTTTCTTTCTGTCATCGGTACTTATCTGTATTCCCCTCTCTTTCTATTACGCCATGGCCAACCCCTCGCTAACCGATGGTGGTATGCAGAATGTGGAGAACAAAATGTCGCTGGGGCAGGCATCCGAAGTGATTTTTATGCTGTTGATTCCGCTGGCTTATACGCGTCTGGGTGTTAAGAAAATGCTGATCGTGGGTCTGGTGGCCTGGATTGTCCGGTTTATCTGCTTTGGCTATGGCGATGGCGGTTCCGGCGAGTGGATGTTGTATCTGGCGATCGTATTACATGGCGTTTGCTACGATTTCTTTTTTGTTACGGGCCAGATTTATACCGACAATAAAGCGGGAGAAAAAATTAAGTCATCGGCACAGGGACTGATTTCACTGGCTACCTATGGCATCGGAATGGGTATTGGCTCTTATCTTTCTGGGGTAGTAAAAGATATGTTCAAGGTTGGAGATACCGTAAACTGGACTAGTTTCTGGCTCGTTCCGGCGGGTATTGCCGCTGCGGTATTGATCGTATTTGTGCTGATGTTCACTGACAAAAAGAAAGCTGTTCCCAATGAGGGTGAACTGGTATCGTAAGTAAAACACACGCAAAGTCGCAAAGGTAAGCGCAAAGAAGGCAGGGGCTACAATGTTATGTCCCTTGCCCTCTTTGCGCTTACCTTTGCGACTTTGCCTTTATACAGCTATGCAACTTATTTCCTACAACATAAACGGCATTCGGGCGGCTATTCGTAATGGCCTGATTGACTGGCTTGCCCAAAACCAGTTTGATATTCTCTGCTTTCAGGAGGTAAAAGCGACGACCGATGTTGTCGACTTATCCGTATTTGAGCAATTGGGCTATCAATACCATTGGCATGCAGCCGAAAAGAAAGGCTATTCTGGGGTAGCGACATTCTCGAAAATAGCCCCAACAAACGTAGTGCTGGGCTGTGGGTTACCCGTTTATGATTGCGAAGGCCGTATCCTTCGTACCGACTTTGGCGATCTGACGCTGCTGAACTGTTATTTTCCATCCGGCACGACCGGCGAGGTTCGACAGGGTGTTAAAATGGAGTTTCTGCGGGATTTCTATCAATTTGTGGAGGAACTGCGAAAAGAGCGGCCAAAGCTTATTGTCGTCGGCGATTACAACATTGCGCATAACGCCATCGATATTCACGACCCGGTTCGCAATAAGAACACAACCGGGTTTCTGCCCGAAGAGCGGGCCTGGATGGATAGCTGGTTTGCCAGCGGCATGACCGACGGATTTCGGTATAAACACCCCGACGATGTAGCGTATAGCTGGTGGAGCTACCGCGCCGGTGCCCGTACCAATAACAAAGGCTGGCGCATCGACTACGCGTCCCTCACCGATAACCTCCGCGATCAGATCATCGACTGCACCATGCTACCCGACGCCGTGCATGCCGATCATTGCCCGGTGTGGTTGTCAATAAGTGAAAGAGCGAAAGAATGAAAGAGTGAATTATAACAAATGGGAGCTTCGCTTACTCACTCTTTCATTCTTTCGCTCTTTCACTCATGTATTTCCTCATTTACAAACCCTACCTCATGCTCTCTCAATTTAGCCGGGAGGGTGATAAGCCGACGCTGGCTGATCTGGATTTCGATTTTCCGACCGATGTATATCCAGTTGGGCGGCTCGATGCGGATAGTGAGGGGTTATTATTGCTAACCAACGATAAACAGCTTAACCACCGTTTGCTGAATCCGAAATTCCGGCACAACCGTACTTATTATGTGCAGGTTGACGGTGCGCTGACGGATGAGGCCTGCCAGCGATTGTCAGAAGGGGTTAAGATTTCGGTCGATGGAAAAGCATACGACACCTTGCCCGGAAAGGCCATCCGTATGGAGGAGCCCGGTTTGCCCGAGCGAAATCCACCTATCCGTTTTCGGGCCAGCATTCCCACCAGTTGGCTATCCATTTCGCTCCACGAAGGTAAAAACCGGCAGGTTCGGAAAATGACGGCGGCCGTAGGATTCCCAACCCTGCGACTGGTGCGCTGGGCCATAGAAGAGTTAACGGCTGAGGGCATGCAACCCGGTGATGTTCGTCAGCTGAGCTACCCTGAACTAAAGCGGGGATTGAAACTCTGAGGTCAGTAATAACTAATAGCCATCTTTGCTCCAGAGGCATCCCTAAACCCTTATAGAATCCCCTCGTCAGCAAAGCTGAAATAGGCTTTGTCGGTAAAAATCAGGTGGTCGAGAACGGGAATATCCAGAAGCCGACCGGCATCTTTTAGCTTGCGGGTTAAATCTTTATCTGCCTGAGAAGGGGCCAGGTTTCCTGATGGATGATTGTGGAAGAGAATCATCGACGAAGCCAGGTGTTCGATAGCCTGTTTGAAAATTAATTTCGGATCAGCGACTGTTCCGGAAACACCTCCTGTGCTGATCTGAACGGGTCGCATGATTTCGTTAGCCCGATTCATCAGCAAAATCCAGAATTCTTCATGGGGCTTATCCATCAGGTGCGGTATCATCTCATTGTAGGCGTCGCGGGAGCAGGTGACGCGCGCGCGTTGTGGGCGATCCTGTTCCTTGCGTCGGCGGCCCAGTTCGAGGGCGGCAATGATGGTAATGGCGCGCGCCTGGCCAATGCCCCGAAACTTTGAGAGGTCTTTAATGCTCAACTTTGCCAGATCATTCAAATTGTTATTAACGCTTTTAAGAATGATTTTAGCTACGTCCACCGCCGTTAGATCGACAGTCCCGGAGTTTAGCAGGATGGCAATCAGTTCAGCCTCAGATAAGGCGGCTTTGCCCTTAAGGGTGAGTTTTTCCCGCGGACGGTCTTCTTCTGCCCAGCTTTGAATCGTGCCGGATGTTGGGTACGACATGCGTATAAGTCAATTGTTGTACTACTTTCGACGACAAAGTGCACAAAAAAACCTTACCCACAAAAAGGTAAGGTTTCGAATGACTCAGTATCTGCCAAAAAATGGTTGATTCGTAGGGTTACTGTTTAATACACAACGTATTGTGTTTTATGAACGACTAACCGGACCAACCACTCGCTACAATTAAGCTTGAGCAGTTTTCAGACCATTTACCAAACGAGCCAGTTTCGACTTGTTGTTAGAGGCCTTGTTTTTATGGATGATGTTACGCTTGGCGAGTTTGTCCAGAGCCGACGAAACAGTCTTGAACAATTCAACGGCCATGGCGTGGTCGGTTGTAAGACGAAGTTTCTTTACCATGTTCCGGGTTGTTACGTTCTGGTAACGGTTCAACAGACGCTTCTTGGCACTCGACCGGATTGCTTTTTTTGATGACTTGTGATTTGCCATTGGTATATAAAATGTGATCGTTGTCTCGATATAAGGGCGCAAAAATAAGAATTTCGGTTGGAACAACCAACTGTTCCAACCGAAATTCTTGATTTACTTCGCTTTACTGACGAATATCAGCGTTGACAGTCAACGTTTTTTCCCAGATAACCTGGTTGTCTTTAACGAATTCTTTGTAAGCCTGGCTGTTCTCAAAAGTTTTTATATCAGCTTCCGACTGAAACGTAAGATAATGCACTACGTCATAGTCTGCAACGGCCTGATTTGGCAAAATTGTCTTGCCTGACGTATAATTAACGATCTGTGGAATTTCGTGCTTTAGGGCTGCAAAACCATTCATATGCTGCTCAACTGCTGCATTTTCAACCCCTTTTTTGAATTTAACACACACAATTTGCTGTTTCTGAGCTTTTCTGGCAGGTGAGTAAGCGCCATAGATTGTTAAAGCAAATGTACAGATCAACACTACAATTAGGGTATATCCCTTGGACTTGGCATTCATGTTATTCGCGATTTGTTATTTTGACCAAATTTTGTTTTGAAATGCATGGTGCTTTAATTGAATAGTTAAACAATTTGTCTGTAAAGTACCATGATTAGTCAAATGTACAAACGTTTTATTTGGTTGCTAATTTTTGTAAATATTTTTTTTGGAAGCTTTGCCTTGGGTAGTGCCAACAAGCTTAAAAAAACTGTCTGTCAAGCCGATAACCGCCAAAAATCAACGCGTAAAAGGGTACCCTTTTCGCAAGGCGTACCTATGGCTAAACACGGGGGGGGGATTGACCATTTAACGGAAGTTGGGCAGGGTGGAGAGCGGCCATTATGGGGCCATCCAGCCGGGGGCGATCCAGCCCGGAGCCATCCAGTCTGGCAGCATCCGCTGTGGGGCTTCTTTGCGCATCAGCAGATAAATCGGCTGGCTGTATTTACGTTGCCGGTTGAGATGATGCCTTTCTTTAAGAAACACGTAAATTTTCTGGCCGATAATGCCGTCAACCCCGACAAGCGTCGCTATGCGGTGATAGGAGAGGCCCCACGCCATTTTATCGATCTGGATGCATATGCCGATACGACAGCCGCAACGCTGCCACGATTTTATAAGGATGCTACAGAACGGTATGGAGAAGACTCACTGGCGCTTCATGGGTTGGTGCCCTGGCAAATTCAACTGACAAAATATCAGTTAACGGAAGCCTTCAGGCAACGCGATGTTCGACGGATTCTGCGCGTTGCCGCTGATCTGGGTCATTACATTGCCGATGCCAACGTTCCCCTTCATACGACCCGTAACTACAATGGACAGTTAACAGGTCAGCAGGGCATTCACGGATTTTGGGAGTCCCGCTTGCCCGAGTTATTCAGTACGGAGTATGATTTCCTGACCGGACAGGCCGAGTACATATATTCACCGCAGAAAGCGGCCTGGCGTGCGGTTTTCAATGCCAATGCGGCTCTGGACTCTGTGCTGCGGGTGGAACAGCTACTAACCCAAGAAATAGGCGAAACCCGGAAGTTCGGCTTTGAGGAGCGGAATGGTATTACGACTAAAGTTTATTCGGCCGATTTCTCGAAACAGTACCATGACCGTTTGCGGGGGCAGGTCGAACGCCAGATGCGGGCATCCGTAAAAATGGTGGGCGATTTCTGGTATACCTGCTGGGTCGATGCCGGGCAGCCCGATATGAGGGCCCTGGCTAACTATCAGCTTACCGATCAGGAGCAGAAAGAAGATGCCGAAGAAAAGAAAGGCTGGCTGAAGCGGTTGTTTAAGGTGAGGGAGGAATAGTAATCTGAACCGGGATTTATGGGATTTTTATGATTAACATGATTTTGTTGGTTTACCCAGTAATTAGAAAATCATATTAATCATAAAAATCTCATAAATCCCGGTTCAGACTACACCGCTAATTTTTTCATATACTCAGCGTCGTTCTTCAGGCTCACCATCGGCGATTCAGCATACTCTTCCTGCTCGACGAGGAAGTACTTAATGCCGCTGTCCATGGCAACGCGCAGCGTTTTCTTGAAATCGACGTTGCCTTTGCCCAGGTCATTTTGTACTGGCTTGCCCGCTTGAACCGTGTAGTCCTTCACATGGCATAACTCATACCGTTTGCCGTACTTTTTGAGGTGCTCGGCTGTGTTCACGCCAGCCACGTCGATCCAGCACAGGTCCAGCTCGAACATCACGTTCTTAGGGTCGGTGTTGGCCAGCAGGTATTCTTGGGGAAGTTTGCCATCAAGGGGCCGGAATGAATAATCGTGGTTGTGGTACCCGAATTTCAGGCCCGCCTTGCTGACTTCTTCACCCGCTTTGTTGAACATGTCGGCAATTTTTTTCCAGTCGTCCCAGGTTTTCTGGGGCCCAATATAAGGGCAAAGCAAATACGTTAACCCGGCACCGTGGGCCATCTCAATGCTCTTCTTCAGGCCATCAGGCTTTTCCATGTCGCCCCGGAAGTTAAAGTGCGTGCTCACCATTTTCACGCCCAGACCATCCAAAAACGACTTCATTTCTTTGGGTTCCAGACCCCACAAAAAGCCCTGCGCCCCGCTGAAGCTCTCGAATTGTTTGTAGCCCATGTTGGCTAACTGTGTCATGATGCCCTTTGGGTCTTTCGGCAGCACATCACGCGCACTGTAGAGTTGAACACCAAACGGATTGATCAGTTTGGCGGGTGCGTTTGCCAAAAGATTGGTTTGGCTGAGGGTCAAGGCGCCGGCGGTCAATAAGCCGGACTGTTTTAGAAAACTGCGTCGTTGCATGGTTGGTAAAAGTTTGCTGGTTAAAAACGTAAATATGGAGTGCTTCTACGCAAAACGGCCAAAAATATTTTATGCAGCCCAACTCTTGCCCTGTTTAACAGAGGGGTTAGACAATGAGAAAGAACAGTGGTGTATCTTTGTGGTCTTTCTTGACTACGAATGACGTTCTCTAAATTATATCTGCAAGCCGGACGCGACGAACCTCTCCGGCGATTTCACCCCTGGGTATTCTCCCGTGCTATTAGTCGCTACGAGGGGAATCTGGCCGACGGAGACGTGGTCGAAGTATTTGACAGCAAAAAAAACTACCTCGCCACCGGGCATTACCACGACGGAAGTATTGCGGTACGTGTGTTTTCGTTCGCAGCTACGGCTGGCGGACCCGTTACACCTGATTTGCCCTACTGGACGAAAAAGCTGGCTCACATCCGAACGGTACGGCAGGCCATCGTTACCAGCGACCGGGATGCTGGACCAACCAACTGCTACCGGCTTGTTCATGGGGAGGGCGACGGCTGTACGGGCCTGATTCTGGACATGTACAACGGCGTCATTGTGCTGCAGGCACACTCCATTGGAATGCACCGGGAGCGGGATACCATCACCGAAGCATTGAAAGCTGTTTTTGGGCATGAACTAAAGGCCGTATACGACAAAAGCGCTGATACCCTCCCCGACGAATACGGTGCTACCGTGACGAACAGCTATCTGTATGGACGAACGCCGGTTCCGCATCCGGTACAGGAGAATGGCAATACCTTTCTGGTCGACTGGATAACGGGACAGAAAACAGGTTTCTTCCTGGATCAACGCGATAACCGGGCACTGTTAGCCAGGTACGCAAAGGGTAAACAGGTGCTGAATGCGTTCTGCTATTCGGGTGGGTTTTCGGTGTACGGGCTCAAAGCAGAGGCTAAATCCGTTCATTCAGTCGATGTTTCTCAAAAAGCTATCGACCTGACCAATCAAAATATTACCGCTAATTTCGGGGAGAATGAGGAGCGACACCAGGCGTTTGCCGACGATGTGATGCATTACCTGAAAAATCATGATCAGGTCTATGATATTGTCGTGCTGGACCCGCCTGCTTACGCCAAAAGCCAATCGGCGCGGCACCGGGCTGTTCAGGGCTACAAGCGTCTGAATGCCGAGGGATTACGCCGGGTTGCCAAAGGGGGGCTATTATTTACCTTCTCCTGCTCGCAGGTGGTAGACCGTGAGTTATTTTATAATACGATTGTAGCAGCTGCCATTGAGGCCGGTCGCCAGGTGCGCGTATTGCATCATCTGAGTCAGCCCGCCGATCACCCGGTTAGCCTGTTCCACCCCGAAGGCGGATATCTGAAAGGGTTAGTGTTGTGGGTTGAATAAAAAAAAGAATGGGAAGGAGAGGAATGAGTCAGAGGGCCTCTTTTTGACGCTTAACGAAATGCTTGAAAAGAGTGTTACGCTAAAACAATAGACTAAGAACGCACTTTAATTGCTGATTTAGGCTAACATTAATTGCTTTCCGCTAATTTTGGGACTCAACCGCTTCGGCGACCCGACCCGGCGGTTCGGCAAGTCCTTTCGTATAACCCGATTACATACATAGCTAATTATGGCTGAATTAATCCGAATGCCCAAAATGAGCGACACAATGACCGAAGGCGTCATTGCGGAGTGGCACAAAAAAGTGGGCGATAAAGTAAAGTCCGGCGACGTACTGGCCGAAGTTGAAACCGATAAAGCGACCATGGACCTCGAAGCATACGACGAGGGTACATTGCTCTATATTGGTGTCGAAAAGGGCGCTTCTGTTCCGGTAGATGGCGTTTTGGCCGTTATCGGTGCGGATGGTGAAGATTATAAAGCCGTGCTCAACGGATCGAGTGGAGGAAGCCAGGAGGCCGCACCAGCTCCTAAGCCAGAGCCAGCCCCTGCACCAGCCAATAGCGTAAGTAGCGAAGCCGCAACGACGCTGCCCGATGCAAAAGCGGTTTCAGCAGCTCCCGCAGAAAACGTCAATGCGTCGATTATTCGGATGCCGAAAATGAGCGATACCATGACGGAGGGTACCATTGTGGCGTGGCATAAAAAAGAAGGCGATACCGTGAAATCGGGTGATGTGCTGGCCGAAGTCGAAACCGACAAAGCGACCATGGACCTCGAAGCCTATGAAGAAGGAACATTACTGTATATAGGAGTAAAAGAAGGTTCATCCGTTGCGGTCGACGAAGTCATTGCCGTCGTGGGTGAAAAAGGTGCCAACTTTAAAGTGCTGCTGGATGGTGGCAGCGCGGCTCCTGCTCCGGCAGCTACCGGGCAGGGTGGAAGTGCAACGGCAGAGCAGAATCCGCAAGCCAGTTTGCCCGCCAATGCGGATACGGATCTGTCGTATGCCGGTGGCGAAGGCGATGCGGTTAGCTCGAACGGTCGGGTAAAAGCTTCTCCGCTGGCCAAACGGATTGCCGAAGAGAAAGGTATTAATCTGGCACAGGTGCAGGGTAGCGGTCCGGAAGGGCGCATCGTGAAAAGCGATGTTGAATCGTTTGTTCCGGGCAAAGCAGCCCCGGCCGCTCAGCCAGCAGCCCCTGTAGCGCAACCAGCCGCAGCGGCAACGCCGGCGCCCGCTCCGGCACCAACACCCGCCGCAACCTCCGTTGGGGGAGACTATGAAGATGTTCCGGTTAGCCAGATGCGCAAAACCATTGCCCGTCGACTAAGCGAGAGTCTGTTTACCGCTCCGCATTTCTACCTGACCATGGAGATCACCATGGACAAGGCGATGGAACTGCGCGGTACGGTTAATGGCATCAGCCCGGTTAAAGTTTCCTTCAACGATTTCGTGATCAAGGCAGCTGCTCTGGCGCTGAAACAACACCCGAATGTCAACTCATCCTGGCTGGGCGACAAGATCCGCAAATACAAGTATGTAAACATCGGTGTCGCGGTGGCGGTCGATGAGGGCTTGCTGGTACCCGTGGTGCGGAATGCCGATCAGAAGACGCTGTCGACCATTTCGGGCGAAGTGAAAGATCTGGCAGGTAAAGCCAAGGACAAGAAGCTCCAGCCGAAAGACTGGGAGGGGAGCACGTTCTCAATCTCGAACCTCGGTATGTTCGGTATCGAAGAGTTCACGGCCATCATTAACCCGCCCGATTCATGTATTTTGGCTGTAGGTGGTATTAAGCAGACCGTGAAATTTGAAGGCGACATTGCTAAACCAACGAACGTCATGAAAGTAACCCTTTCCTGCGACCACCGCGTGGTAGACGGCGCTACCGGCGCTTCGTTCCTGCAAACGTTCAAACAACTGCTCGAAGATCCGATGCGGATGTTGGTATAAGTTTGAGGAGAAAAGGGAGGAGGGTAGGAAAGGGAGATAGGTAGCGCATTGCTGTTGCCTTCTCCCTTTCCTACCCTCCTCCCTTTTCTCCTTTTTGCTTAAAAAGAAAGCCCATCCTGATTATCAGGATGGGCTTTCTTTTTAAGCAAAAAAATTAGATCGTTGCGGGTTCCATAGCGCCCTGCAGCTTTTGCTCCAGTACGTTTTTGGGAACGGCACCAATTACTTTATCGACCAACTGTCCGTTTTTAAATATCATCAGGGTTGGGATGCTGCGGATACCAAATTTGGCAGGTACCTGGGCGTTTTGGTCAACGTCCATTTTCGCTACAATGGCTTTGCCTTCGTATTCACCGGCCAGTTGCTCAACAACGGGTCCGATCATTTTACAAGGACCGCACCACTCGGCCCAGAAATCTACTAAAACGGGTTTGTCAGAATTTATAAGATCGTTGAAGTTCGCGTCGGTTGCTTCTACGGCATGTGTTCCTGCTGCCATGACTGAAATGAGTTTATTTGTTGAACTTGTTTCATGCACATAAACCGTTTTCCGGGCGATTAGTTCCGGGTTTATACGTCAGCCTGCCAGATGGGACAGGTCGGCGGTTGCTTTCGTGAACAAGAGCGATTCCAGAACGTGGCATGAGCGGGGCAACGCCTTTACCGTCGTGCTTTGACATTTATTTAGGCAATGGTCACGACGTAGAGGGCCGGGCCGTATCCTCACTAAACAGCGATCAAAAAAGACACATGTCGTATCATTTGTTTGTCAAGATGCGACTCAATAGTGCGTCACAAAGCTTATGGCTTTGCCAACTCTCAACGTCTACTAACTCCCTATGGTTACCGATAAGAAAAGTGATGCGTCCAGCATAACCCCGAAGCAATTCGTTAATACATCGACCCAATTAGAACACCATATACCTTTGCTGTCCGGCCAGTTGTCGAACGGCGGCCTGGACATTGTCTGTTTTTCTCATTTGCGATGGGATTTCGTCTACCAGCGTCCCCAGCACCTGTTAAGCCGAGCTGGCAAACAGGGGCGGGTATGGTATGTTGAAGAGCCAAAATGGCACGACACACTCCACCTTGACATTCGATCGGTATCCGAGAACATCCGGGTGGTAGTACCTCATTTGCCGCATGGAACAGACCATGAGACTGCTATCCGGCTTCAGCGCCAGTTGGTGAGTCAACTGCTCGATCAGGAGAATATCCGAAACTTTATCAGTTGGTATTATACGCCAATGGCGATGCAGTTTACCGACCACCTGAAGCCTCAACTGACTATCTATGATTGTATGGATGAGCTGTCGGCGTTCAAGGGTGCTTCACCGCAGTTGCTGGATCAGGAAAAACGATTGCTTTCCCGTGCTGATATGGTCTTTACCGGCGGCTATAGCCTGTATGAGGCCAAGCTTTCCCGACACGAACATGTGTTTGCTTTCCCAAGCTGTATCGACTATCAACATTTTGTCCGGGCCCGTCACAAGATGCCCGACCCGGCCGATCAGCAACATCTGGTTGGCCCCCGAATTGGATATAGTGGTGTTATCGACGAGCGTATAGACCTCGACTTACTCGGAGAATTAGCCGGGCGTTTGCCAAACTGGCAGTTTGTCCTTCTTGGGCCGGTAGTGAAAATAGATCCTGCCTCGTTGCCCCAGGGCCCAAATCTGCATTATCTGGGCATGAAAGATTATCAGGAATTACCTGCTTACTTCAGCAACTGGGATGCGGCCCTGATGCCCTTCGCCATTAATGAAGCAACCCGGTATATCAGTCCAACCAAAACGCCGGAATATCTGGCGGCCGGTCTGCCGGTAGTGTCAACGCCTATTCGCGATGTAAAACGTACCTATGGCGGTTGGGATCAGGTACTGGTGGCCGATTCAGCCTCCGTCATTGAAAATGCGCTTGACCAGATGATTCGGTATGCCGCTACGTCAGACAGAACAGCTTTGGACGCATTTCTTCAGGAACAGTCGTGGGACAATACCTGGCAGCAGATGCACAAGCTTCTCGTTGGGCAACTTAACTATGCTGCACTGAAGTAGAATTTAGGGAGAAACCAACAGAGAGGGGTGTACAAACGTTGCCTATTCATGATAGGGCGTTTGTACACCCCTCTCTGTTGGCTCAATATGGTATGACATATGCTGGTTATGATCCCTTTGGGAGTTGCTGCCTTGCAGCGCTGCCCCTGAAAAGTCATGCATGCGGAGCGAATGGACTTAAGCCGTAGCGTTTACAGGCTCAATAAATAGTTGCCGGATACTTGGTTCGGCAGTCTGAATCGCTTCTCTGATACGGCTTATTCCCTGAGTAAGCTCCTCCTGAGTGATCCCGGGCGTAAATACCACCCGCTGAATGAGAACAACATCATTGGCCCCCATCTGGAAAGTTAATGTTTGCACCGCTTTTTCCACGACAGAGTCGGCTTCGGTGAGTGCTACCGTCTGTTGAACAATCGCCGGGTCGGCCCCTTCGCCCATGAGCAGACTACGGCTTTCGTGAGCCAGTAACAGGGCTACCGCCGTCAGCAGAATGCCGATCAGTATCGATGCCGCTCCATCCAGATACGGGTTATTCAACTGATGGCCAAGGAATACCCCGAGGAAGGCAATGATCAACCCCAGCACGTCGGAGCCATCTTCAAACAGCACGACAAACGTAGCGGGGTCTTTGCTGGCTTTCACCGCCGACCAAAATGGCTGATCACCGCGCTGGGCATTAAACGCCTTGAAGGCGGTAATCAGCGAGTAGCCGTCTAAGAGAAAAGCAATGCCCAGGACAATGTAATTCCAGTGCGGGCTCTCAATCGGTTCGGGGTGGCGGATGTGGCTGACACCCTCGTAAAAGGAAACGCCCCCGCCAACGGCGAAGATCAACAGCGATACGACATACGACCAGAAATACAGTTCTCGTCCATAACCGAAAGGGCGTTTGGCATCCGCTGGTTTCTGGCTCCGTTTTAGCCCCAACAGCAACAACACTTCGTTCAGCGTGTCGACCAGGGAGTGAATGCCTTCCGAAACCATAGCCGAACTTCCGGTTACGCCAGCCGCTATGAATTTTGTCAGTGCGATAATCAGATTAGCCCCCAGGGCGGTATAAATTGCTGTTTTAGACGATGCCATGCTGGTTCAACCTTTTTAGAATCAGCTATGTTTTCCGCTGTGGGCATACGTCCGTTTAGAACTGGGGTGAATTGGCTAAATAAGCATTATAAAGCAGAAGGTTTATTCATCGACTGACCTGTTAATGGCCGAATCCTGAATAAACATCGACCGGCGGGAAGCCATTTCCCGGGCAACATGTGCTGCGTTTGCATCACCGGTCTGATGAAGTTCTGTTATGATATTACTGTAATTTTTATCGTCGCGGTTCTGGCTCAATTTAGCGGCTCCCTGTAGGGTATCGAGCGTCATACGGAAGGCAACAACGCCCCGCATTTCCTTCCGGACATAAGCTTCTGTCATGCTGTCGACAGATACCGGGCATTTGGAGCGTGCCTCATATGTATCGACTTGCTGCCGTAAAAAGTCCAGTGTCTCATCGTCAGATAGTAAGCTCGTACGACCCGTAACCTGAACGGACAGGTAATTCCAGGTGGGTACATTCACATGATCGTACCACGAGGAGGATATATAGCTGTGAGCCCCCGAGAAAACAGCGAGTGCAGGCTTGTTGTCACCCAATAGCTTTGCTTGCGGGTTGGCTTTTGCCATATGCCCAACCAGATGAAACTGACCGTCAGGTGTGGGCAACAGTTCAATTGGCAGATGGGTGGCTACCGGAACGCCATCATGGCCCGTTGTGACGAGCAATGCAAAGGAGTTATCCCGGATAAATTGCAAAAGTGTGGGCTGGTCAGTTACCTGAAAGGTTTTGGGGACGTACATAGTAGTCGAGTTATTGAAATGGAGTGGTCCTATTCGGCTAAAAAAAGAACCATTTGTACTTCATCGTGGTAGGTGCCCTCATCGTAAAGTGAATTTTTTTCCAGGGCGAATGTTCGAAATCCAACTTTCTCATATTGTCGCTTAGCCACCTCGTTTGTCGATGCGCATGTTAGATTGATCTGCTTCATGTGGGGAAGCAAACGCGCACGTCGAATGGTTTCTTCCAGCAGCATTCGGCCAAGACCCTTTCCTGCGTGGGCGGGTGCCACATACATGCGGAAAAGCAATCCTTTATGCCTGATTTTTTCGCGGGTTTGCCCTTCGCGCTGAAAACTCACCACCCCCGCCAACTCGTCGGAGTCCGTAAGTAGGCCCAGCGTGAAACTGTCAGGTAAGCCCTGCGTTGGGAAAGGCTCATTCAACTGATCGTTCGGGCTGATGCGAAAGTAGTTTCGGAAAGCTGTTAACCCCGTCAGTATAAATGTCTGATAATCGTAATTTTTCTCAGCCGTTAGGTCAACGAGTCTCATGCAAGGTAGTCGGGTAAAGGAATAGGTTCATCGCCCTCTTTGGGTATGGGTGTCAGGCGCACTGTTTTCATCGGAACCACACCGGCCCAGGTGGGTAAATGCTCGTCTTCGGGATCATCACCCGGTCCACCGGTCCGAACTTTAGCCGATGCTTCGACCAGTGAAAAGGCCAGCACGGTTGTTTTCCGCATCTCGCTGTCGGTGGTTGGGCGAAGGTCGTTCCATCGGCCGGGGATGAGGTGGTCTGTTATGAGGGCCAGCGCGTCCATTCGTTCGGTTTCATCGGTCACTTTTTCGGCATTGGCAAAGATCACTACCGAGCGGTAATTGACGGAGTGGTGAAAGGCCGATTTCGCCAGCACCAGCCCATCCGTCAGCATAACGGAAATACAGACGGGTATTCCCTGCTCAATGGCCCGGATAAAATGGCTGCCTACCGAACCGTGAATATACAATTTATCCCCTTTTCGGGCGAAAGCAGTTGGAATCGCCATCGGCTGGCCGTCGACGGCATAGCTGACGGTACAGAAAAGCGCTTCATCCAGAATAGGATGGATGGTAGCTTCGTCATAATGAGCTCGTTTGGCTAAACGACTGGGCGTAGTGCGGGCAGTTTGCATGGAATTACTTGCTTTTTGTTCCGCAAATGTCTTGTTTTAGTGGTCTATGTAAATCGTCCGGTTTTTACAAACTGGGTAGTCCGGTTATGATTCCTTATAAATCCCTTATTCAGCTCGACAAGGCGCTACCTGTCCCCGTGTTCGTTCAGGTAAGTAATCAGCTTAATCAACTCATACGGTCTGGTACGCTGGCGTCTGGGCAGCGATTGCCCGGTACGCGCCATCTGGCGGAGTTGCTTGGGCTCAACCGACAAACGGTTGTGGCGGCCTATGACGAAGGGCTGGCGCAGGGGTGGCTCGAAAGCCGGTCGGGGAGTGGCACCTATGTAGCCGCTCACTTTTCGGAAGTCAGGCCGCAGGGGTTGTTGGTTGAAGGTACGGATGTTGGTACAACGGGAAAGACACGAACGGAGCAGCCGGGCTATACCTTCGAAACCGTGGACTTTCTGGCGCGTCCGGTGCTGACTGATCAGATGGGTTTGCGGCTGGACGATGGTTTTCCGGATATTCGGCTGGCCCCCATGGAGGAACTGAGTCGGGCATACCGGTCCTATTTCCGGTGGGGAAACCCGCAGCAGCATTTTGGGTATGGCGACACCAAAGGCCATTCGCTGCTACGCGAACAATTGTCAATTTATCTGAATGAAACGCGTGGGCTGCAAACCACCTACGCCAATGTGCTGATTACCCGTGGGAGCATCATGGGTCTGCATCTGGCGAGTCAGGTGGTGCTCCGTCCGGGTCATGTGGTGGTGGTGGGCGAAACAACCTGGGCGGGGGCTACGATGAACTTTCGTAAAGCTGGTGCCACCGTGATTACCGTACCGGTCGATGAGCACGGGATGGATATTGATGCGTTAGCCCAGGTGTGTGCCCGCCAGCCCATTCGAATGGTATTCGTGACGCCCCACCATCATTACCCAACTACGGTAACGCTTCAACCCGGTCGGCGCATCCGGTTGCTGCAACTGGCGGAGCAGTTTGGTTTTGCTATTCTCGAAGACGACTACGATTATGATTTTCACTACCTGAGCCGCCCTATTCTGCCACTGGCCAGCGCCGACCGACAGGGTATGGTCGTGTATGTTGGCTCACTAACCAAGTCGGTGGCGCCTGCTTTTCGGGTGGGCTATGTGGTCGGGCCAACGGCCCTGATTGATGAACTGGCCCGGCTTCGGCGCATCATCGACCGGCAAGGTGATCCCATGCTCGAATTTGCTATTGGGCAGCTGTTTAAAACGGGGGATATGAAACGACACTTTCGGAAAACCCTTCGAACCTACCATGCCCGACGAGATCACTTCTGCCACCTGCTGACGACTGAACTACCCGATGTTATTCAATTTAATAAACCGGATGGCGGTCTGGCTGTCTGGGCTCGGTTTGACCCCGCAATAGATATGGACAGGCTGGCCAAACGGGCGGCTCAGGAAGGACTAACCCTCTCGAATGGCCTGTTTCATAACCCTCCCGGCCGACAGCTCAATGGAACGCGGCTGGGTTTTGCGTCGAGTACGGAAGAGGATCTGGAAAAAAGTGTAACAGCATTGAAAAAGGTAATCCAGTCAACTTAACGAACCAGTCCGCCCAGTAGGGCCGATAGTACCCAGAAACCGAGTAACAGCAATAGTGAGCGTAAATAAACCCGTTTGCGTTCGGGGCGGGTCATAAGCTTCCACGGCTTGATGATTTTATCAAAAGCACGACTTAGCAGAACGAAACTGCCGTAAAAGATACCACTTCCCATAAGCCCGACTAGAAACGCAAGTGTGCCGTTACCGGCGCAGGCCAGACTACACGCCAGCCCGGCCGCATAAACAGTCAGTACAATACCGAGTAAAAATAGCAGTACAAACCCAAGCCGCTTGCCGCTCTGATCCTTAACCGGTTGTTCCTTTGCCGAAACGGGGGTCTCATAATAAGCAGGGTTTGTTGATTTTAGATTCGGTGATGGTGCAATTGTATCGGACCGAACGACTAGCTGGCGGCTGCCCAGGGCCGTTTGGGTGAACGTTGACTTTTCTACGTTAGCCGCCCAAGTACCGCCCAGCAAGGTGAACAGGATGCAGTTGGTCATGAACGCTCCGAAAAGCCACCGTCTGATGACCCAATACGATTTATTGGCCAGGCGGGCTGATTGTGTTTGTATGAACAAAGCCCCGCCTAAAAAGAACAGCATTAAAAGTACTATATAGCCTGCAGACCAGTTTTCCAGTAGATTCATACCCAGCAGCAGACCATTGGCTGCGTTAGCGGTTTCGCAAAGAATTAGCAGAGCAATGGCTGTTCGGGCGTGCTGGCTGGCCCAGCGGGAGATGTTTTTCATGAATGTGCTGGTGGGATGACTCAGGTATTCTTGTGCCAAGTTTACCTAAAAAAACGTGAATAATGGCTGTATGTGTGTTGAATTGAGCTTATTGAATAGGTTTCGGACTTTTTTCAACCACATAGGCACAGAGGGCGATGGGGTAACTTTCTTCCCCATCGCCCTCTGTGCCTATGTGGTTGAAAATTCGATCCAATAGCCATACGTAAAAGCTAAATTTTGATCGAGCCAACCCATTATTCACGTAAAAAAAGTTAGTGAATCAGTCCCAACAAGGCAAATCCCATTTCGGAAAGGATCTGTGTCAAAAACACGCTTAAGCCTTACTTTTCCACCCGCGCAGCTTCCCAGCCGAGCATGGCTTGTTTGCGCTCAACACCCCAGCGGTAACCACCAAAAAGTCCCGTCTTTTTGATGACCCGATGGCAGGGAATCAGATACCCAACGGGGTTCGACCCTATGGCCGTCCCGACAGCCCGCGATGCGGAGGGCTGCCCTATGGCATTGGCAATCTGGTCGTAACTCGCTAAGTGGCCTTCGGGAATTTTCAGCAGAGCCTCCCACACCTTAAGCTGAAAAGCGGAGCCGCGCATTAGAACGGGGAGGGGAGGTCTTAGTGAAAGGGTGTCGGTAGTTGGATGGTTAATGGGTTGGAAAATCTGGTTGGCGATAACTTGCAGCGTAGCAGGGTCATGACTGAGGGTAGCTTCGGGCCAGGCGGCTACCAGAATTGTTTCGACGGTATCGCCCTCACTCAGGAAATGCAGCAAAGCGATTTTTTCGTTAATAACCCCCAACACATACGACCCGAACGGGCTATCGTAAACGCCGTAAGTGAGAACCAGCCCGGAGCCCGCCAGCTTAAACTGACCGGGCGTTACGCCCTCAATGGAAACAAACAGATCGTGGAGTCGGCCCGTGCCGGATAGCCCTGCTTCGTAGGCGGCATCGGCCAGAGGGGCTCCCCGGCGCAATCTGGTTTTGGCGTGTTCGAGCGTCAGATACTGCCCGAATTTCTTTGGACTGACACCCGCCCACTCGGTAAAGAGCCGCTGAAAATGAAACTCACTCAGATTGACTTTCGCGGCCAGTTCGGCCAGTGACGGCTGTTCCCGGTAATGGGTGGTCAGGTGTTCGATGGCGAGGGCGATTTGCTGATAGGTGTGCGGATTGTCTGTATTCATCATCGTAGCGGTCCGGCGTTTCGGTAAGTTGACCTGTACAAAAGTCGCCATAAGTCTGGTCGGGATAAACCCGATTCTTGCTGACATATTCGGGAATGCCAACGCCTGATTGCCTGTGGTCAAACACCATTACTGTAAGTCTCTGTTAATTCACACGTTTCGGTATCTTTGGTGAACGATTGCACCGTTCGTTGAGTCAGTGCTTTCCCTTCGCGGGCATCTTTATATGAGGAAATGTTTACTGTTTATCTGGTTTGTGATCCATGCGGTGGCGGGGTTGGCACAGAGCCGATTCGGCAATGAATGGATAAAGCCCGGCCAGAGTTACCTGAAGGTGTCCGTGAATCAGGCAGGTATTTACCGGCTGGGGTATGCGGATATCAAAGCAGCTGATGCGTCGTTTCTCCTGACCAACCCGGCCCGCTGGCAGCTATTCTTCAGGGGGCAGGAGGTCGCTATTCGGGTGGTTGGACAGCAGGATGGTGTGTTTGACGCGCAGGATTATATTGAATTCTATGGCGAAGGGAACGACGGGGCACAGGACTCGCTGCTCTATCGGCCAAAGCAGCGGTTGCATCCCTTCCAAACACTCTTCTCTGACAAATCAGCTTTTTTCCTGACCAGCAGCCCTACGCTAGCCGGTAAGCGGATGGTCGAACTGAACACCTCCGCGCAGGGACTAACGCCCGCTGCGTTTCATGTTGAAGAAACGGTACAGGCATTCACCAGCGAGTATACGTTCAATAATCTGAAAGGGGTGGAGCCGCTGTTGCAGCAAAGCTATTTTGAGCCGGGCGAGGGCTGGTCAGGTCGTTTGCTCACGACCGATTCAGTAGGTGTTGTTCAGATGAAACTGCCGGGGCGGGCCGCCGTAAACGGGCCAGTAACGCTACAGGGCATGGTGAATGGCCGGGACAATTCCTTCCATCAAATTCAGGTTCAGGTTGATGCCACTACTACGTCGCCAATTGCCGGTCTGTTCTGTATGGGCTACGCCAGTCAGCAATTTCAGGCAGTTGTCAACCCGGCTTCCATTAAGAACGACCAGCTTACGGTACGGTTTAGCTCGGTCAAAAATGCGTATACCAACAACTTTTCCATTACCTACGTAAAGGTCACTTACCCGCAGGTGCTGGATATGTTCGGGCAACCGAGCAAGGTTTTTCATCTGTCGGCCAACGCCGGTCAGGCCGCCCTGATGAGCATTGCCAACGTGCCAGCGGCATCTGTTGCCTACGATATTACCGACAAAGCGAACGGCCGGTATCTGACGACACAAACTGTGGGCGCACAAACGCGGGTCGTGGTGAATGACGCCACCCAGGATCGGGATATTTTACTGACAAATACAATTAAAAAACCGCTGAGTATACAGTCGGTTAAACTGACGTTTGCCGTTGCCAAACCAGTTGATTACGTAATTATTACGCACGCATCTCTTCGGCAGTCAGTGGGGGCGTATGCTGCTTACCGGGCGTCGGCTGCGGGAGGAAATTACAGGCCACTCATTGTCGAGGCCGATTCGCTGTACGATGAATTTAATTTTGGCGAAAAAAGTCCGCTGGCTCTCCGGCGATTTGCTGATTTTTTGCTGACCAATACGTCGGTAAAAAACCTGCTGCTCATCGGCCGGGCCAATAGTTATCCGTATGCCATCAAAACGACCACCGATGATCTGGTGCCGACGGTAGGCTATCCGGGTTCCGATATTTTGTTGACGTCGGGCTTGGGGAATTTTTCGATCAACACGCCCGCTATTCCAACCGGGCGTATCAATGCGACGACGAATGAGCAGGTACTGGCCTATCTGGAAAAGGTCAAACAGCTTGACGCCCCTACCTCGAACGGGCTTTGGAGGAAGCACATTGTTCACATCAGTGGCGGGAAAACAGCACCCGAAGCCGCCGGGCTGCGAGAAGCGCTTACCGACATCGGGACCATTTACACCGGTGGACTGTTGGGTGGACAGATAAGTTCGTTCAGTAAAAGCACGCTGGACGAAGTAGAGCCCATAAACATAACCCCCCTGGTCAATGACGGGGTTAGTCTGATCACATTTTTTGGGCATGCCGGGCCGTCCGTTACCGACATGAATTTCGGTTTTGCTTCGCCCCCCGAAAATGGCTTCCGCAACCAGCAATATCCGCTCATGATCTTTAATGGCTGTGGCGTGGGTGAGATTTTTTCAAGCTTTAAAACCCTGTCGACCGATTGGCTGCTGGCTCCCCGGAAAGGGGCTGGCATTGTGCTGGCGCATACCTACTGGAGTTTCCAGCAGCCCACCACTCGCTACTTAACAAAGCTTTATTCGAGTTTATATGCCGATGCCAGTACGCTTGACATGCCCTTTGGTATTGTGCAGCAAAAAGTGAACATGGCTCTCGAAAAAGAAGGTGTAGACCCGTACGACATTTCGGTGATGCTGCAGATGTTGTTGCAGGGTGACCCCGCCGTGCGCTTGTATCCATTACCTAACCCCGACTTTTTGGTTGAGCCAAAGGGCATGTTCATTCAGGCTACCGTTGCCGGGGCGACCCTGAAAAACAGCGATTCGCTCAAAGTCGTGGTGCCGCTGGCGAACCTCGGCCGGTACGTAGCCGGGCAGGCGGTTACCCTATCGCTGACAAAGACGATCAATGGAGCATCGTCTGCTAGCTCCTTTCGGTTTACTGGTTTCCGCTACCGGGATACGCTCGTGTATACCCTGCCGAAGGATGAGCGGCTACAAAAAATAGCTGTCACCATCGACCCGGACAACCAGATAGCCGAGTTAAGCAAAGCAAATAATACGGCAACCATCGACATTGACTGGGTAGAGGCACAGTCCCGTACCAGCTATCCATTGAATGCATTACCCGACCGGATCAGTCCCGGTATCACTGTATTGGTAGATGGCAAACGGCGGGAGAATCAGACGATGGTTGGACCAAACCCTGGTCTGAATATTTATATTCTGGATGAAAACCCGCTCTCTCCCAAAGACACCAGCGCCGTTGATGTATATCTGAAATCCTGCGAGAGCTGTGTACCCCAAAAGGTACCGGCAAGCCGGTTGGCGGTGTCTGCTGTATCGGCTAATCAACTTCAGGTAACGACCAGCCTCGTCCTGAATGAAGGCGGGCGTTATCAGCTCATCGTTTTCGGAAAAGATGCCGCCGGCAATCGCACGCAGCCGCCCTATACGCTCGACTTCGGCGTGGTGGCAACGGATGAACCCGTCCAGCTACTTGCCTATCCAAATCCGGCCACAACCTACGTAAAATTTGAGCTTACCCTGAATCGAAAGGAGCTGCCAACCGAAGTCAGGCTGCTGATTTACAATCCGTCGGGAATCCTGGTCTATACCGAAAACATGCCCGTGACGACCGGAAAAAACTCGTTTCTGTGGCAGGGAAGCTCGCCCGGTGTTTATCCGTATTCGGTTCAGCTGACCTATAAAGATGGGCGAACGGAATTACAGACGGGGAAAGTTGTCTGGGCACATTGAATGGGGTGGGGTGGATTCGTGGCTTAACTGGGTGGTTCTTTATAGATACACCATTTGGCTTTGATGACTCAACTAATTAACCACTTGACCATTCCACCGCTTAGCCACCCACCAACTCCTCAAGGCAGTCGGTTGCTGCTGAGTAAACTCCATGTCTGCCGCGTGCCGGAAACAATGATTCCTTTACCAATGCAATCGGGGGTTGACTGGCAATAAGCCAGCGCGGCATTTTCGCGGTAGATCATCCCCACATCGGGGGCATAAATCCGTATGAATTTAGTTGACCCGATCAGGGTTGAATCGGAGGGGCCAACGACCGAAATAGTCTGGTCGTAGGGCCGTTTGCTGATCGTAACCGAACGGCCTTTGTTCCGGTACTGAAGGAGAGTGTCGGGCCGGGCATTGTAGGTGTTGAGATTCCAGGAAGTCGTCGCAGAAATTGGAAAAACCAGTTGAAGGGCAGGCACGTTGTTCTCCTGGCTAACCACTTCTGAAAGGCTTTTGGAAACGGCTCGAATCGCATTCAGTTGCCAGTTGGCCTGCTCCGATGGGCGAGTGGATACTTCCAGCTGGTAAACGATCTGGCCATTCTGCGTCAAGGCACTGCCTACTTTCTCCTGACGCTGAAAAATACGGGTAGTGGCCCCTGTGGTGAGCGAGTAATTTTCCTGCGTGACCTGATAAATCCAGTAATCCCCAACTTGCAGTGGAAAGTAAGCTAAGTCATCGGGAGTCGGTTCGCTGTTGGACTGGCAGCCACCCACCACGCAGAGCAGAAGTAAACGTATAAATGCGTTGTGTATTCGACTACGTTTTAACATGTTCAATCAGCAAGGGAGAATTCGTAACCGGGATGCAATCGGCTTTTGACTGCAGGGTAGACCACTCATTACGACGCACGAAGATACGTGGTCAGCGGGCTGATTGGAAAACCTTCGCCAGTCATAATAGGTAAAGCCCGACTAATGCATCGTTAATCAGGCTTTTGAGACATTGATTTGTGTGTAATCAGGCAAATGAACCGGATACATAAACGGGTAGGCAAATACACCTGATCTGGTAAGACCTCGGTCTTTGCCATTAAATCAGCTAGTTTTGACCCTGAACAAATAAACGACCTTATCGAATCAGGTTTGACAGTATGGGTGGAATTGCGGGAATACTTCGATTTGATGGACAGCCCGTACCCGAGGCTGATAAAGAACACCTTATTGATTTATTGACGCATCGGGGCAAAACTACCAGCCAGCAATTGGATGCTGGCTGGCTGCTGTCGTTTGGTGGTGAGCTGGAAATAGAGCCGCCGTCCGCCCTCTATGCCGCCCTGGATGCCGATCTGTTTTCTGCCACCCGACCGTCATTCCTGACAAATTTCACCCAGACCGGGCCCATCGGCTTCAATGAATTGAATGCCGACTTTGCCGTTGCTATATGGGATGCACAACGCCAAACGCTCGTTTGTGGACGGGACCCTTTAGGTGTGAAACCCCTTTATTATGTACATCAGCCCGGACGTTTCGTCGCCTTTGCTTCCGAAATTAAGGCGTTACTAGCCCTGTCTGATGTAGCTGTTAAGCCTAATGAGCACAAGTTCAGGGAATACTTGACCTGGGCTACCAGCTATGTTCCCTATAGTGCCGAGACATTTTACGAATCCATATACAGCGTTTTGCCGGGGCATTGTGTGGAGATAAGCCCGGAGGGTATTCAGGTAATGCCCTACTGGAAAACTGATTATCAGTCGCATGGCAAACTAAGTCAGCCCGCCGATTATGCGGCAGCCTTTCAGGACTCCTTTACCGCAGCCATCAACGCCCGGATCAGGGGAAAAAAACGGGTGGGTTCTCATTTGAGTGGTGGACTGGATTCGTCGTCGGTAAGTGCCGTGGCGCAGTCGTTGTTAGCGCAGCAACAGCGCCCTGCCCTGCATACGTTCACCATCAACACAGGTCTGGACTCTACTGATGAGTCTGTCTACGTACAGGCCTTTGTTGACCGATGGCATTCGCAGCACCATACGGTAAGCCCCGAGGTAAATGTGTTGGAGTCCGTCTTGACGATCAACCGGCTGTTCGACCGCCCCGACCATTTTATTATTCCGTCCAGTTTTCATTTGGGTGTATCGCAGGAGGCTCGGCAGTTGGATTGTGACATTTTGCTGACCGGCCATGATGGCGATAGTGTTATAGCCACTGGCTTTGATTTCCTGGACGAACTCCTCGACGCCAAGGACTGGGATGCGCTGCAGCTTGCCTGTCATCAGTATACTGACCACCGGTTTCCTCCCGATTACACCGCCAATCCACCCCGATTGCGAAACGATGCCCAGTTTGAGGCCTATGCCCTCAGTATTCTGGGCACAAACCTGAAAAAAAGGCTTAGAGAGCAAGCCGTTGGCGATTTCGTTATTCATTTGCAGCGGCAGAAACGGGACTTTGGGCTCTCGACGACTGGTATTCTTACTTATCTGGCCAGGCGGGTAAAGGAAAAGCTACTCCACCGCTCCAGGATCGATCATGCCTTTCTTCCTGAATTCAGGCAACGTGTTGAACGACGCCCCGTACTATCGACAGAGCCACTGGCAACGGCCTTGAGCGAAGGTCGGCCTGTGCCAGTAAAACAGATTCTTAATACAACGAATGTCATTTGCAACGAACAGATGAATCATATCGGCGCGTATTATGGCCATCCGTACTCGTTTCCTTTCTTCGATAAACGGGTAGTCGAACTGGGCTTGTCGACACCCCTGGAGGTTTGTTTCGATCAGGGGCGGGGACGGGGACTGATTCGGAACGGGCTAAAAACGGTATTGCCTGCTGCCATTACCGGGCGATATTCAAAGGCCAATTTTGTTGAGTACGGCAACCTATCGGCCCGGCAATTGTATTCGGCCTCATACGAACAGTTCTCGACGCCCGTTCATCCAATTTGGGGCGTTATCGATCGGCAGGTCTTTGAAAAAATCGTGAAGATTGTCTTCAATCCGAAAATACCTGTTCAGCGAAAAACACGATACAACTGGCTGTTAAGCCGGATTATTTACCTCGCCCTGTGGCTGGGTTCACTGCCGAAAGGGGGTTGAAACAATAGGAGGGCATTCCTGTTTCTGGCCAATCATATCTGCTTGAGCCGGGATCAATATCTCTTCCTGTTTAAAGGTATCCCATTAGGTCGCTGGTGTTTATGTCGGCAAAAAATTACATATGAAAGAGTAGATGCGATTTGCTGGTTGTTTTTAGCCAACAGTTAACCCGTTTCAAAGAATATGATGCTGCCTGGCCGATTGTTCATTGCGTTGTTATGCTGTTTATTAACCCGTTTGTGTGCTGCTCAATCGGCCGAAAAACCAGACCCATCACGCTCGACTTCCTGTTCCTGTCCAGGGGTGCTGGAGGAAACGATTGATAAAGTCAGCCGTATATATGCTGGTTTTACGGATAAGGTAACGGCACAAACCAGGCCTCAATACGAGCGGTTCCTTCAGGAGCTACGGACCAAAGCCCGGAAAGCCAGCACCCAGGCTACCTGTCATGATGTTCTGAAAGCCTACACCGCCTTCTTTAAAGACAGCCACGTTTTTGTGATCTGGCAAAAAACAATGTCCTCACCCGTATTGTATTCGGATCTGATAAAAGACAGGACCGATCTGGTGGAGTTGAGGCCCCTCAATAGTGAATACATCTACGTTAAACTTGCCATTTTTAACCAGCGGGAGGTCGATAAATTAGATAGTTTATTACGGGCAAATGCCTCCCTGCTGGCTAAAACACCTAACCTAATTTTCGACCTTCGCGGTAATGGTGGCGGCACTGGCAGTACGTCTGACGAAATGATCAAAGTTATTTATACCAACCCAATTGTGTATCCTGCCTGGGACTACCGATCAAGCGCGGAAAAGATTAAGGATACATCGAAGGAAATACAGGGCTATCAGAAGGACACCGTATCGAATGCGTACTTCTACCAACGGGCAAAACGGCTTCTCGAAGATATGAAAGCCCGGCCGGGCAGTCTGATACGGGAAGGCGAAGACCTAACACGAACGGTGGAGGTTGCTCCGGCCGGTAATCCGAAACGAGTGGCTTTTCTGATCGATAAAGGCTGTGGCAGCTCCACGGAATTTTTCGTCTTTGAAGGAAAACAAAGTAAGAAAGTGACCTTGTTTGGTACAAACACGCATGGGGTGATGGACTACGGTAGCGACCAGAATTTCAATTTATGTGATGGTACTTTTAATTTAGCTGTTCCCTGGGGACGAAACGGGTGGGTGAGGCACTATCGGATTGACAACATTGGCTTTGCGCCCGATGTTCGGATTCCGGAAGACGAAAAAGATTGGATAAGCTTTGTGCAGCGGTACTACGAGACTAAAAAAGCGTCGGGAAGGTAAGAAAGCGAAACACGATTGAGAGATAAACAGCCTAACACGTCTCCCGTAACATAACCAGAGAGTCGATAAGTTGCTGACTCCAGGGTAGCATGTGCCACCTCGGTCTACGCTGTTTTTACCCAATGTTGTACAGCTTTATAAAACGTCGAACCTTTTTTTGTTGACACTCATCTCTGTTTTATGGGTATATCTGATACCACTAAGCCCAGACGTGCGGACTTTACGAATGACTTGAAATCCGGTCGGGTATGAAGTTGTTCATGGTATTAATAACCCACGAACCTATTGGTTGACTTTGCGAGCGGGGAAAAAGCGGAATACGGATTGGGTCATGCGGATGAACAAGGTGATCAGACCCGCCTGTTTCGGTACATAAATCAGGCGTTTCCCCACGTTAAACAAACTATACCGGAACACACGGCTGCTTATAAACGTCCGTCCGGTTTTTAATTGATTGCCAAACCGCGGCTGCGCTTTAAGCAGAAACGTTAGTTGATCCATGATCAAATAACTGAACTCAACCGCTTTCTCAGACTCCCAGTGCGTGGTATAGGCTGTGGCTAACGATTGAACGCTGGGGGAGTTGACCCTCGCCATTAGGGAGGCAGGTAGTTTTAGGTCCCAAATCTGACAGCAAAAGGCCAGGCCTGTCAAAAATACGTTGTCAAAACCAAGTCGGGCTAGTTCCTTTAAGAGCCAGTCCCAGTCAGGGTCGGCCTGGCTGAGCAAGAAGTACAAATCGTTGATGTAGTTGATCTGCTGCCACACGCCGTTCACCCCATGGTGTGTAATCAGTAACACGATCATGAGTTCATGGGCTCGCTGCGGTTGGGAACGAACGTAGTCGAGGTCGAACAGGACATAGTCTTTATTGAAGCCCATCACATGCCAGTGCAAATCAATATCAAACTGACTGGTTGGGGAGAACCGCTTGAACAAGTCAATTTCGAATAAGTCGGCCAATACAGTTTCTTCCCCCTGCTGCCAGTGAGTTTTGTGTTTGTCGGACAAATAATACTCATGTTCTTTCAACAGGGCTATTGTCCGGTATACATCTTCTTTCCTGATCAGCAGATCAATATCGCCCAGGATGCGCAGGCTGGTATCCGGGTAACCGTGCTCGGCCAGATAGACACCTTTGAGCGGGAAGTAATCAATGGAATTTTCCTTCAGCAGCGCTTCCAGGGAATGATAATGATGGAGTTTGAGAAGATTGTCAGTGGCAGACAGACGGCAATCGTTCCGCAGCGTCGATAAGACGGCTTCGGGTGTTGCTGTTACTTGCTGAAGGGTCCGGTACAGAAAGGGTTTGAGCCGATGCCGGTCGGCCAGAATGTTCAGACGCGGCCAGTTGATCGGGTTTTGGCTGATGAATTGGGTAATCTGGTTTTTCTTATCCGTAGATACCCCAATGGTACAGGCCATCAGCAGCAACGTTAGTTCGGGAGATGGATCGGCCTTCATAGAGTGGTGTTTAAAGGCAGTCAATTCCAATCTAAAATCGGCTTGAATACCTGGTCTGGCTGTTCACCCAAAATCGTTTTTTCATTACAGGACACCCAGGCATGGGCAGAAAAGCCCTGTGTATCACTTTTGTGAACGCCAATGTGTACGCGTACGTCAGGATCATGTTTAAGCAGCCATTTAGCCGCGAGTGCCTGAACGAGACATGTACATCCAAATGGGGTTCGGCTACTTATCAGTTGAATGGCCCAAACAACCCGATTTCGCTTAATTTCTGAAGAGACTTTTTTTTGCCCAATGCCCGTATGGGTTGGATGGATAAACTGGTTGAAAGGAAACATGCGCAACAGACACTTGTAAACGGTGAGGACAACCGTTACGTAGACCAGTAGCCACTGATCTTTATAAGGTAAAGCGAGAAATTTCGATGCGTCAGACGCTCGCTTCGATGAGTTTTTCACGCAGTAAGTTATCTAAAAATAACCGTAGCTCTTCCTGGCAAACGGATGGTTCTACATCAAATTCATTCAGGATACCAGCCTCAATTTCCCGAACCAGCATACTTTTGTTTGCCTGTAAAAGAGACCATATAAACCCACCCACCTCGTTTAATTCATAATAGTTACCAAGCTCATAGTTAAGGAGAATGGTTTCATTTCCAAGCACAGACGAGGATTGATTGGGCAGTAGCTGAATGCGCGTATCGGGCGTGATAGACATAGGAAATTTGACTAAATCGGTTGGAAGATAACAAGAAGCGCTTGATTCAACAAGAGGGGCAGTGTTGTCAATGGCCCAAACGCCAGACGCCAATCCTGTCGGGACTGGCGTCTGGCGTTTGTATCAAGAAACGGAAGATATGGAATCAAGTTAATACGTCAGGCGTATTGAGTAACTGAAATCTTCAGGCTTGCTTGTGGTTTAATACCAGTCAAAGCCTATAGCCAAAGCTCATCTACTCAATTGACGGGACAATATTACCGGAAAAGGAAATATCAATCAAATTGATTTAATTAATGATACTATAGATTTTAATTATATTAGAATGATTTAACCATCAGGAGGCTCGGTCATTGAACGAAGAGCCGACAGGTATAAAAAAGTGCTTAGAATAAATCTTGTTCCCCGTTCAGGGAAATAGGCTCAAACTATTTGTAGGATAGCCCGTTTATAGTTTACTCAACTAAAAGAGAGACCATGGATAAGTTACAGAAGTTTGAGTTGATGAACAAGATTGTTCGTGAACTGGAAGACCTTCAAAACAGCCAGACGGCCATTATCGAGAAAATCGGTAAGATTGAAGTAGATAACATGAATGGACTGAACGACGCGTATCTGGAGAAAAATCTGGGCACAATGCACAGCAAAATCGCTGAGAATGTCGATTCAGTGACCGAGATCTTTGCGCACTTTGAAACACAGCGCGATGAATATGCCGAGAAAAACGGGGCAGCCATTGCTGCCATCGAAGCGGCCGCTGCCTTAGACGCTATAAAATAAAGTTTATGGCCTTTTGCCTGGGTTGTGCTGAAGCGAAAGCAGCACGACCCGGAATGCTGGCAAACAAAAAGCCGGGCGATCTGCCCGGCTTTTTGTTTGCCTCGCAACGTAGGTTTGCCTGATTCATCCCGGCTGAATCCGGTGACGTTCATTCCGATTCACAACTGTTCGGGGGTAGCAGGCAACTGACGAAAATATTTGTGGTCTACATAAAACGTGCCTCCCGGAATAATAGAGGCCAGCAAGGCCACCGCCGTTTTTCCCATCGGCCAGCCATACTCGATTTTGGCCTGAATAACGATCAACACATAGCCAATAAACAGTAGGCCGTGAATGGGCCCGAGCACCTGAACGGCCTCGGGGTGGCCACCCAGTCGTTTTAAGGGGACAGCTATAAATAACAGTAGTAGATACGAAACACCTTCTGCAAAGCCAATGACTCGTAATCTGGTTTTAAGTGAGTTGAAAAAATTCATGGAAAGTGGGGTTTGTGATTCTATTAGAATGTACGAAACCAGCCGCGTGAGGCCAGCGGTGAAAAGGGCCAGGGAACAGCCATCAGTATCAATACAAGTCCGAGCGTAAAATAAATCGCAGTTATCTTGAATTTTTCGTTCGCCACAGTCCTGCGTTTGGCCAGGCTTGACCCGATCGTTATGACCATAACCGCCGTAAACATGATACTGATGTGTATCAGGCTAAAAAAGCGAAACTCCGGCGACTGGCTTGGATCGGGTTTGAAACGCCAGTAGTAGCTAATTAGTGGGCTGATGAAATAAAGATAAAATCCGATCAGGAGTTGGGTGTGAACAATGGATGTTGCCACTGTGCGAAAAACTTGATCGACAGGCCGGTATGCTCTTGGCCGGAGCCAACCCGAATAACTGTTGGCAAGTACCGCAATCAGGCTAATAACGACAAGCCACCGAAACGCGTTGTGGACAACTAAAAGAATAGGATAAATCATGGTGGTGATCAATAAGACGAGCTTTATCCCACAAAGTTCAGGCGATCAGGCTATTGCCAGCTAGGCGTAAAGCGGACACGATTGGTCAAAATCAATCATTCGGCCGACCGGCTTCGAAAATCGCTTGGACTGGCCTGCACGTATTTTCGAAATAGTTTGCCAAAGCCCGATGAATCGTCGAAGCCCAGTTCATCGGCAATTTGCGTAATGGTCAGGCTGGATTGAAACAGTAATACTTTGGCTTCCAGTACTATCCGTTCGTCAATCCACACCGAAGGAGATTTTCCCGTTCGGCTCTTTATCACCTTGTTCAGGTGGTTTGAGCTCACATTCAGTTGGCTGGCATAATAACTCACCTGGCGCTGGATGCGTACCTGAGTCGATACTAAATCTATAAATCCTTGCACGAGTCGGTCACCAGCGTCTGTTTTTGGAGATGTAAACACGTAGGCGCGGTTTATCTCCGACAGCAAAGCGATTAAATAGGGCTTGATCAAATCCATCCTGACAGCCCCGTTTTCGGTGTACTCGATGGTTAGCCGGTCGAAAAGGGTACGTACAAAATGCGTTTGCTGCACCGACAGAGAAACGAATGGGTTGCCGGTTAATTTCAGGAAATCAAAATCTGTGTCATGCGTGCCATGACGGATTATTTCCGGGCTGAAAAAGCATAAAAAGCCGGTGGTATCTTCCCGTATAGCCTGTATCGTAAATATTTGTAAAGCCGGTACAACAACCAGTTCCTGCTCTTTTACCGCATACGCCTGATGGCCTACGCCTATATCAACCTGCCCGCCGGTCACCAGGATCAGGGCATGATTGCTGGTGCGGGAGGGTGGGAGAGGCAATTTGATAACGGGTCGGCTGTAGGCCAGTGGGGCAACAATGAACAGGTTGAAGTTAGCCTTAAATCGTTCAGCCCATAATTCATCTTTTACGAGAAAGCGCTCGCGAGCCATCGCTGGGTCTATAGCCGGGAATGAATCGTCGGATGTCATCGCGGATAGATCAGTTTGCTGGCCCGGAAGGGCCCGTCGGCGGCCTGCAAAAGCTTGGCCCGTAATCGGGCATTATACGCCGGGCGGTCGATCAGAAATTGGCGAACGAGCTGGGCTGCATCGGGCGTCTGGTAATTTGACAGCGTCGACCGCAACCATGATTCTGGAAAGAAAATATCGCCCGTTCGCTGAATCTCTTCCAGCAGGTCGAGGCTTTTGGGTAAGTATTTTGCTGATGTTGCGGCTCGCAGGGGGTGGTGCAGGTACCCAAGGGCTGCCGTCACCCAGGCTTCATGTTCGCGGTTGGTATCGCTGGCCAGTGAGGCAAAAAAGGCATCGCGCTCCGCTACTGAAGATGATAAGGCAGGCATCATGAATGCCAGCCGTTTCTGCCGGTCCGGGTTTTTGATACGGGCCAGTTGTTTGGTCAGGATACCATCTGCCGGGTAGTCACGAACGGCCAGGGCGAGGGCCAGCGAGGTGTAGTCATCTTCTGTAAGGGTTACGCCCGAAGGGGCTTTCTGCTCGTTCCAGATCGTATACAGCCGGTCGCGGGCGGCTTTACTAAGGGCAATGCTTTGGTAAAGCCTGAAGAGGAGCTTCTTTTTTCCCGGAGCTGTTTCCTGCTCCATAGCCTGCCAGGTGTCCTGCTCAACAGCGGCCGCCAGAGCAGCCCGGTTTTCAGGTTTGGTTAATGTCCAGACAATGTCGCCTAGCTGGCTGGTCAGCAGACGCAGGTTCAGCTCTTCCGGCTCATTAGACAGTAGTTTCTGATAGGTAGCCGCCAGTTGGGCCGGACTAACGCCTTGCCCCGACAGCATATTTTCGTAGAGGTTTATATAAGCCGACGCGCGGGTTACCGGATTTTTGAGGGTCGCCAGCTGCGAAATCATGGCATTATCGACCGGAAAAATGCCGTAACCCTGCCCCGATGAATTGAAAACGACAAGCAGCGGGACGGGTTTGCCAACGGCTTCCGGCAGGGTGATTTGGGACTGTGTCATGTTGACCGTTAATTCCTCCGCGTGATCGGCATAGACCAGCGCTACTTGGAAACCCTGTGGCCAGAGCCGGGCTGAACCGTCTTCGGCTGTTTGCGAAAGGACGAACCGACGGATCTTGCCGTTGTCATTCTCCATCTGGTAAGCGAATTTAGGGCGTCCTGTTTCAGTAACCCACACCCGATTCCAGGCCTGGAGGTCGGCGGGGGTGTGCGTATCTAAAATACTGATCAGGTCAGCCCAACTGGCATTGTCGGAGCTGTATTTTTTCAGGTATTCGCGCAGACCGTCGCGCAGGGCGGTTTTTCCCATGAGTTGCTCCAGCTGTCGCATCATGATGGGCGCTTTGTGGTAGATAATACCTCCATAAAGCGAACCCGCTTCCTGCAGGTTAGCCAGCGGTTGTCCAATGGGGTTGGCGCCTTCAGTCCGGTCGACTCCGTAAGCCGCCGGGTAATGGTCGACCACAAACTGGAGGTCATAATTGGCGTCGGAACGGCCCGACGCATCGGTCGATACTTCCATGATCTTGTCGGCAATGAAATTTGCGAACACCTCCTTCAGCCAGACATCGTCGAACCAGCGCATGGTCACCAGGTCGCCAAACCACATGTGTGCGGTTTCGTGGGCAATCACATGCGCCCGGGACAGTCGCTGGTCGCGGGTGGCGCCATTGTCTAAAAACAAAGCTGAGGATTTGTAGTCGATGGCCCCCGCATGTTCCATGCCGCCATACTGAAAATCGGGTATGGCCACAAAATCGAACTTCTGAAATGGATAGGGGATCTGGGTAAACTCTTCCAGAAAACGCAATGCATCGGCATGCAGGGAAAAAAGTAAGTCCGTACTCAGGCGCAACTTGGTCGAGTCCGTTTCGCGATGCAGGAGCGTCATGGGCCGCCCGTTCAGCGTACGGTTAACGGGCGTGAATTTGCCGGCCACAAACGAGAACAGATAGGTAGGAATGCGATCGGAGGGAAGGAAGTTTACCGTTTTGCGGCTACCGGCAACGGTGGAGTCGCGGACCAGGGCGTTCGTCATGGCCTGCCAGTTGGCCGGAACGGTCAGCGACACCTGAAAAATGGCCTTTAAATCGGGTTGATCGAAGCAGGGAAATACCGTACGCGTCCGGTCGGGAACGAGCAGGGTGTACAGGTATTCCTCGTTGCGGTTGAGCGACAGATTACCCGCCACGAACGTAATGGAAATTGTGTTTAAGCCCGTCGTTAAAAGATCAGTAGAAATCAGCAGATGTTCGCTCTCTACCACAACCGGCGTAGTCTTTCCATTCACCGAAATCGACTGCAAATGAGTGGGTTCGTCCTTGAAGTCCAGTTGAAGCGACGGTGCGCCCGAGCCGGGTGACGACCACTGAAAAGTAATTGTTTCGGTAGATAGAATTGGCTGGTTTTTTTGCGCCGGAATATCGAACTTTAAAGCATAGGCCAGTTGGCTGATCGACTGCTTCCGGGCTCTGGCCAATGTTTGCGATACGCCGGTTTCGATCGAAGCTGGTTTTTTCGTTAACGGACGATGACTGCACGACATAGCGGTGAGTAGAAGAACGAAAAGAGGTACGCCGTAACAAACGATTTTTGGAAAATTCCGGGCCATATACAGGTTGTTGATGTGCACGTGAGGTTGCCGTTCCCGAATGCAGAAGCCTGCCGACTTGGGGAGCGGGTTGAACAACAAATAGTCAAACTACAAACTAAAATCGGTTTGGTAATGGGTTAGTAACGTTGGGTCAAAAATAATGCACTCTATGAAACAGTACCTATCTTTTCTCTTACTGCTGGCACTTTTAGGTCGGTCGATTCCGGGCTGGGCAAATTCGATCCTGATACCAATGGATAACCAGCAGGCGAATCATCTGAAAGCCTATGGCATTGCCTACAAAGCGCTGAAGGACGATCTGGACGTCGACTGGCTGCTGAACTACCGAGGTGGCAGTTTTATGCTTAAGCAAATTCCGTCCATTGAAGCCGAGTGCCGCATACGGGGCGTTTCGGTCGAGGTGATTTCGGACGCGCGGGCAGCCTCCATCAAACAGCAACTGTCGGATCCCGACGTCAACATGAACGTGGTGACGCTCCAGAAAGCCGCCAAGATCATCGTTTACTCACCCATTAAGGTTAGCCCCGCTGAATTCGAAAATACGGACGCTGTGTTGCTGGTGCTGACCTATGCCGAAATACCGTATGAGGTTGTCTATGATGAGGAAGTCCTGAAAGGCGACCTGCCCAAGTACGACTGGCTGCACCTGCACCACGAAGACTTTACGGGTCAATACGGGCGCAACATGCACCGGCAGTCGCTCACCGACATAAAAGTGCAGGAAGACATTGCCAAAAAATACGGGTTTTCTAAAGTATCGCAGATGAAACTCGCCGTTGCCAAAGGCATCAAGGCGTTCTGCGCCGGGGGCGGCTACCTGTTCGCCATGTGTTCAGCCGCTGAAACTCTCGACATTGCGCTGGCCGCCGAAGGCGTCGATATTGTTGGCAGCAGCTACGACGGCGACGATGTTGATCCCGATGCACAATCAAAGCTCGACTTCAGCAAGACGTTTGCGTTCGGTAACTTCACCCTGGAAGGGGATAATGGCTACCGGGGCTTCTCGACTTTTTCGGATATTAATTCGGCTGGCGGGCGTGGTTTCGATCAGGCGGGCGGCTTTTTTGAACTGTTTAATTTTTCGGCCAAGTGGGATGTCATTCCGGCCATGCTGACCCAGAACCACGAGTCGATCATCAAGGAGTTTTTTGGACAGACAACGGCTTTCCGTAAAACGGCCGTTAAACCAAGCTCTCTGGTTATGGGCGAGGGCAAAACGTCGGACCGGTATATCTACGGCGAGTCAGGAAAAGGTCAGTGGACATTCTACGGGGGGCACGACCCCGAAGGCCTGCGGGGAGGGGGTGGGTTCAGAAACCCCACCGATTTGAATCTGCACCCCCACTCGCCAGGTTACCGATTGATACTCAACAACGTGCTGTTTCCTTCTGCCCGCAAGAAAAAGCGTAAAACGTAATAGAACACAGGTTTCTCTGATTAGTATGACGAGTTAAGATCAAAAGATCAGTTCTGATCTTAACAATCATAAAGATCTGTGTTGTATTGATGGGTATGTTAAGCGGGTAGAAGCCGAAATAAGCCCGTCGCGGCATCATAGTCGTACTGGCGGGGGATGCCGGTCGCTAGTTCAATCTTTTCAATTTCTTCGGGGCTGATGGGCTCCAGATCCATCAGCAAAGCCCGCAGGCTGTTGCCATGCGCTACAACCAGCACGGGCTGACCAGCTTGCAGATGCGGCAGAATTGCCGTTTTAAAATAAGGATAAACACGGGCGCGGGTGTCGGCCAGGCTTTCGCCATGGGGAGGTTGATCAATATAGCCGCGTCGCCAGCGAAAAACCTGTTCCGCTCCAAATCGGACTTCGGCTTCGGTTTTATTCATACCCTGCAAATCGCCATACATTCGTTCATTCAGGGCTGCGCTTTGCTCGATGGGTAAGTCGGTTTGGCCAATTTCGTCCAGAATGATCGCCATTGTGTCAATGGCCCGTTGTAGAACGGAGGTAAAGCCAATGGCAAAATGTGGGGGCTGGTTAGCTTTGAGCAGAACACCCGCTTCCCGGGCTTCATGCCGACCAAGATCGGTTAAAGGAGTATTTGTGGAACCCGTAAAGCGATTTTCGGAATTCCACTGAGACTGTCCGTGTCGAACGATGACGAAAAGAGGCATGACTTGGTAAAACAGGCTTTTGACTTAAAGACCTACACAATTGGCAAACTGTTCAAACAAATGCTGTTTTAGTTGTTGTCAGGCTGTGTAGACTACCTTGGCTATGCCTCTCTGTGTCAACGAACGACGGCAGACCGTTTACGGCAAATTAATTACTTCGGCAACGACATTGGTCTCGACAAGTACTTCTTTGGCGTAGGAGCGATGCCCTCTGGGCGACATCAGGTATAATTTGCCTCCTTTAACGGCGGCCAGCTGGCTTAACAATTTCAGTTTAGACAACAGGTGGGTGGCTTCGGCCGCGTTGCTTTTCAATATAACCTCGAAATAAGACTCCTGATCGAACTGTTTGCCGGTAACATCCGGAATAAACTGTTCGCTGTCCTGCTGACGACCGTAGGCGATGGGTGTCTGATAGCCTTCTGTATTGGCTCTAATGTCGTTAAACCCATGTTTTTGAACCCAGTCAACTACTTTCGGGATATACGCTTGTTTGCTCATGAATTAGGGTAAGTTAATTGTCAGGTAATTCGCGTTCAGTTGCCGGCTCACCAACACGGCAAAACGCTTTTAGCAGATCAGATTAAAAAGAAAAAAAGTCAGAAATTTTAGGCTTCCGACAGTTGCCGGGGTTTACCCGGGTCAAAAAAAGCTATACTTCAGATGTGTACTTGTATATAAAGAAGGCAAGTCCGCCAGCATGAAACCTGCCGTACGGGCAGTAATGGAAGATTTAGTACGCAAACGAGTGGGTAAAGCACAGTTTCAGTAGCCAAACTGATGGCAATGTACGAAAGTATCCTGAGACAGACTTCCACTTAAAAAATTGTCCCGTTTTCCTTTCGGCAGATTTCGACCATTGACAGACAACGCACACCCGTAAAGAGTGTGGTCGTTAATGGTTCATAAGATCACCAGGTAGTGGTCTTTATTAAACGGAATTAATTGTAGTTAACTTGTATGATGGGGTCAATAAAGTAAGAAAGTCGGGCGAAACCGACTTTCTTACTGATACTATACGAAGCTAAAACCTATGGTTGATTTTGTAACCCTGACCGGATGAATCCCGGACTTTAGTTGATCCGGATGAATTTATGGTTGCAGTTATAGCAGAAATAGGCACGCGTAGGCAGGAAAAAAAGTACATACTTGAGCATAAATGGCCGTGGCGTGCGTTCGAGAGCAAACGTTTGCCGACAGCCTGGACAGCTTCGCTTAAAAGTCAAGCTATTGGCTTTTGGCGAAGCGTCAGTAGACATTTGTTTTTCGTTACTTGGATGATTTGACGTTGGCGTATTAGAATACATTTGGCTAAAAAGAGTATAGATTTCATTGTGAAATTATCAAAAAATGATTTTACGGAATGTTAAATTTATTAAAAGGGTGTATTTATAAACAATATATAACTATACAAGGCAAAAATTAAATATAGGAATATGGCCAAGGGTTGATGATGAGTAAAGAGTTTGCTAATAGGTAAATTGCCGGGATAGTTGTAGCGGTATTGTGGTGACTGAATGTGCCTACAGAAAGGGACGACTTGATCCGGCAACTCGTTCGAGTAGTTTGCCGCATGAAGTTCATTTATGTTACTGGAAAACTTTGGCAGCGTTCATCAGGTGAACGACAGTTGTCCGTACCTACTTTAGAAAAATCACACGATTAACACGTTAAGGCATGATGCTGAACAAAGAAGTTTACAAAAGAGCACTCATTTATGTCTGTCTGCTCGCCTTGTTAATAACATGCCCGGCCCTTGCCAATTCCTCACGCGGGGGAAATCCCGTTATGACGCAAAAAGAAGTACCCAGTAAGGAAAGTGGCTGGCGGCAGCTTTTCAACGGGACCAGCCTGGCTGGCTGGAAACATGTAGGTAAGGGAAGTATGATTGTCGAAAAAGGTATGATTCGCGGCAAGGGCGGTATGGGGCTTCTCTATTGGTCAAAAGAGATGTTCAGCCATTGCACCATTCGTGTGGTGTACAGGATGCAGAAAAAAAACAGCAATTCGGGAGTTTATATTCGGATTCCGGTTGAGCCACGCGAAGAATGGATGCCGGTGCATTACGGCTATGAAGTTCAGATTGACAACCACCCCGAAACGTCCGATGAAGATGAATACCACGTGACAGGAACCCTCTACTCACTATCCAAACCTCTTGCCAAACCCGGAAAGCCGGGCCCTGAGTGGAACACCATGGACATTACCCTGGATGGCCCTCGGACCCTGGTTGTTGTAAACGGCGTTAAGGTGACCGACTACCGGGAAGGCGATGCGGTCCCTGCCCGGAAATTCGATTTTGAACCCTTGCGTGGGCGCCGTCCCGACGCGGGCTACATTGGCTTACAAAATCACGGCGAGAACGATGTTGTTTATTTTAAGGAAGTTTCTGTAAAACCACTGGCGTCGACCAAATGAAACATAAGTCCCGGTCTGAAAACTGATCGCTTAGTTTGCCACCTGATTTCTTTTAGGCCACCGGAGCATATAAACAAATGTACTTTCTGAGCCCTCTTTTGTTCCCAGTACCTTAAACGTGACTAATTCCCAACCCTGCCTGACCATAAAATTGAGGGCATCGATGGTCGAGTTGAAATTAATCACCTGTCTGTCGGGGCCGGTAATTTTCTGGCGGTTGAACCCCGTGCTCACAAACCGCTGACCAAAGTCAATGATCACGCTGGCCCGGTTCAGGGGCGCCGGATTGGAGCAGATCAACTGACAATAGGGTGTTTTCAGGGTGTCTATCACTACGCCATCAACATATACCTGACCAAATGAGGCAGTAGCCGTTAACAGGCTCAGGCAAACGGTAAATAGAAAGGCAGCTTGGTTCATGGTCAGCCATCGTTTCTGCAAGTGAGCCCTGCTATTTGCGAAAGGTTGTAATCGCTTCCTCATAAATTCTAACGCCCGGTATGTCGCGTACACCATTTGCCACATCGGCCTTAATTGCCCCTTCGTCAATGATCCAGTAGCCGTTCGGTACCTGATTGGGGTCGACGATGTTAAATGTCCACCTCATCTGTACCCCTTTGGGCTTGGCTACCAGCGCTACATCGGGCATAAGCCAGGTTGTTTCGCCGGAGTGGGCCATCGTGGCCTGTTTCGCGGCTTGTTCTTGCTGGTGTTCGCGCACGCGCAGCAACTCCCGGTTATAGTGCTCAACGGCATCTTTCAGGGGCTGCATGGCCGCAACAATGGGGGCGGTCATCTCTTTCTCTACTTCCATCCAGTCGTGCTTCTCTTTATCGAGCTGCCGGGTAATCTTAAGCCGCTCGGCCGCCACGAGTTTAATCAACTCATGCCCCTGAGCAACGTGCTTGATAAGGGCCTCCTGCTGTTCGGGCGTGCCGCAAACGGCGGGCTGCCGACGAAGAAAAGCGACATAGTCCGACAGGGAAGCCTGAAGCAGTTCGCGCCCGTTCGAATCGGTCAGCGACAGGTCGGTGTTGGGTTTTATTTCAGTGTCCATACCCCTTAAAGCATTCTAAGGGCATAAATGTTGTCTAATTCATGTTTGGGTGACCAAAGATAGTGGCGCCTTAGAACCGACAAGCCGCAATTTCTTAAGGTGGGTTTAACAGTAGATATGAGCCGAAAATGGGTTTAAACAAGGTACGCTCACCGAGTGTACCCGCCATGTAGAAAACGATTTATCTTCCCCAATTTTATCCCAGGAAAACCCTGTATGAAACCAATTTACGCCTTAATACTGCTGTTGCTGACCGTTGCGGTGAGCCACACGACGGCACAGTCAAACAAAAAAAGCAACGCCAAAGTCATTCGGACGCTCATTGTAGACGGTCAGAATAACCACGAGCAGTGGCCTAAAATTACGTACATGATGAAGCGCTACCTGGAAGAAACGGGTAAGTTTTCGGTCGATGTGAAGCGCTCTTATTACACCTGGAATGGTGGAGATCTGGTGGAGAAATACAAGATCCCGGGCGTCGGCAATACGGTAGCCTTACCCAAATCCCGGGCCGATTCCAGCTTTCACCCCGATTTTTCCAACTACGACCTTGTGGTCTGTAATTTTGGCTGGAATGCCGCACCCTGGTCTGACGAGACGCAGGCCGACTTTGAGAAGTTTATGAAAAACGGGGGAGGCCTGGTTGTGGTTCACGCAGCCGACAACTCGTTTCCCATGTGGCCGGCCTACAATAAAATGATTGGCCTGGGTGGCTGGGGCGACCGTACCGAAAAGGATGGCCCTTTTGTTTATTACGATAAAGACGGAAAACTGGTGAGAGATACCCAGGCGGGCCGCGCCGGATCGCACGGGGCACAGAGCGAATTCCTGGTAACGGTTCGGGACACCAAACACCCCATTACTAAAGGAATGCCGCTGACCTGGATGCATACCAAAGATGAGATGTACGACCGGCTGCGGGGACCAGCCGAGAACATGACTGTGCTGGCCACCGCCTTTTCGCCAAAGGAGAACAGAGGCACCGACCGGAACGAGCCTATGTTAATGACAATCAACTACGGTAAAGGGCGTATTTTTCACACACCCCTGGGTCATGTAGATTATTCGGTCGAATGCGTTGGCTTTATCACCTGTCTGCAGCGGGGTGCCCAGTGGGCCGCTACCGGTAAGGTCGATATCCCAATCCCCGCCGATTTTCCGACCGAGTCCGCCATTAGCAAACGGGCTTTTGTAGAGTAATGGATTGGTGGCGTGAGTGGAGTAGTGAAATAGTTACCACCTATTGCACTACTCCACCTACTCCACTACTTCACTAACTGACTGACGGCCCCTTTCAACTTATCAATGTCGCCTTCCGTACAGTCGATATAACTGCGAATGGCCATGATGGGCGGGAGGTTGTCGTCCTGATGAAAATTGATGGTTTGCAGCTGCAACTTTTTGCGCTGCTCCATGATGTAAGCACACTGAAACTCATCCCAGCAAACGGTTGAGCTGGTATAATCCGGCGTCAGAATACAGACCACATTCTTTGAGTTCTGTATGGCATCAGAAATTAGTTTTATCCATAAGCCACCCGGCGGGATACTGGTCCGGTCGTAAAAAATGGATAACTGCGGGTGCTGCGCCTGCAAAACGGAGACAAACTCCTGAACAGCATTCGTGTCCTTGTGCGAATAGCTGATAAAAAAATCATACTGCCCGGGTTTCCTTCCTGTCAGATCGGAAAAATCGAGGTCCCTTGTCGATTCATAGGTTAAGCTTTCTTCCGTCTCCGCTTTGTTCATTTCCTGCAACGCGAAAGTCATTTTGGGAAGTGCAAAATCCCCTGTCGGTTCCTGATTCAGACTATCAATATCCGTCAGAGCCTGACTCGCCGGAATCTGGTTTGTTTCAGCCGCTTTTTTGAGCGCATACCGCTTGCTGACATTTTCGAAGATGGGCAGCCCTTTCATCACCTGCTCATCGCGAAACAGAACTAATTTTAATGACTTCAGCGGCAGGCCGTTCTCAAACCAGAAAATAGCCGTATCCAAGAGAGCAGGGAGCATCGCTTCGATGGGGAATTGCCGGTTTCCCGTAGATAAAACGGGCATCGCCAGGTCGTTATACTGCTTATCTATGGCGAATGTATTGATGCCTCTGAATAGGTTGCCCACCTCTGTATCGGCATCATCAACCTGCCCCCTGGGCTCAAAGCACAGTACTTTGCTGAACTGGAAGCGAGCCTGTTGGGCCGTGGACAGTGGGGAGGAGAGCCAGCAGCTTAACTGCGGAAAGTCCAGTTCTCTATTGTTTGCCAGATCGCCAATGGACAGGCCTGCTTCATAAAACGATCCGATCAACGTGCCGACGATGGGTTCATAATGACCGGGAAAGGCCGAAAGAGCTAGTATGTCGACGGCAAACTCCGGAGGAATGGCGCTTAAATCACCCTGGAGTAACTGAATCGATGCGTTGCCCTCAGGGCGGGAAATCGTGAGTTGGGAAAGAAGGTTCATGATCGGCCGGGGTAGATTGTCAAATTAGCTATTTTCCAACACATGCCTGCACCTGATTTATCGAACGGAGGGGTAACGGTCTGAAGGGGTATCCCGGTCTAACAATGACCACCGCATCGTAGCGAATGCACCGCAAATTCGTCGGTTTGATCACGTCCGTTGGCCGCTGGCAACTTGTGACTAAACGGCAGAAATTCCTCAAAGCCATTGCCCAAAATAGGTGGATCGTGCAAAAAAACGGGCAAAATAGACCGTTGGTCGAAAAGTGGGTACCCAAAAGGGCATAAAAGGTGTCCAATATAGAAACTGACCGAGTGCCCAACTGAATGAAAAAAAACGTCATTGACTCTGGAGAGACTTTCAGCCTGCAAGGGGATGCTGCGTATAGGCATCTTTCCTATGGAAAAGCCGATACGAAGAGCCAGCTAAAAGAAGGCTTTATGGAGCGATTGCCGTGCTTTATTCGCCTTTCCCGACGGGTCATCGTTAATCCGGCGTACATCACGTATATCGGCCCATCAAATGAGACCTTCAGTGGCGGAAAGCAGATCTGGAAGGTGAGGCTCACAACCGGAAAGGAACATTTTATTTCCCGCCGACGCACAAAGCCGGTGATCGACGTGCTGACCCAAATCAGGCTGTTCAACGTACAAAAAAATCCCGGAGCTGCTCGCACCCTTGTCCATGAAGAATCCTGATCGTTGCCTGTGGAGTCTCTTTATATAAACTTACCGTCGTAACGGGCCTCTGCTGCCAGCATTTCATCGGTACGATCGCCCCATCAGGAAAATCAGCCATTCGTTAGGGGAGGGCTGATTCAGAGCGTTTTGTTAAACCTAATGCTCCGATTCGAGTTCATTGTCTGACAACTTACTCGTTTACTGATGAATAATCCACAAGCCAGCATTTCCCCCGATTTTACGAATCAGCAGGAAGAAGAAGTGACGCCCATTGCTGATCCGGAAGATACTGACGAGCAGGATGACCTGGACGTCAACAAAGGCATCGTCAAGAATATCGATGAATTAAAAGAGATAATCGAGACAAACCATCCCGCCCCACCCGAAGAAATGTAAGTGTTGATTTTGTTGTACCGACCACCCCGGTCGGTACAACAAAACTCTCAGGAATCAGCGCGGAGGATGCGTTCGATTTCGGCGGCTCTCGACTGTAATCGTTGCAGGGTTGTTTCCCGTCCTTCTGTTACCACATCACTATTCGACTCGGTTGGCGAGAAATAGATCAGATCGGCCTCACTTTCGCTATGAGCCAGATTCGACGCGTCGATTTCGGCCTGCGTCTGTGGCTCGGGATACACCGGCAATTCGTCGGCAAAGACTTTAATGGATTCAAACAGGGTTGATATGGTTTCGTTATCGGCGCTGGCATCCAAGGCCATAAATTCACTGATCGCCTGATATAAATTCTGCTTAACGGTTTCGTTGTCCATGACTTTGAGTGAAGGGCTGAAGAAAAGAAACGCCCTCGTGTCATAACCCGAAAAGCAGAGGCATGGTTAAAAATAAACCGGTCCCTGTCTGGCGGCACATACGAAAGATGTTGCCGAAAAACAGGGACCGGTTCGCTGATTAATACTGTCTTTTCCGAACGTAAATGATTATTGATGTGACAACAATGTCAATAAGGCTAATGGCAGAATACAGATTTAGAATGGGTATGATCGACAGTATAAAAATCTCGGTTCTTGTTATGTCTTCGGTATCGTCAAGCTCATTGGGTGTGAATAAAATAGGCAATAAAACGATGCACATGGGCAAGAGATATGTATAAAAAATAATATCTAAAAGGGCCATAGTCAATGACTTAGAGTGAGGATTTGTTTATTCTTATGACTATGGCCTAACGATGGCGTCACTCTGAAAAGCGCTAACCGGAGAGATAAATATGCGTAAGGTTTTCACCACGCAAACATGATAAACTAACCCCGAAATTTTTGCGGGTTTTGCCTATCTTGAGTAACATAGTAGAAGTAAATTGTCAAAACTTAAACCAACTTTTCTTTTTGGTCAATTGCGCTTTATCCGTCAATACACCATTGATGCGAGAGGGCCTGGACATGGTTTATACTGTCTGGTTGCCTAAACGTAAGTGTCGCCTTTGTACCAGACGCTGCTATCTGTCAAGTAGGAAACCTACCCCAGCCCGTTGCGGTCTGTCAACCTGTTGTTCACCTTATTTTACCGGCATCTGAATCAGCGTTGAACTGTTAGCGCCCAATTGGGTAGTGGGCAGCTGGCCGTTCCACTTGGCAATCCATTGCTGCTGAATCAGCATGGGCGTCAGAGTCTTCTGTTTTAATTCATTGGCACGGGCTTCGGCCTCGGCTTCAATCACCTTGGCGCGGGCAATGCCATTCGCTTTCGTAACGGCAATTTCAGCCGACGCCTTCTCGGACGCAATCTGATTGTTCAACCGAAGGGCATTCTGCACCGCCGTGTTCTTGGCATCGATCATTGCCTGTAAGGACTCCGGGGGCATAAGACCGGAGGTGATGTTTTCGAACGAGAACCCGTCGTCGCCCAAGGCTTTTCTAAGCTTGGCCTCCACCTGTTCCTCAAAACCAGCCCGGTTGTTGACCAGCGAGTCAGGGCTGAATGAGTTGGCTACATCCCGGTAAGAATTATAGACGATAGTCCGTAAGATGTTGTTCTCAATGTCCGGTAATTCCTTGCGGTATTTCCGGTAGACATTGGCGCCCTGCCCTTTCACCAGGTGATAGTTCAGGGTTGGGTCGATCTTGAACAGCGTACCGCCTTTGGCACTAACCTGAAACGGGTCAAAATCTTTCGTTTGGGTAAAGGTGGGGTATTGCTCGATGAAGGAGGTTAAGGGATTATAGAAAATCCAGCCCGTTACGTTTTCAATGTCCGAGGCACCTCGGTCGGAGCCAATTTTACTGACCTTAATGCCTTCGTGCGAGGCATCGACCGTGGTGCAGGAGTTGACTAAAAACAAGCCGACCAGCAGCAGCACGGCACCCCAGATTACAAGTCGCAGTTTACTCATTTTTTAAACGGGTTTTTGGTGAACAGTTTACTTTGAATGGAAAGCCAGCAATAGAGCATAATGACCAGACCGGCCACCCCCAGCAGGTAATCGCTGCGCTGGTTGAGTAGCCAGTAAACGCCATTGATACACAGAACGCTAAACAAAGCAAAGCAAAAGTACTGGAGAGCTTTGGTAAGGGTCATGGCCATCGTTTTTTTGGTAAAGAAACAGGTTCTGCGCGGCTCTGCTATAACTAATTGTATGAGTGGTTATAGTGACATAAAATGAGTGCCTTTGCTTGTATCAGTGGGAATAGCTGACAACGGATAGCTAATAATCAGGGAAGACAAAGGCTATATGGTTTCTCGCGATGACCTCTGTAGGATAGAAAATTAAGAAACGATTATCGGCTCTATCTAATGCAGCTTCAGGGTAATCGTTCGATTTCCGGTATTTGTCTCATCTATTGACGAAGGCACGTGAAGGGAATACATGGTCAGACTATGCCCTTGTCAGATCGGGTTCAAGACGGGTGGCTGATTAATTCTAGGCAGATAAGCTTACAAATAATGCTTGAATAAGCCTAAAAACAAAAAAGCCGGTCATAAGACCGGCTCTTGTGCACTCGTAGGGATTCGAACCCCAAACCTCCTGATCCGTAGTCAGGTGCTCTATCCAATTGAGCTACGAATGCATTGCTATGAAGCATTTCCCGTTGATTGGGAGTGCAAAAGTAGGTAGAAAAAGTACGTTTGTCAATCTATTTGCCCGAAAAATTTGCTTTGCGCTTCATCAGGAACGAGCCAATGCCCTCCATCGCATCCGCCGAACGGCCTAATTCGTCCTGACTGTCAGCTTCTTGTTCGAGTTGATGGTCGAGGTCAGAGTAAAGAGATTGATTCAAAACTTTTTTCATTTTCCCGATGGCGAGGGTAGGGGCAGCCGCATAGTAGGCCACTACGGCATCCACTACCATGTCCAGTTCAGTCGTGGCTACCGACCGGCTAACCAGTCCCATCTGGGCCGCTTCGGGTCCGTAGACCCGTCGGCCGGTGCTGCACAGCTCGAACGCCCGCTGGGGGCCAATGAGCCGGGGTAGAAAGAACGTCGAGCCAGCATCGGGCATGAGGCCAATGTTGACGAAAATCTGGCTGAAATACGCTTCGTCGGCGCAGATGACCACATCGCAGGCCAGCGCCAGCGAGCAGCCCGCTCCGGCCGCTACGCCGTTGATCCGGCCAATAACTGGTTTTGCCAGGTTGCGAATCGCCAGAATCATGGGATGATAGGTTGCCCGCAGGGAATCGCCCAGGGCGAGTTGGCCTCCCGACGACATACTCGTGGTAACGCCTTCTTTCAGATCGGCGCCCGATGAAAAGGCTTTGTCGCCAGCGCCAGTCAGCACCACAACCCGCACCTGCTCGTCGGCACCGGCGGCTTCTATAGCTGCCGTAATGTCACGGATCAGACCGGGGCTGAGGGCATTGTATACCTGCGGACGGTTGAGGGTTATCCGGCAAACGGCACCGGTTACCTCATAAAGGAGATTTTCGTACATGAGCGAGGGTCAATAAACGTTCGTTGCCTCTGTGGATGGGCAGGCGAACCCTTAATAAAGCGGTTACACAAACCAAAATACCGTTAGCAAGCTAACCGAGAGGCCAAGCGCGAGGCCGGCAACGATCTGGACGGGCGTGTGGGCGTTTAGCTGAAGCCGTGCGCTGGCTACGAAACCGGCTAAGACCACCAGCAGCAGGAACGGGGCAAACAGCTCATTCAGGCCGAACTTCAGCATCATACTGCCAATGACACCAAGCACACCCGCAATACCCACCGCATGAGCACTGATCTGCCAGTACAGGCTAATAACGCCCACCAACAGGATCGATAGCGCAATGCTGCCGATCAGGATGCCGATTTCGGGCGCAAGCGTCGACACCACCTGCATCTGGTAGGTGAACAGGTAAGCCGTGATGGTGTAAATAAAGGCGGTCAGAAAGTACGGCAACCGCCGGTCCGACAGGGAGTTCAATTGCAGGTTCTGAACATAGCCACCGCGAAAGAGGTAATAAATGATCAGCGATGGGACCATGAATGTGCCGACAAAGATAAGCACCAGAATACTGGTCCGCAGGGAAGAAGAGAACATATCCAGCCCCAGCACGGTAGGAACCCGAAACAGCAACAGACTGAACAAGATTGTCGGCATCAGCAGCGGGTGCAAAACAACCGACAGGAAATTGGCAAACCGGGTAGACAAGGGATAATGAATAATGGAGAATGAATAATGGTGTAAAAATACGCGCCAGGCCTATTGCATTTCACATTGTTCATTATCCATTATTCATTTTTTATAATTGTTTTCTCAATCGGGCCACGGGTATGTTGAGCTGTTCGCGGTATTTGGCTACCGTTCGGCGAGCGATGTTGTAGCCCCGGTCGTTCAGGATTTTTTCGAGTTTATCGTCCGAAAGCGGATGGAGCTTGGGTTCGGCGTCGATGAGGTCTTTCAGGATGTTTTTGACTTCGCGGCTGCTGACATCTTCGCCCGTATCGGTCGAGATGCCTTCCGAGAAGAAATATTTGAGCGGATAAATGCCGAATTCGGTTTGAACCGACTTGCTGTTGGCCACCCGCGATACCGTCGAGACGTCCATATCGATCAGCGTCGCAATGTCTTTCAGGATCATGGGCCGCAGTCGGGATTCATCGCCGGTCAGGAAAAAGTCATACTGGTAGCGAACAATGGCGTTCATGGTGCGCAACAGGGTTTGCTGGCGTTGCTTGATGGCGTCGATAAACCACTTGGCGGCATCCAGTTTCTGCTTCACAAACGAGACCGTTTCTTTCAGATTCTTGTTCTGCTTCTTGTTGCTTTTGTCGTAGGTGTCGAGCATATCGGCAAACGAACGGCTGATGCGCAGTTCCGGGGCGTTCTTGGAGTTCAGCGATAGTTCGAGTTTACCGTTGTTGTTCGAGAGCAGAAAGTCGGGTATCAGGTATTGTACATTGCCGCTTTCGCCTTCCATGGAGCCCGGTTTGGGGTTCAGCCGGATGATGATATCAATGACCCGCTTGAGTGATTCATCACTGATGTTGAGCCGACGCTGTATTTTGTCGTAATGTTTTTTGGAGAACTCATCGAAGAACTCTTCAATGATTCGAATCGCCAGAATATTGTAGGGGTCCGACAGGTCTTTGCGTTTGAGTTGCAGGAGCAGGCATTCGGGCAGCGAGCGGGCACCGATACCCGCCGGGTCGAACGACTGGATTTTCCGCAGCACTTCCTCTACTTCCTCCGAGTCGGTAAACACATTTTGGGAGAAGGCCAGGTCGTTGACAATCGCCTGAATCGACCGCCGGATGTATCCGTCGGCTTCAATGCTGCCAATGAGCTGCAAGCCCACAATGCGCTGATCTTCAGATAAGTTCAGGTAACCGAATTGTTGGAGCAGGGAATCGGTCAGGCTCGAGCTGGTGGCCAGAGGCATGTCGCGGTCCTCTTCGCCGTAGTTGCCATCGCCCTGCATTTTATAGCCTGCATAGTCCTCATCCTGAATATAGCTGTCAATGTCCAGATCATCGTCACGGTCTTTGAAGTCGTCGGTATCGTCGAAGGAGTCATCATCATCTTTCTGATCATACTCTTCATCCATACCTTCTTCCAGCGCTGGATTGATTTCCAGCTCTTCTTCAATGCGTGTGTCTAATTCAGCCGTAGGAATCTGAAGCAGTTTTATAAACTGAATCTGCTGCGGAGATAGCTTCTGCTGAAGGGATTGAGAGAGACTTAATTTCTGCATGAGTAGTACTACGGACTATAGGTTAATGTGTTACGTTGAGCGAACGGGATGATCGACAAAAGTGCCCCTCACAATTATTAGGCCAAATTAATCAAAAAATGTTTTTATCAGCATGAATTTTCTATAAACTCATCCGATGTTACCTTCGCACGCTATGACCAATAAGCTTTATGACACGTCGCTGAGCCTACTGACAGACCTCTATCAGGTAACGATGGCTTATGGCTACTGGAAAACTAAAACAGCCGAAAAGGAGGCTGTGTTTAATTTATATTTTAGAAAAAACCCCTTCGGCGGGGGATTTACCATTGCCTGCGGGTTGGCCAACGTCATTGGATACATCGAGAATTTCGGGTTCTCGAAGAAAGACCTGCGGTACCTGAAAACGCTGACCGGCAATGATGGTGAACCACTGTTTGAGGAGGCATTTATCACCTATCTGGCCGAGCTTAAGCTCACCTGCGACATTGAAGCGATCCCCGAAGGAACGGTCGTGTTCCCGAATGAGCCGCTGGTCCGGGTGCGGGGGCCTATTCTGCAATGCCAGCTGCTCGAAACACCCCTGCTGAACCTGATTAATTTCGAATCGCTGATTGCTACCAAAGCGGCCCGGCTCCGGTTGGTGGTCGAAAAAGATACCTTGCTGGAATTTGGTCTGCGACGGGCGCAGGGCATCGATGGAGGCATGACCGCCAGTCGCGCGGCCTATATTGGCGGGGGCGATGGTACCTCCAATGTGCTGGCCGGTAAACTGTATGATATTCCCGTTGGCGGTACCCACGCGCACAGTTGGGTCATGTCGTTCGATGATGAGCAGCAGTCGTTCGATGCCTATGCCGATGCGCTGCCCAACAACGTCACGCTGCTGGTGGATACCTACGACAGTTTGCAGGGTGTTCGGCACGCCATCGAAACCGGAAAAAAGCTAAAAGCCCGGGGTTATAAACTGGCCGGTATCCGACTCGATTCCGGCGATCTGGCCTACCTGAGTATTGAAGCCCGTAAACTGCTCGATGCCGCTGGTTTTGAGGATACCTCCATTGTGGCCAGCAATGACCTCGACGAAACGATCATCAGCAGTTTACGCCAGCAGGGCGCGAAAATCAACGTGTGGGGGGTTGGTACAAAGCTCGTTACAGCCTACGATCAGCCCGCGCTGGGGGGCGTTTATAAATTAGCCGCCCTTCGGCAGGAACCCACCGATGGCGAGTCGGCCGATGGGGCCGGATGGGCCTACAAGATGAAACTGTCGGAGCAGGCAATCAAAATATCGACGCCGGGCATTCAGCAGGTACGCCGGTTTCGGGACGAGCGGGGCTTCATGGCCGATATGATCTATGATTCGGAAAGCATGGACGGGACGGCTGCGAAAGCCGCCACCATGATCGATCCGCTGGACTTTACAAAGCGACGTCGCTTTGACGCTGCGCAGGAATTCGAGGATCTGCTGGTCGCGGTATTCCGGTCGGGTAAACGGGTGTATGACATACCGGATATTCATACCGTGCGGGACCGGGTACAAACCCAACTGGCTGATCTGCACCCCGGCGTCAAACGGTTTGTGAACCCGCATACCTATCCGGTTGGTCTGGAAAAACGCCTGCATGAACTCAAAACAAAATTGATCCTGGCGCTGCGCGAAGGGCAAACACAGGACGATCAGGGCTGAAACACCTCCCTTCGGTCAGGTTTATATATGAAAAAAGTCCTCATCCTGTCGGGTCTGAGTGGTAGTGGTAAGTCGACCTTCGCCCGGCAATTCTGTCTGGAAAATCCAGACTGGCTGCGGGTCAACCGGGACGATCTTCGGCGTAGTCTCTTGCCCGTATCCCTGGGTGAATACTGGCAAACCTGGTCCGACCGGGAGAAAGACCGGATCGAAAGGCTGGTGAGTGAGTTACAGAGAACGGCTATTCTGGAAGGATTGACGCAAGGCTGGCACGTACTTATTGACAACACAAACCTGAAACTGAGTTACTTTAGTGAGTTTCGACGGTTATTGGCTCATCATTTCGATCGGGTTGAGATACAGTACTCGTTGATCGATACGCCCCTTAAGGTTTGTATCCAGCGCGACCGCGACCGACCCGACTCTGTAGGGGAGGCCGGTATTCGGCGGCAGGCGGAACAGTTGATCGCGTTGAAACGAAAATTCAGATTTCAACCGGAAATCCTAAGCCGCCCTCCAGTCTTTCAACGCCAGCAGGACGAGTCATTACCCCGCTGTGTCCTGGTCGACATCGACGGTACGGTGGCCATACGCGGGAAACGATCTCCGTTTGAGTGGCACCGCGTGGGCATCGACACCCCAAACTGGCCGGTAATCCGGCTGGTACAGGCCTTGCAGGCCTCGGGTAACGCCGTCATTTTCCTGTCGGGTCGGGATGCCGTTTGCCGACCTGAAACGGAGGCCTGGCTGGCGCATTACGGAGGATGGCCATCAACGGACTATCAATTATTGATGCGCCCGCAAAACGACAACCGCAAAGATGCTCTGGTGAAGCAGGAGCTATTTAACCAGCACATTGCCGGGCAGTATTACGTCGAACTCGTGGTAGACGACCGCCAGCAAGTGGTCGACATGTGGCGTCGGACGCTGGGCCTTACCTGTATTCAGGTGGATTACGGTGATTTTTAAGGGAGAGGTGCGTCTCCGTTATCCGCGTTTAGCAAACCTGAATAACGGCTACACCCAGCAACTGGCCTAACTTTTTGAGCTTTCCGGAAATATGCCCGACACCAACGGCGCAGTGATGGGCGGGGCCGTGGCTGTTCCAGTCGTTCACAAACTGGCGGGCACCAATCGGGAAACGGTAGCGGCTGTTGGTATTGCCGATTTCCAGAATTGGCCCCGGTACGGACTCGCCTTCGGCCAGCAGCAGTTGAAGTTTGCCATCGACCGTTTCAACAACGGACAGCAGCGTCACCGGTCCCTGCTTCACCGACATTTCGACCGATAGCCCATTGCCTACTTTGCCGTGATAGACAGACAGGGGCCGCACTTTCGTCTTGCCCTCGGCAATGGTAATATGCCCGGGTCCATCGTGGCCCATGAGCACGACATCATCGGCAAAATCCATGGCGTAATACTCCGTAAAGGAGCCCCCCACACCAAACGAATCCATGATCTTCATGGCCTGCGCGTTTTTAACTTCATACTCGCCGGCCACGGGAATGCCCCGCCCTGTCAGCAGCGAATTGCCCAGAATAACCGAACTCATGGTGTCTTCATTCGGGTTGCCCGTGCCTTTGTAATAATAGGCCAGCGAGCCAAGGTCAAGCTCTTTCACCAGCCGATCGAGCGCAACGGAGGTACGGGCGGCCCGTTCAAGTTCAGCGTCGGTGCAGTCGGTCTGGACGTCGAACGTTTCGCGGAACAGGGCTACACGTTGCCGGATCTCATCCGCCGAAACGGTTTGCCGCAACGCCGTTAACTGATCCACTTCAATCATCTCGATATGTCCGCCAAAAGTGGCGCAGTGTAGTGTGAGGTTCGAATAAATGTCGAGCATGCCGCCGTAATAGTTGCCCATCAGGCCCAGTCGGTTGTGCGCCATGATGTTCGCGACCCGGGCGGCTTCGATCCACTCGTCGATCTCAGTCCAGGCAATCGGGTCGTTTCGGAGCAGGCCCGTGATCTGGTGAAACGGAATATTGGACCGTTTGAAGACAGAGGCAATTTCGGGAACCGGGCAGGCCGAGCAGTAGGCCAACCATTCGCCGGTCATCCGCGTGCGGTCGCCAAGATTGTTGAACCAGCTGTAGTCGATGGCGGGTTCGGGGGCCAGGTTGAGCACGATGACCGGCACGTTAGCCCGGCGCACTACCGGCAGCACGGTAGACGACAGCGCATAGGTGGTTACGTACAAAAAAATGATATCCACATCGGCTTGCCGAAACTGATGCCCGGCCACCATTGCTTTTTCGGGCGTGTCGACCAGCCCAATGTTAATAATCTCGACCCCCGGTCGATGCATACTGGTGGCTAACTGACTCAGGTAGCCTTCCAGTCGCTCCTGCAGCCCGTCGAACTGGGCCCAGTAGGCATCGAGGCCAATGCCGAATAAACCTACTTTGAGTGCGAAGGATGTCGGTGTTTTCAAGTTGGTTAAGTTGCTCATCAGTTAGTCGGAACTAATAAAAAGAAATTTGGCAAAAATTAGATAAAGTAGACTTATATGCTGCTGCCGGGCGTAAAAGATAAATCTTTCTTCATGTTTAAGTAGAATCGACTTATCTTTAATCCTTCATTGACACACAACACACTGTTGCCTTATGCTTCACAACCTTACTATTCGTCAAAGCCGATGGCTTTTGGTGATACCCTTACTGGCGTTCACGTTTGCCGGTAACGCTCAGGATGCTCCCACGTATCAAACACCTCCCAAAGCGCTTGCCGATCTGGTAACGGCACCCTTAACGCCCAATGTGAGTATGTCGGCGAAGGGCGATATGATGCTCATCCTCGAACAGGCAGCCGCGCCCGGTATCGACGAATTGGCCCAACCCGAACTGAAACTGGCGGGGCTGCGCCTGAACCCGGCCAACAACGGTCCCAGCCGTGCCCGCTACATAACCGGGTTGAAGCTCAAGAGACTGACCGACAAAGACGAAAAAGCGATTGCCGGTTTACCTGCTTCTCCGCTGATCAGCTTTGTCCAATGGTCGCCCGACGGAACAAAAGTTGCCTTTGCCAATTCGACCGACAGCCGGATTGACCTGTATGTAGCCGATGTAGCCACGCTGTCTGCTCAGAAAGTTGGGTCAACTGCCCTGAACGCCACCCTGGGCTCACCCTATCACTGGGTATCGGATAGTAAAAGCCTGATCGTGAAAACTATTCCTTCCGGGCGCGGCCCGGCCGTTGAGGTCAGTCGGGTGCCGAGTGGTCCAACAACGCAGGAAAATGTGAAAGGCTCACGGGGGCAGGCACCTACCTATCAGGACTTACTGAAAAATCCGTCCGACGAAAAACAGTTTGCCTTTTATACTACGTCGCAGGTTGTTCGGATGGGGTTGGATGGTTCGGTCGCGAACATTGGCCAGCCCGGTATCATTCGCACCGCCGAACCCTCGCCGGATGGTCAGTATGTGATGATCGAGACAGTCCACACGCCGTTTTCGTATCTAGTGCCCGTTGGCCGGTTTCCGCTCAAAACGGAGATTTATGCCATCGCCGGTTCACTGGTGAAAACCCTGAACGACGGCCCGTTACAGGAGGCAGTACCATACAGCCGCGATGGGGCTCCCACTGGCCCGCGCGACTTCAACTGGCGGGCCGATGTGCCCGCGTCGGTCTATTATACCGTGGCGCAGGACAATGGCGACCCGAAAGTGAAAGCGGATATTCGGGATAAAGTATTCCAGATCGACGCGCCTTTCTCGGCGCAGCCCAAAGAGATTTATGCCGCTCAGTTCCGTTTCGAGAATTTCGACTGGGGCAATGAGACAACCGCACTGGCTACCGAAGCCTGGTGGCAAAACCGAAAAACCATCACGAAAGTGGTTAATCCGTCCAACTGGCAAACGTCCGTGCTGTTTGACCGGTCGTACGAAGATCGCTACTCCAACCCCGGCCAGCCCGACATGAAGCACAATCAGTACGGACGGGATGTGCTGAACCTGTTGCCCGGCGGTGAAGTCCTCATGCTCAATACCATCGGTTCATCACCTCAGGGCGACCGTCCGTTTGTAAGCCTGCTGAACCTGAAAACCAGGCAAACCCGCGAGTTATGGCGGTCGGCGGCTCCGTATTTCGAGCGCCCCATTGCGGTGCTGGACGCGGCTAAGCAAGTGATCCTGACCACCCGCGAAACGCCCGACGAGAACCCGAATTACTTCGTCCGGAACCTGAAAGCGAAGATTGCGCCCATTCAGGCCACCTATTTCCCGCATCCGTACCCGCAGTTGAAGGGGGTTCAGAAACAACAGCTCCGCTACAAACGGGCTGATGGGGTGGAACTGACGGCCACGCTGTATCTGCCCGTTGGCTACAAGAAGGAGCAGGGACCCTTGCCAACATTTTTGTGGGCGTATCCGGCCGAGTTTAAGAGCAAAGAGGCTGCCAGCCAGATTTCCGGGTCGCCCTATCAGTTTAACCGGATCAGCTATTGGGGCGGGGCCGCTTTCGTAACGATGGGCTACGCCATTCTGGACAACGCCAGCATCCCCATTGTGGGTGAGGGTGACAAAGAACCGAACGATACCTATGTGGAGCAGCTGGTGTCGAGTGCCAAAGCAGCCATTGATGAGGGGGTCCGTCTGGGCGTGGTCGATTCAAGCCGGGTCGGCGTAGGTGGTCACTCGTATGGGGCATTCATGACCGCCAACCTGCTGTCAAACAGTAAACTTTTCAAAGCCGGTATTGCCCGCAGTGGGGCCTACAACCGTACCCTTACACCCTTTGGCTTCCAGAATGAGCAGCGCAGCTACTGGCAGGCACCGGACGTGTACAACAAAATGTCGCCGTTCATGAATGCCGACAAAATGAAAACGCCCCTCCTGCTGGTGCACGGCGAAGCTGACAACAATACGGGTACGTTCCCCATTCAGTCGGAGCGGTACTACAATGCCCTGAAAGGCTTCGGTGCTACCACACGGCTGGTGTTTTTGCCCTACGAAAGCCATGGCTATACCGCCAAAGAGTCGCTGTTGCACATGCTGTGGGAGATGAACGGCTGGATGGATAAGTACGTCAAAAACCCGGCCCCTGCCGCTCAGGCCAACAAAGCTGGTAAAGTAGGGGGTGGGAATAACGAGAAATAGACGGTAAACGATCATAACGCAAAAGCCGGGTCTGGATGCACCAGCCCGGCTTTTTTATCGTTAAACCTGTTTAGCATTACAGGTCGTAGATGAAGATTGTAGCCTGTATGTTTGAAAGGCGAGCCTTTGGAAAGCCTGAACGGGTTCGTTATTCGTAAGATTTGACGACAAACAAGGTTTATTCGTGTTCTTCCAAGCTAGAAACCTGAACAAAAAATCGGAAGTATGTCCGGGTCAGGCTCTGGCTTGGCCTTTAACTTCTCCATTCGACGGCCAAGCCAGAGCTTAGCCCAGCCCCAACAGGCAAACGATTAAATAGGACAAGTACTAGGTACGAACTCACTCTTATGAAAAAGCTTACATTATCTCTGTTTTTGTGCATCACCTGCGGGGCTCTATTCGGTCTGTTTGTGTCGGAATCGGCATCGGGACAGTCGTTTGCCAAAGGGGCTGATATCGGATGGCTTCAGCAGATGGAGGCAACGGGCTACGTGTTCTATAACGACAAGGGAGTCGCTCAGGACTGCTTTCAAATCCTCAAGGACAAAGGCATTAACGCCGTCCGGTTTCGTGTCTTTGTGAATCCGTCGATGAATAAAATCAATGGCCATTGTAGCCGGGATGAGGTAGTTATGATGGCCAAGCGGGCAACGGCTCTGGGTTTTCGGATCATGATTGATTTTCATTACAGCGATTCATGGGCCGATCCGGGTCAGCAGGTTAAGCCGGCGGCCTGGGCTACGCATAGCGTTGATCAACTGGTAACCGATGTTTATGACCATACTCATGATGTCATGAACGCCCTGAAAAAGAACGGTGTCACGCCCGAATGGGTGCAGGTTGGCAATGAAATACGGGGTGGTATGTTACGACCCGAAGGGAGCACCGATCATTATCCGCAACTGGCGCGTTTGATTAGCAGTGGCTACAAGGCGGTCAAAGCCGTTAGTCCAAGCTCTAAAGTCATCGTTCATCTTGACCGGGGTAACGACAGCAACCTGTTCAGAACATTCTTTGACAATCTGACCAGCAACGGCGCGCTGTATGATGTAATTGGTATGTCTTACTATCCATACTGGCTAAAGCAGGATTATACCGCTTCGATCGACGACCTGACCCGCAATCTTAAGGATATGGTCAGCCGGTATGGAAAAGAAGTGATTGTGGCAGAAGTGGGTGGCGATTATACCGCTGTACAAAACACCTATGACATGCTCGTGGCCGTTCAAAAGGCCGTTAAAGCGGTTCCTGATGCGAAAGGGCTGGGCGTATTTTACTGGGAGCCGGAAGGGGCCAAAAGCTGGAGTGGTTATCAGCTAAATGCCTGGGGCGACGACGGAAAACCAACCAGAGCGCTGGACGCCTTCCGGTGATTGGGGTATGATTCCCCTGCTGGTCGTTACTCCATCGGCCGACGATTTTCGTTTAGACCAACAGGTGCAGCTATGTAGCCTGGAAATAATTTGGCATCATTTAAGCACTTTCTCGGTGCTAAGTCGATGATGAATAGATTCGACGCTGGAGGTGCTTCGTTAAACAGAGCTTTTTGAATAGTAATCAAAAGACATTACTAAGGCAGCAAGGCACAGTTAGAATAACTCCAGCATGCCGTATTCGTCTGAATAAGCCAGTTTTACGATATCGTCAATGTGCTTTTGTAGGATTTTTAAGACACTTTCTGACGACTGGTTGCCCATTCGCAAGAGAACAACCTTTGGTGGGAAACCGAAGGTATTGGCCAGATTGTAGAAGTCATCATCGTTCGTGACGATGATTCGTTTGTTCGTTTGTGCCCACTGCCAGATGGCAATGTCCTCAGCAGGGATCGGCAGGCCTGTTCGGGTAACGTGTAAACAATCGGGAAATAGAATCGCTAATTTCTTTACTAAGCGATAAGACAAATTTGCATCAAGCAGCCAGCAAACGGGTACGACGTTCGCTATCAGCGGCAAAGGCTAACGCTGCCCGGATGTGCTCAAGCGTTAGTTCTGGAAAGTCATCCAGGATTTCGTCATTCGACATACCCGACGCCAGCCAGCTTAGGATGTCCTGTACAGTAATACGAGTGCCTTTGATACAGGGCTTGCCGAAACGAATTCCGGAATTCAGACTAATATATTCCTGATAGTTAAACATACCCAAAGATAGTAATACTTATCACCCATAGGTCAGCCGCTAACTTTCGAATTGTTAAGTCAATCTGTAACCAACTAAACCCATTTACCACCAATCTTTGTTATCCTTACAGCATATTACCTAATTCAACGATGAGGTTTGAGTTCATTCGCTCATTCACTCATTCAATCAATCACTCATTGACTAGATGAAACTTCTTAAAGTAGCCGCTGGTGTTCTGAATCAAATCCCGCTTGCCTGGGAGCACAACAAGCAAAATATCATTAACGCCATCGAAGAAGCCAAACAGCAGGATGTTAGTCTACTGTGTCTGCCCGAATTCTGTATTTCGGGCTATGGCTGCGAAGATGCGTTTTTTGCCCAGAATACCATCGACCAGTCCATTGCCTCACTTCTGGAAATTGTTGAGCATACGAATGATATTGCTGTGGCCGTGGGCCTGCCCCTGCGCCATAATAACCGCACGTTCGACACGGCCTGTCTGATCGCCAACAAGCGGATTCTGGGTTTTACGGCCAAACAATACTTGGCCAACAACGGCGTCCATTACGAAACGCGCTGGTTCCAGCCCTGGCCCGCTTACGTTCGCGACGAGATCAAAATTGGCGAGTTTACGTACCCGTTTGGTGATGTCGTCTATGACCTGTCCGGTGTTCGGATTGGTTTCGAAATCTGTGAAGATGCCTGGGTAGCCAGTCGTCCGGGACGTATCCTGTACGAGCGGGGGATCGACATCATCCTGAACCCAACGGCCAGTCACTTCGCGTTTTTGAAGTCGCAGGTGCGGGAACGGTTCGTGGTCGATGCATCGCGGGCGTTTGGGGTTAGCTACGTGTACTCCAACATGCTGGGGAACGAGTCGGGCCGGATTATTTTCGACGGCGATGCGATGGTGGCCTCGAACGGCGAATTGCTGGTGTCCGGTCCACGGTTGAGTTATGAAGATCACGTTATTGTTCCGGCCGTGATCGATATTGAAGCCACGCGCCTGAACCAGACCCAGAACCGGGCCAATATTGCCCTGGCCTATCCGAATCTGCGCGTCACGGACCGCTTCGATTGGCCCGAGATTGCGCCCGTTATTCAAAAAGCTCAGCTGGAAGGCTGGGAGCGGGGCGGCTATCTGAAAGAAGAAGAGTTTGCGCGGGCCGTTGCCCTCGGCCTGTTCGATTACCTGCGGAAGAGCCGGTCGCAGGGGTATGTGCTGTCGCTGAGCGGGGGCGCGGATTCGTCGGCCATTGCGGCTCTCGTTTTTCTGATGATTCGGATGGCGGTGGAGAATATCGGCATGGACGGGGTCAAGAAAAAACTCAGCTACATCAAGGCCATTCAGGACTGTCAAACGCCCGAAGAGGTGATCGGGAAACTGCTGACCGTGATGTATCAGGGAACCCAGAATTCGTCAGACGATACCTACAACTCGGCGAAAGAGCTGGCCGAAGACATTGGTGCTAAGTTTTTGAATATCAATATCAATGGGCTGGTCGAAACCTACACAGGCCTGATTGAAGAGCAGTTAGGACGCAAACTATCGTGGGATACCGACGATTTGGCGTTACAGAACATTCAGGCGCGGGTGCGGGCTCCGAGTATCTGGATGCTGGCCAATATCAATAATGCCCTGTTGCTCACCACCTCGAACCGCTCCGAAGCCGCCGTTGGCTACGCGACGATGGACGGCGATACGGCGGGCAGTATTTCACCCATAACGGGTATCGATAAGCATTTTTTGCGGGGCTGGCTGCGCTGGCTCGAAACGGTTGGCCTGAACGTCAAGAACGCCCCCGAACCTACCGACCGCACCAGCTTGGCCAGTAGTCCCACGACTCCCGATGAGTTGATTAAAGTAAAAGGGTTGAACGCCGTCAATAACCTGCAACCCACCGCCGAACTGCGCCCGCAAGACAAAAAGCAGACCGACGAAGACGACCTGATGCCCTACGATGTGCTTAATTCCATCGAGGAGTCGGCCATCCGCGACAAGCAACCCCCGGTGGAAGTACTGAAACTGATGGAAGTGCGCTATGCTAGCCACGACCGTGAGAAGTTACTGCTGTGGGTAGAGCGGTTCTTCAAGCTCTGGAGCCGCAACCAGTGGAAGCGCGAACGCTATGCCCCTTCGTTCCACCTCGACGATCATAACCTCGACCCCCGTTCCTGGTGCCGCTTCCCGATCCTGTCGGGCGGTTTCGAGAAAGAACTGGCCGAGATGCGTGACTGGGCCGGGTCACGTCAGGCCAATGAGCAGAAGTCTGGTGGACGCCGAGGCAAAATTGGGTTTTAGGCAAAAAGGGCATAAATTAGCTAGGCTATGACAACAATTCAATTAGAGATACAGGACGATCTTGTGCAGCAGCTGGGCCTTGGAGCGGTCAAAAAGGCGTTGGAAGACGAATTGGCGTACCAACGTTTTAAGCTTCTGGAAAATAAAATTGTCTCAGCTATGCGTGAGGCTACAGACGTTGACTGGAAGGATGAATTTGATGCCGCTCGACAGAAAGCCTATGAAGAATACCAGCAAAAACGGAAGTCGGCTTTATGAGGCAATATGTGCTGGATGCCAACATTTTGTTTAGTGGAGTCATTAGTCAAAAGCCCATCTACCGGGCTATGTTTGGTGAACATCTGTTCTACACCCCTGATTTTGTATTGGCAGAATTAAATGAGTATCGGAAAGTATTTCTGAAAAAGTCTGCCGTAAAAGGGATCGATCTTAAAGAGTTCACCCTATTTCTTTTTTCGAAGATTATTGTCGTGCCCGACTATATCATCTCAGAAGAGGCCTACCATGCTGCTGAAGTACTTGTCGCGGATATTGACCCAAAAAATGTGGCTTACGTTGCCTTGAACGAAGAGTTAGGGTCAACATTGTTAACACGGGATAAAGTGCTTTACGATGAATTACAAGCGAAGGGGTACACGCGTATTAAACTCTTCAACGATTTTATTGCCGAACAATTAACCGGTGGGAAGGAGTTATGAAACAACTCCTTCCCGGTCTTCTCTTTGCTGCCCTGTGGGCATCGGCTTCTGTGGCTACCAAATTTGGTGTGCAGTCGGTACATCCGCTTATTCTGGCTACCGTTCGGTTTTTCATTGCCGGGAGCGGTATGCTCCTGTTTGCCTACGGTATCCAGCGAACAAAAAACGCCTGGCCAAAAGGCGTGGAGTGGCGGCAACTGACCATTTTTGCCCTGCTCAACACGACCATCTACCTCGGGGCCTTCGTTTTGGCACTCAAGCAGGTGTCGGCAGGAATTGGTAGTTTATCGACCGCTACCAATCCGTTGTTCATTGCGTTGTTGTCCGCTCTGTGGCTTCGGAAGATGCCAAGCTGGAATCAGCTTGCCGGATTACTGCTGGGGCTGGTGGGCGTAGGTGTGGCTACCTATCCGCTGTTACAGAACAGTTATGCCACAGTTGAGGGTTTACTGATTCTGCTGGGAGGCATGATTGCTGTATCGGCCGCAACGGTTTACTACGCCAGCATTGAATGGCGCCTGCCTAGTCTGGTCATTAATGGCTGGCAGGTGCTGTTGGGCGGTATCCTGCTTTTACCGTTTACCCTGCTCACGGCCGATTTCAGCAATGCCCTCTACGACCAGCGTTTCTGGGCGTCGGTGTTCTGGCTCATCATACCGGTGTCCGTAGGAGCTTTGCAATTGTGGTTCTATCTCGTTCGGGAGGATGCTATTCGGGCGTCGCTCTGGCTATTTCTTTGCCCCATCTTCGGGTTTGCCTACTCGTATCTCCTCATGGGCGAACCCATCACGCTCTACACCGTTATCGGCACCGGCCTGGTGATTGGCGGTCTATGGCTTGGCCGAAAAACGTAACACAGCCGGTCGGGCTTATTACTGCTTCACCACAATCATCTCTACCCGGCGGTTCAGTTGCCGCGTTGTTTCCGAATTATTGCTGGCTATGGGGCGCGTAGGGCCGTAGCCGCGCGTGGTGATTCGATTGGCCGCTATGCCGTTCTTTACCAGATAGGCCTTCACGACATCGACCCGTTGTTTCGATAATAACAGATTCTGGTCGAAATCACCCTGGTTATCGGTATGTCCCGACAGTTCAATTTCGGTAGTGGGTTGGCTCTGCATGAATTGTAGCAGTTGATCCAGGCCTGCCTGCGCATCGGGCAGCAGCTCGGTTTTGCTTTGCACAAACTGAAGGGCCTGTAATTGGGTCGTCTTGCCAACCGGAGCCACCACGAGCGGGGGTGTATACACCACTTTGGCATCGAGCGTCTTGGGTGGTGTCACGCGTTCGTTCGCTGCGTTTGAGCTGACGCGTGTCGATGAGGTATGGGTAGGTGCTGGGGTTACGGCGGGTGCTGTTGTCGCTGAAGCGGTACTTTTTGCCGTTACCCGGTATAAAAGAATAGGAACGTTCTTCCTGTCCATGCGGTCGGCTTTGGGCGATGTGAAGGTAAGCTGCTCATCAAGTGGAGCATAGCCATTGGCTTTCGCAGTCAGCACATAGGATTGGCGGGGATCGAGTTTGATCTGGTAGATACCGTCGGCACCGCTCGTGTATTGAGCCCGTACAAGACCATCCTGGGTCTTTGCGGTCAGATTGACACCAGCAATTGGTTTTTTGGTTTCGGCGTCCAGAAATAATCCCTCTACCAAAGCCTTGTTATCAGTGGGTGCTACCTGATGTTGAGGTTGCCCTGAGGCAGTAAACGTGACCAGGTTACTTACGGAGATAGTCCCGGCAATCAATACATACTTTATCCACTTCATGTGATGAAACAACGTTGAAACCTGGCACAAAAGTACGTCTAAATAGGCAAAATCTAGGGGGATGGGTATATACAGAAAAGGCTATTTTATGAGCTGTTTTTTAAGGTAAAAAAAAGGATATAACTATTTGATTTACAGATGGTTGATTAGGGCAAAAAGTTGATGTAAAATGAACGTTGAAAACCTGTTTTTCGTTAATAAAGTATGACACAGAAAACCAACGTGACGATGCATTCCCAGGACGCTCAGGCACCCCTTGTACCGGCTTCGACGGGCAATTTGCCGCTCGACGACAACTGGCGGAAATCTATTCCGGCGCAGGTGTTTCTGAACCACTTCTTTGCGATGGATTACCATATCCATCACCAGAACGACCTTTTTGACCTCGCCAAATTCCCTGTCTTCCAGCAGTTTTATGGACGGGCAACCGACGAGAGCCGCAAGGCATTGGAGAAATTATTATTGAACAGTTGGAGCGCCGAATATGCTTTGCGCATTACACCGGTTGTCAATGACGAGCAGTATCTGCAAAGCTCATTACACTGGACCTTTCCGCAGGCGTATTACAGTGCACTGTTTAGCGCACGTGCATTTTTAGCCGTGCAGGGTGTTAATGTTAGTAACGAAGAGTTGATTCGTAAGCGGATCGGTAACGCGGTAGTGCGGGGCTATTATCCGGCTTCAATTGGCTATTATGCACTTGGCCCTATTAACAGCTATCGGATTCAGCGGTTGCCTATGGCGAAGCGATTCAGCGTGGCCTCGAAAACCGATCTGCTGTTGCCTTCCCGGTCCGCATCGGCACAGGCGGAGTTGGCTCAGTTCCTGAAAACAACCAGGGATCAGCGGGTGCGGGCGTTGCGAAACGCGATCCAGACAAATCCGAAAACGGCATTGCGTAGTCCCAAGACGGGCGAGATTTTGCAGAAGTTCAGTATTGAGCAGTACAAGCAGTTGGCGAAGCAGATCGGCTATACCACCTACTTTGATATGCTGAGCCGCTTACGAATCTCATCGACCAACCGCGAGATCGAGCGCTTTGTCGATTCTGAAATCGATGTGAAGCTGTTTCACCAGAGTCTGGTTAATATCGTAGCTCATGTGAACTCTGTGCACGAAGCGTACATTGCCAAGGCACTTGGCATGCCAGCTTACCGGCAACTGGTAGCGAAATTGCCTTCTTACTTGCAGGAAAGCTTCGTTCGTGAACGGATGAACACGGTCATTGCTCCCATGCTGGAAGAACCCAGAGCCGGTGAGGAGTCGTACCTGCGCATGGCGGCTTAAGAATAAGAACGCGTTTTGCCCTGAAGCCCGATGAACTAAGCTGTTCGTCGGGCTTTTTGTGTATATCGGTAAAATTATAGTTTGGATGTTTTCAATGAATAAGATTATTCTTTAAAGAAGATTCTGATGGAATAGGTATGGCCTGATTAGTCAATAGGTTGAAAGTCATCTTTTTGACTGATATAAGATAGTTTTTCTCTATTGGCTGATAGATAAAAGTCATAACTCGTCTGATTATTGATCCCGTAATTTGTACCAGATCAAGATTAAGTTTGAGATACAACCTATATAAAATCCATGAAAAATCATATTATTTCCGTTGGTTCAGAATTTCCTGAGTTCAAGAAACTAGCTGTTGTTTCGCTCGACAAAGGCAATGAGTTCTACGAAGTTTCGTCTGACGACTACAAGAATTCGGGTAAATGGCTGGTGATGTTCTGGTGGCCAAAAGATTTCACCTTCGTTTGTCCAACCGAGATTGCTGAATTCAACAACAAATTCGAAGATTTTCAGGATCGTGACACCATGGTTATCGGTGCTTCGACCGACAGTGAGTTCGTTCACCTGGCCTGGCGGAAGAACCACGACGATCTGCGTGGCCTGAAATTCCCGATGCTGGCTGATACCTCCAAATCACTGGCCGAAGAACTGGGCATTCTGGAAGCGAATGAAAAGGTAGCTTACCGCGTAACCTACATCGTCGATCCACAGGGTATCGTTCGGTGGGTAGCTGTCAACGACCTGTCGGTTGGCCGGAACGTAAACGAAGTAATCCGCGTGCTGGACGCACTGCAAACCGACGAGCTTTGCCCTTGCAACTGGGTGAAAGGTGAAGAAACGCTAACGGCTTAAATTAATGGCGAAAGAATGAAAGAGTGAAAGAGCGGGCGTCTAAATCAGCCACTCTTTCACTCTTTCACTCTTTCACTCTTTCACTCTCTCACTCTTTGACTATGACAACAACTCAAAACGAAACCGTTGTATCACTGCTGAATCTGGTAGGACTGGATGCTGCGGGTGAGCACCCGGCGCTTGACGCGATGGCGCAGGCCGACCATCGCTATTTGCGTGATCTGAAGATCAACGTTGGTAACGTATTGAACAGCAGCCAGACGCTCTCAAAAAAAGAAGCTTTATTATTGGCGTTATCCGTTGCTGTCAATGAAAAATATCAGCCGCTGGTTGATTCATTGACGAATGCCGTGAAACAGGAAGGGGCAACGGATGCGCAGGTAGCCGAAACCATTGCCTGTACATCGTTGCTGAGTACAAACAATGTGTTCTATCGGTTCCGGCACTTCATCAGCAAAGATTATTATCAGCAAACACAGCCCGGAATTCGCATGAGCATCATGATGAATCCGGTTCTGGGTAAAGAGTTTTTTGAACTGATGAGCCTGGCCGTATCGGCAGTTAATGGCTGTGAGCTGTGCGTCCGGTCGCACGAAGAGAGCGTACTGAAGCATGGCGCTACCGAAGCCCGTATCTTCGACGCGATTCGGTTGGCGTCAGTGATTAAAGGACTGATCACCGTACTGTAAGCGTTTGTGTAGAGGGTAGCCGTCAGGTATTTTACAAGAAATAAGTAAAGCTCGTTTAGGCATCATTAGGGTGCCTGAACGAGCTTTTTTACTACCTGTCAGTAGAGCGTTTCCCCGAAAATGTATGTTAATAGGAAAGGTCGTAGAGTTGTTTTAAACTTATCCGCACAATTTTTCCTCCACTACGCTATTACAGCGGGTGTCAGCCGGAATAGACACGCGTTATTCCCGGTAATGCCCTATATGAGTTGTGCCCAAACGGACGCAATGATATCCTTGATATCATTGCGTATGTACGAATGCTGAAACCGATTGAGAACAAGGTGCCAGCGGCAGAGTCGGATTCTCCGATGAGCTTTATTATCAATACCATGTCGGCGGATAATAAGGGGGGAAACGACCCGACACCACCGATCGGGTCGCTTATAGGAAATACATCACGATGTTTGCCGCCTGTTAGCGGTATGAGTGAGAACGATCCTGGTGTTGTATATGAGTATCTTAGAACGCGGAAGCCTGCTAAAAATACAGTACACCGATTTGGCCCTAAAGACAAATTAGTGGCTAATCGGTAATGAAAAAGAAAACAATCTTGTTAGCCTATCGTTAAACAGGGAAAGAAAAGGCTGGCAATGCAGTGTTGATAAGTAAGGTTCACCAGATAGCGTTTTGAATATACCGTAAACGTGTACAGGCATTTGGTTATACGTGAATTTAATTCTTTCAGTACTGTATCTGCCGTAATAGAAAGCCCGCATTCTCTCATCGAGAAGCGGGCTTTCAGTCTTTCAATACCTTGGATCTATCAGAGCACGGGAGGCTTTTTATGCCGTCTTGACCAGATCGACGAGGGTTTCTATCCAGAGCGGGCTGTCGTTCAGGCTCTCGACCAACTGCCAGTGCTGACCACCGGCTTCCTCAAATAACTCTTTGTATTCAACACCTACCTCAATGGTTGTTTCGAGGCAATCGGCTACAAATGCGGGAGAGAACGCCAGCACACTCTTGATTCCCTGACCGGGTAGGGCTTTGATAATATCGTCTGTATACGGCTTAATCCAGGGGTCGCTACCCAGCCGCGACTGAAAGCAGGTGGTGTATTTTCCCTCGGGAATGTTGAGCGCCTTGACCAGCAGGCGTGTGGTCTCGAAGCACTGTGCGCGATAGCAATGCTGGTTCAGGGCCTGAAGTGATCCGCAACATTCGCCCAGTTTACAAACGCTCTTTGTTACATCACCTTTGCGGATTTGCCGTTCGGGCAGTCCGTGGTAGCTGAACAGAAAATGGTCGTAGTCATAGGCGGCCATGTACTTCCGGCCAATCTGCGCAAACCCCTCAATGAATTTAGGGTGCTCCAGAAAGCGATTGATAAACCGAATGGATGGGATCACCTGCCAGGCTTTCACAATGTCCATGACCTTTTCGTAAACCGAGCCGGTCGATGCGGAGGCATATTGCGGAAAGAAGGGAATAATAATAATATCCGTCAGCCCCAACTTCTGGAAATCCGCTAAACCCGCGTCGATACTGGGGCTTTGGTAGCGCATGGCTAATTTGACGACGTACTCATCACCCAACACTGTTTGCAATTCCCGTTCCACCACATGCCCGTAATATTTGAGCGGTGATCCTGTTTCCGTCCAGAGTTCTTTATACACTTTGGCGGACTTGGGTGCCCGAAATGGTGCGATAATACCATTTACGAGCAGTGAGCGGGGAAGCGCCGGGATGTCGATCACGCGTCCATCCATCAAAAACTCCCGTAGGTATTTGCGCACATCGGGCACAGCAGGGCTATCGGGTGTACCCAGATTGACCAGTAAAACGCCCGTTTTGCCATAAACTTTTTTGACAGAAGCGGGTGATTGTAAAACAGAGACGTCCATGTTCAGGAAAACAGTAATGATAACGAGTAAGTTGCAGCTTCGTTTGTCTAAAAAAACTGCATTCAAGCCGGCTGAGCAATGTATTCTACCCACAAAAATACGACATGGATGGATTCGTTTTGATTTATGGGATTTAGATTTGTATAGATTTTGTTTATAGTCGGTAAGCGGCTTCGCCCAAGTTAGTAAGTGGCTTCGCCTAAGTTGGTAAGTCATTAGGTTGATAAGTCAGTAAATCGCTTTCGTACCAACGGACTGGCGCGAAAGCAATATTCTGGCGTCAGCCACTTACCGACTTATCAACTTACTGACTTACTAACTTTCTTCACAATGACCCTCTCTCAACTCGATTATATTGTTGCTGTTGATACCTACCGGCATTTTGCGACGGCGGCCGAAGCCTGTCATGTAACGCAGCCAACGCTGAGCATGCAAATTCAAAAGCTGGAAGATGAGCTGGGCGTTTTGGTGTTTGACCGGTCCAAGCAGCCCGTGGTGCCCACAGAGACCGGCCAGGCAATTTTGACCCAGGCCCGGGATGTGCTCCGGGCGGCCCGCCGTATACCCGAAATTGTGAGCGAGTCGAAAGAGGATTTTCGGGGCGATTTCCGGATTGGCATTATACCAACGCTGGCGCCTTATCTTTTGCCTTATTTTATTGGTGAGTTCGTGCGTAAGTACCCCGCGGTGTCGGTGCATATTCAGGAACTGGTAACGGAGCAGGTTATTGAAAAACTACGGCATGGGTTGATTGATGTTGGCGTGGTGGTTACGCCCCTGACCGAGAATGGCATTGCTGAGTTCCCCTTGTTTGAAGAACCTTTCGTCGCCTATGCTTCTGAAGAAAATCCATTACTAAAGAAAAAGACGGTTTCGCCCACCGACCTGCAAACCGACGGGCTTTGGCTTTTGACGGAGGGACACTGTTTTCGGAGCCAGGTCCTGAATCTATGCGGGGCCGATCGGCAGCCGAACTGCACCACGGCGTTGCGATACGAAACGGGCTCCCTCGAAACGCTCATTAAACTGATTGATAAGCAGGGTGGCTTCACGTTGTTGCCCTACCTCGCCACCCTCGATATGGACGTTGCCCGGCGGGCCAGGCTTCGTGCCTTCGAAGCACCGTCACCCGTGCGGGAAGTGAGTTTGGTAACGCACCGCAGCTACCTGAAGCGGCAGCTCATTAACGCGCTCAAACAGGAAATTATGGTGCATTTACCCGCTGCGCTGTTAGGCACAACAACGCCCGGTGCGGTCATCAATGTGCGCTAGACAGTACGAATTCAGGTGAGTATAGACGGTGGTTTACCCTCAACTAAGAAAGTAAACGCTGATAGTAAGGTTCAAAAAATCCGTGTTACTTTTAGCGAAATTGATATTATTTACATACGATTAGTTGATTATACACTCATGAACTTATCAGAACTGTGCCATCTACTCAACAAAAGGATAACTAGTTTACGCAGATGGAATTGGCTCATTGGTACAGGACTTATTCTCTGGCTGTCTGCCTGCCGGTCGCCCAAAACGGAACTCCTTCCGATCACTACGCCTACGCACCGGGTTTCAGCAAAAACTGTTCTTCTGCTTAACGAAGGGCCATTGGGCGCCAACATTCCCCTGGATACGCTTACAATAACTGGCAAAACCTATTACGTGAGCAGTATAGACAGTACCCGGTTTACCTACGATCAACAAGATCGGTTACTCCGCCTGGAAATTCAGAAAACCTCTCAGGGCAGTGCGTATCCGACCATGAAGTTTCCGCCATACCAGTACAAGAGCCAGTCCACGTTTACTTATCAAAACCGACGGCTTACTGAGCTGAGCGAAGAGGGTATTAATTTAAAACCGGTTATTGGGCTCGACTCCGACTTACGACGGATTGAGTTTAAGCAAACGCGCAATTCGTTGGGAGCGCTTCAGTTAGTTGAGACGTTACGAACCTACTCTCCTGAGGGTATTTTGTCCTACAGACGCAGAACATTGTATACGGCTGGGCTTAAGCCGCTAGTGGATGAGGAACATTCTACCGTAAAGGATGGTAACGTAGTGCAAACGATTTTAATGCTGTTAGAGTATTATGGGCCTGCCAACAAGGTTTATGAAACGACTGACTACGAATATGACTTGAATCGGGTAGGTGCGCCAGCAATGTACACCTTCGAGGGAGAAACCAGCCGGAATGCCCTGTTGAAAAAAACGCTAACCCGTACCTATCTCAGCAGCGTCGATCGGTATGAATTCACGTATTCCAACGAATATGATGCCCAGGGAAGGCTCGTGGCTCAGGTAGAGTATCTGCGCACAAATAATGCCCCTGACAGAGAGATCAAATATCTCACCCGTTACTATTATTGATGAACAGGATATTACCGCTTAACGTGACTCGTGGAGTTGAGTTAGGTACCTACAGGCTGTTGTCCATTTACCTGGGGTAGGATCATGGGAGGAAGTCTTCAGAGTAGTCAACGCATGACGCGAATGGGGAGTGTCGGTAAGTGTGTAAGTGGCGTGCGTGGCTGGTGCAATTATCCGTAGTTCTGCTTCAGGTAAGACAAAGTTACTTTAACGTACTGAAGACCCCCGCTCCGACGGCTTGATCCTTTGGCGGGGATGACAAAAAATTAAAAGGTCAATCATCCATAATTCACATTATTTTGTCGAGGTCTCGTCGTGGCAGATACTATTAATATTGAACCTGATTGTGTTTAGTAGTTAACTCGCTTCTGGTTTCCTGCTCAGCCCATTTGATGGACGCAACCATGCATTCATAGCTGTAGCCGTCTTTCCTGCGGTTAGCGTCTGCTGCGTCGTTCGGCCCGTTCGAAGGTATATCGTACTGGAGCACTTTTCTACACTAGACTTTTCAGATACAAGTAAAAAGCCGCTCAGGAAACAGGTGGTTTGTTGTTAATGATGGATACTTAAATTGGTATTGATCAGACAGAAAATAGGTGCTGTGTTTAACCGCTGCAAGCAATGAGAACGTGTAATCTTTTGTCGCATTTTTGGTGTTAATTTGTATTTTTCAGGGACGATAAACAGGGCATTGATTAACCAATAGAAGGGCCACGAACGAGTTGACATTTTTACGAGAATAGACCATTCCTACTTAACTCCTCAATCATGAAGATTCTTTATTCGATCATAATTATCTTCCTGTTGACAGGACAGGTACTTCGCGCTCAGATTACGGGTTATGCGCTTGATGAAGATCCCGTTTTTACAGCCACCATTACCGAACATCTTAATTATCCTGTAACAGCTATTCGGGGAAGTGTTTATGGTAGATTCTACGTAAAATTCTCGATTGACTCGACGGGTAGCATACGGAATATAGCTGTTTTGTATCCACAGATTAGCCCTAAATACGCCAAAATGCTCGGCTTTGAATATGAATTAATCAACAGCTTGAAGCACGTTCCTCAATTAACTCCCCGTTACAAAGGAAGCTACATTTTGCCGGTCGCCTTCGTTTATATCAACTATAGTGAGAGCAGTAAGCCACTAGTGCCCACGAATACCCTGCCCGATCAGTATTTGGATAACAGCCTTGTTTTAAACGAAATACGCGTCTTGGGACACAGTGATATGTATAGGAGCCTAAGGCCGCTTAGTGGTAAAGCACCAGCGAGTAGACAAGTAGTTCTGTTTTAGTAACAGGCGTAATTTTAACTGATCTTTTTTAGCATCGAGGCTGATTACCTAAAAATAATTGAATTTTTACACCACAAATGAGATATTAAATAATCTCTGCAGCAGTTGGTTTCAACGTATAGAGAAGAAAACAATCAGAAAAATATAATTCAGAAAAAAGAATAGAAGTAATGAAGATTAGGCCTACAGCCATTTCTATACTAATCTCCTGTATGCTGGCGTCATGTATTAATGACGGTCCGCCAGCTTATGAAAAGAAATTGAACGGGCCGTATTATCTGGATGCTTTTGATGAATATGAAGAAATGAGCATTAGTGTTCAGGATGGCGAAGCTGGCGTGGGAGTAATTGAGGCTACTGTTTTTGCCGTGGGCCAAAACGATCAGTTTATCATTGCTAAACAACACCCCCTCGATGAGGTTGGAAAGCTGGATAAATCGGTAACTAACTATTTTATTATCCCATTGAAACAGGCTATTTCTCAGGCCCTGGATGACAATTATTATGGTCCATTATCTCTACATGAATTCAAGGCAAAAAGTCGTGAACTAGGTATTGAATCGATTCCGTTTACTATTATCTTCCGTGAGATGGAGTAACCCGTCGAATAAGTTAAAACGCGGATAAAGTAGTGCATTCATGTTGGCCTCTGCCTTTAGTACTTCTCCAGAATAGAAACTTGACCAAATGGTAGCGAGTATGTCTGGTGCAGGTTCCAGCATAGCCTTGTCAGCGTTTGCTCCGTCGTTTTGCCCGTTCGAGCTGAAGGTACACCGTTTGGAAGTCCTTTCCCGCTTCAACCTCATCCGTTAAGGTCGCAACGCCCTTGTGCCCGACAATGCTGAGCCAGCGGGTAAGTTCGTCGGCGGCTGTCTGGTAGGCCAGCATGGTGTGCATATAATCGCCCCCAAAAAAATCGCGGGTGCTTTCCAACTCGGACAGTTTCAGCATGGGGCGTTGCGGAAAGGGGACAATGGTTTTTGCCTCAGGCTGCGATTGGTCCAGTGTATCGGGCTGCTCCCAAACCGTTGGGCTGCTGAAGCGGTAGTCGACCATTAGAGCCAGTCCTTCGTTGAACCATTGCGGAATCTGGCGTTTTACCCGCCACCAGCCCAGTCGGGCAAATAGTTCGTCGTGGCAAAGTTCATGGGCAATCACGTCGGTGTTATTGCCTTCCGGTCCCAGGATCAGGTACGACGTTCCCCAGGGGGTGCCAACGCTGCAACCGGCTCCCTCGCCCCCGGCGCAGTATTGTTCATAGTCGTCCTGCTCCGGGCAGTAGATCACAATGGCTTTTCCCTCCCGGTTACCCCAGAATTTCTGAATACGGTCGTTAGCTGTTCGCCGGTGCTGCTGGAGACGCGTTTGTTGCCGGGTGGTGGTAACTCGGCTGATGTACACATTATTTGTGCCGCTGAGCAAACGAAAATCTGCTGATGAACGAACGCGTGTACACCGGAGTAGTTGCGGATACAGGAGTAGAAAACCAATGGGTAGTCCAACAAACAGAAATAAGCTATAACGGACAAACACGTTTCCACGCATGAAGTAATCAATAATCGGGTTAAGCGATCGTTGCTGGTTTTGTAGATACAAACCTATACAGATAAGGGGCTTTATGCGCACCACCACTGTATTGTTTATCCAGACGCTCCAAAATACCTAAGCTAAGCATCTTTCGCTGGAAACCGGATCGGTGAAGTTTCTGATCCAGAATCGTTTCATAAACGCGCTGTAAGTCGGCCATGGTAAACGTTTCCGGCAATAGATTGAAGCCGATCAGTTTCCGGTCAAGGTCAGTTCGCAGGGTGTCCAGTGCTTTCTGAACAATGGCCTGATGGTCCTGCATCAGCGGGGGGAGGTTCGTGAGATCGTACCAGCCGCAGCTATCGGATAACGAATCCGGAATGGGAACCACTTTTGTTGAATCGACCAGCGCATAATACCCCACCGAAACAAATCGGCCCAGCAGCCAGTGATTCGCTACAGGCGTAATGCCTTTTGCCAGCATAATGGTCCGCATCGGGGTAGGGTCGTAGCGGTCGAGGTCGCCGAAGACATAAAACTGCTCCAGATAAATATCCCGAAGCCCTGTTCGCTCCGATAAAATTCGCCGGGCGGCATCATTCAGGTTCTCCGTTTTGTGGATGAACCCACCCGGCAATGCCATTAGTCCCGTGTTGCGATATTCCAGCAGAAGAATTTTCAGTTGATTCTGATGAAACCCGAAAATAACCGCGTCGATAGCCAGACCGGGTAAAAAATCTTCGCCGTTTGGTTCGTTTTCTTCCGGGTGTATTTGCTCGTTCATGCCATCAAAATTTAGCCGCAAGTAACAAAATTTTTGGCCGTCTCAACCAAAGCGGTTATTATTGTATCAAGTTGTGACAATAATAGAAGCAATTCATTATTATGTTGGCTGATTTGAACCTGTATGGCGTTCAATGATTCGCATGTTTACCAATAACTAGACCAAACACTATGAAAACCCTGTTACTCCTGTCGCTGTTGACGGCTCCGCTGGCTCAATCGACACTGGCTCAGACCCCAGCCCCGCAGGCTAAAACGGCCAACGGTATTGTGGAGGGCGTTGTTGAGCCCAGCGGCATACGCGCTTTTAAGGGCGTCCCCTTTGCACAGCCCCCCGTTGGTGACCTACGCTGGAAAGAACCACAGCCCGTTAAAAACTGGCAGGGCGTTCGTAAGGCTGATAAGTTTGGTCCACGGGCCATGCAACGGGCTATTTTTGGCGATATGGGTTTTCGCTCGAATGGCATGAGTGAAGACTGCCTGTACCTGAACGTATGGACACCGGCCAAGTCGGCCAATGAGAAACTGCCCGTGTTGGTTTACTTCTACGGCGGTGGTTTTATGGCGGGCGATGGCTCCGAAGCGCGCTACGACGGCGAGAGCATGGCGAAAAAAGGTATTGTAGCCCTAACCGTAAACTATCGGCTTGGCGTGTTTGGCTTCATGGCACACCCCGATCTCACCAAAGAGTCCCCTAATCATTCGTCGGGCAACTACGCTTACCTGGACATGGCTGCGGCCCTGCGTTGGGTTCAGCAGAACATAGCTGCTTTTGGCGGAGATCCCAAGCGGGTTACGATTGCCGGTGAGTCGGCCGGGTCGATTGCGGTGAGTGGCTTGATGGTATCGCCTTTGTCGAAGAACCTGATCGCCGGTGCCATTGGTGAGAGTGGTTCATTGCTGGGTGGCTTGCCGCCGGTGCCGCTGGCTAAAGGTGAGGAATCCGGTACGACTTTTGCGAAAGCAGTTGGCGTTAATTCACTAGCCGAACTACGGGCCATACCCGGGGATAAACTTCTGGAAGAGACCGCCAAACCCACTACACCCCGTTTTGGCGCGACTGTCGATGGGTATTTCTTCCCGAAGGCACCGCTCGAAATTTTTGAAGCGGGTGAACAGGCGCATGTACCTTTACTGGTTGGCTGGAACTCTGAAGAGATGAACTACCGGGCCGTCATGGGAAGAGAATCGTTAACGCCGGAAAATTATGCCAGTGCCCTCAAAAAACTGTATAATGAGCGGGCGGATGAGGTGATGAAGCTGTATCCCGGTACAACGGAGAACGAAATTCGGGAATCAGCTACCGCGCTTGCCAGCGACCGTTTTCTGGCCTACAGCACCTGGAAATGGGCCGATATGCAAAGCAAAACGGGGGGTAAGCCTGTCTACCGCTACTATTACTCGCGTCCACGTCCGGGTATGCGTCCCGAAATGGGTAATGCTACCCCTGGCTTGGCAGGAGGGGTCGTGAAATCGACAGATGCCAATGCGGTAAAAATAGCCCCGGCTACGGGCGCTGTCCACTCCGCCGAAATCGAGTATGCCATGGGAAACCTGGCCAGTAACAAAGTGTACGACTGGACACCCGACGATTATAAGGTTTCGGAAGTGATGCAGAACTATTTTGCCAACTTCATTAAAACCGCCAATCCCAACGGGCCGGGCTTACCAAAATGGACAGCGGCCAACACGGGCAACAGCGTGCAGTATATGCACATCGACGTGAATACCCGTCTCGAAACCGAGAAGAATCGGGCCCGTTACCTGTTCCTGGACCCATTGATTAGTAAGCAATAGATAAGTAGTAAGTGGTAAGTTACCAAGTAGTAAGTGACTGACGCGCGAAAACAATACGTGTGCGTTAGCTACTTACTACTTGGTAACTTACCACTTACTACTTAATGACTTACCATTTCCGCTACTTCGCGGCCGGTTTGCATGGCTGCGTTGAGGGAGGGGTAGGTCATATGATCGCCACACTGATAGAGGTTGTCGCTTAGCTGGAGCGGTTGCCGACGGGTATCGTTTCCGGCCAGCTCAGGATTGTAGGCCGGTAAAGCATGGGGAATGTGATAGGTGCGCAGATGACGCCACAGCTGCACATCGTCGCCAAACCAACTACTCAATTCCAGCTTGATCTTTCTCGTCAACTCAACTTCGTCAAACATGACCAGCCCCTGCGTGCTGACCGAAATAAGCGTTTGTCCGGCCGGTGCATAGGAGGGAGCCACATCGCTCAAAATCGCCAGGTTATGCACCGCCGAACTGCGATGCGTATTGAGTAACAATAGTTTTTCCTGGCTCGCGCTATTGGTGAACTGGTCGGAACGAACGGCAAAATACGTACAGGTCGTGTGATTAAAGGCTAGCTCGGGTGGGAGGGGGCGGCCCAATAAGCGGGCGGCCTGTGCAGCATCGACGGCCAGCACCACGGCGCTACCCGTCAGCGTTTCGCCAGAGCTGAGATGTACCGTATTGCCATCCACCTTGTTGACCGCCGTTTGCAGGCGAATCTGACTCGGCGCCAGCCGACTGGCCAATTGTTTCGGTATGGCTTCCATCCCCATAGCCGGTATGGCGGCCTCGCCCACAAAAAACATCCGGAAGCAAAACTCAAAGAAATTGCTGGAGGTAGTCAGGGCATCTTCCAGAAACACCCCGCCGAAGAACGGACGAAAGAACCGTTCGATGATTTGATCCGAAAACCCCATTTCGTGCAGGAAAGCCAGCGTTGTGGTTGGCGTTTGCCGGAATAACTCGTTAATGGGCAGTTCCTGAGTTCGGCGAAGCAACTCGACAATCAGCAGCTTATCACTAAATGTTCCAATGGGCGAGACCAGAGTTCGAAATGCCGAGAGCGGCTCCTGAAACGGATTAAGCAAACTCATCCACTTCGGTTCCGCTTCCTGGTGAATAAGCGCCCCCGATCGAAACGATTTTAGATCAAGCGCGGAGTAATTCAATATTCGCTGGCATTCGGGATAGGCCGTTAGTAAAATCTGAAAACCCCGGTCGAGCCGGAAACCATCAACTACATCGGTACGGACCCGGCCCCCAACGCCATCGGCCGAGTCGAGCACGAGCGCATGGATGCCGGCTTGTTTAAGATAAACGGCGCAGGTCAGACCGGCAACACCGGCACCAACAATGATAACGGGCGAATCTATAGGCATGCCATCAGAAGGTAGGTTCTTGAATAAAACTCAAATTTAAACGCCAATGCTGCCAATCAATCAAATTCGCTTTACTTCGGTAGTACTTTTTTTATAAAAATTGACTAATTCCAAGTTGTTAAAATTATAAGTTATTGATAATCAATAGTAGAAAAATAAAATTTGTTGCTTTTTTCTGGAAATATTAATTTTGTTAAAACGAATTGCGTTATAGCGGCATGAATGTACTGGTGATTGATAATTTCGATTCATTTACATACATGCTGGTCGATTATCTGCAACAGGCAGGGGCTGAGTGCCGGGTTGTCCGGAACGATGCCGCATGGGATCTTTTGGCAGACGATTCAGTTGATGCGGTCGTTTTATCGCCCGGGCCCGGCGTGCCCCGGCAGGCGGGTCGTTTGATGGATATAATCGCTCATTATTACCACCGCGTACCGATATTCGGCGTCTGTCTGGGTCATCAGGCACTGGGTGAATTTTTCGGCGCAAAACTAACGCTGGCCCGGCAGCCTATGCATGGTAAAGTGTCTGATATCCGGACCGGCATGGATGAGGTGTTATGGCATGGGTTGCCTGATACGTTTGCCGTAACCCGCTACCATTCGCTGATTTTAACCGACCTGCCTCCCGTACTGGTGCCTACAGCGTTCACGGAGCAGAATGAGTTGATGGCCATTCGGCACCAGACATTGCCTTTATGGGGTGTTCAGTTTCACCCTGAAGCGGCCCTCACGCAGCATGGCCTGGCGCTCATCAAAAACTGGTTTGATTTTATCTTGTTTAACTATAAAAAGAACACCTCTCCCACATCCTTAACCGCACAATACGCATGAATTATCAAATCCGGGAAGAAGCAGGTTTCCGCTATGTAGATGAAGGCCAGGGCGAAGTGTTACTGCTGTTGCATGGCCTGTTTGGTGCGCTCAGCAACTGGGATAGTGTGATCAACACCTTCTCCGACCGATACCGGGTAATTATTCCTCTGCTCCCTATTTACGAAATGCCCATTCGGCAGGCCAGTCTGGAAGGGTTGATGGCATTTATAGAAAAATTCGTTGCCCAGAAATCGCTGGATGACCTGACGCTGCTTGGCAATTCGCTGGGTGGTCACCTGGCCATTCTCTATACCTTCAAAAACCCCGGGCAGGTACGCCGATTGGTGCTGACGGGCAGCTCGGGCCTTTTTGAAAATGGTATGGGAGGTTCGTTTCCCAAACGGGGCAGCTACGACTACATCGCCGAACGAGTCGCTTATACTTTCTACGACCCGGCGGTGGCCTCCAAAGAACTCATTGACGAAGTTTTTGAGATCACCAGCAGTATTCCTAAATGCATGAGCATTGTCGGTATTGCAAAATCGGCGCAACGGAATAACGTTGCCAAAGATTTGCACCAGATCAACATACCGACACTGTTGGTTTGGGGGTTAAATGACACGATCACCCCTGCTGAAGTAGGTCACGAATTTAATCGACTCATTAAGGGGTCTGAATTGCATTTTATCGACAAGTGCTGCCATGCACCAATGATGGAATGCCCCGACCAGTTTAATGAATTACTGGATAATTGGCTCGCCAAAAATCCAGTAGGTGAGTTAGTTGCGTAAGTTTATATAAGTGCAGCAAATAGCGTATCGTTTGTTCACTATAGTAAATTTGAAAACTATGCGAGAATTTCCGTAGTTTTCGGCGAACAGTACCTGTTTTTATACGACTCTCTATTACCTATGCTAGCTGCCGAACTAATAGATCCAATGCTTCCGGCGTTGAAACCAGCCGACTCAGTCGGGCAGGCTTTAGCGTGGATGGAGGAGCATCGCATCGGGCAACTCGTACTGACCGATCAGGGCGATTACCGGGGCATTGTGAGTGAAGAACTACTCATGGACGTTGCCGATGATGAACGACCACTGAGTGACGTCATGTGTTTGTTTGAGCAGACCTTTGTTTTTGACGACCAGCACCTCCTCGAAGTGCTGGCGCTGGCTGTACAGCACCAGCTGGAAGTTATTGCGGTAACCAACGAAGAGCGTGAATTTATCGGTACTATTTCCGTAGGTGAACTACTCAAAAAGTTTGCCCAGGAACTTGGTTTGCAGGAAGCTGGGGCTATTTTAATCCTGAGTATTAATGAGCGGGACTACTCGCTGACCGAAATCAGCCGGCTTATTGAATCCAATAATGTTAAAATTATCAGCAGCTATTTTGCCAGTGCAGCTTTTGGTATGCCGGATCGGTCGCGGTTAACGCTCAAACTCAATCGGCGCGACATAACGCCGGTGATCTCAACGCTCGAACGATTCGGTTACAGTATTGAAGCGGCCTTTGCCAATGCCCCCGTTGAGAGTATAGACCAGGATCGGCTCGATTCGCTTCTTCGTTATTTAAATACATAGATGGTTGGTAAGGTAGTAAGTCAGTAAGTCAGTAAGTGGCTGGCGCAGGAGTAGTCTCTTTATGGATCAGTCACTTACTAACTTGCTGACTTACTGACTTGTTGACGTACTCCCTACTTCCCTTATGAAAATCGCCATTCACGGGCGCAATTTCCCCGAATCGGCCCGTCCCTACATCCAGTCGATGTTTGAGGAACTGGCTCGGCGGCAAACCGATCTAATCATCTCCCAGGGATATCGCGAGTATCTGGATAATACCGGGATCATGCATTATAGTCAGGCGACCTACACCGTTGAGGAGGGTGTATCGGACGCGGACTTCATCTTCAGCCTGGGGGGCGATGGTACACTGCTCGACGCCGTGACCCATGTAGGCATTCACCAAATTCCAATCATCGGTATCAATATTGGTCGATTGGGCTTTTTGGCTACAGTGGCACCCGCATCCGTGCGATTGATGATCGATGCCATTTTTAATTCGCAGTACACCATCGACGAACGAACGCTGGTGAGCGTACGATCAACCCAGGATATCTTTGGCAATCTACCTTTTGGTTTGAACGATTTCACCATTACCCGAACCCAGACCTCATCGATGATCACGGTTCATTCCTACCTCGATGGTGAATTTCTTAACTCATACTGGGCCGATGGATTAATAATTTCAACACCTTCGGGCTCCACCGGTTATTCGCTTAGTTGTGGCGGCCCGGTTCTACTACCCCAAACAGAAAGTTTTATTATAACCCCCATCAGCCCGCATAACCTCAATGTAAGGCCCATGATTGTTATGGATACATGTCAGTTGGCGTTTGAAGTGGAAAGCCGGAGTGGTAACTTTCTGGCAGCTCTGGATTCTCGCTCGTATACGGTTGATACTTCGGTGCGGATTAGCGTTCAGAAAGAAACATTTAAGGCGAGGCTGGTAAAACTTAGCGATGACAACTTTCTGAATACACTCCGCAGCAAGCTGAACTGGGGCTGGGATATTCGTAATTAGCTGCGTTACTTAACGATCATTTTTTGAACAAAAAACAAGTTATTCCTTCACAACCGACGTATAGCGTAAATTTTATGGTCAGATGCCAATAAAAAGCAGCGCCTTACCGTTTCGGAATTGGCTGGCTTCTGGGTTAGTTGTGGTTGATTCACGTATTTAATGAGTATGAATAAGTATAAACAGGCAGTAATAGGCGCTTCGGCATTTTTTTTCCTGTCAGGCTTGATTACGGAAACTTCGGCACAACGACGGCCGAACGCACACTTTGCTCCCTATTCGTCGATCACGTTTGGGGTAGGTACGTCAACGTATTTTGGTGATCTGGCTGGGTATAGTCAGACCTTAAAGTCGTTGACCATTTTGCCCCGCTGGAATGTAGGACTGGGGTACACCCGTCAGTTTACACCGCATTTTGCGGCTCGGGCTATGTTTACCTGGGCGCGTATAACGGGTGACGACTATACCTTTTCTAAAGGAAATATTGAAGGCAACTTAGTTCAGTATGCTCGTAATCTGCACTTTCGAAATGATTTGAAGGAGTTCGCCATAACGGGTATCTATAACTTCATTGAGGATGGACGAAACTCAAATGATCGTGCAAGAATCACGCCCTATATATTTGGAGGATTGGCTTTGGTAGCCCACAGCCCTGAAGCCAAAACACCAGCACCACCAAACAATGGCGATTACGAAGCCCAGCGGTGGGTGAAATTACAACCCCTGCATACGGAAGGGCAGGGCCAGCCCGGTCGCGATAAGCCGTATTCTTTAGTAACTCTGGCGGTACCGGTGGGCTTCGGCGTACGATATAAGTTAAATGATAATTTCAATATAGGGGCTGAAATTGGTTTTCGGTACACCTTTACTGATTACCTCGATGACACAGGTGCTGGTAATTATGCTGACCCAGCCACCCAGCAAGGCGTGGCAACTATTATGTCGAACCGGCGATTTGAGCAAAATGCCGCTCGCTACAAAAATGCACCTGAACGTTATAATGCTTTAAAGAATTTGTACGATACAGGTTCTCCGGAACTTCAGGCCCGCATAGCTGATGCACTAAACACACCTGCGCGTGGTGTCGATGGTCGGCTTAATCTCAACGATAGTTACTTATTGACCAATTTTTCGATTCAATATATTATTCCGGGCAAAATTAAATGTCCCCCTATTAAGTAAGCAACCAGGAACTGGTACATGTATTGCACTGAATTACCAGTGTCCAAAAACACGATTATCCGTTACTTGTTGCTCACTGAAATCTGTTTATGTATCAATACAGAAGTACAAAAGCCCGACTTATTATAGTCGGGCTTTTTATCAGCCTGACTGTTCAGGCTCAAAAGATAGAGATTGGCGCTGGGTTGGGCGGTATGCTCTACAAAGGGGACGTCTCACCGGCGCTTAATCCTCGATTTATAAAGCCCGCCGGTAGTCTTTTTTTTCGCTATAATGCTACCCGATCTTTGTCTTTACGAATTGGTGGAGCTATTGGTGGGTTACGTGGTGAAGATAAAGTTAGCCGCGATCCGCTCCAGCAAGCTCGTGATTACTCTTTTCGCACCAACCTGACAGAGGTCGAGGTTGATTTTCAGTACAATTTCCTTAACTATCAAAAGCTGCCCAAAGCGAAAAACTGGACGCCTTATGTGTTTGGTGGGATAGGCTTGTGCCGATTTAATAATGCGGTTGTCAGAATGGGCGGAGTCGTTACATATCCCTTGGGGGTAGGTATAAAGTATGAAATCAAACGACCCTGGAGTGTTGGTGTCGAATTTGGTACACGCTTTACAAGGAATGATTATCTGGATGGCCTGGGCGATGTTACGTTTGGCAAGGCAATGACCAAAGTGTCGCAAGGTAACCCCGCTCTGAAAGATAGTTATACGTATACGTCTCTAACCTTGAGTTATACTTTTTATAAAATTGTGTGTCCTTAATAAATTCGTTCGTTTTAAGTAGTATTCTAAATAGTACCTAAACAATCTATAGTAGAAAATTATTATAAAGTTGTACTATACATTTATAGATTTATAAAATTGGCATCGGATGGCTTAGGCAATATGATGACCGATTAGAGTAGATCCGTTTATCATGGCAATCATAAGTCCAAGTCAACAGAGTAGTAGTCGAGGTAAACCATTCCCTATGTTGGTGGTTGAGGATAATGAGGATCACCAGTTGCTCATCAGTTACAGCTTAAAAGCGAAAATGCCGCTGTCGCAGCCTGTGTTTGCATCGAGTGTAGAAGAAGCTCTTGATCATCTACTCCTCACGGCCTCCCAACCGGACGATTTTCCTAAACTTGTTCTGCTGGATTTGTTTGTACCGGAAGCAGCTCTGGGCTGGCAATTATTGAAAGACATAAGAAGGCGCTATGCCCGGTTACCGGTAATTGTACTGAGCAGTTATCACGATTCTGAAATAGTAGAGAAGTCGTATGAATTAGGTGCTCACTCGTTCATCAGCAAACCCTTGAATTTGGACGGCTGGGAACATTATTTTAAAGTGTTGAATGATTATTGGTTAGGCACTGTGACCTTACCATCGAGCCGATAGATGCCTCTTGTCCATCAGGAATAAGCCCGGTTCTTTCCAGCCTACAATCGGCTGATCAACGATAAAATAAAGTGTCCCGACAACACACATACTTAGTCATTGTGCTGACGGGACACTACCAGAAATGAAGAGGGCTGCTTATACTAATGAGAATATATCCTGCACGCCCAGCATTCGCTTGCTGATGAACCCCTCACCAAACTCTACGCCAATCATGTGCCCATGTTCGCGCATGCGGGATTCCAGGAACTTCATGAAGGGTTCGCCGGAAATGTAGCTTTGTGGCTCTGTACTTTCCGGGTTGAAGAACTGGCTTTTGTATGCTTTGATGGCGGCTAATTTACCGGCCCAATAGGGGGTTATGTCGACAATAAAATCCGGTGTAAGGCTACGGTCCTGAATAAAATTATAAATAAATTTTGGCCGGTGAGCTTCCTGAGGCTGTCCATCTTTACCAACCGTTTTTATCTGCCGAAGCCCGGAGTAAAAACAGGCGTCGGCCACGAGTTGAGCGGCACGTCCATGATCCGGATGGCGATCGTCGGGGGTATTGGTCAGGATAATGTCGGGTTTGAACTGGCGAATAATTGGAATGAGCGCTAACTGGTGCTCTTCATCATTTCGAAAAAAAGCATCCCGAAACCCCATGTTTTCTCTAGCCACCAGATTCATTAAGCGGGCGCCTTCGGCGGCTTCCTGCAACCGGATTTCGGGGGTTCCTCGGGTGCCTAACTCGCCCCTTGTCAGATCAACCCCGGCTACGGTTTTTCCCTGGGCTACCAGCGAAAGAATTGTGCCCGCACAGGTCATTTCAATATCATCAGGATGGGCCGCAATGGCCAGTACGTCAACGGTCATGTAAGTGTAATTGACTGGTTGCTGGTTGAATAGTTGTTTTAACGGAGTGCTATACAGCCCGCTCATACTTAATGAAGGGAAAGGGTTGGCCTGGTAAATGGCCATACGCTTATCCTGAATGAGTCTTAACCGAACTGATAGATAGGTAATCAACCAAAACGCCGATTTGTTCCTGACAAATCCTAAAGAAGGCATTTCGCGGTTTTTTCGGGGGAAACGTTTTATTTTAGCAGCCTAACCAGTATGCCCATAGTAACTTCCTACCCTATGTCTTATAAAGCGCTTGCTCTCCAACTAACTTGCCAAACCGTAAATACCTACCAGACTCAGGATGACGCTGAAGCCATCATGCTTCAATCCATCGACCGAATTGAACGACAGATTGCTGCATCGATCGGTTTGCTGGGTCGCGATACCCTGCTCGTGGTTGTACCTGAATTCTTTCTGACCGGCCCGCCAACCGACGAAACGGTGGATCAATGGCGTGAGAAAGCCGCTCTCGAAATCGACGGGCGGATTTATGAAGCCCTGGGGGCTATGGTACAGCGGCAGCAGATCTACTTTTCGGGTAATGCCTACGAACAGGACCCGTTTTTCCCGGAACTCTACTTTCAGACTAACTTCATTATTGGCCCTAATGGTGATATTTTACTGCGTTATCGGCGATTGAATGCCATGTATTCGCCTACTCCTCATGACGTTTGGGAGCTTTATCTGGATGCTTATGGCTATGACTCGTTATTTCCTGTTGCCAAAACAAATATTGGCAATCTGGCCTGTATCGCTTCCGAAGACATTCTATATCCTGAAGTTGCCCGCTGCCTGGCCATGCGTGGTGCTGAAATATTAATACATTCGACCTCAGAAATAGGAAGTCCGCTGCCGACGCAAAAAAACATAGCCAAGCAGGCCCGAGCCATTGAAAACATGGCGTATGTGGTATCGGCCAATTCAGCGGGAGTAACGGGTAGCTCGCTGCCAGAGGGTACTACAGATGGTCGATCAAAAATTATTGACCCTAAAGGAATGATTCTGGCCGAAGCCGCCTATGGCGAAAGTATCGTTGCCAATGCGGATATTGACCTGGCTGCCTTGCGTGAGTACCGACAACGGCCCGCTGTGGCTAACCAACTGGCTCGCCATCGGGTAGAGCTCTATGCCGAAAGTTATGCCAAACATAGCATTTACCCTCCCGATACGCTCCTGAGTCAACCCGCCGAGCGCGCACACTTTATGCGAACGCAACAGGAGGTAATCAGAAAACTATATAGTTAAGCTTGAGCATCTGCTTCGATGATCTTGGCTTTTCGTCGGCGCCGGGGTAAGCGGAACAAATTACTGCCCGCTTCCTCAGGCGTTTGATCACCGAGTAAAACACCCCACGGACGTAAACTGTCGACCCGATCAAAAATCACTTTCAGAATGGCAATGGCAGGAATCGACAGGAACATACCGGATACACCCGCCAAGGCCCCGCCGATCAACACACCAACTATCGAAATGAGTGCATTAATACGAACTTTAGAGGCTACGATGAGCGGTACCAGCACATTGTTATCTACAAACTGAACAAACAGGAAAACGATAACAACGCCAATGATGATGGAAGGCTCGGGGTTATTGCTGAAAGCGATAATAACCGTTAACACCGTTGCTACCAGGCCACCTATATAAGGAACAAGGTTCAGAATGGCAGCTATGATTCCCAAAAGTATGGAATACTGAACACCGAGTAATATCAATCCGACGGAATTAAGAGCCGCAACGCAAGCGGTTTCGATAAGAAGGCCTACCATATAACTCTGAACGACCGCTTTCACCTCGCCCAGCACTTCCCGCACCTTTTCGGTATGTTTCTCGGCGAAAAGAACGACCACAAAATGCAGCAGCATGGTACGATAGTAGAGCAACAGGAATACATAGATGGGTATCAGGGTAAGGGTACCAAGTGGTCCGGTAATGAAACCGAGCGTATCGGGACTTTGTAAACTGTCGAGCGTTTGTGCCTGTGCTTTTTGAAGATATTTTTCCTGTTGCCGATAGCTTACGTTGTACTCCCGTCTGATCCAGCGTTTGGCATCACTAAAAAAGTCGGTCAGGTTTTGCCGGATCTTGGGCAGGTCATCCGCAAAATCGGATAATTGCATCGAGAGTGTTATCGCAATGCCTGCCACGATAATGATGGCTAGTAACAAAGCAAGGCTGATTGCAATGACTTTATGGATACCAAGCCGAACCAGCCGGTCTTCAACCGGCCTGAGCAGTACTGCCATCAGGCCCGCCATCGCCAATGGAACCAGGATGTCCTGCCCAAGATAGATGCCGGCCGTCAGAATAGCCAGAGCCAGAAGAGAATGAGAAAATTGATGATAGTGCGGGCGTATAGGTTCTGCAGACATGAGTTGAGTAGTGTTCCTAACAATAACTTGGTTTAATGAACCAGAATCTCAACATCTCATTGTCTTTTTTGTTCACCTGGCGGGTGCTTATCAGCTATCTTCTGCCAGGTCTGGCCGTCTTTCTCCAAACTTGCTGTATTTTTGTGGTTTATTAAATCATGACTGCAAGCATCCGCGATATCGCCTATAAATTAAGACAGGGACAATTGATTGCCCTGGCCGATGAAACCGGCTGGTCAATTGTGGCCGATCCGGTCAACGACCTGGCTGTTGAACAATTGCTGACGTTACAAACAGCGATGCCTCCTGGTTTGCAGCCAGTTGTTGTTATTCAGAACGCCGATCAACTGGGTTTATACGTGGCGAAACTCCCCGACGTAGCCTACGATCTGGTCGATTTTACTGAGATTCCGTTGACGGTCATTTACGAACAGGGTAAGAATCTGTCAACCGTTTTCTGGCAGTCGCGGGTAAACGCGACACCCGGTGCGGAGAGTCAAACAACGGGCGAAATAGCCGTCCGGCGAACGCTGAATGACTCAATTCAACGGTTGATCGGGAGTTTCGGCCGTGGATTGCTGGCCATTCCATTAGAGTCATTAAACTTGCCGCCCGCGGCCGAATTGCTTATTACTGATCGGTTTGGTTCGCTGCCGGGTATGCCTAAACGACCACGTATCGTGCGATTGGCGGTTAACGGGGAAATTAATTTTATTCGAAAATAAGTGGTCAGGTACGGAGTGGTGTGCCTAGTAAGCAGCACTTTTGATCAATGACACCAGGTAGTACATGAATTTTAGCGAGACGTTAAATAAGAATCCAGTTTTCGATACGATTGCTCAGCAGGCCGATGCGCTTGGTGTGCAAACGTATGTCATTGGCGGATTTGTGCGGGATTTGATTTTAGGGCGTCCATCGAAAGATATTGATATAGTCTGTATTGGCAGTGGTATCGGGCTGGCCGAAGCCGTTGGAAAATCGTTGCGAACAAACGTATCGGTGTTCCCCAGCTTTGGTACGGCAATGCTTAAATCTGTCCAGGCCGGGGAAGAGTGGGAGGTTGAATTTGTGGGTGCTCGGAGAGAATCTTATCGGAGTGATTCGCGCAAGCCGATCGTGGAAGATGGAACGCTTGAAGATGATCAAAACCGGCGGGATTTTACAATTAACGCCATGGGTATACGCCTGAATCACAAGGCGGGCAAATCGGCGGTATACGGCGATCTAATCGATCCGTTCGATGGCTTGAAAGATATAAAGCGCAAAATTATCCGAACGCCACTCAATCCCGATATTACGTTTTCTGACGACCCGCTTCGAATGATGCGGGCCATTCGATTTGCCTCGCAGTTAGGTTTTGATATTGAGCCGGATACCTTCGATGCCATCGTTCGGATGAACGAGCGGATCACCATCGTTTCGCGGGAGCGGGTTACCGATGAACTGAACAAGATCATTTTGTCGCCCACGCCCTCTTATGGATTTAAGTTGCTCTACCATGCAGGTCTGCTGGAACGGATTTTCCCGGAATTAATAGCGCTGAAGGGCGTGGAAACCATCGAAGGGAAGGGACATAAAGATAATTTCTACCATACCCTGCAGGTCCTGGATAATATTGCCCATCGCAGCGAACCCAACCGCTACGAAGGGGAAACCGAAAATGAACTCTGGCTCCGCTGGGCGGCCTTGCTGCACGACATTGCAAAACCCGCCACCAAGCGGTTTGACCAAAAGGTGGGCTGGACGTTTCACGGTCACGAAGACATGGGTGCCCGTTGGGTGCCCGGAATTTTTCGTACTATGAAATTGCCGCTCAACGAGCATATGCGCTTTGTGCAGCGACTTGTGCGACTACACCTGCGACCCATTGCCCTGACAAAAGAGCAGATTACCGATTCGGCCCTTCGTCGTTTGCTGGTCGATGCCGGGGAGGACCTGGAGGGATTAATGGCACTTTGCCGGGCGGATATCACATCGAAAAATTATGAACGTGTGCAAAAACACCTGCGTAATTTTGACCGGGTCGAACGCAAACTACAGGATCTTGAGGAGCGGGATAAACTTCGAAGCTTTCAACCTGTTATAACGGGCGAATTAATTATGGAAACCTTTGGATTGCCTCCCTCGAAAGAAGTGGGCGAACTAAAAACGGTTCTTCGTGAAGCTATTCTTGATGGGTTGGTCACCAATACCTTCGAGGCCGCCTACCCGTTTTTACTGGAAGAAGGTCGCAAACGTGGATTAATGGCTAAAACAATGCTGAAGGGGAATGAATGATTTGATCGATAGTCGTTCTCGTTCAGCACAAAGCGGCTCATGCCTGTATCATCTATAACGAATCACTTTAGGAAATAACCATATGGAGAATAATACGAATTTTCGGCGCTTTTTTGGCGCATCGCTCACTATCCTGGGAGTAGTTGTCGTTCTGTTTGCTTTAGTGGCCTTTCTGTCAGAGGGGAAAGCCGTTCTGGGTCTTCATGTATCCAAAGCCGAATCGGCTGCTCCCTTTATCGTTGGTATGATTTTCCTGATCACAGGCATCAATCTGGTTCGGGAATCGTAGAAAGGGCGAAGTGATGTAGGATGTACTTCTTATCTCAGGGGTATGAGTTTTGAAATACATCATACATCATTTTGACGGTTTAGCGCTCAGGAGCCATTCGTAGGTGTTGATAGGCTGGGGGAGTCCGTTGGGCTTGATCTGTAGGTACATCAGGTGTAAATGCGTTGGGGAACGGGTTTTATAGGCATTAAAGCCCGACCGGCCCATCTCGCCGAGCTTCTGACCGGCTTTTACCCACTGGCCCGGTTTTACATCAACCTGATTGTTGTGTGCATAATAAAACAGGCCATGGAGCATAGGGTCGTACACCCAGATCCAGTTGCCTCCCCGGTATTCGGAGCCGGGCTTCCAGCCCGTCTCAATACCTAAAACAAGTCCCTGGCTCATCGCCAGAATATCGACGGGTTTGCCGGTTCGATCATCTATGGTATCCTGATTTCGATCGGTAATGAAGATGTCCTGTGCGGGGTGGCTCCCCCGAACATTATAATCAAATAAGTCGAAACCATTGCCCCTATATCCTTCTCCGTGCGTGCCGCCAATAGCGCTGGTTGAGTAACCCCGAATGGGGAAATTGAAATACATGCCGGTTCTTTGCAAACTGTCACGCTGAATAGAGTCCTGTCTGAAGGACTCTAAGCTATGAAACCGAGACTGCAGATCGTGCATGATACCGCTGAAATGTAAACGGGCTGAATCAGGTGTTATACTCTGTTCCCGAATTTGGGTGTATAAGGTCTGAAATTGCTGACAATAGGTGTAAAGGGTAGGCTCATCTGCGTTAGCGATAATCACCTGAGACGAAGCGGCATTTAAACCGCCAATCAATAATGCTCCCAGAATGCCAGCTACCCTCATGAACAATGTTACATCAATTCTCACCACTGCTTGTATGCGATTAGTGGGGTAAAAATACACAAAGTAGGGCGACACATTCATAGAAAGTCAGACGGGAATTTTATTTTGACGCTGACAATTCCATATTTTTTTACCTATCTATAGCCAATCACAAAGCAGATTGGAAAAAAATGAGATTGTAAAGAATAGAAATCGAAAGAATTAATTTGTCTAAAAAGTATACTTACATATTCAGAATAATATTTCCTTATTGCTCATTTTGGTTATATTGAGTTTACTAAAAATTTGTAATATTAACTAAAAAATCTTTTTAATATATTAATTGTGAATGATTTTATATATATTGCGAAAATTACATACGATCATTGATAAAGTAGAAGGTATGCCTGTTTATGCTGGCAAAAAAAATATTTTCAAGTAGTACAAGAAATTTTAGAAATACATTTGGAAATAAAAATTATTGTGCCGTCCTTCGCCTAAATTTAAAATAGCAATGCAAACAGGAACTGTAAAATTCTTTAATGAAACCAAAGGGTTTGGTTTTATTAAACCCGATGACGGTGGCGAAGACATTTTTGTACACGCTTCCGGTCTCATCGACCAAATCCGTGAGAACGACAAAGTTAAATTCAATGTCGAACGCGGTAAAAAAGGCTTAAACGCCGTAAACGTCGAAATGGCTTAATCGTAAGATATACCAAGACAACCGTTGTAAAAAACATGCCAATTGGCATGTTTTTTTTTGCCCTGTCGGTTCTGGAAGCCATTTTTGCAGCCCTGCTGTTAGCAAGAGACCAACCTCTGTTGGGAGTACGCCGAATGGAAACTCGACTCAGCTTACAGTAGCCGGTCTATTTTATTCCTGGTATGTCCCAAACTATTGAACAACGTATTGCTACACGACTCGGCTTAAACCTGCGGTCAGTTACAGCTACTATAGAATTACTCAACGGCGGAGCTACCGTTCCCTTTATCGCTCGTTATCGTAAAGAAGCGACCGCGTCGGCAAATGGTACGCCCCTGGATGAGGTCGAAATCGGACAGGTCAGAGAGACGTATCAAAAAATCCTTGATCTCGACAAGCGCCGGGAAACAATTCTTAAATCCATTGAAGAACAGGGGAAACTAACTCCTGAACTGCGTCGTAAAATCGAAGCTACCGATTCCCTGACGGATCTTGAAGATCTTTATCTACCGTATCGTCAGAAACGAAAGACCCGGGCTACCATTGCTATTGAGCGCGGGCTTGAACCCATTGCCAATGTGATTATGGCCCAGCGTGAAGCCAGCCTGGACCGGATTGCGCAACGGTATCTTTCCGATGCCGTTCCAACCACTTCCGATGCCTTGCAGGGCGCTCGTGATATACTGGCTGAGCGGATCAGCGAAGATGCCGACGCCCGTCAGCGTATTCGGAATCTGTTTGAGCGGGAGGCCATTATTCGGGCTGTGGTCAAAAAGGGTAAGGACGTGGAAGGTGTGAAGTTTCGCGACTATTTTGATTTTGCCGAGCCGCTCCGTCGCGTACCTTCCCACCGCTTGCTGGCACTGCGACGTGGTGAAACAGAAGGGTTTTTAGCGGTTAGCATTGGACCTGATGAAGAAGCCGCTATGGAACGGCTCGAACGTCAGTTCGTTGCCGAACGATCCGGCACGCCCGCTTGTCGTGAGCAGTTGACGCTGGCCATTCGTGATGGCTACAAACGATTACTGAAGCCTTCTCTGGAAACCGAGTTTGCTAATATGGCAAAAGAAAAAGCCGATGCTGAAGCCATTCGGATCTTTGCCGATAATTTGCGCCAACTGCTGCTCAGTCCGCCTTTGGGTCAGAAGCGGGTTATGGCTATTGATCCAGGTTATCGAACGGGCTGTAAAACGGTATGCCTGGATGCGCAGGGTAATTTGTTGACCGAAACTGTTCTGTACTTGTCTCACTCAGAAGCCCAGCGTCAGCAGGCTGTTGCCACAGTTCAGAAACTAGTTAAGCAGTATGCCATTGATGCTATTGCCATTGGTAACGGTACTGCCGGGCGCGAAACGGAAGAATTTGTTCAGACGCTGAATCTGGACAAACCCATTTTCATGGTGAGTGAACAGGGGGCGTCGATCTACTCTGCTTCGGAAGTAGCCCGTGAAGAATTTCCCGATCGCGATGTAACGGTTCGGGGGGCTGTCAGCATTGGTCGTCGATTGATGGACCCGCTGGCGGAGTTGGTGAAAATAGACCCGAAATCCATTGGTGTAGGTCAGTACCAGCACGATGTTGATCAGTCGGACCTGAAAACGAGTCTTGATACCGTAGTAGAAAGTTGTGTGAATCAGGTAGGTGTATCGCTGAACACCGCCAGTGCGTATCTGTTACGATATGTATCTGGTTTGGGACCGCAGTTAGCCGGAAATATTGTTGCTTACCGGGCCGAGAATGGCGCGTTTACCTCTCGGGATCAGCTCAAAAAAGTCCCTCGCCTGGGGCCAAAGGCATTTGAGCAGTGTGCGGGATTTCTTCGTATTGAAGACGCTAAGAATCCGTTGGATAACAGTGCGGTTCACCCGGAACGTTATGCACTTGTTGAACGTATGGCTGCCGACGTTGGGAGTAAGGTCGATGATTTGGTCCGTCGTCCAGAACTGCGGCAACAAATAAAAATTGAAAAATACGTTACCAGTGCTGTTGGTTTGCCAACGCTGAAGGATATTCTGGCCGAGTTAGCTAAACCCGGGCGCGACCCCCGTGAGCAACTTTCCGTATTTGAATACGATGCCCGTGTGCGCACCGTTGATGATTTACACGAAGGTATGCTGCTGGCGGGTGTGGTAACCAATATCACGGCATTTGGCGCCTTTGTCGATATTGGCGTAAAGCAGGATGGATTGGTTCACGTTTCTCAATTAGCCAATCACTTTGTGTCTGATCCGAAAACAGTTGTCAAAGTATACCAGAAAGTAAAAGTTAAGGTGCTTGAGGTGGATAAGGCCCGAAAACGGATTGCATTAACTATGAAAATTTAATAGGTTGCAATACCCTATCTGGCCTAACGTTTAAATTTAGCTTGTATTGACTTAACCCAACCTTGTATGCAACAACGCTGGTCTCGGGATTTTATTCGTCCCGTACTGCTAGGTGCCTGCCTGCTCTCGCTGCTTTCATCCTGTACTGCACTCCGATCGTCGGGGCCATCGGTGAGCCGCCGTCCCACATCATCGGGCTCCGTTGCCCATCGTTCACCGGCCGGCAAACCGTCGGCCCGTCCAGCCGCTGTTCCGTCTAAGCCAACCGGTAAGGTTGTTGATACCCGAACGTACGAAAATCGCTATGTACCCGAGGTGGTTAAAATTGCCCGAACGTACACAGGAACGCCGTATCGTTCGGGGGGCAATACAACCAGTGGGATTGACTGCTCAGGACTGGTGTATGCGGTTTTTAACACAGTTGGGCTGAAAATGCCACGTATCTCGTGGCAGCAGTCTGAAGTAGGCCATGAAGTGGAGGTTGCTGAGATTTTACCGGGCGATTTAATTTTCTTCGTTCCTGACAAAGGCCAGGCGGGATACGTATCGCATACAGGCATTGTTACCGAAGTGAACGGTGAGCAGAATATTCGATTTATCCACGCATCGTCATCACGGGGTGTACGGGAAGATAATTTGTACGGAGATTATTTTAAAGGACGATTTGTAAAGGCCCTTCGTCCGTTTTAAGGAATATTCATACGAAACGAAAAAGCCGCTGTTGTAGCGGCTTTTTCGTTTCGTAAAAAAAGTTGTTTCAAACAGCAGGCTGTGCGTTGCTGATAAGCTCTTCCCAGTGCGTTCTATCCTTCTTTTTTAATTTCATTTCCAGGCTTAGTGCTTCATTCCGAGTATCAAATGACTGCGTAAAGCGTACTTCCCAGGGTTTACCATTGGCCGTAACCGGGTTTGTCTTGGCATTATGCTGCCACAACGTTATTTTCAGGTCTTTGGTCTGCCCAATAAAATACTGATCCGTACTAGGGCTATAGATGATATATACTGTATGCATGGGGTGTCTGGAGTATTATCAAAACTACGCAATTGGTAATAGAAAACCAATATTGTCTGAAGAAGCGTGGGCTCTGGTCGTTCTAATCGAAAAAAAAGAAGTTTATGTTTGTGGTAAGATTATTTTTTCCTCATATTTGCACCCACAAAACGCTGCCAACGGTGTTTATGGGGGATTAGCTCAGCTGGCTAGAGCGCTTCCATGGCATGGAAGAGGTCATCGGTTCGACTCCGATATTCTCCACTGGTCAACAAAAAAACCACTCCATCAGGGTGGTTTTTTTGTTGACCAGTGGCTATAAAAAGAACTCCGGTACTCACATCGAATACCGGAGTTCTTTTTATAGCCACTGCCGACTATCTAATCCTGAATCATCTCGGCATCGGCCAGAATGTAGTTCAGCTCGTAAATATTGTCTGCATTTAATTTTAAGGTACCCCGGAATGTACGACGTTCATCGGTTTTAAATTTCTTATCCGATTTTTTAAATTTCAGGGATACTACTGATTCGGGCCCGGCGCCACCGCAGAAGAAGCAGGCACTATAGGGAAAAGCCGACAAAACATATATATTTGATTCCAGGTCTACCGGTAAAACATAGCCCGTCAGATCTACTACTTTACCATTCAGTTTCTGAATTCCCTGCCCAAATGTTGGATAGAGCATATAAACCGATTCTTCGGCATACCATTTCTTTTTGAACGTAACATCGCGCAGAACTTCCCATGATAATTTCACGGGCTCAGCAACAGTTGAGGTTGATCCCCCTGGTTTAACGCGGTTTACGGGTGGCAGGGCCGGACGAAAAGCCGGGGCTGCGAGCGATACAAATAATAAGGCGATCAGTAGTCGGGCCATGTTGATGTAGGTCTTAACAAAAGGTTGCAATGGTAAAACTACGAAAAATATTACTTTTAATAACTCACTCTAGCATCGACCACGCTACCCGTGTCTGACACTCTGACTAACAACACAAAAGATGGCTCGGTAATTCCCGTTCGGTTTACCCGACTCTACATGAGTTTACTCATCATTCTTGCCCTTTTACTAACAGTGGGGCAGGTCGTAACTCAATGGCGGCTTCGGGCAGTTCAGGATGAACTGTGGGTTATTCGCTACGCAGCGCTGCAGCGCCACCAGAGCCAGCAAATCGTTAAAGAAGTATTACAGATCGCTGACCCCAGTGAACAGGAAAAGTTTTCGGAGAACGTTGCTGCCCTAAGACAGGTATTTCCCGTTTTCGAACGGTATCATATACAGGTACGTCAAGGAAATGCCGATGAACCGAGAGTATCGATGCAAAATTCCGATACTGTTCAGCGATTGTATGAAGGCATACGTCCCGAGTTTGAAGCCTTCCGAAAAAGTGCGCATCGCCTGATGAAGTTACAGGATTTTGATGCCGTCAAACAAACCGATGTCCAAGCCAGTATTAAATTGCTGCTGGCTAACGAAAAGCCATTTCTCGAAGAAATGGATAGGATCGTTCGGGAATACAATGGTGAATTAAGGGCCAAGTTGAGTACGTTGCAGTCAATAGAATTGTACCTGTATATATTCACTGTATCAGTACTAGCCGTCATTGGTTTATTGATCTTCCGTCCGGCTGCTCAAAAGCTCAAGCAGACCTTTGCCCAGCTTGTCGAAGCGGAAAGCCAGACAACTGCAGCGAACAAAAAACTTCTTAACGCCAACCGGACATTAAAAGAAACCCGCCAGAAGTTATTCGAAGCGACCAAACTCCAGTACCAGCAGGAAATTGATGAGCAGAAGTTACGGACATCTTATCTAATAGCCGGACAGGAAGAAGAACGCAAGCGTTTGTCGAGAGAACTACACGATGGCCTCGGGCAAATGCTTACAGCTATAAAACTACAGATCGAGGGACTGGAAGCCAGCCTCGCCAGAGCGGCAGCCTCCGAACAGAATAGTTCGCCACCCCATGCCAAAAATTTGAAGACATTAAAAAGTCTCGTTACGCAGACCATCCAGGAAACGCGAACAATTTCGAACAACTTGATGCCAAGTGTGTTGAGTGATTTTGGTATTATACCGGCTATTAAAATGATCGCTGAGCAGGACCGAAGCGAAGCGTTTGATGTTACGTTTGAAACGAATTTTACATCTGATATGCCTCGTTTAAACAAAAACGTTGAAATCATGCTGTACAGAGTGACCCAGGAAGCGGTTAGTAATGCCATTAAACACGCTAAGCCATCGCATATTCATATTGAATTGAACGACCGCGGCACTACGCTGCAGTTGCTGGTAAGCGATGACGGACAAGGATTTCAAATGCCTAAAAAGAAACAGGAGAATGGTTCGTTAAAACAAATGACAGAAATAAACGACGATACACCCCATTCTTTAGAACTACGACCGCCTTCTCAAGGTTTACAAAATATGCAGGAACGAACAAAATTGCTCAACGGCAAATTTAAACTTCAATCTGCGATCGGTAAAGGCACTAAAATCCAAATTAGTATACCCTATAAAACGCAGTTTGCCTCTCATGACACCTACTAGATTGATGCTTGTGGACGACCATTCTATCGTTCGCGATGGCATTCGACTTTTGCTCGAACAAGCCGATGGCCTGGAAATTATTGACGAAGCCAATGATGGGGAAGAAGCCCTCGATAAATTAAAGGTACTTCAACCTGACCCAAGTCATCTGCCCGATTTGATTTTGATGGATATCTCGCTGCCTGGCATGTCTGGCATTCAGACTACGCAGGTAATTAGCCGTCTTTATAAAAACGTGCGCGTGCTGATGCTATCCATGCACAATAATGAAGACTATATCTTACGGTCGGTAGAAGCCGGGGCTTATGGTTATATTCTGAAGGATTCATCATCTGAAGAAATGATCAAGGCCATTCGGACAATTGCCTCAGGTGAAAAGTACTATAGCTCTCCGGTAGCCTCCATTATTTTGAGTGGCTATATGCAACAGCTTAAGAAAGGCGATCGGCACGGCCGGGCAGAAAGACAATCCAAGCTTTCCAATAAAGAAAAAGAGATTCTTCAATTTCTGGTCGATGGCATGAGTAGCCGTGAAATCGCGGAAAAGCTTCAACTCAGTGTTCGTACCGTCGATAATCACCGGGCCAATATGATGCGTCGGCTTCAGGTGCGAAATGCCGCTGAATTGGTGCGTATGGCCGTAGAGGATAAGCTGATCTAGATATTATTACCTACATCTAAAATTGTGAACCTGAAAATTGTTTTTTAGGTTTGCTTGCTAAACCGGCTAAACGCCGGTTTTCCATTCCGTTAATACTATATTAACAAGATAGAATAAGTGAACTGATAAACCATCTACCACTATGTCACTTCGTTTAGGCGATATTGCTCCTGATTTTGAGGCCGATACCACCCAGGGCCACATCCACTTTCATGAATGGTTAGGTACTTCATGGGGAATGCTGTTCTCGCATCCTGCTGATTTTACCCCTGTATGCACAACCGAGTTAGGTAGAACGGCTTTGTTGAAAGATGAATTCGGCAAACGTAACGTAAAAGTCATTGCAGTATCCGTTGATGATCTGGAGTCGCATAATCGCTGGACACCGGATATTAAGGATGTAACTGGCTCGGAAGTGAACTTCCCGATTATTGCCGATGCCGATCGGACAGTCGCAACGCTCTATGATATGATTCATCCGAACGCCAGCGAAAAAACAACGGTACGTTCGGTGTTCGTTATCGGGCCTGATAAGAAAATCAAGTTGACCCTTACCTACCCAGCCTCTACCGGACGTAATTTTAATGAGCTGATCCGGGTCATTGACTCGCTGCAACTAACCGCTGATTATCAGGTGGCAACTCCTGCCGACTGGCAAAACGGGGACGACGTAATCGTGACACCCGCTGTAACAAATGACCAGTTGGAGGCTAAATTTCCCAAGGGCGTGACTTTCGTTAAGCCTTACTTGCGGACTACCCCCCAGCCAAATAAATAAGTACAAACGGTGTCTGCCAGGTTATAATTGACTTTCATTAGCCTACTGTAACCCAGCAGACACCGTCTATGTTTTTGAGAGGACCGTATGCCAACAATTCCTTGTTTAATGACGCGGACGCAAACCTTCTGATTCTTCGCTGAGTTAAGTGTTCTAGTAAAAACTAAAAAACTTAACGTTATGTCAAAGAATAAAAATAATAACCCAGAGCATACAGAAGGGCCGGTTGCAACAGCCATTGAAGAGCAGACCGCCAAACTTCCATCCGATATTTTTCTGTGGGCTGCTTTAGGCTCAATGGGCGTTTCGCTTTATTTACAAACCATGAAGAAGCGCGAACGGAGCTTGTTTGTGGGCCAATGGGCTGCTCCTTTTCTGTTGTTAGGCTTATATAACAAGTTAGTTAAACTGGAAGGGCACGATTAATCTCAGCCAATAAGATTAGCTAAAAAAGCTCCCTGTCTGCGCAGGGAGCTTTTTTGTGTTCGTTATGTTCGGCATGAATGCTGTATTTTTGGTTTCTAATCAACGATATTCATGAAATTTCGCGTTCTGTTTACTCTCATCGTTCGACGATATGGCCTATGGATCGCTGCGTTTCTTATCCTGTTCATTACGTTTTGGGTAGTTCGAACGCGTCGTTCTGACGCACTGGACTGGCAATTCGTGCGTGCGTTTGGTATTCGACTCCCTATGCGGTATGGTATTCACGGCATAGACGTATCCCGGCACAATGACCGAATTAACTGGGCAAAAGTCCGGCAGATGGAGGCAGATGGTGTCCGCTTGCAGTTTGTTTTTATCAAGGCTACGGAAGGAGCAACCCTGGCTGATAAGCATTTTGTGAAAAACTGGCGTGAGGCCAAAAAAACAGCCTTACGGCGAGGAGCTTATCATTTTTATCACCCCACGCGCGATCCGCTCAAACAGGCGAATAATTTTATTCGAACTGTTGACCTGAGTGAGGGAGACTTTGTCCCCGTTGTTGATTTCGAGGTGATAAACGGACAGTCTGATGAGACCATCATAAACGGGCTGCGACTCTGGCTCGAAACCGTTGAAGAGCATTACCACGCCCGTCCAATGATCTATACGAATGGTAACTTATATAAAAAGTATATAAAGGGTAACCTGGATGACTATCCGCTCTGGATTGCTGATTATTCGGCGAAGCACCTGCGCACTTACGAAGCGGATAAATTATACCTCTGGCAGCATAATCAAAGCGGTTTCGTACAGGGCATTCGGGGGCAGGTAGACTTCAATGTCTTTGTTATGGACGAAGACCGAATGAAGGATATTTGTCTATAAGCCCGACAAAAAAACGGGCCTGAGCCCGTTCATATTGTCACTTTTGTTAGCTCAGCCGGTCCTGCCAGCCAATCTTTGGCTTTTTCGGCGAATACTTTCATATGGGGCATGGTGCTGTGTGCCAGCAAACCCGCTTCGTCATCCCAGCGCTCATGCATGATAAACCGGTCGGGGTGTTCTGCGCTTTGATACAGCTCATAGAGTTGACAGGCGGCTTCGGTCCTGACATCCTGAACAAGCTCCGACAGAGCAGCCTTTAAGTGGCTTCCGGCACCGGGTCGGGCAGTAATTGTGGCGAATACTAAAAGTGGCATCGTGTACTGAATTTATAGATATATAAAGGAAAACGTCGACGTTTACTGCTGCCAAATCTCCCATGCTTTTTCTGCCTGTAGTTCCAGCATGCGAAGACCATTATGTGTTTTTGCTCCGTATTGGCGACCAAGCTTCATAAATTTAGTGTCGGCCGGGTTATAAACCAGATCGTACAGTAAATGACGTTCCGTTAACTGATCGTAGGGGAGGTCAGGCGCCTGATTAATGTCTGGATATGTACCAACCGGTGAGCCATTGATGATTAACTCATATTTCCCTAAGTGAATGGGTAATTCATCATAAGAAAGGGTGGATTCGGTCTTAGTCCGCGATACGTGCATATAGGCAATGCCAACATCGGCCAGTGCTACAGTAACGGCTTTGGATGCGCCACCGGTGCCGAGTACCAATGCCTGCATACCTGTATAGGAGCGATCAAGTTGCAGGAGCCAATCAAGTAAGGATTGTTTAAACCCAAAGTAATCGGAGTTATAACCTGTTATTGTCCCATCGGCCTCCAGTTTGATCACATTAACGGCTCCAATCTTCTCGGCTGATGGGTCCAGCCTATCTAAATAAGGGAGAACGGCCTGCTTATGGGGTATGGTAACATTTAAGCCGCGCAGGTCTGGTAAAGCCAGAAGATCTGATAAGGCCGTAATGTCGGGCATCTCAAAAAGATCGTAGCGGCTGTTGGGAATATTTTCGCGGGCAAACTTTTCGGTAAAATAGCGTTGGGAAAACGAATGCGTCAGCGGAAATCCGATTAGACCATAACGGTTCATGTGGGCTGGGATTAAAAACACTATGCCATCGCGTTGAGCAATGGCATAGGCGGTAATAAAAGTAGCGTAAAGAAATTCCTTAACGGGAGCGTTTCTTAATGAATTCAAAAATAATGGGAAGTATCGATAGCCCAACTATTCCGAATACGACAAGCTCAAAGTTCTTTTGAACAATAGGGAAATTGCCAAAAAAGTAGCCAAGTAAGGAGATACTGGTAACCCACAAAATGGCGCCGAAGATGCAAAATTTAATGTATGTGCCATAGCTCATACTGCCAGCGCCTGCCACAAAGGGAGCTATGGTACGTACTATAGGAATAAAGCGGGCTATAATTACGGTGCGCCCGCCATACTTAGCATAGAATTTTTCGGTTTCGGCAATGTATTCCCGTTTGAAGAAAAGGATGCGTTCCCGGGATTTAATTTTGGTCCCCAGAAATTTGCCAACGAAATAATTGACGTTATCGCCCAGTAAGGCGGCAACGATAAGTAAAGGAATGATAACCCATACACTTAATTCGTTCGTGGGGCGGGCCGCCAGGGCGCCGGCTGCAAACAGAAGTGAGTCGCCGGGTAACAGCGGCATGACGATCAATCCTGTTTCGGTAAAAATGATAAGAAACAGAATCGCATACAAGAGGACGCCGTACTCATTAGCCCATAGATCGAGGTAGCGATCAAGGTGCAGTAAAAAATCAAGAAGCGACTTAATCAGGTCCATAAGAACGTAGTGAGGTGATAATCGTACATGAGGTGGAGTGAAATTGCCGCAGCAAAATTGAACTCGTTACACCTTACTATTTGTCTAAAAAGTGTGAAAAAGTGTCACCTCGTAGGCCTAGCCGAATAGTTTCCAGAGGGATGACCTCATGAGGAGCAATGTTGCCAAGATTGACATTGGCACCGAGGAGTTTAACAAACCAGACCTGTTGCTCTTTTTGGGGAGCTTCCCATAAGATGCGCTCGAACGGAACCTGGGTTAGGATCTCTTCCACTAACCCTTGCCGTACCTCGCCACTTGATCTGAACAAACCAACGGTGCCCCCTTCGCGGGCTTCGCCGATCACTTTCCAGGCACCGGCTTCCAGTTCGGCTTTCATTAACTGTATCCACTTATAGGGCGGAATAATCTTAGCTTCGTCTTTTGAGCCTACTTCTGAGAGAACAGTAACCTGAGTGGCAAGCGTACGGATGTATTCGCATTTGTCATCCTGATTCATGTCAATAGATCCATCCGACACTTCGGCATACTTCATCTCGTATCGATCCAGCAGTTTACGATATTCGTCGAACTGGTTGCGGACTACAAAAGCTTCAAACAAGGTTCCACCGAAATAAACAGGGATACCGGCTTCGCGGTAAATATCAAGTTTTTCTTTTAGTCGGGGAGTTACAAAGGACGTGGCCCAACCTAATTTAACAATGTCTGTATGATCGGCAGAGACGGATAAGAAATCCTCTACTTCCCGAAGGCTTAACCCTTTATCCATAACCATTGTCAACCCACTTTGACGAGGTTTCTCGGTACGATCGGGGATCTGCGTAAGCGTATAATTCATGAGGAGTTATTACGTAGGCGTATTAAAAACGCTCAAAAGTAGTATAAGTCTTGAAAAACTCCCAAGAAAGTACATAAATTATAGCACGTTACAGGCTTTTAGCTTAGTTAAATACTATTTTTGTAGGTTATGGATAACAACACAAATTCTCGCCTTGATTTCCTTCGATCTCAAATCGGTCAAAACATGCGTACGAGTATATCACCATTGGGGCGATGGCTGAATGGTATTATTCGATCGGCAGACTATGGCCGTCTGGTAGCTGAGTTTACCGTTAGAGAGGAGATGACCAATCCTGCAGGCGTTTTACACGGTGGCGCTGCTGCCGCTATTTTAGATGATTTGATTGGAGCAATGGTATTTACTTTGGGAAGAGAGAATGCCTATACGTCTGTAAATCTGGCAGTTGATTTTCTTCATTCAGCCCGAAGAGACGATATTGTTACCGCTACTGCCGAACTGGTTCGAGAAGGGAAGAATATTATTCATTGTGAAGGTAAAATCGCAGCTGAAAATGGTAAGATAATTGCTAAGTGTGCTACGAATCTAATTCAAACGAGTGTCAAAATTGGCTGAGAAAAAGCTGTTAACACACTGCCGAAAGTAGAAAGGCAATCTGAAGCGGCTTGTTACAATCCCTGTTCAGGTACGTCTAACCTAATTTAACACTTTACTGACCTGTCTCAGTCACTGAAAGTTTAATAATGAGTTGCAAAAGGGTATATCGACAAATAAAAGTCTTTCCCTATAAACTTAATCATATTAGTCGACTCAGATAAATTTAAAAGCTATAGCTTGAGAAAAATAAGATTAATTGACGAGATAGTATGAAAATCTAGTGGAAATATTTTTTGTTTGACACTGGAAGAAGGAAATATTTTTTTATCACCTCTTTCTTACTATTATTGACAATCAATAAAACCAACAATTAAATTGAACACAATCATCCAGGATTAGTAATGTAATTATTGTAAGCATTACGGTCGCCGTCGTGATGGTGCATGTGAATAATTTCAGGTCGGTTTTTTTGAGATCTTACTATTTTGTAACGGACTTTGAAAAAAAAGTACATCATTGTACTACTTTTTACGATTCAGTCTTAACATTGCATCAGAATAGAGGATTGATGGGTCATTCATTGAATATTTTTCATCGGATGGCCTATGTGGTAGGTCAAACTTAATTGGCCGTATTTAAGGAGAAAGCAGTTTTTGAGTTACAAAAATTTTAACCCTATGTAATCTTAGAAACATTTGTTTAAAAAGTTAATCATTAGGTAGATAGTGTTTTATTTGCCAACTACTTCTGAATCTATGATTGACCGTTCCCTAAATTTCCGTAACCACATTTGGTAGAATATAAGTTTAGTTACAAACATTGCGTCAAATTAACTTAATAAATATGCGAACATTTATCCAACAACACCCCCTGAGGATGCTGGCTGGACTCGTGTTGCTAGGTTTTGCAATACCTTCTATCAGCTTTGCTCAACAAGCTGATACAGTCCGGGTTCAACCCGCTACAGTAAGCCCATCAACAACCGCTCCAAGCGGAAGTTATGTGCGAGAAAAAATCTACCGTTTAGGTAAGGGCGTTTACACAGATACCCTACGGCGAGATGATTTCAAAGCACAAGCGAGTGATGTCGCTGAACTAGATGATTGTGACACGACCTTCCAAACGTTCATTTTAGTACGACGCATGTCGCCTTGGCGAGTTGGTCTATTTGCAGGACCTAACTTTGCGTATTGCGGTACATGGGAAAACACCTTTGGCCCTAACAAGCGGGACAAAACACTTTACAACGGCGCTGGATTTAATATCACTGCCAATATTGATTATTACTTTACCCCGGCCACCCGTCGTTTCCGTTTTGGTGTAGGTACTGCGTTTGGGTATCAAAACTACATCACACGGAACATTTACCGGGATTATCTGTATGGCCTGGCTAATGCCCGTGGGTTTACAAATGACCAGGTAACGATTCGTCAACGTGCCTCGGAAGACATGTTCCTGACGGTGGGACCCGTGATGACAATCACACTGGCTCGCAGCCGTCGTAATCCGGATGCTACCACGTTCATCGAGTTGGGTGCCCGTGGAGGTCTTTTCCGGACAGAAGCAGCAACAATTACTGCTTACACGCCGTCAACGCTTACACTGCCCAACGGTGTACCATCGTTTGTTGATGGTGGTGGACTGATTCGGTCGGTAAACCCAAGTCCCAGCCTCTATCACTTAGGTGCGCTGGGTAACCTGTCGGTGTTCTTCCCATTGCGCAATAACTGGAATATCGGTATTCAGGGACAAGGTTTTATCACACAGTTGAACTACATGATTATCAGTGGTATTGATGATCAGGTATATGAGTTCAAGCGGAAGCATGGTGGCTTTAGCGCTGGTATTGCCCTGCGTAAGGGATTTGTTCAGAAGAAGCTGATTCCAAAAGCTCCTGTTACCTGCCCAACTTGCGAACAGATTCCCGAGTTGAACGTACAGTTTAACGGATCTTCGTTAAAAGGTGCATCGCTTTCTTACATTGACAAAACGAATGCACAACAGGCAGCCTCCATCAACACGAGTGCTACCGCTCCTGTAATTAGCTGGCGCAGTACAACGCCGAATCCAAGAAACGAGACGTTTACCGCTCGTTTGTATTACCGGGCTGACTCAGTAACGGCCGGAGCAACGGCGAACGATCAGGTTATCGCTCAGGTAGAGAATTCAACTGATACGTCGCTTCCTTTCCCTGCTGCATTTTTCTCGGAAGGTCAGGTGGTTCCAGGTTTCTATTACGTTACAGTTCACAACAAGCAGGTTGCTAAATGCGGAACCTGTATGAGTGAGGTCGCTACGACGAGCTTTGCCAGCCTTCGCCAGAAGCCTGAAAATCCTGAGTCTAAATTCAATCATAAGCTGGAGCGTCTGGAGGTTTTCTACCGCACTCCATACACTCGTGAAGTAGCTAATGTGTGTTACTGTAACGGTACGGTTACGTCAGTTGGCGACACAGTTACCCGTCTCCGCTATCGTGGTTTCAACCGTGCTCTTGCAAACAGCACCGTTGAGTTCGATACCAACACAGTTATCCTGAATCTAAACGAACTGCCAGGCGACTTAGCTCAACAGTTACAGGCTGAGAAGGCTAAAATTGAAAGCGGTAATGCGATTCGCTACAAAGGCCGTCGGGTACGTCCGCAGGTTCAGTACTTCCGCGCTGTATTCACTGTTGTTAAAAACCCGATCAACGGTAAGCCTGAAGAGTCTGTGGGTAGCTTCCTGGTAACGATCAGCGACAATAGCTACTCGATCACCGATCTGAAGCCATTAACCGCCGAGCAGAAAGAGAAGTTGTTGAATCCTGCTCCTGTCAGAAAGAGATCAAGACGGTAATTGCAGAACATAGTCAACGCTACTTAAAGTGGCTATAGTAACTAAAAAACCGGGAGCCCATGCTTCCGGTTTTTTAGTTACTATAGCCACTGTTTTTAGTTAAAATATTTTTGTAAAGCATTCTACGAAAAAAATGAGAAGTACTTTATTGATCATTCTATTACAAACGGTCACTTCTATGATTAACGCACAGTCAAAGCTAAAAGAGGAGCGCCTTCCCGTCGTTGAGGCTACTATGCAAACGTATTCTTTACGGTTGAAGCCTGGCCAGGATCTAAAGAAAAGTATTGATTTAGTTGTCAATCAGGAACGAGTTGGAGCGGGGGCCATACTGACTTGTGTAGGTAGCCTGACAGATGTAACGTTAAGGCTGGCGAACCAGGAAGGGCCCACCACCTGGAAGGGACATTATGAAATAGTATCTCTTGTTGGAACAATTTCTGCGCATGGGAGCCATATTCATTTATCCGTGTCTGACTCAACGGGCAAAACGATTGGCGGGCATCTGCTGAATGGATGTATAATATATACGACTGCCGAGTTAGTCATTGGGGTGATGCCGGATATCACCTACACTCGGGAGCCTGATCCAACATTTGGGTATCGTGAACTCGAAATCCGCAAACGGAAAATTAAATAAACAAACAAGCCATCCTATTTAGGATGGCTTGTTTGTTTAGAGGAGTATATGAAAGACTAATTACGTTTACTCATTTCATCGCGGATTTTTGCCGCTCGTTCGTATTCTTCATTACCCAGCGCTTCTTCAAGCATACGCTGCAACTCTTCAGAGGATGCATTTTTCAGTTGATCGCCAAACGATTTTGTCGATGGACGATTGGATGAACGAACGAGCTCTTCCTGCTCTTCGTCTTCATCATTATTATTTGCCGTGATTCCTGCCTCGGAAAGGATGGACTCGTTCGTGTATATGGGCACGTCAAAGCGGATACCGATAGCTATTGCATCCGATGGACGGGCATCAATAACGGATTCCCGAACACCATCAAAGCACACAATTTTGGCGAAGAAAATACCTTCACGCAGATCGGAAATCATGATTTCGCGAACCGTAAATTTAAATTGCTCGGCAAATTGCTTAAATAGATCATGCGTCATTGGCCGGTTCGGCACAATCTTTTCGATTTCAATAGCAATGGCCTGCGCTTCAAACATGCCAATGATGATTGGCAATCGTCGGTTGCCATATTCTTCGCCTAGTACCAACGCAAACGAACCTGATTGCGATTGGCTGGGCGATAGTCCTAGTATTTCCAGCTTAATCTTATCCACGGTGCGAAATTAACAAAAAGTCGTAAGTTATAATGGACTTGGCCAGCGGTTAATAAGTCTTAAGCAAAAAACATCCGCAGTAATGGATAACTTCCTACTGTCCGGACTAGCCCTTTACTACTCACGAACCTTACAAAGCCTGCACCGCTTTCGTTAGGCGTGGAAGGACGTCAAAAACATCGCCCACAATACCATAATCGGCTGATTTGAAAAACGGTGCATCAGCGTCTTTGTTAATAACAACAATGACCTTCGATGAGTTTACTCCCGCCAGGTGCTGAATAGCCCCCGATATGCCGCAGGCAATGTATAAATTGGGACTGATTTTAAGCCCAGTTTGGCCAACGTGCTCAGAGTGAGGCCGCCAGTCGAGGTCAGAGACAGGTTTAGAACAAGCTGTAGCTGCATGAAGTGCTTTCGCTAAATCTTCAACAATGCTCCAGTTTTCCGGTCCTTTCAGGCCACGGCCTGCCGACACAACGAAGTCAGCTTCGGGAAGTAAGATATCCCCTGATGATTTTTCCGTGTTTTTTACTGAAATAGCAAAATCTGCTTCGTTTAGTGCAGGGGCAAACGCTTCGACTGGGGCTGTTGCGTCTTTTTCTTCGGGCGAGATGGTATTTTTCTTAATGGCAAGAATTTTGACATCCGCTTTCAGGTCATTGTAAGCAAACGCCTTACCGGTGTAAATGCTACTTTTGACTAGAAAGCCATTGCTTAAATCAGGCAGATCAATAACGTTTGCTGCAAGGCCTGCTTTCAGTTTTCCCGCTAACCGCGCCGTCATGGCATCGGCGAGGGACGATTTAGCCAGTACGATGACTTTACTTGCCTCCTGCTGAGCAGCAGCAGCAACCACCGTAGCATACGCCATTCCATTCGGCTCATTTAATTTGGCATCCGTAGCATGCAGGACTTTTGTTGCTCCAAATCTACCGGCCATAGCTATTTCGGCATCGTCGGCTGCGCCAATGATGATGGCTGTAGCCGATGTCCCTGTCATTTCGGCTACTTTAGCGCCATAGAAAATGGCCTCCTGTGAGGACTTCTTTAGTTTGCCTTCGTCTAATTCGGCGAATATGAGAACTGACATAAAATAGTTTTCAGTTTATGGTTTTACAATCCGGAACAGGCTTAGATCAACCCTGCTCCAAAAATTGACTAGAACTAAATAACTTTCGCTTCGTTGTGGAGCAACTGAATAAGGGTTTCGGCAGAATCGGCCGGAATCATCTTCACCGCTCCACGAGGGGCGGGCAACTCATAACTGGCAACAGTGGTTAATTTGTCGGTACCGGTGGGTTCAACAACCTTGAGCGGCTTAGTTCGGGCAGTCATGATACCACGCATATTTGGGATTTTCCACTCGGCAATTGGTTCCTGACAGCCTAGTACCAGCGGCAATTTGGCTTCCAGGCTTTCTTTACCACCTTCAATCTCCCGGGTAATTTTAGCAATGTCTCCATCCAGGTCAAGCAGCATAACGGGCGAAATAGACGGAATAGCCAGCATCTCACCGACAATGCCATGAACCTGACCACCATTGTAGTCGATGGATTCGCGGCCCATCAGGATCAAATCGTAGCTGTTTTGCCTGGCAATGGCTGCAATTTGCTCGGCCACAAAATAAGCATCTGTGGGTTCTGCATTCACGCGAATGGCATCATCAGCACCAATAGCCAGACACTTACGAATAACGGGTTCAGAGTCTGCCTCGCCTACGTTCAATACAGTGATGGTAGCGCCTGTTTTATCTTTTAGTTCAACGGCACGCGCCAGGGCGTAATCGTCATAAGGACCCGTGATGAACGTTACACCTGCTTTGTTAAGTTTGGTGTTGTTATCCGTGAAGGCAATTTTGGTGGTGGTGTCCGGAACACTCGTCACACACACTAAAATTTTCATGCTTGTTGGGGTTTTGTGGTTACTGTTACTAGATAGTAGTTCGTAGCTAATCGTTACACTACAGATCGCGCCACCAGCGACTATCCTTTATTCACTACTTTTACGAATCAAAAGTACAAATAGTCTTAAATAAAAGTATGCATGCATACTAATTTTCTTGCACATGAATAACGACCGAATTCAACAATTAATTCGATTTGTACAGGAAGAACCTAATGACCCATTTAATATTTATGCGTTGGCAATGGAGTATATAACTGGCCAGCCTGAGCAGGCGAAGACTTACTTCGATCAGTTATTGCTCCAGTTTCCTGACTACTTACCCACTTATTATCACGCAGCCGCTGTTTACGCCGAGTTAGATGAGCGGGAACGGTCAACGGAGTTATACGAGAAAGGTATCGAATTGGCCAAGGCCCAGGGTAAGCAAAAAACACTACTGGAACTACAACGGGCCAAACAATCCTTCGAAGAAGATGACGATGAGTGGTAAGTTGGACGGTTCCGGACGATGCTTGAGCCGAAAGTTGTGTCAGCGTTTTTTTCTGTATTGCGCCATCGTTTGTTTAAAAACCAGCGGAACGGTTGTTTGCTCAGGTATCGTGTAGTTGATGGCCAGGTAACGGGCACCATTGATTTTGGGTAAATACACAAGACCACGGACAGATTCGCCGGGAGCGAGGGTGTTGGATTTAAGGGCTAACTCCCGCCAGCGGTACTCTTCATAATTGTACCGCTCCATACGGTTGGCAAAGGTGCTGTAATCGACAGCCCGCTTAACGGCCAGGCCCTGATAAGCAAAACTATGCGCCACCCGGTTGGTCGTGTATTCGCGGTAGGAACGGCTGTTCGACGACGAGGATACATCACTGGCAATCACGGCTACCATCAATATTGTATTCAGGACTTTCGCCTTTTTCAGCCGTTTTTCCTCCTGCTTACGTTTTAGGGTCATACGCCCTGCTTCGTAGGCTGGATCCGCTGCCCCACCCGAAAGAGCCAGCGAATTATTCTGGGCGTCTCGAAGCGTATCCTGATCGGAGCCGAGTGCAGTAAAATGGAAATCGGCCGGATTAACATCAATAGGATGATCTGTCCGGTTTTTAACTTCGATATCAAGGGCCAGAAACTCCAGATCTTCACGTTCAAATGACGCGACAACACCCACGCCATTTTGTTCCGCTTTGGTAACCTGTCGTCCGTCAATAAGGGCTATGTCGCCGGAAGTAGGCTCGAGTTGGTAAGTGGCTGTAAGCGAAGGGGCACAACTCAATAAGGTCGTTACCAAAAAGCCGGTCGCCAGTATACACGTTGATATGGAGAGAGGTTTCATACTTGAAGTGAGTTGAACGAAACGATTTCGGTTGACGGATGTAAAGGTACATAAGTGTTTATCCAGGTTGTATCAAAAGCCATTTTGTTTATTGTTCGGAAGGTATATTTTGTTCATTTGTCCGCCTGTCAGCGCAAATTGGCCCCTTAATTGAGTAGGGTTGCTTTTGTCGAATGCAGCCTTACAGGGAAAGGAATAGGTGTGCTTATTCCCATTATCAACAGTGTGGCAGAATCCGTTCTGATATACTTCTATCTATATAAGTGAGCGCCGTGAAAAAGGGAATGAATTTTGCTATGAATACGGTAATATAACCGGTTCACACATGAAAAAAAATTCGACAGGTATCGTATTCATCCTTAGTTGTTTGTCAACTCAGATTTATGCCCAAAGTCAGGTAGTTACGCCTGATAATCAGGTTGTCAGTTTTCAGTCTGTCAACGGAACAAACAACTTGTTCATAGGGCAGAGTACCAGTGCCGTCATTGGCGGTACGTATAACACCTTTTTGGGAAGTCAGGCAGGGCAGGGCAACACGACCGGGTCATATAACACCTACTTTGGTTATAAAGCGGGGTTCCCCAATACTATTGGCAGCCATAACACATTTATTGGGTATGAAGCAGGTAAACTCAATACGGATGGCGATGATAACGTCTTTATTGGGTATAACGCCGGTCAGGGAAACCAGCGCGGGCGTCGGAATCTGATAATTGGTCCCAATGCCGGTTTTGATATGACCGACGGTCAGGACAACACATTTTTAGGAGCGAATGCTGTGGGTGCAGGAGCTGGTTTATCCAATGCTACGGCTATTGGTGCCAATGCCCGGGTGCTGAGCAGCAATGCCCTGGTGTTGGGCAATAACGTTAATGTTGGCATTGGTACGTCAGCCCCACAAAACCGACTTGAACTAACAGCGGGTACAGACGGGCGGAGTGGATTGAGGTTAACGAACTTAACGGCAAACTCTACACCCTCCAGCGAAACAACGTCTAAATTTTTAACAGTAACTGCACTGGGAGACGTTACGTTGTCCAGTCGATTATCGGCTTTGTCAATGCTGGTTCAACCAACATCTGAGCGACAGTGGGCTGATCATGTATTTGCTCCATCTTATCGTCTTCAGTCACTTTCAGAAATAGAAAAGTACATCAAGCAGAACAGCCATCTGCCTGATATGCCCAGTGCCCGCGAAATGGTAAGTAAGGGTACAGATTTGACCACGTTGCTGGCAACTTTAGTGAAAAAGAATGAGGAGTTAACCTTGCATCTCATCAATCAGCAGAAGCGTATTGAGCGGTTGGAACGTCAGAATAAGCGGTTGAAAGGAAAGTAAATAAGGCTTAACACGCCTGACAGATTTTACAAAACGGCCATGGATGTTTCATCCGTGGCCGTTTTGCTTTAAGTCGAAATGATAGATATACTAGTTTTTTTTGTTGTCCATCAAGACTTATAATCAATTAAGTTTTGAGTGGACGATAACAAGGAATCTTTTCATAAATAAAAATACTCATTAGCGTATCAAAATTATAATTTATTAAACATACTAAATTTCAATAAAAGTTACTTAATCATTTCTGTTCGTCTAAAACATCTGACGAAGAAAATAAGATAAAGCGGCAGCTCTGCCAGTTGGAATGTTCGCTATGTCTGGTCTACTTTCTTCTGATGCTGTTTTATGTCTACTCATATTCATCACCCTGAGACGCAAACCCGGCGGTATACTCGAAACATGGCTGAGGCTGCAGTACCCCGCCAGGAAGTCATCGGTTTACAGCTTACCGGTCAATCGTACGATGAGTTCATCGAAGATGTGTTGCGGGTAGCCCGACGCCGTTTGTCCGCTTATGGCTGTTTTGCCAACGTGCATATGTTGGTAGAAGCGGTGAAGGATAAAGCTTTTGCCCAAGTGGTTAACCAGGCTACCTGGGTAACCCCTGACGGCGTTCCCTTATTGTGGGCGCTAAGAGCATTAAAACGTATTCGTCAGGATCGGATAACAGGGCTCGATGTGTTGCCGACACTACTACAGAAAGCGGCTTCTTCCCAGCTACCGGTCTATATCTATGGGTCCACTCCGCACATATTGAATCGGTGCCGGGCTTACTGTGCCAGGCATTATCCCGACCTATTGCTTGTTGGCCTCTACTCGCCACCCTTTCGAGCCCTACGTTCTGATGAAGAACAGCAGGTAATTCATAACATCGTAACCTCTGGTGCTGCTTTGGTATTTGTTGCCTTAGGTTGTCCAAAGCAGGAAAAATGGATGGCTGCGGTGTCTGCCCGGATCCCTGCTGTGCTGCTCGGTATTGGTGGAGCGCTTCCTGTGTTGGTCGGCGAACATAAGCGAGCTCCTGGCTGGATGCAGCGGTGGGGGCTCGAATGGTTTTTTCGATTGATACAGGAGCCTCGCCGATTAGTTGGCCGATATGTATCTACTAACCTCTGGTTTCTATATTATTTTTTACGGGAGCTGGCCAGACAATAAGATTGACTTACTACAATCTGTCTACGCTGTAGTGGATTATCCCATCTGCTCAAAACTGATTATGGCTTTTCCTATTATTCTTTTTGCCTTCAAACGGGCTCACGAGCTCAAACAAACCCTCTCAGCACTAAAGGCAAATTATCTGGCTGCAGAGTCGGACCTCTATGTTTTTGTAGATGGCCCGCGTTACGAAACGGAAGCCGAAAAAGTGAAAGCGGTGCAGCACCTTGTCAATGATATTACGGGCTTTAAATCTGTTCACCGGATGTATAGCGACCACAACATTGGCTGCGCTAATTCGATCATTGCCGGCGTAACGAAAGTTTTGGCGCAGTACCCGGCGGTTATTGTTCTTGAAGACGATGTAGTGACCACACCTAATTTTCTGGATTTTATGAACCAGGCCCTCGATCAGTATGCCGATATACCAGACGTATTCTCGGTGGGGGGCTACACATTCCCTTTCAGGAAGCCTGAAGGATATACCGCTGATGGATATTTTTTTCAACGAACCTGCGCATGGGGGTGGGGAATTTGGGCAAACCGATGGCAAGGTGTTGATTGGGCACTAACCGGTTTTGACGGCTTCATGAAAGATCCCGTTGCCCGTAAAAAATTCAATCAGGGCGGGAGTGATCGGGTAAGGATGCTGGAAAGGGCTCAAAAACGCGAAATTGATGCCTGGGATATCCGACTCTGTTATCATGAATTTACAGTAGGCGGTTACACGCTGTACCCAACCGTTTCCAAGACAATCAACATTGGTGTTGACTCGCCCGACTCGACCACCGAAGTTATTTATGACCGATACAAGCCTGTTTTAGACGAAGGGCAGCAACGACTCTTTAGCCTTCCCGACCAAGTGCAGCCCCAGGCTGATTACAATCGGTGGTTTCGCCGAAAGTTTAGTGTTCCCGTGCGTGCCTGGAATAAACTCTTTACGTATGGCAACCAGCTTCTGCAGCTAAAACGCCCTTCGTAAGATCACAACCTTATGCTTCGTCCAATAGGTGGCTAATCCTATTCATCTGATCAATTGAATCATGCGTGTATTAATTGTTCACAACTACTACAAACAGGGCGGTGGAGAAGATACCGTCTTTGAGCAGGAAGTGGACTTGCTTCGTGAAAGTGGTTATCTGGTAGAGACCCTGGTTTTTGATAATGAAAATTTTACAGGCGCGTGGATTGCCAATACCCGATCGGCTATTCAGGCACTTTATAATACGGAATCCGGACGAAGGCTGGATTGGGCTATTGACCAGTTCCAGCCCAATGTTGTTCACATTCATAACTTGTTTTATACAGCTTCCGCGTCTGTCATTCGAACGGCTAAAAAGCGTCGGATTCCAGTTGTTATGACGGTTCACAATTACCGACTGGTGTGTATAAATGGATTGCTGATGCGGGTAGGAAGGGTCCCCTGCGAGAGTTGTTTATCGAGGTTGGTGCCGTTTGCCGGTATACAAAATGCCTGTTTTCAAGGTTCAAAAGCAAAATCGGCTCATCTGTCCGCTATAACATTGCTCCATAAGCTCACGGGCATCTGGAAACAGGTAGATCGTTTCATCGTATTAACGGACTTTAGTCGTCAGAAGATACTGGAATCATCGCTTAAATTAGACAAAGCGCAGGTTTGTGTCAAGCCTAATTTTGTAGATGATGCCGGTTATGCAGATCCTGAAAAACGAGACAACTCGTTTTTGTATGTCGGTCGTTTAACCTTTGAAAAAGGAGTTCATGTGTTGCTTGAGGCCGCCCAAATGTATGGTTTCCCACTCAAAATTATAGGCGATGGGCCATTGGCGGCTGATGTGTCGCGCATGGCTGAAAACGTACCGACTATCCAGTATGAAGGCAAACAGCCACGTGAGCTGGTGTTAAACGCACTTAAGCAATGCCGGGCGCTTATCCTGCCATCCCTATGGTACGAAGGGTTACCGACAGTTATCCTGGAAGCCTTTGCCTCGGGCACGCCCGTTATATGCTCCGATCAGCAGAATTTAAATCAAATCGTTCTTGACGGGTATACAGGACTTTCTTTCCAGACAGGTAGCAGTCATGATCTGGGGCGTATTGTTAACCGCTTTAGCCAGGATATTCCGGGGCAGCGCATATGGTCTAAAAATGCCTATCTCGAATACCAGACCCGATATGCCCGGCACGTATCGCTGGCCGCAACGATCGCTATCTACGATGAGTTGGTTAGCAGTAAGGAAAGTCGGCAAGCGGTCTTATAAATTACCGGATGGACTCAGTTATCTAACGGATCAACAGCCCTGTCATAGATGCGTTCCCGCACCCAATCGACATCAGTTTTCACAACCTTTGCCGGTATACCCGCTGCAATAACATGGCTGGGAATACTTTTCGTAACCAGGGCATTCGTGCTGACGATCGAGTTGTGGCCTATAGTTACCCCTTTTAGAATTACCGCATTAAGTCCAATCCATACATGATCACCAATCGAGATATTTTGGGCATAGTTTATTCGTTTCCTGGTTTCGGCGTCAACTATGCTGTGTGAGTCACCGGTTCTGATGTCAATACCGGCTGATAGCATGCAATCGGCACCGATCTTAATGCTTTTATTGGGTTCGGTTACTGCCAGGTGAGCCTCTTCGACCGTGGTGCGTTCGCCAATGGTAATTTGCCCATTATTATCTTCGAACCACATACATCCTCCTTTGACTTTACAAAAAGGGCCAATGGATAAGCGGTGATTGTCGCCCCTGATATAAATCTTCATATTCGTCAAAAAGGCACCCTCTTCAACCTCCACGACATTATTATTGCCTTTAATGTCAATCCTGACCCGAAGAAAAACGCCTTTATTCACAATTCGGTTACCACGACCGCGGATTGGCCGGGCTAGTTTCTCGCTTACCGCCAAAAGTAGCTGAGCCAGGGTATGCAGTAGTTTATTGCTTTTTACAATTGCCTTAAGTTGTTGACTCATTCCGTGGTGGATTAAACTACGTAAATAGATACGGATTTAGTGAATCAGATTCTGAAGCCGCCGGTTTGCATAACCCAATAGAATTCGAAGCATATCGAGAGCGAAGTAGACGAGCGTTAGGGGCGAGTGCTTCCGGGCAAAATGATAGCGAACGGTGAAATTGATGGGTGATTTTATGGACGATAATGCTTGCCTGAATTGCCGGACAGACATCGGCTTTGTTACGGTAATCCCGGTAGCGTCAGCGTATTCATAGACAATGCTTTTCGGGGAAATGATCAACGGAAAGCCGGCCTTGCGGGCGCGTATTGAAAAGTCAAGATCCGCCATGTGATGTTGGAAGTGCTGCTCATCAAAAAGGCCGATAACATTGAAAACGGACATAGGGATAAGCATACCCCTGCCCGGCAAGGTGTCTGATGGGAAATAGCTAGCCTGGGTGTTCAATAAGTCGATCCTGTTTTTATAAATTGTGTCAGCCCAATCACTAATGTGGGGGAGGATTACATTCAGGCCTGTTCCTGCATATAGTAATTTGTCGGGCTCATGCACATCGACCGATACGGATCCAATTATACACAACTGGTTGGCCTGATAAGCCATTAACAGACTGGCCAGGTAATCAGGCTCTGTCTTGGTGTCGTCATTCAGGGTCAGAATAAAGTCATTGGCACAAGGGCTAAACGTTTTCAACACATGGCGAATACCAAGATTCGTTGCGCCAGCCCACCACAGGGAACCGTCGCCGGTTAAGATGATGGTATCTGGAAAGTCTTGCCGGATTTGCTCACAGGTGCCGTCAGTAGAGCCGTCATCAACAACAATCACCCGGTGTTCGGTAATCGTTTGCCGGGCCAGACAGGCCAGACAGCCCAGTGTGAATGCCTTGCGGTTATGTACGGCAATTACACAGTAGATCATGCTGTAAATGAACGGGAGTGGGATTGCCGCGCGCTTATGAATTTTATTAAAGCAAATAGCCCGTACAGGTACATGGTGACCGAGAGGCACCCTACTGTTACGGAACTCTGACCAAAGACAGTCAGGACAAGAAGTCCATAAATTGTGCTCAAAAACAGAAGACTGGATTTTCGGGTGGCGTTCACCAGCCGGTAAGATAAACTACTGACCAGCCATCCAAAAAAAGTAATGAAAATCAGACCATAGAAGCCGTAAGCGAAATATAATTCCGAAGATAAGCCCGTCCGGATGCCCAGCGTATTTTCTTCATCGAAGAGTGTCATAAACGAATAGGCACTGTCTTTATGGACTAATTCGGACTTGTCGAAACCCGCCAGTTTGAGCAGAAACGAATTGACAAAGGCGCCCACCGTACTGGCGGCCAGATCATAACCCGGTATCTTCCCTGGTTCGAATTCATTGACTGCCCGGACATACTCCCGAAACTCGGCACCCAGGGGAAAACCGTCGCGGGCAAATGGTGATTCAGTGGCATTACCTAGCCGTATGTTCTGTAAGATAACATACAAAAAGACGCCACTGAACAGCATGATGATAGTTCGGGAGTTGATGGTCAGCGCACCTGCCATTAACTTATCGTACACGAAAATAGCCAGTAGCGATACCAACAGATACAGGCGCTTACTATCGGCCGACATAATCAGCAAGGCCAGAATTAACATCATCAGCCAGAAAGACCTACCCGGCCTGGTTGTACTTCTTACGATTCGGTCGTATATAAGAATGGCCGACAGGCAATTGAAGAAACCAAAGTTATACACATAACCATAATTCAGTCCATACATCGTATCCGTAACGTCGCTTCCGGAGAGGATAGGGATAAATCCCACGTTTCGTACAAAGTCTATGATCCACACTAATGGGAAAACAAGCAAAAGGTATTCAAACGGCCCAAGATCGTGGTGGAATAATCGGCCCGTAGCCTGTTCCTCTGCTGATACCAGCGGAACTCGGATATTGGCATCGTGCAGAAGTATACCAATGCTCAGGAAGATGAGGTAGACATTGTAAATAATGCAGCCTTCATCCATGGCTATGTAATAAGGGTTGATGGCGAAATAGGTGAGAATTTTCAGCTCTCCTACGTATAACCAGGCTATCCATACGATCAAAAAAGCTTTACTGTACCGGTTTTTGAGCATAAACACAACCACTACCGGAATAATCAGCAGCGAGTGACTCATCAACGATGGATAAATGTAGTATTCGCCGTAGCCAAACATAGCCTGATAGGCCAGGGGTGTGATCTGGACAAGGGCACAGCAAACAAGTAACAGAATGGTTTTACTCATCGGTAGACTGGGCTGGAAGCGACCGGATATACTGCGCAGGGTTACCGCCCCAAAGCTGTCCGGAAGGAACATCTTTCGTGACGACCGAACCGGCCGCAATAATGGCATCTTGTCCAATAGTTACGCCTTTAAGAATCGTTACATGGGCACCAATAAATACCCGATTCCGAATATTGACCGGTGCCGTTCTGGCCAGATGGTTATCCTGAAAAGTAGTTCGCTGGCTGGCGTTGAGTGAATGGAAGTCTGTATCGTAAATAACGGTGTTGCCACCTATGGTAACGTCGTCGCCAATCGTAATGGCATGATGGCAAACCAGGGCTGTACTGCTCATGCCCACCCGGTTGCCCACCCGGATAGCACCATCAAGGTCTGCAATAAAATAACAGGGTTGCTGTCGGCCAATTCGGTTGTGGTTTCGGCCGCTGTTGATCACGAAAAACTCGCCTATTGTCATTGAACAGCCATCATTAATATCTACAATGGGAATGCCATAGCTTTTCATATTTGATCCGTAACGAACATTATTCAGATAAAAAACGATACGGGTTACTACAGCTTCAGCCATCCGCCGACTCCGTCGCCATCCAAAGCGAATAACTTTGAATACAAATCGAATGAGGTGAAAAGCCATTGACTTAAGTATTAGTAGTCGTAAACGTGAAATAGCTCGCGGTTAGTGAAGTGACTGACTGCCTGCGTCAGGAGATGGCATCTGGTGTAAAATTCGTTTGTATTCGATCAGGCACACGCCCAGCAAAGCGATGTTCCAGATCGTGCCGGCAATGGCAACACTCGCCGGTCCAGCCTTAAGCCAGCGAAAAAGCAGCGTGGTTAACAGGCCGTACAAAACAACACCAAACAGGGATGCATACATTAAGCGGTTGATCTTTCCGGTTCCATTTATAAATGAATTGTAGTTGCTCAAAAACACAAAACTGATCACGTAGACCATCAGTGAAACCGACAAGTCCATCGATACATCAACCCTGTAGCCAATCCAGAATCTGAATAAAGGGGGCGCTACCAGGAGCATAATGCCAGCTAACAACGCCATGCCGGCACTTAAACGGTTTAGCTGTGTCATCGTGCGCTGAATCCATACCTTATCCTGTTTGACATAGGCATCCGTAAAGGCCGACCAGTAAGGGGTGATAATTATGCCATATAATACGGTTATCAGGCTAAAGTATTTGTTGGCAATGCTATAAGGAGCCACTTGATCGGAGCCTATAAAATAGGAGATCACAACACCCCCTGAAGCAAATACGAGTACGCTGACAAGCTGAAGAAAAAAAAACTTTCCGCCTATATTAAAGAGCTCCCGGCTTAATGAAAGGTCAATATGAGCTGCCCCGGGGGCAATACTGTTATAGGGACCGATAAAGAAATAGAGTGATACAAGCCCTAATACAACCAGGGGTACCAGGTTATAAATGTGGGCAATAACAGACAGTGATTTGTCAAAGTAGTTGGCACCAAAATAGATAATGATGATGATCAGGGCATTAATCAGAAGGAGAATCCAGCTAACCAGCGCAGCTTTCTGATCGGCCAGCAGTATCGAGTTAACAGGTTTCAGCAACAGTTGTAGGCTGAATCCGACCAACGTGTAAGTGATTATAGTATTTACTTGTTCGGGGTTATCGCTTTGGATCGTCAATAGATTAGTCCAGGCTATATAATGCCCGATGGTAATAAAAATAATGGTTAGCAGGAGTGCCAGTCCACCCGATAGAAAATACAGGGTACTTACATACTTTCGAGCTATTTGGGTTTCGCCTGTATTGAACAAAAGCACCAGGCTATTTCGAAGGCCGTTGCCAAAACTGACATCAACCAAACTAAACCAGGAAGTCAGAAAGGTGATGGTCATCCAGATACCAAAATCACTGACGCCAACGTAGTCAAGGGTAAGGGGAATGGTTACGAAACCGAGTCCGATGCCCAGGCCTTTCACAAAGATGGACTGTACTACGTTCCGGTAAACGATCAGGCTACGAGGAGAAATTCGTTCATGCGAATAAAGACGGGTAAGCATTAAACCTGGTTTCATGGGCGTCAAAAAGCATCTGTGTTTCCCGTAAGCATGGTTGTCAGGGTTCGCAGGCAAATAGATATGTCTAAGGCGAAGGAGGCTTTACGGATATAAAACAGATCGTACTTTAATCTATGATTCATCTTCTGGCTACTGTTCGTTTCTCCCCGGCAACCTCTTGACTGTGCCAGTCCCGTGATACCGGGTCTAACCTGATAGCGATTTGGATAATCCGGCAGGCTAAACCAAAATTGGGCATCAAGTTGGAGAGGGTGGGGGCGTGGGCCGACGATACTCATATGGCCTGCCAGAACATTCAGGAACTGAGGCATTTCATCCAGATTGGAGCGACGCAAAAAACGACCTATTGCCGTTACCCGCTCATCATTTTTTGACGCCTGGTGAAAGGGACCTTTACTCGCTGTCCACTGCATCGTTCGAAACTTAAAACAGGAGAAATGTACACCATTCAAACCCGAGCGGGTCTGCACAAAAATAGCTGGTCCCTCAGACGTGAGAACGATGGCCAGACTGATAAGCGGTATCATCCAGCTAAGAATAAACACAATGATCAGACTTGATATGGCAATGTCAAGCATACGTTTACCCCTGTAATGAGCGGGCTCAAAAACGCTTGAGGGCTTTATCCGAGCTATAATACGAGTAGGGTCCAGCGCATTGGAGGTCATAAAAAGGACTCTTTAGTTATTAAACAGTAAACGATTAAACAGTGTCTTCTTTTTAGAATCATTATAGCCATAAGCGTTGCCTTTTTGCCCGTAGCTGTAATAATTCGGTTCGCCATCGCCAACCCCATTCAGGACGATGTTGAGTTTATTGAAGCGCTTTTCACGGTGTAGCATTTCGATCATTTTTAGATAGTTTCTGGGTGTCACATCATGACGAACAACATAAAGCGTTGCGTCTGCATAAGGCGCAATAAGTTGAGCATCAGTGACCAGACCAATCGGTGGAGCGTCAATTATGACATAACTGAACCGTTCTCTCAGCTCAAGAAGTAATTGTTCGAGCCGATGACTGCTCAGTAATTCTGAGGGGTTAGGCGGTATGGGTCCGCTACGAATAATGAAATAGTTCTCGTTATCGGCAACGGGTTGAATAAGGCCATCTATAGTTGTCTCACCAATCAGGTAGTTGCTTAAGCCGGGGCCGTCTTCCAGCGATAACGAATTGCGCAGTTGAGGTTTACGGAGGTCCATCTCCAGGATGACTGTGCGTGAGCCAACCATTGCCAGGCTGGCACCCAGATTGAGTGACAGAAAGGACTTTCCTTCTCCATTAATGCTGGAGGTAAATAATAGCACCTGACTCCCCATGCGGCTCTCGCGCAGGAAACTCAGATTGGTACGTAGCGAGCGGATTTGCTCGGCAATGACCGAATTTATTCGGGATGACACAATTAATGATTCTGGCGTATTCTTTCGGACAATCTCGCCCAGGATAGGGGTGTTCGTTTGTTCTTCCACATCTGCCCGCCGAATGACACGGTTATTAACGACATCCCGAATAGCTATGGCACTTATGGGAAGTATCAGGCCAATTAACCCAAACAGCAAATACGTAAGCGACTGGTTGGGTTTAGTCGGCTTCGGTTCGCTGCGGGCAACGTCGACAACGCGAGAGTCAGAAATAGTGGCGGCAAATGACACCGCTGTTTCTTCCCGTTTACGCAACAGATACGTGTACAGGTCATTCTTGATGGCCTGTTGACGGGTTATATTCAATAACGCACGCTCCTTACGCGGAATGGTTCGGATGGTTCCTTCCATTTTCTGGTTGGTCTGGTCAAACTGTCGCTGAGCGGTGGTAAGCATAGCCCGCATCGTTTCCACGTTCTCCGCCATTTCACTTTTGACGGTCTTGATCTGCGCATCAATGGTGCGGAGTAATGGGTTGTTCTCGGTAACCGTCTGAGCTAGTTCATGGCGTTGTGCTTCTAGTTTGGTAGCCGTTTGAATAAGATTGGTCAGCGTTGGGTCACTCAAGCCAAGCGTGGCGGGCGTTCCATTTCGATCGCCGGGCTGTTGCTGGATGTAATCTTCAATTTCATGAAGGGCTCCCAACTGAACAGAAACCTGACTTAAGTCGGCATCGTTGCGTTGAACTGTTTCCAGAAATCCCTGTGCCTGAGAGGTTAAATCCGTAATCCCCTGTGCTGCTTTATACTGTTCTACACCTTTTTCCACCGTTTGAAGTTCGCCCGATACTAACTGAAGTCTCTCTTCAATGAAGTTCAGCGTGTTGGAGGCTACTCGGTTTTTATCCAGCACGGCGGCCTCATTATACACATCGATCAGCCGATTGAGAATGGCTTCTCCTTTCTCCATGGAGGGTGTTTCGATCGACAGCATAATAACTGTCGATGCCTTACTGGTTGGCTCGGCTTTCAGTACTTTCAAATAGTCACCGACCACTTTAGGAATATGAAGTACTCGAACGAATACGGTTGGCGTGGCTGAAGAGACGGGTCGGCGTAGAAATACGCGTAATCGCCCGAATGGGGTTTTCACGCTCGTGTTAACGGGATAGGTTTTATCGTTGATTCGAACGGTAGTGCTGTTCAGAAAAGAGATTGACAAGGGATCTTCCAGCGCATACAGATCTGAAGTCGCCTGCTCAACAATCAACCGAATGGGGGACTGGCTGTAGATTTCCCGTTGGCCAAAGGGCGTATCCTGTGAGTACACAACATCCAGGTGAAGTTGCTTCACAATGCGGTTCATCAAGGTATATGACTTAAGAACTTCGATCTCATTTTCAACGACTTTCTTTGGGGCAAATATTTCCAGCTCTTTGAGCATGCTTTCAGAGTCCAGTCCTTTCTTCTCGTCTTTTACCAATAAACTGGCCTGGCTTTTGTAAATCGGTTGCTGGTAGCGCAAGTAGACGAATGCCCCCGTCACCAAGAGGCCAACGGATAGTAAAAACCAATACCAATACCGTAAATAGCGCATCAGGGTAGATCGTAGGTTGGTGGTACCAACGTCCATAACCTGATATGGGACATATGAATAGTTTGATGAGTTCGTTGCCATGGTCAGTGAATTATCGGCGGGTTACAATGATGGCTATCAATGATAAAGCACTTAGGATGGCAGGCACTATCTGATAAAATTGATCAGCGTTGGAAACGCGTACTTTTCCCGGTTCTACATAGACAATGTCGTTTGGATGCAGGTAGTAGTACTGCGAACGGAACAGATTCCGTTTCGTAATGTCAAGTCGGGTAAAGGTTTTCTGGCCGTTCTCCTCACGGACAACCAGTATGTTATCCCGTCGGCCATAGATCGTGGCATCACCTGCCAGGCTCAGCGCTTCAATGAGCGTGATTTGGTCGTTGGGAATGGTAAACAAAGAGGGGCGAACAACTTCACCGAGTACGGAAATGCGAAAGTTGAGATTCCGAACGTTGACCGTCGGCTCTTTCAAATAGGTTTTCAAGCTTTCACGAAGTTGTTCTCTTACCTGTGGGATTGTGAAGCCACCCACTTTGACAAGACCAATCAATGGTAGTTCGATTTCACCACCCTGTGATACCAGATACCCTGATATTTCGGGTAGTCCATTGGTATTGGCAAGTTGTGCGGTTCGACCATTGGCAACTGCCATTGGGGTATATGGGTTGAAATAGGCAGATGCTTCTGAGTTAAGGCTGCTTACCTGAATGGATAGTACATCACCTGCTTTGATGAGGGGTGTGTAAGGCTCAGGCATGCGAACAGCATTGCCCGTATCGACATCCCCCTGGAAGTAAACAATCTTTTTAGGCGAAACACAGCTACTCGATGCCAGGAATACGCCTACAAATAATAAAACGTTCTTAGGCAACCGTTCAGGTCTTTGCCAGATGGCTTTGAAAAAGAAGGGTAAAGAATTGTACTTGTTATACTTCATACATGGGAAAGCTTTGTAAAAGAAGAAATCAACAATGTGCCATGCAGTCGTCTTGCTGATCGTTATACCAAGCTTTGCTAAACAGCAGCTTGAAGGCTGAAGCAGGGTTTCTTTGTCTCGGTTACTCAATGCACTTTCATGTCTTAGTAGGTATCTGACGAAACATAGCCGTTGCAAAAGCAGCTAAAGCCAGTCAATTTCAGACGTCATTTAGGTTACATAGTAACGCTTGGTCGCTCCAACATCCATGAGCTGGTGGTTAATACCAGCAATTTTTATTCACTACTTGTCAGGCATACAAAACGAATTAGCCAGCCAAGATGCAGGTAGCTAGTCACTTAATAGTTTATACACACGCTATTTGCCTTGTATACATTGGGCGTTATTTAGCTTATTTATTTTTATGCACTATTCGTGCCAAATTGGATACAACGGACGGTTATCAAATAGAGAGAAGTTGATACTATATTTATTATATATACAAAATAGATTATATATAAATAGAGCTGTATAACAATACAGCTCTATTTATCAGGGATTACCGGCCTGTATGGCTATCCACACATTTCTCAGGCCAAGAAAGGCTGTAACACCTACTATGATTAACATAAGAAGGTTCTGCCAGAGTCGGTTGCGGTAAGTAGCTGGCAGAATAGTTTTATTGTTGATCGCTATAAATAAAAATATTGTCACAATAGGAAGCAACAACCCATTGGCCGCCTGTGCCAGAACAATGACAGGTATGGGCTTAATACCTAACAGCCCGAATGTCAGACCAACGGCCATGACCGAAAACCACACTGCCTTATAAGCCATTGAGTTTTCGTCCCATCCAAGTAGACTTTTGGCTGTTACGGCCGCGGCAAGCGGAGCGGTTAAGGCAGATGTGAACCCCGCAGCAAAAAGACCGAAAGCAAATAGTGCGCCAGCCCAACTACCTAAACGGGCCGACAGCGTCTGAGCGACGTTCTGAAACGAAAATTCACCAGTTACCAGCGTACCGGATACGAGAATGGCCATTGAAATAAGTCCGCCGATCAATATGGCAATGCTAATGCCCCAACGCATCTCTGAAAGCGATTGTGTTTGTCCTATACCTGATCCAAGGAAGAGATTGTAGGGAACGATCGTTGTGCCGATCAAACCAATGGCCAGCACCGTTGAATCAGGTGGGAGCGAAGGGATAACCAGGGCTGCTGCAAGTTCAGGGACCGTAGGAGACGCGTTGGTAGCAACATAGGCGAACGCTATGCCCATAAGAAAAACGATTAGACCTAGGAAGTTGGCGATGAGTCGGGTAGAGCCCTTCCAGAGTAACCCCAGACAGACAAAGCCAAGGAGTAAGGTTAATAGACGGGGTGTGAGAAGCGGGCCGCTATTTGCCGTGAGGAGGGACAAGCCCGATACAGCTCCCAGGATATTACCCGCCTGATAGGCCGCACAGCCTATGGCCACAGAAGCAAACAGGACGACCATAAGCCATCGAATGCGGACACCATATGTTCTGGTGAGAAGCTCACCCAGACTTAGTCCGGATGCAATCGTGACACGGGCGGCTGCTTCCTGTAAAACAATCGTGCCAAGGGTAGAGAACGTAAGGGTCCACAACAGATTGAGTCCGAAGCGGGCTCCGGCCATGGAGCAGGTTGTAACGGTGCCAGGGCCAATGAAAGCAGCTGAAATAACCGACCAAAAAAGGACGCTGCCAATACCAGAGCGTAGAGAGAGGGATTTAGGCACTTGTGGAGAATGATGAGTGATGAATGACAAATGTTGAAAGTAGGTAATTTCAGCATTATTTGTCATTCATCACGCGTCATTTTTCACTAGGACAGGTATTTACGCAGCATCCAGGCCATAGCTTCGTGAGCTTCCATTAAGCCCGTCAGGAAGTCTGCAGTGCCTGCATCCTTTAGCTCTTCGTCACACTTGTCAACATCTTCCCGCAGTTCACGAACGATTTGTTCATGGTCAGACAGCAGGTTTCTAAACATATCTGCGGTATCTTTTGGCTTACCCGCATCTTCTTTAAGGCTGGTGTTGTGGATAAACTCGGCCATAGTTGCCAGCGGTGTGCCGCCTAGCTGACGAATACGCTCAGCAACTTCGTCGATTTCAGCTTCAATGGCTTTGTACTGTTTCTCAAAAAATTTATGGTACTCCATAAAATTTGGACCAGCGACATTCCAATGGTATTTGCGGGTTTTGATGTACAGTACGTGTAGATCGGAGAGGAAGTCGTTTAAGAGTATATTGTCCTGTTTCAGGACATCTTTTTCAAGACCAATATTGGGTTGCATGATGCTAACGTGAGTTTAAAAGGTTTCGAATGACACTTTGTCTTCCGAAAGGATTAACCCACAAGCAGTCGCTTTGTTTTACGATTATATCAATCCGTCAAACACGTTTTTTACCATAGCCAGATCTTTTCGGTGGGCCTCAACCACACTCATGGTGTTGGGTGACCCCTTCTCCAGACATTGCTCTATAACAAGGTTGGGCCGAACTCCCTGCGCTTTTAATGCATTAGCCAGGCGTTTGTAGTCAATGTCACCTTCGCCAAATGATTCCTGCCAGATGCCGTTCTTCGACTGCCGGATGTGCACCTCTACGATTCGTTTTCCATACAGTTTGACGACGTCGAACAACGCCACCTGCGAATTGCCCGATCCTCGATATACCCAATGCGCATCCAGGCAGAGAGAGACGTTTCTGGGGTCTGTAGCGAGCAGCATGTGATGAAATTCGCGGGCGGCCTGCCGGTGCTCAGGCGCATGAGTATGATAAGCCAGCGTAATGCCCCGTTTACGAAGTTCGGCACCGAGTTGGTCGAGATTACGGGCCTGTTCAGTTAACTCATCATCCGATTTGTCGTCGTTGGTTCCCCATTTTATGGGGCTCGGATTCGTGACGAAAATCGAGGTACCGGCGGGTCGGGCCGCATCCGCAATGGCCATAACCGAGTCGATGGATTGCCGGGCTTCATCCGCTTTGTGCAGCGTGCTGTTTACGTACAGCGAATGCATAACAAGCTTATACTTTGTCAGAAAGGGGAGCAGCTTTTTTACGTCTTCGGCCGAACTTAACCCCGGCTCATAAGCCGTTATGCCCGACTGCGCGAGTTCAGCCAGCGACGCGTCGGGATCGGCCATCCAAGTTTTTCCCTGCCGTTCGTAAAAAGTCAGCCAGTTGTACGAATTGCAGGCAATCGGAAATGACTTTACGGCAGGTTTTGCCTGAACGGGTTGATTGTCAGGAAGCAGCGCAGCTCCGGCTAAAGCGGTGGCGGAAGTGAGAAAACGACGACGTGTTGAAGGCATACAGCATAAGTAGATCAGACTATAAATACCTGGCTACGCTCAATTTACTCAATAACGTATTGGGTAAACCGGAGCACTCTCCAAACGGCCCTGTTTGGTCAAATCTGCTTTAGTCCTTTATTTTCACCGACCCGGCGCATACGTCACCTTCTTCAATTCCGGTTAGCCAGATGCTTAACGTTTTGGTTCGCTGCTGAGTAAGCTGCGTACGGTAGGTTGCTTCGCACATGGGTTGTGCGCTGCCGTATTCGCCAACGGGGCGATCGGGATATTTCATTTTCACTTCGGCATCCCGAAACTGAACCCAGATTCGCTGCGCTATTTTAAGGTTTTTGATGAATTCAGGATCGGTGCTATACTGTTTCAGCACCTTCTGATATACCGTGTTCAGGGTTTTATCGGCCTGTTGGAGAGTTTGCCCCTGGGCGTTGTTTATGGCCGATTGTGTTTGTCCGAATGATGCGGTGGCGACTATCAGAAAGAGGCCAATAAGAAAACAGGTACACGTTTTCATGCTCGTGAATTTTAAATAGATGGGATGAACGTTAACTTAAATAGTGAGTGTGTCTGCTCGTCGGTTGATGCATTAGCCAACACCCCCGCCCCCCGGCGTTTCGATGCGGATGCGTTCGCCTGCCTGCATGGGGCGGGTGAATATGCCGGGCAGGCTTTCTTCCCGCCCATCGGCATACATCAGCGTTTGTTGACCGGTGGCACCAGCATCACCGCCGTGCAGGCCATAGGGCGGAATTACCCGGTGCTGGCTTAATAGGGTTGCCTGTACCGGTTCCAGAAATTCAATTTCCCGAACAATGCCGTCGCCCCCGCGCCATTGGCCGCTTCCGCCCGAACCGGCACGAATACTGAACTGGTGCAGCCGGACGGGGTAGCGACGTTCAAGCTCTTCGGGATCAGTGAGTTTGGTGTTGGTCATGTGCTGATGCACAGCAGAGCGTCCGTTGGCACCAACCGTTGCTCCGGCCCCCCCGCCAATGGTTTCGTAATACCCGAATGGATTGGGCGAGTCGGTCGATTTGCCGAATAGAAAATTATTCATCGTTCCCTGGCTACAGGCCGCCAATTCCAGAGCCTTAAGTAAGGTGTCGACCAGCCGCTGGCTCACTTCGGTATTGCCACCTACCACGGCAGGGCAGTCGGCGGCTACGTCGGGAAATACGGGATTCAGGAAAGAGGATTCCGGAAGAATCAGATCGACAGGGGCCATCAATCCCTCGTTCAGGGGTATGTCTTTATCACACCAGAGCCGGAGTACGTACAGCACCGCGCTGTACAGAATCGAGATGTTAGCATTGAGATTGTTTGGATGAACGCCCGAAGTTCCCGAAAAGTCGAAGGTTATCCGGCTATGAGCTACGCGGATGTTGACACAGATCTTATGTCCGTCGTCAAGCGATTCTTCAGCCGCAAATATCTGCCCGTTGAGGGGCTCCAGAACGGTTAGAATAGCATTCGTAGCCGCTTGCTGCAACCGGCTCATGTAGTGCTGAACCGTCGTTAATCCGTATTGCTTAACAAGGGTTTGAAGAGCCGTTTCGCCTGATTTCAGGGAAGCCAGAGCCGCTTCAATATCCGCCTGATTTTCGGCCAGGGCGCGGGTCGGGTAGGGGGAATTGGTGAAATGAGCAGACAGCCCGCTGGTTCCCTGCCACAAAAATTCACCCGCTTTCACCACGTACATTGGCTCCAGCACAACCCCTTCTTCGATCAGGGAAACCGCATCGGGAGGCATTGAACCGGGGACTTTGCCGCCAATTTCGGCGTGGTGAGCGCGGTTAATGACATAGCCGATCAGTTGGGGAGATATTCCCGGCTCCTCGTCACTGAAGACTCCGCTAAGCAAGGTAACATCGGGTAGGTGCGAGCCGCCATATTTAGGGTGGTTCGTAATGACTACATCGCCCGGACCCAGGGTTATTTTCTCCAATACCAGCCGGGCACAAACACCCAGGCTGCCAAGATGGACCGGAATGTGGGGTGCATTGGCTACTAGCTCAGCATTGGCGTTGAGCAGAGCACAGGAAAAATCCAGCCGTTCTTTCACGTTAACCGAAAACGCGGTTCGTTGCAACTGAACGCCCATTTCTTCGGCGATAGCCCGGAAGCGCTGTGTAAATAACTCAAGCTGGATAACCTCATTCGATTCCGTTTCGCCCGGCTCCTCTATGTCGGCAATGTAGTCAACTAACGCGTTCTTGTCAGACCGAACAATTAGTCGCCAGCCGGGTTCGATGAAGGCCGAAGACGTGGTGTTGAGCAACAGCGCCGGCCCCCTGAAGGTGTCGCCTTCCTGTAGCTGTGCCCAGTCGTAGGCGGGGTATGTATCGGTTTCAAACGCGGGCACGGCATGCCGATGGCTCGTGGGTAAACCGCTCACCGGCCATTCATCACGAACGGTGCTGACCAGTACCCGTACGCTTTCTACCTCAATGGGACGTGTTTGTCCATTGGCATCGGTTGGAAAGTGTCCGTACAAACGCTGGTATTTCTGTTCAAAATCGATGGCTAACTGGTTGCTGAACGGCACTTCTACTGTGGCTTCCTGGCCGGTAAGCCGAAGAAACACAGCGATTGATTTTGTATCGATAGCAACATCGGGCCCAACATCCTGCCGAAGTAAATCGATGGTAGTTTCAATCAGCCGCTGGCATAGGTCGGGCAGGGAGGCCTCAACCGCCGGTAGCGACTGGAGAACAGTTTGGGAGGCCATGCGTTCGATGTTTGCCTGCCCAATGCCATAGGCACTCAGCAGCCCGCCATCGAAGGGAAGAATGAGCTGTTCCATGCCAAGCAGTCGGGCAATGGCACAGCCGTGTAAGCCCCCCGCCCCCCCAAAAACCAGCAGTGAATACTCTTTGGGGTCGAATCCACGCGCTACCGAAATTTTACGAATAGCCCCGGCCATTGTCTCGTTGGCAATATGCTCGAACCCCCGCAGTACGCTCAATGGCGACATCACCGAGCCAGCCGCGTCAATTTGCCGGACAATAGCGTCCAGGGCGACTTGCGCATTATCCGGAAAAACAGGGATGCCAAACTGTTTCGGATGAAGTTTACCCAGGAGCAGGTTAATATCTGTGATGGTCAGCACGGGAGCATCGCCCGTTGGTTGCCGGGCATTGTAACAGGCCGGACCCGGACTGGCTCCGGCACTTTGTGGACCAACGCGAAGCTGAGTACCATCGAACCAGCAGATTGATCCACCCCCGGCAGCAACGGTCTCAATCGCCAACGAAGGAAGCTGTAGATCGAAGGGGCCGATTTTTGTTGAGTATCGATAATCCAGTCTGCCCTGAATCCGGGCAACATCGGTACTGGTGCCGCCCATATCGAGGGTGAGGATACCGGTTGTGTCCAACAGCATCTTGCTGTCGGCAGCATTCGTCCGCGACAGCAAAATACCATTAGCTACCTCCGAAGCGCCAATAACACCCCCGGCTGGGCCACTTAATAAACTGTCTTTCGGCTGGAACAGGTCGGCCCGAACCAGTCCTCCAGCGCTGGTCATGATGCGAACGGATCTCCGGGATGCCGGACCACCACCAAGCTGCCGTTGCACATTGTCCAGATACGACCGCATCACGGGTGTCAGGTAGGCGTCGACCAGGGCAGTTTGCGTTCTGGGTACATACTGCGGGGCGGTCGATACGTTGGTCGAAAGGGTTATGTAAAGGAAGCCAGCATCGTTCAGGGCTCTCTCCAGTTGCCGTTCGTGAATCGGGTTTCGGTACGAGTTTAGTAGCGAGACGGCAATGGCATCGGGTTCTAGCTGTCTAATTTCCTCCAGTAAACCAGCAATGGCTTGCTCCGATAAGGGAGTTAAAATCTGGCCATCGGCTGTCATACGTTCATCTACTTCCAGTACCGAGTCATACAGCACTTCGGCCGGTGGAATTGCCAGCTGGAACAGGTTGGGCCGTTGCTGGGTGCCAATGATCAGCAAGTCTTTAAACCCTTTTGTGACGAGTAAAGCCACACGGCCGCCTTTCCGCTCAAGCAGGGCATTGGTGCCCTTGGTCGTCCCCAGGCGCATCTCCAATTCCGGGAAGGGCTGGTTGACGGGCGTTTGTGTTAGCAGTCGGGCCGCTAAAACAGGTGCTTCTTCACCGGTAAATAATTCCACCGTCAGGGTTTTTTGACCCGTCTCAAGCGGCCGATCGAGTAACAATTCGCCATTGGTTTGCAGCGAAGTAATGGTATAGGTCTCCCCTGTTTCGACGATACGGATCTGATAGCCGTCAAAAATAGCGGTCGTTAACCAGGGAGCAATGAGCTTGCCATTTAGCAATTGACCTCGTAGCTGGCTGCTGCTGAGTACTTTAGTACGGTGGGTGGTTCCGCTATCATCCAGGGCGAGGCCATCGGTAAAGGTGCCTCCGGTGTCAATCCAGATTTGGTACATTCGTTTTAGGAACTGAATCCCAGTCATGCCACAAAGTGGCCAGATTCAGCACTGTAAAACTACGAAAGCTATTGATTTAGGCCATTTAATGTTGATGTGCGTTTGTGGCTAGTCTAGTCAACATCACGCCTGAGTTATTACGCCTTCAACGGGAATGTGAAGAATTGGCCGGTTGGCCCAAAAATCCCGACATGTCTTTAGTGCCTGTTTAGCCTGGTCCAGAGCTGCAATGGCCGCCGGAAGTTTTTTCTGTTCTTCCTTGATGGCCTTAATAATACCTGGTTTTTGCTGAGGTCCTGCGTGGTGTAATTCATCCTGGAGAGATTGAATGGAAGCCCGGATACCTGAAAGCTCGTCTTGCGCTGCGGTGACGGCGTCTACTTTTGACTGGCAAAGATCCACCGGCACCGGCCGCGTCGTAATATTTCCCTGTATCTCATACACTTCACTGGCTGAGTCATTGCTAAAGGCGAGCGAAATAGGACGTGTGGCCGATTGGCCAAGCGAGCCTAAATCCTGGGTAGCTCCTCCCACAATATCATCTAAATTGAGACTCCCGAGCTTAACTTTGGCTTTTTGCCAGGTTGTCAATGCGCCTTTTATTCCCGATTCTACCTTACTCTTAACCCGGTCCTCTATAGTTTTTTTGACCGCTTTCTCTTCGTCAGGATTTCCCCTGGCGTTTAACAAAGCCAGTAGATTATCAATAATAGCCTGCCGTAATTCGCTGGAGTAGGCTTTAAATCCGGCACGCATCGCTTCTTCGGGCGTTTCATCACTTTCCCAGAGAGCTACCGAAAGAATAAGGTTATATTTTGTAGGATCGTCGGCAAACTGAACACGCAACGTACTCACTGAACTGGGTATGTTGACGGTTTCACCAGCGCGCATATCATTCTTTATAACAACACGGGCATTGCCTAACACCAGGTCAGAAATACCCACGTTGCCGTTGCGGGTATCGATCCAAATAAGTACTGGCCAGATGTAAGGCTCTGAGTGGCCTGTTCCATCACTTTCATGAATGCAGTGAAGGCGTTCGAGTGTAATAACTGCAGTAGTAGCCATGGTTTTTCTGGTTTGTGGTTGTCAATTGTCTGGAGACTCAATCCGCTGATTATAAGCGCGATTGGGCCTTTGCTCAGACATGAAGTTCCAGTCTTTTCTGGCTAGTGCAATGACTCTTTGAGTGAACGGAAAGCGACTGATTTTTTGGTTATTCATTCACTACCACAACTCCGGCCCGGCGATAGGTCTCAATCATTTCTGCCTTCGCTGTATTATCGGTAATCAGCACATCAAACAGGCTTAAGGGGGCAAAATAAAAGTATTTGTTAATTTCCAGTTTAGAGGAATCGCAGAGGAGGTATACTTTTTCTGTTTGCCGGGCAATGGCCATTGTCATACTGGCTTCTTTCTCGCTGTTGGCACTCAGACCGTGTTCAAGGGAAATGCCGTCGACGCCCATAAACGCCCTGTCAGCACGGTAGCGGGCAATGTGCTCTTCGGCCATGAGGCCATGAACCGCCTGCCGTTCTTTATCGACCTCGCCACCTACCAGATTGACCGTTACTTCCGACGATATCAGTTCGGCAATAACAGGTAACGAGTTTGTGATGACGGTAATACGCTTGTTGCGGATGAACGGACAGAGCCGAAACACCGTGCTGCCGCAATCCATGAAAATGACATCGCCTTCCTGTATTTCCTGGGCCGCCAGTTGACAGATGTAATCCTTCCGTTCGGGATTGACGGCGGCCTTATTCTCGAAACGAAAGGCGTCTGTGGCCAGACTTACTTTCATCGCCCCTCCGTGTGTGCGATAAATCAAGCCCATAGCCGCCAGTTGCCCCAGGTCGCGCCGGACGGTCATCTCTGATGTTTGAAGTAGATCGGCCAGCTCGCGGACGTCAACCGAGCCGCGTTCATCAACCGTTTGTACAATAAGCTGCTTGCGATGTTGGAAATTCATACAAGAATGAGTTCATTTGTTCAAAAATAAACAAAATAAAACAAAAATAAACAAATGGTTGCTGAACATTCTAATCGTATCGAAATAACAGAAGAGAAATTACTGTCAGACAACTGGTATGTGCTGAAGCGGTTCACGTTTAATTATCTGGGTAAAAACGGGCAATGGACCACCCAGCAGCGGGAGGCTTACGATCGGGGCAATGGAGCAACAATTCTCCTGCACAATCCGCAAACCGATACGGTTATTCTGACCCGCCAATTTCGTTTGCCGACTTTTGTGAATGGCAATCCAACCGGCATGTTGATCGAAGCCTGCGCGGGTCTGCTGGATGACGAAGCGCCTGACGATGCCATACGGCGGGAAACGGAGGAGGAAACCGGCTACCGGATTCAGTCGGTCGAGAAAGTGATGGAAGCTTATATGAGCCCGGGATCTGTTACGGAGAAATTGTTCTTCTACCTTGCTGAATACACCGCTGATACGGAACGAACAGATGGGGGCGGCATTGACGAAGAGGAAATTGATATTCTGGAATTACCCCTTCGCCAGGCGATGGCCATGATCGAACGGGGCGAGATCATGGATGGGAAAACGATCATGCTGTTGCAGTACCTCCGGCTGAAGCAGCTTATGTCGTGACGGCGGTTTTCCCGTGACGTCAGGTTCTTAAACCTGACGAGTGAGGTTTCTCAAAACCTCCCTGAATATGTGTCATACACGAGGTTTTGAGAAACCTCCGTGGTGTCGGGTTCTTCAACCCGACACCACGGAGATGGATGGTAAACCGGTCATGTTATTGCAACACCTGCGGTTGAAGCAGTTTCTTGCTGTGACGTCAGGTTCTTAAACCTGACACCCATACACAGTTTACCGTTTCGATTGGGAGCCTGATACGGAGGATGCAGAGTTATTGCTGGCTGAGATCATATTGGCAAAAAGCCGGTAAGCCCCCGGAACACCCGCCGGGAGTTCGCGGAAGAACACCAGACCAGTGTACATGAAATGCCCTTTGCCGTATTTTGCGTAGATCAGGCTGCCTTCTTTAGGGGCTTCGTTCTCATCATGTGACGAGAAAATGGGCTCATAAGCTTTGTCCCAGTCTCGCGCGAAATAGATACCCCGTTCCTGTATCCAGCCCGAAAAGTCAGCGTCAGTGATTTTGTTGGGGTAGTTGAGCAGCGGGTGATTCGGGTTAAGGAATGTCATGGGGGCATCCTCTTCCGTAACGCGCTCGTTGACAACCGTGAACGGGTAGGGGCCTAACTGGGGCAGGGGGGCTTCGTTCCGGAAGAATGAATTGACCGGTGTAACATACTGAACGATCATGTTGCCGCCATTTTTAACATATTCCATCAACTTTGACTGGTAGCGGGTCATGGCCGGGCCGTTGGTATTATACGCCCGAACCCCCACTACAATGGCATCGTAGCCCGACAGGTTCCCGTTCAGTTCGGCAGGGCCGAGAATAGTGACCTTACATCCCATTTGCTGTAAGGCCGCCGGTACTTCGTCACCTGCGCCAACAATGTAGCCGATATTCTTCGCTGTTACCTTCACATCCAGTTTAACCAGTTTGGCTTCAGCCGGAGGAAAGAGCGTTTGCGTTGGGATGTGCTTGTAGGCTACATAACGCAGTCCCGTACTGAACGTACCACTCGACGTCGTCATGACGGCCTGTAGCTTGCCATTTTGTGCCTTGTCAGAAGGCGTTAGGCGAAACGAGATCCGTTGCTCATCGCCTTTGTTTTTTAGCTCGAAAGGTTGCGAGGCCGGTTCAATGCGCCAGCCCGCCGGAACGGCCATCGTCAGCGTTCCCGATACATTGGAGCGACCGGCTCTGAGCACGAGGTCGGCCGTTTTGGGTGTGTTGTCGCTAAACGTGAATACGCGCTCGGTCAGATTGGCGGTCACGTCGGGCTGGATAATAAAAGGTCGATAAATTTCGCCATCGACTGGGTCTGTCGATCTATAAACCACCGGCCGACTAAACGTAAACTGTTGCCCGCTGATCTCGAATGTGTAATTGGCCGTTAAGGCCGCTGGATTTTCGGGCAGGCCAATCAATTGCTGATTATCAACCTGAAACAAGCCTTTGTCGATGGGCTTTTCGAGCCAGTAGGGTTGCGAGATTTTCGCACTTTTAGGGATTGTAACGCTGGTTGGCCAAAGAATTACGTCGTTTGGCTTCAGGGTTATGTTCACCGTGGTGTCTTTTCCGGTCGAGTATTGAACCCGCATCAAGGTAACGGGCGAATCGGCCCGGTTAACGACATTGGTATTTAATTTTATCGTTTCGCCCGGTGTCGCGGCATAATCGGTCGGGTTGGTTTCGAACCAAAGTCCCAGACACTGCTGAATGAGCGTTTCTACTTCCCGGCGCTTAGCCTTAACGTAAATGTTAGCCGTATCCAGCTTGCTGATCGATCCATATAACTGTACCAAAGCCGGTACGGATGCGGCTGGCTGGTCGGGCTTGAAACCCGCGATAAGCTGGTTGACCTGCGCTTGAACGGCACTGCTGTTACTGACCCGTTTCCACGTCATGTCGACACCTTCGAGCGGATCTTTCTGGACAGGGTCACCACCCTTCAGTAACAGGTAATCAATTTTGGCACCCCGGTTAGGAGCTACACCAAAGCCCTGACTTTTGTGCTGACTGCGACTTTCGGAGGCAATTTCGCCGTACGATTTGCCCAGTAATGAATTGTAAAGCCCTGTTTCGATACCCACAAGGTTACCGGCTTCTTCAGGCTTTTTGTTGCTCATGAACGCGCCGGGAATGAACACATTCCACATGATTCGCTTGGCCTGCCAGGGTTTCACAAAGGCCAGTTGCTCCGGAAATTTAGTTGGGTCGTTCGAAATTTTGAACGCTTCTTCGCCCAGAAAACCCGATGCACTATGGTGTCCGTGACCGGCGCGGGCGTCGGGTGGAAAGCGAGTAATAATGACGTCGGGCTGGTATTTGCGAATCATCCAGACTACGTCGGCCAGTACTTTATCCTGTCCCCAGGTGCGTACTGCTTCGCTCGTTTGTTTCGAAAAGCCAAAGTCATAAGCCCGGCTGAAAAACTGGTCTGGCCCATCTACCCGGCGGGCCGCCAGAAGTTCCTGCGTTCGGATAATGCCAATATTTTCGCCCTGTTCCGGCCCGATAAGATTCTGTCCGCCATCACCCCGCGTCAGGGATAAATAGCCCGTTCGCACCAGTCGGTCTTTGGCCAGATAGGCTAGCATGAGGGTGTTTTCGTCGTCGGGGTGGGCAGCTATATACAGAACGGAACCCAGAACGTTCAGCTTTTTCAGGTTGGATAAAATCTCGCCGGGTGGTGCTGGCTTTATGGGGCCGTAAGGAACCTGAGCATACGAAGTCGAGAAGAGCAGGCTGCCAAGAAGCAGTATAGACAGAAGTTTTTTGGGAGACACAGGCTGAAGACGGATTTGTAGGGTATTGGGCAAATTTACAATTAAAGTTCATGCATAAAACAAGAAAAGGCTACCTAAGAACAGGTAGCCTTTTAGCTAGTGTTACCTAACAACTAAACGCATTATTGAAAAATTGGGATTTTGGTAAACGGATCGGGTAAGGGTTTCTGAACATTTAAATAATGTTTATGGCCTTGCCAGTAGCCGGTCAATGGGTAGTACCTCGCCATTTCGGATAACCTGCTCCACATGGAGCACGTCACGAATATTGGTTAAGGGATCGCCGTTTACGATCACCAGATCAGCAAGCTTGCCGGGTTCAATAGACCCGAGGTCTTTACTGACGCCCACTGTTTCGGCAGCCCATAGCGTTGCAGAACGTAATGCCTGATAAGGAGTTAGCCCAGCGGCTACGAAAACCTGCAATTCAGTATGTAAGCTCATGCCGTACGGAACAAAGGGGCTATCGGTGCCCGTGGTCACGTGCGCACCCGCATCGACCAGCGCTTTTACGCCTTTCTGAAGATTGGCAAAGTTGCTTAAATAACCGGGGCTGATTTTGGCGTACTGGGCGGAGCCCGCCAGAAGTGCGTTTGTGAAGTCTTCCGAATAAAACGCTTTGTATTGTCGGTTTTCAAGCAAACTGGGGTCTTTGGTGGTCAATACGGCAAAACCGCCCTGCAAAGAAGCGGTAGGCGTGATGTTCATGCCCGATTTGGCCAGCAATTGAATGACATCCTGATAACTCCGATTCATGGCCGTAATCTTGGGCGAATACCCCCGCCGACTCGTACCGCCAATGTGTTCAACGGCATCCACATCATAGCGCATGGCCGGAAAAATCTCATGCGATGAAACCGGCAAGCCGTGAGCATGGGCAAAGGCAGTAATCCGTTGCTGCATGGCGTCGGGCATGCGTACGTAGGTTTTAATGAGATCGTACCCTAACTGAACAGAGCGGTTGAGTTCACGGTCTAACTGCTCGTCGGAGTTGATGCTGGTAGCGGCTCCGTAGTAAATACGGGTGCCGTCGGTTAAGCCGCCCGTAAAAAACTGCCGTGGGCCGGGTCGTATGCCGCTTGCCCAGGATTCTTTTCGTTCGAGGGCATCGTAGGGATCGGCACCGGGTTCGCGAATGGACGTGATTCCGAAGGATAACCAAAGTCGCCCGATTTTCTCACCAACCATCGAGTGCTGGTGCGTATGCATTTCGAACAAACCCGGAATGACCGTTTTGTCTGATGCGTCGATCTGGGTGCCGGGTCGCCCGGCCTGATGGGGTAGAATAGCTTTAATCCGATTTCCTTCCAGTATAATATCCACATTGGTGCGGTAGGTATTTGCCTTCCCGTCAAACAATCGCCCGGCATGAACGACTACCGTTCCGGTTGGCACGCTGTTTTTCCAGGACAAATCCATAGGGTGCGTTTCGATGTGGCCGTCGGCCAGATAGACCTGTTTGAATACATCGGTAGCCAGAAACAGAATACTTTTTGAGTCACTTGTCCAGGTTGGGGTTTCGGCCTGCTCCGTGGTCAGTTGCCGGGGTTTCCCGATTATGGTACCATCGGGTTTAACGTCGGTTGTGTACAATAGCCCATCCAGCACGTACGCCATTTTGGTGCCATCGGGCGACCATACCGGGCCGTTCTGCCCCCGGGTGGCCAGACTGTGTGCCGGTGCTGGCGTTACATAACGATCATTTTTTCCGTCAAACGAAATGAGCAGCACTTCACTAACCCCTTCGCGGTAGCGCGACGAGTAGGGGTGAAGAGCCGACACGGCAATTGTTTTTCCATCAGCCGACCAGCTTGCCTGACTCGGTACGAAAATGGATTCGTGTAGTTTTCGGGTTTTGGGCACGTTAACGTCAGCTGTATACGTCACGTCGGCCACATACAGCGTACTACGGCCCCAGGCATTGCGGGGATCGCTTTGATAAAAAGCCAGCCTGGTTCCATCCGGCGACCAGCTTGGGTAGTGCAGGTCGTCGGGCATATCGACCAGATTGCGGTCCTGCCCGGTTTTTAAGTCTCGAATCCAGACATCCATATTCCCGTTCCGATCCGAAACATACGCCAGTTTGGTCCCGTCCGGCGACCAGCTTGGCTCCAACTCCATGGTTGAACCTTGTGTGATTCGTTCCGGGGTTTTTGTTCCTTTAGTCAGAATCCATACATCGCCGAGGGCCGCGAAGGCAATCTGCTTGCCGTTGGGCGAAACAGCGGTTCCTTTAATACCTTTTACCGGCTGGGCCTGCTGTGTATCGAAGTCGTAGGTTTTTCGCTTGTAGGTATTTCGGGGTAAAGTAACGATTGCCTGGAATGGAATGGCCTGAGCGGGTGCGCTCCCCAGTTTGCGTCGTTTCAGTTGTCCATTCGCGGTGTATAAATATTCATCGGCCGAGAACCAGCTTACCCGAAACGGGAACACATCGTCGCTGGCTTCCGTGAGCATTTGCGCTTTCGGGTCGGTCAATGTTACCATTGCCAGTCCGCTTTGTGAGTTATTGAGGAGGTTGTAAAACAGGTGAGAGCCATCGGGTTGCCAGGCGACACCGGCCAACTTGCCAGCCGTTGGAGAGACAAGTTTCTCGGGTGCACCGGGGCTTATCGTATACACACCGGGGGCATCCGTACGGTCAGACAGAAAAGCGACCGTTTTGCCATCCGGCGAAAATGCCGGGCTGAATTCATTACCAGAGTTATTCGTAAGTTGGGTTAGTTTGCCATCGGCAAGTGTCAATTGCCAGATGTCGTAATTGCCCGACCGGTCAGAAGAGAAAACCAGCTGCCTGCCGTCGGGCGACCAATGGGGTTCGCGGTCATCATAAATTCCCGACGTTAGCTGTTTGGGCTTGCTTCCCGTAGCTGAAACCGTCCATATATGGTACCGGCCATCCCAGAACGAGTGAAAGGCAATCTGCCGCCCATCGGGCGACCAACTCGGCTGTCTGCAGTCGCCCAGGTTGTCCGTTATGGGGCGGGCCATACCGCCATTCGCCGGAATAAGCCAGATGGTTCCCTGTAAATCCATGACAATCTGTTGCTTATCCGGCGAAAGATCAGCAGCCATGTTCGTGCCTTCTGTAATCGTGACGCGTAGGGAGTCGGCTCCAAAAGAAAAACATGTAATTGGTAAAATTGTAATAAGCCAAAATGAAATGGCTTTGATTCGATTAGTATGGGATCGAATATTTTGCATATATTGAAAAAGACAATATTGTATTTGCCAGTCAGGCTTTTTTCTTATGAACCTACGCAGTGAAAGGTCTACTTCCAAACAATGAGACGGTTTGAGGAAGCGTAAATGGAAATATCCTTGAATAAACGAAATAAACCTCAAAAAAAGTCAACAAAGGTGCTTTGGCACGTTGGGTTATGCAATGTCAAATTCTATCTTTGCGAGCATTCATAATTTCTAACCTTTACCTATTTCTATGAATTACAGTGTTTATCTGGTCCCCATTCTAGGCATTGTTGGCCTACTGGTGATGTTTACCAAATTCATGTGGGTTTCCAAGCAGGATGCTGGCGACGCCCGGATGCAGGAAATTGCAGGGTACATTGCCGATGGTGCCATCGCGTTTTTAAAAGCTGAATGGCGTGTTTTAACCTACTTCGGCATTATTGTCGCCATCCTGCTGGCCTACATGGGCAGCTTAGTACCAAACTCCAGCCCACTGATCGGCGGCTCCTTCGTTCTTGGAGCGTTCCTGTCGGCACTGGCCGGGTACATCGGTATGAACATTGCCACCAAGGCGAACGTCCGTACCGCTCATGCAGCCCGCACAAGCCTGACGAAAGCTCTGGAGGTGTCGTTTACGGGTGGATCGGTTATGGGCATCGGCGTTGCCGGTATTGCCGTACTGGGTCTTGGAGGTTTATTCATTGTTTTATATAAACTATATGTTGAGCCATCGGGCGATGTAAATGGTTTACCGATGGAGAAAGCGCTCGAAGTGCTCGCGGGTTTCTCACTGGGAGCCGAATCTATTGCGCTTTTTGCCCGCGTGGGCGGAGGTATCTATACGAAAGCGGCCGACGTAGGCGCTGACCTGGTTGGTAAGGTAGAGGCTGGTATTCCGGAAGATGATCCGCGTAACCCGGCCACTATTGCCGATAACGTAGGCGACAACGTAGGTGACGTAGCTGGCATGGGCGCTGATTTATTTGGCTCGTATGTAGCTACTATATTGGCAACTATGGTGCTGGGCCGCGAAATTGTGATTCCTAATGATCCTATCATTGGTCACGCACCAATCGTACTGCCGATGGTGATTGCCGGACTGGGATTGATCTTCTCGATCATCGCAACATATCTGGTTCGGGTTAAAGATGACAATGGTAACGTACAGGCTGCCCTGAACCTGGGTAACTGGGCCTCGATCGCCATTACGCTGGTGGCTTCGTATTTTCTGGTCAACGCCATGCTGCCCGAGGGTACCATGTCTATCCGTGGTGTTGAATTTACCCGCATGGACGTGTTCTTCGCCATCGTAACAGGCCTCGTTGTTGGAGCGTTGATGAGTATCATTACTGAATATTACACCGCCATGGGCCGCCGGCCGGTGCTGTCCATCATTCGGCAGTCGGCAACGGGTGCGGCCACTAACATTATCGGTGGTTTATCCGTCGGTATGGAGTCTACGGTATTGCCAATTCTGGTGCTGGCGGCTGGTATTTATACGTCGTATCATTTTGCCGGGTTGTATGGTGTCGCTATTTCAGCTGCGGGCATGATGGCGACTACCGCCATGCAGTTAGCTATTGATGCGTTTGGTCCCATTGCCGATAATGCCGGTGGTATTGCCGAAATGAGCTATCTGCCCGAAGAAGTACGGGGCCGTACCGATATTCTGGACGCCGTGGGTAACACAACGGCCGCCAGTGGTAAAGGATTCGCTATTGCTTCGGCTGCTTTAACGGCACTGGCGCTGTTTGCCGCTTTCGTAGGCTTATCGGGTATTTCGGCCATTGATATTTACAAGGCCGATGTGCTGGCCGGTTTGTTTGTTGGGGGCATGATTCCGTACATATTCTCGTCACTGGCCATTGCGGCTGTGGGTCGGGCGGCTATGGCAATGGTTGAAGAAGTTCGTCGTCAGTTCCGCGAGATTCCCGGGATTATGGAAGGAACGGGTAAGCCGGAATACGAAAAATGCGTAGCGATCTCAACCCAGGCGTCTATCCGTGAGATGGTGCTTCCGGGCGCCATTGCACTGACCGTGCCCGTTATTGTCGGCTTCATCTTCGGCCCTGAAGTACTGGGTGGCTTGCTGGCAGGTGTGACCGTGTCAGGTGTACTGATGGGTATTTTTATGAACAATGCCGGTGGTGCCTGGGATAATGCGAAAAAGTCATTCGAAAAAGGGGTGCTGATCAATGGCGAAATGTTCTATAAAAAGTCAGAGCCACACAAAGCGTCGGTAACGGGCGATACCGTGGGTGATCCATTTAAAGATACATCGGGCCCATCTATGAACATCCTGATCAAACTGATGTCGATCGTATCGCTGGTGATTGCTCCTTACATCGCCGTTAAATCAACCTCGGCCAGTGAAGGCAATCGGGAGGGTATCACGGCGCAAGGCGGTATGCACGGGGTTGATCTGGAAAAATCGACGGCAGCCGAAAACATAACCGTCACTGAAAATGTACTGAAGTTCAAAAACGATAAAACCGGTGTCGACCTGAATTTAACGGGCGTTGGTAAAATCGAAGAGCAACTCATCGAATTTATCAACTCCGACAAAGTAGTTGATAAAGAGACCTGGTTCGACTTCGACAAGCTAACCTTTGAAACCGGCAAAGCCGTTCTGAAGCCAGAGTCGCAGGTGCAGTTGGGAAATGTTGCTCAGATACTGAAAGCCTACCCAGCGGTAAATATTAAAGTTGGTGGCTACACCGATAATACGGGAAATGCCGACAGTAACCTTAAATTGTCGCAGGATCGGGCTAATTCCGTACGGGCTGAGTTAGAAAAAATGGGTATTACCAAGGACCGTCTGGAAGCCGAAGGCTATGGCCAGGAACATCCTGTTGCCTCTAACGATACCGAAGAGGGTAGATCACAGAATCGCCGAATTTCGGTGCGGGTTACGAAGAAGTAAATAATCACAACCGTTCAATAAAGACTATTACCTAAAAGTCAGCTTTCAAAGAGAGCTGACTTTTTTTTGTATACGTTTATGGAGACCGAAATTTACTATGTAAACCGGTGTACGTGGAAGTAAACGTCGCAACAACAGAAAAAACAAAGTAATTATGCCGAAATACGTAATTGAGCGAGAGATACCGGGCGCAGGCAAACTGACTGCGGACGAATTGAAGGGAATTTCTCAGGTTTCCTGTGGCGTACTCAGTAATATGGGTCCACAAATTCAGTGGTTACAGAGTTATGTAACAGATGATAAAATCTATTGCGTTTACATTGCGCCTAATGAAGATATGGTGCGTGAACATGCAAAGCAGGGAGGATTTCCCGCCAATTCCGTTAGCGAAGTAGCTACAATTATAGATCCTACTACGGCCGAGTAACTTCAATCCTATTAAGATTCACGATTCTCGCGTACAAAAAGAGCCGTTAATAAAAATGACGGCTTTTTTTGTACGCGAGAATCGTGAATCTTAACTTCCAAGAGCATTATAAATTAACAGTTGATTCGTCGTTACAACCCGGTCGCCGGGGGCGACACCACTCGAAAGGTAAGTCTTCTGTCCAATCGTTTTGTAAATCTCGACTTCTCGTACAATGGGTTGATTGTTTTTGTTGACCATCACGACAAAGTTGCGGTTTTTATCAAAAACGACGGCCTTGGCCGGAATAGCAATGCGTTGGTCGCGGCCAGCATAGGTGACACTTACATTCGCGAACATTTCTGGTTTCAGGCGATAATCGGCATTATCGAGTGTTACCCGAACTTTCAGCGTCTTGCTGTCGGGATCAAGGACATTGAAAATCTTGTCGATCTTACCGTGAAAAACTTTGTCCGGATAAGAGATCGTCGTGATCGTAGCGGCATCACCCTCGTGTACATTGGCTAAATCAGATTCATACACATTGGCAAGTACCCATACGTGATCTAAATTGGATACCGTAAATAAATTTTCGGGGTCGTCGGAGCGAAGTTCCATGCCGGGAGACGCAGATTTTTCAACGATGAATCCACTCATAGGGGATTTGACCAGATAAACGGACCCTGTACCGCCCACAATCCGACGTCGTTCGCCGACTCGTTCCACTTCTCCTTTTGCTGCCTGTAACTGCTCCTGACTGGCTACCAGCTCGCGTTGTGAACTCAGCCCAGCTTTGGTCATGTCTTCGGTTACCTGCTGGTTTTTCTGAGCAACAGCTAATTGGCCCCGTGCCGAAACGGCTTGTTGCTCTAAATCGGCCAGATCGCCGGATCGGATAACGGCCAGAAGCTGTCCTTTTCGTACATAGTCGCCCAAATCAGCTTTGAGCGTTTCAATATGTCCACCTACCAAGGGGAACACCTTCACAACCTGATCCTGATTAAAGGTAATCTTGCCCGTCAGGTTAAGCTCATTTCGAGCATTTTCCAGTTTCGCTGTGTCCAGAGTAGCTGTTGCCAGCAGGTTAGTTTCGTGATGATCCTGAGCTTGGGCAGTATCTTCAGTTTTGGCCGAACTTCCACAACTGCTCAGACTCAACCCTACCAAGAGGGTTGCTGAGCCAAATATGCAAAGGCTAGAAAATTTCTTTTTTGTATTGACAGACAGAATTGGCACAGGAATATGTGCATGTCCATTCGGTCGATTCAACAAACTGCTGACCTGGGTTCTCAACTGACCAATTTGTTGAGTGAGCGAAAAAAACGAGTATTTTTTCATGTCTTTATTTTCTGCTGTAAAGGTCATGACAGCTAATTAAACGCTTCTTAAACCAGAATTAAAAGATTGTTAAACCTCCAAAACAAGCGTAGCCCCCCTCTTTGTGGAGGGGGGCTACAGATTCAATAACGTTGAGTAAATCGAGTAGTATTACTTAATTGACCTTGAAAGAGGATTCAGCGTTTTCGATACCCGAGTGGGCGTCGTCTGCTAATTCATCAATCTTATCATTGTATTGGCTTTTGTCTTTGTTCAGGGTCGACTGAGCCTGATCTTTATATTGGTTGAACTGCTCCTTGGCTTTGTCAGTGTACTGGTTCACCTGTGTTTTGGCCTGTTCAATGCCTTCTTTCACCTGCGATACCCCTTTCTCCCACTGATCTTTTAGATCACCAGAGCGTTTGTTTGCTTCTTCGGTTAACTTTTCGCGTGTTTCTTTACCGCTACGGGGAGCTGTAAGAATACCGATGACAACTCCTGTTATAATTCCGGTTAGAAAATCTCTTGTGCTTCTCATTTCTTTATTTGTTTTGTTTTAGGTGAGTTCATTGATTTATAGAAAGCAATCTACTACTGCTTTGCTTTCTTCTTGGCCTGGCTAACCAGATCCTGCGATTTCTCGGTGGCAGAGTCAACATACTCATTGTACTGGCTCTTGATGCTTTCCAAACCAGATTGAAGCTGATCCTGCAGATCTTTGAAGAAAGAATCTGATTCTGACGAAATACGCTTCCGGGTTTTCTGACCACTTTCGGGAGCTAAGAGAATTCCGACAACTGCGCCGACCGCCAAACCTACTAATATTCCTGGTAATGCTTTCATGGTTCCTATGACTTATGTGAATGATTATTGTTCATACTGTTGCCAACCGATTAGAAAATTTTGTACCACTAATTGTTATGGCACACTAACTAGTTGTTTGTTAGGTGCTTATAGGGTGCACGCCAACATGTGTCATGACTATCAACTGAGGACTTTTTTCTACAAGGACGTCCACGTTTTACGCATAAGTGCCCCATGCTGTACTGATTCTATTAGTTTACAAAGCCTTATTGCCTGAGCAATCTTACCGTTTTTTTTGACATTTAGAAAGTGAAAATGGCTATAAATAAAAATCCCCGCGCTCAATTTGGCGCAGGGATTCCGTACCCACCGTAACTTGTACTTAACCTAAAATAAAATCACCTAATTAATTAGGAATATTTTTGTTATGATGCTTGGCACCATATTTAAACCAATGTTGAGTAAGGTAATCCCTTTGTTCACACCCCTCGACCCTGGATCAAGCGGAGTATAATAGCAATAACCGCAATGACCAGTAAAATGTGAATTAAGCTGCTACTTGCAATCCCTGCTCCAAGGACCCCTAAAAATCCAAGGAGCCAGATGATTACCAAAATGACAGCTATTGTGTAAAGAAGGTTTCCCATTAAGAAATTCGTGAGTAAATCAGAAAAGTAATCTCGCAATCGAAAAGGTATAGAGAAAAATCTGTGCCAACTCTTTTCTGGCGTACAATTCTATAGATAGTATGGGCTAAAAAAGGCCTTATCTGATTGTAAATGAGTGATTATGCCGTTCGTTTAGCCTCAATAAGTTTTTTTATGCCTATTTTCAGTCGCTCCAATTTGTGTGGAAAAGGTTCTACATGTGTAGAATTAGCGGGGAAAAATAGCCCACTTAATTTACCCAGGTTGGGTAACGTATAGGGGGGTATTAGGTTACTCAAAATTATAAATAGACGCAAACTGATTAGCTAATGCCCTTTATTAGGTATTAATCGTTAGTTTTCCCGGCTACTTATTATTTTCGGCATCATATTTTATGTACATACATCACAAACAGACATTATAAGTAAATAATAATTGCCGTGGTAAGACCGATAGTAGGAGCTAATGCGGGACAGCAGTTTAGACCAGCCGTAATGAATACAACATCTCTTGCTAAACGAGTGTTGATAGTTGATGATGAAGCAGACATTTGCTTGCTGTTGTCAGGACTATTGCGTCGGTTAGGTTATCAGCCGACTTGTGCCCATTTTATAGAAGAGGGCCGTCAATGGTTAGATTCTCAGCAATTCGACGCCATATTCCTGGATCTGAATTTGCCCGATGGACTAGGCTTTGATTTACTGCCTTTTATTAAGGAAGGACAGAACGAAGCCAAAATAATTATGATTAGTGCCTTCGACGGGCAGGCCGAAAGAAGGCGTGCTACGGAACAAGGTGCTGACTATTTTATTGGAAAACCATTCACACGTCGATCTGTGGAGACGGCTTTGCAAACCATTCAGGTTTGAGTAACTTTGTTTATACAGCCAACGAAGGCTCGTGTTCATTGTACCATGTGCCTTACCGCCATTGGTCTACCTGAACAAGCTGCTTCCTCTTCATGGAAAAAATTCTGATTATTGACGATAACAATGATATATGCCTGCTTCTAGAGCGATTTCTAACCAAGCAGGGATATAAAACGGCATCGGTACAACGAGGTGACGACGGCCTTGTATTATTAAGAAAAGAGTCGTTTGAACTAGTTATCTGTGATTTTAAACTTCCTGATATTGATGGTTTGGAAATGCTTCGCCGTATCAAGGTGATGAATCCAACAACAGCCGTTATCATTATAACCGGATACTCCGACGTTCGTGTGGCTGTGCAAACCGTTAAGCATGGGGCGTATGACTACGTTACCAAGCCGCTTTATCCTGACGAAATCCTGTATACCATTAAGGGTGCTCTTGAACGCAGGAGCCAATCCTTAAGCCAGCCTAAAAGTGTTGCTCCGGCGGCTGCTCCCGCAAAACCAGCGTCAACCCGCACATCGTCATCAAAAACAGCACTGACGCCCGATGGAAAGCGATTTATTTTCGGTAAAAGCCGGGCGGCTGAACAACTCCAGAAGCATATTGATCTGATAGCCCCAACGGATATGTCGGTTATTATAACTGGCGAGACGGGTACGGGAAAAGAGTTTGTTGCAAACGCCATTCACCTTAAAAGTAAACGCGCTGACAAACCCTTTGTGGCCATTGACTGTGGCGCTCTGGGTAAAGAACTGGCCGGCAGTGAATTGTTTGGACACGTTAAAGGCTCATTCACCGGAGCCATGTCTGACAAAGCGGGTAGTTTTGAGTTTGCCAATGGAGGAACGATCTTCCTGGACGAAATTGGGAATCTCTCCTACGACAATCAGATCAAATTGCTGCGTGTACTGCAGGAGCGGAAAATTCGTCGCATAGGTAGTAATCAGGATATTCCAGTAGATGTCCGGATCATTGTGGCTACCAACGAGGATCTGCGCGAAGCCGTACGTCAAGGTAAATTTCGGGAAGATATTTATCACCGTATTGCTGAGTTTGAAATGCATTTGTCGCCCCTGCGGGAGCGGAAGTCCGATATCATGATCTTTGCCGAACACTTTCTGGAATTGGCAAATATTCAGTTAGAGAAGGATATCATAGGTTTTGAAGAAGAGGCTAAGGATAAGCTGAAGGAATACTACTGGCATGGCAATCTCCGTGAGCTACAGAATGTGGTCAAACGTTCGGTACTGCTAACACAAGGCGATTATATTGAAGCAGATGTGCTCCCTCAGGAAATCGTATCCCCCCAGTATTTGACTTCGGAAGATACCGGTGCGCCAAATATTCAGATAAATTACGACCCCGCCCGCCCTGGCGTCCCCGTTTTTAGCCAGTCAGCTGCCAATCTGAAGTCAGTTTCAGAAAATGCAGAAAGAGCGGCTATTCTAAAGGTTCTGGAAAAAACCGGCTATAATAAAACGAAAGCGGCCGAAGTACTTAACATCGACCGGAAGACACTCTATAACAAATTAAAGGCGTACGACATACACCTTTAGTAATAGCCTGCTGGCACAAACGAAAGACGGGGTAAGTGGTTTCCTGAGAAACACTTACCCCGTCTTTCGTTTGTGCCAGCAATAATATTAGTTGATGCTAAAGCCAACGGAAAGCAGACCTACGCCGTTTTTAGCACTTCCCAAAAGGGTTTTCGCAGCACCACTGTTGGCAATCTGTTGCAGACCCTGTGCGTAGCGAGCGCCGACAAAAGCTTTTCCGAAATAGATATTCAAACCACCGGCAACACCATAATCGACTTTATTGAAGTTGTCCCGACTGATAGCAGCCGCACCCGAACCAAAATCTCCGTTGGAGTTTACATTCGAATTAAGCAGGTAAGAAACATAAGGGCCAGCCTGCAATTCAACGGCTTGACCTAACTTGAACGTTGCCAGAACGGGTAATTCAGCGTAGTTAAGTTTAAATGTATTTTTGCCACTGAAACCAAACGTGTTGTAATCGGCCGAAGCCCCTTTTGTCGTGTATAATAATTCAGGTTGAATAGCGAAAAATTCGCCTAGCGGAGCTTGTGCAAATACACCAACGTGGAAACCAATACGCTCGTTTTTATTTGTGACACCCTGGCTATCGTAGTAAAGCGAGCTGGCATTCAGACCACCTTTAACCCCGATTCGGGTGCGGCCTTGTGCTGAGGCATCCGTGCTGTTAAACAAAAACGATCCCGTTACCAACACGGCTGTTGCGAATAATGTGTTTACTATCTTTTTCATAACGATTAGTGAATTAAGGACAGAGAAAGAAAGTACTGTCTTATGCAGGTAATAGGTTAAAATCGTGCCAAACCTGCTTAATTAGCTCGCAGATGGGCTATCCTATTGTATTATACCTATTTGGTGCTAATCAGATCGTAGCTGGGCAATCGTAAATCAACTAGAAATTGAGGAGGGAATTCCCCATTTTGTGGAAGAGATCATTCAGTTTTTACAAAATTGCCGCTTCACAACAGAGATGCTGTTCGAGTCTATAAAAAGGCGCAATCGGATACTCTCAGTAAATAGGAAATTGACTAAATAGTATTACCTCACTGTTATCTTAACATGAAATATTTAGAATAGTATAGATTTTTTGGAACAGAAATAATTGATAAAAAACAAAGGCTGAGCAGGCTACATTGAATATTTAGTTGAAGCTTAAGCAAGCTTAATAGCGGGTTCGGTTCCAGAAAAGTTAGTTTTGTACTATTTTGAAGCCTAGTTAACAACAATAAATTAATGTTTTTAAGTATCTTTGAATGGAAAGAGTGACAATTGACAACTGGTAATAGGTGATTTCAACCGTTTAAATTTTTACTGATCGCAAGAACGCTACTTACCATAACGTATAAATTAAATTGCATTACCGTAGCCGTAACTACTTTATCCAAAATTAACTGTATGCACCGTAAGCAAACCCTTATGACCATCCTGATCGCTGATGACGATTCTGATGATCGGTTGTTCATGGAACGCGCTCTTCGACAGAGTGGATATACCCAAACTATACAATTTGTTGAAGATGGTGAGGAACTTATGGAGTATCTGCGTCAGACCGGACGTTATGCTGACCAGAATGTGCCCTGGCCTGATTTGTTAATCCTGGACCTGAACATGCCCCGCAAAAATGGCTTTCAGGCACTCAGTGAAATAAAAGATGATTCAAAATTACGCCGACTACCCGTAGTTGTCATGACTACATCGTCGGCAGATGAAGATATTTTGAAGACCTATACACTTGGTGTCAACTCGTTTGTAACAAAGCCATTTAACTTTAACCGACTGGTCGAAATGGTCGGGGCTTTGAAAACTTACTGGATGGATACTGTTAAATTACCGTAAGCGGTAAGGATTTTCTTGATAAGGCAGCTTTAAATGAGCTGATTAGTATGTGTTTACTACTATGAGTTACTCATTAACCGCACTTAATATATGACTCCCGTTGCGGCTCTACTCGACGTTGCTAACGAAAAAGAAACAATTCGTGTCTTACTGATTGAAGATGACGAAGACGACTATCTGCTGACAAAAGCATTGGTGTCGGCCAAGGAAAACGCAACCATCAAACTCGATTGGGTAGATAGTTATGACCTGGCTCTTGAAGTTGTCGATACACATAATCACGATGTTTATCTTGTGGATTATCGGTTAGGCCATCATACCGGCATTGACCTGATACAGGAGGCTTTCCGCCGGGGATGCCGGGCACCTATGATTCTGCTTACCGGGCAGGATGACCTGACCGTCGATCAGTCGGCGTTGGAATTGGGAGCGGCTGACTATCTCGTTAAAGGACGCATTGATGCGCAGCTTCTCGGCCGTAGTATTCGGTACGCGCTCCGTCAGGCGAGCGTTTTGGCCGAAGTAGCCCAGAAAGAAAATAAGTACCGTTCGCTGTTTGAGCGCTCTATCGACGCCATTTTCGTTGCCAGTAATGAGTTACGCTTTCAGGATGCCAACTCGTCGGTGGAGCGATTGCTGGGTTATAGCCGTGATGAACTCCGGACGCTGAATCCAGCCCGGTTATTTGCTGACCTTAATCAACTGCGTAACCTTCGGTTCAATGTCCGTGAACATGGACAAATCAAAGATTTTGAAACGACACTCATTCACCGGAATGGCCGGAAACGGATTTGCTTAATCTCGGTTTGGGCAGTTGAAGACCTCGTTGGTCGACCCGAGTGGTACCAGGGTATTGTACGGGATATTACTGAACAGAAAAAAGCACAGCAGGATCTTATCCTGGCCGAGAAGCTGACAATGACCGGTAAAATTGCCCGTAGTATTGCTCATGAGGTACGAAACCCGCTGACAAACCTAAGTCTGGCGCTTGAACAGCTTAAAGATGAGCTGGATACAGACAATGAGTTCATTACCATGTTTACGGATATTATAGGCCGTAATGTGGACCGTATTGGCCAGCTTATTACCGAAATGCTCAATTCGTCGAAACCAAGAGACCTCGACCGGAAGAAGCAGGACTTTAATCTGGTTGTTCGCGAAACCCTTCAGCTCGTTAGCGACCGTATCAAACTGAAACGAATGCGGCTGGAAACAACCTTCGTTACCGACGATTGCCACGCGCTGATCGACCGGGATCAGGTAAAAACGGCATTGCTCAATATTCTTGTCAACGCTGTTGAGGCCATGCAGGAAGGAAAAGGTGTGCTGTGCGTCAAAACGTTTTGTACGGAGGACAAGCGCGTGTATGTAGAAGTGACAGATAATGGAGGTGGAATCAGCGAGACGGATAGACAGCGCTTATTCGATCCTTTTTTCACTGGTAAATCGGGTGGTATGGGCTTAGGCTTGACCGCTACCCAAAATATCATCAACAGCCATAAAGGGTCTATCGAGGTAGAAAGCCAACTTGGTGCCGGTACAACATTCCGCTTGTACTTTCCTAAATAAGGCTTTTCCATATAAGTTTTTATTTCCGGCTAATCCAGGAAATCCAGAAGCCAGTTTCTCTACAGAAACTGGCTTTTTTGTGGAAAAAGGTGAGGATTTTTTTACACACCCCCTTAACAGATTTCTACAAACTTATACCTGAGGAGACGTCTTTTTCAGCTTATAATAAAACTGATGAAATTGGTAAGTAGCTCATTTGTAGGCGATTGATTCTCTATGCCTTTGATATTGATTAATATCTTATTTACTGGCACAATATAAGCTATTAGATACGGTAACTAGATATCAACGCTATGTGGTCAACAACGCACTTTCCGGCGGCAATGCGGTCGCTTAATGCAAGTACTCGGGCTAAAGCAATCGAAATTGCTAACCAACTGCTTGAAGAGGGGCAAACAGATAATAATCGGATAGTAGCCATTAGTATTGATGAAGCTCGTAGCTGGGCGCGTACTGGCAGTACGCGGCAGGAGTGGGGAAACGCGGGTATTCCAACGTTTGCCTAGTTGAGTTAATCGGAAGATTTGTTCGTTATGATCTGGAAAAAAACTATTTACGATTCTTTGACAAACTGTTCTACACTTTGTAATGAATTTGCCACAGAATGTCTCAACTCCAATCGGGTTGAAGAACTTTATCATAGCATATTTTTAAACCTCGATTGTGCGGAGATGTGCCGTAATCTGGCTACGCTGTACGTACGAGGTTCTACCAACGTGCGCTCATTGGCTAAATCTTGTATTGAGCTATGCGAGAAGTGCGCCCAGGAGGTTCAAGCATTTGATTCTGAACGAAGTTGGCAGGTATATGCTATATGCCAACAAACAATTCGCAGCTGTGCGAACATCATAGAAATGGGGGCTCATTCCGACTCTGATAGCAGGAAGTCAGGAAGATCACCCATGTCATCGTTTTATGATATAGACCGTCAGCCTTCTTCGTTGAGGTAGGTGATTTCGGTAAAGCAGTACCTGTCTTTTCGCTGATACTCACTACCGGGACTTTTAATAAATTAGTACAACGTTATGGAAACGAAACAACAGACAAATAAGCAGTTTGAGAAAATTAGCGATATGATCGAAGATATTCGTATCGCGATGCTCACTACTGTTGATGAACAGGGTAATCTGGTTAGCCGTCCTATGGCAGCTCTTCAGGTTGATGAAGATGGCTCCGTTTGGTTCTTCACCCAGCGTTCATCGCCCAAGGTTGACCAGATTGATAACAACGCTAATAAAGTTAATCTGTCTTTTGCCGATGTCGATGATGCCAGCTATGTATCTGCTTCGGGCACAGCCCAGGAAGTGGATGATCGGGCCAAGATCGATGAACTTTGGAATCCACAGGCGAAAGCCTGGTTTCCCAAAGGAAAAGATGATCCGGATCTGACCTTGCTAAAGGTGCATGTCGATATGGCTGAGTATTGGGATTCGACCGATAGTACCATGGTTCGATTCTTCCAGCAGGCAGCAGCGGTCATAACCGGCAATCCGCCAAAAATGGGAGAAAACGAAAAAGTTTATACTAATTAACAAGTGAAATCGGACCGCTACGGCGGTCCGATTTCGTTTTCCCCTATGATTGTCACACAAACGGATACAGGTTGGCAGATTATAAACCAGCAGGCGCACGGTTTACTGGCTGTGCAGTTAGCTCTTCACTGGCAAGTCAATAAACGACCTGTGAACTGGATTGAAACGTTAATTGCTTTGACGGAACACGATGATGGTCAAGACGCCTGGGAGGGAAGAAACCACCTTACCACGGCTGGTGCGCCCCTGGATTTCCAGTTGCTGGAATACTCGGTAGAACAGTGTCGGAATATGATTCAGATCGGTCTGCAAAAAAGCCGCTGGAACGCCCTGCTCATGTCCAAGCATACTTCATTCCTATATGAGCCTAAGCGAGGTACCGATAAGGCGCTGGATGAGTTTCTGGATCAGCAGGTCAACAATCAGGCCACCTGGCAAAAGGAAACCAATGCGACGAAAGCAGAGGTTGACTATGCCTATGCGTTTCTACAGTGGTGCGACGCGCTATCACTGGTACTGTGTATGGGTCAAGTTCCACCCGAAGGCCGTCGCTTGGAAGTGAGCAAGGGCCCCGATGGTGTATCGTACTATATACATCAGGACACCAGTGGTTCACTCAGTGTAGACCCCTGGCCGTTTGACGCTTCCTCGTTTGATGTCCACATTGAGACATTTCAGGTTAATAAACTGGCCTTTAAGAATGATAAACAACTTTACGACGCATTACACGCTTCTCCCGTATCGGTAAAGGCCTGGTCGTTCACTAAGTAAAAAGTAGCTTTTCAGACTTCCCGATTCCATAAAAAAAGCCGTAACAAGTAGTTGTTACGGCTTTTTAATTGACTGCGCTAGTCGTTTGTGTCTCTTACCGAAGGCGCAAAAGCAACGACGACCGGCCGGGTACATGGATAGAATGGCCGCCTTTTACAGGTTCGCCATCCGGATGAATTTTACCCGAGGACGTGTCGACAACCACTTCCCACAGCGATTTTTTTCGACCGATTTTAGGAAGCATGAATTCGATGTCTTCCCAATAGGCATTCAGAACCCAAATCAATTGTTCGTCACCAATATCCTGCCCGTCTTCTGTCTGTTCATCTACCCGCATACCGTCCATGAAAAGAGCTAAGCATCGGGTTCCCGGATCTTCCAAATCCGCAGCGGTCATTTCACCACCGTCGGGCAGCAGATAAGCCATCTGTTCATTACCAAAGAACCGGCGACGGCTCAATATAGGAGTAGCTTGTCGCAGGGCTGTAAGTTGGCTCGTGAAGTCGAACAAAGCCTGCTGCTTCTCGTCCCAGTGCCAATCCATCCAGCTAATTTCGCTATCCTGATTGTAGCCATTATTGTTCCCATGCTGCGTACGGCCGCACTCATCGCCCATTACGATCATGGGTGTTCCCTGGCTCAGAAGCATAGTTGTCAGGAAATTACGCTTTTGGCGTTCACGCAGTTCATTAATGGCCGGATCGTCGGTAGGTCCTTCGACACCACAGTTCCAGCTTAGGTTATCATTGGAACCGTCGTTATTATCCTCGCCATTGGCTTCGTTGTGCTTCTCATTATAGCTAACCAGATCGTTCAGCGTAAAGCCATCATGCGCCGTAATCAGGTTAATGCTATTGGCTGGCGAACGGCCATCATTGGCGTATAGATCAGGGCTGCCCAACAGGCGCAACGCTGTTTCATTGGCTTTACCTTCTTCACCTTTCCAGAAGGAACGAAGCGTGTCCCGGTACTTACCGTTCCACTCCGACCAGCGTACGGGGAAACCGCCTACGTTGTACGATTGAATATCCCAGGGTTCGGCAATCAGCTTTACCTGCGCCAAAATTGGATCCTGAGCAACGGTATCCAGAAAAGAAGACACGTTGCCAAACTCTTCGTCGGTACGGATGAGGGCAGAAGCCAGATCGAAGCGGAAACCGTCGACGTGCATGTCGGTAACCCAGTAACGCAGGCTGTCCATAACTAACTGCAGCACACGTGGATGGCTCAGGTTGAAGGTGTTCCCCGTACCGGTATAGTCCATGTAATACTCGGGCTTGTCGCCAACCTGATGGTAATATACACGGTTGTCGATTCCCTGGAATGACAACATGGGGCCTAACTGGTTTCCTTCTGCCGTGTGGTTGTACACGACATCCAGAATGACCTCTATACCGGCTTTATGCAGATTTTTTACCATCTCCTTAAACTCCGATACCTGCTGTCCGGCCATGCCCGAGGAAGAGTAGGTATTTTGGGGGGCAAAGAACCCAATGCTGTTATAGCCCCAGTAGCTTTCGTCCGTAAACTGATGAACAGGAAGTAATTCAACGGCGGTAATGCCCAGTCGTTTCAGGTAATCGACGCTCTCGGGGGTGCCTAATCCGGCATACGTTCCGCGGATATCCTCGTCGATGGTTGGGTGCAGATGCGTAAACCCTTTCACGTGCATCTCATAAATCACCGAACGGTGTAAGGGCGTGTCGGGAGATTTATCATCGGCCCAGTCGAACTCACTGTCTACCACTACGCTTTTAGGCATGGTGGGGCCGCTATCTTCTAAACTCATCTCCAAAGGAGCGTTTTGATCCTGCGACCGTTTATGGTAGTCATAGCCCAGCCATGCATCGTTATGGGTAACGGGTGCACTGATAGCGCGGGCATAAGGGTCGAGTAGTAATTTGTTGGGGTTGAAGAAATGGCCTGCCTGTGGTTCATAAGGTCCGTCTACCCGGTAACCGTAAAGCTGTCCGGGCTGTAACCCATCTAGATAAATATGCCAGACAAGCTCGGTTCGCTCCAGCAGAGGGATACGAACTACTTCCCGCGTTTCGTCGGTTGCATCATATAGGCACAGCGATACCGCCGTTGCATTTTCGCTGAAGAGAGCAAAGTTAACACCTTCGCCATCATACGTAGCCCCCAGGGGATAGGGTTTTCCAGGTTTTGTCTGGATGGATTCGAAAGAAAATTTCGATTTGGATTGTTTACTCATAACGTAACTGTGTAGGGAATCATAGACATGCTTTCGTAGCGTCTTTGTTGGTTAACATCTTGTCAATTGCGATTGTTTTTGGCGCTGCTTAAGCACAAAAAAGCCTACCTCCATAGGAGGCAGGCTTTCCAATCCCACCATTCACTACACTACCAAGGCCAAACGAGCCATCGTCGAATTGGCCGAATCGATGCTCTGTTTTTGTTGAAGCAATAGCTCGCGTGTGCTGGCCGCAAGGTCCGTTTCCTGCAACACGGCGTTATATGTTTCCAGGGCTTCTTGGTCGCCCCGGTGGCACTCCTGAACGGTTGCTTTGTCGTCGTCGGAGGCAAATGTCGATTTAATATTGATCCAGGCCCGGTGTAAATCAGCGGTGAAGCTGGTTCCATTATCTGGCTCTCCACCCAAGGCTCGGATCTCACGATCGAGGGAAAGGGCAAACTCCGACCGCTGGCGCGACTGAGTTAAAAACAGGCTCTTCAATTCGTTATCCTTCGCATTTTCAGCGGCCTCTTTATAGCCTTTTTCGGCGTCGTGGCTGAGGGTCAAAAGACGGCTCAGTTGATCAAGTATTTCACCTCTTGTTTCTTTGACATTCATAACGTGAGTATTTAAGTGGGGTTGATTAGGTAAAAAATTTATGGAGTTGAGTAAATCAGAAAGTGCTGATGAAATTGTTGTTTCGGATACTTGTCAGGTAATTATTTATGAACTGGATGACATAGTAACTAAATAACAAATAACCTGTTTTATTAGTAAGGTAACGGCCCCGTCAGTTTTTGCCCGGATCGTGTCCCCAGTTTTTTAATGAGTATTCCCAGTTAGAGCCTTCAACATGAGCAGGGCGCTGGGCACTATGTCGTTTTACATAGCTGACAACCTTGCTCATGTGCTCATAGTCACCATCAGTTAAATCAGCCGTCTTCTTATTCAGAATTTCAATAATCCGGTGCCCTGACTTATGTCCGACCGACTCGTCATCGCCACCCTTTACCTGTCCGACAGATTTTGATTCCTCCGTTTTCAGCCATTTCTCGATTTGAGAAGCTGACATGTTTACCGCAGCATCAAAATCCTTTTTGACCGACTTCTTCTCCGATTCGTTTGTCAGTGCTGCCATGATTACTTGCTGGTTTTCGTGACTTCGCTCGCCGACTTGACAATCTTCTTGTTGCCCTGTTTGATAACCAGAGCAGGTTCTTCGGCAGAGCCTTTCCGCTTCACCTTAGTCCCCTGAACGGTTTTCTCTACATCTTCCTGGTGAACCTCGGCAACGGTACCTTTCGCTTTACCTTTCCCGAAATTCCAGGTTACATCGTCGCCTTTTTTTACCGTTGCCATTCTATAGGTTTTTTAGAAAAGAAATTAAGGTAGCTGTGTAATTTCAAGCACAGCTACCTTATTCGTTTATTCACTTACTTTACCAGCTTTCGCTTCACGCTGCAACTGTTTGTTAGCAAAAACGGCTACATCCACTCGCCGGTTTTGCCGACGGCCTGCTTCCGTTGTGTTATCAGCCACGGGTTGTGCTTCTCCGTAACCAAGTTCCTCAACCCGGGACGTTTTCACTCCCTGTGTTTCAAGGTACTTACCAACAGCCTCAGCTCTTTGTTTGGATAATTTTAAGTTGTGATCGTCGGAACCGGTTGCATCCGCATGCCCCTCAATTCGTATATCCGTGTCTTCGTATTTATTGAGCGACTTAGCAAATTCAGTCAGTTGCTGTTTCGTTTCCGCTTTAAGAGCGTACGAATTCACATCGAAAAGAATATCGGAACCAAGCGAGACCTTTATCCCTTCGCCAACCCGTTCGACTTGAGCATTTGGCATCTGGCGTTTGATCTCCTCTGCCTGTTTGTCCATCCGGCGACCGATAACGGCTCCGGCAGCACCACCAACCGTGGCTCCCAGAATGGCACCTAATGCTGTGCTTCCTTTCTTGTTGCCAAGTATACCGCCAATAACAGCACCACTACTGGCGCCGATTACACCACCCTGCTGGGTCCTGTTCAATGAACTGTTTGATGATTTGCAACTTGTTAAAACGTTACCTGACAAAACACCAGCGGCCATAAGGACCACAAGTGTTCTTGTTCCGGTTGATTTCAACTGACTATTCATAGTGTTGTGAAAATTTGGTATTAGCTATATGTATCCAAACGCTATACCACTTTACAAAATCAATGAAACATTCTCTTGTCTACGTGTAGGTAAGTGCCTGTTAGACAGAGTATAGTCTAGGGAAAAGAAAAGTATCTGAATAATAAAAGTTTATTAAATTTATAGAGTAAGCGGGAAGATAGATGCCTATTGTTGTAGAGTGGATTCCACAACAATTAATGAACTGTGTGTATTCTGTTAAATAGATAATTGGCCAAAAAAAACAGACAAATAAAAAAGGTCTGTGAATGTATAAGTAAAGCTTATGGTTGACTGTTAATCAGTTAGTTATATGAGCGTTTTTGGGCTTCAGGAGTGGGTATAAACAAACGAAACAGGCCTGATTAACGTTAGAAATTAGCATGACCTTCATCTCTCAAATTGCATGATATTATTCAAGTCAACAATAGCTTTATTTCTTATTGGGGCTATGCTGCTGGTTGGCCCTACCAGTTGCAGGCAGTCACAAGAAAATGACCCGGTTGCGCCCGTACCCGCGCGTACCCTGATCAGTAGCAGCCTGATAGGGGAGTATACTACCGACCAGCTGCGTAATCGGTTTACCGGTGTCAATGCCCCTTTACAATTCTTTATCCGATATGGGATAAAAGCGTACCGGCTGGAGTACACTACTACCAACACAGATGGTAAGCCAATCAGGGCGTCAGGGGCGCTCATTGTTCCGGTTGTGCCCACAGCGGTGCCCTTACTGAGTATGCAGCATGGCACCATTACAAGCGAGAATGATGCCCCATCGAATTTCCGGTCCAGTAGCGAAGCCTACAGTTTTGGGTCAGTATTTGCCTCACAGGGGTATATCATTGCCGCACCGGACTATATCGGCTATGGAGCTTCGAAGGATTTGCCGCATACCTACGAACAACGAAATGGGCTGGCTACGGCATCGCTCGATATGCTGCGGGCCGCCCGCGATTTCCTGAGCGATCAGAAGATCAATTGGGACAAGCGATTATACATCGCCGGGTATTCGGAAGGTGGCTATGCAACCTTGTCGCTTCAAAAGAAAATTGAGGAAGAAACAGGCAGGGAATTCAACCTCGTTGCGTCGAGTTGCGGGGCCGGGGCCTATGATAAACCGGCTTTTATGAAGCAGGTAATCAACGATAAAACAACGGGAGTCGATTACGTCAACCGACTCTATGTGTGGGTTTTACAGACCTACGACCGTGTGTATGGGCTTAATCGGCCGATGTCATCCTACTTCAAAGAGCCCTATGCGACGCAGATTGCCGCTCAGGGTATGAACGCGTCCATTAATGTCAGCCTGAATCAGACATTCACCGATAGTTTCAGGCAGGGCATCAACGAGGGAACGGACAAGGCGTTTCTGGCGGCTGTTCAGGACAACGACATTCACGACTGGAAGCCCAATACCCCAACCCGCCTGTATCATGGTGATGCCGACGAGATTGTGTCTTTCCTGAATTCGCAAAATGCCTATGACGCCATGCAGAAGCGGGGTGCCACGAATGTTGAGCTGATCCGTATAAAAGGGGCTACCCATGCCACGGGCATCCTTACCTTTATTTTAGGGACGTACGATTTTTTTGGTTCAGTACAGTAACGATCGTGTAAGCGGCCTGGTTGGGTTGGCGCGTCCGATTACCAACCTTCGTCAGGCCGCGATCATCGTCGTGAATCAATAAAATTCGTTTGGCGTCAAGAAACGTAAGGTCTTCTGCTTTATGACCGGGTGTGTGAACCGGTTGACCCTGGGCATCCCGAATGAGTGTAAAAGGCTTGTTGGCTTTTAAATCATCGGGCGAAATGGTCCAGAGGTAAGCATCCAGTTTGTCATTGGCTTCCATGGATGTCAACATCCAGAATCGATTCCGGTATGAATCATATTCAAGACTGGACAGGGCCAGGGGGGCGGGTAAGGTAGGGTCCAGCTTGGCAATGTCAAAATCATTGATAATTCGCCAGTCGTTTGCCAGCCGAATGCGTTCTCCTGCGCTGGTTTGGTCCATTCTGTATGACACACAGATAATTTTGGCCCGGTAGGTGAAGCTCTCATACGATTTCCCCTCTTCCCGAATGCCGAAGAATAATTGCTGATTGGTAGCCGCTAACCCTTCAATTTTGAAGTAAGGTATGGCTCCCGGAAATTCATCGGTGGCCAGCAGGTTCGCAATCTGCTGCCGGTAGGCCATCGATGTGCGGCTGGTATCGTCGGGAGCCAGCACATGTGGGTGTTGCTCGTCGCCGGTGCGCCAGTAAAGAATCGTGTTGTACCCATCCCAATCGTGGCTACCTGCCTTTACCCGATCAAACGCGGTGGTCAGAAAAACAAAACTGCGCGGGTTATTGGCTTCAGCGGGCGTTTTAGCAAAATCTTCGTATTTGCGGGCGGCTGAAAAAACGGGCTGTGTCAGATAAGCTGGTGTTATAGTCGAATCCCCCAGTGTGCCCGGCGCCTTAGTAAAGACCGGACTCTGGTTTGCGGGCATATCCTTATCGTTAGCGAAGAAGATATTGCGGCCATCAAATAATACGGCAGAGGCTTCACACCATACCGGCTGCCCGTTCAGTACAGTACCGGCGGTAAAGCAGTTCAGAAAGCCTTCTTCGGTAATACGGGCAGTGAGGGGTTCGGTCGTGGCAGGAAGTTTAGCGGTTTTACAGCTACAAGCAAGTAAAACAGCTAGTATACAAAGGGCAGGGAAGCGATAATTCATACACAAAAAGAGGCTAATAAAGGCCGCGAATTTAAGGGCCTAATCGACTCAATCGTATACAGGGTTTATAATACGGTGAAAAAGTATCGGGGCTGGTCGATCGTGCCGGTACTGTGTTGGGGAGAATCCCCTTCGTCAGACATGGCACGGCCGATCAGCCCCGATGAATCTAGCCTAAAGATCAATATTTCATTTCACCCCGATCTTTCTCGACGGCACTGCGACCTTCCTTCATCCAGATGGGCATGGGCGCATCTTTAAGGTAGTGATCGAAGTACTGATACAACCGGATGCTCAGATCTTTGGCGTTGTGCCGCTGGGTCAGGTTATGCCCTTCACCATTATAGACCAGCATCCAGACGGGCTTGTTGAGTCGTCGCAAGGCCGAAAATAGCTCGATGCCCTGAAGCCAGGGGACGGCTCCATCCGCGTCATTATGGGTCATCATAAGGGGCGTTTCAATTCGGTTGGCGAAGAAGAGCGGAGAGTTTTCGATGTAATTCATGGGCTTATCCCATAGCGTTCCGCCAATGCGGCTTTGGGTTTTTTCGTACTGGAAAGCCCGGCTAATGCCCGTTTCCCAGCGAATGCCGCCATAAGCCGATGTCATGTTAGCCACCACGGCTCCCGCTTCGGCCGCTCGGAACAGGTTGGTACGGGTAATAATGTAAGCCGTCTGGTAACCACCCCAGCTTTGTCCCTGAATACCCAGCCGGTCGCGATCAACGAAGCCTTTGTCGAGGAGGCTCAGCACACCCGGTACAATGCAGTCATAGGCATTGGGGCCGGGCTGACCCGTGGTGTACACAATATCCGGCACAAACACCAGATACCCGTTCGACACACAGTAGGGAATATTAATGGTAGATCGGCTGGGCGAAGGTGCCCGGTAATCGTTCAATGTTTCGGCATTGCGCTCGTAGAAGTAGGTGAGCATAGGGTATTTCTTCGTCGGGTCAAAACCTTCCGGTTTGAAGAGTAGTCCCTCCAGCTTGGTCCCGTTGGTACCTGTCCAGTTTACAATTTCGACACTACCCCAGCGGATGCTGTCCTGTTGTGGGTTGGTGCGGGTAAGTTGCACGGGGCTGGCCAGCGTCGTATCGGTCTGGAAGAGGTTAATCGACTCTTTGTAGTTGCCTTTGTAAAAGGTGACGACCGGCGCGTTCTTCGCTTTGTTCAGCCCAAAGTAACGGTGATTGCTGCGGGTCAATACAGCTGGTTCGGCAACGGCCAATCCGTTTTTACTCTTTAAAATACCTGTTGCTTTGTCACTTTCCCAAATGCCGGTCAGGAACAGTTCATCTTTCGGGTCGATGGCTTTCTCGATAGAGCCGTCGCGCCGACCGGGGGTACTGTCGTCGCTATCCAGTTCGGCACGGCGTAACCGGATTTTGTTCTTACGACCCCAGCCCGCGGTCAGATTCGTAGGTTTCTCCTTACCCGTCGGGTCAATCTGCCAGATGTCATAGCGGTCATAAAGCCACACATAGCGGTCGCCGGTTGTCCAGCCCGCCGAGCCGTACGAACCCGGAAGGTTGGGCGTGTCGTGCTCTTCGTCGAAAAACTTGCTGGGCAGGCCACGCGTCAGGTCAAGGCGTTTGCCGTCCTGAATGGACCAGGCTCGCCAGAGCGAATCGCGCTCATCGAACCAATACGCGTATTTGCCTTCGGGCGACAGTTTGGGCTGTGAGGCCATGATGTCATTGGCAATACGTTTCTTCTCGCCCGTTTGGGTATCAACTAAATATAAATCGGTATGGCCGGGGTCCCAGGAGGCCTGAACCTGGTAAGGCAGGTCGCTCAGGCCCAGCAGATAACGGGATTTCTTTTTTGGATCGAAGGCAACCGTTGGTACTTCGCGGGTGGCCAGCGGGACAACTTTGCGGGCTGCAAAATCATAAAGAGCCAGAAAACCGCGCTCTTTTTCTTCCTTAAGCCGCCGTTGCTGCATGGGCTGCAACCGACTGTCCTGCCAGGTCCAGATATCCATGCGTACCTTCTCGTCATCAGGCGTCAGGGTATCTTTTGTTGGTTTGGGGGCAATGGGGGAGGTAGAAAAGAAGAGCCGTGTGCCATCGTCCGAAAACTTCGGTTCGCGAAACTCATTGACCGACCAGCCTTTGGGTAATGCCTGGGTCAGGGTATCGGCCAGCACGAGTACCGTTTGAGGCAAAACGGCCGATGCCTTTTTCTTTTTACCGGCTGCTACCGTCGTGGGCAGCATATTTTTATAGAACAGGCTAAACACTTTTACATCGCTGCCGACGCTGTCGTTCGACGCTATCCAGGCGAGTTGTTCACCCGTTTTGTCAACGGCCAGCCCTTTGTAGATTTTCCGTTTTGCACTAGTATCCACCAGCATCGTTTGCCCACTGGTGGTGTTAAAGACAAAAACCCCCGGAATACTCGTCTCACCGGTTTTCAGGGAATCATTAGCTGATTCTTTGCTGTAAAAAACCGTCTTGCCATTATCTGACATCATGACACTGGATACATACCGAACGGTACGGCGGGTGCCGTCGGCCATGTTGAGAAGTGTCAGGTCGTCGCCTTTGGGCTTCTTTGTGGGGCCTCTCCGGGTGGCTACAGTGGTTGTCGAGACAGGGGCCGAAGGTGTCAGGGTATCTTTCCGGGAAACGGCCTTTGGTGCTGGCTTCTCTTTATCGTCTTTGCGCTCCTGCACCACCGCCAGCCAGGAACCAGCTTCTTTACCATATACAAACGACTTGGCGTTCGGGAGTTTAATCGACTTGCCGGTGACCATGGTCAGCACCTGCAAGCTGTCTTTGGGCATTTCGTCGGCTTTTTTCTTTTTAAGCTTTGCCTGGCGGACATCGGCCAGGGGAACCTTAAGCCGCATGATGAGGTACTTGCTGTCGGGGGTAAACTGCGCCATATAGCCCCTCGGAAAAACCATTTTCCTGCCATCTGTTCCTGCCCCCACGGCAGCTACTTCCAGACGGCCATCGCCTTCCTGCGGGTCGATCTGGTACGCAATCCATCGCCCATCGTCTGAGATCTTCTCCGAGCGAACACTTTGCCAGCGGTCATAATCAGACGAATTCAGCGGACGTTTAGGGGTTTGGGCTAGGAGAGGAGTTGATAGTAAAAAACATAGTAAAAGTTGACCGAAGTGTTTCATGCAAGGGTAAAAGTTTAATACCCCCGTAAAATACAAAAAAGACACCGTCCAGAAGACAGTGTCAGTTAATTGCGCTATTACTTATGAGATACTTACAATTTCAAATGTTTAAACGAACATTTGTATGCTACCTATGGCCTTATCCGTTTACCAACTTTGCCAGGCCAACCCCAGAGTCTGCCGCGCCATAGTACACCCATATCTCACCGGCTTTATCACTGCCGGCTGGCCATTGTATCCAGCCATTCGAGAAAACTACATTGGGAAAGAATCCCTCTTTTTCCCAGGGGAGTTCGGGCGTGAGCAAGGGGACGTTTGAGCGGTCCAATACCTTCGAGGGGTCGTCCTTGTCGAGCAGGGCCAGTGCCAGCGCGTAGGCATGAGTGGCATCGGCACCGTGGTAGCAAACGAGCCAGCCTTCATCCGTCAGCATGGGTTCCGGTCCGGCTCCAATCTTGCCGCCTTCCCAGGCAAAATCGGCATTATCTCCATCTGTTTGACTAGATACGCCCCGGCCACCAAAAAGGTAACGATGGTTCCCCCAATGTACACCGTCGGTCGATTCGGCCAGCCAGATTGACGGTTTACCAATCTCCGACACCATGGGCCGGTGAAGCAACTGGTACTTACCATTTATCTTTTGAGGAAACAGCGCGACATCTTTGTTGGGGGGCGGCAGGATCATGCCAATGCGCTCAACGGTTTTGAAATCGGCAGTAACGGCCAGCCCTACACCCGGTCCATGCTCCGATACAGCCGTGTAGGTAATCCAGTAGTTACCTTCCAGAAACGTGATGCGGGCATCTTCAATACCAAATGATTCATCCATTCGCGCCGGAAAAAGAAATGGTTCTTCGTCGATGGTGAAATGAATACCGTCCTGGCTTCTTGCCAGCCTCAGGTGACTGATAGAGGTCAGGTACACCTTGCCTCCAATGGCTATAACCCTCGGGTCGTAGGGTTCAGTGGGTTCGGGGAAGCGTTTGGTAACAAGGGTCGGAACGCCGTTTTGGTCTTCGATGAGGGGAATAACGATCGTACCTTTTTCGGGTTTCGGGGCTTCGGCTACCCGTAAAAGAAGGAGGACTTCGCCGTTGACGAGACAGGCTGCCGGATTGAATGCCCCCAAAACCTCATAACCCTCGATAGTTGGTTTTACATCGCTGGTTTTAAGAATTGGCTGGCTGAAAATACGTTCAAGTTTATACTGTCTCATTAAGAGTGGTTTATAGCGTTCAGTCAAGAAGTATAAAGCCAGTAACCTGCAAATAGAATTCAGTGTTCTACCACAAATGGTAAATTAGTTTTAATATTGCTTAAACCTTCCGCGAAAGAGACGCGTTAAGAGGGGTGAACTAACTTTTATACTCTTTAAACCATGATTTACCAGCCAGCGTTTGATCAGGACGAAGACGTTCTGATGCTCAACCCCGACCCGGAAACAGCCGCCTTCGACGATGATGAAGATGACTTCGATGATGAGGGAGCTGAATTCGATGAACTGGGCACCGGTGCCGCCAGCGGCTATGGAGCAGATGATTTAGACGACATTGAGGATGACTTCAATGAGGATGATCTGGATGAAGATCTGGACGATGACTCTATTGAAGATGACCTTGACGACGATAGCATGGAATAAGCTATCCCTGTCAAAACCTCTTACCGGTAAGTCATACCGATTTTTTTACTACATCTCTTTACTCAACTGAAGCCATGGTCGATTTAGACGCAAACCAAGATCCGGACAAAGTAGCTCTTGTTACATCGGAAAATGCCGTTACCGAGGGAACCGCTCCCGATGCCGATACACAATCAGGAGCGGCCAGTGAAGCGGGTGACCGCACAGCAAAAGACGGCTCCCGCGCGCCTAATGATCCGGCAGAAGGGGAGTAATGCGTGCATGATGACAGGTGGATAATGTAAAATGATTGATGCATACGGTAAAGTGAGTGATAGAGCCTCAGAATTACTTTACCGTGTTCATCAATCCTTTTACATTATCCATTATTCATTACGTTTAGGAGTGTCTGACACTTCATCTCGGTTTCCTGCCACTCGCGTTCAGGGACGGAATCTTCAGTTAGTCCTGCCCCTGCATATAGAGTAGCCATCTTGCCTTCCAGCTTCATGCATCGGATGTGCACAAAGAGATCACTGGCTGCCCCTTCATGATTCGAATCTATATTGACAGGTCCTAAAAAACCGCTGTACAGTTCACGGTCATGGGATTCATGTTGCTTGATGAAGGCAAAGGCCACATCACGGGGCATGCCGCAGACCGCCGATGTAGGATGCAGCAGTCGGAGCATTACGGTGCCTAGCTGCGGGTAACGCACAGCTTGTGTATCGACCGTAAAACAGGTGCTCAGGTGCATCAGGTTGCCGGCAATAATCGTTTTGGGGCCTTCTTCCAGGTATTCCCGTAATCTGATTTTTTTGAAACACTCAATGATGTAGCGGCTCACCAGTGCCTGCTCTTCAATTTCCTTTTGCGACCACATCGCTTCTGGGGGGCGCTTGGGTGTTCCGTCGGGCTCAAAAGCCGACTGGGTACCTGCTAGTGAAGCCGTTTGGAAAATTCCGTTGGCGTCGATACTGACAATTCGTTCGGGCGTGGCGCTTATCCAGATTTGCCCTTTTTCCGGAATCGACACGGCCGAAATAAACGCCGTAGGGTAGGTATCACAAAGCTGATCGAACAGGTCAACGGCGTTGGGAGCGTCAGAAAAAAGTACCCGTTTTGTTCGGGACAGCACAACTTTCCGGAACTCTCCCCGCTTCATCGCTTCGACCGCCGACGCCACATTTTGCACATATTCAGCCTGAGCGGCTGGGTCAGGAAGGGCACTGACAGTGATTTGTTTAGGTTGGTTCCCGGATGGATGGCCAGCCCTATCGGCAAGGGCTTGCCAGAACGTATCGGCCTTCTCCCCATCGGCAGAAACACTAAGGTTGAGTTTGTTGGATGGCGTCAGACCCGTTTCGGCAAAGACAGCCTGAAGGTCTGCCCGAAGGAAGAGCGATTGATCGCTGGTACTTGTGTCCGTAACCGTCCTGCCCGACGTATTGGTGGGAGCCGTGCTGGCAAGGTTATCGAAAGGACTTATCAAAAAACCAGCGGGTAACTCATCCAGATCAGCCGACACGCGGGGCAACACCTCATCGAACGACACAATCAGGTGTTTGTCCCGTTTATTGGGCAGTCGCCACAAAGCTGCCGGAAAACCAAGCGTATTTGCCGTCTCCCAAACCTCTATGGACTTGAGACGGCGGTCAGAAATTGAACCGGAATAAATCAAATAATCAGGTTGCATAGCCAGTAGCCAGACGGGTTAGGTTCGGCTAAAGGGGTAACAGTTTATGGAATGAATTTGTGCGAAAAATAGTAAAAGAGTCAATTTATATCCCTTCGCCTGTCTTTTCGCGCGCTATGAACTTTAAATAATTATAAAATGAATACAGTCATGCCGATTTTTTAGTGGACTTTTCCCGGCGGCACGTGGTCTATAGCCCCCCGTTATTCAGACAGGAACACCCTACCATTCAATAAATTATGCGTCGGTCAGAAGAAAAACAGTCGCTTGGATTTAAAATTTTGTTTTTTGCAGCTGTTCAACCACCTCCTTCATGCGTCGATTTGTTTTGATCTCTACATTCATTCAGTGGGTACTGCCACTCACCGTATTTTTCACCGGCGGTGCCTGTGTAGCACAGGTTCCTCTTAAACTCATCCACAAGCCCATCGTTTTTGATGAAGAGCGCAGGCAGTTGTCCCTCGAATATCTATCTAAACGGCATGGTATACAGCAAACAGAGCCATCCATCAAGCCCAAAATGATTGTGCTACACTGGACGGCTATTCCAACGCTGGAAGAAACCTTCGACGCTTTTAACCCAAGTGTGCTGCCCGGCCGCTCTGATCTACAGGCTGCCAGTAAACTCAATACGGCGGTTCCGTTTCTGGTTGACCGCGACGGAACGATCTACCGGCTTCTGCCCGACACCACCTTTGCCCGGCATTGTATAGGGCTGAACTACTGCGCGATTGGCATCGAAAACGTGGGTAATAACGACCTGACCGATGCCCAGCTCGAAGCTAACGTGCAACTGGTGCGTTATTTAAAACAGAACTATGACATCGAATACCTCATTGGCCACTACGAATACCAGGACTTTAGAGGAACCCCGCTCTGGAAAGAAACAGACCCTACTTACCTGACTGAAAAGACAGATCCGGGCAAAATATTTATGCGAAACATCCGGCAGCGGGTCAAAGACTTGAAGTTGAAAGGAAGCCCTTTACAGGCCGAGTGACTAGTCAATTTTTTAACGGCTAAGGGTACTAATTCGGAAATGAACGGAATAAGTGGTTTGTTTCTGCGAACTTCGCGGCCGTACACGCTACTCTCGACTTTATGATCCGTATCTTTCAGCAAGACGCCACTTCTGTCCGAAAAATTCGTGATATCGATTCATTCTCAAATACGGAGCGTACCCTGTGGGTCGATCTGCAGAACCCGACGCCCGCCGAAATAAAAAGCGTTGAAGAGAAATTTGATGTCGACTTTTTGAGTCAGCAGGAGCAGCTGGAAATTGAGAGTAGTTCGCGATATATTGAGGAAGACGATTTCCTGATTGCCAATTCCAACTTTCTGGTGCCCGACTCCGAACAGCGCTACACAAACGTGCCGGTGAGCTTTCTCCTCAAAGACGATACCTTGTTTACGTATCGAAATGCCGACTTGAAATCTTTCGCCGACACGGTCAAACGCATTAAGTCGCGGAGAGCGGTGTTCAGTGATGGAGCCCAAATCCTGATATCCATTTTCGAATCGCGCATTGATTACGATGCTGATTTAATCGAGTTGGTTTCCGGAGAAATCAAGGCCATCAACCGCCTGCTCGACCTCGATGCCAACCTGGATCGGGAGATGCTGCTGAATATTAACGATTATCAGGAGTTGACGATGTCGATTCGGGAGAACGTGGTAGACAAACAGCGCGTTATCTCTTCCATGATTCGTTCTGATGGCTGGTTTAATGAGGTAGAGCAGCAACGACTTCGAACGCTCATTAAGGACATCAATTCACTGATTGATCACACGAACTTCATTTTCGAACGGTTGGAGTTTCTGCAAAACACCTATCTCGGTCTCATTGACCTGGAACAGAACCGGGTCGTCAAGATATTTACCGTTGTATCGCTTGTGTTCCTGCCACCTACGTTGCTGGCCAGCATCTGGGGCATGAATTTCGATGAGATGCCCGAAGTCCACTGGAAGTATGGTTACGTGTTTGCCCTGGCCATGATGGTTCTTTCATCCGCGCTGACAGTCTGGATATTCCGGCGTAAAAACTGGCTCTAGCTAGTGAATAAATTTATCGGAATTTACCGCTTTATGTACGTTTTGGTAAGTTACCTTTCTGGGCTCTTTACGTCTGATTTTCAAAAACTTCCCTTGTATTCCGATGGAACAGACACAGAACCGAATGGAACGTATTTACGATCAGGTGTTGGCTTTTGCTACCATCTATGGCGGTAAAATACTTCTGGCCGTTATCACCCTTGTTGTAGGGCTTTGGGTAATTGGCTGGATTATAAAATTTTTATCGTCGGTCATGACGAAACGACACGTCGACCGCGATGTACAGCCCTCTTTACTGTCGTTGGTCAGCGGCTTGTTACGGGTGTTGCTCTTGTTGAGTATTGCCAGCACCCTGGGCGTTCAGACCACCTCCTTCGTGGCCATTGTTGGCGCAGCCGGTTTGGCGGTTGGGCTTGCCCTTCAGGGGAGTCTGGCCAACTTTGCCGGTGGGGTCCTGATCCTGATCTTTAAGCCGTTCCGGGTCGGCGACCTTATTGTGGCAGAAGGGTTTACAGGTAACGTGGAAGCTATCCGTATTTTTGACACAACGCTGGTAACCCTCGATAATAAAACGATCATCCTGCCCAACGGTCCATTATCAACGGCTCCGATCACGAATATCAGCACCAAAGGGGTTATTCGGGTTGACCAAGTCTATGGCGTGGGTAGTCAGAATGACATTGACGCCACGAAAGCGTCGATTATGACAGTAGTCAACGCGTGTCCTTTCGCGTTGAAAGATCGGGAGCATGATGTCTTGATTTCGAAATTGAATCCTAATTCGAGGGAGTACGACGTGCGTGTATGGACCAAAAGTGAGCATTACTGGGACACGCATTATTACATGCTCGAAAACATAGCCCGTCAGTTTGGCAAAGATGGTATTGAGGCCCCCAAGCCGAAGATGTTCATCACGAATGAAGCCTGATGGCTGACTTCCAGTTCTTAAATAACAACGCCCGGCTGAACAAATCAGCCGGGCGTTGTTTGTATAGGGGTACAAGAAGTTTGTTTAACGGTCCGTTAAACGTTTTGGGGTTTACTGCATCTAACCTTCGACGCGTTTCGATACGCGACAAGAAAACGACCAAACGCCATGAGCATCCTGAAAACAATATCTATACTTGGTCTGATAGCCGTACTTGCTCTAGACCCCGCTGCAACGAATAAAGCGGTGGCTCAGCCCGGCGTGAGCGTTCCTATTCAGGCGTTCTACAATGAATTAGCCCCTTATGGACAATGGGTGCCTAACCCTGCGTATGGATCCGTCTGGATACCGAACGTTGGTCCGGATTTTCAGCCCTATGCCAGCGATGGACACTGGGTTGTGACCGAGTTTGGCAACACCTGGGTGTCTGATTATCCGTGGGGATGGGCACCGTTCCATTACGGACGATGGTTTTTTGATAGCCAGTACGGCTGGGCGTGGGTACCCGGCAACGATTGGGGACCCGCCTGGGTATCGTGGCGGTCGGGTGGGGGCTATTATGGATGGGCTCCTCTGGGACCGGGCTATGATATAAATGTCAACATAAACATTCCGGCCCCTTACTGGACGTTTGTTCCTCAGATATACATCACCAGCCCCTATCTGTATAGCTATCGGGTGCCGCGTCCCCGGGTTGTCAACATTTACCAGAATACGGTTATCATCAATAACATTTATCGGTCAAACAACCGGGCATATGTATACGGCCCAAATCGGGGTGAGATCGAGCGTATTACCCGACGTAGCGTGCCTGTGTATCGAATCGACCAGATGGACCGGCCGGGCCGTTCTGTCGTTGGAAACGGATCGGTAGGTTTTTATCGCCCGGGTCAGTCCGGATATGGCCGAAATGATCGGTATGATCGATATGATCGAAACGACCGCTATGATAATTCATCACGGCCATCATATAATAACAACTCGCCTAACCGCGGCACTTACGGAAGCGGAGGCTATAATAACGCTCCCAATCGGGATTACAATGGCAACAACACACCTAACCGGGACTATAACGGTAATGGGAGTAATATCCCTAACCGGGATTATTCAACCGGTAATACAACGCCAACCACACCTGGTCGGGAGTATAACGGTGGTTCGAGCCGGGGCAACTATAACGGGAGTTTCAACAACAATGCACCGGCTGATCGGAATGGTACGGTTAATACGCCCGCCCCAACGCCTAATAATCCAGCTCCGGCACCATCCAGCCGCTTTGAGCCGAGCCGGGGCAGCATGGCGCCGAATAATGACCGCCCCGCTGGCATGTCGCGGGATGAAGCACAACCCGGCAGCTTTCAGCAGCAACCCAACCGGTCGTTCGAGCGGCCTGACCGTTCCGGCTCAATCGGGGTGCCTAATAGCCCAGGCATAGGTACGCCGTCAGCACCCTCTGGTCGCAGCGGTGGCGGTAGTTTTCAGCGCATACCCGAAGGTAGAGGAGCTCAGGAGCAGCCCCGCAGCCTGGAGCAGCCGCAACGGCCAAACGGTGGGGCCGAACGCCAGCGAGGGCCACGGTAATACGTATTGAACCTTCTCGCTTAAAAATAGCCCGCTGCTGATCAGTAGCGGGCTATTTTTATGTAGAAAACGCGGTTTACACGTTTGATTAATGTATCTATTATTTAGCCCAGTTTAATTGATGCGGGAGGGGGCGATTCCAAACGATTTTTTAAAGGCAAAGGAAAAGTGAGACAGGTCTTCAATGCCAACTTCCAGATAAACCTCCGACGGCGCTTTTCCCTTCTCCTTAATTAAATAATAGGCTTCCTGAAGCCGTTTCTGCAGTAGCCAGCGGCTGGGCGATGTGTGAAAAATTTTCTCAAAGTCACGTTTGAAGGAAGCAAGGCTTCTACCCGTCAAATAGGCAAACCGCTGTAGGTGAACATTAAAGCGATAATTCTTATTCATAAACGCTTCCAGATCCAGTTTCCCGGGTTCTGAGAAATCAAACAAAACATGCCTCAACTCTGGATTGACCTGCAGGATGGTCAACACAGCCTCTTTCAGCTTTAACGATTGAAGCTTCTGGTCGATACGGTGTTCTGGTTGCAGATAAGGCAGCAACGAGTTCATAAAGCCTTTATACAAGGAATCGGCTTTTAAGACGATAATAGGGGCACTATTCTGATGGGGCTCTGCCACGTAGCCATACTCAAGGCTGATGTTACGCAATGTCTCCTGATCAAGATAAATCGAGAGTGCCTTATACACACCATTGGCGGGCGGCTCCTTTGTAAACTTGATTAACTGATTTCGACGGCTGAAGCGGAAATCACCTTCAACAATTTCATAAGTTCGCTGTCCGTCGTTTACGGTTAGTTTACCGGCCATCTGGTAACTAAAAACATGTTCCGGCACAAACTGCTCACCTTCCCGACTCCGGCTATGATAGCATGAGTAGGCAATACGTGACGGCTTGTTGGCTTCTTCCTGAATGAGCATATCCAAGTAATAAGATAACGTTGACCGCTTTTCGAAACCATACATTTGTATGATACGGAGCCAATTTTCGTTTAAGAAAACTAGCTCCGTATCATGCAAATGTATAGCCCGGTGCGTATAAAAAGTTATGAGTTGGCTGATTGCTGATTCACATGCATTTATTCGGCCGATGCATTCGTGAGTGATTTTCCCCAGCTTGTCTCGAAGAAATTTGTCGATTCGTCGTGGTCGGTGGAGACACTGACCCGCATCCATTTGTCTAATTCGGCTTGCCGAGCCTTGTCCGCCTGTTGCAAAAGACCAATGGCTTCGCTACCCAATACCAGGTGTATCGGTGGCTCGGGATGGTTGACCAGTTCGACCATGACTCGGGCTGCTTTGAGCGGGTCGCCGACAGGAATATAAGTACCCGCTTTGATAAAATCGGCCCGTTGGTCTACGGTTGTTTCGTAGCCTTCTACACGTTGGGCATAACTCATTGAGTCGCCTGCCCAGTCGGTGCGGAAACCGCCTGGCTCTACGCTGGTCACGTAAATACCCAGAGGGGCCACTTCCTTCGCCAGCGCTTCGGAAAAACCGCCCAGACCAAATTTGGCGGCTTGGTATATGGTCAGGCCAGCATTACCCACGCGCCCTCCAACGGAGCTGATTTGCAGAATACGTCCCGATCGCTGCTGGCGCATGTGCGGCAGTACGGCGCGGGTTACGTCAATCGGCGCATACAGGTTTGTTTCCAATTGACTGCGTACCTGTTCGTCGGTGAAAGCTTCGGCAGCGCCAATGATACCGAATCCGGCGTTGTTGACCAACACATCGATTCGTCCAAAATGCGTAATGGCATCCGAAACGGCCTGCTGTATTTGATCTTTCTGCGTTACGTCCAGCGTGAGCGGATACAACTGCTCCGGGTAGCGATTGACCAGGTCGACCAGGGTTTCCGGGTTACGGGCGGTAGCGGCCACCTGATCCCCATTGGCTAAAACGGCTTCAGTGAGGGTACGTCCCAGTCCTCTGGAACTCCCCGTAATAAACCAAACTCTTTTCATGGCGTTGATTGAATGAAGAACACAACAAAGGTCGTGGCAGATTGGAGGGGCGACTTTGTTGAAAAGCTCAAAAGTGCTTTGTTGAAAAGCTCATTGGCTGGCAGGCAGCTACGCCCGAAGAATACGGTAACCCTCTTACGTGAAAATTGCTGGAGCGGGCATCTGGCAATTAAACGGTACTTTTGCCTGCTATGCGTTATTTTATTGAATTATCGTATCGGGGAACGGCCTATCATGGCTGGCAGACACAAGCCAACGGCACCAGCGTTCAGATTACCCTCGAAGCGGCATTGACCCAGCGATTTGGTAAAGCCATTTATATTATGGGTAGCGGGCGGACAGATGCGGGCGTTCATGCAAAGCAGCAATTTGCTCATTTCGATAGCGACGAACCGCTGAACATTACCGAAGCCCTTATTTATTCGATCAATTGTATTCTGCCCGAAGACATTGCCGTTCACGCCATATTCCCGGTGCAACCAAAAGATCACGCCCGCTTTTCGGCAAACGCCCGCTATTATCAATACCATATTACCCGGCAGAAGGACGCCTTTCTGGGCACGCTGACCTATCATTTCCGTCCCATACTGAACGTAGACCGTATGAATGAGGCCTGCACGATACTCTTACAGCATACCAACTTTCAGAGCTTCAGCAAAGCGCGGGCCAATGTCACGCACTTTCATTGTACGCTCGAATTTGCCTACTGGCAACATACAAATGCGGACTGCCTGACGTTTCATATCAAAGCGAACCGGTTCCTGTGGGGCATGGTCCGAACCATTGTGGGCACCATGCTCGAAATAGGACAGGGCCGCATGAGTCTGGAGCAGTTCGAGAAAATTATACTGGCCCGGGACCGTACTGTGGCGGGTCGGGCAGCGCCGGCCAATGGCTTGTACCTGGTGGAAGTCGGGTATCCGGCTGGTGTGCTGGCGCAGAGGGCTAAGGGGTATGGTTCTGCAGCATAGGGTGAACAGGTAGACGGACTTTGCCGTTCGGTAACCCAGTGCCATATACTCCCTTTGCCTGTTTGTCTTTAAATTATGTTAAATTCGACCTTTCCCCGGTTGAATCTATTATTTTTGTCTCAATAACACGAACCCGCTAAATGGCTCGTAACAAGAAAAAAGTAGGTGCGTATCCCAGTGGCATGATTTTATTCAGTCTGACGCTGGCGTTGTTTTTAATTGGTTTCTGTGGAATGCTCGCTATCCAGTCTAAAAAGCTGGTCACTTACATTCGCGAGAACTACGAAGTGCGGGCGTTTCTGGATAAAGACCTTACGCCCAAAAAGAGTACGAAACTATTTGAGACCATTGCCGAACAGCCTTATATTCTGAAGGTCAACGGCGTACCACAAATCAGCCTGGTCACGAAAGACGAAGCGGCCAAGGAGTTCATTGCGGAGACGAAGGAGGACTTCTCGAAGTTTCTGGGCGAAAATCCACTGCACGACAGCTACCGGATCAAGCTTAGTGAAGGGTACTTCGAGGAAGCCAAGCTTCAGCAGGTAAAGCAGAATCTGGAAGAGATCGACGGTGTTTTCGAAGTTGTCTATCAGGAAAATCTGGTCGATAATATCAACCGGAACATCACGAAGATCTACGCGGTGATGTCGGCTTTTGCGCTGATCCTGCTGTTAATTATTGTGGTGTTAATGAATAACACCATTCGGCTGGCGCTTCATTCGCAGCGACTCCTCATCCGGAGTATGCAGTTGGTTGGGGCCACCAATGGATTTATTACCCGGCCTTTTTTAGGGCGCGGTATGTGGCAGGGCTTCCTGGCAGGTGTTATAGCGGTGATTTTACTGCTGGCCGGATTGCAGATCGCCATTCATAACCTGCCGGAGCTGGGCACCTTTCAGGATACCGAGAAAATGATATTCCTGATGGCCGGTATTGTTGGTCTGGGTGTTTTAATTGGTTTTCTGAGTACGTTTCAGGCCGTTAACCGGTATCTGGGACTAACGCTGGACGAGCTTTATTAAGAGCCGTTGCTGTTGATAATAAGCGTTTTCGATCGTCAGGAGCGAACGAAAGCAAAACTACAAGTCGATTTTAAGGTTACACAAAAAGCATAACTGACGAACGAACATGGCAAAAGATAAACCAGCTGGCCCGTCGACATTGACCCGCGACCAACCAGCTCCAAAAATAGCGGCAACAACGACTACGGTACCACCGGTTAAAACGGTGCCAACCCGGTCGTCGATCGCTGATCCGGTTCGCCGGGATACCGCAGCGGCCTTACCATTTGGCCGACAGAATTACACGCTCATGCTGATCGGCATTGGTGTTATTCTGGCCGGATTCTTCATCATGAGTCTCGATAAAGAAGAGTTTGGTTTTGGCTTTCTGGGCCTGACACTTGGTCCATTGGTGGTAATGAGTGGCTTTGTTCTTGAATTCTTCGCGATCCTGGCCCGCCCCAAGGCGTAGTCGGTAGAATAAGTTGTCGAGTGGTAATACGGTCCGCCGTAGCTGTTATAAAGTTTTGACAAGTAACTTTGCAACTTTATAACTACTACGGCGGACCGTATTATAACTCTATACTTTATTTAATGGATCTTATTCATGCTATTGCGCTGGCTATCATCGAAGGGCTAACCGAATTCTTACCGGTTTCTTCGACGGGTCACATGATTATCTACTCTTCATTGGCAGGTATTGCCGGAAACGAATTCACGAAACTCTATACAGTTGATGTGCAGTTTGGCTGCATTCTCTCCGTACTGGTCATGTATCATCGTCGGTTTATGACCGATACCCGCACGGGTACGTTTGTCGTCCCCGGCTATCTGAAATCGCTCCCCGTTCGTTTTCAGCCAATGGCTGATTTTTATAGCAAAATATTGATTGCCTTCCTGCCGGCTGCGGTAATCGGACTTCTCCTGAATGATTTTATTGATTCACTACTCGAAAGCATCACTACCGTGGCTATTTCGCTGTTGGTAGGGGGGATTGTGCTGGTATTTATCGATCGGATTATCAACCGGCAACCGAAAGATGGCGAAGTAACCGTACCGGATGCGCTTCGTATAGGTTTCTTCCAGTGCATTGCCATGATTCCGGGTGTTTCGCGCTCGGCCGCTACCATCATTGGTGGAGTTTTTCAGGGATTGAGCCGAACGCAGGCCGCTGAATTTTCCTTTTTCCTGGCCGTGCCTACCATGGCCGCTGCATCAGGGTATAAACTCCTCAAAACGTACAAACTGCTTCAACCCGGCGACATACAAACCCTACTGATCGGCAACGCCATTGCCTTCGTGGTCGGCTTGCTGGCCATTCGGGGATTCGTTGGCTTCCTGAATAAATACGGCTTTAAAGTATTTGGCTATTACCGCATTGCGCTGGGCTTGCTTCTACTGGGCCTGATGGCGGCTGGCGTGAAGCTGGACGTGCTATAACTTATTTTTTCCACGGAGATACACCGCAATTCTACTTTCATTTTTTTGCCGTGTACTTCCGTGCTTCTCTGCGTATCGCTGTGTCCCAACAAAATCAACCTATGCCAGATCCCGGTCAGGTGATCCTGATCGACAAGCCACTCACCTGGACTTCGTTCGATGTGGCTAACAAGCTGAAATACGCCTGTAAATTCAAGAAGATCGGCCATGCCGGTACGCTCGATCCGCTGGCAACGGGCTTGCTTATACTCTGCACGGGTAAAATGACCAAGCAGATCGATCAGTACCAGGCTCAGGAAAAAGAATACACCGGCACACTGGTGCTTGGCAAAACGACGCCTTCTGTCGACCTCGAAACCGCTGTCGATGCCGAGTTTGACACCACCGATATTACTGCCGAACAAATAGAAGAAGCGGCCCAACAACTAACGGGGAATATTTTGCAGGTGCCACCCATCTATTCCGCTATTCGGGTCAACGGCGAGCGGTTGTATGAAAAAGCGCGCCGGGGCGAAACCGCCGAAGGGATGGAGGGGGGTATTAAATCCCGCCAGGTGACGGTGTCGGTCTTTGAGGTGAATACCGAACGATTTCCGGAGGTCGATTTTCGTATCGTGTGTTCAAAAGGGACTTATATTCGCAGTCTGGTACGCGATCTGGGCTTGTTGCTTAACAATGGCGCTTATATGAGCCAGTTACGCAGAACCCGTATCGGTGATTTTCGGGTGGAAGATGCCGCCACCATTGAGCAGTTTATTGTCATGCATCGTGCTTCGTTGCCTGACCCTCTACCAACGAACGAATGATTATTTATAAAGGCCTCGATGACATTCAACCCCTGCCAAACGCCGTGGTAACAAGCGGCACATTTGATGGGGTTCACCGTGGACATCAGACAATTTTAGCTCGCCTGACGGAAGTTGCCCAGGCCAGCGGGGGGGAGTCTGTTCTGATTACCTACTGGCCGCACCCACGCACGGTTGTGTCGAACGACAGCCAGAACCTAAAGTTGCTGACCACTCTGGATGAAAAGATCGAACTGCTGGACCAGGCGGGTGTCGATCATCTGATCGTAATTCCGTTTACCCGTTCGTTTTCCGAATTGACTTCAGAGGAATATGTCCGGCAGATTCTCATGGAAAAGATCGGGACCAAAAAGCTGGTGATCGGCTATGACCATCGCTTTGGACGCGATCGGGAAGGGGGCTTCGATTACATAAAGGCACATCAGACCGAGTACGGCTTTGAGGTAGAGGAGATTCCACGGCAGGATGTAGAAGCGGTAGGCGTTAGTTCATCCAAGATTCGGGCCGCGCTCAATGAAGGCAACATACACACCGCGAACCTGTTCCTGGGTCGACCTTACAGCCTGACAGGCACCATCGTGAAAGGCCGGCAGTTGGGCCGAACGATTGGTTTCCCGACGGCAAATATGCAGGTAGATGATGCGTCCAAACTCATTCCTGCCAATGGCGTTTATGCCGTATCGGTTGAGTATGGAGGCCAAATGTTAAGCGGAATGTTGAACATTGGTTTCCGGCCTACTGTGGCGGGAACGAATCAGACGATTGAAACCTATATTTTTGATTTCGACAAAGACATTTACGGCGAACACATGACCCTTCGCTTCAAAGAATTTCTGCGCCCTGAGCAGAAATTTGACGGCTTACCAGCCCTGGTTGCCCAGCTGAAGCGAGACGAAGAGGCCGTGAGAAGCATACTACAAAGAGACGTCTAGTCAAGCTATTTCGTTGTGTTATACTGTATTTACGATCTTGGGGCAACTTAATCCTAGAATGCAAGTGCAACACAGTATTTTTTAACCACAGAGGCACAAAGAGCACAGAGGTTGATAGCGGGACTTTTTTCCCTATCAACCTCTGTGCTCTTTGTGCCTCTGTGGTTAAACCTTTTTGTCGGCCAGCTAATTAACCTAAAAATCTGTGTGTAGACTTAACTGCAATCTAACTAATGTAGAGCCATTCAACGAAACAAATTCATTATAAACCAATGGCCATCCCGGCTACAAAGCCTGTAGTCCAGGCGCTTTGGAAGTTGAAGCCGCCCGTAATGCCATCTATATCCAGAACCTCTCCGGCGAAGAACAGACCCGGGTGTGCTTTGCTTTCGAGCGTTTGCGCGTTCAGGCTGCCAAACGAAATGCCGCCACAGGTCACGAACTCCTCTTTGAAGGTACTTTTGCCAACGACCTGAAACTGGCTGTTGGTCAGTCGTTCAGACAGTCGGTTGAGGGGTTTGGCGGGAAGGTCGGCCCAGCGCTGCGTTTCTGAAATACCCGATTCGGTGGTTAGTGCCTGCCAAAGGCGGGAAGGCAAGCCGAACGGATTCTGTGAAACGACCTGTTTGCGGCCATTCTGCTGCCGGAAATCCTGAAGAGCCGCCCGTAATTCATTTTCGTTGAGCGTTGGTGTCCAGTTTACCCGCAGCGTAAATCGATAGTCGATATTGGCCAGATCGCGGGCCGCCCAGGCCGACAAACGAAGTACGGCAGGGCCGCTGAATCCCCAGTGAGTAATGAGCAAAGGCCCGCGCTGTTCCTGTTTTGTGCCGATGATCGACACACGCGCGTCCGGTACGGACACACCCGCCAGAGGTAACAGCGGGCTATCGGGTACGTTAAACGTAAACAGTGATGGAACCGGCGATTGAGTGGGCTCGCTTTGGGCGGGTAACCAATCGTATCCTTCCACTTTGGGAAAGCCGCCCGTAGCAATCAGCACCCGATCGGCGTCAATGATCTCATCGGTGAGTAAATGCAATTGCCAGCGACCATCCTGAGTAGGCAGGAGCGAGCTGACACCACAACTCGTGCGAATCCGGACATTTAATCGGCGGGCCGTTTCAAACAAACAGTTGACAATGGTATCGGAGGTATTGGTACTGGGAAACATGCGCCCATCGGCTTCTGTTTTCAGGGTCACACCGCGTTTTTCGAACCAGGCCACAGTAGCCGTAGCGTCGAACAGATTCAGTAACGGACGCAGGGGCTTTTCTCCTCGTGGATAATGCTTGACCAGCAATCGATTATCGAAACAGGCATGCGTAACATTGCAACGGCCACCGCCCGAAATACGGACTTTGTTAAGGACAGTGCGGGTTTTTTCCAGAATGGTAACGGTGGCTTCCGGGAAGGTTTCAGCAGCTGTAATGGCCCCGAAAAAACCGGCGGCACCTCCGCCAATAACGACAATAGATAACGATGACATGATTTTTTAACAGCGGTTTTTCATTTACGGTTCAGGGTGTTTTGCTGTGCTGATGAAGGAAGTAACCTTTAAGGTACAGCATTAAGATGCTTCCTTCGTCAGCATGACAAAAACGATGTAACTTTACCCGCATGTTCTTCAACCCTCGCTTTTCGACCAAAAAATATGCTCGCCGGGGATTTCGGCTACGCGGCAACACCCTGGTGTTGCTGTTTATCTTTTTCCTGATCGGCCTGTTTCTGCACTATGGCGGCCGCACCCAGCCGGTAGTGGCTTTCTGGAATGATGTTCGCGAACTCATTGGTATAGGACGGTCGCGGGCTGACACGCGTACCGATAATCCGTACAAAGCTCCCGAGCCCGATGAGGCTACCGACGACCGGCGTGGTGGATCGCAGCCCGAGGAGAGCGAGGCCAGTGATTCCCGAACAAACGAACCTGACCCAACCGGTGCGCCTTCCACAGCAACGTCGGGGAATACCCGCTTTGATTTCGAGAAACAGGTCGATTTCATTCTGCCGGCTGTTAAACCGGGCGATGAGATTGTGCGGCATGAAGGCTATACGCTCCGCTACCGTGATCAATATAAAGATGCCGATTGGGTTGCTTACCCCTTACTCGCCTACGAGACTACTGGCGATGCCGACCGGAAATATGAGCAGTTTAAACCTGACCCGTCTGTTGAGAACGGTACGGCCCTACCGTCAGATTATACGCGTTCGGGTTATGACCGGGGCCATCTGGCACCCGCCGGTGACTTCAAATTCTCGCAGCGAATGATGCGGGAAACCTTCTTCATGAGTAACATAACTCCTCAGGCGCCCGAATTCAACCGGGGCATCTGGAAAGAACTGGAGGAACTGGTACGCACCTGGGCCATTCGCGATAAAGGTATTTATGTGATCACCGGCGCGGTTTTAACGTCTGGCTTACCCACAATTGGCAAGACAAATGAGGTGAGTGTACCCGGAAAATTTTATAAGGTACTGTTGTTCTGCAACAAGCCCGAAATTCGAATGATTGGCTTTTTGCTGGATAATGAAGCATCCAACGAATCGTTGACAAAATTCGTCGTACCCGTCGACCGAATTGAGCAATTGACGGGCATTGACTTCTTCCCCAAACTACCCGACGATCTGGAGCGAAAGTTAGAAAGCAAAAACCCTGAAGAAATGGTAGCAGATTGGTTCGATAATCAATAATGCTTTACAAGCAAATGGGGTCGTGTCTGATAGTTCAATCAGACACGACCCCATTTGCTTGTCGAATTCATATGAATTCTCAGGTTTTCTGCTTCTTTTTCTTCGCTGCGGGGAAGAGAATGTTGTTAAGAATCAGACGGTAACCGGCGGAATTTGGGTGCAGGTTTAAATCGGTCGGTTCTTCGCCGATCTCGTGCCGGTAATCTTCCGGGTCATGCCCGCCGTAGAACGTGAAGAAACCCCGGCCGTAGGGTGCGTGAATATACCGGGCTTCGCCCGCTGCCCGATTCTCGGCCATAATGACCACTTCGGGCTTGATGTAGTTTTTCTTGAACGCTGTTGTCTGGCCCATAAATCCCTTGATGACGTTGGCGTGATTTTGCGTCAGCATCGTTGGAATCGGGTCATATTTGGCCGAAAACTGGAACAGGGTAAAGTAGTCATTATGTTCGCTCAGGCCCCGTTCATCCGGTTGGTTGTCAATGTTCGAAAATTCAATCAGGTATGGGTTCGTATACACCTGAAAGTTTCTGAAGGCCAGCGTCTGGCTATAATCCAGTTTATTGTTGGCGTTTGGATCGGCGGGGTCGCCATCGTAGAAGGAGTCGACAATATCGGTGTTGTGCGACGCCAGGGCGATGTCGTAGGTGTCGGTTGCGTTGCACATGGCAAACAGGTAACCGCCACCGAGAACGAAATCCCGGATCTTCTGCGATACGGCCAGCTTCAGCTGAGGCACTTTGGTGAAGCCAAATTTGCGGGTAATATTTTCGGCCTCCTGTTTCTGGGCAATGTACCAGGGTTGGTCTTTAAAGTGGAAAAATTTCCCGTACTGTCCCGTAAAGTCCTCATGGTGAAGGTGCAGCCAGTCGTATTCGGGCAACTTACCATTCATCACCTCTTCATCGAAGACAACATCATAAGGGATTTCTGCATACGACATGACCATCGTTACGGCATCATCCCAGGGTTGTTTTGTTTTAGGGGAATAGACGGCTACTTTCGGGGGCTTTTGCAATTTGACGGCGTCCATATTCGCATCAGGCGCCGACACCTCTGATAGGATCTGGGCCGATTGCGCATCCGAAATAACTTCGTAGCTCACCCCCCGAATCACCATCTCGTTGATAAACTGCTGGCTTTGGGGCATCATGAACGAGCCCCCCCGGTAATTCAGGAGCCAGTCGATTTCGGTATCGTGCGTTTTCAGCACCCAAAAGGCAATACCATAGGCTTTTAAATGATTCTTTTGGGAATCATCCATTGGAATCAGAATCTTGGACGCCCACACCTGACCCGTCAGCGTGAGAATTAGTATAAGCGGTAACAGCAGGCGTTTCATTGGTTTCCCCGATAAAAAAGCTTGTGGTAGTTTTGTCATAACGAAATATAGGCAAATATTGTGCGAGAAAATATACGCGAAAGAGCGAATGAGTGAAAGAACGAAGAAAACCATGTCTATACGTTTACGCATTTCGCTCTTTCACTCATTCGCTCTTTCATTCTTCACATTCGATAGATGAACTTACTGGAAAATATTCGTGAAGGGTTGCGCTCCATTGCAAGCAATCGCCTTCGCACCATTTTGACCTCACTCATTATTGCTATTGGCATTACATCGCTGGTAGGCATACTGACGGCTATCGACGGGCTGCAGAGTTCGGTGGATAGCAGCTTTGCCGGACTGGGCGCTAATACATTCAGTATTGTGGCTCGGCAGGACGCGTTCCGGCGGGGGGGGCGGGTGCAAAAGCAGGATAAACCAATTGACTATTTCGACGCTATAAATTTCAAACGGCGGTTTCCTTACGGCGCAACCATTGCTATATCAACGGTAGTATCGGGGGCCGCTCAGGCAAAGTTCGCGTCGAAAAAAACAAACCCAAACGTTCAGCTTATCGGGGGCGATGACGCCTATCTGGGTGTCAAGGCGTTTACGATTCAGAGTGGACGAAATTTTTCGCAGAACGATCTGACTCACTCGCTCAACGTAGCCATTATCGGCATTGAAGTCGCGAATACCTTATTTGAGAAAAAGGTAAACCCCATTGGCCAAGTCATTCGCGTGCTGGGTAGTCAGTACAAAATAATTGGCTTGCTGGATAAGAAAGGCGGTTTTTCGGGTGGGGGAGATGACCGGATTATTCTGGTACCGCTGGACAATGCCCGGGCGCTGGCAGGCACTCGCAAACTATCCTTTGATATTACAGCCTCGGTTCCAAGTGTATCAAGCCAGGACGAAGCCGTTGGCGAAGCGCGGGGTATTATGCGCCTGGTTCGGCATGATCAGCTCGGGCAACTCGACTCATTTGACATTGAACGCGCTGACGACCTAGCCAAAGAAACGGAAAACATTACCGGTTATCTGCGCATTGGGGGGTTTGGTATTGGATTCATTACGTTGCTGGGTGCGGCCATCGCCCTGCTCAACATCATGCTGGTGTCTGTGACCGAACGAACCCGCGAAATCGGTATCCGAAAATCATTGGGTGCCACCCCCAAGCGTATACGTGAACAGTTTCTTATTGAAGCCATTGTCATCTGCATTCTTGGTGGAATCGGCGGGATTGTACTGGGACTTGGTATCGGTAACCTGATTGCCGGCGTTGTTAGCCAGGGGGAAGGGACATTTATCGTTCCCTGGGGCTGGATGGGTCTGGGTATTCTTGTATGCGTATCCGTTGGTTTGTTTGCCGGCATTTATCCCGCGGTCAGGGCTTCGAAGCTCGACCCTATTGACGCGTTGCGATACGAGTAACTTTCAGGCTAACCGTATGCATCGCGTGCTGGTCGGGGAAGGAACAGGCGGTTTAAGTCAGGATGGTCGCTTAAGCGGGTAAATACACGGTGAATGTCGACCCTTCATTGGGCTTACTGTGGGCCGTGATTGTACCGCCATGATTTTCGGCTACTTTTCGGCAGATGGCCAGCCCAATTCCTGTGCCGGTGTATTCTGAACGGCCGTGTAAACGCTCAAATAGCTGAAAAATCTGCTCCTTGTATTTTTGGTCGAATCCAATGCCATTGTCGCTGATGTTGATCGCAACCCAGGGCTGTTTTGCCCAATTTGGGATGGATATGGGAACATCATCCGCCGTAATTGATTGTATGTTGATCGAAATCTTCGGAATCAGGCCCGGTCGAACAAACTTCAACGCATTGCTCAATAAGTTCTGAAATAATTGCCGAAGCTGCATTGGGTTGCCAGTCAGTGTTGGAAGCGTATCGTCCAGATCAGTATGGATCGTCAGCTGTGCTTTCTTCTCCCTGATAACCAGCTCCAAATCCGTCAGAATATCCGCAATCAACGCTGACAGCCTAACAGGAACAAGGGAGTCCTTATCTCCGGTTAGCCTTGAGTAGGCCAATAAATCGCGGATCAGCTGGCTCATACGCTCAGCCGCCGACTGCATACGGCGAAGCATCATCTGGCCCTCTTCCGGTAAATGATGCCCGTGTAGGTCAATGATTAAATTACCAAATGACTGAATTTTGCGGAGTGGTTCCTGCAAGTCGTGGCTGGCTACGTAAGCGAATTGTTCCAAATTATGGTTCGAGCGTTGTAACTCGCTCACCAACTGTTCTGTGCGTTGAAGGGTTTGATGTAATAACGTTAAATCATTGGCTGCAACGACAAAACCATCGTCCTGCTTAACAATGGATATATTGAACCAGCCATCCACCCGGCCGTCGGTGAAGTGCTGTTCAAATTGTTGAGGCTGCCCCGTTTCGGTCACTGCTACATAGCGATCAAAAATACCGGATGCCTTTAAATTGGGAAGCACCTCCAGCATCGTTTTTGAATTGGTTTCAGAAATCGGGTAGCCCAGCAACCTGGCGTTCGCTTCATTCTGAATCAGGTATTTGAAATCAATAATTTTACCGGCCTGGTCTCGGATTGCTTCGAACAGGACGATGGCGGTCTGGCAGCCGTCGAGAACGCTCTGCAGGATGGACGACCGCTGTTTAGCCAGTGATTCAGCCTGTTTCTGTTCATTAATGATCGAATACACTGAAATCAGCCGATCTTCATCAAGACGGGTAATCCAGTTGTCCGTAAACTGATCATGCCCATTGTAGCTATATGTAGTCTCAAAGTGTTGAGGTTTTCCGGAAACAAAGGCTGCCGATAACGCTTGCCAGTGAGTAGTCTGTTTGACACCCGGGAATAGCGCTACCATTGACTGGCCAATCAACTGGTTGGCCGTCATACCCAAATCTGTCAAAACAGCCTGACTAACCGTGACGTACTGAAAGTCAATGAGGTGGCCGCTTTCATCGCGTATGACTTTTAAGACCGAGAGCCCGTTGGATATATTATCCAGAACACCCTGAAAAAGTTGAGCCTGCTCTTCGATTTGTCGGGTAACAGCATATATTTCACTTATATCGTTCAGGGTGGCTACAATGCCATTGCCAAGCTTGCTGATGGTGGCGTCGAACCATTTATCCAGATTGGGGTAATAATGTTTACCTCTAAACAGATCGCCGGTTTCATAAACCGAGCAGTATTTATCCCACAGGCCATTTTCTTTTAGTTAAGGATTGATGGTCGATAACAAACGACCTGTAATATCCTGGCCTGAACGACCGCCAATCCGTACTGCCGCTTCATTTGTCAGTATAATCCGGAAGTCAATCAGTTGGCCTGCATCATCGTGTACGGCTTCACAGACCATTATGGCACTTTCAGATGTTCGTAAAATGCCATCCAGTAACTCGTTTTTCTGCTGGAGTACTTTGGCGTCCAGTTGATTTTGTGTTATATCCGTAAAGAACACAATGACATGGTCGTCGTCCATTTTGGTGACTAGCAGCGAAAGGTGCTTGTTTAGCGGCTGAACGAAGAAGTCGGCGCTAAACGGGAGGCCAGTTTCAAGTACGGTACAGTATTCTGCCAGTAAGCCTGAAGAATTAAATAAAGGGTTAAGCTGGCTAACAGGACGACTTAAGATATACTCTTCTGTGTATCCACCCAGAGCCAGTGCTGCTTTGTTCATTAATGTGACCCGGAAGTCAATAATTTGGTCAGTTTCATTCCGAATGGCTTTTTCAACGGTAATGCTATTGAGGGATGTATCCAGTACACTACTAAGGAGCAGTCGTTGCTCACGAGTATGGCGAGCGCCCTCCCTAAGAGCGATGTTCTGTTGTTCCAGCGCCAGTTCAGTACGCTTCAGGTCATCAATATCCCGAATTGTTGTAAAGAATCCGTTTTCCAACGGCCTGTCTTCGAAAGCAAACCACCTATTGAGCGTCGGAACAAGCTGTTGAATATCAAACGTAATTTGCTCTTCAACTACCCGACGAAAGTTTTCTGTCTGTGCCCGGGCGTAAGGAGCTCGTTCAAAAAGCCACTGCTTTGTCATCTCTTCATGCGTATGACCTGTAATGGCTAGTACCCGCTGGTTGTAGTAAATGGTTCTGTAATCGATGATCAAACCGGCATTATCCCGAACGGCCTCATAGGCAATCACGCCATAGGGAGAATTTTCTAACAGACTGGTAAGCAGCGTTACAGAGGGTGTTGCCAGTGTTGTAGTATCGTTCACGGAAAAAGAGTGGTTGAGTAGGCCGGTAAATTTAACAAAATTGCCGCTAACCATTTAGTGACCTTCACCCGCAGAAAAAGTGATTTTAAGCAAAGTTTTATTTGCACAAGCCGAATAGGAAACCTACTTTTGCACCCACGTTTGACAAACGCATCACGCTTTAGCGTGACGATTCTGTCGCCGGGATGGCGGAATCGGTAGACGCGATGGTCTCAAACACCATTGTCTGCAAGGACATGCCGGTTCGAGTCCGGCTCCCGGTACAACAAGCCCCTATAAGTAACTGTTCGTCAGAAACTTGTAGGGGTTTTTGCTTTTACGCTGTAGAGGCCTCTCTTAGTAGTTGCACCTTTATCGGCTTCTGTATGGTCATAAACAAATTTACTAGTTTATGACTTTAATACATGTTGGTATAAATGTATAGTAGAATGATTGTATATAGTATTATCGTTACTTTAAGATAGGATTTAGATTCAATAATTCGGGAAAGATGAATATGAAGTAAATACTTAATTTAAATTATATACTATTAAATATAATTAGGGGCAAAGCATTGCTGCCACTATCCTGATAGAAATATATTCGGCTTGCAATCCCACCAAACTATGTCCTCTTTACACACTCTACTCAAACAAGAGCAATACGCCTTGTTAAATTTATCGCCCAAGAACGGGCCTACCTCCATCGCTTTTGCGTTTACCAACATCAAAGTTCTATTGCTAGAAATATCCCAGTCAGAAGCGGACTGTTCTGTATACTATCAGACATGGAATGCCCTGAATACCGCCGGCATGAACGAATTCGATTATATGCTGGATCATTTCGGGAATGGGACGGTTTCGAATTATACCATTTCTTTCATCCGATTGAAACACATGATCAACGAAGAGCTGGACAAGCTTTGGGTCTCGCTGCCTGTCAACAATTGATATGATCAGAAAATACGGGTCTCTGTAGTGAGTAACAGCGGTGCGCAGACTAACCAACATAAAAAAAGCCAGTAATGGATTTTATTCCGTTACTGGCTTCTGTGTATCAATTGGTTGAGCTAACTAAAAACTCACACTCCTCTTCCTTGGATTAAACGGAGGATGATCGCAATAACTGCAATCACTAACAAGACGTGAATAAGGCCGCTAGAGGCAATTCCAGTTCCTAAAACGCCCAAAAATCCCAGTAGCCAAATGATGATCAGAATTACCGCAATGGTATATAGTAAGTTGCCCATGTTTTTGTTTAATTAGTAAGTTTGACTGTATAACTCGCTACATCTATAAAGGCTTAGAAAAATGAGTGAACGGCCTAATGGAAATTGTCAAGTGTTTGATTATCAGAATAGAATGCTGTTTTAAAATGTTTTGGACAAGCCGTCGATTATCTGAGAGAAGGAGAGAAGTATACCTAGATATTTACCTGAATAGATCCTTGCGTTGGGGGCTCTTTAAAGGAGACTCCCAATTTTGTTTTCTGCCGTTTTGGAATTCGCCGGGCGAATGGCGACGTTTGCCAGCGTTTCTTTTCCAATTCATTCCCTCTCCATGACTACCTCAGAACTTACCCAACTCTTCCCCTCGGCCAGCCAGGTTCCGGCCGACTATCAAATCGAACCTATTCACCAGCGCGAATACCTGCTCAACGGCGAGATGCGGCAATGGGATGGTGCCGTTTCTGACGTATACTCTCCCGTCTGCTTACCAGATGCTAATGGTACCCTACAACGTAAACTGGTCGGAAGTTTTCCCGTTACGGGACCTAAAGAGGCCCTCGAAGCACTGGATGCAGCCGTAGCGGCCTATGATAATGGCCGGGGTGAGTGGCCCCAGATGTCGGTAGCGGGTCGTATTGCCTGCATGGAAACCTTCGTCGGGAAGATGCTGGAACAGAAAAAACTGGTCGTAAACCTGATTATGTGGGAGATCGGTAAAAATCTTGCCGATGCCACGAAGGAGTTCGATCGCACGGTTACCTATATCTACGACACGATTGATACGCTGAAAACCATGGACCGGAACTCGTCGAGGTTTCGGATCGAAGAAGGGATTATCGGCCAGATTCGCCGGTCGCCCCTGGGTGTTGTTCTGGCCATGGGACCTTTTAATTATCCCCTCAATGAGACGTATACAACGCTCATTCCGGCCATTTTAATGGGGAATACCATTTTGTTCAAAACACCTAAGCACGGCTCTCTTTTACATTATCCACTGCTGGAGGCTTTTCGGACCAGTTTTCCAAAAGGAGTTGTTAACTCGTTGTATGGCCGCGGGGCAAATGTTATTCCGCCCGTTATGCAGTCTGGTAAGGTAAATGTATTGACACTCATTGGCTCCAGCCGGGTAGCCGACGAACTACAGCGACAGCACCCGAAACTCAATCGGTTACGCTCCATTATGAGTCTGGATGCCAAAAATGCGGCTATCGTTCTGCCGGATGCCGACCTGAGTGTGGCGGTGAAAGAATGCCTGCTGGGTACACTTTCATTTAATGGACAACGGTGTACCGCCATCAAGATCATTTGGGCGCACCGATCGATAGCCGATAAATTCCTGGCGCAGTTTGGCGCAGAAGTCAGCAAACTAAAACCAGGGATGCCCTGGGATGCTGGTGTCCAGATCACTCCGCTTCCGGAGCCAACCAAAACCCAATATCTAACCGATATCATCGCGGATGCGAAAGCCGGCGGGGCTTCGATCGTTAACGAGGGTGGTGGAGAAACCGTTGCGTCACTCTTCTATCCGGCCGTTGTTTCGCCAGTAAAAGAAGGCATGCGGCTGTATCGGGAGGAGCAGTTCGGGCCGGTTATTCCCGTCGTTATTTATGACGATACCGAGGAGTTCATCGAGTATCTGATTACCGATGACCATGGTATGCAGGCGAGTATTTTTGGTTCTGATGCGGCAGAAATAGCCCGCCTTATCGATCCGTTAGTGAATCTGGTGAGTCGGGTAAACATCAATGCGCAATGCCAGCGCGGGCCGGATACATTCCCGTTTACGGGCCGTAAAGATTCTGCGGAAGGCACGCTGTCTGTTGAAGATGCGTTGCGGTCGTTCTCCATTCGGTCGGCTGTTGCCACAAAGGATTCCGGGCCTAACAAAGAGATTCTGAATGAGATTGTCGGAAACCATCAGTCCACGTTTTTAAGTACCAATTTTATTTTTTAAGGTAGTACCGTCCCGGTCGGCCGAGGGATATACTTTAACGGTCGATCGGGACGGTCCAGAATACATGCTCACTGCTACCAGGCTTTCTAAAATATATGCTGACGTTACGGCTGTTCGTAACGTGTCGTTCACGTTGGCACCAGGGCAGATCATGGCTCTGGTTGGAGCCAGTGGGTCGGGGAAAAGTACACTGCTGAATCTGTTGGCAGGTCTGGCTGATGTGGACACGGGGGAGGTCAGGCTTGATGATAAACGAGTTCCGGGACCAGCCGAGGTTCTGGTGCCGGGCCATAACGACATCCGGCTGGTGCATCAGGAATATCAACTCATGCCGAACGTTTCCGTCCGGGATAACATAAGCTATGCGCTTCGATTTTTTGAGAAGAGCTATCGGGAGTACCGGGTCGATCAATTGCTCAAACTTTGCCGCCTGACGGAGGTGCAGCATCGAATACCGCGTCAGGTATCCGGGGGCGAGAAGCAGCGGACAGCCATTGCCCGCGCCATTGCCGACCGACCTGCCATTTTGCTCCTCGATGAGCCCTTCAGCCACCTGGACCTGCCCAATCGCCTTATTGTCCGGGATCTGCTGTTCGATATGGTACGTCAGGATGCTGAAACCACCGAGGGGCAGGTTGGAGGAAGACCTACGGCCTGCTTATTTGTAACCCACGACGCGACGGATGCCTTATCGATTGCCGATTCGCTGGGTATCATGCGCGATGGCAAACTGATACAGCTCGGATCGCCGGAGCAGGTATACCGCCAGCCGATAACGGCCTATGCCGCCCGTATGACCGGCCCGGTCAATATTCTGAAAGCAAAACACCTGACAGTGTTACACGTACCTGAAACAGGGAATCCAAACGAGCTGATTTGCTTGCGGCCCGAACAAATTCAACTGGACGATGAAGGTGTGAAGGGTACTATCCGGGCTTTATTTTTCAAGGGAAGCCACTATGAGCTGGAAGTGGAACTGTCGCGCTACGTATGTCTTCGTTTATTGACAACTCGCACGAACCTCCAAACCGGTCAGGAGGTAGGCATTCGGGTTAGTGAAGAAGCCGCCTGGCGATTGAAACCTTAGCATTATAAAAACCCATTGCCTGCTTTTGGGTTGTATGGTAAACAACACCAACAACACGTTATGGAAAACAAAGAGCAACCACCCGGCGTACCTCAGCCTTCCGGACAGGATGGTTTCCTGGTCAGTGAAGAAACCGAAAATGTAGATGCATCAGGCGTCGATGACCGCTCAACCGGCATGGGCGAAGGCGACAAAGATTATTTGGGAAAAACAAACGTCAAGGAAGACGATGACGATTGAAAAAGGAGGAGAGGGAGTAAGGGGAAGAAAGGGAAAAGGGATTATCAACGCCCATATTTTTCCCTTTCTTCCCCTTACTCCCTCTCCTCCTTTTTTCTTTTCTTACAACATCCGTTTGATCAACTCTTCAACCGAAATACCTTCGGCTTCAGCTTTGAAGTTACGTACCACCCTGTGACGGAGGATAGGCAGCGCAACGGCCCGAACGTCTTCAATATCGGGGGAGTATTTGCCGTTTAGCAGAGCGTTACATTTAGCGGCCAGAATAAGCGCCTGAGAGGCCCGTGGCCCTGCACCCCATTCCAGATACAAGTTGGCGTCTGAAGAACCTTTTTCGGTGTTCGGACGGGTCTTGTGTACCAGCGATACCGCGTATTCAACCACGTTATCGACGACCGGCACACGACGAACCAATTGCTGGAATTCACGAATCTCTTCACCCGTAATAACTCGCTGGACATCGTACTTCCTGTCGGAAGTAGTGCTTTTTACGATATCAAGCTCCGACTGATACGATGGATAGTCAAGGTAAATGTTGAACATGAAGCGGTCCAGCTGCGCTTCGGGCAGGGGATAAGTACCTTCCTGCTCAATCGGGTTCTGGGTGGCCAGTACGAAAAATGGACGTCCCAGTGGGTACTTCTGGCCCGCAATCGTAACGGAGTACTCCTGCATGGCTTCCAGCAGGGCCGACTGCGTTTTGGGTGGTGTCCGGTTTATTTCGTCAGCCAGAATAATGTTGGCAAATACCGGACCTTTGATGAATTTGAAATTACGTTCCTGGTCCAGGGTCTCGGAGCCCAGAATGTCGGATGGCATCAGGTCGGGCGTAAACTGGATCCGGTTGAAGTCCAGGTCGAGCGCACCGGCGATGGTTTGAATCAGCAGCGTTTTTGCCAGACCCGGTACACCTACCAATAAACAGTGACCCTGACAAAAGATGGCGGTTAGCAGCAGTCGAACGGTGTCATCCTGACCAATAACGACTTTTGAAATTTCAGTTTTTAACTTTTGATAGGAGACTGTAAGGGCTTCAGCAGCCGCGACATCTGATGAGTAGGGCACAGGATTTACAATTAAGTATGATGAATGAAAATGAAGAATAAAGCCAAGGCACAGGAATAATAATGAATTATGAAATACAAAGCACGAATGCTGCAAATCTTAATTCATTACCGCGTAAGCGGCCCTGTCTTGATTCATCATTCGTTTCCGCCACTTAAAGTGGCCGCGCTGCCCTGGGTAGTACCAAAAATTCGACAGCCGGTAAACTCAGGATCAACGGTAATATACACATCGGCAACTGACTTTTTGAACCAGTCGTCAATGGCGCGGTTCTTTTTGTTGCTCAGTACAATCGCCTGTAACTTTTCGAAGTCTTTGGTAAAATCGGCCGTGTGTGGCGCAATCTTACTCTTAAAGAACAATAACCGTACCGCACTTTTTCCATCTTCTGTGCGGTAGGGTAGCGGGGCAGAAATCTGACCAACTTTCATCGTGTCCAGCATCTGGAACATGGCGTATTCCATGGAGCCATCCATCGCCAATCGGCTGCTTCCCGATTGTGCATCCCGAATCAGGCCACCGGCATCAGCTGTGCTTTTATCGTCAGAGTATTCCTTAGCCGCCTTCTCAAATTTCAGGGAGTCGATTTGGATCAGGTTACGCAGACTGTCTAAATAGTGCGTTGGGCCACTCAGGTCCAGACGGTTGTAGTCGGGCCGAAGCAGGATGTGGCGGGCGCGGTATTCTGCCCCGCGGGTTTCTACCAGCATGATCAGGTGAAGGCCGAATTCGGATTCAACCACATCCGACATCTGGCCGGGTTTCAGTTTTAAAGCTGCTCCTTCAAAAGGAGCCACCATGGCACCGCGTTTGGCAAAGCCCAGGTCGCCACCATTCTGACCAGAGCCTACATCTTCCGAGAATTCTTTCGCCAGTTTTGCAAAATCTTCTCCTTTCTCAACACGAGCCCGGATGTCAAGCAGTCGCTGGCGGAGCGCTTCCTTTTGTTCTTTGGTAGGCTTGGCAAAACGAACGATCTGTCCCACTTCTACCTCAGCCGGGATATACGGCAGACTGTCTTTCGGTATTCCGTCAAAAAACTTACGAACATCGCGGGGGGTTACCTTCACATCGCTCGTAATTTTAGACTGCATTTTCTGCACAACCTTTTGGTCTTTTACCTGCGTCCGTAATTCACTCTTCAGCATTTCCAGACTTTTGCCATAGGCTTCCACAATGTTTTTGTCGGAGCCAAATTGCTGAATCATGTACTGCATCCGCGAGTCGAGTTCGCTATCTACGATTTTATCGTCAACCACCACCGAGTCAATATCGGCTTTTGCCAGCATCATTTTATTAATGACAAGGCTCTCCAGTAACTGACATTTTTGCGGGGGCGTCTGGTTCTGGCCGACGTACGACTGGTAGGCTTCTTCCAGGTCGGACCGAAGCACGTAGTAGTTGTCGACCTTCGCTATAATTTTGTTCAGGCTGATGCCCTGGCCCTGCCCAAAGGTAGGCACGGTCAGAAACCAGCCAACCAAAATAACAAGCGCACTGCTGATTACTTTTTTCATGTTTTAAAGATAAGCACAGAATGATTGTGGCTCTGTGTTTTAAGAAATTTTAAATCGAATAAACGGGTAGTCAAGCGCATAGACTGAATATATTGAACCAAATAGGCCAGCCCTGACTACACGTGTCACACACCTCTTTACTTTGCCAGCTTCCTGATTTCCTCGTCGTTCACTTTTATCGGATAGGTTTGCCGCAGCTGGCCCAGCCACTGCTTTTCAAGGATGGCCTGATACTCGTTGATGACCGTTCCGCGGGCTTCGGCAAAGGTTTTGGCTCGTGCTGGTTCGATACGATCAATAATGACCGAAACAACTTTGTTCTCGCGACGCATCGTGGTTGTTCCTGCTTTCCATTCACCCAAGCCGTCTATGTAAGGGTTCTCTCCTTTGGCAAATAACCCGGTGGTAATCGTTACGGGCAACAGGTCTGAGGCTCTCTGGATACCTGTTGTGTTTGTATTCCGGCTGTTAATGACTTTGGCAATGTCGTCCTTTGCCGTACTGAAATACTGAAATGAAACGTTCCGCTGAGCATCTTTAGCCGCTCCGGGCCGCGCCCCCTGAAAGTCTTTTTCCATGATTCGGCTCAAGGCGATACCATTTTTTTGCAGGAAGTTTACGACCGTCCGTATCCGGCCCGCCGACACGGAGTCCTTTTCAGTTGGATCATGTGAACCGCTTACTTCCACAACGTAGTTGGGATTTGCACTCATCACCACCAGGATATCGGACAGGGTTTCACTCAGTCCAGTCGTTAAGGCCGTCTGGTTTTTGGCAAATGTCAGGGGAGCCGCCGAGCGCCGGAGCTGGTAAGGTGGGCGCCCGCTGAGCATCGTCGTTGCCTGTTTAAGCAGACTGTCATGCTGCGCAACGACAATGGTCGCCTGAACGCGCTGTGGGAATATATATTTCGCTTTGTTCTGCTCGAAATACTGCCGTTGGCCGGTCGAATCGACCATCGACCGCTCCCAAACGTTTTGATCCATCACCTGCGACAGTAGAACGCCATCCCGAATCTCGTTTAACAGCGCCCGGAACTCAGGCGATTTCTTTTCCAGATTCGCTTCTTCGGTAGCCATCAGCTGATCGCCGGTAAACCGGTCAAATAACCGGCGCATAGCTACAACGGGTGAGCCGCCGACTGTTCGTTCAGTCGTTGGTGACGTTGTGGCAAGGGCTGGATTTCGGGGTGGCTGTTGCCGCTGCCGTACATAGTCAAAGAACTGATTGACAGTGTACGGTTGTTTATCGATAGTCAGAATGGGCTTGTTCTGAAGGGCTCCGTCGAGTGGTTCGGCAAAGCGCCACTGCCCGCGTAGCAGGCTGCTGTCAGCTTTGGTCAGGGCATTTTCCAGAAGGGCGCGGTCTGCCTGAACGGCATATACTTTTTGTAGACGTTGTACTGTCGCCTGTCGGATCACCTCCGCACGGCTGTCGGTCATCACACGCTGGCGAAGCGAGGGACTGAGGGTGGTGTAGGTGTCGAGTCCTTTCCGCTCAATCAGTTTGATGATGTGCCAGCCATAATTCGTGCGAACAGGTTTGGTGTACTCACCGGGCCTGCTGAGCGCAAACGCTGCATCTTCAAAGGCGGGCACCCAACGGCCCGGCTCAAACATGGGCAAAACACCCCCGTTGGCTTTGGATGTTCCGTCGTCGGACATCTCCCGGCATACCTGCTCGAACGAGTCCCCTTTCTGGAGCCGGGCATATGCGGTGTTGATGCGGTCCTGCGCCATTTTCTGTCCCGCTTCATCGGCCGATGGGCTTATACGGATCAGCACGTGTGCTACCCGAACCCGTCCCCGGCTTGGGCGTCGGTTGTTGACCTTAATCAGGTGATAGCCAAACCGCGTGCGAACAGGAGCCGAAACACTGCCGACGGGAGTAGTAAAGGCAGCCGTTTCCAAGGGGTAAACAACCCCAAAAACGGGGATATAGCCCAGACTGCCACCCGCCGACGCTGTGTTTAGATCCTGGGAGTGTTGACGCGCCAGCGCAGCAAAATCAGTACCGTCCTGTGCCTGTTTGCGAATCGACAGTATTGTTTGATAAGCGGCCAGGGTGTCGGCAGGTGTGGCATATTCGGCAACTGGAATTAGAATATGAGACGCGTCGACTTCCTCCTGCATCCGCTGGTAGGCTTCGGCCGCCAGCGATTCCACCAATACTTTATCGGTAAGGTAAGGCTGCGCCAGTTGCTTCCGGTAGGTGTTCATCTCCTCCCGAAAAGCCTCGGTGGTGTCGCGGCCTTCAGTTTCAGCGGCCAGCACTTTCAGCTTTAAATTCGTGTACAGGTCAAAGTACGTTTTTACATCCGTTCGCTGGGTTGAATCGGACGAAAGCTGATTCTTGGTGAACGACTGAAAAAAATCATTGGTCGTGAAGGCTTTGTTGCCCAGTGTCAGGATAACGGGTTCCGGGGGTGTTTGCTGAACAACGGGTGCGGCTGTTTTGCAGGCAGTTACAAATAGAGCCAGCAAAAAGCCGCCTGTGAAATGGCGCATAGCGTCTGAAATGGTGATGTTGAATGTACTACTAAAACAGATACGGGGGCAAAAACATTCGGACTTATGACCTCTGAGTAGGTGGTCAGTAAGTCGTAGTTAGAGTTATTAGTTGAGTGGATAAGCCATGACATAAGGATGGCTTTCGCGCCGAAAACCAACTGGCCGCACGCCTGAGCATTCCTAAACGGTTCTTTCATTACCAACGTTCGATAGGCGGGCTTATTGGCGTACGGGCTGGATTTTCACCGACTTAAGGGTAATGTCGTATTCGAGCTGATAAGTAAATGGGTCATTTAGATTTTTTCCGGTAAAGGTGGCTGGAACCCGAACGAATCGCTGTTTCTTTCGGCGAACGTCGGCATCCCGTAGTTCAACGCTGCTTTGTCCTAACAGATCATCGTTGTCCAGCTTATCCAGCAATTGCAGGCCAACGCCCGTTGCCACCAGACCCGCCGATACGTATTTTAGCGGTGTGAGCAATTCGGTGGCGGTGAGCAGCAGACCCGCCGGAAGGGCGATTAGGTTATGAACCTTCTGGATTTTTGCCATCGTCTGCTTTGCCTGTTCATAGTCATCGACTTCAATGAGGACAATGGAGGCCACAATACGGCCATTTCTCGGGAGTTCAAGCTGGATCGGTTTGGCGGCACTATGTTCCTGTGCCGGGGTTCGTAAATCTAGTTGCTGATCTTTCTTCACCGTCTCGACACCCCACCCGCCATTTACAACCGCTACGGCTTTGTTGGTCGCGTCGTAGCTGGTAAGTGAGTAGGCCATCATCAATTCGTCGCGTCGGCTGATTGTCTCTTCCAGATTGACCGCTTTCAAAGACCGGGGCGTCAACTCAGCAACAAGTGCTGGCTGGCGAACGCAGCCGGTAATTGTCAGAACCGCGATTAAACTGATTAAACTGATGCGCATGATGTTATAAATCAGATTGAAATCTCCTCAATAATAGATGTACCTGAGGAACCATCACCACTTGTCCATTGCCATTGTTCATGCAGGCGGATTCGACCGTCGGGCAATAGCTCAGGTGTCGAAAAACAACGACCCGTCATCAACTCCCCTTGCGTATTTACGTGTTCATACCGCATATCAAGACCATTGTCAGGTTGGACAACTGCAATCAAAAAGCCTTTTACAATGCCACCGCCAGCATATTCGGCCCACACAACAGTATTCTCCTGGTGGTAATGAAAAAGCGTTTCGCTGCTCACTTCGCCATTGGCAGTATTGGTTACGGAGCGGAAGGTTTTGTTGTTATACACGTTTTTGGGATGTATGATAGAGGATGTATGCCATAGGATGTATGTTGGTAAATATATCATGCATCCTACAGCATACATCTAAACGACTGGTTCCTGTTGGCTCAGGCAATGGAAACTGCCTAAACCCCACACGATGTCCGTTGAATCAATACCGACAATTTTACGATCGGGGAAGCACATACCGATGATGTCGAGTGCCTGCTGGTCTTTATCGCAACGGAAAGTAGGGACGATAACCGATCCGTTTGTGATCAGGAAATTGGCATAAGAGGCCGGAAGTCGCAACCCATCGCTCTCGACGGGGTCGGGCATGGGCAGTTCAACGATATTCAGCTGCTTGCCGTTCAGCAAACGCATCTGCTTCAGTTCGTGGTGAATTTCCTGAAGGAACGGGTAGTTGGCGTCGTTTTTATTGGGTTCGTAAGCCGCAATGACGGTATCTTCATTCACAAACCGCACAGTATCATCAATGTGGCCATCGGTATCATCGCCCACAATGCCTTCCTCTACCCACAGCACCTGCTGAACGCCGTAGAAATCGCAGAGATATTGCTCGATGTTGGCCTGGGTCAGGTGCGCATTCCGGTTCTGGTTGAGGAGGCAAGCCCGGCTGGTGAGTACGGTTCCCGCTCCGTTGAATTCTACGGACCCACCTTCCATAACGATGCCGGGCGTAACGTATTCCAGTCCCCGGTAATGGGCAATTTCAACGGGGATCAGGTCGTCGCGGTCGTAGGGAGGGTATTTGCCGCCCCAGGCATTGTAGCCCCAGTTCACAATCATCCGTTTGTTGTTCTCAGGATTGATCAGGAAAGCAGGGCCGTGATCGCGGCACCACGAATCGTTCGTTGGGTGGGGCAGGAGAGTAATACGGCTCATATCTGCACCAGCCGCCAGCAGCCGCAGTTTAGCGGCCTGAATCACAATATCATTATGCGCGTTGATGCACACCTGCTCACTTTCGGCGATGGCTTTGATAAAGTCGATGTAAGCCGGAAACATCAATTCCTGTCGCTCTTTGGTCCAGGAGGCTTCGGTATGGGGCCAGCTAAGCCAGGTGGCTACGTGCGGATGCCACTCGGCAGGAAAGAAATAGCCCTCACGGGCGGGAATGAAAGACATGGGTAAAAATGATGAATGCAGAATTATGAATAACGCATGAGTCGGTTTGACGCAGCAGATTCTTCACGATAAACGTACAACTTGTTAGACGATTAAGGCGCGAAAAGCGTCTACAGTCAGTTCCGTGAAGTCATCGACAATTAATGAGGCACCACTGTCGGCTAACTCGTCGCGGGTATGCGTCGTGGCAACGGCAATGACTTTCATACCGGCGCGAAGTCCCGCTTCAATACCGGCAAAGGCATCTTCAAAGACGACACTATGCGCCGGGGTCGCGCCTATGCGTTCGGCAGCAGTCAGGTAGATTTCGGGGTCAGGTTTGCCGTGCTGAATCATACTGGCATCAATAACCGCGCTGAAATAAGGCCGCAGCGGAAGCCCATCCAGGGTAAACCCCACATTGCTCTGCGGAGCCGATGTGCCCACTGCCAGCTTGATTCCTTCTGCCTGTAAGGCACTCAAAAACGCCAGCAGTCCTGGCGCGGGTTGAAGATGAGGACGATACAATTCGCGGTAAATCGATTCTTTTTCTTCGGTCAATACGATCAGTTCGCCGGGCGTGATAGGTCGTTGAAAAACGTAACTCATCGCATCGGCCGAGACACGCCCGTTGATATTTTCGACGTACTGTTCCTTCGAAAGTGGCCGATTATGTTTCTGGGCAAATTGCAGCCAGGCATTGACATGAAAATCGGTGTTATCAATCAAAACGCCGTCCATATCGAACAGGGCGGCTAAAACGGGCGAGGTTGTTTCTGGCATGTGTAGAGACGCAACCTTTTGCGTCGGATTTTTTCGCAACCCTTGGTCTTTTTTATAAAGGGATTGCCTCTAACTTATAAACGAAAAGCTGCAATAGCCTTGCAAAGAAAGCAGATTGCAGCCTAAACCGTATCGTCGTTGGATGGACTTAATGGGTTTTCGTCCAGAACATCCCCCGCCAGAATAGCGGCTTCGTGCAGTAATTCGGTCGCGACCAACTCGTCCGTCACGTCTTCGATGCGTTCATCAAACGCGTCGAGGCTTTCATCAACAGCTGTGGAATGCGCTTTCATACCCAGCAATAACCGGCCAACATACAGCAGATTAAGCGAAAAACGCAATTCGGGCAGGGCGGGGCTGTGGCGGGTTGTAGGTTCGGTTTGCATAGACGTAGAACAACCGGCAGAGGCCGTTCAGTTCTCGTAACGGGACATGGCGTGTAGCGCGGTCGGTACTCTTGCTAGGTTACAACGCCTTTATCTTCAAGTTTCGGAAGTAGATGGGAGCACCGGCATGTTTGCCCTGAAGCCCGATGTAGCCGTGCAGGGGTAGATCGGCGGGGGCTTTGCTGAGCCAGGATGGTACTTCAGAACCGTCGGGATTTGACTTTGCCGAAGTGAATTTCGACAGGTCGATGGTGTTTACCAACTGGTTATTAAGCACTACGTAGATCATTTTACCCTGGCAGGTAATGGTGTAGCGGTTCCACTCATCGGGCTTTTTAACTACCTGCTGTTTCGTAGCGGCCTGGTGACCAAAAAAAGCACCACACTGCCAGTTGGTTGGCGAGTCGGCCCACTTTTTAGCATAATCGTCCGCAATTTGAATCTCGACCGAGTTGGGAATCCAGTTCGTTGTATCGCTGGCATGAACCACCACACCACTGTTGGTACCATCGGCCGTTTTGAATAACAAATCCAGTACAAAGTCGTCGTAGGGAATAGCCGTCCAGATGGCTACATCGGCCGTTGCCGTCAGCACGCCCCCGTCATCGAAACTCCAGACGCCTTTTGGAAAGCCCGCATCAGACAGATCGCTGGCAAAGAGCGGTTTCCAACCTGCACCACTTGAATTCGGGTGCCCTTTAGGGGGTGTAATGGGGGCGGCTGTCGACGATGATGCCTGGGCAAACAGTTCAAGCGTACAGATCAGCAGGAAGCCAGTAAGTAGAACGATTTTTTTCATGGAGGGGCTTTGTTGAAAGAGACTATTCACAAAGAAACACTTTTATTTTTAATGGAGGATGCGGCCTATAACAGCACAGCGTGTATGGAACTGTCCGAAGTCGTTCCATACACGCTGTACTAACGTGTTCAGCCAAAGAGTATTATAGATTACTCACGGCAAGTTGTGGGTGAGTGGCTGCTTCTTTATGACTATCCGAACGGGTGAACTCGTCGCCCTGGCGGAAGCTTTTCATGATCCAGCCGCCACCAATCACGTCGTCGCCTTCGTAGAAAACAGCCGCCTGGCCGGGTGCAATGGCCGATACGCCTTCTTTAAAGAGAACTTCGATTTTATCGCCGGTTTGCGAAATGGTTGCTGCCGTGCCGGAATCTTTGTACCGCACTTTCGTAACGGTTTCCATTGGTCCGGCAAGCTGGTCGTACTTTTGCAAGTTCAGCTTGCTGACAATCATACCATCGCGATACAGGTCTTTATCGACGCCGAGTACCACTTCATTGGTGTCTTTCCGAATCTCCGTCACGAACATCGGCTGACCAAACGCCATGCCCAGGCCTTTACGCTGGCCAATGGTATAGAACGGATAGCCCTGGTGTTTGCCCAGCACTTTACCCGTGCCTTCCATCACGAAGTTGCCCCCCGCTACTTCGGCTTCCAGACCCGGCATCCGCCGTTTCAGGAATCCCCGGTAATCGTTATCGGGAACAAAGCAGATTTCATAAGATTCTGATTTGGTGACCAGCTCCATGAAGCCGCGCTCTGTGGCCATGTCGCGGATGTCGGATTTTCGCAGGTGGCCCAGCGGCAGTTTCGTCCGGCTCAAACTCTCCTGCGATACGCCCCACAGTACGTACGACTGATCTTTCAGGGTATCCACGCCTTTGGAAAGAATATGACGACCGTTTTCTGTCCGAATATGGGCGTAGTGTCCCGTAGCAATGGACTCGCAGTCGAGTCGGTCGGCCCGGCGCAGGAGGGCATCCCATTTGATGTGGGTGTTGCACATGACGCAGGGGTTCGGTGTCCGCCCTTCGAGGTATTCGCCCGTGAAATGGTCGATAACGGCATCGCCGAACTCTTCCCGAATGTCCAGAATATAATGGGGAAAGCCGAGGCTAACGGCAATGTTACGGGCATCGTTGATGCTGTCGAGGCTACAGCAGCCCGTTTCTTTTTTTGTCCCCCCTGATGATGCGTAATCCCAGGTTTTCATGGTCATACCAATGACCTCATAGCCTTCTTCGTGGAGCATGACCGCTGCCAGCGAAGAGTCGATGCCGCCACTCATGGCGACCAGAATTCGTCCGTGTTTGCTCATATCCGCCGGGGTTCAAAGCCCCGCGATTTTAGTGTTTTGAGGATGTCCGTTTCTTTCTGAAACGACTCACAAAGATACGAACGCAAACGGAAGGGGTCTTAGTTTCGGGATAGGAGAATTGAACTTAAGCACTCGGTCATTTTGGGTATTTTTAGGCATCTACCTTGTAATTCTAACATGGCATGTTAGAATTACAAGGTAAAATCGACCTTTAAGTGATTTTCAGTACATTAAGGTGACTTAGCTTGATGTGGCCATTTTGCTAGTGCCAAGCGTCGGCCCGGCGACCGTCCTGGTCGGTACTACACAGTTACGGGTATATCAAATACTTTTTCCGCATCTGCTTATAGGCCGACAGGCCCGGTTCCCAGCTTTGGCGGATTTCCTTTTCGGAAACGCCCGCAATGATTTGTTTTTTTAGCGCTTCGTTACCACTTCGGTAATTGAAATTGCCCATTTGCTTACTATAGCTCGTATCGAAGAAGCGGGCTTTGTCGGGATACGCTTTATATAACTCCATCAACCATTTCAGATTAAGCTGTCTTGTTTTGCGCAGCAGGTTGGTATCATAGGTTCGAAGGTCAAGCCCATAGCAATCTTCATCCTGATGCAAGGGTGTTTCACTCATACCTTTAAGACTGACAGGTTTGAAGGAAAACGAATAAAGACCCTTCAGGGCGGGGGCCCCCAAAACGGTGAATGGCATGTAGGTGCCGCGGCCCTGGCTGATGATCGTTCCTTCGAACCAGCAAAGGCTGGGGTACAGCAAAATGGATTGCTGGGTGTTCAGGTTGGGCGAGGGGAGTACGGGCAGCGTATAAGCTACATCGTGGTTGTAATTGGCGACCTTAATTATGCGAAGCCTGCACGGTTTTGTTTTGGCGACTCCTCCCCAGCCTTCGCCGTTGATCATCTGGGCAAATTCCGCAATCGTGCAGCCATGCGTAATGGGAATTGGGTGCATACCGATCCCTGAGTACAGATGGGCTTCCAGAATAGGTCCGTCAACTATATAGCCGTTCGGATTAGGACGGTCCAGAATCATCAGTTCCTTGTTGCTTTCGGCGCAGGCTTCCATCACGTGATTAAGCGTGTTGATATAGGTGTAGAAACGGCAGCCCACATCCTGAATGTCGAAGATCATCAGGTCTATATTGGCCATTTGCTCTTTTGTCGGCTTCTTGTTTTTGCCGTACAATGAAACGACCGGTATACCGGTTTTGGCATCCACGGCATCATCAACCTTCGCCCCGTTGCTGGCATTGCCCCGAAAACCGTGTTCCGGTCCAAAGATCGAGACGATGTTCACACCCAGGCTCACCAGGCTGTCGACGCTGGGTTTGCTGCCGATGATGGATGTCTGGTTGACAACCATACCAATGCGTTTACCTTTCAGATAAGGCAGATACGCCGATACCTGATCGGCACCGGTGATCACTTTCTTTGCCTGAACAGCGGTGGCCGAAGGCGTTTCAGAAACGGATGCAGGCAGAGAACGAACGGCTGGATTGACGGCACAGGAAAGGCCGAAGGCCAGGGGTAATGCAATGAATGAGATGATTTTCATGTAATTCTGGGTATCAGCAGCAGGAAAGTTGATTCCTTAAGGCACTTGTCGACGGTAAACTTAACAAAATCCTGTAAAGCTCCCGCAGCGAAAGCTATTCTGTTCGTTTAGAAAGCTTCGTGAGGACGTAAGAAGATTACGTTCTGCGAGTTGTAATCTTGTATCGAATCGAAAATGTATTGATAAGATCACCCCCCAACGTATGCAACCCTCCAAAGCCACCCTGAAAAACGCCTGGCCGTATCAGCAGGATCGAATGAATTTACCCGTCGCCCATCTGGAAACGGCATTACCTTTTTACGAGACTATTCTGGGCTTTCGGGTAATATCACGCAGCGAAACACCCCAGCCATCGGCCCATCTTGAGCGCGATAATATACAAATTGGCCTTGCCGAGAACGGGGGCGATCCCGGGCAGGACGGGTGTTTTTTTGAGGTCAATGATGTCGAAACAATGTTTGCTGAAGTAAAGGCAACCGGCTTCGATAACGTAAGCCCCGATTTAAAGCAGCAGCAATATGGCGATGTACGGTGGAAAGTTTTGTTCGTCGTCGCTCCGGATGGACTGTGCTACAGTTTCGGCGAGCGGGTAATGCCGTAGTGTAGTGCCGACCGGGAGGGTCGGCACTACACTACTCATTTCGCAGACTTTTAACGGGATTCATCAGAGCCGCTTTTAGGCTTTGAATGCTAACGGTCAGCAGGGCAACAACCAGTGCCAGTCCGCCTGAAAGGGCAAAAATCCACCCACTTATCGTGATTTTATAGGCGAAATCCTGGAGCCATTGACTCATACCGTACCAGGCGATTGGTGTGGCAATGAGGATAGACAGGAGCACGGGTTTGAGAAAATCTTTCGACAACAAAGACACAACGCTGTAGACGGATGCGCCCAATACTTTGCGGATACCGATTTCTTTAACGCGTTGCTCAGCCGTAAAAGTGGCCAGCCCGAACAAGCCCAGACAGGAAATGAATACGGCCAGAACGGCAAATAAGCCAAATACCTGACCTGTCCGACTTTCGACCCGGTATGTCTGCGTAAAAGTGTCATCAAGGAAATTGTAGGAAAACGGCTTGTCGGGAAATTGTTGGTGCCACTGTTCTTCCACTTGCCGAAGGGTATTGGAAATTGCGCCAGGCCGGATGCGGGCCGCTAACTGACTTTCTCCACCGTTATTCAGCGAGACAATCATAGGAGCTACCACCTGCTTGAGATCCGCATGGTTATAGTCGTCGATGACGCCAACGACGTCTCCCCGTATGGGGACTTCGCGGTACGACCCATCGGCCCCATAGGCGTAAGTGTAGTAACCGGTCATTTTGCCCGAACTTGTTTTCCATCCGAAATACGTCATGGCGGCCCGGTTGACGAGAAAAGCCTGTTTATCGGCCGGACGATTGGGGTCGAGGTTGCGCCCTTCCAGCAGCCTGATACCAAATGTTTTCAGAAAGTCACCGTCAATCGATAGCCGGTTGATGCCCCCCGTTTGTGAGCCTTTGGGGACAAATTCGCTGACCAGCTTTTCGCCCCGTAGTCGGCCACTGCCGGGAAGACTAAATGCTCGGGTAACGGCTGAAATGCCGGGTAGTTTTGTTAACTGCTGTTTAAATACCTCCTTTTGCTGATCGGGAATATCCGGTAAGTCCAGTGTCAATACCTGCTCACGCTGGTAACCAACATTGTGATTTTGCACAAACAGCAGCTGCTGATAAACGACCATAGTTGCCACAATCATACCGATCGATACGGCAAACTGGCCAATTACAAGAGTTTTTCGCAGCCAGATATCACCCCCAATCAGTAAGCGACTTCCTTTGAGTACCGCCATAGGCTGAACCGATGATAGGACAAATGCCGGATAAGCACCCGCTACCAAACTGACGCCCAGCAGGCTTGCCGCCAGCCAGCCGATGTGCTCGCCTGTAGCAAATTGAGTGATCGTTAACTGCTTATCGGTAAGGTTGTTGAAGGCTGGCAGGAGTGTATAAATCAAGCTGACCGAAAGCAGGACCGCAACCAGCATGAGCAGGATCGTTTCGCCCAGAAACTGGCTCCAGAGCTGGCTGAACGACGAGCCTAACACTTTACGAACGCCCACTTCTTTGGCGCGTTGAGTAGCGCGGGCGGTGGCCAGATTAATATAGTTGAAACAGGCCAGACCCAGAATCAGCAGCGCAACAATAGAAAAGATGTAGGCATACGTCAGGCGGTTTGTTGCTACCAGACTGGTCCGTAAGTAAATATCCGTCAGAGGTACAAGATTGAGTTTCCAGACACTTGCATTTGAATCGCCCAATTGGTTGATGTAGGCCGGAAATTGGGCTTGTAATACTGATCGGTCGGTGTTGGGGGCCAGTAATAAGTACGTCCATGTATCCCCACCGCTCCAGTAGTTTGTTGTAACGTCATAGCCGATCAGCTCGTTCGCGTTCGTGTAGGGAGCCAGAAAGTCGATGGGGACGTGGGCGTTGGTGGGTAAATCCTTAAAAATACCCGTCACGTGGAGGGTCGATTTATTGTTTAGACGAATCGACTGCCCGAGCACGTTAAGAGTGCCGAAATATTTACGTGCCATGCTCTCCGACAAAACAACCCCATACTGTTCCTTCAATGCGGTGGTCGGATTGCCTAGTAGCAGGGGCAGGGTGAATACGCTAAACACGGTACTATCTGCGAACCAGAAATTAGGCTCGTACGTCGCTGTTTGCTGGCTTCCGGTCTGTTGCTTTGTGATCGTTCCGGCAACAAGGGGTTTGATACGCGTGAGCCGAACTGTGTTTGTGATAGCCGAAAAACGGGCTTTTAAATCAGTAGCCAGCTTACCCCCCGACGTTGGTGTGTTCTCGAATTGCTGGAGTAGCACAATCCGATCGGCATTTTTATGGAACCGGTCGTAGGTGAGGTCATCCAATACATAGGCTGCGATAAGCAGGCAGCAGGTAAGCCCGAGAGTAAGGCCTGACAGATTTATCAACCCCAGAACTTTGTGTCTTCGGTAATGGCGAAAAGCAATTTGAAGGTAGTTATAAAGCATGTGAGGACTCAGAATAAAAGGTGTCGAATATGTGTTGAGGGACCGTGTTTTACCCAGCGGCCGCAGGAGTTTCAGGGCACTGAGGCTGTAACGCCAGTCGGCTTTGCGTTTCCCCCCCGTCTGCTGCCAGTGGTCGTACAGTTCGAGCAGGTCACCCTCGACTTCTTCCCGCGTATCGGGGTGGCCGAAAGCGCTAAGGAGCCAGTTGGCCCAGCGGGGTGGAGTCCGATGTTTGGGTTTCATAAAAGGGAATGAACAATATAGAATGACTAGTGAAGAATAACTGGGGTAATTGAGCGGGAAGACTGATAAATACGCTATTGTGTACGCTTCATGCTACCTTCCTTACTCATTTCGCAAACTCTTTACCGGATTAGACAGGGCTGCTTTGACGCTCTGAAAACTGATCGTCAGCAAAGCAATACCAATGGCTATTAAACCGGCCAGGACGGGCATCCACCATTCAAAATTGGTTTTGTAGGCAAAGCTTTGCAGCCAGCGGTTCATGGCATACCAGGCGATGGGCGAGGCAATGACAAGCGCAATGAAGACCAGCTTGAGGAAATCTTTTGATAATAGCGTAACAATGCTGGCAACGGACGCTCCCAGCACTTTTCGGATGCCGATTTCCTTTGTTCGCTGCTCCGCCGTAAACGCCGTCAGACCAAACAAGCCAAGGCAGGAAACCAGAATGGTCAGGATGGCAAAGTAGAGGATGATTTGACCAATACGCTGTTCGGAGCGATATTGCTTGTCTAAATCCTGGTCGACGAAGCCATACGAAATGGGAGAGTTCGGGTCCAGTTTCTTATACACGGCCGTTATAGCGGGCAGGGTACTAACGACCAGGCCGGGCTTTGTTTTTACTAGCAGGTCAAAATAAAACTCTTTCGGCCGGAACCGGAGAATAAAGGGCTCGATGCTGACGCGCAGTGGCCGGAAGTGGAAGTCCTTCACCACACCGATGATGGTGCCGTCAGCACCCCAAAATTTCACTTTTTTCCCCAGGGCACTGGTGGGTGTCCAGCCCATGCGTTTAGCCGCCGTTTCGTTGATTAGATACGTGCCCAATTGAGACAAGGTGTCGCTGGTTATCTGGGCAGAAAAATTTCGGCCCGCTGCCATCGACATGCCCGTTGTTTTGATAAAATCAGCGTCCACGTTCATCTGGGTAATCAGAAATTCGTCTTTGGGCGTCTGACCTTCCCATTCAATCGTTGAACTGTTTTGCATGTCCACCAGATTACTCGTGGTCATGGATGCCTGAGCGACCCCCGGCAATTGCGATACGTCCGTCTTGAAACGCTGTGCATTCTGTCTCAAATCGCCTTTAAGACGCACATGCAGCAATTGCGACTTATCGAAGCCTAGTTTAGTACTCTGTAGGTAAGCCAGTTGCCGATAGATGACCACCGTGCTGATGGCGAGCGTAATAGAGAGTGCGAACTGCCCCACCACCAGCGACTGTCGGAAGCTCCGTCCCGTTTGACCGCCGGAGAGATAACCTGCAACGCCGGTTTTCAACACCGCGACGGGCCGAAACGACGAGAGAAAAAAGGCCGGATACAGGCCGGTTAGTAAGCTAACGACGCTGGTCAGTCCAGCAATGACCAGCCAGAAAGCGGGCAGCTGGTAGGGCATCGACATGCTCTTTTCTGCCAGGTTATTGAACAGGGGAAGGAGCAGTTCGGCCAGTAGTAGAGAAACCAGCATGGCTAAAGTTGTCATTAAAAAGGCCTCGCTCAGAAACTGCGTGACCAGACTCGACCGCTGCGCCCCTACGCTTTTCCGAACGCCCACTTCTTTGGCGCGTTTTGACGCCCGCGCCGTAGCCAGATTGATGAAGTTAATGACCGCAATGAGCAGCACGATCAGGCCAACTGTTACGAAAATCCGTATGTAAGTAATGTCGCTGCGTTTGCCGTAATCGGTGCCAAAGGCAAATTTGGAATACAGGTAAATATCGGACAACGGTTGTAGCAGTAAAGGCGTTTCGTTGCCCGAATGATACTGCTTGAGCTGCCCCCGGAGTTTATCCGCAAAAGCCGTTGGGTCGATGGCTTTCCCGGTCGCATCCGGCCGTAATTGGAGGTAGGTATGGTAGCTGTTGCTGGCCCATTTCATGCTCCATTCATCATTCCGCTCAAGCCATTTGAACGGCATCAGTACATCAAACTGAATATGCGATTGCGTAGGAGGATTCTTCGCCACGCCAACCAGCGTAAAGGTTTTATCGTTGTTCAGGGTAAGCGATTGACCCAGAATATTTTTCTGCCGCCAGTCGGCCCCGAAAAAGCGCTCGGCGGTAGCTTCACTAAAAATCAGTTCGTTGGGGCCGCGAAAAATCGTGTTCGTATCGCCCATGATAAGCGGATAACTGAACAGGCTGAAAAAGCTCGGATCAACGATCAAAAACTGCTCCGGTTCAATAGCCTGGCGTCCTTTGGTCACTAAGCCGTGCCACTGACCAATGCGGGTAGTGCGCTGTACTTCGGGAAAATCCTTTTGAAGGGCAGCCGCCAACGGCCCCGGCGTAACGGCTACATCGAAAATGCCTTCGGGCTGTGTTTGTCGTTCGGTAACCCGGTAAATGTGCGCGAAATTCGCATTGAAACGGTCGTAGTTCAGCTCGTCGTACACAAAAAGGGCAATGAGCAGGCAGCAAGCCATGCCCAGCGCCAGACCGCCAATATTGATGGTAGAATACACCCTGTTCTTGACAAGGTTCCGGGTGGCAATTTTAACGTAATTACGAAGCATGTCGGGGTGTAAGCTAAAGGGTGGAGAATAAGTCTGTGATTTCGATTTGGCTAATGGCCGCAATAATTTCAGCGCACTCAAAATATATCGCCAGTCGGCGCGTCGTTCGCCTACCGTCTGCACCCAGTAGTCATACAGTTCGAGGAGGTCACCCTGCACTTCTTCCCGCGTGTCGGGGTGACCAAAAGCGTTAAGGAGCCAGTTGGCCCAACGGGGAGGGGTCATATCAATGAAGAGTGACGAATGAAAAATGTAGAATAATTAGGGGTAGTTGAGTGGAACGACTAATAAACAGGCTATTGTGCATCCTACATTATCCATTACTCCTACTCGCTTCGCAGGCTTTTCACCGGGTTGGTGAGGGCCGCTTTGATGCTTTGAAAACTGACGGTGAGCAGCGTAATAACCAGGGCTGCGGCACCCGTTACCGCAAAAATCCACCACGATAGTTCGGTGCGGTACTCGTATTTATGGAGCCAGTTGCTCAGAAAATAATAGGCGACAGGCGTAGCGATCCCGAAGGCAATGGTGACCAATACGACAAAATCTTTCGAGAGTAAGCCCCACAGGCTGAAGACTGAAGCGCCCAGAACTTTCCGAACGCCAATCTCTTTGGTACGTTGTTCAGCCACGAACGAGGCCAGTCCGAAGATGCCCAGGCAACTGATAAGCACCGCCAGTATAGCGAAGACCGACGCCAGTTTGCCGATCCGTTCTTCGGTGGCAAATTTCAGGGCGTATTGCTGATCGGTGAACTTGTAGTCGAACGGGCTTCCGGGGTTAAACTTCCGGAAAACCGCTTCGATTTTCGCCAGTGATTCGGGTGCACTCTGCGCCGGGTTAAGTTTAATGTTGATAACACTCGCCCAGCCATAGTTCAGCATGAAAACAGTCTGATAAACCGGTTCGAAGGGCGATCCCATCACCATATCTTTGATAACGCCCACTACCCGCATAGGTTGCCCGTTCCATTTTACGATCATGCCCACCGGCGATCCGGTTTTCAGATTCATATACTTCACTGCCGTTTCGTTCATGACCAGGGCGGCTGAATCGGTGGTGAAGTTTCGGGAGAAATCGCGGCCTTCTTTAAACTGCCAGCCTACCGTTTTGCCGAAGTCGTGGGTAACGGCAATCGTCCCAAATTGAGCGTTTAATGTGGGGTCTTTGCCTTCCCAGTCGAACCCATTGTTTCGCGAATTCAAATTCGTTGCTGGTGTCGATGAAGTAGACATGTCCACGACAGCGTCTGTTCGGAGCAGCTCTTCCCGTAAGGCATTATAATGATTGTGCAATTCGGGGGTGTTCATGGTGATCGTAATCAGCCCGTTGCGGTCATAGCCAATTGGCCGGTTTTTGGCGTATTGTATTTGCCGAAAAACCAGAATGGTGCCAATGATGAGCGTCACCGAAACGGTGAACTGCACTACGACCAACACCTTTCGGGGCATACTCGCAAACCGACCTACCCGAAAGGTACCTTTCAGTACTTTTACCGGCTGAAACGAAGACAGATAAAGCGCGGGGTAGCTGCCCGCAATAACACCTGTAAACAAACTAAATCCGACGCCTGCGACCCAGAACATGGGGTTTGTCCATAAGATGCCTAACTGCTTATCGGCCACTTCGTTGAAGAGGGGAAGCGCAAGCATGACCAGCACCAACGACAGGATAAATGCAAACGAGGCAACCATCAGCGATTCACTAAAAAACTGACTGATAAGTTGTGCCCGTATCGACCCCACGGCTTTTCGAATACCCACTTCTTTAGCCCGTTTTTCGGAGCGGGCGGTACTCAGGTTCATAAAGTTGATACAGGCCAGCAGCAGCACAAACAGACCAATGATTCCAAACAGCCAGACATACTGGATACGCCCCTCCAGGTTCCCCTGTTTATCCCAGCCCGTGTATAAATGCCAGAGCGACATAGGTTGCAGAAACACTTCAGCTTTATAAGCGGCCGTCTCGGGAACGTGCTTCACCCGTAGCCCTTTGATCTTGGCATTTACAGCGTCGAAATCAGCGTTTGGTGCAATCTGGGCCAGTATTTGCCAGGAATTGTTATCCCATGCTGCGTTATCCTGCGCCCGCTTCACCCAGTCTTCCGACGACACGTATAAATCCCAGGGAGCGATGAATGTCAGGTCTCTGAACTCGGTGTTGTAGGGCAAATCTTCATAGACGCCCGTCACCTTTACGTTCAGTTTATTGTCAATCTTTACGATTTTACCCATCGGGTCATGGTTGCCGAAAAGCGCCTGAGACACGGACGCCGACAGCAGAATAGACGCCGGGTCGTGCAGGCCCGCCCGCGTACCGCGAAGCATCTTCAGGGTGAACATGTCGGGTGCTTCGGGGCTCAGGTAGTTGCCCCGTTTCGTAAATTTCTTGTCGCCATAAGCCAGAATGTGCTCGCCATTCCAGGACGACATAACAACGTATTTGAAGTCGTCGGCGAAATCGGTACGTAATTCCTGACCCAGCGGGAGCGGCATATAGGCTCCTGCGCCGAACTCGCCTTCAAACGTACCGCGTTGCATAACCTTGGCAATTCGGTCGTAATTCTGGTGGTATTTATCGTAGGCTAGTTCGTCATAAATCCACAACCCGATCAACATAGCCACGGCCATACCCACTGCCAGCCCGCCGATGTTAATGGCCGAATAGGCTTTGTTCTTGACAAGATTTCTCAGCGCGATTTTAAGGTAGTTGCGTAACATAATAGGACTATGAAAAGAAGGTGAGCGGTATTGTTCGTTTGTTCGTCGTCTGGCCAATGGCCGCAGTAGTTTCAGCGCACTCAAAATATATCGCCAGTCGGCGCGTCGTTTCCCCACCGCCTGCACCCAGTAGTTGTAGAGTTCAAGGAGGTCGCCCTGCACTTCTTCCCGCGTGTCGGGGTGACCGAAAGCGTTAAGGAGCTTTTGTGTCCAGCGGGGTGGCGTCCGACGGTTCGGGTTCATAACAGGGAATGAAGAATAAGTAAGGGTAATAGAGTGTAGCGACTGACTCTCCAGGCAATTGTGTAGTATTCATTCTGCACTTTACATGCTACACTATTTCACCCTCCCATGAGTTGCAGCGTTTGGGGAGGCAGGGCACTCCACAATTCTTCCCGAACCTGTTTCACTTCCTGCAAGGCCTTCCGACCCAGCGCGGTGACCGAGAAAAAACGCTTTCGGCGACCACCCCGCTCAGCCGTGGCGCCCCCCATCTCCGACGATAGAAAGCCTTTTTCGGCTAGCCGTTGCAGGGTCGTGTGAACGGTGCTGAACCCCACCGTCCGCCCGGTCCGCTGCTCGATCTCCTGCGTAACGGTAACGCCGTAAGCTTCATCGCCCAGAACCGCTACCGTTAGCAAAACCACTTCCTCAAACTCTCCCAGAAAGGTTCGTTTCATGCTCAATTGATTTTATACGATAATGCCGAACAAATGCGGTGCCAGTTGCCAAAAAAGGTCCTGGATGTTCAAAATCGCCCTATTTGCCGTATGAAAGTAAAATCAATTGTCCGTTTATGGACAGGTACTGTCCGTTAAACGGACAAGGCAACCCTGCTTGAGAGTTGCCTTGTTTAAAATAATAGTCAAAACCAGACTAAGCGTCGATCACTCCGCGCTTCGCAGACTCTTCACCGGGTTCATCAGGGCGGCTTTGATGCTCTGAAAGCTGACTGTCAGTTGTGCAATGCCGATAGCCAGCAGACCCGCCAGCGCAAATACCCACCAGTCGATGTCGATGCGATAGGCGAAATCCTTCAGCCATTGGTGCATGGCCCACCACGCCAGGGGAGAGGCTATCAGAATCGAAATCAGGACCAGTTTCAGAAAGTCCTTCGAGAGCAGGAGGACAATGTTAGGTACCGATGCTCCCAGAACTTTGCGTACCCCAATTTCTTTAGTGCGCTGTTCTGAAGTGAACATCGCCAGACCAAATAAACCGAGACAGGCAATGAAAATGGCGATGACTGCAAAGGCGTTGGCCAGCGTGCCCACCAGCGTTTCACTTTTGTATTGCTCCCGGAAACTTTCGTCGGCGAATTTGTAATCGAACGGATAGGCGGGGTTGAATTGTTTGGCCAGCCGCTCCATGCTCTTTAGTGCTTTCTCGGTCTGGCCGGGGTAGGTGCGCACCAGCAGCGTACTGTTGTTCGAGTCCAGCCGTAGAATAAGCGGCTCGATGGCGACGCGGAGGGAGTTGATGTGGAAATTTTTGATTAGGCCGACCACTTTCCCGGATTTCTTCCAGAATGTTAGATCCTGTCCCACGGCGTGTTTCATGCCTGGCGCGGATGCGCTCATGCGCCGGGCGGCTTCTTCATTGATAATGTAGTTGGTACTATCCGTTACAATGTCTTTTGAAAAGTCACGGCCGTCGACTAGTTTGATCTTCATCGTCTTAATGAAGTCATAACTGATGGGCAGCTGGTTGAAAAGGGTCTTGTCGCCCTCTGGTTTGCCTTTCCATTCGACGCCCGTGGTCGAGCTGCCGACCTGCATCGGATCATTGCCCGCTGAGGATACCGATTGAATACCCGGTGCCTGCAGTAGCTCCTCGCGGAAAGCGTCGTATCGTTTGGGAAGATCACCTTCCAGGTCCATATACACCACATTCTCGCGGTCGAGGCCCAGGTTTTTCGTGCGGATATAATCGACCTGCCGACCGGCGATCAACGTACCGATGATCAAAAGCAGGGAGAGTGCAAATTGAAAGACGACCAGCCCTTGCCGGAACAACACCGCACTGGATTTGAACCGAAGGGTACCTTTCAGGACTTTTACGGGCTGAAGCGACGAAAGAAATAAGGCCGGGTAACTGCCCGAAACAAGACCGGTAAGAAGGGCTAATCCGAGCAGCGTGAGCCAGTACAGCGGGTTGGCGTACTGAATTTCTATGTGTTTTTCCGTTAGGGTGTTAAAGCTGGATAATAATACCTGAACCAGAATAATGGCAATCAGCAGCGAAAAGAGGGCTGTCAGCACCGCTTCACCCACAAATTGGCCAACCAGATACGAACGCTCCGCTCCAACTACCTTCCGGATACCGACTTCCTTAGCCCGTTTGGCCGAGCGGGCCGTGGCCAGATTCATGAAGTTGATGCAGGCAATGATGAGCAGGAAGATAGCCACGATGGTGAACAACCGCACATATTCAATGCGGCCCCCATCGGGCTTGCCGTTGGTGAACTTCGATTGCAGATACGCCTTTTCGTATGGGAACAGGAACGTCGTGATGGTCGTCACGTTCTTGTCATGCTTCTTGATGAAGTTCAGCATTTTGCCATTCAGAGCGTTTACATCGGCCGTTGGATGCAGCAGGGCATAGGTGCGAATGCCGTTGTTATCCCACCCTTCGAGCCACTTGTTTTCTTTTTCGTAAGGAGCTTCGGGGAGCACAAAGTCAAATTTAAGCGACGATGTTTCGGGGATGTCCTGCACGACGCCCGTTATCTGATGATCCTCTTTATTATCGACCCGGACTATCCGGCCCAGCACATCGGTCCGACCGAAAAGCTTGTTAGCGGCTTTTTTGGAAATAACGATAGATGATGGGCCGACAAGGGCGGTTTTCGCATCGCCCTGTACCAGCGGGAAGGAGAATATCTGAAACAGGTCGGGGCTTGAATACCGTCCTTTCTCCTTATAAGCTTTATCGCCAACCGACAGCAGGTGTTCTTCCTGCCAGGTCACCTTAACCGTTCGTTCGATGCCGGGCAGTTCGGCCGTGAGGGCTGCCGCCAGTGGGCCGGGTGTGGAGGGTGTTGTGCTAATATCGTTGCCCGTCCATTGCTGGTTTTCCATCACCTGATAGATGCGTGGCCCGTTGGCATGGAACTGGTCGATGCTGCTTTCGTCCTGAACCCAGAGCAAAATGAGCAGGCTGCTGGTCATACCCAGCGCCAGGCCCAGTATATTGATAAAGGAAAAGGTCTTGCTTTTGGCAAGGTTGCGCCAGGCGATTTTGAGGTAGTTCCGGAACATAATTTCCAGTGGTTGAGGGCTGATTTTCCCAATGACACCGAAAATTATGTTTCGTTGCTTGCGTAGAGCCCGCACCGGCGGTGCGGGCTCTACTCGGATCGTAAACTTTTCACCGGGTTCATCAGCGCGGCTTTGATACTCTGGAAACTGATGGTCAGTAAGGCTATGCCAATGGCCAGAGACCCTGCCACAAAGAATACCCACCACTCAATATCGATCTTGTAGATAAAACCCTCCAACCATTGCTGCATGACCCACCAGGCCAGGGGAGAGGCTATCAGAATCGAAATCAGGACCAACTTCAGGAAGTCGGTTGAGAGCAACGTGACGACGCTCGTAACAGAAGCCCCCAGTACTTTGCGCACCCCGATTTCTTTGGTACGTTGCTCGGCCGTGAAGGTGGCCAGCCCAAACAGACCCAGGCAGGAAATGAGCATGGCCAGTAACGCAAAGTAGTTTGCCAACTGGCTGACGACCTGCTCGCTACGATACAGATTCGCGTACTCCTGGTCGGAGAACTGATACGAGAAGGGTGTTTTGGGATTTAATTCGGTACAGAGCTTTTCCAGGTTCGTTAGGGCTTCTTTCGTTTTGTCCGCTTCGGTACGGATCAGGATCGTGCCCCATCTCGGGTTCGGGTCCAAGCGGATGATCAGGGGCTCGATGGCCTGCCGCATGGAATTGAAATGAAAATCTTTCAGGACGCCGATGATTCGGCCGTGGTGGCTTCCCCAGTTCAGGGGCTTACCGATGGGATTTTGATAGCCGATTTTAGCCAGTGCCGTTTCGTTAATCATAAAGCTCAGCGAGTCGGTACCATAGTCTCTTGAAAAATCCCGCCCTTCCTTTAGCTGAAGATTCAGGGTCTTGACGAAGTCGTAGCCAACGGCCGTATTGGCAAAAGCCGTTCTCAAATTAGGATCTTTCCCCGACCAGCTAATATCGTCAACATGGTGGCCAATTCCGGTTGGGGCTTCGTTCATGCGGGATACGGTCGCTACACCAGCCACCTTGCCCGCTTCTTCTTTGAAGAGGTCGTACTTCTGCGTCAGATCACCTTCAAGGGGAATATAAATCAGATTCTCGCGGTTGAAGCCCAGGTTTGCGGTCTGCACATAGTTCATCTGGCGGTAGATGACGATCGTGCCGACAATCAGCAGAATCGATAGGCCAAACTGAAATACAACCAGACCCTTCCGGAAAAAAGTGGCTCCCGAACTAAACCGAAGCCGACTTTTCAGCACCCGAGTCGGGTTGAGCGAGGATAAGAACAACGCCGGATAACTACCCGCCACGAATCCGGTCAGCAGGAGTAGCCCCAGCAAACTAGCCCAGAAAACAGGATCATTGACGGGCAGAGTCAGCGTTTTACCCGTCAGGCTGTTGAATGCCGGCAACAAAGCCGCTACCAACGCCACCGCCATACCCATAGCGATAAGAGTGAGCAGCATGGCCTCGCCCACAAACTGGCCCATCAACGCCGAGCGGGCCGCCCCAACCACTTTTCGAACGCCTACTTCTTTGGCGCGTTGTGCCGAACGGGCCGTGCTGAGGTTCATAAAGTTGATACAGGCAATGAGCAAAATAAAAATGGCGACGATACTGAATAACCGCACATACTCGATTCGACCACCATCCAGATACCCACCTTTGAAGGTCGAATGGAGGTACTTTTCGGGGTAAGGCTGCAAGCCCAGTTCGACCAGAAACCCTTTCGTCTTTGGGGTATAGTTATAAATAAAATCTTTGATTTTGGCCTCTACACGCACCGCATCGGCGGGTTGACCGGCACCGTCGGGGCGGAGTTGCACATAGGTGACGGGGTCGGTACTGGTCCAGGTTTTTGCCCATTCGTTATCTTTAAGCAAATCAACCCAGGGGCGCAGGTAGTCGAACTGTACCGACGAGTTGGCGGGTATGTTTTCAAAGACGGCGGTTATCTGCAAATCTTCTTTGTTTTCGTACCGGATAGACTGGCCAATGGCTTTTTCGGGACTGCCAAAAAACTGCTCGGCCATGTTGCGCGAGATGGCGATGCCGCCCGGACGGCTCAGGGCCGTGGCGGCCGTTCCCTGCAAAAAGGGATAACTGAACATCTTGAAGAAGTCGGCTCCGGCAAATGTTCCTTTCAGCTTGTTGATTTTGTCCCCTGCTTCGAAGGTGGTACTATAAGGCCATTCCAGATTGCTGGCGTATTGTACTTCGGGAATGGACCGTTTGAGTTCATCGGCCAGTGGACCCTGAGTAAAATAACTGGCGTACACTTTTCCATCGAAGTGCTGCCGTTCATAGATCTGGTACAGATGCTTACCGTTGGCGTGAAAGCTATCCACCTTACGTTCATCCTGCACCCAAAGCAAGATGAGCAGACTACTCATCATACCCAGGGCCAGTCCGGCAAGATTGATGCTCGAAAAGGCTTTGTTGCGAACAAGATTTCGCCAGGCGATTTTAACATAGTTGCGTAGCATAACGGGGCTTACAAAAAAAGGTTGAGTGTGTTCATTGATTGTTGTTTGTCGTTTTATCAAGGAAGGCCGCATCAGGCTGGGCCGCATCAGGCTCAGTACATCCTTTACATAGCGCCAGCGGGCTTTTCGTAACCCCATGGAGTTGACTCGTTGCTGGAACAGATCGTCTAAATCTCCTTCCAGCTCATCCAGAAGGTGAGGAGCGCAGACCAGATGTAGCAGGCGCGTGGCAAAACTGGGTGGTTTCATAATGTAGTGCCTCAACGGCGGCCCGTCGACCGTCCCGGTCGGGCGAGTTATCAATTTAACAGCCTACTATTCGCCCGACCATCCCGATCGGTACTACAATTTTCCCTACTCGGATCGTAAACTTTTCACTGGGTTCATTAAAGCCGCTTTGATGCTCTGAAAGCTAATGGTTAGCAACGTGACAACCAGCGCACCCGCGCCCGAAGCGGCAAAAATCCACCACGATAACTCGGTTCGATACTGATAATTCTGGAGCCATTTCGAGAGTATATAATAGGCCATGGGCGTAGCCAGACAAAAAGCAATCAGTACGAGCATAACAAACTCTTTCGACAATAGCCGCCAGACGTTGAACACCGATGCCCCCAGCACTTTCCGAATGCCGATCTCTTTAGTGCGCTGTTCGGCTATGAACGAAGCCAGACCGAAGAGACCCAGACAACTGATCAGGATGGCTAGGATGGTAAAACCGCCTGCCAATCGGCCAATCCGCTTTTCAACTCCGAATTTCCGGTCATATTGTTCATCCGCAAACTTGTAGTCGAAAGGGGAGTCGGGGCTATAGCGTTTAAAAACCTGTTCCACTTTCGCCAGCGCTTCCTGGGTTGATACCTGTGGAGCCAAACGGATGTTAATGGTATTGACATTTCCGTATTCGAGCGCAAAAAACGATGGACTGACTGGTTTGAAGGGGTCTTCTTTGATCATGTCTTTCACTACACCAATGACTTTGTACTGGCGTCGTGGCGAGCCCCGATAAACCAGTTCGTTCAGTGGCTTCTTGAAGCCCATCAGCCTGACCGCCGATTCGTTCAGGAGGAGCGAAGCCGTATCGGTTGAGAGATCCCGCGAAAAATCCCGTCCCTCTTTCATCTGCCAGCCAATCGTTTTGCCATAATCGTGCGTGATGTAATTCGTCATGACCAGGGGTTTGCTACCCTGCTTTTTACCCTTCCACGCAATATCGGTGGTGCCACCCGACTGTTCGGTTATGGCGTTCGATGATTCGGACATATTCGTTACGGCCCCTGTGTTGAGCAGATCATTCCGCAGGGCTGTGTAATGCCTGTACAACTCGGGTGCGTTCATGCCGATTTCAATCAGCCCGCTGCGGCTATAACCCACCGGTCGGTCTTTAGCAAAGTCGATCTGGCGGAATACAATGATGGTACCGATGATAAGCGTGACTGAAACCGTGAACTGAAACCCAACCAGCACCCGACGCGGAATAGTGGCCGATCGATTGGCTCGCATAATCCCTTTAAGCACTTTGATAGGCTGGAATGAAGATAAGTAGAGTGCCGGATAGCTACCCGCAATCAGGCCAGTCAGCAAACTGAACCCTAAGCTAGCCAGCCAGAATAGGGGCCGGGCAGTCGCACTGTTTTTCCACGGAATGCCCATCTGCTTCTCCGCTACCTGATTAAAAAACGGCAGTGTAAGCTGTACGAACAGAATGGACAGCGCAAAGGCAAGAACCGCCATCAACAGCGATTCGCTGAAAAACTGTACAATTAACTGGCTACGTAACGATCCTACCGCTTTCCGAATCCCGACTTCTTTCGCGCGTTTCTCACTTCGGGCTGTGCTCAGGTTCATAAAGTTGATGCAGGCCAGCAGCAGCACAATTACGGCAATGCAACCAAACAGCCAGACAAAAGTGATGAGCCCACCTATGTTGACGCCATCTTTGAAGTCGGCATATAGATGCCACCTGCTCATCGGATGCAGGAAAAATTCCGGTTTATAACCCGGCGGATTATCCCGCTTCATTCGAATATCCCTGATTTTAGCCGAAACCTGGTTAAAATCGGCCCCCGGTTTGAGTTGGGTAAAAATCTGGTACGAATTAGAGTCCCATTCGTTCTTGTCGCGTTTGGCGCCTTCATCATTAGCGGCATAAAATTTCCAGGGAACCAGAAATGTTACGTCGTTGAACGTGCTGTTTGTCGGAAAATCTTCGTAGACACCCGATACCTTCACTGTTTGTTTATTGTCCAGTTTGATAAACTTATTGAGTGGGTTTACGGGACCGAATATTGCTTCGGCGAGTGATTTCGACAGGAGAATCGAATTGACATCATTGTTTCCGAACGGCGTACCTGACAGGATGTTCAGCGACATCATGTCAATAAAGTTGGGCTCAACGTAATTGCCAGTTTTTAACAGCTTCCGTTCCCCGGCTGCTACGATAACCTTACGCGTTTTTGAAAGCGCAACGGATTCGAAATCAGGGTACTTGTCTCGGAGTTCCTGAGCCAGCGGAATAGGCATCACATCGTAGGAAGCTTTCTCCGCATCGAACTTGACAAACTGCCAGAGCATTGCCATCCGGTCATAGTTTTTAGTGTGCTTGTCAAACGACAGCTCGTCATAGATCCAGAGGCCAATGAGCATGGCTACTGACATACCCATAGCCAGCCCGAAGATGTTAATGAAGGAATACACCCGGTTCTTAACCAGATTTCTCAGCGCGATGGTCAGGTAGTTGCGTAGCATAGTTGTTATTGCCGGATTAGGATATGCTTTTGTCGGTTCACGTTTTAATAGAGAAGGCCTCAGTAAACTCAGTACGTCCTTCACGTAGCGCCAGCGCGCTTTTCGTAGCCCTATCTGCTCAATTCGCTGCTGAAACAGTTCATTCAGATCGTCTTCCAGCTCATCCACCCGATGGGGCGCGCAGAACCACCGAATCAAGTATTTTGCCCAGCGGGGTTGTTGTTTCATGGTGAACGTGGCTTGTACCCACGGGCTTTAGCCCGTCTAGGAGTTGAAAGAGAACACGGGCTGAAGTTGGCTAATGAATAAAAGCTACATAGCCAAATTATGGGCCCGTGTAGGAATTGAAAGAAAACACGGGCTGAAGCCCGTGGGTACATGTTATCACGCGGACATTAAGGCCGTGTTTGGAATAGACTCCCACATCTGGTTGCGTACCTGCCGGACTTCCTGCAACGCCCGACGGCCAGCCGCCGTAACGGAATACAGTCGTTTTCGTCGGCCCCCGCGTTCAGTCGTGACCCCACCCAGCTCAGACGTTACCAGTCCTTTTTCGGCAAGACGGTTCAGGGCTGAATGCACGGCTCCCAGGTTTACGGATCGGTTCATCTGTTGCTCAATCTCTGTGACAATGGCTGCCCCATAGGCGTCTCCCGACCGGATCGCCACCGCCAGCAATACCACTTCTTCAAACTCACCTAAGTAGGTTCCCTTCATGGTCGTTCATTAGTTGTGTATATGTATAACAAATGCCCGGCCAAACTAAAAAAAATGCCATTCCGATCAGGAATGGCATTTTTTGGGATTCTGAATGAAAGAATAATGTCCAGAAACGGACAAATCCTGTACGCATCTGGACAGAGAAATTCAGGCGTTCCGCTTATCTTTTCCCAGAATTCGGGCTCGGTGCTGGATACCCCAGTCGCGTAAGGCTTCGATAATGCTATTGAGCGACTGGCTGTATTCTGTCAGTTCGTACTCGACCGTAACGGGCATGGTGGCATAGACACGTCGAACGGCGAACTCGTTCATTTCCAATTCCTTTAACTCTTTGCTGAGGACTTTGGCCGTTATGCCTTTTACCAGTCGCTGCAATTCGCCGAAGCGTTTAGGGCCAGCGCTTAGGGAAACGATAATCGGGAGCTTCCACTTACCGCTCAGGACATAGAGAGCGTCCTGTACCGCCTGCGCACTCTGTGTACATTCGGCTGCCGAATGGCTGGTCGGCTTGCAATTGCCAGGAGCAATGGTCTCAACAGTTGTGTTCATAGATTAAAGATAATGGGCAGTATTGAGTTAGTTATATAGTATCCTGAAGGAAACTGGTATCCTTTGGTATACTGCTTACAAATTGATAGTTGGTTTAACTACGTTTGTATCGACCAATCACAGCCCGAAAAGGCTACTTAACCTGTACTGACCATGCGTCCAAAAGTAATGCGAATCGTAACCATTGTATTCACCATTCTGGCTGCCGGGATGGCTATTATGAGTGGTGTTATGAAGCTGACCCAATCCAAGGAAGTGACTGACAGTCTCACCAAAGCGGGAGTAGGCGACAAAGCCATAGTTCTGGGTCTGATGGAGATCGGCTTTGCGGCTCTGTTTATCTACCCAAAAACCATGAAGCTGGGTTTCATTCTGCTCTCCTGCTACTTTGCCGGTGCACTGGCTACCGAGTTGTCACATGGAGCACCCCTTAATGCATTTCTGCCGCTGGTACTGATTTGGATTGCCGCTTTTCTAAGAGATAGGAGTATCTTTTTACCTGCATCGGTGGCGGAGTAGAGTAGTGAATAGTGGCGTGGGTGTAGTGCGTGTAGTAGGGCAACGGCGGCCCGGCCCCCTTCCCGATCGGTCGGCAAAATTAGACGTACTCAACGGACGGGACTGCCCTTAGTGTGGTCACTCCACTAATTCTACTTACTACACCCTTTCACTACTCACTACGCAGGCTTTTCACCGGGTTTATCAGAGCCGCTTTGATGCTTTGGGTGCTAACGATCAGGCCGATGAGTAGTAGAAAGACCAGACTAATAAAGCCAAATAAAAACAGGCTGACGTCGATGTGATAGGCGAACGTCTGCAACCAATTCTGCATAAGCAGGTACGCCAGCGGGCACGCCACCAGCATTGCGATTAGCCAGGCCAGGAGAAACTCCTTCATAAACAACAGTACAATCCCGGAGACACTCGCTCCCAATACTTTACGAATGCTCACTTCTTTCGTTCGCCGGGCCAGGCTCAGGGAAACCATAGCCAGTACACCTAACACAACGATGAACAGCGCCAGGAAGGCAGCCGTCTGTGCCGCTTTTTTTAGTTGAATTTCGGCTTGATACAATTGCTGTAATGCTTCGTCGGTAAACGAATAGTCGAAAGGCGCGTCAGGGAGCAGTTGGTGGAATTTCTTCTCGATACTATCCAGAGAGCCGGGCAAATCACCCGCGTTAAGTTTAACCGAGAAGTAAGCGAACAGATAACCGGCTCCGTTGACATGGCCGATGGCAGTCGGCATAATCTTTTCCTTCATTGAGCGAAAACTGAAATCCTTCGTTACGCCAACAATGGTTAAAGGACTGCGGTAACCCTGACTATACAGCTGTCGTCCAATGGCAGATTCCGGGTTACGATAGCCTAATGCCTTCAGGGCTGATTCATTTATAACGAGTTTATTTTCGTGCTCTGCCCGCGCTGAAGACGTATAGAACCGACCGGCTAGCAATGGGATCTGATAGGTTCGAACAAAATTTTCGTCGGTTTGGAGGATGGATGTCGAAATGGCTTCGGTGGAGTCTTTTCCAACCGGATACAGGTGCAGGTCGTAGGCCGGACCGCCTTTGAGGCTTGATGAGGTAATACTTATGTCTTTTACGGCAGGCAATCGGGCCAATTCGTTCCGAATGGCTTCCATGCTGGCCACGCCCTGGGGTGTCCAGTCGCGGGGTAGGGATAGCAGTACAATCGACTCTTTATTGTACCCTAAGTCTTTGTTAAACAGGTAGGTAACCTGTTGGGAAACAATGACGGCTCCGCAACACACAAGCAGCGCAATCGAAAACTGAGCCGTTATCAGGAACCGCCTGAAGCGGATCCCCTCTTTTACTGACTTCAATTTACCCTTCAGTAAATCGACCGATGGTAAAGCGGATAGGATAAGTGCCGGATAAAGTCCGGCCAACATTCCGATCAGGAGAGTCGACAAGCCCAGCACAAGGGGAAAATAAGGCGATACAGTCCAAAAGGAGTCGATTTTCCTACCGACGATATCGCCGAATGAAGACCGGGCTAACTCGAAAAAAAGCAGCGATAACAGCATCGACAGCATCGCCAGTACGGTTGACTCAGCCAAAAACTGAACGATCAATTGCCGTTTCTGGCCACCCATTGATTTTCTTATGCCAATCTCTTTCATGCGTGAGCCTGAGTTGGCCACTGCGCTGTTAACGAAATTGACGCTTGCCATTACTAAAATAAACAGGGCAATTCCCGACAGGGTATAGATCGTTTTCCGGACAATGCCCTGGTTAAAATCGCGGTAGTAATCTTTTAGCGGGGTGAGGTAGGGCTGTAGATTTTCCCGAACGGATTGGGGAGCGTAGGTGGCTAGTATTTTCTCGATGGGTTTCTGAACATCGTCCGGGCTTACGCCTTCTTTTAACTCAATATAGTTGGCTATATTCCAGGTCATCCAGCCATCCGCATCCGTGCGTCCCTGTAAACTGTTGAAGGGAATGAAGACGTTTACCGGTAAATCCCACAGGTAGGTAACCGAGTTTTTAGGCAGACTTTTCAGTACGCCAGTCACCACAAATTCCTGCTTACTACCTGCATAATTGCTCAGATTCAGCACTTGCCCAAGTACATCCGTCTTACCAAAATACTTTAAAGCGTTTTCTTCCGTAATCACCACGGAATTTGGCGACTTGAGGGCTGTTCGGGCATCGCCATACAGCATGGTAAAACCAAACATGGAAATCATGGTTGAATCCCCGGCTTGCGCTACCTCCCGAACGAAGTGCTTGTTTCCGCTGGATATGGCGGTCGTGAGTACGTCGAACCGGTAATAGTTAGCGACTAAGCCAGGGTATTTTTCTTTCAGCGTTTTACCCAGGGGAGCCACCGTTACATCTTCATAGCCTAAACCCGGCTGTTTCCATTTACTGCGGATGAGGTATTGATTCGGTGCATGCCGTAATCCGTTATTGACCTGTAATTCGCTCCAGACATAACTGCCAATAAGCAGCGTGAATGTCATACCAACGGCTAAACCAATGATGTTGAGCAGGGCATAGCACTTGCGCCGGAGTAGATTCCTAATCGCAATTTTAAGGTAGTTTCGGAACATGGTCTATAAGTCGCTTAGCCGGATAGAAAGGTAGCTAAACAACTTATAGACAGGTTGTTAATAATTGTTAAGATTAGTTTTACTTACTCGCTTTTTAACGACTTCACTGGATTCGTCAGGGCAGCTTTTATCGTCTGGAAACTAACGGTTACTAAAGCAATGGCTGTTGTCAGGCCACCGGCCAGGGCAAACACCCACCAGGAAATGTCGATCTTGTAAGCAAAGTCCTGTAGCCATTTAGTCATTGCCCACCACGCCAAGGGAGAGGCTATCAGAATGGAAACTAAGACTAATTTCAAAAAATCTTTCGAGAGCAGGGTAACGATGCTGGTGACCGATGCCCCCAGCACCTTACGAACACCAATTTCTTTCGTTCGGGCTTCAACGGAAAATGTCATCAGACCCAACAGGCCCAGGCACGCCACCAGAAGCGTAAGGGTAGTGAATCCGTTAAATAAACGGGCTAACCGTTCCTCTTTGGCGTACAGGTTGTTATACGCTTCATCCAGAAAGTAATAGTCGAAGGGAGCGGCCGGGTGGTTACGTTCATAGATAGCCTTAAGCTGGGCGAGCACTTCCGGCATGTTCGTTTGCGGCTTTAGCCGAATGAGCAAATAACCACCGGAAGCCATGATGGAGCGGCTTGTATCACTCACAACGGTCAACATCATGGGTGAAACCGGGCCGTGCAGGCTTCGGACGTGAAAATCGGCGACAACACCATTGATAACATCGCTGGACGTGAATGTTTTAAATGGAGTCGGTTGTAGGAGTGGATTACCCTTAATCCCGGTTTCTTTAATAACGGTCTGGTTATAAACGGTCAGTTCTTTGGTAATCGCGCGCGTTCCCCAGCCAACAGGTGGGTATTGCCAGTGAACGTCCATCATGTCGAAAAAGGGTTTGTCGACGGTTAAGGCGTTGACCATGAGCTGTTTTTTACTGTTTGCCGTTTGCATAAAATACGTCATGATATTGTTCGAAAACAGCTTCGTATTTGTGGTCGCCACATTGTCAATACCGGCCCATTGCCGAACGTCATCGCGAATGGCTGTAAATTGGGGCGTCAGTTCGCCGTCGATATACATGGCTACTACCTGGTCCCGGTTAATGCCCAGACTCTTTGTCCGTAGAAGCCGCATCTGGGAATACAGCACCAAGCTGCAAATCAGCAAACCAATACTGGCGGTAAACTGAATGGTTGTGAACACCTGCCGTAAACCAGCGCCACCAAACCGAATCGTCGAGGTTCCTTTAAGCACCAGAGCAGGTCTAAATCCCGACAAGAGCAGTGCCGGATAGGCACCTGCCATCAGCGAACAGGCAAGCCATAACGTCAGTATCAGGCCCCAATAGGGACCCTGCGATAAGACCCGATTGTCCATATGCAGGTCGAGGGCTTGGTTGGCCCATGGAAAAAGTACCCGAACCAAAACGAGCGATAAGCCAAAGGCTAGTGTGGTCGTTAGTAGCGATTCGATAAAAAATTGACCGACCAGCTCCTGTCGTTGGCCACCAATGGCTTTGCGGATGCCCACTTCTTTGGCGCGTTTGGTCGCTCGGGCCGTAGTTAGGCTTACATAATTGATAATCGCCAGCGCCAGAATAACTAAGGCTATTGTAAGCAAAATATAAAGTGATTGCCGGGTGCTTCTCGTTTCGCTGCGGCTGTCGAGGTGTAGTGATGGCAAAACTTCAAGAAGATAGTTGGCGGTAATGTCAGTAAACTGCAAGTCTGATTTTACCTGCTCTAGCTTTTTTTCGACCCTGCCTGGATTAGCGCCCGGCCGCAGGACAACATACGTGCTCAGAAAACCACCTCCTTTCCATACCTGCTGTTGATTTGCTCCCAGAGTAGGCATCGAACTCAGCGAAACCAGTGCCTTAAAGGCAATGATTGAGTTGGTGGGTAGGTCGTCGAGAACCGCCGATACGGTCATTGGAAAATGTTTATCGAAGATCAGCGTCTTACCCACCGGGTTTTTATCGCCGAAATATTTCTCGGCCAGTTGACGGGTCAGCACAATGCGGCCCGGTTCGCTCAGGGCCGTTCTGGGATCACCCTGTAGCAATTTTAACCCCATTACGGATAGGATAGACGCGTCGGCATAGCCAATATTCTGTTCTTTAAATCGATGATTGGCGTCAGATTGTAATACGACATCACCCAGCCCATCCGACCAACGGACAACTTGCTCCACCTCCGGAACTTGCCTTTTTATCTGACGCCCAAATGATTCGTGCAGACCAGGAAACGTGATGTCCTCTCCACCATATTTGGCTACCGACATAATCCGGTAGGTGCGATCGGCAAACGGTTCGAACTGGTCGTAATGAAACTCGTGCCAGACATACAGCGCAATGAAGGTGCTAACGGCCAGGCCAACCGTTAATCCTGCGATATTCAGAACGCTGAATAGCTGATTCCGCCAAAGTTGCCGGAAGGCAATAGAAAGATAGTTTCGAAACATAGCCGGTTTAAGAAAAGAAGTTGAGGAATAGTCTGAAGATGTACGATCTCTGGTAAATAACCAGTTCGTGAAAGTGAGCCAGATAAACCCCAGCACATCCCACCAGTACAGCCAGCGCGCTTGCCGATCACCCACGCGCCGAACCTGATACGCGAACTCTTCGTGTAGATCTCCCTGCACCTCCTCCAACCGGTGGGATGCACAGGCAAGGGTGAGCAGGCGGTCAGCCAAGCGGGGTGGGGTCCGACGGTTCAGCTTCATAATGAATAAGGGTTCATGAAGAATCAAAAATGAGATTCAATGGTTATTTCGCGGTCACAAGGCACATTACCCATTATCCATTATTTAATGGTCATTCCGACCGTAAGGAGCGAACCGGGTTCATCAGAGCCGCTTTTATACTTTGGAAACTGACGGTGAGCAGGGCAATGATCAGCGCCAGCAGACCGGCCAGGGCAAACATCCACCACTCAATGTCGATGCGATAGGCAAAGTCCTCAAGCCATAGACTCATAGCCCACCAGGCTACTGGAACGGCAATGAGGATGGCTATGATGACCAGCTGGATAAAGTCTTTCGCCAGGAGCTGAATAACACTGGAGACGCTGGCTCCCAGAACTTTGCGCACTCCGATTTCGCGAGTACGCACCTGGGCTGTGTAGGCTGCTAACCCGAACAAGCCCAGACACGAAATGAGGATGGCAATAGACGAAAAGATCGTGAACAGAAGCCCGGTTTGCTGTTCAGACTTGTAAAGGTTGTTGAATACATCGTCCAGAAAGAAATATTCGAACGGGAAGTCCGCATTGTATTGCTTCCAGGACTGTTTCGCCGAAGCAATCGCGTGTTCGGCCTCCTTGCCGGTAGTTTTGATGTAAATAGCCCCCAGGCTTTCGGGTTCGTAATAAAAGATAGCGGGTTCGATCTTTTGTTTCATCGACGCAAAATGGAAGTCCTTTACCACGCCGATAATGGTACCGTTATGCTTCCAGAGCCTGAACCGCTTGCCTACGGGATTCGTAAGCCGGGCGGCCTTAACCGCCGTTTCATTCAGGATAAAATGCAGCGAGTCGGCGACGGCCCCGGTGAAATTAGCTCCGTGTTGGAGCTTCATGTTGAAGAACGGAATGAAGTCTTTGTCGATGGCTACCGTATGCATCATCATGGTTTCGCCCTGTGCTTTGCCATCCCATTGATTGTCGCCGGTTTGGCCGCCCAATTGAATAATATTAGCGTTGGCGCGCGTGACAGCGGTTACACCCGGTTGGTTCAGTAAGTTGCCTTTCACTGCGTCATAGTGCTTGCCCATATCCCGCATATTAAATGCGAACACATGCGTTTTGTCGTACCCCAGTTCTTTGGAGCGGATGTATTGCAATTGGTTGTTGATGATGAACGTGCCCGTAATCAGGATAACCGAAACCGCGAACTGAATGACGACCAGCAGTTTGCGGAATGCAGCTTCACTCAGCCGGGCCGACACTTTGCCTTTCAGGGCTTTGAGCGGCTCAAACGACGACAACAATACTGCCGGATAGATGCTCGACGTGGCCAGCGTACCGATAATGGTCAGGCCGATAATCTGCCAGATGTGGTAGTCGCTAAAATTCAGGACCAGTTCTTTACCCGACAGGTCGTTATAAAGCGGCAGAAGACCAATTAGCAGGCCAAAGGCCAACACGGCTGCCAGCGAGAACAGCAGCGTGGTTTCGACCAGAAACTGGATGAACAACTGACTGCGGGCCGCCCCCACAATTTTACGCATACTTACTTCTTTAGAGCGCAGCAGTGAGCGGGCCGTCGACAGGTTTACATAATTGATGCAGGCAATCGCCAAAATCAGCAGCGCAATGATAGAAAACATTCGGACGGTTTCGATGCCGCCTTCCGTGCCGTCTGCTTTGTAGAGGTGCATGTCGGGCAGGGCCTGTAGCAGATACGTGAGGTCGGTATCGTCGGGCTTGTTGCGAAGATGAATGGTTCGGAGTTTAGTCGCCAGACTGGCAATCGATGTGTTTGGCTGAAGCAACAGATAGGTATAATACCTGAACTGCGAGAAATCATTGTCCATGTTTTTCCCGTCCCTGTTGCCTGCGTAAACATTCTTGAAGAACAACGAAATAGGGAGGAACAGATCGCCTTTGATCGAAGAGTTTTTTGGGAAATCCCGGATGATGCCACTGACCGTAAACGAGGTGTTGTCATTCGCTGCCAGTACTTTCCCAATCGGGTTTTCGTTGCCGAAATATCGTTTGGCTGTACGCTCGGTCAGAATGATGGAGTTGTTGTCCGGGAATGGCTTCGACGGGTTGCCCTGAACGAGGGGAAAGTCAAATACCGAGAACAAGCTTGGGTCGGTAAAGAACGATTTCTCTTCCTGTAGGGTCTTGTCCTTGTATTTGAAGAGGGTGTACGAATAGTTCTCCGTTAGCCGAACGGCATCTTTCACCTCCGGCGTTTCCCGTTTGGCAAAGCCCGCAATGGGCGCTACGGTGGCTGTCCAGATCTGCCGGCTGCTACCGGTTCCTGCCCAGTTTTCGAGCCGATAAATGGAGGATGACCGGGCATGAAATCGGTCGAAGCTCAACTCATCCTGCACCCATAGTAAAATGAGAATGCCTACTGCCAGGCCGACTGTCAGTCCTGAAATGTTGATGAACGAGTAAAATTTATTCTTGATTAGATTGCGCCAGGCGGTTCGGAAATAGTTACGGATCATAGCAGGGTTGAGTAATGATGTAGTTGGATGATGTGAAGATACGTAGTGACTGAATGGTGAACCCTGACCCAATGGGCAGCTTCTCGGTTTTCGTTTGATCGCAAATGGTTTGATAAAACCCAGCACATCCCGCCAGTAGCGCCAGCGGGCTCGTCGCTCACCCACGCGCTCTGCCTGATACACAAACTCTTCGTGTAAATCGCCCTGCAGCGATTCGAGCAGGTGAGGAGCCACAAACCATTCCAACAAGCGGTCGGCCAGGCGGGGCGGTCCGACGTTTCGGGGCGTTGTCATAAGCTGGTTACGGGTTTAAACGGATTGACCAGCCGACTCCACAGACTGACGCGCACTTCCTGAATTTCCTGCAACGTCCGCCTACCGTAAGCGGTTACGGTAAACAGCCGTTTGCGACGACCGCCACGCTCGGCGGTTGGCTCACCCATTTCAGATTTCACCATGCCCTTATCTTCCAGCCGCTGAAGGGCTGCGTGAATTTGGTTCAGGCGTACCGAACGGCCCGTCTGCTCAATGATCTCGTGCGTGAGGGCCACACCATACGCCTGCCCCTCCATCACGGCCACGGTTAGCAGTACGATTTCTTCAAACTCGCCTAAGTAGGACCGTTTCATATCGGTTTATTAGTTCTACTTTTGCTGAGCAAATGCCCTGCCATAACAGAAAAAGCCCGTTTCCGGGCTTTTAAAGTAATTTTCGTAAGATTGAAGGCTGTTAGACTGTCCAGAAACGGACAAAACTTGTACGGTATGGGACAGGGGAGTTGAGTGCCGCTTCGGTTGGGGGTGGTTAAGCAGGACCACATTACTCGCTCCGCAAACTCTCCACCGGATTCGTCAGGGCTGCTTTGACACTCTGAAAGCCAACGGTTAGTAGGGCGATGACGATGGCCAGCAGACCCGCCAGCGCAAAGACCCACCAGTCAATGGACACTTTGTATGCAAAATCCATCAACCATTTGTCCGTAGCCCACCAGGCCACTGGCGACGCAATGACCAGAGCAATCAGGATCAAGGTTAGAAAGTCTTTGGAGAGCAGACCAACGATACTGGCAACGGAAGCCCCCAGTATTTTCCTGACGCCAATTTCTTTGGTTCGCTGCTCGGCCGTGAAAGTAGCCAGCCCAAACAAACCCATGCAGGAAATCAGGATAGCAATGGCCGTTGCCGTGTTGACGAGCTGCGCCGTTTTCTGCTCTTTCTCATACAACCGGGCGATGGAATCATCCAGAAACGAATACGAAAACTTATTGTCAGGATATACGTCATTCCATTGCTGTTCCATACGGGCCAGCGTCGCTTTGACCTCGTCCGCCGGTCTGCCTTTGGTTGCCAGCCTGACGCCAATGTTTTTAGCCTGACGGGGCATATAGCCAATGAACGCGGGGCTGATTTTTTCGTGGAATGACTGTTCGTGAAAATCGGCGACAACACCCACGATGGGAACCTGTTTCCCCTGAAAGTCGATGAGCTGGTTAATGGCGTCGGCTGGTTTTTTGAAACCGAGTGCTTTAGCGTAGGTTGCATTGATGACCATTTCCCGGAGTGAATCGCTTTTTCGGTAATTCCGCCCGGCCAGAAAACGAAGCTGATACAAGGGGATAAAATTTTCGTCGCCCACTTTGGCCGAAACATCCATTTCGATCTCTTTCTTGCCCCGGTATTTTAGTTTCGTCACCATGTAACTTTGGCCCATGGGCGGGAACCACTGCATCGTAACCCGATCCACATCGGCTAGTTTCCTGATACGCTCGGCCAAAACCAGACTTTTGTCATCGCGTAACGTATTCACCTCAATGATGGCATCGGTCGAGAAGCCGAGGTCTTTGTTGCGCATGAAACTCAACTGCCGTCCTACCATCAGGGTGCCGATAATAAAGGCGAGCGAAACCGTAAACTGAAACACGATCAGGCCCTTGCGCAAATAACCCTTCTGTCCGCCTTTCAGGGCGTTCTGCCCTTTGAGGGTAAGCGCGGGTACATAGGATGACAGCAGAACAGACGGATACAACCCGGCCAGCAGCGACGTGCTGACCAGAACGGCTACCAGAAAAAGTAAGGTTTTCGGGCTGAGCAAATTGACTGACAGACCCGTTGGAGTTAGTGAAGTTAAACTCGTAAGAATGGGTTGCACGATCAGCAGAGCCACGCATACCGCCACACAAGTGAGCAGGACCGTTTCACTTAAAAACTGAAATATGAGGCTCTGGCGACTGCTTCCCAGTACCTTACGTACGCCAATCTCTTTGGCTCGTTGTATAGACTGCGCCGTGGCCAGGTTGATAAAATTGATAGCCGCAATCAGCAGAATAAAAGCGGCTACTCCCATCAGGCCGTAAAGCGTTGGTAAATGGGCCTTTCGGGAGTAATTGTCATCATAATCGGCGTTGAAGTGAAGATCGGACAGGGGCTGTAAAGTCGGAATAAATTTCATGTCGCCCTGAAAGTGCCTGGTCGAGAATTGCCGGAACGAAGTGGTCAACTCATCAGGAGTTGCACCGGCTGGCAATTTCACGAACGCCTGCGAAGCCGACCAGAGGTCATCCCATTGGTCGAGGTTGATTTCTCGCTTGAGTTGACTGGCCCGGATGGTGGAGAAAGAAATAAAGTCGGTGAAGGTAAAATCGGTGGGCTGTGCCGCGTCTTTCACAATGCCCGAGACACTCACGTGAACAGAATCCTGATAGATCACTTCCTTACCCAGCATGCTGGACAGGGGAATGTCGCCAAAGTACGTACGGGCCTTGCGTTCAGCTAGAACAACCTTGAATGGCTCCCGCATGGCGGTTTTAGGGTTGCCAGCCAGCCATTGATAGGTGAAAATATCGAAATACTGCGGCTCTGCTACGATGATGTCAGCGGTGCCGCCCGTTCGTCGCCGACTTTCAAAACGCGTTGGTTTTTCCTTGCCGTTGGGGATCAGCACATCGGATTCGATGTTGTGAAAAGCCGCCACCGTTTCCAGACCGGCCACTTCGGTTCGCATGGCTAGCGGCACCGGGCTGGGAACGAAACCGACCGGGTGTTTTTCGCCCGCTGCCCCATATTGAGCTTCGCCGACGACCCGGTAGATCCGGTCGCGGTTTGGGTGCGTTGTATCGTAACTCAGTTCGTAGTTTGTAATGAGGTAAATGACCAGGCAGGCCGTTACACCCAGCGTAAGCCCAAACAGATTGATAAGCGTGCTGACCTTATGCTTTGTCAGGTTGCGGAAAGCAATTTTGAGGTAGTTGCGTAGCATGACAGGATGTAGTAAGGGTGACGAGATATACTGACTGGGTTGTCGTTTCAGGGCAAACGGGCGTACAAAGCGCAGCACGTTGACCCAGTAACGCTGGCGGGCGCGTTGCTTTCCCACCTCACGCACATCGCTGATAAATCGCTCATATAAATCGCCCTGCACTTCCTCCAGCCGGTGCGGAGCGCAGAACCATTCGAGAAGCCGGTCGGCCTGGCGGGGCGGTTTTATAGCGGAGGACATAAGGTGGCGGGGGTGAGCGGTGAGCGCAGAGCAGAGAGATAAACGTCGAGGGATTAAGAAGTTAAAAGAGTAAGGAAGTAAGTCAACTTGCTGCCCTTAGTCCGCTTTCAAACTCTTGACCGGGTTGATCGTGGCGGCTCGCAATGATTGCCAGCCAACGGTCAGAAAGGCAATGGTTATGGCAATGAATGCCGTAGCCAGGAACATCCAGACGCCAATGCTGATTCGATAAGGATAGTTGTTGAGCCATTCATTCATGGCATACCCGGCGGCAGGGAACGCGAATATGAACGACAGCGAAACCAGCTTCAGGAAATCGGTCGACAGCAACTGAACAACACTGCCAACCGATGCGCCCAGTACCTTCCGGATGCCGATTTCCTTAGTGCGACGTTCGGCGGAGAGTGTCGCCAGACCGAAAAGACCGATGCACGAAATAAAGATGGTGAGAATGGCCCCGAAGAGCACCATCTGCTTCCATTTAGCTTCCGACTCGTACCGTTTCAGATTTTCCTGCTCCATAAACGAATAGGAATACGGGTTCAGGGGAAACAATTTTTTGAAGACTTTCTCGATATGCCGAAGGCTGGCTGTTTCGGTCCCCGGTTTAATTTTAATGAAAGCCTTACCGTACTCATTGCTTTGCTTCATGGTAAACAGTTGCGGCTTTATTTTTTCGCTTAGTGACTGGTAATGATGGTCTTTCACCACGCCAACAACGGTGTATTTTTCGTTTCTGAACCAGAAATCGACGACCTGACCAATGGGGTTCTTCCAGCCAGCTTCTTTTACGAACGTTTCATTGACCAACACCGAATGCGACGAGTCGGATGGGTAGGCCGCAGAGAAATTACGGCCTACTGTGATCGGTATTTTGAAGAGCGGGAGGTAGGATTCATTAACGGTTTCGTAAGCAAAGTTCACTTGCGTTTCTCCGTTGATTTTAGCCACTGTCCCCCAGAAACCGCCATTTTTGGGTGCCACATCAATAATGTTCTGATTTTTAAGCAGCTCGTCTTTCAGTAATTTCTCTTCGCTGCGTTTCAGATTCGACTTGTTGATCATGACCAGGTTTTTATCGTCGTAGCCCAACTCTTTACTGGTCAGAAATTTGAATTGTGAATAAATGGTCAGGGAGGCAATGATTAGAAAAGAGGCCAGCGTAAACTGAAGTACGACCAGTGATTTTTGCAGGTAGTTTTTTCCCGACAAATTGAACCGGCTATACAGGGTTTGAACTGGATTGTAGCCCGACAGAATAAGCGCCGGGTAGAAACCGGACAACAGGCTTGTGACAAAAAACAGGATGATGTACCCGGCCACTAACTTCACATCAAACAGATACGAGAGCGCAAGGGCTTTGTTGGCGAGTTGATTGAACGTTGGCAAGGCCAGTTCAATCAGGCCGATCGCCAGCAGAAAAGCAACAAGGCAAAGTAAAAACGACTCGCCCAGAAACTGGATGATTAGCTGCGTTCTGGCCCCGCCCACCACTTTCCTGACGCCTATCTCCTTCGCTCGTTTTAAAGAGCGGGCTACGGTCAGATTGACAAAATTGATGCAGGCAATCAGCAGGATGAACAGCGCAATACCCGACAGAATGTACGAAAAAGTGGGATTGCTCTCGTCGACAAGCCCGTTACTGGCCGGTAGCTCTTTGCTCAGGTGCATATCGGTAAAGGGTTGAAGCGTGTACACCGTTTTGCCCGTTATACCGTACTTTTTAGCTACGATTTTAATACTTTCCCGGGCATCGGCCACGTAAACCCGATTCATTTTTGCCTCTACGGCTTTCAGGTTGGCCCCCGGACTAACCAGCACAAACGTATTCATGAAGACACTGAACCAGTTTTCATTATTGGCCATCTCGTCAGCCTCGATCACGAGGGGCATGAGCACGTCAAATTTGATGGACGAGTTTTGCGGGCTTTTTTTAGCCACGCCCGTCACCGTATAGGGTTCAAAACGCTCGTCTCCTCTGAAAAACAGCGTTTTGCCCAGTGCGTTTGTTGTCCCGAAGTTTTTCTCCGCAACGTCCTCCGATATGACAACCGATTGTGGGTTTTGCAACGCGGTTTTCGGGTTGCCGCTCAGGAGCGGGAAGGTGAATACCGAAAAGAAGTTCGTGTCGGCGTAATGGACGGACTGGCTTTTTATGTCATTGCCCTCCTTCATATCCCGATGGTTTTCCCGGTACCGAACAAAGGCTGTTATTTCCGGGACGCCCTCGTGGAATTTTGGTCCTGGAAAAACGCCGGTGTAGGGCTGTAACTGCTCAACAATACCAGCCGGTGTCAGCGATTTGCTGGTGATGCGGTAAATCGAAGGGTTCTTTGCATGAAACCGGTCGTAACTAACTTCATCTTTGGTATACAGCATGATCAGCATGGCCGCTGACAGACCAATGCTTAGTCCAATGATATTAATGGCTGAATACGCCTTGTTTCGGGCGAGGTTTCGTAAAGCAATTTTGAGATAGTTCTGGAACATAGCCGGACTGAATAAAGAGACGGAAGGATAGCGGGGTGGTTGGCGTTTCAGGGCGAACGGGCGTACAAAGCGCAGTACATTGATCCAGTAATTACGGTTTGCGCGTCGAGCACCCATCGTGCTTAATTCGCGGGTAAAGCGCTCATGCAAATCACCCTGCACCTCCTCCAATAGATGTGGGGCGCAGAACCATTCGAGGAGCCGGTCGGCCCAGCGGGGTGGTTGGGATACGTTCATATACTGAGGGTCGGTAAGACATTTGGCGAAATCGACTCCCACAACTGATCGCGCATGGCCCGTATGTCGTGCAATGCCCGGCTGCCCAGGGCGGTAACGGTAAAGAGTCGTTTCCGACGGCCGCCCCGTTCGGCAGTGGCGTCACCCATCTGCGACTTGAGCATGCCTTTCTCTTCCAGTCGATGCAGGGCCGCGTGTACCGCGCTGATACTGACCGATCGGCCCGTTTGACGGTCCAGCTCATCGGTTATGGCAACGCCGTAAGCACCTTCGTGCAGAACAGCTACCGTCAATAATACCAGTTCTTCAAACTCACCCAGGTACGTTCGTTTCATGCCAAAAGAATAAGATCAACTTTTGTAGAACAAATGCTTTGCCAACTCGTAAAATCGGCCTTTCCCGCTTGTAAACATGGATTTGGTAAAATATAGCTTGTCCGAAATCGTACACCAATGTCCGGTGATGAACAATACAAACGGCGTTCAGGTAATAAAATGCTGGTCTGTAAGTACCTTTGCGAATATGTATTGTCAAAAAAAATCTACGATTACCTACTACTATGGCCCTGAAGACGCTGGTTAAAATCTCGAACGTTACGAACCTCAGCGATGCTCGTTATTGTGCGGGGATGGGTGTTGATATGCTTGGCTTCTCGATGGATACCGACTCGCCGGACTATGTTGACCCGAAAAAATTTGGGGAGATACGGGGCTGGGTAGCGGGCGTACAGATTGTCGGCGAAACTACATCGACCGATCCTGAGGTAATCGAACAATTGTTAAGCTCGTACCAGCCAGATCTTTTACAGGTCGACGAAGCGGCCTTATTGCCCTACCTGAGTACGCTGACAAAAACGGAGGAAGATCTCCGTTTCATCTTACGGGTGGGTGTTGCTCAGCTCACCTTCGACCAACTTGATACAGTCCTGCAAACAGGGGCATCCAATGCTGATTATGTCCTGCTCGAAAGCAACGGCCCAATGCACCTGGATGAGGATATAAAACAACTCTTAAAACGGCAGGCGTCTCGCTATCCAATCCTGTTAGGAACCGGCATATCGGTCGAAAACGTCCACCAGCTACTGGCCGATCTTCCCGTAAAAGGTATTGCCCTGAGCGGAGGTATCGAAGAGCAACCCGGAAACAAAGAGTTCGGCGAGTTGATGGATATCATGGAAGCGATAGAGGAGGATTGAGCGAGTCGGTAAGCGGCTACGCCTAAGTCGGTCAGCGGCTGCGCCTAAGTCGGTCAGCGGCTGCGCCTAAGTTAGTAAGCGGCTGCGCCCAAGTCAGTAAGCGGCTGACGCGCGAAAGAAACACTCATGCGTCAGCCACTTACTGACTTGGGCGCAGCCACTTACTAACTTAGGCGCAGCCGCTTACTAACTTAACGACTCCTTCAGTACTATGTATTACCTACTATCATTGAAAACATACATCCATCCATAAGCGCGTCCATTCTTCCTATTCTGCTTCCGTCGATCTGGTAAACCGGCTAGGTTTACATCGGTTTTAGACACTAGAAGCCATGAACAAACGACTCGAACGAATAGCAGACCAGGCCCAGATTGGGGGCGTCTGCGCTGGATTAGCAGATTATTTTGGAATTGATCGCACGTTGGTACGTGTACTGTTTGTGGTCGGGATTTTCCTGCCCCATTTCCCGGCCTTCATCATTTATGTTATCTTGTGGATCGCATTACCCGAGCGCCGTTTTGCGGGTTCTGTGGCTCAATCAACTGTTTACGCAAACCCTGTTTTCTCTATGAATCCTTACAATCCCAATAAACCCGCATCGCCCGACCGTAGCCTAGTTGGTGGAGCCGTTCTGATTTTACTTGGTATCATGTTTCTGATTGACCGCTACTTCGATATCAGTTTCAGAGATTTGTGGCCATTCATTTTAATTGCCATTGGTTTGTGGTTGATTTTCCGGGATCGGATCAAAACCCCATACGACAACAATCAGAATGATCCCTACAAAAGTGATCCTTACAACAGTGATCCTTACAAAAGCGACCCAACTCAAAACGACCCCAATAACGGAACCTTGTAAATGAAGTATGCTATAGGATCGGGGCCGCCCGAGCGGTATGGTGCATAGACGCCTGTGACGTTAGGGACATCATACCGCACGGGCGGCCCCGGTCCTGTAGCTTATTTCAAACCACGCATATGAAACGTAATAACGGATTATTCTGGGGCATTTTTCTGCTCACGCTCGGTGTGCTTTTCCTGGCTCGCCGGGCAGGCTGGCTCGATGTTGACTGGCATTCGCTGGTAAACTTATGGCCCGTTCTGCTGATTTTAGCCGGGGTCAATATGATTTTGGAACGGCGGGGCAATCCGGCCGCTTTCATCACGACGGTCATGTTGGCGGTAGCCGTACCGACAACGCTATTCGGTTTTTTCTCCCATGATCGGGACCGTGACAGTTACCACATGCGCTGGGATAATGACGATGACGATAACGATCGTACTTATTCGGATGGCGACGATGGTGACGATTCGGATGATGACAACGGGAATGATGATAGCGATAATGATAATGAAGAGGATTACCGGTCTGAGCGCGATAGTCGGGATTCGGACCGTAATGAAACTCATTCAAACACCTTTGCTGAACCCATGTCTGCCGACACCCGGGAGGCTGTATTGAAATTGTCAGGTGGCGCGGGCCGGTTTATCATCAGTGACCCAACGAGCGAACTCATTAAGGCCGATACCAAACAGAGCGTTGGTAGCTACTCAATGTCGGTTGATCGCGATGAAACGACGCGTATTCCAACCATTGAATTGAAGCCAACGGAAGAGAAACAGAACATCGACCTGAAAGACGGCAACTACGAAAACCGGGTTGATGTACACCTGAACACGGCACCCATCTGGACAATGGATGTGGCGCTGGGTGCTGGTCAGGGTGACCTCGACCTGAGTTCATATGCCGTCAGAAGCCTTAAATTGGGTGTAGGGGCCGCTGAACTCGATCTGAAGCTGGGCGCTAAAGCCGATCAGTCCGACATCAAACTGGATGTTGGAGCTGCTTCGGTTACGGTCCGGGTTCCTAAAGAAGTAGGGTGCCGAATCAAGAAAGACGGTGCCTTGAATATCGAACAGCTGGATGATTTCACCAGTGTAGGTGGCGGTGAGTTCGTTAGCCCCGGTTACGATGCTGCCAAAAAGAAAATGCTCATCCGTTTCGATGGTGGCATTTCCAAGTTTAAAGTGGTGCGCTATTAATCAGAACCGGGATTTTTATATGATTTTTATGATTTTCTTGATTATAGAAGCAAGTTGGCGGCATTAATAAAGGCTTCTCATTGATTGTATAATCGTGAAAATCATTTAAATCATGAGAAAATCCCGGTTCAGACTATAAGGATTTCCGCACGACCAGATGAAACGGGTTCTCGATATGTTCGACACTGGCATTCAGCACTAACTGGGCGGCTGTGCGGCCCATCTGAGCAAAATCGGTGGAAATAACCGTGATGCCGTCCAGCAAAAACTCCTTTAACGGCGTATCATTATAGGAAAGAATACCGACCTCCTGCCCAACAAGGTAGGGGGTCTTTTTTATGCGCTTGATCAGCTCGACCAGATCTTCTTCCATCAAATTAATGTAGGCATGCTGCGGCTGGATCACCTCATCCTCAACGGTGTTGATCACCCGTGTTTTGAAGCCATGTTCGTAACAGAATTTATAAAATCCGTTCAGGATGGCCTTGGGGTGGTAGCTGTACGACGGAAACAAAATACAGAGCGTCGAATACTTTTTTAGAAGCGGTAGCGCATCCGTCAGGGCCTGATAAAGGTCGCGTTCGAAATTCTGGAATACGGCTCCGTAGCTACCGGTTATGCCTTCCAGTAATTTATCCAGAATAATAAGCTTGTGTTTGGGTAGGCTGTTAATCAGTTCGTCCGCCTTTTCGCCCCCTTCAAAGAAATGCCCGATAATAACATAATGCGTATGATTCCGGGCCTGTCGCTGTATCAAATCCCGAAAGAGCCGGAAGTCATTGTTATAAATGAAAAAGTCGATGGCTACGCCCGGCCCCAGCAGTTCGACAAAGGAATCGTAAATGATTTTTTTATGAGCACTCAGCTTGTTGAATAAGAGAAATATCTTCAGGTTGTTGCCGGTGGGCGTGTAGTTGATATAAAATCCTTTCCCTTTAACGGCTCCGATTATTTCCTTTTCCTTAAGAAGTTCGTAGGCCCGTTCAATAGTGCCTTTCGATATGTCGAACTCCGCGCAAAGCTCGTGGATGGATGGAAGCTTGTCGCCGGGCAAAATATCCCGGTTTTCGATACCCTCCACAATTGAGTTGTAAATCTGCTGGTACTTCGGTGTATTTGAGTAATCGTTAATCTTAATGTGATAAAGCATAACAGGCTAGGCTGGTCTTGAAGGAAATAAAAGCAGATAAATGCACGAACGTACTCAAAATCTTTAGGTCTTTGTGAGTAACAAACAGCCTGATTGAGACGGCAAAAGAAAGTAAACGTGTAGGGTAACCTTGCATGAATTTGGTACGGCCTACTTGCCGGTAAGTAAGCAAATATCTGTCTAAGGCGCAAAGAGAATTTATATATTCAAAATACTAAGAAAATTATTTAAATAATGATAGTTATGGGTAGGTATAGGAAAGTTGGAGGATACTAACTGGTAATATTTGGCTATTCAATTGACTTTTTCCTGAAGCCAATCTAGCCGAACAACCCTATCTTTAATCTACTTACATCCATGAAAAGACTCTATCAGCTAGTAGCACTAAGTATGGTAGCGGGCTCTTATACGAGCTTTGCCCAGGAGCCCAAAGGGACTTTACCAAATGAGCGTGTGTTGATTGCATTGAATACCCCCTTGCATCGTGAAGAAGTGTCTGCTGACATTACCGTTTCGGGTAAGGTGACCGACGAGAAAGGCGACGGATTGCCAGGGGTAAGTGTTGTCGTGAAAGGCTCAACTCAGGGTGCCACCACGGATGGTAAGGGTAGCTTTAGAATTGCTGTTCCCAATGCCAACTCAACACTGGTCTTCAGTTTTGTTGGTTATGCCAAAAAAGAGGTGGTCGTTGGCAGCCAAACATCCCTGTCTGTTACGCTCACGCCCGACGATCAGACACTGAACGAAGTCGTGGTTGTAGGCTATGGTAGCCAGTTAAAGAAAGAAATTACCGGGGCCGTTCAAACCGTGAGCGCTCAGGAGATAAAAGACCTTCCGGTTTCGCAGATTGGTCAGAAATTACAAGGACGATTGGCTGGTGTTCAGATCAACCAGACAACCGGTAAGCCGGGGCAGGGTATCAATATCCGGATTCGTGGGCAGGTGTCGGTATCTGCCGGTAGCGATCCGTTATACGTCATTGATGGCTTCCCGATTACGGGTAACATCGGCCAGCTCAACCCCGATGAAATTGATGACATTTCCGTCCTTAAAGATGCTGCGTCGACATCCTTATACGGATCAAGAGCAGCAAACGGTGTTGTGCTGATTACGACGAAAAAAGGAAAGCCGGGGCAAACCAATATCAGCTTTAATACATTCGCCGGTGTTCAGCAGGTACCGGAAAAAGGCCGGGTAAAAATGCTGGATGCTGTTCAGTTTGCTCAGTTTAAAAAAGAATACTATGAGGATTCGAACCAGCCCGTCCCGGTTGAATTTCAGAATCCTGCTCAGTATGAAGGGAAAAACAACGACTGGTACGGTGCCCTGATCCGGACAGCGCCTATACAGAGCTATAATTTGAGCCTGTCGTCGAACAAGGAAAAGTCGAATACTTCTCTGGTTGCTGGTTATTTCAACCAGCAGGGGGTTGTACTGAATAACGTGTACAAGCGGTATTCGCTGCGGATGAACTCAAACTACAACATCTCCGACCGGGTAACGGTAGGCTTCAATGTAGCGCCATCGTATGTATTCGACAATACGCCAAGAACTGACGGCGACCGGGGTACCGGTATTCTGTTCAATGCCCTGCACACCTGGCCAATTATGCCCATTTATGACGCCAATGGTGTTCTCACAAAATTTAACCAGCTTCCGGGTAGTACGGGCAATATTTTTGCCTATCCAAACTGGGTACGGGCTGCTAATGAACTGGTTAACGAAACGAAAAACACCAACCTGCTGGCCAATGCGTATATTGCTTACCGGCCAATTACGGGGCTGACCCTTCGTTCGTCCATCAACGTCGAGTATTTGAACTCCAAATTCTTTTTCTTCAACCCATCTACCGCTACTAGTGCTATCAACGTTCCCATCCCGACCACGGCCGTTTCCATTCGGCAAAGTACGGAGAACGTTTCCTGGCTAAACGAAAACCTGGCCACCTATAACAAGAGTTTTAACGATCATAACTTTGAGCTGCTGGCCGGTTTCACCAACCAGCGTTTCCGGCAGGATTTTACCCGCATACAGGCTGATACCTACGCCGATGACCGGCTTCCAACCATTCAGGGAGCACTCAACGTAAACCGGGGTGGTACCACTAATGGCGTGAACGAATGGGCACTGACGTCTTACCTGTCGCGCTTAACCTATAATTACAAAGGAAAATATTTGTTTACGGCGGCCGTCCGGACAGATGGATCTTCCCGTTTCGGTACGAACAACCGCTGGGGTACATTCCCATCGGCTTCGGTGGGCTGGGTATTGTCGGATGAGAATTTTCTGAAAAATTATCAGCATGTGTCGTTTGCCAAAGTCAGAGCCAGCTATGGTGTGATTGGTAACAACAACATTGGTAACTATACCCAATATGCGCTGGTTAATAACACGACAAATGCTGTGTTCGGCAATAACGTTGCTACCGGCGCTGTCGTTACGTCGCTGGCTAACAGTAACTTAGGTTGGGAGACTACCAAGCAGTTCGACATTGGCCTTGATCTGGGACTGTTCAACGACCGGATTCAGTTCATTTATGACTTCTATTCCAAGCGGACAACGAACCTCCTCTACGCCGTACAAATCCCGCAGGAAGCTGGATTTACCAACTTCAATGACAACATTGGCGAGATTAAATTCTGGGGGCACGAGTTTTCACTGACGAGCAAGAACACAACGGGCCGCCTGCGCTGGACCACCAACGCCAACATCTCTTTCAACCGTAATCAGGTTGTTTCGCTGGCACCAGGTATTGACCGGGTATATGGCTCGTTCCACATTACGCAAGTTGGTCAGCCATTCGGGATGTTCTATGGCATGGTGAAGCAGGGGTACTACCAAAGCACGGATGAAGTTAAAAATTCGCCGATCATTCCAGGGCGTTCGGCGGTTGGTACGATCAAGTTCAAAGATGTCAACGGCGATGGGGTTATCAGCTACGGCGGTGACCAGGACGACCGGGCCATTATCGGTAGCCCGTTCCCGAAATTTACCTACGGTATCACCAACAACCTGTCGTATGGCAAATTCGATTTCTCGATTGCGGGTTCCGGTTCCTATGGCAACCAGTTGTGGGTACGTCACTTGTATAGTACCGCTAACCTCGATGCCGTATTTAACATGGTGGAAGGCGTGAAGGATCGTTTCCGGGTTAAGAGCGACGGTACAGTTATCACACCCGGTAAAGGGCAGTTTGGGGTTACCAATGGTGGTGGAAATTTCACCGGTGTCGAGCGCGACTGGAACAGCTCGCAATTCCTGGCCGATGCCTCGTTCTTCACGATCAAGAACATAACACTTGGTTATAACATCGGTGCCCTGGATCGATTCTTTAAATCCGCCCGTTTGTATGCCTCTATTCAGCAGGTGTATGTATTCACTAAATACTGGGGTGGTCCAAACCCGGAAACCAGTGCTCAGGGTGATGGTAATGGAGATGGCGGCAACCTAAGCCAGGGCGTCGATCTCTCGAACTACCCGGTTCCCCGTACCTACACGGTGGGTATCAATCTGAATTTCTAAGCTAATCAGGCTTATCTAACCTTATTTTTTCAACATTCTTATTTCTTATCAAGAATGAAAACAAAACTTATTGCGACCTGGCTTTTAGGCATTGCCCTAACTGGTTGCCAACAGGATTTTTTAACGGCAGTACCTGAAACAGCGTTGAGTTCGGCTACATTCTTTAAAACAGAAGCCGACTTTCAACAGGCAGTGAATGGAGCTTATGTACCACTCCGATTCATATTTAACGAACGGGCCTGGATTTTGGGCGAGATGCACTCCGACAATACCTACTATGCCCGGAACATCCTGTTCGGCGCCGTGGACCCAACCGAAAATATTGCCGACTTTGCCGTTCCAACGGCGAATGGCGTAACGGCTAATGATAACGTTCTGCAGCAGTATCGGTACGACTATCAGATTATTGCCCGGACAAACCAGGTGCTGGCACTGATTGATAATGTACAGTTCACGGTACCGGCTACGAAGGATAACCTGAAAGGGCAGGCCCTGTTTCTGAGAGCGTTTGCTTACTTTGAACTGGTCCGTTATTTTGGCAAAGTGCCCATGCACTTGATACCGGTGGTGGGTCGTCTGGATGCGGCACTGCCTTTAGCGTCGACTGAGGAAATCTATACGCAGATCATAAAAGACGTTACGGAAGCTACCAAACTGCTGCCTAATAAGGCGAAGCAGGAAGCGGGGCGGGCCACATCAGGCGCAGCTAAAACCCTGTTGGCCAATGTCTACATTGTTCAGAAGAAGTGGGCCGAAGCCGAAACTCTTATGAAGGATGTAGTGACTAACGATGGGTACACACTCACACCCGATTATAACAACGCCTTTTCATTTTCGACGAGCAATAAGAACAATGCAGAGTCGGTCTTCGAAGTGCAGTATCTGGAGGGCTCAGCGGGGTTAAATGGTAACCTGATCTATCGCATCGTTCCAACGCCCATAACGGCGGCCGAATTAGCGCCCATCACGGGAACCTCGAATGCACAGTCTCTCTCGGGCGAGAATAACAATATTCCAACCCCTGATATTATTGCTGCTTACGAGCCCGGGGATAAGCGGAAAGATATTTCCATTGGCTATGTAACGCTCAGCCAGAGTCTACGGGAAAACAAGGTGTATCCATACATCAAAAAACTAGCCCGTCCGCATGCGTTACATAATAACACGGGTACAAACTGGCACGTGTATCGGTATGCCGAAGTGTTGCTGTTTTTAGCTGAAGCCTTGAACGAACAGGGAAAAACCGGTGAGGCCGCAACGTACCTGAATCAGGTACGGACACGTGCCGGTCTGGCTGCAACCACTGCAACTTCGCAGGCCGCCATGCGTACCGCTATCTATCAGGAACGCCGGGTTGAACTGGCCTTCGAAAACAAGCGCTGGTTCGACCTCGTTCGGACGGGTCGGGTGAAAGAGGTGATCACGGCCTATGGTGCTCGGGTGAAAGCAAATCCACAGGATTATTATTTCCCCAAAGGAGCCGTTCCCCCGCCAAACGCCTTTACGGTTTTAGATGAAACGTATGCGCTTCCAGCTGTTGAAGCGGCATTGACACCTTATTTCTGACAAACGGTGATCAGATGATTTTACATGAAATCATCTGATCCCAATTGAATTGACTTATAAGGTTATTAAAGGCATAGAGTAGGAATTCGATTAACAAGATTTTAATGTTTAATCTAGGTTGGTAATTATGATTCAACAGAAGCAGAATCGTTTCGGCTCTGCTTCTTTTCTTTCCCCTGCCAGCCCAAAATCTGTCGGTATATTGGCTGTTCATCCTGCTTTTCATAAACCAGAACAGATTTTATCAATCAGCACTCAACAGGCCAACAGCAAGGCTTTCAATTAACATACTTACTCAATAAAATTATGTTCTTTACCAACAGATCAGCGAAGTTGCTGCTAGCTGTTTCAGCCATTGTTCTGGTTGGAACATCCTGGGTCAACATGAGCGGAGTCACTTCCGAAACGACCAAAGCAGACAACCCCAAACTTGACAAACTGAAACTGCAGCCTGGCTTCAAAGCCGAACATATCTACAGCCCTTCCGACAACAAGCAGGGTTCGTGGGTAGCGATGACGTTTGATGATAAAGGCCGGATGATTACCTCCGATCAGTACGGCTTTTTGTATCGACTGGAGATACCCCCCATCGGCTCAGGGGCGCAGCAGCCAAAGGTGGAGAAGTTGCAGGTTGGCGTTGTTCAGCCCGGCGATACGACAGTCGGCATGGGCTATGCCCAGGGCTTATTGTACGCCTTCAATAGCCTCTATGTGATGGTAAATAACCGGGTGAACCCAAAGTTCAACAAACCTACCGGGTTATACCGTCTTCAGGATACGAACGGCGACGATCAGTTTGAAACCATTACTCTGCTGAAGGAACTGAAAGGGCAGGAGGGCGAACATGGTCCGCACAGTATGAAGCTTTCGCCCGATGGAAAGTCTATATACCTCGTGGCGGGGAATCACGTCGACGTGCCGCAAATGGATGCCTATCGCTTACCACCAAACTGGAAAGAAGACAATCTCTTCCCACAGATAAAGGATCCGCGCGGGCATGCCAACGACCGTATGGCCCCGGGCGGCTGGATCGCTAATATTGACCCGGAGGGAAAGCGGTGGGAACTGATGGGTGCGGGTTTCCGGAATGCCTTCGATATAGCCTTCAATGAAGCAGGCGACATGTTTGCCTATGATTCCGATATGGAGTGGGATTTTGGTCTGCCCTGGTACCGGCCTACCCGCATTTGCCACGTAACCAGTGGTGCCGAATTTGGCTGGCGTACGGGTAATGGGAAATGGTTGCCCGGCAGCCCGGATAATTTGCCACCTCTGTTGAACATTGGACAGGGATCGCCAACGAACCTGATGTACGGCGCCAAGGCGCGTTTCCCGGAACGGTATCGCCAGTCTTTATTTGCCTTTGACTGGAGCTTCGGCATTATTTACTCGATTTACCTCAAACCCAAAGGCTCAACCTACGAAGCCGAACGGGAAGAGTTTATTTCGGGTTCGCCACTGCCATTGACCGATGGTATGTTTGGTCCCGATGGAGCTATGTATTTCCTGACGGGTGGTCGTCGACTGGAGTCGGATTTATACCGGATTACTTATACCGGTACCGAGTCGGTAACACCGGTTGCCAAAACACCCGTTATTACCAAAGAGCACCAATTAAGAACGCAACTGGAGCAATACCATAAGGGCGCTAATCCGGCTGCTTTGGCTGCCGCCTGGCCGAATCTGAATAATCCCGATCGCTTTGTGCGGTATGCCGCCCGGATCGCCGTTGAGCACCAGCCGGTAGCGCAGTGGCAGGATCGGGTATTTGCGGAAACCGACCCCCAGCGCCTGACGCAATCAGCCATTGCACTCGCCCGACACGGCGATCCTACCCAGAAAAGCAAATTGTTGAACGCCCTGGTGTCCATTAAGTATGATCAATTATCGGAGTCGCAGCAATTTGATCTCTGTCGCGCCTTTGAACTGGTCTTCCTGCGGATGGGCATGCCTGAAGGGGCTGATCGGGATAAAGTTATTGCGTACCTCAACCCACGTTATCCCGCCAAAACAGCTCTGCTGAATCGGGGACTTAGCCGGGTGCTGATTTCGCTGGATGCGCCGGGTGTTGTGAATAAAACACTGGCGCTGATGGACATAAAAGATGAGGCAGGCAGCAAAGATTTAGGACTTGAAACCGCAACAGCCTCCTCCGACCTTATCCTTCGTAACCCTCAGTACGGTCTGGATATTGCTAAAATGCTGGAAAAGGTGCCACCGTTACAACAGACGTTCTATGCCGTTATGTTGAGCCGTGCCGATGCTGGCTGGACGCCCGAACTGCGGACCAAGTACTTCACCTGGTTCAATAATGCGTTTAAGTTCCAGGGTGGCCGAAGCTACGTCGGCTTCATTGACAGAGCCCGTAAACTGGCCTTGAATCACGTACCGAAAGAGCAGGTTGAAAAATATAACAAGCTTTCGGGGGCCGATCTGTTGACGGCCAACGGGAACGACTTTGTTATGGATTATGCCCCCAAGGGACCGGGCCGACGCTGGGAGCTGGATAAGGCCGTGGCCGTTATTGATAGCGGACTAGCCGGGCGTAGCTTCGATACCGGGAAAAAGATTTACTCGGCCATTCTTTGCAGCCGTTGCCATTCTATGGGTGGACAGGGGGGCGATATAGGCCCGGATCTGACCCAGCTTGGTACTCGTTTCTCGAATAAAGATATTCTTGAAGCTATTATTCACCCCGATAAAGCTATTTCGGATCAGTATGTGTCTACCATTTTTACACTCAAAAATGGTCAGTCTGTGCTGGGTCGTCTGGTGAATGAGGATAAGGCCAACTACTCGATTTCGCAAAACCCGTTTGCGCCCGACGAGCTTCGGAAGGTTGCTAAAAAAGATGTGGTGTCCAAGAAAAATTCAACCGTTTCGATCATGCTGCCTGGTCTGATTAATAGCCTGAACCCGGACGAACTCAGGGATTTGGTAGCCTACCTGAAATCAGGCGGAAATCAGAATAATGAGGTATATAAAGCGGCTGCTGGCGGAACGAAAGGTAAATAATTAAGTAGCGCGGGTGGGGGCGGCCATTGCCGTGGAAACCCGCGCTACACTTAAAAAATAAACTCTTATGCTTAAAAAAGTGAGGCTCAACTTTATTCAGCTTGGTCTTGTGCTGGCCGTTATTACGGCGGGTAGCATTAATTCGTCATGCGTAGCTCAAAAGAAGAAGAACGGCTTTGTTCAGATTTTCGATGGTAAATCACTCAAAGGATGGGAGGGCGATCCAACCTACTGGCGGGTAGAAAACGGTAATCTGGTTGGAGAGATAACCCCCGCCACATTACTCAAGACCAACAATTTTATCATCTGGCGCGGTGGTGAACCTGGAGATTTTGAATTCAAAGGCGAGTTTAATATTACCGAAGCGGGTAACTCCGGTATTAATTACCGAAGCGAGCAGTTGACCGATGTGCCCTTTGCCCTACGTGGTTATCAGGCCGATATCGATGGCCAAAATCGCTACACAGGACAGAATTACGAAGAACGGAAACGGACAACTCTGGCGTATCGCGGCCAAAAAACAACGATACCGCCCTATACAGGGGAGGCAACACCTGAAGCTGTTCGGGCCAATGTGAAGAGAAATGCATGGGGTGGTTTGACCGTTACCGGCTCGCTGGGTAGTTCAGACTCGCTTAAAACGCTAATCAAGAGTGAAGACTGGAATACATTTCGGCTCGTCATAAAAGGCAATCGATTACAGCACTACATCAACGATGTACTGATGAGTGAAGTCATTGATGAAGATACCGTAAACGGTAAATCGAAAGGCCTTCTGGGCGTTCAGGTACACGTAGGCCCGCCTATGAAAGTTCAGTACCGAAACCTGATGCTGAAGCAGTTGTAATTTGGTTATTGGTTAAGTGGTCAATTGGTGGCGTGGTTAATTGCAGTTACACAATGATGATTCGACCATTAAACCAATTGACTACTCCACCATTTAACCACTTAACTAATAACGAATCTTGACTCAACAATCCTGGACAGACAAAGTATCCAACCCAGCCCAGATTGGCGGCATCGAAACATCCATCCTGGACAACGGTACCGGTCGTGGAACGCGCATTGCCTGGATTAACACCGGCACCGGTCTACGGTACAAAGTGGTTATCGATCGCGCCATGGACATTGCTGATGCATTTTTTAACCAGCATAGTCTGGCCTGGCTCAGTCACACCGGCATTACTCCTCCCGAGCCATTTTCCGACAAAGGAGCCGACTGGCTTCGTACGTTTGGGGGTGGTCTGCTCACCACATGCGGTCTCTCGCACGTGGGTGGGCCAGAACAGGATGCTTATGGCGAACGCGGTCTGCATGGGCAGATCAGCAACTGCCCGGCCGAAATCGAATCCATCATCCAACCCGATCCGCTTAGGGGGCAACTGGAGATGAGCATCACTGGCCGAATCAGGGAAACCAAAATATTTGGTCCCAGTCTCGAGCTGCGCCGGACCATTTCCGGGACACTCGGCCAGCCTTTTATCCGGATTCACGATGAGGTCATCAATCGGGCCAATACCCCTGCGCCACACATGCTGTTGTATCACTTCAATTTCGGTTGGCCGTTGGTGGATGAAGGAACGGATATTATCTGGAAAGGGGACTGGCAGGCACGCGATGGCGGTATCAATGCCGACATTTTTCATGAAGGCAACGACTTTCGGAAGTGCCCGGCCCCGCTGGATTCGCATAGCGGCACCGGTGAAGCCGTAGCGTCCATTGATGCCGCTCCCGACAACTCAGGCCAGTGTAACGCCGGTTTGTACAATGCTAAACTGGGGATGGCCGTAGCCCTTCGCTTCCGGAAGGCCCAACTGCCCTGGCTCATCAACTGGCAGCATTGGGGAAAAGGGGAGTACGTCACCGGTCTTGAACCGACGACCAACCCCCTCATCGGCCAGGCAAAAGCCCGCGAGCAGAACGAACTTTTGTTTCTGGCACCGGGAGAAACACGGCATTATGATCTTGAATTAGAAATTTTACATGAGAAAGTGACAATTGATGACTTTCTTGCCAAACAACTTTAGCTGACTATTAATACACCCTATAATGGAAACAACACCAACACTCAGTGTCATTGAAAAAGCATTAGAACAAGGAAAAGGGGTTTTGCGGCTAACCCCAACCTGGGTACCCCGATCATTTTGTGTGCCGGGCCGTCGAATTAAATTACACCCGGATGATTATTATGTTTTGGGTGGCGAGCGGGGCGGTATCGATGAGCGCTGGTTCTCGTCGACCACACCCGCTAAAAATGGCCCGCTAACGGGCGAAAATGAAGGCTTGAGCCATGTCGTTTTTAACGATAATGGACAGGAGGTTCAGTTCCTGTTAAAAGATGCGGTGAGTGAGTTGAAAGGTGAACTCATTGGTGACCGTTTGTGGAATGAATACGGTGCCTGGCCTATGTATTCCAAGTTTTTCGATAACATGGGGCCGTTACCGCATCACCTGCACCACAACGATGAACAGGCGGCTCTGATTGGCCAGTTGGGCAAACCCGAAGCGTATTATTTCCCCCCACAGGTCAACAACCACGGTGGCGATTTTCCATATACATTCTTTGGTATCGCACCGGGAACGTCGAAAGAACAGATAAAAGAGTGTCTGCAGAACTTCACGAAAGGCGATAACAAAATTACCAACTACTCGTCGGCCTATAGGCTGGAGCCGGGAACGGGTTGGGATGTGCCACCGGGATTACTTCATGCCCCCGGCAGCATGTGTACCTACGAACCGCAGAAAGCGTCGGACGTGTTCGCCATGTATCAGTCGCTGGTGAACGAAGCGATCATTCCGGAAGAGCTGCTATGGAATGGCACACCCAAAGATCGCATTGGCGATTACGACCAACTCATGGAAGCCATCGACTGGGATCTGAACGTCGACCCCCAGATGATGGCAAACCGGTTCATGAGACCCAAACCCGTACGGCCGCTCGAAGAAATGGAAGGCTATGTTGAAACATGGGTTTGCTATAAATCCGATGCTTTCAGCGCCAAAGAGCTTACGGTGCTGCCCGGACAGACTGTGACGATCAAAGACAGCGCAGCTTACGGCCTGATCATGATGCAGGGGCATGGCAAACTGAATGACTGGGACATTGAAACACCAACGATGATCCGGTACGGTCAGTTGACCAATGATGAATTCTTCGTGAGTGAAAAAGCGGCTCTGGAAGGCGTAACCATCGTCAATGCCTCATCGACGGACCCCATTGTCATGCTGAAACACTTCGGGCCCGCCAATCCTGATTTGGTATTATAAATTATTGTTACACGGAGATTCACGGAGGATAAAGGAGATGCACAGAGGTTCCTTTATTTAAGTAAATCTCTGTGCATCTCCTTTCATCTCTGTGTTATAACCTTTCATAAACCATATAACCAACCCCAATGAACGAGAATAACTATCCCAAGCTTCACAACGCCATGTGGCCGGGTGTTGTTGGAAAAGGCCCTGACTCTGAACCCGTTATTGGCTTCGATACCATGCTGGAAATGACAGCTGCGGCCGAAGTAGATGGCGTGAAATTCGATGGCGTTGATCTGGCGCTATTCGAACATATTGATGTCAATATATCGGATGATGAAATCAAAAAGCTGGCTGATAAAGTAGGAGGATATAACCTGAAAATTGGCTCTCTGGTCGCTCCGATATGGGGTGGACCTGCCATGGGAAGTAAGGAGGACCGGGCCAACTTCGTGGAGATGGTGCGGAAATCCTGCCATATTGGTCAAAAATTAACCGAACTCGGCATTCGTCCAAGTGGCGTCGTGCGCATCGACTCGGCCAGCTCTCCTCACGATTGGGACGCCGATCCTGCCGGAAACTCCAAACTAATTGCCCAGACCTTCCGGGAAGCTTGCGATGTGGCCGCTGAGTATGGCGAAAAACTGGCTGCCGAAGGCGAAATCTGCTGGGGTGGTATGCACAGTTGGAAAACGATGCTCGAAACACTCGAAGCTGTGGATCGGCCAAATATGGGTTTTCAAGCCGATATGGCCCACACGCTTTTATACACTATGGGCTATAACCGGGAGCAGGACCGTATTCTGCCCCCCGACTTCGACTGGAGTGACCGGGCTGCTCTGGATGAAGCACTAAAAACACTAACCAAAGCATTACGCCCCTGGACAATCGACTTCCACGTTGCCCAAAACGACGGAACTGTGTTTGGATCAGGTTCGCATGATAAAACGGGTCGTCACTGCCAGGCACTGGACCCAAATGGTAAGCTTGACGTCGTTCATGATGCCGGTTATTGGCTGCGCGATGAAAACGGAGTGCTCACTAAAGCCTTTAAACACATTTGCTGGGATGGTTGTATGTTTCCCAACGCGGTTATGACGAACCAGCAAACCTGGAACGACATTCTGGCCACCATGATCAAGGTTCGTAAAGAACACGGTTGGTACGAGTAGAGACGCAGTTCCTTGCGTCTCTTTGTTGGCAATTAATTGTAGTATAAGGCGTAACGTATGGCGTCTCTACATAAATAACCACCTGAAATATGACACCCAAAAAAGAGATACGAATAGGATTAATAGGTACCGGCTTAATGGGCCGGACGCATTCGAATGGCTATAAACGCATTGGCGACTTCTTCCCTGAACTGGAATACCGTCCGGTTCTGAAAGTGGTTTGTTCGCGGAATGCCGAAAATGTACAAAAGTTCGCCGATCAGTGGGGCTACGAATCAGTGGAAACCGATTGGCGGGCGGTTATTGCCCGTGATGACGTCGACGCTGTCGACATCTGTACGCCCAACGATTCACACGCCGAAATCGCCATTGCTGCAGCTGCAGCCGGCAAAATGATTCTGTGCGAAAAACCCCTCGCCCGTACCGTTGCTGAAGCTCAGCAGATGGTGGAAGCTGTTGAGAAGGCTGGCGTTAAAAATACCGTTTGGTACAACTATCGCCGGGTACCAGCCGTTACGCTGGCCAAACAGATCGTTGATTCAGGTAAACTAGGCAAGATTTTCCACTACCGGGCCAATTTCCTGCAGGACTGGACCATCAGCGCCGACCTGCCGCAGGGTGGCACCGCCCTCTGGCGCCTGGATTCTGATGCGGCCGGGTCTGGAGTAACCGGCGACTTGCTGGCCCACTGTATTGATACCGCTATGTGGATCAACGGAGCCATTACCGATGTATCGGCTGTAACGGAGACATTTATCAAAGAGCGCGTTCACCAGTTGACCGGACAAGTGCAAAAAGTGGGTATCGATGATGCCTGTATATTCCATTGCCACTTCGAAAACGGCTCCCTGGGGCTTTTCGAAGCGACCCGCTATGCTCGCGGACACAAGGCGTTATATACCTTGGAGATCAACGGCGAACACGCGTCTATCCGCTGGGATTTACACGACATGAACCGTCTGGAGTATTTCGATCACTCAGATGATTCGATCGTTCGGGGATGGCGTTCCATTTTAGTAACCGACAGTGATCAGCCTTATATGAAACGGTGGTGGATTCCCGGTACGATTATCGGCTATGAACATACCTTCGTACACCAGGCCGCTGATTTCTTCCAAAGTCTCGAAACTGGAGAGGCCTGTGCGCCAACCTTCCAGGATGCCCTGGAAACCCAGAAAGTTTGTGAGGCTGTTATCGAATCGGCAACGTCGAGGAGCTGGAAGGAAACCGGTGCCAGGAATATATAGTCCGTAAAAGGGCTTACAAAAAAAGTGGATGCAGACTGTGTCCACTTTTTTTGTGCATAAACCTTACGGCTGAGAAATCGGCCAGAATGCCTAATTAACTTTTGCTTTAATGTTAAAGTGCAGTATAAAAAAAGGCACTAATGTGGAAAAATTAGTTATCCTTTGGAATTATAGTGCGGGCGTATGCCCAAAAGTCACTAATTTGGAGGGTCAATACATCGACAACCTGACATACTACTTCTATGATTCAAAAAGTTCTCCATTCCTTCATGTTTGTCCTGCTAATCGGCTTGCCGACGGTACAGGCTCAGACGATTCCCACGCCTAAAGAGCATTTTGGCTTTAACATTGGTGACGATTATCACCTCGCCACCTACACCCAGACCGAAGCCTACTTTAAGAAGCTGGCCGCTTCAGACCGCACTAAACTCACCGACATTGGTCTGACAGAAGAAGGGCGTCATCAGTTTATGATGATTGTTTCTTCTCCCGAAAACCTGAAGAAACTCGATACCTACAAAAGTATATCGCAAAAACTGGCCCGTGCCGAAGGTATTAGCGAAGAGCAGGCTCGTGCACTGTCGGCTGAAGGAAAAGCCATTGTCTGGATTGATGGCGGCTTGCACGCAACTGAGACGGTAGGTACGCACCAACTCATTGAAACGGCTTATCAACTGGTGAGTCGTAAAGACCCCGAAACCCTCAAGATTCTCGATAATGTTGTCATTCTGATGACCCATGCCAATCCGGACGGTCAGGAGATCGTATCGAACTGGTACATGCGCAACCCAACGCCAGAAAAGCGTTCGCTGGATAACTTACCCCGTTTGTATCAGAAGTACGTAGGGCACGACAATAACCGCGATTTCTTTATCATGAACATGAAAGAGTCGCAGAATATTGGTCGCCAGTTGTTTGTGGAATGGATGCCGCAAATCATGTACAACCACCACCAGCGCGGTCCTGCCGGTTCGGTCCTGGCCGGGCCGCCCTACCGTGACCCATTCAATTACGTGTTCGATCCATTGATGATAACCGGTATCGATGCGTTGGGCGCGGCTATGATCAACCGGCTGAACGCCGAGAACAAGCCAGGGTTCACCCGTCTTGGCGGCTCGGTTTTTTCAACCTGGTACAATGGCGGTCTGCGGACAACCACGCACTTTCACAACATGATCGGTCTGCTAACCGAGATCATTGGCAACCCAACCCCTGAAGATGTTCCACTCGTACCCAACCGCCTGATTCCAAATGGAAACACGCCATTCCCGGTCACTCCGCAAAAATGGCATTTCAAGCAGTCGATCGATTATTCCGTATCACTGAACTATGCGACGCTGAATTATGCCGCCCGTCATGCCGACGAATTGCTGTATAACATCTACCGGATGGGTAAGAACTCCATTGAGCGAGGCAGTAAAGACTACTGGACCTTGTCGCCAAAGCGGATTGATGCGATTACGCAGGCGTATCAGGCCGATCAAAAGAAAAACCCGGCAGGGGCTGCGGCAGGTCCGGATCAGTACGGTCTGCTGCCCCGTGGTGGTGGAATGCCCCTTAAGTATTTCGATACGATCATGAAGGCCCCTGTACTGCGCGATCCTCGCGGGTTCATCATTCCGGCTAACCAACCCGACTTTCCAACGGCGGTTAAGTTTGTTAATGCGTTAATAAAGACCGGTATTCAGATTCAGGAGGCTACTGCCGATTTTTCGGTGGCTGGTAAAAAATACCCGGCGGGTTCTTACATCGTAAAGACCGATCAGGCGTTTAGGCCGCACGTCATTGACATGTTCGAACCACAGGATCACCCTAATGATTTTCAATATCCTGGCGGGCCTCCGGTTCGTCCGTATGATGCCGCTGGCTGGACGCTGGCTTTCCAGATGGGCGTACAGTTTGACCGGGTGCTGGATGGCTTCGACGGGCCATTCAAAAAACTGCCTTATGGCGAACTTCAATCCCCTAAAGGGCATGTGGCTGGTTCTGCTGCGGCCGGGTATGTGTTGGGCGCACGGGCTAATAACTCATTCATTGCTGTAAATGATCTGCTCAAATCGGGTGTCGACGTATATCGGCTACCGAACGGCACCGGCGATAAGTCGGGCGTTGAAGCGGGGTCGTTTTTTATTCCAGCCTCGACCAAGGCAAAATCCTTACTGGATAAATCTGTTAGTGATTTAGGTCTTGACGTGATCGGGCTGGCTAAAAAGCCAACAGCTCAAATGAGCAAAGTAACCCCTTTGCGAATTGGGTTGTGGGATACTTACGGTGGATCGATGCCATCGGGCTGGGTGCGTTGGCTGATGGAGCAGTACCATTTTCCGATGCAGTTGATTTATCCACAGGACATCGACGCTGGTGATTTGAAAAAGAAATATGATGTTATTGTCTTCGTGACCCGTGCTATTCCCGCAATGGGGAATGCGGCTGGTGGTCGTGGGGAAGGCGAGTATGGCGGGGGTAGAGAGCCTAAAGCCGAAGAGCTGCCGAGTGAATATCGCCCCTGGTTAGGAAAAATCACGCCCGAGAAGTCGATTCCGCAGCTGAAGAAGTTTATGGAAGCAGGTGGCAACGTTGTCACGATTGGCTCCAGTACAAACCTGGCCTATCACCTCGGTTTACCCGTAAAGAATGCCCTGGTTGAAATGACTGCCAGTGGGCAGGAACGTTCACTGCCAGCGGAGAAATATTACATTCCCGGCAGCATTCTGCAAATTGATCTGGACTCCACGCAGCAAGCAACCTGGGGTATGCCATCAAAAACAGATGTTTATTTCGATGCCAGTCCAGTATTTAAAATCGCTCCCGACGCGATTGCGAAGGGAGAGGTTAAACCGCTGGCATGGTTCTCGACCGCTAAGCCCTTGCGGAGTGGATGGGCATGGGGACAGTCCTATTTACAGGATGGGGTGGCCGCATTTATGGCACCGATTGGCTCCGGTAAACTTCTGGCCTTCGGACCGGAAATTACCTTCCGCGCACAGGCACAAGGTACATTTAAACTCCTGTTCAACCAGCTTTATTCGCTGAAAATGCCTTAAGGATGCTTAGTTAACGTGAATAATGGCTAAATGCAGGTTAGCATTCGTTTAACTGAAGATCAGAATCCAGGCTAGATCAAAAAGATTTAACCTCTGTGTTCTTTGTGCCTCTGTGGTTAAATCTTTTTGATCTAATCGCTGTATAACGTGGGTGATAACTGCGTATAAGCTAGATTTTAAGCTAATCAACCCATTATTCACGTTAGTTAGTGCTGAGTAGTTAATTCAGTGAAGTGGGTATATTGAGCGAAATGAATGGTGGGAAGATGTCGCGGGTTTGTAGAATTTTCCTGTAAACATCTGTCCGCTACGCAGCCATTATTCACGTTGGATAAGTAATCAGAAGACCCTTTCTTACTAGTGCTTAAAACCTGAAAAAGCCTGACAGTCAACTGTCAGGCTTTTTCTTGCGTATTGTTTTATCTTTTTAAGTAATAATAGATAAGCTAACAGGGAATTGGTTAATTGGTTTTCTGCAAACAAATGATTGATTATCAAATTTTTAACCAGTTAACCGCTCCGGAAGCCCGGCATTTGCTTAACTACTACTGCATAAGTGCTTAATTTGAGTTGTTCAGCTTGTTCAAAAGCATTTTGTTGAACATTTGCTCCGTGTTATACAACTCTTTCAGTTGCGCTGGGCTGATAACTTTCAAAAATCGGCTCATGTACTCCTCATCGAGGTCGGCCAGTTTTTGTTTGGTGGCATTCACCTCCCGTAAACCGTCGACCAATTGGTTATCATTCAGGTTTGCACGCGCCGGTTCTTTATTCAGTTGTCGAATTCGCCGGTTCAATTCCTGCTTTTTCGCGTTGTATTCATTATAAACTGCCCAAAATTGGGGAGCCTGATCAGTCGTCAGGTTAAGGCGATTGGTAATAAGTCCAATCTTTGCCGATTCAATTTTCTGGCGTCCGTTGAGATCGTTTTGCGCATAAACGAGTTGAGTCGTCAGCGTCAGGGCAATCATCCAGCCAATCCATGCGTGTTTCATCGCGGTAAAATTAACCATGCTTAATAAATCAGGAGCCGAAAGTCGGATTGTCTGTGAAGTACTCCTCCTTAATGTGCTGCTGAATGTCTATAGGCTGAACGTTCAGAAATTGAATCGCCGTCGTATCCGTTCCCAGTGATGAGTGAAGCTGCTGGCTGTCGGCCAGTTCATCTGCATTGATACCCTGCTCATCGAGGTAAGCGCTAATGACTTCATTACTCACGCCGGCGAGTGCTTCGCTGGGCAGAGCTTCCTGTCGCTGTGGTATCGTTTGCCAAACCAGTAAGGCAATCAGGCTGGCACCTACCAACGAGGCTGCGGTACGCTGCCAAGACCAGCTAATACGGAAGGCAGGTTTTGTCTTTTGTTGTACACGCGCCTGTACCCGAGAGGGGAGCGTATCGAAATAGCCATCCGGTGCCGCAAACGGAAGTTGCCGCATCGGGTGTTCGGGTGGTAGTTCGTCAAGCCTGAAGTTTCTATCCTCGTTCATGGTAAGTGGTGTGCGTATTACACAATTCTTTCTCAGTTCAGGTATTGGACAGTGTCCAGCGGCCGGGGTTTAATCGGTCGTATCCGTTTTCGTTATAAAATCCTCAATTTTTTTAACGGCCAGATGATATGAAGCTTTTAGGGCTCCTACCGAAGTTCCGGTGATCTCCGAAATTTCCTCGTATTTCATGTCATCAAAGTACTTCATGTTGAATACGAGTCGCTGCTTGTCGGGAAGTTTCAGAAGCGCCTTTTGCAGCTTCATCTGTACTTCCTCTCCGGTTGGTTCACTGCCCGAGGTAACATAGTTGGCGTTACTTTCCAGCTTTTCCATTAACTCACCTTCCACATCGCCAATGGGTAGGAAAAAACGCCGGCGTTTTTTGTTCAGGAAGTTAAGGCATTCGTTGGTCGCAATACGGTATACCCAGGTATATAACTGACTATCACCCCGAAACTGTTCCAGACTGTTCCAGACTTTTATAAACGTTTCCTGCACTAAATCATCAGCATCGTCATGGTCAATAACCATTTTGCGGATATGCCAATAGATTTTCTGCTGATACTTGCGCACCAACAGATTAAAGGCGTAGTTCCGGCTCGACGGGTCGCGGTATTTAATGAGGATCTCTTCGTCAGTCATACATAGTTGGTAAGTCAATAAGTCAGTAAGTCAGTAAGTGGTTGACCGCACGGGCGCGTTTTGCTTTGGCGTCAGCCACTTACTAACTTACTGACTTACTAACCTACTGACTCTTTTCATTTTCTAGCTATTGCTTTTTTCACCTGCTCAACAATTTTGTCGGCGGTGAGACCGTATTTCTGCATCAACTGGTCGGGTGTGGCGCTTTCGCCAAATGTGTCATGAACGCCTACGTATTCGAGTGGAGCAGGGTAGTTACGGGCCAGAACCTGCGCTACGCTGTCGCCTAAACCACCATTGATCATGTGCTCTTCGGCTGATACCGCACAACCCGTTTTCTTGACCGAAGCCAGAATAGCCTCTTCATCTAACGGTTTTATGGTGTGAATGTTGATAATGTCGGCTTCAATACCTTCCCCGGCCAGGATTTCACCGGCTTTGATGGCTTCCCAAACGAGGTGACCTGTGCAGAAGATCGAAACGTCTTTGCCTTCATTTACGGTCCACGCTTTGCCAATTTCAAATTTCTGGTCGGCAGGCGTGAACACCGGAATCACGGGGCGGCCGAATCGTAGATAAACGGGGCCAACGTGTTCAGCGATAGCCAGGGTCGCAGCTTTTGTCTGGTTATAATCGCAGGGATTGATAACGGTCATGTTGGGCAGCATTTTCATCATGCCCAAATCTTCCAGAATCTGGTGTGTTGCGCCGTCTTCGCCCAGTGTCAAACCGGCGTGGGATGCGCATATCTTGACGTTCTTGTTCGAATACGCCACTGATTGGCGAATCTGGTCATACACTCGACCCGTGGCGAAGTTAGCGAAGGTTGTAGCGAAGGGGATATGGCCGCCAATGGTTAGGCCCGCCGATACACCAATCATGTTGGCTTCGGCAATACCGCATTGCACAAACCGCTCCGGGTTCTCTTTAATAAACGTATCCAGTTTGAGGGAACCGGCCAGATCGGCTGTTAAAGCAACAACGTTGGGGTTTGAACGGCCTAACTCGGCAATGCCCGCGCCGAAGCCCGAACGGGTATCTTTTTTCTCTGTGTATTCGTATTTTTTCATGAATTCGTTTGAAATGGAGATGTACATTGTACCTCTTTCGTCCAAATATTTTTATTGATGACCTGGATTTTCCTGGTCATGTAAATGCGACAGACGCGAGGGATTGCGTCTCTGCATAAGTCAAAATCAGTAATCCGTTACACCAACTGATAAAGGCAGGCCGTTCAATGCCTGGGTTAACTGATCGGCGTTGGGGGCGGTGCCGTGCCATTTGTAATTACCAACCATGTACTCCACGCCAAAGCCCATTTCGGTGTGCATCAGGATCATTGTTGGTACATCCGGATTTTCCTGTGCTTTTTTGAGTGTCCGGATTACTTCTTCAATGTCATTACCTTCCATCTCGTCGACAAACCAGCCGAAAGCACGGTACTTGGCGGCAAGATCGCGGTTGCTGTTTACATTGTCGGTCGTACCGTCGATCTGAGCGTGGTTGAGGTCAATGATGGCTGTCAGGTTGCCCAGCTTTTTATTAGGAGCAAACTGGGCTGCTTCCCAAATCTGGCCTTCCTGTTGTTCACCGTCGCCCATCAAAACGTACACGTGGCTTTTGTCGCCATTGAGTTTTTTGGAATAAGCCGCACCGCTGGCCACTGACAAGCCCTGACCGAGCGAACCTGAAGCAATGCGAACGCCCGGCAGGTGCTCAGCCGTGGTAGGGTGACCCTGCAACCGGCTGTCGAGTTTACGGAAGGTAGCCAGCTCGCTAACCGGGAAATAGCCCGCCCGTGCCAGCACCGAGTAAAAAACCGGCGAAATGTGACCATTTGAGAGGAAGAACAAATCCTCATCCCGACCGTCCATATCGAACACAGGTGTACCATCGGCATCGCGCTTCAGGTTCATCACATCAAAATAAAGGGCGACCAAAAAATCGGTGCAGCCTAATGAGCCGCCGGGGTGACCAGAGTTTACTGCCGCAACCATGCGGAGGATGTCGCGTCGAACGGCTACAGCCGTGCTTTTGAGTTGTTCTATTTCCATGGAGTAATTCGGGTGAGAACCCGCTTTTTAAACAAAAATGACGGACTGATGCCCGCGTTACTTTAAAATCTGATCTGCGTGGTTTTTGGTATCTATCTTATGAAGAATATTCGTGATAATACCCTCCTCATCAATTAAAAATGTTGTCCGGACAGTGCCCATATATGTTCGTCCGTACATCGATTTCTCCTTCCAGACGTCGTAGGCTTCAGCCACCTGCATGTCTGTATCAGCGATGAGCGTAAAGGGCAACTCAAATTTATTGATAAACTTCTGGTGCGATTTCTGGTCGTCGACACTTACACCCAAAACCTCGTATCCGGCGGCCCGTAAATCGGCATAATTATCCCGCAGGCTACAAGCCTGTGCTGTACAGCCTGGCGTGTTGTCTTTGGGGTAAAAGTAAAGAACTACTTTTTTACCCCGATAATCGGCCAGTTTTACGGGTTTGCCGTTCTGGTCTGTGCTCGTAAAATCAGGAGCGGTATCGCCAATGTTCAGGCTCATATTGGTTTGCTGTTACAGCCCTGTAAGGTTTAAGAAACCGCTTGGGCGGTCCGGCCTACAGAGTAAAAATTTATCGTCTCTTCCGCCCCTTTTTGGGTGCGGCTTTTTTAGGGGCAGCTTTTTTTCGTACCACTGGCCGGGGAGCCTCGATCGTTGTGCTGTCAGAGCCGATGTTGCCGGATCGATCTTTGACCTGAACAAGTACCTCGGCACCATCGTCAAACGGTTCGTCGGGGTTCAGTTTATCTGACCACAGCAAAGCCCGCTTATAATCGTACTGCATTAAAACCCATTCGCCATTGACCAACGCCCGAAATTCAGCAACACCCGACAGGTCATCTCTGATCTTAGCTGTGATACCTTTTGGTGTTGCCGACAGAATCTCAACGGTGGGCGGGGTGGCATCTGTCATTAACCGAAACCGACCCAGCGAACGGGTTTTAAATTCAATCTTTCCTTTGCTCCATTTACCCCCCAGAAAACTTTCCCGGCCACCACTCACCCAATACGCTTTAGTTCGCATGGTGTCAATGGCAATCGGGTAATTAGGGGCATACTGCACGGTCAGGTATTCATTAAGCGGAATTGTTGGCTGGTTTATCTCCAGCCCACCTCCCGGTAATGAACGCATGGCCAGGTGTAAAGTATCAAACAAGGTTTTGGTAGTAAACTCAAGCCGGACATTCCCATCAGTAACAACCTCTGCCCGGTTGGGTGTAATACGTTTCTTAAAGTTTGTTCGAATGACACCCCGGCCAAATTGAACCGAGTCGGGTAAATTGTACCGCAAATCTATAAGATAAACAGCTTGGTTGTTACGTATATAACTAACTGGCTGCTCAGTTACGGTTCGACCCGTAATAAGTTTAGCAACCGGTGCATTACCCGAAGGGGTGTGTCTGATGGTTAGCTTCAATACGTTCTCATCCGTAGTAACCGTGGCGTCTGTTTCCCCATCAGCAGATTCGGCTGTATAATTTGCTGGCTGAACGGCAATTGAATCCAGTCTTGGCGTTGTTGGAGTGGGTTCCGGAAGGAGCGTAAAGGTAAGTTTTGCCGAATGATCGTAGGCGTCATAGAGTATTAAGGTCACTTCATGAGGCTGACCATCGAGCAAAGGCAAACGACCGCGATAGGCTGCGTTGCTGGGAAGTTTGTACAGGTTCAGGATGTTGCCATCGGCAATGTAAGCCCGGTGGTATCGCTGGCCTGTCATCTGCTCCACCTCATAGTTTTCGTGAACGTTCATGAACCGGGTTTGCTCGTTCGGAAAACTGTTCATGTTGTAGGCAAAGACTTCGTGTCCATCCAGACGAATTTCCAGACAACTGATACCATTGCGGTAGGGTGACCCACTGGTCTTATCGTAGCCAAGTACTTCAAGACCGATCAGGCCGGAGGCTGTTATCGGTTTTGTTATCGTATAGGAACCATCAGACTGTCGGGTAGGGGCAAAGCTGACCCGTTGATATTCGCCGTTAATGCGCGATGTGGCCGTCATAGTTTTCAGCGCCACTCGTTCAAAATAGGGTGGGACGTTGTCCTGAATTTCTGAGAAACCGTACAGCAGCGGATTAATCAGATTGTCTTTGGCATCCCTAATCTCGAAGTGAAGGTGTGGTCCGCCTGACCCACCCGTGTTTCCAGAGGCTGCAATGACGTCGCCCTGTTTAACGGGAAACTGACCCGGTTGAGGGCGAAGGTCGATCTCAAAGGTTTTTTTCTGGTATTGCTGATCCCGAAGAAACGTACCGATTGTATCGTTAAGTGTCTTGAGGTGACCATATACCGTGGTAAGGCCATTGGGATGTTTAATAAAGACAACGTTGCCGTATCCTCCAGTAAAGACCGCAATCCGGGATATATAGCCATCAGCGGCCGCGTGAACATCCAGCCCCTCGCGGCCACCGGTGCGGATATCCAAACCCGCATGAAAGTGGTTCGGACGTAAATCGCCCATCCCACCCGACAGGGAATTGGCCCCCCCCGGCTGAATAGGAAATTGAAAATAACCGTCCTGTATAGTGCCGGGTTGAATATAACCTGTCTGGGCTGTCGAATTTTTTGGTGTTGAGGTCAAACCAGTTTGCCCCATTGCCAGTCCTGAACTGACCAGGGCGGCTATTACCAAATTATAAATCAGTCTTTGTCTCAAAAGCTAAATCAATTGAAAATGTAAGCGTTGGAACGGTTAAGATGCGTGCTTAACAAGTCAAAAACGCTCATTTTACATCGAACGTAAGCATTGGTTTGCCCTCAATAAAAGCGGTTAGCTTATCGCCGACCTGAACCGGGCCAACTCCCTTGGGGGTTCCGGTGAACAGAATGTCGCCTTGTTGCAAAAGGAAGTACCGCGACACGAACGAGATCAGGTAATCGATCTTAAAGAGCATAAGGCTGGTGTTGCCCTGCTGGCGGGTTTCACCATTGACGTCCAGGCTGAAATTCAGGTTTTGTAGATCCGGGAAATCAGTTTTCGGCACAAAGCCGGAGATAGGTGCGGAGCCGTTAAATCCTTTAGCTAATTCCCAGGGTAAGCCTTTTGCTTTTAGTTTGCTTTGAACATCGCGGGCTGTAAAGTCAACGCCAACGCCAATCTCGTCGTAATATTTATGGGCAAACTTCTCGTCAATATTCTTCCCGACCCGGTTGATTTTAACCAGAATTTCTACTTCATAGTGAACGTCAGTGGAGAAGTCGGGGTAGAAAAAAGGGTCGTGTTTTAAGGGAATAGCCGTTTCGGGCTTCATGAAAATGACGGGATCTTCAGGCTGTTCGTTATTAAGTTCTTTGATGTGTTCAGCGTAATTACGGCCAACGCAAATAATTTTCATAAAAGTAGTGCCGGGAACCCCCGCATTTATCAACAGCCTTAGTTCAATCACCGCGCTGGCAACACAGCACAACGGTCATTTATCTGCCTTATATTAAACTTATGCAAATGCCACAAATCTAAGGACTAAAGAGGGGCTGACCGCATCTGGCCAGAAAAATTTGAACAATTCTGGTACTTTGATCGTCATATACCGTCAGAATACTCTACCAAACAAAATATAAACAAATGAGAAAAGTCATAATCCTTATGCTGGCTATCGCTTTCGTTGTTGGCTGTCAGAAAGTACCGATAACGGGGAGAAGCCAGTTGAAATTGGTTCCTAATGAACAGTTGTTGCCGCTTAGCTTTACAAACTATAAAGGCGTGTTAGATACCAGTCGGGTTGTTCAGGGTACGAGCGATGCTGAGATGATCAAACGGGTTGGAAACCGGCTACGTCAGGCCATGGAGGAATACCTGAACGCCAATAATTATGCCAGTCGGCTACAGGGTTTTCAATGGGAGTTCAATCTCATTCAGAGCCCTCAGGTTAACGCCTGGTGTATGCCCGGTGGCAAGGTCGCTTTTTATACAGGTATTCTGCCCTATACCCAAAATGAAGCCGGTGCAGCCGCTGTTATGGGGCACGAAATTTCGCATGCCATTGCCGAACACGGGAACGAACGGATGAGTGAAGGACTGCTGGCAAATGGCCTGATTCAAGGCGGGCAGCTGGTGACGGGTACAGCCGCTCAAAACAGCAATAACCAGATTAATTCAATTTTACTGCAGGCTGTGGGCGCTGCATTGCCTATTGGTTATCAGGTAGGCCGGGCCTTGCCGCATAGCCGTAAGCAAGAGTCTGAAGCGGATCAATTGGGATTAATTTTTATGGCTATGGCCGGCTATAACCCTCAGGAAGCCATTAACTTCTGGGGTCGAATGGCGAAAGCGAGTGGTGGCAATAAACCCCCGGAGCTTCTTTCGACACACCCTTCAGATCAACGTCGTATTGCCGATCTGCAAAAATTGCTGCCCGAGGCTATGAAGTACTACAAGAAAGGATAACAACAGCCCACATAAAAAAAGCCGAAGCGTGAGCTTCGGCTTTTTTTATGTGGGCCAAGCACTAGCTTGGCTTATTCTTGTTAGTTCCAAGGCCAGGCTGGTGCTTGGCCCGAACAATAATTACAACGCTGCAATCACCTGACGTACTTTCTCGGCGGCCTCTTTCAGCAACACGGCGGATTGTACTTTCAAACCTGATTCGTCAATGATCTTGGCACCTTCTTCCGCGTTTGTACCTTGCAGACGAACGATGATCGGCACCGGAATATCACCAATGGCTTTATAAGCTTCAACAACGCCTGTAGCAACCCGGTCGCAGCGAACAATACCACCGAAGATATTGATCAGAATAGCCTTGACGTTTGGATCTTTCAGGATAATGCGGAAACCGGCTTCTACTGTTTTGGCGTTTGCTCCACCCCCAACATCGAGGAAGTTGGCGGGTTCCCCACCCGACAGTTTGATAATATCCATCGTAGCCATGGCCAGACCGGCACCGTTCACCATGCAGCCCACGTTCCCGTCGAGCTTTACATAGTTCAGGTCGTTTGCCGAGGCTTCTACTTCGAGGGGGTCCTCTTCGGCCAGATCACGCATGGCTTTCAGGTCGAGGTGACGATAGAGGGCGTTATCATCGAGGTTCACTTTTGCATCAACGGCCAGGATTTTATTGTCTGACGTTTTCAGCACGGGGTTGATCTCAAACATCGACGCATCGGTGTCCACATAGGCTTTATAAAGAGCGGTAACGAACTTAACCATCTCTTTGAACGCTTCGCCTTCCAGACCAAGTCCAAACGCTACCTTACGCGCCTGGAAAGGCTGTAGACCAACGGCAGGATCAATCCATTCTTTAACGATCTTCTCGGGAGTATGCTCCGCAACTTCTTCGATGTCCATACCACCTTCGGTACTGGCCATGATGACGTTGCAGGCTTTCGTACGGTCGAGCAGGATACCAATGTACATTTCCTTAGGCTCCGAAGGACCAGGGTAATAAACATCCTCCGCGATCAGCACTTTGTTGACCCGCTTGCCTTCCGGACCTGTCTGGTGGGTAACCAGTATGTTTCCAATGAGGTTTTTCGTTATGTCGCGAACGGCATCGACCGATTTGGCTAACGCCACGCCACGCTGTTCAGAACCAACGATTTGGCCTTTTCCACGCCCACCAGCGTGAATTTGAGATTTTACCACAACGAACTTCTGGCCAGACTGGGCAATCAGTAGTTTAGCGGCTTCAACGGCTTTCTCGGGCGACTCAGCAACGATACCCTCTTGAATGCGGACACCGTACTTTTTGAGAATTTCTTTGCCCTGATACTCGTGTATATTCATGACAACTGCAACAAGGAGGATTGGAAATCGTATTTTTGTGCGGCAAGTTAACATGAAATGAAGAATGAAGAGTGAATAGTGAAGAATAATTACCTTTCACTGTTCATTCCAGCCCCTTCATTTTACATTCTTCATTCTGGATGAATCCCCTTCTTCAAACGACTGATATACGCCGAAACTACGGCGATCTACCTGTTCTTAAAGGCATAAATCTAACCATCCAACCGGGTGAAGTGGTTTCTATTGTAGGTGCATCAGGTGCCGGTAAAACGACATTATTGCAAATCCTTGGTACGCTCGACCGCCCTGATTCAGGGTCGTTGCATATAAGCGGACAAAATGTATTTACACTCAACGACCGCCAACTGGCGCAGTTCAGGAATGAGCAAATTGGTTTTGTTTTTCAGTTTAACAATTTGTTGCCGGAGTTTACGGCTCTTGAGAATGTGTGCCTGCCCGGGTTTATTGCGGGCAAAGATGAGCGGGTTGTTCGTCAGCGGGCTCAGGAGTTATTAACAACGCTTGGCCTGCAACATCGGCTGTCGAATCTGCCCTCTCAACTGTCGGGTGGGGAGCAGCAGCGGGCTGCCGTAGCCAGAGCACTGATCAATGAACCAGCTATCGTCTTTGCTGATGAACCGAGTGGAAATCTGGACTCCCGAAACGCTGAAGACTTGCACCAGTTGTTCTTTCGGCTTCGCGATGAATTGGGCCAGACATTCATAATTGTTACCCACAACGAGGCTCTGGCCGCTCTGGCAGACCGTACAGTAACTATTCGGGATGGGCTGTTATTTGCCTAAGACAGCACTGTCGAAAATGTCTTTTTTAGGCTTGGAAGTAAGTATATATACTTATTTGTTAAGAAATTTTTAAGTATTTTAATTATGATAATAAGATGATTATCAGAGATTTATCATATTTGTTAAAAAAATATTTAAGAAAAAGAATCAATTTCTACGATTTTTGTTTTATTATTGTGTCGAAAAGAAAAGTTTTTCATAACGTTGAGTAAATCAGAAAGCCAAGAGAGTATCTCGCTTGGCTTTTTTGTTTGCCTATAGTTACCAAATCTCCGGTCTTTCCCGGCCTGCTTCTACACCCTGCTTATCTGCTTTTCTTTTGATAAAGTTGATGAATATGGGCATCCACACTCCACTGACCGGGCCCTGAGAAAAAGAAAACCAAGGCAAGGAGCACAAATAAAAATGGGTGTTGGTCTTCATACCAGATTCTTCCGTGGCCCACAAAAAAGGAGATGTACAGCATTGTGCCAATGACAATCAGGCATGCTGGTCTTGTTAGCAAACCAATAGTGAGAAGTGCCCCCGCCAAAAATTCAGACCCCTTTCCAAGATAGACCATAATTAAGGGAGACGTGTCATTCTTAAATACGTCCCAGGCGGCATACTCTTTCATTTTAGCCGCATCGAATACCTCCCAACCATGATAGAGCAGGAAGAGCCCTACGATGATCCGAACAAACGCCAGACCTGCGTCTTGCATGACTCCCTGCGTCGAAAATAATCTCTTCATAAAAATCATCTGTTGTCAAAGCTGCGTAAATGATTACTGCAGTACCAGTACCTTGACGAAATAAAACTTTCTATATGTAGAAAGCAAAAACGCCCCCGACCTTTCGATCAGGGGCGTTTTATAAAAATCAGGATAATCTTTTAAATCAAGAAAATCCGGGTTCAGACTACATCATGCCGCCCATGCCGCCACCTGGGTGACCGTGGCCACCACCAGCTGGAGCTTCTTCTGGCTCGTCGGCAATTACACACTCGGTTGTCAGTAACAGACCGGCGATCGATGCTGCGTTTTCCAGAGCCAGACGGGTTACTTTCTTCGGATCGATAACACCAGCTACAAACAGATCTTCGAACGTATCGTTCTTCGCGTTGTAACCGAAGCCACCCTGACCATCTTTCACTTTGTTTACGATAACCGAACCTTCACCACCGGCGTTGGCAACAATCGTACGCAAAGGAGATTCGAGGGCAACACGGATGATGTTAACACCGGTTTTCTCGTCTTCGTTGATCGTCGTAATACCGTCCAGCGACGAGATAGCGCGGATCAACGCGATACCACCACCCGTTACGATACCTTCTTCAACGGCGGCACGAGTTGCGTGCAGAGCGTCGTCAACGCGATCTTTCTTTTCTTTCATTTCTACTTCGGTAGCAGCACCGATGTAGAGGATAGCCACACCACCCGACAGTTTGGCCAGACGCTCCTGCAATTTCTCACGGTCGTAGTCTGAAGTCGTGTTTTCGATCTGGGCTTTGATCTGGTTTACCCGACCCGTGATATTTTCTTTCTCACCAACACCATTGACAATCGTTGTATTGTCTTTGTCGATCAGGATTTTTTCAGCCTGACCCAGGTATTCGATCGAAGCGTTTTCCAGTTTGAAACCGCGCTCTTCGCTGATAACCTGACCACCCGTTAGGATAGCGATGTCTTCCAGCATAGCCTTCCGACGGTCACCAAAGCCAGGAGCTTTAACGGCAGCCACTTTCAGAGCACCACGGATTTTGTTAACGACCAACGTAGCCAGAGCTTCGCCGTCAACATCTTCAGCAATGATCAACAGCGGGCGGCCGGTTTGAGCAACCTGCTCCAGAACGGGCAGCAGCTCTTTCATCGACGACACTTTCTTCTCCGAGATCAGGATGAACGGACGCTCCAGTTCAACTTCCATTTTCTCGGTGTTGGTCACGAAGTAAGGCGACAGGTATCCGCGGTCAAACTGCATACCTTCTACGGTTTTAACTTCCGTTTCGGTACCGCGAGCTTCTTCAACGGTGATCACACCTTCTTTGCCCACTTTCTTCATGGCTTCGGCGATCATAGTACCAATTTCCTCGTCGTGGTTAGCCGAGATGGTCGCTACCTGCTCAATTTTACCGAAATCGTCACCAATGGTTTGTGCCTGCTCAGCCAGGTTTTTAACAACAGCAATAACAGCCTTGTCAATACCACGCTTCAGATCCATTGGGTTAGCACCAGCAGCCACGTTCTTAGCACCGATCGAGTAGATCGCCTGAGCCAATACAGTAGCGGTTGTTGTACCGTCACCAGCTGAATCAGCGGTTTTCGACGCAACTTCTTTTACTAACTGAGCACCCATGTTTTCCATGGCGTCTTTCAGTTCGATTTCTTTAGCTACGGTTACACCATCCTTGGTGATAACAGGGGAGCCGAATTTTTTGTCAAGAATAACGTTCCGACCTTTAGGTCCAAGCGTAACTTTAACTGCGTCGGCAAGGGTATCGACACCCTTTTTGATACGCTCACGCGCTTCGGTATCAAAGAATATTTTCTTAGCCATGATTGGTTAATAATGAATTATTAGTGATGGATTAATAGAAATAGGTAAGCGCAGTTGCCTGCGTCCGTCCTTCTACTTACAGAATTGCGAAAATGTCTGATTCACGCATGATGAGGTACTCTTTACCATCGACAGTGATTTCAGTACCGGCATATTTGCCATACAGAACTGTGTCGCCCACTTGAACCGTCAGCGGCTCATCTTTCTTTCCTGCACCAACGGCGACGACCGTACCACGCTGGGGTTTTTCTTTTGCCGTGTCTGGGATGATAATGCCAAACGAGGTTTTTTCTTCGGCCGGTGCGGCTTCTACCAGCACCCGGTCGGCCAGCGGTTTCACGTTCACTTTAACGCTTTCCGTTTCTGCTACCATGATAATGAGTTGATTAAGGTTTTAAACTGTTTGTGTTCTTACGTACACGTCGATTCTCGACCGCCAATTACTGTGCCAATGCCATAAACTGCCAAATTTTCAGGTTTTTGCCTGACATACTGCCATCTGCTTCATTAACTAAATTTCCTACGGCAGGCCGTCGATTTTTAACGAATAGAATTTGGCAGTTTGACAGGTATTTATTAGTTTACACAAAGCATACACCTGAGAATGAATTTTTACGGTTTATGAAAAAATTACAACCTGACTGGTTTACGCAAAACTGGCTTGATGCCGAATATCAGAAATATGTCGTTCTGGCATACTTACAGGCTGTTCAGCAGAACTTTGTAGAGCACAAACTTTGGCCAGACCTACCTGAACTGCGCAGCCATTACGACGCTGGTATCCGTTTTTCGAGGGGCAAAGGTACGTTAAATGCTGCGTTCCCCAAGCGTGTCAGCCGAGTTACCGGTCCGCCCCCGCGAATCGAATACAAATCTGAGGTAACGGACCCTGACTTCATGACCGAGATGGATGCGATCATGGAGTTTGCTCTGCCCCGGTTTCAGTCCATGTTGACCGAAGGCCAGCAGCGATGGACTGACATTGCCCAGTCGCTGACATTGGCTCCCATTGGCCTGCTGCCGCTAAGGCCGGAGGAGGGATATTTGCTCATTCATGCTACCGATCAGGCCGAAACTCAGGTCTACTATTTTTGCCTGACCCTGTACTCCGATCAGGAGCCGGGTGGCCGACGGGTGCAACTGCGGTTTGTTGAAGCCATACGAAAGAGCTTTGTCAACACCTTTGAAAACATTAAGCTCGACCTGATCCGGCGGCATCGGCACATGCCTAATCCGGCTACATTCATGCTGGAGAGCCAGCGCTATTATCCTGTTCAGGAAACTCTGCTGCCCATTGCCCGGCAGTTGCTGGTGCAGGCCGTTGCTTAGGGTTAACCAATAAAAAAGCCACCTCTGTAAAGAAGTGGCTTTTTTATTGGTTGTGCGTTTCTACTTCTGAGGTGTCAGCGCCGAGGTCGACGCTCCCGGCGTAGCGGCACCCGGAACTGCCTGGCTTGGTGCAGCGCCATTAGCTGCGCTCGGGGCAGGTGCTGTAGCGGGTGCAGCAGCACCCGGCAACGTTTGGGTTTGTGCCCGGTCAACGTTTGCACTGTTGATGCCCGTTACCTGGTTGCGATCAACCATAATGTAGGAGGCCATTGACAATACCATCAGGGCAATGCCAAGACCCCAGGTGATCTGCTCAAGCAAATCAGTCGTTTTCTTAACACCCATCAGCTGGTTAGAGCCTAAACCGCCAAATTCGCCGGTCAGTCCACCGCCTTTTGAGTTCTGAACAAGTACGATAAGGATCAGAAGAACGGTAATAATACAAATGATGACAATAGTTGCCGTTATCATGAAATCAGAAGCCACCGGAACGCCGGTGCGTTAATTCGTTAAATAGTTAAGACAAAACAGGGCTAATCGGGGTAACGTTACGATTGAGTCGACTCTCCGTCTGCACTCGTTAATTCGCTTATTTTTGCCGCAAAGTACGCCTTTTTTTCTGGGTTTTTCACCATGAGCTGCTTATAGATTTCGCAGGCCTTGTCAAGCTTGCCCTGTTTTTCCAGAATTTTCGCAAAACTTTCGGTGACCAGACTGCCGCCCACGGGCTTCGTTCGTTTCGTTAAATCCTCCTGATTTAGTGGTTCACCCGGTTTAGCGCGTACGGGCGATATCCGGGGTTCTTTCTTAATGAAGCTGTCGATAAGGTCCAGTTGACGTTGACGTTCAATATCCGCAGGTGAAAGGGAAGGTTGTATGGGTGGCGCTTCCGCTATTTGTGCCAAATCGTTTTGCAGGTTTGTTTCGGTTAATGTTGGATCTTCGGGGGTAGGTACCGTTACCTCGGGTGTTGTCGGCTCAGTGTCTGCCGAACGGTCAGGCTGAACCGGCAGCCGGAGCAGGGGTAGTTTAGGAAAACCGTTGCTCAGGCCTGCTTTGGACTTGAAGAGCGCATAACTTTCCTGTTGATAGTCGTCGGGAATAGGGACGTGTTTGGCCGATAGTTCGTTTAATTTAACCAGCAGATTCTCCGACCACTGAAATTCGTTATCAATTAATTTCCGCAGGGCATTGCGGCTCAAGGCATGCGCTGCCGCCCGACGAACAAATGGAATAGACTGACTACGCTGGTGTACCGACGCGGCTTTGGCCGTTAATGTATGCAACGTCTGGCAATAGGGGTAGGCCCTCAAGCCTTCCTGTAGCTGTATGAGGTCGGCAGGGGCGAGGTCATCGGGATGAGTGACCCAATAAGAGAATGTTTCTTTGTCGAGGGTGAGCATGGGCCGAAAGTACTTACGATTGATGAATTATAAATTATGCATGCGAAAAAAATAGGTAATTCTACACCATGCATCGTACATCAAACCTTACCAGTCTGCCGCCGTTTTATTGAAAATGTCCAGTACGATCTGATCGAGAATTTTTGGTACCAATCGGCTTTCGTTCTGGCTCAGGGTTTGCCCCTGTGGAAAATCCTGGTAGAATGAAAACGACTGTTCGAAGTTCTTACTTTCATCTTTGTTATTATAGAAGCGGGCCAGAACCGTGATTTGAAGACGGTTGACGCCTGCCTGATCCTGGGCCGTTGGTGCAACAGCTACCAGATCGTAGCCCGTAATGTTACCTTCCAACAGCATGTCGCCATTGTTCGGAACGACTTTCAGGTTGGTATATCGCTGGTAGTATTCCTTCAGCTTTTCATTAAAGGTAAGCGGCAGGTTGGCGGGTCCACCAGCGGTAGCCAGCACAAAGTTATTGACCGTAACCGTTTTAATGTCGGGCGAAAGCGTTGTCCCTGTGAACGAGTACACCCCGCAGGAGGACATGAAGAGTGAAGAGTTGAGAATGAAGAATAAAAAAAGCATCGATCTAATGACTTTATTCTTCATTGTCAACTCTTCACTCTTCACTATTAACTTATTCTTCATCAATCTCATACTGTTTGATTTTTCGGTATAACGTACGTTCAGATATACCGAGTGCTTGAGCGGCATACTTTCGTTTGTTGTTGTTGCGCCGGAGTGCTTTCAGGATCATTTCTTTCTCCTGGCGTTCGAGGGAAAGTGAGTCGTCTTCTTCGGTTTCATGCGTAACGTCTTCAACCTCGGTCAGATCGTTAATGTCGCCATCGACATCATCAAAAATCTGGACGGGCGGATGGCTTCCGTATACGTCTGAGGGAGGAGCCGTATTGCGGGGCGCAGGAACTTCGTTTCGCATCGTACCATTCACCGCTGGCAGCAAACGGGTTATGTTGGCATCGGTCGGCTGTCGGGCATCGGTATCAGTCGAGATGGAGTCAAACAGATCCTTGTGGGTGTGCAAAATCTGTCCGGTATCCTGATCGTTGCTTAACAACACATCGCGAACGAGCTTTTTAAGGTCGTTAACATCCCTGCGCATGTCGAACAGTACTTTGTAAAGCAAGTCGCGTTCCGAAAAGTTATCGGCACCAGCATTGCCGTTGGCCTGAGGAAACAGCGCCAGCGTTCGGTTGGGTTGCTGCGGCTGGGGCAGGTATTTTCCCAGTGTTTCGGGGCCAATGGGCTTATCCTGTTCCGATTCGAGGATGGATATTTGTTCGGCAATGTTTTTCAACTGACGGATATTACCCGGAAATGGGTAACTCACCAGCACCTGCTTGGCACCATCTGTGAGCTGTAGTGGCTTGATTCGATACCGCTCGGCGAAGTCAGTAGTGAACTTGCGGAACAGTAGCTCGATGTCGTTGCCACGCTCACGCAGGGGAGGTACATAAATGGGAACTGTATTGAGTCGATAATACAGGTCTTCCCGAAACTTTCCCTTCTCTACGGCTTCCAGCAGATTGACGTTGGTAGCAGCTACTACGCGCACATCTGTTTTCTGGGTTTTTGAGGAACCTACCCGGATGAACTCGCCATTTTCCAGCACACGAAGCAATCGGGCCTGAGTGCCCAGGGGCATCTCGCCAATCTCGTCCAGGAAAATAGTGCCGCCGTTGGTTGTCTCGAAGTAGCCTTTCCGGGAGTCGACAGCGCCGGTAAACGAGCCCTTTTCGTGGCCGAACAACTCTGAGTCGATGGTGCCTTCGGGAATGGCTCCGCAGTTGATCGCAATAAACTGACCGTGTTTGCGGGCACTGAGGCTGTGGATGATTTTTGAGAACGATTCTTTACCACTGCCACTCTCGCCCGTAATAAGCACGGTCAGGTCGGTAGCCGCCACCTGCATTGCTACGTTGATGGCGTAGTTGAGGCCGGGGGCGTTACCAATTATACCGAAACGTTGTTTAACGCTTTGAATTTCCTGTTGATTCATAACTAATGAATAATGTAAAATGAATAAAGAATAATGAAGCGTGTAGTAAATGGGGCAATGGGGCAGGCAGCACAACAGAAGGGTGTACTACTCGTTACGCATTAGCCATTGTACATTATTCATTACCAGTTATCCATTATTCATTAACAACCTCCCCCCGTAGGGTAGCTGATGTGCACTCTGTTACTAACACATTTACATACTGCCCTTTCTGTAGATCTCCTTTTGGGAAAACGACCATTTTGTTCTGGTCATTACGGCCGCATAGAAAGTCGTCGGATCGTTTGGACGGCCCTTCGATCAGTACTCGTTGCACCTGGCCAATATGCCGTTGGTTACGCTCGGCTGAGTGTGTTAACTGGCGGGCGATGATCTCATTCAGCCGCCGTTTTTTCACATCCTCCGGGATATCATCCGCGTATTTTTTGGCTGCCAGCGTACCCGGCCGTTCCGAATAGGCGAACATGTACGCGTAGTCGTACCGTACGTAATCCATGAGCGACAATGACTCCTGGTGTTCCTCTTCAGTTTCTGTGCAGAAGCCCGAAATGACGTCCGTCGAAATGCCGCAGTCTTCGCCTAAAATTTCCCGGATACGGTCAATTTTACCAATATACCAGGGGCGGTCGTAGGTCCGGTTCATCAACTTCAGCACCCGACTGTTGCCGCTTTGCGCAGGTAGATGGATGTAGTTGCAGATGTTATCGTACCGCCCCATGGTGTACAGAACATCGTCCGTAATATCCTTTGGGTGTGAGGTCGAGAAACGCACCCGCAAATCGGGGTGGATCCGGGCAACCATTTCCAGCAGGAGAGCAAAAGTGGTTATCGTGGTAGTAGGAGTTGCTGACGCATCTGTTTCTTCTCGCTCCTCGCTGCTCACTCCTAATACTCCCTTTTCCCATTTATACGAGTCCACATTCTGGCCGAGCAGCGTTACTTCGCGGTAACCCTGGTCGAAAAGGTCCTGCGCTTCGCGGACGATGCTTTGCGGGTCGCGGCTGCGTTCGCGACCGCGGGTAAAGGGCACGACACAGAAACTACACATGTTATCGCAGCCGCGCATGATCGATACAAATGCCGTTACGCCGTTGGAGTTCAGGCGGATGGGCGAAATGTCGGCGTAGGTTTCCTCACGGGAGAGGAATACGTTAACCGCTTTTTGTCCTGATTCGGCTTCTTCAACCAGTTTAGGAATATCGCGGTAAGCATCGGGACCGGCCACAATGTCCACTACCTTTTCTTCTTCGAGGAGCTTGGTTTTCAAGCGCTCAGCCATGCAGCCAAGTATGCCGACCATCAACTCGGGTTTTTGCCGTTTCAGGCCGACAAGGTGTTTAAGACGGTGACGAACTTTCTGTTCGGCATTGTCGCGGATGGCGCAGGTGTTCAGAAAAATAACATCGGCATCGGTCGCCGAAGAAGTCGTTGCATAGCCTGCATTCCGCATTACGGCCGCCACTACTTCGCTATCGGCAAAATTCATCTGGCAACCGTAGCTTTCAATATATAGCCGTTTTTTGCCCACCGCCAACTCATCTTCCGATGTGCGTGGAAGGTCAACCTGCTCTTTATCTTCGGGTTGCAGAATAGTCAATTCGGATATTAGTGCCATAATAGTCTAATGTCGAGCGTCAAAAGCCGATCGGAGAACATGAAGTATCTCATTTCACCCGGTATCAACCTGTGACTATTCTGCAAAATTACGAAGAAAGCCTTGAAAGTGCTGTCATTTTGGCAGGATTCCGGCGTTAAAATACCTTAAGGGTAGGATCGTGAATTCCGTAGTACTAGTGGATACCCGCGCTACGGAACCAAATCAGAATGGGTAACCAACACCGAAATTGATGACCAGCGGATTGGGGCCGCTTGTTAACTGGCTCAGGGAAAATTTGGGTAAGATGAAACGCTGGTCAACGGCGCCTTCTGTGGCATCATAGTATTTTCGGGCGGGGTCCCATACTTTAATACCACCGTCGAAACGGATCACGAAGAAGGAGAAGTCGATGCGTAAGCCCACACCGGTGCCCACCGCAATTTGAGGAACAAAACTATTCAACCGAAAGGCGGAGCCTGGTCGTGAGGGGTTATCGGTGAGCGTCCAGACGTTGCCCGCATCGACAAAAATAGCCCCGTTAATATCAGCACCCAGGTGAAACAGCCGACCGCGCAGCTCGGCCGACCCCTCCAGGAGAACGTTGCCGGGTTGTTCGAACAGATAGATGAACTGTTTAGCTTCATTCAGCGCTGGTACCGACGGGTCGTTCTGGTAAGGAAAGGCGGAGCCAGGTCCTAAACGTCGGGGCAGCCACGCTCTGACGCTGTTGCTGCCGCCCGCAAAAAAGAACTTTTCGTACGGAACCGGTCCACCGCCGGGTCCATAACCATAGGCTATTCCGGTATTTACGCGAAAAGCCAGTGTTGTTCGACTTCGGATTGGGATGTAGTGCCGGTAGTCGACATTACCCCGGAGAAACTTATAAAATTGAAGTCCGATTCCGTCATTCAGATCGCTCCAGCGGGAGATGGTTTTGTTGGGAACAAAATTGAGTGTTGTTCCACCCGATTCAAGGACCGTGCGCAGGAAATTGGCCCGTCGGTTTTGGCCTGGTATGTTCGTATTGTAGGTATAGGCAAAACTAAAGCTTGAACTCAACGACCGCCGAAAGCTAAGATAAACGGTACTGCCTTGCGCCGTTAAGGCATTGAGTTGCTCATTGAATGCCTTACTAATGACAGGTACACTGCCATCTCCCGCGTTGATCAGGTTAATGTCGGCAATTAAAAAGCTAAACTGTTTGGTGGGCGTCGTTTGCCAGTTATAAGCCATGGTGGCCCGTAGAAGTGACCGCCGGAAGTCAGGCCGAAAAGTGTTGTTGAAACTTAAACTAATTTGCGTTCGGGGGGTAAAGCGGGTAAGCCGAAAGCGAAGCGGCCCCGGAAATAAAATCTGAGGAAAGGTCAGCGAGCTACTGATACCTAACTCCTGAGAGGTGTAAACCACACTTTCAGGATTATTGGGGTCGGGCACAAAGCCAGTTTGTGCTTCCAGTCCATATCGAAGGGAGGTCTCAAAGGTTTCCAGACCACCAAAGAGATTTCGTACCCGAAAAATCAAGCTGCCAAAACCACCCGGATACCCCTGTCCCTGATAGACTAAACCGGTAAGGCCCCCTTCGGCTGTGGTTTCGTACTTATCCAGCGGGGTGGCGGTAATGAGGGTTCTTAACCGGCGGTCGGTCGTATCCGTGAAGTTCAGGTTGACAAACTTGAACTGATTAAGCAGAAAAAGCTGCCGTTGGGTATCGCGGTAGTTGGTTTGGCTGTAGAGCTGATTGGGCCGGAGGAGAATTTTTGAGTCGAGCAACCGTAATGAGATGTCGCGTCCACTCAGAAGATACCTGATGCCATTCCGGTTGAGGGTATCGAAGCGGGGCACTCCCCCTGGTGAGGCTCCACTAGTATTGGGGTCATTGTCCAGCGAGCCAATCTGCACCTGCACGTCGCCAATTTGGTAGATCGGGTGGGCGGCCAGCCCCGGCGGGTTTATGATTTGTACGGTAACATCGGCATTCCGACGGGTCGAATCGCCGGGTTCCAGCCCATCCCGGAAACGGCGGTCATTGCCCCGGCGTACCGTGTCGACATCGGTAGCCCGGATGTACTGGCGGGAAAAGGCATAATACCCCTGGTCGCGCAGCAGAGATTCGATACGCAGTTTTTCGCCGGACATGTTATCGAAGTCAAACCGCTCGCCCACCTTAAGTAGCGATTTGTCGAAGGATTGCCGAACAATGGAATCGACGCGGGGGTCGGCAACCTCGTAAACAATATTTCGCAGATAGAAGCCTTCATTTTCGGTAACGAGGTAATTGACCCGAACCTGACTTCGGCGCAGCGTATCGAGTTTATAGCCCGCTTTTGCGTTGAAAAAACCCTTGTCAATGAGGTACTTCTGCATCTTGGCTGAGTTGGCCTGGGCGTCCTTTTCGGAGAAGTAGGAGGGAGGCTCTCCCAGGTTTCGCATCAGCCAATTGCCTTCTTCAGCCTTTTGCCGAAGGCGTTTTAACTGCTTCCCATATTGTTTATTCAGCTTTTTAAGTTCTTTGGGTTGATTGGCTACGAGCTGGCTTTGCTGTTCAAATTCATTAGTTTTGGCCTGTAGCTCACGAATGGCTTCTTCCCGGTTGTAGCTCTGCTGACCGAGTTGATAAAACCAGAGTTGCGTAGTTATGGGCAAACCCAGGAGTCGGCGGTTCGGCTTTTGCGGAATCAGACTAAGCAGCGATTCGTCTGAAATGGCCCGGTTTCCACGAATGGACTGGGAGGTAAGGATGTAGCCGTTTTGCCGTAACTGACTAGAGCTCAGGCAACCCGATAACGAAACAACTATAAGGAGTAAGCTTATTCGCGATGTATGATGTAGGGTATATGACGCATAGCCCGCAAACCGATCATATATCCTGCATCCTATTTCATACATCTTTCTCATGCTTTCTAAAAATCAGCTTAAATATATTCAGTCGCTGCACCAGAAAAAATTCCGGCAGCAGCACGGCGCCTTTCTGGTAGAAGGTGCCAAGAGCGTTCAGGAGGTATTACAATCTGATTTTCAGACTGAGCTGGTGGTTGCTACTGAAGCGTTCTACAAAGAAAACGCTCACCTCACAGACCACCAACGAACCCCCGTCGAAATCGCGTCAGTGGCCGATCTCGAACGGGCCGGAACCCTCGAAAGCAACAACGCAGCCCTGGCTGTGGTCAGAACGAAAGATAACCAGCCTCTATTGGCTGGCCCTGATGAGATTGCCCTGATTTTAGATGATATTCGCGACCCCGGCAACCTCGGCACCATTCTCCGCATTGCCGACTGGTACGGTGTTCGTAAGATCCTGTGCTCCGAAACCACCGCTGATGTATACAATCCGAAAGTTATTTCGGCCAGTAAAGGTTCGTTTACGCGGGTAAGCTGGTGGTATGGCGACATCCGGCAAGTATTGGCTCTGTCAGAACAGGCCGTGTACGGGGCTTTCCTGGATGGCAGCGATGTGCATACGCTTCCATTCGTTAGGTCTGGCTATCTGGTCATGGGCAACGAATCGAACGGCATTCGCGCCGAGGTGAGTCAGTATGTGACGCAACGGGTAACGATTCCCCGCTATGGTGATGCTGAGTCGCTGAACGTAGGCATTGCCACGGCAGTGCTGCTGGACAACTGGCAGCGGACCATTTCGGACAATCGTCCTCACTAATGCCGTTCTCTCAATCAAGTTTACCTCTTTGGTCAGTACCTTATTTCCCTGTGATGAATATCCTCCTGCTCAAAATAACGTTGATGCCATCTGTCATCGCCCTGATAACACTGGTGATTCGCAAATGGGGCAACAAGTGGGGTGGGTTGATTGGGAGTATGCCGTGGGTGGCCGGGCCCATCCTGCTGTTTTTTATTCTGGAGCAGGGAACCGCTTTTGGGATTCACTCCATTCAGGGGTCAATGATCGGGATACTGGCGTTAATCGCTTTTTGCGTGAGTTACTCGGCTTTCTCCCGCCGATTCACCTGGTTGCCAACGCTCTTGCTGGCTTATAGTTGCTACACCCTTACCGCAGTGTTTTTCAACTACCTTCAGTTGAGCCTGGTGGTTAGTTACGGGCTGGTTATCAGTACCGTTCTGCTGGCGTTGACGTTTTATCCCGAGCCAACCGGCCCAACAGGCAATGCAAAACGGCTGCCGTTCGATATTCCCATACGCATGGTGGTGGCTACCCTGTTTGTACTGGCCATCACCCGACTGGCCAGTATTCTGGGGCCGGAGTGGAGCGGCATTCTAACACCATTCCCGATCATGACAACGATTCTGGCTATTTTTTCGCATACGCTGCAAGGCAGTCGGTCAACCATCATGATCCTGCGCGGGCTGGTGATGGGACTGCTGGGTTTTACGACGTTTCTTTTCTTACAGGCTTTTTTGCTCCGCGAGTATTCCATTCCGCTGTCGTTTGGGATGGCCTTTATCGTAAATGCCCTGATCAATCTGGTCGCCAGTCGGATCTGGTAATCGAGTAGAGTGTAAGTTTTTGGTGAACTGACTTCGCTGACGCGTATTACTGGCTGTTGACCGCCATCCGAATCGATACTTCCAGTGGGGAATGGTCTGGTACTGAGTCATCAATGGATAAGTCGTTGCTGAGTAGTAACGGCGGTTGGGCCATAAATCTTGGTTCTGTGCCACGATGGGGCTGAGCTGCGTGCGCCAGGAATGGGTGACACAAATAAACCGTACCTGCTTTACCAATGGCCGCGGTTTCGGGTCGTTGGGGAAGCTCGCCTAGTCGATCAGCCAGCTCTATAAACGAAAGCCCTTTCTCGCCCGCCGGGTTCAGCAACCGGGCCACATCCTTATGCGACCCAATGCGGATTCGGGTTGGTGCGTCCAATTCCGTAACGTCCGAGAAAAGGAACAGCATCAGTAACGCCCGACCCTTTGACCGAACGTTTATTCGCCATGCAACGTAGTCTGACGGGTCGTCGCCTGGGAAGCTGGCATCGACATGCCAGCCCGCATCGCCGGGATCATCGTTGGAGGGGAAGCGAACCGGAAACGTGCCCATGTTGCGGCACGGAATCCAGTTGCCCGATCCCACCAACTGGTCAAAGGCCCGTACGAGAATGGGCGTATTGGCGGCTTCGACAAAAGGGGCTTGTGCATACATACCAAGCCGGACAACCGGGCTTCGCCAGGTGGCCGGGTTATGGGGATTGCCCGGTAGATCCTGCCAAAGAATATGTCTTGCCTGCCCGGCAGTTTCTTCGGAAAATGCATTGTCGACACGGACAAACCCATCCTGAACGAACTGCTCGATCTGGGCACTGGTCAAACCTTCCTGCATACGATCAAGGGAATGATTTTCTTTAAAGATACTTTTAGCTGCGAGATACATTTCTGTTCCCGTTAATTGGCGGTCATTGTACAACTTGAATTAAAGATAATAGGAAAACCGGCTTACAAAAAGGCAGACTGTCTCGTATATTGGCACCCCATGCATACGAAAACATCAAGGCGGAGGTTCCTGAAATCGTCAGCACTCGCCGGTCTGGCTCCCGATCTATTCGCTAAAAACGCACCGACTGATTTGTTGAAAGAAACCGGCCTGATCTTCCTGTTTCAGGGTGACTCGATAACCGACGGCAACCGGGGGCGCAATACTGACCCGAATCATATTATGGGTCATGGGTACGCGTATTCAGTAGCGAGCCGGATAGGAGCCGATTTCCCCGAGCGGGATTTTGTCTTTTACAACAGGGGTATCAGCGGCAATAAGATCACCGATCTTCAGAAACGCTGGCAACCTGACACGCTGGACCTCAAACCGGATGTACTCAGTATTTTGATCGGCATAAACGATACGGCGGCCACGATTCATAAACCTGCCGAAGCAACGACCCTCGATCAGTTTGAAACCATATACCGAAGCCTGCTGGACGAAAGCCGACGCGCCAACCCGGATACGCTCTTCGTACTGGGCATTCCGTTCGTGTATCCGGTAGGAAGCCGTAAAGAAAACTTTGACCGCTGGCAAAGTGATGCACAGAATCGGCAGGCTGTCGTTCGGAAACTAGCGGGGGAGTTTAATGCCGTTATCGTCGATTATCCCGCTGTTTTTGATAAAGCGATAACTGCTAAAAGCGCTGAATATTGGATTTGGGACGGCATTCACCCGACGGTGTTCGCCCATGAGTTAATGGCCCGCGAGTGGATCAAACAGGTAAGCCCGCGACTGAAGTTCCTGAAAAAATACCGGCGCAGCTTTTGACACCAAGCCAAAAAGATAGCCAGTTAAATCTCAAAATATGAGAGCGTTTAACAGGCCAGGAACTGAACGGTTATGTGTTCAATACAGGCGTAACTCAACTCAGAGAAGCACGATTTTGGCGTTAAAACATTCATGCTAGCGTCTCAACTCACAACGATGTCGTACTTGGTCAGCAGACCGGGCAGACTGTGTAGTGAAAATTTCGTTTTTTTGAGCTTATTACCGTCAGGGTCAAGACTCAGGTTATACGAACTGGAAAAGTCGGTTTGTGTCAGTACGTTGGTAGCAAATACCGTCAATTCAAGGTTGCAGTTTCTGAATAAAGCCCCGCTCAGGTCGCAGTTAAGAAAGCGGGCTTCGAGTAAGGAGCAATCGACGAATCGGGTCTTTTTTAGATTTCGGTTGAAAAACGAGGCATAATCGAGCTGACAGGTCTGGAAGTCGACATGGAAACCAAACCCGCTACAATGGCCAAAATTGACGCTGTTCAGCTTACAGTCCACAAAAACAACGTCGTCAAAACGGGTGCCCTCGGTCACCGCCATGCTTAAGTTACACTGGTCGAAACGGCAGTTGATGAAGTTGGTATTCGTGAAAACGACTTTTGAGAGATCAAGATTTTTGAAGGTGCATTGTTCAAATGTATGCCGGGTCCATTGGTCGACTACGCCGGTAGTCTGGTCAAAGAGCTGATCGCAAAAATCCATTAATGGGTAGTTATTGAGAAAAAAGTTTGTTCCTGAAAACAAACACCAAACCTACCTCCGGTTTTGCGAAACATCAACTTTTTATCTTTTGGCAAGTGGCTCGTTATGGCAATGACCGGTTTCTGAAGAAATCCCAGATAATATCGTTGTTCGAAAACGCTTCGGAAGGGGCGTCGCCAAGGAAACGGGCTCCTTTCTGGCCACCGGGCCAGGCATGTCCACCATCGGTAGTGAGGTAATACTCAATGGCGACGTTGTCCCGGCAACCTGTCCAGCTGTATGATGTATACAGACCGGCTGTTTTTGCGGTTGGCTTTTCGGGAGTACATCCCGCTAGTTTGGCAAACACGGCCAGCGTACTGTCAACCGGTGCGTTCCACTGTTTGTTGAGGCTTCGGGCGCCGATGCCGCCCGTATAAGGCACATTGTTATCCTGCCGGGAATGAATGTGTAAAATCGATAATACACGGGTGGGCCGACAGGGTGTTTGCAGCTGCATGGTTCCGGCATTGGCCGCAACAGCGGCTAGTTTATCGGGGAGTTCGCAGGCGAGCCGATAGCAGAGCATAGCCCCGTTTGAGTGACCGGTGGCATACACCCGCTTCGGGTCGATTCGATAGGTGGTTGTTAGTTTATCAATGAGTTTGCGGATAAATCCCACATCATCTGCCTGTTGTGCCGAGGCAATCTGGCCGCAGCAATTGCCCGCATGCCAGGTGCGTAACTTCAATACCCCCGGATTCTGCTGCCCGTCGGGATACACGACAATGAACCTTTCCTTATCGGCTTTTTCGCTCAGTTTCGACTGTGCTTCAAACTGCTGACCGCTGCCGCCACCACCGTGCAGGGCGATCACCAGCGGTATTGGATCATCGGATTTGGTGTAGTTTGGGGGGAAATGGACCCAGTAAATTCGGGTTTGCCCAGCATGCCGAAGCGTATCGCGGGTGCTGGCTTTGGCTGAAGTGAAAAGTAAACTAACAAGCAAAATTGTGAAGGGTAGTTTGCTCATGGCTTGGGCGGGAAGGCAAAAATTAGCCATTATTCATGTTAAAATAGCGTAGATCGGTCATAGGTTCTGGTCGCCTGGCGATCAAACTTATACAAAAAATAATTAACCACAGAGGCACGGAGGGCACAGAGTCCTATCAGGGGAGTATGTACCCATTAGAACCTCTGTGCCCTCCGTGTCTCTGTGGTTAAATAAATTTGTTCAATTACTTATCGATACAGCCCCTACACCTGCCTAATCAGCTCCTTTACTTCGGCAATTGTGTAGGTATCGGGCAGACGATTCGTTTCAAAGACCATAAAGTACGCGTACTGCCGACCGGCTTCCTGTGCCCATTTTTGGCCGAGCCGGTTCTTGGCGGCACTGTCGGAGTTGTCGCGGTCATCGCCTTTCGTTTCGAGCAGAATCAGCGAACCGTTTAGGGTGTAGAGGATAAAATCGGGGTAGTGGTTCGACTTATATCCGTTAATGGCAAACCCCTTGCCCCGCCCTAAATTCCGGTGCCAGAACCGCACATTGGGCAGAGCGGCCAACTCGCTGATGACGCGTTCCTCGAAGCCGTTCATGCTGCCTTCGCGTTCGTAGAGCGACTTGCCCAGCGATTTTCCCAATGGCCCCGGCACAATGGTCTTCTTGAAAACGAATCCCTGTTCCACCGAAATCTTACCGACAACCAGCATTTTTTTAAACTGATCTTCGGCATACACATCGGCCAGAGCGCGAATTTTCTTCCTGATCTTGTTGCGGTAAGTATACTCCCTGGCCAGTAAATCTTTGATGCGCTCGGCGTCGAAACTGCTCAGAATACGCTCCAGATACAGTTTTATTTGCTGGTCGGGAATGGGGTACATGTTGCCAATGAGCTGTAGCATCCTGTGGGCCAGGTCTTTCACCTGGCCCGCTTTCGGCTTGGTCAGGATATAATCGACAAAGGCTTCTTTTACCTGTAGGTTATCGATCTGTAGAAAAACGGGTCGATACTGGTTGCCCTGCGTGCGCTCGATGTCGATTTTGTATAAATCACTTTCCACCGTGTCCCAGTCGATTTTCAGGTCTTCGTCGGCCAGTCGGAAGCCCTTTAGCAACACTTCCTGATTGAGCAGCACCCGCTCGCCCTGACAAAAGAGCCCCGTTTGCGGCACGTTTAAATAAAACTGCGGCAACCTAAGCTGCTGGGCCATGTCGGCAAAGTCCTGATTGAGGGCGATCTTTTTTACGGTAGAGCCAAGTTCTTGGAACAGGGGCGACGAATCGTCCGAATCCTGCTGACGGAGTTGTTTGTCAAATTCCTGATTCTTTTCAATCGCAATCCGGGTAATCGCCGTCAGGGCGGGCGGTAGTTCGGTGAGGGTCTCGTCGGGAGTGAGGGTCGGGTCGAACTGAATCTTCTCCGGCTCAATGTCGTCGCTGCTCGTATCGTTGAGTTCGGGAAACAGAAACCCCTGTAGTGCCTGGGCTTTGGTAGGAGGCTGTTCGGTCATTTTCTGCTCATCCGTAGAACGATAGTCGTTGCGGCTGAATCCGGCCGATTCCAGTCCCCGGATGATGCTTTGCAGCGTTTCGTTGAATTTGGCCGAGGCCGTGAGTACATACGACACGTTGAGCAGGTCGCTCTGGTGACGAATGACGTAGGGTTGCCGCAAGACCCGACCTAGAATCTGCTCAATATCAATCGGCCTGGCCGTAGGTATATTGCTGGTCGAGAACCCGAAACGGAACGTCGTGGTGATGATTGACTACTTTATCTTTCCCAATCCAGGTAAGTGTAGGCATTATGAGCGTCGGGGGTCATACAGGTGAACGCCCCGAGGCTCAATAGGGGGCAAAAAAATAGGGTGTGAACCTCCGCTGCTATAGTACTCAGCCTGCGGCATCCCCATGCCTTGAGAAGAATACAAAACAGCAAGAGGACACACCCTTTCGGGCGCGTCCTGTTAAACTGCTTCTTCCTCTCATTCAGAAATTGGGGATTTTCAGGCTGAGGAAACCGCTAGCAACGCTATGTCTTTATGTCAGAATGACTTGTCTTTTTTACTCGATAAGTTGTGATATTTTAGCCAGCAAGTTAGCCCTATTAACCGAATTGGGTAAGTTCGCTGTTGTGCCTGATTGGTCTTAATCAGTCCGTGTCGGACTGCCCTTACACTTTGGGAGTATAGCCGCCAAAAATCAATCCTGTTTGTAAGACAGGACGTTGACTGACGGTTGGGGCGGGGTATTGATCCGGGAGGAAAAGCCGGATCAGCTATCCAGTAAAGTCATTAAATAACTGATCTCCTTTTCGATTGTATCGGACAGGTTGGCGATCCGTATTGTATCGGCCGGGTCGATCGCTTCAAGCTGGCTGGCTAAGTTGGCAAGAATAGTGAAATTGACCGTCGACGCCGTTCCGTTCAACTGGTTGGCCAGGGCTTTCAGCTTTTGGCCATCTCCACCGGCCTGCGTTTGATAAAGGCGCTCCGGGAAGGCAGTCATATACCCTTTGGCCGCTTTAAGCAGCATACTCACCAGTCGTTCATCATTCTTCATACTGGCTCGCAACGCATTCCGGTCGAAATGGTCATTTTCGGAAATAGTTTCTTCCGGGGTGTCCTGTTGCGGGGCAAGCCATTTGTCAATGATTTTTTCCAGCAGCGTTGGCAGAATTGGCTTGCTCAGGTAATCGTCCATACCAACCTGTAAACATTTTTCCCGCTCACCCTGAACCGTACCCGCCGTCAGGGCAACGATGGGCGTCCGCTTGCCTGTTTCCAGCAGTCGAATGGCTTTGGTTGCTTCGTAGCCATTCATCTGGGGCATTTGAATATCCATGAAAACCAGCGTTGGCTGTCCGGTCTGAAAGGTATCCACAGCCTGTTTGCCATCCACGGCTTTCAGAATTCGGGCATTGGGCAATCGTTGTGCAATCAACGTGGTGGCCAGAAGCATATTGACCGGGTTATCCTCGGCAACCATGATGGTAACCGGTTGCAGAGACGGTTTGGATTGCTCCTCCTGATGCTGGTTTTTATTGGCTGTACCCACTACATTTTTCTGTATTTTGAGGTGTATAAGGGCATCATAAAGTTGCTCGGCTTTAACGGGCTTGACCAACCGCTGCGCTATGCTAAGTTCGTTGCAGAGGGTCAAGACCTTCTCATCTTCTGACGAACTGTGTAAGAGTAAAATTGGTAATGCCTCGGCAGACAAGCTAAGGTCCTGACGAATAAATCGGGTCGTTGCCAGCCCATCCACATACGGCATGTGGTAATCCATCAGGATCGCATCGTATCGTTGTCCGGCTTTCAGGCGCTCCAACGCTTCCAGTCCACTGCCCGCCTGTTCGGTTTTTATACCTTTGAGCGCCAGCATGGCTTCCAGAATATGGCGATTGGTGGTGTTGTCATCCACAATCAGGACGTTCTGAATCAGGGCCAGATCGATACAGGGTTCCAGCTCGCCGGAGGCCGACTTAAACTGAATGTCGAAAAAGAAGGTGCTGCCTTCGCCCGTCTTGCTGATTAACTGAAGCTTGCTGCCCATTAACCCCAGCAGTTTGTTGGAAATGGCAAGGCCCAGGCCCGTACCGCCAAATCGGCGGGTAGTGGACGTATCTTCCTGCGCAAAGGCATCAAATATTTTAGACTGGTTCGACTCGGCGATGCCTATACCCGTATCGCGTACCGAGAACCGAAAACCAACGGCGTCCTGCGTTGCTGCGCCCGTTCGTTCGACTTTCAGCTCAATTTCGCCATGCTGAGTAAATTTAACGGCATTGCTGAGGAGGTTAATAAGAATCTGTCGGAGCCGGATGGCGTCAGTCCAGATAAAGCGAGGTATGTCGGGCTCAATATTCAGCAGCATTTCCAGCTTTTTCTGGTGGGCATGCAGCTTGATCATATCGGACACCTGGCTATTAAAATTCAGAATATCTACCTTCTCAATGGACAGTTCCAGCTTGCCGGCTTCAATTTTGGAGAAGTCGAGAATATCATTGATAATGTCCAGCAATGAATTCGCCGATTGGTTGACCAGTGATAGGTAATGCTGCTGAGTGGTATCTGTATTGGTTTTAAGGAGCAAATCCGTAAAGCCAATAACCCCGTTTAAGGGTGTCCGGATCTCGTGACTCATCATCGACAGAAAGTCAGACTTGGCCAGGGTAGCCTGTTCGGCCTGCTCCTTGGCCTGCCGTAGTTCCTTCTCAATAATTTTCCGACGTTCGAGCTGCTGCTGCAGAAAGTCGAACAGGCTGATCAGGTTATTCGGATTGACATCCGGCATGTCATCCACTTCGGGTACATCCAGCGTCCGAATGGCCTCAATTAACTTCTCGACAGATTGTCCGCGCTGTCCAATCTCTGCTTTGAGCTTGTTATTAATGTCCGCGTATTCGCGTTCATTCATAATGGAAGAGTGCTCGAACAATTCCTTGTCGCGTTCGAAATTATGATACGACTCATTAACCGCTCTGATAAACTGCTGAAATTGTTCGGGCTGAAATGCGTTGTCAGGCAAGTATTTTTTGAGCTGCCTGACGAGCACTTTATGCATTGGTTTAGCGTCCATGCTTTATTTTTCCGAGAATACAGTAATGGTCATGGTTTGATTGTGTAGCTCACAACGGGCGTTGGGGGCAATGGGCGATATTTCGCCGTAGGAGTAAAAGCCGGTTATAACAGGACCGGGGCCAAACACATCCCGTACGGCTTCTACCTCTTCGTCTACCCGCTGACCCAGCACCAGCTTCCGACCCACACAACTCACCAGAATGACCAGTTCCGGTTCTACCACTACATGCTTGATGGCCGTATGGGCTGCCACGGCAGCTGCCTCGATCAATCGGTCGAGGTTGGCCGTCATGAAGCGGACAAGGCTTTTTTCGGGCATGTCGCCGGCAAAGGTCATACTTCGGTCGGTCTCGTCGATAGACAGAATTGTACGAACCAGAGGGTGCGAATCGGGCGATGTTCGCATTGACAGCGGGAAAAACAAGGCGGCAGACGGTAGCCCTTCGGCGTATTTACCCAGGTATTCCTGGTACAAATCGAGCGCCTGTTTTTCGCCGATCTGATAAAGAACATTGTATTCTGAGCGGGTAACTTCCCGTTCGGGCCCAAAAACGTCCCAGCCACCCATAGAGCTGGTACCTACCGTGAGGTCCTTCCCGTAGAGACCGATACCGACAATTTTTCCAACGGAAGGGGGTTGGTCCAGACCAACCAGGGTTCGCTCAAAACGGGCCGCATCGCCAGCCAGCCCGCCGGTAATGGGCACGATCCGATTGAGGCAGGTATTCAGGGCATCAATTAATTTGCTGCCGTTGACCACGCTTCCATCGGAGATGATAAAAATAGCGGCCAGGTCTTCACTGTCCAGTTCCTGAGCCAGTTGCTTGCCGGCAGCATAACTTTCATGAAGGGCTTTTATGTCAATCTGAACGGACCGAATAGTCGTTTTTTCAAATTCAATAGCTGTAACAACGATGCTATCGTCGGAGACTTTATCCTCAAAAATTTCGCCTGACGTAGAGTTGACCACAATCGCAGCGGTGGGGTATTGCTCGCGAAGTTGAAGATATCGATCGGGATCGTCAAGAAGGCTACGTTCGCCGAAAGCAAGTACCAGTTGAGCCGCCGACGCCGAGAATCCCTCTGTTTCGGTTATCGTTTTACCCTGGTCAGCGTCGTAGATTGACTGCCTGAGTTTCATATAGTGAAGGTCTTTAAAATAGAAGATACGTTGTATATAAACTAAAATAAGCCGAAAGTCCTGTAAGCGATTGCGACCGATAAGCGTATCCCTACGTTTTCAGAACAAGGTAATAAACAAATGTTGATACTGGGTATATAACTAAAATCATTTCCCCTACTATTATAAAAGGTGTTTTTGATTTTGTTTATGTGGTAACAATAATTGCAATATATGGAAAATAAATTACAAATTATTTATCATATATACTATTTAGGTCATTACATAATAAAAGATGACACATCTTTTATTATTCATATTGACAATATGGTTAACTTTGTAGTGTACAAGTTTCGGTATAATTGATTACAAATATACGACTTGTTGTATTAAAGTAGTGGTTACCTTATATGCTTCGAAATAGGAATTTCTGTAGATAAAGGTAATTCTATGTTAATATTAAAAGTTTTATATGGTAAATTTTTAAGAACTGTGTAACGAAAGAGCAAGTTGTGAGTCTAAGTAATTAAATCAACTAAGTTGTGATCCGTTTTTGACGTCGAACACTCAGCTGATTAAGGCGGGCTCAATCAATGTTTTGCCTTTCTTATTCGCCCCCTGCTAATGGCTATGGAATCCTTATTAAGCTATATTTTACTGGAAAACAGTACTATCAAGCAGATGAATGCCGAAAATGGTCCTAACGATCTGGCTGCTGCACATGAACGCGTGACAAAGCTTGTCTGGAAACTAAAGCAACTTGACCCCACCAACTCAACGTTTATCAAGTCGTGGAACATGCTTGTCGACTACGGTGAGAAAGATCTGCGGGCGATGCTTTTATATAAAGCAATTTCTGCCGATCAGAAGTATACGTATGCGTTTTCGCGGTTGAAAGTAAAAATTGGTGTGGCCATCAGCCTGTTATCCATCCAGCCGCCAGCAGATGTTAAAGTGCCTTCTCTTTCCAGTTTGTCCACCTCTCCCTGGTACCGGAAAAGAATAAAATAATAGATAAACGTCGGGTAAGAATAGCTAGTTTTGCTTTACAGTCAAGTCGTTGGTTGGTAAACGGCCCCTGTCAGCGCTTCGCTTAAGACCCAAACCCGATGTTTGAGTATGCCAGACAAACACGTTACTACGTCATACCGCTTCGTTTGTCTGTTTCTCCTGATTATCACGATTCCCGCTTTTTTGCCTAAACCGGCGCTCCCCAAAGATCAGCCGATCTATGATCGCTTTATTGCCGACAACAACCGATTCAATCAGCAGGTACAGCAGTTAGCTCACTACGTAGCGATCGATGCCCCGGACGATTCCCTACGGGCCTCTTTTCGGCGTAGTCGGGTTGCCTACAAGCGAATCGAGTGGTTGCTGGAATACTTTCAGCCCTTTCTGGCTACCCATATTAATGGACCCCCGGTTGTTGAGGTGGAAGGCACTGAGCCGGGTCAGACGCCCGTGCTGCCCAGTGGCTTACAGGTGGTGGAGCCGTTCCTGTTTCCGACTTATGAACGCTCCGGCAAAGCAGTCCTGACGCACGAACTCACCGCATTACTGACCTACGCGGCTCGATTAGAGCAAAGTATACCCTCCGGTCAAATCACCGACGCGGATGTTCTGGAAGCGACACGGCAGCAATTGTTCCGAATACTCACGGCTGGTCTAACCGGTTATGATGCTCCAGAGGCTCTAACGGGCCTGTCGGAAGCGGCTGTTAGTCTGCACTCTCTTCATGAGGCTTGTGTGCCCTATACACGCCAACTCGCTCAACCCCAGGCCGCTCAGATCGAACAGCATTGGATGGATGCTATTCGCACCCTTGAACACGCTGATGATTTTAAGCAATTCGATCGGGTATCCTTTATCCGGAATCAGCTGTATCCGCTTTGCCGGTCTGTTCAGCACATGCGGCAAACGCTTGATATTGAGGCTGGTAGTTCCAATCGGTTCCTGTCGCCATCGGCGGCAACCCTATCGGATTCGGGGGCGTTTCAGTCCGACTATCTCATTAATTTCGGAGCCTTCAGAAGTACCCCCCAGAAGGTACTGTTAGGCAGAATCCTGTTTTTTGATCCTTTGTTGTCCGGAAACAATACCCGCAGTTGTGCCTCCTGTCACCAACCCGAGCGTGCCTTTACGGATGGGCTATCTAAAAGTCAGTCGTTGAGCGGCCGGAAGCGTGTGTTGCGAAATGCCCCGACGCTAATCAATGCGGGCCTGCAAAACGCGCAGTTTTACGACTCCAGAGCCATTTACCTGGAAGACCAGGCCCATGATGTACTGACAAACGTATCTGAAATGCGCACATCGGGCGAAGAGATCGTGAAAAAGTTATCGGCGAGCATAGCGTATAAGAAACTGTTTGGTGAGGCATTTCCTGCGGGGCTAACGGCCCCTAATGTACGCAATGCCCTTGCCTGTTATGTTCGTAGTCTGGTGGGTCTGAACGCGCCGATAGATCGGTATCTGCGCGGAGAGTCCGTTGCTATATCGACTGATGAGGTGCAGGGACTAAACCTGTTTTTGGGGAAAGCCCGTTGTGCTACCTGCCATTTCTTCCCGATCTATAATGGGTTCGTGCCGCCCCATTACGAAAAAACGGAGAGTGAGATCATTGGTATTCCCCGTCGGGCAAAAACACATAAGGCCCGGCTGGATCTGGATATGGGAAAGTTTTACACGTATCAGAAAGACAGACACCGGTTTGCCTTTAAAACCCCAACCGTTCGAAATGTTGCGTTAACCGCTCCCTACATGCACAATGGCGTTTATAAAACGCTGGACGAAGTGGTTGATTTCTACGACCGGGGCGGGGGATGGGGAATCGGTATTCAGCTGGATGGACAAACGCTGCCAAAATCACCCCTTCACCTGTCGGGCAGCGAAAAAACAGCGTTGGTTACGTTTCTACGCTCCCTCTCCGATACAACCGGACTGACCCGCCAACCTCAGCAGTTACCGGCCATTGAGGGTAATTCAGCCCTGAGCCGACGAAAAATTGGTGGTTCTTATTGATTGCTACATAAAGGAACTCATGGCCGACTCGTTGGCTAGTTCTTCGGCATGCTCCTTCCCCAAGTACCGATCGATGAAGAAGTGTGCCACGTAAAGCAACGGAGTCAGGAGAACCGCCGTGGTGGCCTTGTAGATGTAATTGATAATGCCCACGGCCAGTACCTGGGTGAGCGACCAGTTGCCAAACACATAAAAAGCGATCCCCAGCACCACAAACGAATCGACCAGCTGCGAAACAAGCGTTGAGCCGGTAGCACGAAGCCAGATTTGCCGGCTGCCGGTAATTTTACGGAGCGAGTGAAAAACAGATACATCCAGAATCTGCCCGATCAGGAAGGCTGTCAGCGAACCGATAATGATCCCAAGCCCCTGCCGAAAGATCATCTGAAAGGCATTGTTGATGTTGATGGCGTTACCAGCCGCATCTTTCGCATTTACATCGAGCCAGAACTGGGCGGGGGGGAGCGTTGTCACGGCGTAAATGATCAGGAAGCTATAGCCAACAAAACCAGCCGTCAGAAAAGAGATGCGCCGAACGCCCGATTTGCCAAAATACTCATTGATGATGTCGGACGTGATAAAGACAAACGGCCAGATGACCGCGCCCGCCGTAAGGTTGAAGTCCAGAACGAAGTCGCTGAATAAGTGAATTTGGGCGGGTTTTGTGCCCAGCAGTGTTTCGGCCGAAAAGATCTTGACGCCAATTATTTCGGCAATGAGTGCGTTGGTCAAAAAAACGGCACTGAGGAAAATGTATAGGTTAGTACGTTTGTTGGTAAACGAAGAGGCCATAGTGAAGGACGAAGTATAATGTATAAAGTACGATTTACGATTTTTTTCGAGTGCTGGCAACCACCGAATGGCCATAGCTCGTAAATAGGCCGTTATTTTCGTTTGTAAATGCCTGCCTCGGCGGTTTTTTCGTACTGAACGGCGAGGGCGGGGGCCCGTTGAAACAGCTTGTCGACTACATTTTCGCGATCAATAATATAATCGGGCGGGTCCTGCCGGAAGTGGTCAAAAACGTTGATGACGGATTCGTAGTTATCCAGATTTTTAAGATCGTATTTGGCCAGGTCCCAGTTCAGATAAGGGGTAGCCAGTCGGTTTTGCCGGTAAGCGCTCAGGTCTTCGCCAATGATGAGAACGCGCCGGTTTTTGATGTCGTTTGGCAGGGGAGAGGGTCTAACGCGCAAACTACTCAAACGCCCCAGGTCGGCGCCCGGAATCAGACCGATTGCGCCCTGATAAAACAGTAAAAGCATCAGGCTGAAGGCAATCAGAAACGTAATTTCGGCCAGCCACGCTTTGCGGATATTTTCGAAGTAGTAAAAGGCGAAGTACGCCATGGAGGGCACAAAACTCAAAAACATCATGGGTGCCAGAAAGGGCATCAGGGCGATGGTTAGAAACGCAATCACAAACCAGATGGCCATAATTTGTTGTACCCGCTGCTGAAAGTTTACATAACGACCGGGTCGGTTAAACAGACTCAAAAAGCCCAATACGCCCAGGCCCAGTGGAATGAAGAGCGAGGCAAGGAGCGACTGAAAGTCTGACAAGGAATATTGGCGAACCCGAAATACCGACGCCAGCAGATTCCGGTTGAAATCGTCGAGGCTGTCGCTGAGGTAATAAAACAGTACGGTGGCAGCAAAGGGAAACAAAAAGCCGAACAGGGATAGCGAATACTGACGCAGGGACGCGCCCGTATAAAAAAGCAGCGACAGAATTGCCCACAAAATGAACAGCGCTGAAGGCAGATAAAACAGCGCAGCAATGCCGATGTAAAAGCCTACTTCAAAAACTTCGTCGGTGGCTCCCCGCCGGTCCATTTGCTTCGTGAGCGTTCCAAAGGCCAGTAACAGAAAACTGGTCGACATCAATACCGGCGAGAGCGTCAGACAGTCGAAGGAGAGGTGCATGAACAGCATGTAGATCAGGCCTGGCCAGAATGACCGGTCCGGGTACACATCTCTACTATTCGTCAGGTAATTGAAGTAAACGATCTGGAAAATGGAAACGAGCGTTGCCGCCCCATAAAGCATAATGGGCGAACGGCCAAACAAACTGTCAATGCCCCAATAAACTAAGGCCGACAGAGGACTAATGCTGTCCCAGATATCACGGTAGAGCAAATTGCCCTGGCTCATCTGCTCGCCAATGATCATCCAGTTCAACTCCGGGATCAGCAGCGGAAACGGATGCAGCAGTAATGGCAACCTGATTAAAAGCAATAAGCCTAACAGACTGACGTATTGATAAGGAAAATAGGATTGAAAGAAGCGTAGCAAGACCGTAATAAGTTAACAAAGCAGTAAGTTATACGTGTTGCGGGTACGTGTTGTTTATTGACGTACTACGTACTCCCTTACTCCTTTAATACCAGTAAAATTACAGTCAATTTCGGCAGAACGGAAAAATGGGCGGATATTTGCAGCATAGAGGTCTGGCAGAGTGTAAACCATTCCGCGCGTTGGACCGTTCAGTTTAGTACCCAAGTACCACAAGTATGGAATCGAAACGACAGCAGAAAGTATCCCGGCAGCTTCAGAAAGATTTGAGTGAAATCTTTCAGCGCGAAGTGCCGCATTTGTTCAATGGTGCCTTTATTACCGTCACCAGCGTGCGCATATCACCTGATTTGAGCGTCGCACGCGTGTATTTGAGTTTCCTGGCTACCAAGAATAAACAACTTCTGCTGGAAACGATTCAGGAAAAAGGTAAAACCCTCCGCCAACACCTGGGCGACCGGGTGCGACACCAGTTACGCATCGTTCCCGAGCTGCATTTCTTCCTGGACGATACGGCCGATTATGCCGATAAAATGGATAAACTCTTCTCCGGCCTCGACATCCCCCCCGCCCCGGCGGAAGATGAGGATGAGTGAAAGAGCGAAAGGGTGAAAGAGCGAATGGAGAGAGCCGCTTTTTCACCTTGTCACTCTTTCGCTCTTTCACCCTTTCGCTCTTTAATGAATGAATCTCCCTGCCTGGATTGCCCGCCGGTATTTCTTTTCCCGTAAAAAACGCAGTTTCATTAGCTGGCTGTCGATCCTGTCCATGCTTGGTGTGGGCGTTGGAACGATGGCCCTGGTGGTGGTGCTGTCGGTATTTAATGGGATGGAAGAGTTGAACCGGCAGATATTCAGAACGTTTGAGGCCGATATGACCGTGGTGCCAAAGCAGGGAAAACGGTTTCTGGCGACGCCCGACTTGATCACACGATTGCAAAAAGTGCCGGGGGTTAATCTGATGACGGCTGTTGCGCAGGATAACGCGCTGGCCCGCTACGGTAATGCCCAGACGGTGGTTCGGATGAAGGGGGTGGATGATAATTACCTGCAACGCCAGCAACTGGATTCGGCCCTGCTCGAAGGAAAACTACTGCTGCGTCGGGATGGCGTCAACTATGCGATTGTAGCCGATGGCGTTCGTAATGACCTGACCATTTCGCCGGTCGATATTCTGACACCCCTTGAAATTCTGTATCCCGAAAGCAGCCAGTCGTTCAGTGTCCTCAATCCCGATGCCTTCAACCGCGAAGCGCTGACGGTATCGGGGGTGTTTTTCATTGAATCCAAATACGACAATTTTGTGCTGGCCCCCATCAACTCGGCCCGGGCGTTGTTTGGCTATAAACCCAATGAAGTAACAAGTCTCGAAATTCAGCTCCGCCCCGGAACAAACGAAGCCAATGCCAAACAAGCCTTGCAGGCGATTGTCGGCGAAAAGTTGACCGTACAAAGCCGGGATGATCTGAATGTTGATCTCTACCGGGCTATTCGGGTGGAGAAGCTGTTCGTTGCGTTGACACTTTCCTTCATCATTCTGGTCGCGTCCATTAATATTTTCTTTTCGCTGTCGATGCTGGTCATCGAGAAAAAAGCGGACATCCGAATTCTGTACGCCCTGGGGGCAACCAGGCCAATGGTGCGCCGGATTTTCCTGACCGAAGGGGCCATAATTGCGCTGACGGGCGCCTTCACCGGTCTCATTTTAGGGGTCGGTATCTGTCTGGCGCAGGAACGGTACGGCTTCATCAGTATGGGCATGGAAAGTGCCATTATTGATGCGTACCCGGTGCGTCTTGACGTCAGCGACATTCTGCTGACGGGCGCCCTCACCATTGTGATGACCATCCTGACTTCCTGGTTCCCAGCCCAGCGAGCAGCTAATATTCGTTAGCCTTACATCCGTACACCGTACTCGATTTGTATAAAAGAGTCGTTAATTGGGGCGTTCAGTGCCTGCTCTGTGCGCTGAATCAAAGAGGTTCCGGTAGAGTTCAGCCAAATTTGCTTTTCAGGTATATCCGTTGTGAATACACGGTACCCGTTGGTATACACGATCCAGTAGAAATTATCGCTGGTCTGACGTGTTCAGTTGACCAGCGAATGACGTCAAATGCAAATGCTGACTCTGTTGAAAACAATTCTCCTCATACTGATGACGGTGTCGCTTGCCAACGCGCAGGTCGTTACCTGGGTACCCCTTCAGCCTGGCGTCTGGAAAGGCAGCGTTGGCAAGCCTGAAGGCTATAACCTCTTAACAGCCAGCGGAGCAAAACCCAACGTGTCGGCACTGACGAAACTGGGGCAACCTGCTTTTCCATTACCTAAACAAGCGATTGCGGCCCGTGTCGTGGATGGGAAAACGTATCTGCGCTTTCCGCTTAATCGCACCGAACAGCTTTATGGCTTTGGGCTTAATTTCCAAACCGTCCACCAGCGGGGCCGGATTTTGAACCTGCATGTCGACCATTTCGGCGGTTCTGATAATGGTCGGACGCATTCGCCAACACCCTTTTACATTTCTTCGGATGGCTACGGTATCTTTATCAGTTCGGCACGGTACCTAACCGTTTATGCCGGTACCGCCGTTCGAAAAGACAGTAATGATCCGCCCGAATCGCAGGACCGAAATACGGATAAAAACTGGACGAGCCGACCGTATTCGGATGCGGTCGAAATTCTGGTGCCGGCTGCCGGAGTTGAATTCTTCGTATTTGCCGGACCCAAACCGATTGATGCTGTCCGACGGTTCAACCTGTTCAATGGGGGCGGTTGTCTGCCACCGCGCTGGGGACTTGGTTTTCAGCAACGGGTGCAGCGGCTGTATTCGGCCGAACAGGTGCAGGCCGAAGCTGACCAGTTTGAACAGAAAGGCTTTCCGCTCGACGTGGTGGGACTGGAGCCCGGTTGGCTAAGCAAATCATATCCGTGCACGTTCGAATGGGATAAAACCCGATTCCCCAACCCAAAAGGGTTTTTGCAGGCTATGCTTGATAAGGGCGTGAAGGCTAACCTCTGGCTAAATCCCTATGTGGCTCCCTCGGCCTCCATCTTCCCGGCCATAAAACCTTTTACCGCGTCGCATACCGTCTGGACGGGCCAGGTTCCGGACCTGACGATTCCCCAGGCACGGGATATTTTCTTCGGCCAGCTGGCAAAAGAGGGGGTGACTATTGGTGTTAGCGGCTACAAAATTGATGAGGTAGATGGTTATGACTCGTGGCTCTGGCCCGATGTCGCTACCTTCCCCTCCGGGCATGCCGCCGAACAGATGCGTCAGACCTATGGGCTGTTGATGCAGCAGTACAGCCAGGCATTGTACCGGAAACAGAACAGGCGCACTTTTGGTCTGATTCGCGCATCGAACGCGGGTGGCTCATCGTTCCCTTATGTGATCTACAACGATTATTATAAACACGAGGATTTTATTACAGCCTTGATCAACAGCAGTTTCGCTGGCGTACTGTGGACGCCGGAAGTGCGTTCATCCGACAGTAGCGAGGAATGGATACGCCGGTTTCAAACGGTTGTTTTCTCGCCCCTGGCGATGATCAATGCGTGGGATAGCGGCACAAAACCCTGGTCATTTGCCGATGTGAGCCAGGCCGTGCAGGACATGGCACTGTTACGAATGCGGATGATGCCGTACTGGTACAGCGAGTTCGCCAAATACCATTTTGAGGGTACGCCCCCCTTCCGGGCCATGAATCTGGAAGAAGGTTTTCGGTCGGAGGTGAAGCGGGAGCTGGTAACAAAAAGTCTGGAGAAGAACCCGTATGCCGAAGCGGTGCAAAAAGAGATCAAAGACCAGTACATGGCGGGGGAATACCTGCTGGTAGCCCCTTTATTCAAAGGGCAGAAAAGCCGCACGGTGACGCTGCCAACGGGCAACTGGTACGACTTTTATACCGGCGAACTCGTTGGCAACGGGCAGCAGATTACGGTGTCGCCGGGCCTGGATCGAATTCCGGTTTACGTAAAAGACGGCGGAATTATACCCATGATGCCCGCCCGGCTCCACGCGCCTAAAGCCGGGGAGACGGTCCCCATCGAAGTCCGGTATTACGGCAATAAGCCCGGCTTTTATCGACTTTACGACGATGACGGCGAAACATTTGCCTACGAGAAAGGGGAGTATAGCTTCCGCGAAATTCGTGTTGACAAGCAGGCGAACGGTCAAATTGTTGGTGCCGTGTCAAAGCCGGAGCCGGGTAAGCCCAATACGGTCGGGGCTGTTACATTCACGCAAATGACAAAGTAGAGCGATAGGGCTTATAGTAGTTAAATAAGGCCATTCTCTTTTCTACCTGTACTTTTTTGGATCGTATGCAACGGGAAACCCCTGCTTCAAGAAGAGATTTTATAAGGTGTGCTGGCAGTCTTTTAGCAGGTCTGACCGCTTTCGATACCCTGGGCGCTCCTGCACCTGCCGCGGGCTACTCGCTACCGCTGGGCGTTTGCACCACGTATGACAAGGCTGATCTGCTGAAGCGGCTGGGTTATACATTTGTGGAGGAGAGCGTTGGGCATTTTCTCATTCCCGATGAAGGAGATGGTCAGTTTGGTAAAAACCAATTGGCTCTCAAGCAGGAGAAGGTACCGGTTCGATCCTACATCTACTTCTTTCCCGGTAAGCTAAAGTCCGTTGGCCCCGACATTCACCACGAGGCTATTCTGGAACGGGCCGAGCTGGCACTTCGGCGGGCAAAGGAGTGCGGGTCTAAAAATATTGTATTTGGCAGTGGTGGTTCGCGATTCATTCCTGATGGATTTGATCGGGACAAAGCCAAGGCGCAGCACATTGCCCTCTGCCAGAAGATGGCACCCATTGCCGAGAAATATGGCGTTACGCTGGCCGTTGAGCCACTGAACCGGGGCGAAACGAATTTTATCAATAGCCTGGCTGAAGGCGTTGAGATTATCCGGGCGGTCAACAATCCCTGGTTCCGGCTGCAGTGCGACATCTACCATATGCTTAAGGAAGATGAAAAGCCGGAAGAGATCGTAAAATACGGACAGTACATTGTGCATTGCCACCTGGCCGAGAAGCAAAGCCGGACAGCTCCGGGGGTGAAGGGAGATGATTTTAAACCCTACTTCCGTGCGCTCAAACAGATAAAGTACCGGGGCGGGCTATCGCTGGAATGTAACTGGACCGACTTCGACGCTGAAATAACCCGTGGCTTAGCAGTAGTTAAGCAGCAGTTGTCCGAGGTGTAAGCGTCAGAAATCGGTCAATCGACGGCCTGCCTTTTCTAGCTACTGATTGTTGTTCCTTCGGCAACGTTGATCACATAGGCTTTTCCTCCTTCCCGTTCAATAGCTTCGGCAACTTCTTCCGGTTTCTCGGGCGCATACACAAACATACAACCGCCACCACCCGAGCCGTTGATCTTGCCCCCTAGGGCACCGGCCGTAAGGGCAGCGTCGATCATGCGGTTTATTTTGGGGGTCGAAATGCGTTGCGCATCCCGTAAATTGGCCTGATGGTCGTTCAGCAATTGCCCAAAACGAACGTGGTCGAAGGAAGTGGCCGGATCGGCGGAGGCTCTCAACATCGAGAGGGCATCCCGCAGGATATCACGGTTCGAGAGGTTACCTTTCAGGAGGATATACTCGTCTTTTGACAGGAAATCCTTGAATTCCGACACCTCGGTAATGTCTGACGAGTCGAGGGCAAATTGAGGATTGATGGTTTTTAAATTCCGGATGATGTCCAGCATCCCGAACTTGACCCGCTTCAAAATCCCGATTGTATCTTTTGGCTCCTGCGAATCGCCAAGGACAAAGGTGCCTACCGGCGGGCTAAGCTTTTCAAGACTAATCTTGGGCTGCGACTCTAAATAAATGACCTTGCCTACCGCTGTCGAATAGTGGTCCATCATGCCGCCGGGCTCGCCAAACTCCAGTACTTCGGCTACATAGGCCAGTTCGGCAATGTGTTCGGGAGATAACTGTCGGGGCTGGTCGGCCAGCTGCGTGAGTACATTGAGCCAGGAAACCAGCAAGGCCGATGAACTTGACGTGCCGGAGTTAATGGGAATATTGCCGTGTACCTCCCCCTCAATCCCTTTTTTGAAGGTAAAGCCCTCCCGCAGCAGCACGTTAACCGCCGAGCGGAAATAGTCCCGGATCTGTGGGTATGGCAGTTCCTGCCCGTCGAATGGTATATCGACGGTGCCCTTTATATCCGGCAAATTCAACCGGAATCCGGGCTGATCGGCTGAATGGGCGGTCACTTCAATACGGCGGGAAATGGCTGCAGCAATAACGGGTAGCCCCAAATAATCCTGATGCTCGCCAAAAAGGCAGATACGGCCGGGAGTAGATACTGTCATGGGTAATCGCAACGAGCGCTAAGGTTTCGCAAGGAGCGCTAAGTGATATACATGGCGTTCCTTGCGAAACCTTAGCGCTCGTTGCGTTTGAAAATTAATTACCAGTTCGCTTTCTTATGGCCGATTACAGCGTAGTACAGAATATAGCCAAATAAGGGTAAAAGCAGCGCGTAAGCCATTTTGGCGCTAACGGTATCGGTCAAATAACCATGCAGCAGGGGTAGCAAAGCACCGCCCGAAATGCCCATGATCAGCAAGGCCGACCCAATTTTGGTGAATTTACCCAGGCGGTTCAACGCCAGCGGCCATATAGCAGGCCACATCGGCGAGATGGCAAAACCTAACAGCGCTACGCACAGGATTGAGGCAAAGCCGTCGGTCAGGATCGCGCCTGTTGTAAGGATCAGAGCCAGAATCGAGCCAACACGCAGGGCCATTTGCTGCGAAATGTATTTAGGGATCGCCACAATGCCGAGGATATAGCCAGCCAGTAAACCATATAGTGTATAAGTTGTAAAGTATTTGGCTTCGTCATTAGTGAAGCCCATCGCCTTACCGTAGTTGATAATGGTATCACCGGCAATGACTTCGGCACCCACATAGCAGAAGATGGCGGCTACTCCTAATACCAGATTCGGAAATTGCCCGACACTGGTTCGTGCCGTTAATTCAGCGGGGGCATCGTCCTGCTCTTCAGAAACTTCAGGCAGATTGGAGTAACGGATAAGTATCGCCAGCAAGATCAGTACACCGGTGAGAATCATGTACGGCGTTACAACTTTTTCCAGCGTGGCCGCTCCCGAAACTGCGTTGGCACCCGTTAACAGCAGTCCGCCAAAAATAAACTGGCTGCATATGCCCGCCAGCTTATTGGCCACACCCATGAAACTAATTCGTTGGGCGGCACTTTCACGGGGGCCCAGAATCGTTGCGTATGGGTTGGAGGCTGTTTGCAGCACCGTCAGGCCAATACCGATCAGAAATAAACCAACCAGAAAGAGTGGGTATGAAACGGCTTTGGCAGCGGGTACGAAAATGATGGTGCCAACCGCCATAATGAGCAAGCCCATCGACATACCATTTTTAAAACCTGTACGCTTCAACAGCGCCGACGATGGAATGGCCATCAGCGTGTAGGAAATGAAAAAGGCGAAAGCAACCAGGTTGGAGCCGACCGTACTCAAATTAAAGGCTTGCTTGAAAAAAGCAATCAATACGCTGTTGACCCACGTAACGAAGCCAAAAACAAAGAAAAGGGCACCGATGATGAGCAACGGACCGGTGTAATTTTGGGTTTTAGGCGGAGCAGTAGGTGTCATTGGTTTGTTTGTCTGGTAAGAGCAGGTGAAGGGGTAATAGATTTTAAAATTTTTTACAAATTAAAGATAGAAATCGAATTCACCATCTAAAGTCCGTTACAAATTAATGTTTTAGATCTGCGAATTGGTCTACTTCTCAAAAAAGGTAAAAGGACATAACCGGTAAAAAAATACCATACAGATTAAAAAGAATAGCTCACAGCTTTACTTTTCAATGAGCAGGGATTAATTCAATTTTGTTAACGTACTAGTCTCAACTCCGAAAGCAGGCAGGCTGATGGCATATTGATACGACTGTATACATACGGCTATGATCCACTGGAAAACAGTTTAAAGGTTCTTTTTAGGTTTTCTAATAATCACTATGGGTTCTGTTGAATGAGCTACGTTCTCAGGCCATGAGTCAAATATAGAGGGCCCCTGTTCTTCAATGGCTTCGTAAGGCGATTTGTCTTTAAGAGAACTACCGGTTCATTTACGAGGGCGATACATTTGTTGATTCGCTCTGGGACCCTAATCAGCGGTACGACGATCTGAAAGTCATCTCTCTTCCCGATAAAGACCGTTACAAACCGTTTCCAGGCTATAAATTTATTGAGCCGGGTACGTCACTTAAGGTGGTGTGGGTACCCGGCTTACTTAATTCAGATAATCCGAAACTAATAGCCGACACGAACGAAGGTTCCTGGAAGGTGAATGCCAATCCCAACAATCGCTCGTATCGGTCAAATGACGTGGCGGCCTGGGTAGCTTGCCGGATTGCCGCACGTGCGTTTTACTACGGACTTTAGATGATTCGTTAAAAATTATCCGTTAATCCGAAGATTGGCTTGTTCGTTTTCCACTTGCCTTTGGTAAAATCAGGAATTTCGATGGGCTTACTCCCTCCGGCAATACTCTGCTCGGATAAGGGGCTGATGGCACTCCAGACAGCTGCATCGTACACGTCGATGGGAACCGGACCTTTGGCTTTTATCGATTCGATAAAGGCGCGAAGCACGAAGAAATCGATGCCTCCGTGGCCAGCATTCTCGGCTGTTTGAGCGTGACGTTTCCAGAGGGGGTGATCGTATTTTTCCTGATAGGCCGCAAAGGGCTCCCAACTGTGGGGCTTTGGCGAGACACCTTCCAGATAGATCATGTCGTTATCGTCCATCCAGATGCCATTGGTGCCTTGGGCTCTGAACCCCAGCGAGTAGGGGCGAGGGGAATTTGTATCGTGCATGATCACGATATTTTCTCCATTGGCGCACTGAATAACGGTGGTGACTACATCGCCAAGTTTAAAATTGACCTTGGCATTGGGATGGTTTGGTCCACCTTTGTCAACTACGTATTTGTGCAGACCCCGGCTTTTGGTAGCCGTACTGGTCAGGTGCGTAAAGCGGTTTCCCCGGTTAATGTCGAGCCAGTGTGCTACTGGTCCGAGGCCGTGGGTTGGATATAAATCGCCGTTTCGGTCGACGGAGTGCTGCGTACGCCAGTGGGCTTCGGAGTAGCCCTTCTCGCCAAATTCGGCACCAACACCCCCAATCGATTTGCCGTCGTTGAATTTGATATTCCGTAAGTCGTGCTGGTAGCCGCAGTGTGCATAGGTCATCTCACCAAACATGCCCTTGCGGATCATGTTCAGCACCGCCAGCACATCGCGACGGTAGCAAACGTTTTCCAGAATCATGCAGGGCGACCCGGTTTTCTCAAACGCATTGACCAAATCCCACGACTCTTTAAGCGTCACCGTTGCCGATACTTCCACACCGGCATATTTGCCCGCATGCATGGTCGCTACGGCCATGGGAACGTGCCACTCCCAGGGTGTAGCAATCACGACGCCATCGATGTCGTCGCGTTTGAGCATATCCTTAAACGCTTCGTCTCCCTTGCTGTAGGCCACTGGTGCTTTCCGGCCGGCCTTTTCGATCATGGCCTTTGTACGGCTGATGGCTTCCGGGGCGGGGTCGCAAATAGCCGTAATTTCGACGTCGTCGCGGTAAAGGGCCTGTTCCACATGGCTGCGTCCTCGTGAACCAACGCCAATAAATGCCAGCCGGACTTTAGGGTCGGCGGGTTTGGCACCCGTTAGAATAGCTGGAAAAACGGAGGTCGTTGCCACAGAAGTAGCTGCGCCGGTAAGAGCAGCCGTACGAATAAACTGGCGCCGGGTGGGTGTCTGCATAGCAATAGGAGCGTAGTAGATTTTTACGAACCAAATAACGAGGTTTCGTATCAAAAAACATACGACGCGTCTTTTTTACCCATTTGTACCGGTTAATGGCTATGGATCGTGTAAGGCCAGAACCAACGTGGCCCGGCCTTGCACCATCAACCCACCTAATAGCGCCACCAGGTCGACTTAGGATAGTTTACACCTACCGACAGGGGTTCACCAATCATAGGCGTTGTAACGTCCAGCTTTTGTTCGGCGGCCCGTTTGGTAAACCGATCAACGGATTCGGTCCAACCGTGGATGGAAAGGGAAAATTTAGCCCAGTGTACTGGTAACACGGTTTTGGCGTGTAGGTCCTGTGCCGCCGTGGCTACCTCTTCGGGAAACATGTGTATATTGGGCCAGTCTTTCCCGTACTGTCCGCATTCGAGAATAGCCAGATCGAATGGGCCGTATTTGTCGCCGATTTCCTTAAAGTGCTTGCCGTAGCCTGAATCACCACCCAGATACAGTGAATAGCCGTGTATTTTGAGCGCAAAAGCAGTCCATAAAGTTCTACCCCGTGCCAAACTACGGCCTGAAAAATGGCGTGCCGGAACCGCCGTCATGTCAATATCACCGTCAACGTGGTGGCTTTCCCACCAGTCGAACTCGACAATCTGGTCGGGTGAAGCACCCCAGCGTTCGAGGTGAGCGCCAACGCCAAGTGCCGTGTAGAATTTTTTAACTCGCGGAATAAGCTGCCTGATGGTCTGGTAGTCGAGGTGGTCGTAGTGGTCGTGGGAGAGCACCAGCATATCTATCTTTTCCGGCATATCCTCCACTTTGTACACATCAGATCCCGGAAATGCCTTCCCGAAAAACGAAACGGGCGACGCATTTCCACTAAAAACCGGATCAACGAGAATGGTAACCCCTTTTGATTTTATAAGATAGGACGAGTGACCAAACCAGACAACGGTGGGAACGGAATCCGAAAGTGCTTTCAGATCTGTGCGAACAGAGGGTAATGGTTTAGGGGGTATGTTATCTGTTGCTTTGTTAAAGAAATCCCTCATCATACCCATGTACGAGGCATTTTCGCGCATTACTTCGGTTTTTTCCAGATTTTGAAACGAGCCATCGCGATAATTGGGTGATCGTTTAACTCGCTCCAAACGAGAAGTGGCTGGGTCGCTCCCAAATGTGCTCTGCTGCATGAACAGAAAGGTGCTGGCAATCAATCCGGTAATGATGAATAGTGTTAGTAGCATTGGTTTTCGTAAGCGTGTCATGGGGTCAGAACGGGGGCGTATCCTGTCTGGTTCCGCGCTCACTGGCTGAGTACATGAGAGGGAACATTACCTGATGAGTGGATGTTATTACCCTGAACCGTATGAAAATTTTGTTTAATCTTTATTGGGAAACGTTGAACAAAATTGACGAATCATCGGTTTGTAAAGTATCAATCGCATACTAAAGAGCGTTCTGGCTACCCGCTCGGCTGTCTGCCTGTGTTGTACACAAACTTTGTAACGACAGGTTGATCGAACTTTAATTCGATTCATTTTTATGGATAATCTTCGGGCTAGTGCCCCACGGGTTGCGGTGTTTCGGAAAGAACATTTCAACGCGGCTCATCGTCTGAATAACCCCAATTGGTCGGACGAGAAAAACACGCGGGTGTACGGCAAATGCAACAATCCCAATTACCACGGTCACAATTACGAGTTGATTGTGCAGGTTACCGGCCCAATTGATGACGAAACGGGTTATGTGATCGACATGAAACTACTTAGCGACATTGTGAAGGAACACGTCTTAGACCGATTCGATCATAAGAATTTAAATCTGGATACCGAGGAGTTTGCTGACCTGAACCCATCGGCCGAAAACATTGCCATCGTCATCCATAACATTTTACGTAATCAACTTAACGAGGGCTTAGACCTTAAAATCAGACTTTATGAAACTGAACGGAACTTCGTCGAATACCCCGTCTAACAGCACCCCGTTAAATGGTCAGCCAGTACTTGGCAGCCATAAAAATGGGTATACGCTGGATGGCGTCGATACAGACGAACTGGTGGACGAAATCGGTGATGCGCACGGTGCGTCGTCCATTGATACACCCATGCGTCCGGATGCCTTCGCGCTGGACGATGAATTGAAAATTGACCTTATTGAAGAACATTTCCGGGAAATAATGAGCATTTTAGGCCTGGACCTGACCGATGACAGTCTGAAAGGATCGCCCCGCCGGGTCGCTAAAATGTATATAAACGAGGTGTTTAGCGGCCTGAATCCCGCCAACAAGCCCAAAGCGACTTTGTTCGACAACAAGTTCCGTTATAACGAGATGCTTGTCGAGAAAGACATTACCGTCCAGACCTACTGCGAACACCATTTTGTTCCCATTATGGGCAAAGCACACGTGGCTTATATCTCCAGCGGTAAGGTAATTGGCTTGTCGAAACTAAACCGTATCGTAGAATATTTTAGTAAGCGTCCACAGGTACAGGAGCGCCTGACGGTTCAGATTGCCGAGGAGCTGAAGCGTGTGCTCGAAACGGAAGATGTGGCTGTAATCATTGATGCAAAGCATTTGTGCGTGTCAACGCGGGGTATCCACGACGTCAATAGTTCAACAATTACGGCATCCTACAGTGGCAAATTTTCTGAAGATGCCACCAAGCAGGAGCTACTTCGGTATGTTACACAGCCGAGCGTGAACATTTAGCGTACCAAAGTTTTTTTGTAAACCCCTAAAACCGGACTAATACCTGTTTCAGGGAGCTTTACATCAATTACACTTCATCAACTTAAAAAATGCAGGGTAAAAATATTCTCATCATTGGTGCGAGTTCGGGTATTGGTCATTCGCTGGCTTTGCAACTTCAGGCGCAGGGAGCCACGCTTTTCACGGCCGGTCGGACACAGCCGGAAGGCATTCAGTCTACCCACATGGTGTGGGATATTACCCAGACTTCAGCCGTTGACGCACTGAATCAATTACCCGACACGTTGCATGGGCTGGTTTATTGCCCGGGCACGATCAACCTCAAACCTTTTCAGCGGCTTACCCTGGACGATTACCGTCGTGATTTCGAGGTAAATGTACTAGGTGCCGTGAGTGCCATTCACGCTAGTTACGCGGTCATCAAAAAGTCGAAATCGGCCAGTATCATTCTATTCAGCACAGTTGCCGCCAAGTTGGGAATGGGTATGCATTCGTCGGTTTCAGTTGCCAAATCGGCAGTTGAAGGACTTGGTAAATCGCTGGCGGCTGAACTGGCTCCCTTTAATGTTCGGGTGAATGTTTTGGCACCTTCTCTGACAGACACACCGTTGGCGGGTTTCCTGCTGGGCGATGATACCAAACGGGATGCCGCCAACAAAAGGCACCCTTTGAACCGGTATGGTACACCTGAAGACATTGCCGGTATGGCGGCCTACTTACTCACCGATCAGGCGAGCTGGATAACCGGTCAGGTCATCGGCATTGATGGCGGCATGGGAAGTTTAAAGTAAACAGTAAAAAAAGGGAAAGCGGTGCCACGGTTTTATCCGTGGCACCGCTTTCCCTTTTTTTACTGTTTACTTTGTCATATTACCATCGATATTACGCCAGATACCGAGCGGATTAGCGTTTTGTAAAGCCGCCGGTAGTAACTCATCGGGAAAACTTTGGTAGGTGACGGGACGGACAAACCGAAAAATAGCGGCTGTACCTACCGATGTAGACCGGCTATCGCTCGTAGCGGGGAAAGGCCCACCATGGGTCATCGCTTCCGATACTTCGACACCTGTTGGGTAGCCGCCAAACAAGACCCGCCCCGCTTTCGCCTGAAGCAGAGAAACCCAATCGACAGATGAGAAGGTCAGCTCCGCCGTTGTTGCGTAAATAGTGGCTGTGAGTTGTCCTTCGAGCGTTGTCAGACATTCTTCCAGCTCGGCTTCGGTTGCGCAAACAACAATCAATGACGTTGGTCCGAAAACCTCTTCACCCAGTGCCGGACTGCTCAGGAAAATAGGGGCCGTCGTGCTCAACACGGCCGGGCGTCCCTGCGTTTGGCTGCTTTCGGCATCAACGTCGGCTTCGGCCAGCACGTGAACGCCGGGAATGATCCGGTTTTGCTGAACGCCCTTTTGATACGCCTGACAAATACCCGCATTCAGCATCGTGGCTGGTGCTGATGCCCGGATTTTTTCCGCTACCGTATCCAGGAAAACCTGCGTTTTAGGTGAGTCAAGTAAGAAAACCAATCCCGGATTCGTACAGAACTGGCCTACGCCCAGCGTTATCGAACCCGCTAATCCGGCCGCAACCGTAGCCGCTGAATTTGGACCGCTCTCCTGACTAATGGCCCCCGGCAGCACAACAAATGGATTGACCGCGCTCATTTCGGCATAAACAGGTATAGGCTCGGGACGGCTCTGTGCCACGCGCAACAACGCCAGTCCTCCGGACCTTGAGCCCGTAAAACCAACGGCTTTCACGGCCGGATGCGCTACCAGTTGCTGGGCTACATCAATGTCAGCATGCAGTAGCGAAAAGACGCCATCGGGCATGCCCGTTTTTACCGCAGCCGATACGATTGCCTGCCCCACTAAGGACGATGTGCCCGGATGAGAGGGGTGTGCTTTAACGACAACCGGACAACCGGCGGCCAATGCCGATGCCGTATCGCCACCGGCTACGGAGAAGGCCAGCGGAAAGTTACTGGCCCCAAAAACGACCACCGGTCCGAGAGGCACCAGCATCCGGCGCAAATCGGGACGGGGGAGGGGCTGACGGTCGGGGAGGGCCGGATTGATGCGGGCATCCACCCAGGAGCCTTCCCGGAGTACACTCGCAAACAAGCGTAGCTGACCGGTTGTGCGGCCCCGCTCGCCCGAGATACGGCCCGTGGGCAATCCGCTTTCCAGCACCGCCCGCTCGATGAGTTCATCCCCAATGGCTTCTATTTCGGCGGCAATGGCCTCTAGAAAGTCGGCTCGTTGTGCCCCGCTCAGCTTGGAATAAACCGGAAAAGCTTCGGCAGCTTTGTCGATGGCCAGATTAGCCTGCTCAGCGGATACGTTCGCGAACTCGTCGGCAAGGTTCTCGTGAAGGGAGGGCGCAAAGGCCTTGAAAAAGTTACCGTCGCCGGTAACCGGCTCATTGCCAATAAAGCTGAGGGTAACAGATTGTTGCGTGGTTGACATACGTTTGAATGAATCGAAACCTGACGTAAGTATAGGTTTCAAGGGAACAACAGGAAGGCTAAAAAAGTGGCCTGATTACGCATGTTCGTGCGTAGACAGGCCACAAAAATGATACTACGGACTTCTTAAGCTATGGGTCCAACCCGTTCCAGCACGGCTTTGGCCTGTCGGATACCGGCGTATTCGTCCATCTTATCGCCTTCGTATTCGATACCAATTATGCCTTTGAACTTGCTGTCTTTCACGATTTTCAGAATCCGGTTGTAGTCGGTTTCAACACAGTTGCCGCTGGCGTCGAAGTCGTAAAATTTAGCCGAAGCGCCTTTGGCAAAGGGCATCAGTTCGGCAGTGCCCTTGTAGCGGTCATACTCCTCAGCGCAGGTGTGGTTATCGCCCCGCTTGATGCAGAAGTTCCCGAAATCGGGGAGGGTACCTACGTTTTTCATGCCTACCTGCTTCATCACCCCCGACAGCCACTGCCCGTTGGACGAGTAGCCGCCGTGGTTTTCCACGATCACATTGATGTTCATCGTTTTGGCAAATTCGCCCAGTTTACTCAGGCCGTCAACGGCGGCTTTGGCCACTTCTTCAGCCGTGCCTTGTCCGGCGGCATTAACCCGAATGGTTTTACAGCCCAGGTATTTAGCACATTCAACCCATTTGTGGTGATTCTCAACTGCTTTCATCCGTTCGGCTGTGTCCGAAGCGCCCAGATTACCTTCGCCGTCGATCATGATGAGGTTGTTGGTGATGCCGTTGTCCTTGCATCGGGCCAGCAAGTCGTTCAGGTAAGTTTTGTCCTGCGCTTTATCCTTGAAGAACTGGTTTACATACTCAACAATGCTGATATCGAACTCTTTACGGGCAATGCCGGGGAAGTCCAGGTTGGTGATCTTCTTGCCGAACAGCGCTTTGTGGAGCGACCACTCGGCCAGCGAAATATCGAAGAACATCTTCTTCGCGGGAGCTTCGGCGAAAGCAGTCGGCACAATGGCCATGGCCGCTAAGGAGCCAGCAGCTTGTTTCAAAAACGAACGACGGTCGGAGGTCATAACGAAACGGGTTTACGAGACATAGGTTTTGAGTAAGCAGTCAGTTGCTTACCGGACAAAGAAAGAAAACAAATATAAATTACTCATTTGATTCGCTGATGAGGCTTAGGTTTAGCGCACATGGAATTGTTTTCTTCCGTAATTTGTGCGGATCTGTTCAAGACACAAACAGGCTGGGCCGAATAGATGCCAGCTGTTTGCTAAACGTATGTGTGTACGCCTTCAACCAGTTGGAGCCTATGGGCGCTGGCCTGTTTAATCCCTTTCATCCCTAATGATCACGCTCGAAACCATTCAGGAAGCGCACGACCGCATCCGCCCTCATATTCACCGCACGGCGGTGCTTACCAATCAAACCATTAACGAGCGGTCGGGAGCGGAGTTGTTTTTTAAATGCGAGAACTTTCAGAAAATCGGTGCCTTCAAGGCCCGGGGAGGCCTGAATGCTGTATTGCAGGTCGCTCAAAATAAAGAAGGGTCAGCCATTACTACGCACTCCTCGGGTAACCACGCCCAGGCGGTAGCCTTTGCCGCCAGGCAAGTGGGTATGTCTGCCTATATTGTGATGCCCCGCACGGCTCCACAAGTTAAAAAAGATGCCGTTCTTGGCTATGGTGCCGAGGTGATCGAATGCGAGCCGACGCTGGATGCCCGCGAGGCCGGCGTTCGGGAGGTAATGGCACGAACCGGTGCGGTACTTGTTCATCCCTTCGATGATGATCGGGTCATTGCCGGTCAGGCGACAGCCGCCAAAGAACTGATCGAGGATTTTGGACGTGATCAGCCATTCGATGTCATTCTGGCTCCCGTGGGTGGGGGAGGGCTGCTCAGCGGAACGGCTTTGGCTACGCATTACCTGTCTCCGTCAACCCGCGTTGTGGCTGGCGAACCGGACGGAGCGGCTGATGCGATCCTGTCCTTTAAGAGTGGCCATGTCGAGAAAGCGCCCTATATCAATACCATTGCCGATGGGCTCATGACCAGCCTAAGTGAACGAACGTTAGCCATCATTCGCGAGCACGTTACGGATATTTTGACGGTGTCTGACCCCGAAATTATCGCGGCCATGCGGCTGGTCTGGGAGCGAATGAAAATTATCATCGAACCCTCCTGCGCCGTTCCACTGGCGGCTGTGCTGAAGCACAAAGATCAGTTTGCCGGACAAAAGATTGGTATTATTCTGACCGGTGGGAATGTCGATTTAGGAAAGCTGCCCTTTTGATATGGTTTATATTCAACCCATTACTGCCGAGGAAACGTACCCGCTCCGACACTCGGTTTTGTGGCCCGATAAACCCCTCGACTATGTGAAAGTCGATAATGACGATGAGGGGTTCCACTTCGGGGCCTTTCGGGAGGGCGAGCTGATTGCCGTTATTTCGCTATTTGTCAACGGATCAGAAAGCCGATTTCGAAAGTTTGCCGCCCGACCTGACTGCCAGCGTCAGGGTGTAGGCACACTACTCCTGAATCATGTGATCGATGAAGCGAAACGGTTAGGGGCTACGGTACTCTGGTGCGATGCCCGACTGGAATCCGCTGATTTCTACCGGCGCTTCGGTATGGATGCTGTTAGCGAGGTATTCTACAAAGGCCCAATTCCCTATGCTAAATTTTTGCGTACCTTGTAAGTAGTCCGGGGGCTTATCCGGCTTCGTCAGTCCTAAACCTTACCATCATATCCTTATGAAGTATGTACTGAATATTTTGCTGACTGTTTGTCTGCTGGCTGTTGTCAAAAATTCAAATGCGCAGACCGCTCCGGCCGACACTGCGAATCTGAAAGCGTATGCAGGTTCGTATACGTTTGCCAGTGGTAGTCCGATCCAGAAGTTTACGGTCACCGCCGATAAAGGTGAGCTATATGGCGAAGCGGATACCTATGGGAAAAACAAACTGGTCAAACAGGCGAAAGTCGATACGTATCAGTCTACCAGCTCCTACGGCTCCATCATCACCTTCGTTCGGGATGCCGCTTCGAAAGCCGTGACAAGCCTGACGATGGCTGTTCAAGGCACCGAGTTGGCGGCTAAAAAGGACAATCCATAACCAAACGATTGTTCAGGCAGTTGAGTAAACAATGCTAAAATTGACTCAACTCAACGATGAAAACGACAAGAATACTACTGTCAGCTGCTGCGCTGTCCGTTGCCGTGCTGGCGTGTAACCAGAAAAAAGAAGCCAGTCAAACCGGCGAAACGGTGGCTACCGTTGACACTACACTGGAGTTACCGGCTCCCTATGCGACCGAATCGAGCCAGAAGTTCAGTAACGTAGTTGGCTGGCCGGAAGGGAAAACGCCCAAAGCACCTGCCGGTTTTACCGTTACAGAATATGCCCGCGACTTAGCCAGTCCCCGCTGGATTTACGTTGCCCCAAACGGCGATGTCTTTGTGGCCGAGTCCAATACCGAACGCAAGGGTATTAAAACGAAAGTGGTGAACGCCGTTACGGGCAAAAGTAATTCGGAGCGGACGGAAGCCAGTGCCAATCGCATTACACTCCTCCGCGATACCAATAAGGATGGTAAACCAGATGTGAAAGAAGCGTTTCTGACAGGGCTGAATCAGCCATTTGGTATGCTGGTGCTGGGCGGTAATTTCTACGCGGCCAACACTGATGGCATTATGATGTATGCCTACAAACCCGGACAGACCAGGATAACCGCCCCCGGCAAAAAGATTTTGAGCTTACCCGCTGGTGGCTACAACAATCACTGGACCCGTAATTTGCTGGCTGATCCCGATGGGAAGAAAATTTTCGTTTCGGTAGGTTCGGGCAGTAATGTGGCCGAGCATGGCATCGAGAATGAAATTCGCCGGGCGAATATTCTCGAAATTAATCCGGATGGAACGGGTGAGAAAGTTTATGCCAGTGGTCTGCGGAACCCCGTCGGTATGGGTTGGCAGCCCACCACCAAAACACTGTACACCGCCGTGAACGAGCGTGATGAACTGGGCGACGAGCTTGTACCCGATTACCTGACCAGCGTGAAAGAAGGAGCCTTTTATGGCTGGCCGTATGCCTACTTCGGTCAGAATGAAGACCCCCGCCGGAAAGGTGAACGCCCTGATCTGGTCAAAAAAGCTGTTGTTCCTGATGTGCCGCTGGGTGCTCATACGGCCTCACTTGGATTGGCTTTTTATGATAAAACGGCTTTCCCGGAAAAGTACCGCAATGGGGCTTTTATTGGTCAGCACGGTTCCTGGAACCGGTCGTCGTTCTCGGGATATAAAGTGGTCTTTGTACCATTCGAGGAAGGTAAGCCCGGTAAACCGGAAGATTTTCTGACCGGATTTTTGACGGGTCAGGATAAGGATGCTTACGGCCGACCCGTTGGTATTGCCGTGCTGCCCGACGGGTCGATGTTGGTAGCCGATGACGCCGGTGGCCGAATCTGGCGGATTGCCGCCAATAAATAATCCCGGTAACTCAGGACAAAAAACGAGCGCTGGCCCATGGGTCAGCGCTCGTTTTTTGTCCTGAGTTAAAACTGGTACAGCAGCCTTGCCCGAAGGCCAACCGTTGCCGATCGCTGCCAATTCGGATCGGGCAGTGACAGGCTGGTTCTGACAGGCATGGTTAGCACGGGGCTGCCCTGAATAACCCAGTGACCGCCCTGCCATTCCAGACCGGTGCTGAGTGCCAGGCTATTGATTAAATCAACCGGGCGTCTACCCGTCGATGTAATCTCTTCATAAACACGCTGTGGAATGATTCCCGGACAATAGTACGTCGCATTTTCAGTACTGGCCAGATTCAGGTAAGTACCAACCGTAGGCACGAACATCAATGAACGATTCAAGGAAATCCGGTATCCTAAAGCGACCGGTATCTGTATTCTATGCGTACGGGTGTCGATATTGGCAATTGGCCGACGTGGGTCGATGTCACGGGCGAATTCTTTACGGAAATTCCGGCGCGTTCGTTCATCAAAATCAAATTCATTGACGAATCGATCACCCGTGTGCGTTGCCTGACTAATGCCTACGCCAACCATCCAGTGTTTGCCCAGCAGTAGTTCAGTAAACACACCGGCGCTCAATAATCGCGAAGCCACTTCGCCACCTACACCCACGCGGAAGCGGGATGATAGCCGGACAACCGGCTGACTTTCCGGCGCTTTCTCCGGCTCAGCACCAGCAACAACGGTTGTTCTTGCCGGACGCATCCGTCGGGCGCGCTGGGCTAGCATACCGTTCCAATTGGTATTGGGGATGGTCAATGGGGTATTTTTGATCAACTCGAAGTTTGTCGCTATCGATGATTTGTTTGGTACTGTTGATTCTGTTGTAGAAGGTGTCAGATTGGCAACTCCATCAGCAGCCGTGTTCTCGGGCTTGCCGTAAACATTGAGCGGTGCGTCTCGTCGACCTTTTGCCTGCCGGGTTTCCATAACAAAATCGCCCTGTTGTCTGCGTTCGCGGGTTGACCTGCGGTTTGACTTTGTGTTTACGACAGAAGAATTACCAGTGTTTTCATGTACTGCATTGATAGGAGTAGAGGGTTCACCATACGCGTTTGTTGTCGGGTTACTGGTTAAATTATCCGATTGATCTGGTTGAGCCGTTGAGTTTTTTACACGGTTATTATTGGAATAGCGCTGTTCGGGAACCGTTCGAAGCCGTTCAGCAGAGCTGATTTCCTCAGGAGGTATCCCCGGCGATTTCGTGGGTACGGCCACATAGCGGGTGATAAATACCGTGTCTCGTTGCCCGCGTTTTCCTGCCCTGATATCAGTCGTGGTGGCCGATTCACTTTGTTCGGCGAGCGGCTGTTTAGTGTCCGGCTGTGTTGGAATATTGGCTGGTTGCGCGAGTGACAGGGTTTCACGTTCGGTTGTCAATGGAGTAGCCGGCTCTGTCGTTCTTTGCGGAGTCGGGTGCTTTTTGAGCTCGCCTATCGTCTGGCGCAATTGATTGATTTCCTGATGCTGCCAGTAGCCATAGCTGACAAGGACAATCGCACTGATAGTGGCAGCCGCCAGTAACCAGGGTTTTGCTGTCCACAGGCCACCGCTAAACGGATTACCCGAGGGCGGAGTAGCAGGCTGGGGTATTCCCGTTTGCAGAGAAGCCTGCATCCGGGTCCAGTCTTTTTCGGAAAATTCCGGCCGAATACTTTCCAGTTTTCGCCGGATAATATCGGAAAATCGGTCAGTTTTCATGATACGGAAATGTGGCCGTTGAGCCAGTTTTAGTATAGTGAGCTTGTTTGATGAGTACCTGTAATTTTTGCCGGGCTCGGGCGAAGTTGGAACGAACGGTTGCTTCGTTATGGCTCAGGATGCCGGCAACTTCGTGGAGCGTATACCCATCTACCACATGCATCATAAACACAGTTCGGTACGTTGGGGTTAACTGCTGCACCAACGCCAGGATCTCCTCAGCAGCAATCTGATCGACTACATCCTCATCAAAGGCTACTTGTTCGCCCGTTTCCAGCGAAGCGTGCTGCTCGAAACGGTGGTTTTTTCGGTAGTGACTTATGGCTGTATTAACTAAAATAGTGCGTAGCCAGGCTTTGAAAGGTAATGTTTCGTCATAACTGTCTAAATGTTGAAATGCTTTTAAAAATCCTTCGTTCAGTACATCCTCGGCTTCCTCTACGCTCGATGTGTACCGTAGGCAGATGCTTTTGGCATACCCAAAGAACTGCTTGAACAGCGTTCGCTGCGCACGAGGATCGTTGGCACGGCAGGCCCTAATGACACTCAAAAGGTCATTGTCGGCGAACGGAGACGATTTTCGGAAAAACAAGGTTCGATCGGATTTTATATAAACATGCCCACTACATACAGACTACGCATTCGAAACGTATAACGTTGCACCTGATGGTCTGGTTATTAACTATTTTTTTTCAGTAAGCAACGCTTATGCCGTCAGGTACGTATAGTTTGTAAATGGGCTTACTCCCCCGTTGTGGTTAACGAATGAAGGTTTTAGTGATTGGCGATGAACATACCTATGGCTACGGGCTGTCGAGCGGGCACCTGAGTTACATAGGCCATTTTATTCGGCAAATCAGCCAGGCCGGACGAGCTGTATCGGTCGAAGCGTATGCCCACTTGACGATGGCACAAACCATTGCAACACTGTCTCAACTTCCGTTAAATCGGTACGATCTTATCGTACTGCAACTCGACCATACACTCATTCAAACGGCCTCATCACCGTTCGCCCGCCCGCCGGGAATAAGTGTCCCTACCTTGACGGGTCTGTCAAAATTTTCCCGACCCGGCGTTGGTAATCGCCTGAAAGCACTTCGAGCGGCTTGCCTCTCGTTTATAAGACCTCCGCACGAGCTGACCTCTATTTCTGTATTACTCAATCAGATTCGGCCGTACCGCCATAACGTATTGATGGTGACTCCCTTTCCGCACATGGATCCATTTAGCCGCTGGTTGCGCAAACGAAGTCGGGCGGTTCTACTCCGGGAGGCCGACCGGCGTTTGGTGAGTGTTTTCGATACCGATCAGGTTATTCGGCCCCGCGAAGAATACTTCTTACCAAACGATACTCAGCACCTGAATGCGATCAGTCATGAGCTGCTTGGGAAGTCTTTATTCGATTTTTATCAATCAGCGCCTACCATCGTTACCATTCAGGCGTTTCGAAAAGGATGACACAGGGCATAAAAAAAAGGGAGACTATTGAAAGTCTCCCTTTTTTTTATGCCCTTTATATGGATGAATCGGGATCGAAAGTCCGGCTTTTTTTGCGCAGCGCGTCGTAGCAGATAATAATCAGCCTAAATGATGAGTGTATTCATTTTAAGCCTGGCGGGTTTATTCTCTGTACTGTATTTCAGAATGAAGTTGTCAAGGCAAATAATGAGGGAACGTTTCATGCGCGTATGGAAGGAGAACCTCAGTCGTCTTCCTGCATAAAGCGGAACCTTTCTGTAAGGCAGGTAAAAGTCAGTTTTTTTACAAAGCGTTCACCTGTTTTAATACCTGTTATGATAAATAGCTACGAATAGACTATACAAAATACGTTCCGGCTGGTTTAACATCTGAGCATAAATACTTAGTTGTACTTATTAGTAACAACGAATAAAAAATATATATGCATATATGCTGTTTCAGACAGGAGTTTTACCGTTTAACCGTCTTTTAATGACATTTGGCGTTGATACGTAACTTATAGCTGATAGTATTTATAGTATCTTCGCCTTACACAACAAGACAACAAAGACCATAAAGCGCTTGAAGACACCACTACCTTTTTATTTTATTCTTCTGTGGTTAGTACTTAATGGAGTAGGGAATGCCGCTATGGCACAAACTACCTATACGGTTACAGGGCTTGTTACAGACGCTAACACAGGAGAGCCTATCCCCTTTGCCAGCGTAGCGCTGGTGGGACGACGGTCGGGAACTGTCACCGACGATAAAGGGCGCTTTACTTTAGTGGTTAAAATCCTGACGGATTCAATAGCTGTTAGTTCGCTGGGTTTCAAAACACTTCGCAAATCCATAGACCCCGAACGAACCTCGCAGGCCGTCGATTTTAAGCTGGAATCCGGAGGTAATGCCTTACAGGAGGTGACCGTGAAAGCGGGCGAAAATCCAGCTTGGCGCGTGCTTCGGCAGGTGCGTAAAAATCGTTCGATCAATGACCGAAAGCGATTGTCGGCCTATGAGTACGATAGCTACGTAAAAACCGATATTGCGCTAAGCCATGTGACAGACCGCATGCGGAAAAATCCGCTTATCAAACGAATCAACGAGGCCATGAGTAAACATGACTCGATCGTTGATAAAGATGGCCATCGACTATTACCCCTATTGGCTTCCGAATCGGTGTCTCGCTATTATTACAAAGCTAATCCTGAACGCAAACGCGAAGACATTCGCAAAACACGTATCAAGGGTGTAGCCGTGGATGATGCTGGTTTAAGCTCCCAATTACTGGGGGGTACCAATCTGGTCAGCCAGAACTTTTACGACAACTATATTCCGATTCTGGGGAAAGACTTTGCGTCACCCATTGGCGACAACTGGAAAAACTGGTATGAGTTTTTCCTGGCCGATACTACCCAGATTGGCGACCATATCTGTTACGAAATTCAATTCGATCCCAAACGGCCCGAGGACCTTGCTTTTATCGGAAAGGCCTGGATCGACACCACTAGTTTCGCACTTTGCCAGATTGAAACCCGCATTGGCGACGGCGCTAATCTGAACTATGTACGAGCGCTGACCATTGAACAGGAACTGGAAACAACCATCGACTCAACGGGTGGGTCGACCACTGCCGGTTGGCTTCCTGTGAGTATTCGTCTTAAAGCCGACCTCACGGGTGTTGGCAAACAATCGCTGGGGCTGAGGGCTCAGGTAACACTCAGAAACAGCAATATCGTTGTCAATCGACCCCGGCCATTAGGTTTTTATGAGCAGCCTATTGAACCCAGTGACACGGTGGCCACAACCAACGAAGCCTACTGGCACAGCGTGCAGCGTCATCTTGCCGGGGCCGACTCCCTGAATAAAGAAGACCAGAAAACCCGGCAGGTCATTGAAAAACTGCGCGCCGTTCCTGCCGTGAAGATGGCCGAAGCGGTAGGACAAGTAGCCGTTACGGGCTTTTATAAAGTCGGCGGTTTCGATATTGGACCGTATCCCTATTTATTCGCTGTCAATAGTGTGGAAGGCCTGCGTACACGAATTGGCTTCCGGACCAACGAGCAGTTCAGCCGAAACTGGGTTTTGCGGGGATATGCGGCCTACGGTACGCTGGATGGGAAATTCAAGTACGGGGGCGAAATCGATTATCTGTTCTCCCGACAACACTGGACCATGCTGGGGGTGCGTCTGGCTAATGACCTGGAACGCCTTGGTCTGACGCCTGAGCTTATTGGCGGGAACCGGATTTTTTACGCTTTGAGCCGCTTTGGCCGTTATCGGGGTGGTTATCACAGCTATCAGAAAGAGGTTTTTTTTAGGACAGAGCCGGTAAAAGGCATTCTCCTGACAGCTACAATGGGCACCAAGACCTTTGACCCGCTTTTCCCGTTTCATTTTCGGACACAACCCGAGTTAGGCGACCAGTCAGCTTTACAAACGGATATTTTTGATGCCTTCTGGTCCATTGAAGCCCGACTGGCCCGGAAAGAGAAATACCTCATGGATGGCAATGAACGCATAACGCTCGGCACGAAACGGGCACCCGTTCTGACCATACGCTATACACACGGGTCAAAATCATTAGGGGGCGACTTTAACTACGATCGACTTACCTTAAGAGCGCAGCAAACGTTTCGGTTAGGACCACTTGGCCGGATGACGTATCTGTTATCAGCTGGCTTTACACCGTCAGTACTGCCTGCTCCGTTGCTGTTTCCGCATATTGGTAATCCAACCCCGCTGCTGACGACCAATACCTTTAACCGGATGCAGTTTTATGAATTTGTCAGTGATCGTTATGTCGCTGTTCACGTTCAGCACCGATTTGAGGGCCTGCTGTTTAATCGTATACCCGGTATTCGAAAATTAAACTGGCGATTGGTGGCTAACGTCGATGCGCTTTGGGGGGGACAATCTAAAGCCAACGAGGCCGTTCAGTCTTTTAGAGCCTTGCCCGGCGGGTCGAGGCCCGTTTACTTTGGTTCGCTTCAGGGGAGCAAACCCTACATGGAAGTAGGGTATGGCATCGATAATATATTCAAGATTATACGAGTTCAGGCTATCCACCGATTAACTTACCTGGACGATGGCCCGAACGGCATACCCATCAGCTCGTTTGCGTTAAAAGCATCCGCTTCCTTTAGTTTTTAATCATTTTTTGGCATAATTGGTTAAGGAATGGAACGCTGATTTTTACGAACAAATATGATTGTCATTCAATTAATTAAAAATCATATTTACTCATAAAGATCATAAAAATCAGCGTTTTGTCTTTTAACTGAAATGATCCAGAAATGCCTATAGTTGCTCCTGTTACCGTCTATAAAATAACCGGCGAAACCTTACTTGAAGCCCCTGATCTGCTGGCGGTTGAAGAGCCGTTGGAAATACGGCTGGGCTTTGGCCCCGCCACCGATCGGCAGCAGCGGTCAGTGTCGGTAACCATGCGGACACCGGGGCACGACGAGGAGCTGGCCATGGGTTTTCTATTTACCGAAGGTATCATCAAGCAGCCTGCCGACATTGTTTCCTGCCGACATTGTGTTCAGGAAGCCGATAAAGAAGGCAATGTAATTCGAGTGGAGCTGCACCCCGATGTCCATGTCGACTGGTTAAGGTTGGAGCGAAATACTTTTACGTCATCCAGCTGTGGACTCTGCGGGAAAGCCACTATCGACGCTGTGATGTCTCTAACCCCCGGTCCGCTCACGGCTGACCTCACGGTTGAGTCCGCTATACTGCATGCACTGCCAGACCGGGTTCGCCAAACGCAGCGGGCTTTTGCTTTTACAGGAGGTATTCATGCCGCAGCCCTGTTTGATGCCAGTGGTAAACTATTGATCGTTCGGGAGGACATTGGCCGACACAACGCTCTGGATAAACTTATTGGCGCAGCTTTCTGGCAAAACTGGTTGCCGCTCAGTCAATTCGGTATTTTTTTGAGCGGTCGTATTGGTGTGGAGCTTATCCAGAAAAGCTGGCTGGCAGGTGTTCCAATGCTGGCAGCTGTGGGTGCTCCATCGAGCCTGGCTGTCCAAATGGCGAAAGAAGCCCATATGACCTTAGCCGGTTTCGTTCGCGATAATCGCTTCAATATTTACAGCCAGCCCGGGCGGGTCAACACCAATGTGTTGACGACTGAAGGGTAGGGAAATGGAGGTAAAGCGCTGTTTTCTAATCAAATCCGATTGCTCGCGAACGACATTAGGTCGTTTCGGATGATAACTTACCCTGTAGACGGTATCTTTGTCGAAATCATTTTACAGAAACGCAATGAGTTCTTTTACGCACCTCAATGCCGAGGGAAACCCGTCGATGGTTGACGTGGGAGCCAAGACCGTTACCCGCCGGACAGCTCGTGCCCAGACCGTGGTAACCCTTGGTCCCGATATCATGCAGCACCTGAGCGGAGCTGACATTGCTACCAAAAAAGGACCTGTCTTTCAAACCGCCATCATTGCCGGCACAATGGCAGCCAAACGGACCGATGACCTGATTCCGCTGTGCCATTCCCTTGGCCTGGACAATTGCCAGATCACGATTACGACAGATGGTGATGATGCGATCATCAGTTGTCTGGTTTCGACCGAAGGAAAAACCGGCGTGGAGATGGAAGCACTGGTAGGGGCGTCTGTAGCGGCTCTGACGATTTACGACATGTGCAAAGCCTTTTCGCACGACATCATTATTAAGGAGACCAAGCTGATGGAGAAAACGGGCGGTAAACGGGACTTTCGCCGTGCCTGACCTAAACGGACTCATCCTGACCGGGGGGCGAAGTACCCGGATGGGGCAGGATAAGTCGCTGCTGGATTACCACGGCAAACCCCAGCGCGAACACCTCACCGACCTGCTCAAACCCTATTGTAAATCGGTTTTCTGGTCAGTAAATGCCGACCAGGCGATGGAGTTGAGTGAGATAAAGCAGCCTGTTATTGTTGATTTATACAACCTGATAAGTCCGTTGAACGGTATATTATCGGCGTTTCAGACCGACCCCTCAACCGCCTGGCTGGTCGTGGCCTGCGACATGCCCCTGCTGACAGCCAGAACATTCGATGCGCTGCTGATGAATCGCGCAGCGGACAAAATGGCTACTGTTTTCTATGATTCGGATGGACAGTCTCCCGAGCCCTTGCTAGGGATTTACGAGCCAGCTTTTGGCCCAGTTTTGTATCAGGCGTTTCAGAACGGCGCGGTTTCACCCCGGCAGCTTTTGCTCCAGAACGATGTGAACATGCTTACCATCCCGGATCGTCGGGAGCTAACGAACATCAATGATCCCGAAGCCCGAGTAGCCCTGAAACAACGCAGCTAACTTTTGACTTTTACTTGTTGATAAAAGAAACGCTCCGTGAATCTCTATTTTCTTCGTAATACCGCTCCGGCGGTCTGGCCTGTGTCAAAAACCATAAAAATCGTGCTGGCAACCGGGGCTTTTCTCCTGAACAGAGGAGCCTCAGCCCAGCGGGTGACGCCATCTCCTGAGTTGCAAAACTTCACCGAGCAGCGCGTCCGGCATCAGAAAACCCTGGGCCTTACCCTTGGCAGTTATGCGCTGGCGAACATTGCCGTTGGCGCCGTTGCTGCCGGACAGACATCGGGTGAAACGAAGTATTTTCATAAAATGAACGTGTATTGGAATCTGGTCAATCTGGGCATTGCCGGGGCCGGGCTACTTGGTTCACGCAAAACGCAGACCGGTTCCGAAACGCTGGCGGATGCGGTGAGACAGCACGAAAACATGAAGAAAATTCTGCTGCTCAACACCGGTCTCGACGTCGCCTATGTCGTCGGTGGTGCTTACCTCCGGGAGCGGGGAGCCAATCAGCCCGACAAGGTCGACCAACTGCGGGGTTACGGCAAGTCGATCATGTTGCAGGGTGGGTTTTTATTTGCGTTTGATCTGGTCAACTACTTCATCTTCAAAAATCGGGGCGACAAACAGGAACGATGGCTGCTCTCGGCTACCTCAAACGGTGTCGGATTGGTGCTCCCTGTCCGGTAAGGGTGGCTGAACTAAAGGAAATGCGGGTCTGTTCTCCGATAATTTACTAACTGAACCGGAGCATGTCATCTCCTTTATCTTCTTTTCAACTATTTATCGACAGGGCCACAAATGTGTGTCGGCAGGACCCCGAAGCGATTGGGCTGGCAGTGGGTGGCTCGTGGGCATCGGGTGAGCTGGACGATTACTCCGATCTGGATTTAATACTGGTTCTGAGTCGGAAAATTGCTCCCGATACCGAACAGATGCAGGCCTATGCATCCCGCTTCGGCTCCTTACTGGCGTCGTTTCGGGGCGATCACGTGGGTGAGCCGCGCCTGCTGATTGCCCTGTATGAATCGCCCTTACTACACGTGGATATTAAGTTTCTGACGCCCGATGAGTTTTACCAGCGGGTCGAAAATCCGGTAATTTTATGGGAGCGTGAGCAACTGCTGACGGCTATCTTAGCGAAGTCAGAGGCTGGTTATCCGCCATTCGATTTTCAGTGGACAGAAGATCGTTTCTGGGTCTGGATGCACTATGCCGCGCTTAAGATTGGCCGGGGCGAATATTTTGAAGCGACGGAATTCCTGTCGTTTATTCGTAATATGGTGTTGGGGCCAATGCTGCATCTTAAACACAAAGCCCTTCCAAGAGGGGTTCGGCGGGCCGAAACAAGCTTTACACCAACGGAACTGGAGCATTTACAAAAAACCGTTGCCACACCCGATCGGGCCAGTCTGTCTCTGAGCCTGACCGAAGCCATGAACCTGTACGAAACCCTGCGGGACGAACTGGCTCCGGCTGCGTTACGCATACATAGAAACGCACAGGCCGCCGTTATACAGTTTCTGACCACTATTCATCAATAATCATGACAAATCAGGATGAAATTTTTCTGCGGGAAGCGATTCAACTGGCCCGCGAAGGCATGACGACCGATCAGGGTGGGCCGTTTGGCGCGGTCATTGTTCGCGATGGCGAAATTGTCGGGAAGGGCTTTAACATGGTCACATCCACGAACGACCCGACGGCTCATGCCGAAGTGGTGGCCATTCGCGATGCATGCCGGAATCTGGGTACGTTTCAACTGGATGGGTGTACTCTTTACGCTTCCTGCGAACCCTGCCCGATGTGTCTGGGAGCCATTTACTGGGCGCGTCCGATCCGTGTTGTTTATGCCGCTCAACATACCGACGCGGCCAACGCAGGTTTCGACGATCAATTTATTTATGAAGAGATCGATAAACACCACGAGCACCGGCATATTCCCATGCACCAACTTCTGCGCGACGAAGCCGAGGCTGTTTTTCGGGAGTGGAAAGCGCTGGAAAAGAAAATGCCGTATTAAGGAATAGCAAGTCCCCGCGAAACCATGTGTTCGTTCTCGGGTGAAAAACCGTACTTTTGCCGTATAAATGGTCGCCGGGCAGTGTACGTTTCCAGGCGACCGACTAAACGGATTACGTCATGCCAGGAATGGAATTTTTCGGAGCCGCTGAGCGCACAGAAATCAACGATGTGCTTGAGACCGGCATCCTGTTTCGGTATAATCACGAAGCACAACGAAATAATATTTACAAAGCCCGCGAGTTTGAGGCCGAGGTAGCCAAACTTGTTGGCGCTACATACGCCCACGCCGTTTCGAGCGGGTCAACAGCGGCTTTGTGCGCCATGGCTGCGGCCGGGATCGGTGCCGGTGATGAAGTCATCGTGCCGCCTTTTACCTATATCGCTACCATCGAGGCCGTGTTGATGGTGGGTGCGTTGCCCGTTTTCGCCGACATCGACGAGACGCTTTGCCTCAGTGCCGAAGGTATTCGAAAGGCGATCACTCCCCGTACCAAAGGGGTTTGTCTGGTCCACATGTGCGGTCAAATGGCCGATATGGAGGCTATTATGGCGGTCATCAACGAACACAATCTGGTGTTGGTTGAAGATGCTGGTCAGGCAATGGGTGCCAGCTACAAAGGGACATCAACCGGTCTCTGGGGTAAAACCGGAGCCTATTCGTTCGACTTTTTCAAGATCGCCACGGCGGGTGAGGGTGGTGTTATGGTAACCAACGACGAAGTGGCCTATAAGCATGCCGACTCCTATTCCGACCACGGCCACGACCACATCGGCAGTAACCGAGGCATGGAACAACACCCAATCCTCGGTTTCAACTACCGCATTAGTGAGCTTCATGCCGCAGTTGGGCTCGTGCAAACGCGCCGGGTCCCCGAGATTATCAAAAATAATAACGCCCACAAACGCCAGCTGATGGCCGCTCTGGGCCAGATTCCCGGTGTGGCGTTTGCCCGAATTCCTGATACCGAAGGCGACTCGGCTACGTTCCTGAACATGCTGCTGCCCGATACGGAAACCGCTCAGCGGGTGGTCGCCGAAATGAACGCGGCCGGTATTGGTGGGTTCAACTACTGGTTCACGAACATGTACCACTTCATCAATCAGTGGGATCATATCAAAGAAATGAGGACGGCCTCAGCGCTGCCCATCGAAAAGTTCGGAGCGCCCCAGGACTATAAGAATCTCGACATTCCCAACGCTCAGGCGACCATCGGCCGACTGATTTCATTCGGTATCCGGGCTACCTGGACGTCTGACGAAGTGGCTACACTGGCGTCGAACATCGAAGCCGCCATTCGGAAAGCAACCCTGGTCGAAGCGTAAGCGTATTTAGTGGTATAATTATGTCAACGACAGCCTTACTCTCCGAAATTTCCGCTTTACCTCCCGAATTGCGTCGGGAAGTAGAAGATTTTGTCGCCTTTTTGCGAGCAAAAAAACAGCGCAGCACAAAGCTCGAAAAACGCGAGTTTGACTATGCCAAAGGGAAAGTAAAGTTGTCTGATGACTTTGATGCGCCATTGGACGATTTTAACGAGTATATGTAATGCGATTACTGCTCGATACGCACACATTGCTTCTGGTTTTATGGTGGTGATGAGACATTGTCTGAGGACCTTACCAAGATGATTCAAAGTCCTGCCACTACTTGTTTTATTAGTATTGCAAGTTCATGGGAGATAACAATCAAAGTGAGTTTGGGAAAACTGGATCTCAATACATCTATATCCGAATTATTTGATTTTCTTGATCGTAATCATTTTTGGGTAATGCCAATCGAATTTAATCATCTGTTGGAGTTGCAGCAATTGCCAAATCATCATAAAGATACACGGTCCGACGTTTCGGGTTGACCGTATTATTATCGCCCAAGCGTTAGCTGAAGATTTAGCTGTCGCCACAAAAGATTCATTTTTCAGCCAATATGGCTTAACGGTACAATGGTAGCTACACAAACCACGCATAAAAATTTTAAAGGGGTCGAGAAGACCGTTTTCGGTCGGGGGAGCTTTTCGCAACTCGACGAAATCATCGCACCCGTTCGGACCGAAAACGAAGGCTATTTTGTCTTTCTGGTCGACAATTATTTTAAAGGCAAACCCCTCGAAGGGCAGGTTCCGGCGCATACCGAAGATTTGACGTATTACATCAGCGTCGAAGAGCACGAGCCGACCACCGACCAGATCGACCAGCTTCGCGACGAAATTCTGGCGAAGAAAGGGCTTCCGTCGGGTGTCGTTGGCATTGGTGGCGGCAGCATCATGGATATTGCCAAAGCGTTGTCGCTGATGCTCACGAACGAAGGTTCATCGACCTTATACCAGGGATTGAATCTGATCAAGAAACCGGGCGTTTATCACGTCGGTGTACCGACCATTTCGGGTACCGGGGCTGAAGTATCGATGACGGCCGTATTGACAGGACCGGTTAAAAAGCTCGGTCTGAAGTGCGAATGGACGGTGTTTAATCAGATCGTCCTCGATCCCGAACTCATTGCCAGCGTACCCCGCAACTGGTGGTTCTATACGGGCATGGATACCTATATCCACTGCATCGAATCGGAGAATGGACGGTTGAACAACGCGTATTCCCACGCCTTTGCCGAACAGTCTATGAAGCTTTGCCGGGAGATTTATCTAGGCGAAAACTCGGGCCAGACGCCAGAGAACGACGATAAACTGATGGTGGCCTCGATGATGGGCGGCCTAAGCTTAACCTATTCGGAAGTGGGCGTTTGCCATGCGCTTAGCTACGGCCTGTCGAAAATTCTGGGAACCCGGCATTGTTACGCCAATTGTTTGATCATGAATCACCTGGAGGATTATTATCCGGAGGGCGTTGCCGAGTTCAAGGAAATGGTTGCCTACCACCAGATCGACCTGCCACAGGGTTTGTCGAAAGACTGGAGCGACGATACCATCACCCAGATGGCCCATGTGTCGTATAACTTGCCGCACATGTGGCTGCACGCCATTGGCGACAACTGGCAGGAAACGATCACCATTGATGTACTGAAGGACTTGTTCCGGCGGCTATAAAAAAAGTTTTGTACAGAGAGCCACAGAGAGTAAAGGAGATACACGGCGATAGCAAAGAGAAAAATAACCTCTGTGCATCTCCTTTATTCTCCGTGTATCTCTGTGCCACAACTCTTTAACACTATTCCCATGTCTCAAAAAATCGTTCGCGTTGGCGACATTGAATGCGGTTCCGATGAGTTGTTCCTCATCAGCGGTCCCTGCGTTATTGAAGATGAAAAAATTATGATGACGGTGGCTGAGCAGCTCCGCGAAATTCAGGAACGGCTCGGTATCAAGATCATCTACAAATCGTCGTTCCAGAAGGATAACCGCTCCAGCCTGAACTACTACAATGGTCCCGGCCTGGAGAAAGGCATTAAGATCCTGGCTAAGGTAAAAGAGCAGTTCGGTTTTCCACTGCTGACGGATGTGCATTATCCTGACCAGTGCGCGCCCGCTGCCGAAGTGGTCGACGTACTGCAGATTCCGGCCTATTTGTGCATGCAGACGATGCTGGTGGTGGCTGCCGCCCAAACGGGTAAGGTTGTCAATGTGAAGCATGGACAGTTTCTGGCACCCGAAAACATGAAGCACCCGGTCAAAAAGATCGAGGATTCCGGTAACGAGCAGATCATCCTGACCGAGCGGGGCTTCACGTTTGGCTACAATGACCTGGTTGTTGATCCCCGCGCTTTCTACCACATGGCGCGTACCAACTACCCCGTTGTGTTCGATGTTACCCACGCCATCCGCAAATACGGTATTCCGTCGGCCGATGCGAAAGGTGGCGCACGGGAGTACCTGCCCGTATTAGCTCGTGCTGGTGTGGCTGCTGGTGTCGATGGTCTGTTTGTGGAAACACACACTTGTCCATCCGAGGCCCTTTGCGATGCCGCCAGCCAACTGGACATTCGGTATCTGGAAGAGTTCATGAAACCCCTCATCGAGCTCCACGCGGTTGAAGTAAAATACCGCAACACACTGCCGGAACTAGCTTAGTGATGTATGAAAAGAGATGTATGATGTATGATATAGGACGTATTCCTAGTTGAAACATCATACATCCTATATCGTACATCTTATATCTCTCTCATGGTTGACATCGAAAAAACCTTTACCGCCCTGGGTGGTCAGTTTATTACGCCTGCCGACGCGCTGAAGGATAAGCTTCGGTCTGTCAAAGCCATCGTGTTCGATTGGGACGGCGTTTTCAACGACGGGATCAAGACCGAAGCGGGAAGCAGTTCGTTCAGCGAAGTCGACTCCATGGGGACAAACCTGCTCCGGTTCGGGCTTTGGCTTCAGCATGACGGGCAATTACCGGTGGCGGCTGTGATTACTGGCGTAACCAATACGCTGGCTGATGCCCTTGTGGGTCGTGAGCATTTCCACGCCTGTTATTCGCAGGCCAAGCATAAAGTTGATGTACTGGCTCATCTTCTGGAAAAGCACAACCTGGAACCGAAGGAAGTTGCCTTTTTCTTCGATGATGCCCTTGATCTTTCTGTTGCCGAAATTGTGGGCGTTCGCATCATGGTGCGCCGACAGGCCAATCCGTTATTCACCCATTATGTAGTGACCAACGGCCTTGTTGATTACGTTACCGGTAGCCAGAGCGGACAGTTTGCCGTGCGCGAAGGATGTGAACTTCTGCTTGGCCTCCTTGGTCAGTTCGAAACGGTTATGGCCGAACGACTTCGTTACAAGCCTGTTTACGACCAGTATTACCAGCAACGGCAGGCCGTGGAGTCCACTTACTGGACCGTAGGACCAAATGGGCCGGAGCCTAAATAAGCACAGCAAAATAAGCCCCCTGTGCAGCTCTGAGTTTTCTTTGTAACATAATTCTTATTACATGATTATCGGAATAATCCCCGCCCGGTACGGCTCTTCCCGTTTCCCCGGCAAACCTTTAGCCGACATAGGTGGCAAATCCATGATTCAGCGGGTACTGGAACAGGCAAGTCAGGCAGCCTCTCTATCGAAGGTGGTGGTGGCAACGGACGATGACCGCATCGCAGGAGTCGTTCGTCGGCTTGGTTACGAGGCTGTTATGACCCGAACCGACCATCCCAGCGGTACTGACCGCTGTTGGGAGGCCTACGACCGACTGGTAGCTGACGGGGGTATTACCGGCAATTCATCGGATTACGTGCTTAATATTCAGGGTGACGAACCCTTCCTGGACCCGGCTCAGATCGACGAACTGGCGGCTATTCTCGATGGGTCGGTGGAGCTGGCTACCCAGATGGCGACGGTCGATTCGGCAGAGATGCTGCATGACCCGAAAGAAGCCAAAATTATTATAAACGGCCAGAACGAAGCGCTGTATTTCAGCCGTTCGGCGGTTCCATACCTGTGGGGTGTTGAGCCCGACCAATGGCACGCGAAACATGCCTACCATCGTCACGTGGGCTTGTATGCCTACCGCGTAGATGTACTGGAGAAATTGACCCAGCTACCCCCGTCGCTCCTCGAACGAACCGAGTCGCTGGAGCAACTGCGCTGGCTGGAAGCGGGGTATCGAATTAAACTGGTTCCCACCAATTTCCAGACCCCAAGTGTCGATAGCCCGGAAGATATCGAGAAGATATTGAAAAGTGGACTTCTGTAAATTTTAGCTGGAAACACCTCTCAGGCGAACGTTTCGAGGGGTTTAGCGGGCATCGGTTGCGTCCAGATTTGATACTGCACCCTTGCCCAAACAAACAGACAGGGGAGAGCCTTGATGTTATAGGGTTGAAAAAACTCTTTCTGAACTACCTGGGGGAAGATATCGGTGGGAGATAGCGACGTAAAGATGATCACTAAGCCTAGCAAAATCTGGTCGAGACGGGTGGGCGTATCAAGGGTAATCCACCATAAAGCCACGCCCGTAACCGCCATTACGTAAGTAGGTGATTCGGCCATTTTGTTGAAAACGATCATAAACAGCAAAAAATAGGCAACCATGCGCCGTTGAAACACCCGATCCTGCCAAAGGCCGAACCGAAGGAAAGGGAGCAGGAAAAGAGTAGCTCCAATCAGTTCGATCATTCGATAATTGGCATCCGTTTTCGCCATCCCGAACCACGACTGGGCAATCCCCATTACCGATACCTGTAACCCTAGTTTACTCACAACAATAACGCTGAACCATTCCCGATACTCAGCCAGCAGGTGATCGACCGGAATCATAGTCAGGGGAGCTAGGGCGAAGAGCACCGTCCAGCCGGTCATCGCCAGAATGAATTGAGGCTTTTTCGGATAGAACAGAAAGAAGCCCGCAGCCGCCACCCCGTAGAATTTGATGAAGCCGCAAAGGACAAAGAAAAATGCGGCCTGCCACACTCGCTCGTGGCGGAGGTGATATAAACCCAACAACATTGCCCCCACAATCAGGTTGTTGCTTTGCAGATTTTGCGCCGTAATGAGCGCTTCCAGGATTATGATCAAGAGTGCTTTTCGCCGTTGCAGCGCCGGGTCTTTTTCGTCGGATAGATAGAACCAGACACCCGCCAGCAGCACCACTGTATTCAGGAGATTCCAGAGAATCATACCCAATAGATTCGGTAAGTAATAGAATGGCCCCATTAGCCAGGCAAACGTCGGGCTGTATTTATAATTGTCGTCGTAGAGTTCGGGGTGCAGGCCGTAGATGCTTTTGTCCAGCAACAGATTGTGAAACGGCCGGGCAAACATTAGATAATTGTTGTAATTGCCAAACCCGAGCAGGTAATTTTGAAGGGCTACCAGGCAGAAAAGAACCACGTACAACCCCAATAGTCGGGGTAAAGTCAGAAAACGTAGAGCGGATTTCAAAGTTAAATATGTTCGTTACTTCCTGTAAAATTAAACAGGATCCATCCGACTTACCCGATTATCTTTGATCCATTATGTCATCTCATCATATTGTCCGAGAAAAACAGGAACCGGCCCTGCTCATTGCCAATGGCGAAGCCTGTAACTCCGAATTACTGGGCCAGCTTCTGGAGTGGAGCCCGACCGTAGTGGTGCTCGATAGTGCCATTTGGCGGGTGCTGGATTTAGGTATCAAAGTCGATGTGTTGCTCGGCGACTTCGACAGAGATCTGGACCTGAATGCCATTCGGGAACGGCAGTATCCGATTGACATCGTACACACACCCGATCAGAATAAAACGGACCTCGACAAAGGCATCGAGTACCTGATCGAGCAGGGGTACCCGGCCGTTAATATTATCTGGGCAACCGGTCGCCGGGCCGATCATACCATCACGAACATGACGAATATTGTCCGGTATAAAGACCGGATTCGAATTGTGATGATCGACGACCACTCGAAAATCTTTCCCCTGGTCGGGCAATTTGAGAAGTGGTATGAAGCCGGAACACCTATTTCGCTCATTCCGGTGGGTACCGTAACCGGTTTCTGTTCGGAGGGGCTGGCGTATAACCTTCAGAACGCCACGCTCACGTTGGGCTATTATACCAGCAGCAGTAACGAGGCTGCTCAGGACGGATTTGTCAGGATCGACGCTAAAAACGGTGATCTGCTGATTATGGAATGTTGGGATTAGCCGGGTAAATGACTGAAATCTCTTTTAACGAATCAAAAGGATGCGGCCGCTTCGTTTATCACTAGCTCGTATAGGCCAGTCATCGCCATAAGCGGGTTGCAGCGTCAGTCTATAAAGGTATGTACCTGCCGGTAGCGGGTGCCCGTCGTTGTCGAGCCCGTCCCATGCCCACTCATTCAAACCCACCCTGGGCGATCCGTTCAGTTGCCGCACCACCTGCCCGGTCAGATTTGTAAACGTCAGGAAAGCCTGACCAGGGGGCTGATCGCCCGTCAGTTGAAAGGAGATGATCGTTAGATTCTGAAAGGGGTTGGGATAAAGGGTTAGGTTGGTCAGCCTGCGCTCCCTAACTACCCGAAAGCTAACCCGGTATGGTATGGCGGCATTGCCAACGGCGTCGCGGGCCGTAACCAGCAACTGATAAACACCGTCCGTTAACGAGGAGAAAGGATACCGGAGCCGAAATATATTGTCAGACCCGGTAGGTTGGATAATAGCTCCCCGCCAGCTCAAACGCGCAAAGGCTGCCTTGGGGCTGGGCCGCTGTAGAAATAAATCAAGTCCCACCGTGTCGCGTCGGATAAGTGACCGGTTATCATCGGCCAGCAGTATGTCTATCATTGGGCGGGCCGATACGATTGCGCTATCCATAATCTGTTTGCCGTCAATGGCAACTTCGAGCAGTGGGCCTAACCGGTCAGGTTGGACGGGCAGACTCAGATCAAGTGTGTTGTTCACAAACGACGACTCGGGTTGAAGGCGCGGATTGACGGTTAACAAAATCCTATTGGTGCCGGGTATGTTTTTTGTGTCGATCCGAGTCGTAAGCTGTAACGTATCCTGCCGCAAAGGTGCTTTTATCTTCCAGATTAGGGTTGACGAATTTGGGAGGCCAGCTGCGTAAAGGGTTTGCCGGACAACCAGCGAATCCGTGAATGCATATGGACTCAGGTTGGTAAATTGTGCCTGGATCAATACACTGTCGCCCTGCCGGATATCGTTCGGTATGGCTGTTTTGAGCCAGAGCTGCCCCTCGGGTAAATGAGTTGTTGTGCTGCCCGGTACATACCTGAACGACCCATACGACCACCCGGCGGAGTCATTTGGCGTCGTCTCTCCACTGGCCTTCACCAGCCGAACCCGCCAGTAGTAAGCTACATTAGCCTGTTTCGACAGGGTGACTGTCTGGCTAATGACACCCGTTGCCGTTAGGCGTCGCGATAGGAGAAAAGGGCTGGTGAAATGGGTTGTGCTGTCGAGTTGAAGCTCAAAAAGCCGGGATCTGCTGTCGGGGTAATGGGCCGTCAGTTGAACGGTTGTAGTTCGGATTTCTGCGTTGACGGGTGGGTAAATAAGGACAGGGGCTGAACCTGGAATCGCCATTTCCACCGACACCAGATTGTTTGTTCGATTGGTTTCCGTACAGGAAAAGGGTAAATCAGCTGGGTTTATCGTTACCTCAAATCGGTTAATTCCTTCAGCGGTTCGCTCATTGGGAAACGTTAGGCTTAGGGTGTCTCGGTAAGCCACTGAGTGCGGAATAAGCAGGTTGAAAACGCCTGACTCATGGTCATTCACCCATCGGCGTACCCGGATAGGCAACGGGCCGCTCCGGTACTGGCCTGCATTATAGACAACAGCCCGGATCTGTACGGAATCGCTAAGGATTGTCAGGGGTTGCTGATCGGCACTCTGGATGGTCAGATCACCGGAAGTCAGGCCATAATCGGGGGTTTTGACGGGAAATAACCGAATGGCGGGGTCACCCTGCAGGATCATCTGCTGACCATTTGCCAGCTCTCGTCCGTTGGTAGTCCGTTCCAGAACACGGCGAATTGTTTCCTGCTGTAGCTGCCCGATGGATTTGTTCAGTTGGGTGCTATCGGTCAGGAGCGAAAAAAACGCCGTTGTGTAGCGGTGCATCACATCCGGTTGACCAAGGTGGCTACTGGCAATGGCCGCAATCGCTCCCCGTTCTGGCGTCAGCACCCAGTCAGTGGCGAGGGTTGGCTTGCCAAACAGAAAGTTACCAATGGCACAACCGTTAATGAGTAGGATTGGATATTTACCCTTGTTGCGGTAGCCCAACGCGTCGTTCGAGCTAAAACCGATTTCTACATCCGTAACGTCGAGGCCCGAATGCCCAAAGAACGTGATCAGACCGACGCCTTCATTAACGGGTTTCACCACATCGACCGGTTCCACCGGATTGTCGGTCTTTTTTGACAGTAGGGTCACCCGTGCGCCCAGCGATTCGCCAACGGCCTGTTTCTGGTAGCTTTCGACCAGCCTCTTAAATAAGTCACGTTCTCCCGGAGACTGCCCTCCGCTCAGCATTAACAGATTTTTGTGCCAGAACAAATTGTCGAACTGCCCTTCATATTCCTTTACCTTATTGAGATAATTGACCACCTCCAGTGGCGTTCCGGCATTGATGCGCCCCGTTGGAATGGCAGGTACGTCATCTGGCAACCCCTTATTCTCAACCTGATTTAACCCGGATGTGTAGGCGACATCAGAGCCGGGAAAACCGGCTGTCATGACCATATCCAGCGTTGCCTGATTCGGGTTACGTCGAATGCCGGGTGTACTCCGGGCACGGCCCAGGAGCAGCAAATAGCGTAGTGAACCGTTGCTTTGCCGGGCTAATTGAGCCACAAAACGACGAATGGCCAATGGGCTCCGTTCGCCATAATTATACTGGTCAATCAACTGCTGCATCGTTGCTGTTAGGGTATCGTGGCTACCCCCCGCTGCAGAAGCCCGGTAGCCGGCATACGCCTGCACTGCGTTGACCCAACTGCCGGTAACCGGGTCATTAACTGGCTGCATAAGTGCTTCGTGGGTAACAATCAGATAAGTGGGCTTACGACGGCTCCAGTTGGTGAACGTGACAGGTTGAATAGCTGTAATGCTTTTTGGCTGATTGGTGCTATGAATAACGCGGACAGTTTCTGTGGAACGGATTAGTAGTTGAACGGTATCTGATTGAATATGTGGTCTGATTTGGACCGGGTTGCCGGGGTTTGTAATGTCCCAGAAACGGGTATCGTTGGGTACTTTGGCGATCTTGAGCAAAGACTGCCCACGGGTGTTTGGTGCCAGTGTATAAGTCAGTTGCTGGCTGCTGCTAAGAAAGACCTGCGGGTAGCGAAGTTTACAATAGGAGAGGGAGTAGGCGTCAACGCTGATTTCTTCCCCGCGTGAAACCAGCGTCACATAAACATTGCCGTCCGGACCAATATCCGCCCAGCTAACCGGCTGCTGAATCTTTGCGTTATCGTAAGTGGAAAATCGGACGGAGTCGAGAAGACGCTGGCTGGCGGGGGTAGGCCCAACCAGACAATAAACGTGGTGGTTCGTGTAGTCACGACCCGCCAACAGGAGATCGAGTTGAGGGGGAGGTCCTGTCCTGACCGCGTTTTTCAGGGAAAATGAAAGCGTAAGCGGTTTATCTTTCTGCTGTATCGAACCCGTATAACCTTCCCCTGTTTCAAAATAACTGTACTCGATTTTAGGATGTATCCCGCCGGGCCATCCGGGGTAGTCGGTCGTAAATACGCGTAGGTCTTCGGCCCAGTGGTAGGGTTCGGGAAGTAGGTTAGCAACGGATGTGTCGGCGTGTTCTACCATCCGTTTGCCGGATTTTCCATCGAGTCGCCAGGTCAGGAAGTACGTTGTCGTATCGCTGAAGAGACTATAATAGGGGTGAGGTTGTGCGCTGGCGGGGCGGTACAGCAGAGAATCCGATACGCCATCGTTCCCGCGCCCGTAGAACTCCAAAAAGTCTTCGTTATCGAAGCGCCCGTCTTGTTCACCCGCCACATGAATAGCCTGTTCAATACCCCGGTGAAACAGCTGGAGGGTCGTTGGGTCTAGTTGGTCAACGGGAATGCGGGCGTTTCGTAAGTCTGAGATCGTCATTCGGTACAGCCCATTTCCGGCAACGGGGATTTTGTAATAGGTCTGACCATCGTTGATCCACTGGGTCGGGTTGGGGTCGCTGCCCGCCGATTGGGCCAGACCAGCCAGGGGCAGAAGGATCAGGAGAAGCGGAAACAACCGGGTTCGTAACGGACGCATACAGGCAGACATATTGCCTTAGACGTGCTGGATTCATACTAAGTATCGGAAATTCTCTATTCGTGTACTTGAATTTGTTGGACTGGTTTTGAACCGGTCGTTAGATTTGGTTATCACGGTATGCTTCTATGTGTGCATAAACGCCAATGCCCCGGACCGGAAATCCGATCAGGGGCATTGGCATAATAGCGAAGGGTTTTAAAGGGGGTTCTGCACAATGGCCTTGTTGGCATTCAGTTCCCGACGGGGAATCAGAAACTCCCATTGCACATCGCCGGGGGCTACATCGAAGAGAACAGCCACCGCCGAGCTGATATTGGATGTACCGTTTCGGTTGAGGGCCATGTTCATGCGCTTAAGATCTGTGAATCGGAAACCTTCGCCCCACAGTTCAATACGCCGGTTGAACAGTATCTCGTCGATCAACTGAGTGCCAGTCTTTGTCGATAGCGTGTACGAAGGGTCTCGCTTATTCACCAGTTCAAACAACACGCTGGCCGCAGCGGTAGCGTTGCCCAGCCGGGCCTGGGCTTCAGCTTCGATCAGGTGCATTTCGGCAACCCGCATGTACGGAATATCGCCCATTGCGCTGGTCGATGGCGTGCCGGGTAACCGGAATTTCTGGTTCATATACGGCACCCGCACCCCACCCGTCGGCACAATTGAATTCGTTGTGGTTGGGGTTTTAACCCACATTTTTGCCCGTACGTCGGTGGCTGGAATCTGGTCATACAGCAGGCTGTTGATGGCTTTTGGCGTTACCCGGATGTTCGTGGAGTTGTAATTGCTGGACATATAGGAGTGGAACGCCCCGAAATATTCCGTCTGATCTTCAACATGATCGAACCCCCACATCCACTCGGGGTTGCCGATGTCCGAGAACCCTTCCTGATACTGCGCAACGGTCATCAGTGAGAAGCCCTTACGCGCTTCGGCCGCAAACTTGGCGGCATCCGTCCAGTTCTGTTGCGTGAGCGCCACCCGCGCCTGAAAGCCTTTTATCACCTCCAGGTTGATGTGTGACTTGAACGAGCGGGTCGACGTAAGCAGGGTCGCGGCTTCGGTCAGGTCTTTGTTGATCTGCGTGTACACCTCCTCCACGGTGGCGCGGGGCAGGCCTTCGGTTGTGGGCGTCAATACCAGCGGCACCCCTGGCTGGCTGTTGGGTTTGGCTGCGGCATCGTACCGCTTCCCGTAAAGCTGCACCAGGTTAAAATAAGAAAACGCCCGAATACCCAGCGCTTCCCCTTTGATCTGATTCCGCTCTGCCTGGGTGCCCGCAGCCTTATCGATGTTGGCAATGCCGATGTTGGCGTTACCAATCAGCCGGTAGTATAACTCATAGGGAAGTTGGTCGCCAGCCGATGTCTCTGAGCGGTGGGCCTGCCAGCGCTGCTCGGGCAGATGCCAGGTGTTTGACGTGTTGCTCAACACCAGATCTTCGCCCAGTGCGTCGATGATGATCATCATGGCCGGGTGCCCGAAATGTCCCTGCGAACTCAGGTACCGGACAACCATGGCCCGGTAAATACCATTGATAGCGCTGGCTGCATTTTTTGTGGTCGAATAGGCCGCCCCGGCATCGATACTGCTGGTAGGTGCTGTTTCCAGATATTCTTTATCGCAGGCTGTCGTCAGCAGGCCCAAGGCGAGTACTAGGGTTAAATATCTTGTTTTCATGAAGTGACTAAAACTTAAAGCGTAAATGAAACACCCAGGATAATACTCTTGGCTGGGCTGAATACGTTGCTGGTAACTCCCGTAAAAGTCTGCTGAACGTTCATGCCCTTCCGATTAGACAGAATCAGGAAATTTTCGCCGGTGATGTACACCTGCGCGTTTTCCAGAAAAGCCCTCCGCGACAGCGTAGCGGGGATGGCATACGAAAGCGTTATCGTCCGCAGGTTCAGGTAACTGGCACTCGTGAGCCAGCGGTCCGATGCGGCATCAAAATCGGACGTTCGGCCGGCGTCCATCCGGGGCACGTTGGTAATGTCGCCTGGGTTCCGCCAGCGGTTCAGGATATCAACTGATTTAGCGCTGCCATAACCACCCGAACTCATCAGGGCTGCGTAGGCGGCATCGTAGGTTTTGCCACCCAGCTGATACACCGTCAGTGCCGAAAGGCTGATTCCTTTATAACGGAAGGTATTCGTAAAACCACCCGACACCGCCGGAATTGACGAGCCGTTGTAATGATACCGGGCGTTGTTCACGCTGGTCGTCAGTGTGTCGCCAGCTTCCGTAACGTAGGAGTTTGCCGCCACAAAGTTGGCTGCCCGGTATTGCGCTTCGCCCGTTGTTGGGTTTACACCCTTGTACTCGCGCAGCCAGTAATCGTAAATGGACCGGCCAACGGCCAGTTTCTTCGTACCGTCAATTATTTCGGGATTTTCGTCCGGCATTTTTGTGATCCGGTTTTTTACTCGCGTGGCGTTCAGGTCGATACGCCAGGTGAAATCCTTTGCCCGGATGGGTTCAATGCCCAACTCTACTTCCATACCGCGGTTATACATCGTGCCGATGTTCCGGGTAACGGTAGCAATGCCATCCGACAAGGGTAAAGGAACGGCGAAGATCAGGTTAGCCGATCGGCGATCGAAGTATTCGAGCGTACCGGAAACGCGCCCTTTGAACAGGCTGAACTCCAGAGCCGCATCGAACGAGTTACTCGATTCCCAGGCCAGGTTCTGGTTGCCGAGGCTCGTTTGCAGAATACCCGCTTCGGATGCGTTATTCCATATGCCCAGGCCAAAAAGGGGCTGCCAGGCGTAGTAACTGATGGTATTGTCCTGAGCAAATGCTGCGGTATTTCCTCCGCCATCATTGCCTGTCTGGCCATATGAAGCCCGCAGTTTCAGGGAGTTGATGGTCGGGATCGACCGCAGGAAATCCTCCTGGTCGAGACGCCAGGCGCCACTCACGGAGTAGAAGGTGCCCCAGCGGGAATCCCGGTAAAATTTACTCGACCCATCGCGCCGAACCGAAGCAGAGAGAAAGTACTTCTGGTCGTAATCGTAGTTGATGCGGGAGAAGTAGCCCTCTACCCGACGCGTGTTGTACACCGACGACAGGAAGGTGGTGGTGGTGAAGTTGCCTAACTCGTAGTTGCCATCCACAATCTGCTGCGAACGCGAGCCTTCCAGGTTGTTGTCGTTGATGCTGAAATTCTCGTGACCCAGCAGTACATCGACCGTATTCTTCCCAAACGACTTGTTGTAGTTCAGCAGCTGATTGAGGTTAAAGCTGGTAATGTTCTGGAACTGATGGTTGGCGCGGCCCGCCGGAGCGCCGTCACCCACCTCGGGGTTGCCGTAGGTGAAAAAGTTCGAGTTGGTAATGTCCGTACCTACGTTGACCGAGAATTTGAAATCTTTCAAAAACGACACTTCGGCAAAACCCCGTGCCCCCAATACGTTCCGGCGCAGGTAATTTTGATTCAGCAGCGTTTCGGCTACCGAATGGCGACCGCCAAACTGGGGTCGGGCGGGTAGACCAAGGGCGGTCAGGTTGCCGTAATCCCAGCGTCGCTGGCCGTTCGGCAGCGTTAGAAACTGACCGGCGTTGTTCGGGTCGTAGGCATAGACCGGATAGATCGGCCCGATGTTCCGTGAGAAAAAGAACGGATTCACAAAGTTTGTGCTGCCATCCGCATCGGCCTGATTCGACTTTGATATGGTCGTCGACAGGTTGGCGCCCACCCGAAACCAGGGTTTCATCTGCGAGTTGATATTGATACGGCCCGTGAAGCGTTCGAAGTCGGAGCGGATCAGATACCCTTTGTCATTGAGGTAGCCCAGTGACACAAAATAATCGGAGTTTTTTTGCCCACCGGCAAAGCTTACGTTCAGCTCACTCCGGTTCCCCTGTCGCGTAATAGGCTTCTCCCAGTTCAGATCATCGGGCGAATACAGGAGTTGGGCGTTCTGGTTGAACTGCCCATCGGTGTTGACCAGCTGGTTGGCCGGCACGTTATAGACGTTATAGCCGACCAATCGGCCTAATTGATTGGTGGCGTCGGCATTGGCGGTAGCCAGCGCAACGGGGTTAGTGGCCCGGTAAGCGATGCTGTTTCGATACATTTCCCACATCAGCGGATAATATTCACCAACGCCAACCCGGTCATATTCGGGCAAGCCCCGGCTACTGAAGCCCTGCGTATACCGCACATTGATGGTACTTCGATCTTTCTGCCCTTTTTTCGTTGTCACAACGACGACACCATTGGCTGCCCGTGCGCCATACAATGCCGTAGAAGCCGCATCTTTCAGGACCGATACACTTTCGATGTCATTCGGGTTAATGTTGGCGATGTTGCCCGAGTAGGGAATGCCATCCACCACATAAAGCGGATCGTTGCCGGATGAGATCGACCCGAAACCCCGAATCCGAATTTCGGGGGCCGCGCCCGGTTGCCCGGTGCCTGCCGTTGTCTGAACCCCCGAAACCGCACCGGAAAGTGCCTGCGCTACGTTACTGACTCCCCGGTTTTGAATCTGGGTGGGCGACAGTGTACCCGCCGATCCGGTAAAAGAGGCCCGCTTGGCGGTACCGAACGTCGTCACGATAACCTCATCCAGATTAGCGGCATCGGGTACCAGATTAACGGGAATGGTCGATTGGTTGCCAATCGCAATCTCCTGCGAGGTGTATCCGATGAAACTAAAGACCAGCCGACCCGTTGACGGCGCATTTAGTTTGTAGTTCCCCTCGGCATCGGTAGTGGTACCGCGTGTTGTGCCTTTGAGCTGAACGCTCACCCCCGGTAAGCCTGACCCGTCCTCAGAGGAGGTAACGCGGCCACCGACCGTAACATCCTGCGCCAGTACTGGTAGACAAAAAAGGAGTGTCATTACCCAGCTACCCAAGAAAAGTTTTCTCATGAAGTGTTACCAATAAACAGTTTTTAATACGTTTTTAATTGAATCCGCAAAAATACCTCATAATTGGCAAAAGCAATATTTTATTCTATAGAAATACTTGATTATTGATAAATTCTACGGCGTTTGCTTTTTATTTAAAAATATCATGAATGTATATGGTTATTCTTATTGCGTCGGGGGTAGGAGCAGCGATTTATTCGATGTTAAAGCATCAGGCCATCTCGTTAACGCGCAAGGCACCGGAATTACGGAGGTATAACTGGCTAGCGGGTAGCCTTTTATAACCTTGTAATTCCGGTGCCTTGTGCGTAACGGGATGGCCTGTTACCTGGTGTAGAGGCTACGGGTTACCGGCTTTATGTAATGCCAGTACATTGGGATTTGCTGGCTGGGTGGCTGATTTTTTCAGCACATACTCGGCCACTACCGGGAAGTGGTCGGAAAAGGAAATGCCGGAGAGCGTCTGGCAGGTTTGGATGGCCCAGTCGCTGCTGACAAATTGCTGGTCGATGCGTACCCAATACGGGTGACGGTTCAGCGTGAACCCGAGCCCATGACCTGCTTCTTCAAAGGCATTTCTGAAATTTTGACTTAGCTTTCCATACGAGTAGCCAATGGGCGTCTCGTTGAAGTCTCCGCATATAATGACCGGGTATCGGCTCCCCACAACATACGACTCCACTTCTTCCAACTGGGCATTCCTATTTTCGAAGCCTTCTTTCAGTCGGTGAAAGGTGTCGATCAGCTCAAGCGAAAACCGGCCCAGATCACCGGCTTTCAAAGCTGCTACTGCCTGATTGGTTCGCACTCCCATCGACCATAAATGCACGTTGACAACCCGGATGGTGTCGGCTCCGTAGGCAATGTCAGCGCAGATATACCCGTTGATTTCAGGATGATTGGGTTTGCTCCACAGCCGCGTATACTGGTTCACGATCGGGTATTGGGAAAACAAGGCTAGCCCTATTTCGCGGTCTTCGTCGAAACAGGTCAACTTCTCAATTTTAGCCGCATACTGATGCTCCACCTGACGGTTGGGCGAGTACTCCTGAAAGCAGGCAATATCCGCTTTCAAGGGCGAGGCATCAAAGCCATTCTGGCTATTTGTGGGAAAGGTTTCGCTGTTGAAGCTCAGTACTTTCAACGCCTGGGCTTTGCTCATATCCAGCGTGCCATCATTGGTGCCGACCAGCCGTTTCATAACAAAAAACGAGAACAAAACCCAGATCAGCCCCGCCGTACCAACAATCATCTGCTGTTTATAGAGCAGGTAAATACAAGCCAATAGTCCGCAGGGTATAGCCAGCGGAAGGCTCATCATCACAAACCCCGTCAGCCAGTGACCCACCATGGGGTAGTAGCAAAAAGCCATCGTGAAAAACAAGTAGCCGAGAGTGGCGTAGGCTACGGGAAATTTCCGGTATTTATCAAATAGACCCCCCCCGGCCTGACGTACTGTTGTCACAATAAGGTGCAGGTCGGATTGGATCAGTGCCGTGATTTTTTTTAACGTTGACATAAGTAAACTGTTTCTAGGAGGGGTGGGCGCAAAGAGGGCATTCGTAACGGACTACTTCACTTCGAAATTGCCGTTACCAATTCTGAAGCCTTCCGTGTATAATTCAACGGTGTACGTGCCGGGTCTGTAGGAAGCTTCCCGGCGAAAAAAGATGTCGACCCGCTGGTCGTTGTTTTCAAAGGGAACGGATTGCCGGATGCTGTAGCCAATCTCTTTGCCCTCAAATACCAGAACGCCACCAATGCCGCTTTCGCTGACAACAGCGCCGTTGGCATCGAGTATGCGCACAAAAATCTCTTTGTTGTTGGTCAGTGCGACCGGGTTGGAAGGTAGGATAAACGATATTTTTAACCGGTCGATGCGCGAGGCTTTGTAGGTACCGCCCCGGCGTTCTTTACCATTGGAAGCAACCGCCGTCACGGCGACATTTACCGCTTTCATCGCCGACGCCAGCGTTACCTTGTCCTGCAGGTCAGCGTTTTGAATGGAGTAATTAACCAGTGTTTGGGCTAAGGCTGCCTTCTCGTTTTTCAAGCCTTCATTTTCACTGAGAATGTTCTGCTTTTCCTTTTCAAGGGCACGAGCCTGACTTAATAGTGAGCCATTTTCCGCCCTTAATTTACGGATGCTAACTTCGTTCTGCGTCAGAAAATCAGTATAATCCCGAATTTTCAACGTGTATTGCTGCATGGAAAAGGCCATATCGTTTTGCAGCTTTTTCTTGTCTTTCTCGAGTTGTCGCTTGATCCGCTCCAGTTCCAGAACGTTGCCGCCGAGCTGGCGTACTTCCACGATCTTCTTGTCCAGTACGTCCGAAATCGAGTCAAGCTTGATTTTAGTGGTGGCAAACTGCTCTACTTTGGCCGTTAGCAATTTCTGAACTTCCAGCGTTTCGTTACGAGAGCCAATGAATAGGTACGTCAGCAGGGCAAGGATGCCGATCAAAGCCCCGATCGTCATGTTCACCATACCCTGTTTGGCGTTCGTTACTTGTGATTCCATCAATTTTGTTTATTCTATAACTGACAAAACAACAATATGGAACTTAAGCACGACTTAAGCTCACCTTAAATTTACCTTAAAATGGGGTGATATTGAAAAGGGTCAGGGTAAAGGTGGTTCCTGCGGGCGTTGATTTCACGGCGATGGTGCCTTGATGAAGTTGAACGATCTGCGACACAACGGCCAGCCCAACACCATGCCCTTTGCTCGACTGCGATGTGGCATTACCCCGAAAGAAAGGCTGAAAAATAAAGGGCAGGTCGGTAGCAGGGATCTGAGGCCCTTCATTGAAAACGGAAAGGATAATGTGGCCCCCCGTCGAATGAAAGTCAACGTTTGCCGTTTTGGTGGGCGAAAACTTGCAGGCATTGTCGATTAGATTCATCAGTAATACCTGGAGTGAGGCTCGGTTTCCCTGGGTAATCAGGGCATCTTCATTATCCGGAAAATCGGTGAACGTGAGGTTGATCACGTAGTCATCGTGCCAGGCCTGCAACTGCGTCTTTGTTTCCCAGATAAGCTCATCCATACGAACCGGCTCAAATGACATTGTATTCGACTGAATGGACGTATTGGCCAGATCCAGCAGGGTGTTGGTAAGCTGGGTCAGGGCACGGGCATCTTCCTGCAGCGATTGCAGCGTTCGCTGGTAAACCTCCGGATCGCGTTTCTGAATAAGCGCCACGTCGATCTGCGAGTTGATCTTGGTGAGCGGATTCTTTAGCTCATGCGAGACGTTGGCGATAAACATTTTCTGGGTGTGAAGGGCCTGTTCGATGCGGTCGAGCAGCTGATTAAAGGTCGTCACCAGCAAGCCGATCTCGTCGGATCGATTCGGGTGTTCAACCCGTTTTTCGACATTGTCAGGAAAAATGGTATTGACTTGCTGTATGATGCCCGACATGGGGGCCAGCGCCCGATCGGCAAAAAGCCAACCCGAAACGCCAAGGAGCAGGATAGCCGCCAGAATCATAACCATCAGAATTTTCCTGAGGTCGTCGAGCGCTTCTTCGCCGGGTTTGTCAATGCCGCTCACAATTACCCAGTTACTGCTCGGCCCGGTGTTCAGGTGAATGGCAACGATCTGGTACTCATCCCGACGCAGGTATAGTGTTTGGGCCGTTGAGTCGAGCAGCGGTATGAATTGCTGGTGAAATTGTGTGTTGGCTGGATTGGTGGAGAAGAGAACCTCTTTCGTGGTCTCGTTATAAACCGAAATGTTTTCGTTGAGAACCGGCTCTTTCACGTCGGCGTCAATGAGCCGCAGCACGGTGCTGTCGGTTTGTTTCAAATCGAACAGGAGGGTCGTTGTGGTAATGGCCCGGTCCTGAAGCCGCTTGAAGAAACGTTTTTCGAGGTAAAGTTTGCTGAAGAAATAAACACCGAACGAGAACAACAGCAGAATGAGGGTGACCAGAAAGACAAATTGGTACGTGAGCCGGGTTCGAATGTTGATCATTATACCAGGATCTTTAGCACATAGCCCATACCAATCTGCGTGTGGAGCAATTTAGGATCAAAGTCCTTATCTATCTTTTTGCGGAGGAAATTGATGTACACTTCAATGATGTTCGTGCCCGTGTCGAACGTCAGATCCCATAGTTTCTCCGCCAGTTCCACTTTGGAGATCACCCGCCCCTGATGACGCAAAAAGTATTCGAGTAATTGAAACTCCTTGGCTGTCAATGAGATTTCTTTTCCCGCCCGTACTACTTTTATGGTGTCCGGGTCTAATTCAAGGTCAGCAATTTTGAGCAGATTAGCCGTTTGCACCTGTCCGCTGTTCCGGCGAGTCAACGCTCTGACGCGCGCCATCAGCTCGCGAAACTCAAAGGGTTTGACCAGGTAATCGTCTGCTCCGGCGTCGAGTCCGACAATCTTATCGTCTGTTGTCCCCAGGGCCGTCAGCATGAGGATAGGCGTGGCAATACCGGCCTCCCGCAGCTTCCGGCAAAGCTCAAGGCCATTCATGCCGGGCAAAATAATATCGGATATAATGAGGGCATACGATGACCGGGTCGCCAGCTGAAATCCCATGGCGCCGTCATACGCTATATCGACTTCCCACTGGTGTTCTTCAAGCCCTTGCTTAATACTTTGAACCGTTTTGACTTCATCTTCTACGATCAGAATTCTCATAATACGGCTATTTCTACTATCGAATTTATAGAAATAACGTTACAGATAAGCTTTTTGATTGAAAGTAAGCTTTTCAGGAGACAGACATCCTGCTGTAATCAATTTAGTAGGATGTCTGACTGGTCGATGAAAATTATTGACTTTGAGGGGTAGAAGGGCTCGTCTGCCTCAAACCAATAAGGTTTTTGAAACCTTATTGGTTTATAAAATTACTCCCAGCCGCCACCTAAGGCCCGGTAGAGGTCGGTTAGCGATAAAAACTGAGCCTGCTTGGTGCTGATGAGGGCCAGTTCCGCTTCCAGCACGCTGCGCTGCGCCGTAATCACTTCCAGATAAGATGCATAGCCGCCGGAAAAGAGGTCGTTGGATGTTGACACCGCATTTTCCAGCACATCAACTTCCTGTTCCTGCAGTTCAACCACATTTCTGTAGTTCTCTACGCCCCGCAAGCTGGTAAGCACCTCGCTGAAACCGGTTAGAACAGTTTGCTGATACTGATAGAAGGCTTCCCGACTCTGGGCTTCCGATTGCCGGTAATTGGCCTTTATAAAACGGCGGTTGATGACCGGTCCGGCCAGACCACCCAATATACCAGCGGCAATAGACGCCGGATCGAAGAGCGAAGCGGCCCGAAACGAATTTAAGCCTACATACGCGGACAGATTTAAACTCGGTAGAAACTCCGCTCGAACAGCCTCGACATTAATATTGGCTGCCTGTAACTCTAGTTCTGCCTGGCGAATGTCGGGTCGGCGCGCGAGCATCTGGGCGGGAACACCCGTCAGCACCTGGCCCGGCAGGGTTCGGTCCTGCAGTGACTTGCCCCGGACGATAGGCTGCGGAAAGCGGCCCAACAGTCGGTTCAGCTGATTTTCGGTCTCGATGATCTGCTGTCGATTTCGGCTCAGGCGGCTGCGGGTGTTGAGCAGCTGGGCTGTAAATTGCTGAACGGCCAGTTCCGTAACCCGCCCGGCCTGTTTCTGAACCCGAACCAGTGTAAGCGCATTTTGCTGAAGGGCAATGTTCTTCTGAATAATTTCCTGTTCGCCATCCAGCGCCAGCAGCGAATAATAATAACGGGCTATTTCGGCAACCAGGGCCGTCAGTACGGCGTGTCGGCCTTTCTCTGAGGCCAGGAACCGGACATAGGCCGCCTTTCGCCGGTTGCGGAGTTTTCCCCATATATCGACTTCCCATGAGCTGCGGGCTCCCAGAAAGAAATCGGGCGTTGGGTTTGGGATCACCTGATTACCCCGGATGTTTTCAGACAGGTTCGTGTCAAAATTGCCCACGCCGTTCATCGTTGTTCGGCCATACCGGTCTACTCCCGCTGATGCCACAGCGTTGACCTGTGGAGCCAGAAAGCCCCGGCTGTACTCAAACGAAGCTCTGGCCATTTCGATCCGTTGCGTAGCGATTCGCAAATCCAGATTGCCGACCATGGCTGTGTCGATAAGACGCACCAGATTCGGGTCGTCGAAGAACGAACGCCAGTTCCTGCTGGCAATGCCGACAGAATCCGATGCGCCCGCAAACGTAGTTGGCACGCTGAGCTTGTCTGGCTGAAGCATTGGCCGGGGCACCTGACAACTGCTTAACAGGAGTAAACCAGCGAAAAAATAACAACTGTAACGACTTAATTTATGAATGAATGACGTTTCCATTAACATGGGTTTGGGTGGACACAGGAACAAGATCAGTTTGGGGCGCACTAGCCTGGGGCGCACTAGCCTGGGATTCTTTTGGATGATGGGCGGTAGGCTCATCCGTATCGTCAGGCTTCCGCGATTTAAACCGGTCAGCTAGTTTGGCAAAAATGACATAGAGACCGGGAATAAGCACCAGCCCGAAGAGGGTACCGGTCAGCATACCACCAGCCGCTGCCGTACCGATGGAGCGGTTGCCCAACGCCCCGGCACCCGATGCCATACACAACGGGACCAGACCGGCAATAAACGCGAACGAGGTCATCAGGATCGGTCGTAATCGGGAAACCGCCCCTTCCAGAGCCGCATCAATAATAGATAAGCCTTCTTTCTGGCGTTGATTGGCAAATTCTACGATCAGGATGGCGTTCTTGCCGAGCAGACCGATGAGCATGACCAGGGCTACCTGCGCATAAATATTATTTTGAAGGCCCGCCAACTGCAGAAAGGCGAACGAACCGAACACACCCGTGGGCAGGGATAAGAGCACAGGCAGGGGCAGGAACAGACTTTCGTACTGGGCAACCAGCAGCAGATACACAAACACCAGACAGATCGCAAAAATATACAGCGCCTGGTTACCCGACTTCACTTCCTCCCGCGTCATACCCGACCATTCATACCCGAAGCCCTTTGGTAGTTCTTTGGCGGCAACCTCTTCAATGGCCCGTATCACATCGCCACTGCTGTAGCCCGGTGCGGCATCTCCGTTAATCATCGCCGAGGTATACATGTTGTAGCGGGTGAGCTGCTCCGGACCATATACACGTTCCAGGCTGACGAAGTTGGCATAGGGTACCATTTCGCCCTGATCGTTTTTGACGCGCATATTGAGCACATCGTCGGGTTTGGTCCGGTAGCTGGGGTCTGCCTGTACCATCACTTTGTACAATTGCCCAAAGCGGATAAAATTGGAGGCATAGTAACTGCCCATCAGGGTTTGCAGCGTGCTCATGGCATTGTCGATGGAAACACCCTTCTGGGCAGCTTTCTCCTGATCGACGTGTAGCAGATACTGCGGGAAGGTCGGGTCAAAGCTGGTAAAGGCATTGCCGATTTCAGGGCGTTTTTTGAGCGCTTCGATAAAGTCCTGGGCTACTTTAGCCGTTTTGTTCAAGTCATCGCTGCGTCCCTTGTCCAGCATTCGCAATTCAAAACCGCTCGAATTACCGAAGCCGGGAACCGTAGGGGGCGGGAAAAACTGGATACTGGCGTCGGTTACGCCTTTCGTTTTTTCCTCCAGCGTGGCAATCAACTCCTGCATCGACTCCTTTCGTTCTTCCCAGGGCTTCAGGTTGATCATGGCCATACCATATGATGCTCCCGCGCCATCGGTCAGCAGGCTGAAACCAGCCAGCGTGGATATATTGTCAACGGATTCCTGTTGGGAGGCTATTGCTTCGATCTCGTCCAGCACTTTCTCGGTACGGCTGACCGTAGCGCCAACGGGAGTCGTTACGTTTACGTAAAGCATGCCCTGATCTTCCGTCGGGATAAAGCCGCCCGGCAGAATGGTGCTGATGCCCCAGGTAGCGAGTATAAACAGGAGCAACAACCCCCACGTAATGATCCCCCGGCTAACGACCCGGCGCAGCAAGCCCTGATACCAATTCGCCAGCGACTCGTAACCCCGGTTGAATTTGGTGAAGAAACGACCGAGTAGTCCTTTTTTCTCACCGTGCATAGGTCGGAGCATAATGGCGCACAGGGCGGGTGTAAGCGTTAAGGCGTTGACGCCGGAAATAACAATGGAAATGGCCAACGTGAGCGAAAACTGCCGGTAGAATATTCCTACCGGGCCCGACATGAACGCAACCGGAACAAAAACCGCCGACATCACTAAGGTTATTGCTACGATAGCGCCGGCAATATCGCCCATAGCCGCGAAGGTGGCGGCTCGGGGCGTCAGGCCTTCTTCTTCCATCTTGGCGTGAACAGCCTCCACCACAACGATGGCATTATCGACCACAATACCAATGGCCAGCACCAGCGCGAACAGTGTGAGCAGGTTAATGGAAAAGCCGATCATGCTCATGAAGGCAAACGTGCCCACCAGCGATACCGGCACGGCCAGGGCGCAGATCAGGGTGGAGCGCCAGTCCTGCAAAAAGATGAATACGATGATGAACACCAGGATGAAGGCTTCAATCAGCGTGCGAATCACTTCGTGAATGGAGGCATCCAGAAACCGGGATACGTCATACGCATAATTGTAGGTCATACCCGAAGGAAAGGAGCTCTCCTTTAACTCGGCCATGCGCGTCTTTACATTGGAAATCACATCGCTGGCGTTGGAGCCGGGCCGCTGCTTGAGCATGATAGCCGCCGAGGGGCGACCGTCGTTTTTGGATAAAACGCCGTAACTGAGGGAGCCGAATTCCACATTGGCCACATCTTTCAGGCGCAGCAGCGAGCCGTCGGCATTAGCCCGCAGCACGATGTTTTCGTACTGGGCCGGTTCAAAGAATTTACCGGTATAGCGTAGTACATACTGGAGTTGCTGGGGGGCCTGATCCGCACTTTCGCCCGCTTTTCCGGGGGCGGCTTCTACGTTTTGCTTACGGATACCGGCAATGACTTCATCGGCCGAAATATCATAGGCCGTCATACGGTCGGGTTTGAGCCATACGCGCATGGAATAATCCCGGTTACCCATAATGGCGGCAAAGCCAACCCCGTCGATACGCTTGAGTTCGGCCAGCACGTTGATGTCGGCGAAGTTATAGATGAACTTTTCGTCCACCTTCGGGTCGTCGCTGACGATGTTGAGGTAGAGCAGCATACTGTTCACCTCTTTTTCGGTTATAACCCCAGCCTTGATGACCTCTTCGGGAAGCTGATCAATCACGGTTGATACCCGGTTCTGGACGTTAACGGCTGCCAGATCGGGGTCTGTTCCGACTTTGAAAAACACTTGAATAAGGGTGGTGCCATCATTGCCCGACATAGAGGTCATGTAGGTCATGTTGGGCACCCCGTTGATGGCGCGTTCGAGCGGGGTGGCTACCGCTTTTACGGCCACATCGGCACTGGCTCCGGTATATTTCGTCGTTACCGTTACGGACGGAGGAACAATATCGGGGAACTGCGTAACCGGCAGACTGGTCAGGGCCAGTAAACCCAGCAACACGATCAGGACCGATATGACGGTGGATAATAAAGGCCTTTTTATGAAGGTATTGAACATAACTTTAGCAGTCTAATGAGGGCGGAGGATCAGGGACTTGTCTCCCGAAAAAAGAAAGATTCTTTATTACTGAGCCGATGCGTATAACGCCTGCAGACTCTTGGTAGGCAGTGCTTTCGGAACGATCGTCATGCCGTCTTTCAGACTCTGAATGCCTTCGTACACGATCCGGTCACCCGGTTTAAGGCCCGACTGAACGATATAGAACTGATTGACCCGGCTGCTGGGTACGAAGCTTCTACTTTTAACCTGATTGCGGGCATCCACGACATAGACAAAGTTTTTATCCTGCACTTCGAAGACGGCTTTCTGAGGTACCAGAACGGCATCATCCACGTCGTTACTCAGGCGTATTTTACCCGTGGCTCCATGCCGGAGAAGGCGGGCAGGGTTCGGGAAACTGGCCCGGAAGGCAATGGTGCCCGAGTTCCCTTCAAAGACGGTCTCGGTAGTTTCTATCTTGCCTTTGTAGGGATAGGGGGAGTCGTCGGCCAGCAGTAGCTCTACCTCCCGAACGGTGGTTTTGTCGGGGTCGCGCCGTTTCTTGATAAAGGACAGGTATTCTTTCTCCGATACATTGAAGTAGGCATACATCTCCTGAAGATTGGAAATGGTGGTCAGCAGGGCCCCTTGTTCAATCAAGCTCCCCTGCTTAAAGGGTAACCGGTTGATAACACCGTCGAAGGGCGCGCGAATGCTGGTGAGAGACACATGAAAGCGGGCCTTGTTCAGCGCGGCTTTAGCTCCGTCGATGTTCGCTCTGGCCGTCGCCATTTTTGCTTTGGCAAGTTTGGACTCAGAGGGTGATATGACGTTTTTATCCACCAGGAGTTTTACCCGCTCCATCTCTACTTCGACCGACTGAGCCTCAGCTTCGGCGCTTTCCAGACTAGCCTGCGCCCGATCGACTTCAACCTGGTACTCGGTACCGTTGAGCTGAAACAGAAGCTGCCCCTTGTGAACGGGTTGACCTTCGTCCACTAAGATCTTATCCAGATAACCCGCTACTCTGGCGCGGACTTCCACATTCTGAACGGCCTCCAGCTCGCTGGCATAGTCATGGCTGAGCGTTGCGTCCTGGTGGGTTAACTGAATGACGGGGAGGGCCGGAGTCGATTCCTCCTGCTTCTCTTCTTTTTGAGTCGAGCAACTGGTTAGTAGGACGCTGGTGAACACGGCCAATATTCCTGAATAATAACGCATGGAGATAAGGTGGCTGGATAAAGGATAGCCTTCCCGGTAAACGACTGTACGGTTTGCGAACAGTTGCGTTTTTACCGACCGTAAATAGGCATGCTGACTTAAGGATAAGCTTAGAAAAATATTAGAATTCCATTAGAGAAATTAGAATAGAGGAGGGGCGTCCCGGAATAAGTCAAAAATTAAACCGCAAATAACAAATAGTGTGTTGACTTAGGTATATAGTGACTTATGAAGCTTTTTTGAAGCCTTTATTTAACGCAGGATATGCAGGACAGGGCGGTAACAGGCGCAGGTACAAACCGTAGGATCTAGTCGTCAATGTGCCTGTGGGGAATTCGATCAGATAGGCTTTTTTGCGTTGCCGGTGTTTAGGAGGTTGGACAACACGAATCCCGTAACCTGGTTAACGCAGAAGCGCTGGAAAATCAACCAACCATACGATAATCAGTGTAAGCAGAAACAAAACGCTCACCCATATAAGTAACCAATCCGGTTTTTGAGATGGTTTTTTCGTCGTTGACTTCTTTACACTGCCTGGTATCGTATTCGGGCTTACAGCCGTAGGGGAGGAGGAAGGATTTGTGTATACTACGTTTTTAGTAGTCATCGTATAAGGGTTTATGTAGGATTTGCTGCTCTGACAACCAAAGTTGGTTTCAAGGTCTTAACATCCGCTGATAAACTCCTTAGAAAATGCTTAGAAACGACTATTGCGTGGTAACTCAATGTAAAAAACAGTGGGGTCGCCATTCGTGGATGTAACCCGTATCTTCCCTTCATGCAGGCGGATTATTCGCTCCACCAATGATAACCCAACGCCGTAGCCCCGCAGGTCGGCTGTTTGCCGGCTCCGATAAAAAGGCTCGAAAATATAGGGGAGGTCGTCGGTTGGGATGGATTCGCCCGTGTTCTGGATACTGATGTTCAGTTTTTGTTCGTCGAAATTCAGAAAGATCATCGCTTTGCCATCATCCGAAAATTTACAGGCATTTTCGGCCAGATTCTTCAAGGCTGTGGACAGGAGAATTTTGTTTCCCTGTACCGTCAGTTGATCGGGATCGTCGGGAAAACTCCCCAGTTCTACCGTTACTTTGTAACGAGGATTAAGTGCAGTTACAACATCGCGGATATCCCAGACAATTTCGTCCATGCGCACCCTATCGGTCAGGAATCCAGCTGCCGTGTCCTGATTCACCTGAGAGAGTTGCAGCAGTTCATGTGTCAGGGCTGCCAGATCACTCACATCGTCGAGTACGGAACGGATCGTTTGCCGATAAGCTTCTGGCTCCCGCTGATTCAGGAGGCTAACTTCCAATTGCGAACTGATTTGGGTGAGCGGGTTTTTCAACTCGTGCGATACATTGGCGACAAACATGCGCTGCATGCGAAAAGACTCTGAGACCCGATCCAGCAGTCGATTAATAGTAACCGAAAGGCGGCTCATCTCGTCATTGTCTTGGTTGACGACCAGACGTTCATCCCGGTTTCGGGGAAATATCTCACTGACGATCTGATCAATCTGCTGCATGGGCCGTAATGCATCCCCTGAAAAGAACCAGCCTGAAAAGGAGGTGATGCCAACAATCAGGCAGAATAGTCCGATGAGCGCCCAGAGAAGTTGTCGTAAAAATTCATCTCCGTAAATATTCTCAGCACCGGCCACAACCACATACTGACCGGATGCCGTTAGAAACTGGGTGCCAGAGACGTAAAATTTATCCTGTTGAAAATCTTTTTGTTTGCTTTTCCGAATATCGGATAAGATAGCATTCGTGATCACCAACGGGTGAGATTCATTCGTGATAAATATGATTGAATCTTTTTCGTTAAAAAGAATAATTTTCTGATTGGGAAGCTGGTCTTTACGGATGCGACTCAACTGCTTGATAAGGTCCGCATCCAGTTTATGCCGAATGATCATATCGCCCGTTGTATTCCCCTTGCGATTGAGCCGCCGATAAAAATCGGATGAGATGAAATACCAGCAAAACGCGTAGATACTCACAAAGGCCAGCAGTAATATACTGGAGACCAAACTTGTAAATCGTAATGTAAGGCGGGTGCGGATGGTCATCTTTTTTAAGAAGTGAGGAGTTAGAAGTTAGGAGTGAGCAGGGAAGAGTTGCTGACGCATCCAGGATTTAACATGCGTCAGCAACTCCTCTCTGCTCACTCCCCGCTCCTCGCTCCTATAAAAAACTATTCTTCCTTCAACATATACCCCATCCCGAAATGCGTGTGGATCAGTTTTTTGGGGAAGTTTTTGTCGATCTTCTTTCGGAGGTAATTAATGTAAACCTCTACGACATTGGTGCCGGTATCGAAGTTCAGGTCCCAGACATGCTCGGCAATGGCAGGTTTTGACAACACCCGTCCCTGATTCCGCATAAGAAACTCCAATAGGGCAAATTCACGGGCGGTCAACTCAATTAACTGCCCATCGCGGGTAACGGATTTGGTATCCAGATTCATCTCGATACCGGCGTAGCGGAGGGTCTGGGCGGTCATTGACACCTGGGTGCCCCGTTTTGTCAGGGAGCGGACCCGTGCCAGTAACTCGGCAAACTGAAACGGCTTCGTCATGTATTGATCCGTACCCGCATCAAATCCCGTAATTTTATCGTCCGACTCCCCCAGGGCTGTCAGCATAAGAATGGGGGTTGTGAGCCCCTCTGCCCGTAACTGGCGACAGAGTTCATACCCGTTCAGACCCGGTAAAATCAAGTCTGTAATGATAGCGGCATAGTTATTCTTCAGGGCCAGTCGTTTCGCAATCAGACCGTCGTAGGCAATGTCTACCTCAAACTGGCTCTCTTCCAGGCCCTGCTGAATGGCCTGCAACGTTTTAATTTCATCTTCAACAACTAACAGTTTCATAACGGCTAAGGGTCTTTTAATCACCCCATTAGTGTTTTGTCGGCCCCACTTTTCTGTCCATTTATGACGTGCAGGAAGGCTGTACGAGTAGGCTTCTTATCAGATTCTAAGGTCTCTCTAAGGTCTGGCTTATCTGCCCGGACTACTTTGCCGGCCTAAAGCGATGAACATGTACGTCGCTTGCCGTTGATCTGTTCCCTGCGTTCTCACTGGCGGGGTTCAGTCAACGGTTATTCTGTTGAACGCCGTACTATACGGTAAACCATAAAAACTTAATGACGTTTCTTCTGCTACTCATAATCCTGGCGATCGGCTCACTGTTTTATGTTCCCGGATCCTACTTTCATTATCGATCATCCTACTTCGATCAACTGCCCCATTATTGGCGGGTGCGCCGTTACTTATATCACCAAAATATATTGAAAAAGCTAGCGGAGCCAGCAGATAACTCATCGAGAACAGAGTCGGATTGAGGGTTGAGAAAGCTTGGTTCAATGTAGAGAAGACTAGATTCAGTCGATAGGCCGTTGGTACGGTACAAAACAAGATTTAGCAACTTAGAAGGGCCTTAAGTAAATATTAAAATCTCCTTAGAAGCTGTTGACTGTTGGTAGACTTTTCCCGACGAGGGCCTGCTCGCTGATAAGCAGAGGCTTAGCATACGACTGAACAGGATTTTTTGTCGAATGAAAAATGATTGTAGACAAATAGGACTTTAAACTGTTCCCGTAAAAAGATAAGGTTTCTTTTGGTTACCGGCATGAAGGCCTCAAGTCGACCGGGCAGGTCATTCCTTAACAAACATACCTCAATTGATGTATCTACCTGCGGTGCATGCAGCACCTCCGCAGTCGAAAATTATACTATGAAACGAGTCGCAAAGTCCAGCCTAACGCTGTTGCTTTTCTTTTTTTTCCTGTCTCCCGGCTGGAGCCAGAAAGTTCTTGAAAACCCACGTTCTGCCACAGTCAATCATGCGGGGCCCGACGAGCAGTTTGGGGCGTTGTTCAACGATGTGCAACTGAAATCAGTCTTCCCCGACTCAAAAACATTCGCCGATTGCACTCCCAGATTTCCCGTCGAAACCATACTGGAAAACTATGAATTGGCCCGTCAGCGTACGGGCTTCGATCTGAAAGCGTTTGTTTTACAGAATTTTACATTGCCCGTTAAACCTGCGTCTGGCTATACCAGTAAAGCGGGTCAACCCGCGCAGGAGCACATCAATGATTTGTGGGCGGTGCTTACCCGTCCTGCTTCGCCTTCCCTTAAGGCAGGCCAATTGGCGGGATCGCTGATTTCGTTGCCAAAACCCTATGTTGTGCCCGGCGGACGTTTTGGCGAAATCTATTATTGGGATAGTTATTTTACCATGCAGGGCCTGAAGGCATCCGGGAAGACTACCCTGATCAGGAACATGATCGATAACTTCGCATACCTCATCCGAACGTTTGGCTTTATTCCCAACGGTAATCGAACGTATTTTCTGGGTCGGTCGCAACCCCCGTTTTTTGCTTTGATGGTCAATCTACTGAGTGAAGTACAGGGACGTCGGGTGCTGCTCAATTACCTCCCGGACCTACAGCAGGAATATAACTTCTGGATGGATGGCAAAGAGAAACTAACCGCCCAGCAGCCAGCTTACCGGCGTGTTGTGCGATTGGGCGACGATATTTATCTGAACCGGTACTATGACGACAAGCAAACGCCCCGCCCTGAGTCATACCGGGAAGACGTGCAACTGGCCCGGAAAACGAAAGATCAGCAGGCGTTGTATCGGCATATTCGGGCCGGGGCCGAGTCGGGATGGGATTTCAGCAGCCGCTGGTTTCGCAATGGCAGAACTTTACAAACGATCCATACAACCGATTTTATTCCGGTCGATTTAAATGCGCTTCTTGTTACGCTGGAGCAAACGCTGGCTGACGGTTACCGGCTGAAGGGCGACGAGACACAGGCGAGGAAATACCAGAATCTTGCGAAACAACGGCGTGAGGCTATTCAGAAGTATTGCTGGAGCGCCAAAAATCAGTTCTTTTTTGATTATGATTTCGTGGCCAAAAAAACCTCGTCGGTATATTCGCTGGCGGCCGTGTACCCATTATTCGTTCGCATCGCTACCCCTGCACAAGCCGTTGCGGTGGCCCGAACGTTAGAAAAGTCATTTCTGAAACCCGGCGGTTTGACCACTACGCTTGTCGCTACCGGCGAGCAGTGGGATGCCCCAAACGGCTGGGCACCTTTGCAGTTTCTGGCCATTCAGGGATTGAGAAATTATGGTCAGATTCCACTCGCCACAAAAATTAAAAGGAATTGGGTAAACGAAAACCTGCGCGTGTACAGGGCCTCCGGTAAAATGGTCGAAAAGTATGACGTTATCAGTACGGCAGCGGCCAAAGGTGGAGAGTATCCCAACCAGGATGGATTCGGTTGGACTAATGGTGTGTTACTGAGGTTATTGACCGAAAAGTGAGTTGTTTACTTACCTCGACTGTAAACACTTTATGTAAGATTAAAACCCAAAGAGCAGGGTTGACAGGCATGTTGGTGAACGTTGGCCATGGTAAACGAATCAGCATGCATCCCGCGTCTACTGGATTTGCGCAAGCGCAGATTCAATGTTGGTTAAGTCTGCTTTCAGGGAAGCGATATACCGGGATAACTCATAAGAAACGGCCTCGCCTGGCTTGGGTTGATCCAATGTCTGTTTCAGCTCCTGCTGAAGAGCGACAGTGTCGGTTAACTTTAGAAAACCAATGACTCCTTTCTGGCGGTGAAGCAAGCTATTCATAGCTACCCAATCCATTTGCAGACCAGCCGCTGTTAGCTGATCGATTTCCTGAGGTGTTTGTTCAAGAAATAAAGCCAGAAACTCCTGAGCAAATGCCCGGTCCTGACCCACATCCGACAGAAAGGACGGCAGGTTAAACCCGGACCGGACCGGCTCATCTACCGGTGGGTGGGGTGCTACCAACGCCGTCAAATCACCCAAAGGCAAGTGTTGCTGAATCACCCGCTGAAGTTCCTCAATACGGTAGGGCTTGGTCAGAAAGTCGTTCATACCCGCCTGTACGCACTGTTCCCGCTCACTGGCGAACGCATGGGCCGTCATGGCAATAATAGGCACTGTTTTACCCAGCACTGTGCGTATGTGCCGGGTTGTCGTATACCCATCCATAACGGGCATTTGAAGGTCCATTAGGATCACGTCATAATCCCGCTCTTTGAGCCGGTCTAAAGCTACTTGCCCGTTTTCAGCCAGATCGGACTGGTACCCCAGACGTTGGAGCACCCGTTGAGCCAGTTTCTGATTCACCGGATTATCTTCAACGATCAGCAACCGGTAGGCACGGGGTTGAGGAGGTGAGTTGGCTAATGTAGCCGCCTGATGGGGAGCCATTTCGGCGGGAGCCCGTCGGAAGGGAATGGTTACCGTAAAACAGGAGCCTTTGCCCTGCTCACTGGTCACCGTTACCTGGCCGCCGTGCATCTCCGTCAGTGAGCGAACAATGGGGAGCCCCAGACCAGTACCGCCGTAAAGTCGGGTGGTAAATTCGTTGGCTTGCCGAAAACGCTCAAAAATGTGTGGAAGGGCTTCCGGTGCTATGCCAATTCCGGTATCTTCAATGGTTAAGCGAATCCAGACCGTCTCGTCGTCCTGGTTCTGCTGATCGATTTTAAGACTAACTCCCCCCTGGTGAGTGAATTTAACGGCGTTGCTGAGTAGGTTACTGACAATCTGGCTAAAGCGGGTAGGATCGCCTATCACGTAAGTGGGTAAATGGGGGTCGATTGTTACGGCCAGCTGTAGTTGTTTGTCCATCACCCCCGGCTTAAGCATGGTCTGAATCGTCTCGATGAGCGCCATCAGGTTGAACGGAGTCTCTTCCAGCTGAAGCATGCCGGCCTCAATTTTCGAGATGTCGAGGATATCGTTCACAATGGTCAGCAGATTTCGGCCGGCCGTCTGAACATGCGTGATATAGTCTTTCTGTTCGGGTAATAATGTCGTGGTTTGCAGCAAGTCTGAAAAACCAACGATGGCATTAAGAGGAGTGCGAATTTCGTGGCTCATATTCGCCAGGAATTGTTTTTCGGTCAGTTGAGCCTCCTCAGCCGCCCGTTTCGCCCGTGCCAGCTCCTGCTCGGTTCGTTTCCGCTCGGTAATGTCGCGGGCCACGCCCACCAGTTCGGTTTTTGAATGTTCAGAGTCGACCCAGCGAACCGTCTGGCCAATCCATAAATTTCGTCCATCCTTCGTGCAGACCAGAAATTCCTGATAGGAGCTGGGAATCTGTTCACGGATCATGTCCTGATAAAACGCCCGAAGCCGGTCCCGATCGTCGGGATGAACAAGTTCCAGAAAGTGGCGGCCTAATAGTTCACGTTCAGTAAAGCCCAGATACTGCTCGACAATGGGGTTTACAAACGTGAAGAAGCCTTGTGGGGTAATCTTGTAAATAATATCCTGGACCGAGTCGATGAGTTCCCGGTAGCGGCTTTCGCTTTGTTTGAGCTGGTCTACCTGAAGGCTGATCTCATGAGCCAGATTGTTATTTAGCTGGCGCAACTGCTGATCGGCATCAAAAAGTTGGCGTGATTTTTTTTCGAGTATGGTTTCCGCTTCCAGGCGGGCTGATTTTTCGCGGGCCAGTCGACGCTCAAGTAGTGATAATTGGTGTTGAAGATGCGCTACGGTGTCCATACCATGAATCAACTTATTAATATACTCCATGCACTGGGCTATCCAGCTGATGCTAATCGCTTATACTTTGTGATCTATTAAAAACCCGGAATCGTGCATTCATTGGCTTTCCTTCCTATACATAGTTGCTTCGAGGAAGGCACGTATAGTACACCATAATCCAGTTTGGAAAGTGCTCACATAGGGGAAATAACCCTGCTCACGGTAATTAATTAGCGGTTGAACAACCCATGAAAATCCGTTAAAAGTTTACTAGCCGAGCGTAAAAATACTCTAATATTTATAAATGTAAAATAATAGTAACATTAATTGCGGTATTCTTCGTATACGCACCCATAAGTCTGCCTCACTAAGTTAACGTGAGTAATGGGTTGGCTCGATCAAAATTTAGCTTATATGTATAGCTAGTGGCTCTTTTTTTTAACCACAGAGGCACAAAGAGCACAGAGGTTGATGGGGGAAGAAAGTGCCCTAATCAACCTCTGTGCTCTTTGTGCCTCTGTGGTTAACAATTATTACTTTAAGCGTATAAAGCGGACCTGATTTAACCTAGATACAGCTGTTATTCACGTTAAGTTAATAAGGATTGGTTGCCGGTATTGACCAGGGTTCGTCTGGTTTGTGAAATAGTTAGGCATGTAATACGCCACTCATCCCGTCTTTTGAACCACTGATACAGAAAATACAATAAAAATAAAAAGGTACCTTGCATCGCATAGTACCTTATTGTACCTTTGAATTAAGAAATTAACGAAATCAATTACACCAATGAATATAGAAAATGCTCAGGTGCAAATGCGGAAGGGAATTCTGGAGTTCTGCATTTTGCATATCATATCGCGGGGCGAAATTTATGCCTCCGATATGCTTGACGAGCTGACTTCCGCCAGAATCATGGTTGTAGAGGGTACCCTTTATCCCCTGCTAACCCGCCTGAAAAATGCCGGTCTGCTCGATTACAAATGGGTAGAATCAACGTCCGGGCCGCCACGTAAATATTACATTCTGACCGACCTCGGTCGCACATCACTGGATGCACTCAACGCCACCTGGCAGGAACTTGCCGAATCTGTTAATGCGATAGTCGGGAAAGTAGATCTACACAAAAAAATCACGAATGGGGCCGTCACCGTCTCGCCCTCGCCTGATCCAACCATTCCTCCAGCCAACGCTTAACCTATTCTCTTCAAAAACCGAATCGTCGGACTCCAATGAAAAAGACAATCAGCATAAATATAAGTGGCGTCATCTTCCATATTGAAGAGGATGGCTACGACAAACTAAAAAATTACCTGACTACGGTACAGCAGTACTTTTCGACTTACGAAGACAGTCAGGAAATTGTTACCGACATTGAAAACCGGATTGCCGAGAAACTCCTCGCCAAACTGAAAGCCGCTGACAAGCAGGTCGTTTCGCTGGAAGATGTCAACGAACTGGTAGCCGCTATGGGTACCGTTGCTGACTTTGAAGCCGTTGAGGAAGAGGAAGTGCTGGTAACCAATGGCGGTCGTCATTCCGCAACAGGCATTGGGCAGGGGGCAACCGGTAAAGGACCAACTGCGCAAACAAGCAATCCTAATCCGGCTTCCGGAGCCTATGCCTCACAACCCGGTACACCGTATACGGCCCCCCGTCGGCTGGTGCGCGACCTTCGTCGGAAAACGCTGGGTGGAGTTTGTGCCGGTCTGGCCCACTATTTCAACATGGACGTGGTCTGGATTCGCCTGATTTTCGTTGCCTTATTCGTTGGCTTGCCAGCCCTGAGCGGTGCTTCCGATGGTCCCGACGGATTTTTCGGGGGCCTGAGCGGATTTACCTTTATCATCTACATCGCCATGTGGATTGCCCTGCCGGGGGTGATGACGATTGAAGACGACAAAACGGTAAAAAAGTTTTTCCGTAACCCCGAGGATAAAGTGCTGGGGGGCGTTGCCTCCGGAATCGCAGCTTACTTCGGTGTCGACACGGGGATTATCCGGCTGTTGTTTGTGCTCGGGATCGTGTTCTTCGGGGTTGGTTTCCTGCTCTATATCGTACTGTGGATGATTGCCCCGCAGGCCAATACCCTGACCGAAAAAATGGAGATGCAGGGTCAGCCCATCACACTCTCGAACATTGAGCAGAGCATCAAACAAAATCTCAATATAAATGAAACGCCGGACCGGGAGAGTACCTTAACCCGCGTCTTATTATTCCCCTTTCGTGCCATTGCCACCATTATAGGCGGACTCGGAAGCGCGCTGGGGCCGCTGTTAAACGGTGTTGTTTCCCTGATCCGGGTATTTGCCGGGGTGTTGATGCTGGTACTTGCTTTTGCGGGCATGATTGTCTGTCTGGCCTTTCTGGGAGCGGCTATTGGTCTTGAGTCGGGTATTCATTTGGGCGATTTGCCGGTTCAGTTCATTCGGGAAGATATCACCGTGCCCATGGTGCTGGCCGCTGTCCTGTCCGGTCTGATTCCGTCGTTCGGTTTGGCCATTCTGGGTATCATGCTCATCACGACCCGCAGCGTACTGAGCAGCCGCACGGCCTTGACGCTGGCGGGTGTATGGCTGTTGAGTCTGGTCGTTCTGGCTGGAACCGCTACCCCCCTCATCTCCAGTTTTCAGCGACGGGGAACCGTTGAGGAAACGAAAGTGCTGAACATTCCGGCCGCTATCCCCACCTTCGCCATGAACGATATGGAAAATGACGACAGCTTTCGTCCATCCATTGAAGTAAAAGGGTATGAAGGCACAGCCATCAATCTGATCCAGTATTTCCGCGCTCAGGGACGCACCCGGGCCGAAGCCCAGACAAACGCCCGGCAGGTGAAGTATGCCTATGTGATTAAAGATTCGACGGTTCGCTTCGACGAAACCCTTGAACTGGCCCCCAACGCCCGTTTCCGGGCCCAGGACCTGGACATGGACTTGATGATTCCCTACGAAAAACCGTTCCGCATGACCCGCGATTTTGCCCGCTTCATTCGCAATGAGTTCGGCGAAAAAGAGCTGGATCGCATGAAAGAAAGTATCTGGAAATTTACGAAAGCCGAAGGCCTCGTTTGCATCAACTTCCCCCGGGAGAAAGATCAGGACAGCAACAGCGAAGACAACGACGTAACTGACCTGACCGACGATGTGCAGAGTGCCGTAGCCAGCGAACTCGGCGACGACTTCGACCGGGTTAGCGACCACACCCGCCAGTTTAACGTAACGGCTTTCTCGAAAGTCGATGTAGCCGGTGCCTTCGTGGTGCGGTTCCGGAAAGGCGAGGTATACAAAGTCGTTGCCGATGGCCGCGAGGACGACATGAGCGACATGGACGTTCGGGTGAACGGCAGTACACTCGAAGTGAAAATTGACCGTCGGGGTGGCCTTTTCGACTGGAGCAACCGCAAGCGCGTCGGTTTGACCATTACGGTTCCGGGCATCGATGAGCTGACATTGTCTGGCGCGTCGAAAGCCAGCCTGGCTGGATTTGGCAACTACAAAGACCTGAAAATCGATATGAGCGGTGCCTGCCGGACTGTGTTTGACGGAACAGCCGACCGGATGAATATCCAGTTGTCGGGGGCGTCGAATGCGGTGTTGCGCGGCCACATCAACCAGCTGGAAGCTGATTTAACCGGAGCCAGTAAAATTGAGGCAACGGGACTCGATGTCGACACGGCTGAAGTGGATGCCAGCGGTGCCAGTCACGCCAACTTCGGCCACGTGAACAAGATGGATTCCCAAACATCGGGCGCCAGCAAAGTAACGCGGCAGTAGATCATTATTCATTCAAAATGGCTGTTAACTCGCTGGGTTTGTCCGGTATTTCTGGATGAGCCTTCGAGTAACAGCCATTTTTTATCCCCTTTGCCTAATAGGCTAAGGGATGCTCAACTGACTAATTTTTCTCCATCGTATGTTCCGTATCTCACAAGCATTACGCCTAATTTTCTGCCTGTTAATCGTTTCTGACACGTTTGCCCAACAACCTGATACCCTATGGAACCGACTCATAAAAGAGAACACACATATACTGAAGGCTGATAATACGGGTTTTACCGGTAAAGGATGGGACCTGATTCAGGCCGGGGTCAAACAGAATCAGTATGTGTTGATCGGGGAGGACCATTTTATGGCCGAAATTCCCTTCTTCACCGAGCAGATTCTTGCCACAAAAGCCTTCCATACCTTTGCCCTCGAAGTAGACCCGTTCGTGGCTGAGCGTCTCAAGCAGACTCTCTCGTCGGCCGATACCGCGTCGATCCTGCAATGGGCCAGAAAGGCAGGGCCAGCGCTGTCATTTTATAGCCTGGCTGAAGAGTTTCACATGCTTCAGAAAGCCAGACGTTCTCAAACGACGTTTGTTGGTCTCGACCAGGTAGCCCTGATGTCAGACTATCTGCTGTTTGACGAGTTGGCTCGTTCTGCTACCCGGTCCAATGTCCGGCAGCAGTATGAAGGAATGGCAAAACGGGCCAGATTGGCAGCTGAAAAATTGACGGAGGACCTTAGTCAGCCGATGTATATGCAAAGTGCTGCTTTTGAACAGGATCTGGCTGCGCTGGCGAAAATGCCTATGTCGGCGGATGAAAAGGAGATACTGGATGCCATAAAACTATCGGCCCGAATCTACAAAACGGGAAGTCACTCCCTGCGGGTACAACTCATGAAACACCAGCTTATGTCGGTGTACGCATCTGCTATTAAAGATAAGAAAGTACTGGTAAAAATGGGGGCCATGCACTGTGCCCGGGGAGAAAGCTACCTGACTGTCTACGATTGCGGAAGTCTGCTCGCCAATCTGGCCGAAAGCGAATTTAAAACTTCTTTGCACATAGCTATTTTTGGTAAAAATGGTATTCAGGGGAGCCCGTTTAAAGGGCTTCCGGCGCATGAGCTTGATCCCTACAAAGGAGATCTCGCCTTCATCAAACCTTTCTTTGAGGCAACACCAACAGACAGTTGGGTCGTTTTTGACTTATTGCCAATTCGTAAAGCCCTACAACGGCAAACCCTTACGATAAACGATGTTAACCTGCGAAGAACGATTTTGGGATACGATGCCTTGGTCATCTTCCCAACGGCCCATCCGTCTCGCCCGTTGAGATAGAAACGCCAAACGTCAAACGCCATATATTGACGACATGGCGTTTGACGTTTGGCGTTTCTATCTCAACTCAGAATTTCGTCACTTCTCCCGCTCCGCTTCGGCTTCCACCTTTTCTTTGGCGATCGCCACTTCTTTCTCCTGTTGTTTGTTTTGCCGCTCGAACACCTGAATCAGCACGATGAAATAGGAGAGGAGCAACGGCCCAACGACCAGGCCCAGAATACCAAAGATGGGCACGCCAAGGACAATACCCGCCAGCGTAACCAGTGGGTGAATATCACCCATGCGTTTGGCCAGCATGATACGGAGCAGGTTATCGATATTAATAATAACAACCACGCCAACCACCAGAATACCAATTCCCTGACTGGTATTCCCCTGCGATAGCTGAATAAGCCCGGCCGGTCCCCAGACGAGGGGGGTTCCCAATACGGGAATGAACGCCATGAAGAAGGCCACGGTGCCCCAGAAAAGGGCATCGGGAACCCCAAAGATCCAAAGTGTGGCACCTGTCAGAACGCCCTGTACTAAACTCACAAGCGCCTGCCCAATTACGTTGGCATTGACGTTATTTTTGAGGGATTCGCCTAGTTCTTTCTGGGTATCTTTTTTGAAAGGAAGGTATTTCTGAAGTCCGGCCTGAAAGCTTTCCTGCTGAACAAACATGAAGTACATGGTAAAGAACATCAGACCCAGAATCACAATAAAATCCAGCGCGCCACCCGCCAGCGAAGGCAGTAAACGACTGGCATAAGAGCCGCCCTGGCGTAGCAGGTTCTGAATATTTTCCTGACTGGTAATCTGATAACCGGTAAGCTCCTCGGCTTTTTTGGCCAGATTCAGAATATCTTCCGTATGCTGCGAGTAATACTGAATCCGGTCGATGAGCAGCAGGCTAAGCGTCAGAAACGGCATGATGATAACCACGATCGAAAAGATGATCAACAGGGTTGTTACCAGCGATTTGTTCCAGTGTCGCTTAATGGCCAGCGCCGTGAACCAGGGACGGAAAACAACATAAAGGATACCAGCTCCCAGAAACGCCGATATGTAGCCACTTAAACCGTATATAATGAAGCCTGCAATAATGATCAGGCTCGTTATAAGCAGAACTCGTTGCTGTTTGGGGGTATAAATATTAGTCATAAGTAAGCGTAATGCCGTATTTGTAAACGATATTTACTAAAAACACACCACACACCTATAAATGTTTAGAATCGTATCTAACATATGAACGACAGGATGCTATATGCAACGTTGCTTTTTAACATTCTGTCGCACTCAGGGCTAGCCCGGCTTCGGAAGTCTCTTTGTATTTGGTAGACATATCGCGGCCAGTGGCTTTCATGACTTTGATGACAGCATCGAGCGATATTTTCTGGAAAAAAGCCGCTCCGGAGGTCGCCAGTAGATACGCATTATAGGCTTTAACTGCGCCCATCGCATTCCGCTCGATGCATGGAATCTGCACGTAACCGCCAATGGGGTCGCAGGTCATGCCGAGGTGGTGCTCAATGCCGATTTCAGCAGCCGCTTCAATGGGGCCAATGTCGGCGGTAGGCTGGGCACATCGGGTCAGGAAAGCCGCTCCCATAGCCGAGGCAGTACCGATTTCGCCCATACAGCCCATTTCCGCCCCCGAAATGCTGGCGTTGTGCTTCACCAGAAAACCAATGACGGCAGCCGCCAGCATACCCGCCCGCATGGTGGCTTTGTCGTAATGAAAATGATGTTTGGCCAGAAAAGTTAATCCGGGAATAACACCCGACGCGCCCGACGTGGGGGCCGTCACGACAATACCTCCGGCGGCATTTTCTTCCGAAGCTGCCAGGCAATAGGCATTCAGAAAGATGAGAAAACCATCCGAGGATTGACTCATGCCCTTTGCCTGTTGAAATAGAATCGGCGCTTTTCGACTCAGTTTTATAGTGCCGGGCAACACGCCTTTGTGCTTAAGTCCACGCCGAACGGCTTTGTGCATGAAGTCCAGCAATTGGTCGAGCCGCTGGTTCACTTCCGCGCGACTCCGGCCGGTCAGCGCCATTTCATTGGCCATCAAAAGTTCATCCAGAGAAATGACGTGATCCGTTAAACGTGTTTTCAGTTCCGTCATGGTGCTGTACGGATAGGGTACATGGCGTGCATTGGCGCTTGCTTCCGGTTCCCCTTTCCGGATGATGAACCCACCTCCAGTAGAGTAATATTCTTCTTCGGCTAATACTTCCTCACCCGATGTGAGTTTCAGCACCATCGTATTCGCGTAGGGCGAATCATAGCGTTTTCGCTCGAAATGAATCTGTTGTGAGCCCACCTCAAGGGTTTTCTTGCCAAGCGAAACAGGGTAGCGAACAGCCGGGTCACGCAGCAGTTTCAGCATGGCCACGGGATCTGTTGATTCGGGTTGCCAGCCCAACAGGCCTGCCACCACCGCCCGGTCGGTACCGTGCCCTTTTCCTGTAGCACTCAGTGACCCATACAAAAATACATGAATGGCATCGGCGCGTTGCTGAATATCCAGGGGTAGCCTGGTCAGCCGTTGCTGGAAGTCGAAGGACGCCTTCATAGGGCCAATCGTGTGCGAACTCGAAGGCCCCGGCCCCACTTTGAACAGATCGAAAACGGAGGTTGTAATGGGGGAGTTAGGCATGTTGATGACGGTTGAGTAGGCCAAACTTCAGCCTGGCCATCGAACTGGCTACATGACCAGGCTGGAGTTTGATCCGGACATTATCTGTCCAGCTCCCGAATCTGATCGAGGTAGGCAGTGGGTAACAATATACGCTGAATAACCGACCGGAGGCCTAATCCATTCAGAATTTTATACAGGCCGATTGAATATGATAACACTGGTTTTTGTGGTAAATCCAAATGCTGGACAACCTGTTTGGGGACAAGGACGGCCTGGGCTTGCCGCAGCAGATCATACCGCCAACTGCCCAGCTGCTCGCGATACCGCTGGAATAATTTATCCGTGTATTCACTCCGCACCAGATCTCGATTCAAATGCGCTTCCCGGTCGATCTGCCAATCGGTTAAAGTACAGGGTAAGTCCGGCACGTGCATGCCCGCGCCCACTTCGCGAAACGTACTGAATACTTCCTCTTTTTCGGGATTCGTTAGAGGACGGTGTAGTGTTTCGAAGGCGCGCATGGAGTAGTCGATGAGCATGTATAGCACATCCCGATAAGCCCAGTCGGGTATTTGATACCCTCTCTTTTTCTCGACGCCACTATGAATAGCACTCATGCGGGCAATGGCCTCACGGGCTTTCGACTCCGGCGCGAAGACGATCTCCTGCGCGTACCGAACTGTTGAAAACAAACGGGCGATTGGGTCGGCGGGAAGCTTTCCGGTAAAAAATAGCCAGTCTACCGCCCGGTTCAGGGCAAATTCTGCCGCAGAACCGGCAAAAACAAGTAGAATTACATCGGCATCACCCCATATCTTCCGAACGATGGAGTCCGGTTTAACGAAATACGTCATTGGCATTTGTTGTCGCTGGCCCGGAGTTATCCCCGTGCCTGTTCATAAGTCAGCATTCGCTGACGTAGTCCGGCCAGGCTTTTCAAGAGCCAGCGAATGCTAAGCACGGGGTCGACCCCGCGCCAGCCGCCTACATAGCTAATACAACAAATTCAACGCGTCGGTTCTTTCGTTTATTCTCTTCTGAGTCGTTGGGAGCGGCCGGTTTGCTGCTTCCGTATCCATTGTGTCGCAGTCGACTTTCGGGAATGCCGTTGGTGACAAGGTAGTTGGTTATAATCTTGGCACGATTCTCAGAAAGGGCCTGATTGAGCCGTTTATCGCCCACGTTATCCGTATGTCCGGCAATTTCGATCACAAGCTTCGGTGTAGTTACCAGCGTTTTTATCAGTTTATTCAGTTGAGGAAATGACTCTGGACGAAGGACGTAGCTGCTCTGGTCAAAGTACACGTTATCCAGCCGGAATGCCTGATTGATCTGTAGATTGCGGAAAACACTGTCGGCCTTTTCCTCTTTCTCAAGCCGGATAACATAGCCATAATCGGTGCAGGTATCGCAGGAGACGACCATCAATTCTTCAGCCTCGTAATAGCCGGGCGCACTGGCAATGACATTGAGTGTATCAGTGCGGGTCAGAATAAATGAAAACGGCTTGGCCGATTCACTTTTACCGATAAATTTCTTTTTAGCCTGTATAGCCTGGATGGTGAACTCCGCTGGTAATTCAGCCGACGTTTTATCATCGACGGCCGAAATGGTAAACAGCGTTTTCTGGGTTTTGACGGAAAGTTTAACCGCCTGTCCGAAGAGGGAGGAAAGCGAGAGCAGGCAAAACAGAGATAGTAGTACGGCGCGCATTGTGGTACGTTTATGACTCACACAAACGCCTTACTGCAAATAAAATGCCGGATATGTGGCTATGCCTGCTATAACCCCAAATTGGTTGGCAGCCCATCCAGACTGGTCAGGTTATTTGCCTGCACATATTCGACTAATCCATCGTGTCCCTTTTTCTCGGCCCACTTAAAATGAACGTCCCGTTCGCCCACATAGTCAAATAAAGGAACACCGAAGCCACAGGAGGTCTGGACGAGGTCAATCTCAGTGACGATCAACTGGCGTGTGCTGGGGTAAATCGTAAACTCAGGGGAATACGTATGCCATTCGTCGGTACCCGGCAGCACGGTATACCCTTTTCCGTACAGACGTAAAATGTTGGGGGCTCCTTCGAAGGAACAGAACATGAACGTAATCCGGCCGTTTTCCAGGGTATGGGCTGAGGTTTCGTTCCCGCTGCTAACCAGATCCATGTACCCCACTTTGTTGTCGCCCAACACCCGGAAGCAATCAAGCCCTTTGGGCGACAGGTTAATGTGACCGTCGGCACTCAGGGGCGCCGTGCTCACGAAAAACATATGTTGCTCCTGTATGAATGTTCTATGTGCTGGTTTGATGGAGTCGTGAAATTTGCCCATGAGTTTGGAGAGGGAGAGCGTCAATAATAGCCCAAAATTACCCATTTCTCAGACTATTTCACGTCGTTGCCAGCGTGATCGGCACGGGTAAGCCGAATCCTTCCCGCAGCGCGACCCGAGCCGCGTGGTAGCCGCACATGCCGTGTACGCCACCGCCCGGCGGGGTTGATGACGAGCAGATAAACAGACCCGGTGCCGATGTTTTGTAAGGCGATAAGCTAATGACCGGACGGGTATACAACTGCGTAATGTCGATAATACCCCCGTTAATGTCGCCCCCGATGTAATTCGGGTTGTAGGCTTCCATCTGAACCGTGTTCATGGTATGCCGATCCAGAATCCGGTCGCGGAAACCTGGTGCAAACCGTTCGATCTGCTGCTCAATAACGGCGGTTCGGTCCAGCGTCGAACCATTCGGGACATGGCAATATGCCCAGGCAGTGTGTTTACCATCGGGTGCGCGGCTGCTGTCGAACAAGCTTTGCTGCGCCAGCAGAATGTAGGGTTTGTCGGGGTGTTTTCCGTCGGATGTTGCCTGTTCGGCATCGGCCATCTCGGCAAAGGTGCCGCCTATGTGCACCGTTCCGGCCTGCCGACATTCGGGAGCTGTAAATGGGATGGGGCCATCCAGCGCCCAGTCTATTTTAAAAACGCCCATGCCGTAGCGGTACCGTTCCAGCTGCGTTCGGTAAAGCGTCGAAAATCGTTCACCGGCAATGCTGAGCAATTGTTTGGGTGTCACATCGAACAGAACGACCCGCGTAGATGGAATATCATTCAGGGTAGTAACCCGCCGGTCGGTCTCAATTTGGCCGCCAATTGACCTTAAATAGGACGCCAGTGCGTTTGCGATGGTTTGGGAGCCTCCTTTCGGGATGGGCCAGTTGTACAAGTGCCCGGCCGTCATGAGCACCAGCGCAATGGCGGAGGTGGCCACGTTGCTCAACGGCTGAATGGAGTGAGCAGCCATACCCCCAAAAAGACCCTGAGCTTCCTTGGTCTTGAATCGTTTGATTAATTGCGTAATGGGAGGCAGCGCATTCAGTCCAAAGCTGGCCATGTCAATCGGGTGCTTCGGGAATCGCAGCGGACCTAAAATATCCGGGGCCATGCCGGGCCAGTGACGAACAACCGGCTCCAGCAGATTGCGGTACGTCTGTTCATCGGCACCCAGCGACTGCGCCGTTTCGTCTAGCGACCGGCGCAGAGCTGCCGCTGTGCCATCATCGAAGGGATGGGCTGCGGCAATGGGCGGTTCAATGAATTCCAGCCCATGATCGGCGAGAGGAAGGGTTCTGAAAAAAGGAGACCCTACCGCCAGCGGGTGAATAGCCGAACAGATGTCATGAACGAAACCCGGCTGGGTCAGTTCGGCCGACCGAAGGCCCCCGCCAATGGTGGCTTTCGCTTCCAGAACGAGCGTCGACAGTCCTGCCCGCTGCATGGTAATCGCGGCACTCAATCCGTTGGGACCGGAGCCGACAATGACGGCATCATACTCAGTTTTCGCCATCTAGGTGGTTTCGGGTTTAAATAATACCGTGCCGTCGGGTTTGATTTGCCAGGCGGTAATCGGGTTGAAATGATAACCCGATTCATTCCCACGGGCATCGGTTAATTGCTTTAACGTGGGCTGGCGATATCCGGTTTCGTCGGTTACCCGACTCAGAATCTCCGTAGCCTCGCCGTTCCATTGCCATAAATACCGGAAAGCCGTGTGGGCTTTATCCAGCACGGGGTTCTGCAGGGTGGCGGGTGCCCAGTTCTTGCCGGCGTCCGTACTTACGTCGACCTGAACGACTTTGCCTCGCCCACTCCACGCCAATCCCCGAATCTCGATCCATCCCTTCTCCACAGTTTTTGGATAGGCCGGAAACGTAATGATCGAACGGGCGTCAATATCGAAGCTGAATTGCCGGAATTTACCGTCTTTAACGGGCTCTGTATACTTCGATGTTTCCTCCCGCGTCATGAAGGGTTGGTCGGATAACTCCAGTCGGCGGAGCCACTTGACGGATGTATTGCCTTCCCAACCCGGCAGAAACAACCGGACGGGGTAACCCTGTTCGGGCCGGAGGGCTTCCCCATTCTGGGCGTAGGCGATGATGGCGTCGTCCCATCCTTTCTTCACCGGAATGCTGCGGGTCATGATGGCGGCATCGGAACCCTCCGCCAGAAACCAGCTGGCCTTGGGCTGAACACCGACTTCCCGGAATAGGGTTGAGAGTTTCACACCCGTCCATTCGCTCTGGCTGGTCAGTCCGCAAACGTCCTGCGGGGTTAGCGTTTCCTTACCGGATCGGAAATTTCCTGAACATTCCAGAAAGGCAATGCGCGAAACCGACGGAAACCGTTTGAGGTCGGCCACGGTGAAGGTCATGGGTTTGGCGACCATGCCGTGAATAAGCAGTTCATGTTTCGCAGGGTCGATGGCGGGCACACCAGCATGGTGACGCTCGAAATGAAGGTCGGACGGGGTAATGATGCCGTAGAAGTCCTGCAAGGGGGATCGGGACGAAATCTCGGACGGCTTCTTGACGAGCTTTTCAAAGGCTGAGCGGGTGCCCACCTCGCCGGGCAGTGGCCCCACGCGTTTCGTTGGATCGTCGGGCAGCAGTTCCATTACCGAAATGCCTTCCTGAACCGTTTTGCCCGAAGCCGTTTGCACGAGAGCCACGGCCGCCGTTGCCGCCCCGCCGAGAAGGGTCCGGCGGGAGATGTTGCCCGAAAGCTGGTCGATATGAATGATTCTCTTCTTCATATTACTTGATTTCCGGGCCTCCTTTCCGGTCGTCGGGAACGAATAATTTCTGAGCGGGCATCACTACGGTAGGCAACGTTTGCGCGTTGATAATCGTTTTCTCGCCAATGATCCCGTTGGCCGCCAGCAGGTAAGCTGTCAGGTTATAAACCTCCGTATTGGTCAGGGAACCCGGTTCACTGAACGGCATGGCCCGCCGAATATAATCGAACACGGTAGTGGCGTATGGCCAATAATTGCCGATGGTCTTTTCCCGTCGTTTTGTGGTAGTCTCGTTGGTCGATACCAGCGAACCATTTAGACCGCCGATGCCGCCCATGCCGTGACAGGCCGCGCATTTGTTCGCGAAAATCACTTTTCCGGCCGCTGCTGTACCTTCACCCACCGGAAGCCCCTTGCCATCCGGTCGGACATCGATATCCAATCGGGCAATATCCGCCGAAGTCGCTTTCCGCCCGAAACCAAAGCTGGCGGGCCAGGGAACGGTATCCGGCTTCGTGATGGACAGGGCGGGGGTCTCTTTGCCATTTGCCGGAAAACAACCCTCCAGCACAACGGCAACCAACGCGCCGGCCAGACAGAAGGAATAGGGGGATTTTCTCATGTATACGGTGGCTGTAGGTAGGACGTACGCCAAAAAACTGTGAATGGGTAGCCTCCCTGGCGTCTTACACTTTCAAGTGGTGAAGTTAACCGGTTTATTTTGTCAAGCTGACGAAAGAAGCATCTTCGGGAGAGGCTATTTGTTCACAAACCGAAGTTGCTTCCTTCGTCAGCTTGACAAAATAAGGCTTACTCTTATTGGTCTCCTGACCTTTGTCAGCAGTGTCTCAATATTCCCCCGCATTCAGCGTGCTCTTCGATAAGGCGTAATTTCGGTTGACGCGGTCGAGTACAACATAGATAGAGTCTTTGTTTTCGTTGATACCCGTCAAAATCACCCGCGAGCCGTCCGTTGTTTTGTACGACAAAATCATACGTTTGCGTTTGCCGTCTTCCTGACGCGCTTCGGCCTTGATACCTTTCTGCCGACGAGTAGTACGGGCAATGGGCTCGATCTTTTCATATTCCGGACCGATGTTCGCCAGTGCCGTTTTGGGTATCCAGTTATCGACGGGTCTCTCGTTGCGGTTCGATTTCTTCGTTGCGCTTTTGCCCGAAGCTTCACCGTCGCTTTCGCCACCTTCACCCCGTCGGCCGGATGCTGGTCGGTATTTATCCTGCAAATACAGAAAGTGGTTAACTGGGTCGGCATCGTAGTAGAACACCCGTTGGCCACCGGCTACCCCTGTTAGTTCGAATGTCCGGTTGAGGTCGCGCATGGGTGAGCCGCCCCCGTTTGAAAGATCCAGCGGCACGGCTTTATTTACCTTAAAGGTAAACGTCGACCAGTTTTCGAAGGTGGCTTCCTGCCAGCGTACGGAATCCGTCGGCGAGTAGGGAATCGACTTGCCGTTAAGCCGAAACTCGGCTATGGCATAATTACCCCGGAGCTCCCGGACGCCTTTTTGAGCGGGTTGTTTGTAGGGATCGTATCGGAAGTTGACGTACTGAATCCAGAAAAGAAGCACCAGAAAGATAAAAATGGTTGCCGTTTTGAGGCCAATACGGGCTATCCTCTGCCAGACTTTATTGAATGCCGGGTAATAATGAACCGGAATCGTGAGTTGTTCTTTGATCAACAGCGTGTACAAATCCCGAACGTAATACACCAGCAGAAATCCCGACAAGAGAACGAAGTACGAACTGTAGCCATGCACCCCGCCATCGTAGGCCAGATTCACATACACGATATCGGCCAATGCCCCGAACAGGAGAACGGCGCCCCAGAAGGTCGTTGCCCGGAAAAATAAGAATGCCCCCGCCAGTACCTCAACCACACCCGTGAAGACCTCATACCACGGTACAATGCCAATGGACAGCCAGTATATTTTCTGGGCGGTGAGGTCACCAAAGTTGGTGTTGAGCAAGCCCAATGAGGGGTAAGGCAATTGCGTGGGGAGCAACTTCGTGAAACCGAAGCCAATAATGCCAATACCCGCCCGGTACCGAACAACCACCCGAAGCCAGTAATACAACAGGTTATAATTCCTTGGTTCGGCCTGTCGAATCCTGACAACGGCAGTCCAGATCAGGCCAGCGACGGCAGAGACCACGAAAAGAAAGACCCATTCACCATAGCCCATCCAGGCGGGCCACCAGCTTACGCGGCCGAGAATATTGGGTTGGAAACGCGCTACGTCATAGAGGTCGCGGTAGTGCAGATGCAGCCAGTCGAGTGAAAATGCATTTTTGTACCAGCCCGCGCTGGTCGGCAGCGACATCACGATGAAAAAGATGAACGCGATTCGGAAAGCAAGCTTTTCACCCGGTGTCCAGAGAGAGTAATGGCTGCTCTGCCGGCTTTTGTCGGTTGTTTTTGGGCCGCTGCCTGATGGGGTTGACGATTCGGTATCAACAGGCCGGGTTTCGGTCAGCTCTTCGGGGGTAATCAGGCCCAGGTCGAGTCGTTCGGGGTTAATGTTGGGGAGTGCCATTATTCGAAGGTTAATAGAGTGTGAGCGTACCCCGACGACCGGCTTTGGCCGCTTCGTTCAGCAGGTATTTTTTGTTGACTTTGTTCAGGACAACGGCGATGGAGTCCCGGTTTTCATTGAGGCCCTGTAGGATCAGCTGGTTGGAGTCGTTTCGCTGGTAATGCAGCGTCATGGTTTCGTTCGGGTAGTTGGGATTCCGGTTTTTCAGTGACAGCACCTGTCGGGTCGAATCAACCTGATAGCTGTAATAATGCCGCCCGGTTGAACCCGCCAGTTCATAAGTTCGGCTGGCATCGTCGGCCAGGATCCACTCGGTATTGGTTCTATCCAGGATAACCGGCCGGTTCGATTTGATGCTGATGGTGTTCCAGCTTTCAAACACCACATCCTGCCAGCGTACCGAATCGGTTTGGGAGTAGGGCAGTGTTTCGCCCGCCAGTTTGAAGTTCTGAACGGAATAAAGGCCGGCTGCTCCGGGTAAGCCGGGTGTTTTTGGGAATTGGTACGGACCGTTTTTGTAAGCCGCGTAGGTCTTATAGCCGTACAGAAAAACGGCGAAGAAGATAAAGCTGCCCTTCAGCGCCAGACGACCGTATCGCTGCCAGGCCTCAGCAAAAACGGGTTTGAAGCGGTTTGGTAAAGTTGGCTGAGCGAGCGAAACCACCCGAAACAGCCGGATGGCATCGAACGCAAACAAAACCAGCGCGAACGTAATGAGCAGAAAACTGTACACATACTCACCCCCTTCATACGCCAGATTCGAGACGAACACATTGCCCAGAAACGGGATAATAACCAACGTGCCAATAACGGTTGTCTTCCGGTTAAGCAGCAGTAACCCGCCCAGAATTTCAATGAATCCGAGGAACGATTCATACGAGGGGACGATCCCCAGACTAAGCGAAAAGAGTTTCCATGCCGTAAAGTCGCCATAAGGTGTGTTGAGATTGCTGATGGAGGGGAGCGGGGCCAGCAATGGAAACAGCTTCACAAATCCATACGCGAAAACGGCCACCGCCAGTCGATAGCGGAGTATGACCCGCAGCCAGTAATAAAGGGCGGTGTAGTCTCGACGGTGCCGATCGCGAAGCGTCCAGATGAGGGTACCAATACCCGCCATAACTGCCACCGCTGCCCAGTTGACGAATGAGTCCGCCGGACCAAAAAAGTGCGGGGCATAACGCGCCAGATTGAAGAGGTCACGGTAATAAAAAGCACCCCAGTCAATGGAGACGAGATCACGGTAAAACCGCCAGTCGAGCGGGATGGCCTGAAGGACGAAGTAGATAAAAACAAAACGAAAGAGCGTCTTCTCCGTGCGTGTCCAGGCCGGTTCGGGTGGTGTAGGGCTGGTGTTGAGCATAGTGGATGAGGGATAAAATGTAATAAATCCTATAGAATAAATAGATTAATTGTAGTGAAAGTAGATTAAAGAGCGTGGTAGCGTGGTGTCAGTTTCTTAAAACTGACGAGCGAGGTTTCTAAAAACCTCGTTAAGCTGTATCTATTGTGATAGGTTTTGAGAAACCTACCTGTATCAGTTTTGAGAAACTGACACCACGGAATATTGTGATGTAACGGATCGGAGATTTTAAACCTATAAGGTTTCTGAAAACCTTATAGGTTTATCCCGTGCTGTTAGTTAGCTACAGGCGCTATTACTTCGCCGGCTCATTCGCTCGCAGGGGTTGCGGGCTGATCACCTTACGCGCTTTCAGGTCGAACTTCTGTCCTTTGCTAATGAAATAGAACGGGCCACCAGTGCTGTTTTGCCCCGATGGGTACTTCGCGCTGTTGGCAATCTGATTTGCTTCGTAAATGCCTACATAGGAGTTGCCAATCACCTCGAAGGTGTTCTGCTGCACCACAATGGCCGTTCCTTCGTCGATGGCGATGCCCAACAGTTCAGGCCGCGTTTTAATGACCTCGACGAGATCGAACTGGCGATTCCGGCGCAGGAAGTGCTGGTCGATGGTGACGTTGTGGATGAAGTCGAGCCCCTGGGTGTGGTCGCCCACCATGATCGAGTTGCCTTTCGTATCCCCCCGAACCATGAACGAACCCTGAATGGTGGCTCCGGCGGAGGTTCCGCCAATGACTCCGCCCCGGCTTAGTACGGCGTTAAATTCTTTGTGAGCCAATGTGTTCAGGTACGAATCTGTCAACCGCCAGTGCCGCCCGCCCACAAACCAAACTCCAGTTGCTTTTCGGATGGGAGCCACAAACGATTCCTGATTGGCCACTTTAGGGTCGCGGGTGTGCAGGATGGTGATATTCTTAACACCCAGACTCGTCAGTTTTTCCTTCTCGCGCGGGGCACTGCTGGCCGACGAATCTTCGCCTGCCGTAGGAATAATCACGATGTTGGCTGCGGCCGGACCACCTACCAGCTCGATAAATCGGTTCCAGAGGTCGTTACCCATGGCACCGCCACCCACAATGACCAGTGCCCCTTTTTCGGGACCAACTGTCTGGGACGTTTGCGCCTTTAGGCTACCGGCAAGTAGGGTCAGCAGAAAGAGGGGTAAAATGAATTGCTTTTTCATGTCAGGAATTTGGTTTCTTGTTATAAGGGAGTTAGTACGAAACTGCCGAAGATAAGTTAATTCAAGTTGTGAGATGGGTGGTTTCTGTACAACGGATTACCAATCCGTTGTACAGAAACCACCCATAAACTGATCTCAATACCCCTGATTCTGCGTCAGCGCCTTATCGGCCAGGATTTCGCTATTCGGAATGGGCAGGACGTATTTAGTCGCGTCGGTAATGCCCAGCACGGCGGCTGCCCGCCCGTTACGGATCAGGTTGAACCAGCGGTCGGCTTCGAACGGGAATTCAACCTGCCGTTCGGCTTCGATAGCTAGTAGGAGAGCATCTTTGGTAGCGGCCTGGGAAGGAGGGACGCCCGCCCGGTCACGAATGGCGTTCAGGTCGGCTAGAGCCGCGGCTGTTTTGCCCAGCTGCACCCGTGCTTCGGACCGAATCAGGTAAAGTTCGGCAATGCGGATAATATAGGCTGGATCGGTGCCGAGCGGGGTGCGGTAATAAAGTTTGCCGTACCATAAATTGCCCGGAGGACTCGTTTGGGCAATCAGCTCTTTCCGGTTGCCGCCCACGTTGGGGTCGTTGAGTAAAGCAACCAGAGCTGCATTCGGTGCCCATTCCCGCCGACCGCTCAGCGCCGGAGGGAGCCACCAGTTGTAATGCCCATTCTTGAAAGAGTTCGTGTAGGCAATCTCAAAAACGGATTCGGGTGTCGAAGCCGCATTATTGGCAAAAAACGCATTGTACGGTTTGGCGAGTTTGTAATTAGCGGCATCGTCGATGAGTTTACCGGCAAACGTTTCGGCCTGTTCCCATTCCTGCCGATAGAGGTGATACCGTGCCCGAATGGCCCAAACTGTCTTGCGGGTGATCTTGTTTCGGTTGGTTGTTGCACTCAACAGCGGTTCAGCAGCGGTGAGGTCTTTCAACACCTGCGCATAGGTTTCATCGACACTGCTGCGCGAAATGTTTGTGTTGTCGGCGGGTGTACGTGTTGCTTTCAGAACCAGTTGCACTCCGCCCCAGCCACGAATCAGATCGAAGTACGCCAACGCCCGAATGGCATATGCTTCGCCTACTATCTGGTTTTTGCGGTCTGCGGTTAGCTGCGGATCGGTAATCGTCGGAACGGTTTCCAGCAGGTAGTTGGCTTGCAGAATCGTTCGGTAGATGGCGCTCCAGGCCGAACCCACATACCCATTGTCAGCAGTGAGCTTGCGGGCCGTAATCTCCTGCGGAGCTCCCTGCGAACCTGTCCATTGAACATCGCCACCCGATAGGTATGCCAATGCCTGAAAGTTTGACCCATAATAGCCATCGCTTCCCAGCCGGTTGTAAAGGCCATTGACAGCGGCTTCGGCGGTGCTGGCATTGATAATGGCCTGCGACTGATCGACCTGTAACTCCGGCTGTACCGTTAAAAATTGCTGGCAACCCGTGAGGAGGAGTGTGCTCAGCAGGATATTGATTATTTTTTTCATGAGGGCAAGTGTGTGCTAATCAGAGCGTGAGGTTTATGCCAAACTGAGCGGTTCGGGGTTGCGGGGGCGTACCCAGATCATAGCCCTGGGTGGTGGGGTCGGCGGTAACATTCACCTCGGGGTCGGGCCCCTGGTAGTTGCTTAGCAGCCAGAGGTTGGAACCACTGTAATACACCCGCGCTGACGAGATCCCCACTTTGCGCAGTACAGCCTTCGGAATGGTGTAACCCAGTACAAGCGAGTTCAGCCGCAGGAACGACCCGTCTTCCACAAATCGGCTGGTGGGGCTGAGGTTGTAGTTATTGCCGATGGTCGTCACGCGCGGCACATCCGTAATATCGCCCTCTTTCTGCCAGCGATTTAACTGGTTTTTGTTGATGGCCCGACGGTCATCCCGCGTCCCGCCCGACTCGTGGAAGAACCGGTTGTTATTGAATACCTTGCTGCCGTAACTGAAATTAAAAAATACCGACAGGTCGAATCCTTTGTAGGCGAAGGTGTTGTTCAGTCCACCGAAAAACCTGGGTAACGCACTGCCGTAAAACTGCCGGTCGGCCACGGTGATCTTGCCGTCTTTGTTTACATCATCATAAACCGCGTCGCCTGTTTTCGGATCGACATACAACTGCCGGTAGACATAAAACGAATGGAAAGCCTGCCCCTGTGCCATACGTTCGGCCGCATAGCTGGCATCGACGGGGATGGATAGCTTCTCAATGCGGTTTACGTTAGCCGCGATGTTAAAGCTGGTATTCCACTGGAAGCCAGGCTTGTTGATGTTTTGTGTATTAAGCCCAAATTCGATTCCCCGATTGCTGATTTCGCCATCGTTTCGGTAAATGCTGGAAAAGCCCGAACTCTGCGCCAATGGCACCTGTAGCAACAGATCGTAGGTGTATTTGGAATAGGCGTTGATCTCCAGTCCGATGCGGTTACTCAGTAAACCGACATTTAAGCCTACGTTGGTTTGGCGGGTAGTTTCCCACTTCAATTCCGGGTTGGCCAGTTGAACAGGTACGGTTCCCGGATTGTCGAGGTAGTTGTTTCCGCCACCCCATAAGCCGCGTGAGGCATAGTTGCCGATACCGTTCTGGTTGCCCGTCCAGCCAATACTGGCGCGGATTTTCAGGTCGCTGACGACATTGACATCCCGCAGGAAATTCTCCTGCTTGAGCTGCCAGGCCACCCCCGCCGATGGGAAATACCCCCATCGATGTCCCTCTGCGAATTTTGAGGAAGCATCCGCCCGAAGGCTGGCCTCCAGGAAGTATTTTTTCGAGAAGTTGTAATCGACCCGCCCAAAAAAGGAAGCCAGATTATACTGGTTGCGGTTAGAAGAAGCGGTCGTTACCGAAGCCGACGCGATCTGTTTGAATGCATCCGACGGGAAATTGGTGCCCTGCGCCAGCGTCTGGGTGGACACGTTTCCCTGCAAGGTATTACCCAGCAGGACACCAAAATTGTGCTGGGTACCGAAAGACCGCCGATACGACAACGTCTGTTCGTTGATCCAGATCGTGTTTTTACTAACGCTCGACGTAGCCAGCCCTTTGCTCGCGCTACCGCGATTGGTCAACGTATTCCAGTACTCATATTCGTTGTAATCGTTGTAGTCGATGCTCCAGCTACTCCGCAGTTTCAGCCCGCCGATTATGTCATATTCACCATAAATATTGCCGATGTAGCGGGTGCTGGTCGAGTGCATGTCGGTATTGTTGATCAACACATCGAGGTTGTCGAAGCCCGCCCATTTGGCGTAAGTACCGTCTGTGTTAAACTTGGGTAGGTAGGTTGGCGTGTGCAGAGCCGCCTGCAAAATACCGCCCTGCGGTCCATCGCCCACCCGCGCATTGGTCCGGTTCGACTGAGAGAGGATGTTACTGGTGCCGATGCGGATTTTGTCCGTAATGTCCTGATCCAGATTCAGCTTGAAACTCGCCCGCGAAAAGTCGTTTGTACGCAGGGTGGCTTGCTGGCTCGTGTAGCCCCCGCCAATGTAGAAGCGAGTTTGTTTGGTTCCGCCCGAAACGGCCAGATCGTAGTTTTGCAGCGCTCCCGTTCGGAAAATATCGTGCAGCCGGTCGTAGGTGGGCTGATCTTCCGGCAGGCCGCGCCCCCCTTCCGAAACGGGTCGAAAGGGTCGGGTAGAAGCAGGCTTGCCGTCGTTTATCCAGGCTTCGTTAATGATCGTCGCGTGCTCGGGACCGGTAACCAGCTCCCACAGCTTGGGGGCCCACGCCTGTCCGACCGATGCGTTCACACTAACTTTGGTTTTACTGCTGTATGCCCCCCGTTTGGTTGTGATCAACACCACGCCATTAGCCGCCCGCGCGCCGTAAATGGCTGTTGCTTCGGCATCTTTCAGGATGGAAATCGACTCAATATCCGCAGGGTTAATGTCAGCCAGCGGATTGTTTGCCTGGCCTTGGGTGGTAATTTTTTGAAGCGACTGGTTATTGACGAACACCCCATCGACCACATACAGGGGGTCGTTGCTGGCGTTGATGGACGTGGTGCCCCGGATGCGGAAGAAAATACCATCGCCCGGTACGCCCGTATTGGCTGCCACCTGAACACCGGCCGCCCGACCCTGCAACTGTTGGTCGAAACTCGCTACCGGCCGGTTTTTTATCTCGTCGGCGTTGACCTGCGTTACGGAGCCAACCAGATTTTTGCGATCCTGCGTACCGTAACCCACCACCACCACTTCATTCAGTTGAGAAGCCGATTCCTTCAAAAAAATCTCCAGAGTATTTTTTGTACCAACTTTAACCTGAGTGTTCTGATAGCCAATGGCCGAGATGATCAACTCATCGCCTGAGCGGGTTTCCAAACTGAAAAGCCCCTCCGCGTTGGTTGTAGCCCCTTTCGTTTGGTTTTTGATAACTACATTGGCACCCGGTAGGGACTCGCCGTTTTCGGTGCGAACGGTGCCCGATACACGTACTACGGTTGATTGTGCCAGCAATCCTCCGCAGGAGAGTAGCCATACTACTCCCGCAAATAAAAGTTTTTGCATTACTTTGTTCTGGTTATGTGAAAAATGAGGCCAGGCCGATGCTTCGGTTGTCAGAGCCTTGTTGTTAGCCAGCCGGAACGGTTGCCGCCGTTTCGGCTTTTTTATAAGCGGGCAAACCAGTTGCCGCTGTGTTGCCCGCTGGTAATCGATATTACTTCTTACTGTACTTCCCGCACACTTACCATACCCTGTATGGATTTCAGTCGCTGTACCAGGAAACCCTGCGTTCGCTGTTCTTCCCGCATCTGAACCGTCAATAAGCCCGTTGCCTGCAGGCCGTCTCCTTCAAAACAAATGGCCTGAATAGTATACGATCCATCCTGAGGGACGGTGTTCGCAATGTCACTGACAAAATTCAATCGGTCGAAACCCGCAAGCTGATACGTCACGTGTGCAACGTGCCCTTGTGAATCGGGTAGGGGAGAGGTGAGAAACGGTCGCATGGTTGTTTTTGGGATGAAGCTTGTAAAAGCATAGTTTAATGTTGATTAAATCTATTGATTTAGTAGTTTATTGTGTAAATCAATTGAGCCGGCCGCATGGGTAGTGTTGTGTTTGACTAAAGGGAAACTAGGGTTGAAAAGGTACATCGAGCCGGGGCGGTCGACGAAAATTTAGCTGCAACAACAGACGTACATTGGCCGCCGACACATGCTCCGTCCTTCATTGATCGAAGGCGGGAGTGAGTGGAAAATTGCCAATGGTTGTAACGTGCTCATGGGTGTCGAACGGGTCAACGATTAATACTCTTTCTAATTGCTGGGCAAAGGTGAATAGTGGATTTTGTTTTTCCAAAAGAAATGTAAAAAAATGATTATCAGACAATTACCTAATAGTCTATCGGGATATGGAGTTATTCGGGCGTAAAAGCGCTGACAATACACGGGTGATAAGGGCCGAAATTTATCACTAAATAGCGTGTAAGTTTTAGAGTTTGAGGAGCTTAGAGAAGTTGCATTGATGGGCCTATTTATGTGCGAGTTGTGCCCGAATCCGGCTAAGCGAAGGCCCCTTGATGCCGAGGTAAGACGAAATATGACCGAGCGAAACCCGATGGAGCAAATCAGGGTAATTGGTCAGTAAATCAACATAACGGTCCTCTGCCGTTTGCGTCAATAAACTTTCCGACCGGAGTTGGTTCATCAAAAAGTACTGCTCCGCCAGTAAACGGCCGAAGCGTTCCCAGCCGTGTGACCGTTCGTATAACTGCTGTAGGTGGTCGTACTGCATGACAAATAACTCAGCATCTTCAAGGGCTTCGATAATGTAAGGGCAGGTTGATCGGGTCAGCAGACTTTTGAGCGAGGTAATAAAGCTGTTTTCGGCGGCAAAATACAGGTTGTGCTCCAGTTCGGTTTTGGGGTCAACATAGTAGACGCGGAAAATCCCCTTCACGATAAAGCCGATATGCCGACAGAGGGAATTCGGGTTATTGAAAAAATCGTGTCGGCTTACCGTTCGGGCTTGCCAGAATTCCTGTCCGAGGGTCAGGTCGTTTTCCGAGAGTTGCGCAAATTCCTGTAGCTGCTGGTGAAGGATATAGTGCTGGGAGAAGGTCATGTTATGAAACTGCCAAGTGCTTAAACAACCTTATTAAACGCAACGGCACGGAGAGCACCGAGTTGAATAAGGAAAAACCAATAACTTAAACGCTGTGCTCGCTTAAACTAATTTTGAGAGAATAGTTAACTTAATGCCACTTTTTAACATAGGTGAAAAATTGGCTAAACCAGACCGGCTACATTTGGTTCATCAATAACAAACACAAACAAAGTTAACTCTTACTAGTATGAAAATCACCCGCAACGCACAGGCCCACTGGGCAGGAACCGGCAAAGATGGACAGGGTACCGTAACCACCGCCAGTACTGTTTTAAATCAAACACAATATTCGTATAAAACCCGCTTTGAGGATGGCGTTGGTACTAACCCTGAAGAACTGGTAGCCGCTGCTCATGCTGGCTGTTTCGCCATGCAACTGGCGTTTAACATTCAACAGGCTGGTTTTGCCGCTGATACCTTAGATGTTAACTGTGCCATTTCACTGGAAGATGGAGCGATCTCAAGCTCCGTGCTGACATTGAAAGCCAGCATACCCGGTATCGACAAAGCAAAATTTGATGAGCTGGTCGATCATGCCGAACACAACTGCCCTATCTCAAAATTATTTAATACCAACATCACGGTTAACGCAACGTTAGCATAACCGTAACGTCTGGTAATTAAAAAAGGCCAGCTCGTTTCCGGGCTGGCCTTTCGCTTAGTTAATTTTCAATACCGCCATGAATGCTTCCTGCGGTATTTCGACGTTGCCGACCTGGCGCATTCGTTTCTTGCCTTTCTTCTGCTTGTCGAGCAGTTTACGCTTCCGGGAAATATCACCGCCATAACATTTCGCCAATACGTCTTTGCGCAAGGCGCTCAGGGTTTCGCGGGCAATAATTTTCTGGCCGATGGCTGCCTGAATGGCAATTTCAAACTGCTGGCGGGGAATCAACTCACGAAGCTTTTCGCACAGTTTCTTACCCCATTCGTATGATTTCGAGCGGTGAACAATGGCTGAGAGGGCATCGACTTTATCGCCGTTGAGCATCACATCGAGCTTCACCATGTCCGATTCGCGGTTGTCCATAAACTCATAATCAAGCGAGGCATACCCGCGCGAAATTGTCTTGAGCTTATCGAAGAAGTCGAACACCACTTCGGCCAGGGGCATTTCGAACTGAAGTTCAACGCGGTCGGCGGTCAGGTAAACCTGGTTTTTAAGTAAACTCCGCTTGTCCATGCAGAGCCCCATAATACCACCAACATACTCGGCTTTGGTAATGATCTGCGCCCGGATAAACGGTTCCTCGATATAGTCGATCAGGTTTGGCTCGGGCATTTCGGCGGGGGCCGATACCTGAAGCTCTTCCCCTTTCGTTGTCACCACCTCGAACCGCACGGAGGGGACCGTAGTGATCACGGTCATATCGAATTCGCGTTCCAGCCGTTCCTGCACAATTTCCATGTGCAGCATACCCAGGAAGCCGCAGCGGAAGCCGAAACCCAGAGCGGCCGATGTTTCGGGTTCCCAAACGAGAGCGGCATCGTTCAGCTGTAGCTTTTCCATAGCGTCGCGCAGGTCTTCGAACTCGCTGGTCTCAACCGGGTATATACCGGCAAATACCATTGGTTTTACTTCCGAAAAACCCTGAATAGCCACGCTGGCGGGGTTATCGATCGTCGTAACGGTATCACCCACTTTTACCTCTTTGGCCACTTTAATGCCCGAAATCAGGTACCCTACGTCGCCACACTCGATTACATCTTTGGGAACCTGGACCAGACCAAGTGTTCCTACTTCGTCTGCAAAATATTCTTTCCCGGTATTCATGAACTTCACCTTGTCGCCCTTGCGGATGCGGCCGTTCTTAACCCGGAAAATAACTTCGATACCCCGGTAGGAGTTAAAATGCGAATCGAAGATCAGCGCTTGTAGCGGGCCCGCCGGTTCGCCTTGCGGGGCCGGGATACGCTCCACAATGGCGGCCAGAATTTCGGGGACACCGATGCCTTCTTTACCCGAAGCCGGAATAATGTCGTCGCGGTCGCAGCCGAGCAGGTCCACCATTTCGTCTTTGATCTCCTCGGGGCGGGCACCCGGCAGGTCGATCTTGTTCAGAACGGGAATGATGACCAGGTCGTTGTTGAGGGCCAGATAGAGGTTGGAGATCGTCTGGGCTTCTGTTCCCTGCGAGGCATCAACCAGGAGCAGCGCTCCTTCGCAGGCAGCAATGGAACGCGATACTTCGTAGCTAAAATCGACGTGGCCCGGCGTATCGATCAGGTTCAGGGTATAGGTTTCACCCTTATACACATAATCCATCTGGATGGCGTGGCTCTTGATGGTAATACCACGTTCGCGCTCCAGATCCATGTCGTCGAGCAGTTGGGCCTGCATGTCGCGGGAGCCAACGGTTTTGGTGAATTCTAAAAGTCGATCCGCCAGCGTACTCTTGCCGTGGTCAATATGGGCGATGATGCAAAAATTACGGATGTGTTTCACGTTGGAATATCAGGTCGTCGGTACGACGGAGGAGTCTTTGTTAATAAATAGCAAAAGTAGGTAAAAAAAACAAACGCCGGACTCATCGGGGAGCCGGCGTGTTCAATTACACTTCATCAACAAACTAAAATCTTTTTCCGCCGAAGCGAGAAAATTGCTGTAGGAGGGGGACTCGAACCGCCCACGGTGCAGTTAGCTACAGTACAACTCTGGTGGTCAACCCCAGTCGCCTTTGCAGGCGGCATTATGCTGCGTTTATCCTTTATCACCACCCCCGAGACAGGAGGGCACGTCTGCCAATTTCGACATCCTACAGTGTGAGGAAAAGTTATCAAGAAGACCGGCGTGTGACCCCGCTCGATCAACTTGACAATACAAAGGTAGTATAAACTCGTTATTCATTGCAAATTTTCTATAAAAAAAACCTAAAATTTACAAACGATTCAAAAAATGGCTATTTTTGTTAGCACTCATCAAAAATTGCTAAGAAATGACCGAGAAAAATTTAGAAATTGATAATACAGATCTTAAAATATTGAGTTTGTTAATGCAGGATGCGAATATGGCCTATACCGAAATCGGCAAACGCATCTTTGTATCGGGCGGTACGGTTCACGTCCGGATGAATAAACTAAAGCAGATGGGTATCGTGCGTGGGTCTCAACTGGTCATCGACCATGCCAAGTTAGGTTGGGATATCAGCGCCTTTCTGGGCATCTATTTAGATAAAAGCTCTTTATACGAAGAGGTATCAAAACAACTGGAGAAAATTCCGGAGGTCGTCAACGTGCATTATACAACAGGCATCTACAGCATTTTTGCCAAGATCGTATGTCGCGACACCCAGCACCTGCGCGAAGTGCTGCACGATAAAATCCAAAAGGTTAGTGGTATCCAGCGCACCGAGACGTTCATCTCTCTGGAAGAAAGCGTCAATCGCCCCATTCCCTTTGCGGAAGGCAGTTAGTGGTGTGAGTGGAATAGGTGTATTTAGTGGCGTGAGTATAGGCATACGACTTTTCGACGCACTCCACTTAATTAACCACTTCACTACGCCACCACCCACCAACTGAACCCTAAACCACCTTCCCTGTGTTATATATATCAACAAATTATAATTCATGCAACCCAAAATTCATGCAACTACAGTAGTTGGCATTCGGCATAATGGCCATGTGGCCCTTGGCGCTGATGGACAAGCTACCATGGGCAATACCGTTGCCAAAAGCAATGTTCGTAAAGTACGCGTCTTGATGGGCGGTAAAGTGCTGGCTGGCTTTGCCGGTTCCACGGCCGATGCCTTCACCCTGATTGAACGATTTGAAGAGAAACTCAATGCCTACGGAGGTAACCTCAAGCGGGCCGCCATTGAACTGGCTAAAGACTGGCGAACTGACCGGTACCTCAGAAAACTGGAAGCGATGCTGATTGTCGCGTCTAAAGATGACCTCTTGTTAGTTTCGGGTACGGGCGATGTTATTGAGCCGGATGCAGATGTAGCCGCTATTGGCTCAGGAGGTATGTATGCTCAGTCGGCAGCACTGGCGCTGAAGAAACACGCGTCTGAATTGTCGGCCGAAGAAATGGTTCGTGAAAGCCTGCACATTGCTGCCGATGTATGTATTTATACAAACCATAATTTGGTGGTAGAAACGTTATAGGAATAACGAAGGCCTTATTCGTTTTTCTATATTTGTTCCGTCTTACTTCACAACGTTATGAAAAAAGAGAACCTGGATGGTTACACGATGAACCGGCGCATTGCGTTCGGATTCATTATGGCTATGGTTCTCATTGCTTCGGGTTTCGCCATATCGTTCTATAGTTACAACCGGTATGGGGCCGATATGCAGCGTATTCGCCATACCTATGAAGTAACCAGCGCCCTGGAGAATACATTATCGTTGATAAAAGACGTTGAAACGGGTTCGAGGGGCTACGTCATCACGGGCGATTCGGCTTATCTGGATCCCTATAAAAGCGCGATAAAGGCGCTTCCCGGCCAACTGGAGCAGTTAGAGATACTGACGAACGACAATAAACTTCAGGTAAAACGTCGACATATTCTCGAACAGCTAATCAAGGATAAACTGGCGATAACCGAAGCCCGTATGGAGGTAAATGTTATCGACAGACGAGGGAACCGAATAAGTGCGGAAAGCAAACGCAGGATGGATCGGCTTCGTAAGCATGTTGCCCTGATGATCGATACAGAGCGAGTACTTATGGATACCCGAAGCCGTCAGGCCGAACATTCGTTCCGAAGTACCCTGATCATCATCTTTGCTCTATCGTTGACAACGTTCCTGACGCTGGCCATTTTATACCGTCTCCTGGAAAAGGAATTAACGCACCGTCAACAAACTGCCGATCAACTCCTGGCCTATGACTCGCAGCTGCGGGGACAGATTCGACAGCTGGAAGCCTCAAACGAAGAGCTGGAACGATTTGCTTTCGTTGCCAGTCACGATCTGCAGGAGCCTCTCCGGAAAATTCAATCGTTCGCTAACCTGATCACCGACCGATACGCCAATTTGTTCGATGCCGATAGTATGATGTTTATGAACAAAATATCCAACTCGGCCGAGCGGATGTCTAAGCTGATTAAGGATTTGCTGAATTTTTCCCGCATTTCCAGTCATCAGGAAGATTTCAAAATGGTGTCGCTTGGTGAAATTGTTCAACGTATTCTCGACGATCAGGAACTACGGATAAAAGGGCTGGATGTGCAGATAGAAATAAGTGATCTGCCTGTTATCGAGGCTGTTGGCAGTCAGATGGACCATCTTTTTAACAACTTGATCTCCAACGCGCTCAAGTTTATCCGGCCGGGTGTGCAGCCACTGCTTCGCATTGAGGTTAAGGCAGTTAGTGGCGATAATTATGCTGGTTTAGTCGCCGACCGGCAGTATTTTGAGATTACCATTGAAGATAATGGAATTGGGTTTGAGGAGAAGTACCTGGACCACATCTTTAAAGTTTTCCAACGATTACATGGTAAAAGTACATTTGAAGGAACCGGTATCGGGCTGGCCATTTGCAAGCGGGTTGTTATGTATCATCACGGATATATTACGGCCCGAAGTCAGCCTAACGAAGGAACCACATTTGTAGTCGTTTTACCAGAAAGCCAATCACAACAACAGTATGACCGACCAACTTCAGAAACCTATTCATATCCTGCTGGTTGACGACGACGAAGATGACCGTTATCTCACTAAAGAGGCTTTTCATCAGCACTACCCCGCCAGCCGCATCTCATTCGCGGAAGATGGAGAAGATCTGTTGGATTTTCTTCGGTATGAAGGGCGGTATTCCGGGGCAGCTCACACATTACCTGAATTGATTTTACTGGATTTGAATATGCCCCGCAAGGATGGCCGTGAGGCCCTGCGCGAGATTAAAGCGAACGATGATTTTCGCCATATCCCCATTGTCGTGCTGACCACTTCAGATGCAAAAGATGATATTGAAACGTCCTATTTTAACGGAGCGAATAGCTTCATAACCAAGCCGCCAACCTTTCAGCGGCTCAGTGAAGTGACAAAGGCCATTGGCCAGTACTGGTTCAATGTAGTAACCGTTTGCGAGCACTCCTCGGAAGAAGACTAATCATATTGCGCGGACGGCTGGCACCAGCCGTCCGCGTTATATTACTTCCCGTTTAAGCCAACCAGTCCAACGAAAATCTTTTCCAGTTCTTTAGTCACCGCCCGGTTTTGTCCGGGCGTGAACTTATTGACCAGTACGCAGAAGCTCATACGTTCCCCATCGGCGGCAGTGAAGTAGCCTGCATAAGCCCGTACGCCTTCAATGGACCCGCTTTTTGCTCGAATGTTGCCGGCAGCCGCCGTTCCCCTGGCTAGACTTCTTACCGTTCCGGACTGCCCGATTATGGGTATGGTTTCGTAAAATTGGGGAAAGGCTTTATCCCTGCCCATCGCGCTCAAAATGCCCGTCATGTTGTCAGCCGTTAAAGCCCCGACCGTTGATAAACCGCTGCCGTCGCGTATCCGAAAACCATCCAGATTTACCCCTTTATTTTTCCAGAAGGTCGTCAATGCCTCCAGACTAGCGTCAGTGGATTTGACTGTTTTCGTGAGGGCCAGTGCGGTTGTGCGCAGGAGAGCTTCGGCATATAGATTTATACTCTGAAAGTTGGTCTGCAACACCAGCTCGGTCAATGGGGGCGATTTATGTTGATTCAGCTCTGTGCGTTTGCCCATCGTGACAAGCGTTGTCGACAGTCCTCCCCCAACGGAAGTGGGCGGATTACGTACGGAAATACTATCCTGATACAGTTGATTGTGCAGGGCATAGGCCGAAAAATAAGCCGGGTCAGGCAACGCCCCTTTTACACTGAATTCATTGGCGGGTTCGCCAATCGGTACTTTACCAACGAGCCATTGTTGGTTCATAAAGGGAGCACCAGTGATGTTTACCTGATCGCCGGTATTGGCGGCATCCGTTGTTACGGTGTTGCGAAAGCTCAGGTAGGGCAGGACCGGGTCGGTACGCAGTACAGGAGCTGGTGCGCCCACTGACTTGCCGGTCTTGAAGAATACCCGGTATAGATTTTCGTTGATATTTAACGCACTCAGACTGGCCCCGTAATAGTTGCCTAAGTCGCCAAACGGCCAGGTGCCGGGGGTTGTCAGATCATCATACAAACTGGCATCCCCTACAATGGCACCCTGTATACGCCGAATACCGGCGGCCCGAACGGCATCTGACCAGCTTTTTAGCAAGGCCGACAGATCATAATAAGCAGGGAATCGCCAGCTACCCAGCGAAGGATCGCCCGTACCCCGAATGTAGAGGTTGCCCGTTAGCACACTGTCTTTGATCGTTCCGTCATATTCAAGGGTGGTAGTGTAGCTGAAGGCAGGACCGAGGACAGATAAGGCTGTTGCTGTTGTAATTAGTTTGAGTGTTGAGGCCGACGGCAGGCTCATTCGGGCGTTATAGCTAATGAATGCTGAATCATCCCGTACGCGCCGGACGGATAAGGCAACCGTTCCAAAACGCGTGGCCGGACCGGCCTGAAAGGTCTCTATCTGCCTGATTAATTGCTGAATAGCTACTGAGTCAGACGCTTGTTTTGCTTGTGAAAAAGCCGGTGCCAGCGTCAAACAACTGGGTAACAAGACGATGAAAAAGACCCACAAAGAGGCCGAAAAATGGGGGATTAAGCGCATTCCGTAACAGTTAGGCGATTCGAAGGCTATTTCGTACTTTTGCAAACTTACGAAATACGCGCCACCCAACTTGCTTTAGAAGCACCTATCTCAAGACAGCGATTAAAGACACCGAATAGTTAAAATTGCAAGCATGAAATTATCATTTCTGGGGGCGGCCCGGCAGGTAACTGGCAGTATGTATCTGCTGGAACTGGAGGATGATTACCGAATCCTGATTGACTGTGGTTCCGATCTGGAACGGTCTCGTCCACAGGAGACCGGATCAAACGGTCAATCGACCCCCGCCGTGACCCATCCGGGATTTTTCCCGTTTGAGGCATCAAGTATTAGTCTGGTCTTACTGACACACGCTCACGTGGATCATACGGGCAATTTGCCCAATTTGTTTCGTGAAGGCTATGAGGGCCAGATTCTCTGTACGGAGCCAACCTTCGCGCTGACCAATGTGCTGCTCAAAGATGCAGCCTCCTTGAATCAGAAGCGTATCAACGAACTGAACGCCAGCAAAAAACAGCGGGTTAAAGACCGTCAGTCACAACTGCAAAAGGACTTGTTTTTGGATAAACAAGTGCGGGAAACCATGGAAAATGTGGTGGCCATCGGATTCAACCGGAAGTTCAGAGTGGCTGATGGGGTCGATGTGACCTTTATTCCCGCCGGTCATTTGCTGGGTGCTGCCCATATCGTCATCAACGTGATGGAGAATGGCGAACGCAAAAGCATCTGTTTCTCGGGTGATATTGGCCGCAAGAACTACCCCCTTCTGGTGGACCCGGCAACTGTTCCTCCCGTCGACTATCTGGTTTGCGAAAGTACCTACGGCAACCGCCTTCATGAGCACCTGATGACTCCCGAAGATGCCCTGGCCGATATTATTCAGCGGACCTGTATCGATATTCCCGGACGGCTCATTATTCCTTCTTTTAGTGTTGGCCGTACACAGGCGTTGCTGTATACCCTGAACCGGCTTTATACCGAGCGGAATTTCCCGCCCATCAAGGTTTTTTCGGATAGCCCCATGGGCTTCGAGAGTACCAAGATCTACATGCAGCACATAAAAATGCTGAATGCGGAGGCCCGGGAGTTTTACAAAGAGAATGAAGCGTTGTTCGATTTTCAGAATTTCGAATTCCTCGAATCGTCAAAAGCCAGTAAAGCCGCGTCGAACTACGGTGAACCCTGCATCATCATTTCCTCGTCGGGTATGGTACAGGGCGGTCGGGTCGAATACCACGTCGCCGAAAATATCAGCAATCCGTATGCAACCATCCTGATCATTGGCTATTGTGCCGAGGGTACGCTGGGATGGCGCCTGCTCAACGGACAACAGACGCTGAGCATTAAGGGAAAAGACCATCAGGTACTGGCTAATATTGAGAAGATCGACGTGTTCAGCGGGCACGGCGACCGAAATGATTTGATTAATTTTGTGTCGATGCAATCACCCGAAACGCTCAAAAATATTTTCCTCGTTCACGGCGAATATGAGAGCATGGAATCCTTTAAAGCCACGCTGGCCGAAGAAGGGTATCCACAGGTGATTATCCCAAAGAAAGGCGAAAGCTTTGAACTTTAAGGAGTAAAGGGACGAAAGGGAAAAAGGAGTAGCGGGTTTTAGCCTTTCTCCCTTTCGTCCCTTTATTCCCTCCTCCCTTTTTTTATGAGAACATACCTCGATTTTGAAAAACCGATTGCCGACCTCGAAGCACGGCTAGAAGAGACTAAGAAATTAGCTCAGACCAGTAATGTCGATGTTAGCGAAGCGGTGAATATCCTGGAGCAGAGTATCGATAAACTACGCCGGGAGATTTTTCAGAACCTCACCCGCTGGCAGCGTGTTCAACTGTCCCGCCACCCGGACCGGCCTTATACGCTCGATTATATTTCACTCATGTGCGACCAGTTCATCGAGCTGCACGGCGACCGTACTGTTCGGGATGACCCGGCGATGGTGGGTGGTTTCTGCGAAATGGGCCGACCTGGTGAGCCGGGCCAAACGGTCATGATCATCGGGCAGCAGAAAGGCCGCAATACCAAACAGCGTCAGCATCGGAACTTCGGTATGCCCAACCCGGAAGGCTACCGAAAAGCCCTCCGGCTCATGAAGCTGGCCGAGAAATTCAACAAACCCATTATCACCCTGATCGACACACCGGGCGCGTTTCCGGGTCTGGAGGCTGAAGAGCGGGGTCAGGGCGAAGCCATTGCGCGCAACCTCAAAGAAATGTTTATGCTGACGGTGCCCGTGATCTGTATCGTTATCGGCGAAGGCGCATCGGGTGGCGCACTCGGTATTGCTATTGGTGATAAGGTCATGATGCTCGAAAATACGTGGTACTCGGTCATCTCGCCCGAAAACTGCTCGACCATCCTATGGCGTAGCTGGAACTTCAAAGAGCAGGCCGCCGAAGCCATGAAGCTAACGGCCCGCGATATGCAACTAAACAAACTGGTGGATGAAATTGTCGAAGAGCCCATCGGTGGAGCGCACAATGACCACCTGGCGATGGCGAATCATCTGAAAGAGGTTATCCTCAATACAATCGACGAACTTAACGCCATCGACCCGCAGGAGCGCATCAACCAGCGCATTGAGAAATTCTGCGACATGGGTGTCGTGGTGGAGTAATTGACTTGATGATTTATCATTAAGAAGCCGCTGGGATTGTCTCAGCGGCTTTTTTTATGCGAAGCGTTTAATGTTTCCATGATACAGAGCCGCCCCTAATTCTTCAAATTCCAAACGGTCATTAAGGTCTGCGGCTGGTTTAGCTGGTCTGGCTATTGTACGACCAACGCAGGCATACGCTTCAATACGTTTTGTCGTAAACTCCATTTGTCCCTGGAAGTGCTGGATCGTAGTTTTTAGCTGATCTTTTGCCTTTCTGTAATGTTCCGATCGCTTAGCTGCACTATCAATCTCTTTTATTTCAATAAAGCAAAATGTTTTACTGTCAAAAACTGCGCAATCGCACCTTTGAATACCATCTTTATCGAAGAAAATACATTTATCAATAGCTAAAAAGTGAATGTCACGATTGGTAGGATTCTCTACTGTGAAATGCTTTAGCCCATCGATGTCTGTTTGAATTTCGCACCGTTTTTGAGCAGTGTCATAAATACAAAATTCAGTATCGGTTAATGTTTGTAAGCAAGTGCCAGCCTGAATATGTGGGAATGCTTCTTGGATACGATTAAGCACGGGGAACGCTACGGCTAAGTTCGAATAATTGGTCTTGCTCTCCGGCTAAATCTTCGGAAACATCATCGAGTTCATTATCGGCAATCAGCCCGGTTTTTTCGCTGATGATACTGCGTACCGTGCCCCCGTCTACATAATAAGCGGCAAAGTCATCTGGGTTGATCCAGCATCTGGATGGTATGATTTTTTCAACTTCTGCCCGTAGTTCCTCGCTTCGTTGTGCGACTTTATAGGCCAGCATTAGTGTATTGAATGAACTAAGTACGTAAGGGCTGTGCGTTGTAATAACCCACTCGGCATCTTTGTACTCAATGTCTGGCTGAAGTCCACCCATTAGGCTGTAAATGAGGCCTTTTTGTGCAGTAGGGTAGAGGTTAAGCTCGGGTTCTTCAATAATGAAGCGACGTTGAGATTGCTGACGTTGCTCCTCAATTAATAGTAATAATGGAACTGTCGATTGGTATCCGCTAGCACTATGTGCCAAATGTAACATATTGTTTTTTGAGTCAAGAATTACATCGCTCCCTTGCAGATTTTGATAGCGTATTTCGAATAATGGTATATTGAAGGACTGAATTCGATTTCGTGATTGTTCATAACTGCGAGCAAACGAAGTAAATATTTTGGGTAGGTTAACACCAGCATATGCTATGCTCCAAATTGCACCTGATAACAGAGCAATAAGGCTACGCTCGGCTGGTATATATACAGAATTGTACTTCATTACCCATTTGAAGGCATTATCTGAACGCTCCTCTTTATATTCATTTAGTTTTGAAATTAATGCAACCAGTTTACGTTTTTCCTTATCGCTATCTATTTTACTATGAGATAAAACATTATTAATTGATTCTTCTAAATCTATAAAATCCTTTGAAGTGAAATCATTAAGTTTTTCTTGACCACCTCCAGGGGAGTAAAAGAATATTTTAACTTCTTGACTCTTATCATCAATGCCGGAAACATAACTATCTGTAGAAAGTAAGAATTTTGAGTCATTGTGTAGATAACTATCAATGCCATATTTTTCTAATATAGTTTTTCCAGATTCTGGATTTATATAAGGTATAATTTCATAATCCCCTCCAATCGCAATCAACTTCGCGAGCGTACTCTTTCCTGATCCCTGCGGGCCAATAAATACTGTATGCTTTTTGACCTCTAACTCAGCCTCGCGAATTGGGCCTACGTTCCTTACCGTCAACTTTGCCATTTTATTTCACCGTTTGCCTGCAAATCTAACGTTATCTTTTGCTTCTGGTTCGCCTATCACATGCATGATGGTTTTAGTCGCTCAACACATTTGCAAAATTTTTTTCATCTTCCTGTAATATTCTGTGCGTTTCGGTGACTAATAGGCTATAAACCAGTCACTACGATGCGTACTGAAAATTCGTCAACTCACAATAATACCCGCTCCATTACCATAAATCGGGCCATGTATGGAGCGTTCGTACTGCTTAGTCTCTATTTTGCGCTCACTGGCTCTTACACAGATGCCGCTTCTAACATGGGCATCGCCCTGATCTTCGACCCGTTTGACCAAACTGTACGCTGGGATCATCGGCCGCGCTGGCAGCGGGTTTGGCTTATTGCCCATTTGCTGGTGATCGTCGGTCTTGTATTCGTGTACTGGAAAACAGCTGGAGCCTGAGCGTCATGAAAAAGAAGGCTATTTTTAGTATGGTACTGGCCGCGCTTTCGGGGGCTGTTCTGAGTTATGGGAGCATCCGGGCGTTACAGTATTCGTTTTCCGGGGCTGTCATGAAAAACCTGGTCCATGCCAGCAGTGGATGGGAGGACGCTACAAAGCTAGTGAGTGTGCTGGTGGCTGCCTGGGCTGCCCTCCTGGTGCATGAGTTAGGGCACCTGCTCACGGGTCTGGCCCTGAATTTCCGCTTTTATATCCTGGTGGTCGGGCCGCTGGGAATCCGTCGGAACCCCGATACCGACCGGGTGGAATGGTATCTCAACCGGGATGCCGGACTGTATGGTGGCGTGGCGGGAACCGTTCCGCTAATAACGAGCGATTCGCTTCGCACCAAATTTGCTGCTATTGTTGCCGCCGGACCCATCGTTAGTTTCCTAATGGCAGTATGGACGCTCTGGCTGGGTTATGTTGGGGCCAACGCGCTTACGGCTGATTCGTCGGCGGGGGCGCGTATTGCCGTCTGTTTTAGTCTGGTGTTTGGTGTGTTTTCGGGTATGTTTTTTCTGGTCACCACCATTCCCGGACGGACAGGGCCATTTTTTACCGATCGCGCCCGGTTCTTTCGACTGATAGGTGGTGGACATCCCGCTGCGGTGGAACAAGCCACCCTTGAACTGCTGGTGCACAGTCAGTCGGGTCAGCCCTATGCCACGATCAATGAAGCTCAGATTGCCTTGTTGCTCAACGAGCCGGAAACATCACTGCGGCTGTTTGCCCATATTATGGCCTACTATAGCCACCTTGATCGGCAGGAAACAACGGAAGCTTTTGACCACCTGAAGAAAGCCGAAGCTCTGCTCGATGACCAGCCAGCCGTGATGAAGATAGAGGTCTGGAAAGAGCTGGCCTTTGCGTACGCCTATGTCGATCGGGATGTGAAACAGGCGTTAAGCAACTGGTCAAAGATCAAGCCCTCGCCCGATGAGTCCCCCTCGGCCTATAGGTATTTGTTCTGGGCGGCCCTGGCCCGCGCTCAGGGCGAATCGGCCGAGCGAGTGAACGAATGGGTAGCCAAAGGGTTATCAGCGCTTCCGGCTGTTCCTATCCGTAGTGAAGACCGCCTAAGGCATCAGTTGCTGACTAGCATTAGTAAACAAAAGGCTCTAATTTAAGCGACGTAAGCCCCCGCTACCGCCCCTCATGTTGTCAGAGCAGGAGTTCGTTCGTCAGATTCGCCGGCATCAGAAAATCATTCATAAAGTTTGTCATCTCTATGCCGACAAACCGGAAGACCGTGAAGATCTGTTTCAGGAAATCCTGCTCAACGCCTGGAAAGCGAATGCCACGTTCCGCCAGGAGGCTGCCTTTTCTACCTGGCTCTATCAAATAGGACTGAATACCGCTATCTCTCACATACGTCGGGAAAAACGAAAACCGGCTCAGGATGATCTCGATGGAGCTTTACAACTGCCCGACTTTCAGGATCAGGATACCGAAACACAGTTTGCTGCGCTTTATACCGCCATTGGGCAATTAGATAAGATAGATAAAGCCCTTGTGCTACTCTACCTCGACGATTACGACTATACCACCATTGGTCAGCTACTGGGTATCACCCCCAATTATGTAGGGGTAAAGATGAGCCGGATTAAGCAACAGCTGAAGCAAAAAATACAACACGATTAACGAATGGAACTCGACGAATTTAAGGCATTCTATCAGGCTCAGTTTGAGCATGTTCCTGACAAGTCGGGGGGCGACCTAGAGGCAATGCTTCAGAAACGCTCTCATTCGGCTATTGAGCGTATTCTGCGAAACATGCTTTGGGAGGTGAGCGGGTCCTTGTTGATCATGCTGGTGCTGGCCGTTTTAATGGTTATCTGGTCATCGGCTATTTTTCGGTGGGTGGGTCTGGGTCTGGTCTTAATAAGTCTTGTTCAGGTGGTGGCGTTCTCCCGGCAATACCGCCAGCTTACCGCTCGACTCAATCGGGCATCCGGGTCCGTACGGACTTACCTTGAGGAACTCGTCGCCATTATCAGCCGGTTTGTACAAACCTACTATCGCTACTGCATGCGTTCGATTCCGGTAAGTGTTTTGCTGGGTGGAGCACTGGGCGTGTACATGGGCATTACTGACGATCGGAGTGACCCGGCAGTGGCCGCATTGCCCGAGCACCCCGGTATAGGCTTTCTGGTGATCTCCATAGTCCTGGCTATCAGCACCGTCATAGGGGTTTACGTTCTACTGAAATGGTACATACACCATATGTACGGCCGGTATCTGGACGAACTCAGGCACTGTCTGAGCGAATTAAGCGATCAGGCTCAATAAGCTGAAGAACTCTTCATGCAACATTGCTCTTCGCTTTCCTCATTTGTCTGCAAAACTCCCCTTATCTTTGGCTCCCGGTTCACAAAAGACCCGAACCGAATCTGCCAATGGAGTCTACGCTCAACAAAGCAACCCTTAAAAACATAATTTTTGACCTCGGCGATGTCATCATCCCTATTGATCTGACGGCCCCCATCCGGAATTTTGCGATGCTGGCAAACCTGCCCGAAGAACAGGTTCGTGAGCTCTGGATGCAGCACGACATCGTTGGGCAGTATGAAACCGGACTGATCGACGACGAGGCTTTTCGTACCCATATCCGCAGCCTGTTGCCCAGTGATACCTGGGCCGATGAGGTGATCGATACGGCCTGGAATACCATTCTCCTCGACTTACCCATCGAACGGCTTGAGCGCGTGAAGCAGCTAACATCGCAATACCGGGTGTTTTTGCTGAGCAATACCAGCCCGATCCATATTCGTCAGGTCAACAAAGTACTGACGCAAATGAATGAGCCGACCCTGGAGGAAATCTTTGAGCGGGTGTTCTATTCTTACGACGTGCGGATGATGAAGCCCTCGCCCGAAATTTATCAGTATGTACTGGCTGAATCCGGTTTAGTGGCCGAAGAAACCGTTTTTCTGGACGACAATGCCGCAAACATCAAAGCCGCTGCCGCGTTAGGTATCCAGGCTATACAGGTACAGCCACCCCTAACAATATTAGACTACTTGCAGGATGTATGATGTAGGATCGGGGCCGCCCGTGCGGTAGGATGTAGCTGGCCGCGAAAGCAAGACATCATATACCATACATCATACATCATTCTTTCTATGAATAAAAGTGCCCGCACCAACCTCCTGCATGGAGGTCTTTTTTTACTTACACTGATAACCACCACCATGGCCGGGGCCGAGTGGATGTTTGGTCGTTTGTTTATTCCGATTGAAGGGATGAAAACCCTTGGCTGGGATGAATTTATGGCTGGTTTCAACTTCTCGATCCCGTTTCTGGCCATTCTGACGGTGCACGAGTTTGGCCATTATTTTACGGCTAAGGCTAATCAGGTACGGGTAACGCTGCCTTATTACATTCCGCTATGGATTGGCATTGGGCAAAGCATTGGTACGCTGGGGGCGTTTATTCGGATACAGGACGCCATCAACAGTCGCCGGAAGTACTTCGATATTGGGATTGCCGGGCCATTGGCTGGCTTTGTGTTGGCACTTGTTGTCTTATGGTACGGCTTTACGCACTTACCCCCGCCTGAATTCATTTTTACTATCCATCCTGAGTACCAGAAATGGGGGCTTGATTATGCGCGCTATGCCTACCAAAACATACCGGAAGGAGGGGCGATGGGACTCGGCGATAATTTGCTGTTCAGCTTTTTTAAGAACTACGTGGCCGACCCGGCCCGGCTGCCGCATAAATACGAAATGATTCATTACCCGTATCTGCTGGCGGGTTATCTGGCCCTGTTTTTCACGTCCCTCAACCTCATTCCGATTGGGCAGTTGGATGGTGGGCATATCATGTATGCCCTCATTGGACGCAAACGGTTTCAATGGGTATCGCCTATATTATTCATCGCCTTCGTTTTTTATGCCGGGTTGGGCATGTTCAAACCAACGGATTTTGCCGTAGCTACCGACAATGAATTTTATTCGGAACTGGGCAACTTTGGTTTGTACGTTGGCTTTCTGTACCTGGCCTTTTCGCGCATCAGCGAAAACAAAATGACGTCGTTGATCACCGCCCTGAGCGTTGTGGCTGTGCAGTTGGTTGTATCGTGGCTGCATCCTGACTGGCAGGGTTATCAGGGATTTCTGGCTTTTGCGTTTGTGCTGGGTCGGTTTTTGGGGATTTATCATCCCGAGACGGAACTGGAAGAGCCGCTGGATGCAAAGCGCCAAGTGCTGGGCTGGATCGCCCTGATTGTCTTTATCTTATGTTTTAGCCCCCGCCCATTCCTGTTTTCGTAGAAACGGTGCCAATTAATTGAATTTACTTATCTTGAGGTCGCATATAATTCTCTTTATCCAATGCGACAGCTTTCCGACGCGGAGTTAATGGCGGGTATCCGGGCTGGTGGCACACAGCGACGGATCTTCGAAAACAAGCTTTACGAGAAATACCGATACTTTATTAACGAAGGCACCCGTAAGCATCGTCTGACCGAAGACGAGAGCGCCAGTGTGTACTCGGATACCATCCTGACTGTATTTGATAATTTAACCAGCGACCGCTTTGAAGGCCGATCTGAGTTTAAAACGTATCTATATCAAATATTTTCGAATAAATGTGTTGACGAAATTCGCAAAAAGACGACTAAGCGAAGTAGCGTCCACGATGCCTTTTCCCTCGATGATTCACTGATGCAACTGCCCGACGAAGCGCGCTCGGTGGTGCAGAAGCTCATTGCCCAAAGCGATGTCGCTAAGCTGCATCAGCATCTGAGAGAGCTGGGTGACAAATGCAGAACCATGATTCTGTCCTGGGGAGAGGGGTATTCCGACGACGAGATTGCGCTGGCAATGGGCTATAACACGGCCGCTGTGGCTAAAACCAGTCGCCTGCGCTGTTTGGATAAACTTCGTGAACGTTTCCGCGACATACTATGAACACTGATATTGAAACAATTGAAAATTACGTAACGGGTCAACTCACCCCGGACGAACGGGCTCAATTCGAAGCGGCTCTCCAGTCCGATCCGGCCGTGGCCAAAGCCCTGGCGTTCTACGTGTTGTCGAAGCAGGTGGCCCGAGACCAGGCTCGTGAAGAACGAAAGGCCGAACTGGATGCTTTACGGAACAAGTTGGTATCCGAGGAAACAAGCTTAACGCGTTCCCGTCCTTTGTGGAGTGTCCCCATGCGCTGGGCGGCTGCCGCCAGTATATTGGTTCTGCTGGGACTCGGCTGGTACTTCTTCCGGCCAACGGACTCGACAATAGCGGCAACCCAACTGACCGATGAATACGTCACGCAGCATTTCATGCAACTGCCGACGACCATGGACGGCGGGACGTCCGGTTCGGGGACGACAGACAGTTTAAAAACAGCCGTGGGGCTTTTCAACAGTGGTAATCTTGCCGACGCAGGTACTATGTTTCAGGACATACTCAAGCGCCAGCCTACAAACGATAGTGCCTTGAAATTTTCGGGAATTGTTTCCCTGCGTGAAGGAAATTACGACCAAGCGATTGACCTGTTTCACCGGCTGAGTGAGCGGACTGAGCTTTACAGCAACTACGGTTTATTCTATGAAAGTCTGGCCTTAATCAAGCGCGGACGACCGATGGATAAAGCTAGGGCCAAAAAGTTGCTCGGTGAAGTGATTTCCAGGAACTTGGACGGCAAACGGGAGGCTGAGAAATTCATTAAGAAATTGTAAGGCTGCCTTTAACCATTTAAACCACCAAAATATATGAAACGAGCACGTTTAATTCGTCTGTTAACAGGTACAGTAGCCCTGGCAATTGTTATCTCGTTTACATCTTGTAAGAAGGAGACTGAAGTAAAACCCAAGGAAGAAAAGACAACCTCTTCTACTGATGCTCCAAATGTTAACGGTGGTGGTTCTAACCCTAGTGCGGGAACAAGTCATTAATTGTAAATCATTTTCCTCAGTATTAACAAATAAGAGTACGAAAGCCCAGCCAATTAAAATACGCTGGGCTTGTTTCTTTTTATCTGTGTAAATACGACAAAGCTGATATGTTGAAATTATTTAGGATTTATAATAACATTGACTTTCGTCATCCTGACTCAGGAGCGTCCCCTCTGACTAACCAAAGCATACTATTCTGAATATCCCTCCTTTATCGGAAGAATAGATGCGCTGTAACAAAAGCAAACTATTTGAAACCTGAGTAACTAACCGTTCGATAAATGCCAACAGAAAAAATTGTTTCAGGGGGTGATTAACAGCAACTTGGAGGGGAAAGGCGAGCCTAAGAAGTTCGTGAACGGATTTTAATCAGTCGTTAAGCACATTCATACGTGCAGTTTGCTGATACTGTAAATGATAAAATGCATAGGCGACTGTACCAATACAATTTTTAACTATCCACAATACCATTAAACCTGATATACCTTTTCTATGAGACCGCCAAAATCCATTCTGGGCATAATCCTATATGGCCTGATACACTTCCTTGAGTACTTACTGTCTTTATTAAGTAAGCCAAAACCAACGAGTCCAGTACGTGAATGGCCTGATAAGCCACTTGACGACACAAAACCCTACGAAGAAGTGCCGAATCAGTTATCGAATACTAAGCTCTTGGCAGATAACCGGCGGGAGAAAGATCCGGCAAGGCGATTATTTCCGGCAGAAGCTATACTCTCCAGGGGACGTATCATTAATCCGCTACAGTTCATCGTTGCGGTAAAAAAAGAGCCAGGAATAACCCCCCAGCAAGAGGAGGCCATCTGGAAAGTAGGTAATCAGCTTTCTTTAGTGAGCAAGCAATCAGAAATTCAGGTTGAAATTAAAAAATCCCGGAAATGTTCACCGGATGGAAAGCGATACGTATTGCTGCAAGCGGTGAATAATGAATCGATAAACCAACTGGAAGGAAGGTCAGTTGACATTGTCAATGCTCAGGGGAATTCTGTTGGTAAACTTCATGATGGCGGTGGATCTAATGCTGGTGGGGGTAGGGAGCATTCCGGGGGGCAGTCGAACTGCTTTGGTGCAGCTATGCTGGTAAGACCGCTGCCAGACCGGCCTTCTGAATTAAGTAAGCCAAGCCAGTTTTCCGATTACTCGAAAAAGATTATTGTTGCTGTTCTGGATTCGGGCCTGTTGCCATATCCACATAGAGGAGACGGCCCCATTACCTGTAGTGATCCAAAGCAGTTTGGCTGGAATTTTGTCGATGACAACGCCAATCTTACCGATAACCACGAAGGGCTGCATGGCACGAAAGTAAGCACCCTTATTAAGCAGTATGCTCCAGATACAAAAATTCTTCCTGTTAAGGTGGCAAATGAGCATGGCGTTCTTGATCTGTATGACGTACTCTGTGGGTTAGAATACGCCCGAACACATGGTGCTACCGTAGTCAACGCTAGTTGGTCATTTTCGGCAAATCAAAATAACACAGAAGAAACAGACTTCCCTTTGTTACTGGGCGCCATTCGGGATCTGGACGAATCAGGGGTTGTGGTGGTAGCCGCTGCGGGTAATAGAAGCCAGTATGTACCGGAAGCAAAGGGAGAAATTGCCAGAAACAATGCGCCCAGAATTTACCCAGCCTGTTATAGCGCTATTCAGGGCAATGTGATTACCGTAACGACTGTAATCCAAAAAGATGACAAATTTATGGCCTTCGAAAACTATTCTCCTCGGTATGTAGATACTGGTGTTGTGCCGCCGACTGCTTCGCCTGCTTTACCCGAAGGCGAATTTGCCATTGATGGTTTTAGGGGAAGTTACGAGGGCTCTTCATTCGCTACGCCAATTGTGGCAGCAAGAGTTGCCAGTCTCTTAAGTAGTCTGATGGGCTTTACCAGTAAACGAAGAATACTACATCAGTTAAAAGGCTTTCACGAAAAAGATGATTTGATTAATGAAATCCGCGACGGAGGTTGCTACATGGCAGAATAGACGGCTTACGGTCTTATTCATTTTCATCTCAATGTATGGACAGGCTCAGTGCATTAAACGCACTGAGCTTTTAGCATTAGCGGATTCTTCTTTCTCTCAACCGTATGCGACCCAGATAAGGGTTCTTTCGTCTGTTTTGACAAATTGGGACCGCTGCCATTATCTGAAAGATTCGTCGTATGTCAACCTAATGTTAACCCGTGCCAAAGCCCGCTCTCTGACGGGTGATGTAAAAACGGCTATAAAGGATGTCGAACAGACGTTACACTTATATGCTCAACCTCATTCGTATCTAAAAGGTGAAGATCAGATAAAAGCGTATTATCGTTTAGGATTCTATTGGAAAAAAATTAACCAACCAGAAAAAGCTATCGAAGCGTCTGGAAAAGCAGTGAGGCTGGGTGAGTATCTGCCCGCCAGCCAATGGGTTTCTTTCGCCTATAGTACATTAGCTCATGTATATTATTCAGCAGGGGAGTACCAAAAAGCTATTGAAAATGCTAAACGGGGTATGAGCCAAGCGAATCAAATAAACGATACCATTGCCTATCTTGAAAACAGCGAGGAGAAAATAAAAGGATTAATTGCTTTATTTGCATACCAAGATGCAGAAGAAGAATTGTCTGTCTCTATTAATATTGCTCGAAAAAGTCCTAATACAAGTTATGATTTAGCTATTCTTTTAGGTTATAGAGCTAATATCGAACTGAAATACCAAAATAGAAAGAATGCTTTAGCTTCTTTTGGTGAAGCTTTACAGATAAATCTATTTAATAAAAATGAAAAAAATATAATTGACAATTATATAGATATAGGTTATCATATATTTTACAAAGATAATGAGTACAATAAGGCATTAAAGAGTTACCAGACTGCTTTAACTATGGCTTCTGACCCATATCTTAAGCTACGGTTATTAGATAATGTAGGGGTAGTGTACTGGAAAAAGAAACAATATGCTACCGCACTTAAGTATTATCAAACAGGATTGGATAATATCGCATCTGGCCTAAGTAAACGTCCAATTACTGATTTACCTGAAGCCAAACTCATACGGATAGCTTCACAAAAAGAATTTGTACTAACCCTCATACAAGACAAAGCTGACACTTGGCTCGATTATGCGAAAGCAACTGGGAATGACCGTAACCGGCTAAAAGCCGCCCTTGCTACCTATAACGTTGCCGATCAAATGATCGACTTCATGCGTTGGGAACATACGGGAGAGCAATCGAAACTGTTCTGGCGGCAAACAACTAGGGGAATGTATGAACGGGCAATCGAGACATGTTATCTCCTCGGTGATGCGGAACAGGCGTTTCGGTTCATGGAAAAGAGTCGGTCGGTAATGCTGGCCGATAAAGTAAACGAACTGGGTGCTCGGCAACAATTAACAAAAGAGCAACTAGCAGAAGAACAGAAGCTGCAACAGTCGGTCAGTAGCCAGCAGGAGAAACTCGCCGACCTATCGCCTAATAATAGCGCGGCCTATAATGTTGCTCGAATGGCCCTGTTTGCCAAACAGGATAGCCTGAATGACTTTCTTAAAAAGCTGGAAACAACTAATCCTGCCTACTACCAATATAAATACGATAATAAAATAACATCGCTGGCTGATTTGCAGCAGTATCTGAAAAAGCAGTCGGCATCACTCGTGACCTACTTTGTGGGCGATAGTTCACTCTACGTAATGAGTGTTACAGGCGACAAAACCAGTTTAACCAAACAACCGGTTGGGGCCTACAATCAATCGCTGCGTCAGTTTTCCAAACGGCTGTCCGATCCTGTCTCAATGGAGAAACGGGAGGATGTGAATCGGTTTCTAACGCTTAGCCATAATCTATATCGGCAGTTGCTGGCTCCCCTAAACATTCCCAAAGGCCGGGTTGTGGTGTCGCCCGATGGTTTTTTTGTGCCCTTCGATGCGCTGAGCCGTTCGGCCAGCCAGCCCGACTATGTGGTGGCTGACTACGCGTTCAGTTATGTGTATTCGGTCGGGTTGCTGTTGAAGTCGAATGGCTCGCGGGGCGTCGTGCCGAGCTTAAACCCGGTTGATTTCCTGGGCGTAGCACCGGTTGAATTTGCCCCGTCCTTAAAGCAGGTTGTTCTGCCGGGTTCGGATGCCGCTCTGGAACCCATTGCCGAGCGTTTCAACGCATCTACGTTACTCACCCACGGAGATGCCACGCGGGAAGCCTTTCTTGAAAAAGCAGCCAACGCCCGAATCATCCATCTGTTCACCCACGCCACCGCCGACAGTACCGACCGTGAACCATCCCTCTATTTTACTGATTCGGCCCTGCAACTCTCCGACTTGAGCGATCAGGCATTACCAAACGCCCAGATGGTTGTTCTTGCTGCCTGCAAGACCGGTATTGGCGCTGACCAGCGGGGGGAAGGGGTGTTTAGTCTGGCACGTGGCTTTGCGGCCCTGGGTGTTCCCAGTGTGTTAACAACGCTGTGGAGCGTGCAGAATGAAGCGACCTACGAACTGACAGACCTGTTTTATCAGTATCTGGATCAGGGCTTGCCGAAAGACATTGCCTTACAACGAGCGAAAACAGACTGGCTGAAAAACGCTGAAGGTGCCAGCGCTCTACCAAATTATTGGGCCGGTTTGATCATTGTCGGTGACCCCAAGCCGCTGATACATTTATCCTACAGCCCCTGGGTGGCTATTCTGTTCCTGATGGCAATAGGTGCAATGGGAGGATTGCGGTTCTGGCAGAAACGGGAACGCCGGTCTAGGCCACAACTTTCATCTGCTCACTCAGCTTGAATACTTCTTTCAGGCATTGTGCGGTAAGCACGGCATCTTCCAGCGCATTATGAAACCCATCTTCGCGGGCAAAACCGAAATAACTGGCAATAGCCGTCAGGCTTAGTCGGTCGGGGACTTTGCGGCCGTTCGCTTTTAAGACCCGGAAGGTAAAATAAGCCAGCGTGTGCAGATCGAGCAGTACGCGGGAGTAGGGCCATTTAAGTTTTTCGTAGCGGTAGGCTTCCTTCAAAAAGTTAATGTCGTTGATAACGCTTTGACCGCAAATAATCACGTCGCGCAAATAGGGCGTTCGGTCCAGTTGTCCTTTGGGAACGCGTAGACCGAGCTGTGTACAAATCCATTCTTCCAACTCAGGCAATACGTCATAAATCATCGGCGCATCTTCCAGTTCAGCCAGGGAAAGGTTATGGATTTTTTCAGACGATGACGAAAAGGCATCTTTATTCTCCGGATACACATTCGTGAGGTAACGGCCGCGCTCTATCCAGTTGTCGTCGAATAGGACGGCACCAATCTGAATAATTTCATTGTAGTCGGGTTCGGGCCCGGTCATTTCAAGGTCGAGGACTAAAAAAGCCATGTTGATGGTTGATTTTTGATGGTTGAATGATGAATCGTAAAATTCAGCTTTATTAATTGGAAAACTATTCGACAATTTTTCAGGTATGGAATTATTTGAACCCGGTCGGGGTTTAATTAATAACTTCGACATAATAAACCCCGGTAGCGTTCCTGCCGGGGTTTATTGCGTTTAAACCGGGTTGAAAAAAGACTTAGTTCTGGCTGACGAAGCTCTCTCCCCAAATGTACTTGCTAAACCAGTTGTAATTTTCTTCCATAACCTGCCGCATCGACTTGGGTTTGGTAATGCCATGACCAAACCCTTTGTAAACAACCATTTTTACCGGAACGCCTTTGTCTTCCAGAGCCAGCCGTAGCTCATACGCATTGGCAATGGGAACACGCCTGTCCAACTCACCATGCTGAATAAGCGTCGGCGTTTTGGCGCGGCTGATGTAGGTGATCGGGGATGTTTTTTGGTAAATGTCGGCGTTGTCCCATGGAGTGCCCTGAAGATATTGCCGCGTAAAGGGGGTGATATCGGTATTCTGATAATAGGTGGCCCAGTTCGAGATACCGGCCCCGACTGAGGTTGCTTTGAACCGATCGCTGTAGGTGGTAATGAACGCCGAGATGTAGCCACCCTGACTCCAGCCCATAGCGCCTACTTTGTCTTTGTCGACCATGCCTTTACCAATCAGGTAGTCGACGCCGGTGATCACATCATCATAATCGCCGAGGCCCAGGTTTTTGACGTTCAACGCCCGGAACTTTGCCCCGTACCCGGCCGATCCCCGATAGTTTGGCCGTAACACCAGCGCCCCCTTAGCCGTAAACTGTTCGACCGGATAATAGCGATCCGCCGTGATGGACGGGAGATCAATGCCGGTGGGTCCGCCATGAATAACGACCAGCAACGGGTACTTGCGCGACGGATCATAATTGGCCGGTTTGATCAGTATACCTTCGATGATGTTGCCATCGGCCGATTTCCAGCTGATCACTTCCCGAGTCGACATCTTAAAGGGCTTTATCTGGGCCCCCATGTCCGTTAGCGTTTTGGGCGCAAAGGTTTGAACCGATGAGGTCTGTATCTCGGCATAGGTATTCGGCAGGGCACCCACAAAGGCCATTTGGCGGCCATCTTTGCTGAACGAGAATTGCGTAGCGATCAGCTTATCCGATTTGGTCAAGCGCTCGGTCTTTTGGGTGGCCGGGTCGAGCCTGAACAAATGAGAGCTGGTTTTCTGATAGCCGCTGAACAGAATACCGTCGGGTGTCCAGTCCAGTAGATTAGCGTTCTCGTCGAAGGTGTTCGTCAGGATGGTAGGTGCTCCTCCTGTGGCCGACACGGTGGCAATCAGGCGATTCGTGTAAAAATAGGATTCATTTTCATTGGCCGTCACGAAGGCAATCTGTTTCCCATCCGGAGACCAGACCGGATTCTGGTCGGGGCCTTTCAAGGACACAATCTTTCGGCTGATGGTATCGCCAAGGCTGAGCACATATAAATCGGAGGTATGGCCGTTTATCAGGTCCGGGTTCTTAGCCGCATCATACGCTATTTTCTTGCCGTCGGGCGACAATACAAAGCTGCCTACAGAAAAGTCTTTGCCTTTGGTTAGAGGTTTTGCCTGAGCGGGTTTCTCATTGAACAGGCTGTCGATTAGGTAGAGATGAATCATCTTGTAATCGTCCCGCACCACTTCATAATCGCTGTATTTCTCCTTCCGTTCTTTATCCGGTTTCGCATCGGGCACTGTAGCCGAGAAAACGATTTGTGTACCCGTTGGCGACCATTTGAAGGACGTTACGCCTGTTTCAAACTTGGAGATGGGCCGTGCTTCGCCACCGGTTGGGTTAATGAGGTACAATTGGGACTTGTCGTCGCGGGTGGATAGAAACGCCAGCCATTTGCCATCCGGTGACCAGGCCGGACTATTATTCGATTTTTTGGAATGAGTGAGCTGAAACCGATTACCTGTTTGGGCGTTTACCAGCCAGATGTCGGTATCGAAGGCATTTTCTTCCCAGTTCGTTTTGGTCAGTGTATAGGCCACCCATTGCCCATCGGGCGAAATCTGGGGGTTCGATACACTTTTCAGGGCAATCGCCTGATCGATGGAAGGCGACTGGGCATGGCTGCCAATACTTCCCAGAACATAGGGTATCAGAAAGATGAAGTAGACTAATTTCATGAAGTAAGTGAATGGTTTATAATGTTTTGAATGTACAAAACGAACGGCAGGGTTCAAAGACGCCCGCCGTAATTCGTAACCCAATCAGTACATTACTTTAACCGATCCACGAGCTTGCCAATATCGCTGCTTACTTGCTGAATAAAATTCAATTGTTCAATCAGCAGCGGGTCAATGGGGGTATGGTCAGTGACCGCCGGTGAATTTGCTGTCGAATCCTGAACGGGTTTGTCGGTTGATGCGCCTAAACCATGCAGGCTTTCGGTGAGCGTAAACAACGCGCGTTTGACAGGCCGGAGGACAGTTGTTGAATAGATTTTTGCCTCGCTGGTCAATTGGCCTGAAGTGATCGTCGCAATATTGGCCGACAGGATATGGTTCAGTACCACGAATTCATAAATGAGTTTTTCGTTGCGTTGTTTGTGTTTGGGCTCCGATAACATCCGGTCGAAAGCGGCCGACAAATTGGCCGATGTGACGTACACTTCTTTCCGCACCAGTTTGTAATCCACCAGTTTGATCGTTTGCCCCGACAGGCTATCGAACAGCAGTTGTATATACCGAATATTGGCTTTCAGAACGGCCTGCATGGGTTTGCTGAGCTGGTCGGATTCCCATCGGGGGAAGAGTACATACCCGGCTACCAGCGCAATAATACCCCCCAGCAGGGTGTCAAAAAATCGTTCTTCGGCTACGCCCAGGTAACTGACGCCCAGAAAGCTGAACAGGATCAGGACAAAGGGCGTCACACAGATCACCATGACGATATAATAAGTACGCTGTGTGCTATACGTGCCTAACATAAACAGCACCATGAACCCAAACTGAACATCCCGGTTGGGAATGAAAGTCAGGACGGCGACCCCAATCAGGCCACCCGCCAATGTACCAATGATGCGTTCGATATTTCGCTGCTTGGTGAGGCTGAAGGCCGGTTTAAGAATTACCGAAATGGTGAGCAATACCCAATAACTATGGTGGCCGTAGGGGAGGAGTTTGGTGATCACATAACCAAGCAACATGGCTATGGCCACCCGAACCGAATGCCTGAACACCGACGACGTAAAGGTCAGATTATCCAGAAACGACTTCAGGTCAATTTCCTGATGGGAAACAAAGCGCCCGTACTCCAGATCCTGGTTGTTGATGGGGCTTACGGTTGGCAAATCAAGGTTCTTTTGCAGAGTGGTAACCCGCTGGCTGATCGACCGTAGGCTGACCAGCACTTTTTTCATCACCAGGGTGCTACCGCCTTCGTCGCCGAGGGCATCGATACTGCTCTTTAGTTTATCCAGCCGGGGGGTAATGTCAACGGGGGTGTAAAACGGGACGGGTAACTGGATGGCCAGTCCGATATGGTCGAGTTCGACAGAGAGCCGACGGATAGATTTGGCAATGTGCTCCAGCACGCCTGAATTGCCAAAGCGTTCCCGAATGTCGGAATAGTCATAATACATGGCAATGATCTGCTCGTACAGGTCCACGACATCCACAAATGTCAATAGCAGCAAACGGCCCGTTCGCGTCGTTTCGGCCACAATGCGCCGACTTTTAAACAACACTTCGCGTACGGCATCCTGTTTTTCGCTCACGCTGACCTGTTGCGCAATCAGCCGCCGGTAATTATCATCGAGTGATGTTGATGTATCGTAGAAGTCGGCTTTGATGGCCATGAGTTTGGCCATCTCATGAATGCACTGACCCAGTGCCTGTTGGGCCAGTCGGTACGGCTGCAGCCGCGAGGCCAGCAAGCTAATGGCACTGTACCAAACGCTTCCCGACAGCACCAAAGCACTTTCATGAATCACCTCCCGGGCATCCATGGGCCGGTCGATCATCAGGATCATAATGAGCAAGGCTGCCGTACCCACTGAGGTGGCCCGACTGCCGTAGATGGCAAACATGGAAAAGAAAAAGCCGAGCAGCAGAATCTCAATGCCCAGCGTGTAGTCGTTCATGCGGGCAAAGCCGGTGACGAGCGTGACCAGGAAGCTGATGAGGGCGCTGCTGACCATGGCATTGCGCCGATGCATCACCGGGCCGGGGGCATCGCTCAGGCTCACATTCAGCGCCCCCAGCGACATAGCCATCCCCGCCTGTAACTGCCCAAACTGCGACAGCAGCAGGGACGGCAACAGGATAGACAGCGTTATCCGCAGACCATCAGAAAAATACTGGCTAGACAGAAAATATCCGACTTGCCGACTCGGTTTATTCATACGTGAATGGCCTATGCTGACTTATAGGCGCAGTTATCAGGCCTCAAGCGGCAGCAGGCCGGTTTTGCGCTCGCCGATCTGTTGCCGCCACATGGCGTAATATAGACCCTTTTGTTCAACCAGCTCAGCATGACTGCCCGTTTCAACGATTTTACCCTTCTCCAGCACAAAGATCGTGTTGGCGTGGAGGATGGTCGAAAGGCGGTGGGCAATCAAAATGGTGATCTGTTCGTTCAATGCCGAAACGCTCCGAACGGTATCCGTAATCTCTTCTTCCGTCAGCGAATCGAGGGCGGAGGTCGCTTCGTCGAAGATTAACAAACGGGGGTTCCGCACCAGGGCGCGGGCAATGGAAAGGCGCTGCTTCTCGCCCCCGGACATTTTAAGTCCACCTTCGCCAATTTGGGTGTCCAGACCGTTTTCCGACCGGGCCAGCAGGTGATCGCAGGCGGCTTTGTCGAGCGCGTCGAGCATCTCGGCTTCGGTGGCGTCGGGTTTTACAAACAACAGGTTTTCGCGGATGGTGCCTGCAAACAAGTGCGTGTCCTGCGTGACAAAACCAATCTGTCGGCGCATGGGGTTGAACCGGATGTCTTTCGTAGAAATGTCGTTGTAATAGATCTCTCCATCGACGGGACGGTACAAGCCTACGAGCAACTTCACCATCGTCGATTTACCCGAACCCGATGGGCCCACAAAGGCAATGGTGTCACCTAACCCGGCCTGAAACGAAACCCCGTCTATGGCATTCTGACCAGCGCCCTTGTGCCGGAAAACGACATTGTCAAAACGCAGGCGTTCCAGCGGTCCCACCACAACGGGCGATTCCGGATTTTTTTCGATGGGTTTTTGCATCAGCTTATCGAAGCTGTGTAAGCCGGCTTCGGCCTCCCGATACGCCAGAATGATATTGCCCAGATCCTGCAGGGGATTGAAGATCGCCACCGAGATAAACTGCATGGAAATCAACTCACCGGTACTCAGGATATTTCTAAAGATGAGCCACAGGAGCGTGAACAGTACCGATTGCTTGAGAATATTAAGGGTGGTGCTTTGCCAGAACGAGAGCAGCCGGACGCGCTTCACTTTGAACATCTCCAGATCGAAAATGCGCCCCGTTTGTACCTTGAGTCGTCTGATCTCCGGGAACGTTAATCCCAGGCTTTTGATCAGTTCGATGTTGCGGAGTGATTCCGTGATAACGCCCGACAGCAGGGCCGTTTCGCGGTTGATGGAGCGTTGGGTCGTTTTGATCTGCGCACTCAGCAGACCCGTCAGGCCACCCAGCAGTAGTACGCCAATTAGAAAAACGGGCACCAGCGCCCAGTGTTTCGTGACGGCATACCAGACCAGAAAGCCGATGCCCACCAGCGATGAGAACAGCACATTGACAAAGGAGTTGATGAACTTCTCGGTGTCGGTACGAACTTTTTGAAGGATGGAAAGAGTGACTCCACTACTCTGGTCGCCAAATTCCTGATAGGATAATCGGAGCGTTTGTTTCAGCCCGTCGTTGAAAATATCGGTGCCGAATTTCTGAACGACCAGTCGGGTGAAATACTCCTGAAATGCTTTGGTGATGTTTGACAGAACCGCCACGCCAACGGCTATGCCAAGGAGAACTAAAACGCCCCGTATTTTCTCATCATCGGTTTTCTGTCCGGGATTCGTGGCGTATTCGTCAATAAGTTTGCCGAAAATGATCGGGTCAACGAGGGCTAATATCTGGGCGACACCAGCCAGTGTCAACGCCAGCAGGGCCAGCCAGCGGTATGGTTTGAGGTACGTCCAGAGAATGGGCATTGTCGTTAATGAGTAGGTAGTGAGTTACTGGTTAACAAGTTGTCCGGTCTTTTGCTTAGCCTTGTTAGGGCGTAGGCTAGTTTCCTTACTAACACATGAAACGATAACTCACTACCTGATAACTAAATAACCCGACGTAGGTTATAGATCGAGTTGATCAATGCGGGCCTGGTGGCGACCGCCCTGAAAGGGCGTGTCAAGCCAGATCTGAATTAATTTGAGCGCTGTTTCTTCGCTCATCATACGTTCCCCAATGGATATAACGTTGGCGTCGTTGTGCTCACGGCACAGGCGGGCCGACTCTTCGTTCCAGCAAAGACCGCAGCGAACGCCCTTGATCCGATTGGACATAATGGCTTCGCCGTTGCCCGAGCCTCCCAGCACAACACCCCGTTCTACCTCGCCGGCCGCTACAGCTTCGGCAACGGGACGGATGTAAACCGGATAATCGACGGATGGCGTTTCGGCATATGTGCCTTTATCGATAACCTCGTGCCCGAGATTGGAGAGGTAGTGTCGGATGGCTTCTTTATAGCGGAAGCCAGCGTGATCGGAGCCTATGGCAATTTTCATGATAAACGAAAGGAATGAAAAACAAGGGCCAAAAGTAGCAGAATACTAGGCCAAGATGAAACCTTAACAAAGTAAACTTGTTCGGAAAATAGACTAAAGGTAATTTGCAGCCTGTCAAGACAACCGACTATGATTCCAGCAACTAATCAGCGTCCCCCCGCTACCATACTGTTTATCTTTGGTGGCAGTGGTGATTTGAACCTCCGCAAACTGACTCCCGCACTTTATAATCTATACCTTGATAACTATTTGTCTGATCGCTTCGCGGTGGTTGGGCTGGGGAGAAGTGAGTATACGGACGACTCCTTCCGGGAGCGGCTCCTCGAAGGTGTACAGTCTTTCTCGCGCCGGAAAAATGGCCCCGAAGACATCTGGGCGTCTTTTTCTAAAACAATTACGTATTTGCAGATGGACGCTGGCGATGCCGGAGCCTACACAAAACTGAGCGATTACGTATCGACTAAAGAGAACGAATGGGGCGTACCGGCCAACATCGTTTTCTACCTTGCCGTAGCCCCCCAGCTGGTTCCCGGTATTGCTACCAACCTCGGCAAACTTCCTCTTTGCTGCGATAAATCGCGGGTTCGGATTGTGGTTGAAAAACCCTTTGGCCACGACCTTAAAACGGCCCAGGAACTGAACGGTCTGTTAGGCGGCTTGTTTGCCGAAGAGCAGATTTACCGTATTGACCATTATCTGGGCAAAGAAACGGTTCAGAATATTCTGGCCCTTCGCTTTGCCAACTCCCTGTTTGAGCCCATCTGGAATCGACGTTACGTTGCCTACATTCAGATTACGGCTTCTGAAACCGTTGGGCTGGAAGGGCGCGGGGGCTATTATGAAGGGTCGGGTGCTCTGCGCGACATGATTCAGAATCACCTGCTCCAGGTGTTGTGTATGGTGGCTACCGAAGCGCCTATCTCCTTTGATGCCAATGAAGTTCGGAACAAAACTGTTGATGTGCTGAACGCCATTCGCCGGATAAAGCCCGAAGACGTAAACGAAGTCGCGGTTCGTGGGCAGTACGGCCCTGGTCAGAAAGATGGTAAAGCCATTCCGGGCTACCGGGAAGAGGAAGGCGTCAAGCCGGATTCAAAAACAGAGACCTTCGCTGCGGTGAAGTTGTTCGTCGATAACTGGCGCTGGGAGGATGTGCCGTTTTACCTGCGTACGGGTAAATCGCTGCCCGAAAAAGCCACCGTTATCACGATTCAGTTTAAACCCGCTCCCTATTATGCTTTCCCGGACGAAGCAACGAACGGCTGGCAGTCTAACCGCCTGACGATCGGCATCCAGCCCGGCATGGATATACGGTTACGGTTTCAGGCCAAACGGCCGGGACAAACCCTTGCCATTGACCCTGTCGAGATGGTTTTCAGTTATAAAGATGCCTACGAAGGGCAAGAGCCGGAAGCCTACGAAACGTTGCTGCTGGATGTAATGACCGGCGATGCAACGCTGTTCATGCGCGCCGATCAGGTGGAAGCGGCCTGGAAGGTGGTTACGCCAATTCTGGAAGCCTGGGAAGCTGAAACGCCTGATTTTCCAAACTACGAACCCGGTTCATGGGGTCCTGAGGCCGCTGCACAGCTCGTCGAGAAAGATGGATTCGGCTGGATGATGAAATAATTAACCAGTAATCCGAAACTAGAAGTATGACCCAATTTGCCGCCCTTTTCGTGGATGATGAAAGCCTGCCCTGGGAGCCCGTGGCCGATGGTGTGAAGCGTAAAATCATGTCTTATGATGCCAACCTGATGATGGTGAAAGTAGCCTTCGAAACGGGTGGCATTGGCGCGGCTCACAGCCATTTTCATACCCAGATGAGCTACGTGGCCAGTGGGGCCTTTTCCATTATGATCGGCGATGAAACGCGCGTCGTTCGGGCGGGTGACGCCTATTATATTCCACCCAATGTGTGGCACGGTGCCGTATGCGAAGAAGCAGGGGTATTGGTGGATGTGTTTACCCCCATGCGGGAGGATTTTATCAATCAGTAATGCCGTATTTTATCGCATTACGCTGACGCAAGCTTATGCAACTGATTATCAAGAAAAATCCGGCCGACCTGGCTAAAGCAGCGGCTGATTTTATTACGAAGCGCATCAAGGACACCCTGAAAAAGCAGGATCGGTTCACGATTGCGTTGTCGGGTGGCAGTACGCCGAAAGCCCTGCACGAATTGCTGGCAAAAGCGCCCTATGTCGATCAGATTCCCTGGCTGCAACTACACGTATTCTGGGGAGATGAGCGCTACGTGCCGATTGATGACGAACAAAACAATGCGGGTATGGCCTACGATACACTGCTTGGCCACGTCTATACGCCGGAAGATCAGATCCATGTGTGGCGCACCGATCTGGAGCCAGACGAAGCAGCTGCGGACTACGACCGGGTTCTGCACACCTATTTTGGCGACAGCGGTCCTTCTTTCGACCTCGTTTTGCTCGGCATGGGCGACGATGGGCATACCCTTTCGTTATTCCCGGGTACTGAAGTTGTTCATGAACAGACTGCCTGGACAAAAGCGTACTTCCTGACCCAGCAAAACATGTATCGGCTTACGCTCACGGCTCCGATCACAAATCGGGCTTCGTGCGTAGTTTTTCTGGTGGCCGGACCTAAAAAAGCCGAACCGTTGAAAGAAGTACTCGAAGGGGAATATAACCCCGATAAATATCCATCGCAGGTAATCAAACCCGTGGATGGTGAGTTGGTGTGGCTTGTGGACGAAAAGGCAGCAGCCTTACTCAAGGGGTAACCCAGCAAACGGTACTATTCCTACATACAACAAAAAGACCCTCTTTGCGGAGGGTCTTTTTGCGTGTAAAGACTGATCGAAAGGCTTACTTAATCGAATCCTTTTTGGTTGTGTCGCTCATCATGGTCGATGTTGAGTCGGTCATTGTGGTGGTTGTGTCGGCCATCATTGTTGATGTTGAATCCGATACAGTCGTTGTCGACTCGGTCTTTGTGCTGGAGCAGGCCGTTGCCAGTGCCATCATAGAGAGAAAAAAGAACGCAGATTTTGCCATGTTCATGCTGGAATAAAAGTGGTTAGCTTGTTTGAGTCCATTAATACGCATTTGAGCGAATAGTAACCCATTTATATTATATATTCTTTGGATTTACTGGATTATATAGGAATATGTTTTGGAAAATTCCTGAAGTATGGCAAAATTTATTTTGTACCCCTACCAGGCAACAGTTGCCTGGTAGGGGATCGTACATCTGATGGCTAAATACCGTATTCGCTAAGGATCAGGACAAAAGCGAGTTTTTACCGAATCGCGTCGGCAAAAAAAAACGCGCACGTAACGAGTTACCGGAGCCTGGCGTAACTTTGCGGTCGAATGAACAGACAGCTTTTGTCTAATTTCTTATATCCTTTCGACTATTCATGGAATACCGCATCGAGAAAGACACGATGGGCCAGGTGCACGTACCGGCCAACGTTTACTGGGGCGCTCAAACCCAACGCTCCATCGAAAATTTTAAAATTGCTCAGGACATCAATAAAATGCCCCGCGAGATTATTCGGGCGTTTGCGTACCTCAAAAAAGCGGCTGCGTTGACCAACCTCGATGCGGGTGTTCTGCCAAAAGAAAAAAGTGACCTGATTGGTCAGGCCTGCGACGAAATACTGGATGGTAAACTGGACGACCAATTTCCGCTGGTCGTTTGGCAAACGGGTTCGGGTACGCAGTCGAATATGAACGTCAATGAGGTGATAGCCTACCGTGGACACGTGTTGCAGGGCGGTCAGTTGAGTGACGAAAAGAAGTTTCTGCATCCGAACGACGATGTGAATAAGTCGCAGTCGTCGAACGATACGTTCCCGACGGCCATGCACATTGCGGCCTATAAAATCCTGCTCGACGTAACCATTCCCGGTATCACGAAACTGCGCGACACCCTGGCTGCCAAGTCGAAACAGTTCATGAACGTCGTAAAAATTGGCCGGACGCACTTCATGGACGCCACACCGCTGACGGTAGGGCAGGAGTTTTCGGGTTATGTGTCGCAGCTCGATCATGGTTTACGGGCCATCAATAACTCGCTGGCTCACCTGAGCGAACTGGCATTGGGCGGAACAGCCGTAGGAACGGGCATCAATACACCACCGAACTATTCGGAAAACGTAGCGAAGCACATTGCCAGCGTAACCGGTTTGCCGTTCATTACGGCCGAAAACAAGTTTGAAGCTCTGGCGGCCCACGATGCCATTGTCGAAGCCCACGGTGCCCTCAAAACGGTAGCGGCCAGCCTGATGAAAATCGGCAATGACATCCGGATGCTGTCGAGCGGGCCACGGGCGGGTATAGGAGAACTGCATATTCCTGATAACGAGCCGGGTTCATCGATTATGCCGGGTAAAGTAAACCCAACACAGTGTGAGGCCATGACGATGGTGGCCGCTCAGGTAATGGGCAACGATGTCGCCATCAACATTGGTGGTATGAACGGCCACTTTGAGCTAAACGTGTTCAAGCCGGTCATGATCTATAACTTCCTGCATTCGGCCCGGCTCATCGGTGACGTGTGTGTGTCGTTCAACGACAAGTGCGCAGAGGGCATCGAACCCATCGAAGCCAACATCAAAAAGCACGTTGACTCATCGCTGATGCTCGTTACGGCCCTGAACACCAAAATCGGCTACTACAAAGCCGCCGAAATTGCGCAGACGGCCCATAAGAACGGCTCGACGCTCAAGGAAACAGCGCTCCAGCTCGGTTATCTGACTGAAGAAGAGTTTAACGAATGGGTGAAGCCCGAAGATATGGTGGGCAATTTATAGCTCATCAACGGGTAAAAACGAACGGTTTAACGCCGTACTTCAAAAGGCTGGTCGACATAAATGACCAGCCTTTTTTTATCCTGGACACAGAGGGTTACCCATGGGAGTGGCCCGTTCGCGAGTGTTATCCACTATCTATTCTGGGCGTGGGCACTACAGGTCTGGCCATTGTTGCGCATCTGTATCAGCTAGGTTTACGGGATGTGCGCTTCGTGATTTGCTATGCCGACGAAGCCTGGCTGCGGGCATCGCCGGTACCTGTTCGGCTTTCTGGCACCAGTGGCGGTGAGTGTTTGTGCTGAATTAGATGAGTTTATGATTGCCGTGATCGGCTTACCCAAGGTGACCGATCAACAGTTGCCGGATCAGGCGAACGACATGTTGGCCAGACTTCATCAGCACGAAAGTTCTGCTGACTGACAATACCTATTGGTAGTTACTGAAACATGGTTATAGGCCGTTGGGCGTAGTATGATAAGGATTTTGCGGGAATGGACTCCAGGTAATCCGCGAACGTCTTGTTATATAAAGCCCCCTGACGCCTGGACCGAATCAACCGCACGGCTGCTGTGCCACTTAAACCCAGGTGGGTTAGCACCAGGCCTGCCAGTAAGGCTGATCGATTATGCCCCATGCCGCAGTGACATAAAACCTGGTGGCCATTGTCCAATAAACTCGCGCCAAGGCCAGCCAGGCTATGTAGTTTTTTCAGATCGGGCAGGTATTCATCTTCTACAGGAAAAAACACGTACAGGGTCTTGTTCATGATTTCCGGAATGTTCGGGTCCAGCGAACTATCCAGATTAAAGACGGCATCAATGGTTAGTTGAGAGATAGGTTCCCAGTTGTCAATGGAAGGGGAGATGAACAAAGTACCTTCGTCATTAATTCGGTAAAGTTCCATAGAATGAATTTGCAAAATATTGGACGTTTAACCGGTTGGTTATCAATGGCATGTGCAGTGAATGCATCACAAACGGTTATAATTATACTTAAATAAGCAGTATGCAGGTGGGTACATTTAATTAAATGGTAAAAATTTAAATTAACCGGTAAAGCACCAGCGTATTTATTGATCTATAGAGAGCTTAATTAAAAAACAATTAAAAATATTGTCATCCATATATGTTTAGATAAACACGATACTCAATTCAGTATACCGTGGAGCTACGTCACTGTTATCATACTTTGAAAAATTTGTACTTTAGTTAGATAAATGACTTTCCGTATAAAGCTGATTAAAGATATATTGTGATTTCATCGTTTAAACGAAATTTGTTTAAACAAATATTGGTTATACTTTTGACACGCCCTAATTCATATGGAAACGCCATTAATCAATCAATACCACCGACTCATTAAGAACATCCATCAAACGGACGGCTATATATTTAACCATTTTGGACAAAAGCTAGCGCCCTTCGATTTGTCGGTTCAGCAGTACATCACCTTGCGTCGTCTTTCGGAGGTTTATCCCAACAGTTTGACAGCGGGTGAGCTGAAAGAAAAAATGACGGATATAAACTCAGACATGACCCGGCTGACGGATCGGCTGGTGGCGAAAAATTTGATCGTTCGGGAAGTCGACCCGACCAATCGCCGGAAAGTCAACCTGCGGCTCACCGAAGAATCGTATCGTTTTGTAGAAGCGGTAGCGGTTGATTTTAAGAATTTTGAATCGATTGTCAGCCATTTAACTGACGATGAAGTACGCGTTATGAATACACTCCTGGAAAAAATTAGAAATCGGTAAAATGAAAAAGTACGTAATAGGTGCAGGCGTATGGTTGTTGAGTCTGGGCTTAACAAACGCTCAGTCGACACCTGCTGTCATGCCACTGGATCAGGCTATTCAACGGGCCTTACAAAATAACAAAGGAATTAAACTGGCCGACACCCGAACACTGGCGGCTGAAGCACGTTCGCAGGAAGCGAAAGATCGTAGTTTACCTCAGGCCAACGCATCGCTGGCTTATTCGCGGTATAGTCTGACCGGTCCGGTCTCGTTTGGGCAGGGAAGTGATGGTAAAGCGTTGCTGACAATTCCGGCTGGGGCGTTCAACGCCATGATCGGGGGTGTTACGATCAGTAAGGAGATCTTTGGTGGGTTCGCTGAAAAGTCGGCCGAACTTTCCGCTGATTTATTAGCCAAAGCCAGCCATCTGGATGCCCAGCGGAATCGGTCTGAATTGATTTATACCGTTACCGATGCCTATTACAACATTGTTAAGCTGGTCCGGTCGACGAGTGTTATCGATCAGAACATCAAACAATTCGACGAGCGGGAGCGGGAGGCACAAAATCTGCAGAAGGAAGGTGTCGTCACCGCCAATGAGGTCCTGAAAATTCAATTACAACGGAATAATCTTCAACTGAGCCGATTGCAGGTTGAGAAGGCCCGCCAAACAGCACTTTATAATTTCAACCTGCTGCTGGGTCTGCCCGACGATCAGGCGATTACAATTGATACAACCCTGTCGAATCCGGTAGCGACGATCGAGCCACTGGGTAATTTCCTGGGGCAGGCATTACAAAGCCGCCCTGAAGTACAGGCCAATGCCCTGCGCGTGCAGTCGGCTGAAGCCATGTTGCGGAACACAAAAAGTGTTATGTATCCGCATCTGGGGGCATCGGTCGGGTATAACTATATCAACCCAACGGCTCGTATCATTCCCGAAGGTGGCTCGTTTATCAGTGCCTGGAATGTGGGTCTGGGGTTGAGCTACAACATCGGTTCCCTCTACAACATGAAGGGTAGGCTGAATACGGCAAAAACGGCTATCGATCAGGCCGATCTGCAGGGTCAGCAGCAAACCGATCAGATTCGGAGCGAGGTCGTAACAGCCTATAACAACTACCAACTGGCCCTGGAGCAGCAGAATGTTATCCGCACTGCTGTTGGTCAGGCGCAGGAAAATTACCGCCTGACCGAATCCCGTTTTCGCAATGGGCTGGTTGGCTCGACAGATTTTCTGGAAGCCAACAGCTTCCTGCTTCAGGCACAACTTAATGTGATCAATGCCACCGTGGATGCGCAACTGGCGTACCAGCGTCTGCTTAAAGCCACGGGCCACAATCTATAATTAATCTCACGTTCTGACGAACGATCCAATCATGAACAAGAAAACTTTATTCCGCGTAGGGGGCGTCATTGTCCTTGTTATTGCTCTCTTTTTTGGATACAGCGAGTTTCGCTACCTGCAACGTCACGAAACAACCGATGATGCGCAGATTGATGGTGATGTAAACCCGGTGATTCCGAAAGCCGGTGGGTATGTGAAAGCGATACGCTTTAAAGATAACCAGTTCGTTAAGGAAGGCGACACGCTGGTGGTACTGGACGACGCTGACTATAAAATTCGGGTAGCTCAGGCCGAAGCCGCTTTGCAAAGTTCGATGGCGGCTGCCGGGGTGTCCCGCTCGCAGGTGGGTGTAGCTTCGGCTACGATTCAAAGCTCTCAGGCCTCTGTATTAACGGCCCGGAATCAGGTTGCTACGGCCCAGGCCAACGTAACGGCGGCTCAGGCCCGCGCCCGTAAGGCTAACCAGGACTTCGAACGGTATAGCCGCCTGCTGGCCGAAAAAACGGTTCCCCAACAGCAGTTCGACGCCGTACAGGCTGAACGGGATGCGGCTCAGGCACAGGTACAGGCTGCCCAGGCTCAGCTCCAAACGGCTCAGGCGCAGGTAGCTGCCGCCGGTACACAAACGGGCGTGACGAGTTCACAGCGCCGGGCAACGGAAGGTCAGATCTCCGTAGCGCAGGCCGCCATCAAACAACGGCAGACGGAGCTGGATATGGCCAATCTGCAACTGTCGTACACTATTGTCCGGGCTCCGGTTTCGGGTGTAGTGTCGAAGCGGGCAGTGCAGATTGGTCAGCTCGTTCAACCCGGTCAGGCGCTGTGTTCCATCGTTGGTAACACGAGCCTTTGGGTAACGGCAAACTTTAAAGAAACGCAGCTAAAACAAATGCAGCCCGGACAAAAGGTCGAGATTGATGTCGATGCGTTCGAAGGCGATAAACTCGTAGGCCAGGTAGGCTCTTTTGCCGGGGCAACGGGTGCCAAGTTTACCCTGCTTCCTCCCGATAATGCCACGGGTAACTACGTGAAGGTCGTTCAACGCGTTCCGGTGCGTATCGAACTGGATAAAAACAGCCCGCTCTATGCTAAACTGCGTCCCGGTATGAGCGCGACAGTAGCCGTGGATTTGCAGGCAAAGTAACTCTGGAGTGGTGTCGGGTTCTCAAACCCGACACGCTCGCGTCAGCAACAGTGTCGGGTTTGAGAACCCGACACCACTTCAATCAATTTTATGAAAAAATTAGGTTTTGATAAGTGGATCGTGGTAATAACCGTTACGACGGCCGCTCTGCTGCAAACCATCGACTCTTCAATTGTGAACGTGACCCTGAACCAGATGATGGGGAATCTGGGCGCGTCGCTGGGAGATATTAGCTGGGTCGTTACGGGCTATGCAGCCGCCAGTGCCGTTATGATTACGATGTCGGGCTGGCTGACGGCCAAGCTGGGCCGTCGGAATTACTTTGCGGCATCCATCATTTTATTTACGATCGCGTCGATCTTCTGCGGTACCTCTACCAACGTATGGGAGCTTGTTTTCTTCCGCGTTGTACAGGGTATTGGTGGGGGAGGCCTGCTAACTACGGCCCAGTCCATTCTGATTCAGACATTCCCGAAAGAGGACCTGGGTATTGCCAACGCCATTTTTGGCCTTGGCGTCATTATTGGCCCGTCCATTGGTCCTACGCTGGGTGGATTCATTACCGATAATCTGTCGTGGAACTGGGTATTCTACATCAACATTCCCTTCGGTATTCTGGCTACCTTCCTAACGTATACATACATCAAGGAACCCGCCGAGAAGATGCTGGCGGGTAAGATGGACTGGCTGGCACTGATTCTCCTGGTTATGGGTATCGGTGGTTTGCAGATCATTCTGGAAAAAGGCGAAGAAAAAGACTGGTTCGATTCCCGCTTTATCGTGGGTATGTCCCTGGCAGCCGGCATTGGCTTGATTGGCTTTATCTGGCGGCAGCTAGCCGTTAAAATACCCATTCTGGATTTGCGTTTATTACGCCAGCGCCGGTTTGCGGTGGGCACGCTGTTTAACTTCATCCTGGGTTTCGGTCTGTTTGCATCCGTCTTTATTATTCCGGTTTTCTGCCAGACCATTCTGGGGTTCACGGCCAGTCAGACGGGCTTACTGCTGATGCCGGGTTCCATTGCTACGGGTATGATGATGCCCGTTGTGGGTGGCCTGATGAGCAAAAACTACATCTCACCGGTCTGGTACGCGGGCATTGGCTTCCTGCTGTTCTTCGGCTTCTGTTTTGATTTATCAGCAATTAGTCTGGCTGCCGGTCCGGATTATTTCTTCTGGCCGCTCATCATTCGGGGTATTGGTATGGGGTTGATCTTTATTCCTCTCACGACCGTTACGCTGGCCGATCTGAAGAATATCGAAATTCCACAAGGCTCGGCCTTAACGGGGATGATTCGTCAGTTGGGTGGTACTTTTGGAACGGCCATCATGACCACTTACATCTCAACGCGTACGATGTTCCATGCCTCGCGGCTGGGTGATAATGTCTCGATTTATAACCCGCTTTCGGTAGATCGTCTTCGGCAATACACTGGCTTGTTTCTGTCGAAAGGCGATGCCCTGGCATCGGCAACCAGCAAAGCGTATGGCCTCATGCAGGGTACCATGATGAGACAGGCGCTGGTAATGACCTATGCCGATGCTTTCCTCGTAATCGGTGGTTTCTTTCTGATCTGCGTACCGCTGCTGTTGTTGTTCATCGGTAAGAAAATTGAAGCACCTGCCCATACCGAAATGGTGATGGAGTAAGATTTTGAGTGTTCTATTTTGTTTCTACACGTGTGTGTGCCAGAAAGACCGGAGGATATTCTTCCGGTCTTTTTTCATTTACAACCGGTTGCCCTGGACCTGAACCCATGCTGATAGATGGGGTCATTTTCGGGAAAGGGAGATCAAGCCGTCTTAATGGCTTGTTCCGCAGGAAATTATTAAACATTTAACCGCCTGGATCAATTCTAGTATGTACAGAAGGCCGATCAGGCTGAAATAAACCTACATAAAACGACTTCGATGGCTACTTTATCCAGCATCTCCTCTCAAATACCGGCGACCCAGCCTGAATGGGTGAAGCGTTTTGCCAAGCTTGGCCTGATGGCCAAAGGAGTTGTATACTGCCTGGTTGGTTTGCTGGCGTTTATGGCTGCGTTCGAAATTGGCGGACGTTCGGAACAAAATCTTAACAAACAGGGCGTCTTTCGATTTATTCTGGCTCAACCGTTTGGACAGATTTTGCTGGCTCTGGTAGCTGTTGGTCTGGTTTGCTACGCTCTCTGGCGGCTAACGCAGGCGTTTCTCGATAATGAGCACAAAGGCACCAATGCCAAAGGCATCGGTCGTCGGGTAGGGTATGCCTTCAGCGGGTTGGTCTATGGGTTTCTGGCGTACGGTTCTTTTCGCTTGGTACTGGGTAGTCAGGGAAGTCAGGGCGGAGATAGTTCGCGTCAGACCCTCGTTCGGGAAGTACTGCAAAAACCATTTGGTCAGTGGCTTATTGGTTTCATTGGGCTGTGTATCATTGGTATTGGCGTATACCAGATTTACCGGGCTTTGTCGGGTAAATACCTGAAAAATGTGCAGACCTCTTCCATTAAAACGGAACTGAAGGCGATGATTATCCGGTCCGGAAAAATTGGATATATCGCGCGGGGAATCGTTTGGGGGTTGATTGGGTACCTATTCATAAAAGCAGCCCTGGAAGCCAATGCCAGCGAAGCGGGAGGCAGCAGCCGGGCTTTTGCCTTTCTGGAGGAAACTAGTTACGGCTCATACCTGCTTGGGGCCGTAGCGCTGGGCTTATTTTGTTACGGTATCTTTATGTTTGTCCGTGCCCGGTATGAAGTTATCAACACGAACAGCTAAGTCCCCGGGTGAGCAGCATACTCTATAGTAGGTCGTTACCCGCTATACAAAAAGTAAATACCTCATCGTTCATGCGTCGCATGTAGGAGCGATTTTGCTTCAGGTAAATCCTGCACTTTCCGAAGTAAGGTCCTACAGTCAACTTTGTAATAGGCTATCTTAATAAGACAGCTTTATATACCTACGAACGCAGGCGCTCCAATTAATACTACTTTAAACTTGTACTACTTTCATCAGGATCATAATCGAAGGGTAATTCATCCGCCATCAGTTCCCAGGCCCAGTACCCCTGATGACGCATACCACGTGGCGGCCAGAACTGCCCGTTCGCTTCCACTGTGACGGCGGACTCCAGCATCCGCAGTAAGGTCTTTTGGAACCCCTCACGATTGCCATATAGCGTTGACCGGTGCGTTCGCTGGTACTCATAGGGTTCTTTCTCTTTTGTATAGGTCACTTGAATCAAGTCAGTAAAGGCGACAACTGGCTGAAGCACCGTTGATCGAACCGTGTCTAACAAGTGCTTATAGGCAGCCATTGGTAAGGAAACCCATCGCTTTGGATTGGTTAACGACTGGACAGATACGGTTGTATCACCAGGTACACTAAGTAGTCTTATCGTTCCGCTACTGTTCTTTTGCTCGGTGACTTTCTGAATCGTAAAACCTTCCTGGGCTAACTGGCGCTTAAACAGCGCTCGCCCGAAATGCATGATTGATCCAGAGTAAGCTCTTTGTCGGTTCGCCTGCCAACGTGTAGCTTCTTGCGCATTGGCAGGGGTTAAAGGCTCAAAAACGGGATCGCCCTGATAGAAAATCAGGGCGGAGGAATTCGTGTAGGCGAAGTGTTCCAACTGAAATTTTATTCGATAACCCAATGCTCGATTTTCAACAAACAAAGGTTCCTGAGCGGAAGCCCGCAGCGTGTCATCCCGCTGAGAGAACGACAGTACCTGTGGATTAAGTAACTGACAATAGCGTGCGTTTTGGCTCCTGCCAATAAAAAAGTCGGTAAACACACTTAATTGTTTAGACCAATCGGCATCTCTGCGTCGACGGGCAGTAATAGTGATACCATCCAATTGATTGGCCAGTGGTTTAAGTATAAACCGATATTGTTTTTGTTCCTGCGTCTGGATCGTTGTTTTCAGGGTAGCGAACCCAACATAAGAGACAATTAAATCAAATTTGCCAAGGGGCACGTTCAATAGGGTGAATGTGCCGTTTTGGTCGGTCATTGTCCCTTTGGTCTTCCCGGAAAGAAAAACGTTGGCGAATGGTAAGGCTTCCTGATTGACCCCATTCCGGACTTGCCCCCGAATTGTCGTCTGAGCCCAGTTAAAATGGGTCAGTAATACTGTACAGAAAATCGTCAGAACCGCTTTGACACTCATGTTATTGCCAGGGTAATGTATCCTTGCGTAAGTACCTTCAAGTGATCCAGGCTGATGAAGGCTATAAAAAAAACTTCTTATTGACTGACCTGAGTCGATACAGGCTGAGCCGCAAAGTTCTGAACTAGACGACCAAACGGAGCACGACGTTGTTCGAACGGACGGAGCGATAGACGTCCTGCGCAACCCACATGCGTAAACAGGGGATTTAATAGATTCGCCCGGTGGTGGGGTGAATTGAGCCACTGTTTCACTGCATAGCGAGCATAAGTCGCATAACTATAGGGCTGATAAGTTTGCTTCGTCTCCGCATTGACATACTCATACAATTGACGCTGCCTGTTAAAACGGACTCCGTACCACTCGGCTGTATCAATCGTTTGGTATTGACCGATATTTTCAGCTAATCGATTAAACTGGCTCGTCTGTTTCCGAACTCGTTTGAGCAGGGTCAGATCGGCTAACTGATACAAATTTTCGTGTGCGACATAATCATACTGAATCATAGATACCGCATGGTTTCGAGCCGATAAATACAACGCGTGATCATAATGGAGTATAGCCAAACCCGCCAGACGTCGGGCTTCATTCGTAGCCTGAAATAAAGCAACATCCAGTAAGAGTGTATCCGGCTTATTTAAAACCATCTTTTGCTGAGCGATAGGTTGGGCAAAAAACGCTTCATCACTAAGCAGATAGGGGGCTAGAGGGCTGGTTGATCCAGTGAGCCACTGCCCCAAATAGAACACGATCCACCAATTCATCCCAGTTCTGTTTAAGCTTGCCTTACACCTTTCAAAAAGGGCTCAGGAACATTTATATACTAGCCTTTCCAGGCGTCTAATTCTTGGAACAGTTTCTTGACGTAAGCCTCCTTATACTACTGCATGAAGGAGCGTTAGCTGAGTTGCGGGCTTTCACTAGCTGTCCAACTGTATCAATCGCATACCATCCCGCTTACACAGGCAGTAACTGCCCTCCCTGCTGGCACCAGGCATCCCGTGTGAAGGCCTGAAAGAGTATTACTGTAGCGATACCCCGAAAGCCTGCCAGGCTTGACGTGTTATCGAACGGCATTTTGGAGACTACTTTTCAGGGCGGAGGAGCCACATTGCTTGTTTACATCTGGGCCATTTCGCGGGCGAGTCGTTGGTACTTCTCAACGGCCGCGTCTTTGCCACCCTCAAGTTCGTCCAGCTAGCCAGGGTCAACGTCAGTGGGGAAGTTCCTGGTTCCCCACAAGATGAGTGCCACTAGTATCGGGACCGTTTCAATACCTTTTTCTGTCAGACGGTAAGTAAACTTCGACTTCTTATCCGAGGCCACAGACTTGGTTAAGATGCCCTGCGACTCCAGTGCCGCCAGGCGATCGGCCAGAACATTGGTCGCCATTTTTTCCGCTGACTGCAAAAATTGTCCATAAGTAGACTTTCCTGAAAAGACTATGTCCCGCAGAATGAGCAGGGTCCATTTATCTCCCAGCACGTCGAGCGCTGTGCTGATGGGACAGGTTGACCGCTGTTTTAGCGCTTTCATAAAAAATGAATTATATTTTTACTTGCTATTTGCAAGTATTATGTTTTATCTTTGCACTTGCAATTTGCAAGTAAATATACAGGTTTTTTATTTCTTTTCATCATGATTCTAGTAACGGGAGCCACCGGTGGGCTAGGCCACCAAACCATCGACGTTTTACTCAATACCACCCCGGCCGAAGAAATCGTTGCTCTGGTGCGTGACATCAATAAAGCCAGCGACCTGGTGAAGCGGGGTGTCGACGTCCGGCAAGCTGACTACTTTGATTATCCTGCCCTGGTGCAAGCCTTTCGGGGCGTGGATAAAGTGCTATTGGTTTCCGCTGTGGCCTTTACCGACCGGGTACGTCAACACCGCAATGTCATCGATGCGGCTAAGCAGGCCGGGGTGAAGCACCTATTTTACACCAGCATCCAGCGCAGCTCCAATTTTGTGATGCCGGAGGTTACGGAAAGCGATCTGGCGACGGAAGCCTACCTCAAAGCGTCCGGCCTGACCTACACCATTCTCAAAAACGGCTATTACTTTGAAGGCCTTGGCTATTTGATTGGGAGCGAGGTGCCGGACACCGTGATACGTTTTCCGGCAGGCGAAGGTAAGATAGCGTTCGTCAAGCGGATCGAACTGGCCGCTGCCACGGCCGCTTTACTGACCAGCGAGGGGCATGACAACCAGGAGTATACGCTGGCCGGGAGTGAAGCCTACTCGTTTTACGATATCGCCCGGGAACTTTCCGCGTTAGCGGGCCGGCCCATCGCTTACCAAAGTAGCGAGCTTGCGCCCTATATTGCGCAGAAAGTATCCGCCGGTTTTCCCGACTTTGTAGCCAACTTCTTTGCCCAGTGGGGGGCCGCTGCCCAACACGGCATGCTGGGCGGGACGAACAATACTCTTGAGCGTCTGCTGGGCCACAAGCCAACTTCGCTACATGAGTACCTGAAAACGGCCTACTTTCCGGGTACTTAACGGCCTTTCGTGACGGCCAAGCCACCTGCATCAATTCACCAGTCCGGCAAGTGACTTCCCACCGGAGTTCACTTGCTGGATTTCAACCTGGCCATACGCTACTGTTTCCTCTTGCTCAACCATCCGGCGTTCAACTTTAAACTCCCATCTTATGGATTTTACCCCGAATACGCATCCAGTGGAATAAGCGAAAAGCGGTACGACATGAAATCTATACGGATTAAGCTTTTACTTGCGGTGAGTTGCTTAAGACTACTATCACCTGTCCCCTTGACGAAAGCTCAATCAGCCGTGACTGAGCAGTTACTCGACTACCATGAGTTGAAAGGAATGCTTATGAAACCTGAAAGAACTGTAGCAAGTATTTTCAGTATGAAGCGTTTCAAGCTGGTCTCAAGCAAAAAAAAGCCTGAAGGTACTCTTTATGCTTACAAGAAAGAGAATGGTGTTTCACAAGTTATAGTACGCGTTCGGAAGCGTGATGGACGGGTTACCGAGGTGGCCTGGAAGGAGAATTTAGAAACCTATGGCAACCTTACTCACGACGCCGTGAATGATGGTTTTGTCCCGGTGGGCGGCAATAGCCAGTACCACAATCGCTTTCTTCACGTGGTCCTTTTTGTTTGTCATGAACTAGCTGATGAGACTATGATCCCCTGTGTTTTAAGGATCATTCAATGAGGATGGTCGACAAAAGTACCGATCCAACGGTTTGTCAAAATGGTGGACCGAATAAACCGGCACACTGCTAAAATCAGTATCTCGCCAAAAAGAGCGATTAGTGAGTTATCATCCCAAAATTTAACGTTTCTGTAGACTTGCTAATCGGTAAGTAAGTATATAGCTGAACGTATACTACTGAAAAATAGACAGCACTGAAAGCGCCGTGGTTTACAAAAAATTCTTCCACCAGAGCTAACCCTAAAACGAATTTTTAGACGTTTCCAGAATCAAATCATCTGAAAATTCCAGAATGTCTCCTGGCTGGCAGTCCAACACTTTACAAATCGCTGCTAATGTGTCAAAACGTACACCCTTCGCTTTACCTGTTTTCAGTATAGACAAATTTACATTCGATATACCTACTTGCTGAGATAGCTCATTGAGAGACATCTTTCTCCTGGCCATCATGACGTCTAAGTTGATGATTATAGTCACTTATATAAAAGCTTCGTTTTCATTTTTTACCTCGATTGCCTTTCGGCCAAAGTAGGTAAGCATTAAGATTGACATAACTAAGACATAGATGATAAGCGAGTGAACAAAAACATGCTCACTTAGAAACATAAGGAAGTACTTACCAGCCTTTTCAAAACTGACATCTTGCTTGAAATAACGCCATGTATTCACACCAAATCTTGAGTAACTTCCTTGGAGGGTCTTGTTCCTTTTCGCAAAGCGATCCTAAATGGGCACTTGAGCATCGAAAATCAAACTGTTACGGAGTAAGTGTCTTTGAGCGACAGTAGCATGTGTTCCAAAAAGTATGCTGATGTTCATGCTCAATTGGTCGGATAGGAAAGTCGGTTCCGATCTGTATGGGGTAGGTATCCAAAAGGAAAGGCTATGCCACCAGCCGCATCAGCCAGGCGGTAAGCAGCCCGCCATACGTGCCCAAAACGTGACTCAGCACCGCCAGCAAAACGCCAACGGGTGCTAATGCGGGATGAAAAATAGAGGCTACGGCCGGAGCTGTCGACACGCCACCGATGTTGGCCTGACTGCCAACAGCAACAAAAAAGTATGGAGCGCGAATGATTCGTGCCGTAACCAGCATCACGGTAATGTGAATGAGCATCCAGATCACGGCCACCAAAAATAACCCCATATTGCCGCCCAGATTGGATAAGTCAAGTCGCATGCCGATGGTCATAATCAGGAAGTAGACGAAAAGGGTGGCGAGGTCCGTCGTTCCTAATTTTTCGAGTTTGCGTAAGGGTGTAAACGAGAGACCGATTCCCAGGGAGGTCGAGAGAATGACTACCCAGAGAAAATTTGACGTAAAGGGGTCGAGCCCGTAAGTCGTTAAGGACGCTTTATGAGGTTGAAGGGTAGTCGAAATGACATACGCCAGCGCATGGGCCAGCGCACCCCCGCCAAAGCCGAGTGCTAAAATGGTACTTAAGTCAAGGAGGTTGGCCGGGCGGTCAGGCTCTACTTTGTAAGCGATGATCCGTTGTTTTACTTCGTCAATGGAGCGGGTATCTGCCTTGAGCCAGCCATCGATTTTGTCGCGGTAGGCGGCCCCGTAAATCAGGCAGGCCGTCCAGGTCGTAGAGACTACCGCATCGACGACCAGAATAACGGCAAACAGTGCTTCGTTACAGCCGTAGATTTCTTTCAGGGCCAACTGGCTGCTGCTGCCGCCAATCCAGCTCCCCGAAATGGTGACCAGCCCTTTCCAGTACTCGTTGGCAATGGCCTGCTCGCGGAAGCCGGGGATGAGCCACATAACCAGAAAAAATGCAATGGGCGCCCCAATAATGATGCCTACCGTTCCCGACATGAACGTAATCAGCGCCTTGGGGCCAAGCCGCAGAATAGCTCTAAGGTCAGCCGTAGACGTTAATAGCACCAGGGCAGCTGGCAGCAGGTAGTTGGTGGAGACTTTATACAAGCTCGATTGCTCGCCCGAAATGATACCCAGGCTGTTCATGGCTGCCGGAAAGATGTAGCAGAGCAGCAGGGAGGGTATGTAGGTATAAGCCCGTTTCCAGAAGGGATGTTCTGACTGCGACGTTTTGAAAATGAACGTCAGTATAACCAGAAAGATGCCAAGAATAATGGCGTCGTTTGTAATGAGTGGCTGCATCAACGGCAAGTTAATGCAAATTGGAATTGTTCAGTAGCGAGGCTTTCCAGCCTCGCTACTGAACGCCTAGAATAAACTCCGTTCGATGCCCAGTTCCAGCCCCCGCAATTCGGCTAGTCCCCGCAGGCGGCCGATGGCGGTGTAGCCGGGGTTGATCTTTTTGCCGGGTTTCAGGTCGTCGAGCATGCGGTGGCCGTGGTCGGGGCGGAAGGGGAGACGGTAATCCGTTCGGCCTTCGGTTTTCCGGCGGTGCTGCTCCTCTAAAAGAGCCTTCATGACCCCGTACATGTCTACATCGCCAGTCAGGTGATCAGCTTCGTGGAAATTGCCGTCGGCGTCGCGCTGGGTGGCGCGCAGGTGTACAAAATTGATGCGGTTGCCCAGTCGTTCCACCATCCCGACGAGGTCGTTATCTGCCCGAACACCGTAACTGCCGGTGCAGAAACAGAGCCCGTTATGGCTGCTTTCGTAAGCCTCCAGGAGCTGCCGGGCATCGGCTTCGGTGCTGACCACGCGGGGCAGACCCAGAATAGGAAACGGCGGATCGTCGGGGTGGATGGCCAGTTTGATACCGGCATCTTCTGCAACGGGTGTAATTTCCTGCAAAAAGGCATACAGATTGGCACGCAGGGCCGCATCGTCGATCCGGCTGTACGTGGCCAGTACGTCGGCGAAGGCTTCCAGCGTAAAGCTCTCTTCACTACCCGGAAGCCCGGCAATGATGTTACGGGTCAACCGATGAACATCGGCTTCCGAAGCACCGTCGAGCCAGCGCTTAGCCTGGGTCAGCTGAGACTGGCTGTAGCTTTTATCAGCACCCGGCCGGTTCAGAATGTACACCTCAAACGCGCAGAATTCGGTGGTGTCGAATCGAAGGGCCGTCGAACCGTCAGGAAGCTGGAAGTTGAGGTCTGTCCGCGTCCAGTCGAGTACGGGCATGAAATTGTAGCAAACTGTGTCGATGCCCGCCTGAGCCAGATTGACCAGACATTCCTTGTAATTGTCGATATACTGTTTGACGTTGCCCGTCCGCTTTTTGATGTCCTCGTGTACGGGCACACTCTCCACCACCGACCAGCTCAGACCGGCTTCTTCAATGATGGCTTTGCGTTGCCGGATATCCTCAACCGTCCATACGTGTCCGTTCGGGATCTGGTGCAGCGCGGATACGATGCCTGTTGCCCCCGCCTGCCGAACGTCGGCCAGGCTGACGGGGTCGTTTGGGCCAAACCACCGCCAAGTTTGTTCTAATGCCATGTTTACTTTTTACAATTAATGTTTGTAGCTCAGACCGTCGCCGAAGGTGAAAAGCGCGTAGCCTTTTGGCTTCATGTGTCCCGGCACATCGGATTGATTATCGAGTACGGCTTGCCGGGAAACGGGCGTCGTAAACGGCATTTTACCTGTCGGATTGAACGCTCCACTCAAAATATCCAGCACCGCATCGGTTGTGGTGCCAAAGGTAGCCAAAACGGTTTTTACATTCGAATTGTCAATCTCATCAATCACCCACGGACTTGTGTAATTGATGAGCACAACGGTTGGTTTCTGACTGGTGAGGGCGTTCACATGCGCCACATCGATCTTATTTTTTGAGAGTTGGAGTTCAATGGGGCCACCGGCAGAGCTGAATAAACTGCCGCCATTGGGCGTCAGCCACAAGACCACCACATCCGCTTCTTCTTTTGTGGATACAAACTGAAGGCTGCCCGTATGATTTGTTGGTTTCAGGACAGTTATCGGTTCTTTGGTACGGCCGTTATCGAAGTAGGATTCCATATAGACCTTTGTTTTCGGGGCCAGCGGCAGGAGGTTCGCCGAATTACGAAGGAGCACGATGGATTTTCTCATGGCTAAATCAGCCCGTTGCTGGAATTCAGGCTTGCCCACAGTTTTCTGAGCCAGTTCAGGGTCGACGTACGGGTTTTCGAATAAACCCAGTACAAATTTCTCCCGAAGTAAACGGGTGATCGACTCATTGATGCGTTTCTCGGAAACCAGCCCTTTCTTTACGGTTTCGAGCAAAAGTGTCGGATCGCCGGTACCGGAAAACAAATCGACTCCGCAGTCGATGGCCTTCTGGTATCGTTCCACAATCGACAGTTGCTCCACGCCCCAGGGCATCATTTCAATCGGTCCCGTGTCGGAATTGATGATGCCCTGAAAGCCCATTTTCCCGCGGAGTAAATCGTTAATAATGGCCTTATTGTAGGCAAAAGCTATTTCTTCGTACTTCGTCCCGATCGGTTTGGCATAGTACGGCATTATAGCTGATGTGCCCGCGTCGATGGCGGCCTGAAAAGGTTTGAGGTGATAATCGAACATCTTGCCCGGATAGTGCTGGTCTTTTCCCCAATCAAAGTGCGGGTCCTGTCCCTCTACCTGCGGGCCACCACCCGGAAAGTGTTTAGTGGTTAAGCCTACCGAGTTGGGCCCTAGTTTTGTGCCCTGAAAACCAAGTACAACTTCGCGGGTCATGTTGGCCGCTAAATCGGCATCTTCGCCAAACGTGCCTTCAATGCGCTGCCAGCGGGGTTCCGTCGCCAGATCAGCCATGTACTGGTAGCCTTTCCGCAACCCTACCGACGCCCATTCCTGGCGGGCAATGTCGCCAAATTCGCGCGTCAGTTTCAAGTCGCGCATGGCCGCGAGGCCCAGTTCGCCGGGCCATCTGGAGAACACCGTCGTGCCGACACTAAGGCCGATGGACGCGTCGGCTGTGATGTGATTGCGCGGATTGGAAGCTACAATGGCCGGAATACCCAAGCGGGAGCTTTCGCAGAGGGCCTGTAAGTTGTTGCTCCAGTCGGCCATAATTTTCGCTGATGTATTGGCGCGAAGTATGAAGTGGCGCAGCTGGTTCTGCATAACCCCCTTGGTCGTACCCGCGGCCATCATCATGGGAGCGGGTAGTGGCTTCCGGGTAAACATGTTCATGTTCTGAACCAGATCTTCCTCATTGAAGCCGCTGGTAATTTCGGCCTTCGGTGCGCCCTGTTGAAAAGAGGCATCCCCCGCCAGTCGAGAGGTACTAATGAGCATGAAGCCTACTTTTTCTTCAATCGTCATTTGGGCAATCAAGTCCTGAACCCGCTGCTCGGTGGGTAGCCGCCAGTCTTCGTACTTATCGAGTTTACCGTTCTTGTTCAGGTCTTTGAATGAGAAACCGTTAATGGTCAACAGTTTTACGGAACGGTGCCCCAGGGTTGGTTGCGCTGGCTTTTGGGCCAATACGGCCGTAGCGGTGAGCGCCAGTGCCACAAGCGTAAGGGATGGCTTTGAGAATGAATGTCTGGTAACGTTCATGGAGTACAGTATAGGTAGTTAAGTTCGTTTTGTGATCAGGTGAGCAGGGGGCCGGCGATACGTCTTAACGTTGCGGGGTTAAAAGATCAATAAGGGATTTTGTCGCTTGCAGTTAGGTACAGTTCATAGTATAAAACTAAGATTCAACCCCTCGGCAAATAGTCTAACGACTGGCTAAAACCTATTAATACTAGCTTAGTTACGCGGGGATACCAAGAAGATTCTCGGGAAAAACTTTATAAGTTTACGCAAACGATTTCGGGAACGTTTGCGTAAACTTATAAAGTTTTAACTATTTCTGAGAATAGTAGTAGATGGGGATACAATCCTTTCCTGAAACGAACAGCTTTAAAATTCTTTCGGTACGTAAGAAAATATAATTATTTCAACAAAGCATGGGCGCAAAGAACATCACGATCAAAGACATTGCGCGGGAGTTGAACATCTCTACGTCGACAGTATCAAGGGCGCTGAGAGGTAGTTCGGAAATAGGGGATGAGACCAAGAAGCGGGTGCTGGCTCTGGCTCATCAACTCGATTACAATCCGAATCCCGTGGCGTTGAGTTTACTCAGCAGCCAGAGTAACGATATTGGGGTCATTGTCCCAGAAATCGCTAATCCGTTCTTCGCCATTGTGATTGCCGGTATCGAAGATGTAGCCTTTGCGCAGGGCTACCATGTTGTGATCTACCAGAGCCACGAAGATTACGAGCGAGAGGTGTTAAACGTAAAACACATCTATAATCGTCGGAAAGATGGTCTGTTGGTGTCAATCGCTACCGCCACCAACGATTACTCACATTTTAAAAACCTGCACGACAAAGGATTTCCTATTGTGTTCTTCGATCGGATCTGTGAAGAGATCGACACGCATAAAGTATCGGTTGATGACTTTGAAGGGGGCTACATGGCTACCGAGCACCTGATCAAACAGGGCTGTGAGCGCATTGCCCATGTATCGGGCCCCGACCATTTGCTCATCAGCCGTCGGCGGTTGCACGGGTACCGGGCTGCCTTGCTGGATTATGGAAAGCCCATTCATGATGACCTCGTTGTTTCGTCGGCTTACTCGCCCACGAGTGCGCTGGAGGCTTCCCGTATTTTATTGGCCAATGCTGAGCGTCCGGATGGGATTTTTGCCTCCAGCGATAATATTGCTATTGGCTGTCATTCGGCTATTACGGAAGCGGGCCTATCTATGCCCGACGATATAGCCTTGGTTGGCTTTTCCGACTTGCCGATGGCAGCTTTGCTAAATCCACCTTTGAGCTCGGTGGCACAGCCTGCGTTCGAGATGGGCCGTTCGGCCGCTGAATTGTTGATCAATCTTATCCGGAATCCCGGCGAACACAGTACATCCATCAGCAACGTGCTCAAGACAAAACTGATGGCCCGCAAATCGTCTATGCGGTTGTCGAATACTTGAAACTGATACAGTTCGGTATTATTCGTTAGCGGAGATAGAGGTTTTTACTTTTTCAACTTGTTCACCCCAACCCTTTTTGGAGCGGTTGAGGTGAACAAGTTGAAATTTATAGTTTGATAGAACGCCAGCCGCCTGCATCGTGCAGGTCGGATACTCCCTGACCGGCCAGCCAGTTTTTGGCGCGGGCGCTCCGCATGCCCGATGCACAGCAGAGAACAATGGGTTTGTGGTAGGCTTTAATCTTATTGAGCTGGTTATCGAGCTGATCAAGCGGGATGTTAACTGCCCCTTTGGCATGACCTCCGGCAAATTCTCCCGCCGAGCGGACATCAATCAGTACAGCTCCCTGGGCCAGAAGTTCAGTAATGTTTTCCTTTTCGGCTGATCCGAAAATAGACTTGAGTATCGTTAGCATTGATTTTGCTGCTTTTAATTGTCTACGGCAAAGCTCTAAAATAAGCGAGCGTCCTTCCGTGATATTTGTCACGGAAGGACGCTCGTTTTAAAATTTCGTAGATAGCCTGTTTAAACGTTTATATTGATGGCGTTTTTGTCATGCCGACGCAGGAGGAAGGATAAAAACGTACCTGTCAGGTATCAATTAACAGCTTCGAAATTAAAAACCGGCGGCCTGCCCATCTTTCCGGGATTCGGTAGCGCCGTGATACACTTTGTTTTTGGCGTCGTACATAATCGCCTGATACCCGCCGTACCCGCCGAGGCCATAACCGACCTTGTGCCCTTTGCGCATCAGGTCGCGGATGGTTTCGTAGGGGTAGCCAGACTCCAGAGTGATCTGGCCGGAGTCGATCATTTTTTCGCCGGTTGGTTCCGATGAGCCCAGGTGGTCAATTCGGGGGGCGTCGCCAGCTTCCTGCGGGTTCATGCCGTAGTCGATCATGTTCATGATGATCTGCACATGGCCTAATGGCTGAAAGCTGCCGCCCATAACGCCGAAGCTCATGAAAGGCTGTCCGTCTTTCGTGACAAAAGCGGGAATGATGGTCTGGAAAGGCCGTTTGTGCGGGGCGAAGGTATTATTCTGCCCATCGATCAGACTATATAGCTCACCCCGGTCCTGGAGCATGAATCCCAGTCCATCGGGCGCCATACCCGAGCCAAAACCCCGGTAGTTACTTTGGATGAGGGAAACCATATTCCCTTCTTCATCGGCCACGGTTAAATAGATCGTATCCCCCTGTTTCAACGCCGGATTGCCCGCATCGACCCGGCTGGCTGCCCGGTTGAGGTCGATCAGCTGACGGCGTTCGGCTGCGTAGGATTTACTGACGAGTTCCTTGACGGGGATGCTGGCGAAGGCCGGATCGGCATAGTATTTGGCCCGGTCTTCGAACGCCAGTTTTTTCGCTTCGACAAACCGGTGAATATGCTCGGGACTTCCCCAGGGGATTTGTGAAAAATCGTAGCCTTCCAGCAGGTTCAGCATTTGCAAAGCCGCAATACCCTGGCTGTTGGGCGGCAACTCCCACACATCGTAGCCCCGGTAGTTGGTCGAAACGGGTTCTACCCATTCGGAGGTGTGGTCGGCGAGATCTTTGGCAGTCAGAAAGCCCCCCATTTTCTTCATGAAGGCGTCGATCGTTTTGGCGATATCACCTTTGTAAAAAGCATCGCGGCCACCCGTCGCAATCTTTTCGAGTGTGTTGGCCAACGCAGGGTTTTTAAATAATTCGCCCCGTTTGGGGGCTGCTCCGGTGGGCGCGTAAATGTCCTTTACGTTCGGGTACTTGCTGAACCGGGCAATCATGGATGGCCAGTAAAAGGCGGCTTCATCATGAACCGGATAGCCTTCGCGGGCGTAACGAATGGCATGCGACAGAATTTTGGTCATTGGGGCCTTCCCGAAACGCTTGTGCAGTTCAAACCAGCCATCCACACAACCCGGTACGGAAACGGGCAGTGGGCCATCGGAAGGAATATGTTTGAGGCCTCGTTTCTGAAGCTCGGCCAGGGTGAGCGTGTAGGGGGAGCGTCCGGATGCATTCAGTCCGTATAGTTTTTTGGTTTTGGCATCCCATACAATGGCGAACAGATCACCACCGATGCCATTAACGTGCGGTTCTACCAACCCTTCCATCGCATTGGCCGCAATAGCCGCATCAATGGCGTTACCACCCGACCGGAGCACGTCAACGGCGGCCTGGGTGGAGAGCGGGTGAGAGGTACAGGCCATCCCGTGGCGGGCCATGACGACCGCCCGTGTGGCAAATGATTTTCCACTGAGCCGATCCTGTGCTGTAACCAGTGAATGTAAAGAAGCCCAGATACTAAGCGTAAGTACTAGTTTTTGCATGAAGCCGATGGATGAATTACCTGAAAATGAATTGTGCCACGGTGGCATCACCGTGGCACAAGATAACAAAATCTACCGCTACCAATAAGCTAAACCGGAGTCTAATGCTCGTTCGGTGTAAATTCATAGGTTCCCAGACCCAATACTTCGCTGGTTTGGTGCCGGAGTTGATGCCCTAACTCGGGGTTATTGGCCAGAACCTGACCGTAACTTGGAATCATTTCCTTCAGTTTCTGTTGCCAGGCGTCTGTTTTGAGTTGCTCAGGGAAACAACGTTTGAGCAGGTCGAGCATGATCGACACGGCCGTTGAGGCACCAGGTGAGGCACCCAGCAGGGCCGCAATGCTACCATCGGCTGCGCTCACCACTTCGGTGCCGAATTCCAGTACACCGCCCTCTTCATCGTCTTTCTTGATCACCTGTACCCGCTGACCGGCAATTTCCAGCTCCCAGTCATCCATTTTCGCATCGGGATAATACTCCCGCAGGGCATTCAGCCGATCTTCGGGCGATTGCATGACCTGCTGAATCAGGTACTTCGTCAGCGAAACGTTGTGCAGACCCGCCATGAGCATGGGCGCCATGTTGCTCAGCTGAATGGATTTGGGTAAGTCCATGTACGAGCCGCTTTTCAGGAACTTGGTCGAAAAACCAGCGTAGGGACCAAAGAGCAATTCGCGCTTGCCGTCGATCATACGGGTGTCCAGGTGCGGCACCGACATTGGCGGAGCCCCCACAGATGCCTTCCCATAAACCTTGGCCTGGTGCTGCTGAATCACATCGGGGTTCACGCATTTGAGCCACTGCCCACTGACCGGGAAACCACCAAAGCCTCTGCTTTCGGGAATATCCGATTTTTCGAGCAGGCGCAATGAGCCACCACCGGCACCAATAAAAATGAACTGGGTTTGCACATCGCGCACCTGATTCGTGGTTACGTTTTCAACCCGGATCTTCCAGCCGCCCAGCGATTTGGAACGCCACAGATCACGCACATCGTGGGCAAAGTACAAATGCACGCCGGGCATGTCGTATAATCGTCGGAACATAGCGCGGGTAAGCGCACCGAAGTTGACGTCGGTACCAATCTCCATGCGGGTAGCTGCCACGGGTTGCTTCGGATCACGGTCCTGCATAACCAGCGGCATCCATTCGCTCAATTGAGTCCGGTCTTCGGAATACTGCATGCCATGGAACAGGTAATTCTGCTGAAGTGCGTCGTACCGTTTTCGCAGATACGACACATTGTCGTTGCCCCACACGAAACTCATATGCGGAATAGAGCGGATAAAATTCGGCGCATCGTGGAGGAATCCCTGCTGGATCAGAAATGACCAGAACTGTTTCGACTGCTCGAAGGATTCGGCAATCTTGATTGCCTTGGACGGGTCGATGGAGCCGTCTTCTTTTTCGGGAGTATAGTTCAGTTCGCAGAAAGCTGAGTGGCCGGTTCCGGCATTATTCCAGGCATCCGAACTTTCGGCCGCTGCGCTGTCCAGGCGTTCGTAGATATCAATGGTAATGTCGGGTTGCAGTTCTTTCAACAACACGCCCAGGGTGGCACTCATGATACCCGCTCCAATGAGCACGACATCGGGACCTTTCTGTACTGATTTATTGCGTTTCGCCATGATGAAAAATAGGCAGGTATGTGTATATCTACCAGATATGTATTCTAGCTATAATTACAAATTTGTGCTTCGGGATGTTCCGGTAAGAAAGATTAACCTTCTGTTAATTGGTTTTTCTTACCATATGGTCTAAACTTGATTTGGGCGCAATAGACCACCGATTCGCAAAATAAATAACCAGCGGTCCAACCTCCGCCATGCGGGAGGCCCGAAAGCTGTCGAATCGTTGAATTATACTAGTTTTACCTCATGAAATACCGAATCCGGACTGTTTGCCTGTTTTGCCTGTATATCGTATTGCTGGGTCAGTCCGTTCAATCGCAGCCCTTACCAATTGCCCCCGCACCGCCCGACCCGTCAGGGATAAACCAGGGGCGATTTATTGGCGTGTTGGTCGGTACGGCCGCTTTTTATACCATTACCCTGCTGATGCTGCGGAAGCAGTGGTACAAGAAAAAGGTACCCTTTCACTCCTTCAACGACAATGGCGAATGGCTTCAGATGGATAAGGTCGGCCATGCGGCAACGGCCTACTGCATGAGTAGGGGAGGATATGAGCTCATGCGCTGGAGCGGTGTCGATGAGCGCGCCAGTATCCTTACGGGGGGGCTGCTGGCCTTATTGTTTCAAACAACCCTGGAAGTCTATGATGGCCACTCGGAAGGATGGGGGTTTTCTAAAGGCGATATGGTTGCCAATGTAGCCGGAACCGCGCTGTTTATGGGCCAGCAATACGGAACGGGGCAACAGGTGGTCAGTATGAAGTACGGGTTTCGTAAAACGATTTTTCCCCCGTATCGCCCCAACGTACTCGGCAAAACAACGGGGGTACAAATGCTTAAAGATTACAATGCACAGCAGTACTGGCTATCGGTAAATCTGGCCTCTGTGCTTCCGGTAGGGCCATCCTTTCCACGCTGGCTCAATGTCGATGTGGGCTATAGCGGGAGCGGCATGATTGGCGGTCATGAGAATCCACCGGTCTTCGATGTCGACGGGAAACCCATAAAATTTGAGCGATACCGACAGTTCTTTATTTCGCCCGATGCCGATTTGTCACGGATCGGCACGTTTTCGCCATCGCTGCAACGGTTTGTGGGTACGGCTCAATTCTTTAAGATTCCTGCGCCTTCCCTGGAGTTTAACCGGGTAAAGGGCGCTCGTTTTCACCCGTTGCTTTTGCCAAAGGAGTGAAAGAGCGAAAGAGCGAAAGAGCGAAAGATGTCTGAGAAGTGAGCTTGCTTTTCACTCTTTCACCCTTTCGCTCTTTCACCTTATTACTTCAATTCGCCCGGCGTGACCACAATTTGTTTCTTCCGGTTTTCGCGCAGAATGCTCAACTGAATTCGCTGCCCAATGGTGTAGTCCGTCAGGTTTCGGTGTAAATCATCAACCGATGCAATAACCTGATCATTGAAGCCTACAATAATGTCGCCCGGTACTAATTCGGCGTTGCCGGCTACTCCGTCCGGCTCAACACTCACCACCATAACTCCGGTTTTAGCCGAAAGCTGGTTGTATTGTTTGATGCGTTCAGTCAGGTTGATCAACTGTCCGGCAATACCCAGATAACCCCGGCGAACACGTCCGGTCATAATCAGTTTGCCGGCTACGAGCGCTGTCAGGTTAGACGAAACGGCAAAACAAATGCCCTGAGCCGGCAAGATAACGGCGGTGTTGACGCCAATCACTTCACCAGACGAGTTGACCAGTGGGCCACCGGAATTACCGGGATTTAATGAGGCATCGGTCTGAATGACATCGTCGATCAACCGGCCCGACTCCGATCGCAGGGTCCGTCCCAGCGCGCTGACAACCCCCGCCGTCAGTGAATATTGAAAGCCATAGGGGTTCCCGATCGCAATAGCAATCTGACCAACCTGTACGTTTTTCGAGTCGGCGAAGCCAATGGCTTTCAGCCCATCTGCGTAAATTTTCAGAACGGCTATGTCTGTGTCGGGATCACGGCCAATCAATGTCGCGTCAAATTCGCGTGAATCAGCTAAGAGAACCTTAATCTCCGAAGCACCGGCGACCACATGATTATTGGTAATAATATACCCGTCGCTGGAAATAATAAACCCCGAACCAGAGCCGCCTTCGGGTTGATTCCGGCCAGGTTGCCGTTGCGGAGGAGATGTCCGACGGTCGGATCTGGGTTCCGCCGTTCGGTTACGTACTTTAATCTGTACAACCGATGGACTAACTTTTTTTGCTACATTTACCACTGTGTTCGAATAGGCATCAAGCAGAGCAGCATCTGGTACCGGTTGTACCGGTTCGTCAGATAAGGATACAAGGTGTGTGTTCATTCCTATTTTTGTTTATTTAGTCAAAATAGGAGGGGCACTATCTGTTCCAGTATCCAGTAAGACCCCTACAACCGGCTTATTGCCAGCCAGTTTGTCAGGTTCTGGAATATAACGTGTTACTTTGCCTTAATTAAGAGAAAGACGATTTGTAGGCTCGGTAAAAATGGCAGAAAACCAGATGACGTTTGAAGAATACCTATTACATAAAAAGATCGATGCCAGTCTGTTTCAGCAGGCTGAACCCGAAAAATTTGTTGATTGGCATCGAAAATTTGTTGAAATGCACCCAGAAAGCTTCACCGCACAAAATAAATTTCTTTTGAATGATACCCGAAGGAAGTATCTTGTTCGTTGAAAGTGTACTATATTGTTTGCAAGTCGGAATAATTTCACGTTAAACACTCAACTCCTTATAAATTATGAGCCTTACGTTAGGGGAACTACGCGGCATAAATGATGCTGTTTTGAATGCACTGAAGGGACAGGGAATAAGCGATAGTTACTCGCTATTGGAAGCCACCAAAACACCATCGGATCGCAAAGCGCTGGCTTCGGCAAGTGGTGTTGATGCAACGACTATACTGGAGTTGGCCAATCGGGCTGATTTAGCCCGTATAAAGGGAATTGGACGTGTTTACAGCGATCTTATGGAAGAGGCAGGTGTGGATACCGTTAAAGAACTGGCGGAGCGTGTTCCTCAGAATTTACATGCAAAATTGATTCAGATTAATAGTGTACGGCAATTCACCCAGCGTCCTCCTTCCGTAGAGCAGATTGGTGATTTTATCGAACAGGCGAAGAGTCTGACCTACATGCTGGAGTATTAATTTGTCAGGAAAGTATAGGCTGAGTGCCGGTTAACTTAAAGTTATCAAATAGAGGTCTGGCTACTTGCCGATTCATCTATATTACATAACGATAGTTTGCGAAGGCGGGCCACCGAAATCAACAAAGGCCCTACTGGTCATTTAACCGGTAGGGCCTTTCTGTTTATTGGTCGGTCGGCTACTTCACTAAAACTTTTGGCTCCCGTAGATAGCGCTCCAGGCGATTTTCCAGCTCCTGCTGATTCAGATTTGTAAATAACTCGCCGTTCAGGGCCAGCGATAACCGCCCGCTTTCTTCCGAAACGGCAATAACGGCCGCATCCGTGGCTTCGCTCATGCCCAGTGCGGCCCGGTGCCTGAACCCCAGCGAAGGTGGTAGCTCATCATCATCCGAAACAGGTAAAATACAGCGTGCCGCCCGAATCCGGCCTTCGCTGATGATGACAGCCCCGTCATGCAGCGGACTATATTGACTGAAGATCGCCAGCAGCAGGGGTTTCGAGACATCGGCGTCAATGGCCTCGCCCGACTGGGCAAATTTCTCGAGATCGTCGTTCTTCTGGAGTACCAGTAAGCCCCCCGAAAATTCAGCGCCCAGGGTTTTGCAGGTATCCAGAATGGGTTTTAAGGGAGTGGATGGCTCGGGTGTATGGCCATCGCGGAGGAGCCAGCGTCGCAACCAGCGGTTGTTGGTCAGATTCGTAGATTTACCGATCAGTAACAGAAAACGCCGGATCTCATGTTGGAAGATAATAATCAATGCCAGCGCCCCCACACTGATAAAGTACTCCAGAATGGTGGTCATTAAGTTGAGACCGAGCGCTTTGACCAGCAGATAAGCCAGATAAACCAGCAAATAGCCAACAAACACCCGACTGGCAACGCTACCCCGAACGAGATTGTAAATCTGATAGATGAGAAGGGCCACCAGGCCGATGTCCAGCAAGTCGAGCCAGCCAATGTCTAAAAATCCCAGGCGAAATGCCAGCATGAATAAATTGATAATGTTTCGGGGTTAAATATAATCACAAACCCGTCGGTACGGTAATAAGTCAATCGTACGGTGTGCGATTCGATGACCCGGTCATATGGGTGTAGTATGCCCTTCGGTCGCCAGGTAGGTTTCCGGGAATACTGTCCGGGCTTCTTCCAGAAATGAATCGAATTGTTTATAGCGGGATGAAAAGTGCCCGATCAACAGTCGGCCAACTTCCGCTTTGGCGGCAATGGTAGCGGCTTGTTTCGCCGTTGAGTGATAGACTTCGGCCGCCCGTTCGGCATTATCGTCCAGAAACGTAGCTTCATGGTAGAGGAGCGAGACATGACGCAGTTGGGGCACCAGCTCCTCCACATAGCGGGTATCTGAGCAATAGGCATAGGAGCGGGGGGCGGGCGCTGGTTCGGTATACTCAGCGGCTGCGTAAATGACTTCACCGTCAGCCCCTAGAATATCCTGACCATCTTTCAACTGTTTCAGATAAGCCACCGGCACATCGGCGGGTAGCTTTTCACGCAACAGGTGGGGCTTATGCGGCTTTTCCCGAAATAGGTAGCCGGTGCAGTCGATACGGTGTTGCAGCGGAATCGCGTCTACCGTCATCTGCGGATGATCGAGTAAGCGCACGGCCTGGTCGGGCTCAACGGGTTGAAAATGAAGCGTAAAGCCCAACCGGGAGTTCGATACGCGCAGAATGGTCGTGATGACCTCATCCAGTCCGCGCGGGCCGAAGAGATACAGATCTTCTGTGCGGCCACCCAGATTTAAACTCGACAGCAGCGGAGCCAGTCCGAAATAATGGTCGCCGTGAAGATGGCTTATGAAAATATACCGTAACCGACCCGGTCTGATCCGTTGCTCAATCAGGCGGAACTGCGTACCCTCACCACAGTCAATAAGCACATAGTCGCTGCCAACGGTCAGCAATTGTGCCGTTTGGTGAAGTTTCAGGGTAGGCGTAGCTGACCCGGCCCCCAGAATAGTGAGCGAAAAGGGCTGGTGGGCCGGCCGGGCATGTTCCGATGCCTGATTGGGTAATGGGTTAGGCATCGGCATTGCCGACGCTGCCTCCGAGGTCGTACTCATCATCATCTTCGCTCCGAAAATCGTTTTCCAATTCGTTCATAAATACAGCGTCGATGGCTTCCTCTACCGTGGGCAGAATCGTCAGGTCGCTGATGCTGGCTCCATCCAGAAGGTCGATCAGTTCGTCGCTCTTCGTCACCAGAATTAATAGACCAACTTCATTTGTACATTGTCTGTTTATTTTTCGGATGGTTATTAAGCCAGCTTGCTCAATGGACTGCACAGGGGCCATGTCGACAATGATATTGCTATAACCTTCCCGGAACAGACCCCGGCTCAAGGTTTCAAATGTGGCGGCTACTTCGTCCCCAAACTGACTTTCGGCTAATCGGATCAGCGCGTACTGCTCGTTTTTTTCGATTGTGTAATTCATGGATGTTCAATTTTGTTTGATTAATGAACAGAGCGAAGGACGTAGGGACAGGGAGTCGCTTCGTCAATCAATCACTCCGTCTGCCTTATGCCTGTATGGCCCGTAAAATATTGGCTTCAATACGGTTGAGTGGATCGGCGGCTTCGGTTGGCTGAAAGGTCTGTCCGGTAACCGTTTCGAACAACTCAATATAGCGGGTGGTGATCTGATTGACCCATTCGTCAGACATGACCGGGACGCTCTGTCCCGTCTTTCCCTGAAAACCGTTGGCAATTAGCCATTCTCTAACGAATTCTTTTGACAATTGTTTTTGCGCCACACCGGCCTCCTGATTGGCGGTATAGGTATCGGCGTAAAAATACCGCGACGAATCAGGCGTGTGAACTTCATCGATCAAATAGACCTTTCCATCCAGATTACCGAACTCATATTTGGTGTCGACGAGAATCAGTCCCCGTTCGGCAGCCATGTCCGTACCCCGCGCAAAGAGGGCCAGTGCATACTGCTCCAATTGGACGTACTCGGCCTCCGGAACGATTCCCTGACGTAAAATTTCTTCCCGGCTGATGTCCTCATCGTGTCCTTCGTGGGCTTTTGTCGAAGGGGTAATAATGGGTGTCGGCAATTTGTCGTTTTCACGCAGTCCATCGGGTAAGGAAACGCCACATAGCGTCCGCTTGCCATCCCGATATTCGCGCCATGCGTGGCCTGCCAGATAACCCCTCACCACCATCTCCACAGCGTAGGGGTCGCACTTGAGTCCGATGCTCACATTCGGATCCGGCACATCCAGGAGCCAGTTTGGCACGATGTCGGCCGTTGCGCCCAGAAAATAGGAAGCCGTCTGGTTAAGGACCTGCCCTTTGAACGGAATGGGTCTGGGTAAAACGACGTCAAAGGCCGAAATTCGATCCGACGCAATCATGACTAATTTGTCCGGAAAGGAATACACATCCCGAACTTTACCACGATAGAAGGCCGTCTGGCCAGGAAATTGAAAGTTAGTCTCTTGAATTGCGTTCATTTATTTTTAGGATTGATAGCGCAAGGGCGGGTCTGCGTGGCCCGTCCTTGCGCCATCGTTACAGCTTTTCAATAACTATAGCCGAGGCACCGCCCCCGCCATTACAGATGCCAACGGCCCCATAGCGACCTTCGTTCTGTTGCAGGACGTTGGTGAGCGTAGTCACGATTCGGGCTCCGGATGCCCCCAGCGGGTGACCGATAGAAACGGCCCCACCAAATACATTCAACTTTTCCTGAGGAATCTCCAGTACTTTGCTGAACGTGAGCGGGACCACCGAAAAGGCTTCATTAATCTCAAAAAAATCGATATCACCGGCGGTCAGACCAGCCCGTTCAAGAGCCAGCGGTACGGCTTTGGTCGGGGCGGTCGTAAACCACTGTGGCTCCTGTTCGGCATCGGCATAGGCCAGAATACGGGCCAGTGGCTTGAGTCCCAGTTCATCCGCTTTCCGGCGACTCATGATCACCAGTGCCGATGCGCCATCGCTGATGGGCGACGAACTGGCGGGCGTGACCGTACCGGAGGGTGTGAAGGCAGCTTTCAGCGTTGGAATTTTGTCGTAAATAACGTTTTTATATTCCTCATCTTCACTCACCGTCACGCTGCCCTTGCGTCCCGCGACCTCAACCGGAACAATTTCAGAACCAAACTGCCCGCCCTGGGTGCTGGCTTCCGACCGGCGATACGACTGAACGGTAAAGGCGTCCTGCTCTTCCCGGCTGATTCCGTACGTTTCGGCCGTCTTGTCGGCAAAAACGCCCATCGCACACTGATCATACACATCCACCAGGCCATCGCGGGCCAGACCGTCGACCAGCTCGGCATTGCCATATTTGTAGCCAAAACGGGCTTTAGGAACGTAGTAGGGGGTATTCGACATACTTTCCATGCCACCCGCCACAATTACATCGGCCTGCCCCAGCTGGATAGCCTGGGCGGCCAGCATAATCGCTTTGGTACCCGATGCACAAACCTTATTAATGGTGGTGCAGGGAATGTTTGGCGGCAAACCGGCTTTCAGGGCTGCCTGTTTAGCCGGAGCCTGCCCCACATTAGCCGATACCACATTCCCCATATATACCTCCTGAACCTGATCGGGCTGGACACCCGCCCGAGTTACTGCCGCTTTAATGGCCGCAGCGCCCAGGTCGGTCGCCGATAAGGTCGATAAAACGCCCCCGAAACTCCCAATGGGTGTTCGGACGGCAGAAACAATGACGACTTCGTTCATAGTAGTTTTGTTGACTCAATGTCTGGTTCACCACCGATTTTCACCGGAAGCTGGTTTTGTTGAACGCCGGGCGGAGCGAGTTAGTGCGTAAGGCAAATCATCGCCCTGCATCGCATCCAGAAGTTGAAGGGCCTGCTCTTCGCTCAGGTTCAGGCGCCGGAAACGACGTAACAATTCATCCTGCCGCGACGACCGTTCAACTTGCTGCCCACCCGCCGGACTCGGCTTGTTTACCGGCTTGGGCTTCCTGTCGGCAGACTTACGTTGTGGCTCGGGCTTCTTCCCCGAATAGTATTTCTTAACCAGCTCAAAATTATACCTTGCCGATTCATTATCGGCGTTTTCGAGCAACGCCTGTTGAAATAAAGACAACGCTGTGGCACTGTCGCGCTCCAGACAGGCAATAACGCCTAACTGTGTAGCGGCCGATGTTCGCAGATTAGCCTGATCCGATTGAAGCAGGGGTATGTATTGCGGCTTTGCTTTGGCATACTGGTTCAGCCGGAAATACGTATGTCCCAGATTGAGCTGCACGGCTGGCTCAACGGTAGTCGTGGTACGGCTCAGATACATATACAAGGATAGCGCACGAGCATATTGCCCCGTCTGGTAGGCCACTTGCGCTTCCTGACGCAATTGGTTGTTTCGGGAAATCGGGCTCTCCGGAATTAACTGGTTCCACCAAAGCCAGGCTGTGAGCAACAGGTAAATCATTAATCAGGTGTTCCTACATGACGGGCAAAAATAAGACTAAATAGGGAGACCAACTCAAAGTCGGAAGGTTCGAAAGGTCACTATTAAGTCAAGAGCCATTAAACCCAGTGCGGCCAGCAGGAAATAATAGTACTTATTGGTCGAGACCGCCACCCGGTGCTGGTCGATAACCCGGCCTTTCAGAGAGCGCATGATACCGGCTAACTCATTCACGTAAAGCCCACTGGCATCGGCTTCGATGTACTGCCCCCGACTATCGCGGGCCAGTTCCTGCAAAAAAGGGCGATTTAGCTGGCTCCGAACGATCTGATTATTATTATCCCGCACAAAATCCCGCCCTTGTTTGATCGACGCGCCTGTTTCTGTACCCACGCCAACGGTAATCAATGGTAAACCGAATGACCGCAGTCGAGCCAGTTCACTCCGTTCGCAGGGGCCGAAATTCTCGCCGTCGCTGAACAGTACGATCGACCGAACACTCTGGTGGGTGGTCGAATCGGTGAGGAGTTTCTGGCGGGCGAGTTCAATGGCGTTGCACAGATCGGTGCCCCCCGTTGTCGATGCACTGGTATGGACTTCGCGAATGAACTGCTTAATCGCATCGTGATCGGCGGTAAGGGGCGAAAGAACGAACGATTCCTGGGTTGCCAGAATCAACCCGAACCGGCTGCCGGGTAAGGTGTCGCACAACTGCTGAATATCGTATTTAACCCGTTCGAGTCGGGTGGGTACCACATCGCCCGCATCCATGGAGCGCGAAACATCGACAAGCAGAAAGGTGTCGCGGCTGGTCGTGACCAGATCACCTTCGGCATCACCAAAGGACGGACCGAGCAGGGCAATGATTAGCAGGATGAGGTAACTGCCGCGCAAAAAGAATTTTGGGACAACGCCCCAGGCGGCTGTATTTAATTGCCGGGCCAGCCGAAAAGTGCGCCAGACATAGAGCGCATACAGCCCTATAAACAGGCAAATAAAAATAAATTCGGTGCTGGTAAACGGATAAAGCCAATTCATTTGAGCAAGTATGGGCCTGATGATGAGTAAGGTTAGCGGATCGTGATCATCATCAGGAATGGCGAAATTAGCGATTAGGAAAAGATTTTTTGATATATCGCTTGCTGAGAACGAATTATTGCCTTACCTTTGTGTCCCAATCATTCAGGAAGGTAATGGTTGGCTTCGGAGAGATGCCTGAGTGGCCGAAAGGAACAGTTTGCTAAACTGTCGTACTGGTAACGGTACCGAGGGTTCGAATCCCTCTCTCTCCGCTGAGTGAAACGAGTAAACCTTCGGGGTGTAGCGTAGCCCGGTATCGCGCCTGCTTTGGGAGCAGGAGGTCGTAGGTTCGAATCCTGCCACCCCGACATATAAAGTCCCAGATAATCAAGCACTTATCAGAAATGGTAGGTGCTTTTTTGTTGCCATCTACTTTCCGGTTGAAACGCTGGTTGAAACATATAGGTAGGTTGCTATTGTTGGATAATGAAAAAGGGCCAATTACGGCCCTCTAATATTTAATCCTTTATTGCTCTGGTACTATTATACTGATAACTGGCTGAAGCTTTATCTGTGGTGACCTGATAAAGTGATTGTATTCATGGGAGGTCATTACTTGATTAGGGCCATTCAGGTACCTGATAGAATACATATCATCAGACTCCTTTTGAACCAAGAAGAATAACGGTCTCATTATTCTTTGTTGATAGTGCTTTACCTCATCTGCTTTACCCGCTAAAATAGCTTTAAGGGCTAGAATCTTTTTATTCCGTTCTCGTTTCATCATCTTTTGATGGGTAGTACAATAAGTGTGTGTATTCCGTACTGACGGGCGTATTGATGGGCTTCTTTCAGAGTCATTGCATACTCTCTGCTTTTATCGCGAAAATGCACTGGGTCTTTATCTGTTAATGGTTGCCCGGTGCTAAAATCCAGATCATCAATCAGAATAAGCGAACGCGGTGAGCTATCAACAACCTGTTGTAATCGTTGCCGGTTAAGCTGGCATTCTCCCTCCTGTAATACCTTCGTCAATAAGGCTATCTTTTGAGCGCGGTTCATGCTTGACGGTTTGTGAAGCTATCAAAGTCAAATCGTTTCAAATCCATTTCAAGAGAGAGTAATAGAAATGGGTGTTCATCAAGGGAGGATGCCGATTGATGAAAGTAACGGCGTAAGTCGGCTATTGTGCCACCTTTTAAGTACGTTTTTGAATAGTTGCGGTGTTGAATCTGCATACCATGGAGGGGTACTCTATCATAGTGGCAATCGTTGCCGTCTATTGCACCAACTGCACTAAAAGCATAATACAATTGCGCTGAGTCAACCTTATCGAACCGGGCTAAACATTCCCGTAAGCTGATATGATCGCCTTTCTTACAGTCTAAAATACTTTCGGTAGGCATGACCATCAAGTCTAATAGTAAGGGTGAGCATGGGTATAGATTAACGAACCCAGCAACATCGAGAAAGGGCATTTTTCCCTTCCGCTTTTGCTGGGATAACTGACAAAGTAACCGGGTCTGACCTTGCATAGCCTCCTGTAAGATTTTAAGCTTTTCGGCTCGATTCATGTCCTAATCCAGTTTAGCTAATGCCTTATTTAACAGGTCGTCTAGCTGTTCATCAGAAAGCGTAGATAGATCTATTTTCTGTTCCCTCTGTTTGGGTAGTACATACTCCATCAATTTAAGATAAGCTGTAACACGGTCTTTAGGCTCCAACTGCTCCAGGTCGGTTATGATTGTATCAAACTGCTCATCCATTAAGGTAGCAATCCGGCTTTTTAAATTACTGGTTACTTTGTTGGGAGTTCCGGCGGTTCGCCCTCCTGTCTTTTGTCCGTAGGCCATTTTCTAAAGTAGATGGTTTTAGATGTTCACTCACTTTATAAACCTTTTCTATATGCTGTATTAGGTGAAGGGAGGGTAGGTTAATAGTCTGGCAATTGGGGTTTTCGTTAACCGCTATCTACCCAAAAGAAAAGGGTGTCAATATTAGGCCAAAAATACCCCCGTTACGTTTGGGCCAATTATGACTACTTGTTAGATTATCCCGGCATTAAGCTAGGGGGGCAAAAAGGAATGGGCCTATCTGTTCACGGCTATCTATCCTATAAGAAACGCGACCAAGATAAGCAGACGGGGATGCTTCACATTCATATGTAAAAGCAGGCATTTAGGGTAATTAATGCCTATTATTCCTGCTTTCTAAATAAGACGAAAATAGGCTTTAGAGAGAGTATAGGTCGTTTTGATGCCTCAATTATTCATGATTGACAACAATTCGCCCTGAATTTTGACAGCGATTTTTTTTGGTAACACAGCGGTTAATGATCGACTTTGGTTCTGGAAATTTACTATACCCCTCCCTCTAGTAGTCAAGGCTTTAACCCCCTCCCGGCTTTTGACGGTACGTGTGAAAAGCTAGGTAGCGGTTAATAGATCAGCTTACCTTGTAGTTTGCAACATACCCCCAGATGGCGGTGAGTTGATGAAACCGATAGTGGCGATGCCTCATTAATGAAAACATATGAAATAGGCAACCCCCCCATTATCTAATTTGACTCATTACGTGGTGGATTATGCAGCGGTTAACAGATGGGGGCTAAGGTAAGAACCTGAACTCACATCCCATATGCCTTATACCACTCACTGATTCGCGGGCATTTGTGGTATGTTCAGCTTATGTTCGTGGCACATTCGACTATGGTTTACGGGTGTATTACCTAGTCAGAAAAATAGCCTCAGCGCATCTATCAGGGTTATTACGCCCAAGGGCTAACCCCCTATTGATTTTTTTGCATAGGCTTATGCGTGGGAGGTCAGCGGTTAACGGGTAAAGTGGCTTCAGCTAACTAATATACCCTACCCCTGATGGCGTTCTTTGCCCCGCTTAACCTGATGGCAACGATTACATAAGGGCATCAGGTTTGCTTCATCCAACGGCTCCCCGCCTAATCGAATGGGTCTGATATGGTCAACCATTTGAGCGGTTGTTAAACGATTCACCTGTTGGCAATGAACGCAAAAAGGGTAGTTATCTAATACTCTTGCGCGTAGTTTTCGCCATGCAGCCATACGATAGAAATTAGCGGGTATATCCCCATTGGGCTTTTGGTTCGTGGGTTGTTTGGCTTTCATCACCCAAGGGCGTATTGGGTTTCTTACGGTGGGCATAATTTTAAAGACTTATATGCTGATAAAAATGATTGTCTTTTACTGTCTTGAACACCAATTTATTTGGTACTAGATAGCTTTTTACCTTACTTGGTAGCTCTTTAAATATACACAAAATAATGCTTCTTTCCGCCCGCACACCGGCAAAATCTCTTGATCGTGTTTATGCTCTTCAACCCGCTACCCGTGACCAAATTGAACGATTTAAAACCAGTTATTTAAAGCTTTTACCGCTCATTAACGAAAAGGAAAGTGAAGAGAATGTAAAAGACCATTTGATGGACTTTTTGAAAGAAGTCTATTATCGGGATGCTCACGTTGTCGCGCCAAAGGGTAAAACGGATTTTGTTATCCACTTGGGTAAAGACGCGACTACCCAAGCCGGGGTACTGTTTGAAGTGAAGCGTCCGGCCAATAAGGGCGAAATGATAACCCGGCAAAACATCAACACGAAAGCCTTTCACGAACTACTACTTTATTATTTTCAGGAACGGCAACGCTCTCAAAACAGTGATATAAGGCATTGTGTCATTACCAACGTATTCGAATGGTTCATCTTTGACGCGGCTCTAATTGATCGGCTATTCTATCGGAACACTCATTTAGCCAAAGAGTATAAAGCATGGGCATCGGGCCAAAAGGTTAGTAAGAATAATGACCTGTTCTATAATGAGATTATAAAGCCCTTTTTGGCCGAACTCACTGATGAGATTCCCTTTACCTATTTTGATATACGGGACTATCAGAAAATAGTAGCTGATGCCGATAAGGTAAACGACAAGGCTTTACTGTCGCTCTATAAAATACTGTCGCCTATCCATTTGCTGAAGTTGCCTACGGCTACCGACAGCAACCGCCTTAACCCTAAATTCTATTCTGAACTCTTACACCTCATCGGATTAGAGGAGGTTAAAGAAGGCGGTAAAAAGGTTATACGGCGCAAAGAAGCGGGAAAGAGAGATGAAGGCTCTTTACTTGAAAATGCATTAATCGAGTTGGATTCATCCGGTAAGTTCTATCAACTTCACGACCGTAGCCAGTACGGAGCAAAAACCGATGAACAACTGTTTAGCGTTGCCTTAGAACTTTGTATTACGTGGGTTAACCGAATTCTATTTCTAAAGCTGTTAGAGTCGCAATTAGTCAAATATCACAACGGTAACAATGACTATACCTTTCTGAATCGGGAAACGATACCTGATTTTGACGAACTCAACAAGCTATTCTTTCGTGTATTAGCCCGTAAACCATCCGAACGACAAGCATCTATTCAAACCAAGTTTGGCCGGGTTCCTTACCTGAATAGCTCGCTGTTTGAGCTGACCGAACTAGAAAACGATACAATACCAGTAAGCCAACTAGACAACGGCTTAACATTGCCAATACTGCGTAACAGCGTACTAAGAGATAACCCGACTTATAAAAACACTAAAGAGGTAAGTACGCTGGCTTACCTGTTTGCCTTCTTAGATGCCTACGATTTTGCATCAGAGAGCCGGGAAGAAATACAGGAAAAGAACCGGACACTGATTAATGCTAGTGTACTAGGGTTAATCTTTGAGAAGATTAACGGTTATAAAGACGGGTCTTTCTATACGCCGGGCTTTATTACGGAGTATATGTGCCGCGAAACCATCCGTAAAGCGGTCATTCAGAAATTCAATGATGCCAAAGGATGGTATTGCAAAGACTTTGCGGCTCTCGAAAACAAAGACCTTGACCGGGCTGAAGCCAACACACTTATCAATGAAGTTAGGATTTGCGACCCCGCCGTTGGTTCAGGTCACTTTCTGGTATCAGCGTTGAATGAGCTAATTGCTGTTAAGTCTGATTTAGGCGTATTACAAGATGAGAAAGGCAAGAGGATAAAGGATTATACTATCAGTATCCTAAACGATGAACTAGTTGTGCAGGATGAGGACGAAACCCCGTTTCAGTACGTTTTGGGCGCGACGGGTAAACCGACTTATGAACGCCAACGAGTACAAAAGACCTTATTTTACGAAAAGCAGACTATTATAGAAAATTGCCTATTTGGGGTCGATATAAACCCAAACTCAGTAAAGATCTGTCGGTTAAGGCTCTGGATTGAATTATTAAAGAATGCATACTACACTGATGAATCCGGCTTTACGGAACTGGAAACGCTACCCAACATTGATATAAATATTAAGCAAGGTAATAGCCTATTAAGCAAGTTTAGTCTGAAAGAAGATTTAAGTGACGTTTTCAAAAAGCAGAAGTTTAGCTTGAGAATATATAAAGACGCGGTAAAAGCGTACAAAGAAGCAAAGAGTAAGGAAGCTAAAGCCGAACTGCAACGCTTCATCAACGATATAAAAAGCCAATTCCGCGAAACGGTTATTAATCGCGACCCTCGCCGTAAAAAGCTGGCAAAACTACGGGGTGAACGCATTTTGTTAGACAGTGAGCTTAGCATTTTCGATACCGTTAAAGACCCCAAACTAATTGAACTGGAAAGGAAACGGTACGACAAACTGATTGAACTAGCTGAAAACGAAATCAGTGACATTGAAAACAATGCTCTTTATCGCGGCTCGTTTGAATGGCGTTTTGAATTTCCTGAAGTGCTGAACGAGAAAGGGGACTTCGTTGGCTTTGATGCCATTATTGGTAATCCGCCTTATATACGGCAAGAGGAGTTAGGCGAAAAAGCAAAAGCTTACTTTAAAAACACATTTCAAACCTACTCAGGTACGGCGGATTTATATGTATTCTTTGTTGAACAAGGATTTAATATTTTACGTCCTGACGGTCAATTCGTTTATATAATGCCTAATAAATGGATGAGGGCGGGTTATGGATTAGGCTTGCGTAGATTTTTCAAAAAAGAGCGTTTAATTGAAATTGACGACTTTGGCGACTTACAGGTTTTTGACGACGCAACAACTTATCCCTGCGTGATTCAAGCTCAGAAAGCTGTTCCTCTTGATACGTTCCATGCAGTCAACTTGCAAACGCTAACCTATGAAGCTGGTTTAAGTAAGCATGTTGCAAATGTTCGATTTGATATTTCAATATCAGCAATGCAAGATGAGGGTTGGACGCTAGCGAATGCTCAACAACAAAAACTACGTAACAAACTGTTGACGGACGTAATACCATTGAGTGAATACATTGATAACAAAGCGTTTTATGGTATAAAAACTGGCTTGACTGAAGCGTTTGTTATAGATGAAATAACCAAGAATCAATTAATTGCCGAAAATGACAAAAGTGCTAAAGTAATACGGCCGTTTATTTTAGGTCGTGACGTTAAGTCGTTCGGGGTTCCTAAAGCAAGCAAATTTTTGATTTTGTTTGAGAAAGGCTTTACCAACCAAAATCGAAAAGGTGTAGATGCAGAACAATGGCTAAAGCTTACCTACCCTGCCGTTTACAGACATTTATTATCATACAAAGAGAAAGCGAAGGTTAGAACTGATAAAGGCGATTATTGGTGGGAGTTGAGAGCCTGCGATTATTATGATGAGTTTGCTAAGCCTAAAATCATGTACCAAGTATTTCAAGTAAAACCGGCTTTTATTTATGACGAGCAAGGCTCGTATTGCAATAACTCAATGTGGATAATGCCCAAATCTGATAAAGGTTTATTTGCGCTACTCAATTCCAAAATGGGTTGGTATCTGATCTCAAATTATTGCACAGCTATTCAAAACGGCTTTCAACTCATTTATCAATACTTTGGACAAATCCCAATTCCTTTATGTCTTGCCGACTCACAAGAGATTCTAACGACCAAAGTTGACCAAATCCTAACGGCCAAGTCAACTGACCCAACCGCTGATACCTCTGCATTAGAAGCAGAGATTGACCAATTGGTTTATGATTTGTATGGTTTGACAGAAGATGAAGTAGCAATTATTAAGGCAGGAAAGTAAAGTTAATAACTCTATTAAATATAATATCTAATGTCGATTTGGTTAGTAAGATCTGGAAGATCTGGAGAATTTGAAAATAAATTTCTCGTTGACAATAAGATTTATTTAACATGGGATAATTTAAAAATTGATTTGACAGCAATCAAAGACTGGCCGCATTTATCAAAATCATTATCGGAGAGGTATGGTACAGAACAACCTAGAAAAATAGGCAATTGGGCAGGTCAGATTTGGGCTTTTTCAAAAGAAATAAAAATAGGAGACTGGATAGCTTTACCTAGTAAATTTAAACCCACTATACATTTCGGAGAGGTTAAAGAAACATACCAGTTTAATTTAGCGAACGAGAATCCCTTTTATCACTTTATAAAAGTTGACTGGTTTGCTACTGATATTCCTAGGACTTCCATTGATCAAGATATACTTTACTCCCTTGGTGCTTTTTTAACGGTATGTAAAATAAGTAGGAACGATGCTGAAAGCCGACTGAAGGCATTACGAACTAATAATTGGCATAGAAAAAATGTGCCTTTATCAACCGTTATCCAAGCAGATGATACAAAGACAAACGATGCAGAAGAATACCATGAGTTTGAGGAAACGGCTTATGACCAAATAGCAAAGCATATTGGCAGAAAATTTAAAGGCCATAATATGGCGAGACTAATAGAAAGTATTTTAATAGCTAAGGGATATAAAGTTTTCAGATCATCTGAAGGTCCAGATAAAGGAATTGATTTGTTAGCTGCCCCTGAACCACTTGGGTTTGGTAACCCTAAAATTTGCGTCCAAGTGAAGACAACTGATTTACAGGTTGATCGTCCAACTTTAGATCAACTTGTTGGTGTAATGTCAAATGTTAAGGCTGATTTTGGAATTCTTGTTTCTTGGAGTGGTTTCAAAACTAGCGTATATAAAGAAATCCCGAATCAATTTTTTAAAGTTAGGTTATGGGATTCAAAAATTTTATTGCAGGAGTTATTTAGTGTATATGATAAACTGGATGAGGAGATAAAAAGTGAAATTCCATTGAAGAAGATTTGGACTTTAACTCTTCCTGATAGCAACTAACGGTCTTAGAATTTGAAATTCTAAATTTTGCATTTAAGTATATGCTTTTTTGTAAAATAAGAAGATAAGCTTTTTTCACATAAAACCTCTCATATTAAATGGATTTTTTTGTTAACTATATAGCGGGTGCTTTTACCTTAGTTGTAATTTTTTCTCTATTCATTAAGCTTTTTGGGTTCAAGGCTATCGAAAAAGGAATCGGAGAATATATTGAAACGCTGTTTATTAGACAAAAAGTAAGACTTGAAGAATCTGTTAAAGATGAATTCAATAAGTCATTTGAATTATTTAAAATGACTATTCAAGTTGAGCTAGCAGAAAAAATAGAGCCTCTGAAAGCGGAACTTGGAAGGAGTAATATTGCGTTCCAGGTATCTCATACAGAATATATAAAGCGTCAATACAACCATCTGGAGGAGCTATTTTCTAAAGCTTATGAGATAAGTAAAGCGATTAGCGAAAAAATAAATTTTTCAAAGTTGACTTTCAAAAAACACTTAGCTCAAAATGAATTTCTAAAAAATCTACTAAGCGAATACTTGGCAAAAGTCTACATAAGCTCGCTTTACTTGAATGAAGATTCTAGAGCAATTTTGATTGAATATGCATATAACATAGAAAATCTATTTAATACTTATAGTAAGTATCAAACCACTTTACACGATCTAGATTATATCGAAGAGTCTGGTGGAAACATTCAATATGAAGATGAAGACGGAGAAGAGAGATGGGAATCTTATAGTAGTAATCAAATTGATTTAATGATAAAGCAAAATGAATCGCTTAAAGAGACATGTGAATACGTTAAAGAACAGTGTGTACATTCTTTTTCTTCAGTGGATAATACAATTAAGAAATTCATTTATAAACCTGAAAACCCTGACTCTATTGAGTTGAAATACCTGAGTATGTCTAAGTCGGAGTAAATTATAAATCTTTATATATCCCATTCCGCTGGGTAATCATCGCCTATTTCCACATCTAACACTTCACCGTAAATAATTAACCCGTCCCGAATCCAGCGCGGGCTTGGTCTATCAGTCATTAATAAAAAGTCAGCTAGATCAAATCCTTTTATTTTTTGTTCTTTACTTGCCCGTTGCTCTAGATAGTCTGAAATTCTGATTTGATAGCCCTTATTATTGAGTTCGTCAGCTACCTTGCTCCAGCGGGCAAATGCTTTTCCGTCTTTCGATAAGTCAGGAAACAGCATGATAGAACGGGAGCGCAAGGGGGCTATTCGTTCAGCGTTCAAATAAGATAATGCTCCAACTGCTAACCATAAGAAACCCGGTATTAAGGCTGAACAGATAATTGCGGTTTTAGGAGCTTCTACAATTGCTACGGGCTGATCTACTGGCGCAATTGCCAATTGTTGTAAGCCAAACAACACCGGCCAACGGGGGGCTTTGTCATGGTAGTTAGTTAACCAATCAGGGGGCTGTTGTTGTTGCTGTGCATATCGACGCATCAGGCCATAACTTACAGAACTGATGCAAACTTTCTTGTTGCCTTCTTGATTGGTATAGTTAGCCTTATGCCAATCGTCAGTAAATAACACAACTTGACCTGAACGGGTACGGCAATGTTCGTCAGTTAACCAGAACACACACGCACCCGGCCAACGGGACGACGTACCAACCTGAAAGCGTTGTAATAGTTCATCCGCTTGAGTTTGTCCGAACTGCCTAACGAGTAACCGGGCAAACTGATTTTGTTGATAGTGGCTCAATGATTGTTTTATTATCTCGTCAGGAATAGTGTAGATAACCGGGACTTGTGTAGATCGTGCAGATTGTGCAGGCTTATCAAAAACATAATTTACAACTCGCTCAGCTTGTTCTAAGGTTGCACCTTGCATATCCATTAAACATTGTATTACACTACTTCTTTGCACGTGATTCCGCTTCTGTTTTCCGGCCATGTGAAACCATGTTTTTGGTATAGCTGGCTGTTTCTGTTCATCAGCATAGCTTAGGCCCGTTGCAGTTTTCTGGTAAGGACTGAGTGAATAGCCGCAATTACTTTCACGGTCACAACGTCCGTAGGTTTCCGGCAAAACTTCACCCGTCTTTGTATCTATGTATCGGCTTAGTGTCTTACGGTGGCGCGGCCCACACTGTGGGCAGTCCACTTTAATGGCTTTTTTAGGGAATTTATATCGGTAGAGTTGTGTAGTAGCTGGCATAGTTAGAAAAAGGTTTGTTTTTGCCTACACTTGCTACACATCCTACACACATTATATTCAGGCAAAAATCTATCTGTGTAGGTTATGTAGGTTGTGCAGGATGGAAAACAACTTTTATTTTAGTACGGAATCTCAGTTCGATGAGTATAGGCAACGAAACCAAATCGGGCACGTTCAGTTTGTATCCCGTTAGCGTTTAGTCGCTTCTGAAAGTTTTTGTTGTTAACGGCCCGGTATCCATTCTCTAAACAGTAGGTTTTATAATCCCGGTACAAGTCCTTCAGGGGCGTTGTAACGCTACTGGTTTGGTAGCCTTGCTCATCCAGAAAAATCCGCACAGTATCAGACTGTCGTTTATAGGCTTCTAGCTGCTCTATTACTGCTTCACAATCCGTAAAACGGTTTTGACCTAAAAGTCTTTTCAAACCCTCTAAGATCCAGTTAAATACCCCTGATAGCTCAGATGAAATAATTTTGGCGGCTAATTGCTTATCCTGTTCGTGGTCAGGAATCGTTATGCCAAAAGGTACGATGAGGAACCGCCGAAAGTAAGCCGGAGTATGCTCTACATCGGCAGGTAATTCGTTACAGTTAAAAATGAGTTTTGCATAATTAGTCAATATAAAGGGCTGACCATACGGTAAACGAGCTTCAACGGGTTCTCCTGATACCATTTGCTTGAACGTGTCAGCTTCTAACTTTCCATTGATCTCACTGGCATAGTTTACTAGCTTCGTTGCTAGATGAGCGCGACAATAAGCGGGTTCATTGGTCAAGCTTTGCAAGGAATAGTGAGAAACGTTATCCGGCCCTAATAAGGCGGTTATGATCTCAAAAAAGACAGATTTGCCATTTGCACCTGAGCCGTAAAGAAGTAACGTCTTTTCCAGTTTCAACTTAGCCGGATTGATAAAGACATACCCTAAATATTCTGCTAATAGTTTTTGGCAGTCAGTATCTGGTTGCACCCGGTCTAAGAATGCTTGAAATTGTGGGGCGGTGGCTTCTGGGTTAAATGCAAAAGGTAATTGATAAGTCAGAAAGTCGTCGGCATTTGGGGCGCGTAATTGCTGGCTAATTGGGCTTATATCAAACGTCCCGTTTTGCAGATTGATCTTTACCGTATCTCTATCAACCTCAGGAGCGGATAGATAAGCTGTTTCTGTAAATTGCTCGAACAAGTCTTTGGAGAACTCTACGTACCGGGCGGTGAATTTGTCAACACCCATTCGTTCGGCCGCTTGCCGCAAAAATGCTTTTAAGTCATCTTTCTCCAAAGGTCTCCAATAAGCACCATTGTAAGAGTAGAAAAACCCTTCCCGCCGACATAAGCCCCATTTGTTTCGTTTAGCAAGGTCTAGCAGTTCCTCAACCGTAATAATTAGTTGGTGCGGTTTTTTTAACTTTATTTCATCGTCGTCAGGTTCGAACCCGGCCTTTTGCCGAAAGTCAACTTTTTCAACCTGTTCTAACAGGCTGTTCATTAACTGTTTATGGGACTTACCAACAAAGGCGGTTAGGCGCATTTGTTGGGCATCAGTCTTGAGTTGAGCTGTTATTTTTGATACAGTTAATGTATCTTTGTTTAATTGATTAAGCATGTTTTCAGAGAGTTAGGGGCGTTCGGGGGAACGCCTTTTTCTGTTGGAATTCAAGTTACGGTTGATGAAATCAGTAATGAGCCACAGGATATACATCGCTATGGCGGGAGTTGGCATCAGTGCGTACAGCATTGGCACTAAATCAGCTACTAACACGCCAATGGTTGGTGAGAAATAAGGGCTGCTATGCAAAAGGTGGAGTTGAAAAATAAGCTGTAAACCACTCCTGAAAGCCTTCAAACGTTTGAGCTACGTAAACCCTGGCCCCGGCCCGTTCAAGGTCTGATATGGTCTGTTTTTGCACTTCAGACAGCTTATCTTTTCCGACCTTTACCTCAACAAATGCAGCACGCCCATCAACAACGGCTAACACGTCCGGCATTCCTGCCCTTTGTTGGCTTGGTACATATTTTTTGAGGTCGTCCCTGTAAGTTCCGGTTGATTGTAAACGGGTGGCATAACCTCCATGCTCTTGAACGTAGGTGACTATACGCCGAGTTAATTGATTGGCGGTTTCGGGCTTAGGCTTTTTACTTCTAGGTTTGCGGGCAGTCTGTTCTCCAATAAAGTTTTGGAGTTCCCGAAAAGCGGGTAGCTGGCTCATCCTTTTACGCCCTCCTTCTGCGAACGCTTACTAAGTTGAGCGTTTACCTGTAAATCAGCAACACGCTCAACTTCTGTCATATCAATTGGTTGGCGTGTCTGGCTGCGTAGCCAATTTAGGACTACAGCCTTCTCATATAGGACACGCTTACCAAATCTGACCACACCCGGTATCCTGCCCGATGCTGAGTGAATACGTAAGGTGCTAGATGGTATGCCGGTGCATGTTGCGGCTAACCATTTAAAATCGCCGTAGGGGTCAGCATCAGGAGGAGTTGGGACTGTGGGATGTTTGATGTCTAAAAGCAACGCTTCTATGTTGCTTAGACGAGTAACAATAATTTCAAAAGGATTTTGCATACCAGTCTTATGTTTAATTGACTGGTGCAAAGTTGTAACGGCGGGCTATAGCGCAAGTGGTTGCAAGGGGTTACTATCTTCCTGCTCGTATTATAATTGTCTCATCATCAGCTTTTTTCTTTTGACTGGCAGTAAGTAAATGTGATACCGCTTCATAGTCTTTAATGAGAGATTTAGCTTTAGTCCAAGATTCATTGGCATACCCAGTCCGGTCTGATCTTTTACAAAGTTTTAGGTAGTGATTGTATTCGTTACTGCCTCCTTGCCGTTCAAACGGGGGGCCGTCTTGTAATATGACTAAGAGAACTTTCTGTCTAGCGGATAAAGGTTTACCTTCGTGAAGAATTTTCGTTTGTCGCTTTCTCTTCCATTCTGCTAATTCTGTCTTTCCATCCTCTACAATCTTTTCAGCAATGTACCTTAAGGCATTAACAAAATCTTGTTCACTAATTGCAGCTAATTGATCGTTATTCCTTGCATCGTCTAAAAGCTCATAACAAGCATATTCAAACTGATGAGCAAACGTATCAAATGGCCTATGTTCAATCTGGTGTATTAGATGATCTTTCCATTTATTAATAACTGAGCGTATAACTTTCTCTTTTTCTCCAAGTAGGTCAAACCGCCGTTTTAGTACAGGGTCATTTTGGATTCGCTGTAATACCTGTACAAACTGACTATTATCAAATCGTATCTTTTCAAGTGCAAAGGAGAATGAAGCAACAGATTTACGAATTGTTTCTTGATTAGCTTGCCATTGTGAAGCAACCGAAGCGAGAGAAGATACAGCCGTTCGCATAGCTTCTCTATGAATTTCCATCTGATTCGCAAAAGCTTTTCTTTCTTGAGGATTTGTGAAAAATTCAGGGATATAGGGTTTTGGGAATATTAGTTTATTCGATACTGAAGTGTCTCCCAACTTAGCGAGAATGGAAGTATGGGTATTTGGAATTAATAAACCCTTGGTTGCAGCTGCTGCTAAAGCGGTGAGTGTTGGTAGATTATGGAGTTGTAATTTTAACTTTTCTAACTGATTTCTTCCCTCCTCGGTCATGGGTATTTCTCCCTCTTCCATCTTTTTTAACTCACTCAACGTTAGTTTTTCTGGCTTCATCATCTTATCGGAAGGAGTTGTTTACAAATTCTCAAAAGCTGCATCAACTAAATCAGTCTCAAATTCAGATAAGTAAATCTGAGTAGTACGTTCATCACGGTGTCCCATTGCCTCACTGATTACTCCAGTTGTAACGCCTGAACGTTTTAAGGCTGTTGCGAATGAATGACGGGCAACGTAAGTAGTCAAAGGGGTTTCTATGCCAACTGCAATGCCAATAGTTTTTAGATCAACATTAACCTGTCCCATAATCTTACTACATCTATTATGCTTTTGAGCGGGTGTTTTATGTAAGGTTGAATTGAGGATGGGGAAAATGTAACTAGTATTAAGTAATTCTTGTGGCCTGTAACGTTCTAAAATAGCCAAAGATTGAGTTATGAGCAGGAGTGTAAATTTACCTCCAGTCTTTTGCCGAATATATGATAGGCGGGGTTTATTATCCAAGTCTTTACCAATGTTTGACCACTTCAAAGCAGCTATATCTACAAAGTTGATACCCCCACAATAATAAGAAAAAAGGAAAATATCTTTGGCAACCTGTAGTCTTTCTTGCGTATTCCGTAGGGTGGCATACTTGCCTTCTTCTTTTGAAGGTTGGTATGCGTCTATCTTGCGAATATCTGCCTTACTGACTGCCCGCTTACTGGTTTTGGTGTCAAATTTACCAATTTGGAATTTGTTTTTTTCTGAGCTGTTTCGGGCAAAGGGGTAGGAGGTGGCTTTAGAATAGCCGTTAGCAATAGCTTTATTTAAGATAGCTCGTAGAGTACGAAAGCGAAGTGATAAGGTTACCTCAGTTACGCCTTCACTTCTCATTTTAGTTTCCCACTCATTACAGAACTTAACTGTAACAGCTTCAAAAGATACGTCCTCATCTTTTCCTAAAAACCGGCGTAAACTGTTCTGAACGTCACGGTAAACCCTACGATTTCCAATATTTCCAGCCTTATCAAACTGGCTTATTATCTCATCAAAATAAGTTAATAATTTAAACTTTCTGGTTGAAAGGCGTTCACTACTAACCTTTTCGGCTACTGATTTAACATCATGTACTTCATCATCACCTGCTAATGTTTCGGCAGCATCGGTATATCTATCCTTCCAATTCCTTAAGGCTACTTCTAGCTCCGTACGTTTTTTCTCAGGTACATTTTTGCGGAAAGTATTTTTTTCTTTATTCCAGAATTCAGGATGTATGCTAATACCTGTAGAGATCCAACGGTTTTTACGGTCTTTAGTGATACGAACAAGGAATGGATGAGAGCCGTCTGATAGAGTTTTGTGAGTATAGTATACAATGTTTACAGTTGCTTTTCCTTCTTTGTGTTCTGTTGCTCTTGCCATTGGTTGAAACGTTTAGCGTAAAATGTGCCCTGATCTCATGTAAGCCTAGATTATTATAAACTTTCCGGTTGAAACACTGGTTGAAACAAAGGTACATTTTTAGCCAATACTAACCAATATCAATAGAAACAGAAATGTATATAATTAACTGTATTCCAAGTATTTATATGAATTCTAAATACTATCTGGTATTGTGGGCTAATGCTTTGGGAGCAGGAGGTCGTAGGTTCGAATCCTGCCACCCCGACATCTAAAGTCCCAAATTAAGAAGCACTTATCAGCAATGGTAAGTGCTTTTTTGTTGCTCAGTTATTCCAACGGTAGCTTTTTGGATCAAGTCATAAAATTGTGAACCAACTTGAAGCAAGAACACAATTTTAAAGGAGGTCGAGGGGAAAATCTACATGACGAACCTAACCGAGGTAGAAAATTCTCCAAACAAGTTAGGTTGATTCCGGTCACAAACATGGAGAATACAAACCCTCCACAACTTTTGGAATTGTTCACATTTAGCTGGAACGGTACAGGTTTCCATCAACTCGCTGTCAATATATCCTTCCAGCGAGTGGTGTAACACCTTGACAAATGCTCCTGCCGGTGGCCCCAATCGGGCTTGCCGTTCTGGGACGCCAGCCGGACAAAATCCCGTCCGTGTCGACGGTTCAGCTTGTCGATAACGCCCGATAGTTTTAGGAGTCGTTCGTCGGGGCCTTCCACAAATACGCCTTTTTGCCGGTAGTCGAACGGGACGAAGTTGGAAAGGATTAAGCCTACTTTCTGATAGTTGTAGCCGAATTGAAAGATGGACTTAAGCGCCGTTTCCCCATACTGTATAAGTTCCGAGGTGCTGCTGGTTGGGTGGGGTAGCTCAATCGTCCGGGCGTTGTAATATTGCTTGCTGAGTTGCCTATTGCCGGGCGTTCGCCGGAACCGGTTAGTATGCAGAAAGACCGTGAGGGTGCCACAAAGGGAGTCTTGTCGGCGTAGTTTCTCGGCCGCCCGGGCTAAATGAGTCGTCAGAGCCTCGGTGATCGTTCGCAGGTCGGGGACCATACGCCCAAAGCTGGGGGCCGACACGATGGCTTTTTTAGGGGGTTGACTAACTTCCAGCATCCGGCAGGGGAAGCCTCTTAGCTCATGCACCAGTCTAAGCCCGTTAACGGTCATGACGCTGTTAATCCAGTCGTCGTTGGCGTCGCGCAGGTGGGCGGCTGTCGTGATACCGTTCTGCTTGAGCTTGCCCGCGTACCGTCGTCCCACACCCCACAGATCGCCCACAGGAAAATCAGTTAAGGCTTCGTTTATTCGTTCGGGGGTATCCAGTACGCACACGCCATTGAGTTCGGGCCTTGACTTGGCTACTTTATTCGCCAGCTTGGCCAGCGTTTTGGTTGGGCCGAACCCAATGCATACGGGTAAACGAAGCCACTGTTTGACGGTGGTGCGAATCGTTTCTCCCAAACTCTGATACGTTGGGTATAGTCCCTCATAGCCATCGACGGCCAGGAAAGCTTCATCAATTGAATACACCTCTACGTCTTCTACAAAGCGGTTCAACAGCGACATCAGCCGGGCACTCATATCGGCGTAGAGTGTGTAGTTAGACGAGAAAACAGCTATGTCGTGCTGTTCCAGGAGCGCATTGATCTCAAACAGGGGTACGCCCATTTTTATACCCAACGCTTTCGCTTCGTTGGAGCGGGCTACTACGCACCCGTCATTGTTCGACAGCACGACAACCGGTTTGCCGATCAAAGCCGGATTGAAACTACGTTCACAGGAAACGTACATGGCGTTGGCATCGACCAGAGCGAACATATCAGTAAACGGTTTGAATGTTATGCGTGACCACCCCCAGAATGCTGAATGCTTCCCCCGCATGTACATAAATGGGCAGATACTTCTCGTTGGACGATTCTAGCACGATGAGTTCACCCGCCTGCTTGATACGTTTTACGGAGTGGCCGCCATCGTACCAGACGACGACAATTTTTCCGTCGATATGCGTTCTCGAACTATCGACCACCAATACATCACCCGGACAAATTCGATCCCCGATCATACTGTCGCCGGTCACCCGAACGAAGAAAGCCGCTTCGGGATGAGCAATGCAGAGGTCGTTGAGATCTAACCGTCGTTCGACGTAGTTTTCGGCGGGGGAGGGAAAGCCGCCCGCCTGCACCATAGCGGTCAGAAAGGGAATTTTATGTTTGGATGATACCCTGGCTCGCGTAATAGAGTCAGGCAGCAGATGGTCTATAGTGTCTATCATAGGCAGTCCGATTTTTGTAACGAACTGCTATATTATAGTTTTATTATATGTAATACAAATTTGGTATAGTTGGGCGCACCTATCAACGGTGAGCATGGAACGTGGACAAGCGTCTTGAGCAATTTGTCAAGTGCCTTGAGAGGGACAGTCTGGCATCGGTCTGTCTTTTTCTAGATAGTTGGTAGATGCCTATAGTGGCTTATCGACTGTAGGCCGTTCACCCACAAATTTGTGTCTTCTTTTACTAGTGGGTGAACGGAAATACGGCTGCTAAACTAGTTACTTCCGCTTCTTTGCAGACCATAGCCAAAGGGCCAGGGCAATGACCATGATAATAACCAGCAAGGGTATGACGAGAGAGCCTTTATAGACAATTCCGTAGTAGTCGCCTGGGAGAGGTTGGTTTTGTGTGGTTTGATGCATGTTGAATGGAATCGAGAGAATACCTTTTTTATAATGACCTTATTCGATGGATTATGTAATTTCGCTACACGTTTTGCCTGTTTTTTGTCTGGCTAGTAATGATAATCTATTTAAGTTTATAACAAATCTCTGCACAGCGATTAGGAAATATTCTAAGTTACTATACATCTACTGATATATACTTTATATGGGTTATCTCAAACCAATTGATGCCATCAGAGCAATGGCCGTACTTTTAATTATTGCCAGTCATTGGATAGATGCCAGTAGTTTAAGTCGCCAGCTTGGTCTGGATAGCATTGGGGTGAATACGTTGTTTGTGATCAGCGGTTTTCTGATTACGAATATACTATTTAACCAACGGGAAAAGACATGGCCGTACGGAAGCCCATCGGTAAAAGTGCTCTTGAAGTTTTATGCCCGTCGAGCCCTTAGAATTTTCCCCATTTACTATTTACTGATCATTGCTTTGTTGGTTTATTACTTTCAAAAGACCCATACGATCACAGCTGATTTTTATTATTACTTAACTTATACGTCTAATTTTTATTTTTATTCAAAACATGTTTTCGAGGCTCCGATACCCAATGTCTGGACTTTGGCGGTTGGTGCACAATTTTATTTAATTTGGCCCTGGTTGATGTTATCTTTCAATAAAAAATATCTTTTAGGCATTATTCTGGGGTTCATTCTTTGTGGCGTTGTTACGCAGTTTTTATTTCGTTCTATTCCCCTGGGCCACCTTTTGCCCTTTACCTGTTTTGATTGTTTTGGCATGGGCGCCCTGTTGTCCTGGGTAGTTGTTTATAACCCTAACCTGATCAATAAATTTTACAAGAGAGTTACGATAGCTGCGCTTATAAGCGTTTGCCTGTATGTCTGGTTCATGTATCAGGACCTGTGGGAAATTACGATATTAAGAACCTGCGCCGGTATTATTGCTTTATGGATTTTAACCTATTTGGTTGTCAATCATACTAAAAGAAGCGTTTTGGTTGATACCATTTTATATAATCCTTTCTTACTGTTTCTTGGTAAAATTAGTTATGGGTTATACTTGTACCATCTTATCATACCCCTGTTGATCGAAAATGATTTTTTCTGGCTGACAATTAACGTAAATCTACCTGATGTTTTTCTCAGCCATCTTAACTGGATTAATTTCTTTGAATCAGCTATCCTTTTATTACTAATCAGTGTACTGTCGTATTTTCTGGTCGAAAAGCCATTTTCGAGTGTAAAGAAATATTTTAGCCTTAATCAATCGAGTAAGGCCTATAACCAGATGGTATGAGCAAACCTGTGCGTGCTATGCCATCCTGCTGCATTAACAGTCTATTCGTTCTTTTTAGCTGAAGACGGCGTAAATCAGGACTCAGTAACCGATGGATTCAGTCAAAAATATCAGCCATTTTTTGTTAAGCGAAATGGCCTTGGAATACGTATACAGGCTCTGGTTATTGTGAGCTGATAGAGGACTGTTTTAGCTAAATACGTTTCCTTTTTAATCGTTTTTATGATTTATGTCTGGGCCAGGTTTGAGCGGTCCGTGGTAATGGCTTGACCTTGGTGTAACCGTCAGTTTTTATTTAGCAAACTTTTTTGGCTGTGAACCGGCATTTTGTAAACAAATATTGAAAATTAGTAAGCCCCTTAGTATGAATTTGTGTAAATATTGAATTCATACCGCTTAGTTAATTTTGTCTATCTACGATAAATTAAACGGAGAAACGCGCCTGCGTTTAGTATGTTGGTCGAAACTTTCTACCACATGAATAAACGTTTACAGGAATTAGACGGACTTAGGGGATTTGCTGCTCTGGGTGTCGCTGCTCACCATTATACCGAATCAGGATATCAATCAACATTATGGAGCTTAGGTAGTACGGGTGTTGACTTATTCTTTATCATTTCCGGTTACGTTATCCTGCTTAGCATCAGCAACACGAAGACATGGCGTGACTTTGTGGTATCCCGATTTTCGCGCTTGTTCCCTACTTACTGGGTAGCCCTAAGCTTAACTATTGGTTTGTATCTGTACTTCGATCCGGCACAGTTAACGCCCGGCAATATAGCATGGCACGTTACCATGATTCCTTCACTGGCGTTTGTGCATTCCTTTGATCCGAGCTACTGGACATTAGGTGTTGAACTAACGTTCTACATACTGATGGGACTTTGTCTGGTCACGAATCAACTCCGGCGAATAGAAGCCTGGGGCGTAGCGATGCTTGTTGCACTTTTAATGCTGCATCTGATCTTACCGACGCTTATGCCAGCCCTGTATAAGTCGCTGACCGGCCGAATCGAATTTTTAAATCAGGGGGCTCTGTTCTTTGTCGGGATTCTCTTTTACAATATGCATTACAGCCGCATAACGGCCCGCCGGGTGTTTCTGTTGGCTGTATGCGTTGGCCTACAGTGTATGCTTCATCAGAACGGACATACGTTTCGTTCCATTTCTGCTGTGCAGCATGCCGGTATGATTATCGGGTTTGTCGGCTTGTTTTTTCTATTTGTTGCCGGACGTATGAACTGGATCGTAAACAAGCTTACTCTTTTTTTGGGCAGCATTTCCTATTCATTTTACCTGCTTCACCACTATATGGGCAAGCATATCCTGCTGCCCTGGATGGATACCTTCGGGGTGCCGTATGGGCTCGCTCGTTTGATGGCTATCCTTTTTTGTCTTATGATAGCGACTGTCTTCAGTGTTTATATAGAGAACCCTTCCAATGCGTATATACGTAACTGGTACAAAGGGCATAAACCGGTTGTGGCAACCTAAACGCACCTGGAATCGATCAACCAGGGCCTGGTGGGAAACAGCCTGTCTGGCCCAGAAAGTAAGGGAATGGGCAGGGGAATTGCCGGATAATCGGAGAACTCGACACAGGTCTGGACTAGAATTAGAATAGCACTAAACGAAACCCGCAGGTTTGAGAAAGCCGTTATATTGCCAATTAGCGGGACAGGTTTACCCTGCCCCCACCTCTCCAATTGGACGGTTTATGAATCAAACACGCGATGGCATTGCCGACATCTGAGGTGAGCGGACCCCGCATTATGGAGTTTTTTCGTGTTGCCTGCCGCAGCTTACCTGGCTTCTCCACCGAATCAAGCAGAGCGCCCCGCAAACGCGGATTGTGGCCGAGTGAGGATAGGTTACGCCGTGCACCGGTAGGGTTCGGGCATTGACCCGGATTCTGCCGGGGTGTATGGCATCAGAGGGCCCGTAAAGACAGCTTTCGCGTAGTTAGTCAAAAAATGTGTCGGGCTACCAGTAAGGCTGAGGAGCCTGTAAAATGGCATTGGCTACTGGTAAATGGGTAAAAAATGCCGTGACTGAGCTTGAGAAGTACAACAGGCCCTGGAACGGTATTGTCTGCCGGGGTCGACGATCGTTTGCCTATTCAATTTTACCTATGAAAAACAGCGTATTCGCTTTCGTTATCCTGCTGGGTATGGGCTCGGCTCAGGCTCAAAAAAAAGTGTTTCCACAAACGCCCGGTATGGTGTCGTACACGTATCGCAACAGCTTTCAGAAGAACGTAGCCGCCACGCTCGACACCATCAAGGCGTATGGCATTACCGACATGGAATTCTCCAATCTGTTCGGCAAAACGGCCGCCGATCTGCGTAAACTCCTGGACGAGCGACGGATGAAGTGTTCTTCTTTCGGGGTAGGGTACCCGGATCTGCAAAACAAACTGGCGGAGGTAGGTCAGAATGCCAAAACCCTTGGTGCTCAGTTTGTGCGGGTGGCCTGGATACCACATCAGGGCCCTTTTACGCTCGATATGGCCAAAAAAACCGTCGATGATTTCAATCGCTTTGGCAAACAGCTGAAAGATGAATACGGGCTTACGTTCTGCTACCACAACCACGGCTATGAATTCGAGACGTACGAAGACGGTACGTTGTTCGATTACATCGTTAAAAATACCGACCCAACGTATGTAAGTTTCGAACTGGATATTCTCTGGACGGTTTTCCCGGGTCATGACCCCGTTGCCCTGCTCAACAAATACCCGAAACGCTTTAAACTGATGCATTTGAAAGACCTGCGAAAGGGCATTGTCGGTAATTTGTCGGGCGGCACACCGGTCGAGAACGATGTAGCGCTGGGAACAGGTCAGATTGATTTGCCGGCCGTGTTGACCGCGGCTCAGAAATCGGGCGTTCAGCACTTTTACATTGAAGACGAAAGCCCCAGCATTGCTACGCAGGTGCCGCAAAGCATTGCTTATCTGAAAGACCTGAAAAAGTAATTAGCTGATGCCGATCAAATTTTACGCGCCCGAATGGGGAAACACGCTGCCTTTCCCCCTGTTTTGTCAACGGGTAAAAGCCGCTGGGTATGATGGTGTCGAAATGGCACTGCCCCTGGAGGCCGAAGCCCGACAGGCTGTTATTGATACGATACGGGGACATGACCTTGAGTTCATCGGTCAGTACTGGCAGTCGTTTGAGGCCGATCTGGACGAACACGGCCGGAACTATGAAATGTACCTGCGCAACCTGGCCGACGTTAAGCCGGTGTTCATCAACTGCCAGACCGGCAAGGATTACTTTTCATTCGATCAGAACAGGCATCTTTTTGACATAGCCACCAGAATTGCGGCCGAAACAGGCGTTCACATCACGCACGAAACCCACCGGGGAAAAGCCCTTTTTGCGGGTCATATTACCCGGCAGTACCTGACTCAATTGCCCGACCTGCGTATTTGTCTGGACATTTCGCACTGGTGCAATGTCCATGAGTCGCTGCTCGAGGATCAGGCCGAATCGGTCAATCTGGCCATTGCCCATACTGACCATATCCACAGTCGGGTAGGGCATCCGGAAGGGCCGCAGGTCAACGACCCCCGAGCGCCGGAGTGGGCGCTGACCTTCAGCACGCATCTGGCCTGGTGGGATCGGGTTGTACAAACACACCAGGCCGCCGGGACACAGCTGACCGTTACGACCGAATTCGGCCCGGCGACCTACATGCCCGTTATGCCCTACACCCAGTTGCCCATTGGTGACCAGTGGGAAATAAACGTGTTCATGATGAACCTGCTGAAAGAGCGATATGCCTGATTCGGTAGTGCCGACGTTGAGAACTGTCTTCGGTCGACAGTCCGTATTTTTGACATTCAATCTACTCCTATGGAAATTTCGCGGGACCACCCGGCTGGTAAGTCGGTAATCGGTATAGATTTGGGTGGGACCCGAATTAAAGGTGTACTGATTGACGCAAACAATGGAGCGGTTCTGCACCAGTTACTTACCCCAACCGGCGACGGCGAAGGCGGGCACTGGCAGCGAGCCGTGGCCGAAACGGTTCAGGCCCTGCGTCTGGCGGCAACGGCACCGATTCAGGGAATTGGCCTGTCGGCGCCGGGGCTCCCTACGCCCGACAACACAGCCGTTGCCTGCATGCCGGGCCGCCTGCAGGGGCTGGAAGGTTTCGACTGGTCGGCCTATCTGGGTCAACCCGTTCGGGTGTTGAACGATGCGCATGCTGCCCTCATGGCCGAAGCTCGCTTTGGTGCCCTCAGGGGCGTTCAGCATGGCCTGATGCTAACCCTGGGTACGGGTGTTGGCGGAGGACTCCTACTGAATGGACAGCTCTATCAGGGCTTTTTTCAAATGGCGGGTCACCTTGGCCATACGACAGTAAACGCCGACAGTGTTCATCCCGATATCACCAATATGCCCGGCAGCCTGGAAGATGCCATAGGGAATGTAACTGTTGGCCGCCGGTCGTTTGGCCGCTATACATCGACCTACGAACTGGTCGATGGTTACCGGCAGGGCGAACCGCTGGCTACTCAGGTATGGCTGACATCCATCCGGCAACTGGCCGTTGCGCTGGCTTCCATGGTCAACGCCTTTTCGCCGGAGGTCGTCGTGCTGGGGGGCGGCATCATGCAGGCCGACAGGGACCTGCTCGACCCCCTTCAAACTTTTTTCGACCTGTTTGAATGGCGGCCGTCCGGTAAGAAGGCCACTCTCTGTAAAGCGTATTTTGAAGAATGGGCCGGGGCCATTGGCGCTGCGGCTTTCTTGAACGATTAACTGTAACGAGTATGACCCTTATCGCCGAGTATATTCAGCGTTCCCGCGGTATCCTGACAACCATCGAGCAACAGTCGGAGGCTATTCAGCAGGCGGCCCAGTGGTTCAGTCAAACCATTCTGGCCGGACGTATGGTGCATCTGTTTGGCAGTGGCCACAGCCGGATCATGGTTGAAGAGATGTGGCCGCGCTACGGCTCTTTTCCGGGATTCAACCCGATTGTTGAACTCTCGCTTTCCTTTCATAACCTCGTTGTGGGAGCCAACGGTCAGCGTCAGGCTATGTTTCTGGAGAATGTGCCCGGTCTGGCCCAGCGAATTCTCCGCAACTATGACCTGTCGAATCTGGATTCAGCGCTGGTGATCTCCTCCAGTGGTTCCAACGTGGTCCCCATCGAAATGGCCGAGTTGTTTCAGCAGCAGGGTATTAAAGTGGTGGCGTTGATCACGAAAGACCATGCCGAAAAAAGTACCAGCAAACGGGCAGACGGCAAGAAGCTGAGCGATTTCGCTGACCTGATCCTGGATACCGGTGCGCCCGTTGGCGATGCCATGATCACCGTGCCGGGGCTGGACACGCCCGTAGCACCGGGTTCGACAGTGGGAGGGGTTGTACTGGTCAACTGCATCAAGGCAGAGGTCGCCCAGTTCCTCACCAAAGCCGGGCATCCGCCCACTGTGCTTTCGGCCGGGAATGTCGTTGGACCGGAAAAAGCGGTCTCGCTCTTCGAGAGTGCGTATGATGAACACGCTCACCGACTGGCCAAACTTTACCAGCGGGTTGGCGTGCCTTCTTACGTGAGTGAGCCATCGAACTCACCTGTTCAGCCTCAGGAATGATGAGGTAGTTACGTTTATCCGTAAGACCCGTGCCCCAGATCCCTCGCAGAGTAGTAGGTAATCGTCACGGGTCTTATCGAAAGCCCTGCTACTTTGGAGGGACATCCTTATTTTTGTCTCTATGAAGAGCAATGGATTAACACCGGGCCAGATTGCCATCATGGCTATTTCGGCGGGTGTCTGTGTGGCGAATATTTATTACAATCAACCCATTCTGCCGCATTTGGCTCACTCGTTTCGCGCCAGTGAAAATGAGGTGGGTCGGGTGGCGGTGCTGGCACAGGCTGGTTACGGAATGGGTCTTTTCTTTCTGACGCCCCTGGGCGATAAGGTCAATCGGAAGCGGCTGATGCTGCTGTTGCAGGTACTGCTGGTAATAGCGCTGGGTTGTATGGCCGTGGCCAGCAACCTGCTCATCGTGAATATCATGAGTTTCCTGATCGGTCTTTTTGCCGTTTCTGTTCAGATCATTGTGCCGATGGCAGCCAGTCTGGCCAAAGAAAACAGGGGCCGGGTTGTCGGTATTATATTCACCGGCATTTTAGTGGGCGTACTGTTTGCCCGCGTCTTTAGTGGTTTTATTGCCGAATGGTTTGGCTGGCGGTATGTATACGGCATTTCGGCAGTCATGGTTGGCGCGGTCGCGCTGGCCCTGCAGCTTTCATTACCCAATGTACCGTCAGCATTCACCGGTAGTTATGCCGATTTGCTCACCTCCACACTGGTGCAGGTTCGTCGTTTTCCGCTGCTGCGCAATACGGCCTTGCTGGGTGCGCTGGTGTTCGGCACGTTTTGTTCCTTCTGGACCACGCTGACGTTTCACCTCAGTGGTCCGCCTTTTCATTACCAAACCGGTACCATTGGCTTATTTGGCCTGCTGGCTATCGGGGCGGCTTTACTGGCTCCTGTTTTTGGTAAACAGGCCGACAAGGGTAATGCCAGTCGAATACGCCTGTTCATGGCGTGCCTGCTCATCGTAAGCGTATTGATCGTTAAGCTTTTCCCATCTTCTTCCATCGCCTTTATCCTGACAGTTCTGCTCCTGGATCTGGGAGCTCAGTCGATTCAGATGACCAATACAGCGCTCATTTACACCCTCGACAGTACCGCTCACAGCCGCATCAATACGGTGTATATGACATCCTACTTTATCGGCGGAGCCGTTGGAACGCTGGTGGGTATTCAGTGCTGGACCTGGGGTGGATGGACGCTGGTGACCTGGCAGCTGCTCCTCTGGAGTAGTCTCGCTTTAGTAGTCTTGATGGTAAGTAAACGGCAACGGCCGGTGTATTCCTGACCGGGCAGGCCTAACTTTTTAACCGGAATCGGGTTCTTTTCTGAATACCAGCCAATGAACCCGATGCTGTGACGGAATCCAGCAAGTATGCCCATGAATGATCAATCTATTTTGTCGAATGTGCTTAATCAACTCATCGAACGCTGGAAAACCGTGATGACCGAAGGCCAGAAAGCGAAGGATGCTTCCAATGAATCGGTTGTGCATATCTATCAGCAGGAACGGAAATTTCTGGAATCGCTCATTAATGAAGTCAACGGACAACTGCCCGAACCCTCTGCTGAATGGGAAGCCTATTCCCAACGCCCTGCTCCCGACATCCTGTTCAGTCCGGACTCTACGTTTGTTCAGCCCCGTTTTTAAGGTTGTGTGATAAGCGTCAGCAGCTCGGGGATAACGGCCACATCTTTCAGTAACGGCGTTTATCCTCGAGCTGCTGACTCACTAACTCTTTGGGGAAGGGTTCCCCAATACAGCCAATGAAATTTCCTCGAACGAATTGAACAGGGTAATGTCTGTCTGTACCTTCAGAGCATTAACATGGGTATACCCCCAGGAAACGGCTCCCACGGCCGTTTTTACTTTTCGGGCTGCGTCAATGTCCCGTATTTCGTCGCCAATACACAGGGTTTCTCCCGGCTTAATACCCTGATTTGCCAGCACTCGTCTGAATTTGCGCTGCTTGCCAAACAGCCCCGCGCCACAAGCATATTGATTGATGAGGGCGGCATTGTCAGGGCCTAAGACCCGTCGAATGTTACCTTCCGAATTTGAACTGACAATTGCCAGTTGAACTCCCTGATCGGCCAGTTGCTTCAGGAGTGTGGAAGCACCGTCGAATAACCGGATCTGATCAATGTCGCGGGCCATCAGCCGGATAAAGGACCGGGCAATAAACGGAATTTTCCAGGCGGGTAGTTGGGCAAGTTTCATCATCTGTCGCGCATCGAGTTCCCGCAACTGGTCGATATGTTGTGGCTCAACCTGTTTGAAATTATACCTGACGGCGAGGATGTTTATCGTACGCAGAAAATAGGGAAACGAATCCGCCAGCGTGCCGTCGAAATCGAAAATGACCAGTTTGTAATTCATTGTGAGCAGTACCAATAACGCTGAAGGAGTAAAATTATAAATAATCGGGTAAGGAATTGTACGGTGATGCTTTAGAGGACATGATCATGTACTGGCACCAATGACCTTCTCTTACCACCCATGAAGCCAAACTCGTCAATCTCTACTGAATCCATACCCCGTCGGGAAGCGCTGCAGCGACTGGCTTTGCTGGTGGGCGGAACCCTGTCGCTCTCTGTTCAGGCTGCACTGGGGGGCGAATTCCGAAACGACAATCCCATCCGGTTTTCTGCGGATCAGCAAACACTGGTCGCCAACCTGGTCGATATAATTATCCCTCCTACAAACACCCCCGGTGCCCGGGAGGCTGGAGTTGACCAGTTTATTGACTATGTCATTGGTCATTGCAGTGCCGCCAGCCAGCAGGAGTTGTTTCTGCGAGGGCTTCAGCAAACGGAGCAACGTAGCCAGGCTGCATTTGGTAAACCCTTTGGCGAACTGACTACACCACAGCGAATCGAGCTGGTCGGCCAGCTGGCCCAGCAGGAGAAACCCTTTTTTCTGAGTCTGCGTGAGCTAACGATCGTCGGCTATTTTACGTCAGAAATGGGCGCTACCAAAGCGCTCGATTACATCGCCATCCCCGGCCGCTTTCAGGGTGACATCCCGCTAACATCAACCCAGAAAAGCTGGGCGATTTGAAGGGAGTGGTAAGTGGTCAAGTGGTAAGTAGTAAGTGCCAGATACAGGCATACACGTACCGCTCGACTACTTATTACTTACCACTTACCAACTTACAACTTCAGAATGAACCTCACGATAGACGCAAAAAAAGAGATGACCTACGACGCAATCGTTGTTGGGTCGGGAGTTAGTGGCGGATGGGCTGCCAAGGAACTGACAGAAAAGGGCTTGCGGGTGTTAATGCTGGAACGGGGACGTCCGCTGGAACACGTAACGGGGTATGAAGACGCCCTGAAGGCGCCCTGGCAGATGCCGGAAACGAGCCGCCTGGGCGATCTGGCTACCCGGTATCCGCAGGCTCCGCAGGACTCGACGATGGCCAATAGCGTCCAGAGCTACTGGATGCCCGGTGCCGATACATCCTATCGACAGGATAAACCGTTTCGCTGGTTACGGCCCGGTATCGTAGGGGGCAAATCCATCATGTGGGGGCGGCAGTCGTACCGTTTCAGTGATATTGACTTTGCCGCCAATGCCAAAGAAGGAGTGGGTGTCGACTGGCCCATTCGTTACAAAGACATTGCCCCCTGGTATTCATACGTAGAGAAGATCGCCGGTATCTCGGGCGAAAAACTAGGATTGCCTCAACTTCCGGATAGTGAATTCCTGCCGCCCATGGAGATGTTTCTTGTCGAGAAAGAGGTACGGAAACGGATTGAAAAGAACTTTCCGGGGCGGATAATGACCATCGGGCGAACGGCTAACTTGTCTGAAGCCCATAAACTTCAGCTTGACAATGGGCGAGCCCCCTGCCAGTACCGCAACCAGTGTATACGAGGCTGTCCGTACGGGGCCTATTTCAGTACCCAATCCTGTACACTGCCCCCCGCCGTCCGGACGGGTCGATTGACGCTGCGGCCGCATTCGGTTGTGCGGGAAATTATTCACGATGCCCAAAAACAACGGGCCACCGGTGTCCGGGTAATTGATTCCGAAACCCTCGAACAACGCGACTATTTTGCCAAAGTAATCTTTGTTTGTGCCAGTGCAATGGCCTCAACCGCCCTCCTTATGAATTCGGTATCCGATCGTTATCCGAATGGAATGGGTAACGATTCGGGGCAGCTGGGGCATAATCTCATGGACCATCACTTCCGGATTGGGGCTTCGGGTTTGTGGGAGGGAGGCCAGGATCGGTATTTCTATGGCCGCCGGGCCAACGGTATTTACATTCCCCGCTACCGCAATATCGGAGCCGACAAGCGCGACTACCTGCGGGGGTTCGGGTACCAGGGGGGCGGTGGTCGGCAGGGCTGGCAGCGTAGTGTGGCTGAGCTGTCGTTTGGCGAGTCGCTGAAAGAAGAACTAACCCGTCCGGGACAGTGGCAAATGGGTCTGATCGGCTTTGGCGAGCAACTTCCCGAGTACAAAAACCGAATGTATCTTGACAAAACGAAGCTGGATAAATGGGGGATGCCCACTGTAGCCTTTGATGCCGAGATTGGCGAAAACGAGCACAAAATGCGGGTCGATATGCTGAACGATTCGAAGGAAATGCTCGAATCGGCCGGGCTGACCAACGTGAAGGGCTACGATCAGGGTTCGGTTGTGGGCGGAGCCGTTCACGAAATGGGTACCGCCCGTATGGGTCGAGACCCTAAAACATCGGTACTCAACGGCCATAATCAGATCCATAGCGTTAAGAATGTGTTTGTAACCGACGGGGCCTGCATGACCTCGTCGTCCTGTGTCAACCCATCCTTAACGTACATGGCCCTGTCGGCACGCGCGGCCGATTTCGCCGTTCGTGAACTGAAAGCGCAGCGACTTTAACTGAATGACTCTACTGAATCAGGAAGATTGCCGTTTGTGCCAATAACCGGGCCGATTCCTCTTCTGCTGTTGGCATTACGCGACTTCTTCCCCGCTCATCAATAGTAAGCTGGAGGTAGATCATTAAAAGGAGCCACTCCGCGTGATTCAACGGTTTGGGGACATACTCTAACAATTTTTTGCCGATCAGCCGGATGGACAAAGACTCGATTTGTTTCACCAGTTGCGTACTAAAGGTCAATGCTGTTCAAAATTCCAGTCGGGAAGCGTGCCGGCAGACTGACCGGTAGGCGGTAAATAAACAAAAAGGCTCTATCTGTTTAGGATAGAGCCTTTTTGTTTTAATAAGCACTGGGTGAACGAACCTAAAAGCCAAATGTAGCCGGTGGGTTTGGTGCTTTAGACTGGTCGATGAGGGAATAGACAAAACCGGCGATGTCAGGAGCTCTTTTTAAGGCACCTACCACTTCCTGATATGTTTCTGATACCCCAAACGGCTGAGCAATTCCAACTACATATATATAGCATCCCGCAGCCATGTCCATTACTGAGGCAATATGTCCGGCGTCAAATAAGGTCTTTTGGGCACTAACTGTCAATTCAATAAATCGAGCCATAATTAAGGTATTTTTCCAGATTTACAAGATAACAGTTTTTTAGTAGAAAAAGGTATATATACCTTTTGGCCCTGGCCATTATGCGAGTTGATTGATGGCCAACTCCGTTAATCCTTCCAGCCCCACTTTACATCTGATTGGCCACACTATTGGAATAAACTGTTGTGGTTTGGGTGTGTTGGCTAATTGGTTCCACGGATACGACAAGGGTTGCCAGCGCATTCTTGGAAGGTTCGTCAATCATCAAAACCCAGTCCGTTTTAACAACCCGGTGGGTTTTGTGACCAATTGGATCATGCACAACCTCATCGGTTGCTTCCCGGCGGGCAAGGGTGATGTTTAGTTCTTCACCTTCTTTAAAGGTTGGTACGAAGCTAAAATAGGCATCGGCTACAATGCTTCCGGCTTTGGTTTCGGAGGCAGGATTATAAAAAATAACTTTCAGATTTTCGGACTGGTTACTCATGTGTTCGTCAATGGGTTTATGGCTATTGATGGGGAGATAACCCTGCTCAGGGGGTAAATGTTATAGCAGCTGCTTTGTCTACCCATCAATAAATAGCGGACCACCGCCTGTTTACCACTCCCCAGGCGAACACGGACTGCAAACTCAATTCCATTGTCTTATTAAGTTACTAACAGCGGGAAAGCTGATATTGGTAGCTTAGTTTTTTGCATTATAGGTACATTGAACGTATTTTTGCGGCCTGTAAGAATGGTCAAGCGGAAACAAATCCGCTTGACCACCTCGACAAACTAACCAGATTCCCCCGGGCAGCTGGTTTTACATCTGGTCCCGTAGCTCAGCTGGATAGAGCATCTTCCTTCTAAGAAGGCGGTCATTGGTTCGAATCCAATCGGGGTCACTTTGATAATCAGCTAGTTAGCTTCATTGCTGGCTAGCTGATTTGCGTTTGGGTACAACCAAAGTTAATTTCCTTACTTACGGTAATGACATGAGGCTGGTTTAAGCCCAACTGATTCTTCGTAATCCTTATCCTTTCATCCTGCACACGGTCCTGATCAGGAGTCAGAACTTTACCCTGCGACTTGTAGAGCGCACCATACTTGATAGTCTGGAAACTAAACGGGACGTTTCACACTTAAAACCGATAAAGTCATTAAATGTGCTGCCTTCAAGGAGCCAATCCTGGCCTGTAAGGGGGCATTTCTGTGCTCTATCTCGGGGTTCACTCCAACCGCGCCGATTGTCTAAAAAGTAGTATGTCGGCTTACCGGTAAGGTGCTCAATTTGCTGACATAAACGTCGACCTTGTTGAGAAAAGGGCGATCCTACTTGCTGTAGTTGTCTTAGGGCAAATCGCTCGCCATAATTACTGACAAACCATAACTCATTCAGACATCGATAGGAGTAATGCCAAAGGTTTAAGTCCTGGTAGGCGTTTGTCTCCGGATTCAAAGGAGGCAACCGATAAAGGGGAATTGGCCGATACGTATCCCCACAGACAACGGGTGAATAACCGTCCCCATAAAGAATATAACTACTTGAGGTAACAGGAACCTGTTCGGTTAACATGTCAGCGGCTCGCCCTGTCGGCCGGATTGCCAAAGGCGTTTGTGTTTTGATTTGGAGCTGTTCAAGGCAGTGAAGCGCCAATCGATGGCTATATGAGGGATCCAGGGAATTTGGTTGAGGACAAATGACCGGCATTCGGAGTTGATCGCCATCCTGAATAAATTGGTGTTCCTGATTAATGATCTGGCTGTTGCCGCCTAAATAGATCAATAAGTTCTCGCTCTCGTAGCGAACGTCTTCAAAGCTTAGGTTAGCTAAGTTGACAACCAGATCGAAGGTGTACATAGTAGACGCAATTATCTATACGGTAAAAGACTAATCGGCTGATCAAGGATGGTAAAGGGTAACTAATAGGCAGTCTTAAATCTACTCTATAAACTTTTTCCGATTGAAGCCCGGCCACTGGTTCGTGCCCTTAATAAACTATTAACCGTTGGTACAAAAGTGAATGTATTTATTGGCCTATGCCCTTTAGTATTATGTGTTGCCTTGCTTCGGACCAATGGGCAGTAGACATGTATGCTATCCACTGAAAAAAGAATTACCCGTCTAAATACTTCATCTTATCGGCCTTTGGCAAGCAAGGTCGGCTTCTGGCTGATCGCGCTGCTACTTATTTGTGGAGGTGTTATACGCTCGAATTGGGCCACCCGGCTCGATGGCTTCACGTTCGATGAAGCGTATCACATTATGGCAGGAGCTTCATATGCGCAAACCGGCTCGTTCCGCATAAACCCCGAACACCCGCCTTTAACCAAATTAATAGTGGGGAAATGGGTATTACTGAATGGCTACAAACTGGCTCCGTTCCGGCCCCTCAGCGACAAACAGGACGAGCGGAAGTTTGCCGAACAGGATGTGTACCAGAAGAACGATCCGGAACGGGTTCAGCATCAGGCCCGGACGGCTATGTTTGTGCTGAATAGTCTGCTCTTATTATTAGTTACCGTTATGCTTGGCCGCATAGTCGGGTCATCGGTGGCGCTGTGCACGCTGGCTTATCTGGTCATTGACCCGACGGTCGCGGCTCATCTGCCCGTTGTCATGACCGATCTGCCCGTAGCGCTGACGTCGGCTGCGGCTATGCTGGCGGCCGTAATTGCGTTTCGATCCTGGCGACTTGCAGATCTGCTGATGGCAGCGGCCTGTCTGGGATTGGCCTTGAGCACTAAACACTCGGCTATTATTACGGCCGTTGGGGTTGGTCTGCCTGGGAGTGTGCTGGCACTGACCGGGCCCACGAGAAGGCTTGTCGATGGACGACAAAAGGCGTTGCCCGGCAGGGTAGGGCGGCTCCTTCGGGTAGCTGGCGTATTGATGGGTGCGGTTGTGGTGCTGTGGGGTTTTTACGGCTTTCGTTATCGCGATAGCCCGACTGTCGGGGAGTTCTTCAACCGGCCGCTGTCTGCCAAAATTGACGACATACAGTCACCAATGTCCAAAACCATACTTCATGGCCTGTCGGACGCGCATTGGCTGCCTGCCTCTTATTTATGGGGACTGGCCGACACGTTCCGAGCCGGGGTAGAAGGTCGAGCCGCTTCCGTATATGCCTTTGGGCAGACGTATTTCAACCGCGCTCCTTTCTATTATGCGCCGGTCATTTGGGCCGCTAAACTGCCTGTTGGGCTGCTCTTACTCTCTGTGGCAGGGCTACTGTTGTTGATCGGCAGGAAATTACCCCGTTCGGCATGCTTGCCGCTGGCTGGTTTGGGACTGTTAGCCGGGTTGTTCTGGCTGGCTCTGGCAACGGGGTCTACCTATGGAGGAGTTCGGCATGCATTGGCATTATTGCCGGTGCTGGCGTTGCTGGGAGCCCTGGCAGTTACGACCGCCTGGACCAGTGGCTTGACATGGGGACGGACGGGTGTTGTATTGGCTGGGGTAGCTGCCCTTGTATCGGCCCTGCCAGTAACGCGTCCGTGGGAATATTTTAACGAATTTGCCGGAGGAGCCGCCAACAGTTATCACTATTTTAGTGATGAAGGTGTCGATTTGTGCCAGCGGTCAGCAGAATTGATTCAGTATTATAAAAAGAACCTGGAACCAACGGCCGAGATACCCTTTATATGGTACGGAATCAGTCGTTCGGAGAAGCAACATTATAACATACACTGGATAGGTGAACGTCCGGAGAAGGACAGCGCCCGTTACCAATCGGCATATGTGTCGGGCACGTTTTTTATATCGACCAACCGATTAGCGCCCAATCTGTATGACCTGGATAACGAGATGGCTGTATTCCGAAAAGCCAGGCCCGTAGCCCGTATGGGCAACTTGCTGGTGTACCGGGGACGCTTTTATCTACCCAACGAACGGGCTTTTTGGCTGGGGGGACAGGGGTTCAAAGCATTGTACGTCGATGCCAAACCGGATACCGCCAAAGCAATACACTTTTTAAAGGCTGCCGTTGACCTGTATCCTAAAAACTTCATGGCCGACTGGGAGTTAGGAAATTTGTACGTCAGGCGGAACGCCCGACAGCAAGCCATACAGGCGTTTACCCTGGCACTGACGTACTGCCCCGATAAAGCCCTGAAAAACGTGTTAACTCAACACATCAGCAAGGTAAGAACGGGCGATCTGCGTCGTATACCTGCCCTGCGAAATCCGGGTCTGGAGTAAGCGCGTAGTTGATGAAAATGGGGATAGGCTGAAAAAAGGTGAGACCGGAAAATAGCTTACGACCAGGCCTTCATTAATCGGGTGTATAAATCGAGTACCTGCTGTTTTTCATAATCGCTGCTGAGTGTCTGCTCAGCGTAGGTCATAAGCAGGGAGGCCTGCTCCCGTAAGATCGGTTTACGATCTACCGAACAGGCGGCATCGTTTACCAGCGCCAGCGCCCGAAGCAACCGTCGAAAAACAGCGAAGTTACCTTTCGCATTGATACGGGGGAGGTCAAACGCCAGTCGGATGTAATCATCAAAGCTCGAACTTCGTAAAAGAACCCGCAGGTGCCTGCCATCGGAACGCAATCGGGAGGAGAACTCACGTCGGGCCAGTCGTTCACCTACTGCCCCGAGGTAATCGACAGCCATAATGGCTGTCGTGGTATCGTTGATACCTGGAGAGAGTGCTTTCAGGGCTATGTCGACCAACTGCTGAATACCAAAGGCAACGTCTTGTTCAACATTGCGGTGCCGCCCGATACTCACGTACGTTATCAGGTCATCGGGCCAGTCGGCCTGGTCGGGATCGGGGCGTTCCATGCCGCTACGTACGCTAAAAAGTACCGTTCCTTCGCCCACAAAGGCACCCATTTCCTTCTCGATGCGCAGGACAACATGATTTTGGGTGGCCCATTTCAGGAGGCCATCCGTATTGATACGTTGCAGGTAGCCAGACTGACTGGTTTTGACCGGGTACCAGCCTGTCTGTTCATCGGAGTAGCGCAGGGCGGCTTCTGCTTTTTTAGGGTCGTCGATCGGTTCACCAAAGCTTTCGGGAAACAGGCTCTCAATGGCTTTACTCGTTTCGTGGAAAATATGCTGAACGATGGTGCCGGTCTGAAGGGATTCGGCTATGTGATGAATAAAGAAAATCAGGGCCGCTACGCCCCCCAGGGCCAAGATCAAACCGGCCAGTACGGCCGTTGCCGGAACGAATTTAATTTCATCCGTTCCGCGAATTGTGCCCAGAACGATGAGGCAATAAGCAAAAACGCTGACGAAATAACCCATCACCACCTGATTGACCCGGTCGCGCATGAAGTTGCGCAACACGCGGGGTGAGTACTGGCTGCTAACCTGGGTAATCGTGGCCAGCGTTAAGGAAAAGGCCAGCGCAGCTACCGTGAGCATCGAACTGGAAATAGCCGACAGCATCCCTCTGGCCCCGTCGGCACCCGTGCCAAACAGAAGCGGAAGCTTTTTATGGCCCTGCCAGCTGGTATGCACGTCAAACTCCACCAGCCCAAAGGCCAGCCCGAACGAAGACAGAACCATCAAACCCGGCACAAACCAAAGCGATTCTTTAAGTTGCTGCCAATACTGTTGAAACCGGGTAGTCATTAGATCGCTTTTAGGGTCGAGGGATGTGCTTTTACAAACCCGTCGACCCTAAAATGGTTTATCGTCAGTTGTACACCAACTGCAGATATTTGCCCGGCCGGTCGGGGTCGGCAATGAACCAGGCGGGATTCCCCATCTCATCCCGACCCAATCGGGCGCCGGGCATGGGTGGGTGATTCAGATTGACCTGCAGAGCAGCAGTACTGGATACTTCTGGCTTCTTTGCGGTCATAAACCCAGCCTCGGCCATGTCCGCCAGACTTTCCGAGAAAGCCGTGACGATCTGGCTTATGTCGTCTTCGGTGTGCGCTTCGGTGATGAAACAGGGGAAACCATCCCAGATGTGAATGCCTCGTTCCCGCATCAGCGTAAATACCAGCTCACCGTAAGGAATCTCCTCCAGGAATTTGATTTTCCAGAGCGAACCGAATTGAGCGACAAACAGAGGAATCTCCTGGCTGTCGATCAGGTCGTTCATCTGGGTGGCTAGCCGGGCTGCTTTAGCCGTTAAGCCTTTCTGTAAACCGGGGCCTTGCTCTTTCATGTAGTGCAGGGAGGCTTTGGCAGCCGCCAGCGCCAGCGGATGTCTAACGAACGTACCGGCAAAAAAAGTAATGTCGGCTTCGGGGTACGATGCGTCGCCGTACTTCCAGAAACCACCGTCCAGCGCATCCATATACCCGGCTTTGCCGGCAATAACACCAATGGGCAACCCGCCCCCAATTACTTTTCCATAAGCAGCCAGATCCGCTTTGATACCAAAAAGGGCCTGGGCGCCACCGGGGTGCATCCGGAAGCCCGTAATGACCTCATCGAAAATCAGCGCGGTTCCGGAGACCTCTGTGATCGCGCGAACTTGTTTGAGGAAGCTAACCGGTTGAAATTCGGGCCGACGGCTTTGCACCGGCTCCACCAGGACGGCAGCTAATTCCTGCGCCCGTTCTTTAATGATCTGCAGACTCTCGTCGGTACCGTAATCGAGAACCAGAACGTTCTGCACCGAACCGGGCATGATACCGGAAGCCGCCGGGTATGATGTTAAAGCCGCCGAACCCCTGACCAGCACTTCGTCAAATGTGCCATGGTACGAACCCGAGAACACAACGACGAGCGAACGGCCTGTTACGGTGCGGGCAATCCGCAGGGCTCCCATCACAGCTTCGGAGCCCGTATTGCACAGGGCAGCCCGGTCGAAACCCGTGAAGTCACAAACGAGTCGGCTCACCTCACCGGCCAGTTTGTGCTGGGGGCCAATTTCGTATCCTTTTTCAATCTGTTCGTGAAGTACTTTTTTTAATATGTCGGGCTGGTAGCCGAGCATGGAAGAGCCAAATCCATTCAAAGCGTCGATGTACTCATTACCGTCGATGTCCCACAAGCGACTCCCGGCGGACTTATCCACGACGAGGGGGTAGGTCAACTCTTTGGTATAGGGCTTGAAACCCGTAACCACCCTCGGGTCGGCCATGTGCCGCCGGTTTTCCTGGGCAAAGGCTTTACTGGCGGCTGTTTTGGTCGTGTATCGGTCGATGAACTCATGCAAAAAGCTTTTTTGCGTGCTGGTCAACGTGGCACTCTGCCGCTCGATCCGGGCACCTGCACCAAATGGTTTCTTAACGTCGGTGGTGTTGGGCAGGGTCTTTTCGGCGACTGCCGGGCGGGCGACGGCTGCCGTTTCGGACAGGGTGCTCGTTTGAGGGGGCTGGACTGGCAACTCTATTGGTGCTCCCCCCTGCAACATACGCAGTTGTTGGGCCATCAATTGCAGTTGCTGGGCAAACAATTGCACCACGGCATCTTTATCACCCACAACACCTACAGTATCAGGAAGTAGCGTTGGTTGGGGCGTCGTGGGTTGCTGGGCAGAAGCAGTAGCAGCGGGTTGGGGTTGAGTGGCGGGTACGGCAGGCTGATAGGCATCGGCAGGTAAGGACGCATCGAGATACGCGATCAATCGCTCAAGTGTGCTGTATTCGCTGTTTAACTGCCGGAACGAAATGGGTAAACTAAATTCTTTGCGAAATAAAAACGATAACTGGGTGAGCGCCAGTGAGTCGAGGCCCAGTTCAAGAAAGCTACTCCCTGAAGATGCCGTTGTGGCGTCGATTCCCAGGGTGTCCTTGAGCAGTGTATTGATGATGTCGCGTAAATGATGTTGTCGCATGGGAGTTGTCTTGGTGTGTCGTTCAACAGTTGGTTCAACGGGCAAATGATGGTCGGGAGGAGTAGCTTGATTTTTGGAAGCAACTGGCAAAGGGTCGACCCAACAGCGTTTCCGGTTAAAGGCGTACGTTGGCAGATCAACAACCCGCCGGTATTGGCCCCCGTAAAAAGCCGTCCAGTCGGGTTCCAGCCCCTTCATCCAGAGTTCGCCCAACGCAGTCAGCATGGATCGGTAATCGGACTGATGGCTGGTGTTTGACGGCAGACTGGCCACCGCATCGATCGACCGGGGAGCCATTTGCTGACGAGCCAGCGCGGTCGTTACCTGACCGGGACCAACTTCCAATAGCAGTGGTGATGAAAGATCGGACAGCGTGGTCAGCGCATCGGCAAATCGAACGGGCAGTCGCATGTGGTTGGTCCAGTATTGAGGGTCGGTCGCCTGGGCATCGGTCAGCCACGTGCCGCTGACCGTCGATACAATTGGTTTTCGGGGGCGCTGTAAGGACACCTGCTCAACCATTGCCTTAAACGGATGGAGAATGGGGTCCATCATGGCTGAATGAAACGCATGACTGGTTTCCAAAACCCGGTTCGGAATTTCCTGGCTATCGAGTAGTTGGGAAATAGCGGCTATGTCCTCGTCGGCTCCCGCTACCACGCATTGACTGCGGCTGTTGATAGCGGCAATCGACAGTGTTTGTGGGAGGAGTTTCTGAATGTCGGCGATATCGGCCCGGATGGATAGCATGCTGCCTCGGGGCAGCCCACTGATTAACCGACCGCGTGCGGCAATCAGCATGAGGGCATCGGCCAATGAGAAGACACCCGCTAGGTGTGCCGCCACAAACTCACCAATGCTATGGCCGCAGAATAACGTTGGTTGAATGCCCCAACTTATCCAGAGTGTTGCCAGCGCATATTCAGTAACGAACAGGGCAGGTTGCGTGTAGCGGGTATTTTTCAGGCGTTCTTTAGCCGATGAGTCTGTCGGTTCGGGGTATAAAACCAGTCGAATGTCGGTATCCAACTGATCAAGCAGGAGTTCAGCGCAGGCATCGACGGCCTGCCGGTAGACCGGCTCATTTTCATAGAGCTCTCGCCCCATATTCAGGTACTGTGATCCCTGACCCGGAAAAACAAACACCGTTTCGGCGGGTGGTTCCGGAGAATGATTATCCGGATTGGGTGTAAGAGACTGGAGGGGAGTCGTCTTTGTCTGGAGCTGATCGACAAACTCCTTCGCTGTAGCAGAGACTATAAACCGGCGATGTGCAAAGGGTACCCGCTTTGTTTGCAGCGTAAACGCAAGGTCAGCCAGTTTCAGATCTGTTTTCTGCTGTAATGTATCCGCTAAACGAGTGGCAAACGCATGCAGACTCGGCGTTGACTTTGCCGACCAGGTAACGAGTTGCAGCGGGCGGGTAACGTCTGGTTCATCAGCGCTTACCGGTAGTTTATGAGCATACTCCTCCACCACCACGTGAACATTGGTTCCACCCACACCGAAGGAGCTGACACCCGCCCGGCGTGGAGTGGGAGAGTGCCACTCGGTCAGTGCGGTATTGACGAAAAACGGACTGTCAGTAAAATTGATGACCGGATTGGGCGTCTCGAACCCCAGGGAAGGAGGGAGCTGCCGATGGTGTAATGCCAGCGTAGTTTTTATAAAACCCGCAACTCCGGCAGCCGCTGTCAGGTGGCCCAGGTTACTTTTAATGGAGCCGATGGCGCAAAACTGCTTCCGGGCTTCCGGTCCAAAGGCTATGTTTAGGCCGTCGATCTCAATGGGATCACCCAATGGGGTGGCCGTGCCGTGCGCTTCAATGTAACTAAGGGTTGAGGGGTCGATCCGGGCATCATCCAGGGCCATCTGGATAGCACCCGCCTGCCCTTCGGCATTGGGCGCGGTAAAACTTCCCTTTCCACCTCCGTCGTTGTTGACGCCAACGCCTTTGATGACCGCAAAAATAGTGTCGCCATCCCGTTTCGCAGCGGCCAGCGATTTAATGAGAACGACTCCGGCTCCATCACTAAAAACGGTTCCTCCGGCATTTGCATCGAAGGGGCGGCAATGCCCATCCCGACTGAGCATGGCACCTTCTTCATACAAATGTCCGCTGTTTATGGGGGCCGTTATGCTGGCTCCTCCGGCAATGGCTAGCTCACATTTTTGAAGACGGATGCTATCAACTGCCTGTGTGATGGCCAGTAGAGACGACGAACAGGCGGAAAAGACACTGACCGCTGGCCCTTTCAGGTTTAACTGGTAGGCTGTTCGAGAAGCTATGAAGTCCTTTTCATTGACTGTCATGGCCTGAAAGCTGCCAATTTGACTGACTACCTGCTCGTTTCGCAGGACATTGTTCAGGTAATAGGTGTTGTTGCCGCAACCGGCCCAAACGCCTATATCGCCCGCATAGTTTTGGGGTGAATAGCCGGATTTTTCCAGTACTTCCCACGCGATTTCCATGAATATGCGCTGCTGCGGGTCCATCACCTCAGCCAGCCTGGGGTTTAGTCCAAAGAAGTCGGCGTCGAACTGGTCGGCCCCATTGAGAATGCCTCTGGCTTTTACGTAAGCGGAATCCGTAGTAAGCGCCGTTGGCAAGGTCTTGTCCAGTTCCTGCTCGCTAAAAAAGCGGATAGTTTCCCGGCCTTGCTTTAGTATCGACCACAGCTCCTCTACGGAGTCGGCCCCCGGAAATCGGCCCGCCATCCCGATAACGGCAATGTCACCCGATGTCTCGCTGATGGTTGATCGGTTCTTTTTCTGCGGTTGATTAGCCTGCTTCTTTTGCCCATCGAGGTAGCCCGCCAAAGCGCTGATGGTTGGAAACTGATACAGCTTGGTGACGGGCAAGTCGTACTGGTAGACCTGTTTGAGCGTAGCAATGGTTTTTACCGCCAGTAGTGAATTGCCCCCCAGTTCGAAAAAATTATCCTGACGGCCTACGCGGTTCAGCTGCAGCACCTGTTTCCAGATGGCATTGAGTTTTTCTTCCGTCGGATTAGTCGGGGCACTGTAGGGGGTTGATACAAGTTCGGACAGCTCCGGAACCGGCAGCGCTTTCCGGTCGACTTTACCATTGCTGGTTAAAGGGATGGCATCGATGGGGACCAGCTGCGCGGGTACCATGTAGTCGGGTAAGCGTGTTTGCAGGAAGCTGATCAGCTCATGGCGGACAAACGAATCGGTGTCCATAACCACGTATCCAACCAGTCGTTTATCGCCATCGATTACCTCCCGGGCCAGCACTACCGCCTGTTTAACGCCGGGATACTGCTGTAAGGCGTGCTCAATTTCACCCAGTTCGATGCGGTAGCCGCGAATTTTAACCTGATCGTCGATCCGGCCCAAATAAACCAGATTGCCATCGGGTAATACCTGGGCCAGGTCACCGCTTCTATACAGCCGGGCGTCGGGTTCGTTGCTGAAAGGGTGCCTGATAAATCGACTGGCCGTTAATTCGGGCTGATTCAGATACCCCCTTGCCAGTCCGGCACCACCCACGTATAACTCGCCGACTTCGCCAGCACCCACCTCGTGCTGATCGGAATTCAGGATATAGGTCGTTAGCGTCGGGATGGGTTTACCGATCAGGCTACTGGCACTGGTCAGCTGCTCTTTCTCAAGGGCCTGGAACGTAACATGCACCGTTGTTTCGGTGATGCCGTACATATTGATCATCTGGCAGTTGGGAGAGGCCTGTTTCCAGGGCATTACGTTGGCCGGGTTCAGGGCTTCGCCCCCGAAGATCACGTATCGGATCGCGAGTAAGTCAGCGTTGCCAACGATCTCTTCCTGTAGGGCGTAAAAGGCCGATGGTGTCTGGTTGAGCACTGTCACCTGTTGCCGTATTAACAGCGCACTCAACAAAGCGGTATCTTTTGCGGTGGCTTTGGGCACGATTACCAGACGTCCGCCAAAAAGAAGTGCCCCGAAAATCTCCCAGACCGAAAAATCGAAGCAAAATGAGTGAAACAGCGTCCAGACATCCTGAACACCAAAGTTGAAGAGAGGTGTCTCCATTTTGAAGAGCTGGACCACGTTTCGGTGTTCGATCATCACCCCTTTGGGGCGGCCCGTTGAACCCGATGTGTAAATGACGTAGGCCAGATTCTGAGGAGTCAGCTCAGTTGGAACAGCTTCCTTCGACTCAAGGCTGATGGCTGGCCAGTCGTTGTCCATACAAACCAGCGTTGCCCCGGTTGGAGCTTCTTTGAGTTTGGTCTGCGAAAGGGCATCGGCCACAATAACCTGACTGTTTACGTCGGCAAGGATATACGCGATACGGTCTTGCGGATAATCGGGATCAATCGGGACGTAGGCTCCCCCGGCTTTCAAAATGCCCACCAGACTGATAATCATCGCCACAGACCGATGGAGGCATACGGGAACGAGTACGTCCTCTTTTACACCACAGCGCTGTAGATGATGAGCCAGCTGATTGGACTGGTCGTTTAATTCCCGGTAGGTTAGCTGTTGATCCATGTAGACCACCGCTATCTGATCGGGAGTTTCATTCGCCTGCTCAACCAGTAGATCGACAATCGATTTGTTGGTCGGGTATCCGGCCGGTAAGTTCGTTGTCTGTGAATTGCTTATGGGTAAAATGGGGTTACTGTTCATTCCGTGGGTCGTTTCGGGTAAAAGCCCGGTGTCTGAAAACAGGTAAGTCCTAACGAACGTCAGGGTAGCGGGTTGCTGGCCGTTAGCCAGTCACTAGACAGGTACAAGTATAGCACCTTGTCCAGAAGAACACCTTCTTTCACGGCGCTCCATCGCAGGATGCCTTCCCGCTGGAAGCCCACTTTTTCGAGTACGGCAACCGACCCGGCGTTATGAGCAAATGGCATGGCATATAGGCGTGTCAGGTCAAATTCGGTAAATGCATAATTCATTAGGGCCCGGAGTGAAGCCGTAACAATGCCCTTACCCCAGTAACCCTCGCCCAGCCAATACCAGATTTCGGCAGAAAAGCGGTCTATGTCGTTACCCATTCGCAGGCCAATATTGCCGACCGCTTCTCCGTTCACAACGATGGCAAAGTTGGTTTCCTGTTCCGGGTCAACTACGTATTGAATCCATCGCTGGGCGTCAATTTGGGTGTAAGGATGCGGGAAACTGTCGCGCAGATTTTGCCAGATGGCTTTGTTGTTGGCGTGAAAATGGAGGTTTTTCTCGTCGCCATACTGCCATGACCGCACCTGGCAGGGGCCACATTCAATCATCATATTTGAGTACCGGTAATCTTTATGCGTATGGTAGGTCTGGATTAAGCAATGCTGATATTGGTGGTAAAGCGACTAAGGCATGGATTAGCGATACCGTAAATAAATCAGATGCTATTTTGACTGAATTACCGTCTGGCTGTCACCTGTTCATGAATTTGGTGAGCTAATTTTTAGAAAAGTGATATAAAAAATCACCTCAGCAAGCACTGAAAGATTGGTGCTTACTGAGGTGATGCAAGATCAGGGTGTATTTTTTACCACACCAATACTCCTTGATGGTTATCTGCTCCCGCAACAGTGCCTACTGGCCCGGCACGATCTCATACCGTTGTTTTTCAAGGATGTCCGGCCGTTTATCGCAGGGCTGACTAAATTTTTCAATGCTTATGCTTCAGTTTTTTCTGGATAATTTTCATTCGTTATAAGCACAAAAAAGGCTGGCCGAGTCTTCAGCCAGCCTTTCTAAAACCAACCTAAAAAAGTCTATTCCATTCAGCTTCGGTGGGTGTTTCTAAATCGGTTGCGGAGCCGGATGTTTTCGTTTAGTATAATTTGGAAATCGTAAATACAGGATGCCCGGTGGCCGCGGGTTTGGGTTGGGCCAGTACGATGCGCCGGACGGGATGCCCACCCCAGTAGTCCGTCATGGGTGCGTCTTCGGGAGTGGTTAGTGGTACGGTCTCGACCGATGCCTGCCACAGGGCCGCGTCGTAGTTCAGGGCAACCCGCCCTTTGCTCGTTTGAAAGATGAGTTTGCCCGGTGTGTTAGCGTCAACCGTGCAGGTGGTCATAAACACTTGCTGAACCGATTTTGGCGCGGGTGACAGCGCATAATCGTCGGCAATGGTGATGGTTTCCTTTTTTCGATTCAGCGTTACCGACCGATTCCAGCGTTGAATCCCCGCCTGGGCCGGGTAGGCGTTGACGAGGTCCATTGTCAGGGTAGCCGTTTGCTTTGCCGTTTTCTGACTGACCGACCGGGCTTCAAACGCTCGCCCTTCCTGCTGCCCAATGCCGTTTACAAGCGGTACATTATGAAAAGGCGAGGTGTTGAACCACAGGCTATACCGCTCTGCTGAAAACGTTTTGCCTGTATATGCCCCGCGTCCAACGTCGATGATGACCGGCTGGCCGTCGGCATACACCACAAAATCGCCTACATCATTATGGTTGTGGCTTTCGGCGTTGTGCCCGCCATGCGTTGCCAGAAACAACCCTTTCGGGGATCGGGCGGTCATCACCTGCACATCCGGAAACCAAACGATCGGCACATTCAGAAACGGTTTTTTGTCAGGTGGGCCGAGGTCCCGGATGGTGAGCAGGTTGTTTAGCTGACGATGCCGGTTGAACTCCTGCCGGAATTTACCTGCCGGCGAGGGCAGCGACGAAACGCCAAAATTACTGTATGACCAACGGCCAAAATTCGTTAGGGTATCGTCCTGAATGCGTTTGCCAAACCGATACAGCATCGGTCCGTCAGGCTGCAAGGTGGGCAGAGCATCGGCAAATCCAACAAAATAGCTGCTGTCGATGTGCATTTTGTAGATGTACGAAGCCATGTTGCGAATTAGCGGACGGCTGTATAGATCAATCTTGCCTGCCGTTGCGCTATGCAATAGTTCGAGCGCGTCGAATACGCAACCCCCAGCCAGAAACCAATACAGTGGGCCTTCGTCGCAACCCCCATCGTCGCCCAGACCGTTGAGGTAGGTGTCCAGGTGCCCCATTGCGGTGTGCGTGATCAGACTACGACGGGCGTTGTCGGGTTCCAGTAGCAGGCTTGTCAGCAGCCAGTTCGACATGATCCAGGGGTTCCAATTGTTGACTTTTGCTCCTTTTTTGAGATAACCGTAGCGGTCGGGGTTGGTCAGCAACGGTACTGACAGCCGCTTGTTGGTCTCATCGTAGATTCGGGGCCGAATCAGTGGGGAGATCTTGGCTAACTGATCACCTGCAAAATAATCGGTCAGTGCCAGCACGGCGGCCGTTTCGGACCCAAAAAGGTCAACGGTGCGGTCGTTCACGTCAGGCAGACCGATGCCCGCTTGCTGGTAGCTCAAATGGGCGGTCGAGCCCCAATACGGTTCTTCGCAAATGGACCAGACACCGTTTACGATGGCATCCAGAAAACGCCCTTTACCTTCAACAGACTCAGCCAAAACCAACGCCATCAACTGATTTCGCTTGCTGAACGACAGTCGTTCGTAGTTCGAGCGGTTGCCGGTCCGGGTGTACTCAAGGACTGTCGTAGCCGGAATCGCAGCAAATGGTTTGTCGAGGACAAGTTCACCCGCGTGCACCAGTTGGCGACGGACCGAATCGGGAAGGACGACTTGCCAGGCCGAGGGCGTTTTGGGGTAGGGCACCCACTGATTACGAGTTACAAGTGCAGTTCGCACGATCTCCAGCGAGTACGTCTTACCAAACATATTGCGCGGGGTGATTTGGCCGGTACAGAACGTACCCACACTGAACAAAAGAACGAAAACGGCGTATTTCATGGGCTTGATCGTAAGGGCTCAGCTTCGCTTTTTTCTCAATGCGTCGTAGCGTAGCAGGGCTTCCAGGTAATAATAATCGGCGTAAACGATGGGTACGTCAATCTCGCTTTTCAGCGGTTTGGCTCCCACGCTGTGCTTCAGAATGAAAAAGTTATTCGTGCCTGGTGCTGCCTGATAGGCCGGGCTGGACAAACTTTTCAGCATCTGCACCGCCGACTGGTAATATGTTTTTGCAGATGTCCCGCCGTAGGTGCTCAGCTCCAGCAAAGCCGAGGCCGTAACCGCTCCCGCCGAGGCATCGCGCTCTTCGTTGGGAATACCCGGTGCATCAAAATCCCAGTAAGGTATCTTGTCGGCGGGCAGGTTTGGGTGGTTTAGGTAAAAGTCAGCGATCCGCTGCGCCTGTTTCAGGTATTTTTTGTCTTTCGTTTCCCGGTACATGGTTGTAAAAGCATACAAAGCCCAGGCCTGCCCCCGCGCCCAGGCCGACTCGTCGGAGTACCCTTGCCAGGTGCGTTTGGCCAATACCTTACCGCCGTCGCCGTAGCAGACTACGTGGTAGCTGCTGGCGTCGGGCCGAAAATGGTTTTTGATGGTGTTATCGGCATGAATGAGGCAAATGTCCCGAAGCCGTTTATTGCCCGATTCACGCGCGGCCCAGAACAGAAACTCCAGGTTCATCATGTTGTCGACAATAACCGGATAATCGAATGACTCGCCCGTTTTTGGTTTAAAGCCCTCCCAGGATTTGATTACGCCGTAATCGGGCCGAAACCGGGTAGCCAGTGAGTTGGCTCCGGTTAGCATAATGGATCGGTATGTTGGATTTTTTGTCAGCCGATAGCCATTGCCGAAGGGACAGTAAAGCATGAATCCCAAATCATGCGTGCGGGTATTGGTCTGCTCTTTGGCCACAGCCATTGTCCATTTATGGGCGGCTTCCTTCCACCGGGGATCGCGGGTATGCTCGTAGAGGTACCAAAGGGAGCCACCGAAAAAGCCGCTGCACCACCACTCGGACGTTTTGTTATAGGGGCTTCCATCGGGCTTGGTACCCTGCGGAAACTGGGTCGTGTCAGGGTGCGTCCGTAACATTCCCTCATATTGCCGGGCCGCAAGCGCAAAGGCTTTCTTTACATCAATCGGGGGTTGACTGGCTGACGACTGGGCCATTGCCAGTCGGGTTAACACTAAAAAAAGGGCAATGGAACCAATGTATTTCATATGTGTAAAAGCAAAAGCAGTCAGACATGGGGTAGGCGTGCAGTTCGTTTGACCAACTGAATTTTAGGCCGGGCACCTCACAACGGCGTTTGTGAGGTGCCCGGCCTAAAATTCAGATCTCTAGAACTCAGTACCCTGGATTTTGCGTAAGGCTTGGGTTGAGGGTTCTCTCCCGGAAGGGGATCGGATACAGTCTTTTGGTAGCCGAGGGGCTCATGTTGGCATTGGCGGGGTCATTAGACGTATACTTGGCTTTGAACGCCAGCATGGTCGCTACTTCTTTGTCCCACCGAATGAGGTCGTACCAGCGGTGCCCTTCGAAGGCCAGCTCAACCCGCCGTTCCTGCTCGATGGCCAGTTGGGTGTCCGTTCTGGACAAGCCCGTTTTTTCGGCCAGTCCGGCGCGTTTGCGGATGGTGTTCACCTGCGTGAGCGCGAGGTCGGTTTTGCCGTTGTTATTGGCCGCTTCGGCATACATCAGGAGTACATCCGCGTAGCGCAGTACCGGCCAGTCGTTTTCACCCTCGTTCTGGAGCGTTACGTAGTAAATGAATTTTTTTGCCCAGTAATACACGTTCGGGGGGGTGCCGTAAATGCCCATGTAGGCATCCCGGCGCACATCACCCTTTTCATAAGCATCGAATAAATCCTGCGTGCCCGTGTTAAAACTGTTGCCCGTTACGCCGATAATCGTGGTGCCGGATGGCTGGGGAGCAAAGTTGGCCGAGTAGGAATTGCCTTCGCCAAACCCACCGCTCACGTACTGCACCGCAAACACGATCTCGTCGTTGTTGTCGCGGCCCACGCCAAACACATCCGTAATGTTCGGCAGAATCCGGTAAGTGCCGGAGGCAATCACCTCGGCTAGTTTCGCTTCGGCTTCGGGCCATTTCTTCTGTTGCAGATACGCTTTTCCCAGCAGTGATTTGGCGGCTCCGCTCGTAGCCCGGCCAATGTTGGCTCCCGTATATTTGGCGGGCAGCACTTTTTCGGCTTCCAGCAGGTCTTTTTCAATCTGCGCATACACCGTAGCAACCGGACTGCGGGTGAAACTGTATGCATCAGCCTCCGTCGTTATTTCCTTCAGCACCAGCGGCACATCGCCGAAATAGCGAACCAAATTGAAATACATCAGCGCCCGCAGGAATTTAGCTTCCCCCGCATACTGATCCTTCGTGGTCGTACTGGCAAACGAAACCGGGCTGATCTTGTCCAGGATCACGTTGCAGTTGGATATGGTCCGATAGGCGTCGTTCCAGGCTCCCGACATGTTGGTGCTGGAGGGCAGGTAGGTGAACTTGTCCAGCTCGCCCTGCCCAACTTCGTTCTCCCCGAAGGTCCGGGTGTTATCTGACGGCACTTCGGTATAGAGGAAATAGGAATTATAAATACCCCGCAGGTTCCCGTAGGCACCCGTCAGAGCCGCCCGAATATCGGCTTCACTTTTGTAAAAACTCCCGACCGGAATGACGTCCTGCGGAATCAGGTCAACGAATTTCTCTCCACAGCCACTCGACAGGCAGATAAGACCGCTGAGTACCAGTAACTTTATTGATTTTGTGTACGATTTCATACGTTTTTCGTAATTAACGACGATAAAAGATGAGTTGTGTGTGGGTTAGAATCCGATATTGAGGCCAAGGGTGTAGGTACGGGCCAGCGGATATGTGCCCTGATCGACGCCAATCTGCACGGGCGAATCGGGAACCGTATTGGTTTCCGGGTTATACCAGGGGTAGCTGGTAAAGGTGAACAGATTCTGCCCCGTCACGTAGATGCGGGCCGACTGAAGCTTGATTTTGTTCAGCAAAACGGCTGGGACGGAATAGCCCAGCGTGAGGTTCCGGATACGAACAAATGAACCGTCGAAAAGCAGTCGGTTAGTCAGGTTGTTGCCGGGGTGAATGCCCCCCGCTCCAGCCGCCGGGAAGTCGGTCTCCCGGGTGGGATTGGCCGGATCGAATTGATTACGGAAGTAAAGCGGAATGGTGTTGAATACCTGGTTGGCCCAGATATGCCGAAGGTTTCCGTTCACGACGTTTACACCCTGAACGCCCTGTAAAATCAGACTGAGGTCGAAGTTTTTGTACTGGAAGGAGTGGGTCATGCCCCATATATAGCTCGGAACGCCTTTGCCCAGATACACCCGGTCGTTCTCGTCAACTTTATTATCGCCGTTCTGATCTTTGATGATCCAGTTGCCCACTTTATCCCCCGACGCAAACTGTGGATACTTGCTCAGATCGTCCGCGTTTTTAAAGATGCCCAGCACTTCAAATCCGTACATGTTGCCCAATTGTTCGCCTGTCCGGACCTGATAGACGTTATTCCAGCCAAAAATGGCGGCAACGGGCGGCAGCGATGTTGGCCCGCCCAGATCCATAACCTTGCTCCGGTTGCCCGAAATATTACCGTCGATGGTCCAGCGAACAGCGCCTACGTTGATATTAGCCCGTGCCGTCAGTTCAAGCCCCCGGTTGCGCAGACTGCCAATGTTGGTGCGGAAGTTGGTGGCGTACCCCACGATGCCCGGCAGGTCCTTCTGAAATAGCATACCGGTGGTCAACCGGTTGTAATAGTCGATACCCAGTGTAAACCGGTCGTTCAGGAAGCCCATTTCCAGACCGAGGTCGGTCTGGGTGTTTTTCTCCCAGGTCAGGTCGTAGTTGGCAAATCCATTTTGTGCGTACCCGAACGTACGAGCCTGATTGAAACTGTAATTTCGTCCCTGTACGCTGTTGGTCCAGTTGAAACTACCGATGTTGGCATTGCCCGTTTCGCCGTAACTGGCCCGGAGCTTGAATTCACTGACCGTGTTCTTCAGGCCCGACCAGAATTTTTCTTCGCTGATTCGCCACGCACCCGACACCGACGGGAACGACGCAAAGCGGTTGTTCGGTCCAAAGCGCGACGATGCATCCCGGCGAATAGCCGCCGAGAAAATGTATTTACTCTTGAAGTCGTAGGTGATCCGTCCACCCATCGACAGGAAGGCATTCTGATCATAGTTCAGCTCACCAATGCGGTCGGGAGAGGCCAGCGGATTATCCAGCAGACTCGTCGTGTAACTGCCCGACCGGCCCGAGGTTGCCGTATTTTTTGCCTGTAGCTTTTGCAGGGAGTACAGACCCAGCAGCGAGATGTTGTGATTGCCAAATGTTTTATTGTAAGTAGCGGTATTTTCCCAAAGCCAGTCGAGCGTCACCGTTTGGGCTTCGCGGGCAAAGATCTGCCCCAGCACCGGGTTCGTTGAGTTGGCGCGGGGAGCGGACTCGTTCGCCAGATTGGCCGGAATGTATGCCGATTGGTCGAAGATGCTCAGCGTAGAACCGAGCGTGGTTTTAAGCCGCAGGTTGGCGATGGGTTGCCATTCCAGAAATCCATTGCCAAACAGCCGGTATCCTTTCAGGTTGTTCTTGCTGAGTTCCAGCACCGCCAGTGGGTTGTAGAGGTTGGTCTGGTAAAAATTGGTGCCGTTAGGATTGGTATTCCCGTTGAAGGACTGGGCGTAATCGCCATTGGGGGTGTAGATTGGCAGCGTTGGCGGCATATCGATTGCCGAAATGATAGCACTCGGCAACCCCCGGGTTCCACTCGTTTCGGTGCCGTTCGAGCCGTTAAACTGACCGGCGGCCTGTTGCTGGAACTGACTGCTGTAGGAGGGTGCCAGTGACATACCCATTTTAAGCTTTGGACTCAAATCGGCATCGAGGTTAAACCGCAGGTTGTACCGTTCGTAGGAGGAGCCTTTTAAAATACCATCTTGCTTGAAATAGCCGCCCGATACGGCAAACCGCACCTTGTCTGTACCACCCGTGGCCGAAATTTGATAGTTACTGATCATCGCCTGCCGGAAAATAGCATCCTGCCAGTCGGTGTTTGGAAGGCTGTCGGGCTTGGTCTCGAAGACGCGGGGGTAAGGGACGTTCTTGAGCTTAGACGAGTATATAGCATTTTCAATGTACTGATCGCGGTTCAGGAGCTGGATTTTTTTGGCCAGTTGTTGAACACCGGTATACACCGAAACATTGAAGGTTGTTTTACCGGCTTTGCCGCGTTTCGTCGTCACGATCACCACGCCGTTAGCCGCTCGTGATCCGTAGATAGCGGCCGAAGCGGCATCCTTCAGGATTTCCATTGACTCAATGTCGGTTGGGTTAATGAGCGCAAACTGGGCCGGGTCCTGCAACGGATAGCCATCCACCACATACAGCGGAGTACTTCCCGTGCTGAGGGAGCCAACGCCCCGGATGCGGATTGTAGGCGGGGCGCCCGGCGTGCTGCCCCGATCCGATTGAACCTGGACGCCCGCAGCCAGAGCCGCCAAGGCTTCACCCGGTGTACTAACGGGTTGAATACCAATGCTCTTTCCTTCTACTTTGGCAATAGCCGTCGACAGCGTTTTTCGTGACTGTTCGCCATAACCGATCACGACGACCTCGCTGAGGCTTTGGTTATCAACCTTCATCTGAATGTCTATCGTGGTCTGATTGCCAACCTTAACTTCCTGCTTTTGGTAGCCAACGGAGCTGAAAACAAGCACGGCATCAGTTGTCGGGACACTGATTCGATACTGGCCTTTTTCGTCCGTAGCGGTTCCGGTGGTGGTTCCTTTCACAGCTACGTTGGCCCCCGGCAGACCCGCGCCCGCTTCGTCGGTTACGCGGCCCGTAACCTGTTGGGCTACGGTTGGCCCTGTAAGGATCGCCAGTTTCGTTGAGTTTGGCTCAAGAACGGATGCCGACCGGAGTGGCAAACGCGCCGAAGCCAGTTGCTGGGCGGATAGCGGCAACGCTATGCAGGCCAGAAAAAGCAGGAGAACGGCCAGCCGATGACCGTTGTGTACATGTTGATTCATACTGTACTGGTTTAGAAGTGATCAATTAAAAGTTGGGTAATTGCTTTGGAGTGGGGTCAGGTCTGTTCACCACAGAAATAGTCAGTTACTTAGTCGAGTACCCACTTCCCCCGGGCCATATGGACTTCCCGTTGGGAGATGTACCAGGTTTTACCGTTGTCGTTATTTCCCTGAAAAAAAAGGTGGATCCGGCCTTGAAGGTCTTTGAAGACATGCGGATGGCCCGATTCGCTGGCGTTCCAGGTGCCCGGTTCGCCATTTTTTAGCAGAGGTTCTGTACTCTGTCGTTGCCATTTGACAGCATCCGAACTGACCGCAACCCCAATCTGCTGTGGTTCGTTGTTGTACCCGCCCGCGTAAAACATATAGAGCAACTTACCCATAGGCAGGCAGGAGGCCCCTTCCACGCATTTCTTTTCCCAGGGCAGTACTGGCTGCAAAATGGATGAGTCGGCCAGGAGTTTCCAGTCGTTGCGCTCGAAGGTAGTGGTGAGGGGAGCGGCTGCTACGCCCTGCATCTGGGTTGTGTAGGCTGGGTTTCGGGTGGCAAAGAAGAGAAGGTACCGATTTTTGTACTGAACCACTTCGGCATCAATCGCCCGCCCGCAAGTCCAGGCACCTGTAGGCCGGAAAATCGGGTTTGTCACATCCCGCGTGAAGGCAATGCCATCGGGCGATACCGCGTGGCAGATCGCGTCTTTCTCCCGGTTGCCGTAAGTCTGGTAAAAGAGGTGTACCGACCCATCCCGCACAATGGCGCAGGGGGCACACAGCCCATTTTTTTCATAGGCTGCGGTGGGGTCGGGTGTTATCTCACCCACCCGCTGCCAGTCGATGAGGTCTTTACTTTCGGCAATACCGATTCCCCAGCCTGCATTCGACGGACCGGCAGGAATCGAATAATACATGAGGTAGCGGCCCTTAAACGCAATAACGTGCGGGTCTTTAGCAAACGGACGACCCAGGCGAGACGTATCCCGGTACATCATTTGCCGACTAGCATGCGGGTTGTCCGACATTTGCAACCGGGCAACGCTCCCGGTCAACAGAAACCCTACACTAACCAGCACACCGACTACGGCATGGAGTGGAGATTCGATTCGTCTTGGCATGAGTAAATTATATCTGTGAATAATGCAGATATGAAGCCACAAAAGACGTGAATTTACCAGCCGGCGAGGGAGCCAGGGGTGCCAAAAAGGGGACGAGATGTTGTAAGGAGACCGTATTATCGGCCCTGATTCGCCAGAACCTCGTTCAGGTAATCTGTAGGAGCTTTGCCGTAGTGCTTGCGGAACGATTTTGTAAAGGAAGAACGGGTTTTGAACCCAACGGCAGTCGTAATTTCCGAAATATTCAGTTTACGTTCCAGCAACAACGCCAGTGCGTGACTCAGTCGAATGTTGTAAATGAATTCGATGGGTGTCTGGCCGGTGATCGCCTTCAGCTTCCGGAAGAGATTGCTGCGGCTCATATTGACAGACTCCCCCAGCGCTTCGACCCCAAACTCTTCGTTGTCTAAGTTTATCATGATGGTGTCAATGATTCTTTGCAGCAGCACCTGATCGAGTGGATTTGTGCTGATATTCTCTGGAATAAGCACGCCGGTAGACTGATACTTCTGAATCAGTTGCCGACGGTTCTCAATCAGTTTCTTAACTCGAACCGCCAGCAAAGTAGGGTGGAACGGTTTGGCAATGTAATCGTCGGCACCGGCCCCCAACCCTTCCAGAGCATTTTCGACAGCCGTACGGGCAGTCAGCAAGATAAACGGAATATGGCTGGTGGCCAGGTCTGTTTTGAGTCGTCGGCACAGCTCCATCCCGTCCATGATGGGCATCGAAACATCACTAATAACGATGTCGGGCTCGTGTTGCTGAATGAGCCGAAGAGCCTCCTGCCCGTTTCCCGCTTTGCGAATACTGTACTGAGACTGGAAAGTCAACTCCAGGTAGTTCAATACATCAATATTATCGTCAACCAGCAGCAGGCTGGCTTGCCGGGTTGTATCGGTCGGCACAGGCGACTCGTTTAGGGAGGGTAGCTTTGTTGGCAAATCCGGCATCGACACCTGTTCTGCCGCGATGGGCTCTATGGCTTCAGTTGGCAATACCGGGAGCAACACTGTGAAAGTGGTACGCACGTGGGGCTCGCTCTGAACGGAAATCTGCCCTTTGTGCAACTCAACCAAACCTTTTACCAACGATAACCCAACGCCGGTGCCGCCTTTGATCGTTTCAGATTGGAAAAAGCGTTCGAACAGATGGGTTTGTTCGTTTAGTGGAATACCTTTCCCATTGTCTTCTACCGTAAAGCGAATCCATTTGCCCGATTCGCTGTCGTTTCTGTCGGCCGGTAACAGGTCGGCACTGAGCTGAACATAGCCACCTGCGGGAGTAAATTTCAGAGCATTGAACAATAGATTAGTCAGAATTTTGTCCAGTTTGCCGGAGTCGATTGGTACATACAGGGGCAGGTCTTCCACGACCAGCCGAAACTCAATGCCTTTCTGTTGGGCCAGCAGGTCGAAGTTGGCCACGAACTCCTGAATAAAGTGGCTCAGGTCAATACGTTCGAGTTGAAGCCTGAGCTTGCCCTGATCCATTTTCTGAAACGTCATCAATTCGTCGATGAGGTGCAACAGCTTTCGGGTATTTCGCTGTACATATTCAATTTTCTGCCGAACAGCTCCCTGCACCTCTTTGGCGAGAATCAGGTCTTCGACGGGGCCACTGATCAGCGAAAGGGGCGTTCGAAACTCGTGAGAAATGTCGGTAAAAAACTGGACTTTTATTCGGTACAGGCGATCCTGCTGTTCTTTTTCCCGCTGCGTGAATTCTAGGAGCTGCCGCTGTCGCGATAAAACCAGCAGGTAGCGCACAACCAGGAACAGGGTCAGACCCGCAAGGAGTAAATAACCCGTAATAGCCCAGTTACTTTTCCAGGGCGCGGGCAACACCGTTACCAGTAGAACGGCGGGTCTCGGGCTCCACTGACCAAGGTAATTAGCAGCCTTCACCTGAAAGCGGTAGGTACCGGGGTCCAGATTGGTGTAGGTAGCCGACCGGTTTTGGGCGTTTGTATGCACCCAGTCCTTGTCGAATCCTTCGAGTTTAAACACGTAGGCATTGTCGGCCGGATTGGAAAAATGCAGGGCAGAGAACCCAAGGGTGAACACATTGTTCAAGTGGTTCAGCGTAATGGACGGGGTATGGTCGATGGCCTGATGCAGCAGTGTATCTCCGTTAAACACCTGGCCGATCGCTACCGGATTATTGACGACTTTCAGCTCTGTCAAGGCTACCGGCGGCACACTCGAAACGGGGTGAATAGCAGCCGGATCGAAGACCACAAAGCCGTCTGACGTGCCGAAAAGTAATTTATTGTTCGTTAATCGACAACCGCCATTGTATCGAAAGCTACTGCCCCTGAGGTAAATCTGGAACTGTTCCTGCCTGGGCGAAAACCGGACCAGCCCTTTAATGGTACCCATCCAGAGGTTCCCTTCCCCGTCGGGCAGCAGGCTATTAATGGCTTGAGCGGGTAATCCGTCTTTTTCGGCGTATGTTTTAAGCTGATAAGTTTGCCCAGGCCCGAGTGTTAGCTTATTTAGCCCGGCATCGGTACCTACCCAAAGTACATTTTTTGGGTATTCAAGGATCGTAAAAACAGTGTTCCCCGCGAGACGCTGCTTAGCATGGTCTGGTGTTACCCGGCAGAATTCGCCGGTTTTGGGGTTCAGGCAGTAAAGCCCCACATTCTCGTATCCGACCCAGATCATACCGGTATGGTCTTCGAAAATGGCCCGCACAAAATTACTTTTTCCGGCCTTCCCATTGAGCAGCCGTTGGGTGGTTTTGCCATCAGGGCTTTTTCGGTAAAGGCCGACATTGGTGCCGATCCATTGATTTTTCCGGGAATCGGTCAGGAAGGCGTAAGTTGCCAAACCACGTAAATCAATGGTGGGCGAAGTGGGCGCGTGGGTGGGCAACCGTATCATTCCGCCCAGGGTGCCAAGCAAAAGGGAGCCGTCAACATCGGGGTAGATGGCCCGTTGTTCATTTAAGAATGAGTCGCCGGGGCCAAACTGAAGGTGCTGGGTGGCGCCGGTGTTGGTGTTGTACTGATATAAGCCGGATTTGACCGTGCCGAACCAGAGGGTTTCGCCGGTTACCGAGTAAATACTGCGGACCTGATCCTGCGCATGCTGGTTGAAAAAGGTATAATACGTAAAGGGGAGGAGTTGCAGATCCGTTTTATTCAGGCCGTTTTCCGTACCGCACCAAAGCACATCTGTCCGATCAATCAGAATTTTATAAACCGTATTATTGCTTAGGCTCTGGCCGTTTGTCAGGTTGTGCTGGAAATAGTGCAGGTCCGAACGACCCGGTTGGAGGTGATCAATTCGGGCAACGCCATTGTTGGTGGCCAGCCAGATCGTCCCGGTTTTCGACTGGCACAGGTCGAGGATTTGCACATCACGTTTTTCCGGTCGGCCGTCAACGAAGGATTTCATGGGTTCCATCGGGCCATATTGACCGGTTTGTTCATTAAAAGGCAGCCGAAACAATCCATCCATGAACGTGCCGATGTAAAGATCGTGGTTTACTTCGAGCAGCGACGAAAAGCGGTCGCCAAACGGATTGGTACGAGCGGTCAACGGGAAAAAATCGAACGAATCCGTTTTCGTATGGTACTTCACCAGCCCTTCGTTGGTGGTCATCCAGATTACATCGCCGGTTGAGCGGAACAGTCGGGAAATGCGTGTGGTGAGGGGATAGGTCGAAAAGCGCCTGAACGTTTGCGTTAGCGGATTGAAAACGGTGAGTCCTTCGGGGGTAGCAATCCAGAGCTGGCCTGCGCTGTCGAAAACAAGGCTATTAATTTCATTATACAGGAGGGAGTTGGCCTTGCCGGGGATGTGTTGAAAGTTGGTAAACGTTTTACGGCGCGGATCGAAGCGGCTTAGGCCTTCTTTCGTACCGATCCAGAGGGCGTGGTCAGTTGCTTCGCAGATGGCATTCGTCCAGCTTCCAGCCAGGCTATTGCTGCCGTTATCGTGGTAATAGTTGGTAAACGAGTACCCGTCATATCGGGCCAGCCCATTCATGGTACCCACCCACAGGAAACCTTTACTATCCTGAAAAAGCGCCCGCGTCCGGTCGTCGGGCAGGCCGTTACGGCTGTTGTACTGTTCGAAAATCAGGTCCGTGCTGATGACATCACTGACTGGAGTACGCGTTTGGGCCACTGACCGGGAAACGGACAGTATCGTGAGTGACGCCCAAATCAATGCACATAGCCGAGAATGCATAGGAAATCGCCGATTACCGTTGGTATATCAGACAAAGGCTTTTTTCTATATTATTTAATGTGAATGGCATTTGTATCAACCCTCTTGTTCTAAAGCAAAAGTTTGGCTGACGTTTTAATCGCAATAGAGGGGTATTTATAAAATACGGATACGAACGATGAACACCTGCGTTGGTCGAGTCGACACAGTTTATGTGCGAATAATCTTTATTTACTAAGAAAAAAATTCATAAGTCATTGATTGTCAAAGAGGAAATATAGCAGGGCTTTTTTTTTCAATCTTCTTCCTGCTTTAGTTGTTTAGTTAAGTAGGCTGCTGATAGAAATCAGTAGCATCAGTCGCTAATAAGGTTTTTCAACGTTTGCCTTTTTCGTTATGACCACAAACTCGGTTGACCTCGACCAACTCAGTATTGATACCATCCGGTTTTTATCGGTGGATGCCGTTCAGAAAGCCAATTCGGGACATCCCGGCTTGCCACTCGGTGCAGCACCTATGGCCTATGTGCTCTGGTCTCGCTTTTTACGGTTTAATCCCACCGATCCGCATTGGCCAGATCGGGACCGTTTCGTACTGTCTGCCGGGCACGGTTCCGCCTTACTGTATAGCCTGCTGCATTTGTATGGCTATGACCTTTCCCTGGAGGACCTTCAACGTTTCCGGCAACTGCATTCCCGAACGCCCGGCCACCCCGAATCAAACCTCACACCGGGTGTCGAAGTGACGACCGGGCCACTAGGCCAGGGGTTTGCCAATGGTGTAGGTATGGCTATGGCAGAGGCTTTTCTGGCGGCTACCTACAATCGGGAAGGGCATACTCTGATGGATCATTATACCTATTCGATTGTTAGTGATGGCGATCTGATGGAAGGTATTGCCTCCGAAGCGGCTTCGCTGGCGGGTCACCTTAAACTCGGTAAGCTTATTTACCTGTACGACGATAACCTGATTTCGCTGGATGGCCCTACCAATCTGGCCTTCACAGAGGATCGTATGGCTCGATTTGACGCCTACGGCTGGCACACCCAACAGGTGGCCGACGGTAATGATCTGGATGCCATCGAAGCGGCCATTCGAGCTGCCCAGTCCGAAACGGAACGACCGTCGATTATTGCCGTGCGTACGGTTATTGGTTTCGGTAGTCCGCAGGAAGGTACGAGTAAAGTACACGGGAGTCCATTGGGTGAAGAGAACGTGCGCAAAACAAAGGAATTTTTCGGCTGGAATCCTGATAAAACTTTTGTCGTACCTGACGAGGTGAAGCCTCATTTGCTGGAAGCCGGAAAGCGGGGGGCTGATCTCCAGGCCGACTGGCAGAAACGATTCGACGCGTATAAAAGTCAATTTGAAGACGAAGCTGCAACGTTCACGATTTCATTCGCCGGCAAACTTCCGCAGGATTGGGAGGGGGACTTGCCTACGTTTGCTCCCGCAGATGGGCCGTTGGCAACCCGGCAGGCCTCGGGTAAAGCGCTTGAAGCGCTGAAAAAACGGGTGCCTTATCTATTTGGCGGCTCAGCCGATCTGGCATCGTCAAACGATATGCCAACCAAGGGGGATATCAGCTTTCAGCCCGGTCATTACGGCAATTCAAATATCTGGTTTGGCGTTCGTGAGCACGCAATGGGTGCTGCTCTGAACGGTATGGCCCAGCATGGTGGCGTACACCCGTATGGCGGTACCTTTCTGAATTTTTCCGATTATATGCGGGGGGCTATTCGCCTGACCGCTCTGGCTGAATCGGCGGCAACGTTTGTCTTTACTCATGATAGTATCGGGTTAGGCGAAGACGGACCCACTCACCAACCGGTTGAGCAGTTCGTTTCGCTGCGAACCATTCCAAACATCATTGTTTTGCGGCCTGCCGATGCCAACGAAACGGTTGAAGCCTGGCGTGTAGCCATGCTGCAACCGAAAACTCCGGTCGTGCTGATTCTTTCACGACAAAAATTACCGGTTATCGATCAGACCAAATATGGATCAGCCCGGGGGGTGGAAAAAGGTGCCTATATTTTGAGTGAAGCGGAGGGCGTTCCTCAGCTCATTCTAATAGCGACGGGTTCCGAAGTGTCTCTCGTGATGGAAGCGCAGGCCCAACTCAAGAAACAGGGTATTCAGGCCCGTGTGGTGAGTATGCCGTCGTGGGAGTTGTTCGAGCAACAGGATCAGGCGTATCGGCATGAGGTGTTGCCACCTTCCATCCGAAAGCGACTGGCTGTTGAAATGGGCTCTCCAATTGGCTGGCATAAATACGTGACTGACGAAGGAACGACTATAAGTATGAACCGTTTCGGGTTGTCGGGACCGGGCGAGGAAGTAATGGCTTACTTTGGCTTTACCGTTGATAATGTCGTTGAGCAGGCTAAAAAAGTACTGGCTGGTCAGCCGGAAGGAATGGAGGAGAAAGAGGTATTATCCTGACCTTTTATCAGCTCATAAAAAAAGCGACCCATTAAGATGGGTCGCTTTTTTTATGAGCTATTGGTTATTATAAATAATCGATAATACGACGGCCTACAATACCATTCTGTAACTCCCGGCGTAAAACGGCCTTCCGACGGCGGGGATGTGTAGAAACGTACATAACCCGCATTTTGAGGGTGAAGCTAACCAGCATATACAACCCGAAAAGCAAACCCAGAATGATCAGCGAGAGGGTGTTTGAGATGTTCCGGTGTAGAAACAGAAACAGCACCGTGTTGAACAGCGATGTGCCGCACAAAACCGCCGTAGCCCCGGCGTGCGACAAGCCATTGTCCAACAAAATATGGTGCATGTGATTGCGATCGGCTGAAAAAGGAGACCGCCCTGCCAGGATTCTGACCAGGAACACCCGCAACGTATCGAAAAGGGGCACAATTAAAATGACGATGGCAATGATTGGTGCATTGAAAAAGGCTGTTGGTTCGTATCGGTAAGCTGCATTTAGATTGACAAACCGAACGGCAAAGAAAGCCAGCATAAATCCAATGATGAGCGAACCGGTATTGCCCATGAAAATCTTGCTCGTCTTCGAGAAATTAAACCGAAGAAATCCTAATAATGCCCCTGCTAAGGTGAAGGCAAGACAGGCCATGGTGTAGTGATCGGTCAATAGAAACCAGCCGCCAAACGTACTGCTGGCAATGGTTGCGATGCCGCCAGCCAACCCATCGATACCGTCGATCAGGTTGATGGCGTTGGTGAGGGTAATGAAGATAAAGCAGGTAAGGATTATACTAATAACGGGTTCAATGTGATGAAACCCCAGAATGCCATACATATAATCGACGCGCAAGTCGCCGAAAAGAATGAGGATCATAGCCGCCAATACCTGAAACATCAGTTTTTTTGCCGGATCAATACCCACCAGATCGTCTTTGATGCCGATAAAGAACAGAATAGTCATGCCGGCTATCGACAAATTTGTGCTGTACAAATCGGTTTGGTCAATACTAGGCCACAGGAAATAGGAAATGAGAATGGCTGCAAAGATGGCAATTCCGCCAAAGGTGGGCGTGGGTGTTGAATGCGATCGGCGGGCTCCGGGCTTTTCCATCAGTGACTTCAGTTCTGAAATCTTAATAATCACTGGAATAGCTACTACCGCCACAAAGCAGGCAACTAAAAATGAGAGTACGCATTGGTAGACGCCAAACGTAAAATGCTCATCATTGAATTTATTCTGCAGGTATGCAATCAATAAATCAATATTCATAAGGCGTTCGTTTAGTAGCAAATAATCTTGCCAGCTATGGTGAAAACTTGGCAAGCAACGCACCTAATTCAAAACTGGCTACCCAATTCGGATTCTAAGGAGCGTAAAGTTTATGGGTTTATGAATTCGACAGATAAAAATCTGATTTAACGGAAACGGTTATCTGTCGGTAATCTCGGGTGGTTTGGTAACATATTGCTTGATCTTGCGGAGTGGTTTAAGCCAAAAAGTAAAAAAGTAAGGTTTAAGACCATTGAGTTTCCACGCTAACTGATCTTCCCGGTTCGCCCGGAGCCGATTTTGTACGCTGCTGTTACTAATGCCACCAGCCCGCATAACAATCGTTACTTCATTCATATAGGCAATACGCGCCTTGTTTTTATGAATGAATCGCAGCATCAATTCATAATCGGCAGCACTTTTCATATCCAACCGAAATAAGCCGTACTGATCATACAACCAGCGTCGGGCAAAAAACGATAAGTGGCCAGGCATCCACCCCCATAAAAAAGCATTCTCATTGTACCAGCCCGATCGCCAGTAGCGTTTCAGCTTTTGTGTGTTCGTTCGGTCTACATACAGCATATCGCCGTAAACAGCGTCACTTCCTGTCTTTTCGAACGTGGCCACCATGTTTTCGATCACTCGGTTGTGTCGGTAAAAATCATCGGCATTGAGTAAGCCAATAACTTCGCCGGTAGCCAGGCCGATCCCTTTATTCATGGCATCATATAAACCCTTATCAGGTTCTGAAATGAATTTGGCAATTTTCGTGCCGTATGCATTTACAATGTCAACCGTACCATCGGTCGATTGGCCGTCAACAATTATGTATTCAATGTTGGTATAAGTCTGGTTTAAAATTGACTCGATGCAATCCCGAATGAATTCTGCCCCGTTATACACAACGGTTATGATGGATACTTTCACGCCTTAATTGTTCGTTGTCGGACCCAAATGGCCGGGTTTCCCTGATAAATACCATAGGCGTCCAGAGGACGGGTGGCTACTGAATTAACGGCCAGAACCGCGTGTGACTCACAGCGAACACCCGCACAGACAATGGCTTTGGCGCCAATCCAGACCCCGTCGGCTAATGAAATAGGCCGGGTTGTCAAATCAAAGGTAGCCTTACTGTAGTCGTGGTTACCCGTCAGGATCATTGCCCCCTGCGACAGGCACGCATGATCACCAATGGTTACCTCGCTCAGGTTATCAATCCACACCTGCTCACCTATCCAGACGTCATTTCCAATATGAAGTAACCAGGGGTACTTAATATTTACCGATGGTTTTATAACAACCCGATTGCCAATCTTTGCGCCAAATAGCCGAAGGATGGCTACTTTAAGGGCTATGGGCACCGGCAGATAAGAGTTTAAAAAAATCGAATTGGTCAGAAACCACAATATTATTTTCCAGCGTGGACCAGGTTTGTACCAACTATTATTAAAGCGTGACAGATCAGTTCGGCCAGCTTCAACGATTGGATCATTCTGGTTTGTTGAATTATGACTGACTGACTTGTTCAGGTCGGGCTGGTCTGAGGTCTTTGCCATATTCAGTTAAAAAATAATTAATGATTGCTTCTTTGTTAGTCCCTGCCCGAATGGTAACTTCCATCAGTTTGGCATCGACCAGAAAACGGTACCATAGGGCTTGTAGAGAACACCAGACAAAACCTGCACGCCCATCCAGAAAACCCATTCGAACAAAATACCTATATATAAAGTACAATATAGGTCGGGTAAAAAGCGGCAATGAAGCGTACTTCTCTTTTAAATACCGGATGCGTTGATCCTGCGTTCCAAAAAAACGGGCCTCCACTGTTGCTGCCTCATCAAATTTATATCGGTAGTTGAGCAGGTTAATCATCTCCAGAATGGTATAATGATTATGCTTTTGTGTCCACCAGGTGAGGTTATTCAGGTTGTGGTCAACAATATCATGGGCAAACTGCAAGGGACTACCTTTCGTCAGTTTGATATGTTCATCGTGCCACACCTGTTCACAAAAACCATCACCCCGACGCCATAACCGGAGTAGCCAGATAGGATAGAACCCACCATGACGCATCCATCGATTTAAAAAAAACACCCGTCGTTTCACATAAACCCCACCTACTTCAGCGGGCAAACCAGCTAGTCGCTGGTTAATCTCACTCGCTAATTCGGGCATTACATATTCATCAGCATCCATCCGCATGAGCCAGGACGTTTGGAACGGGGTGTTCGTAATGCCAAAGTTAAACTGAGTCGCGTAGTTCACCCAGCTGTTTTGAACGACAACGGCTCCCAGCGAGCGGGCTATCTCAACAGTTCGGTCAGTTGAAAAGGAATCGACAATAAATATTTTATCCGTAAACGGGAGTATACTCTGTAAACAGCGGGTAATGTGTTTTTCCTCGTTGTGTGTCAGAATGATGACGGATACGTCGGTCATATTTAATTAAACAATGGGCATATAATATGGCCTATTTTAATTCTTTTATGCCCAAAAGAATCTATTTTTACCCATCATTGATGGTCGATATTAGCTAATGCAATATTATGACTTTTTTTATACTCAACAAAGCAGATGAAAACAGTTTTTACTAGCCTTATATTGTTTTTGTACTATTTTTCAGCCTCAGGGCAGTTGATTTTCGAGCAGTTACCCAATGATCTTCAACTGTACCCACGCGATGTTAATAATGAGGCTAATGTTGTTATTAGTGGGAAGACCGATACACCGGGTTATGCAAAAATTGGGATGCAGGTGATCCGGGAAGGGGTACTCACCAATGTAGTCAGCCAAACAATCGACGCGGCCAGCAACTCGTTTCCGTTTAATTTAACGTACGCTATAAAAGCCGAACCCGCAGAGTATACCTTCCGGGTATTTATGTACAAAGGCGCTGATTCGCTGCTTGTGGCTGAGCCCAAACGTATTGTCTGTGGTGACGTGTACATTCTTTATGGCCAGTCAAACGCGTTGGCCCTTCCGGAGTTAGACGAGCTGTACTCATTTAATTTCGACGACAAGTATATGCGTAATGCTGATTACACCTACGAGGGTGCGAAGGGACGCGTTAGCTGGTTTCAGGCTAAACAACCTTTTGCCAGTATTGGGGGCTTTGGATTGACATTGCAACGATTAATTCTGGAAAATTATGGTATTCCCACCTGTGTGTTGAACGGTGCACAAGGGGGAACGGGCATTGATGCATTGACGAGCAGAGATCCGAGCAATCACGCTAATCCCATTACATTCTACGGAAACTTGTTGAATCGGGCTCAGCTGGCAGGGGTGGCTAAACAAGTGAAGGCTATTATCTGGAAACAGGGTGAAGCCGAAGCGGGATTGGAAACCGCCGGCTATGATGTAAAGTTTGCCACTCTCTATAATCAGCTTCGGGAAGATTATGGGAATGCCCGCATATATGTCGGTCAAATTAACATACTGAATGTTCCTCAGGATGGTGCGGCAGAACTGAGGGATTTTCAACGACGAACCAAATACTTGTTCAAGAACGTAGAAACTGTAGCAACGGTTGGTACACCCGGCTACGATGGAATACATTATTCAGGTTTGGCCAATCAAAAATTGGCTTTTGAACAATTTCGGCTCATTGCCCGAGACATGTACGGCTCAAAGGATACAGTCCAGATTAATTCGCCGGATATAAGAAAAACATTTTACAATGTCCGGAAAGATACGATTACGCTGGAGTTCGATAGTCAGATGGTGTGGATGAACGATACGACATTCTATAATTTTGCCACAGGGGAAAAAATCGCTTTTCGCGAACTGAAAGATTTCTTTTACCTCGACAAACAAGCTGGTTTGATCGCGGGTGGGTCGGCTTCCGGAAATCGGGTAACGCTTCGGCTGAAACAACCTGCTTCGGCTAAAACAATTCGGTATTTACCCGCATTCTTTTCAGATTCTGCGTCAGAGTTTTATGATGGGCCTACGTTGAAAAATAGTCGGGGTATGAGGGCTTTTACGTTTGACAATGTCGCTATTGCCGATGCCATAGCCCCGGTTACCACACTGGCAGCAAAGCCGATCACGGAAAACCAGATTCAAATAAACTGGACGGCCTCAGCAACGGCACAAACCCAGTTCCTGGAGCGAGCAGAGGATACGCCCACTAACTTCAGGCAGATTGCTGCTCTGAATGGGACGACAAATACCTTTACCGATACAAACCTGCCTAACATGTTTGGGACGTATTATTACCGATTGCGTGCCTATAGTTCAATCTCGGAGTCGCCGTATAGTAACACGGTTAGTGCCCGGCCCCTTGTTTTAGGAGTTGAACAGATAGAACCCATTGTCCAGCTTTACCCGAACCCACTTTCGATGGATCGTTTACTAAGTATAGAAGCTAACCTAATGACATTCACCCAGCTTACGCTACGGGATGTATTGGGTAGGACCGTGAAAACCTGGCGCGGATTGGCTAAAAATAAACTGTCAATCGCCTTAAATGAGCTGGAAGCCGGGGTATATATTGCTGATATACAAATGTCAGAAGGACGCTCCATGCGCAGGAAAGTGGTCGTTCGCTGAGAAACAACTACTGGCTTTCCGGTCGGAATATGTAGTTTTACACCTCAAAAGCTATCTTTAAGTTTATGCGACTTGTAATTCTTACGCAGGATGATCCGTTCTATCTGGCTCGTAACATTGACTATTTATTAAAGAAATTGCCTCCTTATGCAGAGGTCGTTGCAACGGTCGTGTTCGATGTGTCGCCATTCGGGAAGAGGGAAAGTTTCAGTGAGAAGATAAAGAAGACATATGATATATTTGGTTTGCCCTTTTTTATCCGGTATGGCTTTAAGTTCGTCACCTCTAAATTAGACAGCCGGAATAACGTCCGTAAAGTGCTGTCTGACCGTAATATTCCGCTCATTCATATTGAGGGAAACATCAACAAAGACGAGAATCTGGAAAAGCTGAGGGCGTACAAGCCTGATTTATTTGTCTCTATTGCGGGTAACCAAATCTTTAAGCGTAAACTTCTCGACGTGGCTACGCATGGCTGTATTAACTTACATACTGCCTTGCTGCCAAAATACCGTGGCTTGATGCCTTCGTTTTGGGTATTAAAAAATGGAGAAACGCATACGGGTGTATCCGTTTTTTTTGTTGATGAAGGCATTGATAGCGGTCCAATTCTGGTACAGGAAAAGTTGGCCATCGGTAACATGAGTCAGGCAGAATTGATCGATGTTACCAAAAAAATGGGGATGGATGCCATCCTTAAATCCATCGAAAAGGTACATTCCGGGAAATATGAACTGATTGAGAATGATGCTTCCCAGATGACCTACTTTACCTTCCCGACCCAAAATGATGTAAAGGAGTTTTTGGCCGCCGGAAAACGGTTTTACTAATTAGTCGATTAGTTACTTAGTCAGTAAGTCAGTAAGTCGGTAAGTCAGTAAGGAGCTGACGCCAAAGAAGCTCTCGCGTCAGCCCCTCACTGACTTACTGACTTACTGACTTACCGACTTACCGACTAAGTAACTTACCGACTTACTTTCTTTCTGAATGAATATTCTTACGTTTGATATAGAAGAGTGGTTTCATATTCTTGATAATGCGTCCACCCGTACAGAAGCCGAATGGGGGCGGTACGAAACCCGTATCTATCAGAATATGGATCGCATATTCCAGCTTTTAGAGGATACGAATAGTCGGGCAACGTTTTTTTGCTTAGGCTGGGTGGCCGATAAACATCCCGATGTTATTCGCCGGATCGATGCCGCTGGTTACGAAATTGCGACACATTCCTATGCGCACCAGTTAGCGTATGAACAAACGCCCGCTGAGTTTCAGGCCGATCTGGAGCGTTCAATAAAACACTTGCAGGATTTGACTGGCAAAAAAATCCGTTCCTACCGGGCACCGGGATTTTCGATCAAAGAATTTAATCGGTGGGTTTTCCCGGTTCTGATCGAGCAGGGCATCGAGATTGATTGCTCCGTCTTTTCGGCTCGTCGATCGCATGGTGGAGATGCTTCATTGAACATGTTCGAACCGGGTTACCTGAACGTTGGCGGAACCTTGCTGAAGGAGTTTCCAATAAACACAGCACCCGTGTTTGGTCAGGATCTAATCTTTTCGGGTGGTGGGTATTTCAGGTTATTCCCGTATTCCATCATCAAAGGGTTTATGCGTCGTTCGAATTACGTAATGACTTATTTTCACCCCCGGGACTTCGACGCCAGTCAGCCAATGATTCCGGGTTTGAGCCGGGCCAGACAGTTCAAATCGTACTATGGATTACAGAACTGCCTGCCCAAATTAAAGCAGCTGTTACTGGACTTTCCATTTGTCGATTTAGCTGAAGCAGACCGGCAGGTGGAGTGGGGCAATGTAATTCGCCGGGATGTCCGGATATAGATCAGGGCTTTTTACAAACCCGGGCATACTCGTCGAGGAGCTGTTTCGCCACGACATCAATGTCATATTGTTTTTTTAGTAATGCCGTTGCATTGGCGGCCATGCCTTGACGCAGTTGTTCGTTACCCAGTAATTGTGTCAGTCCTTCTGTTACGCTTTCTGCGGTTAAACTGGCTAATAACCCGGCGGCTTTGTGTTCCCGTATTACTTCACCAAAGCCAACGCGATCAGACACCAGGGTGGGTGTTCCCGCTGCCATGGCTTCTAGTACAGCCATTGAAAAGCCTTCAGAATAGGAGGGGAGGGTAAACAGATCGGCATCGGCGAGAGCCGCCTTCTTGTCATCGCCGGTTAACATGCCTACCATTCGCATAGAGTCGCCGAGATTGTGTTGTTCAATAAACTGTCGGGTAGTTGCTTCATAGCCGTCGTCAGGACCCGCTAACACCAACACGGTGTCGGCATGCTGACGGACATACTCCCGGAAGCCGGGGAGCAACAGATCGAGCCCTTTTTTTGCATTCAGACGGCTCATAAACAACACCAGCTTTTTCTCCATTGGCAGGCCAAACTTCCGACGGAACGTACCCCTGGGCGGCAATGTAACGAAGTCACTCATCTTAACCCCGTTCGGAATAATAACAAGGTTTGGATGAGTATGACCCAGATAGCGCAGTACATCCTTTTGCTCATCGGTGTTGTTGATCTGCACCAGATCAGCCCGCTGGAGATAGGCTTTTTGGGCCAGTGTGTCCATCAACTGCTTCTTCCAGTTGTTGTGCGCATACACCCACCGATCCAGCACTCCATGAATGGTAATCACTTTGGCCACTGTTCGATCAATCATGAAGGGGGCCAGGGTGCCAAAGTGCCACAAACCATGACAATGAATGATATCATATTCGTGAGCGTGTTTTTGTAGATACCGGTACAACTCAACCGAAAATTCACGGAAAAATTTATTGATAACAGGCGTACGCTTACATAAAATAAGCCGCGCTCCGTCCGGGATCGGATAGGGCTTTTCTCCGGGAGAAAAAGGGCTCAGAATGTCTACCTGGTGACCATAGCGAAGAACAACTTCAGTATGGTCGAAAATAATTTTGGGAGGGCCTCCCGACTGCCAGGTGTAAGCGCAAATATTTAAAATTCGCATAAATGCTGCGTAGTAATCGATTAATTCATGATTTTACTAAAGCCGTCAAGCATTTCCCGGGCCACTGCTTCGGGGGCGTAGGGTGCAATGAACTCGTTGGCGAACTGACCCATTTGTCGGGCATCAACAGTTTCATTCATAAACCGAAGAAGGTATTGCGTCAGTTGGGCGGGCTGGTCAGGGTCGAAAACGAATCCGTTTTTCTCTTGATGGACCAGGTCTTTTACGCAACCGCAGCGATCTGAGACGATAACGGGCATGCCACAGGCCATCGCTTCATTAACCACTAATCCCCAGGGCTCCGAACGGCTGGGTAGTACAAGAACGTCGCTCAGGGCCAGTACTTCCGGGACACGAAACCAGGGACGGCTGGGTAAAATAGTTACCTGATTCGCTAACGTAAGCCCATTAATCTGCTTAAGGAGGGACTCGTACTCAGAGCCGTCGCCCAATAGGATTAATCCCCATTCCGAGGGGTGTATTGTCCGTTTAAGTGCCTGGTCAAACGCATCAACTAATACTGGTAAATTCTTTACGTCGATAAGTCGCCCTACAAAAATGAAATTTTTTGCCCGTAACTGCATGTCTCGCTGGATGCTTTCACGGTTTGGGAGCGTCTTTTCGTAAATAGATCGGAGTGCGTGATTATCGACGGCATTTTTTCGGAGCAGTATCCGGGATGGAGGAACGCCTAGCTGCAATAGGTAGTCGGCCGATTGGCTGCCGAAGCAAAAAAAGCCATCGCATCGCTGCATGATCCATCGTTTTGCCTGTTCTTTCCATCCTCCCCGTAAATGATCAACGGCTGTACTTTCATTTTGAAGAACAACCTTAATTCCTTTCCATTTTGCCCAGCAAAGTAATAGGACCTGAGCAGGGTCATAGTAACCTGTGATCGTAATGACGTCGGGTTTAAATGCACTGGCCCGGCTGATCAGCGCACGAATTCGTTCAGACAAACTGATGTCTTCCAGAAATCGGTCGAATAACAACTCATAATTATACGTGTAGACGGGTACCTCTGACTCGACCTCCTCACTAAAAAGAGCTCTTGTTCGTTCAGTGCGAGCAATTTGAAGCACGTTGATATTAACAGCAGGCTGTTGATCAACCAGCTGTTGCAATGCCTGAAAGACACTGGATTTATAGTGAGCCCAAAGGATGTTATGGACGATTAAAATGCGCATCTACACAAATAAAAAGTACTGGCAACTAGTGAGTTTGGCTTATTTTCTATCGTTTTTGATTAGCCATTCCAATAGCTGATAAGAGGAGTGACAAAACGAATGAGCAAGCAAGTTAAGGGGTATGGGAGTGAAAATTAATTGTAGAGTAGGTCGTAATCGTAAAAGTGAACTCAGTTACAATGGCAAGCGCCCTGAAAAAAGCAGACTACGTCTGGACAGTAGACTCCTGCAAACTAGAATCTGTACGAAAGTGAGCAGAAAAAACAGTTCTCAGTCCCACAGGTAGGCGATGGCGAACGGGTATAAACCATCGACTTCAGGGTATCAAAAGTTAACTTGGTTCAGGACTGACAACCACCAGGGATTCTTCAAGGGGGCGTTTAGCTGGCTCTTTGGCTAAATAGGCAGGGAATAAATGTTCTATGCCAACAAAACGAATCATTATGCCCATAGGAAACCAGAATGCAATTTCGTTTGGTCTGCCATTTGTGAAAATTTGAACAAACACAAGTAAATAAAAGTAAGCAAGGAAAGTGCTCAACTCGTTGGGGTTGGTGCGAAAAATCCGGCTGATATAATAGATGACCAATATATTAATACTGCTGAATAGAAACAGGCCAGGTAGTCCATGATTGGTGAATGCTTCGACAACAGGCACATCCAAATATGTGTATTTATATCCGTACCCTAAGATCAATCTATGGAAGTGAGCCGCTGAAAAGGAGTTGCGTAATAAAATAACAGTCTCGGTACGATTGGCTGATGAGTCATCCAATACAGCTTTAAATTCGCTTCCATGAGCTTTTAGCCCCAGAAAGGCATACACGTTATCCAGATTCCGTTCCAAAAAACTGAACAGGTAATCAGACAAAATCATGTATGTGGTGTAATTCCGTTGAAAAAATAAAATGATTCCTACAAATCCTACGGCTATGACAAGCAGGGGTATCGGCTTTACAATACTACGCACGGCCGTGCGGATCTGGGCGGGGCGAACATTGAAATAAGCAAATAGACCAATGGCCATAAGTAGGGCCAGCATCGTTGACCGGGTTTGGGTCAGCACGATAACTACGATGTTCAGAACACCCGCAAAAAAAGCGAGGAGTCTAAATAAAAAATTCGTTTGCGGAGCCATCAGCCAAATAGCGCAGGCTATAACCCCCATAAATGCGTTCCGTGCAAACACGTGTGGGTTGCCGGAGCCCTCATCACTATTATTTAAAACGATGGTTGCCCGTTGGCCAATAGCCCAGCTAGGATCGGTTAGTAGAGAGTAAATGAGTCCAAGGTTTGACGCCAGCGTAAATAAGACAACAACCGGTATGAAAACCTTCACAATGTCATTTGGTACATTGATAAGCAGGAAAATGAAAACAATAATATACGTGAAGTATATCATGTCTCGATCATAGTCAGCAAAGAATGGACTACCGTTCAGGAAAAACATGTAAAAAATGCTCATCCCGATATACGCCATACCTATTTTAAACAAGGTGGCGTTGGGTCGATAAAGTTTACGGAAAATGGTAAACGGCATCATTAAAACAAATCCGCCAGCCATGGCCAGTGCCGTAAAGGCCGTACTGCCCGGAGCCAGCCGAAGAGCATCCCGGAAGAAGAAAATTAAGGGGTAGCCATCTAAAATAATGCAGATACCGACAACCATGCGCATATAGTTGAGTGTCTGCGCAAGGCGAATGATATTGTTCATAAACGGTTTTTAGCTTTTAGTGATCGGCTCACCGACGAAATGGTCTGTACTACCCAATCTGGATAATCCTTGCACTTCGCAAACCAATCATTGTCTGGATTTTTTCAATTGCAACCTATGTCGCACATACCCGAACTGCCCACTTAATACAAATGCCAGTAATTTACGTACTCGGCAATAACGTTGCCAGAATGAAGAACCTAGCGATGAAGTCAGCATCGGCTGGTATTTATTCTTTATTTTCAAATGCTCATCACGGCCAACAGTTGACGCTATTGTTGATGATTTGGCGTCAGGCTGCACCCGAAACGCGCCCCAAAACCCGTCGACGTGTTGAAAATGTATTCCTTTACGTACCCCCAATCGAGCGACTATTTCATAATCGATGGCAAACCGGAGCGATTCATCGAGCAGACCGAGTTCTGCCAGGCGTTCCCGACGAATAAAGAGTGACTGGTTGAAGACCTGCATGCCCTCATAAACATGGCACTCGATACAGAAGTCCGGTGCTTTAAGTTCCTCCAGAATAACGTCGGCTTCGTCAGTAATGTACATGTCCCCAAAAAAAACATCGCTATGAGGGGCTTTTCTCCAGGCTTCAGCTACCCGTTTGAACGCGTCTGGTGCAAATACATCGTCGGAGTTCTGAAAGGCAACAAAATCACCGGTTGCCCGGCTAAATCCTTTATTGATGGCATCTGTTTGTCCCCGGTCTTTTTCGCTGACCCAACCTGCCAGAAAAGGCTCATATTTTTTTATAATCTCCAGACTGCCATCCGTTGACCCGCCATCCATTATGAAGTATTCCAGATTTGGATAGTGCTGATTGAGAACGCTTAAGATTGTCCGCTCAAGGTATTCCTTCTGGTTATACGAAGGCGTTACAACCGTCAGTCTGGGGTATGATTTACCATCAGCTATTGGCGTTTTAGCTGGGGTATAAGGTTGAGTTACAAATGACCTTAGTAATGCAGAATGCTGGTTCATACCGTCGTTTAGCAGAGAGATCGATAAACCTCCAGTGTCTGAAAGGCGGTTTTATCGCAGGAAAAATTACGTAATCGTTCGGTACCTTTTTGAACAAGCGCTGCATTGAGCGTATCGTCAGAAACAACGCGCTCTATCGTTTCGGCCATTGAGTCGTCATCTTCCGGATCAAAGTACAGGGCTGCGTCGCCCCCTACTTCAGGTAGTGAGCTTCGGTTGCTTAGAGCCACGGCACAGCCCCCGCTAAAGGCTTCAAGTACCGGAATCCCAAAGCCCTCATTTAAGGAAGGAAAAATGAAGGCCCGTGCATTTTTATAAAGGGTTAATAAGCCGGCATCGGTAACTGGCCGGTAATGGATTCGGTTGCTCAGTCGTGCCGAATGAAACAAGGCTTGTTCGGTCTGATTAAACGAACCGCCCCCGGCACACACCACGTGTAGGTCGGGATGACGCTGAAGAACGGGCTGCACAGCGCGAAAAAAACCATCGAAGTTTTTGTACAAGGCGCGTTTACCGACATAGAGCAGGTAGGGTACAGGTACTGAAAATCGAGCATCTGTTTCCAGCGTATTGACCTCACCCAACGTCGTACCCAAATGAATCACTTTTATTTTGTCGGCCTCAACCGGAAAAAATCGAAGTATCTCCTGTTTCGAGAATTCCGAAACCGAGATAATGCAGTCAGCCCGGCGCATCAGTTGTTTTTTTAGCTCATACAAGCCTTCGCCTACCTCTGGATATTGTTTGCCGTACCGTTCGCTGGTAGCGTCGTGAAAGGTAAGAACAAACGGTTTTTTACCAATGGCATTCAGAAAATAACGATGGTAATAAGTTGGATGAAAAACGTCAAATTTTCCTGCTCTTACCCGCTGCAAACTATACAGCCGATTCAGAACGGACGCTATCTTATGCACATTTCTGACTTGGGCCAAACTCCGATACCGTAAATGCCGACTGAACGATGTTTGATCGAGGTATTCATTGTTCGACAATCGCAGGGATAGTTCAAATTCAATATCGGAACGCCTGGAGAATGAACGCATCAATTCATAAAAATAACGCGATACGCCCCCATAGGGCACGCCAGTAAATGATTGATGGTCGTAAAGAACTTTCATGAAGGGAAATCTACAAACCGACGGGTTGTATTTTTCTGAGATGTTGTACTCACAAAAGTAAAGTTATTGCTCCATAAAACCTTACCGGCAATTGATTATTCGGACAAAGGGATCAGCTAAAAACGGGAATCTCCACCTTATCGATGTAGCTGTTGACCCGTTGCAGCGATTTCCGGACAAGGTATCGCCATCCTCTCAAGACAACGGGTTCTGGTTGCTTTCCAAAAGCAGGAACAATGGTTTCGAAATGGGTTGGGTTGTAAATCGTAAGTCTTTGGCGGTATTCAGCCAACAAACTGGCTATATCAGATCGACTTGAAAGGGGTAGCCGATTTTGATGCGGGAAAAAACCTTCATCCGGGTTGAGCAACCCTTTGCCGTTTATGAATTCGACAGGCTGGTTCTGAGCAACATGACTTGTCGCCACCCATTTGTTACCCAGGCGTTGAAGGCTTCGTTCGTGCAGGTTCCATAGACCAATATGCCAACCGGGGTTTCGATTAACGTATACATCCTTAAAAAAAACAGGAACGTGCATTAGCCAAAGCTGATCCAGGCAAAGACCCTCGCAGAAATCCATGCGCGCACGCTGACGCACCCGATCATCCCACCAGGTTAACAGCCGATTTGTCTCATCGGACCGACGCAATGCCAGAAAGTCGGAAGAATATAGACCGATATTCTGAAAAAACTTTTCATCCGGCCAGCGTGAGTCGCCGGGATTCCGGGTGACGAATGGTGTTAGAATTATATTTTTCGTATCCAGTAGTTTCCCGACGGTGCAAACTGGGGTCAAGAACTGAATATTTGGATCAGCATAGATAAGTTTGTCTTCCTGGGGGAACCGTTTGAAAGCTTCGGCCACAAACAGTGGTTTGCAGGCGGCTGCGAATTCTGTAGGGGTATACATTGCTGATAAAGCATCCAGTTCGGGTTGCCGGATCAACTCTTGTATGGGCAATAACGTATAAGGCGAAATAAAACCAGCCGGTAAATGGGCTATATCATCGGCCAGGCCGATGATAATCAGTGGCTTTTCTGCGGAGTTGGCCGCGTTTTGCGTATAACTATCACCCAGAGCGATGGCTTGGGGAAGTTGACGGATAGTTGAGATCGTTAGTAGCACAGTGGCTGCAAAACTAGGTCATTCCAGTATATCACCCAAAACTGCCAGAAAAGGAGCATACCAATTAGCTGCTGGTTCGGCATATCGTTTGTAGTTTCCGTTCATCATACCAGTTAAAACAGGAAATAATCGTTTTAACCGATTGTGCGGTAAACTGCTACGCATGGAGAAGTGGCTTAAGCTCCGTTGAAGTTGGGCCAGGCCGGGTGAGCTGTTGGGTACGCGTCCCTGAAGTAATTTATAAATTTTGGTTAGGACTGTCTTTTTCTCCATAAGAGGAGCTAATTTTCTTGCCCGATGCCGGGTTATCCTGTCCCTCAATCGTATGCGTTCCATTGTTTCGGGCGGACGTACACCAACTTGCTGAGCTACGTGCGTTCTGTATAGTTGAAGGGGTTGATCTATAAAGCTTATGACGTTATAAGCAGCCCCCACCAAGGCTATCCACCCATCGTAAATATATTCGCCAGGCAGGTTGTCAGGTATGGGTAAAGCGCAGTTCAGGAAGTCCTTACGAATAACGGTAGCGCAGCCCATCATCCGGTTGCCATCTAGTAAGATCTCCATGGCCTCACCCGATTTCCAGCGATCCTGGGCCATTTTATTGAACCGTACCACATCCCAAAAATGCTTGTCCCGTCCCGCCAGCTGAGAATCTGTTACGTAGGCGTCACAGAATGCTACCTGTATCTCGGGATGTTGAGCCATGTATTGCGTCATGGTTCTGATTTTTTCAGGAAGCCAAAAGTCATCCTGATCGCATATAAAAATCAGATCTCCGGTACATGCCTCTAAAGCGCACTCAAAATTTTTATTGTAACCCAGCTGTTTCTTATTGCTGATGATTCGAACCTTGAAGGGAGCATCAACCGCTAGTTTGTTCACCAGTTCAATGGTACCATCCGTAGAGTTATCGTCGCAAATGACAACTTCATCGGGAAGTTGCTGTTGCTCAACCAAACTTTGCCATTGGGTTGATAAATAGCCAGTGCCATTATAAGTACAAAGAGCAATTGAAATTGTCGTGTTACGAGTGGGTGTCATGCGAATATTCAAATTTTGTAGCCGTATTTAGCAAAAACAGGACGCCAGTAATCCGTACCGTGTATGTTCCATGCGTGACAACCGAAAGGCAATTTGCCTCCATTATAATGAGTAACCGCCCATTGCGGGTAAAATTCAATCGAAAAATGCAGTGCTTTTCGATAAGAAGGGATACGTAAATGCGGCCAATACCGATTTACTTCAATGCCCCAGAAGGCATCTTCGTGGTACTGATGCATTGACTTGCTCTCATACTCCACAATTTTATTCCTGAAACGCTTCAGACAGCGCAACATGGCGGATACCCGACGAAGCGTCAGGCCACCATTCCCGACGCCGTTCAGGTAAATAATTTCGCGTGGTGTAATTCCGTCCTTTTTTTTGAGATCAAGCCAGGTAGCGATCCGCTGCCGAATTGTAAAATCCAGCTCGTCAAACCAGCCTCTAAAATCCCGGTCCCGAAGCCAGGGAGCACCTATGTAATCGTAATTTTGCTGACACCAATAGGCCAGGTCATCCTGAAACACAAAGGCGTCTAATTGATGTATCAATAAAAATTCCTGATCGGCAAATGCCTGATAGAATTCTTCTGAAAGCATTAGTCGATTGTAGCCCTGTATGTCATAAAAGTAGCTATCATCAAATGTGCGAACTTTCAAGTTTGGGTTTAAACTGAGGTAGCTCGAGATGTCTAGCGAGTGAGGAGCAACGATCCAGATCGGGTAATGACCTAATGTTTTCAGGCATTGAGTCATCGCAATTTTTTCATGATCTGTTAAATTCGGTTTGTATACTGGTAGCGCTACATTAACACTAACAGTCGTTGATTGCATCATACATGTTTAGGTTGACCTAATCTCTGCCGTGTGGCCTCCTGTACCCAGGCATAGGGTAAGTCAGCACAGGGGTGGCCAAAATCATTCAGAATAGTTACACCTTCACCCCGTTTATAACGCCCGGAGTAAGGTAGGTAATCGACAAAATCAAACAGTTTTCCTAACAGGATGACACCATCTGTATGCATGGCATTAGCCATATGTGCGGGACCACTGTCGATACCAATAAAAAGTTGGGCGGTCCGAATCACTTCCGCAGTTTCCAGTAAGCTGAGCTGGCCACAAAGGCTAAAAAAACGTGGGTTTGCCAGCGTAACTGTTGGTATCTGACCTACCTCTATGACTGGGTATGGGTACGTTTCTAACAACCATTGTGCCAGTTGGTTCCAATTACTTGCTGGCCAATCTTTTAAAATATGGCTCGATTGGCAATGCAGGACAATGGCTTTCTCTGGCAAGTGTCGGGATTGAACAGCCCGAAGAATGTGATTTGGGATGTACATTTTTGGGTCGTCGGTTAAGGCTGGCAAACCGGCGGCTTTCGAAAATGTATACAATAAATCACCATAATTTAAATAATTGTCGAATGTTAAGTTTATTTCGTCGGCCGTCGGGTTTATTGGATCTTCCGGACAGTATTTACATTTTCGGTGCGATATGTGCATATTGTAAACCTTGTCATATATACCCGACTGGAGCAATTTAACGCGTTCGCTGGGGCATTTCTCAATCAGAAAACCGTCGAGGGATGGGTTATATTTAACCAGATCAACAAATGGCTTGCGCACAATCCAAAGGATATATGCATCAGGATGCCGTCGTCGAACTTCCCGGGCAACCGGTTCGCAGGCGATAATGTCTCCCATCTGTTCTGATAAAATAATTGCCACCAGCTGTCGGTTACCGAGCCCCAGCTTTAGCAGGCGTAAACGGACGTATTTTAAGAAAAATGACCAATATTTTCCTAAAATGTGAGGAAATTTATGATATCTATGTGTCCAAAGTTCTCTAAATCGAGGTCCCTCTGTCATGCTTGGTTTGATTCTAATAACGCAATAATTTTATTGAATGGCTTTTTTAAATAGTTACGAACTCGTTTATAGCGTAAGTCTTTGGTAGGCTTAATGTAAACACAAGGATATGTTCTGTATACTTCATTATGATTATTTATCAGCCGACTTCGATATAAGTCAAATAAGGGTCTTACATCTGGCCGTTGCTGCTCTGGTTTATCAATATAACGTGAAGAACTAAGCATTCCTGTATGCTGGTTGGCAAAACCATACCGAGTTTGATATTTAGATATGTCATCAGGCTTGTCGATGTTATACCCACTAAAATGAAAGAACTGTAGTAGCTCCTTCGGTTCAATTACATTAGACTCGCTCTTTGGGCTTACTAGCCACTCACCGTCCTTGGTTTGACTGATATATCGCTCGTGCAGGTTCCAATACGCCATATTATACCCTGAATGGCGATCGACCAGAACATTATCATGGTAGATCGTAGCGAAGTTAACCCAATGCTGATCGACGAAAAGACCTTCGCATAAATCAATGCGACACTCGTAGACCAGTCGATCCTTCCACCAGTCGACAAATTGCCGGGCGGTGGGGTCATTGCTCAGGCCAATAAAACCCAGGTTATAAATTCCCGTATTAAGGTGATGCTGTTCATTAGGGCGCTCCCAGTCAGTTACGGGTGACAGCATGTGGGGTGTCACGACCAGACTGTACGTATTCAGAGCTTCTTTAAGTTCGTTTAGTGGCTGGAAAACGATGATATCAGGGTCGAAGTAGATGACCTGGTTCGCCGATGGATACGTTTTATAAAGATAGTCGATGTAAAAAGGTTTGACCGCCGTGTTGAGTTCTGTGATGTCATACCGGTCGCACATAGCTGAAAAATCAGGAATTCCGATTTTGTCAACTTCAATCATAGGGTATTCCGGTACAAGCCAATCGGGTAGGTTAGCTTCGCTTAATTTATCGACCAGTCCAATAATATACAGAAAGTCCGGATTGGTCTGCTTCAGTGAATCACCCAGGGTACGAGCCTGGGCTAAATAGTTAATGGAGCAGATCGTGAATGCAAGGGTCATAGATCAGGCACGGCAACTAGCCAACCTGGCTAGTGTTGAGGGTAACTTATTACCGGGTCAGTTTAGTGAACAAAGTTACAAGAGTTTCGACGCTTTGCTGAGCCGGGTGTCGTTCCATGATTTTTTGACTCAACCGTTTGCCCATCATCTGGCGTAATGCCGGTGTGTGCAGTAGGGTTAGAATTCGGTCGCTCATCGCATCGAGGTCGAGATAAGGAACCACAAATCCACCATCCGTTTCAATCAGTTCAGGAGAGCCGCCAGCATCTTCGAAACAGACCACCGGTACACCACACAATCCTGCTTCAAATACGACAAGTGGATAGGGATCTTCACGTGAGCAGAGTACAAACACGTCGAACCGGCTCATGTAGCGCAGCACATCGGGAGTAGGTGGGATCAGGTGAACCCGGTCTACAAGCCCAGCCTTTCGTATGTCAAGTAATAAGTCGCTGCGTAATGTACCATCCGGAACCCCCACCCACACAAAATGTACGGGCCGTTCCTGACTTTTTTCACGCCCAATAACCTGTCGGGCAAGCGATATGAACAAATCATTTCCTTTGCGCCATTCGGCATTGCCACAGCCACCAGCGATCAGTGCATTTGCCGGGAGCCCCAACGACGGATAAATGCTTGGTTGCGACATTGCTTCCCGAACATTCCGTTCAAGTGAAGGTGTATCGATTAGCGTATACAGCGTTATTCGGGCCGGGTCAAAGCCGTGTTGCTGCTCATAGTAACGGGCAGTTGCTTTGGATACGGCCAGCAACTGCGTGGTTCGGTTCAGGAGAAAGGCCAACTCGTCGGGGCGGGTATAAATCTGAACCGACATGTCTAGTTCATGAACAAACGTAACAACAGGTATTTTTTTGGGAAGGTTTAGCTGGCCAAACCAGTGACCGCTGGTTACGGTATTGACCAGTACCACATCCGTCGACTCCAGTTGTAGCTGCTGACTGATAGCCTTTTGGTGGGCAGCCTGTTTCTGTTTATAGAGCCTTTCCCATAAACCTAATTTCCCCAGTATTTTATCGGCCAGTTCATTAACAACGTAGCGGTCAGGAGCAGGCCAGATCGTGACGGGGCATATCGCTCGATACTCGTCTAATAGCGGGCCACCATCCCCCAGCAGCAGGTGCATGGACATGCCTTGTTCCTGAAGCAGGCGCATCAGATTCAGCAAGACAAGTTGCGCCCCGGCGCGGTTGGCATCGTGGCCGATGAGAAGAAGATTTTTCAACTGGTACGAAAAAGGAATAGGGGTGTAAAGAGAATAGGGGGAAGAAAAGGTGTTTTCTTCCCCCTATTCTCTTTACACCTTCTTATTTAGTATGCTTCGTAACTTGGCTTGGGAAGTTTCTTGGCAGGGTTTCCAAGGTATAAGCCCCACTCGTCGGTGTCTTTATATATTGCCGAAGCCATGCCAACAAGTGTTCCGGTTGCGATATGGAGAAAATCGCGGATGGTGCTGTTTACGCCAAAAAAACAGTAAGGTTCAATCACACAGTGGCCCGACATGACTACGTGTGATGTAAAGAAAACATGATCTTTTATTTCTCCGTGATGGCCAATATGATTCCCACTCCATAGGACAACATTGTTTCCGATGGTAGTGAACGGCTGAATCGTGTTATCTTCCAGAATGAAGCAATTCTCGCCAATTTGGTTACCAAACAAGGTTGCTTTAGAGCTAACATAGGATATGAATGCATAGCCTTTAGCTTTCGCTTCGAGATAAATCCGTTCCCGGTTACGGTTCATGTTTCGGCCGGTCATTGGCGCAAAAAACTTGTATTCATGGGGTGGAAACAGCGTTTCGACGTCTTCGAATGCTACTAATGGTAACCCCTTAAACTCAGGGCCAGTCATGTACTCGCGACTAACGGTAAAGGCCACTACCTCGTGTTCAGAATCGTGTGTGAGGTAGAAATGGGCCAGTTCAGCGGTATCCATCACCCCAAAAATGATAACTTTTGCCATATTTAAATCAGGAGTGAAGAGCGAAGAATCAGGAGAGAGTATTAGCTGACACAATCAAAAAGTGTGCAATAACTCATCCCTCCTTATTCCAGCTCCAAATACTATATTAATTCATATTCACCCAACAGGGCCTGCACACTGCCCGGGTCGTTAAACATTAAAGCATCGAGGATAGATAACCAGGGAATGAACTCACTTCGTCCAAATTGTGGGTATTCCACTCTTTTAGCTTTAATAAAATTGAGGTCAATACCCGCTTCGGTAAATGTAGGCTTGTCGTATAACTCCATGCCACCAATTGGATTGATGTAGCGGGTCGCTTTCTCCTGCCGACAAATATCCAGTATTCGCTCCTTGCCTTTCAGGTCTGTGTTGTTATAAATCGATGAGGAGGCAACCAGCTTGGTCGATAATCCCAGATATTGATTTAACTCAACCAGGCTAAAATGGACCAGGTCAGCTATCGAGTCAGTTGTAAAATTGATGATTTTTTCAGTAAGGGGCATTACCGTTTGATAATGAGGTGCTTTTCGATACCCCTGCTCAATGGTCTTCAGCAATTTACTTCTCCATTTGTGGTCATCTGCCAGATGTACTTCATTGATACGCTTGTTCTGGCTGGCGTCTTTGAGGGGTATGGTAAACAGGTGCTCCTGACCATTTATCAGCAATTTGTTCCGGTTAATCCAACCCCGGTTGATAAATGCGACGTCGTCATATAGTACAAATGTATCGACCGCGCTCATCAGTTGCATATAGCCGATGTAAGGCAGAAAGTAGGGCTGCATGATGGCCAGCGTCATAGGCAGGGTGGAAAGAGTTGGATGTATTAGGCGTGAAGGGTAGCGATTGAACAGTTGCTGACGCACGCAGAGAATCAGCAACTGTTCACTCACTGCCACTCACTCTTTTTTTAGTTTTCGTAAATAATAATCTTCACCGGGTACGATCATCCGATTGCGCATGGTGGTATCTGTACCTAAACGAATGTCGCCGGGCTGGGGCGATATAACGCTTTTATCGAAGAACAGGTAGTCTGCGTTTTTCGGTATGGGTTTCAGCCCCTGTTCAAACGGATGGATTGCAATAAGCCGTCGGGATAGTTCAGGACCATAAAGCGGGTATTCGTAGTCGTCGTTGATGGTGGCAAGAGCTACGGTGGCATTGGCCGGTACTAACTCGTCAAATCGTTTATAAGGCACATAGGTATCCGGCCGTCCAATCGTCATTTGCCGAACCCGATCGGACTGAAAAGCGGACGGAAACGCAATACCATCGGGAGCTGTCCAGGCGAAAGGCAATGCGCGCGTATTTAAGAACACACACATCAGGGCCGATAAGCAACCCATTACAGTGATCGCACCTACGTATGTTTTCCAAACAGTTCGCTTAGGCACATCGACGCTAGTACGCGGATGAAGGAACAGTAAAGCCAGAAACGTAATGCCAAACAGACCTGTTTCGATAAAATAACGACCTTTGAAGGGGTCGTAAGGAGCAGAATAGGAGAGGGCCGCAAAATGGAGCACCAGCGCAATTCCCAGATAGACGTGTGGGGTCGATCGGATAACGCCAATCAGTACGAGAATCAGTAACGGTAATACAAGCGCAAACCCAAAGACACCCCAATAGGGATTGGCATTATAAAAGGCAAATTTCCGGTCGAAGGCGAAAGGCTGGATCGAGAAATCGGTTTCTTCATCCAAACGCATGTGCAGCTTGTCTTCTACCAAAACAAGCGGCTGCCGGATGGCATGGTTTACATCGGCTCCGGCTTTGACGTTGCGAATACCATCCAGATTGATATGGTCAAAAGTGTACCGGACCATGTTTCGGCTTCCCTGCTCAAGCAGGTTACGTAACGAGCCAGCCCGTTCAACTGACTGGTGCTTTAAAGCTGTCGGTGGGCCAATGGGGTGCCCAAAGACTTCAATATTTTTAAGGTAACCCGTTGGCAATGTCCACAAACAGACGCCAACAACAATGGCTCCGGCCAGACGCCAGGTTCTGCCAACTGTAACAGCTATGGATCTTGACAGGAAAACTGTGTAGATCATAATAACAAATACAGAGGGCAACAGAAGTGCAAATGTGATCTTATGCCCGAAGGCAATGCCGAACGCCATACCGGCCAGATACAGGTAGCGATTATCTGACGTTTGTTGTGTGGTCGTGCTGTGATAAGTAAACAGCATATACAGCAGCACACTTAAATAAGCTGTCAAAACAATGTCTGTCTCGGTCGTAATGGCCTGCATCAGAAAGTCTGGCAGCAGGGCGTAAGCCAGAGCGCAGAAAAAACTGGCTGATAGCCGGTTCTGTCCAATGCGTTGAACTATACCAAAAACCGCAACAATTGCTGTCCAGTAGCTGAGATGATGAATAAACTTAAAGCCGTTCTCGAATCGACCCGTTATCAGAAACGAATAAATTTGTAGCGTACAAACACTTTTTGGATACGTATCGATATTCCAGTTGGTACCGCCGAAATGCCGCATAGTGCCTCGCTGTATGTATTGCATCACCCGGTTCAGGTGGCCGGTCATACTATCCCATTCGTTCGGGACGGTGAACAGCACCAGCAGTACGTTTACGACAGCAATGATAACCAGCGTAGCGAACAGACTGGAGAATAAAAATCGGGGATAGGCTGATAATCCGGCAAACCAGCTTTGTGCGGTCTGCCAGCGTTCGTTGACCAGGGCTCTTAACGAGAATCGATCCTGCCTGGGAAGTAAAAGGGTCAAAAGAGAACGTAACAGTGTAGCTGTGATGAAGACAGACACTGCCCAGACCGCAACGTTAGCCGTAAGATAAAGCGCTGATAGAACAAAACCTGTTAGAATTACGCTGCCAGCGCCTAAAATAAAGGTTGTCAACCACCATTCAACTAGTGAGCGCCGACAGAGACCTGTGGCGATTCGACCGACATAACTAACAAAGAGCAGGAGAGAAATGCAATAGAGACTACTCATAATAACTAAAATGCCCCACTGGGATAGTACTGACAGCTGATCCTATCAGTGAAAAGCGACCAGTCTAAAGACAAAGAGGCTATGGGAAGTACATCAAACACTTTCGGGTACCGTAGCGACTACCATATTCACAATGGCGGCAATACGGTCGACATCTGCTTCCGCTAAATCTGGATAAAGTGGCAGACAAAGGACGCGCAGGGCCACATCTTCAGAAACGGGACAAGGCTGTGGGCTGGAAGAGCCTGGGGCAAACGTAAAATCAAGCGTATTGAGCGAAGGGTAAAAATACCGACGTGGCATGATACCGTCGGCTTTCAAGGCCTCCATAACTCTGAATAACATTTCTTCAGACTCAAGAACTACCGGATAATACGCGTAATTGTATTCCATGCCCGGCAGGAGCGACGGTCGTGTTATTTTAGAAAAATCCAGTTGTCGATCATAAAAGCCAAACCGTTCTTTCCGGGCCGCAATCAGCTGGGGCACTTTAGGTAAAACACATAAGCCCATGGCCGCGTGCAGTTCTGAATTTTTGGCATTGATGCCCACACCAAAGTAGTTGTCATTTTGGTGGCCAAACGAACGGAAATGGTGAAGTTTTTCAGCCATTTCGCTATCGTTGGTCACAATACAACCCCCTTCAACGGTATGGAAAACCTTGGTGGCATGAAAACTGCACGTGCTCAGATCGCCATAACTTAAAATGGATTGGCCATTATACCGGGCCCCAAACGTGTGGGCAGCATCATAAATAACCTTCAGGTTGTATTTATCGGCTATGGCTTGTATTTGCTCAATCTGGCAGGCGTTGCCATACACATGAGTAGCCATAATGGCCTGTGTATTTTCTGTAATGAGGGACTCTATTTTGCTGGGGTCGATGTTATAGTCGCCTGGGTGGATATCCGCAAATACGGGTGTACAACCTTCCCATAACAGGGCATTTGTTGTGGCCACATACGAGAAAGGCGTTGTAATAACTTCTTTTGTGATGTCCAGCGCTTTCAGGGCCAGCTGGAGTACGATGGTTCCGTTTGTACAGAATTTAAGGTACTTCACGCCAAGATATTCCTTCAACTGATTTTCCAGTTCCCGAACCAGCGGACCGTCATTTGTCAGATGAACGCGTTCCCAGATACCCTTCAAGTATGTTGTATACTCTTCAAGATCTGGTAAATATGATTTTGTGACATTAATCATTAATCGGGTAAGAGTATGAGTAAACAATAAACAAGCTTAAGTTAACCGTAAATTAATTAATGCGGCAACTTTTAACTTTATTACTATTCACTGGTGACGGGTTCCAGCATCTTTGTAATGAAAGGTATCTGCGGGCGCACATAGCCTGGCCATTTTCCATACCAGGCGATACCCTCTCGATAGTCTTCTACATCAAAGGTAATACCTTCTTCCATAACGTAGAGGGGCGTAACGGTATCCTTTACAATCATCATCGAAATTGTATAAGATCCATCATTCAAAAAGAATCCCGGAATGGTGCATTCACCCACAATGAGTCCTTTACCATACGGCTGAGAAAGCGTGCCAATGTTGAATATACACTCACCCGTCATCGAGTTTAGATGTAGGCTTAAGTTTAGGTTGGCATGGTCCATCAGATTCCAGAACTCAAACCGGAACTTCATCGACGTCCGAACGTCGATATGGGTTAACTCCTCCAGGTAATCTGGTACTAATTCAATTCGCTTAACACGGACCAGATCATTACCCGGCGCTTCTTCCGGTGTTTCCCATTCCCGCTTGAGCCGGGTTTTAGACACTTTACTCAGGTAAGAGGCAATGACCTGATTGGTTTCACCCTGTTCGATCAACTGACCTTTTTCAAAATAAAGCGTTTTGTTGCATAACGCCTGCACCGCTGTGAGGTTGTGACTTACAAAGATGATTGTTCGGCCGCTGGCGGAGTTGTCGCGCATTTTGCCGAGACTCTTTTTCTGAAATTCGGCATCACCCACCGCCAGAACTTCATCCACGATCATGATTTCCGGATCCAGATGGGCAGAGATGGCAAAACCGAGCCGCACATACATGCCCGATGAATAGCGTTTTACGGGAGTGTCCAGAAATTTTTCAACACCGGCAAAGGCCACAATTTCATCGAACTGCTTTCTGATTTCACTGCGGCTCATGCCCAGCAGAGAACCGTTCAGGTAGATGTTCTCCCGACCGGTCAACTCCGGGTGGAAGCCCGTTCCTACTTCCAGCAAACTGGCTACCCGACCGCGAATCCGAACAGTACCGGTCGTGGGCTCGATAATCTTGCTCAAAATCTTGAGCATCGTCGATTTGCCGGCGCCATTGTGCCCCACGATCCCGACCCGGTCGCCCTGTTCGATGGAAAAGTTTACATCGCGAAGTGCCCAAAACTCTTCGTGTGTTACGGCATTCTTATTTTTTTTGCCGCCGAACATATTGCGGAAGTTCTCTGCAATAACATCGCGCAACGTATTTACACCTTTGCCTTTTTGATGGTCAATGATGTAGTGCTTACTTATATTTTCAACAGTGATGACCGACATAGTTCACAACGATTTACCAATTACGATAAACGACTTCAGGATTTTTACTTTTCGTAACGGGACCGGTAGTACGGTCATTCAGTATAGATCGTGAATGCTTAAATATCATCCACAAATGTATTCTCACGTTTGCGGAAAAAGTAAAGCGACAGGGCTAAACAAACCCCAACGATGCCAATTGATATAAGCAGACTTTGAGGATTGAAATAGGCTTTTTCGCCAAGCAACGACCACCGAAAACCATCAATAATACCCACCATAGGGTTCATCCAGTAAAATGGATACCACCACTCACCGCTCTTGTCCGCTACCAACCGACTACTGTAAGCAATTGGACAAACGTAAAAACCAATCTGTACAATAAACGGAATTAACTGACCTATATCCCGGAAACGCACGTTTACGGCAGCGAAGAAAAGCCCAAATGCGAAAGAGGCTAATAGGGCCAGTACAATAAACGCAGGGAGCAAAAGCAAATGCCAATCGGGAATGAACCGATACCAGATAGCTAGAACAATAAATAAACCCAACGAAACCAGGAAGTCAATAAAGCTAACTGCTATCGAACTAATCGGCATGATTAGACGAGGGAAGTAGACTTTTGTAACAAGGTTGGAATTTAGGGTAACGCTGTTGCTGATCTGGGTAAAAGCGGTTGAGAAAAAAGTCCAGACAGTAATGCCTCCCAAAACCATTAGCGGATAAGGAACGCCAGGGTCGGCTGGTAACTTTGCGATCTTGCTGAACACAAACACCATGATCAGCATCGTCGTTAACGGACGAATAAGTCCCCAGGCTGTGCCGAGAGCCGTTTGTTTATAACGGACTGACACATCCCGCATAGAGAGTATGTACATCAACTCTCGGTTTCGCCACAGATCGCGCCAGTAATGCCGCTCCGATCGGCCTGGCTGTATGATTACTTCTTGTGTTTTCAAATCAGTTACTCGTGTTAAGTATCAAGTGTGGAAGTTACTTATTCTTCCCGCATGATAGAACGGTAGGTTTCTCTAAAGAAGACAACCAGGATAGCCAGAATAAGACCCAAGACTATGCCAAGCTGCAAACCGGCAGTAGCAATTACCTCCCTATACAACGGGAAGTATATTGGTTTTATAATTGTAAAAAGAGGTGTTTCCCGTATCAGGGACAACCGCATATTATCCTGCTGCTGAAGCACCTGATAATACAGGTTGGTTAAGAATCCTGAAGTACGTGTCAGTTTACTTTCTCTGATGCGGGCTTGTGCAACCACAACCTGCTGGTTCTGATCCATAAACTGCGCAAGGGAGCTTTCTGTACCTGTTACCAGTCTGGCCAGTGAGTCGGCCCGCTCGGTTAGAAGGTCATACATCTCACGAGTCTTCTTGGTTTGTTTCTTCTGATAGTCTGTTTCGATTGTTTTGAGGTGCGTGCTTAAAAACGAAGCGGCCAGATCCTCATCTTCCATAAAACAGCTTAGCTCAATAAAAGACGATTTCCGTTCAGGTTGTTTAAGGGCCATCTCCGTACCAATCCGTGTGAAGATATCAGTCATGGCAATCTGCTCCAGCTTGGTGTATTCGCTGGGCAGCTTCGGCCTTTTGAAATAAAAAGCCCTTAATGAGTCATTATCTTCCCACTCCAGATCACGAATACCGCTATGGCGGATATAGTAATTTACCAATAAGGTATCTTTACCCTTTATGGTATCGGTTTGCATCAGGGTCTTCTCAATAACTGGCCGCGACTTGGCGTAGATCAGGAAGTTGTCTCCCGTAAAAATATTGGCATCCGGAGCCCCGGAACTTAGCCCGAAAGCACCTGCCAACTGTCCCAGTTCACCGCCAAATCCACCACCCGATGATCCGCCACCCAGGTTGAACATGATCGTGCCGGTATACGTGATCTTCTTCCTGTGCGACTTATCATATATAAAGCCAATGATGCCACCAATTATGACAAAAGCGGCTAACAGCTTCCAGTTGCGCTGAAAGACATACTTTATCTGAGATACTTTTAAAAGAACAGATTTAGGGGAAATCTGATCGGGAGGCAGGGGTCTAGTGGCTGCCAGGTGATTGTTGGTTGTCGAATCTGTTGCGTTTGAAGAATCCATAAACGGAAAAAGCCTTTTTAATTAACCCGAGTAATTAGGAGAATCGTAGTAACAAGTGTTAACAAAGAACCTGCGGCTCCAACAGTTGATGACAATATTTGCGAAACGGTAAGTGGCGTGGTCGTCTTTTTCGGAATCACGATTTCGGAGCCAGGCTCAACCCTTGGGTACAGGTTAAAGAACATGAATTTCCGGGTACGATCAATCGAACCGTTGGCATAGACAACGAAAGCCCGGCGTTTCTGCGATTTGGCCGTAAAGCCACCCGTTTGTGAGATATAATCCTGGAAAGTCTGCCCGCTACGATACTTCACCGTATTTGGCAATTGTACTTCGCCCTGAATACGCACCGTCTCGAGTAATTTAGGAATCCGTAACGTGTCCCCTTCCTGCAGGAGAATGTCTTCCGATGATCCCGGCTTTTCAAGAATTTTCTTTAGATTGATACCAATGGCCTCCGATACATTAGGCGTAATGACGTCTGTTTCAACCGCTGTCCTTACCGTATTGTCAGCCACTTCTTCAATCGCTCGCTGACGTCGTTTTAATTCGTCTGTACTCAGTTTTACCGGACGAATCAGCGTGGCTCCTTCCACATAAGCCTGAGGGGTAATGCCACCTGACTGAATGACAAGATCTGATATTTTCTGGTCTTTTGACCGGATAGGATAGGAGCCTGGAATAATGACTTCTCCCGTAACAACAGCGTACGTCTGAATAACGTAGTTAGGCGATCGACGCACAATAATCTGGTCAAAGGGCTCTAAAATAAAATCTTTGTTGGCATCTACATTCAGAGAAAGATCACGATTTACATTAAACCGAAAGGTTTCTGCAATCTGGGCCGATGGAGAACGGGGGTCGGCGTCTTTCTTGCGACGGATGACTTCGACAATCGAGGCTGCTGCCGACTCGCGAAGACCACCTGTGCGCAGCAAGGCATCATTTAATGTCATGTTGGCCATATACGGCATTTCACCATCCGGACTATTGACTTCGCCCTGTACCGAAATATTGGCTGGTTGAACAAAATCGAAGCGCGAAGGAATGATGATCTGATCTTCCCGTTGTAAAGGCACATCCGGCTCGGTTCCAGCCAAAACGTTCGCCAAATTAACCGACAGGTTCTCGATGGCAAGATCCTCACGCGTCCGTATTATCGTTATTCTACCCGTAAAAGCATCCCCTTTGAGGCCTTCGGCTGTGTTAATCAGCTGCTTCAGGGTCTTATTATTATCCAGTGAATACTGACCTGTTCTATATACAGCGCCCTCAATGGTCACCTGATTTTCAAAACGACTTAACAACCGCTCAACGTTGACAATGTCGCCGTCCTGCATAACGAATGTTTTGAACTCGGGGGTTGTCACATCAATGATTTTGACTTCGCGATCCGTTAATCGGGTAACTTTCAGGCGATTTTTGTAGGCCTGTGCAGCAAAATCTCCAGCGTAATAAATTAGGCGTTCCAGTGTCTCGCCCGGCAGCATTTCGAAAATATTAGCCCGCTTAACCGTTCCACTTATTTCAACCTGTTCGGCAAAGGTTGTGAAGCGAATATTGTCATTGTCCTGCAGACGAAGGTCATTCCGTTGAATTCCGTTCAGAAGGTAGTCGTACAGGTCAAGGACGGCTACCACTTTATTATTGCGTATCAATTGTACCTTTCGATAGGACCCAATATCGTTGGGTCCTCCGGCCTGATAAACGGCATTCATTACCGTTGATAGGGAAGAGAGTGTGTACGTGCCGGGGCGAACAGCATCACCCGTTACTGTTACGCGTATACTCCGAATCGTTCCTCCCAGGGAAACTTCAAGAAATGTATTTTGTGGACCATAGGCTGTTTTCTGCAAGCCTACGAAACGTTTGGAAAGCCGACTGATGATTCGGGCCTTCGTTTGTTCAATTGTCAGGCCGGAAACAAAAACGGGCCCAACCCCGGTAGCCTGTGCAAAATAGATATTACCATCCGGCGAAACGAATTGAGTGAAATCCGCTTCTGAATAACCGTACATCTGGATGTTTAACTGATCCCCGGCGCCTACCACGTAGTTTCTGGGCGTTGCAATATTCAGATTCGGCTCGAAGGTTGATTGCATAGCCGGATCATTAAAAAGTGCATAGCCGAATGTTTTTCGACGTCTTTCCTCTATTTCTTTGCGTTGCGCCCGTTCAGCGCCAGCTTTTATAATTTCCTCGTCGGTCATCGGACCTGTATCTGACGTATCTGTGGATACCGCCTGCTGATTGGGATTACCCTTAGTTCGGATAATGGGTGATTGTGTGGCTGTTGTACGGCCTTTGACACCGGTCTGAGCGGGTCCCGAACGGCCTTTCAGTTGTTGTTGGGCGTTAGCCGGTAAATTATTGATATTTGCGCCTTGTGGAATAGCTGTACCAGATGGAAGACCCGAAGGCATACCGGGACGGGCGGCCCCGGGTGCCGTTGCCGCGCCATTACCTGTTGTTCCGCCGGCGGGCGGGGCACCAACTTGCGCGTGTGCTGCCAAGCCAATTCCTGTAACTAATAGAAAGGCTAAGTGAGAGCTAAACCGAAGTCTGATAAGAGCAGCAACAAAAAGAAAAAATTTTGGCGACAAGACGTGGAAAATTCTTAGATTTTGCATATTTTTAAGATGTCGAACGGCATGACTACAATAAAGATGCAGCTAGCATCTAACGTTCAGTAGGCTCAGGTAGTACATAGTGCAGTTCACTCGGCAAAGTAAGCGAACTTTTGTTGGATTATAAATAGTTTCGTATTGGAAGGGAACTTTTTGTTCTGGTTTCCAGCAAGGTATAACTTTTCCGATGTTGTGCTGCAATGGCTAGTTCGAGTCATTACCCCCTTTTAGTCTTTTAGTTAACAATCCTATTATGTCAGAATTGCTGAATCAGCCTGTTCAATACAACGAAGATAGTATACGCTCATTAGACTGGCGTGAACACATCCGTTTACGGCCAGGTATGTATATTGGTAAACTCGGTGACGGGTCTGCGGCCGATGACGGTATCTACGTGCTTATCAAGGAAACGATCGATAACTGTATTGATGAGCACGTGATGGGCTTTGGTAAAGTTATCGACGTGCGCGTAACGGACCATCGGGTTGAGGTTCGCGACTATGGCCGTGGAATTCCCCTTGGTAAGGTTGTGGAGGTCGTTTCTAAAATCAATACCGGTGGTAAATACGACTCGGGCGCCTTTCAGAAATCGGTTGGCCTCAATGGCGTGGGTACTAAAGCTGTTAACGCGCTCTCTACCTACTTTAAAGTTCAGGCCTTTCGCGACGGACGTACCGTTTGGGCTGAGTTTGAACGTGGCGAACTTAAACAGCGTGGCGAAGATGCTACCAACGAACGGAACGGGACGCTGATCTGCTTCGAGCCTGACGATACAGTGTTTAAGAATTTTCATTTTATACCTCAGTTTCTGGAGAATATGATCTGGAACTATTGCTATTTAAATGCAGGCTTAACCGTCTCGTTTAACAAGCAAAAGTACATTTCGCAAAATGGGCTGCTGGATCTGCTGCGTGATAAGACGAAAAAGGACGAAGAGTCACTGCGTTATCCGATCATACACCTGAAAGGAAATGATCTGGAAATCGCCATGACACACGGCAACCAGTATGGTGAGGAATATTACTCGTTCGTGAACGGCCAGTACACCACCCAGGGCGGAACTCACCTGAATGCCCTCAAAGAAGCCGTTGTTGAAACGGTTCGTCGACACTTCGATAAAAACTATGAGGTATCGGATATTCGCTCTTCGATCATTGCTGCCATAAGTATACGTGTCCAGGAACCTGTGTTTGAGTCGCAGACAAAAACAAAGCTGGGTTCGCAGAACATGTCTCCCGAACCCAACGCGCAGTCGGTCAGTTCGTTTGTCAAGGATTTTGTTAAAGAACGTTTAGATGACTTTTTGCATATGAATCCAACGGTACGGGATGCTTTGAAAAAGCGGATCGAACAGTCGGAACGTGAGCGAAAAGAATTGGCTGGTATCAAGAAACTGGCCAATGATCGTGCCAAAAAGGCAAGTTTACACAACAAAAAACTGCGCGATTGCCGAAACCACCTGCCCGACCTGAAAGCTGATGATCGCTACCAGTCTACGCTCTTTATAACCGAGGGTGATTCGGCCAGTGGTTCCATTACCAAATCGCGCAATGTGCAGTCGCAGGCCGTGTTTAGTTTGCGGGGTAAACCGCTTAACTGCTTTGGTTTGACAAAAAAAGTAGTGTACGAGAACGAAGAATTTAATTTGCTTCAGCACGCGCTGGATATCGAAGAGGGCCTCGAAGGGTTGCGGTACAATCGGATCGTCATTGCAACGGATGCCGATGTCGATGGAATGCACATTCGATTGCTGATGCTTACGTTCTTTTTGCAGTTCTTTCCTGATCTGGTTAGAAATGGACACTTGTATATCCTCGAAACGCCCTTGTTTCGGGTACGTAATCCAAAAAATCACAAAGAGACCACCTATTGTTATTCAGAAGAGGAAAAGCAAACGGCTATCGATAAGCTGACCAAAGGAGGAAGGAAGGTGGAGATCACACGATTCAAAGGATTGGGAGAAATTTCGCCAGATGAGTTTGGTCTGTTCATTGGTGAAAATATGCGCCTTGAACCCGTTATTATGGAGAAGGAAACATCTGTTTCCAAGTTGCTTAGCTATTACATGGGCAAAAATACACCCGATCGGCAACGCTTCATTATCGATAATTTGCGTGTCGAGAAAGATGTCGATGAGGTAGCGTTGGTGTAGAAAAGTCAGCCCGTCGGTAAGTCGGTAAGTCGGTAAATGCTAAGTTTGTATGCTGGCTTAGTGCTTACCGACTTATTTACTTACCGACTTACTGACTTTGTTATGACTTTAGAGTCTCTCCGTAACGATATCGACGCCCTCGACGATCAACTTTTGACGTTGCTTAACAAACGGATGGAGCTGGTTCGCCAGGTGGGTGATCTCAAACGTTCAACGAATACCGTTATTTATCGGCCCGAACGCGAGAAGCAGATTCTGGACCGCTTAAACGAACAAAATAACGGTCTCCTGAACCGCCCTGCCATTGAGGCTATATTTCTGGAAATCTTCGCTGTTTCCCGAAATCTCGAACTTCCCGAACGGGTTGCTTATCTGGGGCCCGAAGGCAGCTTTACACATCAGGCAGCCGAAAGCCGGTTTGGGGCCATGAGTGCCTACATGGCACTTCCCACCATTCGGTCGGTCTTCGAAAGTGTTGAAACCGGTCGGGTACGGTTTGGCGTAGTTCCCATCGAAAATAATCAGGAGGGTGTGGTTGAAGAGGCTATTGATCTGCTTCTCGAAAAAGACCTGCGCATCGCGGCTGAAGTCCAGATCCCCGTGCATTTTACGTTTGCTACCAAAGCCGAAAACTTATCGGATATCACGCATATCTATTCTAAAGATATCGCCTTCAGGCAGTGCAGCCGATTCCTGAACGACTATTTTGATGAACTGAAGGCTGAGTTAGTGCCAGTCGAATCGACCTCCAAAGCCGCTAAGCTAGCGACTCAGCAGCCCAACACGGCCGCTATTTGCTCTCATATTGCGGCAAAACTGTTTGATGTTCCCGTTCTGTTCGATAATATCGAAGATAGCGACCTGAACCGGACGCGCTTTCTGATTCTGGCGAAAGATTTTATAAATCAACCCAGTGGTCATGATAAAACCACCCTAATTGCCCGACTGCCAAACACGGAGTCGCCGGGTGTACTGGCCGAGTTTCTACAGGAATTCAATACCCGAAATATCAACTTGACCAAAATCGAAAGCCGGCCTTTGCGGGATGGTGCTACCTTCCGGTATTGGTTTTTACTTGAGTGCGAAGGGCACGCAAATGACCCTGACCTGCACGAGATCCTGAACCATCACTCTGCCGAAGTTAAGCTTTTGGGAAGTTACGTCCGGGTGAGTTAAACACGCATCGTTTTTTGCCGGTTATATTCTAAAACTAATCAAACGTATGGAAGCCAATACCTCATCGGAAAATCCTGAAAAACTCGACCGAATTGTCGAAGCCCGGATGAAACTCAAACGACGCTTTGAGGAAAAGATGGCCCAAACACCTTCCATGGCTGATGGTATCGACGGACCTGAAAAACCACGGGGTTCAGGTCCGATTAACCGGCATGGGATGCCAGCCGTTCCTGTTGGACAAACGGTGACTACCAAATGGCCGGTTTTGGATCTGGGCTACCAGCCAAGTATTCCGCTCGATAAGTGGCAGTTGAATATTGATGGCGAAGTCAATCATCCGGTTCGGCTGAAGTGGGAGGATTTAATGGCTCTGCCGCAAGTAGAAGATACCAGCGATTTTCACTGCGTGACAACCTGGTCCCGGCTGAACGTTCCCTGGGTGGGCGTACGATTAATCGACCTGGCGGCTTTAGTTGATCCTAAAAGTACCGCTACCCATATTATGTGCTATGGGTACGACGGCTACTCAACCAATGTGGCCCTTGAAGAAGCTTTAAAACCCGATGTACTTTTGGTCCATACGGCTGATGGGCAGCCTTTAACCCGCGAACATGGCGGACCCCTTCGGATGATTACCCCGCAGCTATACGCCTGGAAGGGATCGAAGTGGATTAAGCGCATTGAATTTCTGGACAAGAACCAACTTGGCTTTTGGGAAGAACGGGGCTATTCGAACACGGCCTATCCGTGGCGGAACGATCGGTATTCTTGATAAATTTAGTTAGTAAGTCAGTGAGCGGCTTTGCCTAAGTCGGTTAGCGGCTATCGCGAAAGCAATACCCGCCTGGCAGATACTTATCGACTTAGTCAAAACCGCTTACTGACTTACCGACTAACTCTCAATAAACCCATAACATAACATGTGGCAGATGGTCATTTGGGCGTCTTCTACACGGCCGTAGTGTTCATCCTGAATAACGATGCACTCATGAGCGAGGTCAGCTACCTGTCCACGCTTCCCACCCACGAGGGCCAGCGTAGTTAATTTGTTTTCATTGGCCCATTTCACCGCCTTGACTACATTAGGCGAGTTGCCGCTTACACTGAGTGTAAGGACCAGGTCGCCGGGACGGGCATAATTCTGAAGTTGCCGGAGATACACATCTTCATAAGCATAGTCATTCCCCAGAGCCGTAATCCAGGAGACGTTTTCGTTCAATGACAGGCAATGGAACCGTTTGCCCATTTTATCTGAGGCACTTTTCCCGAGATCGGTTATAAAGTGAGACACATTGGAGGCACTCCCCCCGTTCCCGAAGGCAAAAAGCTGTCTATCCTCTTCCCAGCATTTTTTTATCAGGCTGATAAAGTGCTCAACCTGATTCAGGTCAATGGCATCGTATGCGGCTTTCTGCCGGTCAATATAAGTTTGAAAATAAGTCAGGTTCATGGATTCAGGTATTAGCGAAAACTGATGAATGAAACAGGAAAAATTTAGCTGAATGCCTTCATTAATCAGCCTTCATCATTAAGGTTAATGCGCCCACGGGCACAGCATCTTCTCCAAGTTTGGCGAGTAGAACGATTGGTGGCGGTTGAAACGATTTCATCGTAAACCGTGGGAGTGTCTGCCGTACGGCAGCCCGAAGTGGCTCACCGATCAGCGATAAACCCCCTCCCAGTACAATGGCATCGGGATGAAACAAATGAACGACATGGGATAAACCCAGTGCCAGAATTGACCCGATTTGTTCGATCAGCATCTTAGCGACGGGATCACTGGCTTCGTAGGCCTGGTGCAAAAAACGGGCCTCTTTGCCTATAGAACCGGATGTATGAGCTGCCAGAACAGCCATTCGTAAAGCCGAATCATCAGGTAACTGAGGCAGAAGGTCCCTGATCTGCTGGTCGATTGCCCAACCCGAAACGGTTTGCTCAATCGTTTGACCCGGTATCGTGGAACCATCGTTACCGGTACTTGGTGGAACGAGCCAAAGATGGCCAATTTCGGCTTCGCCCGGCATCGCTCCGTGGTAAAGCAGCCTGTCAACGACCATTCCCCCGCCAACGCCACTTCCGAGTGTCACATAAAAAACCCGGCTAAATCCAGTGGCAACCCCCTGGTGTGCTTCCCCCAATGCCGCCACATTTGCATCATTTTCTATTCGGACGGCAGCGCCGGGTACTTGTTGCTTCAGCCAGCTGGCCAGATCGAAGTCAGCCCAGCCGCCGATCTGATGTGAGGTTGCAATGCGGCCTGTCTGCCAGTTAACGGGCCCGCCAAAGCCCACACCAATAGCGTCGGGCGGCTCTGGTAATTGCTGGATAGTGGTGGCTATCTGAGCTAAAATGCCCTCCGCTCCCTGTTCCGGATCGACCAGAAATCGAAATCGCTGGATGATCTTCCCTTCTGAATCCCCAGTGACTATTTGCAGTTTTGTACCCCCAATTTCAATCCCAAGATTCATGTAAAAAATCAGTTAATAACGAGTGGTAAGGGGTTATAAAAAGAAAGCGATCGTTTCTGCTAAAGGACACATCCAAGCCAACATACTAGTTTTAATTGCGTTTCATCGTAGCACGCCCGAGGTAAATCTCATCCCCTTTCAGTGTAAGCGTAGTATAAAAGCTATACCCATTCTGCACATACCGCAGCATGACCCTATTGACCTGCGTAGGCTTTGCGTAGGCTTTTGTGGCCGCCACCAGAATCTGATCGCCTTTAACAATAGCCCTGACAAACGGAAGGTCATGGGTTTTAAGTTGGTTTGCATTGTATTTGTACCAACTCTTGCCCCCGTCGTATGAACATTCCGTCGCTTCGTTGAGGTACGTTTCATGTCCGTCGAACATATCGCCATGATGCCTGAACAGACGCCAAAGTCCGTGAACGTAATGTTCATAACAGGCATAATTTCGATCATTGCCAACCCCCTGATCATTTGGATTGGCTGGTGTTGGCTGGTTCGGAGTCAAGTCACCCTGATCATCCCAGAATAGAACCCCGTAAGCACCCGTGAACCAATAAAAAATTCCAGTCCCTTCGGCAATAACGGGAGGAGCGGGGTGCTCCGCTTTAGCACTGTTGGGCAAGGTACTTTGAGAATTAAATAGCCATTGCCAGGCAATTCGCTTTTTTGGGGATAGTTTCCTATTGACCTCTTGCTCGCCCAGTAAAGCAGCTAACCAATGACGGTCTCCATTGCCGGTATGAGAGATCGAATAGTCGAAGTCAGGATACACGTAATAGGTGCCGGGCATTTGAAAATCGGCATAATGGCTAAAGGATTTACCGACAATCTCATCCGGCATACCCCGCTGTCGGCTGGTCGTTGTGTGTTTGGCGGGCGCCGACCAAAGCCAATCCGGAGCGGCTGTATAATCTTCTGCTTTCGAATAGCCGACGCTGTTATGTAATACGGGAGCAATGGAGCCAACTTGTGTTTTTGGGCTAACATTGTCCTTTATTGTTTTAAGCATGTAGGTGTACAGGTTCGCCTGTTCCTGCCGGTTTCGGGCATCGATCTGGTCGTTTTCGATATCCAGGAATATAAACCCAAAGGTGCTTTTCATACCATTTGGCGGGCAGTCGCCGAAGCCAAAGCAGCCTCCGCTTAATTCCATCGACGCCTGATACAATGTATTTCGGCTGGGAGGGGTTGTGCCTGCCGGAGGAATGCGGTAGATGGTTTCATTCGCCTTTTGACTATCCTCGGCCCACGCTAACCCGAACAGATCCCTAAAATAACCCCGGTATATAATAACCGACCGCTGGTCGAAGGTTAACGCGCTTTTCCAGCCATTGGGTTGCTGACCATCTTTCAGGATCTCAACGCCAGGAACCATTCGGGTTTGGTCGACAGCAGAAAAGCCACGCCTGAAGATTTTAGTAGGGTCTTGCTGAACATGAAGGTTGCGTCCGGCTCCGCAAAAGGTTATGGTCTTGGTGGCAGGGAGTGTGAAGTCGCTGACTATATCCAAATTGTAATATCCTTTTTGCGTAGAAGGGGTAGGCGTGAATTGGGAGCGTGGAGTAGTTGCCAGCCTGGTTTGGGGGGGTAGCGGCCCCGCCAGATACACCGCATCGGCCGTTGATAAACGGACCGAATGCCAGTACCAATAGCCGATACCCACCAGAGCGATCAGGAGCCCTGAAGTAAAAAGTTTCACAAATGGCTTCAAGGTAATTGAATTTGCGGGCTGAGCGTTAGAAGGATACGCCCGGTTATCCAGTGGTAATGATCACTGGATAACCGGGCGGGTGCCTGGGTTTATTCCTGGTCTATATACCGCCTGGTAATTGGTTGGTAAGAGTCGATTCGGCGATCGCGGAAATAAGGCCATGTTGTGCGGTATTTTTCTGAGAGAGCCAGGTCCACCGTTTGCACATGAACAAGTTCCTGATCGTGGGGAGCAAGATAGAGTAATGAACCAAACGGATTGGCGACGAAAGAACCGCCCCAGAATTGCTGGTCGGCTTCCCGACCGACCCGGTTCACGGCCACTACGTGCACACCGTTGGCAATAGCATGACTGCGCTGAATCGTTTGCCAGGCGTTATATTGCTCTGTATTCTGAGCCGGATCAGGTTCGTTCGTATCCCAGCCAATGGCGGTAGGGTAAAATAGAATTTCTGCACCCATCAGGGCCGTAATGCGGGCCGCTTCCGGATACCATTGGTCCCAGCAAATAAGCACACCGATCCGAGCAAATTTGGTGTCGAATACTTTGTAACCGAGATCGCCGGGCGTAAAATAAAACTTCTCATAATACCCCGGATCGTCCGGGATGTGCATTTTTCGGTATTTACCCAGGTAGGTCCCATCAGCATCCAGCACAGCAGTCGTATTATGATAGAGACCCTGCGCTCGTTTCTCAAAAAGAGAGGCTACGATAACGACACCCAGCTCACCAGCCAGCTTCCCAAGCCGCTCCGTAGTGGGCCCCGGAATGGCTTCGGCCAGGCTGAAATTATGATGGTCTTCTACATCACAGAAATAGAGCGATGTAAATAATTCCTGTAAACAAACGATTTGAGCACCTTTCTGGGCCGCTTCACGAATGCCGCTAATGGCTTTTTGAACATTGGTCTCGACATCTGCCGAGCAGCTCATTTGTACTAAACCGATATTGACGTTCTTTGACATAGGGCAAAAATAGGAGCTCTTTTGCGATAGCCCCAATTTTCAACAAAAAGCTTATCGGGTGGGTTCGGGTTTAAGGCGTAAGGATAGCTAGTTTGATTCGTAAAATATGAAGTATGAGCCATGATTTTTTTTAGGAAACCGCCTGTACTGAACTTGAAACATTGACCGTAAAGCAGGAACTTTAGCCGTTGAACCTCTAACCTAGAAAAGACATGACGTCTCGTCGAAATTTTCTCCATACAACCGCATTAACCGGTGCTGCTGCAACCCTGTTACCCAATGCTTTATGGGCCAGCACTAAACCCGCCAAAGATAAGCTCGGTGTTGCTTTGGTTGGCCTGGGCTATTACAGTACTGACCTGTTGGCACCAGCGTTACAGAAAACAAAAAATTGCTATCTAGCCGGCATTGTAACCGGAACCCCGGCCAAAGCCGAAAAATGGAAAAAGCAGTATAACATACCCGACAAGAATATTTATTCGTACCAAACGTTCGATCAGATTGCCAATAACCCTGACATTGACGTGATCTATGTTGTCCTGCCGCCGTCTATGCACGAAGAGTATGTAGTTCGGGCTGCAAAAGCGGGCAAGCACGTTTGGGTTGAAAAGCCGATGGCCGTAACGGCCAAAGAATGTCAGAACATGATCGATGCCTGTGCAAAAAATAAGGTCTCTCTGGCAGTAGGGTACCGACTGCATCATGATCCTAACACCCAGGAATACGTCAAAGGGTTGCGCGACGGTAAAATCGGTAAAATTCAACTGGTCAACTGTTCGGCTGCCTATTATGATGCCCGTACCGATCACTGGAAGCAGAAGAAAGAAATGGGTGGGGGAGTAATGTATGACATGGGTGTGTATGTGCTGCAGGGCGCCCGGCTGGCAACGGGAGAGGAACCCATTGCTGTAACGGCCCAGCAGTACACATCCCGGCCGGATGTTTATAAGAATGGCCTTGATGAGACGTCGATGGCCCAGCTTACTTTTCCGAGCGGGGCGCGGGCAGTGGTGCAGTCGAGCTATGGCATGAACATGAATTTTATGGACGTGATTGGTAGTAAAGGCACCCTTCGCGTGGAACCGTATTCAGGGTATAATGGGGTGAAGGGAATCTGGAATAATGGGGGAAAAATCGAGCATCCTTACGAAGTTCCCATGCAACAGGCCCGACAAATGGACGACGATGCCGAAGCCATTATGAACAAAAAATCGATGCTGGTTCCGGGGGAAGAAGGATTACGGGATATAAAAATTGTTGAAGCCATCTATCAGGCCGCCCGAACCGGCAAAGAAGTAAAAATTAGCTAAAAATTTTGTCATTCAACAAAAGATACGGGCTTAGCCGGACGTGTTGTGAGCTAGCTACTTACCCGCTAAAGTATTTTAGTTGTACTGTAAAGCTATTTTTGTTGTGACATATAAAGTCGGGCGGCTCATTTGGATGGTCGCCCGCTTTTTGTTTATTTCGCTTGTCAACCCCGTACGCCTATGCAACCTGCCGATTTTACCCGACTTTCTGCCGACAAGCAACTCGACACGCTTTACTTTACGGGCGACATCCTCGCAAATCGTTACGAAGAAGAAAGTATTTTCCTGCTTTACAACCTGCGTGACTTCTATGTAGAGTTACGTTACGACGCGTACAACAATACATTGAACCAGGTATCTGCCTTTCGGGATACAGTCCGTCTGGAGCCATATTTACCCTACCTGGTGGTATAGTCTTCAGTTTTTGTTTCTTATACGTTTCTTCACTATCCGGCCGAGATCGGGAACCCCTGCTTACTTACTGAATCACTCCCCTTACTGGCGAGTTGATTTCTATTACTCCGCATTGAGTATTGTTGCCACTATCTAAGTGATCGGCTCGACAAGGGCATTGTAATCTAAATAGCTTGGCTAAGGGATGAGTTCTTCTAAAAGGTTGCCTCAGGTTCAGCCTTTATTTGCTCACTGGCCTTAGCTTCAGAATGAAAAGCCTACGTATAAATTCCATTCTATACAACGCTGTAATTACTTATACTATGTTTAGCAATCGGCTGTAAACAGTTTGTTGGATAAAATATTACAGTATATTTGTTTAGGTATTGATTAAAATGTAAATAAAATATTTGCTTTATTTTTAATAGGTAAATATATTTGTATGTAATTGGTGGGAATATCATATGATATAAACTGTATGTTGTGCGGGCTGCTGATAAAGGATATTACTTACGCGTTTATATTACTTAGTATTAAATGAGTATTAATACTAAATTCAAATTTGTATTAATAATTATAGTTGTTCATATTTATATCACAATTGAGGATTTAGAAAGCAGATATTATTTTACAAATTCATTTAACGTACCTACCGTAACTTATTGAAACCATGTGTGATAAAAGAGAGTTTGCCGGACTTTTGTTGCCTGATCGTTTACCCGAAATGCCAGATCAATCAATGGCTGGCCCATTTCTTTGCCGAATTGCCTATCGACATGCAAGTGGCCGATTGATGCGTGATTGGGCGATACTTAATTGGATTCCTATAGTGGGAGAGGAAGGAAGGTGGAATCTGGAGGGCTATGATGAAGGTACACAGGTAACTGATTGGCAGCCAATGCCACCCATACCTAGTTATTTGTAAAGGGTATGATCGAGAAAAGCAATGCGAACCGGAGTTCGATACGTGTACCAGATTAAACGTGTAAAAATTTGATGTACGTTTTGAACTTCGGACTCTTGCGAATAAAGTTTACCTCAAATGTTGATGCTTGTGAGGATAGAAGCCTTGTTAGCGATATTTCGTGGATGCTGAAGTTGTTTATTGACACGAACATAATCTTGTAGGATCGTGCTATAAATACTATGCGCGCTCATCCTAATAAGCATACTTATCTGGATACACAGCTTATCTATTTATAAGTATAATTACTTAATAAGTTTGGCAGTTTTTGGGATTTACTAAAATACTCTATGAATATTAAGTTTACAACGATTGATGATAAAAACCGGCTTCGGAATTTTTCCTGGTGGTTTCCAAATATAGAAACAGCTTTTGACGTACTAAGCACCTTATGTACTAAAGGACAGTGGCTTATTAAAGCCGAACTCATTGATGAATTGGAGCGGACAGCTTTACCCATAGCGGCATTTGATGGGGTAGCAATCTCACCGGTTCTTAACGAATTGGAAAAAGAGTGGCAGCTACTGCTTGATTTGAAACCACATCAGTCCTGATTTGTAGTTATTTTAAGCTAGTTCTTGTGCGGAGTCTGATACGGTTACTATAGGCTGAAGAAAAATACATCTCTATTGGTAGTACTTGTAGAGTTTCTAGTATTATTTGTTGGCATTAGCTGTCAGCAAAGCGCTGGTCCAGATCCGGCTCCCGGCAAAATTAAGCTGGTTGGTATATACTCAATTCAATCAATTCAGGTGGAGCCGGCTCTCCTATCGGGAACGGATATTCTGGCTTTATATGATGACTCACTGGGCGCTTCTCCCTGTCTTTGCAATGTATTGATTCAGTTTGGTGCCGATGGAACTATTGGTTTCAGGAAGCCTGCTGTTTGTGCAGACAATGAAACGCTGACCGGAATTACCTAACTATAGCATGGTGATCATTGGTCTTTACAGGATGATCAGCTGGTCACTATAGGCATTGGTCAACCAACCCATTATACAATAGTGGCAGATGGGCAAGATATTGTACTAAAGTTAGGCATTGAGCAGGGGTATGCCAGTAGTCTTGATGAAAATGATGCTGGTTACACCCTGTCTATTAAACTACATCGGTTATAAGCCAGATTCATATTAATAAAAAGTAGTATACGGTTAATATAGGAAAAAGATAATTTTACCGGTATTGTCTTTAATTTATACTATAAAGTTAGGCAAATATTCTGTCTTTAAAGAATGTCGTATGTCAGGAGCTACTCTGACGACCTACCTCCCCATAATTTTTATATGCCCGCTGTTCTCTTTCAAGCTATACTCATCGATACACAGAGCCGATCCTCGATCGAAGTGGCCAGAATATTATTTGGCGTGAACTCCATCGAGGAGAAAGAAAACGCTTTCAGGGACTTATGTAAGCAAAAGTACCCTCAATTGGTAATTAAAGAGCCGATCCGGGTAGCTCCCGCCCGGTCTATGTAAGCCGTTGAGAAACAAAATTTTATAAAACCTGTTAGGGCGAAACGGCCTGTCCCAAAGGTTACGAGTAATGCTTAAGTGAAGAATTCTTAGTCCTTACTAACCGATTTAAATCCGGAGTTTTTGCCGAACTAAATTTAGCCATTGCTCGCGGCCCTCACAATTCCAATGGGTATCACTTTTTAGGTAAGGAGTTTGCCGGCTGTTTTTAAAGGACTCGAAGGTGTTGATTGTCGGTACTTGTAGCTTAGGATGTTGCTGTATTCGCTCGATTAAATGATTATAATTACCACGGTTGGTTTCCAGAATACTGGCTTTATTGGGGATAACAGATAAATAAACGGCATCGAATCCAAGTTTTCGGTAACGGTGGGCAACCCTGTTAAGGCTGTCAACGAACACGTCTATCTCGCTGTTGGTTATGGGAGCGAATGACGAAAGTTGCTTCTTGGAAGTATCTGTGTCACTTCGGAGAAATAAATAGGCGTGATCCTTTGACAAACTGACGCTGGAGTTCTCCCGACCAAACCATTCGAGTGTCAGGCTTGCCTTTAATTCTTTGAACCAGAAAGCCCAGTCACGACTGAATAAAGCAGTTTCCAGGCGCTCCTCAACATCGCTTCGGTGAAATTCATTGCTGATTCGTTGTTTGAGGGGAAGTTCAGGAGTGGGTATTCGAGTCGTATCTGTCTCAACGATAAACTCACCCACGGAGCGGGCAAAATGTTCGCGCACATGCCGCTCTACCGATTCAATGAGCAATATGTTTCGTTTTGTTGGGTTCAGTTGTACACGTTGTTTAAAATCCCAGGCAACGCGCTGAAAATGGCTAACCCTAAAGTCTGAAATACTAAGCCGTTGTGGTTCAGTAAAGCTGTCGCCAATTAGGTAAAGGTGTGTAGAGGCTGTGTCGCTCGATCGATTAGATGGTGTGCAGACGGGTGGTGCCTGTTTAAATTGAGGGAGTGCGGAGAGTCGATAGAGATCGCCAAACCGGTAATCGTCTACCACGACACCCATGTCGAAAAGTCCGTGCAATAATGAGCTTGAAAGGCCTCCTCCCCACAGTATAAGGGCAATCAGTAAACAGGTGTATCGTAAAAAACGCATAGCGTATTGAGCGTGGTGTATACAGGTAAATGGCATGGGTAATCGAATTGAAAAGAGGGCGTTCCAATAAGTTGCTCCGCACTTTTTACCTTAATCGAATACTAAATAGCTGTACGGCCTGTTGTGCACCGCTGAGAATGTACAATTCATTTGTTCGTTCATCGAATTGCAGCGAAACCAGAAAGTCACTCGGAATGGGCCGTTCATTAATGATGCGTCCGTTCAGATCATACAGCATCGTAAAGTTACCGGATTTTATACTGATCAGGTCTACACCTGCTCCAAGACGATGATACCGTATGTTGTTGCGGCCCGATTGTAAGGCCCTTACATCGAACCGTCGACTTCCTTGCTGATCAAGTACAGAGACTTCAGTATCTGTAGTACGAAGAAGCAGCCAGTTCGTCAGATCTTCATCCGGGAAGAGCCTGAACGAACCATTGCGAACTGGTCGGTAAAGTTGGATTCGTGCCGCAATCAATCCATTGGCATTAATTGTCAGCAACTGGCCTTCATCGGTAATCGTCCGGATTTGCGTTTGGCCAGGTGGTTGAAAGGCGGGTCCAACGAACTTAATCTCGGGTTCCTCTTCATTCGTTCGTTCAATTTTGGCAGGGAAATGAGGCAGCTGTGTTCCATTTTCCCGCCAATGATTTAACGTTCCATCTGCCTGAATAGCCAGTACTTCCATGCCCGAAGGAGTTGAAAGAACTTGAAAGGGTAACTGTAACGCGCCCGTATGTGGCGCCGTCAGCAAGCGTACAAAGGTTCGCAACTGACGGTCGAGTGCATAAATATGGCCATCTGTATGCGCAGCAAGTGCGACCAGATTTCTTTGTTGACTCCCTCTTGGCCTGACTAAAAAAGATGGATCTATACCTTTTGGTAGAGGAATTGCCTGTAAGGCCACTTCTTTTTTAACCCGTACCGGATCAGCAATGTATAAAGTTCGATCCGTCATAAACAGATACTGCAATCGTCCGTTGTTCAGGAAATCGACCCCTAACGCATTGCTTCGTATCGGACCGTCGATGTTGTTCTGAACTAGTTTATCGCCATCGGGAGTGACCAAAACAAATTGCCCGGCTGTATTCTGAGCATAGAACTGAGCAGAACTATCGCTTAAATTGCCGGTAACAATCGGCGCTGATATAAGTGGCGCATTAAACTCTGTTTTCTTTAGCAGGAGTAACTTGTTCAGCACAGACCGGCTGGCCCGGCGGGTAGTACGACCCAGAATGACGGTCGACTGAATATTCTCATTGCCATAACTCGCTTGATACGCTATATTCTCAAGATTCGCCAGTGCCGGGCTACCCGTGGCTGGATCAACTTGTTCGAGTAGGGTTTGCCAGCCCAGAGGCCAACTCGTAAGCATGTTGGTATGTCCGCGGTTTAACCGGGCAAAAGCGGTGAAGTTTGCCGGACGCAGGGTTGAATTCAATATCTCGGCCTGACGACTGTCTGCCGTCCAGACAGCCCCGCGCTGGACCTGCTGTAAATAATCTTGCAGGGCATCTTCGCTGTTAGCGATAATAAGTGAAGAGCCATGTTGTGTTATCCAGCATTGTGAAAAGCCCGAGAACAGGCTACTGAATAGAGAGGCCGGTAGTTCCGGTACGTTAAGTTGCAGGATTTTATGCCCCAAATAGTTTTTGGGGGCAATGACACGTCTGGCCCCGGACCGGTAGGCTACTTGTTGATAAGCATTTGCCAGCATTTTGCCATCCTGAGCGGTAAGGATCAGAATCTGGCGAAGTGAGCCGGTTTGCGATTCAAGCCGACACAGTAAAATGTCTGGTCCCAGCGATTGATATAAAGGTTTGGTATATGGCTGTATTTGCTTGAAGCGGTCGCGGAGAAAATCGCTGGAGGCAGACCCCAGTAAGTGACTGAGGGATTCGCCAAAACGTGGGGCGTCGCTGACACCAATGTGGTAAAGTGTGGCTGTGGTTTGTGGAATCAGATTACCATAATGAATACGACGGGGTGTTTGTTTGGCGAACAAAGCGGCCACATCCTGTCGATTCCCAATCTGGTCGACTGCATAGCCTATCAGGTGCGACTGGGAGGCTGACTGTCTGAACTGAAGGTTGAGTTCTTCGGGCAGGAATAAGCGAACTAAAGAACCCACATTACTAAACAGGGATTGAAGTACTTCGGGGCGGACGGATAAACCTGCCAGGTGGTCCGCATCTACCCGGAAATCAGGTTCTGCAGACCCGATCTTCAAAGGTTTATGCATCCGCTTGGCTACATTCTCGATCAGAATGCCCGATACGCTGCCAACCAGAAACCCATCCGTCAGGATGAACGACCCAACGGGCTCGTTTCCCCTCGCTACTAAATCGTAAATTTTTTCGCCGGAATATGTATGATTGAGTACCCGGTATTGTCGTGGGTCAGGATTGGTTAATCGATTTAAAAAAGCCTGATCTTTGGCCGAAACAGGCACGTAGAAAATGAAGTCGAGTGTCGTCTTTGAAATGGAGTGTAACGAGTATCGAATGTTACGACCGGCCACAAATGAAAGCACAGTGGCTGAATCGGCCGTTGCATATAGGAATCGATCCAGTTTTTGTCGGGCTTCGTCGAACACCGGAAGTTGACGAAGCGACATCTGATTTCGCAATGTTCGGGCTGAGACCGTGTCCTGTAACCGATCACTGGCCAGTACCAGCAAAGCCCCAGGCGGCACCAGAGAGCCAACAGTACGATGTGTTGGAAACAACTGTCGATAGCCAAACCAGCACAAAAGCATAAGGAAAGCAGCACCCACACCAATCCAGAGACCTCGTTTCATATATAAGTTGGTAAGTGGCTTTGCCTTAGTCGGTAAGGGGCTTCGCCTAAGTCAGTAAGTGGCTGACGCAGAAGCCATACTCGCGCGTCAGCCACTTACCGACTTACTGACTTAGGCGAAGCCCCTTACCGAATGCACATTTTACTTTCCCCACATGGCATTGGCAGTTTCGGGGAAGGGCATTGTTAATTCCGGAACATTCGCGGCCACCCGATTGGCCCATTCGACTCCCTGCATTAACGAATGATCCTGATTACTAACTTCATACTTCCAGGCACCAAACCGGCCTCTTGAATAGATGTTGTATGTTTCTAACTTGGGCAGAACGGCTTTCAGGATGGCGTCGCGTTCAACAGAAGGGGTCGGGTACCCATAGTCAAAAGCCATATGAAAAGTCGACACAACGTCATCTGCCGACTCGATCAGTTGATCTTCGATCAGCGCCCTTATTGTGTCGTCAATCAGCGTTTCACGATTAACCGGCTTCATTGACGATTCGCTGGTTTCGGTCATTAAAGACCAGTTTTGGCTGATGTCCGGAACGTTGTTTGAACTATAGTTAGAAAAAACCGTCACGCGGTAGTAGGGGCTGTTTGCTTCGGGAAAATACATCCAGCACATGGTTTCAAGACTCTTCTTAGGCTTACCTTTCAGGCCGATTCCTACTACATTCGTTGACGAGTGTTTAAGGCCCTGAGCTGTCTTTACGGTCTCGGAGTCTAAACCATCCACTTTTTGGGTGAATAGGTCCAGCGGAACCGTACTCATCAGGTGTTCGTATTCAAGCTCTTCGCCATTTGCCAGAATGATTCTTTTCTGCGGGCCAATGACTTTTTCGACCGTTGCATTCAGCTTTACGAACGCACGTCCGAGCAGGTCACCAACGGCTTCCCAAATGCTACCTGTCCCCCCTTGCTTAGGAAATTTAAAGGTACTGTTCGGTCCCCAGGAGAAATCATCCTGGTCAAAGATGATATTTTTGGTGACTCGTTGAAGATCGGTCACAGCGACCCGTTCGCCAACCCAAACGGCGTTCATCTCTTCTGGCGGATAGGCCCAGACCTTGAAATTGTACGGAAACATGAACGTATCTGCCAACCCCTGCCCAAAGGTGGCCAGGATCCACTCACGAAAATTAGCGGGCTTCTGATTGGTTGGGAATTTGTAGTTGTGGATGATACCGTCGAGGCATTTCCACATGGTTTCCGGCGTTAGGTATTTGATGTTGTTTTGAAAAGGGTAGGGGACAAACCGATTCTCGATCCAGACCCATGATTCCCGCTGGTGGTTCAACCAGCCATCTGCGCCTAAAGCCTTCAACATCAAATCGTCGAAGTATTTATAGTGCGAAAACTGCACATGCCCACCAACATCCCAGGTGAACCCCTTTTCGTCTACGAAGCTTTTTGACCAGCCACCAATACGATTCTCTTTCTCTAAAACAATGAAATCGGTAATGCCCAGTTCTTTCAGGCGATAAGCCGCTCCAAGTCCTGTTGGTCCAGAGCCTATAATGATGTACTTATACTTCATAGGGCATACTAGTAGATACGTGATGCAGGATGTGTGAAATAGGCTATTGATATTTCGATAGGCTGTATCATATATCCTGTACCATACATCGCGGTTAAGCGGTTACCGGCTCCGGTTTTTTTAGGGCTTTCACTTTGCCGCTCAGTTCAAACCTGAATTGAGCTAACTCTTTGAAACTTTGAATGCACACTTTTAAGAGTTTCCATTTTAAAATGGAAACTGTACCGGTCAGGCGTTCCTTGTGGGTAATGGGAATATCAAACGTGTTGAACCCTGCTTTTTTGGCCATAACAGCCAGAAAAATATTGGGTGCAAACGGCGTTGGCGTAGGTAATTGGGCCAGCAGTTTACGAAGAAAGGTACCGCGGATCAGTCGGAAAGGAATATTACTATCCATGATGTACGTTCCATAGATGAACGCAATGCTTAACCGCAGGATTTTAGTAATTAACAGCCGGGCGGGAGCATCATATCGTTCTTCACGATATCCCAGAATAAAAGGCGACTCCTCCCGTTTGTCCCAAAGCTTGCCGAAGTCATCCGCAATGAACTGATCATCACTATCGGTTTGAAAGACATAGGCTGAGTCCAGGGCAACGGCCTGCCGATACCCGTTCACCACGGCGTTGCCATGACCACCGTTGGGCTGATGAACAACCATGAGCTTGGGATACCGATGTTTAATCTGGTCTAATATGGCTCCTGTTTTATCGCGAGAACCGTCATTAACAACAATGAGACGGGTATTTTCAGCAGGAAACTGGCGGGTCAACAAATCAGTCCACTGCTTGACAACAGTTTCGATAACTTCTTCTTCGTTGTAAGCCGGCATTACAATTGACAGCAGGAGACTCATACTTTGGTAGATAATGGATACTTATTAATAGACAATCAACACGGATTGTGAGCAACACAGTGAATGGGGAGCCGATTTTCTACAGTACCTGGAATCCCCGAATCGTCGTTACTTGTATCATAAAGACTTACAAATATAGGGAATTGTTACCGGGTTAATTGCCAATCTGGTTAGTACCTTAGGGAGCGGCCAAACTGTTTTATTCGTCGACTACGTTGAGACAAGATGTGATCAATACGAGAATCGATCTTTTAAATTATTGATCGGCTTTTCAATTAAAAACCAGGATATCGTAGCCAACGTAACCGTTAGGGCCAGATAAAATGAAAACTGAAAGAAATAGGAACTTGTCAAAAAGGGCATCATACCCGACAACCGGTTCCAGGCTCTAACCGTAAAGTGCGTAGGCTGGGTATGAAAAACATTAAAGACGAAGTTGTGAAAAAGGTAAAGGCCATAACTGATTCGTCCCATGTACTGACTGACGGGATGTTCCAGCAGCCATTTCATTAGCCCTTTGAAGCCAATCAAGGCATGGCCAATCAGAAAAAAACCAAATACGGAAGCGGTCAGTCGTTCCCAGACTTCAGAAACAATATTGTGGTATCCCCTCGGCGAGTCGAGCGAAATCCAGTTGTTAAGATAAACTGAAGCGGCAAATATGAATAGGCTGATCCATACACCTGCCGCCGAGGTGAATACCTTTATTAGCCACTCGCGTCGGTAAAGCCATCCGTAGGCCATCAGGGCACCTAAGCCAAATGAATCGAGACAGGTAGGCGTTGAGACATATTCGATGAACCAGGGTAACCGGCTACGGTACAACACATACCGCAGCCCCACACTGCCAATAATCATCAGGATGGCAGTAATTGGCACCGCCCGGCGGGGAATAAAAAAGAGTAGGAGCGGAAAAATCAGGTAAACCTGCTCCTCAACCGCCAGCGACCATAAATGATCGACAGTACCCATCCACGTTTGATGAGTGGCAATATAAATGTTCGTAGCATATAGCGCCAGCCAGCCAATCGTTCGGCGAACGGGTGGTTCGTTGATTAGGTAGAGAATGAATAACGTCAGGTAGTAAATGGGGAAAATCCGAATGGTTCGGCGGATGTAAAACGTTTTCAGATACTTCCCCAGTCCACCATTTGGCTGATTGCTTAATTTGTCTTTGCTTGATAAAAGAATGCGGGTAATGAGAAAACCGCTTAAGACAAAGAAAATTGTAACCCCCAGCGCCCCCAGCGGCAACCCATCAACCCGCCCTACCATCCAGTGATCAAACAATACCATACCAACGGCTACAAACCGGATGCCGTCTAACTGTTGAAAATGATTCAACGTAGAACGAACAGACGCAGTCGTTGGTACCATGGATGGACTTGACGAAGTGGGCGAGTGATTTTGATTAGGAACCAACGGACTATCTGATTAACTATATGACGATGATGAATGGATTTTACCAGTTTTTGGCTTCTTCGGCCCCGGATGGACCCGTTGAGGTGATGCGTTGATTGGTCGGATGAAGGACACAGTCGCCGTTTTCCGAAACAGTTACAACGAAGAGTTGATACATCCCGGCCTCCATTTGATTGGGTAAGATACTCGAGTTAAATCCATTGATCAACAAATTATTCGGATTAAAACCAGCCGCTAACATGGACTGCTGATTTTGCCGTACCGGAAACATGTATGTTCGTTTGGATGAACGGGCCAGTACATAGGCCCCTGCATCACCAAGGCCTCTGGGGGGTAGCGTGGTGTTTTGTAGGCTATAGCTGCCATCTGTTTTTTTGAGCTCAAGGATAATGGCAGCCTGGTTTGCCGGGCCGTAAAGAACAGATAGAGCTTGATCGTAGAACACAGAGGTTGGCGGAGTATAGTGTTGCGTAACGGGGTCGGATAATGCGGTGGGGCTGTTGGTGGAATGGGTCGAGTTAAATTGATTGGTCGTATTCCAGTGCCGCCACCAGATGACCTCGTCCAGAAAAGCGAAATAGGAAAGTCCGGCAAACATAACACTGGCAATCAGGCTGCCAGCTGCCCACCAACCGACTATCTGCCGGGGTAAATTGGCCGTAACGACTATGTATAAAAGTGCCAGGCCCGTTAATGAATACATTTTATACCGACTGGTGATCAATAAGTCGATACCTGCTCCAGTTCGAGCCCAGGCTACTACTGCGGCCGTTCCCAGAATAAATGCTGCGCAACTCCAGAAAAAGAGAGTTAGCGACGGAACGACCTGATCGGCGGCAAGCGAGTTGGCTTTAGGTGCCGTCAGGCGTCGGAACAGTTTCAACAATAACAAACGATTTGTGAACAGTCCCCAGCCCGAAATGCCCAGCGTTAGCAGAACCATCAGTCCGCCAAGCAGCATACTGTTTCGAAGTGGAAAGTTGCCGGGAATCGCTTCGGCAGATGCTCCCATAACGGCGAGCCAGCCTTTTGTCAGATCAATAACGCCCGGTTTAACATACTTTACACCTTCCGGTTTTTCGAAGCCCGTAAAGTATAAACCAACCACAACAACCGCCCCGATAACCCAGCCAAGCAAGGGATAATAAGCGTGTTTATGGTTTCTGGAAAAATAAGCTGGCCACCGAATAACCAGAATCATAGCGCCTAACGGCCATACCATCATTCCATTACCACTGGTTAGTGTGGCTAGTACACCGGCCACGAATGCCAGTTTCCAATGTCGGGTATAACTTAAAAAATAGAACGCGGCTATCACCCATAAAACAACCGAGAAGTTCTGTAATGCAGCCATACCCCAATACATGTTTTCCCACTGCGATAGATTAAACAGCAGCCAGGCCACGGGTATCGAGTAAAACACGCATTGAATAGCCGACAAGTCTTGTCTTGAGTAGCGCAGAGCAGACATAAAGACAGCCAGTAAACCAACAAGGCTCAGGTTGCCAACCAACATCAAATGGACGTAGTTTAGCGTTCCTGCCAACCGGTAATCAATTGCCGTTACAATTCGGTCATAAACAATCCGGTGCTCGTTGTGCTGCCTGAAAAGCTGATAGAACTTTCCTGTCAAGGTCGGTTCCTGATCGAAATAATACAGAAAAGCGCGCAGGGCGTGATCATCCCATTTAGGGATGTTTATGGCATACCTGTACCACAACAGCCCAAAAATCAGGATCGGGAGCGCAAGCAGCAACCAGGCAACGCTACGTTTCCACCAGCGGTCTGCTGATTGCGTATAGGTGCGGGGTGCATTGTTTGCTGTTGGCTTTTCAGTGGTCACGATTAGTATCGGTATTTGGTACCTTCAAAATCAAAGATAGTGATGCGCTTTCCTGTTGGACCCTTTATCAGAATGATGCTGTCGGTTTGTGTTGTATCCATCCGCTGGTAGTACATCGCATCTTTAGGCAAATACACGTTCGTGTACTGCGCATCAATTATCGAGTGAGTGGTATACGTATTTTCTACTTCATCGCGGGGGGCTGTGCGGGGGGATGGATAAAGAACGGTGTCGCCCGGTGCGTAAAGCTGCTTGATTCGATTGGCAGCCGTGTTATATGGGTTGGCTATACGGTAACGCCCGTAGTAGGTATACTTGGGAGCCTGATCTTCATAGATTCGGTAAAGCAGGTCAATAATGTAATAACTCTGGAGCAGTAAAACCGCTACCAGCGTCAGCCGTAAATACGTCGGTTGGCGAAACACCTGCCGTATCGTCAGCCCAACCAGTATAACAGCGTATGGAAATGAAAAACCTGAATAACGCTGCATGAGACCATAGGTGTGATCGTTTTTGAACGCAATCCCGATGATGAACAGGGTTGGAAATGTAGTCATTAAACCAACCAGGAAGAGAAAGCGTCGATCTGAATGATTTCGGTAGCTCACGCAGGCCTGATACAGCAAATAATAGAAAAGCGGTACAGCAGCCGTAACGATCAACCGGGCTGAAAAAATAGTATAGACCGCAAAACCAATCACGAGCAATAAAGGAACTGCAACACCAACCCAGCCGGGAACCGTTTTGCTCCGACCAAACCGGTGGACGATAAAAACGGCAATGCAACCGAATGCCAGCGCAATGATCATGTTCCGAAAAGCCAGTATCTCAGAGGATAATCCATTGGAGAACATCATTAAATCCGCCCATAGAGGAATGGATTTTTTGGTGACGTTGGCAATAGTAGCGGGTAAGATGATGTTGAATCCATTATTATATGGATTCGTATAGGCAAGTTTTCCATACAACTGAGCCTGATAGGCCAGAGTCTGGAAGGTATATTTACCTCCACCAAAGACAAACCAGGGAAGAATCAGGCTAACTGTACCACCAATATAGCTTAATCCCAGACCGATGTATGTTTTAATGTCCCGGTTAAATATCAGCAGGTAAATGCCGTGACACATGAAAATAGTAACGGCCAGGTAATGACCCAGCGTTGCGAGGGCAAACCACAATCCATACCCTATGTATAGCCCGATGGGTTGTTTGCCTTCTGCCCGTTTGTCGAGAATCCTCAGGAAAAAGTAAGTGCCCAGCATGGTTAAAAAAATGGTCATGCAGTAATTGCGTGCCATATGGCTGTAGGCAATGAAAAAGGGCTCGATAGCCGCGATAAACGCACAAAGGAGGGCTAGCGGTTCGGATCTCAGATACCGTTTGACCATCATGAAAACAAGGCCAACGATAAGTGTACTGAAAATGATGGAGGGCATTCGGACCGATAGGTCACTGTTTCCGAAGAATTGTATCCAGACCCAAAGTAAGGCATAGTGCGACGGACTGTTGCCTATGTCGTTTTGTATAATGCACCGAATGTAGTCAGACAGGTGTTTCTCTTTCCAGAACTCTTTTGGGGTAAAGTAGGTCTTGCCCGGTGTAAAGAAAACATCGTGCTGGTTAAATCCTTCCAGCGCTGCCCCCGACATGTTGAGGACGGTGAATTTCTCGTCCAGATAGAGGCCATGTATGCTTGATTTATAAAGCCGAAGGCCAAGCGCCAGAATCAGAATCAGAAAAAGCAGTAAGCGTGGAGAACTTAGCTGGGCAAATAAACCAGAACGACTATCGTTCGTCATGCGGTGGGTGGTGAGTGAATGCGCCATTTAGGCACAAAGGTAAGCCACTACCTGTTGGTTTTACAATTTCAGGATGGTGAATTCTACCCGTCGGTTCAGTTTCCGCTTTTCTTCGGTTTCGTTACTGGCAATCGGTTTGCTGGGTCCCCATGCCTTTGTTTGAATCCGTTCGGGGGCAATTCCCTTACCCTGCAGGTACTCTTTAACAACATGAACCCGATCTTCCGCCAGCTTCATATTCAACTCCCACTCACCCTGGTTATCGGTATGACCTTCCACCAGTAACTCCATCGCCGGGTATTTGCCAAGCATATCGACTACCCGGTCCAGTTCCGTATCAGCACCCGGCAACAGCGCAAACTGGCTTTGCTGAAACAGAACTTCCCGCATCGTGATCTTTTGCCCCGGCTCTATTTTTACCAGGAACAAGCTCTTGCGAATATCTCTGAAACGTTTGTCTTTACTGAGGTCGATGGTTTCAGTGGTGGGAAAATACCCTTCCTTTCTCGCTGTCAGACTGTAGGTTTTCTGGGTTGGCAATATTAGTTTAAACTCACCGGACTCCGGGTTATACTCCACTTTATCGATTGGCTTCTCGTCGCCAAATAGATTCGAGACCACCTCCGAGGCAACCGGTTTTTTGCTCTTCGAATCGAGCACAATGCCCGTAATAATGGCAACCGGATCTGGCTTGATTGCCGGATACAGTTTCAGCCTGAATATGTCATCTTCACCCAGCGAACCCGCCCGCGAACTTAGGTAAGCATAATCGCCGGAGGCCGGAATGGTAAAGTAGCCATCCCATTCTACTGTGTTGATGGCGGGTCCCAGATTCTCGGGCTCACTCCAGTTGCCCCAGGAGTCATCGAGCCGTCGTGACACGAATATGTCCCCATTTCCGTATCCAGGATGCCCTCCCGATGTAAAATAGAGTGTACGCGCGTCGGCAGCCAGAAAAGGCGAACTTTCGAAGTCAGCCGTGTTAATCACACCACCCAAAGACACGGGCTCTGTCCAGCTGTTATCGGGTTTTTGTACAGACACATACAAGTCACGGTCGCCCCGCGTATCTTTTCGCTGAACGGCCAGAATAATGGCTTTTCCATCGGGTGATACGCAAAACTCCAGCTGGTTCTTTTCGTGCAAATTGTAGTTGTTGGCAATTTTGCACTCAATTGGCTGCGACCAGCCCGCTTTGGTGTGGATGGATTTTGAGATGCCGAACGACATGCCTCCATCGGGGCGGTATACGTTAATCAGGTAAGCGGTTCGGCCGTCTGCGGCCATGCCACTAATCGCGTTGTCGCCGGTGTTATTGATAGGAGCACCTATGTTAACAGCCTCACTCCAGCCGGATGGGTTGCCACCAACACCCGATTCGAGAGTAGAATACCAGACATCCTGCCGATCCGATGAGCCTAGGTTCGCTTTGTTGAAATTCCGCGTGAAATAAAGGGTTCGTCCATCAGGCGATATTACAGGCGCTACTTCCTGGCCCTGCGAATTGACCGTTTTGCCGAGGTTCTCCTTTTTTATCTCCTTCGGTGTGTCTTTGGAAATGATAATGCTGACAGAAACGGGCTTTACCACTTCTGAAATGCCAATGGCGTCAATTTGATTCAGTCCTTTCAGGGCAGCACCATTCATGACGACTTTTATCTGCTGACAAACCAGGGCCGAATCCTTGGGGAAAATACGCAGGAGTGGGTCAGTGCGGGGCTGAATATGAGTGGCTTCATACACCGTGTGTTCCGTGCCTTTGCCATCAACGACGATCACCCGCACGACAGAGCCGGGATTTACATTTTCCGCAATGACGATCTGACGGGCACGCATTGGCCGGGCAAAACCAACCTGTATCCATTCATCGGCAGTGCCATCGGCATAAAAAGGGGCCCATGCGCACGGGCTCTCCCCCAATTCGGGTAGTTTACTCGGGCGTCCTAACGCCTGAGAGGCTTTATATTGATCGCCGAATACATCCCCCTTTTTCTCAGATGAAACACCAACGACTCGGCTCGCCCACTGAACCGAACTGGTGGATTGCCGTTGAGATTCAGATTTACTGTCTGGCTGCTTTGGGTCTGACTGACGAATCCCGGCCGGTCCTGCTTCATTTGATTGTGCAACACCGGTTAATGAAATAAGTAAAAGACTGGCAAAGAAAAGGTTACGTCGCGTATGCATACTATAAAACGCTCTATAAGCCCTAATATAGGAATCAAAGTCTGTTGAAAAAAGCAATACTTGACAAATGGGAGAGGGTAGGAGAATGAATAGGTAACGTTTTGGTAAGCCTAAACGATACTTAATTGGTCATAAGCCGGTATTCCCAGGGCTTTAGGGAAACGATCATTTCGGGCTTTACCTCAACAGATTGATGACTGAATATGTCCGTATAAGTGCCCGTATAGCCATCTCCACCTAAACGCACGGTTTGGGGTTTGTCGCTAAGATTAAGCACAACCGTGACTCGGTCATTATCGCGCTGCCGATAAAACGCATACACTTTATCGTCGTGATCGGTCGGAATTTTAATCGCCCTGCCACCCGCCTTACCATTCCAAAGGGCGCGGTTACGATGCTTGAGCGTTAGTAGGGCTTTATAAAAATCCTTTTTGGCATAACTTCCCCAAACGATGGTGTCTTTCTGGAAAAAGGCCAGGCGTTTGTTGAGGTTCGCTTCCATGCCATTATACACCAATGGCATTCCCTCCAGTGTACTGCTCAGGACAACAAAGGCATCAGCCCCTGGGCCAAATAGTTCGGTTAGTGTACCATTGTGTGTGTTTTCGTCATGGTTTTGCGTAAACATCATCTGGTAATACCAGGCAGGGAATCGTTTTTGATTGGCTTCCCGCAACGAATCAATTTTATCGGCCGTCCGGGCACCTTTGGCAACGGCCTTCATCATTGTATGCATGCTCCATCCATAATTCATGTTAAAGCAGCTCTTAAACTGATCCGGTTCGTCTTCCCATTCTGACAACATAAATACAGTTTTGATTTTATCGAGCTGTGGCCTGAGTTCTGCCCAGAAATCATTGGGGACAAACCCAGCCACATCACACCGATAACCGTCAATATCGCACTCTTTTACCCAATACTGCATCGCGTCGATCATTCCTTTGCGCATATCGGGATTGCCATAATCCAGGTCAACAACGTCGCTCCAGTCAGTGGCTTTTCCGGTTTTAGGGTCAATTGGAGTCGTCATTTTTCCGTTCACCTTCGTGTACCAGTCGGGGTGTTGAGCTATCCACACATGATCCCACCCCGTGTGATTGGGCACCCAGTCCAGCAGAACGCGTAACCCCAGTGCATGAGCCCGGTTCACGAGCGATTTGAAATCCTCTAATGTACCATAGGCAGGATTGACTTGCTTGTAGTCGGCTATAGCGTAGGGGCTACCCAGTTCACCTTTTTTATTTTTTTGGCTAATCGGGTAGATCGGCATAAGCCAAACTATATCAACGCCTAATTCTTTTAGCCGGGGCAATTGGGCTTCGACAGCTTTAAAGTTGCCGTCCTGCGAAAACTGACGGGTATTTACCTCGTAAATCGTCGCATTTTTTGCCCACTCAGGCGTAGGGGGAGCGCCCAGAGCAGTGGTATCAGTTGGTACGGTTTCAGCTTGATTGGTTTGTGTATTGCGACAAGCCGTTGTCAGTAACAACGCACTTAACAAAACGGTCAGGTACGAATTCTTCATGAAGTGGACTTCAAGTCAATTAGATTAAGCGTTACGGAAAATATTAGGCCACCATCGGCTGGCGACTATTTTTTAACTGATGAATGGCTTCAATTGGGTCTTTTGCACCGAAAACTGAACTTCCTGCCACAAGCATATCGGTTCCGGCGTTCAGCAACTCCTGCGCATTATCCATACTGACGCCACCATCAACTTCAATAAGGGCATTAGATTGGTTTGCTACCAGCAACTGTTTCAATGCTGCAATTTTTTGAATTGTATGCGGTATAAACGATTGACCGCCAAAACCCGGATTGACAGACATGATCAAAATCACATCAATTTGGTTCAGCACATCGACCAGTCCGCTAATGGGGGTATGAGGGTTCAAGGCCACACCCGCCTGGCAACCCAGCTCACGAATACGGCTCAGGGTTCGGTGAAGGTGGGTGCAGGCTTCGTAGTGAACATGAATAATAGAGGCTCCGCCCCGGGCAAAATCGTCCAGATAGCGATCCGGGTCGACAATCATTAAATGCACGTCAATTGGTTTTTGACAGTGCTTTTTGACCGCTTTGAGAAGAGGAAAGCCGAACGAGATGTTTGGGACAAACAGACCATCCATCACATCGAAATGAAGATAATCAGCCTCGCTTCGATTAACCAATTCCAGGTCACGCTGTACATTGGCAAAGTCAGCAGCCAGCAACGAGGGCGCAATGAGAGGCTGTGTCATAAAACGGAAAGGTAATTATCGTCTGGAGTTAAATATTCGTATGAAGGCTATCCTGAAAACGGTAAGTTCTTTGAGGATTCCTGCTAACAAACTTTTTTTTATCCCGTAAAAGTACCTTTTTTTGGAAGAACGAAGAAACAAAACCGATGTTGCCCGTTTAGAACTTATCAAGTTTTGAGGCATTGGTACCTATAAAAAAAATAGCCCTGTCCAGGGCGCTTACTATCGAACGATTGAGACGTGAATTATGAATCCTGAGGAACGTATTGCCGAGTTAACCAAACTCCTGAATTATTATAATCATCAGTATTACCAGAACAGTGTTTCGGACGTTGATGATTTTACATTCGATAAACTACTGGCTGAATTGACCAGTCTGGAAACACAATACCCTGATTTTCGGCAGCCTGACTCACCAACGGCCCGGGTTGGTGGTACCATCAGCAAAGAATTCAAAACGGTCTATCACCGGTTTCCAATGCTTTCACTAGGGAATACCTATTCAGAAGAAGACCTCGTGGAATTCGACAAACGAGTGCAGAAAGGACTGAATGGACAAGCTTATGAATATATCTGTGAACTCAAATTCGATGGAGTAGCCCTCAGCTTAACGTATGAAAACGGGGTGCTGGTGCAGGGAGCCACGCGGGGCGATGGTGTTCGGGGTGATGATATTACCAATAACATCAAGACTATTCGTACCGTACCGCTGCGGGTAGGGGGCACTGGGGTCCCTGCATTATTCGAAGTACGGGGGGAAGGTTTTTTGCCGCTTGCTGAGTTCGACCGGATCAATAAAGAACGGGAGGATATCGGCGAAGCGTTGCTGGCCAACCCTCGAAATGCAGCCTCCGGAACGTTTAAACAACAGGATTCGGCCGCAGTGGCCAAACGCCGTCTCGACTGTTTTTTGTATTCATTTTTGTCGGACGCAGATGTGTTTGATACCCACGAAGAGAGTCTGATTGCCCTAAAAGAATGGGGTTTCAATGTCTCGCCCACTTGGCGGAAATGCGCTGATATTCGAGCCGTAATGCTATACATCAGCGATTGGGAAGCCAAACGCTTCGACTTGCCGCTTAATACGGATGGTATCGTTATTAAAGTAAACCGATACGATCAACAACGCGATTTAGGGTATACCGCCAAAAGTCCACGATGGGCAATTGCCTTTAAATACAAGGCTCAGGCGGCTAGTACCTCGCTGAACGGAATTCAGTATCAGGTAGGGCGCACCGGGGCCGTTACGCCGGTGGCTTTGCTTACGCCTGTCCTCCTGGCTGGAACCATCGTGAAGCGGGCGTCATTGCACAATGCCAATGAAATAGAGCGTCTTGGCATCCGGTTGCACGATACTGTTTTTGTTGAGAAAGGGGGAGAGATCATTCCCAAGATTACGGGTGTCGATCTCAATCGTCGTACAGATCAGAGTCAACCCATCGTTTACCCAAGCACTTGTCCGGCCTGTGAAACTCCCCTGATTCGAAAAGAAGGGGAAGCGAACTTTTACTGCCCCAATGAACGCGGCTGTCCACCCCAGCGACAGGCCCGTTTTGAGCATTTCATCCAACGCCGGGCTATGAATATCGAAAGCCTGGGCGAAGGGAAGATCGAGTTACTTATCGATCGGGGTTTGGTGCAGACACCGGCGGATCTGTATAAACTGACGACCAGTGATTTGCTGGGCATTGAGAAAATATTTCTAGATGAGGATACGGGCAAAAAACGAATTGTCAGCTTTCGGGAAAAAACGGTCGAAAATATTCTGACGGCTATCGAACGCTCCAAGGCACAACCCCTCGCCAATGTCTTGTTTGCGCTGGGTATACGCTATGTCGGTAACACAACGGCCGAAAAACTGGTCGATTATTTCGGGTCGATGGATGCCATCATGAACGCCGGTGTCGAAGCATTACTGGCGGTGCCTGATACCGGTCCACGTATTGCCGAGAGTGTAGTGGCCTGGTTTTCGGATGAAGCTAACCGGGAGTTTGTTGAAGGACTTCGGGGGGCAGGCTTACAGTTTGTGGGGGAGAAAAAAGTAGTGGAGCAGGAAGGCGACTCCCTTACGGGTAAAACATTTTTGTATACCGGTACCTTTGCCAACTTCAGTCGCGAAGAACTCGAATCCCGCATCGAAGCCAATGGTGGTCGACTGCTGAGCGGTATTTCCAAGAAATTGAATTACCTCATTGTGGGCGAAAATGCGGGACCATCGAAGATCGAAAAAGCGAAGAAACTAAATGTCCCTATGATTGGAGAGGATGAGTTTATGGCGATGCTGGTGGTTTAGGAAGTAAGTGGGTTGGAAATGCCGGTTTATGATCGGGGACGGATGGTCTGCAAAATGCCCAATACTTCCGAGTGTAGGTCATAGGTATAGTCAACGGTCAAAGACTGCATGAACAACCCACTTTTTTTACTTCTCAGGTAGAGCAAGCCTTTGCCTTCTGTCGTAAAATAGAAGACAGCCTGTAACAGGTCATCCTGTCTGATCGCAACCGACCGATCCAATAACCTGCTGGCTACCGTTACAGAGGGGGGATACAAGATCGAAGAATTGGGTGATAAAAGAGTCGGGCCGTAGGAGTTGCACATCAATGGGCCGCAAAAAAAATAAGAAAATGTTACTTTCCTGTCCGACCTGTTTTTACTGAATGTGGGACCTTCAAAGCCGACCATTCCATTGCCTTCGTAACTGGCCGGAAACTGGATTATATATTCTTCGTTGAGGGGTTCCTTTATCCAGGTTGGCTGATTGGTTACTATTAGTTCAGTGCTATCTATATCTGGTAATACAGAATCTTTTGAGCACCCGAGAAGGCTAAATAATAGGGCTAGCAGCAGCAATGGTCGCATAAAATCGAATGTTTCTTTATAGATCCGCCGTTACTGGAAAAGGTTGTATGAAGAGAACTTATTATCTTAAAAGATTTCCAGCATAAATTCCCGTAACTTTGCCCTTCTATATTCCTGTTTCCACAAATGGATACCAAATTTCACGGCGTTGGCGTCGCCATTGTGACGCCCTTCAATGCCGACTTTTCTATTGATTTCGATGGCTTCGGCCGCATCGTCCGGCACATCTCCGATGGGGGCGTTCGTTACATTGTCCTGCAGGGCACAACCGGCGAATCGCCAACGGTGACTAAACAGGAGAAGGGACAGTTACTGCAATACCTGAAGGAAAACAATCCGAAAAACCTTCCCATTGTTTTTGGGGTAGGGGGTAATGTTACCGCCGATGTGGTTTCGGGCATGAAAGACATTGATTTCGAGGGGGTGGATGCGATTCTTTCGGTTTGTCCTTATTATAACAAACCTGGAAAACGAGGGGTGATCGAGCACTTTACCCGCGTGGCCGATGCCAGTCCTGTACCCGTTATTCTGTACAATATTCCCTTTCGGACGGGCATCAATATGAGTGCCGAAACGATTTGTGAACTGGCACAGCACCCAAATATCATTGGTGTTAAAGAAGCTTCCTGTGTGATTGAGCAATGCATGGAAATTGCCCGTGACAAGCCCGAAGACTTCCTGCTCATCTCCGGCGATGATGTACAGGCTGTTCCCATCATCAGCATTGGCGGGGTAGGGGTTATGTCGGTTATTGCCAATGCGTTCCCAGCTAAATTTACGGCATTGATCGAAGCCGCTTTACAGGGTGATTTTGCTTTTTCCCGCAAAGAGCTTAGTCATTTCCTGCGTATCGACCCCCTTCTTTACGAAGAAGGAAATCCGGTTGGGGTAAAAAATATTCTTGAGATTATGGGACTGATCTCGGCCGAAGTTCGGTTGCCGTTGATGAAAGCATCCGATGATCTAAGCGAACGCCAGCGGGCTGTTTTACAGCGCGATAACCTGCTGGAACTGGTGGCCTAAAAGGTAAATATTTGAAAACATAAAAGCCGAACTCGTAAGGGTTCGGCTTTTATGTTTTCAGAAAAATATGGTTTATACGTTACGTCCACCGCCACCAAACAGCTTGGACACGATCCAGATTACAACACCAAGAACAACAATTACGCCGATAATACCCGTATACGCACCAGCTTTGAAAATGTCGCCGATGGCTGCGCAACTTGTCATAAATAGAGTCAAAACCACTGCTACCAGAGCCGAAGGAAAAAAACGAAGAAGAGCTTTCATAAACGTTGACAGAATTGAGTGTAGTTAATTCCCGCTCGACTTTCGGCGGATTGTCAATAAAACTTACACTAACCCAGTTTGTTTAAAACACTGTCTGTCAGAGATTCCACCAATATGTCCATTTTAGCACCAACGCACGGTTTTTAACCGAAAGAAAACCTGGTACGTCCTGGCCAATCTGTCCTGAATTGGGGAGGTAATTGTCCGTGTATACCAGGAAGAAATCCGATGCGGGCTTGTAACGCCACTGTACACGGGCATTGACATTCATGTTTTTCTGCTGTTCATTGTACTGTACAAAGGTGGTTAGATACAGTGTGTTCGTCACCGTCAGGTCGAAGCGGGGGCCAACGAGCCAGAACGTCGTGCGGCCCCAGGGCTGGGGCAGATGAATGTCGTTATAACTGGCACTGGCTGCCAGACTTACGTAGGGTTGAAACCGGTAACCCAGGTCGGCCGTCAGGTTCAGACGGGTACCATTGGCATAATACCCACCATAACGCGACGTGAATCCATAGGTGAACAGACTTTGTGGTTTTGAGACAAACGAAGTACCCCAGGCTGTCCAGTTATGCTCCGTGTTCGTTGCCAGCGTCTGGCGCCCGGTGTTTGTAGGATCGAATGGCAGCAACAGGCGCACGTAGTCCGTAGCGACCCAGGCCGTCAGGACACTTCTGCTCCGAAAGGTCACACCGTAGCTCAACACACTTTCGTTATCGCTCTGCTTCCAGCCGGGGTCGAAAAAATAGGTCGATGTTAAGGTAGGTCCGTGGCTCAGCACCCGGCCTCCCGGTGGTAAAAATGTATAGCCAATCGTAGCCAAACCACGTTCATAGCCCCTGCGCGGCACGTAACCGGCTTCGGCTGTATAGTTTTTGCCGACAGATTCTATCTGGCCACTAATGAGCCAACGGCGCGTTGTGTATTGAAGATTGGCAGCATACACCGCATCGCTGCCGGGTTGCTCCGGACTGAACGACTTGACATACATGGCTTTGCCAGCCCATACGTTATTGGCCGAAGCCAGATTGTATTCAACTCCTAAATTTCGATTGTAGCGGCTGTAAAGCGGTTTGTCAGGATCAGGCGTGTAATCAAGGGATTCTTTATTGACGAACATCATGCCTATGTTCGATCGGGCGGCTACCCGACGCTGCAGGGCAACGACAGCAAAGTTTTGAGCCGGTAACCCCGTATTATCGACCCGGCCGGTCTGCATGTCCATCAGGCCGATTCGCCAGTCTTTATTCAGCTTACCGCTGAGTCGAGCGCCAAAACGAATCGGAACACCCCCTAAGCCAATCCGCCGACTAAAAAACGGGCGGATCGTTGAATAGCCAAAATTGGTAAACTGATCGCCATTCTCCAGAAAAAACTGACGCTTCTCCGGGAAGAAAAGTTCGTAGCGATCCAGGTTCGTTACCTGCTGATCGACGTCTACCTGCGAGAAATCCGGGTTAACGGTTAAGTCCAGATTCAGCGATGATGTTATGGCCACTTTAGCGTCGAGCCCGGCATCGAATCTATTTTGTGTTGGCACCCCATTCTGATAGTCGCGGTTGAGGGCACTTAGCGCATACGGAATGAGTGAGATATTGGGTCCCGGTTGTGGCGGTGGCTGATCCCAGACCAAAACACCTGTCAGGGCCAGAGCAGCCGTTGGAAACTGACGCTGTATGGGCGTCCAGGATGACTTCTCGGTTGTTTTCAAATCCTGCCGACTGAAATTGATCCCCCACCGACTGATGCCCCTCTTGTACCGAATGGTTTTAAACGGGATGGCTAACTCGAGTACGTAGCGGTCAGGATAGTTCCGTACGACAGACGTCCATTTGTTATCCCAGCTTAGGTTCGCTTTGCTGCCCTCATACAACAATCCATCCCACTGCGCGCCTGCTGCATTGGTACCAAAGGTGAACCCGTTCGTTTGGTCATCGAAAGTGTCCATGAAGAAAATGAAATTGTCATTTTTCGTAAACGACCAGTCGCGTCGAAGCGATTCAACGATGTAGGGGCCTTCAACATTCCCGTGGTAGCAAACCGCGCTCAAATAGATCTGATGGTCATCGTAGGCCATCCGGACCTCCGTGCGGACGTTGGCACGGCTGGTGTCCATGGGAAGGACCATCCAGAAATTGGTCGCTACCTCAGCAGCCTGCCAGGCCGGTTCATCGACTGTACCGTCAACAATGATGGGTGACGTCGCACGGCTGATATGGAGCTGGTACTGCTCGTTCTTTTTTTGAGCGAGCAGCGAGAAACCGCCGGTAAACAGTAAAACAATTGAGAGTGTCAGTAAAAATCTCACCAAGTAAAGTAGTTATCGATCAGTTACGAAAGAGGTAATAGCTGCAAATTTACCGCGCTTATGCGTATAAATAGAGACGCAACGATAAACTAATCGTTGCGTCCCGGCTTGAAAAAAATAGCTATATGAATTAATTGCCAACCATAAATACGGCATTTCCAAACAGCAGCTTGCCATTATACCAGAAACCCCGGAAAAGCGGATCATCGGCCAGGTAAACGACGCTACCCCGTCCAAGCTCCTGAACGCCCATCACCATCGTATTTTTCAACTTCTCCTTCGCATTTTTACCCGTAAAGCCAGCTACATAGTTATTGGTTTTCAGGTGTCCTACATTCCAGCCCTCTTTCAGATAATCGAAGTTGTAGGCATTCTGGACAAGCGCATAATAGCCGCCTGACAAGCCAAAACCCAGCGGGTGCGAGGTGTCAATGTCTACACGATAGATACTACCCGGAATGTCGTCGACAATGGCAGCGCGTTCGCGGTCGATGTAAAGCTTGAGTGAATCGAGCGTTGCGCCTTTATCCTTGCTCTTGTCTTTCCCCTTGTCTTCTTTTTCTTTCAGATCAAAGCCATCCTTCCCGGCCAGAAACGAAGCCGCCCGCTCCATCGCGATCAGCTTGCCGCCCGCCCGGACCCATTCTTTTATAGCCGTCAGCGTGCGGTCATTCAGGTACCGTCCATAGTTGTAATTCGTTGGCAAAATGAGCACGTCCAGTTTGTTCCATTGCACATTGCCCAATGTATTGCCATCAATCAACGCAATAGGGTACTGGAGTTCCTGATCGAAGAAATGCCATACTTCGCCAGCCGAGGGCGGGGGAGTGCCTTCGCCGATAACGACGCCTACCCGGGGAGCTTTCAGGCCCGTCACGAAGTCGGAACCAAAATCAGACCCTTTTGTAACGAAACCCGTTTGAACCGGCGTGAGGTCGGCCCCTGTTTTAGCCGCTTCTGCCCGAACCAGCGCGTCGAACCGTTCGCCCAGGCGTTCGTTGCCGGCCCGTGTCACGATAAGTGTGCCGGAGGGGTAAGTCTTATTTTCCAGGTCGAATGGTTTTTCGGCGGCCCGAACGCGAATCTTCTGTTTCAGCAACCCGGCAAGCATTTGAATGGCCGGTAACGATTGCCAGCGAACCAGATACGCATATGGGCGATTCTGAGACGTGGAACTGGGCGTAGAGGATTGTGTCGCGTTTGCACGCTGTCCGTTGTTTTGTGGCTCCAGGCGTGTAGTCAGCCCGTAGGTTTGCAGACCAAATGCGTACGGCAATGACCAGGCTGTAATATCGTAGGTCGCTGAATCTTCGAGGGCCGAGCTTTGCTCGAACAAAATCTTTAGCAAAGTCGATTTAGGCTGATAAGCGCTGATCACGATGTCATCAGCCCCAACGGATACAGACTTATCCGTTTTCTGTGAGGTATAATTGAAGCCGTTGGCTACCGTTTGTGCTTTCCCGGCAAACCCAAAATTGATTTTATTGCGCTGTAAAAGTTGTTGTAGCGCTTTCAACCGACCAGCGTCGCCGTTGGACTTGATCACATAGCTTTTATAGGCACCAATGGGCGTATTTCGTGATTTATCGAAAAACTGACCGAATTCCTTCACGATCTCGGCGGGGCGATCCGCTACCGATTCAAGGGTGGCAATGCTAGAGGCAAAGTGGTGATCGATCCGCTGCCGCAGGGTGAGGGTGTCTCCGTCGGCTTTTTCGATGGCTAAGCCCGCCCGGCCACTACCGCCCTGCTCAAAGGTCATCCCGATGGCCCCGTTGTACGTAGGATACGTATCGCCATAGCTGGGGTAGAAAAGGTCGAAACGCTCCCGAGTGTAGTAAAGCCAGCCATTTTTGTCGAAGTATCGGCTACAGTATTCCCCAATGGTCTGCTGAAATTTCCGCTGAAAGGGGGTAATATCCTGGTGGTAAGGCTTCGCTGAAGGGGCAAAGTAATAGGGACTTTCTACACCCATTTCGTGGAAATCACCGTGAAGCTGAGGCATCCATTGCTGATAAAGGGCCATGCGCTGCTGGGTAATTTCCTGTGTTTGCCAGGCCCAGTCGCGGTTGGGGTCAAAAAGGTAGTGGGTATACCGCCCGCCCGGCCAGGGCTCGTTGTGTTCACGGGCCGACGGGGTAGGGTCAGGCGTACGGCCCAGCATCTGGTTATACCAGTTCACGTAGCGGTCATGTCCATCGGGATTCAGACCCGGATCCAGAATAACGACCGTTGTGTTCATGATCTTCTGCGTAACTGCATCCGACGAACTCAGCAAGTGGTATAACACCTCCATGAATGTTTCGGAGCTGACCGCTTCATTGCCGTGCACATTGTAGCTAAGCCAGGCAATGGGTGGTTGCGGAGCCGGGGAGGCTGTGCCTTCCATGAGGCCAATCCGCTTCAGGTTGTTTGTCCTGATTTCTTCCAGGCGATTGATATTTTCTTCTGAGCCAATGGCTACCACCATTAGCTGGCGGCCCTCGTAGGTGGTGCCGTACGGAATAAGTTTTATTCGTTTGGGAAGTTGACGGGCTACCTGTTCAGTATAGGCCAGAACACGATGATGGGGCGTGAAGCGTTCGCCAATCGGGTACCCCAGGAATTTTGCAGGCGAGTCGACCGCTGAAGATGAAGGAGTTGGGTTTGTGGCCGAGGAAGTTGACTGTGCCGAAGCCAACGGAATGGTCAGTGACGCGACTGACAGGCCCGCCAGCAACAAAAGGTGTTTCATGAATGTGATGAAAAAAAATGTAAATGCTAACCACCTCAAAAATAGCAGTAAAACACGCAGGAACGCATTTTTTTAAAATTTTTTTAATGGGTGCTATTGCGTTTTAAAAACATCCACTTACCTTTGCACCACGATTCGCCAACACAGCGGCAGAAAGCCAAAAGGTTGGGTCTTTTAAACAAGACGGCCGATTCGTCTAGCGGTTAGGACATCGCCCTTTCACGGCGGTAACACGGGTTCGATTCCCGTATCGGTCACTGTCCAATGACTAAAGCCCACCAAATTGGTGGGCTTTTTTTTTGTGCTTTTGAAACGAAAAAGATGGCTGCGGTCGACAAATAAATCGCGGCAGCCATCTTTTTCAATTGAACCTTATTTCTTGTAGCTGACCCGATAAATCACTCCATTGTTATCCTCCGAAAACAGTAATGAACCGTCGGGCATGGTGGCTATACCAACGGGGCGGCCAAATTGAGCCTGGTTGTTGTTGACAACAAAGCCGGTCACCAGATCGTCGATACGAACAGGTTTGCCCCCTTCGAAATGTACCCGCACTACTTTATAGCCTGAAGGCTGACTTCGATTCCAGGATCCCCGCATTGTAGCAAATGCGTCGTTAACATACTCCGTCGGAAAACTACCAGCAGCCCCGGTACTTGTATAAAAGATCATGCCCAGTGGTGCCGCATGGGCGTCATATTGTAGGGATGGCAAGGTCGTTTTAGCTAGAATCTGCGCGTATGTCGTATCGCCCATGGGTCGGGGGTGGGGGTTGTAGTTGCCATCGCCATAAATGTAGGGCCAGCCGTAGAACCCACCATCCTTAATCGAATTCAGTTCTTCTTTTTGCTGTTCGTCGCCGAGCCAGTCAATGCCATGATCGAAACCGTATAGTTCTTTCGTTTCTGGGTGCCAGCCAAACCCAATGGTGTTTCGAAGGCCTTTCGCAAAAATCCGACGGCCCGACCCATCAGGATTGGCGCGTAAGATGGTAGCGCTTTCGGGGTTGGAGTCGGCACAGGCATTGCAGGTGCTGCCAACGGTAATATACATGAAGCCGTCCGGTCCGAAAGCGATTGTTCGGTTTGGGTGTTGCCCTGCATCGGGCAGACCGCTCATGATCTGTTGAGGAGTACCAAGGGTACCATCTGCATTAATAGCCGCTGTATAAACCTCGTGAATGGCCACTAAATACATTTTACCGGAATAGATGGCCAGACCATGTACATCTTTGATCGTTGCCACAACCTGTTTCTGGTCGGACTGTCCATCGTTATTGGTATCACGCAGGAGGGTAACTGTACCAGCCTCCCGGCTCGTCACATAAACATTTCCGGTCTCACTTACTATCAGCATCCGGGGCTTGCCAAGCTGGTCAGCGAATTTAGCAATACTGAATCCAGCAGGTAGTTTGAGTTGGGCAATCCGGTCGTTGGTAGCTGGCACTAAGGCTGGCTCAAATACATTGCCTTCAACCTGGGCGGTAGTGGGCTGCTCATTCGTCTCGGGCACTTGAGCGTTGAATACTTCATCCTTGTTGCAGGATAGTAATAGGGAAGTGAGTAGCATTCCGGGCAGGATTGCTGACTTGAGCGTAAGGTGCATGTAACTTTCCAATTTAGATAACGTTGAGAAAATTAATCAGACTAGTAAGCGCTGGTTCAAGCATAGTTGAAAGGCACTTGAACTGGTCATTTAAAAGACATTAATCCACCCAAAACGCCGGTCAAATGAAAAAGTTAAACTTAGTAATCAGGCGGTCCACCGGGGTAAATAAGCCTGATTTGGGGTTTATTGCTGTGGAAAGAGACTATACTCTACAAAATCTGTAGAAAAACATGGTCAACTTATCCTTTGATGCATCCGTAAACATCACAGTATCAGCATATGGCATGATTTTCGTAAACAGGTGAGTACAATTGATTCAACGTTAAACCTTAACATACAGAAATCATGGCTTCTTTAGGATCCCAAATTGCCAATTTTTTTAGTGGTGACGACAATGACACACGGGAAGGACTGCAAGGCCTTTTTGTGAATGAGCTGAAAGGAATTTATTACGCTGAAAAGCAGGCAGTCGACGCCCTTGGCGAGCAAGCTGATGCGGCTACGACTGATGAAGTTCGCAACGCTTTCCTGCAGCATCAGGAAGAAACACGTGGACAGGTAGCCCGTTTGGAAGATGTTTTCAGAAGTGTTGGCGTCGACGTAGATGATAAAACATGTGCAGCTATCGATGGTCTTGTTGACGATGCACAGACGGTTGTTTCGACGACAGAATCAGGTTCGTTGACACGCGATGCCGGACTAATCATTGCCGGTCAGAAAATAGAACACCACGAAATAGCGGCTTATGGTTCAGTGGTGACGCTGGCAAAAGTTCTTGGCTATTCGGATGCCGCCCGCATGTTGCAGCAAACCCTTGACGAAGAGAAGAATACCGACATGAAACTGACACAGCTGGCGGAGTCGTTCATTAATCAGCGCGCGGCTTCAGAAACAGATGGTAACTCGTCCTACAATTCTGATACTAATCAATACAGTAATCAGAATCAGTACAGCAGCCAGAGCCAGTTTGGTGATCAGTATAGCCATAGTGGCACGGTTAACCCAGATGGTACACGCTATAGCGATAGCTCGACAACAACGGGTTACCGAACGGATGATAGCTCGTTAACGGGTGGCTCACGTACCTTGTAGGCCGAAAACCGTTGGTTCTTACACAGAAAAGGGGCGCGTTATGATTAACGCGCCCCTTTTCTGTGTAAGAACCAACGGTTGAAAAAACTAAGTGCATCAACTGTTGGAAACAGGATCTGACCATTCGGGACTTGGCTCCGTTCCGTCGTTGTTACCAAGGGAATCGCCGTTGCCGTAATTAGTCCGATCAGCCTCCATATTGGGACTTCCCGAAACGGCTCCTGTGCCATCATTACCCGTTGCCGCTTCCTCCTCATCAGTAGGTGTTGTAGGGGGAGCATTTACATCACCAGCCAGATCGGAAGGGTTGTAGTCTTCATTCAGAAGGATACTATCATCGGGCGTTTGAGCAGTTCCTCCCGTAGACGGGTCAAATGACCGTGATTGCTCATTGAGCATAGCATCCTGATTTGTATTTTCCATAAGCGTTGGGTTGAGTCAATCGTTAAGCGTACTACAGTAACTTATTTTTCAGACAACCGTTTATCACACGGTAAACAATTCCCACAAACGATTGTATAATTTGCCTGCATACGTCTTCACATCATGGTGAGAGGCATGAATGGTAAACGGCACAAACTGGGTGGCAGAAGAAGGAAGCGGCTCGATATGTATCGTCCGCCCCGTAGTCCACTTGCCGGCCAAACGCCGAACCGTACCTGTCAGCCGTAGACCTGCATCGATCAAATCGACCTGGCTGATTTCCGGGTACTGTGCGACGGCCAGTTCCCGGGAGAATCGCTGTAGCTGATGGGCATCATACCACGATAATTCGGGCATGTGCAGGTGATTTAGCAAACGGTTATTGCTGCACAGGAATCGAAGCGACAATAGTGATTTACCGGCCTTCCGACGAGACGATACCTGAACGTCGATTACTTCCAGTGGAGACCTTTGGGAGGAGGTAGATAGTTCTATATTCATATACAGTGAAGAGTATATCTTGCTGATTAACGTGTGGCTGACAGCCTCCATGGACTCTTTATTCATAAATGAGAAGAGTCCATGGAGGCTGTCAGCCATTAATACAGATACTTAACTATAGAACGTATGGGGATGTTTTCAGGCATTAACGAACAGCATCATACGTAGATCATTTTTCGGGTCATGCCGCCGTCAACGGTAAAATTCTGCCCGGTGATAAAGCTGTTTTCGGGTGCAATCAGGAACAGAATCATACGCGCAATATCATCAGCCTGGCCTACCCGGCCGGCGGGGTGTTGCAGATGATCTTCCGGCCGCAGGTCATCAGATTTTGCCTTCGCCTTTTTCCTCAGCGCCGATACGTCGATCCAGCCAGGGCTGATGGCGTTGACCCGAATGTCTGGACCCAGACTAACCGCTAATGAATGGGTAAGCGCCAAAATGCCCCCTTTGCTGGCCGAATAGGCAAATGTTTCCGGCTCTGACTGAAATGCCCGCGTTGAGCAGATATTAATGATACAGCCTTTCTGACTGGCTAGATACGGGGCCGTGTGTTTGGCGCAGAGGAAAGCGCCGGTGAGGTTGGTCCCAATGACGCGGTTCCACTCATCGAGGGTTAACTTGTCGAGTGGCTTTTCAATCATGATGGCCGCATTGTTAATCAGTGTGTCGATCTGCCCAAAATGGGAAATCGTCTGTTCGGCGGCTTTCTTGACATTCACTTCGCTGGAGACGTCGCAGGAAACAAAAAGAATTTGTGCCGAAGAGGCTTTGAAGGCTTCGCGTAGCTCGGCCAGTGCGTCGGTGTCGGCTTCCCAGATAGCAACCCGATAGCCATGCGTGAGTAAATACTGCGTGGTAACCCGCCCAATTCCCTGACCTCCGCCAGTAATAATAGCTGTTTTCATACAAGTTGGATAAACCCTAGTAACGATCAAAGTAGCGGGTTTGGTAACACAAGTTGGCGTGGCAGCGTTAACTTAAGCGTATCTTTATCGAACGGGACGCGTTAGTTTTGTCAGTATGCTTCAGATTGCGTTTTCACCGGTATACCGGTTACGGTTGCCGGAAGGGCACCGATTTCCGATGCTCAAGTACGAATTGATCCATGAACAATTGCTCTATGAAGGTACCTGTACGGAAGCAAATTTCTTCGGTCCGGCCCCCGTTGACGATCGCTGGGTGCTTGGCGTGCACAGTCCGGAATATGTACACGCGCTAAAGACGTGTACGGTAGACCCTAAAATGATGCGCCGGATTGGTTTTCCTCTGACGCCTGAACTCATTGAACGAGAATGGATTATTACGCAGGGTACCATCGACTGCACTCAACTGTCCCGTCGGGATGGCGTTGCCATGAATGTAGCGGGCGGAACACACCATGCTTTTCCGGATAGGGGCGAAGGATTTTGTATGCTCAACGATGTGGGTGTGGCGGCTCATTATCTGCTCGAAACCCGGCAGGTCAAGAAAATTCTGGTGGTGGATCTGGATGTTCACCAGGGTAATGGTACTGCATGCATGTTTCAGCAGGAACCGCGTGTGTTTACGTTTAGTATGCAGGGCACGGATAATTATCCACTCAAAAAAGAAACGTCTGATCTGGATGTCAACCTTCCAACGGGCACGACCGATGAACTGTACCTGAATACACTGTACGATATTCTGCCCGGTTTAATTAAACAAGAGCAACCCGACTTCCTGTTTTATGTATCAGGTGTAGACATTCTGGCGTCCGACCGGTTAGGTAAGCTGGCGGTTAGTCGGGAGGGGTGTCGGCAGCGGGATGTGTTTGTTTTTGAGCAGGCCATCAAACACGGCTTGCCAATTACGGTTTCGATGGGGGGAGGATATTCACCCCGCCTGACTGATATTGTAGAAGCCCATTGCAACACTTTTCGCGTGGCAGATACAATGTTTTTCTGATCCCGTCGACTGCGGATGAAGCAGCAACTGGCGAATCAACTGACTTAAACCAATGGTGATGAACCAGCTCAGGAACTGTTACATACAGACATATCTCATGCGTATAACCGCCAGTATCCGATTAAAATTACTGTCAGAATAGAGATTAACTTTAACGTCAATTCGGTTGTATCTTGCCCCTCCAAAATATTATCATAACATTATCGCAAGGCGGACTGCGGCCGCTGTTTTGCATGTAGCATGAAACAAAACATCGTTAAAACCCGGCTTACCAACAGCCAACCTGTGTTAGGTGTCTTATCGAACAGCAGTGATCCAACCGTAGCTGAACTTTGCGGTTTTTCGGGCTTGGACTTTTATATGATCGACGGCGAACACAGTCCGGTCACAACGGCGCAGGTACAGGATATCGTGCGCGCCTGTGAGGGGAGCGGTATTACACCCCTGGCACGCGTTCGCAGCAATGACCCTAAACTGATACTCCAATTTCTGGATGCGGGTGTAATGGGCATCATGATGCCTGCCGTGAGCACAGTGGCGGAAGCGGAGGCTCTCGTACAGGCCATAAAATATCCGCCGTTTGGTCTGCGTGGTTTTGCCCCGGCACGGGCAAACGATTACTTATTAGGTAGTATGAACCAGGGCGAGTATGTCACATTTGCCAATGAACAAGTGCTGATTCTCGCTCAGATCGAGGATAAGGAAGCCATTGATAATCTGGATGATCTGCTTACCGTTGAGGGTATCGACGGCTTCGTTATCGGACCTCGGGATCTGGCTATGAGCATGGGATACTATGATGGCCCTGGCCATGATGAAGTAAAGCGAACCATTGCAGGGGTAGTCGAAAAAATCAGAAAAGCCGGTCGTATTGCCGGTACAACGGCGGCTACCGGCGACCAGGCCAAGGCGTTGATTGATCGGGGTGTACTATTCTGCCTTAATTCCTTCGCTGGTTTACTAAAAACGGCGTCCACTGATTTTATGAAGGGGAGAATGGCTTAAGGATGTAGGATGTATGATGTATGCGCCAGCCAATATATCCTGCATTCTCCATCACACGTCCCGGATTCCTGCTTATTAGTAATAAAATTCTGTTTTGTCGTTCGTAAATAGTGAATTTTTGTTTACTTTTGCACCTCATTTCCAATTTCATACAGAAAACATGTACGCAATCGTAGAGATCGCAGGACAGCAATTCAAGATCCAGAAAGGTCGCCATATCTATACCCACCGGTTAGAAGGCGATGTGGACGCTGTGCTTGCCTCCGACAAGGTGAAAGTACTCCTTGTTGATAACGAAGGGAGCATCACGGTAGGTGCCCCAACCGTCGCTGGAGCGACAATATCGGCCAAGATAATGGAACACCTTAAGGGTGAGAAAGTTATCATCTTCAAGAAGAAGCGTCGGAAAGGATACAAAAAGAAAAACGGCCACCGTCAGTATTTGACGAAGGTCATGATCGAAGACATAACTTTATAAGTCGATAAGTTACTAGGTGGGTCAGTCAGCAAGTAGCTGACAATTCGTTCTCTGCTTACGGACTTACCCACTTACTGACTTACTAACTCCTTCAAAAAAATGGCACACAAGAAAGGTGTAGGTAGTTCCAAAAACGGCCGCGATTCGCACAGCAAGCGGTTAGGTGTTAAATTATTCGGTGGTGAGTCGGCTATTGCCGGTAACATCATCATCCGCCAGCGTGGTACGAAACACCACCCCGGCAAAAACGTTGGCTGTGGTAAGGATTACACGCTGTTCGCGCTGGTAGCGGGCACGGTAAAATTCCGTCCGGGTCGCGATAACCGCTCGTATGTAGATATCATCCCGGCTGAAGCAGCAGAAGTTGTTGCAGCTTAGTCGATACTGAACCTTGACAGGTTTACCAAAAAACGCGTCAGACGGATGTCTGACGCGTTTTTTGGTATGTAAAAACTAAAAAAACGCCTGCGCTGTTAGGCTTATACCAGTCCGGCCAACATGCCGGTAAACAGTAAACTTTCCTGACAATGAATCCTACGCTAAGCCGTCCCGTATCCATCTTTACGGAAGGAAGCCCCAACCCGAACTCGATGAAGTTCGTCGTTAATTTTGAGCTCGTTCCCGATGGGCTTTCATTCGATTATGCTACTCCTGCCGATGCCCTTCTCGAAGGAAAAGCGTCGCCATTGGCCGTGGCCTTATTCGGATTTGATTTCGTTCGCCGGGTATTTATTTCGGCAAACTTCGTAACGGTTACGAAAGACGATGAAACCGACTGGGATGAGGTGTTGCTGGAAGTAAAGCTTTTTCTTAAGGAGTATTTTGGCGAGCAAAAGCCCGTATTTACACAGCGTACTGTCGAAACCAATACCACAAAGCTGGATATGGATTCCGAAACGGTCCAGAAAATTAAGGCAGTGCTGGACCAATATATCAAACCTGCCGTTGAGTCGGATGGGGGAGCTATTAGCTTTTATTCGTTTGATGAGCCGAGCGGCACAGTTAAAGTGCTGTTGCAGGGTTCGTGCAGCGGATGCCCATCTTCAACGTTAACGTTAAAGGCAGGCATTGAAAACCTGTTGACTCGTCTGGTTCCCGAAGTGAAGTTAGTGGAAGCCGAGGGTGTATAAGTAAAGGCTGATAAAATATAAGATGTCCCGTCAATGACTTATAGAGTTAGTTGACGGGACATTTTTTTGTTTTGGTAAATTGATATAAGTCTACCAAATTTAAAGGGTTGTATAAAGCAATGGAATAGCTATTACAGCTACTTTCTTTCTGCCATTAAATCAAAATAAATACCGAATTAGTAAACCTCGGTCGAAGATAGACGTTTACTTTGCAGAGCGCTGTACTAATCAAACCGTGACTTCATGAAGAATTTGTTCCTGTTTAGTTCTTTTTTACTGTTTTCAACTGCCTGTTTTGCTCAAAATTTACTCGGGATTTCAACCAGTAAGTATGGTGGAACCAACCGACTTTATATAAACCCCGCTTTAGCTGCCGACTCACACTCGAAATTTTATTTGAACGTTTTTACGGGGAATGGCCATATTGATAATAATTACGTTCGCTACCAGGCTCCGTTCTCTTTACTGCGGCTAATTACGGATAATGTACCGGCTCAGTACAAAAGTGCTGATGGCTCTATTCGATTTGAAACGGACTACACACGCGAGACCCTCAATGGGCGTCCCAAAAACGGCACTATTTGGGGAGAGGTTCGTGGCCCTTCGTTTTTGATGCGCACGAATGAACGATCTGCCTTTGCGGTAACGACACGCTTTCGGGCCGTAGGACAGGTTGTGGGTGCATCGGAGTCCCTACTATCTGTTGTGCGCGCCAGCCTGAATGATGGGGCTTTTTATAGTATTCCCAGTAACGACAATAAATTCAGTGCCAATACAAACACTTATGCCGAGCTAGGGCTGACGTATGCCGGAACGCTACTGGAAAATGATGGCCGGAGACTTTTGATCGGGGCAACCGGCAAGTTTTTGCTGGGGTATAACGCGCAGCAACTCATTAACCGGGGCCTCGACTACCGGGTTATACCTGATCCGAGCGGCATGAGTAGCGCTATTCTGGAAGTTACAAACCTGGATGCCAGTCTTTCTTATACAACCTTTCTTCAAAACCGAAATCTCAGTCCGCGAACCCTTTTCAATACAGCAGCCCCCGGTAAGGGAATCGGGGTAGATATTGGATTAACATACATTGATCAGTACGATGAAAACAGTCCGACTTTGCAACTTGGTATAGCCCTAACGGATATTGGGGGTATCAGTTACTCAGGTCCGCAATACATCTATACCGATAGTGGTGCAAAACCGGCACAGTTTAGAGGAAGTGATTTTAATGGTATCAATGGCCCGCAAGCCATTGCCGAGGTGATACAGCAGAAATTGAACACGGGCCGTACGCCAGATAAACAGCAGTTCACGGCCGGCCTGCCAACCTCTCTGAATCTAACGGCTGATTATCAGTTGTCTAATGGACTCGGTGTAAATCTAACCTTTTTGAAAGATATGCGCACTGTAGAGGCAACAGCTATTCATCAACCAACGATTTTAGCGGTGACCCCTCGCTACGAAGTCCGATGGCTCAGTCTGGCTGCTCCAATTGCTTACCTGAACGGGGGCTTAACGGCAGGCGCATCCGTACGTGTCGGGCCGGGGCGTATCGGAACAGACAATTTGCTGGGCCTGCTGGGTAACAGTTCCAATTCAATCAAGCCGCGTGGATTAGATATTTATCTTGGGCTTGCTTTTGGCCTTGGCAAAGTAGAAAAAGAGTAGACATATTGCGAAGTGAGTGAAGTTAGGGAATTGAGTGAAAAACACGGTGATACACGGCTCTCCTTAAACTGATCCAACTCATTCCCCTTCCTTTATCTACTCCGCCAAATAGCGCTCCATTTTCGCCATAAATGCGTAATTTTGGTCAAATCCTGCCCCTAAACTGGATAGAGGGTCTGTCCGGACCAGGACTGTTATGACCGAGCGAGCTACTTTTTTCGATACACCGCTCCTTTACCTGAAAGGATTGGGGCCGCAGCGCACGGAACTGCTCAACAAAGAGTTGAATCTGTTTACTTATGGTGATCTGATTCAATATTATCCTTTTCGTTACGACGATCGTTCCCGTTACTACACCATTAGTGAGTTGATGGACTCGATGCCCTCGGCGCAAATTCGGGGGCGTCTTCGTGACTGGTATCTGGAGGGCGAAGGCCCCAAAAAACGGTTAGTCGCTACCTTTACCGATGGGACTGGGTCTATGAGCCTGGTCTGGTTTCAAAGCATCACCTACCTCGAAAAATCTCTCCGGCGCGATGGTGAATACATCGTTTATGGAAAACCCCAGTCCTTCAATGGCGCATACAGCATCGTACATCCTGAACTGGAAAACGCCAATACTGCGTCTGAGAATGAACCTGGTTTCTTTCCGGTTTACAATTTAACCGAAAAGCTCCGTAAGCGCCATCTCGACAGTAAAGTGCTGGGCAAAGCTATGCGTATGCTGCTGGAACAATCATGGCCGCATATTCGGGAAACATTACCAGACGCACTTATTCAACAATACCGGCTGATTGGCAAACGGGAGGCCATGTGGAATATACACCTGCCTCAAAACCAGGGTTGGCTGAAACAGGCTCAGCGACGGCTGAAGTTTGAGGAGTTATTTTATAACCAACTCCGGCTGATCAAAAATAAGCTTATCCAGAAAGAGGAGTTTCCCGGACAGATATTTCGGGATACATCTCTGATGAAACACTTCTACAAAGAATTATTGCCTTTCGAACTGACTGGTGCCCAGCAACGGGTTATTAAAGAGATCTATGGCGATTTTCTGACGGGGAAACAGATGAACCGGCTTTTGCAGGGCGATGTAGGCAGTGGAAAAACCATTGTGGCTTTCATTGCCTGTTTAATGGCCATCGGAAACGGTGCCCAGGCCTGCTTAATGGCTCCGACAGAAATCCTGGCCGATCAGCACTACAATGGCCTTAAGCCCTTTGCCGACGCTATGGGGCTTAATCTGGGTATTTTAACCGGCTCAACCAACAAGAAACGTCGGACAGTACTGCACGATGAGCTTCAGTCTGGACAAATGCACATCCTGGTTGGTACCCATGCGTTGCTGGAGGATGCAGTTCAGTATAAAAACCTCGGACTGTGTATCATTGATGAACAGCACCGTTTTGGGGTGGCTCAGCGTGCCAAGCTATGGCGTAAGAATGAAACCGTTCCGCCCCATATTTTAGTCATGACGGCTACGCCCATTCCAAGAACCCTGGCCATGACGCTGTATGGAAATCTGGATGTTTCGGTCATTGATGAGTTACCCAAAGGTCGAAAGCCGATTAAAACGGTCCATAAATACGATAAGCATCGGTCGGAAGTATTTGGCTTTATACGCCAGCAAATTGAGCTTGGCCGTCAGGTGTACGTAGTCTATCCGCTGATTGAAGAGTCGGAAAAGCTGGACTACAAAGACCTTATGGATGGCTTTGAGAGCATGCAGCGGGCATTTCCAAGGCCCAAATACGAAATAGGTATGCTGCATGGTAAGATGCTGGCTTATGAAAAGGATGATGAAATGAAGCGGTTCCTGAAACAGGAAACCCAGATTCTGGTAGCGACCACCGTTATTGAAGTGGGTGTCAACGTGCCCAACGCGAGCGTTATGGTCATCGAAAGTGCCGAGCGGTTTGGGTTATCGCAGTTGCATCAGTTGCGGGGTAGGGTAGGGCGGGGGGCCGAACAGTCATACTGTATCATGATGACGGGCTATAAACTCAGTAGCGATACCCGTACCCGACTCGAAACAATGGTCCGTACCAACAATGGATTTGAGATTGCGGATGTAGATCTACAGCTTAGGGGCCCCGGCGATCTTAGCGGTACGCAACAAAGTGGTGTTATGGATTTGATGATCGCCGACCTGGCTAAAGACGGGGCCATTTTAACGGCAGCCCGTGAATCAGCCCAGGCTATTTTGGCTGAAGATCCCGAGCTTTTACTGCCTCAGCATGCCCCCATCCGTAATCATGTCGACGCACTTAAACAGACCGAAAATAACTGGGGTCGCATTTCGTAAACTATAAGTACACTAAATAATAGTCTGTTGTATAATCCCAATATTTAATGTTAAAAATAACCAAGGATTGGGTAAAAATGAATAAGTAAAACTATGAACTAACTTGACTTTAACCTGTAATTAACCATTTAATTACAGGTTATCTATGTTTAAACAATTTACTCAACGGAAGATTTTCTTGTGTTTAGAAAAGGCCTTCCTTTCGCATGCCGTCTTGCCTCGACGGGTCATGTGTTGTTCCCTATTTCTACTAGCCATGTGTGGCTCACTCGGTGCGTTTGCCCAGACGAAGGTTTCGGGTAAGGTGATTGATGCGCAGGGCATGTCTCTGCCGGGGGTTAGTATTGTCGTTAAAGGCACGACAACGGGAACGGTTTCGGGTAGTGAGGGTGATTTTACTCTTAACGTAGCGAGAGGTAACGAAACGCTGGTTTTCTCTTACATCGGGTTCATTACGCAGGAAGTTGCTATCAATAACCGTAGCAGCATCAACATTACGCTGGCATCGGACGATAAAATGCTGAGCGAGGTTGTTGTTGTCGGATATGGTGAGCAGAAGAAAGAAACCGTTACGGGAGCCGTGGCAACGGTGAAGGGTACCGACCTGGTGAAGTCGCCGGCCGTAAACCTGTCCAACTCGATTGCGGGCCGGATGCCGGGCGTGATTGCCACCAACGCCAGTGGTGAGCCGGGTTATGATGGAGCTGCTATACGGATTCGGGGTTCCAATACGCTGGGAAATAACGACGCGCTGATCGTTATCGACGGTGTACCTGCCCGTGCCGGGGGTATCGACCGCCTGAACCCGGCGGATATTGAGAGTATGTCGGTTCTTAAAGATGCCTCTGCCGCTATCTATGGCTCACGGGCGGCCAATGGCGTTATCCTGGTAACCACCAAGCGGGGTAAGACTGGCAAACCGGAGTTATCGTACAGCTTCAACCAGGGCTTTGGCCAGCCAACTGTCATTCCCAAAATGGCATCGGCGGCTGAATATGCTCAGCTGAACAATGAGATCAACGTCTATAACCTGCCTTCGCAGTACTGGAAAGATGCCAATGCTGCATTTAATACGACAGGCAGTTATACCCGGCCCGATAATGGCTCGATTGCCAAAGCCGCTTTTACGCCTGATGATATCAAGAAGTTTCAGGATGGCTCCGATCCCTGGGGTCACCCCAACACCGACTGGTTCGGTGCGGCTCTGAAACCCTGGTCTCCCCAGTCGCGGCATACGCTTCAACTGGTGGGTGGCAACGAGAACGTGAAGTATTTGACTTCAGTCAACTACCAGAATCAGGATGCTTATTATAAGAACTCGGCAACGGGCTACAAGCAATACGACTTCCGTCTGAATCTGGATGCCAAAATAAGTAAATACATCAACCTGGTGACGGGAGTGGTCGGTCGTCAGGAAAACCGCTTTTTCCCAACGGTAGGTGCCGGAGATATATTTCGTATGCTGGCGCGGGGGTACCCCAACAAACCCGCTTTCTGGCCCAACGGTCAGCCAGCCCCTGACATTGAGAACGGTCAGCAGCCGGTACTGGTAACAACCAGCGCCACGGGTTACGATAGAGATACCCGGTATTATCTGCAAAGTAATGCCAGCGTTAACATTACAAACCCCTGGGTTCCTGGTTTGAAGCTAACGGGTAGTGTCGCGTTGGATAAATACATTCAGCAAGGCAAACGGTGGCAGACCCCCTGGTTCGTCTATAGCTGGGATTATACCTCCTACGACCCCACCACCAAAGAGCCGCTTCTCCAACGGGTACAGAAAGGTCCGGCCCAATCGACCCTCAATCAATACACCAACGATCAGCTTAATTCGTTGTTGTCGGGTATTTTGTCCTACGACCACACCTTCGGTGGCAGCCACGCCATCACCCTGCTGGCGGGTATCACCAAAGAGCAGTCGAACTCAAACGGGTTTTCGGGCTTCCGGCAGTACTTTAACTCGACAGCCATTGACCAATTGTTTGCGGGTAGTCAGACTCAGCAGATTGCCAACACAACAGCGGCCTGGCAGCGGGCCCGCATGAGCTACTTTGGCCGGGCCGCCTACAACTACAAAGAGAAGTACCTGGCCGAATTCCTGTGGCGTTACGATGGCTCGTATATGTTCCCGGCAGCCAGCCGGTGGGGCTTCTTCCCCGGGGTAACGGCGGGCTGGCGGATCTCCGAAGAAGATTTCTTCAAGAAAGCCCTGCCCGTTGTAAGCTCGCTGAAACTGCGGGCATCGTGGGGTCAGTTGGGTAATGACCAGGTATATTTCAATGGCGCTCTTCGGGAATATGACTACCTGCCGACCTACGCTTATGGCGATGCGGTCAATTCAGGCTGGGGTTATGTAACTGGCGGACAGGTGTCTCAGACGTTGTATGAAAATGGTGTTCCTAACACGAAGTTAACCTGGGAAGTGGCCAACAATGCCGACATTGGTCTGGAAGGATCGTTATTGAACGGAAAGGTCTTCTTCGAATTCGACGTGTTCCAGAACAAGCGGTCGAACATCCTGTGGCGTCAAAGTGCTTCTATCCCCCAAACGACGGGAGCTACCTTGCCCGCCACCAACATCGGTCGGGTAACCAACAAGGGATATGAATTCCGGGTTGGCTACAATGGGCAGGTGGGCGATCTGAAATACAATGTAAGTGTGAACGGGGGCTATGCCAAAAATACCATTACGTTCTGGGATGAAACCCCGGGCGCACCAGAATGGCAGCGCTCAACGGGTAAGCCTATTCCAAGCAACGTAAACGATCCGAACAATGCCAACGGTACACTCATGTACCAATACGATGGTATTTTCTCGACGCAAGCCGATATTGATGCCAACAAGCTGGATTACAGCGGAGTGGGGGCTAGTCTGCTGCGTCCTGGCGACATGAAGCTGAAGGATATTGACGGAAACGGAAAGATTGATGGCAATGACCGGGTACGGGCCGACCGCAACAACCAGCCTCGTTTTCAGGGCGGTTTGAACGCCGGTTTGCGCTATAAAAACTTCGATTTGAGCATTCTCTTCCAGGGATCGGCTGGTGGCCAGATTTTCCTCCAGACGGAATCCGGCACCATTGGTAACTTCCTGCAATACAGCTATGATCACCGTTGGACAGTGGATAATCCCAGCACGGTTGACCCCCGGATCGTAGACCGCAGTAACCAGTACTTTTCCAACGGTACCACCTACTGGCTGAGAAGTACAGACTATATCCGGTTGAAAAACCTGGAGGTAGGCTATACACTGCCAAGTACGATCGGCAGCAAGATTGGTTTAAATAACTTACGGGTGTATGTGAACGGCTTAAACCTGGCCACCTATGCGCCTGCCATGAAAGGTATCTACGATCCCGAGTCGACGAATAGTGCGGGACAGTATTATCCGCAGGCACGGGTTATCAACATGGGTGTAACACTTAGTTTCTAAAAGATTAAAAGAGTATGAATTATATAGCCAAGTGCATATCGTTTAGTCTGCTGTTGGGCACAACGATGGTCGCCTGTAACACTGATTTTCTTAACACAAAACCGCTTGACAAGGTGTCGGGTGATGCCGTTTGGGCCGATCGGGCCCTCTCGGAGGCTTTTGTTACTGACGTCTACAATGGTATTCGGGATGGCCTGCTGGACCAGATGAGCCTGGACTGCCAGACCGACAATGCCTTGTACAGTTTTGGTAAGCAGGACGTCAATGAAGCCAACGTTAGCCCTTCCAACACGGGTACGGTTAAAAGTACGATGGAATGGGGAACCGTTTACGCTCGCATCCGGGCCGCTAACATTGCTCTGTCGAAATTAGCCAAGCCTACTTTCGATAACAGTGGAGATCTAGCCGGACGGATGCGCGGTGAGATGTACTTCATGCGCGCTTACTTGTATAACCAGTTATTGCGTTACTATGGGGCCATTCCGATGATCAAAACGCCCTACACACTGGACGAACCCGATTTTACGGTTGCTCGTAATACGTATGAAGAGTGCGTCAACGCTATCGTTACCGATTTGGATTCGGCCTCTGCGCTGTTGAAAGGGCGGAGCATGGCCGCGGGCCGGGCAACGATGGGGGCTTCCATGGCGCTGAAGGCACGGGTACTGCTCTATGCTGCCAGTGACCTGCACGACATTCCGACGGCAAAGGCTAAGTCGACTGTGATCGCCAGCTTCAGCAATCCTGAACTGCTGGGTTATGTGAGCGGTGACCGGACGGCGCGCTGGCAGAAAGCCAAAGATGCGGCCAAGGCGGTGATGGATCTCAACCAGTACGGCTACAAACTCAACCTGACAGCACCTGTTTCGTCAACGGAAGGGCAGCAAAACTATGTTAATCTGTCTTTGTCGCAAAACGGGGGTGAGGCCGACGGAATCTTCCTGAAGTACTACATCCGGGCATCCAACGACGACTGGGGTTCCTGGTTTCCCCGCAACAACATGCCCAACGGTTACCATGGCTGGACGTCCAGCGAACCGACTCAGCAAATGGTTGACAACTATGAGATGATGGATGGGACCAAGTTCGATTGGAAAAATCCGGTCCATGCGGCATCCCCCTACGAAAACCGCGATCCCCGCTTTTATGCTTCTATCCTGTACGATGGTGCTCAGTGGAAGCCCCGTACGCCCGATGGCGCTGGTATCGATCCTGCCGGACAGATTCAGATGGGTGAATACGAAGTCGGTTCTTCGGCTGCTCCAACCAAGTTTTCAGGTCTGGACACGCGTAACAGCACCATCGAAAACTGGAATGGTACCTGGACCGGCTACGCTATCCGGAAGTTTTTCAACACCGACGTGTCGATTGTGGATCAGAACATCCGTCAGGAAATTCCATCCATCCAGATTCGCTATACCGAAGTGGTTCTGAACTATGCCGAGGCCTGTCTGATGTTGGGTCAGGAAGCCGAAGCCAAGAAATGGATCAACGCCGTTCGCTTTCGGGTAGGTATGCCCGCAATCACGGAAACGGGTGCTGCTCTGATTGCACGCTATCAGAATGAACGAAATGTGGAAATGTTCCTGGAAGATCAGCGTTTCTACGACGTTCGCCGGTGGATGATTGCCCCGGCCGTACTGGGTCAGCAAGCGCGGATCATTGCGATTACGGGTAAGCTCAAGCCGGGCAAGACGGTAACGACTTACAAGTACAGCAAGGAGAACTACACGTACACATATAGCGTGCAGGATCTGGGTACGGGTAAGGAGAACCGCAGGTGGAATGACAAGATCTACTTCCTGCCTATCAGCCGGGATGAGATCAACCGGAACAACAAACTGGTTCAGAACCCAGGCTATTAGTTAAGTCTGTAGACTGCTTGGTCAAGGCAAGTGTTGCTTTGACCAAGCAGTATTTGGCAAATAATTGCAAAAGCACTGTTTATACAAAACCCCCTTAGTCGTTAAGACTAAGGGGGTTTTGTTTTTCATAGATGTCTATTAACACCTTTCTTTTGATAAATATCTAGTAACTAAGAGAAATACTCAATGGTGTGAATAATTAATGTATTTTGATATGTTATATTTTTTCATATTGTGAAATATCAATATTTAATGTTAAAATAAGTTAAACATTAGGTAAATATTAATAGGTAGAAAATCTGAGTATATCCTCTTTACTCTTAAGTAAATCTCTATTAAAACAGGTTAACCATGCAAAAAAAGTATACACACCTTTGGCTTCCCTCATTAAAAAGGGAAGCCTTCCTGACAAACGCGGACGTGTGTCGACGTATCGCGTTCTGCTCTTTATTCCTAATGGGCCTGTTGGCTTCTGCAGGAGCCTTTGCTCAGACGAAGGTATCGGGGAAAGTGGTCGATGCGCAGGGACTGGCCCTTCCCGGTGTTAGTATCGTGGTCAAAGGAACCACTACCGGTACCGTGTCTGCCGCTCAAGGCGACTATACCCTCAGTCTGGCTCGTGGAAACGAGACGCTGGTTTTCTCTTACATTGGCTTCCTAAGTCAGGAAGTAGCCGTGAATAACCGCTCTTCTATCAATATCACGTTGGCATCGGATGACAAGATGCTCAATGAGGTGATTGTAGTGGGTTATGGTGAGCAGAAGAAAGAAACCGTAACCGGATCAGTTGCAACGGTAAAGGGTACCGAACTGGTGAAGTCGCCGGCCGTAAACCTGTCCAACTCGATTGCGGGCCGGATGCCGGGCGTGATTGCCACCAACGCCAGTGGTGAACCCGGCTACGACGGCGCGGCTATCAAAATTCGGGGTTCAAACACCCTTGGTAACAATGATGCCCTGATCGTAATTGACGGTGTGCCTGCTCGTGCCGGGGGTATCGACCGGTTAAATCCGAATGATATCGAAAGCATTTCAGTCTTGAAAGATGCCTCTGCCGCTATCTATGGCTCGCGGGCGGCCAACGGCGTTATCCTGGTAACCACCAAGCGGGGTAAGTCCGGTAAACCGGAATTGTCGTACAGCTTCAACCAGGGCTTTGCGCAGGCAACTGTTATTCCCAAAATGGCATCGGCGGCTGAATATGCTCAGCTGAACAATGAGATCAACGTCTATAACCTGCCTTCGCAATACTGGAAAGATGCCAATGCTGCGTTTAAGGCAACGGGCAGCTTTACCCGGCCCGATAATGGCTCGATTGCCAAAGCCGCTTTTACGCCCGATGATATCAAGAAGTTTCAGGATGGCTCCGATCCCTGGGGTCACCCCAACACCGACTGGTTCGGTGCGGCTCTGAAGCCCTGGTCTCCCCAGTCACGGCATACGCTTCAACTGGTAGGTGGCAACGAGAGCGTGAAGTATTTGACTTCAGTCAACTACCAGAATCAGGATGGCTATTATAAGAACTCGGCAACGGGCTATAAGCAATACGACTTCCGTCTGAATCTGGATGCCAAAGTAAATAAATACATCAACTTGGTAACGGGAGTGGTCGGTCGTCAGGAAAACCGCTTTTTCCCAACGGTAGGTGCTGGTTCGATCTTCCGGATGCTGATGCGGGGTTATCCCAACAAACCCGCTTTCTGGCCCAACGGTAAGCCCGCTCCCGACATTGAGAACGGTCAGCAGCCGGTACTGGTTACGACAGATGCAACGGGTTATGACAAGGACACCCGTTATTACTTACAAAGCAATGCCAGTGTTACGGTGACTAACCCCTGGATTGAAGGGTTGAAATTTACGGGTAGTGTCGCGTTGGATAAATACATTCAGCAAGGTAAACGGTGGCAGACCCCCTGGTTCGTCTATAGCTGGGATTATACCTCCTACGACCCCACCACCAAAGAGCCGCTTCTCCAGCGGGTACAGAAAGGTCCGGCCCAATCGACCCTCAACCAGTACACCAACGATCAGTTCAGTTCGCTGCTGTCGGGTATTTTGTCCTACGACCACACCTTCGGTGGCAGCCACGCCGTCACCCTGCTGGCGGGTATCACCAAAGAGCAGTCGAACTCAACTGGGTTTTCGGGCTTCCGGCAGTATTTTAACTCGACGGCCATTGACCAATTGTTTGCGGGTAGTCAAACCCAGCAGGTGGCCAACACAACGGCGGCCTGGCAGCGGGCCCGCATGAGCTACTTTGGCCGGGCCGCCTACAACTACAAAGAGAAGTACCTGGCCGAATTCCTGTGGCGTTACGATGGCTCGTATATGTTCCCGGCAGCCAGCCGGTGGGGCTTCTTCCCCGGCGTAACGGCGGGCTGGCGGATCTCCGAAGAAGATTTCTTCAAGAAAGCCTTACCTGCCGTGAGCTCGCTGAAACTGCGCGCATCGTGGGGTCAGTTGGGTAACGACCAGGTGTATTTCAATGGCGCTCTTCGGGAATATGACTACCTGCCGACCTACGCTTACGGCGATCCAGTCAATTCAAGCTGGGGCTATGTAACGAACGGGCAGGTATCTCAGACGTTGTATGAGAACGGTGTTCCCAATACGAAGTTAACCTGGGAAGTGGCCAACAATGCCGACATTGGTCTGGAAGGGTCGTTGCTGAACGGTAAAGTCTTCTTCGAATTCGACGTGTTCCAGAACAAGCGGTCGAACATCCTATGGCGTCAAAGTGCTTCTATCCCCCAAACGACGGGAGCTACCTTGCCCGCCACCAACATCGGTCGGGTGACCAACAAGGGATATGAATTCCGGGTTGGCTACAATGGGCAGGCAGGCGAAGTTAAATATAGCGTGAGTGTGAACGGGGGCTATGCTAAGAATACCATTACGTTCTGGGACGAAACCCCGGGCGCACCAGAATGGCAGCGCTCAACGGGTAAGCCTATTCCAAGCAACGTAAACGATCCGAACAATGCCAACGGTACGCTTCTGTACCAATACGATGGTATTTTCTCGACGCAGGCCGATATTGATGCCAACAAGCTGGATTACAGCGGGGTGGGGGCTAGTCTGCTGCGTCCTGGCGACATGAAGCTGAAGGATATTGACGGAAACGGAAAGATTGATGGCAATGACCGGGTACGGGCCGACCGCAACAACCAGCCTCGTTTTCAGGGCGGTTTGAACGCCAGCGTACGGTGGAGGAATTTCGATTTCAGTATGTTGATTCAGGCATCAACCGGTGGCCAGATTTTCCTCCAGACGGAATCCGGCACCATTGGTAACTTCCTGCAATACAGCTATGATCACCGTTGGACAGTGGATAATCCCAGCACGGTTGATCCCCGGATCGTTGACCGCAGTAACCAGTATTTCTCCAATGGTACCAGTTACTGGTTGAAAAGCACCGATTACGCCCGTTTGAAGAACCTCGAACTAGGGTATACACTGCCAGGTACCATTGGTAGTAAAATTGGTCTAAGCAGCCTACGCATTTATGTGAATGGCCTGAATCTGGCTACTTACTCACCTTCTATGAAAGGGCTGTTCGACCCCGAGTCGACGAGTGGTAGTGCACAGTATTACCCACAGGCGCGGGTTATCAACACGGGTGTATCACTTAGTTTCTAAATGATTAATCAAAAGAGTATGAATTATATAGCCAAGTGCATATCGTTTAGTCTGCTGTTGGGCACAACGATGGTCGCCTGTAACAGTGATTTTCTTAACACAAAACCGCTTGACAAGGTGTCGGGTGATGCCGTTTGGGCCGACCGGGCCCTCTCGGAGGCTTTTGTTACTGACGTCTATAATGGTATTCGGGATGGCCTGCTGGACCAGATGAGCCTGGACTGCCAGACCGACAATGCCTTGTACAGTTTTGGTAAGCAGGACGTCAATGAAGCCAACGTTAGCCCTTCCAACACGGGTACGATTAAAAGTACGATGGAATGGGGAACCGTTTACGCTCGCATCCGGGCCTCAAACATTGCCCTGTCGAAATTAGCCAAGCCTACTTTCGATAACAGTGGAGATCTGGCCGGCCGGTTACGTGGGGAGATGTACTTCATGCGCGCTTACTTGTATAACCAGTTACTGCGCTATTACGGGGGCATTCCAATTATCAAAACGCCCTACACACTGGACGAACCCGATTTTACGGTTGCTCGTAATACGTATGAAGAGTGCGTCAACGCTATCGTTACCGATTTGGATTCGGCCTCTGCGCTGTTGAAAGGGCGGAGCATGGCCGCGGGCCGGGCAACGATGGGGGCTTCCATGGCGCTGAAGGCACGGGTACTGCTCTATGCTGCCAGTGACCTGCACGACATTCCGACGGCAAAGGCTAAGTCGACTGTGATCGCCAGCTTCAGCAAGCCTGAACTGCTGGGTTATGTGAGCGGTGACCGGACGGCGCGCTGGCAGAAAGCCAAAGATGCGGCCAAGGCGGTGATGGATCTCAACCAGTACGGCTACAAACTCAACCTGACGGCTCCGGTTACTCCGGCTGAAGGGCAGCAAAACTATGTTAATCTGTCTTTGTCGCAAAATGGGGGTGAAGCCGATGGAATCTTCCTGAAGTACTACATCCGGGCATCCAACGACGACTGGGGTTCCTGGTTTCCGCGTAACAACATGCCCAACGGTTACCATGGCTGGACGTCCAGCCAACCGACTCAGCAAATGGTTGACAACTATGAGATGATGGATGGGACCAAGTTCGATTGGAAAAATCCGGCTCATGCGGCATCCCCCTACGAAAACCGCGATCCCCGCTTTTATGCTTCTATCCTGTACGATGGTGCTCAGTGGAAGCCCCGTACGCCCGATGGCGCTGGTATCGATCCTGCCGGACAGATTCAGATGGGTGAATACGAAGTCGGTTCTTCGGCTTCTCCATCTAAGTTTTCAGGTCTGGACACGCGTAACAGCACCATCGAAAACTGGAATGGTACCTGGACCGGCTACGCTATCCGGAAGTTTTTCAACACCGACGTGTCGATTGTGGACCAGAACATCCGTCAGGAAATTCCATCCATCCAGATTCGCTATACCGAAGTGGTTCTGAACTATGCCGAGGCCTGTCTGATGCTGGGTCAGGAAGCCGAAGCTAAGAAATGGATCAACGCCGTTCGCTTCCGGGTAGGTATGCCCGCAATCACCGAGTCGGGTGCAGCCTTGGTGGAGCGCTACCAGAATGAACGAAATGTGGAAATGTTCCTGGAAGATCAGCGTTTCTACGACGTTCGCCGGTGGATGATTGCCCCGGCCGTACTGGGTCAGCAAGCGCGGATCATTGCGATTACGGGTAAGCTCAAGCCGGGCAAGACGGTAACGACTTACAAGTATAGCAAGGAGAACTACACCTATTCGTACAATGTACAGGACCTTGGTACGGGTAAGGAGAACCGCAGGTGGAATGACAAGATTTACTTCCTGCCCATCAACCGGGATGAGATCAACCGGAACAACAAACTGGTTCAGAACCCAGGCTACTAATAGTTGTTGTTGCGTTGTTATATGAATGAAAAATGCCAGTACTTATGGGTACTGGCATTTTTTAGTTTATTTTTATAAGATTTTGGGGTGACTATATCGCTCGAAACCCAAGTAGAGACGACTTCAGATTCCCTTGTACCTACCATGTCAAATTCAGACAAATTCCCGCTTGTGAAAACACATTTTCAGTCTTGTATAGTAATCGCTTTATCCTTATTCGTTGTCGCCTGTTCAAATTCTGGTCAGAAAAATGAAGATAAAGAAGTCACTGGGACTCCTTTATTTACCTCATTATCGCCTGAACAGACTGGGGTAACCTTTGCTAACAATCTGACAGAAGGACTGAATACGAATGTGTTGATGTACGAGTATTTCTATAATGGCGGGGGCGTAGCAGTAGGCGATTTGAATGGCGATGGGTTGGAAGATATTTTCTTCAGCGGCAACATGGTGCCCAACCAACTGTATATCAATAAGGGCGGGATGAAATTTGCCGATGTAACGGCAATAGCGGGAGTTGCCGGCCGCGAAGGCCCCTGGCGGACCGGCGTTTCTATGGCCGACGTAAACGGTGATGGGCGACTGGATCTCTTCGTTTGTTATTCCGGAAGTTTGCCCCCGCAAAAGCGGATTCCGCAACTGTTTATTAACGAAGGGCCGGATGCCCAGGGAGTGCCTCGTTTCTCTGAACAAACAGCTCAATATGGCCTGGATAGACCCGGCCAGAGCACGCAGGGAGCCTTTTTTGACTATGACCTTGATGGTGACCTCGATTTATTCCTGCTTAACCATAACCCCCGGCTGCTGCCTATCCTCGATCCGCAGGCGACTGCGGCCATCATGAAAGAAACTAATCCTGAAATTGGGGTTCGGTTGCTTAAGAATACCGGCAATCGATTTGAGGATGTTACGTCGCAATCAGGTTTGAGCAGTTCTGTACTCAGCTATGGTCTCGGCGTGGGAGTCTCGGATTTGAACGCGGATGGCTGGCCTGATCTTTACATCTCCAATGATTACGGCGTACCGGATTATCTCTATATCAATAATCAGGGCGGGAAATCGGGTGGTTCGATATTTACGAATCAATTGAAAACCAGTATTGGTCATACCTCCCATTTTTCCATGGGCAACGACGTGGCGGATGTAAACAACGACAGCCGCCCCGACATTATGACGCTCGATATGCTGCCCGAAGATAACCGGCGGCAGAAGCTCCTGATGGCACCCGACAACTACGACAAATTTGACCTCAGCGTTCAGTCCGGATTCCATTACCAGCATATGCGAAATATGTTGCAACTCAATGAAGGGGTAATGGGAAATGGACAGGCAACAAAAGGGAAGTCAGGAGCAGTACCCCGGTTCAGCGAAGTGGGGCAGATGGCAGGTGTCTCGAATACCGACTGGAGTTGGTCTCCATTGCTTGCTGATTATGATAATGACGGATGGAAAGACCTGTATGTAACGAACGGCTATGTTCGTGATTATACCAATCAGGATTTTCTGAAATATATGACCGACTACATGCAGAATCGCCCGGCCAACTTTAGCCGGAATGACGTGTTGGAGTTGGTACACCGAATTCCCTCCTCCAATGTAACGAACTACATGTTTCAGAATCAGGGCAACCGGACGGATGAGGTAACCTTTGCCAATGTAAGCTCGGCCTGGGGGTTAACCCAGCACTCGAATAGTACAGGAGCCGCCTATGCTGACCTGGACAATGACGGCGATCTGGATCTTATTGTTAACAACATCAACCAGCCCGCTTTTATCTTTCAGAATGAAGCCAGTAAGGAACGAAAGAACCATTATTTGTCTGTTCAACTCGTTGGGAATGGCTCAAATACTCAAGGCGTAGGCGCACGGATAACCCTTTATCAAAAAGGAAAGCAGCAGTATGTAGAGCAAATGCCCATTCGCGGCTACCAGTCAAGCATGTCGCCCCGGTTGCATTTCGGGCTTGGTGCCGACACCGTAATTGATTCAATGCGGGTTGTATGGCCGACAGGCAAGGAGCAATTGTTGACGGCTGTAAAAGGTGATCAACTGCTGAAAGTGGACGAAAAGGCTGCTCGCTCGGGCTTTAAAATGCCCCTTCCTCCGGCCGCGTTTTTTAGGGAGGTAAGTTCGCCGGTCGTATACACAGACCCGGTTAAAACAATTAATGATTTTAAACGACAATCGTTACTGGTCAATGCTCAGTCGTTTAACGGACCTTGTCTGGTAAAGGGCGATGTGAATGGCGATGGGCGGGAAGATATCTATGCCGGGGGCGGCAATGGGCAGCCAGGGGTTTTGTTGTTGCAGCAGGCATCCGGTCAGTTTAGCCGGCTAGCGCAACCGGCTTTTGACGCTGATAAGTTGAGCAATGACGCAGATGCCGTTTTTTTTGATGCGAATGCCGATGGTTTCCAGGACTTGTATGTGTGTAGTGGCGGCTACGATAATTTTATGCCCGACGACCCATTGTTACAGGACCGCCTGTACATGAATGACGGTAAAGGGAATTTTAGCAAAAGCGCTGGAGCGTTACCGGTTATGAATACCAGTACAAGTTGTGCACGTGTCGCTGATCTCAATGGTGACGGTCGACCGGATCTGTTTGTTGGTGGACGTGTTGTGCCGGGGCGCTATCCCGAAACACCCAGGAGTTATATCCTGATCAACGAAAGTAAAACGAAAGGTGGTCAGCCGAAGTTTACGGATCAGACGTCCCGGCTGGCCCCCATGCTGTCAACATTGGGCATGGTAACCGATGCGGCCTGGGTCGACCTCAATGCCGACCGTAAGCCTGAGTTAGTTGTGGTGGGCGAGTGGATGCCCGTGACGGTACTGGGCATGGCCGGCGATCATCTGGAGGACCAGACAAAAACCTATTTTAATAAGGCTTACAATGGCTGGTGGAATAAGCTATTGGTCGACGATTTCAACGGCGATGGCCGCCCGGATCTGGTCGTCGGTAATCAAGGCCTGAATACACAATGCCGGGCCAGTGATCAGGAACCTGCTGAATTGATCTATAAAGACTTCGATAATAATGGCAAAATAGACCCAATTCTGTGCCTGTATGTGCAGGGCAAAAGCTACCCTCACGCGACACGCGATGAACTACTGGACCAACTGGGCATGCTGCGTCATCGTTTCACCAACTATGACAGCTATTCCAACGCCACACTTAGCGACGTATTTACCGAAGCAGAGCTGGAGGGAACTAGTAAATTAATAGCCAATCAGTTAACAACGACTTACTTTGCCAGTACTGCCGGAGGTAAGTTTACAGAAAAGCCACTACCCATGTCCGTCCAGATTTCGCCGATCTTTACATTAACGAGCCTGGATTATGATCAGGATGGTCGAAAAGATCTCTTACTTTGCGGCAATACGGCACAGGCTCGTCTTCGTTTTGGGCGCTCCGATGCGAACGAAGGGGTATTGCTGCGGGGTGACGGCAAAGGTAATTTTGTGACCGTACCACAGCCACAGGCCGGTTTTCGGCTATCGGGTGATGTAAGGGCCGTTCTACCAATAGGCAAAACGATTCTGTTCGGTATCAATCAACAGGCGCTCAAAGCTTACCAATCAGCCAGAGCCAACTGAGGACGTGAAGAGAGAAATAGCTTGAAATGACAACCCTTATTTCGATAACTGAAAACAGCTTATTGGGTAATGCCAGTCAATGGACAGAACCACCGCCCGGCGGAATAGTATTGCCGGAGGCTGTTTTTCAGGCACTTCGCCTGTTTGTTCTTGAAAACGAACAGGCGGAAGGTCTCTTCACATTTACGGTACAAAAGGGGCGCGAGTTAATCCGTGTTCGTAATTATGTTGGTTTGCTGGCCTTGCCGGACGGAATACAACTTGAACTGGTACCGAAGATTGAACAGCAGGACAATGCCCGGCCATTGTTGTTGAACATGCTCCGATACCTTCGGAACAGCCCGTTTCGAACGTTGCGGATTGTTCAGTCTAGGGCGGTCAAGTTACCTTTATGGGACGTATTTATCGCTGCTTTCCTCGATACGGTCGAGCCTCTGGTCCGGCAGGGAATCCAGCGTGCATATAACAGTGTTGAGCGTAATGAGTACTTCTGGAAGGGTAAGTTTCAGGCCACCCGGCAGCAACGCGAAAATGCGCACCATGCCGAGCGGTTGGCCCTGATGTATGATACCCTGACGGCCAATGTTCCTCCCAACCGAATTTTGAAAACGGCCTTGCTGCATGTAAAAGGCCAGTCTACGGACAACGCCAATCTGGTCCGAATTCAACAGTTGCTGTTTGTTTTGGCGGAGGTACCTGTTTCGCACGTCGTTGTTGATGACTTGAACGTTAGCCGTCGTAAAAATCGCTTATTTAGCAGGTATGAAGCCGCTTTACTGTGGGCGCAAACGCTGCTTCTTGGGCAGGGGCTGGGGGTAAAATCGGGAAAGACCGCGAGCCTTTCCCTGCTCTTTCCGATGGAACAGGTCTTTGAAGATTATGTGGCCCACGGAATACGTACATACTGGCCTGTCGACGACGAGGTACGCGTGCAGGAATCGGCCGTTCATTTGGTTGATGAACACATCGGCACTCCAAAATTCAGGCTCCGTCCAGATATCATAATCCGACATAAGGATCAAACGTTTGTGCTGGATACGAAATGGAAACAGATAACCGGGCAGGTGTCGGCCACAACTTCAGCTACGGGGACGTATGGAATCGAGCAGGGAGATCTTTATCAACTTTTTGCGTATGGAAAAAAATATGGGGCCAGCGACCTGTTTTTGGTTTACCCAGCTAATGAAACGTTTCAGAAGCCACTTCCCATTTTTAACTACGATGAGCATACTCGCTTGCATGTGGTGCCCTTCGACCTGACCAATTCGCTGCCTCATGAAGTAGAAAAATTAGCCGCCTACGCTTTGTTGCTCATAGACTAGTAAACCCACCCTGCGTTGTATGCCCCTTATTTTAACGTTAATCGGTATTCTGACCCTTGTTTTCCTGGTTGCCTTTGTTCGATTAGACACCTTTATCTCGTTTGTTATTGTAGCACTTGGCATTGGTCTGGCATCCGGCATGGATGTCGTGGCTGTTGGGAAGTCGATTCAAACGGGCATCGGGGGGACGCTGGGTGAATTAGTCCTGATTATCGGTTTCGGGGCTATGCTGGGCCGACTAGTTGCCGAGAGTGGTGCTGCCCGACGTATTACAGATGTGCTGATCGGTTGGTTCGGTATCAAAAATATTCGCTGGGGGCTGGCCCTGGCCGGTTTCGTGATCGGTATTCCCCTGTTTTATAATGCCGGGTTCATTATTGTTGTACCCCTGATTTTTACCATTGCAGCCTCATCGCGTTTGCCGCTCATGTCGGTGGCGGTTCCCATGCTATCAGCACTGTCGGTGGCACATGGGTACTTGCCGCCACACCCATCACCTTCAGCTGTTGCGGGTCAGTTAAACGCGAATATTGGCCAGACACTTATCTATGGTATTATCGTAGCGATTCCGGCCATCATCATCGCAGGACCCTTGTTTGGTAAAACTCTGCTGAACATAAAAGCGACACCCAACCGGGAGTTGTTCAATAACCGGGAGGTCCCTGTTAACAATCTGCCTGGTGCTGGGATCAGCTTCTTTGTGGCCTTGTTACCTGTGTTGCTGCTCACCACGTTCGGGCCGCTCAAGAATTCAATGGCAGGTGATTCACCTTTAAAAACCATTGTAACGCTATTAGCTGAGCCCTATATCGGTATGCTTATTTCGGTACTGACAGCCATGTATGCGCTGGGAATCCGGCAGGGACAGTCCGTTAAGGCCATCACCAAAGATATGGAGGAGGCTGTGAAAGCAGTTGCGCCAATTCTGCTGGTTATTGCCGGTGCCGGAGCCTTGAAGCAGGTTTTTGGTGATAGCGGTACGAGTAAATACATCGGTAGTCTGTTGGCCGATGCGGCCATTCCACCCCTCTTACTTGGTTGGGGAATTGCCGCATTTATCCGAGTTTGTGTGGGATCAGCAACGGTGGCTGGCTTAACAACGGTCGGTATTATTTTACCACTGATTCAATCCCAGGCCATCAAGCCTGAATTAATGGTGCTGGCCATCGGCTCCGGAAGCCTGATGTTTTCACACATTAATGATGGTGGTTTCTGGCTATTCAAGGAGTATTTCAACCTGACAATCGGGCAAACCATTCGAACATGGTCACTGATGGAAACGATCGTATCCATCGTGGGGCTCATTGGTGTGCTGGCGTTAAACCTGATTGTTTAAGAAGTCTCTGATTCGTAGATCGGTTGATTGGGCTGATTAGTCGGCGGCTCGTTCCTTGATTTTTCCCAACCATAGCAGGCTGTCGAGAATTAGCGTATCCTGAATCTTATTGCCAAAGGTATACGATAATTCTTTGTCAGTCTTATTGTCGTAGTCAATGTCATTATGCCCCATATTGACGTACAACATCCTGTATTTTCGATTTGTCCAGACAACCGGGTAATAGCCGCTATGCCAGATCTCATGGGGCTTCGGACCCGTGCCCACTGGGAAACTGGTCGGGTCGATGGACAACAGGATATGAATGTCAGGATTAATACTCAAATCATTGGTCCAGCGGTACCACTCGTTGGGCGATGACGTAAACGTTTTGGGTAAGTGCTTGGTGGCGGGGTGTTTTCGATCTTCCACACGCAAAACGGCTGCGGTGGGTCGCCAGGTGTTACTGGCATAGGACCCCGATCCTAAAAACTCATTGTGAAACCAATCCCAGTTTTGCGGGTAGGTGGATGGTGTCAGCGCGAAGCCCGCAAAGTGAAAACCCATCCAGCCCCCACCATTTTTCATGTACTTTTCGAATGCTTCCCGTTGAGCAGCTACCTCCGGGCGGGTATCTAAAAACAGAACAATCTGATAGTTGGACAGAAATTGGGTATTCAGGTTGTTCCAGTTGCTTGTTGAATCGTAAATGAAATTATGCTCAGTAGCTGTTCTGGTAAACCATTTGTTGGCTTCATGCACAAAACTGATATGGGCTTTATCATTTTTCGCCGTGAAAAAACCAATTACTCTGAAAGCTGGCGAGTTGCAAAACGCAGGTTTGGCAGGTAGAAGAACAGCAAAAAGAAATAAACACAAGAGCCTACTTTTTGACTTGGAACGCACCATTATATTTCAGGTTAATCGGTTGTCTGGCTGGATATTGACCGGTATCATACATGCTGTTAGACCGCAAACTTACACGTAAAACCTACCAAAATAGTACACTTTTATCATTTGTTCTCTCTAAGTTGTTTCGTCGTTTTTCGGGACCCGTCATGACTCCAGCCCGGTGGGCCAAAAAGGTATCCTATGGCAGCTTGCAGGGAAGGAGCACGACGGATATCCCGCCCAATCGCCATCCATTCATGAAAAGCAATCCGGACAGGATTGTGCGAGTTGATATTGGTTGTTAGCCCGTATGTAGGGCGATCCTGTTCCAGGGCAAATGTGCCGAACATACGATCCCAAATTATCAATATGCCCGCATGGTTTTTATCCAGATAATCAAGGTCGGAGCCATGATGTACCCGGTGGTGAGAAGGCGTATTGAAAACAAATTCAATTGGAGCCGGAAATTTATTGATGTGTTCTGTATGAATCCAGAACTGATACAACAAGCTAATAGACTGCATGGTCATAACAGCAACGGGCGAAAAGCCAGCCAACGGAAGCCAGAGCCAGAATACAAAAGCCCCAGAAATATTACCTGTCCAGGTCTGACGAAGTGCTGTACCCAAATTGTATTTCATGGACGAATGATGCACCACGTGGGAGGCCCAGAAATAGCGGCTACTGTGGCTGATCCGGTGAAACCAGTAGTAACTGAAATCATCAGCAAAAAACAGGATTATCCATGCCCACCACATCGTCATATCGATCGTAAATAACCTGAATTGGTACAGAAAAGTAAGGGCACCAAATACAATGGCCTTGCCAACAATACCAATAATAACGTTGCCAATGCCCATGGACAGGCTGCTGGCCGTATCTTTTGCCTCGTAATAATCTTTATGCTGAATGGCAGTAACGATGACTTCTGTTACCAGCAGGATGATAAAGCCAGGAATGGCATATTGGATTAGATCACGCATAAATTTTCTGACTATTATGCAATTTATGTCATAATCCGTAAATAATGATTTTTGGAGTTTATATTAAAAAAGAAGCACCGCGATGGCGGTGCTTCTGATAAAGAATCGGTTGATCGATGAACCGGATTACCGATTCATCGAGATCAGGAATTCCTCGTTACTACGAGTGCCTTTCATGTGGCCAAGCAGGAAGTCCATACTTTCCATTGGGTTCATATCGGACATATGCTTACGCAGAATCCAGACACGCTGCAGGGTTTCTTTGTCTAACAACAAATCTTCCCGGCGTGTACCCGATGCCATAACATCAATGGCCGGGTAAACCCGTTTATTCGCCAGTTTACGATCCAGTTGAAGTTCCATGTTACCGGTACCTTTGAATTCTTCGAAGATAACCTCATCCATTTTGGAGCCGGTGTCAATCAGAGCCGTAGCGATAATGGTTAACGAACCGCCATTCTCTACATTCCGGGCGGCTCCGAAGAAACGCTTCGGCCGGTGCAGGGCGTTGGCATCCACACCACCCGACAAGATCTTGCCGGACGAGGGAACAACCGTGTTATAGGCCCGTGCCAGACGTGTGATGGAGTCGAGAAGAATAACGACATCATGGCCACACTCAACCATGCGTTTGGCTTTTTCAAGCACCATGCTCGACACTTTCACATGCCGGTCGGCCTGTTCGTCGAAGGTTGATGAAATGACTTCTGCATTGACACTGCGGGCCATGTCGGTCACCTCTTCAGGACGTTCGTCGATCAATAAAACGATCAGATAAACTTCCGGGTGGTTTTTTGTAATGGCGTTGGCAATCTCTTTAAGCAGGACTGTTTTACCCGTTTTCGGTTGGGCTACGATCATCCCACGCTGACCTTTCCCGATAGGCGCAAACAAATCAAGGACCCGCGATGAATAATTATCGGGGCGGTTGCTGAGATGCAATTGTTCCTCCGGGAACAAAGGGGTAAGGTATTCGAACGGAATCCGGTCGCGGATTTCTTCCGTTGTCTTGCCGTTGACCGTCGACACCCGTAAAAGAGCGAAGTATTTTTCACCTTCTTTTGGCGGGCGGATCGCTCCCCGAACGGTATCGCCGGTTTTGAGGCCAAATAATTTTATCTGCGATGGGGATACATAAATATCATCGGGACTAGCCAGATAGTTGTAATCGGCCGATCGCAGGAAACCATAACCACCATCCTGCATAATTTCCAGAACACCTTCGTTGTCGATGATGCCGTCAAATTCACGGATGTGCTGGTTATACTGACGACGAATGCGATTCTGGTATTCCTGGGCTTCCCGGGTTGCCTGCGAAACCGGAGGCTGGGCGGGTTGGTCAGATTGAACGGCATCGCCCTGGGGTTGCTGACCCTCCTGCGTTTCTGCTGGCGTATCCGATGGGTCAACGGGGGTGGCTACATCCGTAACAGTGGCCTGGCCCGCCGTTTGCATATTTGCGGCATTGTCTTCGGTGACAACGGTTGGCGTCATAAACTCTTCATCGGCCTGTCCACCGTAATTCAAACCGGATTCGTCGGTGACTATACGTTGGGTGCGGGGCCGTTGATCACGGCGTTGGGTATTATCCCGTGGACCATCGTTTCGATCACGATTCACATCAAAACGAGGGCGTTGGTCACGAGGTCCTTGTGAAGTACCATCCGGACGCGGATTCCGCTGTTGATTCAAATCAGGTCGGCCGTTCCGATCGTTACGCGGATTGTTGGGCCGGAAATTACGATCCGTTGGAGAAGCTGTTCCATCACCATCAGCCCGATTACGTACCGGTTGCCCAAACGTATTGGGTCGTTGTCCGGGGTTAACCATACGGTCCCGGCTTTCGCGAGGCTGGCGTGTGGGCTGCTGCTGACCGGATGGACTGGCTTCAGAGGAGTTATTATCAACAGCTGCCGGCGAAGGAGTTGTTTCAAGAGCGGGAGTGCTGTCTGAATTAATCGGGCTGGGAGCTGCGTCTACTGCTGGGGCAGTTGTTTCGGCAATTACTGCCGTATCGACTGTTGCACTGGGTTCTGCCGGTACATCCCGTTCACGACGAACACGCTGCCGGGGTTTTGGCGTATCTGAGGTAGGTGCTGTAGTTACTACATCCGCTTCTGGTGAAATAGCAGCGGGTGTTTCTACGGGTACAGGCTGGTTTTCCTGAGCGTCAAATGTTGAGTCTACAGCCTGTCCATTAGGGACAGTAACAGTCTTGGTGCGCCGACCACGCCGAGGGGCCTCCTCTGCTGGAGTGGCTTCTTCGGAAGCAGGGCCAGGGCGTTCGGATTGCTGTTTTATGATTTCGTAAACTAGTTTTTCTTTTGTGAATTTGCCAATATTACGAATACCGAATTGCTCGGCAATGGGGTGAAGCTCCGAGAGAAGCTTCATGTCTAATTCTTCTTTCTTGAACATAGAGGTCAGGTTAGCAATAAACCTTGAAAGAACCGCCGGGGCGGTAATAATGAAAGTTGGGAGTTATTGAATGAATGAGATTGCCCGTTGTAAGAGCAATTGGCAGTTGACTGGTAGCCTAAGGGTGGGGTTACTGATTGACTAAACCAAATGAACCTCGATAAATTCAACTAATTATGTAATGATAATGGGTCAAAAGTATATAATGGGGTGATTGCTTAGTCCAAACACAACCGCCTGGTGGGGCCAGACTCGATGATTGTTAAAACGTTTGGAAAACGGAGGTCTGCCGTAGCTTAAAAGAGTTGCTGCTTTGGTAGAAGCACTACCTGCCGACCGAATTGATGCAAGCAAAGGTAGTATTTTGTTCCGGTTTTATCAACATAACGTTATCAGGTAGCAAATGTTTCCAATGGCTGAATATAATTTAAAATCATCAAAAAACTTTATTCCCGTTAAAAAACCTTAAAACAAGATAAGGAGACAAATTTTGTACCAGGAAGAAGCGTTCATTTTACCAAATAGCAATGGAAAGTAAAAGTTACTCGGCTGGCCCTTCTGATTCCATGAACCTGGTTATCGATTGGGGTAACTCAAGGTTAAAAACGGGCTGGTTTTTGGGTTCAGAACTGGTGAATGTTGGTCGTTACGAATCGGTTGAAGACTTGACTGATGATCTTCTTAACCGATTGCCGGCAAATATTATGGTGTCATCGACAAGTCGGCCCGGGCAGGTTATCCGGGAACAGCTAGCGCAATTGGGTACTGAAGTATGGGTACTGGATAGTCAGACGAAGGTGCCAATTGGTAAAGCTTATGATACCCCATTGACGCTGGGAGCCGATCGGGTAGCGGCTGCAGTGGGTGCAACGACTCTATTTCCCAAACAGGATTGCCTTGTTCTTGATCTGGGCACTTGCCTAACGGCAGATCTGGTTGACCGGGAAGCCGTGTTTCAGGGAGGGTTGATTTCACTGGGGTTGCATATGCGCTTTCGGGCAATGCATGAACAAACAGCTCGGCTGCCCCTTGTTGATGTACCGGAAGATGTAACAGAAAATTGGCCCTCGCCAACGGGCAAGAATACACAGCAGGCAATGCAGAGTGGTGTATTGAATGGAATGGCGTTTGAGATGAATGGTTTGGTTGATTACTACCGCCGGGAACACCCGGGTATTGTGGTATTGATGTGCGGGGGCGACGGGTCTTCCTTTGAAAGTCGTCTTAAACCCCCGATATTTGTGGTTCCTGAATTGGTTCTGATTGGGTTGAATCGAATTTTACGCTATAATGTTGAGAATTTACAAGCGAATACGCCAGACGTTAACGCATAGTTTGCTGGCTGTTGCCGCGACATCGCCGATAGTATTGGCGCAGGGATTGGGTAACTCACCCTATTCCGCTCTGGGCATCGGAGAACTTTACAGCCCCGGTAATATTACAAATATGGGTATGGGCGATGTAGGCGTGAGCAACGCAAATGCCTTTTACCTGAACCTGCAAAACCCTGCTTTACTGGCCCGCAGATCGCGGTTTACCGTTTTTGAAGTTGGCCTGATCGGTCAATCGAAAACCATAAGCCAAAACATCAGCAATAGTGTTAAAAGTCAAAGCAACTTTGCCGGTAACCTAAGTTATCTGGCGTTGTCGTTTCCGGCCAATTCCCGTTGGACCATGGGCTTGAGTCTGAAGCCTTATACCTATGTGAACTACAATATTCAGAAATACGAATCGGTCCCCGGAACGCAGTATTTTGCCGAATACAATTACACCGGTCGGGGAGGGTTAAACAAAGCTACTTTTTCCAATGGATTTCGGGTTGCGAAAAACATTTATGCGGGTGTAGAAGCCTCCTTCCTTTTTGGCAATATTACCAATTCGTCGGACGCCAGAGCTATTGTCAATTCATCGTCTGACATTCGTATAAACCACCTGGAACGAACCAATTACAGCGATATCGTCTGGAAACTGGGTGCTGCCTGGCGGCCTAAAATCAATGACAAATGGGCCCTTAATGTCGGCGCCACCTACGACCCGCAAATACGGGTAAAGGCTGTTCAGACCGATATCTATCAGCAGACTACATTGAGCGGACAGGCCATTGCATCACCAGATACCCTACGACTTAATTCAAATGCCTTCTCAACTTTACCCCAGCAAATGCATTTCGGGGTAAGTATTGAAAAAAGCAATACGCTCCTCTTTGGCGTCGATGTTGGTTTTCAGAAATGGAGCCAATACCGGACGGCAGAAAATAAACCGGGGAACCTCGTTGACGCAACAAATATTTCTGCCGGACTTGAATATACCCCTAAACCAACGTCGAACCGCTATAAGGACCTGATCACGTATCGGGCCGGTTTTCAATATAACCGCATGCCGTATGTGGCAAATAATGGGGTTCAATTGAATGATGTAAATGGAAGCCTTGGCGTATCTATTCCGCTTGGCGCTTATTACGTAAACCACGTCACGCTCTCGCTCGTCGGCGGGCAGCGAGGGGTTCTGAGTGGTACCCAGATCAAAGAGAATTACTTCCGTTTTGGGCTAGGGTTCTCACTTAATGACCTATGGTTCCGTAAAACAGTTATCGATTAACAGCTTTAATGGTCGTTGCGAGCTGCTCGGTATCGTATGTCCTTTTCTTTTATAGTCAAAAAAGCAGATGCCCGCAGGAACATTTATTGCGGGCATCTGCTTTTAATCTGTGAGCCCTACGCAGCCGTTGTTCAGGACCGTACAGGTAAGCGAGAACATTGACTAAAAGACTTATTGTCAAGTACTCCAATGAAAATAGACGTCAATACTACAGTAAACAGAAGAGTTGATTTGAAAAAAACGGCGATTTATCTGTCTTTTATCCTTCTACCTTTTTCATGGCTTTTAACGGCTTGTGAAGAGACGAAGCAGGTAAAAAAGGTAAATCCATACAATGGGCCGATTGAAGAAATTAATGATGTAAAGTTACTCTATAGCGAGGCCGCTAAATTGAAGGTTAAACTGACGACCGCTAAGCAATTTCGCTATATGAATGAGGATCGACGTTATCCAAAACCCGTTTATATTTCTTTCTACAGCCCAACGGGCGATGAAATAACCACTATTCGATCGGATTCTGGCCGGTATGATAAAGTAAAAGACCTGTATACTGTTATGGGCAACGTTGTTGTCGTCAATAAACAAAAACAGGAAAAGCTGCTCACACCCGAGTTGAACTGGAAACCAACAACCAAAAAGGTATTTACGGAGAAACGGGTGACAGTCCTGAGCCAACTGACGGGTGAGAAGCTCTATGGCATCGGCCTTGACGCGAACCAGGATTTCAGCCAGTACGCCATTCGAAAACCAACTGGCGTTTTTAACGTAGAAGGGGGGATATAAACGCAAAAAACAGGCTTAACACCTATTTTTTGCACGTATTCAGAACCGGTGTTACTTCCTTAACGTCGGTCACTTTAGTTTCGCCACCCCATTCATTGTAGATGTAGGTAGTCAGTTCGGCCACCTCCAGATCACTCAGTTGGGGCTGTGCTGGCATAGGCCGATTATATGGCTTACCGTTAACGACGATTGGCCCCTGCTGCCCGTTCCGAATCAGGCAAATTACACTTTTTTTGTTAACCAGATAATCCGATCCCGCAATGGGTGGATACAGAGAGGCAACACCCTGGCCTTTGGCTTGATGACAGTTGGCGCAATTATTCTTGAACAGAAAAATACCTTCAGTAATGTATCGCTGACGCTTTATTTCTTCGACTGTCTGGCAGGAAAATATAATGGTCAATGTAGAGAAGGCCAGTAAAATTCCGAATTTGTGGAGCATCATGGTTTATATTCGGCTAGTAATCGGTTCATATCGGTCATTAGTTGATCAACGCCAGACTCCGTAGTACCATCGTAAATACCCCGGATATGCCTGTCTTTGTCGACCAGAATGAACGCTCCGCTATGAACAACGCCCCCTGGTGCCGATGAATCGGCTTGAGCCGTTACCATATAGCTATTTTGGCCAATGTCATAAATTTTGTCCCGGTCGCCGGTCACAAACAACCATTGCCGACCCGTAACGCCAAGGTTTTGGGCAAATTCTTTTAGAACAGCCACAGAGTCGTGTGCCGGGTCAATGGTGTGAGATAGCAGCATGACATCCGGATTTCCTTTAAATTTTTCGTATACCCGTTTCAGCTGCACCTTCATTTTTGGGCAAATGGTCGGGCAATTGGTAAAGAAAAAGTCAGCAACGTAAATTTTATTGCTTAGGGTATTCGCCGTAACGGTATCACCATATTGACTGACAAACTTAAAATCAGGGATGGACTGATAAACGGAATCAGTGACTGCTTTGCCATCAACCATTTTGGTAACGGCTTCCCGCTGGCCTAATATAGGGAGTTTATCCGCTGAACCGGTACAGCCTGACTGGCTCAGGGTAACCCCGGTGAGCAGAATCCAGAGACTATTTTTTACCCAGGAACTGGCTTGCCTGTTCAAGACTCGTTTTGATTTTTGAATTGACATCGTTGATTTGGTCTTTTTGCGCGCTTAAATAGCGCAGTGCTTCTTCGGATGGCAGCTTGGATAGTGTGTCACCGTTGTATTGATCCATCCAGTTCATCATCAGGCTGTCCGCAACATCTAGATCACGACGTAACCGACTCGCCTGTTCCCGCTCTTCATCTACACGAAGTGTAGCGCTGGCCGATCCGCTTTCTTTAAGGCTATCGAGCGAAGCAATCCGTTGTTTTAACTGCTTTCGCATTTTCATAATGTCGTCCATTTTGGGCATTATTTTGTCATGGATAGCGAATACGTCGTTCTCAGCTTCTTTAACAGCTTCTTCTCCTGAGTTGCATGACCATAACAAGCAGGACAGAATAAACGGTCCAACAAGTGAAAGGGTAAGTTTACGCATAGAGCAATGGAGGGTTTAGGTTAAGTAGGTAATGGCCAATGGGATCGCGTTTGATCTGTGCATTATTTTGCTGTTGAGGCAGCCCGTTGTTTTAATATTTCACGAGCATTTTTAAGGGCACTGGGAGAAGGATTTTTGCCGCCAATCATCTGGGCAATTTCGTTAACGCGTTCTTCCAGGGTCAGCTTTTTCATACGGCTGACGGTTTTAGCCGCTGAATGATCTTTATACACGAAATAGTGGGCGGTGCCCTGACCGGCAATCTGGTGTAAGTGGGTAATAGCAATAATCTGATGACTATGGGCCATATCCCGCATCATGTTCCCCATCTTAATGGCAATCTCTCCCGATACACCTGCGTCAATTTCGTCGAAGACGATGGTAGGTAGCGATCGTTTGCTGGCGAGAATATACTTGATGGCCATCATCAATCGGGAGAACTCACCACCCGATGCCACATTCTTCAATTGCTGGGGCTTAACGCCTTTGTTGGCACTAAATAAAAACGAAATTGTGTCGACACCCGATGCGGTGGGTTTGCCGATCTCAGCATGAACTTTCAGCGATGCGTTGGGCATTCCCAGATCATTCAGTAAACTGCCAATTTCGGTTTCAATAGGCTGAAGGACCGCATTTCGCGAATTTGATAGGGCGTTTGCACTAATTTGCAGCTGAGCACGGGCTGCATCGGTCTGCGCTTTGGCATCCGCCAGGGCATCATCCAGATTCAGTACTTTGCTTACTTTCAGGCCAAGTTCATCGCGTAAGGCAATCAGTGCCGCCACGTCTTTCACCTGATGCTTTGTCTGGAGCTGATACATCAGGTTGAGTCGTTCGCGAATCGTTTCGGCCCGTGTGTCGTCAATTTCTACCCGATCCTGTTCAATACTGATTTCATCGGCTAAGTCGCGCAATTCGATCAGGCTGCTCTGCGCCCGTTGTTGCAGTTGCTCGTACTGATTCGACAGTTTGCTGATATAAGCCAGATTGCTAACCGTACCTTTTAAAAAGTCAATGACCGATTGCTCCGTATTGTCCAGGTATTCATAAGCTACCTGAAGGCGTTCTTTAATGTCTTCGGCATTTTCCAGAATCGTCAGCTCCTGTTCAAGCGTCTCCTGTTCGTCAGGAAGCAGTTGCGCTTTCACGAGTTCTTCATACAGAAAATTATTGTAATCAAACTCTTTCCGCATGGCCGAAGCCTCAGACTGTAGCTGGTCGAGGTGGGCTTTCTTTACCCGGTACGCTTGGTAATCAGCCCGATAGGTGCGTAAATGCATTTCATTCTGGGCATACGTATCCACAATCTCCAGTTGGTAATCGTTGGAGCCCAACAACACCGAGTCGTGTTGTGAGTGGATGTCCATCATCTCGCTCGTAATGCGCCGAAGCGTTTCGAGGTTGACGGGGGTATCGTTGACAAAGGCACGCGACTTACCGCTCACGCTGATTTCCCGACGCACAATACAGGTGTCGGAATAATCTAGTTCTTCTTCTTCAAAGATCTGTTCAATGCGATAACCCGATACACCAAAGATACCTTCGATAATGCATTTTTGTTCGGGGTTGTAAAGCACGCGCGTATCGGCCCGGTTACCCAGCAATAACCCGATAGCCCCCAGAATAATTGACTTACCGGCTCCCGTTTCACCCGTGACGATATTGAGTTCACGATCGGGCGAAAGCTCGAGTTGGTCAATTAGTGCATAGTTTTTTATGAGTAAATGCGAAAGCAAAATAAGAGGTAGTTAGCAGTAAACAGGTAACAGCGAATAAAGACAAAATTACTCACTTGTTACGGCTCACTGTATTAATTTCCGGTAGTTTTCTGTTTTGGCCGGATCCAGAAACGAAAGCAGGTCAAACGCTTGTTTTCGTTCGGCCGGGGTCCCCTCATAGAGGATATTGTATAACTCCTGCGATTTCGCATCGAAGAACGAATTGATCAAGACGGAATTAGGTAGTTGAAGGCCAATTGTACGGATCGTGTTCAGCAGGTTCAGCGTTTGTTTGCGAGCTTGCAGGGGGTTGGCCGCAAACGCATCCAGGACTTGTCGGTGATAGGTGTAAAGGCCATCCCGAAAAGGGATCAGTTGCTGGTTCTGCATGTTCTCAATCAGCCAGTATCGGTTTCGGCGGTCTCCTCCATTTTGCCAGGCCCCGTTCGGCGATCCCTGTTGAGCCAGGTTCGTGATCGTATAGGCCCGCTGCACGTATGGATTACCGCCCTGCTTACTGAACGTGTCATAATCAACCGCCAGGATCACATTGGCGTAGTAGGCAAGCAGTGATGTCAGATCGTCGGTGTACTGGTTCTCCCGATAATAAACGGGAGTTGTAGGCAGATAGACAAAGTTGAACGAACGGTCGACATAGCTGAACGTCGTTGTTTCGTAGTTTGTGCCATAAACCGGACGGGTTACCGTGATCTGAGCAGTTGCCTCAAAAGCGCCCTGGGTGAGGGACTTTAGCAGGTTAATATTCAATGAACAATTAATGCGTTCCGACACACCAAACTGGTCATTGCTCCAGCGACGGTTGTTCATGAACTCCGTAATGATTCCCTTTAGCTGGTTTATGTAGGAAAAATCAGTTTTTTGCTGGGCAAATAACTGGTCTGAATTAACGGTCACCTGACAGTTAAGTTCCTGCGCCCGCACAGAGCCGACCAGACAACTTAACAGCAGAAAAATTCGTAGTACGTTCATTATTACTTCCGTTGGATGTGGCGGAACATCTGTGTATTAAAGCGCTTTTTCAACTAAACTAACCAAATCCTGTGCCACTTCGTCCTTCGATTTAAGGGCAAATTCGTATGTCTGTTCAGACTTATCCATAACGGTAATCTTGTTGGTATCGTGCCCAAAACCGGCGCCCGAATCACGTAGTGAATTTAACACAATCCAGTCTAAATTCTTAGAATAAAGTTTTTTCAGCGCGTTCTCTCGCTCATTATTTGTTTCGAGAGCAAAGCCCATCATCAACTGACCCGGCCGCTTCTGTGCGCCTAACGTAGCGGCAATGTCGGTGGTTTTTGTGAGCTCCAGTGAAAAAACTGTTTCTTTCTTCTTGATCTTCTGATCGGCCGGATGAGCAGGTGTATAATCGGCAACTGCGGCACTTAGAACGACAATATCTGCCTTTTCAAAGACCAGTCTAGTGGCCTCAAACATTTCCTGAGCCGAATGAACATCAATGCGCCGGATGGTTGGGTCGGGGAGGGGTAGCGCCGTAGGGCCACTCACCAGTGTAACATGGGCACCTGCACTGGCGAACGCTCTGGCAATGGCATAACCCATTTTACCCGTGGAATGGTTACTGATGAATCGAACGGGGTCGATAGCCTCTTGGGTCGGTCCCGCTGTTATCAGCACCTGCTTGCCCGCCAACGGTCCTGCCTGATCGACCGTCCAGAATCTATCCAGAACATCGACGATAGTTTCGGGTTCCGCCAATCGTCCGGCGCCAATCAAGCCACTGGCCAACTCACCGTGTTCAGCCTGGATGATGTGGTTGCCAAACGATTCCAGTCTCCGAAGGTTCTCAAGGGTTGTTGGGTGCTGGTACATGTCGACGTCCATTGCCGGGGCAAAAAATACCGGGCATCTGGCTGATAAATAAACAGCCGCCAGCAGATCATTACACAGGCCAATTGAACAACGAGCCAGCGTATTGGCCGATGCAGGAGCAATGACCAGGGCATCGGCCCAAAGGCCAAGTTCAACGTGGTTATTCCAGCTTCCGTCGCCATTATGTTCACTGGCTGAAGTGGTAAAAGTTGATAGAACCGGTCGTTTTGAGAGGGTTGCCAGTGTTAACGGAGTGATAAACTGTTGGGCGGACGTGGTCATGATGACCTGCACCTCAGCACCGGCTTTTACCAAAAGCCGCACCAGCAGCGCCGATTTATATGCGGATATGCTACCCGTTACCCCCAGAAGAATTCGTTTGCCTGCCAGCGACATTGGTTGTTGATTAATGGTTAATCATTTTTGGTAATGTGGATGTGCCTTTCCGAACGAATAACACAAGCACAATTAACCGGACATAAAACACCAATGACCGCACGGTAATTTACCGTGCGGTCATTGAAAAAAAACTATGTGGGAAGGTTTACTGTTGAGCGTCTTCGTCGTTATAACGCCAGTAGACTTTACCCTCCAAAAACTCATCTGTAGCAATCGACGTTGGCTTCGGCATCCGCTCGTAAAACTTCGATATCTCGATTTGCTCCCGGTTCTCGAAGACTTCTTCCAGATTATCGACAGCCGATACGAACTCCGATAATTTGTTGCTTAACTCTTCTTTATTCTTGGTTGCTATCTGACGGGCGCGTTTCGATATAATGGATACCGATTCGTACAGATTCCCGGTCTGAATAGCGATTTTGTCGCTATTGCGGGTGATGATCGATGGATTTGTTGCCATAATAATTGATTCTCGAAATTGATGTGAAGTTTACTCTAGTTGTCGCTCAAGAGTCGTTCAACCGTAAACTGTATTTAATTGGCTGCCGTTACCTTTGCGGGGCGATTGGCATCTTTTAAGCGCTCTTTTTCTTTTTCGCGTTCCTGTTCGAGTTTGTCCAGACGGTCAATTTCTTTTTGACTGGTTTCGAACATTTTTTCGGATTGTTTCAGATATCGGCTGTTAGGATATTTGTCCACAAAAGCCTGATGATAACTGATTGCTTCCTGATAACGTTCCTTCTGCTTGGTTTCCAGACTGTTCTGAGCCAGACTGAACTCTGCATCAACTTTTAAGAATGCCAGTTCTTCGTTGTACTCAGAATCAGGAAAATCCTTTTGAAAGTTGTTAATGGCGATAACTGAAGATTTGTAGGACGCAATATTGAAGCCACTGGTCTTGTAGTACAATCTGGCTTTTTCGTATGCTTTCCGTTCCAGCTTACCACGCAGTTCCAGAATCAACTTGGTTGATTCATCTTTATACTTACTATCTGGATAGGCATTGATAAAGTCCTGAAGCGCTGATGTGGCGGTTAGCGTGTTAGACTGATCAAGGTTATAGGAGGGGGTATCCTTGTACAGGGAATAAGCATACATGTACATGGCCTCCTGCGCGTAGTCGGACCGGGCGAATGTCTCGTAGAACTTCTTGAAGAGGGTAGCACTTAGCAGGTACTGCTGTTGCTGGTACTGTGTATAGGCGTAGTAGAACTGGGCCATCTCTGACTCAGTGCTGCCCTTAAGAACTGGAATTAGCTCCTCAAATAACAAACCTGCCCGATACCAGTCGCCCTTCTTGTAATACTCAATGGCTCCTTTGTATTTCGCGTCATCGCTCCCACTTTTCTGTAATTTTGAAAACGGACTGCATGATCCAAGCAGAAACGCTACCCAAACCCCTAACAGAATCTTACCAATATGACGGTGTTGCATATGTTTGCAAAGATACAAAAAAAATAAAGGCTACACCGTTAAAACGACGATGTGGCCCTGTGTAGTGCTGAAAATGACTGGTGAATCGGTCCGTTTAGGTTATTTTAACTAAAAAACTAGCTTATTGGTGGCGAACGAGCAACCGTTTTGTAGCTACTTTCTTTCCATCAACAGAGAGTTGGTATAAGTAATAGCCGGTGTCCAGCAAACGAGTACCGATACGAAGCTTACGCTCATTCCGCTCCAGTTCATATTCGGCAACCGGAGCCCCTAAAACATTCAGCAAAACAAGTTTTGCTTCGCCGGGACTGGAAAACTGGTAATCTACTTCAGCCACATCGTCGGCAGGGTTCGGATAAGCATTGGAGACCCAGATTTTCTCATTTGTAAAGAGTCGGTTCTCTGCTTTGCCCTCCTGAACGGCAACCGGCTGACGAGGAGCACTTTCAAGGGCAGGGGAAATCTCTGCCGTCGTTGATTTAGATGTAGAACGGGACATCAGCAACGAACGGTAGTGTTCATTGATAGCACTGTTCTTATGTACGGTCATGGACCTGTCGAGCCCGGACAGCGTAGGGTTGGGTACAATGGAAAACCGCTGCACGGGAAGGCCCGCCGTGGTTGGTTTGCGTGCTGATGTGGTACGACCCAATTCGAGTCGACTTCCCTTCCGAGCATCAGAATCCCGCTGGGCGACCTGCGCCTTGAGCGGGTTCCTTGCCGTTAGCAAGCCCATCAGTACACCAATAAGTATAAGTTGTTTCATGTAAGTCTACTTCATGCACGCTTGTATTCAACACAAACCTATTCATCTTAAAAGACAAAGTCAACGGGCTATTGTCTAAAAAATTGTTAAAAGGGTCAATTATTACCTTTTTGAACCAATTTTTGAGCCAAAGGTTTAATTGCGTTCTTATTTTTTAATGGTTTTCTAATTACCGGCTGCTCGGCAGGTGGTGCTTCCAGCCATAAAACTTGTTTCTTGGTTGGTTTTTCAGCTTCACGCCACCGAAAACCATCCAATTGCTGAACGTCGGGCGTCAGCTCTTTTGGTGGAATTAACTGAGAATCCGGGTGCCCATAAAAGCGAATTCGCCCAACCTTATTATCGTTAAATTCAATATTCATTTTACTGGATTCAACATGGTTCAACCCGATCAACTTGTTTTTTTCGTCAACAGCGTAGTATAAACTCTGTCCATTGCCTTCGACTAAAACCCGGTCTATCACGGTTTGCTCCTGCGTTGAAACAGTGGTTGAAACGGGTACCCCGGTTTTATTCGCCAATACGCGTTTTACGGGCCGATTCGTTGCTACTGCTGAAAGAGAAGCAGGTGCATTGGTCGCTTTTTGTGCCTGGAAACCGTCAGAATTGGCCGATCCAACCGTTGTCGAAACCACTTTTGTGGCAAAAAAAGCGGTGATCGTACGCCCTTTTATCTGATTGTAATTGTTCAGCGTGTCGAGCGAAATGACGAACGATTTAGTCTTTAAAAAAAGGGTATTGATCCTGTTATTTTTCATAACGGCCCGCATCGAATCCGCTTCCATTTGGTATTTATTCTGACTCCAGACGATGGGTTTTTTGAAAAAATAAATTGTGGAATCGGCAGTGTCGTAAATGAGCGAATCACACTTACTCTGCAAATCGGATTTGTACAAAAACACATTTTTCTGCCCTAATAACCGGCGGGTGTTCGTCACCTTATTGTCAAAGGAAAAAAGCGTGTCGGCCCGCAGATAAAGGGTGTCTTTTGTGGTTTCATTTGCCAGGCTTTTAGCTACCGGATGCCCCGTTACCCGCGATATTCCCGCTTTGCCATTGTAGCGAACATGATCACCGGTAATTACAGCCTGTTTATCTTTTGCCACCATGATCACATTCCCTTTCGCGATACCCAGCTCAGAAAGGTTGTCGTAATACAAGGTATCGCCGGTGAGCCGGTATTTGGGCGTTTCAACGGTGGCCCGTCGTCGGAAATTCGAAATGCCGGTTGTTGTGTTATACTGCCCTTCGACAGCCGTCAAAACACCATCTTTATTCGTTATCCGTGTTGGCCCCTGAAAAATAGCCAGTCGGCTTATGGAGTTATACAGTAGGGAATCGGCCGTGAGTGTACCTTTGGGGTTTACCAGACGAACGTTCTGTCGGAAAGTGAACAGCTTGGTACGTGTGTCATAGTACCCTTCTTTACTGGTCAGTATGTTCTCTTTGTCAACAATGCGGCCGGGAGTTGGGTAATGGGCAATACCCGATAACATGTCGTAATCGAGCTGGGCCGTGGTGAGGGTCATCTTTCGGTCGCGTAAGCTGACACGTCCCCGTAGATTTGCCTGTTTCACATTTCCGTAGTAAAACATAGTATCGCCCTGAACGGTAATGGTATCGCCCTGTATGATCTTTACATGACCGTAGGCTTCAATCACATTGGTCGTTGCGTTCTGTATGGCAAGGTCACAGAACATAAGCACCCCTTTTTGCCGGAACCGAACGTTGTTGTATATTTTCCGTACAACCTGGCCGGGTACAGTGAGACCCACCAGCGAGTCTGCACCCGGTAGCAACTCGACTTTGTCGGCAGGGCTACCCGGTACGCTCGGTCGACCGGGCATAGGCTGGTTAACCTGCGCCCATGAACTGGCCGAGATGAGCAGTGAACAAAGCAGAATAAAAGCGGCAAGCAAACGAATCATGGTTACAAAACTACGGCTTAGGGCCGACACCAAATGGTTGATGCAGAATTTTTAGGATTTATTAACGACAATCAGCTGTTTGGGCCGACTGAACGGGTTTTGCTGGCGGTTAGTGGTGGTGTCGATTCGGTGGCGATGGCCCATTTGTTTTACCAGGTTGGTCAGCCGTTTGCGATGGCACATGTAAACTTCAGTATGCGGGCTTCCGAATCTGATACTGATGCCATTTTTGTAGAAAACATGGCAAGGCGCTATGGGGTTCCGTTTCATACCATCCGTTTTAATACGTCTGAATTTGCGCAGCAGCACCGGATCTCGATCCAGATGGCTGCCCGTGAGTTGCGGTACAAATGGTTCGAGGAACTGATTCAGCAACATGCCTATGCCTGCGTCGCCACGGGGCATCACCTTAATGACCTGCTGGAAACCGTGTTACTTAATCTGACGCGGGGCACTGGATTAGCGGGTCTGCATGGTATTTCGCCCCGGCAAAATCAGCTTGTTCGGCCATTGCTGTTTGCTACCCGCGATCAACTGGCGGCCTATGTGAACGAACAGGGACTGGTTTACCGGGAAGATAGTTCGAACGCCGATGATAAGTATGCCCGGAATCGAATCCGTCATCATGTGATACCGGTTCTTAACGAGTTGAATCCGGGTCTATGGCAAACGCTGCCCAGAACCATTGAGCGGTTTCGGGCGGCCGAAGTGCTCATGAGGGCAGAACTCGACCGATCCTGGCAGACAATAGCTGAACCGAGAAATAACGGTGTGGTACTTTCCAGAGAAAAGTTACGCCTGATGCCGGAAGTAGCTTTCCGGTTAATGGAGTGGCTGAAACCCTTTGGCTTCACAACCGACCAAGCCCAGCAAGTTGCCCATATCCTCTCCCATGCTCCCGGCCAGGTTATTCAATCGGGTACCCACCGGATTGTTCATGAGCGATTTGGATTGTTAGTCGAACCCTTACCACAACCGGTAGACTTTAGTCTGGTACTGGCGGAGTGGCCTACGGCACCGGTTGATATATCAGGACTCTTCACCCTAGCTATCGACTTACTGGAGAAGCCTGTTAACGTAACGATCACTGATGACCCTGCCATTGCTTTGCTGGATGCTGACAAGCTGGTTTTTCCGCTTACGATTCGTCTTTGGCAACAGGGAGATAAACTGCGGCCACTAGGGCTGAAAGGGCATAAGCTGGTTAGTGATTTGTTGAATGACCTCAAAGTAAGCCGGCTGGAACGAGAGCGAACGGTTGTACTGCTTTCCGGGAGTGATATAGCCTGGGTTGTTGGTCGCCGAATCGGTCACCGGTTTCGCTTGACGGACCAAACCTCCCGAATTGTACGGATGGAAGCCTTCGTTAAGTGAATAAATAGCTCTATTAACCTAAATAAAATAAATAATATGCTTCGGCTTTCTGGCTTAGAACACGCTTTTGTAAAGTTGGCACCTTATTTGATAAGGTTTGAGCAAGCCCAAGAATTTTAACTCAATAATTACCATGAACCGAATTGTACGTGTCCTGCTACTGATAGGACTGGCCTTCTGGAGTCTGACTGCTCAGGCACAAAGTGCGCGGCTACGAGCGGCTAATAAGCAATTTGACAACCTTAGTTATGTAAGCGCGGTGCGGGCCTATGAGGAGTTTTTGCGGACCGACAAAAAGAAGGACCCTGCCGAAACCCGCGACGCATTAATTAAACTTGGATATTCCTATCGGAAACTAGAAGATACACGTAATGCGGAACGTGTTTACGGCGAACTGGTTAAATCATATACGGAGCTTGATAGCGAGGTGTATCTATACTACGCCCAATCGCTGGCCCAGAACGGTAAATACCGGGAATCCCAAAAAATGTACAGCCAGTATGGCGAAAAGCAAAAAGAGGATTTACGCGGTCGACGCTTTACGGTCTCCTACATGGATATGAGCCGGTTCTATCAGGACTCCTCATCGTACAGACTCTATAATCTGCCTATTAATTCCCGGCAGGCCGATTTTAGTCCTATGTATTACAAGAACGGGTTAGTTTTTGTATCAGCCCGGGACGAATCGGGGGCTGTGAAGCGGGTATTCAACTGGAATCAAACGCCTTTTCTGGACCTGTATTTTCACCCCGATACGAATCAGCTTCGTGTGCCTGGTTCAGACCTGGCCCGTTCGGTTAATTCGGCGGTGTTAGGGGGCGGTAGTGAAACCAAGATAGAAGGCCCCGAAGTACCGGCCGACAATACGCCTTTATCTAAAACGGAAGTCTTCAGCCGTACATTGAATACAAAGTACCACGAAGGTCCCATGTCGTTCACCAAAGATCAGAACTTCATTGTTTTTACCCGTAATAATACCAGTAAGGGGAAATCAGGGAAAAGCTCGGATGGTGTTAAAAAGCTGAAATTATATTCTTCAGTCAACAAAAATGGAAAGTGGGTTGATATTCAGGAGTTGCCGTTCAACAGTAACGAATACTCCGTAGGTCACCCGGCTTTCTCGCCCGACAATACAAAAATGTATTTTGTATCGGACATGCCGGGTGGGTATGGCGGTACGGACATCTACGTAGTTGAATTCAGTAACGGGCAGTGGGGAACGCCCGTTAATATGGGTAAGGAAATCAATACAGAAGGCAACGAAATGTTTCCGTTTGCCGCTGAGGGCGAAAATCTTTACTTCTCCTCAGACGGACATGAAGGACTTGGGGGGCTGGATGTATTTGTAGCGGAACTGAAAGATGGAATCGCTTATAAAGGCGTTCAGAACGCAGGTGCTCCCATCAATTCCGAGAAAGATGATTTTGGGTTCATCACGGATAAGTACCGCACCAGTGGTTATTTCAGCAGCAACCGTAAAAAGGGCGTGAGTGATGATGACATTTATTCCTTCCGACGTACATGCAAGCAGCTGAACATTCTGGTGTATGATGCCAAAACCGGAACACCCCTCGAAAATGCCGATGTCCGCATTCTGCGTAACGGCGTAAATCAGGATTTACGCGTGACGAATGAAAAAGGACGTACTGATCTTTGTGTCGACTCAAATGCTGATTATGAGTTTAGGGCTATCAAAGAAGGATTTGCCATGAACAGCGTCCGGTTTTCAACCCTTACCCAATCGCCCAAGCCGGTATTGAATGTGTCCATTTATCTGGAGCGTTCGGAAAATACGGTGGTAAAAGGCGTAATCAAGACGGAAGTGAATCAGCAGCCGGCCAAAGGTGTGAAAGTGACTTTACGGAATGATAAAGACAAGTCGGAGCAAACCGTTACCACCGGCCCCGATGGAGGGTATGAATTCGATGTGAAGCCTAATGCACCTTACACGATCACCGCTCAAAAAGACCGCTACGCGACCAAGAAAGCGCAATATGGTAAAACAAAGCGAAAAGCTCAGGTGATCACCGACTCGCTAGGTTTGTATGGTGTTGGCGACGTTTTTCAATTAAAAAACATTTATTACGATCTGAACAAGTTTTTCATTCGGGCCGATGCGGCACAGGAACTGGATCACGTGCTGGCTATTTTAAAAGAATATCCACAAATGCAGATCGAACTACGCTCACATACCGATTCGCGGGCTACCGACACCTACAACATCCGATTATCTGAAAACCGGGCCAGAGCGGCTATGGATTACCTGGTGTCCAGGGGCGTTCCAGCTAATCGACTTGTTGCCCGTGGCTACGGTGAGTCAGAAATTATTAACGGCTGCGTCGATGGCGTAAACTGTTCTGAGGGCGAGCATCAGCAAAACCGGCGCACAGAATTCAAGATCGTGGCTGTTCAATAAGAAAAGTTAAATCACCACATAAAAAAAGAGATTCTTGTAAAAAGGGTCTCTTTTTTTATGTGGTGGAATGTCTATTCAGACGTTTTAACGTGCTTTTTATGAACCGACTTAGTTGTTGCAGACGTTTTAACCGGCGTCGATTTCTTAACGGTCGTGGTCATTGTTTTACTCACGGGTTTGTCCTGTGATGGGGTGTTGGCAAATGCAGTAGTTCCCAAAAGTGCAGCTACGACGAAGGCAGCCAAAATGGACGTTTTCATAGAATTGAGAATGGTTTTTAAGTTAAAGTCCACCACCTTGGCGGGCTTCTGGGGTGAAAGGTCCGCTGGATTAATTAAACCCCGATGAAGGATAACTTAAAAAAAGGTTAAACTGTTAGCACGCGAACCGTTACCGATAGCTGGCCCACATGCCGCATGGTATGCTCGGCGGCATGAGTCAGTAGACCAAGTACCGTTGAAGGCAATTGCGCGCGGCCTACGCCCCGTATTTCCGTTAATGTTCCTTCATTTATTTGCCGTAATTGAGCGAGCGCTTTATCAACCTGCTCATCAAAATTTCTGACGAGTTCCTGGACGGATAACACGTTCTCTTCGGGTTTTCCTTCGGCACGCAGGGCCGTTAACTGGGCCTCCGACAACGCTTCCTGCCGGGCGTAGGTAAATAGTCGATCAAGAACACCCGTCAGGTGCTGTAAATGAAAGCCAACGGCGGCAACATTGGCCGGTCTCTCCCAAAGAAGCCCTTCCGGAAAATCACTCATGAAGGCGTGTACCTCTTCGCGCGCCTGCATCAGCGCATGGGCAACGGGTTGTACCAAAGGAGGCATGTCGGAAAGTGGGCCCCGTAACCAGACTTCGCGTGTTTCTAGAGACATGGTCTTTTTAAATTACCGTTCCACCATCTGCATAAAACAAACTGCCCGTGCTGTAAGACGACGCACTGGAGGCCAGGAACAGCGCCAGCGGACTGATCTCATCTACCGTACCCATGCGGGCAATAGGAATGCGATTCGTGAAGTGTTCCAGAATTTTTTCGTTCTGCCAGAGGGCCTGACTAAATTTTGTTTTAATGAGGCCGGGGCAGATGGCGTTGACCCGAATTCCGTCAGGACCCCATTCTTTGGCCAACACTTTGGTGAGCATGTTCAGGGATGCTTTACTGACACTGTACATGCCCAGACCCGGATCGGGCGTATGACCGGCAATGCTGCTGATCATAATGATACTACCGCCACCCCGTGCTTTCATGCTTGGATAACAAAGTTTACTCAACTCAAAGGGAGCCTTTACGTTGGCCTGCATGATCTTATCAAATGCGGCTCCATCACAGTCGAGAGAAGGGCCGAAAACCGGATTCGACGCGGCATTGTTGACCAGAATGTCAATGCCTCCGTACGTAGCAATGCTCTTGTCGACTAACTGCTGAAGCTGGTCCATATCGCCAACATGGGCAGCTATACCCGTCGCTTCGCCACCCTGTGCCCGAATATCATTGGCAAGCGCGTCGCAGGCATCCTGCTTTCGGCTGCTGATAATGACTTTGGCACCAAAACGGGCAAAAACCCGGGCCATGTCTTCTCCAATACCTTTACTGGCACCAGTAAGGATAGCGACCTTGCCTGTGAGGTCGAAAATGGCTTTTTCTGAAAGGGAAACCTGTTGTTGTTCCATATAAAAAAACGGTAGTAAATAAAAAAGTCGCCGGGGATTCGCAAATACCCGAAAGTATTGTTTGCGTCCCGGACGACTCTGTAAATTCTGAACGAACTAATTTATTTCTCGAAAAAGCAAACGGAGCCGCCAACCCAATCTTTATTCTTATTGAAATTGACGCCAATCATTTCGCCCCGGCTCAGACGACTCAGATTAGTAAGCAGTGTAGGTCGTTTGTCCGCTTTCGGCCAGATGAACAGCATGCGTATTTCGCATTTCACCAGCCCATCCGGCGATTGAATAACGGGTTCATACTTAACCTTTCGCTGTAATAGATACCCTTCCCGCTGATGAGTCGGAATAGCATCCAGATCAGCGGTCGTAATGTTCAGTTTAACGCCACTGCCCGCAAAAGAGAACAAGGGCTTCAGTACGTAATTTTCTAAGTCTTCGGGGTAGCTGCTCAGGTCAGACAAGTAGTAACTGGCTGGTACGTAAGGACTTTTTAGCAAGGGAAGGGTGTACTTGCTAATTCGAAAGAACCAGTTCGGATGCCCAACCCATTCCACATCGACATCGTCAGTTAGTTGAAAATCGGTTTGAAGATCCGGATAATTCTGGAGATCGTCGAAAATTAGCCGGTTATAAATCCGCTTAATCTCAATAAAGCGACCGTCTTTTTCATAATATAAAGTCCGGCCGTCCTTCTTTATTTTTGTAATACATACTGCTGGTATTCCGAGGTATTTCTCGGCCAGTACAAAGTCAATTCTGGTCTTTTGCTTCTCTGGGTAAATTTCCAGCAGGATAACCTCTTCCGCTTGGCAATCGCCCACGATCATCTGGCGTAACCGATCCAGATAAGCGGCATTATCGGTAACCGTGAATAAGTGAGAGAGATTGTCGGGAATGGGGTAGAGACTCCGAAACAGGCTGGCTAGATAGGGTTGAAAACAATACAGCGACGGAAACCCCTGAAACTCGATTAGCTGTGGGGTTAACTCGCCCTGCTCATCCAGACAAACCGCAAAATCGACAGCCATAAACTGAGTATGGTCATCCTCATTCGGTACTCGCTGGTCCGTAGGTATTGCCTTATCCGTCAACGTCTTGAAGTCATCGCGGGTGACGACCGAAATAATATCGTCGCAAGCCTGTAGAAGCTTGTCGGTCAGAACTTTCGGTACGAAAATGGGTGTTTCGGCAACCCGAAAATCGAGCTGGCCGGGAAAGTCGTTGTCAACGTTAGCCAAAAAAGCCCGGTAGCTCTCCGGGCTAAAGGCTTGATTAAAGGCTTCTCTGACAGATTTAATCATAAGGCATTGGGATGAAATCAGCCCTAAACCAATTTATCTTGGTTAGGTAGTATGTTTTGAGTGCCTACTAAAGTATTGCACTCAAAACATCGATCAGGCAACTTCAGGCTCTTCAACGGTCGAGGACAACGATCGAATGGCCTGGCGTAAAAATCCGGGTAGAATGACGGACTCGGTCAGGGCAATTTTGTTAGGATCCTGTAAGTAGGAAACCATGTCGTCATATTTCTCCTGGCCAAAATTCAGAACGATATGGTTTCGTTTTTCAGGCTGGAGAAAATACCGGAGCATCCCTTCGTTATCTGCTTCCGGATGAAACTGGGTGCCTATGATTTCGGGAGAAAAACGCATGGCCATAACCGCCCGATCGAGGAGGACATGGGGACGTATTTTTTCCAGACACAATATTTCAGCGCCCATCGTGTTCATACGTTCCGCATCCGGACTGGTAATCTGATAATCGCGGGAGTCCACGGCAAAGAACGGGTCAGGTAATTCTTCCAGCAAAGCTTCCGAATCACCTTCATCCGTTTTGTGTACGGGAAAAATGCCAAACGAAGTGGATTTACGACGGCTCAGTAAACCCAGGCCAAAATGACGAACGACCAACTGGAAGGAATGGCAAATTAGAAACACATATTTCTTCCGTTCATTGTGGGCATTCCAGTCGAAGATCTGGTCGATCAAATCAAAATAACGATCCTCCCATTCTTCAGACGATGCCATTGGACTACCCGGCCCGCCAGACGAAATATATACATCGTAATCCAATTCGGGCAGTTCGTTGTTGGCACGAACATCAAAAACATCGAACGCTAACTCGGCATTATCATTCCCCTGTACGTTTCGAATTATATGTAAAATACAACGCATGCCCTCATTGGCATGGTTGTTATTCATATCGAGAACAGCAATTTTTACTAAGCTCATAGAGTGTCTGTTACGGCTAACTACTGGTTAATAGTGCTCCCGAAAATAACTATCTGATACCGAAAGAAGTTTCCTGCACAATGTAATTGACCACTTGCTTCAGGTCATTTGTCTGCTGAAAAACAGCTAATTGCCTGTCGGCACCGGTACCCATTTCCAGAATTTTAAGGACATATTCACACTCTTCACGGCTTCCCAGTTCATCAACGACATCATCGATAAAGTTCAATAATTCGTGAATCAGCTCATGGGTTGGCACTTCAATCTGTTTGCCGAAGTCGATCAGTTTTCCCTCGATACCATACCGTGCGGCCCGCCATTTGTTTTCATTGATCAGAATCCGGCGGTAGGGTCGGAAATTGAGGTTTTGCTGGTGAAGCTTATAAATTTTGGCTACCAGTGCCTGCATGATAGCCGCCAGACAAATGGTTTCATCGATCCGCATCGGCACATCGCAGATGCGAAATTCAATGGTGTCGAAAAAGGGGTGCAACCGGATATCCCACCATATTTTCTTGCCGTTGTCGATACAGCCGGTTTTAACCAGCAGATTGATGTATTCGTCATATTCTGCTGCCGACGAGAAGAAATCAGGAATACCGGTACGCGGGAATTTGTCAAATACCTTCGACCGGTACGATTTGAAGCCTGTATTTCGACCGCGCCAGAACGGTGAGTTGGTCGATAGGGCGTAGATATGCGGCAGGAAGTACCGTACTGCATTCATGATCTGAACCCCTTCGTTACGGTTTTCGATGCCTACATGAACGTGAAGGCCAAATATGAGGTTGGAGCGGGCTACGTCGCGCAGTTCATCGATGAGCCGGTCGTAGCGTTCGTTAGGTGTAATAAGCTGTTCCTGCCAATCTGAGAAAGGATGCGTTCCGGCGGCTGCAATGTGTAGGTTCTGCTTATCTGCCAACTCCAGAATCATCTTTCGAAGATAGGTGACTTCCTGACGGGCTTCCTGAATATTATTACAGATATTCGTGCCAACCTCCACGACAGCCTGGTGCATTTCGGCTTTTACACGTTCCTGAAGAACTATTTGACCGCCATCGACAATCTTTGACATGTGAGACCGTAACTCGCCCGTAGCAGGGTCTATCGTTTGAAACTCTTCTTCAATACCTAGGGTAAATACGGGCATAGACGTTAAGGTTAGTGTCTGGCAGGTTTCTAATAATGGCCTGAACTATGAGGTAAGATACATTATTTTTATAAACCACATACGTCACAGATGGTTTTTTGACCAATTGACAAGTAAACAAAACAAGGTATGAGAACGCAGCGAGAGAAAAAGCTTTTAACAAAATACTGGCTATTTGGTGGGGGGGGAGCTATGCTGCTGGGCAGCGGGCTGGCCGTGTTACTGCACGGCTCCAAAATGAAAGAAGCCAATGCCGATCCCTGGTTTTGGGTGAGTACGGGTGGTTTTGCACTTATTATGACCGGTTTGGGTTTCATTGGCGATGCCAACCGCTTTCGTACCATGGTAGACGTTTTGCGCGAGCTAGATAAGCGTGCTCAACAATAGTTTCTCAGGTGTGGGTTGGTTTAGGGTCAGGGCTTGATCGTTATAATCTGGTGTCATAAATGGCTCCTTTAGCTGTCAATCCCTGACCGTTTGCTCATTAGTTTACTTACCCACCATGGCCGAAACGCCCGGACGAACTATTCTTGAGACAGTAAAGCAGTACGGAAACCGGCTGTCTCGATTTATTCGCGGGCAGGTGAAATCTGACGAAGATGCCGAAGATATTTTGCAGGATGTCTGGTATCAACTCGCCAGGGTCGTTGATCTCGACGGCATTGAAAGCATAAGCGGCTGGCTTTTTCAGGTGGCCAAGAATAGAATTACCGATACCTACCGGAAGAAAAAAAATGATTCGTTATCGGATTTGATGGGCGACGAGGATAACGATGATTTTCGCTTTCGGGAAATCCTGCTGGCCGATGCCGAAACCCCAGAAGATCAGTTTTTTAAGGATATATTCTGGGAGGAGTTGATGAAAGCGCTGAACGAGTTGCCCGAAAATCAGCGGACCGTATTTGTTCAGAATGAACTTGAAGACCGAACCTTGCAGGAAATCGCCGATGATACGGGCGAAAACCTGAAGACGATCATTTCCCGAAAACGCTACGCTGTTCAGCACCTGCGCAAACGGCTGCAACGACTGTATGATGAACTTGACAACTTATAAGCCATGAAAACTCCTTACAGGCGAATACGATTTTTTGTGCCGATTTTTATCTTACTGGCATTGCTGGCTGTTTCATATGCCGTTTACTGGCTCTGGAATACAGTTCTGGTAGCGGTTGTGCCGGTAAAGTCGGTTACATTCTGGCAGGCTGTCGGGTTGCTGATCCTGTCCAGGCTGTTGTTGGGTGGATTCAAATTTGGCCCGCGCCATGGCGGCTTTCGGGCGGGGGGCGGACCACCGACATGGCGGGACAAATGGCGTCAGATGAGCGATGACGACCGAACGAAATTCAGGCGTGAGTGGAAAAAAAGGTGTCACGATAAACCTGAATCCTGACTTACAGGAGCTTTGGTTCAACCCAAAGTGCTGTAAGGCAACCAACAAAGAGGACTAACCACACCCAGTCCGGCACCGTAGCGTTGGCCGTTCGGTGGTTAATTGTGATTGGGTTCTTTGTTTGTGCATGAGCCAGCATAAACTGTTTAATAATCTGCCGGTTGGCAATTGGGTCTGTTTGCGTACGGGCCTTCACAAAAAGTGCCAATGAGTCCTGGACCGATTGCCAGCCAGTCTGCCTGAACAGCGAGGAGCCAATAGCTGAATGTTCATTAAAAGGGGATTGAGTCAGAATTACGGTATCCTGTCCAATGACCAGCCTGCGGGTTGCCCCGGTTACATTATTGACAAGAATCTCCTGTTTCAGGCCACCGTAAACCGGCGAATTAACCTGAATACTAGGTTTCTCCGAAGACGAGAGCCGCGCCAAAATAGCGGTCCAAACCCGGCTATAGGTGAGGCTGTCCCCACTAAGTGATAATGGATAGGTTTCGCTCAGCAAACTAAAACCAATACGTCCGGCGTAACCGCGGGTACTTCGCTGCACAGCGATCGGGTAACCGGTTACGGCAACCTGGTTCATACTTTCTGTGAAGCGATAGGGGAGTGCCGTTAGTCCGTTACCAACCGGGATGGTTGCATCGTTGGCTGTTTTTCTGACCTGCCAACGGCTGCCTAAAGCTTGGTTGATGGTCCGACTTTCGGTTTCCGGATTGGTAGCGTTGATAAATAAAACGGCTTTCCCGTCGGCTACCGCTTTGCGAACTGTAGGGTTCGACGCATTTGTGGATTCTGTAATAATCAGGTCCGGAGTTGTTTTGCCAATGGCTTTACTGGCTTTGTTAATGCTGACGTTGCTGCTGATATTCTTCGATAAGGTAGTAGATACCTGAACCGTATGGCCCTGCCTGCCCAGCCAGCCCGCCAGCGTGTTACTTTCAAAATCCGGGCTGTTGAGCAAAAATAAGACGGTGAGCGGCTCAATCGGTCGGGTGAAAAAACGAACGGTGTCGAGAGTGGTTTGACCAAGTACCAGCTCCGTTTGAGTTCGTCCCCGGGAAAAGGCCGGAAACCGGAGAGTAAATGAATTAGCTCCTTTGTGAAGAGCCATACTGTCCAGGGTTCGGCCGCCGAATTTTAACCGTAGTAATGCCTCTTCTGACGATTGAATTTGTCCGGTAACCTGCTGAATCTCGCCCTGCCTTACCATACCTTTCCAGGCTATATTTTGAATGGTGCTGGGCTCACTGTAGAGTATCCATTGCAATGCTGATTGACTCAGTTGAGTAAGTGTTGACACCGGAAAGCGTTGACCGACCAGGGTTATCGAATCGTATTCATCCTGAATGTTTCGGCTCGTAAAGCTGTCCCGAATGTTAAGGCTGTCCCGGATCTGACGGGCAACGGAAGAGGGAACATCATCACCCACCAGCAATGCATGCGTGGCCGGCCGTTCGCGCTGCCATTGAAATTGCAGGAAATAGCCAACCAATACCAGCCATAGAAGGATGTTCAACGCGAACCGAAGTGATTTTCTCCCGCTGGGTAATGACTCGTTACGGCTGATGAGCCAAAGTTGACCAACCAATAAGACGACCAGCGCCAGGGCGATAAACCAGGTTATCGGTTCGGTCCAGTTTACAGGTGTTTGCATTCGTAATTCAGATAAGCTGGCCGCTAGTTAATGTGCTGCCAGAACGCTTGTTGAAGAGCGCGATCACTGACGTAAGTAGGTCCCGTTCGCTCCGATGCACCTGTCAGGGCGTATAATTTCGTTTTCAATTGGGCCTTTTCAGCAGGTGTAATCGCTTTTCCTCCGGCTAATTTTTGCAGCGATGCCAGCACCGACCAGTTTTGCAGGCCACTGTTAACGACCCCATTTGCCAGGGCGTTGCCGAGTTGTTGCAGGGTTTGGCGTTGCTGTGGATTGAGCGCAGAGAGTTCCAGGTACCCGATGGCCTGGGTCACCAGCCATTCAATTCGTTCTTTTGAATACACCCGTTCCTGATTGAAGGCCGTTGTTACGTTTTTGAACTCACCCGTTAGCCGTGTTTCCTTCTCTTTCGTTTGGGGCGGATCAAAACCGGTTTTCTTGACGTAAGACCGCGCTTTTTGCTGTGACAGTTTCAGGTATTCCAGTGCTTTCTGCTCAAACGGCAACGCTTTCTCGGGTTCATACATCCGCAGGTGCAACTCCGATGTCCACATCTGCTCCAACGCCATTTTCAGCAACGAGCGGGTCGATTCTTCATGAAACGTATTGGTTTCGGCATTGTCGTGTGAGTGAACGTACTGTTCCATCAAGGCCGCTACAGGGTCTTTATCCGATTCGGGGCCGGAGGGGCCGTGGTCGTGATGCGGTTCCTCTACGTGGTGTGCTTCGCCATGTTCCTCGCCGGTGTCATGCGCGTGAATAAACCCTTTGAGCGGGTCACCACCTTCGTCAGTGGGTTCGATATGCCCACCCCCGGCCGATGTTTCAAACTCTTCGCCCAGGAACTGGCCATAGCGAAGTCGGAGTACTTTTTGGTCGAAACCAATTTCGTTTGACTGACTCTTGAACGCATGGTTAATCGCGCCTTTTGCTGTCATTCGTTTTCGACTGGCAATCAGCTTTTCGGTGTCGATGATGATCTGCCGCTGGCTTCGGAAATACTCAGGCATGATGTTTACCGCCATGGTAGCCAGCTCACTTTCTTCGACCTGTGTCGTGTCTTTATACACCAGAAAATACGTATCGGATTTAGTAAAATTCGGTTCGGGCTGACGGTTGTCGAAAGCTGCCCAGTAGTAGTACAACTCATCACCGGGTGAAAATTTTAACTCATTAAGGTCAAGTGTTTTGGTAAGTTTAGCGTCCTTAAAATTGGCCTGACTCAGCGGAAACTTCACTTCCCGAAACTTGACGTTCTCGCCGGAACCCCGGGCAACGGTGGCGACAAGAAACGTACTCGAGACAGAAAAGTCATCTGAAATCCGGGCACCTACCGTCAGTGTTTTTGGGTCTTTGATGGTATGAAACTGATATAGTTCTTTTGAGGCCGGTTCAATTTTTGGGGCTAAATCCGGGCGGGCTTCCAGCCGGTAAAAGTCAGATTGGTAGACAACTGAATCTTTTTTTGCATCGGTGCGCCAGTAGGCTTTAATGGCGTACAAGCCGGAGTTGACCAGTCGATCCTGATACGTATAGCCGTCACCGGATTGCCGGAAGGGAAGTTCCTGTCCACGTCCATTTACCAGTCGAACCGAAAGTTGGTTGGTATGGCTGAATGCCAAACGCCACGAAAGAACTGCGCCCACAACGCTCGATGCATTCAGGTTCGATGAATTCGTTTCTGGAAGTTTGGTATAAGCCGGGGGTTGAATACGGAGGGTTGCCGATTCAAACGAGGGTGCTTCCGGCTTTTTATCGGGGGTAAATGCGGTCAGAAATCCTTTCTTTTGAGAGTCGCCAGCCGCCTTGTTCTCTAAGAGCGGGTAGCCAAAGTAAACAGCCAGTGCAGCCATTAAAAACAAACTATAGAGTCCTACTTTCGTCAACACCACAACAGGGATACGAACGTGCTGGATATGATTGTTCAGGCGGTCGAGTTGCAACTGCTCTGCCAGATTAAGTTCAGACTTTGAGAGAAGAGGCAAGCTATATTCAACATCCCCGACGGTCTGGTGAATGAGTTGAATTGCCTGTGGTTTTTTGTCTTGGTAAAGTTTGTTCAGGAAAGCACCTACCCCAAAACCAGCAAAAGCGAAGAGAACGGGCACTGCCGACGGCCCTGTAAAAGTCGCTGTGAGGAAATAAGCCGACAGGGCCAGCAACAGGCATCGAAGCAGGGTGTTGGCGTAAAGTTGGTACGTGACCGACGAGACAAGACGTTTCAGTTCGTTCATGCGTTTTTAGTTAAAGCGAGCCAGCGTTCAACGGCTAATAACCCAATGAATACCAATAGAAGTGCATTTTGAAGGCCTGCATGCTGCTCTGTTTTGGGCTTGCTGATAAAAACAAACAGCGATTCCAGATCTTTCGAGCTGACGGGTCCGGTCGCTAAACCCGACCCGTAATGGTGCAGAAACTGTGTCCCGAGCCATTCGGGTAGTTGTCCTGTGGCAGCCCGGTCTGACGTTTGAGGAGTCAACGACTCATTGGCAAACGTCATGTTCGGCTGTCCATCAATCGGCCCGGTGCCCGAAATAGTATACAGGGTTTGCGGAGATGGAACGGCTGGTGCTTTATCCGTTAATATCCAGTTGTAGCTTCGGTTCGGTACAGGTTCTTCATCAACTGAAAAGTCAAGCGCATAGACATCCGTCAGAGCTGCCAATGCAGCTTTAACGGTCTTCTGTTCCTGTGGGTTTTGGTAACGAAGCAAAACGGCTATCGGGCCAGTATGAACAGGTGTTGACTGGAACCTAAGCGACGGGTCAAGTGCCGGAACGCTCACTAGTTTTCCCGCCCGATTGAGAAATAACTTTCGATCATTTTTGACAACCAGATAGGGGCGAAGCTGCCCTGATGAATCAACGACGGTGTGCAGTCTAAACGTGGTTGGTACCGAAATGGCGGGCACATCGGCGAGTTTTCGGCTATTGACGAGGTAAAGATGGAGTTCAGTGTTTTTCGTGTCCAGTCGGTTAATGGCCGTTTGGAGCTGTAGTGGGTTAAATCGGGTCGATGGCTGAAATGGATAGGGCTTATCGTTCAACTCACTAAGTTGGTCATCGGCCCAAACGACTTTCTCGCCTTTTTTTTGGGCTTCGCCAAGTTCAAACCGGTAATTGTCGGCAACGGCTTTGCTAGGCTGAACCAGATGTACTTTCTGAATAGTGGGTGGTTGTAAAAACCAGTTTAAAACAGGCTGTGCCAGCAGAAACGCCAGCAAGACCAGCAACAGGCACCGGATTATCAGCAATGGAATGTTGTCGAGCCGCAGGCCACGGCTTTGCTGATTTTGCTTTTCCAGAAGCCATTGCGTAGCCGCCCAGGGCAGTGGTTTTCCCTGCTTCTGGTGCCAGAAGTGGATCACCACCGGAATCGCGACGGCTAATACACCCCACAACAAAAACGGCTCAACAAACTGCATACTTGGTTATTAAGTTTTTGGTTTTTTAGGAGGGTTATCTACCCCACCACACAGGAATGAATAACCGCTATTTAACTGGTTAGAAACTGCTTTAACACCAGAGCGATCGGGTCGCTCAGGCGAACGCGGATAAGTCGGACATGCGGAATGCGCAGACTTTCTTCTAACTTGGTCAGATACGTGGTCGCCCGTTCCCGAACGGTTTCCCGAATGGCATCGGCCTGTAATTCTATCTCCTTGCCCGTTTCAAGGTCCTGAAACCGATAGAAGCCGTTCATCGAAAAATTAACCTCTTCATCGCCCAACAGCTGGAACAGAACAATTTCCCGGCGAGGAGCGGCTACACGTTGGATTAATTGAACCCACTCATCATCAACCTGTAGAAAGTCTGAAGCGATGATAAGCACCTCGGCCTGCTTACGCCCAAATTCAGGAATAGACGGGCCTCGGTTGTCCCAGGCTCCTTTAGCTTCACTGGTTTCAAGGGTTGCTACAATTTTCTGAAAGGCCTGTTTGCCCGTCGGTACCATCGCCTGCACCAGCCCATTTTGTAAGGCGAACAAGCTCAACTGATCCCCTTGCCGGTTACTCAGGTAGGCAAGCGAGGCCAGCAGGATTTTGGCGTATTGCAACCGGCTTACGGCACCTTCAGCGTAGTTCATTGACCCCGACAGGTCGATTAGAAAACGAAGCTGCTGATTACTTTCCGTAGCCGACTCACGAACCAGATAGTGGCCTGATTTGGCGAACAGTTTCCAGTCGATCCGTTTCGGGTCATCGCCGGGGGTATAATGACGAAACTGTTCAAATTCTGTCCCAATCCCCGATCGCCGACTGGTTTGAATACCCAGCAACAACTCATCGCTTACCAGTTTGCTGGCCAGTTGCAGGTTGTTGAGTTTAATGAGTTCGGTGATGAGCATCAGGGCGGGTTATTTCACAGTCGACAGAAGTTCCTTGATTACCTGATCGGTAGTGATACCCTCGGCTTCGGCGCGGAAGTTAAGGGCGATTCGGTGGCGCAGAATGGGGTAAGCCAGTGTCTGAATATCATCGGGAATGACCGAAAAACGTTCGTTTAATACGGCTCTGGCTTTGGCACATAACACCAGGGCCTGTCCGGCACGGGGACCTGCTCCCCACTCGCTCCATTGCTTCACAAAAGACGAAGGTGAATCTGCCGGCCGGGTTGCCCGGACGAGCCGGTTGATGTAGTCTATTAATTCGTCGCTGATATGTACCTGACGGGTCAGCTTTTGCAGTTGGATAATATCCTCGTCGGAGAGTATCGTTTGCAGTTCCGGCCGGGCCGTGCCCGTCGTACTTTTCAGGACTTCCAGTTCTTCGCGTTCCGACGGGTAGCTAAGCTTGATGTACAACAGAAAGCGGTCTAACTGGGCTTCGGGCAGCGGATAAGTTCCTGCCTGTTCAATTGGGTTCTGGGTCGCAATGATCAGGAATGGCTTAGGCAGTACATAGTCGTTACCTCCGTAGGTTACCTTATACTCCTGCATGGCTTCGAGCATAGCCGCCTGCGTTTTGGGGGGCGTACGGTTAATTTCATCCGCCAGCACGACATTGGCGAAGATGGGCCCTCGATTGAAAACGAACACTTTGTGGCCTGTTTCGTGGTCATCTTCCAGAACCTCCGTACCCACAATGTCGCCGGGCATCAGGTCAGGCGTAAACTGAATGCGTTTGAAGCGCATCGCCAGAGCGTCGGACATGGTTTTGACCATGAGCGTCTTGGCCAGGCCGGGAACGCCTTCGAGAAGGCAGTGGCCACCCGCCAGGAGCGAGATCAGAACTTCGCTGATGGCTTCCTGCTGTCCAATAATTACCTTGCCGATTTCCTTTCGTAACTGGGGCAGCTTGGCCACCAGTGCTTTGTAATGAGTTAAGTCTGTTGAATCCAATGGTTATATCGTTCAGGTTGCAGTTAGAAGAATGTATGATGTATGATAAAGGATATATGTGTCTTCTAAATGGGCACTTGACTATACATCATACATCTCTTAAAAATCACGCTGTCAGGGCGTAGGTGATAATATTGACGCCGAATTTAGTGTTGTCTTCGGCCAGAAATCGTTTGTTTCGAAAGTCATAGTCCCACTCACAGCCGTAATCTTTGTTGCTGTATAAGACACCAATTCGACCGTTTATTGTGATGGCTTTCAGGTAATCATGGACCAGGTCATCGCCCCAGCCATTCAATTCAAAGGAAGTGGTGGGTGGACCTTCCTCGAACTTAAAAAAACAGGTGTAGAGGGGATGTGTATTCGGAATTTTCTGTAACGCTTTCTGTCCGAACGTACGGCCCATTTCCTGCTCGAATGATTTGGCAAACAAGCCGTCAACATCGTGGTTGCAATCGTCAACAAAGACGAAGCCGCCGTTTTGTACGTATCGTTTGAAGTGGTCACGCTCCTGCGCCGAAAACTCCACCAGCTTATGCCCGCTCAGGTAGCAAAAAGGACTTTTAAACAGGTCAGGGCTACTCAACTGCACCACCTTCTCCTTCTGATCAATCGGCAGCGTCGTGTACTCGACCAAGGAATGCAGCAGGTTCGACGGCATCCGCTGGTCGGTATCCCAGTCGCCGGACGTGTACTGAATACGGGTAAAGAAAAAAGGTTTCAAAGGCGTTTGTTGAGAAAGTATTTAAGTCAGCGTAATTGTCAATGGCTACCTATTTAACCATTGATATTACTATTAGTGGTTATTATTATCCTCATTGTAGTGAATACAAATAACCAGCTGTAAAAAAGGCTTTCTTAGGTTAAAAATAGCTGTTTTTGAGGAGTAAGCCTATATTTTCATTGGCTTTTCCATCACGTTATCATCCATTATAAAGCCGTTTCCAATGTCTATCGTTTCCGTGTTAACTGTAGAAAAGCCCATTCGTTCGTAAAACTGAATAGCCTTGTTAAACTTGTTCACATTGAGTGAAAGGGTGGTATTTCCATGAGCCGATGCCAGCCCGGCAACCTGGTCAATCAGCAATCGGCCAACGCCTTTTCCCTGACTGGCGGGAAGCAGATAAATCTTGTGAATCTTGGTTTTTGACTGCCCGTTGTAGTCGAACTCATAGGAGATAAATCCAAGGTAAACCCCGCTATCGCTATCCTGGGCTAGTAAAAAAACATGATTCTTCTCGTTCACCTGAGCCTTGAGGGCGTCCATACTGTACATCATGTTGAGCATGTACTCAATTTGTTCAGCAGACAGGATCTCGCCGAATGTCGACGGCCAGGTCTGGTAAGCAATGTCGCGAATGATGGGAAAGTCGGGTTCGGTAGCTTCGGTAATGGTAATCATGAAACGAAAAAAATTAAGCAGCCGGATTCATCAATGTTTGTAACGTTTCCAGATTGGTCTGCTTGTCAAATTGTTATGATGAAGTTACGAAATGATAGATCGTGTTAAAGTGTAGTACTGACCGGGCCGGTCAGTACTACATAAATTGTCCTTTTTAAGGATGGCTTACACCGCATCCGACAGACTCGTGAACGTGAACTCCCGGATTTTCATCGGTGGTATCAGGTAATTCTGATCCGATTCCGTACTGAGTACGCGCTCGGGTTTGCCCAGCGACTCTAGATTATTCAGCATAATAACCGGACTTTCATTGAACCGGAAGTTTTTGACCGGGTGCTTGATTTTGCCGTTTTCGATGTAGAATGTCCCGTCACGGGTGAGGCCCGTAAGCAGAATGGTTTGCGGGTCTACTTCACGAATATACCAGAGCTTGGTGACCAGAATACCCCGCTGGGTGCTCTTGATCATGTCTTCCAGCGAAGCCGTTCCACCCGTCATAATGAAATTATTGGGGTAAGGCAGGGGTTTCTTGCCCTGTTTCTGAGCCCAGTAGCGTGAATAAGCGAGATTTTTGACAACCCCTTTCTCGATCCACATCGTTTTGGCCTGAGCCTGTCCATCCCCCGACCAGGGCGATGCAGGTAAGTCCGGATTGGTCGGGTCGGAATAAATAGTGACACGCTCATCGACAATTTTATCGCCCAGACGTGATTTGCCACCTGCTTTGCTGAAATACGACCGACCTTCATCGGCTGAGCGGGCATCCATGTTGTAGAAGATGTTTTCCAGCAAGACGACAGCGGCCGTTGGTTCCAGTATGACCGTGTATTTTCCAGGCTCGATGGCTCGTGCCTCGGCCGATCCTTTGGCTTTCTGAATGGCGATGCGGGTAGCCGCTGCTGTATCCAATTTGTTGAAATCGCTATAACCACGTGCCACATATCCTGATCCTTTGCCGTCGTTGGTCCGAACGGTCAGGGAGAAGTTGACATTGGTGCTGGGGTAATAGGCAAACAACCCTTTGGAGTTCATCATGGCTGAAAAGCCATAATTGTCCTGCAAAAAGCCAGCAGCCGCCAGATTTTCGGCACGGGATAGTTCGAGGCTTTTAGCGACGACCTCGGCTCGGGTGTCGGGGGTAACTTTAGCCGTCGAGTCAAAAAAGCCATTTGACTTCAGGTATTGCTGAGGCCCGAGAACCCCTACGTACTCGGGGTTTTCAGGCGCTAGCCTGGCCAGTTCTTCAGACCGACGTACGACTTTTTCCAGTGAAGCATCATCGAACTCGTCGATAGTCGCTACACCGACTTTCTTGCCAAAAGCCGATTGAACCTGTAGATTCTGATTGATTAGGGAACCACTGGTAGACACTTCATTACGGGCGTAACGCAGGTTTCCACGCTCTTCGCCACCCAGATTTACCTCGCATTCGTCAGCTTTTGAATAGCTGAGAACCTTCGTGAGCAGTGCTTTCGCTTCTGCCTCAGTGAGTATGATAGCCATGTGTTTGGGGCCACAGAGATTTACGGAGTTACGCAGAGATACACAGCGAAAATTTTAAGAAAATCTCTCTGCATCTCCGTGTAACTCGTTGCATCTCTGTGTCATAACGTTTAGATTTTCCGTGCCGTATTGATCACATTGACGCCGTTGAAGCGGGCAGTGCTGCTGCCGTGCGAAACGGCACTCGACTGAGAGGGTTGGCCTTTGCCATCAAAGAATGAGCCACCGAGCCGGTAATCGCGTTCGTCGCAAACCTGAGCGCAGGAGTTCCAGAATTCCTGGGTATTGGACTGGTAGGCCACATCTTTCAGCATACCGACAATTTCCCCGTTTTTAATTTCGTAGAACAGTTGACCGCCAAACTGGAAGTTATATCGCTGCTGGTCGATGGAGAAGGAGCCGTCGCCGATGATGTAGATGCCTTTTTTGACATCCTTAATCATCTCCTGAACGGACAAAGGTGTTTTGCCAGCCGCCAGCGAGACGTTGGCCATGCGCTGAAACTGGACGGAACTCCAGCTGTCGGCGTAGCAGCAACCCTGTGACTCTTTCTCGCCGATGATGTGCACCTGATCGCGGATGGCCTGGTAGTTGACCAGTGTGCCGTCTTTCACCAGATCCCACTGTTTGGTTTTTACGCCTTCGTCGTCGTAACCAACGGCTCCTAACGATCCCACCTGTGTTTTGTCGGCGATGAGATTGACCTGCTTGCTGCCGTAGTTGAAGTTCTTCGACTGCCATTTGTCCAGCGTGGCAAAGCTGGTACCGGCAAAGTTGGCTTCGTAACCCAGTACACGGTCGAGTTCGAGTGGGTGTCCAACCGATTCGTGGATGGTGAGCCACAGGTGCGATGGGTCGAGGACGAGGTCGTACTTGCCCGCTTCCACCGACTTGGCTGCGTGTTTGGCGCGGGCCTGTTTGGCAGCAGCCGTTACATCTTCGAGCATGTCGTAGCCTTTGTTGTAACGGGTAGTAATGCCCGTGACTTTATCGGCCGGATTAACCTGCAGGTATTCGTAGCCCATGCCCATGGGCGAGCTAAGCGTATTTCGTGTCTCGAACTTACCTGTTTTAGGGTCAATGGTGGTAACGGTGAAATTTGGCCAAATACGATGAATGTCCTGATCGGCATAGGTGCCATCGCTCGACGCAAAGTACTTCTGCTCGTTCACCATAAACATCACCGAATTCACGTAGTTGGCTCCGTTCTTCAGAGCCGCGCTGTTGACCGATAGCAGTAAATCAACCTTTTCTTTGATGGGCACTTCAAATGCGTTGCGTTTGATGGGCGCTTTCCAGGATACTTCACCGTAGCCTTTCTGAGGTGCCAGCTGAACCGGCTCTTTCATCAGTCGGGCGTTCGCTTTGGCAATGGCCACTGCTTTTTCGGCAGCTTTGGCCATATCGGCCTCGTTCTTCGCGTCAACAACGGCGGCAAATCCCCAGCAGCCATCGGCAATGACCCGAACGCCAACACCATAGGATTCCGTGTTGACGATGTTCTGGACTTTGTCTTCGCGGGTAATCACGAACTGATTCAGGTAGCGGCCAATGCGAACATCGGTATAGCTGGCGCCTTTACTCTTTGCCGCGTTGAGGGCAGCATCGGCCAGGCGCTTTTTCACGGCGACGTCGATCCCCGCTTCCAGAAGGGCTTCGGGGCTAACAGTACGCGAAAAGGCGGGAAGGGAAGGAAGCAGGATGCCCGCAGCACCCATGCCTATAAGTTGGTTAAAATCTCGACGGTTCATGTGTTTTGGTTGGGTCACAGAGATGCACGGAGACGCAAGGAGATTCACAGAGAAAAGTTTGTAAATCGTTTAATGCCGTCGCGTAACATCCTGACGCGAAAATTGATAAGTAAGCCTAAGCGGTAGTTGCCAAATTTTAGGTAGGTCAGCAATTGGGCCATGTGTAAGTCATTGAGCTCCTCTAGGGTTTTAAGCTCAATAATCAGCGGGTTTCGACGAGCAAGTCCAGTCGATAGCCATGTTCCAATGTGATCTGCTTATAAATGATTGGCATTGATTTTTACACGTTCCACAGAGAGACCAAGGGAATGAATTTCGTAAAACAAGCATTCCGGGTAGGCCGATTCAAGCAAACCAGGGCCAAGTGCCCGATGTACCTCAATGGCTTTTCCAATTACGATGATTGCTAATTCATCCTCCGTGTGTCTCTGTGTGGCTTCGTGCATCTCTGTGGCAAAATCTTACACAGCATCAGATAAACTCGTGAACGTGAAGTCACGAATTTTCATCGGCGGTATCAGGTTGCCACCCGCGCGAACGGGTTTGCCCAGCGCTTCGACGTTATTCAGCATGATCACCGGACTTTCGTTGAACCGGAAATTCTTGATCGGGAATTTGATCTGACCGTTTTCGATGTAGAACGTCCCGTCACGCGTCAGGCCCGTATACAACTGCGTTTGTGGATCAACCGCGCGGATGTACCAGAAACGCGTGACCAGAATGCCTTTATCGGTGCTTTTGATCAGATCGGCCAGGGATTGCGTACCGCCAAGCATGATGAAACCACCGGGAGCCGGCACTGGCTGAACGCCTTTTTTATCGGCCCAGTAGCGCGAGTAGAACATGTTCTTCACTACGCCCTTTTCGATCCACGTCTGTTTTTGCTGGGGCAGGCCATCGCCACCACCCCCCCCAAAGCGGCCACCACCGCCACCACCTCCTCCGCCGAAGGGCGAGAGTGGTAAATCGGCATTCATAGGGTCGGAGATAAAGGTAACGCGCTCATCAAAAAGCTTTTCGTTCAGGCGGGTGCCTCCTCCTTTTTTGCTAAGGAAGCTTCGTCCTTCATCGGCCGAACGGGCATCCATACTACGCACCATATTTTGTAGCAGTTCGACAGAAGCGGTCGGTTCGAGGATAACCGTGTATTTGCCAGGCTCCAGGGCTCTTGCGCTTGCCGAGGCCATCGCTTTCTGCATGGCAATCTCGGTAGCGGCCTTTGTGCTGAGCTTGCTCACATCATTGACATCCGGGTTGGCATAGCCCGATCCAAGACCATCGGCCGTACGCACCGTGATGGAAAAATCGACACTGGTTGCCCGGTTATAGCCAAATAACCCTTTGCTATTGCCAATCGCCGTAAAACCAGTGGTGTCCTCCATATATCCGGCGGCTGTCAGGTTTTTCTTGCGGCAGGGGTCAAGGCTGTCGAAAGCGGCCTGAGCACGGAAATCAGGGTTGATCTTTGCCGTATTCTCTGAGTATGTATTGGTTTCCAGATAGGTCTGGGGGCCTAACATGGGCATGTACTCCGGGTTTTCGGGAGCCAGTTTGGCGATCTCCTCCGCCCGCCGAACGGTTTTTTCCAGCGACACATCGTCAAACTCGTTGATGGTCGACGTACCCGAACGCTTGCCGTAAACGGAGGTTACGGCAAGTGCCAGATTATCCGATTCGCCACTGGTTGATACCGAGTTACGAGCGTACCGAATGTTACCGGTACGGCCACCCGTCAGACTGACGCTCATTTCGTCGGACTTTGAGTAACTCAGTACTTTATCAATTATCTTCTTTGCTTCTTCTTTTGTTAAGATTGCCATTATTTAGTTCATTAAGTGTAAAAGTGGAGTCGTAGAGCAGGTAAGTGGAGAGCCGTTTTATCGAACCTACTGACTGCACCAGTCTACTATTTTACCACTTTCACTATATTTTCCGACCTGTATTAATCACGTTGACTCCGTTGAAGCGGGTGGTAGCGCTACCATGAGAAACGGCACTTACCTGAGAGGGCTGCCCTTTGCCATCGAAAAACGAACCAAATGTGCGGTAGTCATCCTTATCGCAAAGCTGAGCACAGGAGTTCCAGAATTCCTGGGTGTTGGACTGATAGGCCACATCGTCGAGCATCCCGACGATCTCCCCATTCTTGATTTCGTAGAACAGTTGTCCACCAAACTGGAAGTTGTACCGCTGCTGGTCAATGGAGTAGGAGCCACGGCCAATGATGTAAATGCCTTTGTCAACTCCTTTAATCATGTCGAAAACGGATCGTTTTTCGGCCCCCGCCTTCAAGGATACGTTCGGCATCCGCTGAAATTGAACAGAATCCCAGTTGTCGGCGTAACAGCAGCCATTCGATTCTTTTTCGCCCAGGATGGCCACCTGATCGCGGATGGCCTGGTAGTTGACCAGAATGCCGTCTTTGATCAAATCCCACTCCTTGCAGGGAACGCCCTCGTCGTCGTAGCCAACGGTGCCGAGTGTATGGGGCTGCGTTTTATCGGCGACGATATTGACCAGTTTGCTACCGTAATTGAACGATTTGGTTTTCCACTTGTCCAGCGTGGCAAAACTGGTACCGGCATAGTTCGCTTCGTAACCCAGCACCCGATCGAGCTCGGTGGGGTGGCCAACCGATTCGTGAATGGTCAGGCCGAGGTGGTTGGGGTCCAGCACAAGGTCGTATTTGCCCGGCTGAACTGTTTTGGCGGTCAATTTTTCCTTAGCCTGTTTGGCCGCCAGAATGGCATCTTCCAGCATATCGTAGGAATTACGATAGCCGACCAGTCCATTGGGGGCTTTGATCTTCTCCGAAGCCAGTCCATCCAGATACTCATAGCCCATGCCCATGGGCGAGCTAAGGGCGTCGCGGGTTTTAAATTTACCCACCGCCCGGTCAACGGCCGATACGGTGAACGTGGGCCAGATCCGGTGAACATCCTGATCGATATACGAGCCATCCGTCGAGGCAAAGTACTTCTGTTCGTTCACAAAGAACAGGTTCGATGTGACGAAGGCGGCCCCGTTTTTCATGGCTTCGCCGTTCACATTCATCAACAGATCTATTTTCTGCTGAACCGGAATTTCGAAGGCATTTTTCTTGATGGGAGTTTTCCAGACGACTTCCCCAACGCCCTTTTGGGGAGCTAACTGGACAGGCTCATTTTGGAGTTTGGCGTTCGCTTTCGCAATGGATACGGCGGTTTCGGCACATTTGGCAATGCCGTCGGGCGTTACGTTGCTGGTAGCTGCAAAGCCCCAGGTTCCATTGGCGATAACCCGGATGCCTACTCCAAATGACTCCGCATTTGAGATGTTCTGGACCCGATTTTCGCGTGTGAAAACAAACTGCTGAAGGTAACGCCCAATGCGAACGTCGGTGTAGGTTGCCCCTCTGCTTTTGGCGGCATTGAGGGCAATATCGGCTAATCGTTTCTTGGCTGCCGTGTCGATGCCTACGCCCCGACCACTTGCTTCCAGCAGGTACTCAGCTGATACAGAATTGCCAAGAACCGGAACTCCAGCCGCTAACAGACTGCCAATACCCAGGCCAGACAATTGAATAAAGTCTCGTCTTTGCATGTATAAAGAGAATGATTGTTGATGTTTGAGCCCATAAAGAAGCCCGGAAAAAGCACGAATATGGCTAAAAAAGCGAACCGATTAATAGAGAAGTTTTATTTTGTGACGAACGGTAAGTCGTTACTCGCTGTAAATCCCCAATATTATTCGGTATTATTGCTTATACACAGGGAATTCCTGATACTCGATGAATGAATTAGAATGATCCTCGTTATGGCTATGAATTTGCAACAGGCAAACGCGTTTATTTAGGATTTCCTGATTTCCACCCATGCGAACATCCGTGATCTGGAAGAGAAGAAAGCGTTTGCGGACCAAACGTCGGACCGCCTTGAGGAGCAGGACTACCTTGATGGACGTTTGTTCAGTTACCTGGAGGAGCTGGCAATTTTACGCACTTCGGCTCGTGACACCAGAATTGACCCGAAGTTGATCGGCCTTTGATGAGCCGAAGCCTAGGTCGGATTGCCTTTAAACGAATAGTGCCGGAAACCCGTATTTAACCGGTTCCGGCACTATTCATCGACAACGTCTCGTATTACTTCTTGGCTTTCTTCGGTTTTGACTCTTCTTTTTCCTTGTCAGCTTTTTTCGGCTTATCCTTTTTTTCTTCTTTTTCTGCCTTTTTAGATTCTTTCATCTTAGGCCCTTCCGAAGACTGCTCAGCCACTCTTTCGGTTGGCGTATTCATGACCGAATTACGCACAAAGGTGCCCCAAGTCAAATTGTCCTGCCCTTTCTTCGCTTTCTTCGCTCGTTCGATGGCCATGTTGGCGGCTGCTTCGACGACCCACTCAAAATTCTCCTGACCAACCGAATGGATATCGGCATCGGGTGCCGGATTGCAAAAGTCAATGGCAATGGGGATACCATCACGCACTGCAAACTCAACGGTATTGAAATCGTAACCAAGACCGTGGTTCAGTTTGAGCACATAGTCGGTCATGGTGGCCAGTAATTTTTTGCCCGCATCGCCGGTGGTTTGCATTTCGGCTGCATAGCGGAGGTGGTGCGGGTTCCGGGGCTCATAAGGCATAATCCGAACGTCTTTCCCGCCGATGCAGTAACAGCGAAAATAGTCCGTAAAGTCAATTGCTTCCTGATACAGCATAACTAGTTGGGCTGTCTCGTCGTAGGCTTTGAACATCTGGTCGGGATTGTCCACTTTGTACACACTCTTCCAACCGCCACCCGCGTGTGGCTTCATGAAGGCCGGGAAGCCAATGTGGTTGAAGATGCCTTCCCAGTTCATATGCTTTAGGTTACGAAACGAATTATGATTGGTATCGTCCGGACGTTCCTTGGAAGGCAGCAGAATCGTTTTCGGAACAGGAACGCCTAACTGAACGGCAAGTGCATTATTGAAGAATTTTTCGTCGGCACTCCACCAGAAGGGGTTATTGACAACCGCCGTGCCGGTGAGAGCGGCATTTTTTAAAAAAGCCCTATAAAAAGGTACGTCCTGTGAAATTCGATCAATAATAACAGCATAATCGGTCGGCACGCTTTGCTCGACCTGCTCGATGCTGACAAACTCAGCCGGGAACTGGCTTTGTTTGTCATTGACGCGGTCGACAAATGCCTGAGGAAACGTGTTTTCCTGACCGAATAAGATTCCAATTTTATTCATAATGCTGGTTTTAGTTAGTTGTATCTATAATTAAGTGTGTATCTGCCAATAGAGAGCAAACCATTGATGGGTTGTGCCTTAGTGACTGGTAAAAGTAGCAAAAAAAGGATACCCTGTTCATGGGTTAACCGATCCATGATTTTATTGTTACCAACCAAATAAAAAAAGCCCGATCGGCAACGGTCGGACTTTTTTGATGGGTAGGGACTCGGCAGCCGATAGACTAGTCAGCACTGAATTCACCGGCGGGTACCTGCAGGATACTTTTAAAGTAGGCGTAAGATTCTTTAAAATGTACCGTGTTCTTATGAATGAATGTGATACTGATGCCTTTGCCATCCGACTCAGCACTTTCAATGGATGCCAGGTTGATAATGATCTTTTTGCCATCCACGGCCGTTAATTCGCAAAAACTTGTCATGTTGTATAGATGAAATGGTGAATCAGAAATATACGAACAGAACGTTGTTTTTTACATAAATTTTGACCTATCCGTTTATTAATCAGATTAATAGACGGTTTGCCGAATAGCGTGGCAACCTGTTGCCAATAGCACTTACAAAGGATCTTTCAAGTAGTCCATTACATACTTAAATGAATGGACCAAAGTGCAGGTAAATGCGCTGACGTCTGATTGATTTGAAATTTAATACGTCATCGACTTAACGGAGCTTTTCCCTAAATCATACTTAAGTACCTTGGAAACTGGTCTTTCCAGACTGGCCAGTCGTGGTTACCCCAGGGCGTCACATCCAGTTTGTGGCGAATTCCTTTGTGACCCAGTATCCCCGACATTTGGTAATTCGCATCCTTCGTGAAATCATATTCTGAAGTGCCCAACACGATGTTCATGTGATAGAACTCATTGTTCTGGGCATTGGGCAGAAAGTCGGGCGGGTTATTAAAATACACGTTCTCGTCGTAATAATCACCCAGAAACGACCGGATATTGAACATGGCCCCCATCGAAATCAGATGGCCTACCTGCTCTGGATGTCGGAAAGCGAAGTTCAGGGCGTGATAACCACCAAAAGAAGCCCCAGCTACGCCAATTTTCTGTACGTTGCATTCCCGCTGAACGCCGGGTACAAACTCTTCGTGCAGAAACCGATCATACAGCACGTGGTTCCAGATACGGGTGCCGGGATGCAGGTGTTTGGCATACCAACTATCCCGATCAATGCTGTCGATACAGTACAATTTAATTTTTCCTGTTTCAACAAACCAACGGGCAGTCTCGGTCAGGCCAAAGTTTTTGTACTCATAATAGCGGCCCATGGATGTCGGGAAAAGAATCACCGGATAGCCCCAGTTTCCATAAACCAGCATCTCGATGTCGCGACCCAGATGGTGCGAATACCATTTTCGATAATCTTCCTGCACGATTGTATTTGTTTGTTGATAACGTCGCAAATTTCGTTTGAAAATAGCCGAAATTGCTGGTCCCGGCAAAAAACAGGCCGGTATGCGCTAAAAAAAGATCAATTTTGCATCTCGTGATTGTACTTCTTTTGACATTATTTTCTCTTATGGCTGACTTTTTACCGGCCCGAACATATCCTGAATCAGCCACCGTAACGGTTCAGCACGATGATTCCTTACAGTCGGTTCCACTCAACCGAACGGTGCATTTGACGATTATCCTTCCCCCTGACTATCAGACATCGAGTACAGTTTACCCCATTTTATACCTGAATGATGGGCAGGATTTGCCGCGTCTGCATATGACGGCTGTATTGAACTCACTTTATCAGAAAAACAGCATCCGTCCATTTGTGCTGGTGGCTATTCATGCCGGCGATCGTATCCAGGAGTATGGAACAGCCGCACAGGCAGATTATATGCAGCGAGGCAGTAAAGCTGGTTTATACACTGACTTTGTCCTGACAGAACTGCTTCCGTATGTGAAAAAGCATTACCGGGTCAGTACTGAATCGGCTCAGTCGGTATTTGCCGGTTTTTCCCTGGGTGGATTGTCGGCGTTTGATATTGTCTTTCATCACCCCGAACGATTCAGTCGGGCTGGTGTATTTTCCGGTTCGTTCTGGTGGCGGAGCAAAAGTACGGCCGACGGTTATCGGGACGAAACCGACCGGATTATGCATGATCTGGTCCGGAAAGGTAAATACAGCAAAACCCATAAATTCTGGTTCGAAACCGGCACTGAGGACGAAACCAGCGACCGAAATAACAACGGCGTTATCGACTCAATTGACGACACCACCGATCTGATCGACGAACTGGTCAGGAAAGGATATCATCGAAATGCCGACATTCGGTATGTAGAAATAAAAGGAGGGAAGCACGATCAGGAAACCTGGAGCGCAATCATGCCTGATTTCCTCGAATGGGCTTTTCCTGTTGTTAAGTGACTGTGAACAACTAAAAAGATTTCTAAATGAAACCATTATTTCTGGTGAAGATAGTAGCACTGGCCATTGTATTGGCCTGCAAAAGTCCGGATCTTACCTTGCCAGTGGATTCTCCGACCGTTTCAGGTGCTCGGAAATTAGTCTGGTCCGATGAGTTTAATAAAGCCGGGTTGCCCGATTCCACCAAGTGGGGATACGAAGTGGGTGGTAATGGCTGGGGGAATAATGAGCGTCAATTTTACACATCCCGACGGCCTGAAAATGCCCGGATCGAAAATGGTAAACTCATCATCGAAGCACGAAAAGAAGCGTATCAAGGTAGTAATTACACCTCTTCACGCCTATTAACGCGGGGTAAAGGCGAGTGGAAACACGGACGGATTGAAGCCCTGGCAAAGTTGCCGAAAGGAGTGGGGACCTGGCCGGCCGTCTGGATGCTGGGGTCCGACGTAGCTAAAGTGGGTTGGCCCAAAGGAGGGGAGATTGATATTATGGAGCACGTTGGTTTCGATGAGGGCGTCGTTCACGGTACTATTCATAGCGAAGCATACAATCACGTCAAGAAAACCGAAAAAGGAGGGGCCATTACCATTAAAACCGCAACGACAGCTTTTCACCTCTATGCCATTGAATGGACCGCCGACCAGATCGATTTTTTCGTGGACGATCAAAAATATTACAGTGTTCAGAAGTCGGTGCTCGGTAGTGAGGTAGAAAAGTGGCCCTTCGAACAACCGTTTTATTTGATTTTGAACGTAGCCGTTGGCGGTAATTGGGGCGGTCAGAAAGGGGTTGATGAAACGATTTGGCCGCAACGCATGGAAGTTGACTATGTGCGCGTGTATCAGTAACATGTTCAGAATGCAGCTGATTTTTTGTAGGTTGAGCGCTCATACACTCTTTCTTACACGATGAATCGACTATTACTGACACTTATTCTTTGTGCCTTTCTGGTGAAGGCACGGGCGCAGACATCGTTCTCTGTTTCTTTTGCGCCTTTGCAAAGTAAAACCCCACTCGATGGTCGGGTACTGCTCATTTTAGCCAAAGCTGGTAAGCCTGGTGCAAAGCTGCCGGAACCCCGCGAGCAGGTGAGTGATGCGGTTGAAACAGCTCAGCTTTTTGGTGTCGATGTGAATGATCTTAAGCCTGGCCAGCCAGCGGTTGTCGACGCCAGCATTTTCGGCTACCCTCAACGAAGCCTGAAAGATCTGAAACCGGGCGATTATGAGGTGCAGGCCGTTCTGCACAAATACGAAACGTTTACCCGAAAAGACGGGCACACGGTTAAACTGCCCATGGATAGGGGGGAGGGCCAGAACTGGCGAACAGCTCCGGGTAACCTGTTTAGCAAACCACAGAAAATAACCATCAGAGCGGGCGTAAAACAGGCATTTAGGGTGGTGATGGATCAGGTCAATCCACCCCTTGAGGAGCCTAAAGACACGAAGTATATCAAGCACATAAAAATTCAGAGTAAACGCCTGACGGAGTTCTGGGGTCGCCCCATGTACCTGGGTGCGCATGTGTTGCTTCCTGCTGGTTTTGATGAGCATCTCGAAGCTCGTTACCCTATTTGCATAAATCACGGGCATTTCCCGTCTGATTTTGATGGCTTTAGCGAAACGCCACCTCCCGCCAACATGGATACAACCGACTACATAGAGCGGTTCAAAATTCACGGGTATAAAAAAATAGTGGCGCAGGAAGCCTATGACTTTTACAAAAAGTGGACGAGTAAAGATTTTCCCCGGATGCTCATTATTGAGATTCAGCATGCCAACCCGTATTACGACGACTCGTATGCCGTGAACTCTGAAAATCTTGGGCCGTATGGGGATGCCATCATGTATGAACTCCTGCCCGAAATTGAAAAGCGCTTTCGGGGCATCGGTCAGGGGTGGGCGCGATTTACATATGGAGGAAGTACAGGCGGTTGGGAAGCGCTGGCGGCACAGGTGTTTTATCCCGATGAGTTTAACGGTTGTTTTGCCGCATGCCCGGACCCGATTGCCTTCGATGCGTATACCGTATTTAACCTCTATAAAGACAAAAATGCCTATTACGCAGAAGGTCCTTTTCGGCGAACACCCCGGCCGGGTCAGCGGAATTACCTGGGTCAGGTTAAAGTAACCCTGGAAGAAACAAATCACCGCGAACTTGCGCTGGGAACACATTCGCGCTCTGGCGACCAGTTTGATATCTGGGAGGCTGTGTATTCACCGGTAGGGCCGGACGGTTATCCCAAACGAATCTGGAATAAATTAACCGGCGACATTGACCCGACGGTGGCGGCATACTGGCGTGAGCATTACGACCTGCTGCACATCCTCCGACGAGACTGGAAGACCTTAGGCCCGAAAGTGACTGGTAAAATTCATATATACTGCGGTGATATGGACAATTACTACCTCAACAACGCTGTCTATTTAATGGAGGATTTTCTGAAGAGTGTTCAAAATCCGTCTGCTAGCAGCGAAGTAGCTTACGGCGACCGGGCCGAGCACTGCTGGAACGGTGACCCTACCCAACCAAACTACATCAGCCGACTGCGATACAATACTCTATACATCGATAAAATTATCAAACGTATCGAAACCTCAGCACCAAAAGGTGCCGATCTGAAAAGCTGGAGGTATTGATGAACGTTGGCCGAGTTAATCGTGAGGAGCGAGAAGGGGTGGAAACTGTTTAAAATCATCACATGGCTTCTCGCTCTTTACAATTACATTCCTGTTGCTAACTCCTTTAAAAAAGCCATTGTATCAACACCGTCGGCATAGTCGCTTAGGCCGGGGCGTTGCGTTTGGCCAAAGGCAACACTACCCGGGTACCAGCCCCGGGCCGACGCAACAACCTGAATTTGTTCGGCATGCGTGTTTAACCAGGCGGTGGCATCTGCCTGCGTTTTATATGTCTGGAAATAAAGCACTGAAATTGGGGAGACCAAAGCCGCATTCTCCGTCAGCAATAGGTAGCCGTTGTCCAGATGCGGTACCGCATTGATCAGGTAAATCGATTTGTTGTAATCGTAATTATTCTGATACTTGTGGTTGTTGAGGTAAAAAGAGACCTGTGGCTCCAGGGTACGGAGTAAGGGCGTAAAATCATACGGCTCACCGTTTGGACCTTCCGGTACCAGAATCGTTGACACATTTCGGCAACCAAGGCCATAGTAATCAGAGATATCGTGGCCTAGCTTCAAAAACTCCTCTTCGCTTTCTTCGCCCATCAATAAACCGACCGATGTACGGTTTTTACGGATAATGTGGGGCTTTTTTGAAAAGTAGTATTCAAAATAACGGGCTGTGTTATTACTGCCAGTAGCTATGTAAGCGTCGGCGGCATTCAATCGCTCGGCTTCCTCGATAAAGGCATCAAAAGCAGGATTGATCTCTTTTAATTTTTGTATAATATAATGGATTAATACAAAATCCTGGCTACTCAGTTTTGCCATCAACTTGTGGCCGCTTAGTAATACACACAGCAAATCATGAAAGCCAACGGCCGGAATATTGCCGGCCATAACAACTCCTACAGAGCGGGATGTTCTGGATGAATCACTATCAGATTCGTCAACATATTGATTTGCCCAGTTTGTGAGCTTATCCGCAACCAAAAACTCATCGGCTATGGCCCGAAGGGAATTCATGGAGTTATCGGGTGTAAACCAGTTATTTCTATAATAGGCCTGCTGGACAATTTCGTTTAATTCAGCCTGGGTATCAGACGAGCGTAAAAAATCCCCCAGAGCAGAAAACGTTTGAATTCGTTCGGATAAAAGCATGAATTGGATAAACAAATGGAATACACCATCAACTAATGTAATGAAATATTAGTTTGTCGCCAACCTTTAAATAGTTATATTTGTTGTTCAATTCAGCGAGATATAGTTTTACCGTATATAAATCAATACTGCTCATGGCAATCATGATCACCGATGAGTGCATCAACTGTGGTGCCTGCGAACCCGAATGCCCCAATACAGCCATCTATGAAGGTGGAGTTGAATGGACCTGGGGTGGAGGAACCGAACTAACCGAAGTCGACTTTGGCGACGGTACGGTTGTTAGCGGCAAAGCTCCACAGGCTCCTGTTTCAAACGAGTTTTATTATATAGTATCCGACAAGTGCACCGAGTGTATGGGCTTTCATGAAGAGCCACAATGCGCAGCCGTTTGCCCTGTTGACTGCTGTGTGCCCGATCCGGAACATGTAGAAGAAGAAGATACCTTGTTAGCTAAAAAAGCATGGCTTCACGCTGAAGCATAACAAATTTTATACACACATCTTCGCAAAAGCCCAACCAGTTTTCTGGTTGGGCTTTTTTTGTATTTTATCTATATGATATGGCTCAAAAAGAGCGTATTAGTGAAAAAAACGAACGATCTATTACAAATATTATTTGGTTAAAGAGTACATATACGAAATTTAATAAAATATATCATAAGGGTCATTTTTTGAGTATTTAACACAGAATAAATAGAATAAAATCAACTAAATTGTCTTTTTTTTGAAAAAATACATGATTATTTAGAGTGAGCTGTTGCGTTCAATAATTTTTTAAACAAAATTTGCTTCGAAATAAGACCACAGTTAATGTTATCTGCAACCGAATAAACAGTATGAAAAAAACAATTTTACTTCTCAGTTCTTTGTTTTTGGGTTTTACCGCTCAAGCGCAGGATACGACCTCGACGGCAGCCCCAGGAAAGTTCACCTTTTCAGGGTATATGGACACCTATTACTTCGGAAATTTTAATAACCCTAAGAGCCAGTCGAACCTGGGCCTTAACGGAACAGGAGTGGGTAATGCACGGGCGTTTGATCAGAGAGCCGGTCAATTTGGAATCGGACTTATTCAGGCAAAAGCAGTCTATTCTGCCAGTAAGGTAGACGCTGTTATGGACCTTACCTTTGGGCCATTTTCAGATCTTGGCAATTACGGAAACTACATTGGACCGCTGGGCCCCGGCTCGACTTCACTGGCTATTAAGCAAGCTTACATTACGTACAAAGCAACGGATAAGCTGTCGTTTACAGCCGGTCAGTTTGGTACGCACATTGGCTACGAAGTCATTGACGCCCCGGTTAACTACAACTACTCATTATCCAACTTATTTAATAACGGACCTTTCTATCACATCGGCCTGAAAGCACAATACGCCTTCAGTGACCGGGCTTCGTTGATGGTTGGTTTGGTAAACAACGTAGATAACCTGTACGATAACAATAAGAAAAAAGGCCTGATCAGTCAGTTGTTTTTCTCCCCAGTGTCCGGATGGAATGTATATCTGAACGCTATTGTGTCGAATGAGGCAACGAACACGGTAGATGCAGTACCTGCTGATAAGGCAACCTATCAACTGTTCGATTTAACGACTACCTATCAGATATCGTCCAAGTTTTTCCTCGGGCTAAACGCGGCTACCGGTTCTCAGAAAGGGGATTATCAGGGATATGGCGGACCATCGACCTCGAAAAGCTGGGGCGGTGTAGCGGTCTATTCGAACTACGCATTTACGGATAAATTCGGTCTTGGCGTTCGCTACGAGACATTTGATAACAAAAATGGTGCTCGCGCATTGACCGATGCTGCCGGAAATGGTGCCAGTGTTAACTCTATTACGGTAACCGGAAATATCACCGCAGCAGATGGCCATTTATTATTGAAGCCTGAATTACGGATTGATAGTTACTCGGCGAACAAGTTTGAGAAAAATGATGGTTCACTAACAACCTCTCAGGCAACTTTGGGTATGGCTGCCATCTTTAAATTCTAAACGCTGTAACTCATTTTCTTAACCCTAATTTCTAACTAGTACAACAAAAACCCCCTCATGTATTATGCAAAAACCTACTTACATTCCTCTGGCCATTTTGCTGATTATCAGTGTATTGGCTGTTCTTAGTCCATCTGTTCCAACGCAAATTGTAACAGAAGGTATTAGCGCTGGCGATACGGCCTGGATGCTGGTTGCTTCGGCATTGGTTTTGTTGATGACGCCGGGTCTGGCTTATTTCTACGGCGGTATGGTGAACAACAAAAATGTGATCTCGACCATGCTGCAGAGTTTTGTTGCGATGGGTGTTATCAGTATTTTGTGGGTAGTAGTTGGTTTCAGTCTGGCCTTCGGTAGTTCGATTGGCGGGTTTGTTGGAAACCCAATGGATCACTTCATGTTTAAAGGTGTACTGGATGGTAAGCCCTGGTCGCTTGCTGCTTCGATTCCACTGGTTGTATTCGCCTTTTTTCAGCTAAAGTTTGCTGTTATTACGCCTGCACTCGTTACGGGTTCTATGGCTGAGCGTATCAACTTCCGTTCTTACGTGCTATTCATGATTCTCTTCAGCCTGTTCGTTTATGCACCGTTGGCACACATGACCTGGCATCCGGAGGGTATCCTGTTTAAACTGGGTGTTCTTGATTTTGCCGGTGGTACGGTTGTGCACATGTCGGCAGGTTGGGCAGCTTTAGCAGGTGCTCTTTATCTGAAGCGCCGGAAGTCGCACCTCGAAGCAAGCTATTTCCCACCAGCAAACATTCCTTTCGTCCTTTTGGGCACGGGTCTGCTGTGGTTTGGTTGGTTTGGTTTCAACGCTGGCTCGGCTGTTGCTGCGTCGCCGTTAGCCGCTTCTGCTTTCGCAACAACCAACACGGCGGCTGCTGCTGCTGGTCTGGCATGGGTATTATTTGACGCGGCTAAAGGCAAGAAAGTATCGGCCCTTGGCTTCTGTATCGGTGCTGTTGTTGGTCTGGTAGCCATCACACCTGCTGCTGGTTTCGTAACGATCCCAACGGCTATCTTCATCGGTACGGTTGGTGCGATCATCTCTAACTACGTTGCTCACCTGCGGTCAAAGTCTACGCTTGACGATACCCTGGATGTATTCCCCTGCCATGGTGTAGGTGGTATGGTTGGTATGGTTATGACGGGCATCTTCGCCAGCAAAGGCATCAACTCGGCTGTGGTTGACGAAGGTCTGGCTTTTGGTCAAACGAAATTGTTCATCATTCACATAATCGCTTTAGTGGGTGTGTCTGTATTTGCTTTTGTCATGTCATACGCATTACTGAAAGTAACGGATCTGATTTTACCCCTGCGTGTGACGGAAGAAGACGAGAAGTCGGGTCTGGATATAAGCCAGCACGACGAATTCCTCATCGAAGCATAGAGAAATTAATGAGGTATGCTATAGGATGTCTTATTAAATCAAGAGGTACATCCCATAGCATACATCTTACAATCATCAACAGAGCCACAGGCACCCTGTCTGGCCAAAATGTCTGACAGCTTTATCTGTGGTTTTGTTGTACTCATGGAGCCGTTCCCGCTTGGGGGCGGTCTCCTGCTTTTATAGGGGTATACAATTATGTTTTAAGAAAGGGCAACGGCTAACAAGGCCAGGATTGCCGGAAGGGCCTGAACGAAAAATATAGACCGTTGGGCCGTAAGGGCACCAAATACGCCAGCGACAATAACACATCCCAGAAAGAAGTAAGCGACGTTGACGCTCCATACTGCATCTTCTATGAGCAGGGACCAAAGTAAACCTGCGGCCAAAAACCCATTATAAAGACCCTGGTTTGCTGCGAGTGATTTTGTTTTTTCAAACAAATCGGGGGGGAGTGATTTAAAGGTTTTTCGCCCCTGGGTTGTCCACGCAAACATCTCCATCCATAAAATATAGATGTGTTCGAGCGCAACGAAGCCAATGAGGATTTCTGCAACAAGTTTCATACAAGTAAAGGGAGTTAACTTGGGCTACGAATAGAAAAGCAAGAAAGGTATGAGTAGCCAAAATTATACTACCAATAGGTTGTATAAGCTTAATTAACTTTTTGATTCACAAACCTTTCCGCTTCGTATTTCCTGGTAGAAGCGGTTAAACACAGATGAGTCTAACAAAAAAAGCCGGTATGGCTACCGGCTTAGTTTACGATTGAAACAGAATGATTTAACGTGAATAATGGGTTGATTAGCTTAAAATCTAGCTTATACGCAGTTATCACCCACGTTATGTTATGCATCAATTAGATCAAAAAGATTTAACCACAGAGGCACAAAGAACACAGAGGTTGATTAGGGAATAAAGTTTCCTGATCAACCTCTGTGTTCTTTGTGCCTCTGTGGTTAAATCTTTTTGATCTAGCCTGGATTCTGATCTTCAGTTAAACGAATGCTAAACAGCATTTAGCCATTATTCACGTTGATTTAATGAGTTTCCAATATCGTTTCTGTCTCGGTGACATCCATTAAACCCTCTGCATTGACACTGCTCAAGTGTACGTTCAGTGTTTCATTAATTAACAAGGGGTCGTACTTGGCCAAAACGCGAATGTAGTTCTCGGTAAAACCCTGCATCATACCATCGGCCACATCCTCTTCAAAGAGTACAGTTGCCGTATGGCCAACCTGTGAGTCGTAAAAAGCACGTCGCTTTTTATCAGAAAGGATATGCAGCATTTTAGACCGCTCAGCCCGAATGTGACCCGGCACGTTAGGCTTGATGGTCAAGGCTGTTGTATTTGGCCGTTCTGAATACGTAAAAACGTGTAGGTATGAGATCGGAAGTTCATTCAGGAACAGATACGCTTCCTTGAATTCCACATCGGTTTCACCAGGGTGCCCAACGATCACATCGACACCGATGCAGGCATTGGGCATCAGTTCCTTTATTTTCTGAACCCGATCCACATAAAGCTCTCGCTTGTACCGACGGCGCATCAGTCCCAATACCCGGTTGCTACCCGATTGAAGGGGAATGTGAAAGTGCGGCACAAAACGCTTCGACTGGGCCACAAAGGCAATGATTTCATCCGTCAGTAAATTCGGCTCAATGCTCGAAATACGGAAGCGTTCGATACCTTCTACCTGATCCAATGCCTGAACAAGGTCGAAGAATGTCGCTTCCCGTTGTCCATTGACCAGACCGAAATCGCCGATATTCACACCCGTCAGCACAATTTCTTTGACGCCCCGTTCGGCAATATCCCGGGCAGCCTTCACGACATTGGCAATCGTATCTGACCGGCTTTTGCCGCGTGCCAGCGGAATGGTGCAGTAAGCACAAGGATAATCGCAGCCGTCCTGAACCTTCAGGAAAGTGCGTGTCCGGTCGTTAAGCGAATAAGCCGCGTGGTAGTCAATTGCTTCTTCAATGGGCGAATTGAATACCTGTGCGGGTTGACCCGACGGTACCTTTACGAAAGTCGGCATGATTTCGTGCAACCGAAATTTTTCAGCGGCACCCAAAACCACATCGACACCCGGAATCTCGGAAATCTCTTTTGGCTTTAGCTGGGCATAACAGCCAAGGATAGCCACGTAGCCATCGGGATTAATTTTCTGAGCCTCACGAACAATTTTCCGACATTTTTTGTCAGCATTGTCCGTCACAGAACAGGTATTGATGATAAATATATCTGGCTGCTGATTGAATTCCACGCGCTCATAGCCATGCTGCTCCATTAATCGAGCCAGCGTAGAGGTCTCTGAGAAATTCAGTTTACAACCCAGTGTATAAAAGGCAACTTTTTTCACGGCAAGATCTATATCCTGCAAAAGTACAAAAAAACGGTGGGGTGGGTTCCGTTTCTCACAGATCAGCCGGTAGTTTCGGTGATAACCAGCCTTTTTTATGTATGAGGTACCGTTTATATATACTCCTGATTGGCACTTTGTTCATTGTAGGTCCGTACCGTGTAGATGCCCAGCAAAAGCCTGTTAGCGAAACGGTTAATTATGGTCCCGATTCACAACGGCACGACGGTATTCCTAAAGGTGTTGTAACAAAACATGTTTGGAAAAGTAAGATATTCCCGAACACTATCCGGGAGTATTATGTGTATGTCCCGGCTCAATACAGCCCGCAGCAACCGGCGGCACTGATGGTGTTTCAGGATGGCCATACGTATGTGAAGGAGGACGGAGACTTTCGGGTGCCTGTTGTGTTTGATAACCTCATTCACCACAAAGCCATGCCCCCTACCATTGGTCTGTTTATTAATCCCGGTCAGCATGGCGAAGAACTTCCAAAAGACCCCTTTCGAGCCGACAACCGAAGTTTCGAGTATGATACGCTGACCAGCCAGTATGACCGGCTGCTTATCGAAGAGCTTATCCCTGAGATCAGTAAGACCTACAAACTGGCCGATTCACCCAGCATGCGTGCCGTTTGTGGCCTTTCTTCGGGGGGTATATGTGCCTTTACTGCTGCCTGGCAACGGCCTGATTATTTTCAGAAGGTGTTGAGCCATATTGGAAGCTTTACCAACATCAAAGGAGGGTACGTGTATCCGTCGCTGATTCGAAAGTCGGCTAAGCGACCAATAAAAGTTTTTTTGCAGGATGGTACTAACGATCTGGATAATCAGCACGGAAATTGGTGGTTAAGTAATCTCCAAATGGAGGCTGCACTGAAGTTTAGTGGTTATGAGTACAAATTTGTATGCGGAACGGGTGGGCATACGGGTAAACACGGTGGCTCCATACTTCCGGAATCCTTACGGTGGCTATGGGCCGATGTTGTCCGTAAATGATCGTGTAGACGCTGCGACTTCGTATTTTTGCTGAACTTATGCATCTATTTTATCAACCTGAGATCATTGCCGGAGAAGCCACTCAATTCTTAACGGAGGATGATTCCCGCCATGCCATCAAAACACTACGGCTACGGGCCGGCGACGCCATTACCGTGACGGACGGATACGGGAATCAGTTTGCCGCCGTTATTCATGAAACGGATCTCCGCCGGTGTGCGTTTCGAATAAAGTCCGTGCAGAAGACACTCTCAAGGCCATTTTCCATTCGGATTTGTGTGGCTCCCACCAAAAACCTGGATCGGATCGAGTGGTTTGTGGAAAAAGCCGTAGAAGTGGGCATCGAGCGGATCAGTTTCTTTTTTGGTCAGCATTCTGAACGGAGGGTGTTAAAGATGGAACGAATCGAGAAGATCGCTATATCGGCCATGAAGCAGTCATTACAATCTTTTTTGCCTACATTAGATGACGCAGTGCCGTTTGGGGAGTTGCTGAAAACGATAGAGGAAGAGCAACGGTTTATTGCGCACCTGCCGTCCGACCAGCCGCCGGTCAACCTGGCGAAACAGGCGACTGAATCCGGGCAGTATGTTGTTTTAATTGGGCCGGAAGGTGATTTCGCCGACAAAGAAATTCAGCAGGCCGTACGTGCTGGTTTTCATCTGGTAACCCTGGGTCAAAATCGACTGCGCACCGAAACAGCCGCACTTACAGCTTGTCAGATACTGAACTTTATTAACGCATGAAAAAGATACTGGTTACCTTTATTGCGCTTACAATGATGTGCGTTACCGCCAACGCGCAATATGCTTACAAGATTGCCAAACTAAAATACAATGGCGGGGGCGACTGGTATGCCAACAAAACATCGCTGCCCAACCTGATCAAGTTTGCCAATGCAACTCTCCGCATGAACATCTTCCCCGAAGAAGATATTGTTGAACCGGGCAGTCCGGACATTTTTGGCTATCCCTTTGTCCACATGACGGGTCACGGGAACGTTACCTTCAGTGATGGTGATGTTCAAAACATGCGACGGTACCTGATGTCGGGTGGTTTTTTGCACATCGACGATAATTATGGTCTAGACAAGTTTATCCGTCGGGAGATGAAGAAGGTGTTTCCGGAGCTTAATTTTATCGAGTTGCCCTTCAATCACCCTGTTTACCAGCAGAAATTCAAGTTTGCGGGTGGGTTGCCTAAAGTACATGAGCACGATGCCAAGGCACCCCAGGGTTTCGGCCTGATCTATCAGGGTCGACTGGTATGTTTTTACAGCTACGAGTGCGATTTAGGCAATGGCTGGGAAGACCAGAGCGTATACAATGACCCTGAGCCGGTTAGGCAGCAGGCGCTACGCATGGGTGCCAACCTGCTTCAGTATGCCACGACGACAAATTAATTACTGTATTATTTGAGGAGGGCAAGACAAAACGCTTTAAATTTCGTTAGTTTTGTAGGAGTATTCTCATGTTATCAGTAAACTTCACCTTTTAATAATATTATTGTGATTGTACTGGCCGCGTTCATTGGGCATTGGTATTTGTCTCTGTTCTGCCAAACTTTTTTCCTGCACCGTTATTCTGCTCATAAAATGTTCTCGATGAGCAAATTTTGGGAACGGTTCTTCTACGCCCTTACCTATGTATCGCAAGGTTCGTCTTACCTGAGCCCACGCGCATATGCCGTCCTTCACCGGATGCACCACGCTTTCAGCGACACCGAAAAAGACCCTCACTCCCCTCATCATACGAAGAATATCTTCACGATGATGTGGAAGACGAAAGACATTTATAACGCCGTACTTCACCGCAAGCAACCTATCGAACGTCAGTTTGACCGGAACTATCCTGAGTGGAGTTTCATCGAAAAAGTGGGCGATTCCTGGGTTTCGAGAGCAGGCTGGGCCGTGCTTTACAGCGTATTTTATATTTTCGCCTTTATCTATCTGGATATGCACTGGGCGTTCTTTTTCCTGTTGCCCGTTCATTTCGTGATGGGACCCGTTCACGGCGCGATCATTAACTGGAGCGGTCATAAATACGGCTACTCGAACTTTGACAATCAGGACAAATCAAAAAATTCGCTGATATTGGATGTCGTCATGATGGGCGAGTTATTTCAGAATAACCACCACAAACGGCCCAATGCCGCCAACTTTGGTGCTAAATGGTTTGAATTCGATCCAACGTTCCCCGTAATTGGGCTGTTACACAAACTCCATGTCGTTCGATTACGACCTTCGGCTGAAGCTAAAAAAGCGCAGCATGAAGTAGGCCACGACCGCCGGGTTGAAGAAGTTGAGAAAGAAATTGAAGCCTAGGCTATAGTTCTTATTCATGAAAAAAGCTCCGATGAATCGGAGCTTTTTTCGTTTTGTAGGGCGGACCTTGTATTCAACTATAGCAGATGATCTGCAATATCTTGCCAGGTCTTTACGCGTCTAAACTCAGTATCCTGCCGATTGTGCAGCGCATCGAACAACAGGCCTTCACCCTGAAACGTTTTTAGGTTTCGCGGTAGATCGTCGATGAGGTAATCTGTATTGAGAACACTCTTGTCGCCCAGGAAAATGTAATTGTGCCAGGAAATACTCGGGAAGTGTTCCTGAAGCCAATCCCATTTTTCGCGTAGGGAATTTGGGAATTCCTGGGCGGCTGAAGCTACAAAAACGTCATACTTCTCCATTAAAGACGAAATCACCTCTTTGGCACCCTCCATCACCGGAATATCCCGGAAAAAACCCGGCTCATAGACTCGTTCTGAAATCGCTTTGTATTCGTGTTCGTCAAAGAGTTCGTGGAATGACTTCGCTTTTAATTCCTCAAGTGTATACCGAGGCATCTCACCTTCCAGATAAAGCCTGATAAACTTGGCGTGTGTATCGGCCATGACATCATCCATGTCAATCGCAATGCGTTTTTTCATCTTGTAAAACCGGGATGTATATGGTTTTTCTGACTAACTATGAAGCTGCTTCGCAGCTATTCAACGATCAACGTCGGCCAGATAAACCACATAAATCCCGGTCAGAGTTTAAGGTTTACATCAAATTTTTCTAAATAATCAGCCACCCGACGGACGAACTGCCCACCCAACGACCCATCCACTACCCGATGGTCGTAGGAGTGTGAGAGAAACATCAACTGTCGAATGCCAATAAAATCGCCCTGGGGAGTTTCTATCACCGCCGGTTTTTTGACAATGGCGCCAAAGGCCATGATGGCTACCTGGGGTTGCACAATAATGGGCGTTCCCATCAGGTTGCCAAACGTGCCAATATTGGAGATGGTGTAAGTTCCACCAGACAGATCATCGGCCGTGAGCTTATTTTCCCGAGCACGCGTTGTTAAGTCGTTTACTTTTTTGGTGAGGCCGGTTAGATTATACTGATCGGCGTTGTGAATCACCGGCACGATCAGGTTGCCATTTGGCAGAGCCACGGCCATACCAATGTTGATCGCCTTTTTCACGAGAATAGTGTCGCCCTCAACCGAAACATTGATCATCGGAAAGTCTTTGATCGCCTTCACGATCGCTTCCACCAATATCGGCGTGTAGGTTAGATTCTCGCCGGTTTGTTTCTTGAATGGATCCTTCATCTGGGTACGCCATTCAACAACCGGCGTCAGATCGGCTTCGACAAACGAGCTGACGTGTGGAGAAATCTGTTTTGACTCCACCATCCGTTGCGCAATCATCTTCCGCATTCGGTCCATCTGAATAATATCGGCCTTACCGTTCAGGGATTGTGAAGCCGAAGAAAAATTGCTGGACGTTGGCGCAGCAACGGTTGGCGCGGGTGATGCTACTGGCTGAACCTTGCTTTCGGAAGGGTGTACCTGGCCTTCGGCCCGATCAATCACATAAGCCAGAATATCTTTCTTTGTAACGCGATTTTCCGCACCTGACCCGGGAATCCGGTCAAGCTCGTCGCGGGATACGCTTTCTTCTTTAGCAATGTTGAGCACCAGGGGCGAGTAAAAACGGTCGCTGAAAACGGGAGCGTCATTCGCCAGGGTTGTCGATGACGTGGCCACCGACTTCTCGAAGGGCGCCGAGCGACTGCTCATGGCCGAGATGCTTGATTCCAGGGCATGGGCTGCTTCTGAAATTTCGGGTTCAGGCGTTTGCTCCTGTTCGAGTGCCGGCACATTCGCAACATCGCCAATACCAACCGGTGTGTCGTTCCTTTCAGATGGCTGTTCAGGCGCAGGATCTGTTGCTGATTTTGCATCCGAACCGACGATTTCTGCCACTTCGATACGGGCTATGGGCGCACCAACGGCGACCACATCGCCCTCTTTAACCAGCACTTCGGTCAGAATGCCGTTGTGGGGTGCCGGCACTTCTGTATCCACTTTGTCCGTTGCCACTTCCAGAATGGATTCATCGGCTTCAATACGATCGCCTGGTTGTTTAAGCCAGGTAATCACCGTGCATTCCATTATACTTTCGCCCATCTTGGGCATAACCATATCAATGAGAGCCATGTTTTTTTAGGAGTGAGGAGTGAGAAGCGAGGAGTGAGGAGCCATCCGGCAACATAGCATACCGGTCGGCCGGATGGCTTCTCACTCCTCACTTCTCACTCCTGTTACTAATCTAATATTTCTTCCCGCAGCATGTTCAGCACATACATGGTGGTAAGCTGAATGTTTTGGTCGCGGTATTGACCGAGTTTAAGCAGCCTTGTCACGGTCCGCTGTTCTGTGGAACAGGCAATCCAGATGGTACCAACGGGTTTATCGGGCATTCCGCCACCGGGACCGGCAATGCCGCTGGTTGCTATGCCAACGGATGTACCAAGCGCCTTGCGAACCCCTTCAGCCATCTGGCGAACGGTTTCTTCGCTCACGGCGCCATAAGCGTCCAGCGTTTCGGACAAAACGCCCAACTGGGATACCTTCACACTATTGCTGTAGCTGACGACACTGCCCCAGAAATAAGCCGAAGAACCCGGTACTTTGGTTATTTGTGCTGACACGTAGCCGCCGGTACAACTCTCGGCAATGCCCAGCGTCATGTTTTTTTCGACTAACAGTTTGCCAACAACCGTTTCAATTTCGTCACTATCGAAGCCATACACGTTTTTCTCAATCAGGGGCATGACCTTTTCTACCTGTTCGGCCAATTGGCTGTCAAGTAAGGCATCATCTTCGCCGGTGGCGGTCAGACGTAGCTTTACTCCTCCAAAACTAGGCAGGTAAGCCAGTTTGATATGATCGGGCAGGGCGTCTTCCCAGGATTCGATGCGTTCTGCCAGAAACGATTCCCCAATGCCCACCGTCCGGATCATCTTGTGTTTAATGATGGGCGTTTTGAAGTGTTCATTTAGTTTCGGCAGAATTCGATTTGTCATGAGGTGTTTCATCTCGAACGGTACACCGGGCAATGAGACGTACACGCACGAGTGACCGTCGCCCCGGTCATGCTCAAACCACATACCGGGGGCGGTTCCCCAATCGTTTTGGATATACACAGCATTGGCCGGCAGGTCGGCCTGTCCTCTGTTGAGGTCGGTCATTGCACGGCCGCGTTTTTCGAAAAAGCTGGTCACCAGGGCCAGCGCCGTTTCGTTACGCACCATGCCGACGCCAAAATAGGTACAGAGGGTCTTCTTGGTAATATCGTCTTTGGTTGGCCCCAGTCCACCCGTAATGATGATAACGTCGGCACGCTGGTGGGCTTCTTCCAGAATTTGCAGGATAGCCTCCTGCTGATCGCCTACTGAAGATTTTCGAACGACCCGGATGCCAATATTCGTAAGTTCAGTGCCGATCCAGGCCGTATTTGTATCGGTAATCTGACCGAATAGAATTTCGTCGCCAATCGTAATTACTTCGGCGCGGACGGTGTTGGTCATTTTAATTGAGTAATGAAGAGCTTGAAATGGGTAAAGCGTGACTAATTCGCGGTCTGCCTGTCAATGTATTCACACATTTTACGGCCTATCCATTTTACTTTAGCCATTCGGTGTTGTCAAAAGTACGAAAAAACGATTTAGAGCCATTGGCCGTTATTAAGTTGGCAACCTGAATAATTTAATCCTATGATGAAGAAAAAAGTTTTTACAGCCGCTATACTGGCTCTCCTGAGCAGCCAGATTGTTTTTGGGCAAGACACCACAAAACAACAATCGTCGGGCGGAGGCATTTTCGGTAAAGTACTCAAGGCGGTAACCACGGCCACTTCGGGTACCGCGGGTGGTTTGACGAGCAGCGATATTGCATCTGGCCTTAAAGAGGCTTTACAGGTTGGTATCAGCAAAGGGTCTGACCAGGCGTCGGCTGTAAACGGATATTTTAAAAACCCTTTACTTAAGATTGCCTTTCCGCCCGAAGCGCAAAAAGTGGCCACAACCCTCCGGCAAATAGGGTTTAGCAAGCAGGTCGATCAATTCGAACTGTCGCTGAACCGGGCGGCTGAAGATGCCGCCAAAAAGGCCAAACCTGTATTTATAAAGGCGATAACATCCATGAGCATTCAGGACGCCGTTGGTATTTTGCGGGGTCAGAATGATGCCGCTACCCAGTACTTACGCCGAACGTCGGGCCAGCAACTGGTAACGGAGTTTACGCCAATTATTGACAGTACGCTGAAAAAGAACAACGCGACCAAATACTATGCTGATCTGGTCAATACGTACAACAAAGTACCTTTTGTTCAGAAAGTGAATCCAGATCTAACCCAATATGCGACCAACAAAGCCGTTGATGGGCTGTTTATTCTGGTGGCCCAGGAGGAACAGAAAATTCGGGAGAACCCGGCCGCACGGGTTACTGATCTTTTGAAGAAAGTATTTAGCAAGCAATAGGGAAGCAAGGGCAGTCCGCCGTTCCATTGGAAACCAGCGTTTGTGAGTAGGGGTAGACCTAAGCTTCACAAACGCTGGTTTCATTTTTTTTAGGATTCCATAAACGAATCATTGTTGATATACTCCAGCTTATTGTTCCACACCAGCGCAATTTGGGTAGCCCGCTGGCGAACCTGATCGGCAGCTTCGCCCGAAAAGTTCTCAGACAAAGTTGCGGTGAATAACTGCAACCACCGTTCAAAGTGCTCGATGGTGAGGGTATGCTTCTGATTGACAATCAGATGGGGTCGAAACGGATGACCGTCGTAGGCGTTGTTTCCTAAAATAAGCGATTCCCAGAAGGCATACATTTTGGGCAAATGCTTTGACCAGTCCACCTGAGCCACATCGGTGAAGATTGGTCCGATGAAGGGATCCACTTGTACCTTTTCGTAAAACGAATCAACCAGAAATCGAACGGCTTCCGGTGAATCCAGCGTTCTCTTAACCATGACAGTACTATTTAAGAGATAACCACCGCTTAGCGCGAAAACGTTTCCTCGTAGGTCGTTTCGTTAAAGCCGAGAGCAATGATCTGACCATCTTTTTCGATCAAAGGCCGACGGATAACGGATGGTTTTTCCATCATCAAAGCTACAGCACTAGCGGCATCTGTCGGTTTTTCGTTGTCGGGCAGTTTCTTCCAGGTCAGGCCTGATCGGTTCACCAGCTCTTCCCAGGGCTTTTGCGTTAACCAGTTTTGGATGGTTTTCTGATCAATTCCCTGTTTTTTATAATCGTGAAATTGATAGGTAACGGTGTGGCTGGCTAACCAAGCGCGTGCTTTTTTGACCGTGTCGCAGTTAGGAATGGCGTATAGGATATACATTGTTAAGTAGAAGTTGGGAGCGAAAATACATAAAATGTCTCTTGAGCAAGGAACGCCGGGGATGTTTGTTCATCTTGAAGTCGTGGCTTTCCGGCCGGGTTCCGTATTTTTGTATCTATGAAAAAATCAGACATTCATTTTTCGGTTGAATTAGACAACCAGAATATCCCGGAAAAAATATATTGGGAAGCTACCGACAACCCAAACGAGGGATTGAGTGATACACGGGCCATCGCGATTTCGTTGTGGGACCATTACCATAACAGTACCCTCAAAATTGACCTTTGGACAAAGGACATGGAAGTTGTGGATATGAAACGGTTTATGATCGAGATCATGAGTGGTATTGCCGATACGGCCCTGAGTGCCACCGGCGACCAGCGAATGGCCGACGATATCGAGAATACCTGCAAAGTGTTGAGTAAGCGCCTGGAGGAGGAGATCAAGCAGCAAAAGCAGCAACAGCAATAACGGATACCTATCTGGCAACTTTGGTCGTTAATTTGCTACGACGTACCTCGTAACGCCTGCTAATATTTTATGAAAAAAATCCTTCTGCTGCTGTTTGTAGCAAACATTGTTCTGGCTCAAAAGCCCGGTGGTATTCAGTTTAAAGCGACGCCAATCAACGCCGTATTTCAGGAAGCACGCCGAACGGGTAAACCTGTTTTTGTGGAAATTTATTCGCCAACCTGCCATACCTGTCAGAGTTTTATTCCAACACTGGCAGACAGTCGGGTGGGGAAGTTTTATAACACCAAGTTTTTGAGTACAAAGCTGGATATTGGCCAGAAAACGACGCAGGCGTTTATTGAAAGCCGCCATTTGTTTGTGCCCTCCCTGCCGCTGTTTTTGTATTTCGATCCTCAGCAGAATCTGATCCACTTCGCTATGAGCAACAACTCAACGGACGAAGTTATTCGGCATGGTACAAACGCACTGGACCCACAAGCAAGAAGTCAGACGATGAAATCTCGCTACCAGCAGGGGGAACGGTCGGCTAATTTTCTGATCGATTACGCCATGTATGCCCGCGTTACCCGGGATACGATGGCGAATATGTCGGCTATGAACGACTATGCCCGCCAGCAGTCGCCCGCCACATTTGCCAATCAAACCAATTGGCTGGCCTTACAAAAACTCGTGCTGGACTTCGAAAATCCCATGTTTCAGTACATGCTTGGGCACCTGGATACCTATCGCAAAGCGTATGGGGCAGAGCCAGTGTTGCAGGTAGCCGAAAACATCATTATGTCTTCGCTCTTCAGCGGACGGGGTGCGCAGTTTCCCATCAGCAAAATCATGCAGGTGCGCCAGGATCTGGTTAAAATTGGTATCGATCCGAAGATAGCGGCCAATCGAACGCTGCTGCCCGAAGTCAATGCGTACTTCCGCGCCCGCCAGACGGCCAAAGCAGTGGAACGAATGGATAATCAGGTCAATTCAAACCAGTTGTCCATTCCGGAATACATTTACATTTCCCGGCTTTTCAACCGGTCCAGCCCCGATGCAGTTGATGTGCCAACGGTAGCAAAATGGGTAAACAAAGGGCTGGCCCTGAACCCGGCTCCAAAGGAACAGGCCGATCTGTATTATGAACTGGCCGAAGCCTATCGCCGGGGGGGTAAGTCGACCGATGCTCAGCGAGCGGCCCAAAAGTCGATGGAACTGGCGCAGGCCAGCCGACTGGATACCCGCCGGAACATAGAGCAAATGGGAAAGTTGAAATAATGATCGGTTCGTCGGTTTGACGATTCAAGCCCTGGCCGAGCCCTGACGTTCCTTAATTCCTGAATGAAATTGATCCCCGTTGCCAATTGATGCCATAAGTAGGTTGATTATCGCCTGAAGCTTTGGCTAGTGCAACGGGGTTATTTTTTATAGACCTTACTCAGAAACAGACTCCATTAGACCGCAATTATGCAGCCAGCAACATCAATCCCTGATCAACCCAAAGCCGCTTTTACCGAAAGCAAATACCTTGTTACGTTAGTGTTTGTAACGTCTCTTTTCATGTTCTGGGGAGTCGCCATTACAATGGGGGATGTGCTCAACAAGCATTTTCAACACGTTCTGAGCCTGACCAAGACCCAGTCGGCCTTTGTTCAGTTTGCTATTTTCGGGGCTTATTTCGTCATGGGTATACCGGCCGGGTTGTTCATGAAACGGTTTGGCTACAAAAAAGGGGTGTTATTAGGGCTTACGCTGTTCGCTACGGGTTCGTTTTTGTTCGTTCCAGCGGCTGCGGCTGCTTCATTTCCATTTTTTGGGATAGCCCTGTTTATTCTGGGTTGTGGCATTTCTACCCTTGAAACGGTAGCTCACCCGTTTGTCGCTTCCCTTGGCGACCAGCGTACCAGTGATCAGCGTATTAACTTCGCACAGGCCTTTAACGCCCTTGGCGCCATTATCGGGCCAGCCATTGGTTCTTATTTTCTGTTACGGAACAATACGGAAGGAAGCACCGATCTGACGTCTGTTAAGACCTTGTACATCGTTATTGGCAGTGTCATCGCTACGATTGCGATACTTTTCTCATTTGTGAAAGTACCAACTCTAACCGATCCGCATGCTATCGTGGCTGACCCTGATGCCGCGAATGTTGATGTTGAGCCGGGTAAAACCCTTTTTCAACACAAGCACTTTGTGTGGGCCGTTATCGCGCAGTTTTTCAATGTGGCGGCACAGGGTGGGACCTGGGCATTTTTCATCAACTATGGCCACGAAAAAATGGGCTTCCCCGATGCCACCGCAGGTAATTACATGATCTATTTTATGGCTCTGATGCTGGCAGGGCGATTTGCCGGTACCTTCCTGATGCGCGTTATTGCCCCCCATACATTGCTGGCTATTTTTGCCGCCTGCAACATTTTGATGTGCCTGATCGTGGCACAAAGCTTTGGATGGCCGTCGTTTATCGCGCTCATGATGCTCAATTTCTTTTTTAGCATCATGTTCCCGACCATTTTTAGCTTAGGGCTGAAAAACCTTGGCGCTCACACGCAGCAGGCCTCCTCTTTTATTTCCATGGGTGTCGTTGGTGGAGCCGTGTTTCCTTTTTTAATGGGTATGGTTGCCGAGAAAGACGTTGCCTCCGCGTATTACCTCCCAATCATCTGTTACGCCGTTATTTTCCTCTTTGGGGCTAAGTTCTATAAAGTTAAATAGGGTAGTGCCGACCGTCCTGGTCGGGTGGAAAGCAAAAAAGTAACCACCCGACCGGGCCGACGATCGGTACTACATTAGCCGTTGGCTAACGCCCCACTGCTCCACGATCTTACCCTGTGTTAAACGGAATATGTCATAGAACATGGTTGGTTCCTGAGCGCTGGTCCCCTCGGATTGAACGACTACGAAATCACCTTCACCGATACTAAGCAGAATTTTTGAAATAGCCAGTTCATTAGGGTTTTGACTCAGGTAGTCCTGCAATCCATTTATCCCATTGGCGATTTCCGGCTTATGCTGGATGAGATCCCTCTCGACATAATGGGGAAGTACATCCAGTTGTCGGTCGATGAGTACCCGTTGGAAAAACCCGTTCACAATCCCTTTATTGGGCCCTGTCAAATTATTATCCTCCAGCGGCATTGGTCCGTCCATCATGGCATGGCCGTTAATCGTCCATTCGGGCTGGTCCTGAACGGCATCCCAGTGTTCGATGACTTTTCCGTTTTCGAATCGAAACAGATCGACAACAACTTTCTGTTTGCCGCCCCAGTCAAAGCTTAGGTTCGTGACCACATAATCACCTTCGGCAATAAGTCGGATGAACGGTGCTGATGTGGCTAAAGGTTTGGGCATCTGCTTCATTAGCTGAAGCGCTTCCATAATACCGACTTTGCCGGGTTTCAGCGCGAGGCTATGTTGGATATAATCTTCGGAAATAAGCTGGTCGGCAAAGTCAATATCGCCCTGATTGACCGCTCGCCGATAGAAATCCCGGATGAGTGATTTATTTATAGTTGACTGCATGTTAAGTTTTGTTTTAATGTCTTTACAGACATCGTTGGAGCACGAAACAGGACCTGTTTCGCGATGAATAGGCATAGCGTAGCCCCAATGAAATCGGGGCATTTCCTGTTTTGATACTTGAAAAGGGAGAACTTACGTGACGCCGGGCAAGTCTGGAATGTGGACTTGCCGTTGTACCCGGCATAGGAGTACATGAAGAAACCCTCACCAGGGAGTGGTCAGGCGTTTCGGATCAGGCGTGATATGTGATAAGGCGATTCGTAACGTAAAAGTATGATTTCTGCTGGATCAGCTAACGCAAACGGGGACTATTTTTACGTAGTAGTACAGGCGTATGGGTCAGTTTTCGGGTTTAGCATTGAATAGCTTCTGCTTCAGGTCAAATGTTTGAGCCGCAAAAACAATGAGAATTTGATGCTCATCGAAGGCTCGTTTCACCGCGATAATGGCTTCACTTAACGCTGCATGAGGGCTGGTCGTGGCAGGTTTAATCCAGAACCAGATCACAAATTGAACATTTGCATCGGCAAAATGACGATAATGGAATTCGACGGGGTGATCTTTTAAAACAAAGGGTAACTTGGCAACGGCCTCTCTGGCAACGGTCTGCGCCTTGGCCAGGTCATCGAGGTAAGACACACCGGCGGCCAGCTCAACACGTCGCTGTCCTGCGCGCGAAAAGTTGGTAATCGGCTTTTGAAAGACATCCTTACTGGGCAACTCCACCGTTTGCCCCTGCCCATTATCAAGGACAATGGATCGTAATTTGATATCGAGGACTTTTCCCGTAAAGCCATTCGTTTCCACGGTATCGCCCACCTGAATGGGTTGTGCCAAAGCAATCATCGTCCCCGAAATAAAGTTGGCGGTCAAATCCTGAAAGGCAAAACCCACCGCCAGCGCAATGACGCCAGCCCCCGCCAAAAGCGATGTAACTGTTTTATCAAGCCCTAAGATACCAAGCGAAACGAACAGGCCGATGGCTACGATAACCGCCTGCACAACGGCTCCTGTCAGATTCACTACCGATTGATTATTGCTCACCCGGCGAAGTCCGCTTAATAGACCTCTACTCAACCATCGGGAGAGAAACAGGAAGATGACAAATATCAGAATGGCTACGGCCAGGTCGGGTAGCAAGCGAATGGCACTGCGCAGCCAAAGCGATAGTTCAGCGTAAATAAGACCGGGAGCCTGTGAAAAATCCATTTTGTAAAGTTACAGGTGTTAAGTGAGAACGACGCGTGTTTACTTGCTGTTTCATCCGTATGGCCATTCGCCGTACCTTTGTGAAGACTTGTTACCAGACTGATGATGAAACCCACTGCTGCTGTTTACCTTGATAATGCCGCTACGACCCGGCTCGACCCGGAAGTTCTCGATGCCATGTTACCGCTCATGACGGAGCAATTCGGTAATCCATCTTCCATTCACAGCCATGGCCGGACGGTGCGGACAGCCATCGAAAAAGCCCGCAAAACGGTGGCCATGTTGCTGAATACCTCACCCGCGGAGATTTTCTTTACCTCCGGCGGAACCGAAGCGGATAATACCGCCATTCGGAGCAGTATTGAAACCTATGGCCTTACCCATGCCATTACGTCGCCCCTGGAACACCACGCTGTACTCCATACGCTGGAGCACCTGGCCAAACAGGGCGTCATACAACTGGATCTGGTAAATATAGATCAGAAAGGACATATCGATCTGGGGCATCTGGATGAGCTGTTAAGCACTCATCAAAAAACGGGTAAAGGCCGATCGCTGGTTTCGCTCATGCATGGGAATAACGAGATCGGTAACCTGCTGGATTTAAATCGGGTAGGGGAGATGTGCCGGTCGTATAACGCCATCTTTCATTCGGATACCGTACAGACGATGGGCCATTTTCGGCATAATCTGCAAACCTTACCCGTCGATTTTATTGTGGGGGCCGGGCATAAATTTCATGGCCCCAAGGGCGTTGGTTTTTTGTATGTCAACGCTGAACACGTGAAGATTAATCCGTTTGTGTATGGCGGTGCCCAGGAGCGCAATATGCGCGGTGGAACAGAAAATGTCTATGGCATCGTTGGTCTCGCCAAAGCCCTTGAAATTGCCTACCGCGATATGGAAGCCCATCGGCAGCATATCACGGATCTTAAAACAAGGATGATCGATCAGCTCCGGGCTAACATGCCGGATGTTCAGTTCAATGGCGATTCGGCCGATGTAGGCAATAGTTTATATACGGTGCTCAATGTTAGCCTGCCCGCTTCCGACATGAGTGACATGCTGTTGTTCAGCTTAGATATTGCCCGTATTTCGGCTTCGGGTGGGTCAGCCTGTTCGAGTGGGTCGAATGTCGGGTCGCACGTGCTGGCCGCCTTACCTGACTTGGACGCTGATCGGGGCTATGTTCGGTTCTCATTCGGTAAATACAATACTACCGAGGAGATCGACTATGCTGTCGATACGCTGGTTGGCTTGTATACAAAAGAAACCAAACTTGTGTAAAACTGCACCCACGGACTTCAGGCCGTGTTTAGCCTAAATTAAACACGGCCTGAAGTCTGTGGGTACGGTTTATTTGGGCTCGATCAAATCCCATAGGTTGCCGTATAAATCGGCAAAAACGGCTACCGTGCCGTATTCTTCGTCTGAAGCCTCCCGAATAATTTTGATGTTGTGCGCCTGAAGATTGTTGTAGTCCCGCCAGAAATCATCGGTGTATAAAAAAAGGAAAACACGACCTCCTGTCTGATTACCTACCCGAATTTTCTGCTCTTCATTGACGGATTTTGCCAGCAACAAGCAAAAGTCCGATACCCCCGGCGGACGCACTCTCACCCATCGTTTGGTATTACTCAAAATGGTATCTTCAACCAAAATGAAGTTGAGCTTTTTCGTATAGAAGTCAATGGCTTCGTCGTAATCATCGACAACCAGCGCGATTTGAGCAATTCGTTGATTCATGCTCAAACTTAGGGCATAGCCCTCAATTCTCCATCTGATTTAACGCATCCGTCACGCAAACAATCATCGTTTACTCAACTCCTTCAGCTTATTTCGAAGTTGAACAGGTCTTAAATTTCTGGCGATCACCACGCCATCCTGATCCAGCAGGACCGACGTTGGGTATCCTGAAATCGAATAGGCATCAATCAGCTTATTTGTCTTATCGGATAGGAACTGTGGCCACACTACTTCATTCTTCTTAAGAAAACGGGCTAACGTCTGGGGCGTATCCTGCGCGACGATACCAATAAATTCAAATTGGTCTTTGTCTAGTTCTGCATATACCTGCTTTAACGCGGGCATATCGGCTACACAGCCAGTGCACCATGTTCCCCAGAAGTCGACATAAACGTATTTACCTTTATAGTCGCTGAAGTTAATCAGGCGCTTCGTTGAAAATTCCTGAGCAGTAAACGGGCGAAATGGGTAGCCAACCTGCAGTGAGTATTGTTCTGTATCTTCATTTATCGGGTCGAGGTACAAGGTATTCGTGTACAAATCGACACCGTTGTTTCTGTACTTTACCCCACCCAACGTGACGATTTCATTGCGTTGGGTCAGTTTATCTTCAGTAACCCGCTGATGATCTGATAAGGACTCCAGCGCGACAAGCTCACAGAATTCGAAGTCTGGTCTGGTAAATCCGGATTGTATGGCCAGTGGATACTGGTCGCCATTACGACTCAGCGTTGCCTGGGCATATTGTGGAAAATTATACAGAAACTTACTCTCTTTGGTTTTGATCACCATCGGTACGGTTGCTTTAGTCACCCTGCCGTTTTGATAGATTTCGTACTGAACGATTGCCGGGTTTTTATACGAGTAAGGATCGTTGTTTTTAATCACTTCGGGGTAGATCGCCGTCTCATCGCTGAAATCCAGGTTATTGTTGGTGTCGACCATAACCGTCCATTTTCCCTTGTCTTCATCGAATCCCCTTAGTGTATACACATAGCATTTGATGGGTTTTTCGGAAAGTTTCGTAGTGTCAGGTGCCCAATTCCAGCTTTCCTGCAGAAACTTATAATGATCATCCGTAATGTTGCCCGCAAGAAAATTCTGGTAAATGAATTGGTAAGTATTAAGCCAGACCATAGCTTTATCGACATGGCTCCAGCTGGGCGGTACCCCTGTGACGGGCAAACGCAGCTTCCCCCATTTTTTTAGCTCTTCGGGGTCATTTTTATAGTCGTTTCCCAAGGCATTAAAACCCGGATGAAAAGGTCCATAACCAGGTACGAGTGTAATGGGTAGCCGCACCGGAGAGGCCTTTTCCTGCTGATGGCAGCCAAAAATAACTCCACACGTTAAGAGAAGAGAAACGATGAATGTTTTCATACAGTTGAGTCATTCAGCCATACTGGTTGGAAGATTGGTCCGCCACTACCTGGTTGGCCGTCAGTTCGGTAAACGAAGTTTTCTATAAAAAAATGGAACGCAGATGAAACGGATTGTACGGATTTGCCCAGAAAAACCTGATGGTCGGTAATCATTGCCTTAAAAGCTCGTTTGATCCGTCTCATCCACAGCCTAACCAGGTTTTAATGGAAAGCATTTTTATATGAAAACCTAAGGTTTTTGAATGAACAAAAAAAAGCCTGAAGGATTAGCTTCAGGCTTTTACATAATTCAGCGATATTTTATTTCTCTACAAGACTGGTTGCCAGCCATCGGTTGGCTACATTCAGTGTGTAGGTCAAAAAGGCTTTAACTGTCCGTTCGTAGACTTCGTGACCTGTTTCGCTAAAATGCCCGTTTTCGTCCAGATTTTTATCCGTGTCGTGCGACTCGTATAATTTCGGCGACACAATGGAATAGCTATTGGTAAAGCTGATGATCTTGTTCATCACCGTGGTCATGTCCAGCGCCGGTTGGCGACCACCCCGACCATTTGAGATGCCCACCATCGCGAAGACTTTATTATCGAACAGGTGTTTGAACGCCGGTCCACCCAGTTGGTGAATGGCATTGGTGGCCTGTGGGGGAGCGGTCCAGTTGTATTCAGGCATTGCAAATAACACGAGATCGGCGGCTTCCCAGGCAGTGGTCAACTCCTGCTGAAAGGGGGTCAGGTTATCGGCTTTTACCGATCCCTGACCAACAAATGGAATATCGTAATGCTCGAATGTAACAATCGTAACTTCATGCTGCCCTTCGTCGGCCAGAATGTGCCGGATATAATTCACAAAGCGTTGCGAATTGCTGTTTTTGCGCGATGAAGTAGAAATCAGGGTAATTTTCATGTGTTCAGCTCAATGAATATGCCTAACAAACCACCTTGTCAGGGCTTTAGTTTCCGGTTATATGGGTGTTGCCTGCAACGAATGTGGAATGAAATGGGTCTTTGCATCATATAGTTATACCATACCGATCATTATGACGAAGAGACTCTTCATCTGCTGTTGCCTGCTGACAGGTTCTGCCTTTGCGCAAGCACCAACAAAAACCGTACGGCGCGATTCGATTCCGGTAAATGGCCCAATTCCAATGCCAACTGCCCGGCAATCCAATTCCTTCTACCGGAACCCCGGAGATCCGCCTACTATCGTAAGGGCTACGGTGGACAATATGCCTGTAAAAGTGCCGGATACATCTATGAATTATACCATGCTTCGGTTGAATGAACAGCCGTTGAGGCTCAACCAACCACCTACGTTGGTTGTACCGCCTTCCTTTAAGATTTCGCCTAAATAAGGGATGATCTATTTCCTCAACGCCTGAGCCAGATCGCCGATCAGGTCTTCGGCATGTTCCAGCCCAACCGAGATTCGCAAGAGGTTCTGGGGCGTTGCTGAAGTGGGACCCTCTACGCTGGCCCGGTGCTCAATCAGGCTTTCAACACCCCCGAGGCTGGTAGCACGGGTGAATAACTTTAATTTACCTAAAAATGTCAGTGCATCAGTAGCGTCGCCCTTCACCTGTACCGATAGCATAGCACCCGGTCCGTTCATCTGCTGGTGAATCAGTGCCCGATCAGGATGATTTAGCAAGCCGGGATAATGCACTTTCTCCACCGCTGGATGCCCATCCAGGAAATCGGCAATGGCTTGCGCTGTCAGACTTTGTGCCCGTAGTCGAACGCCCAGCGTTTTGATGCCCCGGCTAACCAGCCAGCAATCAAACGGCGAGGGAACGGCACCCGATAGGCCTTGTAGCAGGCGAACCCGTTTTGCAAAGTCATTATCGTGTTTAAACACCAGGGCTCCTCCCAATACATCCGAGTGTCCACTCAGGTATTTGGTAGTTGAGTGCATCACCACATCGCAGTTTAAGTCGAGGGGGCGCTGGAGCACGGGCGTTCCCCAGGTGTTATCACACACACAAATGGCCCCGGCTTCGTGCGCCAGGCGGCTGACGGTCAAAAGGTCTGTGATTGAAAGCATGGGGTTAGATGGCGTTTCGCACCAGACGACACGGGTATTTTCATGTAAGGAGGCCTCAACAGCATCCAGATCGCGCATGTTTACCCGTGTATATGTTAGTCCCCAAGGGTGAAATACCTGTTCGAGTAGGGCAGGGGTCCCGTAGTAGGCATCAGCCGACAAAAGAACATGGTCACCAGGTCGGAGAGCCTGGAAAAGCGTCATGGCCGCAGCCTGTCCTGACCCAAATGCCATGCCAACTGCGCCCCCTTCAAGGGCAGCTATGGCTTTTTCCAGAGCTTCCCGGTTTGGATTATTGGGGCGGGCATATATATAGTTTGCGGGCAATTCATTGGCTTCGTTGCGGGCAAACGTGGTTGACAGATGAATAGGAGGGATCACGGCTCCGGTTGCGGGGTCCGACTGGTGAGTAGCGCGAAGGGCAAGGGTATCAAAATGCATAGCCAAATGACAAAGATGATTTTGGCTTTATGAACACTATTTTGGTCGGTATGATTGCAAAGAGATTCAATAACTGACGCTGAATTGCCTAAATAAACGGCTTGGGGTAAAAATGGTACAATTTTAGTAGTTCGACTGATCGGTTGCCCAACTGGCGGATCTATGTCCTCAACTCTAGCTCTATACACGTCCCCATTATCGGCTAAACAAGCCGCTCACCTACTGCGTCGAACCACATTTGGGCCAACGCAGGCCGACATAACTGCCTTTACCGGATTGACGGCTCAGGCCGCTGTGGCCCAATTAATATCGAACTCATCTTATTCGCCACCGCCACCGGTAGAACTGAATGAAACAAAAGCCAAGGTAGGCCAGCCTTATATGTTGTTGCCTTTTGATCTGGACCGCAACTATGAGCTTGGCCAGTATATGCGGTATTGGTGGCTGGCGCAAATGACTCAACAAATCCGGCCGGTAAGTTTGCTCGAAAAGCTGGCACTATTCTGGCAGAATCACTTCGTTGTAACCCAAACGGTGGTTGGCGACTATCGGTTTCTGTATCAATACATTCAACTGATTCGGGCAAATGCCCTTGGAAACTTTCGGACTTTAGTGACCAGTATGACGAAAGAACCGGCTATGCTGGTCTATCTGAACGGTGATCAAAATCAGGCGGGCAAAGCAAATGAGAACTACAGTCGGGAGTTGCAGGAGCTGTTTATGGTGGGAGCGGTAGATTTCGAGGGGAATAAGAACTATACAGAAGATGATGTAAAAGCTGCAGCTAACGTGCTGACTGGCTGGGGGCACACCAACCATAATGCCATAGGGTCGACGACGTTTACCACGACCTTCACCGATAATCTACATGACGCTACGGACAAACAGTTCTCGGCCCATTACGGCAATACCGTTATTCGGGGGAGGGCGGTTTCAAATCCGGGTACAAGTTCTGCAGGTGACGCCGAAATGAGTGAACTTGTCGAAATGCTGTTAAGGCATCCGAATTGCCCTCGCATTATCTGCCGTAAACTCTATCGCTGGTATGTAAATCCAACTGTCACGGCGGATGTTGAAACAAATATCATTATACCCCTGGCCACCTTTTTTGCCAGTCCATCCAATAATTTTGAGATTCGCCCCGTCATTGAGAAGCTCTTGACAAGCCAGGCTTTTTTTGACTCGGCTGTTATTGGGGCTATGATAAAATCACCCCTTGAACTGACAATTGGCTCGCTGCGCTTTTTCAATCAGCCCATCCCTGATCCGGTTACTGATTCTGTTGCTTTTCGGAAATACTTCGAATTCGTCTTCTATCAAACCACCGATATGCAGATGAGTCTCATTGACCAGCCTTCAGTGCTGGGCTACGATCCCTATTACCAGACGGGCTTTTCGAAACTGTGGATTAATACCAGTACCATTGGGTTGCGAGGTAATCTGACGGATGCATTCATCTGGCGATGGCTGGAAATCAAGCCTGGCTATACCATCGGCATCGACCTCGTTGCTTGGGTTACTGCCCAGCAACCGAATTTTTCGGATGTGTCGGGTACACCACCGATCACCTGTGCCGATATCCTGGCTAGTTTATTGAGAAATTTGTATATGGTCGACCTCTTTCAATCCCAGCAGGATTTTCTGATCGATACCATTATGATGCAGGGGGTGCCTCGTACCGACTGGTTATTTGAATGGAATGCCTACCGCAGAAACCCAACGGATCTGGGCAGTCGATTTACCGTGCTATGGCGGCTACAGACCCTGATGCGCTACATGCTTCGAATGGCAGAATATCAAGTTTTTTAACGGAATGCCCTTGACAGCTCGTACAGGCAAACTCTTGGGGAGGCTAATTAGATATAACGGATGAATCGTCGGGATTTTCTTTCAACGGCATCAGCCTGTTTGGCTCCGGTCATGCTCGACGGCATTGGCCTAAAAGCAATGAGCCGGCAATCAGCGCTGGTGCAATCATTATTGCAAACGTCCGCACTTAATACCGACCGCGCGTTGGTAATTATCTACCTGAATGGGGGAAACGATGGTTTGAATACCGTTATTCCGCTTGACCAGATGTCAGTCTACAATAGCCTCAGACCGAAAATTGCCATCCCGGAAAATCGCGTTCTGGCACTGAATGGGCAACCTGCCACGGGCTTTCACCCGGCCATGACAGGGTTGCAAAACCTGTTTAACGAAGGGAAATTAACGGTTTTGCACTCGGTCGCTTATCCCAATCAGGATCAGTCACACGCCCGATCCACGGACATCTGGATGACGGCCGTTGATGCCAGCCAGACATCTGTTTCAGGTTGGGCAGGTCGTTACCTCGACGATCGATTTCCGGATTATCCCGCGAGTTATCCGAATTCACAAATGGACGACCCACTGGCTATTCAGATCGGGTATATTACGTCAACGGCGTTGCTGGGAGGCCAGCAGTCTATGGCAATTGCGCTGAATGATCCCGATAATTTTTATGCCCTGGTAGGATCGGGGGAGCCGGTTTCGCCTGCCGATACCCTTCCCGGCGATGCCGGTGGACTTATCGCTTTTGTTCGGAAGCAACAGACACTGGCCGTTGGCTACGCTGGGAAGATTAAGCAGGCTGCCGAAATGGGAAAAAACCTCGCTAGCTATCCCGAACCGAGTACAAAAAATGCCCTCGCCGATCAGTTGAAAATCGTGGCCCGGCTTATTCATGGAGGTATGAAAACGAAAGTGTATTTTGTATCGATGAATGGCTTTGATACGCACTCGGCCCAGGTCGATTCGGCAGATTCGACGGCGGGAGAGCATAAGACCTTGTTAAGTAAGGTTTCGTCGGCGATCACTGCATTTCAGCGCGATCTGGCGCTGCAGGGCACGCAGGACCGGGTCGTTGGGTTAACATTCTCGGAGTTTGGCCGCCGGGCCAACGCCAATGCGTCTAACGGAACCGATCATGGAGTTGGAGCCCCGATGTTTGTTTTTGGTAGCGGAGTTAAACACCAGACCATTGGTCAAAATCCTGATCTGACCAACCTGATAGGAAACTATGGCAATAAGGATATTCCCATGCAGATTGACTTTAGGCGAGTGTATGCCGACGTGTTGACCGGTTGGTTTGGGATTGTACCCGCCAAAACGGATGCCGTGCTCTTTCGTAACTTTCCAACGGTTTCCCTATTTTCATCCGTAGTCGAAACGGTTGGTTCGGGCAACTGGCAGGATCGTACAGCCTGGAGTGTTGGCCGTGTGCCATACGCAACGGAGTTAGTGAAAGTAAACAGCGGTCATACCCTGACAATTGACAAACCAATTACGGTGAGAAACATTAAGCTGGAAGGGAAACTAAACTTTACGGGACCATATTCGATCCGGATTACCGGCTAATCGGGAAATCGTTTACCTTTATGGTGACCGTATGCAAGCATACTAGTTTTTATGGCACAGACGTATCAATCAATCGAACTGAACGAAACCGACGGCGTTATGACCGTCACACTGCTCGGACCGGGCAAGGGAAACGCTATGGGGCCGGAATTTTGGGATGAACTGCCTCAGGCCATGGATGAGATTAACTCCATGGCCTCGGTGCGTTGTATCGTATTTCGGGGTAGTGGCGATCACTTTAGTTACGGGCTGGATGTTTCCCGGATGATGCCGCGCATTGCGAGCATGGCCACCGGGAATACGATGGCTAGTGAGCGTCGAAAACTGATGGCTCAGATTCGCTTTATGCAGTCGGGATTTGTGAAGATGCACGAATCGCCCCGACCCGTTATTGCCGCCGTCCATGGCTGGTGCATTGGGGGGGGGCTCAACATGATAGCTGCAGCCGATATTCGCCTGTGTTCGCGTGACGCTAAATTCAGTTTACGCGAAGCTAAACTGGCCATTACTCCCGATATTGGCGGGTTGCAGTTTCTCCCTCACCTCATTGGGCAGGGATTTACACGGGAGATGGCCTTTACAGGGGGCGACTATGATGCAGCTTTTGCGGAGCGCGTTGGGTTGGTGAATCATGTCTATGATACACCCGAAGCCTTGTTTGAAGCTGCCCATACGCTTGCCCAGCAGATTGCAGCCAATCCGGCTCCGGCGGTACAGGGTGCCAAAGAAGTGCTCAATTACAGCCTGAATAAATCCATTGAAGACGGTTTGCAATACGTAGCGGTCTGGAATTCCAGCCAGATGCAATCCGTCGATTTCAGCGAAGCCATGGAAGCAACAGTAGAAAAACGAAAAGCTGAGTTTAACAAGAAAATAAGTCGGGGGTATTGAGGCAAATGAGTGAATGAGCGACTCGTGTCCGGAGTAACAACCTGTTTATTTGATCCGCCCAGGGCGGGTGGTCTATTCACTCTTTTCTTCATTCACTCATTCATAATTGATCATGACAACAGGAATGCTGCGCGACGACGCGCTAAAGGGTAAAACCATTATTGTGACCGGTGGCGGAACAGGCCTGGGCAAATCGGTGAGTCGCTACCTGCTCCAACTGGGTGCGAACGTAACCATTTGCAGCCGCCGACAGGCCGTTCTCGACCAGACCGCCATCGAGTTAATGGAAGAAACGGGCGGGCAGGTGCTGGCTGTTGCCTGCGATGTTCGAAAGCCCGAAGAAATTGAAAACGTCATCAGTAAGACACTGGAGAAGTTCGGGCAGCTCAATGGCCTGCTGAACAACTCGGCCGGGAATTTTATCAGCCCTACCGAACGATTATCTTATAAGGCCTTCGATACCATTGTCGACATCGTTTTGCGCGGTACCTACTACTTCACGCTGGCCGTTGGTAAATACTGGATCGAGAACAAGATACCCGGTACCGTGCTCAATATTTCAACGACCTATGCTACCACGGGTTCGGGTTATGTAGTGCCGTCGGCCGTGGCTAAAGGGGGTGCCCTGATCATGACCAAGTCACTCGCGGCCGAGTGGGGAAAATACGGTATACGACTCAACGCCATTGCCCCTGGTCCATTTCCAACGAAAGGTGCCTGGGATCGGCTCTTCCCGGAACCGCTGGCCAGCATGATGGACCCCACCAGCCGTATACCGCTTCACCGCGTAGGTGAACATGGCGAACTGGCGAACCTGGCGGCTTTTCTGCTGTCCGATTATTCGGGCTACATTACCGGCGAGAGCATCACCATCGACGGGGGCGAAGTGCTGATGGCGGGTGAGTTCAGCCACCTCGAAAAAGTAACCAACGAGCAATGGGACGCTATCGAGCAGACCATCCGGCAAGCTAACCAGACGAGTAAAAAATAAGTGAAGAATGATACGTGATGAATGAAGAATAAACGCTTTAAGAGCCAATTATTCTTCACGCATCACGTATCATTCTTCACTCTTTTTCGGCACCTTTGCACCCTTATTTACGTTATAAAAGAGAACTAAAATTCGTTAAAATGCCCAACTGGTTTCTCGGAAAAATCCGCTATCAGCAGCCCATCGACGATTCGAATGTCGGCACCCGGAATGAAGAATTTATCAAGCAGAAAACGGTTACGGAAGCCTATCTGGTAGATGCCGTTAGCTATACTGATGCCGAAGCTCGTCTTTATCAGGAGATTGCGGCTAACACGCCCGACTTTGAAATTACAAACATCTCGCGCATGAAACTGGCCGATGTGTTCCATGTTGAAGACGGGGGCGAGGTCTGGTATAAGGTAAAGGCTATGTTCATTACCGAAGATGAAAAATCGGGGAAACAGAAGAAAACGCCCAGCGTTATGCTTGTCAATGCCGAAAACCCCAAACAGGCCTACGAGCGTGTGGAAGCAAGTTTGAAATCGGCGCTTGACCCGTTTGAGATTACGGATGTCAACACCACGAAGATTCTGGAGATATTCCCGTATAATGAAGAAGAACAACGAAATCTGCGTCCGCTCAGCGAGGTTCTGAGCCCGGAACCGGAAACCGTGTAGAAATATTGCCGAATGCCATTCTTTTTTATAGAATGGCATTCTTTTTTTATGAAATTGCTGGCTTTCAAGCCTAAACGCTTGCGTTGAATTCGTTCGATGCTGATATTTGTCCCATCATGAAACGCAATCTGTTCCAACTGTTTAACCTACTCATGGCCTGTGTCGTATTGCTTAGCAGTACCGGCTTTGGTCTGGTTGAGCATACGTGCCAGATGCGCGGTAAGAAAAAGACGGTAGTGGTCGCTTTTAGCGAGGCCAAATCACCTACCTGTGAGACGGGCAAGCAGGCTGAGCCGGTGCAGCAAACGGTCGTTAAAAAGACAGAATGCTGTCAGGATGACCAGCACTTCGAGAACGTTGATATTTCGTCCTCACTCAGTCAGTTCGTTGCCAAGTTCGTTAAGATTGTTACTGAGGCTGTTCTTACCAGCGTTGTTGCTGTTATGGCCTGGGTTATTGATGTTGTGTTTTCCCGTAACACAGCATCCGTCACTGAGTTTGCCTCTCCCCCTTCCTTGTCCGGGCGCGACATTCTGACGCTCGTCCGGAGTCTCCTTCTTTGATACGTTGATTAAGTCGTTAAGGCCGGTGTCATTTCGATACAGGGCCATCACACGTACCTATTAATCAACGAACTCATGCGATTTTCTTCTTTATGGATTGCTCTGCTTAGCGGGGGGCTCTGCACAGGTTTATTTAATTCCGTTCAGGCGCAATCCGATTCAACAAATACACAACTTATAGCTTCCGTTCGGGGCAGCGTTGGCGAAACCGTAAACGGTAAACGCGTATCACTTGTCGGGGCCACTGTACGCTGGGTTGGCACAAATGCTGGCACCATTACGGATGCCAATGGGATATTTCAGCTGCCAGCGCATCCATCTCAAAACACCCTGATTGCCAGTTACGTTGGTTACTTGCCCGATACCATTCGGGTCGAAACACCATCGCAGGAATTGACGGTGACGCTTCGTTCGGAGCGGACTTTACAGGAGGTGACGGTGTCTGGGGCACCGGGGCAAATTGACCGGATCAACCCTATCCAGACGGATTTTATTAATCAGCGTACACTTGCCAAAGCCGCTTGCTGTAATCTCTCGGAAAGCTTCGAAACCAATGCATCCGTCAGCGTTTCGTATAGTGATGCCGTTACGGGAGCCAAGCAGATCCAATTTCTTGGACTGGGCGGACAGTACGTACAAACCAATGTCGAGAATATTCCAACGGTGCGTGGGCTGGCCACCACATTTGGCCTTAATTATATTCCTGGTACCTGGATTACCAGCATTGATGTAGGGAAAGGGGCTGGTTCGGTCGTGAACGGCTACGAGTCGATGAGTGGCCAGATAAATGTCGAATTGCAAAAGCCCGACGACGAAAAAAACAAGCTCTTCCTGAATGCCTACGCGAACAGTTTTGGGCGTCTGGAAGGCAACGTCAACTGGTCGAAACCGCTGAATAAAAAATGGAGCATGGGCGTGTTAGGGCATGCCAGCACACTCCGTAACGAACTTGATCAGAACAACGATGGCTTTCGTGATTTGCCTCTTTACTCGCAAATCAACGCCATCAACCGCTACAAATACAGCAGTGACCGGTTTATGGCCCAATTTGGCGTAAAGGCACTTTACGAAGATCGGGATGGGGGGCAGTTGTCCCGTTTTGGCGATACCCGGTACAAGTTTGGGAACACGACGAAGCGGCTTGAGTTTTTCTCAAAAACAGCGATCCTGTATCCCGAGAAACCCTACAAAGGACTGGGGTTGATTTTGAATGGGGTGACCCACGAACAAACGGCCAATTTTGGCTATAAACCGTATGCGGGTCAGCAACGCACATTCTACGGTAACCTGATCTATCAGTCCATTATCGGCAACACCAACCATGCATACAAAGCGGGCATAAGTTACCTGCTTGAAGATTATCGGGAGCAGCTGGGGACGTTGCAAACGAGTCGGACAGAATCGGTACCGGGTGTTTTCGCTGAGTACACCTATACCTACCCCGAAAAGCTAACAATGGTGCTGGGGGGGCGTTTTGATTACCACAACTTATTCGGGGCGCAGTGGACACCCAGAGCACACGTTAAGTATTCCATCAATCAGAATTTGACCGTTCGGGCTTCAGCCGGGCGTGGCTTCCGAATTGCCAACCCCTTGGCCGAAAACTTCGGATATCTGGTTAGTTCGCGGGCGGTGTTCCTCATGGGGTCGTTCCAGCCCGAGACTTCCTGGAACTATGGGTTAAGCGTTACCAACGACTTTTCCCTATTGGGTAAAAAAGCGTCGCTGGTAGTGGATTACCACCGGACCGATTTCCAGAACCAACTGATTGTCGACATTGAACATCCGGGAGAACTTCATTTTTACAACCTGAACAGAGCCGGTGCCCAAGCCCGATCATTTGCCAATAGTTTTCAGGCCGAACTGAATGTACAGCCTGCCAAACGCCTGGAAGTAAAAGCCGCTTATCGACTGTTCGATGTACAGCAGAGTATGGGCGGGCCTTTTGGTGAGCAAAGACTGCTGCCGAAAATGATGGTCAGCCGCGAACGGGTGCTGTTCAACGCAGGTTATGCGCTGCCATTCGATAAATGGAAATTCGATGCAACGCTGCAATGGAATGGTCCCCGGCGAATCCCGTATTTAGCAGAAGGGTACGTTCATTCCAGTTATGAAAACATGCCGACGGCCTTTGCACCGGGATTTTATAACCTGAATGCCCAGGTGAGCCGCGCGTTTCTGTCGGGTTGGGAGATCTATCTGGGTGGCGAGAACCTGACCGGCTTCCGTCAGCTCAACCCTATTGTAGCGGCTAACGATCCCTTCGGTACCCGCTTCGATGCCGGATCGCAGGTTTGGGGGCCGATAACCGGACGAATGGTTTATGTTGGCTTTCGTTTTAAACCCATGAACTGATGACGCTAACCATCCGAAATATGGTGTGCGACCGTTGCAAGCGTGTCGTACGCGAAGAACTCGAAAAATTAGGTCTGACCGTTAACCGGGTTGAACTAGGGGATGTTGACATTGAAAAATTAACCGATACGGTTTCGCTCGACGACATTCGGAAGGCACTACAGGCCAACGGCTTCGATCTGATCGATGATAAAAAGCAGTTTCTGGTTGAGCACATCAAATTACTGCTTATCAACGAAATACAGCACCTGAAAGGCGAGCGGCTGGCCAGTGAAAACTACTCGACCTTTCTGGAAAGGAAGCTGGGATATGAATATTCTTACCTAAGCAGCCTTTTTTCGGCAAGCGAAGGGCAAACGCTGGAGAAGTATATCATAGCCCTTAAGATTGAAAAAGTAAAAGAATGGTTGCAATACGACGAACTGACCCTGAGCGAAATAGCGTGGCGGCTGAGTTATAGCAGCGTTCAACACCTGTCGAATCAGTTTCGACAGGTAACCGGACAGACACCGGGCCAGTTTCGGAAGTTAGTCCGTACAGAAAGGCGAAGTCTGGATGCTATTTAGGGTAAGTGGTTGTTGAGGGTGGTTCAAAATTCTTAGGGGTTGCTGTCTCTTTTGTATGAAACGGACAGACAATTATGTAAAAACTCTATCGAGTAAGCGTAGTTATTTTGTCAGATCAACGATGGTCATTTAACGAACAACGATTATGGAAACCATGCAACACAACCACAACCACACCGACACCTGTTTCGAATGTGCCGAAGCCTGCGAACGCTGTGTAACGGCCTGTCTGGAAATGGGCGACAGCGACAGCAAAGGCCACGACATGACCGACTGCATTAAGCTCTGCCGAGATTGTGCAGACATTTGTACGCTCTGTGGTCGGTTAGACGCCCGGGGTTCGGAGTTCGCCCGGGACTTTATGGTTTTGTGTGCTGAAGTGTGTGAGGCTTGTGCCGAAGAGTGTGAAAAACACGCCGGTCACCATGCCCATTGCAAAGCCTGCGCCGAAGCCTGCCGCAAATGCGCCGAAGAATGCCGGTCGATGTCGGCCAATGCCTAGAAAAATGGCCGAAAAGTCTTCCCGATGATTTTTCGGCCATTCTCACCCTACTAAAAAAAACTAACGCTCTATGCTACCCTTTTTCCTCAGTCTTTTAACCATACTTCACTGGTCTGCTGACCCGCTACCAACAACAGGCAAGGTCGTTGGTCAGGGTATCCAGCCATCTATTGCCACCGACCCCGGCGGCATGGCACATATAGTGTATGGAAAGGGGGAGGTTATCTATTATACCACTTCCGGTAATGGCAATTCGTTTGAGCCGGCCGTTCGGGTGGATAGTCTGCCGGGTTTACATCTTGGAGCCACACGCGGGCCGCAAATTGCCACCACCAAACAGTCTGTGTTGCTTACTGCACTGGACAAGTCAGGTAATGTTTGGGCTTACACGCTGAACCGTTCAACCGGTAAATGGCAAAAACGGATTCGGATAAATGATGTAAATGATGTTGCCAAGGAAGGTTTAATGGCTGTAACGGCCGGGCCTGCCAATGAGTATACCGCTATCTGGCTCGACCTGCGAGGGGATAAGCGGAATAAGCTGGTTGGTGCCCATTCGACCGATGGAGGCCAGACGTGGCAACCCAATCAGATCCTGTATCAATCGCCGGATGGTACTATCTGCGAATGCTGTCAGGTATCCGCTGTTAGCCGGGGAAAACAAGTGGCGCTCATGTTCCGCAATTTTCTCAATGGTTCACGGGATATGTACCTGCTACGGTCGGCAGATGGGGGGAAAACGTTTGGCAAAGTGGAGAAATTGGGGGAAGGAACCTGGAAACTAAATGCCTGCCCGATGGATGGGGGCGGGTTGGACATAGATGCCAACGGGTCAATTTCTACCGTTTGGCGACGGGCTGATAAACTCTACACGGCTCGTCCCGGTCAGCCAGAAACAGAAATTGTCGGGGGCAAAAACCCTCGAATTGTCACTACTAAACAAGGCGATTATATTGTCTATCAGCAGGCCGGGCAGCTTTGGGTGATTACGCCAAAGCAACCCCAGCCAACAGTTTTGGGGACAGGAGGGTACGCCAAACTGACACGACTGGCAAATGACCGGGTCATGTGCCTCTGGGAACAGGAGGGTACGATCCGGGCAACGATTATTTGATTGACTCAACAACGTTATGAAACATGCACTTTTTACCCTGCCATTCATGCTTATGGCAGTAACAGCCTCTGCCCAGCATCACGAAGGAATGACTATGCCCGCCCAACCAAAAGCTGACACGACAAAACCCATGGATCACTCGATGCATGGCGGCATGGACATGAGCAGTCACCAGGGCATGGCTATGGATAGTTCGATGGGCAGGCTGAATGACGGATTAACGATGGATACAAGCATGGGTATGACACATTCGCTGTCCCGATATCTGCCCATGAATCGAAATGGCTCGGGCACGTCCTGGCACCCCGATAACACGCCCATGTATGCGTACATGAGTCAGCCAACACCCAGCGGCTGGTCATTCATGCTGCACTATGCAATCTATCTGCGGTATACCAGCCAGAACAGCAACAACCCCGACCGACGAGGGCGTGGGGAGCAGTTTGGCGCACCAAACTGGTTTATGGGAATGGCCCAGCGGAAAGTAGGAAAACGGGGTCTGTTCCAGGTTCGGGCTATGCTATCGCTCGACCCGTTAACGGTTGGGAATGGGGGCTATCCGCTGCTTTTCCAAACGGGTGAATCCTACAAAGGTCAACCACTGATTGACAAGCAACACCCACACGATCTTGTCTCTGAACTGTCTGTGAGCTACAGCCATGCTTTCAGTAAAGATGTAGATCTGTTTGGCTACGTGGGCTATCCCGGCGAACCGGCGCTTGGGCCGCCTGCTTTCATGCACCGGATTTCGGCTTTTAATAATCCTGATGCACCACTGAGTCACCATTGGCAGGATGCTACGCACATTTTGTTTGGCGTGGCTACCGCTGGCATCCGCTATAAATGGGCCCGGCTGGAAGCATCGACGTTTACGGGCCGGGAGCCTGACGAGCACCGGTACAACTTTGATAAGCCTACCTTCAACAGTTATTCGTATCGGTTATCAATAAATCCTTCTCCGTCATTGGCGGTACAATTTTCACAGGGTTTTCTGCACAGCCCCGAAGAAGCACATCCCGAAGAAAACATCACGCGTACTACGGCATCTATTTTGCATAGCAAAGGGTTAGGACCTGACAGCTACGTAACATCTTCCTTTGTCTGGGGACGTAATAGCCATGACGGCTCGGGCGAAAATTCGTATCTAGCCGAAAGTAGCTTGCAAAAAGATAAAGTGGCCTTTTACGGGCGATATGAGAACGTCAGTAAATCGGCAGAGGAGTTAAGCTTGTATAACCCAACGGCCGGCGGAGAGTCGGGTCAAATGGCACACAATAAAATGTTCACCATTAACAACCTGACATTGGGTGTGAATTATCGTATTGCGCAGCAACTTAGATCAGATGTAGTCCTGGGCGCGCAGGTGACCACGAGCCTTCCCGATAAATCACTACAGGCGTTTTACGGAAAGACACCTGTTTCGGGGCAGATCTACCTTCGACTGTCACCCAGCTTAATGTCGATGCGCACGATGAACCATTCCGGGCATAACCGAATGAATCATAAAATGAGTATGTAAATGCCGGTCAACGGCACCATTTAACTTAAATTTTCGTTATTAATTCACTATAAACCAAGCCAAACCATGTTGCGTAACCTGTTTCTAACCGCCCTGACTTCGCTGATGCTTATGGGCAACCTCTTCGCCGGAGCACCCACGCGCGATGACAAGGATAAAGAAGTAAAGATCAAGACGTCGGCCATTTGCGGCATGTGCAAATCCCGCATCGAGCGGAATCTTGCTTTCGAAAAGGGTGTCAAAGAAGCTGACTTAGATGTGAAAACAAAAGTGGTCACGATTAAATACAACCCGGCAAAAACGGATGTTGCCAGGCTAAAAGCCAACATCAGCAAGACGGGTTACGACGCTGAAGAGGTAGCGGCTGACCAGGCTGGTTATAATAAATTACCAAGTTGCTGCAAGAAAGGTGGCGGTATGGAACACCAATAGCAGCTAGAGATTTTACGTAAGAAGGCCTGATTCCATACGGATTCAGGCCTTGCTGTTTATAGAGCTGACACTACTTTTTTGGTGTAAAATCAATTGTGATGATCCTTTTAACATCGGTGGTAGGTTCCGTAATGCCAATACTGTTAATCTTATTCCCATTCTGGTAAATGATTGTTTTGGCTTCGTCCTCATTGGTCGTTTTTTTGCCATTCAGGAAATAAATGACCTCACCTTCAGGATAATCGAAAAGTTTGAATATAATTTTTTGCTGGATAACCTCTTTGTTCAATTGTTGAGGCACATAGTCGAATATCTCAACCTTTTGACCAGCTGGCCGAATCTGCTGGTAGGTGGGAAACGGCTCTGTTTGCTGCTTGGATTGTCCGTATATAGACTTACTTTGACAGAGTAAAAGGAAGGATAACAAGCTGAAAATAATTTGATATCTCATGATCAATTGGGTTTAGGATAACGGATGCACGCTAAGGCTAAAGGGTTGGAAATACTTTACTGCATTCCGAAATGATTACATTACGTTTTGTTAATCTTTGTAGATAATCTTATCGGTATGCGCTCCTTGTGGTCTTTTATCTTTCTCCTTTATTTCAGTGCACTTGCTTTGCCAAATGAGCTAAAGGCTCAAAACAATCATAAGCAGAACGAGAATTACCCTTATTTAATATACTTGCCCAATAATTATGTTGATAAAGGTTCGGCGTTTCCTTTGGTCATTTATTTGCATGGTGGCTCCCAACGAGGGCAGGATTTCAGTAAATTGAAAACGTATGGCTTACCCTATCTGGTCGATCAGGGGCGCCACTTCAACTTCATTATTGCTTCCCCTCAATGCCCGGATGGTAAGTTCTGGTCGACCGATAACTGGTTCGATTCGCTATATGCAGAACTAACCAAAAATACAGGATTGATCCCAGGCGGGTTTATATAACCGGGATTAGTATGGGTGGCTATGGCGCCTGGCAAACGGCGGTGGCCTATCCTGATAAATTTGCGGCCGTCGTTCCACTTTGCGGTGGTTGTGATGATTCGACAAAAATTTGTGCCATTAAACACATCCCGGTCTGGGCGTTTCATGGCACAGCCGACGATGTTATTCCTATTTCCGAAACAGAGAGGCTGGTCAAACGGCTGGAAGCTTGTCTGGGAAAGGTTAAATTCACGCGATTGGCCAACGAAGGCCATAGTATTCAATACCTATACGAAGACCAGGCTATTTATGACTGGATGCTAAAACAGCGTAAATAACGTGTTGAGTAGGTCCGAATCTAGCTTTAACGCATTTGTTGTTCACGTTATACAATCCTGATACAAAAAGATTCAACCACAGAGGCACAAAGTACACAGAGATTGATAGGGAAGAAATGTTCCTGATCAACCTCTGTGTACTTTGTGCCTCTGTGGTTAAATCTTTTTGTATCAGGTGTGCATCCTGGTCTTAAGTTGACATTTTGTCAATCTATATTCAGCCGTTATTCACGTTAAATAAGTGGAGCCAATCTATTTCAGGATAAACGAAGGGGGAACGTCTTTCATCGCGGCCTGCCAGGTGGAATGAATAGGACTATCGAGCGTTCGGCTGTACATGGGCTGCATGTATGTTCGGAAGCTGGTACCTGATACAAACCGATTGATGGCATACTCGGCCCAGCCGCCATTGTACTTAACCAACAAGTAGCTGTCTTTGTCGTACGAGCGCCATACTCGGTTGTTCCCGTCAACGTAGCCCCAAACCGCATTTTTGAGAACAAGCGACTTAGGTTGATTGTCAGAACGGACGACCAGATACTTGCTGAAGAGGCCTCGGGACTCGATGGAGGTAATGCTAAGAGCAGTGTCAGCCCCTGGAGCGACAATGTCCTGACTTTTGTAGAGAAGCCGCCATTGAGCACGCGTGGCCTGAGACAATGAAAGACCAATGACGAACAGAATGATGCGGAATGATCTCATTATCCAGGGTCAGCGCAGTTTGCAACCAATTTCTTCACAGTCGTTTTACTTTACAGATAACACAGAAAGTAAACCGTTGGCTGTTTCTATTGATCGAAACGAATGCTGAACAAAATAATATGAAAAGCGTAGTTTATTTATAGACAGTTAGTATTCTTGTCCATGACTTACGAAAATTCGCTTGCGTTTGCTCAACAACTTGACCGGGAAGACCCCTTGCGGGATTTTCGGGATCGTTTTTATATTCCACAGCACAATGGTCGGGACCTGATTTATCTCTGCGGAAACTCGCTCGGACTGCAACCCAAATCGGCACGGGCAGCACTGGACCGGGAGCTGAATACCTGGCAGAATTTGGGCGTTGAAGGGTGGTTTGACAAGACGGAGGCCGCCGAGCAGCCGTGGCTGCGTTACCACGAAACCTGTAAAAACGCACTCGGACAGATTCTCGGAGCCGAACCCGCTGAGGTTTGCCCTATGAATGCGCTGACCGTAAACCTCCATTTGCTGCTGGCTTCCTTTTATCGGCCGACAGCCGTAGACGGGTCTCCTAACAAAAAATATAAAATTCTGACCATTAAGGGAGATTTTCCCTCAGATCAATACGCGCTGGAAACCCATGTGAAACAGCACAACCTTCATCCGGCAGATGCCATTATTGAAGTTACCCCGCGACCGGATGACGGCCTTATCCACACGTCAGATATACAGGCTGCTATAGCCGAACATGCCGATTCGCTGGCTTTGATCTGGATGAGTGGCCTTAATTACTACACGGGTCAGGTTTATAACATGGCCGCCATTGCCGAAACGGCCCGGAAGCATTGCGTACCCATTGGTTTAGATCTTGCCCACGCCATCGGCAACGTACCGCTCCGACTACACGATTGGGGCGTCGATTTTGCCACCTGGTGTTCCTACAAATACCTGAACGGTGGGCCGGGTGCCGTGTCGGGGGTGTTTGTGCATGAGAAACACCACCAGCAGAACCTGCCCCGACTGGCGGGCTGGTGGGGTTACCGGGAGGATAAGCGATTTGAGATGACTCCTGGTTTTTTGCCAGCGCCAGGAGCCGATGGATGGCAGATCAGTACGCCGAATATTATGGCCCTGTCGCTGCATCGGGCGGCCATTTCCATCACGGCTGAAGCAGGTATTGTTACGCTCCGGCAAAAAAGCGAACGTCTGACGGGTTATCTGGAATACATACTCAGCGCGTTTGACGATATTCTTATCCTGACCCCCGACGATCCGAATCAGCGTGGCTGTCAGCTGTCGTTACTCGTTCGGAAGAACGGCAAGACACTGTTTAACTACCTGACAGAACAGCGAATCATTGGCGACTGGCGCGAGCCCGACTGCATCCGGCTGGCACCCACTCCACTCTATAACACGTTTGAAGACGTGTGGCGGGTAGGGGAAGCCCTGCGTGGGTTTTTCCAGGTCAAGTAAAATCGACTGTCCCGCTCGGCACTACTTTATAAAATTTATATTACGCTTCAACCCCTCCAGCTTGGTGCGTTTAACAGCCGATCGGCGGAAGATTTCCCGGAACACATCTTCCGTGATCTCTTCCCAATCGGTTTTTGTAAACTCAGTCAGGGTGGGGTGCGGGTCGAAGGCGGGTGTCTTGTGCGGCCGCGCAAACCGATTCCAGGGGCACACATCCTGACAAATATCGCAGCCAAAAATCCAGTTGGTAAACTGGCCACGCACATCCTCTGGAATAGCCTCTTTTAACTCAATCGTAAAGTAAGAAATACACTTGCTGCCATCTACGACATACGGATCAACAATAGCCTCGGTTGGACAGGCGTCGATGCAGCGAGTGCAGGTGCCGCAATAGTCGGTGATAGGGCCGTCTGGTTCCAGTTCAAGATCAAGAATCAACTCGCCGATAAAGAAAAAAGAACCGATCTCCCGATTGATTAGATTCGTGTGTTTGCCCACCCAGCCAAGTCCTGCGCGTTTAGCCCAGGCTTTGTCCATAACGGGTGCCGAATCGACAAAAGCCCGGCCACCTACTTCGCCAATTTCGGTGTGGATAAAGGTCAGTAGATCTTTTAACTTGTCTTTTATGACAAAGTGATAATCAGTTCCATAAGCGTATTTTGATAACTTTAGGTCCTCCTGGCTTTCGGGAAGTTTCTGCTCCGGATAATAGTTTAATAACACGGTGATGACCGACTTGGCATCATCGACAAGCAGGCGTGGGTCGAGCCGTTTATCGAAGTGATTCGCCATGTAATTCATCTGGCCATGCATCCCGTTTTTAAGCCAGTTTTCCAATCGGGGAGCCTCCTCTTCCAGGAAATCTGCTTTGGCTACTCCACAAAAATCAAAGCCTAGCTCAACGGCCTTTGCCTTAATTAACTGCGTATAGTGAACAGAGGGTGCGTGCATGAAATCCAGTTACTCAATTAAATTGATCGTCTAAACCTATAGATGAAAGCCGATACATCTGTCAGACATTAAAACGAAAACATAGACTGACGAAATATAAATCCTGCAAATCAGGCAAATGTTGGTCGTGCCGGGTCAGTAAGTATGTGTCAAGTTGGCAGATAATGCGGTTTTGGCCAGTCTTTTGACCATATTTGCCTATGAATTTCTGGAAGAGAAATAGAAGCTCAGTGATGGAAAATAAAGACATTATGGATGAACAGGCATCCAGCGATACGCTACAACCTGACAACCTGACAACACCCGTGACAGAAGAAGAAGCGGTAACGGTTAATGGCGGAGAGCCAGCCGACGCTGACGAAACAACGCCCGCAGCCGAACCCGTAACGGCGGAAGTCGATAAAACTGTCAGTGAATTAGCCGAACTCAAAGATAAATATCTCCGTTTATACGCTGATTTTGAGAACTTCCGCCGACGGACGGCCAAGGAGAAACTTGAGTTGATCAACAATGCCAACGAAGGTGTCCTGAAGGCGCTGATACCCGTAGTGGATGATTTTGAACGGGCCATGCAGTCTATCGAAAACACGAACGATGTGGCAGCTCTCCAGGAAGGCGTTTCGTTGATTTATACTAAACTTTTCAAGACACTCGAAGGGAAAGGTCTGAAACCAATGGTGTCGAAAGGCCAGCCGTTTGATGCTGATCTACACGAGTCGGTAACCCAGTTCCCGGCCCCCAGCGATGATCTCAAGGGAAAAGTTATCGACGAGATAGAGAAAGGATATTATCTGAATGACAAGGTCATTCGGTTTGCTAAAGTAATTGTAGGAAGCTAACATAATGATTGAATGATAGAATGACTGAATGGTAGAATAGGTTAGCATAGGCTATTCTACCATTCAGTCATTCTATCGTTTAGCATTGAAAGATATGGCAACGAAGCGCGATTATTACGAAATATTAGGCGTTGACAAGAACGTCTCGGCTGAAGACTTGAAGAAAGCCTATCGCAAGATGGCTATCAAGTTTCACCCTGATAAAAATCCGGATGACCCAACCGCCGAGGAAAAGTTCAAGGAAGCCGCCGAGGCTTATGACGTCCTGAACGATCCCCAGAAAAAAGCCCGTTATGATCAATTTGGTCATGCCGGTATGAGTGGTGCGGCTGGTGGCGGGTACGGCGCCGGCGGTCCATCCATGGAGGATATCTTCAGTCAGTTTGGCGACGTCTTTGGCGACGATTCGCCGTTTGGCAGTTTCTTCCGGGGAGCACAGGGTGGGGGCGGTGGTCGGCAGCGCGTTCGGCGTGGTTCCGATCTGCGTATCAAACTGAAGCTCAATTTGCAGGAGGTTGCCAATGGCGTGGAGAAGAAAATCAAGGTAAAACGTCACGTTACCTGTAACACCTGTGGCGGCAACGGTTCTAAAAACGGGACGGCTGTTCAGACCTGTTCGACCTGTAGTGGTACCGGCCAGACCCGCAAAGTGGTGAACACCATGCTCGGTCAGATGGTATCGACCAGCACCTGCCCGACCTGTAATGGGGAGGGTAAAATTGTAACTGACCGCTGCGATGCCTGTTTTGGCGAGGGTCGTGTTTTGCAGGAAGATGTTATCCCAATCAAAATTCCCGCTGGTGTTGCCGAAGGCATACAACTATCGGTAGGCGGCAAAGGTAACGTTCCACCACGAGGAGGGGTTGCCGGTGATCTGCTGATCGTTATTGAAGAAGAAGAGGATGCTGACCTCAAACGCGATGGCAACAATGTCGTATTTGACCTCTATGTCAACTTTGTCGATGCGGCAATCGGTACGAGCGTAGAGGTGCCTACCATTGATGGCAAAGCACGAATCACGCTGGAACCCGGAACGCAGAGCGGTAAAATTCTTCGCCTGAAAGGGAAAGGGATTAAAGAACTGAATGGCTACGGACGGGGTGATGAACTTGTTCATGTAAACGTTTGGACACCTAAAATACTATCAGCCGAAGAACGGTCAATTTTGGAAAAACTGCGCAACTCGCCCAACTTCCAGCCCCGACCAAACAAAAACGAAAAAGGATTCTTCGATAAGATGAAAGACTTCTTTCATGGCTGATTGAAAATCAGAAACTTAACGACGGTGTCAGATGTAAAATCAGGCACCGTCTTTTTTTATGCCCACTGGTAAAAACTGGCATTAAAATAGTTCAAAATGTTCATTAAAGGCATGGGCAATTCTATTTATACGTAATTGTAAGTCCCACTTCTGCTGTTGAAAGAGAAGACTCTATCTATTCTTATACGACTGGTTATATGAAGAAATAAGCCAAATTTGCCTTCCGTGACTTTGTATAACTTCCCACAAAAACATCAAGTAAATTTGTATACAGCTATTATTCTGTAGTCTACTGCCAATTATTAAAAGCCTTGCTCGAAACGATGTAATCATCGTGAGCCCTTCAGGAAACACCAGTCAAAGTAGTATATTTATCAGGGTAGGCGTTGGCTGCGCTATAGTTGCGCTACCATGGGTCATTCTAATGTACGGGGTGAGGGCCGAGTACACTAATACCAATGGATATGCCACTGTTTTTAGGGGCTTTGGTGCTGGACAATCCTATAGAACAGGTCACGAAATTAGCTTTATTGGCCTGCTTACGTCAGCCAATACGGGTATTTAACAGGTGTTCCCTCCGCTCAAGCGGTAGTTCAGAAAAGAATTAATCCAGTCGAAATGAACGCTACCTTATTGGAAAAAGTAGAAAAGTTAACGCTACGAAGTATCCAACTAGAGAAGGCTAATCAGCCACTATGTACTCCACCCTGAAGTGATTCCAGGTAAATGACTCCTATCTATCAGGGAAAATTATCCTTCGAGCTTACATCAAAATTTTTTTCGACTATTTTATTGGATACTAATTTATGTTTTCATAATATTGTTATGGTAAACAAAAAGATATTTATTTTTAATTTAAATAACTATATGTATGCTAAAGCGTGGATAATTTTCAAATAGCTTTCAAAAACATACTATCAACCAGTACCCAATCATGGCATTTTATAAGTGTACGAGTGTTTGGGATAATTCATTAATTATATAAGCTTCCTATTAATTTGTCAAATAGACGTTCTGAAGCGGTTGGGTACGACCGCATCAGAACAGTTAAATTATCCTTATTGATTTTCTATGAACGGGTAGAAAGCTGTTTGCTGTCGGTATTTTTTGCCCCACAATACGTACTTGATGCTCAAAAACCTAAATTCTATTATGACTAAAATAGCTACTGTTAATAGTGTATTGGAACCAGAAAGAAAAACTGAACCATTTACGGGTTATGTCGCCGTTAGCCACGTATTGATGCAGACGGAGGGTTTCGCCGACTTTTTATTCGACAATTTTCAAATGGTCAAGGACCTGTCAACCAGTCAGGACCGGTTGTTTGGATTGAACCGGTTCATCATGCAGTCGGAACGTTTTAGTGAGGGGTATGGCCAGTATAAAATAATGATAGAGCGTCTGGCAAACGGTGAGTTAGTAATAGGTTCAGTTGTTAAAGTCTGCTCAGTCTAAACCGTTTATCTTAACGACTGTCCTCATCAGTCGTATAGGCTTGGCTTTAGACTAGTTATTTCTTCGAATGATCAGGAGGCTGATAAAGATGTTGGCTGGTAAAGGCAGTTAATCGTTGGGCATAATATTGCTCCATGTAGGGGCTGGGTGCACCAACCTGTCCGGTTAATTGGTATCGACTCAGCCATGCATACAGCTCGGTTTGATGCACACGAATTACCGGCAGCGCCCGGCGATACGTAATGCTATTGAAGGCAATGCACACGACTAAAATAGCCATGGCGGTTTGTTTATGGCAGCTTAGTGGCTCCAGCAAAAGCAAATACAGGCAAATCAAAAGCAGCAAAGGATAGATTTTGTATCGACTCACGTGCAAAACGTCGGCTAGAGGTCGATTGAGCGCTATAACCCCCATCGTCAGAAGCAAAAAAAGGCTGTAGGACAGTAAGAACAGCGTTCGCCAGTCTACCAAGGGTGAACCAATCAATGTCCATGCCCGTCGAATACCCACCCAGGTAAAAGCCGTTAGCATAATAAGGCCCATCCCAATCGATAGAAAGTCGTACCGTTGTGACTCCACTAGAGACCCGGCTAGCCCAAAAAGCGACAGCCCGGTATTTGATACACTGAATGTTGTTTGGGTTCCTTTTCCAGCGTGTACATCCGGCATGAAGCCCTGCCAATAGGCCCAGATAGCCAGCCCACCCGCGGCCATCCAGAGAACCGTCTGTACGTACTGCCGACGAATCAGCAGCACAAGTCCAACCACTCCAATCAGCAGTAAGCCATTGGCCCCGGTGAACAGGGTAACGCCGGTAAGCAGAAAGGTTATAAGTAAACGGATTGGAGACGTGTCGCTTCGGCAGATGTAGAAAAGCGTTATGGCCGCCACCGCCAGTACGCCAATATTTTGTAGGGAAGCCATACCCCATTCCGTTAATTCGAGGAATAAAGGCTGAAACAGCAAAATCAACACCGGAAGGAAAAAGCCATATGGTTTCCGATAACTTCTGAATACGTAAAAAAGCACTCCGGGCACTATCAGCAACAGGCTGTTGCCGAACCAGACCCAATGCCGAAAATCAATAATACCCCCGTTCAGGCTACGGAGTCCCCAGGTAATGAGTCGCGGCAACAGTAGCCGATGCTCATTATGGAAGGACAGTAACACTGCCGTAAAGCCATTTAGCGTCTGAGCCGTGTGCAGATCATACAGGTTGGCTACTATCGCCAGATCATCCGTGAAGGGAATGTTCTGGCTATTGATGAAGACAAAGCTATGGTATACGAGCAGAGGGACTGAACACAGGGAAAGGAACAGCCATCGAGGTAAATTCATTAAGAAAATGGTATAAGAGGAAAGCCAAAGCGAAGCAAAAGTAATTACATTATATCTATTACTGCCAATATATTTATAACTTTTGTATCCTAAAATTGTGTAAAAGTTAATTTAGATTTTGTTCTTTCACTTTGTTGGTCTATCTAGCCCTTCACTATTTTTATGACTTACTTTTAGACGGTAGTGATAATAAGGGGCTGCCTTCTTCAACAACGATTTACATTCAATGTGTTGATTTCTATTGCCCTGAAGTCATGACTTAAAGCAAAAAGCCCGAACTACCAATGGCTGTTCGGGCTTTTTGTATGCTTACGCTTTTAATCAACCAAAGGCGTTGATATGCTTCTGGAAGATGGCTTCGTATTTATTGGCTGCCGCTGTTTGTTTGGCTTCCTTACAGGCTTCAACAATCGTTTGTAGAATGTATAAGTCTGAATCAGGGTTGCCAAACCGGCCGTTGCCGCTCTTGTCGTAGGTTAACGCCTGATCGGCACGGCTGGCCATGACATCGGCTATTTCAAGTGCTTTCTTGCTGTCGCCAACTTCGAACAGGAAACGCACGTAGTTGGACGAAATCTGGTCGTAGGGGATCGACTTGTCTGGAATAACCTTCAGGGAGTAATTTAGTACCTCACGGGCTTTATCCTTATTTCCTTCCCGAATGAACTGATCGGCCAGACGGAAGAAGGCAATACGGGCCGAAATAACCGGTGGGCCTTTATACGTCTCGTCATAATATACATTGGGGTTATCAAATTCACGCCAGAAGGTTTTCTTCGTCATGTTGGTAAACATGATGTCAGAGTTTACATACCCATCCGTAGCTCCCGGTACCGCCACAGGCATCAGCCGGTACGCATAGCCTTCCAACTGCATATAGTTTTTCAGGCTCAGGTAATTGTCACTGGCCAGCGTACTCGAAAAATAGATAGGTCGTTTCCAGTTGTTGGTTGCGATCATATCGAGCATAATCAGGTCAGGCTTGTACAAGTCCTTCTTCCCGATGGTCCACTGCAGGGTATCTTTCATCAACGGACGCAGTGCCGCCGGAACGAAATTAGCCTGGTCGATAGCTGCTTTATCAATGGGCAGGAACAGCACAGACGATGGCAGAATGCTCGTCATGTCGCCATTGGTGAGCGGCACCTGAACGGCCGGATTGCTCGTTTTAATCAAATTGATGTACTGCTTGAGGTCGATACCGTTCTTAACACCGGGCACTTCGTAGAAAGGCACAATGTCGTTTTTGCCTTTGTTGAAGTTGTTGAACTCGAGTGAGATAGGTAACGCTTCTGACTTATACGTCTTGCGTTTCATTTGCTGAATGTACCACTCGGTACCCAGTAAGCTTAGGTTACAAACCCGCACGTCGGTACGGAAGCCCTCAACTTCCTGCACGTACCAAAGGGGGAACGTATCGTTATCACCACCGGTAAACAGAATGGCGTTAGGCGCGCAGGAGTTCAGCAGGTTTTTGGCAAAATCAACCGATTGATAGCGTTTGTCGCGGTTATGATTATCCCAGCTTTTGGCTCCCATCATCAGGGGCACCAGCAAACAAACACCCGCCACCAGTCCATTGCGGGCCATATCTGATTTGAGGTAACTACGTAACCCTTCAGCAATAGACATTACGCCCAGGCCCAGCCAGATGGCAAAGAAATAAAATGAACCGACATAAATGTAGTCACGTTCGCGGGGTTCGGATGGGGGGGAGTTCAGGAAAACCTGCAGAGCAATACCTGTAAACAAAAACAGCAGCCCCACAATGAGGAAATCACGACGACGGCGGAAATACTGGAAGGTGATTCCAAACAGACCCAGAATGAACGGCAACATGTAGAAGTTGTCGCGGGCTTTGTTATTGACGAGCAAATCAGGGGCGTTCTGATCGGTCGACCAGGGCAGCAGATACCCCGCACCTTCTTCGTCGCTTTCACGACCGGCAAAGTTCCACATCAGGTAACGCCACCACATGTGTCCCAACTGATAGCTAAACAAAAACTTCAGGTTGTCGCCCATGGTTGGCTTCTGCCCTTCGGCTAAGCCCAGCATCTGGCGATACAATGCTGGGTGATTTTGCTGACTGCTGTAGACGCGGGGAAACAGCATTTCGTCGCCGGGAGCATATACATACTCCGGCTGGTGATCGAAGATAACATACCGGTTGCCTTCTTTCTTCCACATGGCAGCTCCCTGCTTCTGATCGACGGGCCGAGCTGTAAAGACCGGGCCGTAGAGCAACGAGCGACTGCCGTACTGTTCCCGACGTAGATACGACAGGAAGTTCAGCTCATCGCTGGGGCCGTTTTCATTGATAGGGGGGTTGAAATCAGCCCGTACCAGCACCTGCATATAGGACGCATAGCCAATCAGCACGAAGGCCAGAGCCAACAGGGACGTGTTCAGCACAACGCGCTTCTGCCGGGCCGACCAGATGATACCGTAGACAATGGCACCAACGAAGACAACCGTAAAGAAGATGGCGCCGGAGGTGAACGGTAAACCCAGCGTGTTCACGAAGAAACGCTCAACGGCGAATGCCATGCCCGGTAAACCCGGAATGATACCTGAGTTGATAATACCCAGAATGACCAGACCAATACCGAACGCAGCGGCACCTCCCCAAAATGTTGCTTTGGGGTATTTCTTAAAGTAATAGATAAGTGCCAGGGCAGGCAGCGTTACCAGGTTCAGTAAGTGGACGCCGATTGACAGACCTGTCAGGTAAGCGATGAAAATGAGCCAGCGGTTGGCTGATGCCTCGTCTTCGATACGCTCCCATTTGAAAGCGGCCCAAACAACAATGGCTGTGAAAAAGGAGGACATACCGTACACCTCAGCTTCTACCGCCGAAAACCAGAAGGTATCAGAGAACGTGTACGCCACGGCACCCACAGCACCGGTGCCAATAACCAGTAATGTATCAGCAGTGGTGTACTCACTTTCGGGTTTACCTAATAATTTCTGGGCCAGCATGGTAATGGTCCAGAACAAAAATGCGATGGTGAATGCGCTGGCCAGTACCGACGCCATGTTTACCCAGTAAGCTACACTGGTCAGGTCACCAAACGACATCATGGAGAAAAGCCGACCGAGCAGGAGGAAGAATGGCGCACCGGGGGGGTGAGGTACCTGGAGTTTGAACGAACACGCAATGAACTCGCCACAGTCCCAGAAGCTGGCGGTGCGTTCAACGGTCATCGCATAGGTGATCAGCGCGACAGCGAAAACGAGCCAACCCGTTAGGGTGTTCAGGCGTTTAAATGATTGCATACAAATGAAGATTAACGAACTGCTTTTGTGTAAGGAGTGGTCAAAAATACGCAAAAAAGCTGCCCAACCGGGATTGAGCTACCTGTTAAAGTTTGTTAATGCCTGTATTTGCCCGATTCTGGCTTTAGGTCAATTGATTAAATCAAGACCGGATGGATGGGCCTGTGCCGCAATTGGCCTCATAAAGAGGGGAGAACTCATCGCCCGGATGCCGGTAAAACAACTCCCCGACAAAGCCTGATCGACACGGGTTTAGAGAGCGATTGCGAAAGTTGTCCCGTGTAAATTATAGATGAGGTAGTGATAAATCTGGCCGACTACTTTACCTTTACACCGGTGGGCACGATTGGTAACCGTGTCCGCGCTTCCCCTACGTAGCGGTTCTCCGACCTAACGCGTAGGGGGTTTTTATGTCTACCCGGTGAACCGCAGCAGACCAGTCCGCTCACCTGCCCTTCAGAACAGACGCTTCAAACCTGCGAAATCGGGTATCCAGATCAGTAATCAATCGTTGCTTCACCGTTGGCTCGCTAATAAAGCTGTACCGCAAACTGTTGTAAACAAATTGCTTTATGTCGGCGTATGATAGGTCTTTATAGCGTTTGGCCAGCAGTACATATTGCTCCGTTAGGCTGGTTCGCAGTATACCGGCATCATCGGAGCTGATAACGATTGGTACGCTAAAGTCTTTATAAAGCATGATCGGATGCCGGTCGTCCTTCACATTCAGAATGAACTCGTTACTCGACAGGTTGATCTCAACGGCTATTTTGTTTTGATGCATGTGCCGTAACAGATCATAGACATTTTTCTCGTAGGGGATTGCTACCCCATGCCCGATCCGCCGGGCACCGGCTATGTGAACGGCCGCGTTGATATGCCAGGTTAGCTCTTCTGGTTTTACCATACCCAGCGCAAGCTCGCCCGCGTGAAGGGCAAAGGTAAGCTGAGGGTATTTTGTGTGGCAATACCTGAACATCATCATGTGTAGCCAATAGTCGGCCATGGCTATCTTCTCGTTTTCGGGAGCAACGATATTGACACCAACAATCAACTCACTGTTCTGGTCAGATTCGCAGGCCAGAACAAGGTTTTTGAAGAGATCTACCGGCTCCATAAACCGCAGCACAAAGTTCTGGTACCGCATAGTGAACTGGGCATCGTCCAGTTTCAGCTCGTGGTGTCGCCGACGTATTACGTTCTCGTTGAAGTCAAGAGCCGTTTGTTTAACGCCTTTCTGCAGAATAGCCTGATACAGCGTATCGAGAATCTTGGCCGTTTTTTGCTCATCCTGCAACAGCTGCCCCTGACGAAGTAACTGGTTATAGCGGTTCAGGTCGGTCGTGACTACATTGCCGGTCACGTTCTCCAGCATGGTTTCGATGTAGCTGACGTTCTCTTTCTTCGCCCTGTTTTTTATCTCCAGCAAACCCCGCTCAAAGGTGCCTGGCATAGCGGTTCTGAACTTTGAAAAGGAATCGAAGAACTGTTTATCGGGAGGAGAGTCAACAGGATTGAAATCCTTGACAGACCACTGTTGGAGAAGATGTTGTTTGTATCGCTCCAGCGCACCCTCGGCTCTGAGAACGGCGAAAGTAGTCCATCCATCACTATCAGGCGGGGTAGGAGCTATGGCGAATGTAGTTCGGTTAATGGAAAAGTTGTTTTCAATCACGTACTCCAGAAACGTCTCGGCATAAACAGATCCGCTGTAGTGATGGTGTAAATCGCCACCCTTCGGCATTTGGGCCATAAAAGCCGTTAAAGCTGCGGAGTTGGTTCGTATTTTTTCGAAGTAGGCAGCTACGTTTTGAGCAAAGGAGGCATGAACTACCAATAGACCACAAATGGAGAGGATGAATTTCATTCGTTTGGAGTTTAACCAATCCGGATAGTCTGTTAATAAGTTGAATGAGTTACGACTTCCGTAAAAGCACATCAACGCTAAAAACGGACGTCGAATGATTTCGTCTGATTTTAGCGTTGATGAATACTTAAACAATAAAAGAATTTACACGCTTTTCGAATTCAGAAGAAAGAAACCGGAGAGCGGTATGGTCTATGACAAAACCGGAAGGCTAATAAATTTCTCCCCGGGCCGCAATCAGCGTATTCTGCATCAGCGAGCAGATGGTCATTAGGCCTACGCCCCCCGGAACGGGTGTGATGAAGCTTGTTTTGGGCGCTACTTCATCAAACTTCACGTCGCCTTTTAACGAGAAACCACTCTTTTTGCTGGCATCCGGTACACGCTCCAGGCCCACGTCAATCACAACGGCACCTTCTTTCACCATGTCGGCGGTTACGAATTCCGGTTTGCCGAGGGCCGCTACCAAAATATCGGCTGAGCGACAGATTTCGGCCAGATTCTGCGTCCGGCTGTGGGTAATCGTGACGGTGCAGTTGCCCGGATACGTATTACGCTGCATCAAAATGGACATGGGTAAGCCCACGATCTGGCTCCGGCCCACTACCACGCAGTGTTTACCGGCGGTTTTGATATCGTACCGCTTGAGCATTTCGAGTACACCCTGTGGCGTAGCCGAGATATAGGCCGGCAGCCCTTTGGCCATGCGACCAATGTTGATTGGGTGAAAACCATCCACATCTTTAGCGGGGCTGATGGTTTCCATCACCCGGTCGGGGTTAATGTGATCGGGGAGGGGAAGCTGGACGATCAGGCCGTCCATGTCGGGGTTTTCGTTCACTTCCCGAACTTTGTCGAGTAGTTCGTCTTCAGTAACTGAGGGGTCGAACCGAATGAGAGTCGAGTGCATACCCACCTCTTCACAGTTTTTCATTTTAGACGCTACATAGGTTTCAGACGCCCCTTTGTTGCCAACCAGAATGGCGACGAGGTGAGGAATCTTTCCTCCCTTTTCGCGAATTTGTGCGACTTCGGCCGCGATTTCCTGTTTGATTTGTGCCGAGAGAAACTTACCGTCAAGGAGTTGCATAGAATTGTCTTTGCGTTGGTAGAGAAGCGTTGGGGTCGTTGCGATCAGCATGATTAACCGCGATGACGCTATGAATGCCGCAAAGGTCGCAAAGATTAGGGAACTAGCCGTATTTCTCCTGCCATTCCTTCCTGAGTTTCTTGTATTGCTCGTCTTCACGCGCTTCCAGGTACTTGCCGTAAAATATCCGGGCCGACTCGGCTTTGACGGGATCTTCCTGTCGGGGAAGCTGATCGCGTCCGTGGGCACCGGATTGACCTTTTTTGTCGTCAGGCACGGGGCCATCATACTTTTGGCCGGTTCGGTGGTTGGCGTAACGCCTGGCTCGTGTGTAGCCCATTTGAAGAAACTTCCTGGCCATATCCATACCGATGAAGTCCCCTTTTTCTTTGTAATCCTGGAACAGCTGGTAAATTTTTTCGGACGACTCTCGCGCTATCTCCGGTGTTTTGAATCGCCAGTAGGGCAGAATTTCGTCTTTGTAAGGCCTCACCAGCAAAACACCCATTTCGCCTTTTCCAACGCGATAGAGTTCGGGTTGTTCGCGAAGGTTAAGGTTCCGGTAATCAAGGTCGTAATTGAACGCGCGGTCGTTGGCTGGCATGGGTAATGAGTAAAGGTTAGCCATGTCTTAACTCGCCAGGTTACCAAATGTCTGCAACCAGCTGTATTTTTACCAACTAAGTTTGACAGCTCCGGCTTGCCTAATGATTCTTCTTAACGTTCATACTAAAAGAAAGCTCTATGATTTGGTATAACAAACCGGCTATCTGGTCGGAAGATAAGGATAGCCGGTTCATGCGCGTGGAGGGCGGTACCGATTACTGGCGCATCACGCATTACGATTTCATTCGCGATTCGGGACATTTTTATTATAGAGAGCAGGCCGGTGACTTCGTGGCCAGCGTGAAAGTAACGGGGCAGTACAAGGCCCTGTACGATCAGGCCGGGTTAATGATTCGACTCGATGAGGAGAACTGGATTAAAACCGGAATCGAGTATGTCGACGAATTACAGAATGTGAGTGCTGTGGTTACGCGACAGGTTTCAGACTGGTCGGTTAGCCCGCAAACGCACAACCCGGAGTCTATTTACCTACGGCTGACGCGTCAGGGAGATTCTGTGCGCATTGATTATTCGTTCGACGATTTTACGTATCAGATGCTGCGACTTGCCTATTTCCCGCCGGATGTATCGGTGCAGATTGGCCTGATGGCGGCTGCTCCTGATGGAAATGGGTTCGACGTTGCCTTTGAGCAGTTCACCGTACTGGACATTTCCTGAACCAGCGTTCAGGGCGCCAGCCATACCATTTTCGACTCGGGCTCGTAATAAAACAAGGCCCGTAGCTGACCTTCACGGCTCAGTCGTAAATAATCCATGGTCAGTACGCGACATTCTATAACGGCAAAATTGGGCCGTCCGGCTTCACTTTCCTCCGCTGTGGGGAGATTCGCGCCGAAGTGAGACGGAAAGCCTGGATAGGGGCCGGATTGTTCGCTGCCGGGTTCCACTTCCGAGAGGTAATTCTTACGACTGGCCATGCCAACGGTTTTCCAGTGTTCATCGGCAACGTAATCGGTCGAGTGAAGACGCGTTTCGACGGTTAGCCGCAGCTGCGTCCGTAGTGTCTCATCCCAAAACAGCAGCGTAGCGTTTGGGAAGGCTTCGAACTGCATGACCTTAGCCGCCCGAACATCGGTGTGAAACCAGATGTACTTTTGGGACCGATCAACTTTTCGGAGAACAACGGTGCGGGCATTGGCCCCGGCTTCGGTTCGTGAGGCTACCACCATTGTTTTAAAACCGGGAGCGAGGGTTTCTTTATTTGCTTCGTTAAGAACCGATTCCAATTGTTGCCAGCTGGTTTGTTCAAGATCGGTAAGGGAAGGAATTGGTTTGGCCGATGAATTGGTTGAAGTCATTCGAATAGACGGGGCAAAGGAGCCATGTGTTGGCTGGTAAACGAGTGGTATACTTTTATTGTTTGTTCTGGAAAGGTATTGGTAAAGTATTGAAATGGAATAACCAGTACCGGTATTTGCCCGTTTAATACCTGAATGACCAGGACTATCTAGACTCGATACACGTATGTGTTTTCATAAATCACTCAATGTCAAGGCCGACGAGCTGGAGGCCCGTTACGAGGCTGTGTTGCCACCTACGACTAATTTTCAACCGGTTTATCATGCCAATGCCTACAATCTTCCCGCCTGGCCCATTGTAACCCGGCAGGAGCCGGGCAAACTTCAGCTCATTCACTGGGGGCTGATTCCCCGCTGGGCCCGGTCGAAGGATGAAGCGGCTGATATCCGGACAAAAACGATTAATGCCCGGTCCGAAACGATCTATGAAAAACCGTCTTTTCGGGGGGCAGCACAGGCGGGTAAACGTTGTCTGATTCCCGTTACCGGTTTTTTTGAATGGTATTCACAAGGCAGTAAAAAATACCCATTTTATATTACGGCCAGCGATCAGAAAATTAGCTCCATTGCGGGTTTGTGGGATGAGTGGCCCGACCCCGAAACGGGCGAATTGATGCCTACCTATACGTTATTAACGACGGACGCCAACTCGCTGCTGGCGGCAATTCATAATTCAAAAAAACGGATGCCCTGTGTCTTAACACCCGAGGCCGAACATACCTGGCTACACGAAGATCTCTCGGAAAAAGACGCATTGGCTTTATTAGCTTATCCTTATCCTGCCAAAAATATGCATAGCTACAGTATCAGCAAACGGATAACATCCAGATCTGAACCGAGCGATGTTCCTGAGGTACTTGAACGGGCCGATTACCCGGAATTGAGTAATAACCCTCAGTTATTCAGTTAAGTAGTCGCACCCGTTTGTACAAGCAGTAGCCCGTTTGTGTATAATTAGATTATATCAGGAAATTTGTCCTCAATTTTGATGCATGAAGCCTTATTTGTGTAACTATCCCAAGTTGGCACATTTAATGTAACGGTCTAAAATTGTTTACAACCTGAATATGAAAAAAATAATACTGTCCTTTTGTATTGGCTCTGCTTTGCTAACGGCTCCCAGGCTGGTGTTAGCGCAGTTTCCGGGTATGCCCGGCGGTGGTGCCCAGCAGCCAGCAGTCGCCATTCCGGGTACATCGACGGACAATACGCCCCGAGGCAATGCTAAACTGACCGGCGTGGTCACCGACTCGACAACGGGCAAACCTGTTGAGTTTGCCAGTATCGCCCTGATCAATGCCCAAACAAAAAAGCCAATTGACGGAACGGTTGCCGATGAAAAAGGCAAATTTACCCTGAACAAATTACCGCAGGGCGATTTTCAACTCCTGATTTCCTTTGTTGGCTACCGCAACAAAACCATATCAAGCGTTAAACTCGATCGGAAAGGCGATATCAACCTGGGTGCTATTAAACTCGGTGCCGATGTGCGCACCCTGAAAGAGGTTGAAGTGGTCGGACAAGCGTCGCTGGTAGAAGAAAAAGTGGACCGGCTGGTTTACAACGCCGACAAAGACATCACGGCGAAAGGGGGCGATGCGACCGATGTGATGCGTAAAGTACCGCTGCTGTCTGTCGATCTGGATGGTAACGTGAGCTTGCGGGGAAGCAGCAACGTGCGGGTATTAATCAATAACAAACCCTCTACCATTGTTGCCAGTAGCGTGGCCGATGCCTTAAAACAGATTCCGGCTGATATGATTAAAACGGTTGAGGTCATCACCAGCCCATCCGCCAAATACGATGCCGAAGGTTCTGCCGGTATCATCAATATCATCACCAAGAAAACGACCTTACAGGGCTTCACGCTCAACGTCGACTCGGGTGTCGGAAACCGGGGTAGCAACCTGGGCCTGAACGGGAACTTACGGACGGGCAAGATGGGCTTCAGCCTGAGTGGCTTCGGTCGGGCAAACTACAATGTTGTTGGCCAGTTTGCCAACACCCAGCAAACTTTCAGCAGCAAAGGCACCACAACGACTAACCAGACCGCCGATACGCGTAACCACGGTTTATTCGGTCAGTATACGTTAGGATGGGACTACGACATCAGCAAGACGAGTTCTATTACCGCCAGCCTGCGGTATGGAGCCCGGAACAATTTTCAGAACCAGATTAACTTTCTGACCCGCACGATTTCACCCAGTTCTTACTTTCCAATTGTGTCGGACCGGAATGTATTGACCAAAGACCTGTCGGGAACGGTCGATGCCAACGTTGATTACACGCGTACGTTCAAGCCACAGCAGGAATTAAGTGTTTCGGCACAGTATAGCCGCAATAACCGGAATAATGATTTCACCGCCGATATTTTAAGTAATGCCGATTTCTCGACGATTACATCCCGCCTGCAGAACCTGAACAACAGCTACAATCAGGAGTCGACCATTCAGGGAGATTACCAGACACCGATTGGTAAGAACCAGATGTTGGAGTTCGGCGGCAAAGGGATTTTCCGGCAGGTAGAAAGTGCATTCAGTTACCGGGTAGGTGCCGGGTCGGGCGAGCTGGTGACAGATCCAACACGCTCGCCCAATACGCTCAATTATGACCAGAGCATTGGAGCCGGTTATGTGTCGTACACGCTGACTACTAAAAACAAGTACACCATCAAAGCAGGTACACGCCTGGAACACACGACGATCAACGCCAATTACAGCCAGAATCAACCCGGTGAGCAGGGTGGTGCGGCCGGAAAAGATCTGGGCATTCCAAGCTACAGCAATCTGGTGCCGAGTATAAACATCTCGAAGTCGCTGGGGGGTGGTAAAACGGTGAAGCTGGCGTATAACCGCCGGTTACAGCGTCCGGGTATCCAGTTTCTTAACCCGAACGTGAACGTTTCGAACCCTACGAACATCACGAAAGGAAACCCGTTGCTGTCGCCCGAATTGACCGACAACCTGGAGTTAAGCACCAGTGCGTATATCAAAAGTGTTTACCTGAACGTAGCGCTCTTTGCCCGTCAGACAAACAATTCGATCACCAGCGTTCGCGATACGATCACAACGGGTGCCGGGCAGGTAACCAACCCCACACTGGCACAGGCTATCCAGACAACGTACCTGAACATCGGGCAGGAATCGGCCTATGGAACAAACGTATTTGGTAACGCTACCTTCTTCTCGAAATGGCAGGTTGGTGGTGGCTTCGATCTCTACTACGCACATCTGACGAACAACAACGCCGGATCAGTGTACAACGCAACTAATTCGGGCTGGGTAATAACGGGTCGTTTCTTCTCGAACCTGACGTTAAAAAACGGCTGGGGTGTGCAGGGTTTCGGATTTATTCGGGGTCGGCAGGTACAGCTGCAAGGGTACCAGGGCGGTTTTGCTTTTTACAGCATCGGTCTGAAGAAAGATCTGAAAGACAAGCGTGGCAGCTTTGGTATCGCGGCTGAGAACTTCCTGAACAGCCCCTTCACCATTAATTCGGAGTCATCTTCGCCCATCTTTGCGCAAAGTACGACAACGAACCTGTATAACGCCGGTGTTCGGGTAAACTTCAGCTACAAGCTTGGTAAGCTCAGTTTTGATTCGCCACAGCGTCAGAAAAAATCAGTCAACAACGACGATATTAAGAGTGGTGAAGGCGGTGGCGACCAACCCCAGCAGCAACCCGCCCAGGGGGGAGGTGCCCGCCGGCCGAGGTAAGTTTTAAAGTAGTAAGTAATAAGTGGTCAAGTAGTAAGTGGCTGACGCGTAAGCAAAACTCGCACGTCAGCCACTTACTACTTGACCACTTATTACTTACTACTTTTTCACAACAACGCTGCTCCAAATACGCCGGCGCTGTCGCCTAGTTTGGGCTTTAGAAAACGCGTGTTGATTTCACGGCTGTTGAATACGTATTTTTTAGCGCGTTCCACACCTTCTGTGTACAGCAGATCGACATTGCCAACACCACCGCCCAGAACAATGGCATCGGGATCAAGGATGTTAATGATCACCGAAACAGCCCGGCCGAAGTACTCCAGCATTCGGTTGACCGTCTGGCTGGCGACCAGGTCATTTCCTTCCTGATACCGGTCCATAATTTCTTTCATCGTGCGCTCCTCTCCGCTCACCTGCTTGTAATAGCGTTGCAAAGCTGGACCCGAAATTACCTGCTCGTTGCAGCCTCGTTTGCCGCAATAACAGGCATGTCCATTTTCTTCAAGGATATTATGCCCCCATTCGCCCCCGATACCCTGTAACCCGTTGAGTACGAAAGGCACACCATCCCGCCCACGGATAACAACTCCACCGCCAACGCCGGTGCCCATAATAACGCCGAAAACGGTTTGGAAATCAGGCACAACATCAGGAACAATACCCATTGTCGACTCGGCCAGCGCAAAGCAATTGGCATCATTGGCCACGGCAACCGGCACCTTGAGCAAGCGGGCCAGGTCCTGTTTCATAGGCTTCCCATTCAGGACCGTCGTATTGCAATTTTTCATCCACTGCCGGGCGGGGTCAAAGGTTCCGGGTGTTCCAAAACCAATGCGTTCGGGTTGTAGGCCCGTTTCGGCTTTCAGCATATCAACGAGCTTAAGGATCTGACTCATGATATGATCGTACCCTACATGAGCTTCCGTGTCAATACGTTTGCGAATAATGACGGCGTCGGGTGAGGGGGCTGATAAAATAACACCTTCGATCTTGGTGCCGCCCAGGTCAATTCCCCAATAATGTTGCATTTAAGAAATGGTCAATGATTCAGTTTTGGTACCAGACCGTATAGGGTATATAGTACATACGTGGTCATTTATACTCTTTTTTGAAAAACCAGAGGCTGCCCATACCGCCTGCAATTTATGAACCTTCAATTGCATTGGCGCAACGGATAAACTTCAGAATGGAAAAAGAACTTGTTTTCCCTGTTCTTTTTCGGAATTTAGCCTTTCAGAAGCGATTTTCTGACTGAATTTAACGTCGAATTAACAACCGAGTACGTACCCTTTTACAAACAAACTATGCTAACCCCCGGTCAGAAAGCCCCCGATTTTACCCTATTTAACAGCGATAAAAAAGAAGTATCGCTGGGCGATTTTAGTGGAAAGAATGTCGTCATTCTCTTTTTCCCAATGGCCTTTACCAGCGTCTGTACGGCCGAGCTTTGCGAGATGCGCGATAATATCAGTACCTATTCGAGTCTCAATGCCGAAATATTGGGTATATCTGTGGACTCGCCGTTTACCCTCGCCAAGTTTAAAGAAGAGCAGAACCTGCCCTTCGATCTGCTGTCTGACTTTAATAAAGAAGTATCGCAGGCTTACGATTCCTATTACGAAACCTTCGTGATGAATTTGAAAGGTGTCAGCAAGCGTTCAGCTTTTGTCGTCGACAAAGAGGGGAAAATTCAGTACGCCGAAGTTCTCGAAAGCGCTGGCGATGTCCCTAGTTTTCAGGCTATCCAGGAAGCGCTGGCAAAAATATAATTCTAAGTGGGTGAATGATAGAATGAGTGAATAAATAGTGGAAGTTGTTTTCTGACGCTATTCATACGCTACTCACTGAATCTATCATTCACCCATTCTATCATTTAAAATGGCCTGGTACACTAATTTTTTTTACGGATTGCCGCAGGCAGCGTGGAAAGCCGCGCAAACTGAAGAGCAAACCCAGCTTGACCTCGAACTACTCGTTGAAACGCTGGACTTCGGCCCGGATGATCGGGTACTGGATATCTTTTGTGGCTATGGTCGGCACGCGTTGCCGCTGGCCCGGATGGGTGCCCGGGTGACGTGTGTCGATATTTCGGATGAATACATCGCTGAGCTGACCGCCAGGGCAAAGGCTGAAAAGATGTCGCTAACGGCTATTTCCGCAGATTTCCTGGCTATGCCTGAGTCGGAGATTGGTAAGGCTTCGTCGTTCGATGCGGCCTATTGTCTGGGCAACAGTTTCAGTTTCTTCCCCCGGCCCGATATGCTTGCTTTTCTGCAACGAATAGCCCGGCTACTAAAACCCGGTGGCCGATTACTGGCTCATTCTGAGATGATTGCGGAGTCTGTCCTGCCAGACTATCAGGCCCGGAACTGGCAGCCCGTAGCCGCTGAAGGCGAGGAGCCTATACTGTTTTTGGTTGAAAATGAATACCACCCGCTCGAGAGTCGCATCGACTCCCATCTGACCTACGTGCGGGCTGGTGAAACGCAAACCCGTATCGCTCAGCATTTTGTGTATACCCTGGCTGAACTTCGCAGATTATTTTCTGAAGCAGGGTTACGGGTTATCGATTGTTATGGGACCATTGAGGGTGATCCATTTGCTTTGGGTGATGAAGGCGTTTGGCTATTAGCGGATAAAATTTGATTAAAATAAAACGCAATTCGAATAGTAAACTTGAAAATATGTAACTTATAGTAATATAAAACATTGTAAATCAATCTTCTATGTGATTTGCTTTGGTAATTGTTTAACTTTTTTAAGAAATATTACATTATTTCCACGTAAATACGTAGTTTTCAGGCGATTTAACACCGTTAACTGACGACTGATTACCTGAAAATTTATGGAAACCATCGAACGCAAGCCACGTAGTCGAGAGCAAACCCGTTCCGGTATCATAAAAACGGCCAAGGCTATAGCCCGTAGGGAAGGCTGGCAGGCTGTTTCGATTCGAAAAATAGCTGACGCTATCGAATACAGTGCACCAATTGTATACGAATATTTCAGCAGCAAGGACATTTTGTTGGATGAAATTCGCAGTGAGGGTTTCTGCCACCTGTACCAGGAATACGAGCGCATCCTTAAACTATACCGCGATCCTGAAAAGCGGCTCTACGAAATTTCACTGGTTCAATGGGAGTTTGCCCGCCATCAACCGGAAATCTACCAGGTGATGTTCAATCTTGACGGAGCCTTTTGTACCATGCCCGTTTATCAATCTGAAACAATGCAGGCCGTAAGCCGCATCGTTCGCGAAGCGATTTTCTCGTTTATTCCCAAATCAGAAGAAAGCATAAAGCGCTTGTATTTTCAGTGGTGGTCAGTGTCGCACGGCACGATCATGCTGGCAATGCTGCTGAAAGATGAACAGCCTCTTGATCAATCCGAGCAGATATACCGCGAAACAATGCGACGTTTTGTCCGGGAATTAAGGTAGTCGTAGTGCGGGCTTTAGCCCCCTTTTTCTTTTAGTAGCGGCATAAAGCCCGCTATACTGCATGCACATTGCCATCATCGGCGCAACGGGTATGTTAGGCGAACCCGTCGCCCACGCACTAATTCAGGCTGGATTTGCTGTCCGCATCATTGCCCGTGATGTTGAGAAAGCACGCCGGAAATTCCCCGCCGTTGAAGTTGTTTCCGGTGATATTCAAGAGGTGGACAGCCTGGTCGGTGCGCTAACGGGTGTTGATCTGGTGTATCTGAATCTGTCCGTTAGGCAAAACGAGAAAAAAGATGATTTCCATACCGAAGCCGGGGGCATCGTCAACCTGATTGAAGCGGCCCGCCGGGCGGGTGTTCGCCGGATTGGGTACCTGTCGTCAATTATCATGCGGTATCAGGGCACGAACGGCTTCCGCTGGTGGGTATTTGACATTAAACAACGTGCTGTCCAGCTTATCAAAGAGTCCGGCATTGCTTATAGCCTCTTCTATCCATCCTGCTTCATGGAGTCCCTGAACGCCACACAACGGCTGGGGCGTTTTGTCCTGCTCGTTGGCCGTTCCGATGTTAAACCCTGGTACATATCAGCCCATGATTACGGAAAGCAGGTGGCACAGGCGTTTCGACTGGCAGGGGATGGGCAGCCTCAGGAATACGTGATTCAGGGACCGCAAGCCATCACCCAGCATGAGGCTGCCGAACGTTTTGTCGCTGCATACAGAACGGAGAAGCTGGCTGTTATAACAGCGCCTTCCTTTCTGATGAAACTTGGACGTTCATTTTCTGCTCAGGCCAACTATGGCTGGCACATCACCGAAGCCATCAATAAGTACCATGAAGTCTTCGAGGCAGAAAGAACGTGGGCAGAGTTGGGCAAACCCGAAACAACCATTGAAGAGTTTGCCCGTAAACTGTAGCTTATAGGATTCCCCTGAAATCAAAGCATTAGTGCATGGGTAAGCTCTTTACTTTACCTCCCGCCACGTCATCAACGCTGTGTTGAATAATAAAGGCTTTTGGGTCTAGATTCAGCACGAGGGTGCGCAACCGGCTAATTTCAAGTCGAGTTATGACCGTATATAAAACACTGTCGACCTCAAGGTGGCTTCCATGTTTACCGTAGCCACCCTGTGCTTTCAAAATGGTGACGCCCCAGCCGCGTTCGATAATTTGGTCTCTTATCAGCTCATTCTGTTTTGAAACGATTAGAATGGCCGTGTATTCCTCGATACCGTGAATTAAAAAATCAACTGTTTTGGAGGCTGCGAAATAGGTGATCATTGAATAAAGAGCGGGGTTGATGCCCAGGAAAAAAGCCGCAGCCCCGAAAATGAGTACGTTAAGTACTAAAATAACGTCGCTCACCTTTAAAATTGGGCTACTCCGGCTGATCAGCAACGCTGCAATTTCCGTCCCATCCAACACAGCTCCGCCCCGCATAGCCAGGCCAATACCGGCGCCGATAAAAAAACCACCGAAAACCGCTGTCAATAAAAGATCCGGGGTGACATCAGGGTAGGGAACAACGGCCAGACTAATCGAAAGACCCATAATAGCCAGCGTACTTTTAAAAGCAAACGGTCGGCCAAACTGTCGGTATCCCAACCCAATAAAAGGTAAGTTGATAACCAAAAGCCAAATCGGCAGGGGAAAGGGAAGGAGTGAAGCCAGCAGCATCGACACACCGGTGACTCCCCCATCAATAAAATGACTTGATAACAAAAAACCTTTTATGCCCATGCCAGCGCTGAGGACGCCAGCAATAATAAAAACGGTGTCTTTTATAATACGATATGTGGGAGATTGTCTGATCATAGAGTTGAGTAGTGATAAGTGAAAAATGGATAAAAAAGGAAAAGGTTATTAGTGAATAAGTTATTGCCGAAAGATAAACAGACCGCCAATAACCCATTCACTAATAACCCACTATACAAAGAACTAATAAAGACCTTCTATGGACAGATAGCGTTCGCCGGTGTCGTAGCAGAATGTCAGAATCCGGCTGCCGGGGGCCAGGTCAGGTAACTTTTTGGCAATAGCGGCTAGCGAGGCACCCGATGAAACACCGACGAATGTACCTTCTTCCCGCGCCGACCGGCGCGCCATTTCGTAGGCTTCGTCTTTGCTTACCTGAATGGCCCCATCGAGAATATCGGTATGCAAGTTTTGAGGGATGAAGCCCGCCCCAATGCCCTGAATAGGGTGGGGACCGGGGGCACCACCACTAATGACCGGCGACAGTTCGGGTTCTACCGCATAGACTTTTAAATTGGGGAACGTCTGTTTTAGAACCTGTCCAACGGCCGTGATATGCCCGCCCGTTCCGACACCTGTGATCAGCACATCGAAACCATCGGGAAAGTCGGCCAGGATTTCCTGCGCCGTCGTTTTAACGTGAATATCGATATTCGCCTGGTTTTCGAACTGTTGGGGCATCCAGGCACCGGGCGTTTGGGCAACTAATTCGTGTGCCCGTTCAATGGCTCCTTTCATGCCTTTCTCGCGGGGTGTCAGGTCGAATTCAGCACCATAAGCGGCCATGATTTTACGCCGTTCTATACTCATTGATTCCGGCATCACCAGAATAATTTTGTACCCTTTTACAGCCGCAACCATCGCCAGGCCAATCCCGGTATTTCCGGAGGTGGGTTCAATAATGGTACTATCGGACGTGAGTAATCCTTTGGCTTCCGCATCTTCGATCATGGCCAGCGCGATCCGGTCCTTTATGCTGGCACCGGGGTTCGCCCGCTCCAGCTTGGTCCAGACTTCATAACCCGGAAAAAGTCGATTAATACGTACAAGGGGGGTGTTGCCAATCGTGTCGAGAATGGAGGTAGCTTTCATAATTGTAAGAGGTCAAGTAGTAAGTGAGTAAGTTACCAAGTAGTAAGTGGCTGACGCAAACATAATGCTGGGGCGTCAGCCACTTACTACCTGGTAACTTACTCACTTACTACTTAGATTATATAACAAAATTAATGGGTTCGGTGGTTTCGAGCGATTTGGTGCGGACGTCGGTCTGATGCTGGTGGAAAACAAGCGAGTGTGCTTCGACACTGCTTGTCAGCCATACGTTACCACCAATGACCGAGTCGTGCCCCACAATAGTATGACCGCCCAGAATTGTTGCGTTGGCGTAAATCACCACGTTGTTTTCAATCGTTGGGTGTCGTTTTTTCTGGGCCATGGATTTCGCTACATACGTGGCCCCCAGGGTAACCCCCTGGTAGATCTTGACGTTGTCGCCAATGATCGTTGTTTCACCAATGACAACACCGGTGCCGTGATCAATGAAAAATGATTTGCCAATCTGAGCTCCCGGGTGAATATCAATCCCTGTTTGCCCGTGTGCATATTCAGTCAGCATACGGGGCAGGAGGGGGACGTTTAGCTTCAGTAATTCGTGCGCAATTCGGTACACCGAAATGGTATAAAAGCCAGGGTAAACGGCTACGACTTCTTCGATGCCAACCGCTGCAGGGTCATTATCCGCGATGGCATGGGCATCGAAAAGTAAATTATCATAAATGCGGGGTAACTGATCGAAAAAGCGTTCGGTAATGATTTCCGGGCTTTCGCTTAAGTTGCGTTCCAGTGGTCGCAAAAGGCACACCAACTGTTCATTCAGGTGGTGGTAGGTTTCCTCTACATGTTGCGAAACGGACTTGCAGTCCTGCGTAACAGGAAACAACAGTCGCATGAGTTGATCAATAAATCGTCCCGCATCTGGCCGCGACGGAAGTTTATACCGATAGAGGGCCCGTTGAGTTTGCAGGTGGTCAAGGAAGGTAGTTGTTTCAGTTGTCATGTTGCTCTGTATCTGTATACTTGCGTTAGATGATCAGATCATCTGGCGGTAGAATATTTACCCCGTTCTGTAGAAACACTACACAGGTTGTTTATTCGTTAAGCGTGTGAGTAGCACGTTTAAAAACAAAAGAATCTATGATTTTTAAACAAAAAGCGGGCCGCAAAGTTCGGAGGCATTTATTGGAACTTCATTTGCATGAATAAATAAGTAATCAAATGAATCAACTCATCATGTTCAGTAAAACAATCATTGCGTTTATGATTTCACTGGCGGCAACGTCGGGTGTCGCCTGGTTGGTTGCCTATGCCTGTCAGTCCGGTAAGGAATCAAACTCAATGTCGCCGGGCTCTTCGGGTACTAACTCCGGAACAGTAACGGCTAAGGTGGTCAATGCGTATCCGAAACTCACGTTTTCTTCACCTGTCGAATATACCTATGCCAATGACGGCACTAATCGTGTTTTTGTGATTGAGCAGGAGGGCCGTATTCGGGTCTTCGATAACGACGCTAATACCGCTACGGCTGGTACGTATCTGGATATCAAGAACAAAGTGGCGTCGGGTGGCGAAATGGGTTTATTAGGCTTGGCCTTTCATCCCGATTTTAAGCAGAATGGGTTCTTTTATGTAAACTATACCAAAAGCAATCCCCGCGAAACAGTAGTAAGCCGCTTCAAAGCGTCGTCAGCAACGGCTTCACAAGTCGATCCTGCCTCGGAGGTCATTCTGTTCCGATTCGAGCAGCCCTATTCAAACCATAATGGGGGAAAAACCCTTTTCGGCCCCGATGGCTATTTATATGTTTCGACGGGTGATGGCGGCAGCGGGGGAGACCCGCAAAACAACGGGCAGAACCGCGCCAGCTGGTTAGGGAAAATTCTGCGGCTCGATGTGAACAGTACGGCAAAAGGAAATTATGGTATTCCCGCTGACAATCCATTCAAAGGGAATGCCAATGGTTACCGCGAAGAGATTTTCGCCTACGGTCTGCGAAATCCCTGGCGGATGAGCTTTGATGAGGAAGGCCGTTTATGGGTTGGTGACGTAGGTCAGGATAAAATAGAAGAGGTTGATATTGTTACAAAGGGTGGTAACTATGGATGGCGTGTCAAAGAGGCCAATGCCGACTATAATTCGAAAGGGAGTACGACTAATGTTGCCGATTTGATTGACCCGGTCTGGCAATATAGCCACAGCAACGGCGACGTATCGATTACCGGTGGAGTTGTGTACCGGGGTTCTACGATCCCGACCTTGAAGGGCAAGTACATTTATGCCGACTACGCCAGCGGCCGTGTTTGGGCATTGACGCCCAATGGAACTAAAACAGGCACCAATCAGGAACTTCTGTCGGGAGCGGGGGCTATCTCAGCTTTTGGAGAAGATCAGAAAAAGGAGATTTATATGTGTGATTTGGGGTCAGGAAAAATTCTGAAGCTGGTTAACAAGTAATTGGCGAAACGAATTTTTAAGGTTACAGGCTAAAAATGGAGCCCATTGCGTTGGTAGTGGGCTCTTTTTGTATCTTGAGGTCTAATTTTAACTGTCATCAATGACCACCACTGTTTTTGAATCGCCACTGGGCTTGGTCCGGATTATGGGTGATGCGCAAGGCGTTTCTTCGATTTCCTGTACAGACATAACCGTCGACGAAAAGGAAACGGCAGGAGTTCTGGTCGAACCAGTTCAGTTGGCAGTCGAGCAACTCAAGCAATACTTTGCCGGTACGCGACAGTCCTTCGACTTTCCCTTAAATCCGGCAGGAACCACCTTCCAGCAATCGGTTTGGCAGGCATTGCTCACTGTTCCGTTTGGCACAACACGTTCATATCTAACCCTGAGTCGACAAATTGGTGATGAAAAGGCGATTCGTGCTGTTGCAGCTGCCAATGGACGGAATCCTTTATGGATCGTGGTACCCTGTCATCGGATCATCGGTTCGGATGGTTCACTTACGGGTTACGCGGGTGGGCTGTGGCGTAAAAAATGGCTACTGGAGCATGAAGGGGCTTTCGCTAAGTCAGGGCAGATGTCGTTGTTTTGAGGTACTTCCCGGACTCCTCGACTGATAACTGAAGAGGGGCTGGAACCATCTGGCGGTGCCATAAGGAAGATCAAGTCAATATATAAAACCCTTATCTAAATACAGGAGAAGCCCTACAGATGACACCACCTTACATCCTGCCATCAGCGTTACCCCTTTTATTGTTTTCAGGAATTATGCTGATAATCACTGCCTGCGCTCCGCGCTACAAAGGACCGGTAACCGATCATTTCAATGGTAAGAAGTTCTTCAATCCCGGTATGCCCGAGCGAACCTCGGGCGGGGTGTTAAAATGGTTATTTAACCGCGATAAAGGCCCCTGGCCTGAACAACCCGACGCGTTCGTGGGAGCCAAACCCGCCACCCGCGTTGAAGGCGATAGTTTGGTGCTCACCTTTGTCAATCACTCCACATTTCTAATTCAAACGAATGGGCTGAACATCCTGACTGATCCCGTTTGGTCGGAGCGGGTTGGACCGACATCGTGGCTGGGTGTGAAACGCAAACGCCCACCGGGGCTTCGTTTTGAGGAGCTGCCGCCAATTGATGTGGTCTTGCTTAGCCACAACCACTACGACCATCTTGACTTACCAACCATCAAAAAACTGGTAAAAGCGCACAACCCGCTGTTCATCACACCTCTCGGCGTATCGTACCTGCCCAAGTCGGTGAACGGGCGAACAGAACGGGAACTGGACTGGAACGATACGCTGCGGATCAACGATAAACTTGCTATCAGCTGCACGCAAGCCCAGCACTTTAGTAATCGCGGTCTGGGGGATCGGGAAGAAACACTCTGGTGTGGCTATTTACTCCACACGAGTTTCGGTACCACGTATTTCTGTGGCGACAGCGGCTATGGACCGCACTTTAAAAAGATAGCCGAACAAGCCCGTCAATCGCCCACCGGCCCCATCAAACTTGCCTTATTGCCTATTGGCTCTTATCGGCCCGAGTGGTTTATGGCTCCCGTTCACGTATCACCGGCCGGAGCAGTAAAAGCATTTATTGACCTGAGCACACCGCAGGCCGTTGGTATTCATTTTGGCACGTTTCAACAAGGCGATGATGGCCTGTTCGAACCCGCCGACGACCTTAGGAAAGCCCTGAAAAGTGCCAGTATTCCTGAGAGCAAGTTCATTGTGCCAAAAGAAGGGCACCCAATGGTATTCCGTTAGTCTGGGGTAACCCAAGCGGTTGAGCTGTATCGAAGCCGATTGTCTACTTTCGGCTATTCCCTTGTGGCGGCTTATCTTAATTCATTTTACTTTGCCGGAAGAACCTGCATCGCTGCAATTGCCCGATGCTTCAGTTGTACCTATAAACTAGCGGGATTGATCCTATTTTATTGTGAATTACCCTTCACCCCATTGGTCGAGCCTGACATATAAGCGATTGACGTTCCTGTAACGATGGTATCGGACTTATTTATTTGCTTCTCCAGGAATAAGCCTCTGATACGTGCCTTTAGGTCTAACCTAGACGTTTCCAGGTCTGGATGATCTGTTCAGCCTGGTCGTCCAGGGACAATTCAGACACACGCTCAAAAAAGAGTCATTATTTATTTACGGCTTCTGAAATCTCCTCAAAAGACATGTAATTGCCCCAAATAGACTCATGTCTACGCAGGCAGCCAAAAGGACTTTGCTCCGGTTAGGCATAGGGTAGTTGTAATTGTTCCACACCAACCATAAACTGTTCGTTTGCCTATGGTAAAAGATATGGGCTTCTCGATGCCTTGCCGAATGTCGTTTCGGCAGATAAGTAACAGCTCAATGTACCCGTACGTACCTTATCTATCCCTCTTGGAGGTCGATTCGCAACGGACTACGGCTCATCGGATGGACCCCTATACCCAATTATTTCCTGCTCAGGATTTTTCGATTACGCCCTGGTCCCAGCTATCCGTATTCAACTGAACGGATCATTCACTGTCTTTTATCAGACAATTCTGGTACAAGCGCTGGCCAGAGGACTGGACAGTCCTTTTTGAAGTCGCTCTACGATACGCCGTCGATTTGCCCTTAAACAAGCTTTTCTTTTATTTATCTCTTCTAAACAGTATGAAAAAAGTATTTCTTTCACTGGTGGCTGTATGTTCCATCACGACGACTTTTGCCCAGTCGCCTACCTTTAATGACGCTTTTCTTAGTCAATCAGGGAATCGTCAGGAGGCTTATTTGACCCAGTTGGGCACGTATAACCAGGCTAGAATTAGCCAGAGCAATGGCAATGGATTGGGTTACAATCTTGTAAACGCCAATCAAACGGGAGGCTCCTATTCCGGTGAGAACCATGTTCTCTGGATAAGTCAGACAGGATCGGACAACCAGACCAGTATCAATCAGCTTGGTGCCAATACATATGCCAAGGTAACCCAGTCTGGAGCCGAGAACATTTTCAGCTCCAGCCAATACGGCGATAGCAGAACGTTTCAGTCGGTTACCGCCCAGCAATCGGGAAATAGTAATAAGGCTTACGTAGATCAGTTCAACACCACTTCATATGCCGCCGGGCCTGGAGCCGTCCTGACACAGACGGGTACGAACAACTTGGTACGGTTAAATCAAACGGGTACCTGGCATACTAGCTATATTAGTCAGGACGGTAGCGACAATGTTGTACAGGGAGTGGGAAGTTCAGCGGCCTTACAAAGTGGAATCAGTAATACCTTAACGATAACGCAAAAGCTGACGTTAAATACCACTTCAGTAAGCCAGATGGGCAACGGAAACGTCGGCTCCATCTTTCAGGGCGTTGTCCGATAGATAACCTAATGACAAAAGAATCAGGCTGAACCCTACGCTACTCAATGCGCATTTTGGGATTCAGCCTGATTCTTTTGTTAAAACTATAGACAGGGCAGGTAAATTACCCAATTGCGGCTGGTCGCTGCCAGTGCCGTCTCCACGGGTACATCAATTAACTGTACCTTGACCCACTTGTATTTTATAGTCGCGAAAGCCGGGCCGCTCAACACTACGGTCTTACGGAGGCCGAGCTGTCCACTTTTGATTTATTCTCCTCTTTTTGCTTAGCTTCTTCTTTGGCTTTCTTTTTGAAGAAACCACGCAGCAGGAAATTGCTCTGAGCCGCTTTCAAATCCTCGTTCAGCAATACGGTTCCCTGGCTCAGGTTACGCAGCGTGGTGCGGAGATTACTGGCCATTTCCTGATCCGTCAGAAGCACACCCAGGGGACTGTTTGTGTTGTTCAGTTTCTCAGATGCCCGGTTGAGGTTAGTGGACGTTTGGCCCAGTGTACTAACCGTTTGATTGGCTGCCCTGGCCGTATTTTCCAACTGGGTGGCGGAACGGCTGAGTCGGCGAAAAACGGTGGTGTCGGTCACAAGTTCATTCGCGAGTGTTCCTTTTGTGTTGAGTTTGGCCGCAAACTGCGATACCGAACCGGTCACTTTTACGGTGTTGTCCGATGCTCGCTCAAGATTGCGCATGGCCTTCTTAAAGTTCTCGGCTACCAGTGAGTCCGTCAGAACAGCCCCCACAGTTCCCTTACCGCGTCGGAGATTGCCAACCAGCTCCTTAAAGTCATTCGTGACCTTGAGAAGGTTATTGTTGTTCTCCTGCAATGTCGCCATGATTTGGTCTGAACTCAAAGCATCTGATGTTTTGATACGGTCACCATCTTCCACTTCCGGGTGGCTGGTTGTACCTCCTGCTATCACGACGATTTTATTACCAATCAACCCATCTGAGCTTATCGTTGCATCGGCGTCTTTTCGAATGTACTGCTTGGAGCTTTCCTCAATGCTCATGTCGACCTCGACCTGCGCGTTGCCGAAGAAACTGATTCGTTTAACCGTCCCGATTTTTACGCCCGAAAACCAGACGTTATTACCGACTTTTAACCCGGCTACGTCTTTAAAGACAGCCATTAATTTAAAGCTCTTCGTAAAGCGTTTCTGTTGTCCGCCCAGTACAAACACCCCGGCCAGGAAAATGACAATGCCCAGCAGGACAAAAATGCCGACAACAACGGAGCGTTTGTTTGATTCTGTACTCATATTCGTAGTTTTCAGATCTTGATTTTGGTGGTTATCGGCAACTATGGTTTCAGTCAGATTCCCTCTTTAGTCAGGTCATTCAATGCGTACCGGTAGGGAACCGTTTATGTAGAAAACCGTAAATGACGTATACTGTTTAATTGACGAAATTGTAATTATAAAACTGTTGAATTCGCTCGTCGGGGTTGGCGAAAACTTCTTCGAAGGGACCAACGCGCTCAAACTTACCATCCAGCAGCATGGCCACCCGATCACCGGTGGTTTTTGCACAGGTCAAGTCGTGGGTGATGATGATAGACGTTGCCTGAAACCGCTCCCGTACTTCATTGATGAGGTTGTTGATTTCGATACTGGTTATCGGGTCCAGTCCTGAGGTCGGCTCGTCATACAGCATAATTTCGGGCTTCAGAATGAGTGTACGGGCAATGCCAATGCGTTTTCGCTGGCCGCCCGATAATTCTGATGGCATCTGGTTGATTGTCTGCGACAGGCCAACATCGTCAAGTGCTTCCTCCACGGCTTTGTCAATCTCCGCACGGCTTAGATTACGGACGTTCCGAACAAGCGGGAACTCCAGATTCTCACGAATGCTCATACTATCATAGAGCGCACTGCTTTGAAAGGAGAAACCAACTTTTTGCCGAAACTCGTCTAACTCACGGCCCCGAAGTTGTTCTACATCCTGGCCCAGTACGACTATCTTTCCGGCATCGGGTTTGAGTAGGCCAATGATAAGTTTAATTAAAACGGACTTTCCGGTACCGGAACGCCCCAACACCGCAACGTTTTCCCCCCGCTTCACATCCAGGTCGACCCCACGCAGCACGTGCAGATCGCCGAAGGATTTTCGAAGGCCTGTGATTGAAATAACTGATTCAGTAGATGGTGTCATAGTTTAATGAGTGAATGAGGGAATTACGGATGATTGAATATGGGTAGAGTGTTGAGCCCCTGCTTAATAGCTGAATCCGGAAACCCAGGATTAATTGTTTAATAGCAGGTTAAAATGTTCCACTTTTTTATTCACTCATTCACACAGTCTATCATTCAAAATTATATCAGCTTCCCCGAATCGCGCCGACGATCTGGAGCGACAGAAGTTCTTCGATAAAGACCAGAAACATAGAGGTGACAACGGCTGAGTTTGCCGCCTTGCCAACGCCTTCGGTGCCCTTGGAGGAGTGATATCCTTTGTAGCAGCCTACCATTCCGATAGTAAAGCCAAACACGATCGACTTCAGGATTGAGGCAAAAATGTCGAGGTAAGTGATGGCGCCGAACACCTCTTGCATGAACGACGTAAAACTGGTCTGTTCGTTTTGATTGACATTTATATACGCACCAATCAACCCGACAAAAATCGTGTACATCGTTAGCAGCGGAATGGTGAAAGAGGTCGCTAAAACCCGGGTCACGACCAGGAATTTAAAGGGGTCGGTCCCCGACACTTCCATCGCGTCGATCTGTTCGGTTACGTTCATCGATCCTAATTCTGCCCCAATGCTCGATCCAACCTTACCAGCCGCAATCAGGGCCGTAACGAGTGGTCCCAGGGCACGGACAATAGCAATGGCAATGAGCGAGGGCAGCCAGGACGTAGCCCCGAATTCGGAAAGAGACGGGCGTGACTGGTTGGTGAAAACGATACCCGTAATAAAACCGGTTGTGGAAATGAGCAAAAGTGACCGAAAACCCACCTCGTAACACTGACGAATAATCTCTTTAAATTCGTAAGGAGGTAAAAAAACTTCCCGAAAAAAACGGCCGACAAACGAAGCAACGTCTGCCAGCACCAGAAAGATATTGTCGAGCCGCCGGGTCACAACAGGCCGATCAGAAGTTGAATCTGTAGATTTAGTAGTATCAGACTGCATTCAAATACGCTAAGGAAAGCCGACGGGTTATGCCCTGCCGGATATAAGCTAATAACTGATTTAGATGAATAGGGTTTATTTTGATCCAGAGATTGTTTTCTTAACTTAATTATAGGCGAGTAGTCCGATAACGATATGAAGCGCGGAAACGTGTAACATAATTGGGTATAAAACAGGATAAGGCGCATAATCTACAGCCCCAAATAGGGGCCGGGTCAGCAGATTATACGACCTTTGCAACATACTATGGCACAGAAGAGTGCTGTTAGCTGATGATTGCCCGCTGATTATGATTACCATTGGACAAATAAATACGTTAACCGCCCTGCGGAAGACGACTGTAGGATTTTTTCTGGGCGACCTGTCGGACAGAGAAAGTCAGGATTTTAGTAACGATATTCTGCTGCCCAACAAATACGTCCCCGATACACTTGAGGTTGACGACGACATTGACGTATTCGTCTATACCGACTCGGAAGATCGGCCTATTGCCACTACGCTGACACCGGCTATCCAACGAAATGAGTTTGCGGCTTTGCAGGTTGTGGCCGTAACGCCAGCCGGTGCGTTTCTGGATTGGGGACTGGAGAAAGACTTACTGGTACCCCACCGGGAGCAGTCACGACCGATGGAGGTAGGCCAATGGTACGTCGTATTTATGTACCTCGACACGGCAACAAACCGACTGGTCGCGTCCAGTAAAGTAAGCCGTTTTCTGGACGATGATGTACAGGATCTGGCCATCGGCGACGAAGTACAACTGCTGGCTTATGAACTGACCGATCTGGGCGTCAACGTAATTATCAACAACCGGCACAAGGGTCTGGTATATGCCAATGAGATTTTCCGAACGGTTCGGCCGGGCGATCCGCTCATTGGGTACATCAAGAACATTCGCGATGATAGTCGTATTGATGTAAGCCTCCAGCGGATTGGTTTTGAGAATGTTGAGCCAAATGCCCGGCGTATTCTGGCCACGCTGAAAGCGGAAAACGGCTTCCTCCCATTAACCGACAGCACCCCCCCCGAAGAGATATATGCCGCTTTGGAAATGAGTAAAAAGACCTTTAAAAAAGCCATTGGAACCCTGTATCGGGAGCGAAAAATCGTCATCGAAGACAAAGGAATCCGGCTGGTATAACCGTACCCACGGACTTTAGTCCGTGTTTTTAGATACTCTATATATAGAATTGAACACGGACTAAAGTCCGTGGGTACGGGTTAACTAAAACGACCGGAAGCAAAACGGCCAAATGGCTGGTAAGCCGTCTGTTGCACCGGCGATAGGAAGGAGGAGTAATCGTCCGGGCGGGACATAACTTCTTTATACAGCAATACCCGATAGAGGTAATACCGGGTTTCTCTGGGGAGTTTCATCCGGTAATAGTCCCGATGTTCATCCCGCTTGATCTGGTTCTTTACATATCCGGGCCCGGCATTGTAGGCAGCCGCCACCAGCGACCACGAACCCAACTGGTCATATAATTTTCGTAAATAGCGGCAGGCTGCTTCTGTGGCTTTCTGCACGTTGAACCGTTCATCGGTTTTTCCACTTACTTTAAGGCCCAGCGCACGGGCGGTGCCCGGCATCAACTGCCAGTACCCGGCTGCACCAGCCCGCGAAACGGCTCTGGGCTGCAACGCGCTTTCGGCGAGGGGCACATAGCGAAAATCGTCCGGAATATCATATTTCTCCAGGATCGGGTCGATGATGGGAAAGAAAGCATCGGCCCGTTGACGAAGACTGCCGAGATCGCTCGAATGGGTGCGAAACAGCGTGAACACATGTTTCCATCGGTCAACGACATCTGTTTGATCCAGGGGCAGACATTCTCCACAAAAATCAACATCAAGGAGGGGTAATTCAGGCGCGCCAACAGTGGTCGGCATCAGCATAGTTGACGCATCAGCCCGGTTATCCAGTAAGGATGTCGCATCGGACCTGGAAACGGCGCTGGTTTTGGCGGAGAGTACGGAAGGCAGTGCCGATGAGCCTACCGCTGGGGCAATCAATTTGGCCGCTACCGTGACAGCCGGGCGAATGAAGGCCATCAAAAAGGGGAATCCAACTTTTTTAAACAAGACATTTTCTGGATGGTAATTAGTCTATAACGAAACTCCTAAACAAATAGTGCCTTGATAATCAATATCATACATAGGCTTTGTTAATTTGTAGTGACATAATTCAGGGCTAAAAATTTCAAAATAGCTGAGTCTCACGAATTTAAGAATTGAAACTATTACACGTTTTCAGGCGGTGCATGTGTCAAAAAAGTTGCCCTTTTTCAATCCGTATTTTCACTAACAATCCTCCTGCGTAGGCTTTCGTGACCGTGCCATAATGTAAGCTCAACTCTGAGCCCGTGCCTTCACCGATGGGTTTGGGGTGAAAAAGGGTAAAGATTTTACTCCCAACCGACTCGGAAATGCCCGACCCGTTGTCGATGACCCGAATCGTCATTTACTCGTTGACCTGAGTAGTGCTGACGTGACGGTAAGCTGGTAGTCTGCTGGTGCAGCGTTCTGTTTTCCTTTGACGGTGTAAAAGACATTTTTATACAGGTTGAACAATACCCGCCTGATCTCCGGCTGAAACAGCTTCATCAAGCTGAAAACATCTCCAAATTTCGTTACCAGTTCCTGACTAAAGTCCATGTCTTTAGCTCGTAAGCCATTGTTGTCGACCGTAAGGGGGCTACAATCAGACCGTTTATTTCCGGACATAGTCTCAAATGGGCTTAGTTGTTTTCAACGGGCTGTGGGACTTGATAGGGCAAATTCCTGACAACACCGTCCGGGCAACCATCCAGACATATAATCGTTGGTTTGGGCGAGGGCTGGACAATATGCACCGAAGTGGGTTGAGTCGGCGAGGGTTTAATATCAGTTGGCTGACAGCCTGTGAGCTGAACCGTCGCCGATAAGGCCATTAAGCCAATAAGTGAACGGGTAACGACGGAGTTGAGGAGACTCGTTTTCATGGGTGATAAATCAGTTAGTTGACTTGACTGGCGGACTATCCGCTCTGGTCGAATCAAAAGTCTATCTTGTTTGAGAGAGAGGCTGCCAGAATTGGGTCAAAACTTACATCATTTGGGACTATAGAAAACAATGAATAAGTCCCTCCTGATGCCGGTCGCTTTACGGGTACGGTACAGCGTTTAAAGAAGTAAGGTGAATGGGCTAACGGGATAAATGTACAATCGTCAAGAGGCCAGAAGCCCGCTACGGCTACTCTATGCGCGGATAGCCTGAACAGAATTGATTAACCGAAGGCTAAAAATCCTGACGGGCCAATGTCAGAAACAACGTATTTATCTATTAATCCTGTTACATGGATCGGCTTTAGTTACGACTAAGTCTGTGGGGTGCGCAAGGCAACCATTTTAATGAAACAACTTTCTTTTTCTACCTTAACAAACCACGTTTATGGTACCGCAACAAAAAAACTGGCTTATCAATAAGTACGGGCTGATACTTGTGATCGGCTTACCCCTGACAGCTCTAACGATAGCCTGTAGCCACCGTAGCCAGACCACGCAATCGGGTCAGTCAGCGAATCAATCCGTAACCCAGGCGACCTATTCGCCGGTTATGGAGGAAGAAGTTTTTACTGTTTGCGAAGTGCCACCCAGTTTTCCAGGTGGAAACGCTGAACTTGGCAATTACTTGCGACAGAATTTGCGCTATCCGGAGGCCGCCAGTAAAGCGAAGATTGATGGTAAAGTGTTCGTCGCCTTTATTGTCACTAATCAGGGCCTTATTAGGGACGTAAACGTGTTGAAAGGCCTTGGCTATGGTACGAATGAGGAAGCCGTTCGTTTGGTACAGACCATGCCTGCCTGGATACCCGGCAAGCAAGCCGGCCGATTCGTCAATGTGAAGTATAACCTGGTTATTCCTTTTGTCCTGGCCAGTCAAAAATAGTGGTAATGGATTGAATATCAGTTAGAAAAATACTTTACAGTTTGGGAGGGTGAAGGCAGCGGAATGATAAAGGCAGCGGAATGATAAACGTAGTGCCTTCACCCTTCAGACTTTCTCCGTACCCTTGCGTGATCAATCTTAACTTAATGGCAAACCCAAGCCGGTTCCTTCGCCGATGGGCTTTGTAGTGAAGGAGGGCTGGAAAATCTTGGTTCTTCTTGAGGAGACACGTCAATTAAGCCTAAATCAGCCTCAAATTTCGTAACCAATTTAAGGACATCAATGCGTGTCTCACCGGTTCAGCTACCGGCGTGTTCGCGCATTTGGTTGACAGCCAGTGTGCTATATCGTCGCCGTTAAGAAGCCTAAACCAACAGGGGAACTCGCCACTACAGAGGTGTGAACGAGCGTCTCCGTACGTGAAAAGCCAGTTAAAGCACTTTACTGACAATGTAATTGCTTTGGTCGAATCAAAGGGCTTACTCTTAGCGCAGAAATCCTCGCCCTTTTAGGGTAATTCCGGCAACCCTTTAGTCATTTGTTGCCTGTTCCCGTTCGTTTTTGCCTGATCGATGCTGTTTCGCAGGGTTACTTCGTAAACATTGACGAAAATGTTGTTTATTGAGTCCTCTAGTCGGTACAACCTCATCATCAAATGTCTTCAAAGCTACTTCTCCTGTTTGTTCTGTTCAGTACGTCAACACTTGCCCAAAAGAAAGCGGCTCCCAAAACCAGTCCTTATTTTCCTGCTGCCCATCAATGGGAACACAAAACACCGGCTGAGTTGGGGTTGGTAGCCGCCAAAATTCAGGAAGCGATTTCGTTTCATCGGGAGAATGAGATAAAAAATCCCCGCAGTATGGAGCAGTCGCATTATCAGTCCTTCGGCAAAGAGCCGTTCGGCTATGCCATTGGCCCCTTCGCTGATCGGGGTGAGCCTACGGGAGTTATCGTTTATAAAGGGTATATCGTGGCCGAATGGGGCGAACCCCAACGTTGCGACATTACCCACAGTGTCACTAAAAGTTTTTTGTCGACCGTGGTGGGTCTGGCCGTCGACAAGGGGCTGATTCGGAGTGTCAACGACACGGTAGCGAGTTATGTGCCGCCCATTGAGTTATACAACCAGCCCGTGACGCGCCCGGCCGATGAATTTGGCCAACCTGAACTGATCACCCCGTTTCAGACGCCACACAACCGAACCCTTACCTGGGACCATATGCTGCGGCAAACCAGCGATTGGGAAGGTACCCTCTGGGGCAAACCCGACTGGGCCGACCGTCCGGACCCCGATGCGGCCAAATGGTTGAATCGTAAACGGAATGCACCCGGTACCGTCTATGAATACAACGATGTTCGGGTCAATGCGCTGGCCCTGGCAGCGACCAGTGTTTGGCGGAAACCACTGCCGCAAGTGTTGAAAGAGAATGTTATGGATGCCATTGGGGCCTCGAATACGTGGCGCTGGACGGGTTACCGCAATTCCTGGATCGTGCTGGATGGACAGCCTGTACAATCCGTCAGCGGAGGTGGCCACTGGGGTGGGGGTATGTTCATCAACGCGCTGGATATGGCCCGGTTTGGTTTGCTGACGCTGAATAAAGGCAACTGGAATGGTCGGCAGTTGATTTCTGAACAATGGATCAACCAATCGAGAACACCCACACCGGCCCAACCGACCTACGGCTACATGAACTATTTTATCAATACCGACAAAAAGCTGTTGCCATCAGCTTCCGCCAGCAGCTATTACCATCTGGGTAATGGTACGAACATGATTTACGTCGATACAGAACATGATTTGGTAATGGTGGTTCGCTGGATCGACACCAAAGCGATGGACGGTATTGTAAAACGGGTGCTGGAATCCTTTCAAAAGTGACGAAGGGCTGCGTAGTCAAATGGAACTTACCACGAACGTTTAGATATATGAATCAAATTTTACGAATTTCTGCGCTGGTGTTCGTTGTCATGAGCTACAGTCATGCCCAAACGGCTAAAGAAAAAATGCTGGCGCGGGCGAACGGCCTGTCGCTTAAAACGCCGTACAAAGCCCCGCCGGGTGATGCGCTGTCGCACCATACGTCAGGCTATGCTAAAATCATGTGTTCAGCGGTGTTCATAACGGGTCTCAAGCCCGACTTTGCCGCTGAAAACGTGGGTTATTTTACAAGTCCGTATGAAGAACGGGCTAAAGTAGGCAAACCCGTTATCGACTACGCAAAGAAATCAGTGTCGATTACGCTACCCAATGGCGTTACCCGAACGGCTATTTACACCGGCGATCAGGGATGTGTAACACTTCCCGAAGGCAAAACGGCATTAAACTACAAACCCGTAAACGTACCTCGTAACCTGCCCAATGCTGCCACAACTCCCTGGCCCATGGGCGATGTGCTCCCGACGACCCCAGTGCCTGCTGAACTAAACATGGCTAAAGTAACGGAAGCCGTCAAGGCTGCCTTTGAAACGGCCGAAGCCCAAACGGCAGCCTTCGTCGTAACCTACAAAGGGCGAATCATTGCCGAACGGTATGGCGATGGTATAACCAAAGATACCCCGCTCGAAAGCTGGTCGATGGGTAAGAGCCTCTCCGCCAAGCTCTTAGGTGTTTTAATTAACCAGGGTGTTTATACCCTGGACCAACCGGCTCCCATTCCGCAATGGCAGAAAAAAGGTGACCCGCGGTCCAAAATCAGAATTATGGACATCATGCACATGTCGAGCGGCTTGTATTGCCGGGCACCCCAGGACCCTGACTATGACCCTGCCCTTGGCTACCCGGACCATTTATACCTGTATACCGATGCCGGCAACTCATTCGACTATGCTGCTAATTTGCCTCAACAGTGGCTACCCAACACCGTTGGGCGCTATCGTAACTGCGACCCCGTATTGACCAATTATCTGAACCGGCTGGGCATTGAGCGCAAAGGGGAGGTCTATCACACCTTTCCCCAGCGGCAGTTGTTCGACAAAATAGGAGTGCGCACGATGGTCATGGAGGCTGACCCGTCCGGCAACTTTTTAACGCAGGGATATGAGTTCGCGTCGGGTAGAGACTGGGCCCGGCTGGGCAATCTGTACTTACAGGATGGCGTCTGGAACGGCGAACGGATTCTGGCTAAAGGTTTTACAAAATTTGTGAGCACTCTGGCTGAGCCCTGGGTAGCCGATGGTCGGCCGATCTACGGTGGCCTGTTCTGGATAAATGGTGATGGCGCCCGCCCCATTCCGAAAGAAGCCTATATGATGCTGGGGGCTGGCGGTCAATCCGTTACGATGATCCCGTCGCATGATCTGGTTGTGGTTCGATTAGGGCATTATAAAGGAGCACAGGCGGGTGGCAAAGCCCTGAACAAAGCCTATGCCCTGCTTATGGAGGCTGTACCGGCGAAAAAGTAATGTGTTTGTTAACCCTCAATACCCGTCATGAACTTACCGGTACACGACCTGAACGATTTATCCGACATTATTAATCTACATGATGTTGAAAAACTGGCAGCGGGACGGATGACGCCAATGGCGTATGAGTATGTTGCCAGCGGTGCCGCCGATGAAATTACGGTTCGGTGGAACCGACAGGCTTTAGACGCTATAAAGCTCAATACGCGGGTACTTGTCGATGTGAGCCGGATTGATACCCGGACATCTCTTTTCGGTATGGATCTGGCGTATCCTGTTCTTGTCGCGCCAACGGCATACCACAAAATCATGCATCCCGATGGTGAACTGGCCACCGCTAAAGGTGCCGGAGCCGCTTCAGCTATTTATATCGTCAGCTCTTTTACCAACACGCCCCTTCAGCAGATCGCCCGTGCTGCTACGCAACCCCTCTGGTTTCAATTGTATGTGCGGGATGATCGGGAGTTCACCAAAGCGCTCGTTCAGGAAGCTGAAGCACAAGGGTGTCGGGCCCTTTGCGTCACGGTCGATACGCCCGTGGCGGGTGTCCGTAATCGCCAGCAGCGCGTGAACTTTGCCATGCCCGAAGGTATCACAACTCCGCACATGGTCGATGCGTTTGCGCTGACGAAGTCGTTGACCTGGAAAGACATCGAGTGGCTTCAGTCATTTACCCATGTTCCGATTCTGCTCAAGGGAATTCTGAATCCTGACGATGCCGACATGGCGGTGAAAGCGGGCGTGTCGGGCCTAGTGGTGTCCAACCACAGCGGCCGCAATCTGGATACCGTACCCGCCACGATCGAGGCTCTTCCGCGCATTGCCGAAACCGTGAACAAACGTGTGCCGGTTCTCATGGATGGCGGCATCCGGCGGGGTACGGATGTGCTGAAAGCCATCGCACTTGGAGCCAGTGCTGTTCTGGTAGGCAAACCCATTTGTTTCGGTCTGGCTTGCGGTGGAGCTTCTGGCGTAACAAAAGTGCTGGACATTCTGCGCACGGAGCTGGAATTGGCGATGGCCCTGACAGGTAGGGCAACCATTGGCAGTATCGACCAATCCGTCATTTGGAAGTAGCAGGCCGGTGCCCCTTTTACAGGCAGAACAATTAATGAGTATCGACTACCAAACAAAAAATACAACCTAAAAGCAAACAATGAAAAAGCAATTACTAACGGGCTTCATCCTGGGGATGACTATTCAGATTAGCCTTCCATCAACCAACGCATTCGCTCAGGAGCAGGATGCCGGACGAAGTGGCAAAGTAGACGCGCAGTACACAAAGGATATTGACCGGTTATCGAAAAATAAGCAGATACAGCAGGCCTTTCAATTCATTGTGGCCCAAACAAAGCAGAATCGGGATGAGCTGATCATGCTGACTGAAATTGCGGCTCCCCCCTTTAAAGAAGAAAAACGGGGTGCGCGTTTCTCGACGATGCTAAAAGAAGCCGGTGCCGATTCGGTCTGGATTGATAAGGTGGGGAACGTAATGGCGTTGCGAAAAGGCAAGAAACGAACTACCTGTGTGGCTTTGGATGGGCATCTGGATACGGTGTTTCCGGCAGAAACCGATGTTACGGTTAAAGCAAAAGGAGATACCCTTTATGCGCCCGGCATTGGTGATGACACGCGGGGTCTGGTAGCTGTGGTCGCCGTGTTAAGAGCGCTGGAGGCCGCTAAAATAGAAACCCAATCCGACGTTTTATTCATCGGCTCGGTAGGAGAGGAAGGCCTTGGCGATTTAAGGGGCGTAAAGCACCTGTTCAGCGACCAAAGCCGACGCATCGATTCCTGGATCTCCATAGAAGCCGGGGCTTTAGGCCGGGTGAGCAATATGGGGTTGGGCTCGAATCGATACAAGATTATTTTCAAAGGCCCCGGTGGGCACTCATGGGGCGCTTTTGGTTTAGCAAATCCCCAGCATGCGTTGGGATCGGCCATCCATTATTTTTCAAAAGCGGCCGATAAATTTACGAAAACGGGTGCCCGTACCAGTTTCAACGTCGGTAGGATTGGGGGCGGTACGTCGGTGAATTCGATTCCTTTTGAATCCTGGATGGAGGTCGATATGCGCTCTGAAATTCCCGAAAACCTGACCCTGATCGATGCCATCCTCAAAGAGTCGGTTCAGAAAGCGCTGGAAGAACATAATGCTATGCGACGATCGGGCCCTCTGTTAACGGTCGATTTTGTCAGGATTGGTGAACGGCCATCCGGAGAACTGCTCGAAACGCTCCCCCTGGTTCAACGGGCTATGGCCTCAGTGGCTTATTTTGGGGAAACGCCCAAAATCGGACGAGGGTCGACCAACTCCAATATTCCTATTTCCAAGGGGATTCCGGCAGTAACCATTGGCCAGGGCGGCCTGACGGGCGGGAACCATTCGCTTACGGAGTGGTGGTTAGATAAAGACAGTTACAAAGCCATTCAGGCGGCCTTACTCACCCTGGTGGCCGAAGCTGGCATGGCTCCCTAACGAAATTTAGGCTACCGTATGAGTAAAAAGAAAACGTGCCGGACTATTGCAAGGAAAGATCGTGGTCAACAATAACTGCCTGTCTGTGAAAAAGAACCTTCGCTTCCTCGCTTTTCTGGTTACTATCCAGTGTTTAGTCAGTGTTTTCGCCGTCGCGCAAAACACTGACTATTACCTTTATGTAGGTACCTATACGCGCAAAACGAGCGAGGGTATCTATGTCTTTCGGTTCAATGCCCAAACCGGTGATTTTGCGCTCGTCGGCATTGCCAAAGGGGTAACGAATCCATCTTTCCTCGCGATCTCGGCAGATAAACGCTTTCTATACTCCGTTGGTGGAGCCTCTGCCGATTCGGCCCGTGCGTACGCCATTGATGGTAAAACGGGTCTCTTAAAGCTGCTGAATGCGCAGGCATCGGGCGGCAAGGGCGGGGCTCATATTGCCATTGATCATACAGGTAAATGGGTAATGGTGGGTAATTATGGAAGTGGTAGCCTGAGCGTTTTTCCTGCGGAACCAGATGGTTCATTGGATAAGGTGGCACAGGTGATCACGCACGAGGGCAAGAGTATTGATCCCGAACGCCAGACGAAGCCCTACGTGCACTCCATCAATATCGCACCCAATAACAAAGATGTGTTTGTCCCTGATCTGGGAACCGACAAAATCATGACCTATGCGCTGGATGCGAAAACAGGGCAGCTTACCCCTGGAAATCCACCCTTTACCGCAGTGACACCGGGCTCAGGACCGCGCCATCTTACATTTCATCCCAACGGAAAGTTTGCCTATGTGATTCAGGAAATGGGGTCTATGGTAACCGGTTTTAGGAACTCGAAAGGCCAGTTAGAAGCGCTTCAGACAATCAGCACCCTGCCGGAGGGGTATACCCGTAAGAAATGGAGTGCCGACATTCATATATCGCCCGACGGAAAGTTCCTTTACGGCTCCAACCGCGACCACGAAAGTCTGGCCATATTCAGCATTGACCAGAAAACGGGGAAACTCACGCTGGTCGGCCATCAAGCTGTAAATGGAAAAACGCCCCGTAACTTTGCCATTGATCCCACCGGCAATTTTGTTCTTGTGGCCAATCAGGATTCGGACAACATAACGCTGTTTAAGCGGGATAAACAAACGGGCAAGCTGACGGCTACTGGAAAGGAAATTTCCGTTTCCATGCCGGTTTGCCTGTTGTTTATGCCGACAGTAAACTAGTTTAATCAACTATGACCCTCAACCTACTTCCGCATGGCCGGAATTTCTCTGCCATTCTGGTAAAGTACTAATTTGACAACTTTCCCATCTTCATTTTTAAAAAAAGCCAGAGAAGCATCTATTACCCGATAAAAGAACTTGGTTTCGGATTCCGGGAATACCTCGATGTAATCCTGTTTCATCAGTTTGACAAAGAGTTGATCGCCCTCCAGTTTAACATCGAACTCGCTGCCGGGGGCTATCTGATAAACACCCACGTACGATTGCAACACCTGTTTAGAAATGGAAGTGGCCTTCCTGATGGTTGTGATTTTTGTAGACGGATTGAAGAAGTAAAAACCGATATCGTCGGGCGATTGCTCCGAATTATTGAGAATAATAATCCCCTTATTCGTTTTTCGACTGAACCCGGCAAAGCTTCGATAGCCGCCGGTGCCGCCATTATGCCAGATTATCTCGTCGTTGTTCATGGAGCGGATGTGCCAGCCCAAACCAATTTTCATGTCTTTGCCAGCCTCGTGGATGGGTTGCTGGGTTAGGTCGATTGCTGGTTTCAACGTCGTAGAAAGCAAGCCCATTTCGGCCTTTAGGTAACGGACCATATCTTCGGCATTGGACCGAATGGCACCTGCACCGGCCATTACATCAAAGTCCCAATGGGCCGTTGGCCGCACATAGGAGTGACCGGTGGTTAGGTAAGGGCTGGTATTCAAGGTGCTGGTCTGGGTCATCTTAAGCGGTTTGCAGATGACATCCTGTAGCATTTGTTCATAACTCTTTCCCGAAATGACGGAGAGCGTATGGGCTAATAACCCCGCGCCAAGGTTAGAGTAGTCATAGGTGCCCACGCCATGCTTGAGCTGATACGTTTTCAGGAAGGCAAATAACTCATCAGACCTGTAATCGACATAGGGATTTGCCGGGTCTTTTGGATTAAAATTAGCAGGCATGCGGGGAAGCCCCGATGTATGAGACGCCAAATCCGCAAACGTGAGCTTGTGCCCGTCATAGCTGGGTATGCGGACCGATTCAGGCAGGTATTTATCAATGGGATCCGTCAGCTTGACCGTTCCTTTCTGAACCAGATCGGCCAGCAGCAGGGAAGTGAATGTTTTACTAATCGAGCCGATTTCGAAGACCGATTTTTTGGTGATCGGCTTTCCATTGACGGCGCTGCCGTTACCATAGACAAAATAATCCTCTTGGCCATTCTCTAAAAACACGACGACTGTTCCAACGGCTACCTTGTTCTCGATCCGACTGATCACTTGCTCCCGGATCGTCCTTTTAACCGAGTCGCTCACCGCTTGCCCAAACGAAACACTTGACAGCGATACGTGAAAAAGAATGATGAAAAAGAAATTATACGTGAATTTCATAGCCATAGAGCGTATAGTTGATTGGCAAAGTAGTAAATTGTTTGGCCGATCGTGAAAGTAAAATACACCAGCGGCAAGCTTTACACAGTACTGATCATTGCTTACTCAAAATGCCATTACGCTCCCGAGATTGGTTTGGCCGCACCGGAAAAGACGGCTTTATTTATCGTGCCTGGATGAAGAACCAGGGGTTTCCACACCACGAATTTGAAGGTAAACCCGTTATCGGGATTTGTAATACCTGGTCGGAGCTGACGCCCTGCAATGCCCACTTTCGCGAACTGGCCGAAGCCATCAAGCGGGGTGTATGGGAAGCTGGTGGATTTCCGCTGGAATTTCCGGTCATGTCGTTGGGCGAATGCCAGATAAAACCAACGGCCATGCTGTTCCGTAACCTGGCCAGCATGGATGTGGAGGAAAGTATTCGGGGTAATTCCATCGACGGGGTTATTCTCATGTGCGGCTGTGATAAAACGACGCCTTCGCTGGTGATGGGGGCTTGTAGTGTTGATATTCCCACGATGGTGGTATCGGGTGGGCCGATGCTGGCGGGCCGTTTTCAGGGTCGTAAGATCGGTACCAGCGATCTTTGGCGCTTTGCCGAATCGTTCAAAATGGGCGAAATGAGCCAGTCTGAGTTCATTGCGGCCGAAGCGAGTATGGCCCGTAGCCAGGGGCACTGCGCCGTAATGGGTACCGCCAGCACAATGGCCGCTATGGTCGAGTCGCTCGGCCTGTCATTACCCGATAATGCCACCATTCCGGCTGCCGATTCGCGCCGGAAAGTGCTGGCCCATATGACGGGCGTTCGGATGGTCGAACTGGTGAAGGAAGGTACCAAACCATCCCAGATACTGACCCGTCAGGCGTTCGAAAATGCCATCATGGTCAATGCGGCTCTGGGAGGATCAACGAATTTCATTCTGCACCTGACGGCCATTGCCGGTCGGGTTGGCGTCGATCTGACGCTGGACGATTTCGATACACTATCGGCGAAGATACCTCTGCTGGCTAATCTCCAGCCATCGGGTGAGCACTTCGTCGAAGATTTATTTTATGCGGGTGGTCTGCCTGCTGTTATTCGTGAACTGCGCGATGTACTCAATAACGACGCCCTGACAGTAAACGGAAAGTCGATCGGCGATAACTGCGTGGATGCGCAATGTTATGATCCGGCTGTCATTGCGTCGGTCGATCAACCCTTTAAACCGGAGTCGGGGGTGGCTGTTTTACGGGGTAACCTGTGCCTGAATGGCGCGGTGATCAAACCGTCGGCGGCATCGCCCCACCTGATGCAGCATACCGGCCGGGCGGTAGTTTTTGAAAATATCGACGATTACAAAGCCCGCATTGATGATCCGAATCTGGATGTTGACCCTACCTGTGTGCTGGTCCTTAAAAACGTAGGGCCAAAGGGCTATCCGGGCATGCCCGAAGTTGGCAATATGCAATTGCCTGCCAAAGTACTGGCGCAGGGCGTTCATGACATGGTTCGTATTTCGGACGGGCGTATGAGTGGTACCGGCTTTGGGACGGTGGTGCTGCACGTATCACCTGAATCGGCGGTGGGTGGTAATCTGGCCCTGGTTCAAAATGGCGATATGATTACGCTCGATGTCGAAAACCGGAGCTTACATCTGCACGTGTCAGATCAGGAGCTGGCTGGCCGTCTGGTTCATTTCAAACCGGTCGATTTAGGCTATGACCGTGGTTATGTCAATTTATACATTCGGCATGTGACGCAGGCGCATGAAGGAGCTGATTTCGATTTCCTCCGGGGCGGGTCAGGTAGCGAAGTGAAAAGGGACTCGCACTAGAAAATTTCTTTAAAAAGGTGTTTCTTAAAAGCGCCATACCCAGGTAAGCGTCCTCTGGGTATGGCGCTTTATTTATATTTAAAGAATGTTAATATGTGTACTAAATTGTTTATAAAAATTAACTAACGGTATAATATTTAGTCATTATTCGGCATCAATCTTGTGGAACAATGGTAGCATTATCTTATTGATTGTTGGATGACACGCAACATCTTTTTCCTCGCTCTTCTATCATTGGAACTGTTTGGGCAAGCGCCGAAACTCAAGTTCGACATAGTCTCCTCCGGCTTTTACCGGCCTTGCGACATAGCCTTTATAAACAACGATCAATTTTTGATTGCTCAAACGGACGGAAGAGTTAAACTGGTCAAAAATGGAACTACCACAACATTTCTGGATATTAGTTCTCTAATCGATGACCCCAATTGGGGAGGTATTTTTGGGATAACGATTCATCCGAATTATGTCAGCAATGGCTACATATACGTCCATTATTCCCGAAAAGGAGATATGGCATCCGTAATTGCCCGCTTTACGAGAAACAGCATTAATCCAGATCTGGCTGATTTAGCCTCCGGCGTTACTATCATTCAAATACCCTACCCAATGGGCGGCCATCGGTCGGGCCGAATCGGATTCGGGCCGGATGGGTATCTGTATATTACGACAGGTGATTCTTCGCCCGGTGCCCGAAACTCAATCGGTGACACCGGCAAACTGGCCCAAAATCTAACTGACATTCATGGAAAACTCCTGCGAATTGACGTAATCGCCGGATTTCCCTATTCCATTCCACCAACCAATCCGTATGCCAACCCGAATGACGGAGTGCCCGACGAACTATATGCACTTGGACTTCGCAATCCGTGGCGCTGGAGTTTCGACCGACAAACCGGTGATTTCTGGTTGGGCGACGTAGGTCAGGATGATTGGGAAGAGCTGAACTTTACCCGTGCCGGTTCTCCAGCGCCCCAAAATTATGGGTGGCCCTGTTTCGAGGGAAGTCACCCATACAACGTAACCTGCCCATCAAATACAACTTACCACATGCCCCTGCTGGATTACGCCGGGTATAAAACGGTCTCGGATGCATCCATAACCGGAGGCTATGTGTACCGGGGAACCAAACACCCCGGCTTGCGAGGGTGGTATGTTTATGGAGATTACGCCAGGGGAGTCTATTGGACCTTGAAGCGGGAGACATCCGGGGCTTTTCAAAACGTGCAGCAGTCGGTTTCGTTTACGTCAAACCCAGTTTCCTTTGGCGAACGACCAGATGGTGAGTTGTATGTAGTTTCCCTGATGGACGGGAAAGTGTATAAAATCAATGTCAATTTTGTACAGAGTGTGCAGAGTGGTAGTTGGGATAGTCCATCAACCTGGCAATGTTCTTGTCTGCCCACCGCTTCCGATGAAGTTATTATATCGGCAACCCATACCGTTACAGTTAACGCCAACAAAACGGTAAGTGCCTTAATTCTGAACGGTAAGCTTACCCTGGCCAACGGGAGTAAATTAACATTTTGACCGCTTCTTCAAGATTCCAGATAGTAAATGCTGAGAAAAAAGGCTTCTATCAACAAATACAATCGGTTCGATGACTCTGGTTAAAAATTTACCCTTTTTATGATTGATTTCAGTGGCCAAACGGTACTTATTACGGGTGCCGGACAGGGAATTGGCTTTGCCATTGCTCGTGGACTGGTTAAACAGGGTGCTAATGTGGTACTCAATGATTATGATGAAACCCTGGCTCAACAGGGGGCCGAAACCATTCAGAATGAGCGGCACTCGGAGAAGGCAGGGACCTGTATGGCCTGTCCCGGCGACGCATCTGATGTGACGTTTATTCAGCACATGGTCGATACGGCGGTTCGTTCGTTCGGGTCGTTGGACATAGCCATTGCCAATGCGGGCATCACCATCTTTGGCGACATTTTTACGACTACACCCGAGGCTTTTCAAAAAATAGTCGATCTTAATTTACGAGGTACCTTTTTCCTGGCGCAGATAGCCGCCAAACAAATGCGGCAGCAGGGGAAGGGGGGAAGTTTGTTATTTATGTCGTCGGTAGTAGGGCACCAGGCGCATCCGGGCCTGCCGGTTTACAGCATGACGAAAGCGGGTCTGGAGATGCTGGCCAAACAACTGGTCATTGATTTTTCGCCATTGGGCATCACCGTTAACGCCATCGCCCCCGGCGCTACCCTCACCGAACGGACACTGGATGATCCGACATACATCCCCATCTGGTCCCGCATCACTCCAATGGGTCGCCCAGCCACGGTCGATGATATTACCAATGCCGCTTTGTTTCTGGTGTCACCCGCAACGCGGCACATCACCGGCCAAAGCTTGGTTGTCGATGGCGGTTGGACTAGTATTAGCCCGCCACCGGTTTAATGTCAAGTGAGTGAGTGAGTGAGTGAGTGAATGCGTGAATAAAATGGGTATCCAACTTATTCACGCATCAATATCATTTTCTCCCTAAAGTAATCAACACGACGCCGACCAGGGCGATGGCAGCGCCGAGGAAGGACTGGCTGGAGAAAATCTCTCCGGCGAATGTGGTTCCCAATAGCATAGCCACCACCGGATTCACAAAGGCATAGGTCGATAAAAGCTGGGGTGTGGCATTGCGGGCTAGCCACGAGTAAGACGAAAAGCCGATGATACTACCAAAAATGACGAGGTAGATCATGGAGTAAATGGCTTTCGGGGGGGCGTGAAAAATACTCAATAACGACACTGGCTCCAAGGCCAGACTGACTGGCAATAAAATCAGACCGCCCAAAATCATTTGAATACCGCTCGAAATTGTGGCCGATGGCAGTGAAAGCCGAGGGGTTAAGAGCGTACCAATGGCCCACGAAAAGTTGCCCAGAGCCACCAGACTAAACCCAATCAATTTCGCATCGATCCCGGTCGTACTTTCCATCTTGTCGGGCTTGACCAGTAAGAAAATACCGATCAGGCCAATAGCCAGACCGGCAAGGGCCATGTTACTGGGCCGTTTCCGGCCGAACGAAATCCAGTTGAGCGAGAGCAAAAAAACAGGGAGTAGACCTCCTAATAAAGCGGCCATGCTGCTCGGAATATATTGAATACCCATCGACAGGCAGCCGTTAGCGATGCTTAACAGCAGGACACCAATAATGCCCGAGGATTTAACTTCATCTAACGTTGGGCGAGGAGTACCCGTAAGGCGCGCATATGCATAAAGAATCGTGCCTGATACCAGATAACGGGCCGAAATCATGTACAGAGGGGGCATTCGTTCAGTCATGAAGTGAATGAACATGTAGGTAGACCCCCACAAAATGTAAACAGAAATCAGGTTAGCCCAGAGAGTGAGACGTTTCGGGTTGGTTGGAGCAGGAGAGGTAACCGCTTGCATGCGAACAAAAACTGATACTGTTCACGTAACAGCAACTCACTCAGTTTCTATCCGTTAGTGGATCTTTTTTTATTTTTTCTAAAATCCATTATAGAAATTCATGGCATAATTTTAATACATAACCTGCGTGTTATTCGCTTCCATTAATTTGATCTGATTCGCATATGGGCTTGACATGGCTTCATTGCCAAAAAGCGGGTTACTGCCCAGATACACTTTTTTTAGATTCTGAAGCTGAACCAGTGGCGTCGGAAATTGGCGGAGGTTGTTATTGTTGAAGTCCACCTCCTCCAAAGCCGACATAGAGCCTACGGTTGACGGAACAACGTTGAACCAGTTGAACCCGAGGTCGAGGACGCGGAGCTTTTGCAGCTTTTTATAGTCGGCAGGAATCTGGCTGATGCGGTTGTGGTGGGCATAAAGCACCTGTAACCGGCGCAAACGGGATAGTGAAGCCGGTAACTCATGCAGATCATTGTGCGCAATAGCCAGTTGTTCCAAACGCTTCATGCGGCCAATTTGATCGGGTAACTTGGTGAATTTATTGTAATATAAATCCAGCACCTTAACCCGTTTCAGTCGTCCAATACTCACGGGTAGCTCCGTCAGGCCCGCGCTGTAGAGGTTAAGGTCGGTCAAACGACGCATCCGACTGAGCGTTTTGGTATCAACACCGGTCAACTTATTATTTCCCATCCATAAACTCTCCAGTCGGCGGTTTTGCCGAACGGATTTAGGAATACGGGTGAGTCGGTTGCCTTGCAGATTCAAGGAAACCAAATGCCTGTTGCGGGTGATGAAAACACTGTCGTTCGGAATCGAATTGTACAGGACGCTCAGTCGTTTTAGGGTTGGAATATCGGCGGTCAGGCGGGCGGGTAACTCATGCAGGTTGTTACGCGATAAATCCAGTTCAGCCAGTTTAGGGAATCGGTAAATTACTTCGGGGATGCCTGACAACTCCAACTGATTAAAGGCCAGCATGGTTACTGTATCCGGTCGGGTTGTCTGTTCAGCTGCTGCCAGCGTACTAATAATACCCGTCCCTTTGCGAACGGTTCGTTTCTGGGGCACGTTTCCCAGCATCGTCATGCCGCCCCACCGAAAACCGGCCGGGGTTTTAATGGGAAACGGATGTTGGCCGTACCATTCAGCTACGAGTTGAAGAAGCTGAAATTCCTGCTGATCGCTTAAATCCGGGCCGGAGAAATCACAAAATACCCGGTCATAGCTACCGTCGGGCCGGATGAACTCCTGGGTTTGTATTAAAATACCCGGCTTGGGTAATCGCTTTTTATTACGTTCGATAAAGGCGAAAAATTGCTGTTGACCCGCATGCAGCGAATCCATAAACATCTTACCCTGCCGCTCAAAAACCCCTTTCTCGCCAGCTTTTTGAGGAAAGGCGGGCGGGTATTTTTTATCCAGTTCAGTAATCGAAAGGTGTAAACGTGTGGTGTCGCGCAGTAAAACGATCCGATCCTGCGCCCAACATGATAGCGTCAGAAACCCAAAAAGAACGAACAATAGACCGGCTTTCATGATCAAACGTGTTTTTTAGGTAAATAACGATAAATATAGTTGATAAAACCAAAAAAGAACCGGGATTTTATCCGGATTTAACGGATTTGCAGGATTGTTGCCTCATCGCCTGCAGGTTCTTGAACCCGCAAGAATAAGTGCTTGAAGAGTCAAGCGGCCACAACCCTGAGAAATCGTTTTAATCTAAATATAATCCCGGTCAGACTAGTTTTTCTTACCGCCACTCACCGACGAGGCCGGTTGTTGATCAGCTACTTTCTTAGCGGCTTTAGCAAAGTCGCCCGCTTTGATGATGGAGATCTTCGAAGGGTCGATATGCTTCTTCATGGCGGCATTGACCTGCTCAGGTGTCAGGCTTTCAAGTTTCTTTTCGAAATCGGCATCCCAATTCATCGTCCGGTTCAGGTACAGGTAGTTATTGAGCATACCCGCTAAGGATGGGTCCTGCGCCCGACCTACCATCCGCGATTGCAGATAACCGGAACGGGCCGCATTGATTTCATCAGCCGTGAAACCCTCTTTCACTACTTTTTCCATTTCTTCCCGGAAGGCTTTTTCCAGACGCTCGGCATTTTCAGGATTGTAAATCGCATAGGTCATAAACATCCCGGATTTATCGAGTGGGTTGGCTGACAACTGGGAACCGACGCCATAGCTGATCCCTTCTTTCTGGCGAATCCGTACCGCTAAGCGGGAGTTCAGGAAGCCACCTCCGAGCATATAGTTACCAAGTACCAACGCCGGATAATCGGGGTCATCGTCACGCAGGGGCAGGTTAACGGCCGCTACCATAAAGGCATTGGCTTTGTCGGGTGCTTCAATACTTTGCGCGGTTGCCTTGATGTCATTGTAAGGCGTTACCAACCGGCTAAACGGCTTTTTGGCTTTCCAGGTGCCTAACTCATCGGTAACAACTTTCCGAACAGGCGTTTCCTCAAAGTCGCCAACAACGGCCAGCGTGGCATTTTGAGCGCCGTAAAAATCTTTATGGAATTGCTTGAGGTCGTCCAGTTTCAGGGCGTTAACATCGGCAACATCTTCGTCTGGTGTCGAAGTATAACGGATATCTTCTTTCGGGTAGGGGTTCATCTGCCGCTGGAATGCCGTGAACGCCAGAGACTGTGGTTCAGACCGTTGGGCTTCAATCTGGGCCAGTTGCTCCTGCTTCAGCTTATCGAACTCATTCGCGTCGAAAGCTGGATGTTTCAGCATGTCGCTCACAAGCCGAATAACGGCCGGCAGGTTTTCTTTGGTTGTTTTAATGGTAACATTCACCTGATTACCGCCACCGAACACACCCACCTGAGCTTTTAATTTATCCAGTTCATCTTTAATCTGCTGCCGGCTGCGGGTAGTGGTTCCACGGTCGAGCATCGACGCTGTAAAGACGGAGATGGCGCTTTTATTCATCAGGCTCTTCTGATCACCATAGCGGAGGGTCAGGCGGGCGTTTACTTCGTTACCCCGTGTTGTCTTGGGTAACAGCGCCAGCTCGATCGCGTTTGGCTGCTCGGACCGGCGGGTCCGTCCGTCAATGTTGGCAGGGGAGGGGTCAAAGGCTTCGCCCTGGGCCACCAGTGCGCGTCCTTTGTAATCCTTCACCATCGACATAATGTCTGGAGCCTGCGGAACCTCTACGCGATCCGGATTGGGTTCGGGAATAAACACACCAACGGTTCGGTTTGAAGGCTTGAAATAGTAACTGGCTACACGCTTTACATCGGCTGGGGTTACTTTTTCGAGTGCATCCCGATAGAGGAAACCAAGCCGCCAGTCGCCCGTGGCAATGTATTCGCTCATGGCTAAGCCAACGCGTTCGGCGCTCTTGAAGCTTAACTCAACATCTTTCAGCAGCTTTGCTTTGGCCCGGTCGATCTCTTCTTTCGATGGCGTTTTAATGGCAACGGAATCCAGGGTCGACAGAAGCGCAGCTTTGGCGTCGTCGATGGATTTTTCTTTCAGCATTTCGGCCGCGAAATACACATAACCAGGGTCCTTCGTTGTGAATGAGTACCCATACTGCTGGGACGCTTTTTTGGTTTCTACCAGTGCTTTGTACAAGCGGCCCGATGGCTCGTTGGTCAGCAGTTCGGTTACCACATCCATTGTCGGGTAATCGGGGTGTGAGCCGGGCATGATGTGATATAGAGCCGACACCACTTTCGTATCGCCCACACGTCGGAGCGTAACCATCCGTTCGCCATCCTGGGTAGGTTCCTGGCTGTAGGTGGGTTGTAATACCCGCGTTGGACGGGGTATGACGCCGAAATACTGGTTGATCATCGCCAGCGTTTTGGCCTCGTCGATTTTACCGGCTACAACCAGAACCGCATTGTCGGGCTGGTAGAATTTTTTATAGAAAGCCTGGAGGTTTCCGATCGGTACTTTCTCAATATCGGTACGGTTGCCAATGGTTGAGTTACCATAGTTGTGCCACAGGTAAGCCGAAGACACAACCCGTTCATTCAGTACATTTTGGGGCGAGTTTTCACCCATTTCAAACTCGTTGCGAACAACAGAGAATTCCGTGGCGAGATCTTCTTTTTTAATGAACGAGTTCACCATCCGGTCCGATTCCAGGTCGAGTGCCCACTTCAGGTTCTCGTCGGTGGCTGAAAACGTCTCGAAATAGTTGGTCCGGTCGAGCCAGGTGGTTCCGTTTGGCCGGGCACCATGTGAAGTCAGCTCCTGAGGAATATTCGTGTGCTTTGTTGATCCTTTGAAGACCATGTGCTCCAGCAGGTGAGCCATACCGGTTTCGCCAAGGCCTTCGTGCCGGGAGCCAACTAAATACGTGATGTTAACGGTGATGGTGGGTTTGGACGGGTCTGGAAAGAGCAGGACTTTCAGCCCATTTTTGAGGTTGTATTCCGTAATGCCTTCTACAGAAGCGCCCTTCGTGACTCCTTCGGGCAGCGCTGCTGATTTGTCCTGCGCCGACGAAAATGTCAGGCTACTCAAGAGCAAGGCAGCGGCCCACAAACTTCTTGTGGTAAGGTTGTTTTTCATGGATATCCAGTTAGTTGTGAAAGTAAACTAATCGTATAGTTACGAACGGATATCCGGAGAATCAATGGCTTTTACAGCGGTTTAACAAAATTTAGGATAAACGGTATTTTGGGGGTGTTAATCTTCGGTCCAATGCCGAAAAGCCGTGGCTTTCTCTTTACTGACCAGCAGCTCAAATCCTTCATTGGGAGCCTTTAACTGAACCTGTAACTTGCCATTTTCCTGTGGGCGGTAGCCGGAAACAGCATCGAGATGAACGATGCATTGCCGATTGGCGCGGAAGAAATGACTGGGGTCAATCAACTCCTCCAGTTCATCGAGTGTTTTGTAATCCGTAATTAGTTTTTTGCCCGCATTCGTGAAGAGATAGATCAGCTCATTACGACAGAAATAAGCAACATCTTCCTGAGAAACCGTAACGATCTGGCGAAGATGATGCCCTGAAAATCTTCGTTTGTAGGGCGATGCTGTAGTCGGAGAAGACATGTGGGCCATGAAATGCCGAAACGTATCGTTGAAGCCAGAAAGGCCATGCGCTGTCCAGCGATGATATTTGGCGAGCGCCTGCTTCAGTTCTTCTGGGTCGATGGGTTTGAGCAGGTAATCGATGCTGTTTAATTTAAACGCCCGAATGGCGTATTCGTCAAAAGCCGTTGTAAAAATGACCGGTACCTGTAAGCCCACCTGCTGAAAAGCCTCGAAGCTGACGCCATCTGATAACTGAATGTCAGCAATGATCAGGTCGGGGGTGTTCTGGCCCGTTGCGAAATATGCGCAGATATGTTGCACACTGGCCAGTGGTCCATCAATAACGGCTTCCGGCTCCAGCCGACTGACCAGTTTGTGGAGTTGCCGGGCAATCAATGGCTCGTCTTCAATTAGCAGTATAGTCATGTAGGGCCACAGGTTTTTGATGGGCTTACCTTGGTAGTTTGTTTGATAAATCGGTCATACAAGCTGCCTGTCAACGTCTATCAGCGGCAACCGAACGTCAAAACAGGTGTCGGAATCGTTAATGTCAACCCGTTGTGGGCTTAAATAGCTGTACAGCAATTTCAGGTTTTCGAGTCCCTGACGATTCGAGGTTTCGACCTGCCGTTTCCGCTGAACCGGGTTGGTTACAGACAAATACCCGTCCTTCGTGCTGATGGTTACGGTTAGCGGCCGGGCTTCACTGATGATATTATGCTTAATGGCATTTTCAATAAGTATCTGGAGCGTAACGGGCACAATCAGTTTTTCCAGGGCGGCCTCATCAATCTCATACTGGATGATAAACATCCCATCGAAGCGGGTGTGCAGGAGGGAGATATAATTTTTGATGAAGGCCAGTTCGGTTTCCAGCGGTACCAGCGCCTTTTCTTTATGCTGAAGTACGTACCGGAACACTTTGGATAACTGCTGCAAAAACTGACGGGCCAGCACCGGGTTGTCGTCAATCAGGCTATCGAGCGAAGAAAGGCTGTTGAACAGAAAGTGAGGACTTACCTGATTTTTGAGACTGTCGAGCTGCACCTGTACTTTTTCTTTCTCCAGTTGGGCTGTACGGAGTGCGTCTTCCTGCCAGCGCCGGAGTAAATGACTGGCAATGAACCCCAGACAAATGATGGTGTTCACCAGAAAAATCATCATCCCGACAATGATAAAGCCAAATTTATTCAGCAAGGTTAACGCGGGCGGGAAAAATCGAAGCGCAATGAAATATCCTGAGGCTACGGCAATGGTCTTCACAATGGTCCAGCCGCCTAAAAGCTGCACAACGATACGCCAGCGGACATTTTTCTCAAATGGCATGCGCTGGTTCAGCCATTCATTGAACTGATAATGGAATACCCAGACCAGGTTCAGCATGATGAACGACATCGCAAAGAGGATGGCCTGCACTTGCCAGGTCAGGTCTGGAACCATCCACTGGCGGGCTACCAGGCCACCCAGAGCGATCCAGAGCAGTAGTAGCTCGACGTATTTATTGAACTTTATTTTCATGGTTGCCAATAATTTGTCCGTCCGACATTTCGATAGTCCGGTTGGTTCCGGCCGCAAAATCCGGGTCGTGCGTAACGGCAATAATGGTTTGTCCTTTACTGGCAAGATCATGAAAAATGTCGAATACATTCTCCGTATTGGCTCTGTCCAGATTGCCGGTAGGTTCGTCGCCCATGATGATGGTGGGGTCGTTGATCAGCGCACGGGCTATGGCCACCCGTTGCTGCTGCCCTCCCGATAGCTTACTGGCTGGTTTGCGGGCGTAGGTGTCCATACCGATCAGGCGAAGTTTTTCCATCGCCCGTTCTTCGATCTCCTTTTCAGGGTATTTGCCCAGTTTCAGGCCGGGCAGCATCACATTTTGGAGGGCAGAGAATTCGGGTAGCAAAAAGTGGAACTGGAACACAAAGCCCAGATGCTCATTGCGAAAATGGGCCAGAAAATCCTGACCCCGGCCCGTCAGTTTAGTGCCCGCCATCTCAATTTGACCCTCATACTCGGTGTCCATGGTCGAGAGTAAGTAGAGTAATGTTGATTTACCACAACCCGATTTCCCGACAATCGACAGAAATTCCCCTTTCTGAACGTCGAAGGAAACGTCCGTCAACACCTGAAATTTCTCCGGATCGTAAAAGTATTTGTTAAGATTTTGGGCGGAAAGAACGGTGCTCATAAAGTATGTATGATGTGTAATGTATGATGTATGATAGGTTAAGAAATGAAACAAATGTCATACATCTTAAAACTATCCTCTTAATATGGAAACCGGATCGACCTTCGAGGCTTTCCGGGAGGGGAAATACCCGGCCAGAACGGTGGTGACTACACCGAAAAGCAGTCCCATGATGTAATATTTAGGCTCGAAAATGACCGGAAACGTTTTTATCGTTAGAAAACCACCGGCATCGAATGGGGTGATGGACAGTAAATAACTCAGCCCAAAGCCGATCGCCAGGCCTAAAAGGCCTCCGGTGAAACCAATGAAAATAGCCTGCAACAGGAAAATGGCGATGATATCGCGTCCTTCGAAACCTGTGGCTTTCAGAATGGCTATGTCCTTGATCTTGTTGATGACGGTCATGTTCATGATGTTGTAAATACCGAAACCTGCCACCACCAGCAGCGTGATAGACACGACATAGGTCAGCATATTACGAATCTTTTCCCCCGCCAGAATAGCCGTGTTGGCCTTGGCCCAGTCTTCGGTATAATACCCGTAGATGGCCCGTAACTGTTTGCCAAAAGGTATGGCCTGCAACGGATCGAACATTTTAATATGGATATCGGTAATGTAGCTCGGGTCCCGTTGCAGCATCTCCTGAACGGTTGAGATGTTGCCGTAACTTTTAGTATTGTCAACGGTGCCAATGCCAAATCCAAAGGTACCGACCACCCGAAGTACGCGAATCCCCCCTTTTGGCGTTGTAACCGTCACTTTGTCGCCCACCCGTACGTTGAGTTTTTCGGCCAGAACGGTTCCCATGATCAGGCCGTCGGGGTTAGTTTTTAAGGTGTTCAGGCTACCGGATTTAAGCCGGGTCGTTAGTTTATACAACCGGTTTTCGCGATCAATATCCACGCCTGAAATTGTACCCGAAATCTGAATGGGGCCGTTGTTGTAAAACGCCTGAGTGGCTACCTGGGGCGAAACGCCCAACACCCCCGGTGTCCGTTCGATGCGTTCGGCGATGGTCATGCCGTTTTTGATGCGGGCTTGCTCATCCTTGGGCTTCTGGTGGTAAACAACAGTAAACTTACCCGGATTAAGTTGCTCGATAAGGCCCGGTCGCTGGGTGTTCACCTCATTATACATACGAATATGCGGGCTGGCATCCAGTGCCGAATCTTCCAGGAACTGGTTGACACCCTGCATAAACGAGATCATGGTTATAAACATCGCAATGCCGAACGTAACGCCCAGCATGGCAACGAGCGTCTGACGTTTTTTTGCCAGCAAGTGCGTCTGGGCGATTTGAGAAGCGATTCGTATATCCATATAGCGAAAGAGTGAAAGAGCTAAAGAGTGAAAGAGTTGCCGCTTTGTGATGCGCTCTTTCACTCTTTCACTCATTTAAGATAAGTTTTGATGCCTGAGTCAATCCGCTTTTTACTTCCACCAGGTCGAAATTCTCGGCGCCTTTCCGGAACTTCACTTTTTGCTTTTTGCCATCCTGCTCCACCCAAACGCTGTCGCCACCAATAACGTAGGTCTTCGGAATTGTCAGAACGTTTTTGTTCTGGCTGATAATGATGTTGGCTTCAACTGTCAGGCCATAATAGGAGGCCGGGCGTTCTCCTATAAACTCGGCATCGACCCGAAACGATTGGTCGGTGCGATTGAGCTTGGGGTAAATCTTGCTGACACGGGCTTTGAATACTTTGTCCGGATAAACGTCTGCTTTCAGAAAAACTTCCTGTCCGCTATGAATCCGCCAGAAATCACTTTCGTCCACGGCCAGTTGCGCAAATAGCTGGCTGCCGCTGCCCACCAGCGCCAGTTGATCGCCCACCCGAACGACCTCGCCGGGATCTTTATACACTTCATATACTTTACCCGTCACAAAGCTTCGGATACGGGTATTACGCCCTGCTACTTCGGTCGACACCAGCTGACTGCGGTTATTCTCCACGTCGAGTTGGATCTGGTTCCGGTTGCGTTGCAGGGTATTGATCTGAGCGCGGAGGTTGTTGCGGGAAATGGTGTAGTTCAACTCGGCTCGCTCAAGTTCGGCCCGTGATGTGGCATTCTGGCCGTACAGTTCCTTAAAACGACTGAAATTGATGGAGTCGTTGGCCACCCGAGTTCGCGCATTGCGGACCTGGGCTTCCAGCTCGGCCAGAATGGGAGAGGTGGGGCTCAGATTCGCCCGCGCCTGTCGGTAAGCGTTGGCAGCAGCCTGCTGACGGGCGTCTTCAGATGCGCTTTCCAGCACGAACAGCAACTGATTTTGGCGAATGGAGTCGCCTTCGTTAATGAGCCGTTGTTGTAGTACACCAGTAGCATCGGCGGTAACGGTGTACTCGTTACGGGGATACACGTTGCCTGAAGCATACACCGCTTCTGTCAATTCCCGAAACGTGGGCGTTGTTCCTTCGGTACCGCGCTTGCAGGCTCCGCCAAGGAGGGTAAGGAGAAAAAATGTGGAGAGGGTAGTTTTCATGGTCTCGCGAAACCTAATGCTTTTTAACCGATGCGTTGGCTCGGCTCATTGGGTTGTTTTTTGGCTTACTGCCCGTTTCGAATCTGTAAGATTGTCTGGTTGATAAAGGCGTTCGATAAATTATTCAGAAATCGGTTTTGAGCCGTTAAAGCTTCGTTGAACACATTCAGATACTGATCGTAGGCAAACAGACCTGACCGATATTTGATCAAAGCAATCTGCACATTTTGAGTGCTGAGTTCGTAATTCTGCCGATTCAGATCCAGCGACCGAACGGCCTGATTATACGTATTTCGTACATCTTCCGTGTCGACCTGCTGGCGGTTGCGTTCGTACATAAGCTGCGACTCGGCCAGTTTGAGTTGCAGCCGGGCGCGGGTCAGGTTGCTGGTCCGTAAGCCGCCGGTATAAAATTGCCAGTTCAATTGTAACCCCGCCACCCCAATCTGGAACCAGGGCTGGCTGGTGCTCAGAAAATTGATCTGACTCCGCTGCGCCTGTTGGGTAAAGCGGCCGTAAGCAGACAGCGTAGGCCATCGTTGCAGCCGTTCGCGGTCGAGCTGTAGCCGGGCCAGCTCGATTCGTGCCTGTTGCAGCGTGATTTGGGGCCGCTCGACTTGCGGTACAACCGGAGTCGGAACAACCACAGCGGCCGGACGGGCAGACAGTTCTTCCGCCAGAACCAGACTATCGGAAAGCGTGAGGCCAACCAACAGTTTTAGCTGGTTGCGGTTGCGGAGAAATGCCAGTTCATTTTGGTACAACACATCAGCCGTTGTCAGCTGAACGGAGCGAATTCGGTTGTATTCCAGCGGTTCGATCAGTCCTTTTTCCAGCCGGTCGCGGGCAATTTGCGTGAGCGTATCGGCCGCTGAAAGGTTACGCTGGGTAATGGCAATTGCCGAACGCGTGAGCAGGGCTGCATGGTAAACACGGGCTGTCTGCGTCGAGATGTCGTCCTGTAACACCAGATTCTGGTCGTCGATGATTTGCAGGTTTTGGGTAGCAATACCTACATCGGCCCGTGCCGGTCGGTTGATAACGGGTAGGGTAACTTCTGCCCCGCCCGCCAGTACATACGGCAAGCCAAATTGCAGGGTCCGGAATTCACCCGGTTTACCGCCCAGAAATTCGGCAGGCACCAACTGAACCGGCAGGGCGTAGTTGTAATCGAAGTTGGTGAAGAGCCGGGCCTGTGGTAAAAGAGCTGCCCGGCTAGCCGACTGTTGCTGGGCTTGTACAAGTCGATTCTGACGGGCATTAATGAGGTCTGGATTTGAACGCCGGGCCAATGCCAGGGCTTCCTGTACAGACGACAGAACCGTTTGGCCAGAAGCGTTTAGCGAATAAATGAACAAACTGAAGAAGACAAACCGATGCATGTTTTTTTTGAATGGATGCCCAAAGGAATAACCTTTCAAAATAACATACCCGGTTGTTTACACGAAACGGAAAAAATCACTAACAAAGCTGATTTATTTACGTGTTAATGTCGGGTAACCATTTAGTTCATGGTCGAGATTGACCTTTTTTTGCTTTTCTATTTCAATAAATGAGAGGGGAGATTTGAAAAGCTGGCTTTCCTGCCTGTCAGTAGAAAAGGGCGTAAATCGTTTTTTAGGCTCGAGACTGTTTCTATACTAAGCCAGGATGACGACACGACGATCATTTCTTAAACATACAGGGGGAAGTCTGGCACTGGCCAGTGTAAGCCCGGCCTTATCGCTTGCTAATGCCCCCGAAACCCGGGATGCCGGCAGTGAAGACTTATTTAAGCTGGGCATGGCAGGCTTCACGTTCGTCAACTTTAAACTTGACCCGGCACTGGAGATGATGAAGAAAACCGACGTACATTATCTATGTATCAAGGATTTTCATCTGCCTTACGCCAGCACCGCAGAAGAGATAAGTGCCTTTCATGAGAAGCTGAAGCAGTCGGGCGTGACAGGCTATGCCGTGGGGCCGATCTATATGAAGACGAAGCAGGAGATCGACAATGGTTTCGAATATGCCAAACGGGTAGGGGTGAACCTCATGATTGGTATTCCTAATCCGGAAGATTTACCCTACATCGACAAAAAAGTAAAGGAGTACAATATTCGCTACGCCATTCATAACCACGGCCCGGACATTCCGCTGTTCCCAAGTGCCACGTCGGTATATACAGCCGTGAAGGACCTTGACCCGCGCATCGGGCTTTGTTTCGATATGGGTCATGATAAGCGCTTTGGCGATGATCCCATTGCCGATCTGGAAAAGTATGCTAAACGTATATTCGACATTCACCTGAAAAACGTCACGGCTGCATCAAAAGAAGGGAAAACCTGTGAATTGGGTCGGGGTGTGATCAACATACCGGCGTTTGTGAGCATGCTTCGTAAAATTAAATACGATGGCTGCTGTAGTCTCGAATACGAGAAAGACATGAAAGACCCACTGGCCGGTATCGCCGAGTCAGTGGGTTATTTTAAAGGTGTATGCGATGCGTCAAAACCGGGAAAGCGGAAGGTGTAAGCCGTTTACCAGTATTTTTTTCAGTCAGGAGGATCATGGGCTTGTTCAGTCTGACCATTAATTTTTAAGTAATCTGTTACAATGGAAAATTCACGGAGAGAGTTTATCAAAAAAGCGGCTTTAGGTACCGCTGGTGTCACCTTTGGAGGATTGGCCAATGGGATGTCGGCCAAAAGCTACAACAAGATAATCGGGGCTAACGAACGATTAAACGTTGCCATAGCCGGATTGGGTCGGCGGTTAAGTGCATACTATGACCCCATTTCCCGAAAGGAAAGTAACGTCGAGTTGGTGTACCTGTGCGACGTGATGAAAAAGCAACGGGAAGCGGCCGTTCAGAAGTTTTCGAAGCACATCACGTATACGCCCAAGCTGGAAAACGACATTCGGAAAGTCATTGCCGATAAAAACGTCGATGTGCTGATCAATGCCACTCCCGACCACTGGCACGCGCCGGGAACCTGGCTGGCGGTTCAGGGAGGCAAGCATGTTTATGTAGAAAAGCCCTGTAGCCACAATCCCCGCGAAGGCGAAATTCTGATGGAAATTCAGAAGAAATACGGCAAGGTGATTCAGATGGGTAACCAGCAGCGGTCGGCACCGGAATCGATCGATATTGTTACCCAGATTCATAATGGTGTGATCGGGAAAGCCTTCAAAGCGGTGGCGTTTTATGCCAATTCGCGGGGGGAGGTCCCCATGCCGAAAAAAGCCCCGGTACCCGACGGCCTGGATTGGGAGTTGTTTCAGGGTCCCGCGCCCCGCACGGCCTATACCCACGACACCTGGGATTATAACTGGCACTGGTACGGCTGGCAATACGGAACTGCCGAAGCGGGTAATAATGCTACGCACGAACTGGATATGGCCCGCTGGGCCTTGCAGGTTGAATATCCGGAGTTTGTAACGGTAGAAGCTGCCAAGCGCTATTTTGCAGGAGATGGCTGGGCGGTTTATGATACCATGGACGCCACCTTCCGTTTCCCCGGCGACAAGATCATCAAATGGGATGGCAATAGCCGCAACGGCTATGAAACCTTCGGCTCTGACCGCGGGACGGTTATCTACGGAACCAACGGTAGCGTATATGTCGATCGGGATGGCTACACGCTCTTCAGCCGGGATGGTAAACCCATAAAAGAAAGCAAGTCGAAAGGATCAGAGTCGGGTACGGCACTGGGCGGTGGTGGCGACATGACCACCCTGCACATGATGAACTTCTTCGAAGCCATCCGGGGTAAAGCCAAACAGAACTCAACCATCGACGACGGTGCCAAGAGTACCCTACTTTGCCATCTGGCCAACATCTCTTACCGGACCAACAAATCATTCTCCGTCGACCCAAAAAATGGGCACATCAAAGATGCGGAAGCCATGAAATTCTGGAGTCGCCAGTACGAGAAAGGCTGGGAACCGCAAGTATGATTAGTGGAGTAGGTGAAGTGAGTGGTGTAAGTGGAGTAGTGGGTTAGAGGAATTAAACCCCACTTTACCATTCCACTTACTCCACCACTTCCCCCTGTCCAACTCCCCTCGTTTTTCGATCGAGTCGATTCATGACCGGGGTAGAGAGAATGCCGTGGAGGAAAACGGAGAGCAGAATGGTCCACCCTGTCAGTGACCAGATGCGGGCCGGGTCGGCAAAGGATGCTTTTTGCAGCGCGAAAGCTATGTAAAAAAGCGAGCCAATACCCCGAATGCCAAAACCGGCAATTATCCAGCGTTTGAGTCCTTTGGCCCCCGTACCGCCCAACGTTAACCAGCCCACCAACGGTCGAATAACCAGTACCAGCAGTAAGCCCAGTACTGCATCCTGCCAGGTTAACGAGGCCAGTAACCCGTTGGCTAATGTCCCGCCAAATAAAAGCAGTAATAGAGCGATTAATAATCGTTCCATCTGATCCGAAAAGGCATGCATGTAGGTATGGTATTCGTGCGTACGCTCGCGGCTGCGAATGGTAATGGACGCTACGAATACCGCTAAAAATCCATAGCCATGAACCAGCTCGGTCAGTCCGTAACTGATCAGGGTAACCGCCAGCGCGACGAAGCCATAGGCCGTGGTCTTGATGCTGATGCGCTGGGGTAGGCCAAAAATAAGGTACGACAGCAACTGGCCTGACAGCCATCCACAAAGGACGCCAACACCTACCCGATAGCCCAGATCATAAAGCGCCCAATGGGTGAAGTCGGGTGTACCGGACGAGGCTGTTTGGGCCAGCATGATCGCCAGATAAACAAAGGGAAAGGCCATGCCATCGTTCAGGCCGGCTTCAGCTGTCAGTGCAAACCGAACCGAATCTTCTTTCCCCTCGTTGGGGTCGCCAACCTGCACATCACCTGCCAGAACGGGATCTGTAGGGGCCAGACCTGCCGCCAGCAACATAGCCGAAGCCAGTGGCCAGCCAGCCCATCCCCAGGCTATAACCGAAAAAACGGCAATCGTAACGACCATCGTTAGCCAAACGAGCCGAATGGGCAATTGCCAGCCTCTAAAGCTAAAACGACGGTCTATTTTTAAGCCTGTACCCGTAAGCGCAATAATAACACACAGTTCGGTGAGGTGCGTTGTGAGCTGGGGGTGAAGCAGCGGGGAGGGATTGGGTAGGGACAGGGGTAACTGATATAACAGCCACCCGGCGATAACAAACAGTATCGGGTAGGATAACGGGTACTCCTTCAATAAAGACGGTAGCCAGGCAACGGCTAGAATAGCGACCGCCACAATGACTAATAATAGATTGTAAGCTCCCATATGGATATGCTTTTATAGTAAACAAATGGGTACGACCTTGTATAAAAATACAGGCCATACCCATACAGGTCGATGTGGTTTTCTGGTACCCGGACTTCTTATCGATGGCTTACCCGGACGATTACAAGTATCAATTCATACACTGCCGAATGAAGTTGAAATAACCCAGGCTGTCAAAGACGGACTGTTACACCATTCGTAAACGACAGTGTACTTACAGTTACAATAAACCTGACAAGCGATCGGATTGTTAATAACTATGACTTTCGGGGAAGTTAGCGGTGTTTGGAATGGATAGGGCTTAAAGGGCTATAGCACGAGCCAGGATACAGCCTTGTTGATGTCTTTTGGCGAGACTCATCCATAGATTTGGGGTAAGCTTTAAAAAAGAAGCCGATACCTGACAGGTACCGGCTTTCGCACGTATACAACTATGTGTATTATAAATCGGCAACGGCCTTATTGATTTCGTCTTTGGTTTTGCCGGTTTTCTGCTGGATTTTACCCCACATTTCGTCTTCCTGGCCTTCCGCGTAGGTTAGATCGTCGTCGGTTAAATCGCCATAGGCTTGTTTGATTTTACCTTTCAATTCGTTCCAGCCTCCTTTGATGGTTGTCTCGTTCATGACCGTAGTGTTTAACGTTGAATGATTTAAGTAATCATCGTGATTACACAAATAGAACTATGCAGGGACGAAATTGTTTTGGGCGATGTGGTTGGCAACTTTTTCAGAGTCAAGATTCAGGTGATACAGGACGCCCGTAATGGGGATGGTGAAGCCCAGAAAATACAGCCCCTGTACATCTGGCTCATCGAACCATAAGCGTTTAGGGTACCCGCGCTCATTCAGAACTTTTGCTGACAGGCGCTCGCCAATCACAGCGGACAGCCCCGGCCGATAGCCCGTGGCAAGAATGATCGCTTCGAAGGGTAATTCCCTGCCGTCGGTAAAGGTGACAGTTTTGGCATTGATGCGATCGACACCGGGAAGAACTGTGATATTGCCTGCCTTGATCTGGTCCAGAGTGCCTACGTCAATGACTGGAATTTTGCCCCGGCGGGTATCGTAGGAAGAAGCGTGTTTGGGTTTCCCTAACCCGTAAGCAGACACATCACCTACACTCAAACGCTGCGAGAGACGGGACATAAAGTCGAAAAACCAGTTCGGAAATTTGCTCAGAAAAATGGCTGTAGGCTGCGTGGGTCGGCCAAAAGTGTCCCGCCTGACAATATTAACTGGCCCCCGAACGGAGATGAAGGGTTTTGCCTTGTATTCCAGTAAATCCAGCGCCAGTTCAGCACCCGTATTGCCCATACCGACCACCAGTACATTTTCATCGCGAAAGGCTGCCCCATTCCGGTATTCATAACTGTGCCAGATTATTCCACGAAAGTTGCGTTGACCGGGTAGTTCGGGCTGGTTCGGAACCCGGTTATAGCCGGTTGCCACAACAACCCGTTCAGCCGTAAAACGATCGGTCTCCGTTGTGACTTCCCATAGTTTAGTTACTTCGTTCCGTTGAACCCGAACGACTTTTTGGTTGAAGCGCGGCTTTATCCCGAAGTGCTCGGCATAGCGTTCGAGGTAGTCCACTACCTGAAGCCGGGGCACATACGTTGGATAATCGGCTGGGAACGGTAAATGGGGGAGAGCCGAGTGTTCCTTTACAGTGTGCAGGTGCAACCGGTCATAGTGGTTACGCCAGGCTACCCCAATGTGTTCACTGGCTTCCAGTACCGTAAAGGTCAACTGCCGATGCGCCAATTGACCAGCCATCGCCAGTCCTGCCGGTCCCGCGCCAATGATTAGGGTGTGCATTTTATTTTATCCGGGTCCAGGTCTGAGTTTTACCAAACAGGGAGATGCCCACATAACCGCGTACCTCAAGCGTGTTGGGGTCTTTTAGGGTCATCTTGCAATTATACTCTTTGCCGTCTTCGGGGTTGTAAATTTTACCGTCGCTCCAGACGTTTCCTCCATCGAACCGAAAGTTATACATCAGGGGCATGTTCATAAGCGGACGCGACCGTTTCGATATATCCGCATTTTTTTCGTCTGTTCGGGGCTTGCCCGTAGCCGGATCGGTCGGCTGGCCGAGCCAGACCAGTTTGCCAAAGTAGGTGCCGCCTTGTTTGTAAATCTGAACATGCCCTTTTTTGGTGCCATTCAGCCAGGTCCCGACTACCGCATCCGAATCATCCGCCGGGGCAAAAGCAGTGAGCACAAAAAGGACAGAGAATAGCGGGAGTAAATGATGGAGTGATTTCATAGTTGCTTAAGCGTTTAAATAAAACCTCAAATTTGTTGTACTAACGTAAATATTCAACAAAATTGTCAGAACCGGGAATCCTGGGATTGAAATGATTTTCATGATTTGTCTCCTGAACAAATCAGCATGGCCATTTACCTGGTTCTGTTTATTCAATAGAAGACCCGATTGCTCAGAATGAATGATTCATTCAGTTTGAATGTATAATGAATCAAAGCATGCGGGACGATAGTCTCCGGCTGATCGTTTAGAATCAAGAAAATTATTTAAATCAGAAAAATCCTGGTCTATGTTTAAACGTGACCCACAACGCAGTTACCCAACCGAAACCGAATCGCGAATGATCATTCGCTTTCAGGATTGCGACCCTCTGCAACACCTCAATAATGCCAAGTACTTCGACTATTATTTCAACGCCCGCGAAGATCAGGTGGCTAAGTTATACGATTTCAATCCCGGGCAGTTGTTTCAGGAGCTTAAAACCAGTTGGGTCGTTTATCAGCACCAGATTGCCTACGTCCGCCCCGCCAGGGTAAGTGAATGGGTACGAATTCTGTCGAGGTTGATTTACGTAAATGACGATACGACCGTGACCGAATACATTATGACGGACGACGGTAAAACGCACCTGAAGAACGTACTTTGGGTAACGTCAAAATACATCAGTGTGGCTACGGGTAAGCGCATTCCGCACGATGCATCCGTTAAAGAATTGCTGGACACAATCCTCGTGCCGAACGTCGATTTTCTGAGTATGAACTTCAACGAACGGATTCATGAAATCAAACAGCAGGTGGTGAAAACCCATGCTGTATAGGGGAAAAGAGTGGAATGTATGACGAAGGATGGTTAATTCTATTGCTTTTAGGGCTATTTGCCATCATACATTCTGCTTTTTTAGCGTATCTTTCCCCCAATGAAACTTCTTAATAACCTCACCGTTCGCGTACTGATTGCCATTACGCTGGGTATACTGACGGGGTATTTCTTCCCTGAAACAGCCGCCAAACTCAAACCCCTGGGCGACATCTTTATCAACCTGATCAAGATGGTGATTGCGCCTATTATTTTCCTGACCATCGTGCTTGGGATTAGTAATATGGGCGACCTTAAGAAGGTTGGCCGGGTGGGTGGTAAAGCACTCCTTTATTTTGAAGTTGTCACTACCGGGGCACTGGCAATTGGCCTTGTGCTGGCCAATCTGGTTCGGCCGGGAGATGGTGTACAAACGGCGGCCGTGAAAGGGGGAGACATCAGCAAATACACCGAGCAGGGCGCCGGGATGGACTGGACGGAGTTTTTCATTCACATTGTACCGAGCAACGCCATCAAGGCATTTGCCGAAGGGGAGATTTTACAGGTGCTGGTTTTCTCCGTTCTTTTTGGCGTAGGTCTGACCCGTATGGGCGACATGGGCAAACCGCTCATTTTAACGTTTGAACGAATATCAAAAGTGTTCTTCAACATCCTGGCAGTCGTTATGGTGCTGGCTCCCATCGGCGCTTTTGGCGGGATGGCGTTCACCATTGGCAAGTACGGGCTCAGTACGTTGCTGCCGCTGGCTAAATTGATGGGAACGGTTTATGCCACCATGATTCTATTCATCTTCGTAATCCTCAACTTAATTCTTCGCTATTACAAAGTCAGCCTTTGGGCGGTACTTAAATTCATCAAAGAGGAATTGCTGATTGTACTCGGTACCTCTTCGTCCGAATCGGCATTACCGCAAATCATGGACAAGCTGGAAACGATGGGCTGTTCGCGGTCTGTGGTTGGGCTGGTCATTCCGGCCGGATATTCGTTTAACCTGGATGGTACCACCATTTATCTGGTGATGGCCACGATCTTTCTGGCTCAGGTTTTTGGCGTCGATCTTACGCTGGGGCAGGAGCTAACGATTATTGGTATCCTGATGGTTACGTCAAAAGGGGCAGCGGGCGTAACAGGCAGTGGGTTCATCGTGTTGGCCAGTACATTAACCGCCATCAAAGTGATACCGGTCGAGGGATTGGCATTGCTCCTGGGCGTAGATCGATTCATGTCCGAAGCCAGATCCATCACCAACATCATCGGCAATACCGTTGCTACGATCTTCATCGCCAACAACGAAGGCGAATTTGACCGGAGCAAATATGAGCGGATTCTAAAACAGGAAGATCAATCTCCATTGAAAGAGTATGAGTATTAGTGGAGGAGTAAGTTAACGGGTCGAACAGGTTGTAACTACTCAACGTGAATATTGGATGCCTCAATGGTAAAATTAGCTCGACTTAAGTTCGTAATACTCGCGCAATAGAAAAGTTTTAACCACCGAGGCCCCGCAACGGCGGACCGCAAAGCGCACAGAGGTTTATTAGGGCACTTTCTTCCCCATTAACCTCTGTGCGCTTTGCGGTCCGCCGTTGCGGGGCCTCGGTGGTTAAAACTTTTCTACACGACGTGAACCAAAAAGATGTCTGAACTAAATTTTGATTAACCCAACTTATTATTCACGTTATTCAACAAAATCCACCACTTTACAAATCACTAATTAACTTTTTGATACTGGCCCTCAGGTTGCGTTTGCTGAACAGCGGGCAGCTCGCCGGTCAGTATTTCATACACATTTCGGCGGATATTCTGGCTAATCTGATTCAGGGGAAGATCATTGCAATCCAGCCCAAACGGTTCTTCAATTTCATCGCCAATCATTTCCACGCCCAGTAGCGCATAGGCTGCAAACGTAGTTGCCAGAATGGTGAAGTACGCGTACGTTTCGACCAGGACCAGCGGCATAATCGTTAGGTACATGGTAATGAACAGTTTGATAAAAAAACTGTACGAGAAGGGGATCGGCGTGTTCCGGATCCGTTCGCAGGAACCGGCAATATCGAGAAAGGACTGGTGAACCGTTCGAATGGATATTAAATCACCCTCACTAACCACCCGATCTTGCTTAAGAACCTGCAACTGGCGCATCAATAAGGCTGAAACACGGCTGGGAACATGCTTGTACTGCGCCAGAGCTTCAGGCTCGTTATTGCCAGCGTCTTCCAGTTCGGTAAAGACGACTCCGCTCCGTAAATGGCCTTTGAGCGCCAAAGCAAAGTTCGACAGCATCCGGGCAAAGTAGAGCCGGTTTTTGTGATCGTCGTCGGGGAGAATGGCGTCCATCAACACGGCAAAATTTCGACTGTTGTTGACCAGCAGCCCCCATTGTCGTCGCCCTTCCCAGAAACGATCATAGGCGGTGTTGGTTCTAAACACGAGCAGTAAGCTGAGCAGAATGCCCAGTAACGAAAAGAACGTGCCGTCGATGGGGAGATCGACGTTGATCCGGTTCTGATCGACCAGGGTGACGAGTGTGCCGTAGCCGCCAACAAAGGCAACCCGACGAAGAAGGACTTGAATGGTGTAGCTGGTATGGAAGTGACGAAGCGCACCCATCCAGTCTTTGGCGTTGTAAATAACCACTTAAAGTAGAAAGAGTAAGTTGAGGTGAATTAGGAAACTAATAGGTACCAAGGTACAAATCAGATGATTACTTTATCCTTTCAGATAATATAATCCGTCAATATAATTCACTTTTAGATTTATTTCCAGATTAAATTAAACCATTCGTGGGTGAGGTGTTCAAAAGGACAAATACAACCTGAATCATTACACGACCATGAAAAAAGTACTGCTCACAGCCGCAACCCTGTTAGTTCTTCTCTCAACCGGTGCTATGGCACAACGCTATGGCTACCCATCACCCAACACCAACTACCCTTCGCAGCCGGGTTATAACCAGCAACCGAACTATAACCAGCGGGGAAATTCGCCGGGTTATGGCCAGTCGAATTATGATTACGACTACGACGATTACCAATTCGATCGCCACCTCGATTGGTGGGACCGCGAACTGAATCTGACTCGTCGGCAGGAGCGTGAAATTCGCCGTATTCGGGAACGGTTCACCCAGCAAACCCAAAGTATCAATCCCCGCGACCCCCGCCAGCGTGATTTCTTCCGCCAGGCCAGGCAGCGTCAGTTCATCGATATGATGGCAGTATTGGGGCCTGAGCAGCGCGACCGGGTTATCGAACATATGCGTCCTTATGAGCGCTATGCCAATCAGGGACGAGGGTATGGAAACCGCGGATATAACAACAATCGTGGGTCAGGAAACAGACCGTATGGCTATTAATTAAAGAAGGGAGAGGAGTAAACGGCCGACCATTTTGGTTGGCTGTTTTTTTGTAAAATCCACTCAACCTATTTTGTAACCAGTTGTACACTAAAGGATTGCCAGATTCACCTTTGTTTCGTATTTTTCCCGGAAACTCATTTGATAAATTGGTATGTTAATCCATCAACTGATTAAAAAAAATAGCTTGTTACTGGCTGTGTCAGCTACGGTAGCTATAGCCCAGCCTTCGCCCCAACAACCCAAAATGACTCAAAATCCATTTTTATCGTCGTACACGACACCGCACAAAACGGCGCCATTCGACAAAATCAAGAACGCCGATTACATGCCAGCGCTCAAAGAAGGACTGGCACAGGCACGTAAAGACATTGATGTCATTGTTAATAATCCGGCTAAACCAACTTTCGAAAATACGATTATCTCGCTGGAGCGTTCGGGCGATCTGCTTGGAAAGGTGACCTCCGTTCTGTTTAACCTGAATAGTGCTGAAACAACCCCCGAACTGCAGAAAATAGTAAAAGAAGCGTCGCCACTGCTGAGCGAGTATAACAATGATATTACGCTGAATGCTAAATTGTTTTCCCGAATCAAAACCGTGTATGAGCAGCGGTCGAGCCTGAAGCTGGATCCGGAAAGCGCAATGTTGCTCGAAAAGTCGTACAAGCGATTTGCCCGGAATGGGGCTAATCTGGATGAAAAGGGGAAAGAACGCCTGCGCGCTATCGACAAAGAACTATCGCAGCTCTCGCTTCAGTTTGGTGAAAATGTACTCAACGAAACGAACGAGTATATGATGGTCGTGACGGATGAAAAAGAGCTGGCTGGCTTACCCGATTTTGTTCGTGAAGCGGCTAAGGCTACGGCTAAACAAAAGGGGAAAGAAGGATGGGTATTTACCCTTCAGGCACCCAGCTATGTACCCTTTATGCAATACGCTGATAGCCGCGAGTTGCGAAAAAAGCTTTTTCTGGCGTTCAATGGCCGGGGCTTTCACGGTGATAAAAACGATAACTCGGCCATTATTAATAAAGTGGTAAACCTGCGTTATGAGCGGGCTAACCTGTTAGGCTATACGACGCACGCTGATTTTGTGCTGGAAGAGAGCATGGCTGGTTCGAAGAACAAGGTCCAAAGCTTCCTCGATGAACTGGTGACCTATGCCCGTCCGGCAGCTGAACGTCAGTTGCTTGAGCTAACAACCTATGCCAAAGCACATGGTTTTAAGGATGATAAGCTGCAGGCCTGGGACAACAGTTATTACTCTGAAAAGCTCAAGAAAGAGAAATACGATCTGGACGACGAAACGCTAAAGCCTTACTTTAAGCTGGAGAATGTGCTGGATGGGGTCTTTATGGTCGCTAATAAACTATATGGAATCACGTTTAAGCCACGCACCGATATTCCGGTGTATAATTCTGAAGTCAAGACATTTGATATGTTTGATAAAGACGGTAAGTTTTTGGCTGTTTTCTACGGCGATTATTTTCCCCGGCCCGGCAAGCGTAGTGGTGCCTGGATGAACGACATTCAGGGCCAGAAGGTAGAGAACGGCGAAAATATACGACCACACATCATCAACGTTTGCAACTTTACCCGGCCTACAGACAGCAAACCGTCACTGCTTACCTTCGCAGAGGTAACAACCTTGTTTCATGAGTTTGGTCATGGCCTGCACGGGATGCTGGCAAATGGGCAATACGAAAGCCTGAGTGGCACAAGCGTTCCGCGTGATTTTGTTGAATTGCCCTCGCAGGTAATGGAAAACTGGTGCTACGATCCTGAAGCGCTCAAACTCTTCGCTAAACATTACCAGACCGGCGAGGTAATTCCCAATGAGCTGATTGAAAAGATTCGGGCTAGCCAGAATTTCATGGCTGGCATGGCCAATATGCGTCAACTGCGTTTCGGTTTATTGGATATGTATTACCATGGACAAAAGCCGACGGGTGAAACCATTTCGCAGGTCGAAAATCGGGTTGACTCCGTAGCGAATTTATTCCCACACGTGGAAGGTATTGCCGTGAGTCCTGCTTTCTCGCACATTTTTGCCGGTGGCTATTCTGCTGGATACTACAGTTATAAGTGGAGCGAAGTTCTGGACGCCGATGCGTTCGAATTCTTTAAGGAGAAAGGCGGTTTGGAGAACAAGGCTGCTGCCGAAAGTTTCCGCAAGCATGTACTGGAAAAAGGCGGTAGCGAAAAGCCCATGGAGCTCTACAAGAAATTCCGGGGTCGTGAGCCGTCACCTAAAGCAATGTTACGCCGAAGTGGGTTGATCTTGTAGACACACTTTATAAGTAGATTAAGAGAACGGGGCCGTTATGTATTAACGGCCCCGTTCTGTTTTTTGTGGTGGTAGAACGCTCAGATTAGTCTTGCTAACAGGTACTATTTAGCGAGCGGTTTTGGTTGATTTCTCCATTCTTTTATCGCAGAAAAATCTTTATTATTACCCCAGTTTCAGGAAAGGGTTTACGGTTTAATAATTCTTGACTGATCAATTAAAATACGCTTGCCAAACTCTTGACTTTGATCCAACGATATGATGAATAGAAAGCACATAGCCTTATCTCTATTGGTCCTGATTTGTAACAGCTGTGTTTCATTTGAATCGGTAAAGACGGTCGGAAAAATCGGCGCGACATTAACGGACTATAAACCATTAAATGACAATGTAGCTTTTCTCTGCGAATCGATGCAAAAAAATAAAAGCTTCGCCGAACTTCCCTGTGATTCGCTGCGAAGCCGGTATAAAACATTAAACGCCGGTATTGATATACTGGCCTCGTACAGTGCTGTATTATTATTGGCGATAAAAGACGATGATTTTACGCTAAGCGATCTTGTTGGACAGGTGGCAAAGGCCGGGCAGTCACCCAAATGGATCAATGCAACTGATGGGCAAATCGAGGGGGCTAAAGACATAGCAGCGGCTTTGCAAAAAGTAGCTGTCAATGGGCTAAAACGGAAGGCAATTCGCGGCACCGTCAAGAACCTGGGATTACAGATAGATACGGTTTGTGTAGCCATGTTGAGCAACATAAGCCTGCAAAAACAGGCCTACGATACATACCTTACCGGTGTACAGGTACGCTATACCGTGAACGCACAATTTCAAAAAAAACTGGCAGGTCGTGATGCCGACGAACTGGAAAAATTCAATTTGAATAACGATGTGTTGCTACTGGCCAATAAGTTTGCCAGAGATGAAATAGAAAAACTGACCCGGGCCGAAAAAATTATCGACTCGTTTAGAATTAGCCATAAGAAACTGGTCGAGAAGTCATCGCTGATCGGGCATAATAAAGATGCTGACTTACAGAAAGAGATTATTGAGTCAATTAAAGGTATCTTCAGTGGTATTGAAACATTCAAAACACCCGTTTCTGAAAATTAATCGGCTATGAATACGCAGGAAATTACGATAAGGGTGATTGCTATATCCCGGCAGTATAATGAAATGGCCTTGTTCATTTCCAAAAAACTATCCACAGCTCTAGACAACAATGAAATAGATTTCAGCCATTTTTTAAGTCTGAATGCAAATCTGGTTCAACCATTGATTATGCAATCAACAAAGATGGTGTTTGATACCTCCATATCGGTAGTGGCTGATGTTGAGAAAAACTTTCAACGTATAGAAGAGGGCTCCACTGCACTCAAAAAACAGATCAATCAACTTGGTAAAATTGAGAAATTAATTGAAGTGGCGGCTAACGTTTTAACGACAGCCGCCCTGGTGACAACCTTTATCGCGGCCCCCAATCCGGCATCAGCCCTCGCGGCAGTTTCGTCGGTCGGTAAACTAGTGGGGAGTTTGAAAAAAGAAGACGACGATAAGGCGGCCTGACCTTCGTTGACTTTTGCCTATGCAAATAGTCAGGAAAATTGTTACAAGCCTGGTACGGGTTGTTTAGGCCCTACGGTCGCTTCTTCTAACTGAAAAATAAAGCTATTGATTGAAAAAAAGAATCTGTACTGATAAAGTATTAGATGTTCAGAGCAATTTCTGAAAATAAGATTATAATGGCCTAAAAGCGAAAGAAATTGGCCTAATTCCAATGGTCCCTCTCTACGTATATTCGGAAATTTGTAAGGTACTCGACGTTAAGTTATCCACGTTTCGCTGATCCAATGGCAAAGCCACGCTCCTAAAAAAATCCATACCATTATGGATACAAATCGAAATGCCTGGGATAATATAAAACGCTTGAATAATCAGTTGATTGATTCAATTTGACAGACTCAAACGGCACTGGGCTTTTCAATACGTATTCATTTCGATGAAGAGGCAGTTTAAGAAAACCATTTCTTTTGGCGAAAAGTGAATACATGGAATATGCTGTTTTGTTAAAACAATAACTTGTTCTGGTCTGATATAACTTTTTAAGGATTGGTGGGATCAAGTAGAGAAATTAAGACCAGTCCAATAAAGTACCATTAGACTAGAATTTTGCTTAAATCAGGAGATGTCATTCTGGCGTCAAATCAAGTAGATATAAATCCATAGTTTTTATCGATTTATTAAGAAAACTATGGGCAAAAATTCATTTTGCTGATTACTAAGTTGACGTCATACACATGCGTTTGTCAATATATGCTGTCTGAGATTTTACGACCCTTATCATTTACTAATTTAAATGATAACATATGGTATCAATCATATATATAGGATGGCGAATTCTTTAAATCTATTGTAAAGGTTTTACATAAGTAAATAACGTTAGAAATGAGTTTTAGTAATTTAAAGTTATAAGTCTTTATTTTTAAGGAAGTTATAATAAGTAGTTTAAGAGAAAAGGGTAGTTCCGGCTCTTATAAGTTCCAAACTAAAAAGAGAGAAAAATAAAGAGTAAAAAGTTAAGTTGAAATTTCGCTTTAGTCGGTGTTCTAAGTTGGCTTGATAAAGAATTTGCCTTAAAAACGGTAGGTGATCTTTCGCGGTTGTGGAGATGATGAACATGAAGAAAATAATTAAACCTTGTACGAATTCATAAAGATGAAGTCAGTTATTTTTCTTGTACTCATTTCGGCTAGCCCCCTTTTCGGACAAGACCGAACTATTTTTTTTAAATTCCATGAAGTGCAAACTGACACGGCTAAAAAGCAAATAGTCTTTCGTTACCAACTGGGTAATATTGCGCCTAAGGATTCAGTAGGAATTGCCATTAGGCGAGCAAGTGGTCAATTGGTTAAACTCAAGGCTGTTTATGGCGATGTCGGGACGACCCTTACGGATGGTAAAAAGAAAGTAATTGTCTGGAATCCGGTGGCCGACCGGCAGAAGTTTGATGAGGATGTAGCCATCGTATTTACGGTTAAAACGGTCAGCGGTCAGGGAATAACCAGAAAGCAAACCATTGATTTAGGGCGCTGGACCGTGAATGCTGCCTTGATTGGATATAGTCTGGTGGAAGGATTAAGTATTCGAAAGGCGGTTCGTAATTACAATATGTCTGATGTGCCTATCAATATTTCGCAAAAAGAGAGCCTGGATGCGCGCATGGATGATATCCAGCATCGACAGCAGCGGTTCTATCAGGTAGCCGCAATCTCAGCAGTAGCTCTTTTGGTCAACGGATCTATATCATTGATTCAGTCGAAATACAGGCTGAAGCCAAACCGGTTTGGCTTGGTTGGCTCGTCCTGTTGTGTGGGTATCGGGTACAAACTTTAAACGACCTTCCTTATGAAAAAAGCTCTACTTCTTTGGCTGATCCTGTTGCCCATAAGCGGTCAGGCACAAAGCAGGATCCTGAAAAAAATCTTTAGTAATTTCCGACAAACTCGTATTGCGGAGGGACCACAGCAGGCATGCTTATGTGAACACTTGAATACGGCCGTCCTTTTCCCTGCGCCACCTGAAATTTCTGAACTGTCCTATTCACCCCTTAAAGAATCGGACCTGACAATTCATGCCTGTATCAGAAACCTGAAGTCGGCTGAACAAATACGGTTAACGCTGAATGGCGAAGAACTACCAGTAGGACAGCAAACCTTGGCTTCTTCCAAAGAAACATCTTGTCCAAACGGCTATGTCTTCAGTTACACACTCACTCCGTCTGGTGCCAGCAACACCGTTAGTCTGGAGGCTCGTAATGAAGGAGGAGCAACTATTCGCTATTTACAGGTTCCTTTCGCCAAATAAACACACCAAAGTAAACTCATGGGACAGCCATTAGTCGTTATTGCCTACGCCAATAACCCGGAGCGACCGCTGCCGAGTCTGCGTGAAGAAGATGATCAGGTGCATCAATACCTGCAAAGCCGCTCCGCCATTCAGCCCTTCCGAATCATTCGCGAATCGTTTGCCACCCGTGATCGGCTGGTTGATCTATTGACAACGCCCGAAGATCGGGATTCCTTGCTGGTGTTCTCCTACAGCGGTCATGCCGCTGGCGATCGGCTGATTACGGAAGATGAAACAACCAATGCCAGGGGGTTGTCCAGTCTGCTCAGTCAATGTGCTAACCTGAAATTAGTGGTGTTGAACGGATGTTCTACGGGAGGCCAGGTTAAATTAATCTCAGCGGCCTTTGAGAAATTAAATAAACCGGTTCCGGTCATAGTAGCCACATCAGCAACCGTTGGCGATGGGGCCGCTAAAGATTTCGGCATTACGCTTTTTCGTCAGTTATTCTTGTATAACAGCTCGTTGGAACGCGCTTTCGAAACAGCCCTCGGGGTTGCCCAGACGCAGGTGACTGGTTCCGAAATAACTGTTGATAAAAGTAGTGGTCGGGGGGCGTTCGATCTGTCGGTCGACGACGGAGGGGTATGGGGTATCTATCCAACGTCCGCCGATGCCGGTACGTCGCTGAACTGGACGCTAAGCGGAGCGCTGGCTCCCCAAACGGCTGTTGCGTATGAACCTAACCGTGAGCTGTTCAGAAGCCTCATCATTACCCTTCGCAAATTCAATCCGAGAATACAGGAAATCTGGGAAAACGAGCAGGGTATGATCAACGACTTCTCGCCTTACGATGATGACTTACTCAAGAGCTTTCCGCATCCCATCAGTGTTCAACTTCGGAAGCTCCGTGCCATTCGGGGGCGAAGCGACGGAGATGAAATGAAATTTTATAATCAGGTAGGCCGGGATCGGCTCTGGCAATTGTTACGTACCTACCAGACCATCATTAATATACTGATGGCTATTTTACAGGCTGAGTGGTGGAGTAGTCTAAACAACCCCCAGCAAGAAGCTTCCCTTTCAGCCGATTCGTTTAACCTTTCCGGTTACGGCCAGCAACCCAAATATGAATTAGCCAGTCAATTGGCCGCCAGGCTCAAGCAGCGGGCCATAAACCTGTTTGTGACAGAGCTAATCAGTAATGAAGACCTGTTTGCTCAGATTGCCAAATCGGGTGTTTATTTTGACGGTTTACAATCCGGCATTGAGCGAATGTCGGAACCAGAAGCCAGTGGCGGCTGTCAGCTTGCTGAAAAGCACTTATCCGAACTGCTTAAAAATGTGGCATTCCTAACACAGTACCGGTTGATTTCTGTCAAAAATATTTCGATTGTTAAAAACCGGGTGGCCACCCAGCCCCGCTATAACCACCGAATCTATCAGTACTGGCAGACTTACCTCGATCCCATTCTCAGGAATACCACATCCGATTATTTTCTGGACAATACATCGGTACTCCTGCAAAAGAAGAACGGAAGTCCCAGCGATTACCTGAATCTATCGCCTTTTCTGATCGACGAAAATACCTTTCAGGAAAGAGCCACTCTATCGAATTTATTTGCCTGGCAGGCTGTCCGGCGCAATGGCGAGGAGTTGGTTTATGAGCATCTGCTGCGCTACGACGGGCCCCGACTGACGCTTTACGAGGTAGACCCTGCCATGGCTACGGATGAAGAGCAGCAGCGGAATCTGCTGTATTTTGAAATGAAAAAACAGCTGGATGCCTATTTCGGATTAAAGGAACATCAAACGTCGGCCTCTGCATGAAAAGTCCCTTCAAATTTCTGGATGCCTTTACTCTGTCCGATAAGGAGGTATTTTTTGGCCGGGCCAAAGAAAGTAAGGCATTGTACCAGCACGTACATGCGACCTCGCTGGTGTTGGTCTATGGCTTATCAGGAACCGGCAAAACCAGTCTTGTTCAATGCGGTTTATCCCAGCGTTTCGATGGGCCGGACTGGTTTCCATTCTTCATTCGGCGGGGCGACAACATCAACGAGTCAACAGTGGATGTGCTGAGTAAAGCCCTTGTCCGGCCAGCAGCCGACAACGAGTTACCCACCCTGGTTAACGCTATATTTCGCCATTATTTACGGCCTGTTTACCTGATCTTTGACCAGTTCGAAGAACTATTTACCGTAAGAAACGTCACTTCCGACAATGATGAGTCGATCATAAACGCAAAAAAAGAACAGGAGCAGTTTTTCGAGTCCTTACATGCACTGCTGATCCGCACGGAGGTACCCTGTAAAGTGCTGCTTATCATGCGGGAGGAATTTATTGGTCAACTGTATGAATATGAACGGGTCGTGCCGACACTGTTTGACTTTCGGCTTCGCGTGGAGCCAATGACTGCGGGTACCATTCAGGATGTAGTTGATAAAACGTTCAGGCGATTTGGCATTTCGAGTGAGCCAACGGTAACGGAAGCGATCACAAAAAACCTGCTCACAGGGCAGGCAACCAGCCAACTGGCCTACCTTCAGGTATATATGGACCGGCTTTGGCGAGAGGCTCAGGAGCAGGCTGACAGACAGGGAAATCAACTGGTAGACGGTGAGCCGGTATGCATTAGCGAAGCAACATTGCAACATACGGGGGATGTCAGTAGTGTCCTGAATCGCTATCTCGACGAGCAGGAGCAAGCTATACAGACAAAGCTCAACTTGCCTGACGAAGCCATCGTGAAAGTGCTGGATTACTTTGTAACGGCAGAGGGTACCAAGCAGCCCATGGCCTATAAACTGGCGAATGAACAGCTGGTAGTGAGTAAGATTGAGGTGCCCGGCCTATCGGTAGCGCTGCTTAGCAATACGCTTATCGAACTGGAAAAAGCACGGCTTATTCGACGGGATGATAGCTTTCTGGAACTGGCGCATGACTCTTTGGCGGGCATCATCGATCAAAAACGGACCGCCGAACAGCGGTTGCTAAATAGTCTCATCCAGAGCTTTAAAGTCAACTACGAACTATATACCCGGCAGGGGGGGCTTCTTAACCCCCAACAAGTTGCGCTCTATGATCAGTTTAGGCAAAAACTGGTGCTGGAGCCTATTGTGGTCGACTATATTGAGCAAAGCCGGGCTGAAAACAAACGGGAAGAAGATGCGCTCCGAACAACAAACAATAAGCTAAAGCGGCAAGCCCGAATGTTGGTTGGCTTCGTAGCCGTTGTTTCGGGTTTGGGCATCATGAGTGGGTTTCTTTATTTACAATCAAAGGAAAACCTCAACAAAGCTAACCGGGAAAAAGCCAATCTTCTTTTGATTGATGCCGAAACGTATATGAAAAGTGAAGATTTTGGTGAAGCAAAGGGCAATATCAACAACGCTACAAAATTGCTGCCAAATAGTGAAATCGAACTTCGCGAAAAGGCCTCTGAACTGACCAAAGATATTGAGACTAAAATTAGAATAAAGAACGAATGAGTACTTCAATAATACACGTTCTCGTCTTAACACTTGGCTGTCTTTGTGCTCAGGCTCAAACGGCCATTGTTACCCCATGCGATTTGCAGGAAAGACTTCTGAAAGAAGCGAAAAAACTGCAAACGGATAGCTTATACATCGACGCACTGAATAAGCTGTTTTCTGCCAGAGTAGCGGCAAGGAATTGTAAAGCAAGTAACGTGAATCGTGTCGATCAACAGATTGAGTATATTTATAAACAAGTGATTGCCTTGAAAGACCTGGCAGAAGAAGCCAAGGCAAAAGCAATCTTAGAGCGAATTAAAGCAGAAATTGCAGCACATGATGCACTGAAAGCCAAAGCCGAAGCAGAGAGACAAAAGAAAATAGCTCAACTAGCTGCAGGTGAAGCACTATTAGCTAAACGTAAAGCCGAAGAGTCAGCCCAAAAAGCAGATAGTTCCGCTCGCATCACAGAAGCTTCCCGGTTAAGAACTATAGCATTACAGGTCAGAGAAGACGACCCAACCCTGGCTTTGCAGTTGATCAAAAAAGCCTGTGATACATCGTATTTCAATTACAAAGATGCTGTAACGTTACTCAGATCGATCCTCTCAACGACGCATCCTGCATCCTACTATGTAAAAAAGTTTGAGAAGATGGACGACGATGTGAGTAGTGCTGTCATGTCTGCAAATGGCAAGACCCTGATTATGGGTAGTAACACTGGCTCTATCGACGTTTGGCATTTAGCTAAAACGCAGGATCGAGAAACTTGGGAATCGATCACTAAAGCAGCCGGTCATACCGGGGCTATTTTAAGCCTGGCAGTGTCAGATGACGGAGAGCTAATTGTTAGTGCGGGTGTCGACGGGAAAATAGGTCTATGGAACGGGAAACTGGAAAAGCAATCAACCACATTTGAAGATCATACCGGTGCCGTTTTGAGCGTAGCTATATCGCCCGACAAGCTGCATATTGTCAGTAGTGGAGAAGATAAGACAATAAAAGTCTGGAGTCTGACGAACGGTACCCTTGAAAAAAAGTTGACGCTGACATATGGCAATGCTGTACAGGTTTGCTTTTCACCGAATGGCAATTTCGTTGGGATAGCTGGAAATGATGAAGTTGTTCGGGTATGGGACTGGCAAAATAATAAAGTAATTGCTACCCTAGAAGGGCATATTGGAGCCGTACGAAGCGTTGCGTTTTCACCTGATGGGAGCCAGATTGTGAGCGCTGGAGATGATAAAACGGTAAGAGTTTGGGATTGGCAAAAAAGTACGATAAAACACATATTACAGGGACATCAGGGCTCTGTTGTCGATGTACGGTTTTCGTCGGACATGGCGTATATCGTAAGCACCAGCCTGGATAAAACGGTTAAAGTCTGGAATTGGCGTAACGAAAGTGTATACCGTGAACTTCGTGGCCATCATAAAGGTGTTTTTGCCGCCGGGTTTTATGATAAAGATCACAGCATATACACTGGAAGTTATGATGGGTCTGCCAAGCTATGGGACTGGAAAGAAGACCGAATAGTGAACCCTAATTTAATAACTTCAAACAATAAGAAATCTTCCGTTCTAATCGTCCAAAGTGATTCTGAATCCAGAACAAAACCGAACAGTTTGAGTGCTTTATCGCAAAGTGATACCACGCAATTCAGCCGATATATAGTAACCCAGGGTTCTGATAATACGGTCTGGCTATGGGATACTACGCCTACTTCAAAGCCAGCATATATAGTTTATGATAGAGAAAAAGGTCCTGCCAATTTACCGACGTCAGTACCTATTATAAATTCACGAAAGTTCTACAGTGAATTTTATCAAAAACTTCAAAATGTAAATGGGAAATTAATTCCGACGTTGACTTATGCAGACCTCTTAAAGTTTTTCAATAACCCTCAGTAAGTAGCACGTATGGGATTAGTTTATGTTTTTATACCTCCCTGCTAATTGCGAAATCGTGTACAAGTTTATATCAAAAAATTACCTCCCACCATGAAAAGAAAATTCTTCAGCTTTACGCTCTCTCTCTTCTTTTTTATTCTACTTTTCAGCTGCGCAGACTGGAAAGTTTCGCCCTTTATCTTTACCCTGGAAGGCCCTATTGTTTTCGTAGGCTCCTCAAATGGAAAAGTATATGGCCTTGATGCCAATACGGGTAAAAAAGTTTGGGAATTCTCTTCGGGTCATCCAATTAATTCAAGCCCTTTTTTCGTTGACGGGACACTTTTTGTTGTTAATCAGATGGGGCAAGTGTATGCACTGGATGCCAATACAGGTACAAAAAAATGGATGTTTGCCACGGAAGCTATCGTTGGCCAAAGGCACCGGTATTCGAGTCCGGTGGTAGATGAAGGGTTGCTTTATGTGGGGAGTACCGATACGAAGTTATATGCTTTAGATGCTAAAACCGGAGAGAAAAAATGGGATTATAAAACCGGTGGAGAAATCAAGTCAGGCCCTGCCGTGTACGACGGTAAAGTTTACTTTGGCAGTTACGACCGTTCGTTTTATGCGCTCGACGCTAAAACAGGTACTAAAGTTTGGAGTAAAGTGACGGGAGGAGAAATCTGGTCTTCACCTGCGGTTAGTTCCGAGCTGGGTATCATCTATATTGGCAGCGGGGATCAAAAGATATACGCATTAGACACGGGAACAGGTAAGGAGCGTTGGACTTTTACAACAGGAAATAAAGTTGACTCCAGTCCTTTTGTTGCCTCGAACGGGCTTGTCTACGTTGCGAGCCGTGATAATAAAGTGTATGCTATTAATGCAATAGGGGGACAAAAGAGAGATAGTTATTCAACAAACAACCTATTTTTTTCAAGCCCTACTGTCTCAAATGGGAAACTATATATTGGTAATGATAATGCCAATGTTTATGCGCTCAATGCCGCTGATCTGACGGAGGAAAAATGGAAATTTACTGTAGGTTGGTTTGTAAGTGCTAGTCCTGTTATTGCCAATGGACTTTTATACATTGGGAGCTGGGATAAAAAATTTTATGCGCTGGATCCGGAGACCGGGAAGGTTAAATGGTTGTTTTCAGACGCACAAGCAGATGGTTCTCCCAACGCACAAGTCGATGGTGCGGCTATCGTCGTGCAGAATGGAAAGGTAATTGGGTCTTATCCTTCCATCAGTGGAGTTGTCAATTGACCCTTCTTTCTGTATTTCGAATTTACGTGACTGTCGGCTTCAAATGAGAAGGGCAATCGTTTGTCACAATGTCTCAAAGTTCTATTGCCTGATTCCTAATCTTATCGAAGTCTGAACTTATCACCGGCATAGCCCTATTTGCCGACTTTCTCACAAACTCGTTTGCTGAAAACTCATTTTGGCAAACGAGTTATAAAGTTGACATGAACTATCCTCTGTGCACACGTACTGGTGGAACTGATAAATGATATATATACAGCTTTGAATGGGGTAATATACTAGCTTTCATCACTAGGGTAACGTGCAGTTTTCTTCTCGGGCTGGGCAATAATTTACAGTAAGGCTCATAGATACTTTATAGAAAAAATAAGGGTGTTTTCCCCCTTATTTTCGTCTGGTTTCGTATTCAATTTTGTACTGTCTGGCTTGCTGATACGCACCCAATTGCCTGGCTATAAATGCTTAAGTCCACTTGTTATACAGCCAGAGGTCTATTGATAGACTTGTAATAATATGGATGACAAAGCATTGACTTTTTTACACACCTATCCGATTATTCCCCATGAGCGCTCAGGAAATATTTATTGATTTACACTGTCACCCGTCGGCCCGCCCATATGCGCGGAGCTTTGCAAAAAATTTTAAGCATAGTACCAATCCAAAAGATGCCAACTGTGTTTGGTTCGACGACCGGCCAACCTTCATCGACAAGTTTATTAATGAACTGGCCAGCTTAACATTGTTTGAGCAAGCAGATTATGCAGCTCAGATTCGGGGGAATTTGCGCATTATCGTTCATTCCTTATACCCCTTTGAACGTAGCTTTTTCAATAATAAGCTTGGCCAGGGAGAGGTGTCAGATTTGGTGGGTCGTTTTGTTAGCCAGTTGGGACAGGAACGAATTGATAGTATCCAAAATCAAAACGACTATTTCAGCGATTTGAACCGGGAGTATAAATTTCTTCAGGAAGGACAGAATCGTCCGGTGAAGTTGTCGGAAGGGAATTTTACATACACCCTTACCAGCGACTGGGATGATATCGACGCGGGACTGCGGCAGAATAACACCGATGCAGACCTCCAACGGTTGCTGGTTATTTTATCAATTGAAGGTGCTCATGTGCTGAATACGGGTCTTGATCCTGCCAACATAGCCCCAGCTGCCGACCGTCATGATGAGGTACTGGCCAATGCACAGGCCATAAAAGACTGGACACACCGACCCTTTTTCATCACGTTTGCGCACCACTTTAATAATGAGCTTTGTGGTCATGCCCGTAGCTTGGCCGGGATCGTTAGCAAACTCACCGATCAAAGTGAAAACATGAATGAAGGCTTTAGTCCTTTAGGTCGGGAGGTTATCCTGAAATTTCTGGATAATGCTGCCGGTAAACGAATTCTGATCGACATCAAGCATATGAGCCGTAAGGCAAGGCTAGAATATTTTCAATTGTTAGAGGAACAGTTCACGAATGATCCAATACCCATCATTGTGAGCCACGGCTGCGTAACGGGTCGACGGAACCCGGAAGCCACTCAACCTACTTTCCCCGATCAGGGCGACCGGTTTAATACGGATGATATCAATTTCTTCGATGATGAGATTATCCGATTAGCTCGTTCGGGAGGGATTTTTGGAATCCAACTCGACGAACGCCGGATTGGTAGTAAAAGTGCTCTGAACGCAGCAAAAGGAAATATAAACCGGCGGACCATCCTATTCAACTGGGCTCGATTGGTCTGGTTTCAAATTCAGCACATGGCCGAAATTCTCGACGCGGCTGGCCTGTTCGCCTGGAATATTCAGGCTTTAGGTACTGACTTTGATGGATTGATTGATCCAATAAATGGATACTGGACCGCTAAAGAGTTGGATGATCTGGATGATTACTTACTTAAGCATGCGTTTAATTATTTAAACAATAGCGAGTTGGGAGGGAAGCTTAGTCTGCCCGCGAATCGACAGATACAGGCGGAAGAGGTTGTCAGGCTAGTTATGCAGGATAATGCTCTGGAATTCATCCGGCGCCATTATCGAACAGTCCCAACACCAATCTCTTGATGTTGGGACTGTTGAACCTGAGAATTGATTTTATGTGTGCTGAAAACGTTGCCCTCACCATCTAACCGATTAGATAAGTTCGGGATGGGAGTGATTAGAAAACAAAAAATGCGCTGTAACTCGACGTTAAACAGCGCATTTTTTGTTTTTTGAGGGTGACCATGGGGAGATTCGAACTCCCAAGCCTTGCAGCACCACCCCCTCAAGATGGCGTGTCTACCAATTTCACCACATGGCCATTTCGTGATTGTTTGACCGTGTCGTTCAATCCGGGTGCAAAGATAGCAATCTTGCCATATCATGCCAAACACAGTTCGGAAACTTTTCTATTTTTCGTGATTTATGGCCCAAAAACGGGCAGAATTTCGTACTTTTATCATTCTAAATCACGTTTAAAAGTCCAATTCGTATGGCACTGGAATTAGTCGGAAAACTCATAAAAGTTCTGCCTGAAGTATCGGGTCAAAGTCAGAAAGGCCCCTGGAGTAAGCAGGAATTCGTTATTGAAACGCTTGATGCATCCTATCCTAAAAAAGTATGCTTAACCGCCTGGGGTGATAAAGTTGCTGATCTGAAACAGTATGCAAACGGCGATACGCTTAAAGCAACCTTCAGCGCGGAGTCGCGGGAATATAACGAGCGTTGGTATACCGAACTGCGGGCGTTTCGTATTGAACTGGCTGAAGGAGATGGTGCTTCAGCGCCGGCATCGGCACCCCGTTCGGCACCCGCTCAGCAGGCCCGTCCGGCTCAGCAAAGCCAGCCTGCGGCCATGTCGTTCAACTCCGCTTTTGATGAAGAAAGCAACGACCTTCCTTTCTAAGAGGTCGTAAAAAGAAGAGGGGGAAGAAAAGGATCAGATGGTTTTATCCATTTTCCTTTTCTTCCCCCTCTTTCCTTATTCTTTGTGATTCGGCTGGGATTCGAACCCAGGACCCATACATTAAAAGTGTATTGCTCTACCAGCTGAGCTACCAAATCGAACGAATAACTACCTTTTTTATCGGCGTTGTTCTTAATAGTGGTGCAAAACTATGGCCTTATTTCATTCATTCCAAGCCATTCCTCTTAAAATAAGCCTATTTTTTTGTTTTTTGTCGGGACTCGTTGACGCACAGATAGTTTCGCCGGACTCTATTCGACGTGCCGATTCGCTGTTTGCTGCCGGCGACCAGATCAACGCGGCCCGTATCTATGAGATGGCCCTGGCGGAAGGCCATACGGCTACCGATCCGATGTTGCTGAAGCTGGCCAGTGCCTACGAGATTCAGAATGACGTGCCCCGACTGCTTTATTACCTCGACGTATACTTTGAACGTCATCCCGATGATGTGGTCCTGCGTCGTATGAACGACATTGCCCGAGCCAATAATCTAAGCGGATACGAGACCGATGATCTGAACTACTTCTACCTCTTTTATCGAAAATACGGTCTTTACGTGCTGTTATTCCTATTAATACCAGCGGGTTATGTGTTTACAGTGCTTCTGTTGAAATCACTACGAAAGCAACCCGTGCTTGTCCGACAGAAATGGGTTGTTTTGGTCTATCTGATCATGCTGCTCATCTTTACCAACCTACCCGAAGGCATACAGTCCGGAATCATCAGTCACGACCGGGTTTTACTTCGAACAGACCCCTCCGCAGCGGCTCCCGTGGCCGAGGTTATTGGGCGCGGTAATAAGGTTAGTATCTTAGGTACCAAAGATATTTACCTCCGAATTCTCTGGCATAATAACCTTTACTTTATCCGGCGCGATAATGTCTGGATTATTTAGGAGTCAGCCGGTGTCCGTTAACGAATGAGCGTGACTGTTCCTTTGATGGTACGTTTAGACGTGGCAAGCGTGTAATAGTAAGTTCCAACACCTGCATTGGTGCCGTACCAGCGGAATTTGGGGTCAGCTGATTTAAAAACGGATGCACCCCACCGGTTAACCACCTCAATGTATTTGAACTGTTCGTCGCAGGTGTTTTCAGGAAGGTCTTTGACGGCGAAATAATCATTGTATCCATCGCCGTTGGGCGTAAAGATGTTGGGCACTTTTATGTCGGCGTTAAACGAAGGATTTTTAACGGTAAAGGTTATGGTCGTAACGGCTGTGTGATTGGGTTGGCAGGAACGATCATCGACCACAAAATCAACGACAAAGGTTGCCTCCTCTTTGCCCGCCATCAGCTCGCAGGTGGGTTTCCAGGCAAAGGGCGACTGTAGGGTAGGTAGGCCAAATTTATCGGTAAAAGACATACCCGCCGATTTTACATCGAAACCCCGTCCAACGGCGGTCAACCGGAGGGTATCCCGGTCCGGGTCGTTCCCTAAAACATCAAAATTTGTGCGCCCGGCCGAATCGCCGGGGCTAACCACCAGCTCAACTACCTGCTGGCTGAGCGTTGTTCGAACAGAAGGAGGTTGACTGGGTAGCCCGATAGCCGCTAAGTTTACCGTTACGGTATCGGTTAGATTGCGATTACAACGGGTATCCGTCACAATAAAATCGACCAGATAGTTTGACCGGGTGGCCTGGGTGCAGGTTGGCTTCCAGATAAAGGGTTGTGTGACTTTGCCAACCCCCGAGGCCGACCCGAAACTCATACCCGCCTGTGCAAGCGTAAACCCACGTCCTACGGCTTGAATTGTTATATTATCGTTGTCGATATCGGTCCCGAATGCATTGAATGTCAGCGAAGCGCCCACCGATACATTGGCTTTGTTATTAGGCAGATCGGTGCCTGCGCCTGGCTTGTTATTGGCCGACGGAATAATGTTCAGGCGCACGCTGATGGTATCGCTAAGTCCCTGGGGACAGCCATCGTCGGTGGCCCGAATAAGGAGGGTAACGGGTGTTCCATTTCCCCCCACGCAACGGCCAAAACAGAATTTGATCTGCAGCGTATCGCGGCTGGTGCGGGTTAGCAAATCGCCGGGAGTGAGCGTAAGGCCGGGCAGCGAACCACTCATATTGGTAACGGTAATGCGCTGGTTTGGATCAATATCGGTAAGAAACAACGTCAGGCAGTTGGTATCTTTTTCAGCAATGCTGATGACTGTTCCCTGTTTGTAGAACTCTTTTTGCCCATCGGGCTTGAAAAGAAGTTTGGGGGCATTGTTTCGGGGACAATCGAGAACAAGCACTTGATAGTCCCGTCGGACACGTCCGATGGCTTTCCCGGCTCTATACTCGATTACCTCAACAGAAAAGACAAAAAGCCCGGCCTGATCAGGCGTCACTTTAAGCAATCCGGTACGAGCGTTGATCTGGAGGGGTACGCTGCCGGGAATTTCATTGGCAACGGAGATACCATTTTTCCAGCGTATCGGCGGATAAGGGCCGGGTGCAAAAGAAGGCGTCGCCAGCGATGTGCCCGCCCCCGGATTAGGCACGTTGGTCGTGCTAAAGCCATTATACGGAGTGACCAACGCGTATGTAAGGCTATCGCCATCGGCATCTTTGGCACCAAAATCGAGCGTGAAGGGCTGACCGATACAGGCATAATCGCCTTTGGGGATCGCGAAGACCGGTGATGAATTGGCCACCCGGGTCTGTCCGTTGATGATCGCCGGGAACTCCAGGTAAAAAGTTGACCCGGCCGCGCCCGGATTTTCAATGTTGGTAATCGTTCCGTTACGGCAACAGCGCTCCCAGGTCATGTAATAGCCACCGGCATCATTGAATACGTTAGGATCGAGAGTGATGTCGATGCTATGCCGAATCAGGCGGGTGGCCAGATTGGCGTTTGTGCAGGCGGGTCGGGTATAGGCAACGTATTCACTGCTGATGCGATTGAGCTGCACATATCCGATAAGCTGGTTGGTACGTTTCGCGAAAACACCCACCGAAACAAGGCCATCATCGGCACCCGGATTACCATTAACGACGTCGAAATAAAGGTTCAGGTTAATTCGGTGCGTGAAGGTACTCTGGGTGCCCAGATAACGCAGTTCAAGCTCGCCCCCAACGATGTGGGTTGCCAGGGCCAATTGGCTCAGCACCAGAAGTGTACAGGTTAAAAGGAAAGCAAGGAAATGAGAACGATAGAAGTTCAGCATAAGCAGAAACAGTACAGAATAGGGCCGGTCCGAAAACGACTGCTTAAATTAGCGGTTTTTTAGGACTTATGCGTAGGAAGATTCATAAAACACCCGAACGGTTGGCAGGCGTCCGTATTGATGCTGTAGCCGCCGAAGGGAAGTGTATAGTGCGTACGGATGAAGGCGTTATTTTCGTGGAAAATCCAACCGGTGGGCCAGGTGTAGCACCGGGCGATGTGGTGGATTTACGCATCACCAACAAGAAAAAGCAATACCGGGAAGCCGTAGCTGAACGTGTACATGAACTGTCTTCGTTGAGAACGGAGCCCTTTTGCGAACATTTTGGTACTTGCGGTGGCTGTAAATGGCAGCATATCCAATACCCGGAGCAGCTTAATTTTAAGCACCAGCAGGTTGTTGATCATCTTACCCGTATCGGTAAGGTTGGTTTGCCTGTTATTACGCCCATTATGGCGGCTCATCCAACAAAGTATTACCGCAATAAGCTCGAATTCACCTGTGCAGAAGGCCGTTGGCTGACCTCGTCCGAGGTACGAACCGACGAGCCCATGGATCAGCGGGCTATAGGCTTTCACGTGCCGGGTCGATTCGATAAAGTGCTGCCTATTCGTCATTGCTATCTCCAGCCCGACCCATCGAACGCGATTCGGCTGGCTGTGAACGACTATGTGTTTCAACATGGGATGACGCTCTATAATCTGAAGTTGCACACCGGCTACCTTCGAACGCTGATCATTCGTACTGCCGATACTACGCAGCAGGTTATGGTAACGTTGCAGGTGGCGCAGGACAACCCCGAACTGCTGAACGGGCTGATGAATCATTTATTGACGAACTTCCCGCAGATCACCTCGCTGAACTATATTCTGAACACGAAAAAGAACGATAGCTATCAGGATCAGGAGGTAATTAACTGGGCTGGTAAGCCATATATTGAAGAGCAGATGGATGCTGGCGACGACCAGCCACTTACCTTCCGGGTTGGCCCAAAATCCTTCTATCAGACCAATGCCCAGCAGGCGTTTAACTTGTATAAAGTTGCCAGAGAATTTGCCGGACTTACGGGGCAGGAGCGGGTATATGACCTGTACACAGGTACCGGTACGATCGCGTTGTTCGTGGCTCGTCTGGCTAAACACGTTGTTGGGGTCGAATATGTCGAAGCGTCGGTTGCGGATGCCCGCGTGAACGCCGAAGTGAATGGCATTAACAACACAACGTTTGTGGCCGGCGATATGAAGGATATTCTAACGGACGAATTTTTCGATCAGCACGGCCGTCCCGATGTCGTAATTACCGATCCGCCACGGGCCGGTATGGATGAAGCCGTTACCCGTCAGCTGCTCAAAGCGGCTCCTGAACGGATTGTCTATGTAAGTTGCAATACTGCTACCCAGGCCCGCGATCTGGGTATTTTAGATGAAGGTTACGTTGTGACCAGTGTACAGCCCGTCGATATGTTCCCGCACACGCACCATGTTGAGAACGTGGTTTTACTGACCAGACGGTAGGTAATATGTTAGGTCTCGCGTGTGAGGTCAGTTTTGAGAAACTGACCTCACACGCGAGACCTAAAATTCCAGATAGGGCGCCATTTTCTCGATGGTTTTGGCATCGAGAATTCGGATGGGTTTCAGCGACTCGACTGAGGTATAGGCACCGTGTTGTTCCCGGTAGTTGACAATGATCTGCGCCTGCCGACGGGATATGAACGGGTGTCGATCCAACTGATCGACGGTAGAGGTATTCACCGGAATTCTTCGAACGGCGGATCGAATCTTACCAAATTTCTGCAGCTCATCCAGAGCGAGGGAGTCAAGGCTGTAAATCTCACCAAACTGATCGGGTGAGATAAAGCCGCCCAGCGCATCCCGAAATTTAACGATACGTCCAGCCAGTGTAGACCCGATGCCTTTCAGGGCAATCAGCTGTGCCGTATCGGCGGTGTTGATGTCGAAGGGCTGGGGTGCCGGTTTAGCAGGTCGTTCGGCGTAAGCGGGCCGCTCAATGGGTTTATATCGCTCATTAGTAAATGGCTTATTGGCGTCAAAGCGATCATTTGCCGGGTTAGGTCGGGAGGTTTCTTTGAGCGTTATGTAGGGTTCCAGTTGGTCATATAGGTCGGGTGGAAAGTCATATATTTTGAGTAGATCTTCTTTCCGGCGAAACTGCCCGCCTTTGCTTCGGTACTTCTCAATACGTTCGGCCATCCATTTGGGCAGACCCAACTGCTGCCAACCGGCTATACTGACGGTGTTGGGATCAAAATTGAAAAGTTTAGGTTCGCTGAATCGCTCTCCCGTGGTTTTCTCCTTACCGGAGCGGTCGCCGAACTGGGGGTGCTTCACTTCCTCCGCCTGCATAAGGGCTACAAGGCTGTCGAGCTTACGCTGGTCAGAAGCCGATGTATCCAGGGTTGTTTTACTCCCAACAAATCGGTAGATGAACGGTATAAGCAGACAAAGTAATGTGAGGAAGATAAGGACTAAAAAACCTCTTGTCTCCTTGTGAGAAAATCCGAAATAGTCACGGATGATAGTCTGTATGCGTGTGAACATTCACCTTAGACGAAATTCGGTTTGAGACGTAACGGTGAAAGGGTTACTTGTTGAATTAATGGGTATGGGTTAATGAAATAAAATTGGTAAGTGTGCACTTACGCATAAAACCGTATTTTTGCGCCCACGTATGGATACTCCTCAAACGCCAGCCGCAACGCTGCAAGATATTATTGCCCACGCCAAAGAATATGGCTTTGTGTTCCCATCTTCCGAAATCTATGATGGCCTGCAGGCTGTGTATGATTATGGACAGAATGGTGTTGAACTAAAAAACAACCTCAAAACGCTGTGGTGGAAGGCCATGACCCAACTGAACGACAACGTGGTTGGGATTGATGCGTCGATCTTTATGCACCCGCTGACGTGGAAAGCATCGGGTCACGTGGATTCGTTCAACGATCCGATGATCGACAACCGCGATTCCAAAAAGCGGTACCGCGCCGATCAACTGCTGGAGCTGAAAGCCGAAGCGTATGCTAACGCGGGCGACGAAGCCAAAAGTACCGCGCTTTTGCAGGAAATGGGTCGCTTGCTGGGCGATAATGATCTGGAAGGTGTTCGGAATCTTATTATCTCCGAGGGCATTAAAGATCCTGTTTCGGGAACGGATAACTGGACCGAAGTGCGGCAGTTTAACCTGATGTTCTCCACACAGGTGGGTTCACTGGCCGAAGATGCCAGCCTCATCTATCTGCGGCCCGAAACGGCGCAGGGGATTTTTGTGAACTTCCTGAACGTACAGAAAACGGGTCGGATGAAGATTCCGTTTGGTATCGCCCAGATCGGTAAAGCGTTTCGGAATGAGATCGTGGCCCGCCAGTTCACCTTCCGGATGCGCGAATTCGAACAGATGGAAATGCAGTTTTTCGTACGACCCGGCACCGAAATGCAGTGGTACGAGAACTGGCGCGATGCCCGGATGAAATTCCACCAGGCGGTTGGTTTGCCCGCCGACAAGCTCAAATTCCACATTCACGAGAAACTGGCTCACTATGCCAACGCAGCCGTGGATATTGAGTATAAGTTTCCGTTCGGCTTCCGCGAAATGGAAGGTATTCACTCCCGCACGGATTTTGACCTGAAAGCGCACCAGGAGCTGAGCCGTAAAAAGCAGCAGTATTTTGATAATGAAGTTGACCCGGCAACAGGCAAACCCTACGGTAATTACATTCCGTATGTTGTAGAAACATCAGTAGGTGCCGACCGCCTGTTCCTGGCCGTGTTCTGTAATGCCTTTACGAAAGAGACAGTAGGCGAAGGCGACCAGCAGAAAGAGCGGACGTATCTGAAACTGCATCCCGCGCTGGCACCGATCAAAGCGGCTGTATTCCCGCTGGTTCGGAAAGACGGTCTGCCCGAAAAAGCAGAGGAAATCGTGAAGAGCCTTCGGTCGGAGTTTCGGGTGGTGTATGAGGAGCGTGACGCCATTGGCAAACGCTATACCCGTCAGGATCTGATTGGTACGCCGTTCTGCATTGCCGTTGATTACCAAACGCTGGAAGACAATACCGTTACGGTTCGCTTCCGCGATACGACCGAGCAAATCCGGATCCCAATCAGCGAGCTGAAAGCCATGATTGGCCAGGAAGTGTCGATGGAGCGGGTACTGGAAAAGATGTAAACTAGGTTTTCTGTTAAAAAGAGAAGGCGTGTTACGGTTTGAACCGTAACACGCCTTCTCTTTTTAACAGAAAACCTAAACAAAAACCTCCTTATGCTTCGCCTACCAGCATCAAAGCGCCCACTGTCACGTTCGAGGTTTCATCGATCAGGATAGCACCACCCGACGCACGATTGGTGGCATAAGGGTCGAAACTGATCGGTTGAGCTGTCCGTAAAACAACTTTAGCCAGATCGTTCAGCCGCAATTGCTCAACACTTTCAATCTGTTCGTAAGTGTTGACGTTCAGCTGATACGCAATTTCGCGTACAGAGCAACGGGTACGGAAAGTCCCTACCTGCAGCACGTACTTGTTCCCCACCTTAAATTCTTTGGAGTCCATCCAGCAGAGCATACCTTCGACCGTTTGGCTGCTGATGGGCTGACTATCCGAGCGAACAATGAGATCGCCCCGACTTATGTCCACATCCGTAGCCAAATGCAGCACGACAGACATGGGCGTAGTGGCTTGGTCCAGATGAGTTTCGGCGATTTCAATAGCGTCGATCGTTGAGGTTTCGCCCGATGGGAAAACGGTTATGGCATCGCCCTTGCGGAACTGACCACTCGTTATTTTGCCTGCGTAACCCCGGTAATCATGCAGCTCGGGCGTCTGCGGACGAATGACGTATTGTACCGGGAAGCGAGCCTGCTCCAGATTGGCATTATCATCAATCTCGACGGTTTCCAGGTGTTCCAGAAGGGTTTGGCCATCGTACCAGGGCATAGATTCTGACCGGTCAACAACGTTATCACCGTTGAGCGCGCTCATTGGGATATAGGTGACGTGCTTTACATTCAGCTTCTGGGCCAACTCGGCGTAGTGGATACAAATGTCAGAGAACACATCCTGTGAGTAATCGACAAGGTCCATTTTATTGACCGCCACCACAATATGCGGAATGCCTAATAGCGAAGCAATCAGCGAGTGGCGACGCGTTTGTTCGGCTACGCCATGCCGGGCATCGACCAGTACGATAGCCAACTGGCAATTCGAAGCACCCGTTACCATGTTGCGGGTATATTGCGTATGACCTGGCGCATCGACAATGATGAACTTGCGGGCGGGTGTCTGGAAATAGCGGTAGGCTACGTCAATCGTGATCCCCTGTTCCCGTTCAGAACGCAGACCATCGGTCAGCAGAGCAAGGTCAATCTCGCCATCATCGCGGCTTTTGCTGGCGCGTTCAATGGCTTCGAGCTGGTCGGCCAGGATGGATTTGGAATCGTAGAGGAGCCGCCCGATGAGCGTGCTTTTGCCGTCGTCAACCGACCCGGCGGTTATAAATCGTAAAAGATCCATTTACTCAATGTTCGTGAAGTCGATATGGCGATAAAAATTGCTTTGTCTCGACAAATTATACTCTGTTTGATTAAAATAGCCCTGCTTTAACTCAGTTTGTATGATGGGCTCCATACCCAGTTTTAACACTGGAATATGTTCAGTTATGGTTACGAAGATGATTAGCTTATCAATACCTACGTAATCATGGGCTACCAAATTGCGAAGCGCTTTGATGTTCTGCCAGGGAGTATGAGGGTATCGCTGTCTTAAGTCTTCGCTAATTCGATTGACTTGCTCACCAATGTGTAACAGTTGCAACAAACACGCATTGAAATCTTTCTGATCATTTGCCTCAAAGAAACAAATGGATCATCATAGCCAATTGCATATAAATTGATTTTCCCAACTGCTTCCAAAATCCGTAGACAATAAACTAAATCCGTTTTAGGACTGGGTTGCATAGCGAATGTCGGTCAAAGCCCGGTGCAGAATGATTGGTTCCGCATAGTCTTTCACCATCAAATCTATCGGAATATTCAGTTCGTTCTGTAAGGTATCGCGCAGGGCGATAAGTTGTTTGTAGGGAATTTTCTCGTCAATCAGTAAGTCAATATCCCGATAGGACTCTCCCCGTACAAACGAGCCAAAGACGCCGATCCGGGTCAAGCCAAATCGGTCGAAAACCTGACGCTCTCGTAAGTAAGTTTGTAGGGATTGAAAGTCATTTACAGGCATAGTCTTAGTGGTTAATCTCAAGACGAACTATATCAAAAATATCCGCCCTTTTTACGGTCTTCCATGGCGGCTTCAGAAAGCTGATCATCCATTCGGGTTTCGCCCCGTTCGGAGATGCGCGTGGCCTGAATTTCGTCGATGACCGCGTCAAGTGTCTCCGCACTCGATTCGGAGGCTGCTGTGCAGGAAATATCACCAACGGTACGGAAACGTACCCGACGGGTTACCAGCTGATCGTCCGCTTCGGGCTTGATTACACCACCGGCGGTAGCCATTAGTTTACCATCCCGGATCAGCAGTTCGCGGTCGTGGGCGAAATAGATGCTCGGCAACTGAATTTTTTCGCGACGGATGTAATTCCATACGTCAAGCTCCGTCCAGTTCGAGATTGGGAACACACGAACGTTTTCGCCTTTGTGAATCCGGCCATTGTAGAGGTTCCACAGCTCGGGGCGCTGTCGTTTGGGGTCCCAGGAACCGAACTCATCCCGAACGGAAAAGACCCGTTCTTTCGCCCGAGCTTTCTCTTCATCCCGACGGGCGCCACCAATGCAGGCATCGAACTCGAATTCTTCAATGGCATCCAGCAGCGTGAAGGTCTGTAGACCATTGCGGGTAGCATTCCGGCCCGTAGGTTCCTTCAGTTTCTTTTCGCGGATGGTATCCTCAACGTACCGAACGATGAGTTTTTCACCAATTCGCTCTGCCATGGCGTCCCGGTAATCGAGGGCCTCCTGAAAATTGTGGCCCGTGTCAATATGCACCAGCGGGAACGGAAATTTACCGGGCCGAAATGCTTTAAGTGCCAGATGTACCAGCGTAATGGAATCCTTACCACCCGAAAAAAGCAGGGCAGGTCGCTCAAACTGGCCGGCTACCTCCCGCATGATGTGGATGGCTTCCGATTCGAGCTGATCTAAATAATCTAACTTCATTTTAAAAAGAGTGTAGAGAGCGAATGGGCGAACGGGTGAGTAATGATTTACGTCTTTTCACCAGTTTACTTCTTTGCTCATTAAGCTTTAAATACTTCTTCATGAACATGCAGACCGCACTCCTTTTTGGAGTTGTCTTCCCACCACCAGCGACCGGCCCGGAAATCTTCGCCCGGCTGAATGGCACGTGTGCAGGGCTGGCAGCCAATGCTGACAAACCCACGGTCGTGCAGCGGGTTGTAAGGGACATTATTGTCTTTTACATACTGCTTCACCTCCTCAAACGTCCAATCCATCAGCGGGTGGAATTTATAGAGGTTGTGAGACGCATCCCATTCGAGTTGGGGCATGCTCTGGCGGTTGGCCGATTGCTCGGCACGGATGCCGGTAATCCAGATTTTCTGTCCTTTCAGGGCTCGGTTCAGGGGTTCTACTTTCCGGATACCGCAGCATTCTTTCCGGTTTTCAACCGAGTCATAAAAGCTGTAAGGCCCTTTGGTGCTCATCAGGGTTTCTTCAGCGGCCCGGTCCGGGAAGTAGGCTTCGATTTTGGTGGCGTATCGGTCGTTGGTTTTTTTCCAGACGGAATACGTTTCCGCAAACATCCGACCCGTATCGAGCGTAAAAATCTTGATGGGGATGTCGTTTGCCAGAATCAGGTCGGTGATCACCTGATCTTCGTAGCCCAGACTAGTCGAAAAAATAACCTCGCCGGGGAATATCTCGGCTAGTTTCCGCAGGGCGTCAACATGGCTCAGACCGTGGAGTTGACCGGTCAGGCTTTCGAGTGTGTGAGTTGGTTCTGCAATCATACAAGTAGAGGCCAACGGATAAAGCCGCAGACCAGTTTTATTAAGACTAACGGAGGGTAGTCCGTTGAGGAAGGTTAATCGCCTTGCCGGTTTTGGCCGATTGTCGGGCGGCATCCAAAATCTCCATGACGATCATGTTATTTTCCAATGACGTTAATTCATCGGGTTTAGTTTCGCCATGGAGTAGCCGGGCAAAGTACGCAAATGGGTCAGAAGCAGGCGAATCCATAGCGGTTGCTTCGGTTGCCCGTTCGTTTTTGTCATCTTTTAGCCGAATCCGCATTTTCGTTCCGTCGACGGTAAAAACGTAACCGGTCTGCCCGTATACTTCCATATCTTTCCGACCGAAAGGCCAGTTCCAGGAGCCCTGAATGATGGTCTGTGTTTTGGGGTAGGTGAGCACAATTGTCCCTTCATCATCCACCTTCGGATAGATGTCGGGCTTGATCTGCTGGGTTACCGCCAACACCGACAGCGGACGCTGGTTGTGCATGAGCCAGGTCGATAGATTGGCTCCATAACAGCCAAAGTCGAACAGGGCACCGGCGCCATTGGTAACGGGGTCGGTCAACCAATCCAGAAACTCTTTACTGACGCCAATTTCTTTTGGTCCCTGGTGCCCGTCGTGAACAACAATTTTACGGATATCCCCAATTGATTTTTCAGTATTGGCAACTGTGTAAGCTTTGTGGTTACTGCCGTACCAAGTCGTTTCGTAGTTGGTCAACAACTGAATCGAATGCTTTTTAGCCAGTGCTTCCATCTGTTTGGCATCGGCAAAGGTGGTAGCCAGTGGCTTTTCGACCATCACATGAATACCGCGGGGCGCACAAATGGCAACCGTTTTTTTGTGATCGATAATGGGCCCAAAATCGGTTACGGCTTCCGGCTTCGTCTTGTCGAGCATTTCTGCCACCGTAGAATAGACCAGACTCATGCTGAACCCATGACGTTTGGCCAGTCTTTCGGCCAGTTCCCGATTCGGTTCCGCCATCCCAACAATTTCGATGTCAGTCTGTCCTGCTTTGCCAAATGCTTTGTTCAGGATCCCATGTACGTGGTCGTGCGCCATCCCGGCTATACCGATCCGAAGTGGTTTTTTGGGTGACTGACTATAGCTGACCTGGGCTAGCAGGAACAGAAGGACGAAAGCAGTGAGACGGAACATAAGGAATAAGTTTAGGTTAGTTATGCCTTCTCTTTAACCGCTTCGGCCGACTTTTCTACTGCCTGCGTAAAGTCTTCGATCAGATCGTCAACGTCCTCCAGTCCAACCGAAATCCTGATCAGACCCGGCGTAATACCCAGAGCCGCTTTTTCATCGGGCTTGAGCTTGGCGTGGGTCGTTGTATTGGGGTTTGTGACAATCGTGCGCGAATCGCCAAGATTCGACGAAAGGGTTGGTATCGTCAGGGCGTCGAAGAAGGCTTTTACCCGGTCGAAACCACCTTCCAGTTCAATTGTGACAATAGCACCACCCGCACTCATTTGCCGTTTGGCAAGATCATACTGCGGATGGGAGGGCAGGAACGGATAGAGTACACGTTCCACATCGGCATGACCATCCAGCGCTTCGGCCAGTTGCAGCGCATTGCGGCAGTGGCGTTCCATGCGGAGGTCCAGCGTTTCCAGACTCTTGGACAAAATCCAGGCATTGAACGGTGACAACGCAGGTCCGGTATGCCGGGCAAAGAAACGAATTGGCTGAATCAGATCAGCTCGCCCAACAACGATACCCCCCAATACGCGTCCCTGGCCGTCCATATATTTGGTCGCTGAATGAATCGACAAATCAGCACCGTAATCAATCGGCGTTTGCAGAATAGGCGTAGCAAAGCAGTTGTCGACATTCAAAATAAAACCATATTTCTGCTTTAACCGTCCCAGCATTTCCAGATCGACAAGCTCTAAACCGGGATTGGAAGGGGTTTCAAGGTAGACCATGCGGGCGGCCGGCGATCCGGGATTTGGCTGTAGGGCCGCTTCCCACTCTGCTTCGGTAGCTGTAGCGTCAACGTAGGTGTGAGTAATACCCCACTTGCTTAATATTTGAGTGATGATCTGGTGGGCTGAACCGAACAAGGCCCGGCAAGCAACCAGGTGATCGCCTGATTTCAACAAACCAGCCATGCTGGCAAACACAGCCGCCATTCCAGTCGCCGTTGCGATGCCATCTTCGGCATTTTCGAGCATACAGACTTTATCGACAAACTCCGTTACATTGGGGTTTGAGAAACGAGAGTAGATGTTGCCTTCCTCGGTTTCATCAAACAGTGCTTTCCCTTGCTCAGCACTTTCGAATGCAAAGCTCGATGTAAGATAAAGGGGAACGGAGTGTTCACGATTGCCAGACTTCTCGGCCTGGATGCGGATGGCTTTGGTTTGTTTTTTCATGTTGTCTGGGCCAAGCGCTGGCTTGGCCACTGGAAATTAATAGGCCAAGCCAGCGCTTGGCCCAGACGTTAAAAGAACTTGATGATCTTCCGCAAACTTACGATGATAACCACAATTCCGACGAGTATCATCATGGTTTTAACCGGGAGTTTCTGCGATAAGCGAGCGGCTATCGGGGCGGCTATCATACCGCCCAGTATAAGCCCAATGATGACCATCCCGTAATTATCCAGCCCGGCATATAACGCAAAGACCACCGAAGAGGCAAACGAAACGAAGAACTCAGCAAGATTGACCGAACCAATCGTGTAACGAGGATGGCGACCGGCGGCAATGAGCGTTGAGTTGACAATCGGACCCCAGCCACCACCACCAATGGCATCGACAAACCCACCAAACCAGGCCAGTAACCCGATCTGGCGAACGGGCTTCTTCTTGGTTACTTTGGTCAGTGCTTTTTTCAGGATCAGGATACCCAGAATAGCCGTGTATACGGAAATGGCCGGACTCAGGTATTTAGCAATGATCTCCATATCGGCCAGCTTAGTGATCAGAAAGGCACCAAGTGCTGCGCCAATAACGCCCGGAATCAAGACAATCTTAAACAAGCGACTATTCACATTGCCGAACTTGAGGTGCATGTAGCCCGAGACACCGCTGGTGAAAATCTCCGAGCTATGTACGCTGGCCGTGGCAAACAGCGGACTAATGCCAACACTTGTCAGAAACGTTGTTGCCGTTACGCCGTAGGCCATTCCCAACGCTCCGTCAATCATTTGTGCGACGAAGCCGGCCAGTATGAAGTAGAAGATCTGGGGTGTCAGGTCAATGGAACTGGCCAGCAGTGTGATTCGGTCCAGCGTAAAATAACTGAACAGCAAATGCCCGACCAGCATCAGGGCCAGCGCTGAGAAAGCATAGATCGCTATTTCGGTACGATTCCGGCGACGAAGTAACGGTTGAGAGCCACCGGTTTGTATCGTAGCCGTTGGGAAAGCCGCCCGCAGCGCTTCCGCCTGAGCCAATGCGTTATCTCCCTGTAAGTTGATAGTCAGTCCGTTAAGGTCAATTGCCGGTTTGTCCGTTGCCAGTGAGTTTGCAACTAAGTCGGTGTTGGAGACTATCGGTGGTTGCATAAGGTATAAATTCTATCGAGTTTATAGAGTAATTCTCTTATGAAAAACGGCACGTTGAAGTGCCGCCAGTTTGCTTACTTTCAATTACCATACAACTGGTGTACGGCCTAAAAAGTGCTGTAAAGGTACGAAAATGAAGCGGATAGATGCAAGTAACAGCACTAACAGCTTACCCGGCCCGCAGGAGTTCAGCGATTAAAATGCCCAGATACGTGCCTATGGCATTTCCCAGCGTGCCGACAAGAACGGCTGGAAGCTGCAAATCGGGTCGTTGAAGGCTCTTTGCCAGCGCCAGCGCGGAGGTTGCCCCACCAATGTTAGCTTGTGACGCAATGCTGAGCATATCCCAATCCTGTTTAAAAAAAGCGCCAACGCCAAAAACAATGAAGGCATGGATAATCACCAGCACCAGTATCATACCAAACAGAATTAATGCCAGTTGCCCGTCATGAAGCAAGGTGGCAACGTCGCAATAGGCGCCAATAACAGCGAGAAACACATAAATGCCGAAAAGGCCCAACAAGCGACTGCCTCGTAATCGGTTCACTACCCGGAACTGCGCCAGGATCAGAGCGATGGTTGTCAGAATAAGTACAAATGGTATTGACGGCACCAGGGCAGCTACCTGTTTAGAGAGAAAAATAGAGCCGAAACCTAGTGTCAGCATGACTGCCAGATCGCTTGGGTTTATGGTTTCTGCATCGGCATAGGGATCTGGTGCGGAACCTCCCGATGCACTGATCGAGTCAGGGTTTATCTGACTGATAGCAAGCCGGCGGGGAAATTTTCGTTGAAAATAGCGGGGTAAGGCCAGCGTCGCTACCATCCAGAGGGCGGTCATGATATTGTCGGCCGCTGTGGTGGCCACAAACAGGTTTCCGGCTTTCGATACGCCGTAGTGCAGCGCCACCGCATGAAAATTAACACTTCCTCCAATATAGGTGCCGGTAAGCATACCAGCCAGGGCGTAATACAAATCGCCAACTGTTTGCGGGGCAGAGAAGAGCCATATGCTGGTAAGGACGCCAATTATAGTCCCGACGGAGCCTACCAGAAACATACTTAACATAGGCAAACCAGCTTGCTTTAAATCTTTTAGGTTAACGCCGAGCAGCAGTAGGAATAAAGAGAACGGAGCCAGGTAACTGAAAATGCCCTCGTAAGCGGGCGTTTCGGTGGTTGGGATTAGGTGAATGTTTGCTTCAAGAGCAGTAAGAATAATGACCAGCAAAGCCGTACCAATCTGATTGAAGCCGGGCTTACGGGCAAGCCATTCGCAAATCACTACATTCAGACAAAGAACAAAGAGAATAAAAATAGTGTCGGCCACTGCTGGTTTATATTAATGATGAAGTATTGGTATTAAAAATGAAGTTTAAGGTGCCTGACCTTGCAGCCCGGAAGGTACAAAACAGGATTGGGTAATTAATCATTGATGTAAAATAATATATAGATGTCTTATAGTTAGAAGAAACATCCTATCGTATTTGGTGAGAATAGAGATGAATTTCAGTTTCAAAAAATGGCAAACGCCCGCTGAGATGATTCCAAGCGAGCGTTTGCCATTTTTTGAAACTGAAATTTACTCTCCCGCCATCGGGTCGGGTATGCCGTCGGGGTCACCGGTGACGGTACCATGGGTCGGTAATTGGCTGCCGCGAATTAACAGCAGACCGGCCACATGAGGTGCCGCCATCGACGTTCCGCTCAGTGTAGCATATTGGCCACCCATGTAGGTAGAGGTAATGCGAACGCCGTATGCACACACATCGACACTACTGCCGAAGTTTGAAAAAGAGGCAAACTGGTTTTTATTATCCATTGCCGAAACGGTGAACACATTGGCGTGGTTGACCCTGGCGGGGGAATAATTGTCGCTGTTCTTACCTTCATTGCCCGAGGCAATGGCGAACAGAATTCCGGCGTTTGCGCCCTGCGTAATGGCCCGGTCAAGGGTGGTAGAAGTTCCTTCTCCACCCAGGCTTAAATTGACTACATCACCTGCTTTGCCATTCTGAATGACATAATTGACCGCCTGAATAATGCCGGAAAGGCGACCTTCACCGTCTTCGTCCAGAACCCGCAGCGACACCAGTGTAGCGCCGGAAGCGACTCCCGTTGTCCCGATTTTGTTGTTTTTTGCTCCAATAATGCCTGCTACATGCGTACCGTGTCCATTTTCGTCATCAGCCGATGTCTGCCCGCTTACGAAAGATCGACTTCTTTGGGTGTCAACATTTAAATCGGGGTGATCCAGGTCGATACCCGTATCAATAATCCAGGCTGTTTTTGTAGTCTGTAAGTCGCCACGACCATAGCCTGTCTGCTGTACATCCCAGGTCAATGTTGAGGTTGTCGCCACGTCAACACAGTTGCACATGGACATGATCCGGTCAGGTTCTATCGTTATCACAGCTGGGTCTTGGGCCAGTTTTTGGGACTCACGATCGGTCAGGTGAGCCAGAAAGCTCGTCTGTCCGCCGGTAGCTAAAATATCGGCTCGTGTATTAGCCACCCGATACGTGGTCAGGAACTGTTCCGCCAGCGCTTCAGAAGCCGCCAGTCGGGCATTGGGTGCCGCTGGTAATGTTTGCGTCGGGTGATACGTAATGATAAAATCACCAGCGATGGCAACGCCATTTTTTGTTGATGCCTTCACCAGACAATCCGCCGAAATACGGGTTGGTTCTACACTACTGTCGGTTTGGCAGCCGAATAAACCAACGCCAATCAGGGCGACGTTGGCAAGCTTCGCGAACGATAAAAAACGCAGCATGGGTACGTACGAACTAGATAGTTGACAATATCAATCGTAAAAAATCACGCCATGCATTAATATCGGAGATGTTGGTAATGGGAATACGTTAAAAGGAAGAAGACTGTTGCGCAGTCTGTATAATAACGATTTTTCTACTTTTTCAGTGCGATAAACACAACGCGGCCAGCCACTGGAAATCTGGTTTCGGTGAGGGGTTTCCCGTAGCGCTGATAAAACAGAGCTACCTGTTCAGGCAGCAACAAGTCGACGTATAAATTGATGCCTGCAAAATTATTCGTACGAAGAAACGAATCCATAAACCGCCAGTCCTGGTCGGTGAACTCCCGGTCGGGCGTGAGCAAACGAGGCCAGCCGTCGCGGAGGAAGGGTTGGATCTGGCTGGGGTGTAAGCGACCGAAATACTGGCCTACCGTACTTTTATCGTAAAAACGCCGATAGGAAAATACAGCATTCTGCGCTTTGTAATAGGGACACAAGCCTTCTGATGCACCAACTCCATTAGCTCCAATCACACAAAATGGCCAGTCGAGTACGGCCTCTCCCGGCTGTCGTTTCACTATAGAACAGTAGGTTAGAAAATTATCGGAAGCGACAATGGTAGGAATACTTAATCGCAGATGGTAGCCGTTATACCACTCCATACCCATGAGTCCTAGTAAAAAAATGATAAAGGCCCGTCCCGCAAGAAGTCGGGGCCAGCTGATGGGAATAGCCAGCAGTACAAACAGGACCGGATAAATCAGACTCGCTCTTGACCCGTCCCGATTGTAACTAAACCAGGGGAATATCTTGAGTGTCGGAATTTCTACAGGATGATATAATAAACACAACAACGCCGTCAGGACCACAGGCAGCCATAAGGTTATGCGATAACGGGTTTGCCACAGTCCGACTATGGCGAAGAGGGTTAAGTACAAACCCGGACTTCCCTGACCAAAACTCTCGAATGTATCATGCAGATAAAGGCGATAGTTGACATCAAACGTGTTCAGGCCCGGCAGGTAAGGAATGAGTAACCTGGCTGGATGCGACCAGGCTGGCAGTTCAGGCAACATGCTAAAATCAAATGCCCAGGCTGAAGTGGCAATTTGAAGCGTTAGGGGAACATATAACCAGGTGCTAATGACGATTAGCGACAGAAGCCCAATAATAACGATCGGCTGTCGGTTATACTCTGCCTGGATGAACTGGCTAAGGTGACGAACCCATTGATTTGGCCTAGGGAACTGACGGATCAATACTATTGCCAGAACGGGAAAGGTCAGGGTGGTAAAGGTAAGTGCATAGCCAGCTACATAACCTAGCTCCTGACTTAAAACCTGAACGTGAAGCCAGGCCCAGAACAACCAGAAAGCCAGAGAAATGGGCCGTTTGTTTATGGCATCAAATAACAGGCAGTAAGTGGTTATTATACAGAGCGTTGTCCAGTGTACGATGCAGATATTTAAATGCACAGGGAACTTATAAAGTGCATAAAAATTAAAAACCGATACAATAAGGCCCGCCACAACAGCTTTGACGAAGCCAAAGCGTGGCTGGAGTAATAAAAAAGTACCGGCAACGGCAACGACTAAGCTATAAACGTAATAAAACTGAAGATAAGACCCGGGACCACCCAATAGCCGATAACATAAGCTGTACCAGTAATCACGCTCAAAGCCCCAATCCATGAAAACCTGATTGATGCCGTAGGGGTAAAAGGACTGATTGTTTAATAAATGGAGGTGGGGCCAGGGCCAGAAACTAATTGTCTTATTTAAAAGGTAACCGTCGAACTCAAAGTGATCGGTGTCGTTTCCGTCGGAAAGTGGGTGGCTGAAATCCTTAACGACATAAATGGCCAGTAGAGCGACCAGAAGGGCTAATAAGACGGCACAAATCCAGTTATAACGGCTAGGGTTAGTAGCCGGGGTATTTATTGCCATAGGAAAGGTTTATGCTTTACGGGTGGGATATGGGCAAAAGTATCAGTAAAGGGCTATTTTTGCAAGTAAATGAATAGGGCAGCTTAAAACTGCCTCTAAATTGAGCGAATCAGGCGGCTTAACAGCCGCACAACTATTATGGCTGACTACAACCACCGCGAAACGGAACAGAAATGGCAACGTTTCTGGGACGAGAACAACACCTATAAACCCGCCGAAAACACCGACCGCCCCAAGTACTATGTACTCGATATGTTTCCTTACCCATCGGGGGCCGGGCTGCACGTGGGTCACCCGCTCGGCTATATTGCCTCGGATATTGTTTCGCGCTACAAACGCTTAAAAGGCTATAATGTCTTGCATCCAATGGGATTCGACTCGTTCGGGCTTCCGGCTGAACAGTACGCCATTCAAACCGGGCAGCACCCGGCTGTAACAACGGAAGCGAACCTGACCCGTTACATCGAGCAACTGAAGAATATCGGCTTTAGTTACGACTGGAGCCGCGAAGTCCGCACCTCTGACCCGTCCTATTATAAGTGGACGCAGTGGATATTTATGGAGCTGTTCCGCTCCTGGTATAATAAAGAAACGGACAAAGCCGAGCCCATCGAGACCCTGGTTGCCAGATTTGCGGCCAACGGTACCCAGGGCCTACAGGCGGTGTGCGATGACAACGCTGCCTCCTTCTCGGCCGAGGAATGGAATGCCCTATCGGAAACTGAACAGTATGCCGTCACGCTTCAGTACCGGCTAACCTATCTGGCCGATGCGGTGGTGAACTGGTGCCCGGCCCTGGGTACGGTGCTGGCCAATGATGAGGTGAAAGACGGCGTTTCTGAGCGGGGTGGCTACCCGGTTGAGCAGAAGTTAATGCGGCAGTGGATGATGCGAATCACCGCCTATGCCGACCGTTTGCTGACTGGCCTGGATACCATTGACTGGACTGAATCGCTCAAAGAGCAGCAGCGCAACTGGATTGGAAAGTCGGTGGGAGCCAGTGTGAAATTTCCATTAGCGACGAACGATCAGCAGTATATTGAAGTCTTTACCACCCGTGTCGACACCATTTACGGGGTTACGTTTATGGTGCTGGCTCCTGAACATGAATTGGTGGGCGGGCTAACGACGGCTGAACAAAAAGAAGCAGTTGACAGCTATATCAATGCAGCCAAACTGCGCTCTGAAAGGGATCGGATGGCTGATACAAAAGTTGTCTCTGGGGTATTTACGGGAAGCTACTGCGTCAATCCGTTTAGTGGTGAACAGGTACCCATCTTCCTCGCCGACTATGTTTTAGCTGGTTACGGTACGGGGGCGGTTATGGCCGTTCCCTCGGGCGATCAGCGTGACTGGAACTTCGCCAAACACTTCAATTTGCCCATTATTCCCATCCTGGATGGGCAAAAAGACATCGATCAACAAGCCGATAATACCAAAGAGGGGCATTATATCAACTCGGGTATCGTTAATGGCATGACCTATAAAGAAGCCACCGCAACACTGGTCGCATGGCTGGAAGAGCGGGGGTTAGGGCGTGGTAAAATAAATTACCGCATGCGCGATGCCGTTTTTAGTCGCCAACGCTATTGGGGTGAGCCGGTACCGGTTTATTTCAAAAAAGATAGTAACGGTCATCCATTGCCTTACCTGATTGACGAAAGCGACCTGCCGCTGGAGTTGCCCGCTGTGGATAAATACCTGCCTACCGAAACCGGCGAACCCCCATTAGGCCGTGCGGAAGGCTGGAAGTACAAGGGTGAATACGAGTATGAACTGTCGACAATGCCTGGCTGGGCGGGTTCATCCTGGTACTGGTATCGGTACATGGACCCTCAAAATGATGCAGAATTTGCCAGCAAGGAAGCCATCGACTACTGGCAGAATGTCGACTTGTACATTGGCGGAACCGAACATGCAACGGGTCACCTGCTTTATAGCCGCTTCTGGAACAAGTTCCTGAAAGACCGGGGTTACGTGCCGCAGGAAGAACCGTTCAAAAAGCTCATCAACCAGGGTATGATTCAGGGGCGGTCCAATTTCGTATACCGGCTGTTAGGTACCGGTCGGGAAGGTAAGCCCGCTGTGTTTTTATCCCTGAATCAGGTGAAAGGAGAAGAGGTGACACCCCTTCACGTCGATGTCAATATTGTCGAAAATGATGTGTTGGATATCGATGCGTTCAAGAAGTCACGACCCGACCTGACCGAAGGTGCTGAGTTTGTTCTTGAGCCGGATGGACGGTATATCGTTGGGGCAGAAGTTGAAAAGATGTCGAAGTCGAAGTTCAACGTTGTCAATCCCGATATGATCGTGGAGAAGTACGGCGCGGATGTACTTCGCCTGTATGAAATGTTCCTCGGTCCGCTGGAGCAGGCTAAACCCTGGAATACCAACGGTATTGATGGCGTGTACCGCTTTATCCGTAAATTCTGGCGGTTGTTTTATAAAGACAATGCGGCCGGGGCATCGGAAGCGGGGGGAAGTGAATGGATTGTTACGGACGAACCGGCAACACCCGCTGAACTGAAGGTCCTGCACAAAACCATCAAAAAGACCGAAGAAGACATTGAAGGGTATTCGTTCAACACGTCGGTGAGTTCATTCATGATCTGCGTGAACGAACTGGCTACGCTGAATTGCCACAAACGGGCCGTTTTGCAGGATCTGGTGCTGTTGTTGTCGCCCTATGCGCCCCACATCTCCGAAGAACTCTGGGCTGCCTTGGGTCATGAGCCGGGTACACTTTCGAAAGCTGAATTCCCAAAATTTAACCCGAATTTCCTGGTAGAGGATGCGTTCGAATACCCAATCCAGATCAACGGAAAAGTGCGGACCACGATCAGCTTTGCCATTGACCGCGCACCAACCGAGATCGAGCGCGAGGTACTGGCTGATGAAATTGTTCAGAAGTGGATGGAAGGCAAAACGCCGAAAAAGGTCGTCGTCGTCCCAAAGCGGATCGTGAACGTCGTGTTGTAATTCAAAAGCTTTGTTTAAAAAATAGGGGTCGGATTCAAGTATCCGACCCCTATTTGTTTTAGATGAGCACCGGCTCTGTTTCCCGGGCTGCCATGGCTTCCCGAACCTGTGCGGTGAGGGTAAGTGAATGCTTTCGGGCCTCATGGTCATAGATCGGTGCGGTAAGGATCAACTCATCCGCCTGCGTCTGTGCCAGAAAGCTTGTCAAACCCCGCTGCACCGTTTCGGGTGATCCTACCGCCGAACAACGAAGGACAGACTCAATACCGGCCAGTTCATAGTCGGGCCAGATTTCCTCAAGATTATCGACGGGTGGCTGCATCTGGCGGGCTTTTCCCCGACGGATGTGGAGAAACTGCTGCTGCACAGAGGTAAAGAGCCGCTGGGCTTCCTGATCGGTGTCGGCAGCAATGACATTAACAGCCACCATTGCATAAGGAGCTTTAAGGTGTTCGGAGGGCTGAAATTGTGTCCGGTAAACCTGTAAGGCCCGCAATAACTCTTTCGGGGCAAAGTGCGACGCGAAGGCATAGGGCAGACCGAGCATAGCAGCCAGCTGGGCACCAAACAAACTTGATCCTAAAATCCAGATCGGCACATTCAAGCCATTGCCGGGTACTGCCCGAATGAACTGATTGGAATCGTCGGGCTGGAAATAATGCTGTAACTCAACAACATCCTGCGGGAACGTATCCGGCCCGTTCATATCCCGGCGCAGCGCACGCGCTGTTGGCTGATCGGAACCGGGCGCCCGTCCCAGCCCGAGGTCAATTCGACCGGGGTAGAGGGATTCGAGCGTACCAAATTGCTCCGCAATAACGAGTGGCGAATGGTTCGGAAGCATAATGCCGCCTGACCCCACCCGGATTGATTTTGTACCACCCGCTACATAGCCAATCACGACAGAGGTGGCCGCACTGGCAATACCCGGCATGTTGTGGTGTTCGGCCAGCCAATAACGGTTATAGCCCAACTGCTCAGCGTGTTGGGCCATGTTTAATGTATTTCGTAACGCTTGTGTGGCGTTTGTGCCTTCCACAATCAGCGATAAATCCAGAATTGAAAAGGGAATCATACGACGTTGCTATAAATAGTTGCCTTATTTTTGTGTCGACATGTGTCCTGTTAGCAAGACCATGGAACCGTGAATTAGTGGCGGTCCAATTAATCAACAAATGCGTTTATCGGAACGGTTCCACTGATAGGCGATCATCAACTTTCTGCGTTCATAATGACCATTAAACAACTGATTCTCGTTGGAATAAGCGTTGGCCTGATTACCTGCTCGCCCAAAACATACACCAAAGTTCCAACCGGGAAGGCGTATGATTTCTTTAGTTACAAGCCCAATCAGGTTGCCAAAATCTCGGCACACCGGGGCGGGGGAGACCTGAAAGGCTACCCGGAAAACTGCATAGAATCATTTGACTATCTGGCGAAGAAGATACCCGTTATCATCGAATGCGATATTGATCTGACTAAGGACAGTGTTATGGTAATGATGCACGACGCTACCCTTGACCGCACTACCACGGGCACGGGCAAGCTCATTGATCGCAACTATGCCGAACTTGGCCAGTATCGGCTGGAAGATAACCAGGGTAACGTGACGTCCTATAGGATTCCAACCCTGGAAGAGGTACTACGCTGGGGAAAAAACAAAGTGACGTTTACACTGGATGTTAAACGGAATGTGTCATTTGCGAAAGTGGTCGACATGATTCATAAAACCGGCGCGGGCGATTACGTGGCCGTTATCACCTACAACGCCCAAGATGCCGCTAAACTGAACAGGCTCGATCCTAATCTAATGATCTCGGTAACTATCCGTAACCGCGCCGAATACGACCGTCTGCGGGAGCTGGGCGTGCCGGATAATCGGATGGTGGCGTTTGTGGGTGTCAAGGAACCCGATGCTGAATTGTACACATTCCTGCATCAGAAGGGAATCGCCTGCATATTGGGTACACTCGGCAACCTGGACAAACAGGCAGCCGCCAAAGGCGATCAGGTCTATAAAACGTTTGCCCAAAACGGAGCGGATATCATGTCGACAGACCGGCCGCTTGAAATAGCCGGACAACTGTATTGAATGGGTAAGTAAGTGGCGGAGGTTACTTACATTTTTTTGTTTCTACACTCACCCGTTTATGCATCAAAATTACCGGTGGCGGATCATTGCTCTGCTCTTTCTGGCGACGACCATCAATTACGTTGATCGGCAGGCCCTGTCGTTTGTCATGACGGACGGCGTCTTCAAGAAAACTCTGCTGGGTTTGTCGCCTGATGCCATCCTTACGGACGAACACCTGAAACAGTTCAGGATTCAGATGGGTTTGATCGACTCCGCGTTTAAAGCGACCTATGCCCTTGGCTTTCTGTTGATTGGGTGGCTTATTGACCGGGTAGGTACGAAAAAAGGGTTCGCTATCGGTATCACGGTCTGGAGCATGGCCAGTATCGCTTCCGGTTTTGTGTCAACAGCGGGTCAGTTTGCCAGCGTTCGGGCTGTTCTGGGACTCGGGGAAGCCGCTAACTTTCCGTCGGCTATGAAGGCGATATCGGAGTGGTTTCCCCGGCAGGAGCGTTCAACGGCAACGGGCATCCTAAACGCGGGATCGAACATGGGCGTGATCACAACAGCCTTGCTGGTGCCCCTGCTGATGCAGCAGTTCGGTTGGCGGGGAGCCTTTCTCATTTCAGCGGCCCTGGGTGTGCTCATGCTGGCAATCTGGTGGTTCAGTTACTCGAAACCCGAAGCTACTTCCGCTCTTTCGACAAAAGAATTTGATTATATTACTGAAGGACGTTTGGATGGAGTTACCAATGAGGCTGAAAAGCGTCTTTCCTGGTTAGAGTTAGCCAGATATAAACAGACCTGGGCCTTTTGTTTCGGAAAAATCTTTGCTGATCCCGTCTGGTTTTTCTACCTCACCTGGCTCCCTGATTTTCTGCTGACCAATAATCAGCTCGATCGAAAGCTGGATTTGAAAAACTTTGGTCTTCCGTTTCTCATCATATACGTGGTGTCCGATATAGGGAGCATCTTTTTCGGCTGGCTGGCCACGAAACTAATGAAAAAGGGCTGGTCCGAAAATAAAGCCCGTAAGCTTACCATGCTGATTTGCGCGCTATCAGTAACCCCCATCTACCTGATTCCGTCGGTGCATAGCTTCACGGGTGTTGTCGCCATGCTGGCCCTGGCAACTGCCGCGCATCAGGGTTGGTCGACCAATGTGTATGCCATGAGCACGACCCTGTTTCCAAGCCACTCGGTAGCGACAGCTACGGGTATGGGCGGCTTTCTGGGAGGTATGACCAGTATGGTTGTTGCCGCTGCCACCGGCTTTATTGTGGCTACATTTGGGTATACGCCCATGTTTATTTTTGCCAGTTGTTCCTACCTGATCGGTTTGTTGGTCATTCATCTGGTTTTGCCAAAACTCCGTCCAGTTCAAGGAAATAAAGAGTCATTCGTTGCTGTATCGTAACACCCTTTTGTTATGAAGGAAGGAGTTAAATCCATGTGGGCAGGAGTTTTAATCGCTCCCCGGTCAATCGAACTTCAGCAACGTCCGATTCCTGAGCCCGGTCCCGGCGAGGTTCGTATCAAAATGAAAACGGTGGGCATTTGTGGTTCCGATGTTTCCCTGTTCCAGGGGCACCGGCCCGATCTGGCCTTTCCATTGATCATTGGTCACGAAGGCATTGGCTACGTCGATAAAGTCGGGATAGGAGGTAATGGGCTGAAACCAGGCGATCGGGTAGTTATCGAGCCGAACTACCCCTGTGGCCATTGTGACTATTGCTGGCAGGGGCGGAGTAATATCTGTGCGAACAAGCGTATTATTGGTGTGCTGGAAACAGGCTGTTTTGCTGAATATGCCGTGGTGCCAGCACCCTTCGCCTGGGTGCTGCCCGATTCGATCAGCAACGACGATGCCGTAGTTATTGAGCCAACAGCCGTTGCGTTGCATACACTGTTTTCGTCGCCCGCCCGACCGGGCGATACGATTGCCGTTATTGGTTTGGGAGCCATTGGCCTGTTGGTGGCTCACCTTGCCCAACAGATGGGATACCGTGTACTGGCTTACGACCGGATTCAGGAGAAGGTAGATTTTGCGGCTGCGTTTGGGGTTATACCCATTTCTGCTGATACCTCAACGAATGCTATGGGTACTTTCTGGAAAGAGAGAGGGGTACATACCGTGTTTGAATGTGCCGGTGCGGCTGCGGCTTTGACGATGGCGGTTGAGACCGCTCCGCGGGGGGCTTACGTAGTCGTAGCGGGTCTATCCGATAAACCCAGTGCTTTGACTGAGTTTAGCATGACCCGGCAGGGAATCAGCCTGATAACGTCGATCATTTATCAGCACCCCACTGATTTTCGACGAACCATTGGCCTAATCGAGCGCGGATTTATTCAACCGGGCCGTATAATTTCAGTCAGAGAGTCGTTTGACAATCTGGCGTCGGCTATGGCAGTAGCCAGTAGTGGTCAATCTGCCAAAATTGTCATGGATATCAGGCAAGAGCCAGCATAATCCTGATTTAAGTCAATGCGAATAATGGCTGAATACAGGTTGCTATTAAGTCAACTTAAGACTGAGAACCACGCCTAATACCATACATTTAACTACAAAGGCACAAAGTAAAGAGAGGCTAATTAGGAAACATTCTTCCCTAATCAGCCTCTCTTTACTTTGTGCCTCTGTGGTTAAATGTATCTTGATCTGGTCAACCCATTATTCACGTTAAGTAAAATGATCAACCAATCAACCATTTACCGAATCACGAATCAAGGGTTACTTTAGTAACCCAGAGTAAAGCGCTGTTGAATAAACTGGGGTTGCTCAATCTCATTCAGGGCGGCAACAGCCAGGTCTTTTACCGATACGTTATTTTCGCCCTTTTCATCAAAAACAGGTTGTTCGGTGCCAAGGCGGAATGTGCCTGTACGTTCGCCCGGAGCCAGATTAATAGCCGGACTCAGGTAGGTCCAGTCAAGCGTCGTGTTTTTCCGCAGACCGGCTAAATAGTCGCGGGCAGCAGTAGCGCCAGCCTTGTATGCTTCGGGGAATTCCGGGCTGTCTACCAATTGAAAGCCAGGCGCTATTTCCAGACTACCCGCTCCACCAACGATAAGTATTCGTTTAACACCAGATTCTTCGGTACCTTTTTCAATGGCTAAAGAGCCTTTCAGGAAGTCATTATACAGATTAGGATTCGTCCAGCCAGCATTATAGGCATTCAGCACGGCATCATGGTTTGCTACCAACTGAGCTACTTCGCTGGGGTCCTGAGCGTCGCCCTTTTGAACGGTAAGCTTGTCATCTGTTGTCGAAATTTTTTCAGGATTGCGAACAATAGCGGTTACTTCGTGACCTCTGTTGAGGGCTTCTTCGAGTAAAGCAGAACCCACAAATCCGGAGGCTCCAATAAGGGCAAGTTTCATAGTGATTTAGTTAAAAAGGACTTGATTGTAGTAAAAGGTATTGCCGTTTTGCGCGTGAAATTTAATCAAATTGATGACTAAACTCGTCAAGCGTACTGGTACTTAATGTCTTAATCAACGTATCTTCAGCTTCCTGATACAAATTGTCCAGATGCCTGTGAATCTGTTTGCCGACAGGGCAATCAGGGTTTGGGCTGTTTCTGGAAGTACCCAAAAGCGGACCCTGACGTGTAGCGAGGAACACATCGGAAACGCGTATCTGGTTGGCAGGCTTGGCTAACTGGCTACCCCCGTTTTTGCCTTCCCGGCTCTTCACAAGCCCGTTGCTCCGTAAGTTGATGAGTTCTTTCCGAACCAGCACCGGATTAATGTTGATACTGCTGGCCAGAAAGTCCGAAGTCAGCCATTCATCATTGGCTTTGGCCAACAACGTCAGAATGTGCATAGATATGGCAAATCGTCCGTTCATTAATGTAATATTTAATATTACAGTTTAACTCCGAAAAAAAATTCAATCAGGCAGATTATTTTTTTAGCACCCTCGTCGAATTATGCATACACTTGCCGTATCACGAAGCGTAAACTGAATGAAAATTTTGTCAAATAAGTTGGTGGTCAGTCGAAATCGCTGGTTCAGTGGACTGTTGGCTATTGGTGTTATGCTGATAGGGCTGGCATCCAGACGATATTTTGATGATGTGGCTTTTATAAAGCAATATGTCGGCGATGTGCTCTGGGCACTCATGGTATTCTTCAGTCTTGCCTTCCTGTTTCCTAAGTGGCCTGCCAGAACCGTAGGGCTATTAACCCTCTTATTTTCCTTTAGTATCGAACTGGGCCAATTGTATCATGCGCCCTGGATTGATGCCATTCGGGCAACTCGTCTGGGTGGGCTGGTGCTGGGCTTTACCTTTGTTTGGAGCGACTTGTTTTGTTATTCGCTTGGCGTATTGATTGGAATAGGGGTCGATGGCAAACTAACCTCCCAAACAAAATGAGAGCATCGGGAGTGATGTCACGTGCTGAACGCACCTTTTAACTACCTAGTCAAGAGAAATAACCTTTTGTATGTCTATAAACACGAAAAGGTCCTTCGAACATACTTGTCGAAGGACCTTATGCCTGTAGTATTTTCGCTCAGAGCCGTGTCATTGTACAATGGCCCGAAGCGCAAGGCCTGAGATTGGTGATGTTAGTTTAGTCTGACACCACAATAATCGGAGCTACCTGCTCCGGGTCATTATCAGGGGAAGCTTTCTTCTGTTTTAAGGCTTTTTTCGCAGCTTTCTTCAAAGTAACTTCGTAAAGATCTGTCCGGCGGTCTTTCAAAACCTGTACGGATCCATGTTCGTGAAGTTCTTTCAGTAAGCTCAGGTCAACGTCTGCAATAAGCACCATTTCGGTATTGGTTGTGGCTTCGGCTTTGACGGCATTGGTCGGAAACTGAAAGTCAGACGGTGTGAACACGGCCGATTGAGCGTAGTTGATGTCCATATTCTGGACACGGGGCAGGTTGCCTACACAGCCCGAAATGGCCACATAACATTCATTCTCAATAGCCCGAGCCTGCGCACAGTGGCGTACCCGGGAGTAGCCGTTTTGTGTATCGGTCAGGAAAGGGACAAACAGAATCTGCATACCCTGCTGCGCCAGAATACGGCCCAGTTCAGGGAATTCGACATCGTAACAAATCAACATGCCGATTTTTCCACAGTCCGTATCGAATGCCCGAATTTCATATCCACCCACCATGCCATAATGCCGAACTTCATTGGGTGTAATGTGAATTTTGCGGTATTCCTCGTAAGAGCCATCGCGTCGGCATAAGTAAGCTACGTTGTAGAGTTTCCCATCATCGTCGACGAGGGGCATGCTGCCGCCAACAATATTCACGTTGTAGGAAATGGCCAGCTCACATAATTTTTCCCGAACCGACTCGGTGAAACTGGCCAACTTACGAATAGCGACCGGTTCCGGCAGATCATTGAAGTCGGCCATGAGGGGCGTATTGAAAAACTCAGGCAGTACCATAAAGTCAGCCCGGTAATCACTCACTGCATTGGCAAAGAACTCGACCTGTTCAAGAAACGAATTCAGGTTTTTGAACAGGCGCATTTGCCACTGAATAACACCCAGACGTATAATGGAGTCGGTATGCGGCTTCTTGTCCTTTTCTACCACATAGTAGATATTGATCCATTCCAGTAACGTAGCGTATTCTTTCGACTCCGAATCGCCGGGTAAATAACCGCGCAGGACCTTCCGTACGTGGAAATCGTTTGACAGCTGAAAGGTGAGCGTCGGGTCGTAAATCTCTTTCTGCTTCACCTTGGCGATGTACTCGCGCGGGCTAAGCTCATCGGCGAACTTGTTGTAATTAGGGATACGACCACCGGCCAGAATACCCTTCAGATTCAATTGCTCGCAAAGCTCTTTCCGGGCATCGTACAGGCGACGACCCAGGCGGAGGTCACGGTAGTCGGGATGAACGAACACCTCGATTCCGTATAGATAATCGCCTTCATCGTTGTGTGTTTTGAAGGTATACCCGCCGGTAATTTCAAAGTAGGTATGGTTGTCGCCGAACTGGGCATAGTTTACCCGAATGGCCAGTGCACTGGCTACAACTTTACCATCGACCTCTACGCAAAACTGCCCTTCCGGGAAGATGTTGAGTAGTTTCGTGATCGAGCTTTTGGGCCAATAGTCACCGCCAATACCACTATATACCTCAATCATGGCCTCTTTGAGGTCATGGTAGTCTTCTTTCTGTAAGGTTCTTGTTTGAATATGCATAGCCGCCTGTGCGGTTCAGAAAATGGTTTCCATCTCGCTCACCATATCGTCGGTGAGATCAAGATGCGTGACGAAACGCACCAGATGTTTGCCGAAGGCAACGCTCCGAATGCCTTTCGTTTCTAAGGATTTAACGTAATCGGTGGCTAATATGGTTTCGGGCAATTTGAAAATGACAATATTCGTGTCGATGGGCAGGATGTCCTCAACTTCGGGCAACCTTTCCAGAATAGCGCCTATTTTTCGAGCTCGTGAGTGGTCTACTTTCAACCGATCGATGTGGTGATCCAGCGCATAAATTCCGGCGGCAGCCAGAAAGCCCGCTTGCCGCCAGCCGCCACCCATTAATTTACGGTACCGCCGGGCCTGTTGAATAACGTCCGATTTGCCGAGCAGGAGCGAACCTACCGGACAACCAAGTCCTTTGGAGAGACATATACTGATGGAGTCGAATAACTGGCCATAGGCTCCCGTCGGCTCACCGGTTTCAACCAGTGCATTGAACAGGCGGGCACCATCCAGATGAAGGATCAGGCCATGTTCGTCGCACACCTTTCGAATAGCGGCAATTTCGGGAACGGTATAGTAACAGCCACCCCCTTTATTAACCGTATTTTCCAGCACTACTAACCGGGAGAGGGGTTTATGGGTATCGGCCGGGTTATAGATATAGTCCAGAATTAGATCGGGGGTAAGTTTCCCGCGCTGGCCATGCGCAAGACTTACCGATGCCAGTGCATTAACCGAGATACCCCCGCCTTCATACTGGTATACGTGCGATAGATAATCACAGATTACATCGTCGCCGGGACGGGTATGTGTACGAATAGCAAGCTGGTTTGTCATCGTGCCCGATGCGCAAAACAGGGAGGCTTCCATACCAAATAGGGCGGCAGCCTTCGCTTCAAGGGCATTGACTGTTGGGTCGTCACCCAGTACATCATCTCCCAAAGGAGCAGAAAACATAGCCTCGCGCATGGCGGGCGTGGGTTGTGTAACGGTATCGCTACGCAGGTCAATAAGCATTGAAAGTCGATTCGGGCTGTATAAAAAAGCAAGTTAACCACATAGACGGCTAGTCAGGAAATCAATTGGTAGTTTTTGTGGAGCACAAACTGATATTATTAAGGTTCTGGTTTGGCAAAGTGCCCAAAAAGGCTCATTCTATTGCTTTTGTGCCGCATACCATTATTTTTGAGCAACCATTTTCATTTATTTCCGTCTCATGACAGAATTTAGATGACTGTCAATTTAACCCTCAGCCCTACCTATGCTAACGAACAAAACTCCTTGGGTAATCCTTCTTCTTCTCTGGATGACAGGATCAACGTGGTGGCACGTCTGCAAAATAAAACAGCTTTGTGGCAACGATCCTCTGCCGGTAGCTGCTTCTGATTCGGCAGAAAGTACCACCCTGGCAGAGGGCGAGGGATTTACTATTGCGGATAGCTCCCTTTTTCGACTCGACTTTCCTGGTAATTTCAGCTTTGCCAAATCGGGTGCCAATGCCAACATGAACACACTTGGTGGATCGCTGGATGCACTAATCACTTATTTAAAAGCCAACCCTGAGCGAAGGGTGGAGGTGAACGGGTTTTACTCATCCACTGAAACAAATGCTACATCCTTTCCTAATCTAGGTCTGGCTCGCGCAGAAGGTATCAAACAATATATGGTGCAGCAGGGCATACCTGCCGCTTCCCTGCGGACAAAGGGTGAAGAACGCAACTTATCATTCAACACAGCCAAGGGTGATTCGTTGTATGGCGGTATTTACTTCGCCTTTACAGGAGCTACTGCTGACGCCCAGGTTGCTGATACAGTAACAGCCCCAGCGCCAATGACAATCGCTGAGGCAACGACCGAAAAGCAACTGGCAGAGACGCAAAAGTTCACCTCAGTTTTTAAACCCATTGATTTGTACTTTCCATTAGGGGGGGCTAACTACATCAAAACGGAGGAGACGAAAAAGTTTTTTGACGAAGCGACCGCTTATCTGTCAGCGCATAAAGACAAGAAACTTCTGCTAACGGGCTATACAGACAACTCCGGGCCCGACGATGTGAACCTACGGCTGTCACGGGATCGTGCCAATCAGGTGAAATCGAAATTACGCAGATCGGGTATATCCGATGATCAGATTGTTGTCAGTGCCAAGGGCGAAGAGGAGCCCAAAGCAGATAATAGTACACTGTCTGGACGAAAAGCCAATCGGCGGGTAACGGTTGTTGTTCAGTAACCCCTTTTCGACATTCTTTTGTTTTGTCGGTTCAAACGTTGTTTGGCCCCCACAAAACACCAAACTATAAATCCTTACAATTATGTTTGATATGAATCCCCTCAATTTACCGGATGCCCAAATGCAGCTTTGGATCATGCTGATTGTGGCTGGTGTATTGGGTTTTATTATTGGATATGTATCCCGGCAAACGACTATTCGCCAACTGGAAGGTAGTCTGGCCCGTACGGAGCGCGAGGTCGACGATTGTTATCGAAAGCCGACCGTTGTCGTCGCGCAGGGAGATGATGATGAAACCATTATTCTGAATCGTATTCGGGCTAGGGCCGGCGAAATTAATTTCGATCGTATCGGACTGGCCTCCGCTTCCAGTGCCGATGACCTAAAAGTCATTGTGGGCGTCGGCCCTTTTCTGGAGAAGAAGTTGCACGCCATCGGTATCTATACATTCCAACAGATAGCGAACTTTAATTCGGAAGATATTGAGCAGATAAATGATTTGATCGAATTTTTTCCCGGTCGAATCGTCCGTGATAATTGGGTAGGGCAGGCTGCCGAATTGGCAAAGAAAAAGTAAACCGCTTTACCGCATTAGTGGAACTTGAAAAGCCAATCCCCTGTGATCTTTAAAACTCCCATTATAACTGAATCCTATTATGTTTGGATTAGATCCTTTAAGTCAACCGGTTGCCATAACCGAAATAGTACTCTTACTGGCACTTGCTGCCTTTATTGGCTGGCTGATTGGCCGATTAATCCTAAGCGGCCGCATCAATAGTCTTCGTACGGCAATCGCCGACAAAGAAGCCGAACTGGTCAATTGCCGTCAATCGAAAACGGCTGGACGGTCTACCGTCATTGACCCGATTCCGGCTCCCCTGCCCAACGTACCCGCTGTTGAGGTTCCGCCTGCGTTTGTGCATGCCGATCCGTTATTACCGGCGCTTACCAATGACGATACACCTGAACTAATTGATGAGGACGTGTCAGCACCGGTCCTCGACAGCCCGGTTGTTGAGGCAGCACCCATCCTTCCGGTTGTTGAGGCAAGTATTCCAGTTGCCGGTAACTCAGAAGCCGCTGTGCTGAACCGAATTGCTGCCCGAGCCGGCGAAGTGAACTTCGACAGGATTGGGCGGGCTACCGCTGCTGAAGCAGATGACTTAAAGGAGATCGTCGGTGTTGGGCCATTTCTGGAGCGTAAATTACACAGCCTGGGCATTTACACCTTCAAACAGGTGGCAAATTTCGCAAAGGAAGATATTGATAAAATAAACGAACTCATCGAATTTTTCCCCGGTCGGATTGAGCGCGACAACTGGGTTGATCAGTCCAGAGCTTTCTATGAACACAAGTATGGCAAGCCAAGCTGAATAACGCCTTAGTCCAACTAAAAAGCCCCGTCAAATTAACTTGACGGGGCTTTTTAGTTGGACTAAGCATCCCTGGCCTTCTGCTTTCTGATGGGTGTGCTGCTTAACGTGGCTGTCCGGCCCGATTGATAATAGTCACACATTTCCTTTAATACGCATTCGTTGCATTTAGGATAATACCAGGTACAAACCCGTTGGCCGTGCCAGTAAAAGTGTTTGTGGAAATTAAATAGTTGTAAAGCATCTTCGGGTAGGTAGGCCAGCAAGATGGAATGGGCTTTTTCAGCGCTTACCTTCGGGCCAATGAGTCCCAGTCGCTGCGTAACCCGGTGAACATGTGTATCAACGGGTAGTAACGGCTTATGGAATTTAAACAGTAACAAAATCGTCGCAGTCTTTAAGCCAATACCCGGCAGTCTGGTCAACCAGTTCATGGCTTCTTCAGTTGACAGGTCGCCCAGAAAATCAATATTGGCGGCCCCTGTTTCCTGAAAGAGATGGGTGAGCAGGTTCTGAATATAAGGAGCTTTTATTTCCGGGTAATTTGCTGTTTTAATGGCATCGATCAACTCAGGGAGCGGTGCATCCCGAACCTGCTCCCAGGTTGGAAACCGCTCCCGCATGGTCAGATAGGCCGTCATCTCATTCGCATGGGTGGTGCGGTGGGACAAGATAGTGCCAATGAGTTCATGCATAGGGTCGGCGTACCCCTGTATCATTTGGATGCCATACGCCAGATTGAGACGTTCGTGGGCATCCATTGTTTTTACCGCCAGACCAGGATTGACTTGCATACAAAAAGACCGGGTTGAAACCATACCAATAGTATGGTTTCAACCCGGTCTAATGCGTAATGTTTCTAACCTGCACTTTACCGCTGTCTTTTACGAAAACCTTAACAGAACCATACCGTTCTGGCTTTGCGCAAAATGGTGGATAGAAAGCGGAAAGTGCTCTTTAGTTTACATTTGGTCGGTTGTGGGCAAGTTGCCGTCTAACCAGACTCCAGCGACGACGCGAAACTGGCAGAACTTCACCCGTGGTCAAATGAACCAGGCCACCGGTTTCTGTACGTTCAAGCCGTTCCACGAAGCGCCGATTAACAACACAGTTACGGTGGAGACGAATAAATAATTCAGTAGGAAGTTGTGGAGAGTAATATTTTAAGGTGCGTGGCATGAGCATCCGACGACCATCAGCCCAGTTTAACCAACTATAATTAGCAACTGCCTGTAGATAAACAAGGTCGGTTACAGAAAAAAACTGACGGCCCGTTTCGCGCAGATAAAGCTTCAGGGGAGGCCACTCCAGTTGAGCAGCACGATTGGAAAAGGAAAAGGTAGACATGGACATACGTGAGAGTATTTGCTTTCTGGTACTGAATAGTAGTAACTGATGCAATACTAATCTCAATCAATTCCGATGTCTTGCTCTTTCGTAACACAGACTATAAAATTTGTAACATCACATATGAAAGCTTCTTATTGGTTCAATTAATAACCCAGAAAGCCAATCTAGTCTATGGTTTTCCCTAAATAGATGCGTTAAAAATGAGGATTATTTTGCTGGAATTCCGCTTTGGCGCCTATCGGGTTATCTCCTGGCGGTTTTGTTCCACATAGTCGGAAGGGGTCATTAAGTAGTGCTCTTTAAATACTTTCGAGAAGTATGCCGGGGTATCAAAGCCCACCCGGTCGGCTACTTCCGATATAGATACCCCGGTTAGCAACAACTCTGCAGCACGTTTCAGACGAACGACCCGAATCAGTTCATTAGGCGTTAAACCGGTCATGGCTTTAACCTTTCGGTTAAGGTGCATCCGGCTCATACCAATGGCTGAAGCCAGAGGTTCAACCCCAAAAGTGGAATCATCGAGGTGGTTTTCAAGGAGCGCATAAATCCGGTTCATAAAATCATCTTCGGGCGCTTCGCTGGCGAGGGGTAGATAGCCTTCGCCCAGTAACTGAGTGCGGTAATATTGACGGGCCTGTTGCTGATGGGAAAGTCGGTTTCGGACACGACCCCGCAGCTCGTCGATCTGAAACGGTTTTGACAAGTAATCGTCGGCTCCGGCGGTTAATCCCTCGATTCGACTTTCGGCAGACACTTTGGCTGTCAAGAGCAGGATGGGAATATGACTGGTAACGGGATTCGTTTTCAACTGACGACATAGTTCGTAGCCGTTCAGTTCGGGCATAAGCACATCACTAATGATGAAATCAGGTCCGTTGGCAATGGCTGCTTCTACACCGGCTCTACCATTGCTTGCCCGCTGAACCCGCCACTCTGTTTGCAGGGTGTTTACAATAAAGTTAGCGATATCGTCATCGTCTTCAACAAGAAGTATGAGGGGAGACTTATCGTCCAATTGAGTATTCGTTACGTTTAGTTGCTCATAGCCGTGTATCGACGCATTACTCTTGCTGACCGGAGTGGCTATAAGATCGGCCCGGGCCTGCCGACAGGGTAACTCAACGGTAAAGGTTGTTCCGGCAGAGGGCGTACTCTCTACGGTAATTTTGCCCTGCATCATTTCAACAAGTTCTTTAACCAACGCCAGACCAATACCGGAACCACCAACGGAACGTTCGGTCATCGGGTCGGCCTGATAGAAGCGATTAAATATATGCGGTAGTTGATGTTCAGGAATGCCTGCCCCGGTGTTATAGACGGTCAGTCGAACCAGGTCTGTATGCGCTGCTGTCTCCAGAAGGGGTTCAATGGGCACCACTGACGTGGATACCGTAATCGTTCCGCGGTCATCTGTAAACTTCAACGCATTGGATAACAGGTTGGTCAGGATCTTTTCAATTTTATCCGGATCAAACCAGTAAAAAGGCTGGTTGAAATGATGTGACTGATGCAGCAGGATTTGTTTGCGCTGGGCTTCCTCCAGGAACACGGCGACTGTCCGTTTGATAAAATCGGGCAAGTTAGCTGGTGTAGGGGAAATGGTCAGATTGCCGGCATCCAGTTTAGCCAGGTCCAGCAATTCATTGATTAGCCGCAACAGTCGATTGGCATTTCTGTAAATAAGCGACAAGCGGCTGTAGTAGGGGGAGTCAACCGAATCATTTAAAACTTGCTCCAAGGGGCTTAAGATCAGCGTTAATGGTGTTCGGAACTCGTGCGTTATGTTAGAAAAGAACCTGGATTTTATCTCATCGAGGTGTTTCAACTGGATAGATTCCTGCTCTCGAAGCTCCATTCTGCTTTTCAAACGAATTCGGTTAATACGTACCCGCAGGAAAAGGATGATCGCTCCAACCATCAACAACGCATAGCCCATGTACGCCCACCAGGTGGCCCATAGGGGAGGAGCAATGACAATACGAAGCGAATGCGTATGTGGACTCCAAACACTCGATGTATTTGAGGCATTGACCACAAACGTATAGGTATTGGGTGGAAGATTGGTGTAGGTTGCCGTAGATTGATTGCCGCTGTAAACCCAGTCTTTGTCCAGGCCAATTAGTTTGTAACGATATTGGTTCTTATGGCTTTGGTTGAACTCAAGAGCCGCAAAATCTATAGAAATGAAGTTTTGCTCATGAGTCAATTCTATTTCAGTTGTTTCGTTGATGTCCAGATGAATAGGAGAGTCAGCCGTGTTCGCATCAACTGGCTGGTTGTTAATGCGCAGCGACGTAAGCGCAACAACTGGTTTTATAGAGTCTTCACTCACGCGCCGGGGGTTGAATGTGGTATACCCGTCCGTACCGCCGAAAATAAGCCGCCCATCGGGTAGGCTGACATCATGAAACTGTTTAAATTCTTCACCCGGCAACCCATCATCGGCCATGTAATTTCTGGCTTCAAAGGTTCGGGTATCAAATCGGCAGAGCCCCCTGTTGGTACTTAGCCATAAATGGCCATCGCCATCGGTACGAATGGCGTAAATAACATTATTGGAGAGAACCTGACCGACGGAAAACCGCTGAATTTTACCCGTCATTTTATCCAGCCGACAGAGGCCTTCTCCAAATGTTCCGATCCAAAGATACTTGTATTGAAGGGGGTCTTGAGCGAGACATAACAAGGCGTCACCGGGTAGGTTTTTGGCCGCATTATCGCCACTGTGCCAATGAATGAGTCGCCTGGTGGATAAATCGGCCCGCAGTAAGCCGTGGTTTTTTGTCGCCAGATAAATCCGTCCACCGTCAACGACCATGGCCATAATCTCATACGGGTGGTTTGACGGTAGGGACAAGGGGAATGCTGTAAACGTTTCCAAATCCGGATTATGCCGGACAACAGCCCGGTTATGCGGCCCTAGCAGCCCCCACAACTCCCCTTGAGCTCCCGTCGATAGGGCCGTCAGCCGAAATTCACCGTTGGGAAGCCAGCGGGATTCGATGCCTGTTGGAGAGACGGGCGTAAAGGATTTCTTAAAGGTGTTGTAGCGGTAGGGAACCGTTTGGGGGGTGGTGATCCAAAGGTTGCGCCGTCGGTCGAACTGATAGCGCATGTTGGCTGAAGACCCTTGTCGAATAACGGCCGGAATGGCGTCAATCGGGACACTAAGCTGCTGAGTCAGCCAATCGGTCTGGAAGTTTTGCCTGTAGGGCCAGGTTTGAAATGGCCGTTTATTCAAATCATATTTGATAACCCCATCCCCATTCAGGCCTATCCAAAGGACGTTTGTTCGGTCAACCAGTAGAGATAACGCGGTAAACCGGTTTAATTTAGACGGTTGTTCAGATAAGGATGCTGCCCCTGTTTGGTCGTTAGGGTCTGAGAGTAAGGATACCAGTCCCGACTGCTCGGTATAACGGCTCTGATTTATGTAGTCGACACCCCGGTAATCCCTGGTGAAAAGCGGAGTGGCATTGGGCGATCCGGGAACTGGTATTACCTGACGAACTCGCCCGTTAGCGGGTTCAAAAAGAGCGAAACGGCCGGGGAAGCCCAGCATCAACTCGCCATTCGAGCGTTCATGGAGCCCATAGACATCATTCTGAGGTAATCCCTGCGCTATTCGGAAACCAACAAAGTGCCCCGAGGCCGGATCAAATTTGAACAGCCCATCCCGAGCGGCCAGCCAAAGCTGGTTGTACCGGTCCAGCAACAGCGCCTGAATCGTTCGCTGGATCGTATCACCTTTCATCACCCAATGGTGGTTCGAAACGGTGCCGTTTGCATTCAGCCGAAAAAAGCCGTTCGTTTGTGTGGCCACCCATACATTGCCGGATTGGTCAGGCTGAATGCCGATAAGCTGGTCGCGGCCCAATGCCTTGCGAAAGGCAGCGGAATTAGAAATATGGGTAGCCTGCTCAGTAATGGGGTCAAATGAATCGATGTTATTGTTTTCTGTACGAAGCCACAGTTTGTTGTATTTGTCGGATTTAATTTCGTAAATACTACTGAATGACAGTGACTTAGTTTGTTGGGGTACATGGGTGTAGATGCGAAAATGAACCCCGTCGTAGCGGCAAAGTCCATCGCGGGTGGCTAACCAGATAAATCCACGGTGGTCCTGATGTAACGATTTGACAAACCCCTGTGGTAAACCATTCCGAACGGTAAGGTATTCGGGGTCAGGAGGGGCTGCATTGACTGATGAGGCCAGGCTGAACAGCCAAACCATCAACCAGCCTATGGAAGTTTTCTCAAACCGATTCATAATGAGTTTACCTTTTTGCCCGATCTGGTTTAAAAAAGTTATATCTAAACGGGAGAAACAATCCATTTTTTAACGTTGCTTTCTTTCAAAACTTTATAAATGCAATCAGTATGTATCAAATTAGAGCTAATGTTTACCGGCAAAAAGCTTCTTACAGTATATACACAGTGTAATTATAACAAACAGTCAGGTATTCGATACTTGTTTTTTTACTCTCTCTCCATTCGCTTATCATGCACATTGTCCTCGAAACACAAGTCGAACAGCCTTTATCAACTGTCTGGGCCGGCTTCGATCGTTCCCTTTTCAACCACCTCAGTCCACCCTTCCCCCCCGTAAACGTACTTCGCTTTGATGGATGTCTCAAAGGGGATATCGTGCATTTAGAATTGAATTTTCTTTTGTTCCGGCAGGACTGGATCAGCCTCATCGTCGACCAGCAAAGCACGAGTTCAGAAATCTACTTTATCGACCAGGGCACTAAACTTCCATTTTTTTTATCCTACTGGCAACATCGACATCGACTTCTGCGTTCGGCCGACAAAAATGGTGAACAAACGATAGTTGTTGATGATATTACGTTTCGAACTCCTTTTTTGCTTACTGATTATCTGTTTTACCCATTACTCTGGCTGCAATTTGCGTACCGAAAACCAATTTACAAGCGCGTGTTCAAGCGTAAATAATTTCATTTGTTGATTTAATCCACTGATTAAGTCGCATAATAGTGCATGATAGGTTAATATACAAATAATAGAGCGCTGGTTTACCTTCATCAAAGTGGGTATTTTGCTTAATCAGCTAAAATTCAGTAACAGCACAGAATCCTACTTTTTGAACTGCTCAGTTTCATTTACATTTGTCTTTATGGGTTCTTTTTAATCTCACTTCATGAAGCTACCGAATTTAACGACGCGTATTTTTCTGGGCATGGTGCTTGGTATTGCCATAGGCTATTTTTTTCCGGCAACTACTTCTGGTTTTTCAGGTACCGATCTAAATATTTTGTCCAAAATATTCCTTAGGCTCATCAAAATGATCATTGGGCCTTTGGTGTTTGCTACGCTGGTCGTCGGGATTGCCAAGCTGGGTGATTTCGGAACGGTCGGACGAATTGGTTTAAAGACGCTGGCCTATTTCTACTTCGCTACCATTCTGTCGTTGGTGGTTGGTCTGTTGGTGGTTAACATCATGAAACCCGGTGAAGTGATGAGTCTTCCTCTGCCTCCGGCTGGCACGGATACCGGCGTTGAAGTGCAGAAACTGACGTTTGAGAATTTCATCACCCATATTGTGCCAACGAGCTTCATCGACGCACTGGCTACGAACGAAATCCTGCAGATTGTTGTCTTCAGTATCTTTTTTGGGATTGCAGTTGGGTCGATCGGGCCGCAGGGCAAGATAATGATCAAGGCGCTGGATGCCCTGTCGCATGTAATGTTTAAAGTCACGAGCTATGTCATGGCCTTTGCCCCGTTTGGGGTATTGGGCGCCATTGCGGCCGTTGTTGCCCAACAGGGTTTAGGCATTCTGGCGGGCTACGCTTACCTGATACTGTGTTTTTTTGGCGGACTACTCTTCTTCGTTTTCGTTGTGCTGTCGGTCATTTGTCTGGTTGTTGGTATTCCTTATGTGGCCTTACTGAAAGAAGTGCGATCGGCTATTATTCTGTCGTTCAGTACGGCCAGTTCGGAGGCTTCGTTTCCCCAGACTATTGAAGCGTTGCGCCGTTTTGGCTGCTCCGAGCGAATTATCTCTTTTGTATTGCCGCTTGGCTATTCGTTCAATCTGGATGGCTCCATGCTGTACATGACTTTTGCCACGGCCTTCATTGCTCAGGCATATCATGTTCCGCTTAGTATTGAGCAGCAGATCACGATGATGCTGACCCTGATGATTACGTCAAAAGGCATTGCCGGTGTACCGCGTGCTTCGCTGGTCGTCATTGCCGGGACCATGTCCCTATTTAACCTGCCCATTGAAGGGCTCGCCTTGTTATTGGGTATTGATCAGGTACTCGACATGGGTCGCTCTGCTACGAGCGTGGCGGGTAATGCGGTAGCCACCTGTGTAATATCGAAGTGGGAGGGCGAGTTCAGGACGCAGCCCGTTGAAAATGACGAAGTTACCGCTTGATAAATCGTATTCTGTTTACGAAGTAGCGCATTGTTGTTTTGCTGATATGTGGTAAGTTAGAGGGCTATTATTACGTTCTACCTTAAACCCTTAAGCTTGTGCAACCTACTTACGCCCCCCTCAGTACGTATGTAAAGGCCAGTCCTCTACAGCGCTTTATTGCCTTGTTTATCGATGGTTTAGTCAGCTATATACCCTTTTGGCTGTTACTGTTTGTGTCATCGAGTCTGGCTATGGTTGGGTATATCATTGCGATCGGCTATCTGCTCACAAAAGATGCCCTGCCAGAAACGGGTGGCTTTTTAGGCGGTCAGAGTATCGGGAAAAAATTGATGGGTATTAAAGCCATCAAGGAAGAAACAGGAGGCAGTCTTGTCGGGGATTATGGTACGGCCATAACCCGGCAGGTGCCTTTGCTGATCCCCCTTTTTGGTATTGTCGATGCGCTGATGGTGTTTAGCGATGACCGGAAACGATTTGGCGATAAGTGGGCCAAAACCATTGTGATTAAGGCCTGATACCCCTTTTAAGTTAATCGTATTGGCCACAACCTTCTGGGTTGTGGCTTTTTTATTGCCGCCTATACAGCAGGTTGGCAGTTCATCCGTAAATTGATTGCCAATGCGTCTGGTATAGCCGTAGTTTGACCTACTACTTTACGCTGTACACTCCCTAAACTAACTGAATAGGATTGATGGAGAACATCCTCGAAACTCACCACATTATTAAGCAATACGCCGAACATCGGGCGTTGGACGATGTAAGCTTATCCGTTCCCAAAGGCTGTATTTTTGGCCTCCTGGGGCCCAATGGGGCCGGTAAAACGTCGCTCATACGCATTATTAACCAGATCACCGCCCCCGACTCAGGTGAAGTTATCCTAAACGGAGAGCACCTGAATCCAAACCATATCAAACAAATCGGGTACCTGCCCGAAGAACGTGGGCTCTACAAAAAAATGAAGGTTGGGGAGCAGCTGCTGTACCTGGCTCAGTTGAAGGGGCTGAGTGAAAAGCAGGCCATGGAAAAACTAAAGATCTGGTTTGTTAAGTTTGATATAAAAGCGTGGTGGTCCAAAAATGTTGAAGACCTGTCAAAAGGCATGCAGCAAAAGGTTCAGTTTGTCGCCACCGTTATGCACGAGCCGGATCTCATTATCCTGGATGAACCCTTCTCGGGTTTCGACCCCATCAACGCCAACCTGATCAAAGACGAAATTCTGGAATTACGGGATAAAGGTAAAACGATCATCTTTTCGACCCACCGGATGGAGTCAGTGGAGGAGCTTTGCGATTACATTGCGCTCATTAACCGTTCTCATAAAGTGCTTGACGGAGCCAAACGGGCCATTAAAGAGCAGTTTAAAACCCACACCTACCACGTCGAATACCAGGGTGAACTCGCTGCATTACCCACGGCATTTGATATCCTGGAAACCCGCCCCACTGATGATGGTTTCTATAGGGCCGATATTCGCATTCCCCCCGATGCGGCTGTAAACGATCTCATCCGCTATCTGCTTGACCGGGTTGCCGTCAGGGCCTTTGGCGAGAATATTCCCAGCATGAACGACATCTTTATCAAAGCAGTAGGCGAAACTAATGACTAAAAGGGCGAATGAGAAAAACTGTCGTTGGCCGTCAACGTGGCTTTTCTCTTCCTGCTCTCCTGGTCTTTCATCCTTTCACTCCTGAAAAAAATATGAACACAATACTTCTAATCATCAAGCGCGAATACATGGTTCGGGTGCGCAAAAAGTCGTTTATTATCATGACGATTTTGGGGCCAGTATTAATTTTTGGTTTTTACGCCATCATAGGCTGGGCCGCTGTCAGCTCCATCAACCAGAAGAAAATTTCCATCATTGATGAAAGTGGCCGGTTTGTCAATCAGTTCAAAAATGATGATGAAACCGTATATTCCTACCCAAAGCAATCGCTGGCAGCGGCCAAAAAATCTTTTGTAAAAGATGGCTATAACGCACTCGTTTTTATTCCCGAAAATGTGATCGAAAAGCCAAAAACGGTGCAAATCTTCTCGGAGAAAAGCGTCAGTCTGGCACTGCAAAGCAATATTGAGCGGGCTATTTCCAAAGAAATTGAAAACATCAAACTGGAACAGGCAGGTATTACCCAAAAAGTAATACAGGATGCCAAAGTGAATGTGGATGCCCAGACCATCAGCCTGAGTGATGAAGGCGAAAAGAGTAATAACGGTATTGCTACCACCATCATCAGCGGCTTTTGCGCCTTACTAATCTACATATCGGTCCTAATTTACGGCACACAGGTGATGCGGGGGGTAATGGAAGAAAAAACCAATCGCATTGTCGAAGTGATCATCTCCTCGGTGAAACCGTTTCAATTGATGCTGGGTAAAATTATCGGCGTAGCGCTGGTTGGTCTGACCCAGTTCATGCTCTGGATCGTGTTGACGATTGGGTTGATGACCCTCGGCTCAAAATTAGTCAGCCAGCCCAAAGAAACGGCGCAGTCGGCCATGTCGGCCCGGATGAATGGCATGCCGGGAGGGCAGGAGGTACAAAGCAAAATGGCAACGGCCAAAAATCCCGTTGCCGATGTGATGGCGGCTATTGAAACACTCAATCTGCCGCTCATCGTTTCCTGCTTTCTGTTCTATTTTTTGGGGGGGTATCTACTTTATAGTGCGCTGTTCGGCGCAGTGGGGGCGGCTGTTGATAACGAGACCGAAACGCAGCAGTTTATGTTTCCCATTATGATGCCCATTATTGCGGCCATTGCTTTTGCCCAGATTGCCGTTCGTGACCCCGATGGTCCGCTGGCCTTCTGGACATCCATGATTCCCTTTACCTCGCCAGTAGTGATGATGGTCCGAATCCCTTTTGGCGTACCGGCCTGGGAGCTGGCTTTGTCGATGATTCTTTTGGTGCTGGGCTTCGTTGGCACCACCTGGCTGGCCGCCCGAATCTACCGCGTCGGTATCCTGATGTACGGCAAAAAAGTCTCTTTCCGCGAACTGTCGAAATGGGTGTTTTATAAGGGGTAAGCAATAAGTAGTAAGTTGCCAAGTAGTAAGTTGGTAAGTAGCTGAAGCGAGGGTAATACCTGCGTCAGCCACTTACCAACTTACTACTTGGCAACTTACTACTTATTACCTAAAACCCAATGTCTATTACTAGTGGCTGAACCAGCCATTGCCCGCTGGTCAGGTTGTAAATAGTCCGGAATCCGGCTTCGAGAGGGGTACGAAACCGAAGGGCGTTGAAAACAAATGATACATCCAGACCAGCAGTCTGATAAGAACGTCGTTGGACATCATAACCCCGCAGTCGATTGTAAACATCGCGAATTTCGACTGTTGAGTTTCCGTTGGCGACATCATAAAAACCTCCGGCCTTGATTCGCTGTACATAAAGCCACCGGCCCAGCGACCAATGCGTGTCGGCCAGGGGCAAACGGTATTCCACACTGCCCGCTTTAATCTGGTCGTCACTTACGTACAATTGCCCTCGTGGGTAAAACACCACCGGGCTAAAACGGTAACTTCCCCGAGACTGTTCCTGATACCCCGCTCTGAAACGCAGGGAGTGGTGTTTGCCTAATCCCGGGAAAAATGCGTTGGCCTGAACCCCCCACTGCTCACCCGTAAGCTTCCCGCCAAAGGGAGTCGTTCGGTAGGTGGCCGAAAGGGTCTGACCCCAGCGGGGGGCCACGTCGCGCTTGCTCTGTCGGAGAATATGCGAATAACTTGCCCCAAACGTTATGGCATTCAACGCTCCCGCAGCGCCTACTTCAGTAACATACCGAAACGGTAAATCATAGCCCGTAACCTGCAGGTAGTTGTAGTAAGCCGATAGGTTTAAACCCTGTATATATTTTGACTGGGTGAACTGTAAAGGTAGCCTGAAGCCAGCCGTTAGCTGATTGTATTGCCACTCATCGGTGCGCAGGCTATCGGCGGGGGCTACTTTGTCAACGTAGAGTGAGGTTCGTCGGTTGCCTGTCTGGAAGCTCAGATCAAAAACCGGGTAAAGCCCCTGATAACTCAGTAGGGCGTAAGCATTCCCGGTCCGCTCCGTCTGGTTATAGGTATAGCCCACGCTGACCTGTGTCGTGCTTAATAAATCCTGCGAATTTAATCCTACTGACAGAGCCTGGCTGCTGCTGCTTACCGTAGGCCCCCAGCTATACACGTTCAGTGCATTGGCGAAACGACGAAAGCGGGTAGGGGCCACAGAATCTAGAACCGGCAACGAATCGCTTAGGGCCAGACGACCCTGAGCCGCTCCTGGCTCCAGTGTGGGCAGGTTGCCGAAATAACGGACGGGCACTTCTTTCGCTGGCTCTGACAGTGGTTTCCAGTTTTCCGGCGTCATGGGCATACTGGCAATTCGATAACCAGTGGCCGTATAATCTTCGAAAGCCAATTGTGAACCTGATGGTGAAATGGTGGCATGGTAGGCCGCCAGGGGGCGGGAGGTAACCTGAACGACCTGTCTGGAACGGGTGTCAAGGGCAAAAATATTATCGATGCCCGAACGGGGCGAATTGTAAAAGACATAGTTTCCCCAGGGCTGTGGATGACTGATATTTTCATTGGCCCAGGGAAGTAAGTCTGTTATTACGCCGTTCTCTGAGTCAATAGACTGAATGGTTTTTTGCCTGTCTTTCTGGGCTATCGTGACAATCGTCCGGTTATCGTCTTTCCAGCGAGGGTGCTGGTAAAAGTCGTTTTTCGGATTCGGTATTGTTTTCAATACCTTGCCTGAATTGGCATCGAGGATTTGTAGATTGGTTTTCAACCGGTCCGTGTTATCGACTACCACAAGTTTCCGGTTGTCGGGCGAAATGGCAACGGTCGTATAGCGGGCACGGTGCGTCAACCGGGTAAGGGCATGCGTTTTGAGATCGAGCAGGCGGATATTCGAGTAGATGCGTTGTCCCCAGCGTGGGTCATACCCAAACTCAATCCAGCAGGCCTTTGTGGCAGAAGCAGACAACAGCCCAGGGTCGTTCGGGAACCCCTGTACGAAAACTGTTTTCTCCTGGCCGTTTTTATCCAGAATAACCAGCCGGGGCGTGTCGCCCAGGCCCGTCTTCACGCAGAGTACCGTTGAGTCAGTTAGAAATTGCGGGTGCTCAAAGTTGGTGAACACCGGCCGTTTCGATACCTGTTTTTCGAACCTGACCGGAAAGTTAACCGCGGGTGTGATAGCTATTCCGGCCTGTTGTTTCTGCCAGGTCTCAAGGAGGTCGTCCATCGTCTTCCGATACATGTCTTCGGTTCTGAGGGTCGTTTCTTGCTTTATGCTTGCCGAGAAAGCGAATGGCCAGGGGAAACGGTGGTAGTTGCGATCAAGTACCCGGCTCCAGACATCAGGGCCGTAAGTTCGTTTCAGGTAGGTCGTTAAAAAATAACCCAGTTTGTAATGGTTCGGCACGTTGTCGCGGTAGGAGCCCCCCACCGCTTTCTGGTAGTCGAATCGAAACCGGGGTAATTCGGTACTGGCCAGTAAATTGGCCCGCATATCCAGATCGAAATTGGGAATACGCCCGCGCCCGCTGTTGCTTAGCAGGGTTTCATTGCTCACCGCATCACCCTCGGCAAACCAGTCCGGGACGGTAAAAAGAGCTAGCTGTAAACCCATATTGCCCAACAGCGAGTAAAGCGTTTTGCCGTAGCCCTGTAACGCCTTATCGTTCTGAACAACGTGCCGATATTCATGAACGGCCAACAGGTCGATCCAGTTTTGGGTCCCCGCCAAGGTGGGGTCCTGGGGTGTCACGGCGAAAAATTCGGACCGGCGCGGAAACAGGGAAACAAAGCCATTGCTGTTAGTGGTCTGGTTTTGCAGCAGCACGGAAATACGCCGGGGGCGACTTTGGAGCGAAGCGCTAGCCGGTTCATACAAGCTTTCAAGCCGTTTCGCGGTGCGTTGGGCGGTCGAGTCAAAGCCTTTCGGATAGATAACCCGAAAATGCGGGGTTGTGAGCCGATACCAACGCAGACTGGAAGGATTTTGATCAAGTACGGGTAGCGTCTGGGCAATAGCCAGAGGACCAGCAACCAAGAGTAAGGCTAGGAGAAACTGTCGTTGTAACATGCGGTAACCAATATACAAGGTTTTGATTAAAAACGACCTGTTCGTTGAAGACAGAGCGTTTTTGACTGGTTACCACTCAGTAATAATGTAGTATGCGCAAGCTGAAACGTTTTCACTTAAAAGGTAATACCCATTAGAAGAGCAATATGTTGAAATTGAACACGAGGATTGTAGACAGGAACATCCGTTGCAAACGATTGGCTGTTGAGGTAACGCTCGTAACGTAGTAAAACAGGGATACTTACTTTTTTGATACGAAAACGGGTACCAATACTCCCCAGGACGCTCATTGCGGATTTATTGGATAGACCATACGTGTAGGTATACCCACCAGTAGTATAGTCACAGAAGTCGCAGGGTATCTGAATCGTATAAGACCCGCTGACGGCCTGGTTATACCCAACGCCGATGTCAAAAAATGGAGATACGCTGGATGTAAGAAAGTAGTACCGATACAATAAAGGGATCTTGATGGAGGAGATATTAAAATTCAGCTGATTCCAATACTTCGAGGTTGTCTTGCCATAGCTGACGCTTGCCCAGGAAGGCTGCAAATGAAGGGAAGACCGTTGACTGAATGGATAAAACACATCCAGTCCAGCCGTCAGATTCGTTTGGGGGGCTAGAAATGTCTGCTGATTGTCGAACAGGATGGGTGTTGTGCGATTGATACCACCAAACACGCCGACCCCCAAACGATGGGAACCTGAGCTATTTCCGCTCTGAGCGTGCAAATGGCTTGACATCAGTACAATAAAAACGAACCCAAGATACAATAGTCTCATTATCTATACTTGTTTTGGGTGGAGTGATCTACTGAACATCAACGTTATCAGAAATATTTTACAACCAGATTAATAAGCTTTTTTACCTTATCGGTATAGGGGGGGTATATGAATTTCATGGTACCGAACTCCCGTTGCATGACTCCGCGTTGGTTGGAAAATTCCTGGAAACTGAAGTAGCCATTCGATTTGCCCAAACCGCTGTTGTTAACACCCCCAAACGGTAATTCGACGTTGCCGAACTGCAATAACGTATCGTTGATCACCGTGTCGCCCGCTGAGCTGCGGTCCAGGATGTATTGTATTGTTTTGCGGTTTCGGCTATGAATGTAGAGGGCAAGCGGTTTTTCCCGCTGGTTTACAATCGCCAGTGCGTCGTCAAGATCCGTATAGGTAAGCACGGGTAATAGTGGCCCAAAAATTTCATCCTGCATGACCCGCATATTATCCGTCACCTGCTCAAGAATCGTTGGTTCCACGAAGTTTTTATCGGCATTCATACTGCCGCCATGAACAATGGTTGCTCCTTTACTGACGGCATCGTCCAGCAGTTCCCTGATGCGGGCGAAGTGCTGATTGTTTACGATGCGGGCGTAACTGTCTGACTCTTCTACGGGTTTGCCATCCGGGCTGTACATACCCGTCATGGTATTGCGAAGGGTCTTGATGAACGTCTCCTTGATCGACGCATGAACCAGCAGATAATCGGGTGCAATACAGGTTTGTCCATTATTCAGGCATTTGCCCCAGGCCAGTTGTCCGGCGGCCTGTTTAATATCGGCCGATTCGTCAACGATAGCGGGCGATTTGCCCCCTAGTTCCAGCGTGACGGAGGCCAGATGTTTGGCCGCAGCCGTCATGACTACCCGACCAACAGCCGGACTGCCGGTGAAAAAGATATGATTGAACGGCAGCTCCAGCAGAGCTTTGGAAACATCGGCATCGCCTTCAAAAACCGTTACTTCCTCGGGTGGAAACAGCTCTGTAATCATCCGTTTTATAAGCCCTGCCGTATGGGGCGTTAGCTCCGACGGCTTCAGAATGGCCACATTCCCGGCTGCCAGGGCCGATACCAGCGGCCGAATGGTAAGGACAAACGGATAATTCCAGGGTGCAATGATCAGGACATTCCCTTTGGGCTCGTGCAACAACTGACTTTTCGTACCCACGAGCGATAAGGTTGTTGGCAGCGACTGGGGCTTCATCCAGCCTTTCAAATGTTTGATCGTATGTTTGATCTCGGCGTTCAGCGCCATCAGTTCACCAAGCATGACTTCTGCCGATGGCTTTTTAAAGTCATCGTACATGGCTCGCTGAATATCAAGCTCATGCGTTGTCACCCAGGCTTGAATTCGCCGAATTCGTTCAAGGCGCTGCTCACTGGTTGTCAGTGCCATCTGCTGCGCGTTTCGGCGCTGCGCTTCAAACGCAGCCCGAAAGGTGTCGGCTACTTTGGATTCCGTGGGTGAAATAGTCATGTGAAGTGTCGGTTCTGTAAACGAGTCAAAATAATGTCTTAAAAATACAAAAAAGTGACGCGAACGCCGTGGGTTGGCATTTAAAACATGAATCGTTTATCTTAGCTGAAACTTTAGTAAACCCAAATCTGGATGACGCTCGTCAGTGACAACATCCGCTACCTGCGCAAACTCAATGGTCTGACACAGGAGCAGTTTTCTCGAAAAATAAACATAAAGCGTTCGTTGTTAGGAGCCTACGAAGAAGGTCGTGCCAATCCGAACGGGCAAAATATACAGGCAATTGCCAAAGCCTTTAACACAACCGTTGAGCTGCTTACCCGGCAGGACCTTCGTAAACTTCGCGAAACGCCAAATCTTAGTATTCCGCTTGGGCAGCCAGCCAAAGCCGCTGAACTCCGATCGCCTGTAATCCGGACCGATGGCAAGATCAACCCGGATGAGGACGATCCGTTTCAGCATCCCGACTTTCCGGATATATTTGCTTCCTCTGGATTGGCACAACCGGAACCACCGGCACCCGAGCCTCAACCGCTCGCTTCGGTCCTGAACAAGTATTACCGAACCCAGGAAGAGAGTCGCCCGGCACCGGTTCCACCAGTGATAACGCCCCCGGTCAGGCCCGGTCAGGCAATGAATGAGCGGCCCCAGCCCACGGCCCCAGCAGCTCATACACCCGAACGCAACCGGTCATCGCTCGATGAGTTGTTCAGCTCACAGCCCGAGCCCCGAATGGCACCACCCGCCCCAAAGCCAGCCGCTGATTTGTTGACCTTTAACAATGTCTATGAAGGCGCGGGCGGTGCTGCCAGGACACACGCATCCAGTCAGCCAGTAGCACCCACCATTCCTGTTGTCATGCACCGTCAGTTTGGGGAGTATAGCCAACGTTATCAGCAGACTGACTTTCTGAATCGCCTGCCCGCCATGCAGTTGCCTACCTTGCCCGAAGGCCATTACCGGGCTTTCGAAGCGGGTGATGATTTTGTTTTTCCTGGTGCTTTGTTAGTGGGAAAATTCATTCGGAACTGGTTCGATATTGCCGACGGAAAGCTGTACGTACTGCTCATCCAACCCCAGCGACATGATCCATCGAACGGCAACGGGGCTGGTATTTTCTGCCGTCGGGTATACAATCAGGTGAAAGTGAAAGGTACGCTGCTCTTAACCGCCGACCGGGCCGAGATTCCCAATCGGGAAGTGTCCCTGAAAGACGTGCTCGAAGTTTGGGAAATTGCGGCCTTCGTGAGCCAGCAGCTTCCTCCGCCCGCGCCTAATACCGAGCGTCTGAAGCAGTTGGTTGATGAACTACGGTTTGAAATAGAACGAATTTGATTTACCTGTGCTGATGAAGAAGGACCGTTCCCTTATGTTTTAGTGAATTTACAAATCCATGAAAACTCTATCAACTTTCAATCAGTTAAGATGGGGCAAGTAATAAATTGATTAGTCGTGTAGAAACCGGCATAAGGGCTGGTTTTGGGCGATGAATCAATGGGTTTTACTGCATAGGGTTTCGTTCCTTTCTCTTTTTAAGCGGGGGCTTTGGATGCAGGCGTTTTCCTGCAACCGGAGCCCCTTACCATTTTGGAAGGCCAATTAATCCTATTTTTGCCCGACTTATGCGGTATTTTATTCATTTGGCATATAAGGGCACGGCTTATCACGGCTGGCAACGACAGCCTAACGGCCTGAGCGTTCAGGAAGTACTTGAAAATGCGCTCTCTACCGTTTTGCGCCAGCCCATCACCATTGTAGGCAGTGGCCGAACGGACGCAGGGGTACATGCGGGTGAGCAATTCGCTCATTTCGACATAGAGACGCCGTTACCCGTAAATTTGCTTCGTTCCCTGAACAGTATGATTCCTGCTGATATTGCGGTCTATGACTGTTTCCCTGTTCGGCCCGACGATCATGCCCGCTTTACAGCCATATTCCGCTATTACCAATACCAGATCAGCCGCCGAAAAGACCCCTTTCGGAACGAACTGGTGTATGTGTTTACCCCGCCGTTGTCTCTTGACAAGATGAATGAAGCGGCTGAGCGTTTATTGCACCACACCGATTTTGAAAGCTTCAGCAAAGTTAAGACCGATGTGAAGACGTTTAACTGCCAGATCGAGAAGGCGTTTTGGGAACAGAAACCCAATGGTGATCTGGTCTTTCATATTAAAGCCAACCGGTTTCTGCATGGTATGGTCCGGGCGCTTGTTGGTACCCTGATTGCCGTTGGGCAAGAGCGGTTGAGTGTAGCCGACTTCGAACGGATCATTCTGGCCCGGGACCGAAAGCAGGCCGGGCGGGCGGCACCGGCGGATGGGCTTTCGTTGGTTGAAGTGGGCTATCCGGCTGAGGTATTCGCTGAAAGAAGCCGCGACATTGAATTCTTGTCATTTCTCAGGCATTAATGAGGTATATTTAGTTTTAGATAAACGGGGTTAAAAAGCCACATGATCGCCAGTCGATTTTGTCTCGTATCCCGCTTCGTGCATACATTTTTTAAATAAGCATCTTCTTGAAAATCGGAACTATCATATTGGCCGCTGGCGATTCGTCTCGAATGGGGGGCGAACCCAAGCAGCTTATTCATTATAAAGGTCAAACCCTTTTGCGTCGGGTGACTGAAAGTGCGCTGGCATTGCAGCGAGGACCCGTTGTTGTCGTGTTGGGAGCTAATCGTGCCCAGGTGGTGCCTGAACTGGACGGCTTGCCCATTACTATGGTCGATAATTCGAGCTGGCCGACAGGGCAGGCTTCTTCTTTAAAAACAGGCTTGGCGGCTCTATATCTGACAAAAAAAGACATCGAATCGGTACTAGTCCTTCATGTCGATCAGCCACTTGTTTCGGTAGGTCTGCTGCTGCATATTCTGGATGTATTCCATGAAGAAAACAAAGGCATAGTTGCCTGTCGGTACGATACCCAGCTTAGCGTACCGGCCCTTTTTCATACGCGTTATATCCCCGAACTCTCGCAACTTCAGGGCGACAAAGGGGTAAAATGGGTCATAGGCCGTCACCGCGACGATTGCACCGAAGTGCCTTTTGAAGCGGGGGCCATCGACCTGGACTCTAAACGCGATCTTGAACTGTTCCAGCAGGTTGCGACACATATGCAGTAGTCCCAAAAATCGAAAATACACCCTGTTTTACTACTTTGCGTTTCTACGCGTGTGTCTATCCCATTTGTCACTATGCATAAACTAGCCGCAGCCCACGATCTTCAGGATCGAATCAGGGTCATACTTGATACGGTACAAAAAGAGTTTTCGCCGTTGACCGAGGAGCAGCTTCGCTGGAAACCCGCGCCCGATAAATGGAGTATTGTTGAATGTCTGCAACACCTTAACCTGGCTGAGCGTTTCTATATTCGTAACCTGCAACACAAAGTCGAAAAACTCGGACTCGTCCAGACGAACCCCACCAATCAGGTGCTGGAAAGCGATTGGGTGGGGAAAGCATTCCTGTTTGCGGTTGACCCTCAGACAAAACTGAAGCTGCCTGCGCCGGGTACCATACGCCCCCGGCGGGCTGCCGACCTGATGCCAGTTGATGTGATGAATCAATTTATTGAGCTGCAAACGCTGCTGCATTCGCTGCTGGACAAGGCGGTTTATCTCGACTGGAACCAGGATAAATTGATGTCGCTGTTTGGAAATTGGTTAAAAATCAGGTTGGGTGATGCTGTCCGAATGCTGGTTGCCCATAGTGAACGCCACCTGGGGCAGGCGATGCGAGTCAAATTGGAAATGGATACCTTTGCGAAGTAAGATTAGTCTACAATTATTTGTTGAATGAAAAATTATATAACTCAGGACCCCTGGAACATCGTTGAGGAAGGCTTTTTTAGGGACTATAACGAAATTACCGAAAGTGTGATGTCGCTCGGCAATGGCCGACTTGGTCAGCGGGGTAATTTCGAGGAGAAATTTACCGGTAAAAGTCTTCAGGGTAACTACATTGCCGGGGTCTATTATCCCGATAAAACACGGGTCGGCTGGTGGAAAAATGGCTATCCGGAATATTTTGCCAAAGTATTGAATGCTGCCAACTGGATTGGTATCGATATAGATATTGACTACGAATCACTCGACTTAAATCATTGCGAGGTTCGCGATTTTCGTCGGGTGTTGAACATGCAGGAGGGATACCTCGAACGTTCGTTCGTAGCTGTGCTCAAGAGCGGCAAGGAAATACAGGTGAACGCCAAACGGTTTTGCTCTATTGTCGACGATGAGGCTGGTGCCATTCGGTATTCGATCAAACCGCTGAATTTTGATGATAAGATCACGATTACCCCGTATATAAATGGCGACATTCGGAATCGGGATGCTAACTACGACGAGACGTTTTGGGATGAGGTTCGGAAAGAAACGGGCTATGGCGAAGCGTACATTGAACTTCGTACCCGCAAAACGGGCTTCCACGTTGCCTCGGGCATGTGCGTCGAGATTGAGCAGGATGGGGCGAAAGTAGACTACCAGTCGCAGCCGCTCAAGTATGAGAAGTATGTGGCCAACCGGATCACGCTCGATTGCCGGAAAGGACAGGAAACGGTCATCTACAAGTACGCCGTCAACCTGTCGTCGCTCAACTACGACTCGGATACCATCATGAAGGATGCGCATCAATACATCCAGCGTATTACCCGGAAGGGTTACGAAAAAATGCTGTTCGAGCAAAAACAGGCATGGGCCGACAAGTGGAAAACCAACGACATCATTATTGATGGAGATGTGGCGGCTCAGCAGGGTATCCGGTTTAATATTTTCCAGTTGAATCAGACCTATACCGGCGAAGACGAGCGGTTGAACATTGGCCCGAAAGGGTTTACCGGCGAGAAATACGGCGGGTCGACCTATTGGGATACGGAAGCTTATTGCCTGCCTTTTTACCTCGCCACCGCCGATCAGAAAGTAGCAAAAAATCTGCTGGTTTACCGTTACAAGCAACTCGGAAAAGCCATTGAGAATGCGCAGAAACTTGGTTTTCGGGCCGGGGCCGCGCTGTATCCAATGGTGACCATGAACGGCGAAGAGTGCCATAACGAATGGGAGATCACCTTCGAGGAAATCCACCGCAACGGAGCCATCGCCTACGCCATTTACGATTATGTTCGGTATACGGGCGATGAGCAGTACCTGGTCGAGTACGGGCTGGAAGTGCTTGTTGCCATCAGCCGATTCTGGAGCCAGCGTGTGAACTGGTCCAAGGCGAAAGAACAGTATGTGATGCTGGGCGTTACAGGACCCAACGAGTACGAAAACAACGTCAACAACAACTGGTATACCAATTACATTGCTGCCTGGACACTCCGCTACACCATCGAAGCGGTGGCCAAAGTGAAGGCACTGGATGCCGAAAAGTACGCCGACCTGATTGACCGGATTCACTTCCGCGAAGAGAAGGAATTGGCAACGGCGCGGCAGATTGTGGAGAAAATGTACCTCCCCGCTGATGCCGAACTGGGCGTTTTCCTGCAACAGGAAGGTTTTCTGGACAAAGACCTGATGCCGGTTTCGGATATTCCGAAAGGACAGCGACCCATTAACCAGAACTGGTCGTGGGACCGGATTCTAAGGTCCTGCTTCATTAAACAGGCCGACGTGTTGCAAGGCCTGTACTTCTTTGAAGACGAGTTCGATACGGATACGCTCAAACGAAACTTCGACTTTTATGAGCCGATGACGGTGCACGAATCGTCACTTTCTCCCTGCGTTCACTCCATTCAGGCGTCGAAGCTGGGCTTGAAAGAAAAAGCGTACGAGATGTATCTCCGCACGGCACGGCTCGACCTCGACGATTATAACAACGATACCGAAGATGGTTGCCATATTACCAGTATGGCGGGTACCTGGCTGGCCGTGGTGAAAGGGTTTGGCGGACTTCGTATTGAAAACGAGCGGGTTGTTCTTAACCCCTACTGCCCTGATAACTGGCAGTCGCTGGCGTTTAAAATTCGTTTCAGGGGTGCCTTGTTGCAGGTAACGACCACCCAGCAGGACGTAACGGTGCAAAATTTCTCCGGACAGCCCGTAACGATCACCTTGCTGGGCAAGGACGTAATCGTAAAAGGAGAGAGTCAGAAAACCGTGAGTATGAAGGTTGCCGCTTAAGATCCTTATCACCGGATAGGTTGAATGGCCCCTTCCATGAATAACCTAACAATAGTCCAACAACCCGATCAGACACGGAAGGCAATTGCCCGTGTTTGGTCGGGTTGTTTGCTCTTGTATTGTGCGCTGATCGCAGGCTGCCACTCAACAGAGCGTGATACAAGTGGTACTCAAACGGGGGAGGGGCCTCACCAGATAACGCCCGCTTTCTATCATTGGAAATCGACGTTTGACCCCGGTCATTCAGAACTTGAACAGCTGAAAGGTCTCAAAATCCAGAAGCTGTATATTCATTTTTTTGATGTTGACTGGGATAATCGTGCCCGGCGCCCCGGCCCAAAGGCGTTGGTGACCTTTCGAAAAAAGCCCGTTGGGGATGTTGTTCCAGTTGTTTTTATCACCAACCGAACGCTGCTGAACATGACTCCGGCTGGCTTATCGGAGCTGGCCACCCATGTCACAGGGGCAATCAAACGGATTAGTCAACAAAATGGGATTGTGTTGCGTGAAGTTCAATTCGATTGCGACTGGAGCCCCCGTACTCGTGACCGCTATTTTCGACTGCTCACGCTGCTGGCCAAACAGCTTGATTGCCCGCTATCGGCAACGATCCGGCTGCACCAAATTAAATATACCGATCAAACGGGGGTTCCGCCCGTAGCGAGAGGGATGCTGATGCTCTATAATGTGGCCGACTGGAAGCGGGTCGATACCCGGAATTCGATTTATGATTCTGACGTCGCCAATCAGTATCTCTCGTTCGTATCGACCTATCCGTTAGCACTCGATGTGGTGCTGCCCCTGTTTCGCTGGACGGTCGTTTATCGAAGCAATCGATTTCTGACATTCATCAACTCGCTGGATCGTAAGGCGTTAAAATCCAGTAGTTTTTTGGCTGCGCAAGCGGATAGTATGCGGTTTGTGTCCATGCGCGACACCATTGCCTGGGGGCTGGCTATTCGACGGGGAGACTTGTTTCGGGCCGAAGCGGTTACGGCTCAGACGTTGTTGCAGGAAAAAGAAAGGCTGCTGCGCCAGATTCACAATCCACAACTTACATTTGCCGTTTACCACCTCGATTCAACTGTACTTTCTGCCTATCCCCGTGAAACGCTTCAAACACTTCTGGGCGACCGACCGCGTCCGTAAACCTGCCTTATTCCTTGCCATTCTTATTGGATTTGCCTGCGGCCCTTCGTTCGACCCCAATGAGTTCATGAGTTTTTTTATGCCGGAAGCGGGAACTAACCAACCGGGCGACAGCCGATATTTCTTTACCCCTCAGTTGTATAATGAAGCTGACGGATACGATGATTATGCGGAAAATCCGGCTCCGGTTGTCGACGAAAACATAACTGCATGGGCAGCCTATACCGGAGGTAACCTCTCCGACACGCTGGTTAGCCGGGCAGTTTATGATGAACAGCCCAGAGCCGTTCGCTTGCTGAATCTGGCACTGACTGCCCGGAAACCAGCCGCCATCAAGTACCTGAATTTTGCCTGGCTTGCCGACAACGGACAAGGGAATCCGTGGGACCCAAACGCCACCCAGGCCGACAGCGCCCAACTGCCCGGCTTGCTGGCCGATGCCCAAAACGGGTATAAGGCGACCAGTGATTTGTTTTTGAAAGAGCGGTACGGCTTTCAGGCGGTCAAGCTTGCCAGCGAGCAGGGCAATTTTGAACAGGCGCAGCAACTTTACGATCAGTTGGTAAAGCCCTTAGCGTCTAAAACCTTCGTAAGTGACTGGGCCTTGTGCCGTCGGGCGGGGGCAACCCTGGCACTGGGCGATACGGCACTGGCTATTTATGAATTTGCGCAGGTGTTTGACCGATGCCCGTCGCGCCGGAAAGCGGCTGAAACGAGTTTGCGTAAATACGGGATTCAGTTCCGGGAAAAAGCCCTCGATTATGCTACAACAGACCGTGAGCGGGCTGCCGTGTATGCGCTTTGTGCCATTCAGCCGGGTATTCCATTGGGTGGCAAAAGTGCCCTTGAGATGCTCCGCGAAATTGTCCGGCTGACACCAGCAAATCCATTGATCGAACTGATCATGGCCCGGGAGATCAATCGGAATGAATATTACTTCTTCATGACCGATGCTGAGTACCTCCAGTCCAATTTGAGCGAAACGCCCGATACAACTGGGTTCGTCAACAGGAAAAGTGAAGCCCCCTCTTATTTTGACCAACTGCGGTCATTCGCCCTGGAGTCAGCAGAAAATAAGTCGATGAACGACCCTGCATTCTGGTATACCGCCACGGCTTATCTGGACTATATCGGCCATGACTACAAAGATGCTCAGCTTCATCTGGACCTGGCAGACAAGGCAGCAACTACCAACACCGAATTGAAAAAACAGATCGCCGTTCAGCGGATGCTGTTGCTGGCGGCTGAAACGGAAGCCATCACCCCCGAAACGGAAACACGATTAATTGAATATCTGGAAGCCTTCGACAGTACCGGAAATTTCAGGCTCAACAACGCTTTTACGACCGTCTGCAAACAGTTTGCCGATCTATACCAACACAAAACTCAGCCCAAAGGTGGGGGATGGCTTTCGGGCTGCAGCCGGTCGAAAACGGAGCCAACGGATGGAGTTGGTTTAGCCAAATCGTATTTGATGACGGTGCTGACCACCCAGCCCGGCGCAGGTACGTACTTCGCCAGCACCGCCAACCCGGAAATGATTGAAGACACCGTTACGTCGGCGACGATTCAGCAAACGATTGCCTACGTCACGCAGCCCACCTTAACTGCCTTCGACAAGCGATTAATACAGTTGGCCGCCGTGAAGAATGAAGACCTGTATCTGTTGCTCGGGCGTCGCCTGATGATGGAGCATCAGTATGCAAAGGCTGCCGAAGCATTTGCCAAAGTAAATCCCAAACGCTGGCAGAGTGAACCCTTTACGGTGTATTTCCAGACAAACCCATTTTCGATTAAAATGCCTCGTTTGGTCGCAAGGGATAAAACAAGTTCGGAAAATGGTAATCTAAATTTTGCGGCAGAATCGAGGGTTAACCCATACACACCCGCTCAGTTTGCTCAACGCATGGCCGATCTGGAGAAACAAGTGAGCACAGCCACTGGCGATAAAGCCGCTGAGTTATACTATCAACTGGGCTGTGGGGCCTGGAACATGAGCTGGTACGGCAACGCCTGGCTCGTGACAAAGTCATACTGGAGTGCGGGTGAACCACCGGTTTATGACATGCCATCGAACCCGGTTGATAAACAGAAACGCATCGATCTGGTGATGAATACCGATTATTACACAACTACTCGGGCCCGGTCGTATTTTGACAAATCGGCGAAACTGGCCCAAACCCCCGCTATTGCTGACCGGTCGGCCTACATGGCGGCCCGTTGTGAAGCTCATGCCTTTTCGGTGCGGCAGTCCATTGAGCAGGTTCGCAATGGGTACATCTATGAAGAAGATTCAACGTTTGTCCTGAATATGCGGGCACTTCGAAAAGCCAGTTATGCAAGTGCCTATGTTGATTTCTATAAAAACCACCGACGCGGGCTTTTTAATAAAGAAATGATTCGGGAGTGTGCCATGTACAAGGATTTTCTGTCCTTTGGTGAGCAAACGGCCGACTAAATACAAAGTATATGGGCGTTAAACCACCTCCCGGCGGAAACTTCAACTGGATTGCGCCCCTATATGATGGCCTTGCGTTCGTCGTTTTCGGACACCAACTCAAGCGGGCGCAAATAGCCTATCTGAACCGAATACCAGTCGGAGCCTCGGTACTTATCGTTGGCGGAGGAACCGGCTGGTTATTAGAGCAGGTTTTGCGGCATTGCCAGCCAGGACAGGTCGTTTACCTCGAAACGTCGGCTCAAATGGTGGCCAGGGCCAGTCAGCGAATCCTCAAGAAAATGGTGCCGGGTTCGGTCGACTTCAGGGTTGGAGATGAACACAGGCTACGGCCGGGCGAGCAGTTTGACGTGATCATGACGCCCTTTGTGCTGGATCTTTTTTCGGAATCAACCTTGCTTGACCAGTTCATTCCCTCCTTATTGACTACCCTCAACCCAACCGGCCTTTGGAGCGTAACGGACTTCGTGAACCCACCGAGTGCATGGCAGAAAGCGCTCCTTTGGTTTATGATTCGATTTTTTCGGCTAACAGCAGGCATTGAGGCCAGAAAACTTGTCGATTGGCAGCAGTGCCTCAACAAGTCAGGTTTGCGGTCAATGGATCGCCAGAGCCGGGTAGGGGGTATGGTTTCGGCCGAGGTGTGGTGCCGAGGGCAAAACCCCTGAACCGTCGTTCTAATTTCCTGAATACCTACGCCAGCCGCTACAACTCCCGAAACATCTTGCTAACGGCACGGTAGGTACTGATGTCATACCACTCGTCTGTTCCCAGGTTCAACCATTGCCCGTCACGTTTCGGGCGTTTTAGCTCGGCGTCGTCCGGGTCGTAATCGTAATTATACACTTGGCTCATCACGTGTTGCAAGGTCGACCAGGGGAGTGTCTTACTCTGCTCACGCCGATTTTCGACTCTGACGATCTTAACCGAGCGTTCAACAAAAGAGGCCGTCAATCGGAGTTCAAGCTCGTTTGGCTGTCCATTGAGATCCAGGTAGATCAGGTCGAATGGCCGTTCACGACCCATGGCTTCGTAGGTAGCCTGAATCAGTTCCTGCATTAAATATTGCCAGTCGTCGGGTTTGGCGGGTTGTCCGCTGGCTTTATTTCCGCTTTCGGTTTCCAGGGTAATATCCCAGAAATCGTCGTCTTCTCCCAGTTCGTCCTCATTGATGGGCTGCCACCGTGTTTTTCGAACCAGGTTACCAATGGCTTCCCACCACGCTTTGGGCAGCCGACCCGACCAGGCGTAGTCGTCATCCCGGGTGTAACCCTCCGCAATCAGTTCGTCGTCGTCAATGTCGTCGCGGTCAGGATACGTAATGGCAAGATCTATCTGCAGGGCATTGGCAGCCACAGTCTGTATGCTCAGGGTATAAAAGTAAGAATAGGGCGCAGGGAGCGAACGGGCCGTCTGGTAGCGAATCTGAAGACTTTTGAAGGACATAAAACGTCAGTTAACAAGGCTGTAAAGTTAGTGTATTTGCGCCACTGTCGCCTTCTGGTCAACCTTACCGGTATTCGTTTCTATAAATTGTGTAGCAACCAGCACCTCTTTCGGAACGGCATAGGGCCCCAACGCTTCGCGGACAGCGTCCTGAATGCGTTGCCACAGCCGGTCAGTCAGTGATTGCTTCTCAATAATTAATGCCAGTCGATGCCCAAGACGCTCATCGGGTAAACCCGTTACGAAAAGTCGAGGTGCCGGCTGTTCAGCGTAGGCATCCTCCTTTGCGAGTGTGGTCTGGATGATCAACTCAATCGGTTCAGGCTGTATCTTGACGCCCCCGCTGTTGATGATGCGGTCGGCCCGGCCCAGTAAGCGAAAGCCAGCTTGTTTGCCAGTTGGGTTATCAACAAGCTGAACGACATCATTCGTCTGAATCCGTTCAAAATTAGTAGCCGCTGAAGTTATGTGAAGGCATCCCCGTTCGTCGATACCAAGCTCGACGCCCGGCAGGGCAGTAAACAAGTCGCTGGCCTCGGGACCATTTAGCCTTCGGAGGGCAATATGCGACACCGTCTCTGTCATCCCGTAAGTGGCAAAAACGGGTGCGCTGATCTGCTGGATTGCTTTTTCGAGTGCCGGGCTCGTAGCCGCTCCTCCCACCAGAATGGCTTTCATGGTATTCAGCAGGGGTAATTTGTCGACGTGTTGTGCCAGAATGGTTTGCAGTTGAAGAGGGACGAGAGCCGTAAAAGAAAACGAGTCACGGGCGTCATCAACGCTTGCCAGTGGATTGCCGGACGGCTCAATAATTGTCATGGGTAATCGTAGTTCCAACCCCCGAACGAGCATCATGATTCCCGCTACATACCGGATGTTCAAACAGACAAGTGCTTTGTCGCCTGCCTGTAAACCCAGTGTCTGCCCGGTAAGGTGGGCGCTGGCACTCATTTGCGCACGGGTTAGCTGAATAGGTTTGGGCGTTCCTGTAGACCCGGAAGTATGCAAGGTGAACGTTTGTTGACCGCTCAGCCAGTTTCGAAGAAACGTTAGGGCATCGGCCTCATAAGTCGTTCGGGGCTCGGGCCAGGAGTCTGGGTGAGCAGGGTCAATAAACATACACCAATTAATTATGCACCCGCAATGTGCGGTTGTTCAGATTGGGCTCAACAATATACTGCAGAAGGGGTAACGTAGCCGGACCGGTGACGACTTTCCCGGTTGTGTCGAAGCGGGAAAGGTGAAGCGGACAATAGAATTGATTCTCGGTCAATTTGAAGGTTAAAATCGTATTGGCATGCGTGCAGTTGGCGGAAACGGCTACATACACGCCGTCTTTTGTCTGGGCAATGATCACTTTATTGGTAATCACATAGCCTCCCTTCACCAGCAGATTCGCATTGGCGGTATCGTCTAACCGTAGGGTGAAATCAACCTTCTGGGCGGTTTCAGGGGTTGGGTCCATGTTGCTGTCTCCAGAGCAGCCTGCCAGGCACCGCGACAATAGGATCGCACCAATACTGGTTCCCACAAGTCGGAAAAAATCATGGCGATCTATGATCGTGGGGTCAATTGGATGAACAGTGGTTTCCATACTGGTTTTAGCGTACTTTTGTGGCGTGGGCCCATTTAAGGTGTAAATATGCGTTATTTTTTGTCATCCGACGACAGCAAACAAAGACGTTTGCCGGGCAGTTACCCAATCAACAACTATGGAAGAAGCAAAAGTATTTATTAATCCGATCTCACCGGACAAAGTAGCCGAATCGCCCGGCTTGCTGGCGTATGCACACACCGCCGGTGGTGCCGTTATTCGTCCCGAGGACAAAGGGAAGATTACGGGTCGGGCAGTGTCGGCCATGCGTGAACAGACGGATATGCAATTGAGCCAGTTGTATAAACAGATGCAGCTCCTGGCCGAGCAGGCAACCGCCATTCGAAACCGGGTTGAGATATCGGAGCGCATTTATTCGGCTCAGATGAGCTTTGAACCGGTGGTTGGGCATACTTATTATTTTTACCAGCGCAAAAACGGTACTGACCTCCTGTCTATGGTTGGCCCGACGGAGTGGGGCCGTAAATTTCCATTTGAACGTTGCCTCGCCACCGTCCGGATGATGGCCGACCATACGTGGGATGTGCAGTATCACGAAACCGAATTTTCAATGGACGAATGAGTGAATGAGAGAATAAGGGGAGAAAGACCTTTTTAGGATTGCTCACCAGCCTGTTCACTCTTGCACTCTTTAGCACTTTCACTCTTTCACTTATGCAAAGCAACTACCCCTGGGAAACAATCAAAGAATACCAGGAAATCCTATTCAGCTACTACGAAGGCATCGCTAAGATCAGCATCAACCGGCCGCACAAACGCAATGCGTTTACGCCCCTCACCGTCACCGAAATGTCGGAAGCTATGGAGTTGGCGCGTCAGGACGAGCGGGTAGGGGTGATCATCCTGACGGGCGAAGGCGGAGAGGCCTTTTGCTCAGGAGGAGATCAATCGGTTCGTGGACATGGCGGCTATGTGGGCCAGGATAAAGTGCCGCGTTTGAATGTTCTGGATTTACAGATGCAGATTCGACGTATACCGAAACCCGTTGTAGCCATGGTGGCCGGTTATGCCATTGGTGGCGGACACGTTCTGCACGTGGTGTGTGATCTGAGTATCGCAGCTGAAAATGCACGTTTCGGCCAAACAGGTCCTAAGGTTGGTTCATTCGACGGCGGATTCGGCGCATCATATCTGGCACGGGTAGTGGGACAGAAAAAGGCCCGTGAAATCTGGTTCCTTTGCGATCAGTATGATGCTCAGGAAGCGCTGGATATGGGTCTGGTCAACAAAGTTGTGCCGCTCGACCAACTTGAAGAAACAACTATTGCCTGGTGCCGGAAGATGTTGGAAAAAAGTCCCTTGGCCCTGCGTATGTTAAAAGCGTCGTTCAATGCTGAACTGGACGGACAAGCGGGTATTCAGCAACTGGCAGGAGATGCCACCTTGCTGTATTACCTATCCGAAGAAGCCAAAGAAGGAAAAGATGCTTTCCTGGAAAAGCGCAAGCCCGATTTCAGCAAGTTTCCCAAGTTTCCTTAACTATTGTGCAGACCGTCTGGGTCGGCCCAACTTACGAATAATGCAAAAAGGAGCTGTGCAGCTCCTTTTTGCATAAAATGACGGTTCAGTAATTACTGTTTTGGTGTCGATGCGGCAACATCGGGCACCGTCACTTTCTCAAGCTGAGCCTGTTTACACTGGTTGTTAAACCGAACAATATCATTCTGGATCAGCATATTCATGTCTGTTTTCAGCGGCTGCCAGATGGCGTTTAGCTCCGACAAACGCTCTTTCTGTCCGGCTGTAACGTAAGGCGTGTTCACATCCAGTTCGCCTTTCAGGAAGATATAATCAGCACTGAGTTTATTTTCAAAGTTGATTACGTCGTCGTTCGACTGTGACTTTGGCTGGATGACTTTTTCCTCCCATAGCTTGATCTTCTTTGCCAATGCCCGGCCTGAATCGGCCACGGCTTTCAGATTGGGTTTGTCGTCGATCAGGTCGATCAGGTCGTTGATTTGTTTCTGGGCTTTGCGCATCCGATTCACGCCGAGGTGAATTTCCTTCACGCCGTCTTCAATACCAATCAACGTTTTCTGCTGTTGCTCAAAATCGGCGGGCGTTGTGTTCAGTCGAGGGTCGGGCAGTATTTTGAACGATACCGTTTTCTCCTGCTTGCCAAACTTGATTTTTGCCTGATAACCGCCGGGGGGAAGTTTGCGCCCTTTGTAATTACCTTCGATAAATACCTTCTCGATGGCGGGTAATGTTTCGGCGCGCATATCCCAGACAAACCGGTTCAGGCCGGGTTTCACCGTCAGGGTTGGCTCGGGCGAGGGACCACCAGGAAAGGCTACAAACTTCTTGTCTTTCTTGCTGCTCAACTTCCGGACAGGTGCTCCCTGATCGGTGAGGATTTCCATCGTCATCGTGGCGCTGGTGTCGACTTTAGCGGGTAGCTGGTAGTAGATCACGACGCCGGTTGAGGGGTTAGTACCCGCAAAGCCATTTCGGCCGGGGCTGCTGCCCGCGTCTTCATCGTCGTCGTCCTCAACAACTTTGTCGAGTGAGCTTCCTCCCGACACGCGGTAGGCATCTTCGGGTTTGTAAACGAGCAGACTGTCTTTGCTGGCTTTCTCGTTAATCTGCCGGATGGGGCCCAGGTCGTCCAGAATCCAGAACGAACGCCCGGCGGTAGCGGCAATTAAATCGCCCTGATGCACTTTCAGATCGGTAACGGGGCTAACCGGAAGGTTGAGCTGCATGGGCCGCCAGCTGGTGCCGCCGTTGTACGATACATAAACACCGGTTTCGGTACCGGCATACAGCAGCCCTTTCCGTTCGGGGTCTTCGCGAACGGTTCGGGTGAACGCGCCGTAGGGGATACCCGTAACGATTTTTGTCCAGGTTTTGCCGTAATCGGTGGTTTTGTAAATGGCCGGAGCAAAATCGTTGAATTTGTAGCGGGTGGTGGCGATGTAGGCGGTTGCCTTATCGTGGGGCGATACCTCTATGGAGTTGATGAGTGTTTCGGGCAATCCCGATGGCGTCACGTTGGTCCAGGTAGTGCCGCCATCGCGGGTGATGTTTACCAATCCGTCGTCGCTGCCGGTCCAGATAACGCCTTTTTCAGAGGGTGATTCGAGGACGTAGGTGATGGTCGCGTAGTTTTCGCCACCGGCTCCTTCGTTGGTGTAGGGTGCACCGCCCCAGCCAAGTTTGGTGGAGTCGTGCCGGGTCAGATCGGGCGAAGCGATAGACCAGCTTTTGCCAAGATCAGTCGTTTTAAATAGCCGGTTACCCGCATGGTAAAAGGCATTTGGTTCGTGTTTCGACCAGATGATCGGCGCATTCCAGTTAAACCGGTATTTCATGGTTTTGGCCTGTAATGCCTGGTATTGAATAGGCGAGACCATAATGGGTTTGCCTTCGTGCGTTTGCTGGTCAAGGACTTCGATCGTACCCTGATAACTGCCGCCCATGACGTGGCGTGGATCATCGGGGTTGAAGGCCAGGAATGCACTTTCGCCACCAGCCGATGCCTCCCAGTCTTTATCCGTGATTCCGCTGCCGTTGGTGCTTCGGCTGGCAATCATGACCGACGTATTATCCTGCTGACCACCGTACACATAATACGGAAAGCGGTTGTCGGCATTCACACGGTAGAATTGCGCCGTCGGCTGGTTGTTCTCCGACGACCATGATTTGCCGCCGTTAAACGAAACCGCACTACCCCCGTCATTACTCAAAAACAGATTTTTGTTGTTCTTCGGGTTAATCCACAGGTGGTGGTGGTCGCCGTGCGAACCCGGAATGGTTGAAAACGTTTTGCCGCCATCAATGGATTTCAGGACGGATGTGTTCAGAATGTAAACTGTATTTTCATCGATTGGGTCGGCGAAGATTTCGATGTAATACCAGGCCCGCTGGATGGTTCGGTGGTCTTTACTCACCCGATTCCAGCTTTTACCGGCGTCTTCGGACAGAAAAACACCACCTTTGTCGGCTTTGGAATCTGATTCGATGACGGCATACACCCGGTTTGGGTTGGCTTTGGAAACCGAAATGCCCATTTTGCCCAATTCTTTCGGCAGTCCTTTTTCGAGCTTCGTCCAGGTTTCACCCGCGTCGGTTGATTTATAGAGGCCGCTGCCTTTGCCACCGCTTTGTACCTGCCAGGGCAACCGTCGGTAATCCCACATGGACGCGTAGAGGATTCGTGGATTGGTCATATCCATGCTGAGGTCGTTGCAGCCGGTGTTCTCATCCACAAACAGCACTTTCTTCCAGGATTTTCCACCATCGGTAGTTTTATAGATACCCCGATCAGGGGATGAACCGTGCAGGGCACCCTGTGCGGCCACAAACGCAACATCAGGATTTTGTGGGTGCACCCGAACGGCGGCAATATGCCGGGTGAGATCGAGGCCAAGGTGTTGCCAGGTCTTACCGGCATCCGTCGACTTGTAGACACCATCCCCGTAGGAGGTCATAACGCCACGGGGGGCGTGCTCGCCCATTCCCACATACACAACGGCCGGGTCGGATTCGCAAATGCCGATGGCTCCCACGGAGGATGTTTTAAGCTGACCATCGGAAACGTTTTTCCAGGTCATACCGGCGTCTTCTGTTTTCCAGATACCCCCGCCAACGGTACCCATATAATACAATTGCGGATCGCTGGTCACGCCCGACCCGGCTACAGAGCGCCCACCCCGGAAGGGGCCGATGTTTCGCCATTTGACGGGCTTGAAATAGGGGTCGATGTTCTCCGCTCCTTCCAGGCTGGAGGTGGAAACGGGTTTAGCAAGCTTAGGCTTTTGAGCCAGTAATGGGTTGATTAATAGGACGGAGTAAAGAACAAGTAGGGTGTTTCGCATAGGAAGCCGTTTGTTGAATTAACGTTGGCTAAGATAGCGTAAATCAGGGTTATGCCCGTTCTATCCTCACCAAATCATAACTCTTCGCCCGGTTTCGGGATGTGTAATAAAATATGGCCTGATCTTGAACACTGTTTCAACGGCTTCCCCCGTGAGCACCAATTCCGGAATACCGGTTTTAAAAATACGCCCCTGATCCATCAGAATCACGTTGTCAGCGTATTGTAAAGCCAGGTTGATGTCGTGGACAATGACAAACACAACCATATTTTTAGCGGCCAGATCACGCACCAGGCTCAAAATCTGATGCTGGTAGTGAATATCCAGCGCTGAGATAGGCTCGTCCAGAAAGAGATACTTGACGGATTCGTCGTCCGGCTGCCGGTACAACTGCGCCAGTACGCGCGCCAGGTGGATCTTCTGCTTTTCTCCCCCGGAAAGTGACGCAAACGCTCGGGTCCTGAACGAAAACATGCCAACCGTTTCCATACAATAGTCTGCAATCTGCGTATCCTGTGCCGTCGGGTTCAGGTCGAAATAGGGGTAACGGCCCATCATGACAACCTCGCTCACGCTTAGATCGAAGGGGAGAGCCAGTAGTTGAGAAAGGACGGCTTTCTGTCGTGCCTGGGTTGAAAGGGGAATGGATGGTAGCGGTTGATCGCCGTAATAAATCTGTCCCGTTTTCGGGGTTTCGGTGCCCGTCAGCAATTTGAGCAGGGTGCTTTTGCCCGCCCCGTTCGGCCCAAGTACCATCGTGAACTCACCGGGCAAGAGTGTTAAGGAAACGTTGTTGATCAAGGTCTTTTGGCCAATCTGAAACGACAGGTTTTCGGCTTTAAGCATAGAAACCTCCTTTCTGAAACGAGCGGGCGTTGCGAACCAGCAGCCAGATAAATACCGGGGCTCCGACAAAAGCGGTAATTACCCCAATCGGAAATTCAGCCGGAGCCACCAGACGCCGGGCAATGGTGTCGGCCAGGGTGAGCAGTGAACCGCCCAGCAGGGCCGAAGAAATAACCAGAAATCGGTTGTCGGATGTTTTAAGTAAGCGCAGTAAATGGGGGACAACCAGCCCAACGAACGAAATGACGCCAACCATAGCCGTACCAATGGCCACCAGCAGGGTGTTTAGTAAAAGAACCTGAATTTTGAGTCGGTCGATGTTGTAGCCCAGATGGCGCACTTCGTCCTCGCCCAGAATAAGCACATTTAATGCTTTCGTGAACCGCAACGAAAGTAGAATTCCCACCGACGTTACGGGAAAAACGATGGTGAACTGCGTCCAGTCGGCCCCAGAAAACGTGCCCAGATTCCAGAAGGTAATGGAACGGGCCTGCGGGTCGCGGGCAATGTACGATAGAAAACCTGTGCCGCCGGTAGCCAGCGCATTGATGGCGATACCCGCCAGAATCATGGTCGCGACGTTGACTTTGCCGCTGATCGACGCAATCCGATACACCATTAACGTTGCGCCAAAGGCAAAGATGAAAGCCACACAGGGCAGTAAAAAAAGACCCAGCGCATCGGTAAATGCCCAGTTGATATTCTTGCCAAGGACAAAGACCAGGGCCGCCCCCAACGCTGCTCCGGCACTGGTGCCCACAAGTCCCGGCTCCACAATCGGATTGCGAAAGAGCGCCTGCATCAACACCCCCGATACTGACAAGCCAGCCCCGACCGTCGCACAAAGCAGTACACGCGGCAACCTGATTTGAAGAAAAAGCCCTTGGGAGATGGGGTCAACCACCGCATCTGACACACCAATACCATTAAGCAGAATGTGGTTGATGTCGGAGAAGGTCAAGTCGACAGCCCCAATCCGCAGGGCGGCTATAATGGACAGAGCGAGTAATCCGGCCAGAAGTCCGTACCATTGTCCCGGAGAAAGTGAAGGTGGTTTCATTATTAATAGGGCTTTGTGGGGTGCAGTGGTGGTGTGAGTAGAGTTTTGTGGTATCGGTTCCGCTGACCCGATACCACCCCCAACCCCCTCCAAAAACAGGAGGGGGCTAGAACAAGGGTACCATTTTAAAAAGCCCCCTCCTGTTTTTGGAGGGGGTTGGGGGTGGTAAAACACTTACTGATGGATCAACTTCATGAGTAGTTGAACATTCTCGCCCGTGCGGGGGCCGAGGTAGATCAGGTCGTGCTCTTCGATGCGGTAGATCTTCTTGTTTTTACCGGCTGGCGTCAGGGCAATGCCGGGCAGGGTGGCCAGTTTGTCAGCGTTGCCCATCCGGTCATAGCCGAAGTCGGTGACGAGGATAATGTCGGGCTGGGCTTTGCTGATGATTTCCGGGCTGAGGGGTTTCATCCCTTTCAGGGTGTCCATCACGTTTTTTCCACCCGCCAGATCAAGCATGTATGAGGCTGTTCCGGCTTTGCCGATCACAAGGTAATTGTTGATGACCCGACCGAAGTGAATGATCGCCACTTTGGGGACGGACTTGTATTGCTTTACGTCCGCAGCGGCTTTGGCCAGATCGGCGTCCAGTTTCGTTTTCAGACTGTCAGCCTGCTTTTGAGCACCAAACTGAGCGGCCAGCGTGTCGAATAGAGCTTTGACTTCTGGAATGGTATGGGCGTCTTTGAATACTTTCATCGGCACACCTACTTTTTCCAGTTGGGTCATCACCGCTTCCGGTGCTACGTTGCCATCGTGGTACACTACTGTCGGCTTCAGGGCAATAATACCTTCGGCGTTGAGCAGGCGATGATAGCCTACTTTGGTCAACTTCTGGGCAGCTGGTGGATAGGTACTCGACAGGTCGACGCCCACCAGCTGATCACCCGCGCCCAGGGCGTAGATCAGTTCGGTTAACTGCTTGGCGACACAAACGATTCGCTGTTTGCCGGTGCTTTCCGACTGGTCTTTCTGGCTGGAGGTACAAGACAGAATGCCCGCACTAAACAGGGTAATCAGTACAAGCGATTGGGAGATTTTCATGGATAATTTTGTTGAAATGTTTTTCTGATGTAAATCTTGTGGTGCTGTCAGTTTCTTAAAACTGACAGCACCACAAGAAGTCAAATAGGTTTGGATTAGATAAACAGCAAACTAAAATGTGTATTTCAGCATTGCGCCCGAATAGAACGTGATTTTAGGCGCCGGGTTGAAAAAGAGCGGTCGGTTGTTTGCCGGGTTGGGCAGGTTCAGGAAGACCAGCGACGAATAAGTACTGCTCAGCATATTGTCCGAGCCCACGTATACATCCAGACTGAAGTGGCTTCCCAGTGCGCCCCGATAACCGACTTTGCCATTAACGAGGGTGTAGGCTTCGGCAAAATGATCGTTGGCCAGGGTAATGGGCATTTTGTCAACGTACATCATCGTACCGTTCAGGTAGAAGCCCGGACGCACTTCCAGGTCGAATCCGGCATTCAGCAGGTTTGGTGCAATACCAGATTCCTTCTTGCCCGTGTAATTGATCGTTTTGGCATCGCCGTTATTGTCGCTCTTGTAATCTTTGTAATAGAAGTCACTATACGTGTACGACACAAACGGACGAACCAGCGAGATGGCTCCGGCGCTGGGACGATAGGCATACTGAACGGCCAGTTCCAGCCCGTTATGCTGGACTTTACCCGCGTTGGTAGTTAACGTGTAGGCAGGCGAGGTGGGCGTTGCCGGGAAGTTCTGAGGAATGAGCTTATTTGCTACGGCCATGTTGAAATACGCAATTTCGTAGGTCAGGGCTTTGGTCAGTAAACTGCCTTTGCTGCCAATTTCGTAACTGGTGCCCGTTTCCGGCTGGAGGTTGTAATTGACTACGCCCGTCTGGGCAACAACGACCTGATTGGTTGCCGGTGCCGAATACCCCTGGCTGACACTGGCGTAGAAGGATACGTTGTCCATTGCCTGATAGGAGACCGCAGCACGCGGAGTCAATACCGAGTCAAAACGTTTGTAGCCCGACGCGTTAACATAAACTGGCGTGGTTGTACTGGCCCGCATGTCGGTAATGCCGTATTCAACGTAATTGAGTCCTGCACCGGCTGATACCGTCAGCCTGGGAGCGAGTTGCAGAGCTGCCTGCGCAAACACATTGTACTGCATTGCCTGTATTTCAAGATCAGAGCGAAGGGCTCCCAGAATGCCGTTCGTTAAGCCATACGCTTTGGCGTAATTAAAATTCTTCAGGAATTCGGCACCGATGCTGAACGTTGGTTTCAAGGCGCTGGCATCGTTGGTATACGTAAAGACTGTGCGGCCACCAAACTTGAATTTGTTGGTCTTGTTGACCCCGGCAGCAAATGGCTGATCGATAATTTGCCCACCCACGAACACCGTTGTCTTGTTCGAAAAACGATCCGTAAACTGGTAATTGTGGCTGATACCCGCCCGTGCGCTTTCAGTTTTAATGCTGGCATTGTTGCGCAGGTACGCTATTTCGGCCGTGTCGGGACGAATGACCAGGTTGACACTATCAACCTGCCCCGACAGCAGATCATACGAATTGGTGTAGCCCACAAAAACTGACATGGACCGCTTCTGACTCAGGTAAGTATCGCTGGTGATGTTCAGGAAGTCTTTTTTGGAGCTGCCGTGCAGCCGAAACCCGTCGTACTTCTGATGGCCATAATTGATATTTAGACTGGTGTTGTCAGAGCCGGTTTTGATGGATGTGTTTGTTCGGAAAAGACCGTATGAACCCGCCAGGACCTGTTGGCTTACACTGGTTTTGCCGATGGGTGCGCGTTCGGTATAAAAATTTACCACGCCACCCAAGGCATTGCCATACGAACTGGATGCCGGTCCTTTGATGATCTCCACACGGCTCAGGTTGGTGAAGTCGACATCGTCCAGGAAGGTCGTGCCATCGCCGTCGGTCAGGGGTATGTCGTTCAGATACGCCTTGTAGCCCACGCCATTAAAGTTCGTTTGGTTGCCGTATCCCCGAATCACAATCCGGTTACCAGCGGCCACCGTACGCATCTCTACCTTCACGCCCGGAATCAGGTTCACGTAGTTTTGCAGGTGGATACCGTTGGTTCGTTGAATATCGCGGCTGGTGACCAACCCAACAGCACCGGCTGTTCGCTGAATCGTCTGGGGAGTAGAATAGCCGGAGACGATCACCTCGTTGAGGTCGATATTCGACGATTCCAGTTCGATGGTCAGCGTGCGGGTTGACGCTTTAATCTTCACCGTTTGGGTTTGGTAGCCAATAGCGGATACCAGTAATTGATCGCCCTCGCTGGCACTCAGTTCAAATTGCCCTTTGTCGTTAGCCGTTGTGCCTCGCGTTGTGCCATTGATCAGCACCGAAGCACCGGCTATAGGTTGCGAATTTGTGGGGTCGACTACCCGGCCGGTTATAGCGGTCTGGGCATTACCGGACAAGGTGAGGAGGAACGTAAATAGTGTAAAAACGAAGTATCGGAGATGTATAAATTTCATTCAGGTTGTTAATTAGAGACATAAAAATCCTGTTGTCTGTGATTTTTAGATAGGATGTTACAAACGCCATATTTTGACTATATAGCGTTTGTAATACCCTGTCCGAAAATCACAGACAGTTTACTGGCCGAAAGGCCAGGCAAGAAAATGGAATAGGATTTTATGCGTTGGGCGGAGGGTAGGGAACCTCCAGCAGGGGGGGAGTGACCGTAGCGGCTGAGTACGAAAAGAAGGGCTGTAGGCTGAAAATTTTCATAGCCGCCAAAGGGTCAAAATAACTCTGATAAACAGGGTTAATCAGGCTTGCCCATTTCAACTGTTTTGTTCGGGTGTTGGAGCGACGGTAGGGGTGACTGACATCTTTATACAGCCAGGCGGCTTCTTTGCGTAAATGCGTTTCGGCTTTGTCACGGAACCCGTACACAAAGAGGGTATCTGATCGGAATTCGCGATGCAGCACATCGACCATTTCGCCCTTCCAGTCGAATTCGCCCTCGTGAAGCAGGTGCGCCGTTTCGGGGGTCAGGTCGGCTTTGGGAACGGCAATCAGGATCAGTTCATCCGCAGCAAAGTAGGTCTGGTGAGCAAATGCCCATTTCGCCAGTAATTCGAGACCATAATAATAGCCGCACACGCTCAGCACCGCCAATGTGACTGTAGCGAGGAAAAAGCGGGCTATGTGTTTACGGGTGATGGGCATGTAGAGGTTTGTGCTACCCCTCTCCGTCCCTTCCCCTTAAAAAAGGGGAGGGGGGAGATGAGTCTGGGGTAATCAATCGTTTCTAACGGTAAGATGGCTCTGTCAACGCTTAACCGTTCGGCCTGATTTTACTTTGGATGGTTGGTTTGATGTTTTCCAGAGCTTTCAGCTGTTCGTCCAGACTTTTGGACAGGCTGTTGTACTGGTCTTTTTGCTGCTGCGTTGGTTTCGAGTCGTCTGATTCAACGAAGCCGCCCAGCGCTGTAAATTTAGTGTTCAATCGGACGGGATGGTTCGTTAAATCCTGATTTGCTTTAGCCCGAAATTGATACAGCGCGTCTTCAATCCGCAACAGTTTGTCCTTCAGATCAATAACCGTCGGGTCGTTGGGGGAGTGACTGGCGCTATCCAGTTGCTGGCGGAGTTTACGAATCGTTAGCACGCCATTCCGAAGCTCATTGATGCGCTCCCGGATGTTGATGAGCATGTCGAACTGCTGTTTGAATTCCTCCGGCGTTGTTTCAATGCGGGGATCTTTAATGATGTCGAAGGTCTGGGTGTACGTCTTGCCGTCTATCGTTAGCTGGACTTTATAGTTGCCCGGCATAGCCAGCGGGCCCTTGGCCCTGCCGTGGGTTACGGAATTTGGTAGCGCAATAGGGTCGGGGTAGCGCATATCTTCCCAAACGAAGGCGTTGCCGCCCACTTCAGCAGGCAGCATGGTTTCCCGGCGGGCCGGCGGTGCCGGTTGCCGCATTTCCACCCGCCCCGATGAATCTTTCGCTGTCGTTGCGGGAACGGGTGTGGCACTTTTATACGATTTTATCAACTGACCACTCGCATCAAGGAAAGCTAGTGAGATCGGGCCTTTGGGTTTCTCCTTCAGGTAATACACAACCTTCACACCATTGGGTGGGTTTTTACCCAATTCGTCAGCACCGCTGGGAACGGGTTTGATGGCCGGGTCCAGACCCGCTTTGAAGCGGACGGTGGGCCGTGGCTTGAATAAATGAACTGCCGTTTTTTGTACCTCATCCGTTAGTTGATGAAGTACCGTCAGATCGTCCAGAATCCAGAACGAGCGGCCGTGGGTGGCCGCCACCAGATCGTTATCCTGAATGGCAAGGTCATGGATTGGAACTACGGGCAGATTCAATTGAAGGGGCTGCCAGCGGGCACCGTCGGTAAAGGAAACATACATGCCTTTTTCGGTGCCGGCATACAAAAGACCGCGCCGTTTGGGGTCCTCCCGGATCACGCGGGTGAACTCATCCTCCGGGATGCCCAGGGTGATTTTGGTCCAGGTCTTGCCGTAGTCGCTGGTCTTATAAAGATAGGGGTGGAAGTCGTCCTGTTTGTATTTCAAAGCCGCTACATAGGCCGTGGCCGGATCGTGCGGAGAGGGTTCAATGATGCTGATCCGGGCAAAGTCGGGCATGGCTTTCGGCGTGACATTCTTCCAGGTTTTGCCATTGTCGGTCGATAGTTGCACATACCCATCATCAGAACCTGACCAGAGTACACCCGCTTTTACCGGCGATTCGGCCAGGGCGAAAATCGTCCCGTACCACTCCACACCCGTGTTATCGCGTTTGATGGGCCCCCAGTCTTTTCCGATCGACTGATCATCCATCGTCGGGGTCTTTTCCAGCGTGGCCGGGTCGGAGCGGGACAGGTTGGGGCTGATCACCTGCCAGCTTGCCCCCTGATCGGTGGAGCGGTGTACATACTGGGAGGTAGCATACAAAACTTTCGGATTGTGGGGCGAGGTTACGACCGGATATGTCCACTGAAACCGGTAAGCCAGATCAGCCGAGCCATAGCCGTACATATCGTCGGGAATCACCGACACATCTTTCAACTGATTCGTCTTCAGATTCAGCCGGGTGAGCCAGTGGTGATTGGCGGCAAAGATGAGCGACGGATCGTTCTTGTCGAAGGCGATATAACCCGATTCGCCACCCCCCACGTCGAAGTTCTGATCGGGGTAGATCGCACCATAATCCGAGCGGCTGGGAACGGAGATCGTCGAATTGTCCTGTTGTGCACCATAAACACGGTAAGGGAATTTATTGTCCGTAATGACGTGGTACATCTGGGCGGTGGGCTGGTTGTAAATGCTCGACCAGGATTTGCCGCCGTCGAAAGTGACCGTGCCGCCCCCGTCGTTGGCCTGCACCATGCGGTTCGTATCGTTGGGGTCAATCCAGAGCTGGTGGTTGTCGCCGTGGGGCGGGTCGACCTTTTTGTAGGTTTTGCCGCCATCTTTCGACTTCCACATGTCGATGTTCAGCACCCAGATGGTTTCGCTGTCTTTCGGGTCAGCCGCGAGGTGATGATAATACCAGGGTCGTTGAAACAGATCGGCAAACTGGCTGACAAGCTGCCAGTTCTTTCCGGCATCGTCGGTCCGGTACACGCCCGTCTGTTCATTCTCGGCTTCAATAATCGCCCAGATGCGGTCGGGTTTGGCGGGCGAAAGGGCCAGACCAATACGGCCCCGATTGGTACCCGTGGGCAGTCCGGTATTTCGGGTAATATCAGTCCAGGTGTCGCCACCGTCGATCGATTTATGGATACCCGCTCCCGGTCCCGCACTGCGGACGCCCCAGGGGAATCGGCGAAACTCGAAGGTCGACGCATACAGGGTTTTTGGATTGGCCGGGTCGATGGTCAGGTCGATCGCACCGACATTCGGGTTTTTATAAAGAACCTTCTTCCAGCTTTTACCGCCGTCCTGTGTGCGGAAAATACCCCGTTCCTCGTTAGGGCCGAACGCGTGACCCAGGGCCGCTACATAAACAATATCCGGATTGGTTGGGTCAATGATCACCTGCCCAATGTGGTAAGTATCCGTCAGGCCAATGTGCTTCCAGGTTTTCCCTGCATCAGTCGATTTGTAAACGCCATCGCCATGCGAGAGGTTACCCCGCAGCGTGTGCTCACCCATGCCGACATACAGAATGCTGGGATTAGATTTCGACACGGCAATGGCACCCACGGAACCGGTTTTGAAAAAACCATCCGAGATGTTCTGCCAGGTAATGCCGCCGTTTTCTGTTTTCCAGGCACCCCCGCCGGTGGTTCCCATGTAAAACACGAGTCGCTCGGTAGGGTGGCCCGCCACGCAAACGGAGCGTCCACCCCGAAAGGGACCGATGTTCCGCCACTGCATGGCCTTCATGATGGAGACCTGTGTAGGGTCAACAGGTGTAGGAGTCGTTTGTGCCAGCGCTGATACGCTGTTCAGGAGCGCAACCAGGTAAATCAGGGAATAATGTAGTCGTTTTAACATAGTTTGGGAGATGAGGGTGTTTGTGGGGAGGTGTGCGGGCTGGCGCGGGTATTTGCCCGTGCCTTTTCATGAAGTCAGTATTTACTGACACAATCGAATGCCTGTAACACGGTACTGGCACGAGTAAATGCTCGTGCCAGTACCGGTTTTACAATCACATACCAATACTTTTAACCGTTTTCGTCTTCAGCAGCGTGTCCAGTTCGGCCAGTTGCCTGTTTAAGTCGGCGGTTAGTTCTTCGTACACTTTGTAGGAACCGTTGGTAGGTTTGGCATCGCCGGATTCAATGCTGCGCCAGAGGGCAGCCAGCCGGTTATTGAGTTTGATCGGAAAGTTCAGCGGATCTTGCCCACTCTGGTTGCGAATCTGATACAGATTTTCTTCGATGAGGCTCAGCTGCTCTCTCAGCTTTTTATTCGCCGGACTCTGGGGTTGTTTCGAAAGTTTTTCCTTGATCGACCGAATCTGAATCACCGCGTCGTTCGCCTTGCTCGTTTCGTCCCGAATCTTCATGGCCATCTTGAACTGCTCCTGCACGTCGGCTTCAGAAACGCCCTTCAGCCGTGGGTCGAGCCTGATCTCGAAGGGTTGAGTGAATGTTTGATCGCCCACGGTCAATCGAACCTGATACTGGCCGGGCAGCGCCAGAGGACCGGAAGTGGGACGGGCACCCCACATGATCATGCCTTTGAAGTAGGTAGCACCGGGATAGCGCAAATCCCATTCGTACCGATTTAATCCGGCCGCAGTGGTTGGAAGCTTAACCTGTGGTTTACCCGCTTCCTCGTCATCTTCATCGACTTTCGGATAGGTTGGTTTGTTGCCCGTAAATGAATGGATAAGCGTCCCGGAACCATCCAGAATCTCGATTTTCACGCTGTCCGCTTTCTTCGCCAGATAGTACTGGAAAACGGCTGGCTGCACCCGACGAACGGCGTAATAAGGCTTGAACAAGTGAACGGACTTCTTCGCCAGATCAGGCGCAAACTCGCGGACGGGAGCCACATCGTCCAGCACGTATATCGACCGGCCGTGCGTCCCGATCACTATATCTTTTTCCGTTACCTGAATATCCGAAATCTGAGTGTCGGGCAGTTTCAGCTGCAGAGGTTGCCAGTTCTCACCGTCATTGAACGATACCCAAACACCATGTTCCATACCGGCATAGAGCAGGCCGGGGCGGGTGATATCTTCCCGGATGGAGTGGGCGTAATCGTCGGCCCGCAGACCAGTGATAATCTTTTTCCAGGTCTTGCCATAGTCGTCTGTTTTCCAGAGATAGGGCGTCCGGTCGTCCATCTGGTAGCGTTTTGCGGCAACATAGGCGGTGCCCGGTTTGTGTCGGGAGGCTTCTATAATGCTCACGCGGGTATGTTTGGGCATATCCGGCGGGGTAATTTTCTGCCAGCTTTTTCCGTGGTCGCGGGTAATGTGGATCAGCCCATCGTCAGAGCCAGCCCAGATTGTGTTAACGTCGTGGTAGGAGGGAGCCAGCGCGAATACGGTCGCATAAATTTCCGGGCCGTTCATGTCCATCGTAATCACGCCACCGCTTTTCCCCAGCGTGGCCGTGTCGGCCAAAGTAAGGTCGGGGCTGATTTTGTCCCAGCTCTGACCTTCGTTTGTCGACACCCAAACGTGCTGCGAACAAACGTAAAGCCGGTTCGGGTCTTTGGGCGAAAAGACGATCGGGTAGGTCCACTGCCAGCGCTCGGGCAGGGCGCTGGCGGGTTCACCGGAGAAGAAACGGGGGTACACCTGTACATCGCGGGTTTGGCCCGTTGTGCGGTCATAACGGGTTAGTAACGCCCCCTGACTACCTGCGTAAAAGATGTTCGGGTTCTTTGGATCCTGCGCAATATAGCCGCTTTCGCCACCCCCCACCTCGTAGGTCCATTCGCTTTTCTTAATGGAATTACCTCGGGCTAACTGATTGGTCCAACCCTCGCTGGCCACGGCAACCGTCGAGTTGTCCTGCTGGGCACCCGCTACGTGATAGGGAAAATCGTTGGTAGCTGTGATATGATAAAGCTGAGCGGTAGGGAAGTTTTCGTCGGTCCAGGTCTTTCCGCCATTGACCGACACAGCCGCACCCCCGTCGTTGGACGTAATCATGCGGGTTGAATCGGCCGGGTCGATCCATAGGTCGTGGTTATCGCCATGGGGTACTTTCAGCGACTTATTGAACTTTACGCCCCCATCCGACGATTTGAAAAAATCCACGTTAAGGCAGTAAACGCCGTTTTTGTCGAGTGGGTCGGCGTAGATGCGGGAATAGTAGAAGGCCCGCTGACGCAGTTTCCGCTCATCGTTTACTTGTTTCCAGTTCAGACCAGCATCATCGGAGCGATAGACGCCCCCGTCTTCGGCTTCAACAATTGCCCACACCCGGTTGGGGTCAACGGGCGAAACGGTCACGCCGATTTTTCCGACGGTTCCTTTGGGCATTCCCGGTTTGCGGGTCAGTTCGGTCCAGGTTTCGCCCCCGTCGGTGGATTTAAACAAGCCGGAGTCGCCACCGCCCCCCCACATTTTCCAGGGTTTGCGGTAAACCTGCCAAAGGGAGGCATACAATACGTTTGGATTGGTTCGGTCGATGATCAGGTCGATACCCCCGGCTTTGTCGCTTTTATAGAGGACTTTCTTCCAGCTTTTACCGCCATCCGTTGTCCGGAAAATACCCCGCTCTTCGTTAGGGCCGTAGGGGTGCCCCAGCGCAGCTACGTACACAATATCGGGGTTGGTGGGGTGGATTCGGACGCGGGCAATGGCCTGGGAATTTTTCAGGCCAATGTTGGTCCAGGTTTTTCCGGCATTCGTGGATTTATAGACGCCGTCGCCCTGCATGATGTTGCCCCGAAGCTGGGTTTCGCCCGTTCCGATATAGACAACATCAGGATTGGATTCGGCTACGGCGACAGCGCCTACGGATGAACTGGTTAATTGACCATCGGTAACGGGAGACCAGCTTGTGCCGCCATCAGTTGTTTTCCATAAGCCACCACCCACGGCTCCAAAATAATATTCCTGTTTGCGGCTCGGCGACCCGGCCGATCCCAGCGACCGGCCACCACGAGTTGGACCGATGTTTCGCCAGGCCATACCTTTGAAAACAGGGTTGATGACCGTATCCGGTTTGGTGGCTGCCTGCGCCCAAAGTGAGCTATTGAGTGCCAGACTGCAAATGATTGCCAGAACGTAAAAGGTAAAATGCTTTGTACCGGCAGATAAAGTAGGGTAATTCGGGGATTCTTTGTTGTATTGATAGGAGACCATTTCTGGATGGGCGGAAGCCTGAATAACAGTTAAGAATAAGTTAGACAAACTTAGGAAAGTCCAATCCCAATTCACAGGGATAGCGTTAAGAAAAATATTTTGATTTTTTGTAGCAGTCCGTTATTTTAACTTGAATAGGTTGGGACGAGTCAATTTATTTTGGTACCTATTTCTCTGAATGCCAAATAATCGTAAATCGGTTTTTTTATTTTTTGTCAGGAATACACATAGTCTTCATAGCTTTACTGCATTAAAAAGTCTTAATATGGTAACGTGTATGAAATGGTTTCCCGGGTTGCTTTTCGGCTTATTACCTTTTTTAACAGCGGCTCAGACGCTCCTGGTGCAGGATAAAACGACACTTCAAGTCATTGAAAATGTAGAAGTCAGAAGCCTTTCGACCGGGTTACCGCAGCCAATTTTTACAGACCGATCAGGTCGGGCAGATGCATCGGCGCTAACCAGTTCAAATAACCTTGTTTTCCGCCGGGTGGGTTACCAGACCATTCAGTATTCCATGGAACAGCTTAGAGCCATGGATTTTACCGTTTTGATGACCGAAAAACTGCTGGCAATCGATGAGGTTATCGTTGCCGCCAACCGTACCGCCGAGCCGCTTTCGCGCGTGGCTCAGCCCATTCGGATTTTTACCCGGAACGAGTTGCGCTTTCTGAACCAGCCGACCATGGCCGAGGTATTGCAGCAAAGTGGGCAGGTGCTGGTTCAGAAAAGTCAACTGGGTGGAGGTAGCCCTATACTCCGTGGTTTTGAAGCTAACAAAGTGCTGATGGTTGTCGATGGGGTTCGCATGAACAATGCCATCTTTCGGGGCGGGCACCTGCAAAATATACTCACCATCGACAATGCTGCTGTGGAGCGGATGGAAGTCGCGCTGGGGCCGGGGTCGGTGGTGTATGGAAGCGATGCACTGGGTGGTGTTATCTATGTACAGACCTTGTCGCCCAAATTGAGTGCGTCGGGAAACACGGCCGTCAATGCCAATGGCTTTGTACGATACGGCAGTGCCATGAATGAAAAAACCGCTCATGCTGACTGGAACCTAGGTTTTCGGAAGTGGGCGTTCACAACCAGCGTAACCGGTTCGGACTTCGGGGATCTTCGGCAGGGCAAGCAGCGGAACGCCGACATGGGCCAGCTGGGTTTACGGCCCTTCTACGCCGGTTTTGAGAACAATACCGATGTGAAAGTAACGAATCCCGACCCGCTGGTTCAGGTAGCATCGGGTTATAAACAAATCGATCTGCTGCAAAAAGTGCTGTTTCGGCCGACCGACCGGACTCAGCACCTGCTGAATGCCCAGTTTTCGACCAGTAGTGATATTCCCCGTTATGACCGGCTTACCGAAGTCGATGCAAAAGGAAACCCAGTCCACGCCCAGTGGTATTATGGACCGCAGAAACGCCTGTTAACATCGTACGGTCTGACAAAACAGTTTACGACTGGAATGGCCGATGAATTAAAGCTGATTGCCGCCTACCAGTCCATAGAAGAGAGCCGGCATAATCGGCGCTTCGGCAATTATGGTTTGCAGCACCGAACAGAAAAGGTGAACGTATGGACGCTGAACGCCGATTTAAAAAAAAAATTGACGGAAGTCCACACGCTGCGCTATGGGTTGGAAGGCACCTACAACACCGTTCGGTCGACGGCATTTCGGCAAAATGTACAAACCGGCAAAATTGACCCGCTGGACACCCGCTACCCCGATGGTGGAGCCAATACCCAGTCGATAGCGGGTTACGTGTCAGGAACGCTGGACGTGAGCACTCGCTCCACAATGACTTATGGTGCCCGCTATGCCTACAATCGACTTTACGCCAGGTTTGACGACAAAACATTCTTTCCCTTTCCCTACAACGATATTACCCAGGAGTCGGGGGCCTTTACGGGTAGTCTGGGTTGGGTGACGCGCCTGCCGGGCCATTGGCAACTGGCGACATCGCTATCGTCGGGGTATCGGGTGCCGAACGTCGATGATCTGGCAAAAGTGTTCGAGTCCGTAGCCGGAAATCTGATCGTTCCCAATCCCAATCTGAAACCGGAGCGCACCTACACCTTCGATGCGGGTGTTCGGAAGCAGATTGCGGAACGGGTTTCGCTCGATCTCGAAGGATTCTATACACTTTATAACAATGCCATTAACACCCAGCCGGGCACTTTAAACGGACAATCACAGATTGACTACAACGGACGTATCAGTCGAATCGTTATCCAGGTTAATTCGCAGCAGGCCCGGTTATTTGGGTTCAATGCCCAGCTTTCGGCCGACCTGACTCCTTCGCTTACCCTCTTCGGTACCATGACCTATACAAAAGGTCGTATCCGGACCGATTCGACGGGCTACCCACTCGATCACATTCCCCCCCTTTACGGTAAAGGGGGCCTTCGCCTGACGGTCAGACAGTTCCGGGCCGAGGCCAATGTGTTGTTCAATAGCTGGAAACGCCGGAAGGATTACAACCTGGTTGGGGAGGACAACATTGTGTATGCGACACCGCAGGGTATGCCCGCCTGGCAAACGGTTAATCTCAGAACCAGCTACCAGGTAAATCGATACCTGCAGGTGCAGGCTTCTCTGGAAAACATCCTGGACCGTAACTATCGCGTTTTTGCATCGGGCATTAGCGCGCCGGGACGGAATCTGGTACTCACCTTGCGGGGAACGTTATAAAAAGAAGGCTTCTAGCCGATTTAATGCCTTTTCTCCCGTTCCATGTATTATTTTGCATCATCCCTAACTAACCGAATTTTTCATGGTAAATAGAAAATTTACATTTAGTATAATCGCTTTGGCAATTGCCTGTTCAACGGTTAATCCAGCCTTTGCCCAGCGGAAAAGTAAACCAGTACCTAAATCAAATGCCAACCAATCGACCGATAGCCTGATCAATGGCTTGCGGTGGCGTAACATTGGCCCCTTTCGGGGTGGACGGTCGCTGGCCGTTTCCGGGCATTCGAGTCAGCCACTTACCTATTATTTTGGCGCTACCGGTGGTGGTGTCTGGAAAACGATCGATGGCGGGGCCAACTGGTTCATGGTGTCGGATAGTACCTTCAAATCCAGCTCTGTCGGTGCGGTGGCGGTTGCTCCTTCCGACCCGAATACGATTTACGTAGGCATGGGCGAAGCCGACATTCGGAGTAATATTGCCAATGGCGACGGCGTCTATAAATCCACCGACGCGGGTAAAACCTGGAAGCATATGGGGCTCAAAATGGCCGATGCCGTAGCCAGCATCGAGGTCCACCCGACCAATCCCGATGTGGCCTATGTAGCCGCTTTAGGAAATCCATTTGCCCCCAACAAAGAGCGGGGCCTGTTTCGCACCACGGATGGGGGCAAAACCTGGAAACCCATTTTGACGAAAAACGATAGCACGGGCGCCATCGTCGTCAAACTCGACCCCAACAATCCGTCTATCGTCTACGCGTCGATGTGGCAGGCGTATCGGAACAGCTACAAGATGAGCAGTGGCGGTCCCGGTTGCGGGTTGTATAAATCGACCGATGGGGGGGATACCTGGACGAATCTGAGTGCCAAACCCGGTATGCCAAAAGGGCTGCTGGGCAAAATCGGCATCACCGTTTCGCCTGCCAACTCCAACCGGCTCTATGCCATGGTTGAGAATGCCAAGGGTGGTTTATATCGTTCGGAGGATGCCGGGGAGTCGTGGCAGTTGATCAACGAAGACAAGAACCTATGGCAGCGGCCGTGGTATTACATGATGCTGGCCGCCGATCCGCAGGATGAAAACGGCCTGATCGTGCTGAACGTGAACGCCCTGAAATCCTACGACGGCGGGAAGACATTTTCGACCATTGGCGTACACCACGGCGATACGCACGACATCTGGTGGAATCCAAAAAATCCGCAGAACTTCATCATTGCCGACGATGGCGGTGCCGAGGTCACTTACAACGGGGGAGCTACTTTTTCCGACGTCGACATTCCGACCTCGCAGTTCTACCATGTCGCGGTTGACAACGATTTTCCCTATAATCTCTACGGTGCCCAGCAGGATAACTCGTCGATTCGGATTGCCAGCCGTACCACCGAGTACTCCATTGGAAAGTCGGCATGGTACCCGGTATCGGGTGGTGAATCGGGGTATATTACTCCCGACCCGAATAACCCGAACGTAACTTACGGCGGCAGCTATGATGGCCTGATTACCCGGTATGACAAAGCAACGGACCAGAATCAGGTTATCAATGTATACCCTGAATATTTCATGGGAGCCCCGTCGTCGGCGCGGAAATACCGTTTTCAGTGGACGTACCCCATCGTTTTCTCGCCCCACGACAGCAAAACGCTGTATATCACCTCGCAGTACCTGCACCGGAGTACCGACAATGGCCATTCGTGGCAGGACATCAGCCCTGACCTGACCCGAAACGACCCTAAAACACAGGGCGACACGGGCGGCCCGATTACGAAAGATAATACCGGTGCTGAAACCTTCCCGACGATTTTTACCTTCGCCGAGTCGCCGGTTGAAAAGAACATTTTCTGGGCCGGTTCGGACGATGGGCTGATGCACATCAGCCGTGATGGCGGCAAAAACTGGCAGAACATCACCCCAGCTACGACCATGCTGCCCGAAATGGCAATCATGAGCATGGTTCACCCATCCGACCATACGGCGGGTAAGGCGTATCTGGCGGCCAAGCGGTATATGTCCGGCGACCGTAAACCCTATATGTTCAAAACGACGGACTACGGCAAAACCTGGACGAGCATAACGGCGGGCATCCCCTCGGATGAGCATTGCCATGTGGTTCGCGAAGACCCCAATAAACCTGGCCTGTTGTATGCCGGAACTGAGCGTGGGGTTTACGTATCATTTAATGACGGTGGTTCCTGGGAGAAGTTGAGCATGAACCTGCCCGTTACGCCTGTGCGTGATCTGCAAATCCAGAAGCGCGAAAAGGATTTGGTCATCGCGACCCACGGTCTGGCATTCTGGATCATGGACGACATTACACCGCTGCACGAGTTAATGGACGTAAAGCAAGGTGGTAAATCGGTGGCCCAGATGCACTTGTTCAAACCCCGCCACGCCTACCGCATGGAAGGCGGTGCCGGTAATTCTCGTCGGGGTCGGGCCGCTCCGTCGGATGAAGGCGAAAATGCTCAAAATGGCGTCATTACGCGCTATTACCTGAAAAGCAAGCCTACAAAAGAATTGCGGCTGATCTACATGACTACAAACGGGGATACCATCAGCGCGTATTCCAGCACGAAGGACAAAAAAGGACAGCCCCTCAAAATCGCAAAGGAATTTTATCAGGACGAAACGGCTACGCGCCCCGGTTCAATACCCGCCAGTCCGGGTATGAATGTGTTCGTTTGGGATATGCGTTATCCCGATGCTGCCGCCGTTGACGGCATCAACGTGATGTGGACGGGTCGTGGAACGGGCGCTAAAGTAATTCCCGGCATGTATAAAGTCCGGATGCTGCTGGGAGATTCGCTGATTGCTGAACAGCCCATCGACATTCGGAAAGACCCACGCCTGGCGATTACGGCCGCAGAATACCAGGAGCAGTTCGACCTGTTGCAGAAAATAAACGGGAAACTGTCCGAAACGCACAAAGCTATTAACCAGCTTCGGCAGATTCGCACCCAGATCAACGGGTATACAAATGGCGTGAAAGACCCAAAAGTTGCTGAAAAATTCAAGAATGCGGCTAAGCCGATCGTTGACGAATTAGACAAGATCGAATCGACGCTGATGCAGCCGAAGTCGAAAGCACCGCAGGACGCACTGGCGTATCCCATTCGTCTGAACGACAAAATTGCGGGGGTCGCGTCTGTGGTGTCATCGGCCGATACTAAGCCAACCAAGTCGTCCTACACCGCCTATGATGACCTGTCAAAGCAAATTGACACAGCGCTGACGAAGCTCAAAGAAGTCATCAACACGCAGGTGCCAAGCTTCAACAAAATGGTCACCGAACAGCAGGTGCCCGCAATTATTTTGAATTAATTTTTGGGTGAGTTATGTTTTGGGCGTGGTGTCGGGTCCTTAGACCCGACACACTCGCGTCAGCAATTTGTGTCGGGTCTGAGGACCCGACACCACATTAACATCTTAGTAACCAGTGTCTATGTTCTCTGATAAAGCTATTTACCGCTACCACCGGATTTTGGGCCTGATTGGCGGCTTGTTTATCTTGCTCCTGACCGTCACCGGCTCTATTTTGGTCATTGAAAAGCAGGTCGACTCATTACTAAATCCAACCCTAACCCAGGTTGAACCAGCCGGTCAACGCCAGTCTTACGGCAAATTGGTGGCTGCCCTTAACCAACAATACCCAACGGCTCAGGTACGGAATATACGACTGGGGGATAGCCCTACTGAAGCCATCCGGGCGGATTTGATGGACAAAGGCGAACGGATTTGGGTATCCATAAACCCCTACACCGGAGCGATCATTGGGGCCCGACATGCCGAGGCAACGCTGATTCGGCGGGCGCGTGAACTACACGAAAATCTATTGCTGGAGCCCGTCGGTGGTTTTGTCATGGGCCTGGCGGGTATCTGCCTGCTTGGGTCTGTACTGACCGGCACCTGGTACTACCGCCGGTCGCTGCTGAGCGTATTCAAGATTGGCGTGCGCTGGAACAAAGCCCCCCGGATTGTTTATGCCGATATTCATAAGTGGTTGGGTGTGGTGGCGTTGTTGTTCATGCTCATGATGAGTGCCACGGGAATCTTCTTCCATTGGGAGCAGATCGAACGCAAGTTTGGCGATGGTCGAAGAGTCGAAAATAAAGAGGCAACTCCAGTTTCGTTGTCAACGATCCCGGTTGATGCCGCCATGGCTTCCGCCAAGGCATCCATCGCCGATTTTCAACCCCAACTCATCGACTTCCCCAAACCGGGCGATACGACACTGGTCATTCGGGGCAACATGCCCGCCAGCATACGTATGCTCGGGAAGTACAACGTTGCGGCAACGGTCGACGCCCGGACGGGAGCATATATCAGCGGATTCGACGCCCGCGATGCCGATCTGGAGTACATTGCCGAACATATTTTCGAGGAGCTGCACTTTGGTCGTTATGGCGGCATTTTTACGCAGGTGCTCTATATTATCCTGGCGATGGCTACGGCCGTTGTAACCATAACCGGACTATTTCTCTGGTTTTTGAAAAAGTAATCGGTTTGTCATAGAGGAACGCGGATTTAACGGATGCTGCGTAACACAGATATAAGCGGGGAAAGAAATCCGTTTGCATCCGTGTTGCGCAGCATCCGTTAAATCCGCGTTCCTCTTCTTACATTTGAGTGTCCCCAATCAACCTGTATTATGTCCTTACACTGCACTCGTAATAGGCTATTTCTAGGATTAGCTTTCTTTTTTTTTACAGCCACCCTATACGCGCAGCCCTTTTCTCCCAAGTTATTCGATGCCATGAAATGGCGGATGATCGGGCCGCACCGGGGTGGCCGAACGGTGGGGGCTACCGGTGTTCCGCAGCAACCGAACGTTTTTTATATCGGTGTTAATAACGGCGGTGTCTGGAAAACGACGGACTATGGCCGCACATGGGTGCCTATTTTTGACGACCAGTCGACCGGCTCCATTGGCGACGTCGCTGTGGCACCCTCTAATCCTAATGTCGTTTATGTAGCCAGTGGCGAGGGGCTCCAAAGGCCTGATCTGTCGGTGGGGAACGGCATGTATAAATCGACGGATGCCGGGAAGACCTGGTCGTTTCTGGGTCTTAAAGACGGGCAGCAGATTGGCGGCATCAGTATTGACCCCACCAATGAGAACCGGGTTTTTGCCGCCGTACTCGGACATCCATACGGCCCCAATACCGAACGGGGTGTGTACCGAACCGTCGATGGGGGGAAAAACTGGGAGCGGGTGCTGTATAAGGATGAAAACACGGGCGCTGTTCAGGTAACCATTGATCCAAAAAATCCGAACATTGTGTATGCCGACCTATGGGCTGCCCGACAAGGCCCCTGGGAAAACAGGCAGTGGCAGGGACCCGAAAGCGGTCTGTTCAAATCGACGGATGGCGGAACAACCTGGCAAAAATTGACGACAGGGCTGCCCACCGTTGAGCAGGGGCTGGGCCGGATTGGCTTTTGTATTGCACCTGGTGAGCCCAATCGTCTGTATGCAACGGTCGACGCGCCTGAACTGGGTGGGGTGTATCGCTCTGATAATGGAGGCCAGTCCTGGACACGTATCAATAATGACCAGCGGCTTTGGGGCCGGGGGAGCGACTTTGCCGAAGTAAAAGCGCACCCCACCAACCCCGATATTGTGTTCATTGCCGATGTGTCGGCCTGGAAATCGAACGATGGGGGTAAAACCTGGAACGACTTCCGGGGGGCACCCGGTGGCGACGATTACCATCGTCTTTGGATTAACCCCAATGACCCAAATACGTTGCTTCTGGCGGGTGATCAGGGCGGTATTGTCACCGTCAACGGTGGTCAAACTTTCAGTTCGTGGTACAACCAGCCAACAGCTCAGTTCTATCATGTGAGTACGGATAACAGCTTCCCGTACAATGTGTTAGGCGGTCAACAGGAGAGCGGCTCGGTAGGCATTGCCAGCCGCGGAAACGATGGGCAGATAACCTTTCGGGAGTGGCACCCGGTGGGCGTGGAGGAATACGGCTATGTGGCGGCCGACCCGCTCGATCCCAATATTATTTACGGGGGTAAGGTGACAAAATTCGACAAACGGACCGGGCAGGTGCAGAACATCGCCCCTGAAGCGGTCCGGTCGGGTAAATACCGTTTTGTCCGAACCGCCCCGGTGCTCTTCTCGCCCATTGATCCTAAGGAGCTTTATTTCGCCGGAAATGTCCTGTTCAAAACCCGCAATGGCGGTAACAGTTGGCAGGTCATCAGCCCCGATCTGACACGAACGTCCTATCCCGACATTCCCGAAAGCGTAGGCGTATACCGCACGGCCGATATGGCGAAAATGCCCGCTCGTGGGGTTATTTACACCATTGCGCCTTCGCAAAAAAACATCAACACCATTTGGATAGGAACTGACGATGGGCTGATTCAGCTGACCCGCGATGGCGGTAAAACCTGGAAAAATGTAACCCCGCCGGGCGTGGGCTCCTGGAGTAAAGTATCGCTCATCGACGCCGGACACTTTGACGATAACACCGCCTATGCCGCTGTAAACCGCATTCGCTGTGACGACCTGCGCCCCCATATTTACCGGACGCACGATGGGGGGAAAACCTGGCAGGAAATTGTCACGGGCCTGCCCAACGATCCTATCAATGCCGTTCGGGAAGACCCAATACGGAAAGGACTGCTGTTTGCCGGGTCAGAAACGGCCGTGCATGTGTCGTTTGACGATGGCGTACACTGGCAACCGCTGCGGCTCAATATGCCCGCTACGTCAATTCGCGATCTGGTCATTAAAGACGATGACCTGGTGGTGGGCACCCACGGCCGGTCATTCTGGATTCTGGACGACATTACCCCGCTAAGACAACTTACTGCGGATCTGGAAAAAACAGCAACGATCCTGTATAAACCCCAGCGAGCCTACCGGGTACGCTGGAACATGAACCCCGATACTCCGCTGCCGCAAGAAGAACCCGCCGGGCAGAATCCACCCGATGGAGCCATCATCGACTATTACCTGAAGGAAAATGCCGGTCAGGTCGTTACGATGACGATTACCGATGCGGCTGGCAAAACCGTGCATCAATTCCGGAGCGACGATAAACCCTATGCTGTTCCCGATGTAAATCTGCCTGCTTACTGGATTCGGCCGCAGCAGATTTTGTCGGGTGCAGCTGGCTCGCACCGGTTTATGTGGGATCTGCATTACGCCCCACTGCCTGGTCCGCCTTCCTACCCAATTGCGGCAACTTTCCACCAAACGGCACCGGAGTTTACCTCGCCCTGGGTCATGCCGGGCACCTACACGGTCTCGCTGACGGCAAACGGCAAAACCGTTACGCAGCCTTTGGTAATTACGATGGACCCTCGGGTTAAAACAAGTCCTTTGGCGCTGAAACAACAGCACGACCTATCGCTCATCGTGTTTGGCGGACGAAAAAGCGTCATGGCTTTGCAGCAAGAAGCATTGGATTTGAAAAGTCGTTCGATGACGGACGCCCAGAAAAAAACATTCAGCACATTGCAAACGAGCCTGAACGGCCTCAACAGAGCGTTCAGTTCACTGTTCGGCACTCTTCAGGATGCCGATATGCCACCCACCACGCAGGCTGTTGCCGCCGTGAAGGAAGCACAAGCTAATTTTAGTAAGCTGATGGGGGAGTGGACAAGCTGGAAAAGTACGTTACGTTGATTGTAGTGCCGACCGTCCCGGCCGGGCGATAAATACCAGATAAGCACCCGATCGGGACGGCGGGCACTACAAAAACCTCTTCAGTAAGAACGTTAAGGCACTACAAGCACCTCTTTGATAATGAACAATAAGCTTTTTCTATTGATCGCATTGTGCGTTTTCAGTCAGGCAACTGCTCTGGCGCAACCGACTTTGCCAGCAGGTTTAAAACCGGCTAAATTCCATTTGTACATGCTGGCGGGGCAGTCGAACATGGCCGGTCGGGGGAAAGTTGACAGTGTCGATAAAACCCCTCACCCGCGTGTATGGATGTTAAATAAAGCCAATCAGTGGGTTCCGGCCACAGAACCTATGCATTTCGATAAACCGGCAGTGGTGGGCGTTGGACCCGGTTTGGCATTTGGCAAACAAATGGCCGAAGAAGACACCTCTCTATTTATTGGTCTGATCCCCACGGCCGTGGGCGGGTCGGCGATCGACGCCTGGCAGCCGGGCGGGTACCACGAGCAGACAAAAAATTACCCGTATGATGAGGGTATTAAGCGGGTGCAGCTTGCCCAGCAGTCAGGGACACTCCAAGGTATTCTTTGGCATCAGGGCGAGAGCGATAGTAAGCCCGAACTAGCCGCCCTGTACGAACAGAAGTTAATCCAGCTCATTAGCCGCTTCCGGCAGGTTTTTAAGGCTCCAGCTACTCCGGTGGTGGTCGGAACATTGGGCGATTTTTTTACAGCAAAGAATCCGTCGGCTGTTCAGGTCAATGCCATTTTGATAAACCTGCCCAACCGCGTCTCGCGGGTCGCCTGTGCCAACGCGTCGGGGTTGACCGATGGGGGGGATGCCACACATTTCAATGCAGAATCGGCCCGTGAACTTGGACGGCGGTATGCAAAGGCCATGCAGGCATTGAAAAAGAGCAAGCCATAAATATTTCAGACAGGCTTGTTGTTCTGCTCACCAGCTGACACGATATGACAGGAACTTGGTAAGTTTATTAGAAAAGAAAATAAATAATCTACTAAGTCAATTGCCTTAACATACTAACTCTGAGCGCTTAAGACGCCGTTATCACATAAAACCAAAACGCTACGCTCGTTTTTTGGTTATGTAATGAACTGGCAGGCAATGACAGTGCCTTAATCTTAAGCTATTATGCCAATCAACAGCGCAGAAATACAGGATAATCTCCTCTGGTACAAGGACGCGATTATCTATGAACTACACATAAAAGCCTTTCGGGATGGTAACGGCGATGGAATCGGCGATTTTCAGGGGCTGCTTGAGAAGTTAGATTATTTACAGGAGTTGGGCGTTACGGCCATTTGGTTGCTACCGTTCTATCCGTCGCCTTTGCGGGACGATGGGTATGATATTGCTGACTACTACGCCATCAATCCGTCGTATGGCACCATTGAGGAGTTTAAGACGCTGCTCAGCGAGGCCCACCAACGGAATCTTAAAGTCATTACGGAGTTGGTCATTAACCATACCTCCGATCAGCACCCCTGGTTTCAACGGGCCCGCAAAGCGCCCAAAGGATCGCCGGAACGCGATTATTACGTCTGGACTGACGACCCCACCCAGTTCAAGGATGTTCGGATCATTTTCCAGGATTATGAAACTTCCAACTGGACCTGGGATCATGAAGCCCAGCAGTATTACTGGCACCGGTTCTTTCATCACCAACCCGATCTGAATTACGACAATCCGCTGGTACAGAGCGAAGTGTTCAAAATGATTGACTACTGGTGCGAGATGGGTGTCGATGGTTTTCGGCTGGATGCCGTTCCCTATCTGTACGAGCGCGAGGGAACCAATGGCGAAAACCTGCCCGAAACCCATGCTTTCCTGAAAAAGCTCCGTAAACACATCGACGATCATTTTCCGGGTGTGCTGTTTCTGGCCGAAGCTAATATGTGGCCGGAGGACTCGGCCTCGTATTTTGGGGATGGCGATGAGTGCCACATGAACTACCACTTCCCGGTCATGCCCCGTATGTTCATGGCCCTGCAGATGGAAGACCGGTACCCCATTACCGATATTTTTGAGCAGACACCCGCCATACCCGATAATTGCCAATGGGCCATCTTCCTCCGAAACCACGACGAGCTAACCCTCGAAATGGTTACCGACGAAGAGCGGGATTACATGTACAAGACCTACGCCAAAGACCCAAAGGCAAAAATCAACCTGGGCATCCGCCACCGGCTGGCTCCGCTCATGGAGAACAACCGGAAGCGAATTGAACTGCTGAACAGTTTGCTGTTTTCGCTGCCCGGCACGCCCGTCATTTACTATGGCGACGAAATCGGAATGGGTGATAATGTGTACCTGGGCGACCGGGATGGTGTACGAACTCCCATGCAATGGTCGCCAGACCGGAACGCGGGTTTCTCCAGTACTAATCCACAGAAACTATACCTGCCCACCATTCTCGATTCGGAGTATCATTATGAATCCGTGAACGTAGAAAACCAGCGTCGTAATACCTCGTCGCTCTTCTGGTTCATGAAGCGAATGATTAACCTCCGCAAAAACTACAAGGCATTCGGGCGCGGAAATATGGTGTTTCTGAATGTCGAAAACCCGAAAGTGCTGGCGTTTACCCGTTCGTACGAAGATCAGACGCTCCTGATCGTGGTCAACCTGTCAAAGTACGCCCAACCGGCAGAGGTCGAACTAAAAGGTTTTAAAGGATACGTTCCCATTGAAGCGTTCAGCAAAAATTCATTTCCGGCTATTTCCGATAGTGAGACCTACTTTTTCACACTGGCCCCGCACGACTACCAATGGTTTGTGCTGGAGAAAACCCACGCCGAAATTGTCCGTTCGTATCACCTGCCGGCGTTCCGCATTGACGACTGGAACGAGTTGATGTCGAGCCGCAACCGGAGTTTGCTGGAAACGCAGCTGCTGCCGTATTACCTGATTCGGGCCGATTGGTTTGACGATAAGCGGCAAACGATGCGGGGTATATCGGTGCTGAACCATGGTACACTTAACCTGAACGAAGGAAAGGCGTACATGCTCCTGATTGAGATATCTTACGAGCGGGGTTTGCCGGAAACTTTCCAGGTCGTTATTGCTTTTGCCAGGGATGCTTACGGCTCAAAGCTGAAAGACTCGTGCCCGCAGGCGGTTTTGGCCACCATTGACGTAGGAAATGAAACAGGTATCCTGTGTGACGGGCTTTATTTAAAAGAAGTACAACTTGCCTTGCTGGCGCAGTTAACGCAGGAAAAAAGCGTTATGCAGGGGAATCTTCAGTTTCAGAGTAAGCCCGAAGTGAAGACCTATCTCCAGGAACACCCGGATATTAAGCCGAAGCTGGTATCGTCTAATCAGGGCTATGTGTCGATCAGTTATGATCACGGCTACCTGTTAAAATTGTACCGCAAGGTAGACCTAGCCGCTAATCCTGATGCCGAATTGACATATTTTCTGTCTGAGACAGCCAAGTACCCCAATGTGCCCACACTGGTCGGTATGATCAAAATGGGGTCTTCGGGTGAGCCCGTTATGCTGGGCACGATGGAAGAAATGGTGTCCCGGCATGGCGACGGAAAAGGCTATGTACTGGAGCGTGTCAACAATTACATTGAGCGAATTCTGGCGAGGGATAAAACCCAGCTGGATGCGGCTCTGGCAGTGCCACAGGGTACCCTGAGCGAACCGGTCTCGTTCGACAGCCTGCCTGCCGAGACGCAGGAGTTGCTGGGCCGACGCGCTGCCGACCAGGCAAAGTTGCTGGGTATCCGAATAGGAGAGATGCATAAAGCCCTGGCCTCTAATAAGGTCCGGAAAGAATTTGCTCCGGAAGACTTCTCTTTGCACTACCAGCGCTCCCTTTTCTCGGGTCTGCAATCGCTGGTTCGGGAAAGCTACCAGAGTCAGAAGCGGAACCTGCAACGGCTGCCGGAAGATGTACGGATTGATGTGGAGCAGATGCTCGAACGAAAAGAAGACGTGCTCATCACCCTCCGGAGAATCTACAGGACTAAACTGGATACGACCAAAATTCGTATTCATGGCGATTTGCAACTGGAAAAAATCCTGTTGACCGGCAAAGATATTGCCATTCAGGATTTTGGTGGTGACCCCACCCGCAGCTACAGCGAACGACGGTTGAAACGATCGCCCCTGCGCGATGTGGCCACCATGATACGTTCCTTTTATTACGTCGTTTATGAAGGCTTTTTGACAGATCACCAGGTAACGCAGGAAGAGACCGCACGCCTGATGCCGTTTGCCGAGTTTTGTGCCCGCTACATGAGCGGGTTCTTCCTGAAGGCTTATCTGGAAACGGTTCAGGGAAGTTCGTTCATCCCCAGCCAGCCGGATGATCTGCAAATGATGCTTGAAACGTATTTGCTGGAAAAAGCGATAGCTGATTTGAATTATGAGCTGACGCACCGCCCCGATTGGGTACGTGTGCCGTTGCAAATCATTAAAGAGATCGTCGACAAAACCACACAGGAAGCGAATGCCGAGCAGAATGAGCTTGCGTTATCCTGATGGCGGAAAACGGCTTTTGACCCGTTTAATAGGTTGGCATCTACACTTTATTTGGCTTACCGCTCCGTCTAGGTGCCAGTAAATGAAAAATGATTAACCACAGAGGCACAAAGGGCACGGAGGTTCCAGTGATTTACAGTCTTGCCTAACAGACCTCTGTGCTCTTTGTGCCTCTGTGGTTAATCATTTTATCAACTGTATCATGGTCTTAATAGATCTGTTTGGCGCAATCTAATCTGATTACTCTGACTTTTAACCATAATCCGCTAATAAGCAAAAAGTCCATTTTCTGCATGGAGATGGGCTTTTTGCTTATTAGCGGATTATGCTTATCAAACCCGCACATATATCTTTCGCCGGTCTAATACCCAGCCTACGCTCCAGCAAAGCAGCATAAAGGAAATGGCGAATAGCAGTGAGCCGATAGCGCCCGGAACCAAATTTTGGTAAATATGGGTGCTTATCCACGAAAACAGACTATCGCCCGAACCTACCGGAATCATATACAGGGCAATAGCGAGAACTTCAGACAGTAAGTAGATAAACAGTGGATTCTTGCCCGGAATGATAAAGAAGGTCGTCCAGTTCGGATTTGTCCACTTCCTGATATCGATCGCATAAATCAGGGATGCCATCAGGCATAGGTCGATGCCGGTTGTCAGCAGAACAAACGAACTTGTCCACAACTTTTTATTGATAGGAAAAACCATGTTCCAGCATAGAGCGGCCAGGATCAGGGCTGCGCCTACCAGTAATAATTTGGCGACGCCCTCGTAAGTGGTTCCCGTATGCTGCACGAACTGACCGGCGTAGTATCCGATCACTACATTCACAATGGCGGGTAAGGTACTCAGCAATCCCTCGGGCTCAAAAGCCAACCCTTCACCATGGTACAGGTGTGCATCCCCAAATAGGAACGTATCCAGATGAGAACCCGCGTTGCTGGTCATACTAAACGGATCAGCAGGATCACCCCAGCCCAGCAGAATCAGCCAGTAACCAACCAAAAAGGCAATGCTCAGGTAAATGACGGTCCGGAAAGACAGAAAATAAACAAGAAGCGATGCAATGCCGTAACAGAGCGCAATCCGTTGCAGTACGCCCCAGATACGTGTCTCGCTGATCGGGAAGCTGGTCACATCACCCGACTCGTTGAGTTTGAAGAACGGGAACCAGTACATGAGGTAGCCCAACAGAAAGATCAGCGCTGTTCGTTTGGCTATTTTACCCAACACGGCCGAGGTGCCGAGAGCCTGATACTTTTTTATAGCGAAGCTCATGGCATTGCCCACCACAAATAGAAAGGACGGGAACACGAGATCGGTCGGGGTAAAGCCATGCCAATGGGCGTGTAACAACGGGGCAAACGGCGTGGCACCACTGCCCGGCGTATTCACGATGATCATGAAACAGATTGTAAGCCCTCTAAACACATCCAGAGATGGGAAACGGGTAGGCGTTGCAGTAGACATCAGGATAGGTTTGTTACGGTCGTATCGTTATGGTATCACTGGATCGGCCAGTGGCATTAAAGACTTTGAACTTAATGGTGCCGCTGTTAGTCAACGGTGCCGAATAGACGGGGCTTTGGACAGTTGGTTCAGTGCCATCTGTCGTATATCGGATGGTTAAGCCGGGAAACTGAACGTTAGCCGCCACTTTTCCATTGATCACTTTAGCACCAACCGGCGGAATTCGGTAGGCAAAACCACCCGCGTAATGGTCCAGGCGGGGTAATTCCTGTTTACCCACTGTTGAAATAAATTCAGACCAGGCCTGGTCGTAGAGCTGTTCGCTTTTCGCTTCGTTTGTTTCGATCGCCCAGGCGGGATCTTTTGCCCAGGACCGCTCCGCTACGGCCAGTAACTTCGGGAACATCTTGTACTCAAACTGCTCGGGTGTCCGGTTGGTCTCCGACCAAAGGGGGGCTTCGATACCCACGATATTGGCTTTCCCTTTTTCGGTCAGCATTTCCTTTCCTTTGATCATCGACGGGTTGATGCGGTTGCCCGTCCGGTCGTCTTTAAGGTTGCGGAGGTAATTGAACGGGATGAAATAAAAGGGTTTGTCGATGTCGACATAGCCGCCCCAATACTGACCGGGTTCCTGCGATGAGGTCGAGTAAGCCAGGTCCAGATACATGTGCGTAACCCCGGTCAGGATGACTTTGTAGCCGGCGTTGGCCATCCGGTAGGCCAGGTCTTCAGCTCCTGAGCCCGGGCTGTTTTTCCAGACATTCACCCGGAAGTTCTGCGAGGCAAACGTTTCGTTGGGAACCCAGGTCGATCGCCCGTTCAGCTTCACTTTCTTCAATCCGATCTCTTCCCAGCCAGATAGGAACAGGCTTCGGGATTTGAGCAGCTGATTTACTTTCCCAAAATAGTAATACCACAGATCATCTGTGTTCTTGACGGCCGGATTCCCGGCGATCAGCTTTTGTACAGACGGTGACTTTTCCCAGACGCCCCCCGGCACTTCATCGCCCCCGAAGTGAATCGTTTTCAGGGGCGCACCCGCTTCCTGATACATGCTCCGTATATCGTCGACCACGCGCTCCAGAAACGCATAGGTGGAGGGTAAAGAAACGTCGATGACATTGTCGTCCCAGCCCTGTACTGAGCGGTAGACCGATTTATCCGCCAGGTCGTGCAGGAGGTAGCGTTCCGCTTCGGCCTTGTTGCCTGCCTTCATGAGTCGGCTGTAGCGGGAATCCATTGCTTTAATGGCCGCCCGGGCGTGCCCCGGCGACTCAATTTCCGGGATCACGTCAATGTGTCGCTCGCGGGCATATTTAAGGATTTCAATAAAATCGGCTTTGGTGTAAAAACCCGTTCCTGCTTTGTTTTCCGTGTTAGGGCCGGAGCCATACGATGGCAAAAGGGCTTTAGTCGGGTCGGTCGTGTGGGCGCGGGTGGCACCAACGGTTGTCAGTTCCGGCAGCGACGGAATTTCCAGGCGCCAGCCTTCATCTTCACTGAAGTGAAAATGAAAGGCGTTCATCTTATAAAGCGCCATGGCGTCGAGTATTTTAAGCACTTCTGATTTCGGCTGGAAATTGCGGGCCATATCCAGCATAAAGGCACGATAGGGGAAGCGCGGAGAGTCGGTAACTTCCATGCCTGGTAAGCTGATGCTTGTTACTTTTTCGGAAAAGGCTGAAGCAGGCAGCAGCGTCAGAACCGATTGAATACCGTAAAAGGCACCCGCCCCCGTGGATGCTGAAATCTGAACGCCATCTGCCCCAACGTGCAACGTATAGCCTTCGGCGGGGAGCGAAGCTTTTTTCAGGAGCGAAATTGCTTTTCCTGTTCCCTGTGCCTGTACAACTGGTTTTTTGCCCAGCGCTGTTTCCAGGCGATTCGCCAAATACTGAGCTTCCTGAGTGAACGACTTGTCTGAAACTATAACGACCTGGTTATCCAATTGAAAAGGAGTTCCCTTTTCCTGATAAGAAACCGGCGTTGGAAATACTTTAGGATGCTTATCCGCCGGAATAGCCTTTATTTTTTCATTCTGATCAAAGATTCGCTCGGTCAGAAGGCGATCCGATTTTTCATAAACAGTACCTGATTTAAAGGTCGTTTCCACCGGGTAAGCCTTTTCCGGGTCTTTATCAAATACCAGATAAAAACCGGTGGGGAAGTCTGTTTTGTTCCGAATTTTTCCGCTCAACACCTGCAGGGTTGTCGACTTGCCGGGTTCCAGTTTGGCAAACGACGGTCCGGGGCTGATGTAATGCAGATCACCGTTGAAGAGTTTCACCTGCGCCACTGAGGCATCAAAACTGTTGGGACTGCCTCCGTTAAAATATAGTTTCCAGCCAGAAGCCGGTAAGGCTTCACTGCCTGTGTTTGTCAAGGTCAAAACGGACCTTGACTGGCCTTTTTTCTGGTAATCATTGTCGACCAGTTCAACGGTCAGGGCTAAGGGTTTAGGGCCGCTGTCTTCATTCGGAGTTTTGTTCGATTGTAAATGAGAACAATTGATGAAGATGGGCAGGCAAAAAACAAATAAAGCAATCGTGTACTTTCTCATGTTGTTAGGAACGGAACGTATTGACTCTGCAAAGTACTAAATTTCGGGGATAGCGATGGAATAGCGGTGACCGGGCAGAATTTGACACAAAAAAAGCTTAGCAAAATACTGGATAGTATTCCTGCTAAGCTGAAGGATTTGATACCTGAAAGACTATTCTTCCTTATAATGCCGTACGTCCAATAATGTTACGGTTTCGTACCAGTAGGTTTTGAGGTTGCTTAAGTATACTTTCCAGTCTGCGTAGCTAAAGGGCTTTAGCGTAAACGAGGAGGCTCCGTATGAATAGGCACGCTCCACCAGCGTAGGCGTCTTACTGGCCGATAACATGACTACAGGTAATATACGTCCTTTAGGATGCGCCCGCAATAAAGCCAAAAAATCAAGCCCATCGACCTTATCCTGTAGGTCGATGTCAAGCAATACTATCTTTGGCCCTTTGCCAACTAATTCTTCAATAAATTTTTTGGCTTCGTCGAAACTGGTTACGTGAATGAAAGAAGCTTCTGGAAAAGCACTTACGGATGCTCGCTCTAAAACATCAGCAATTAATGGATCGTCGTCAACTAATAAAATTGGAAATTGCTGCGGCATAATTCTTTTTATGGGCGATTCTTACGCGAAACTATCAGTACACGAATGTACTCAGATGCAGACCGAGACGGAAATACCGACTACGAATATGCCGTCTTTTTTTAATAAAAAAATCTCAATTTCAATTCAAGGAAGTAGATCAAATCAAACAGGTGCGTGGGTAAGTAAAACCACTCAATTGAGTGGGCCGTCGACATGCTCCTTCATGACTGAAAAGTCGCTTCAGGAGTATAAATAATTTTTATAGCTAAAATGTTCATTGGGAATCTACCTTTTTCATTTAAGTGGTGTCTTAGCTTTCAGGGGGAATAAGCAGTCTCAGGCTGGCATATTGATTAGTTGATCGGTGTAGTGGGTATGAATTTCATCGATCAACGCCAGCAGTCGGTTCCGTAGCATATCGGGCTGCTCGATGGTGGCGGCATTGCCAAACATGAGCAGCCAGCGCACCAGTCCTTCCGCATAGGGCGTTTGAAAATACATGCGTATCTGGTCGCCTAAATCCTCTTCCCGCTGAAATCCATACAGGTGTTTTTGGTGCTGTAAATACCGGGTTGTCTTTTTCTGGAACAGTACCGTTACCGAAACCGTCGGCATATCGGTCGTGCCCATTTTATCGAGGTATTCCTGTAAGGTAAGCCGGTCCCGACGGGAAAATTGCTCACCTGTATCGGTAAGCTGACGAATGCGATCGACCCGGAAGTCGCGGTAGTCCTGACGGTTTCGGCAAAAGGCGATCAGGTGCCAGCTTAGGTTATAGTGATAAAGACCCACCGGCTCCACATTACGCGTGGAATCGGTATCGTTATACTGCGAATGATAGCGAAGGGTAAGCACATGGTGTTGAGCAATGGCCTGCTGAAGGTCGACGAGCAGATCATTTGAGTAAGGAGTGCTCAGAGCCGGTTTTGCGACATCAATATGGGCATCGAGGTTAGTCAGGTATTCCTGATCGGTATGTTTGAGGACGGACTTAATCTTGTAAAGTGCCGATTCGAATTTTGTCTGGACCGACTGATCGGCCCACTTTTCCATCAATTTTCCGCCCATCAGCAGCGCGCTTGCTTCGGCAGTGCTGAACATGACAGGGGGCAGGTGATAGTCGGTCAGAAAGTACCCCACACCGGCTTCGGCTCCGATGGGTACACCGGCTTCTTCCAGCGAACGAATATCGCGGTAAACAGTCCGAAGGCTGATGTTGAATCGGTCGGCTAACTCCTGAGCCCGAACAACTCGTTTGGTTTGCAGATGAATCAGAATGCTGGTTAGTCGATCGAGACGGTTCATGGCCGGGCTGGGCGTAAAGTTGTTGGCAAATTACGATCTCTGGTTTGAACAAGTCAGCATTTTTTTGTGTAGAACGTTTAAAAACGTATGAATAACATGACTGAGAACGCACTGAAAAATAATACGCACCGCCACCAGTTTGAACTGGTAACCGATGGCAAACTGTCCATCGTGGTCTATCAGAAAGTAGATGATGAAACGCTCGCCCTGACCCATACCGAAGTGGATCAGAGCCTCGAAGGGCATGGCGTTGGCTCGAAACTGGTAGAAGGTGTTCTGCAATATGTGGAGGAGCACGACCTTAAAATTGTGCCCCTGTGTCCTTTTGTGGCCGCGTACCTCAAACGCCACCCCGACTGGAACCGGGTCGTATCGACCGCTTATAATACCAGCGATTTTTGAGAACTTTAAAGACCTGGCCTTTGGTAACGGTACATTCGAAAAGTCGTTGTATCGCTACCAATGGACCCGGAATAGAGTAATCAATGAACCTTAAAATTGAAAGGTGAAGCAGGTGCTGCCTGTCTGAATATTTGTGCTAATGCTGTGCGGTGTTTCTGAATCCACAAAGATGATACTGCCATCACTTGCCTTTATGGGTTGCCCCCCAACAGTTGCCTGAACCGGTTTGTCCAGCACGATTACAATCTCTGCCGCCCGATGCGTGTGGGGTGGCGGACCTGTTAAATCAGGTTCGATGGTAGTAATATTCATGGCAACACGGCTGCTCATTAGGGTGCCATAATTAACCGTACGCTGTTGGGTAGCCATAAGCGTCTGCCTGTCGATCCAGAACGACCCACCGAGTAAACGATATAAATCCAGATCGGGCATTTCGTTAGAGGTGTACCGAATCTGATAATAGACGAGGGGTTGAGCGTTTTTATTGTCAACCTGAAAGTCATCACCCGGCATGATCATGACAAGACTGCCGGGCTTTAGCGTTGTGCGTTTACTCCCCAGCGTTAACGTTAATTCACCCTCTTTCACAAAAAGTAAAGCCTCTTCTTCGATCTGTTGGCTGGGCTGACTTGGCTTATTGGCCGGTACAGTGATGAGCTGCACAAGTAGATGTGAATAGTCCCTGGTTGTCCCTTCTAAAATCAAACGCTCTTCATAATTCGTAGAGTTGAGAACAGAGGCTGGTTTATAGGCGTAAACGCCGGACGTGACAAGCTGCGAAAAGGCTGGTAAACAGGCCACCGTGACCATCCAAGAAAGAAGGAAGATGCGCAGGGATAAGTTGTCTACAGTCATGGGGTTATGTGATTTCGATTTGAAAAGCCCAAAACTGCCTGGTTTTACCAATTCCCATGCCTTTACTTATACCAGAACAACCGGGCCGCCTATCAGAGTAGGCAAATAGAAAAGGGTAAATCGTTTAATTCTTCCGATCTCTATAATTCGGTACCCTTCCAGAATAGAAACTTAAATTATCATCAGTACTACAATAAGGGTGTTAAAGACGACTAGGTGAGGCTCTGCTTCGTTCGGAAGTTACAGTAACTGCTATTCCAACTCTTCGATCTGCTGTCGAAACTGGCTGGATTTATGGAGGAGTGAACGAGTACACAGCGAGGTTGGTGATGTTGTTCTTTGGCAAGTATACTGAACAGACTAACCCTGACAGAGGTAAATTGGCTCCCCATAATTAGTTGGCAAAAATAGCTTTAGCGGCCATTAAGACTTTATTTACTGTCCAATGGGCGGGTCTTAGGCGCGTGTAGGGGCGATATGCGGTCTCCGGTTTTCACCCACCGCCAAATGTCTGCCGGTAGCGCCGGGTAAATAGAAACGCCGATGCTATAATAGCTTCCGTTGAAGTTCTGGTCAATATCGGTCTGAAAGACGGAAACCCGGTAGCCGATCTGGGCGGTCAGCCCTAACCAGCGCGTGGCTTTCCATTGGGCATAAGCCCCGGCTTGAAGCGGAACAAAGAAACTACGGCGCGTTCGGTCAATAGGGCTGTCTTTAGTCAGATTGAGCGGCAGGGCATAGGCCACGCCCCCGCCAAGCTCAACCGGAAAACTGACCATCCAGCGCTTATTGTTCACCAGATTCCACCAGTACTGGCTGCTGATAAACCACAGATCGGTGCGGGTATAATAATTGAGATTGATCCGCTGGGCCGCGTTTCGTCGCCAGTCGATCAACCGGAGGTAGGTGGCGTAATTGATCCAGTAATAACCAATGGTAACCTGATGGCGCTTGGCGCCATAGCTAATTCCAGCGTTGACACCCCAGACGTTCACATGCTGGCTTTCAAGAAACGAGTCCCGAAAGTCGAGATTGATGGCCGGTTTGATACGAAAACGTTTCGGACGAGTTGTATCGGCCGGGACTAATGTGTCCGTCCGGAAGGTTAGAAGTGAAAGCGTGAGTATGTAAACTGCAACCATATGCCTACTTAACCCAAAATCGACAAAGAGGTTGGAAAAGATAGATGACGTACGAAATCCGGCCAAGATACAGCACACATCCTACATCCTGCTAATTTCCGGCGCGAAGTAAATAGCCGACACCCATTGCGGTGTGGATCAACTTATGATCAAAATCGCGGTCAATTTTCTTACGGAGGAAATTGATGTAGACTTCTACTTTATTCGTGCTGTTGATGGGGTTGTTATCCCATACTTTTTCCAGAATCTGGGCCTTTGTAACAACCCGACCGGCATTTTTGATAAGAAATTCAAGTAACTGAAACTCGCGGGCAGTCAGCTTGATGCGCTGGTTTGCCCGGTAGGCTACCTTTTCCGCTACATTCAGTTCAAGATTATCGACCGAAAGAATGGAGGGTGCATTGAATCCACCCGTTCGTCGGCGATGCAGCGCATAAATCCGGGCGAGCAGTTCGTCGGCATCACAGGGCCGTACCAGGTAATCGTCTGCACCGGCATAGAGTCCTTTCGCTTTTTCGGCCGCGTCATCGGAGTGCGAGACCAGCAGAACGGGTGTCGAGTCATTTTCCTGCCTAAGACGCCGTATCACGTCAAGGCCGTTCATACGGGTCAAGTGGGTGTCGAGTAGAATAAGGTCGAAGCGGGCGTGCAGGCCCATCGCCAGACCTGTGTAGCCATCGGTGGCCATCTCAAGGGTGTATTGCCGTTCGGTCAGCGTTCGATTTAGAAACTCTAGATAGTCTGTGTCACTTTGAATAAGAAGGATTTTCATACACCCGGAAACGTTGATAAGAATTTAACAACAAAGGTGTTTGACTGAGTTTAAAGCCAGTTTAAAGGGTTATTAAAACTTCTTTAAATTTTCATTTGAAGCTTATTTCCTACGCTCTTCGGGAATTACTCATTTTTAAGAACTAATTAATAGGGCTTTAACCACACCTTAACAACGCCGTCGGTACTTGCCGACCAATTAAGGCAGATTTTCCCTGTCCCGAATTTTCTGTATGAATCGGTCCCAATCACGCATAAAAGTTCTTTTTTTGTTCCTTCTCGGTGGCCTTTTAACAACGATATCGCTGAAGGCCCAGTCTGTTACGCCAGCTCCGGATACGATCCGCCAAACTCTTCCGCAACTTGAGCAACTGTTTGTTGAACGCAACTTTCAGCTGCTGGCCCAGCGGTATCAAATCAATATTGCCGATGCCGCAATTACCCAGGCCGGGCTGCGCCCCAATCCCAATCTATGGTTTCAGGGAAACCTGTATAACCCGAATACGAAAAAGGTGCTTCCCTATGGCCGGCCGTCACAAGCCGATATGGATGCGGGTATCTATAACAGTGGGTATTATGCCGTACAGCTGCAGCAGGTGGTTTTGCTGGCTGGTAAACGAAGTAAACTGGTCGCTTTGGCCGAAAGCAACCGGTCGCTGTCTCAACTGGCGTTTCGGGACATCATGCGGACGCTCCATTACCAACTCTACACCACTTACGCGAATTTGTATTATGACCTTCAGGTGCTGCATTTGTTTGACGATGAACTGGTTCGCCAGCAGCGGCTGCTGGAATCGTACCGTATGGCACTCCGGACCGGGGGGGTGGCTGCCTATGAGGTTACCCGGCTCGAAGTAGCCATCCGTGACCTGCAATCCAATAGTGCCAATTACCGCACCCAGTTAGCCGATGATCAGGCAATCCTGCGCGTTCTGCTTCGTCAGTCCGCTGGCACGTTCATTCTGCCTACCGAGCTGCCTCCGCTCCAGACAAACCTGCCGGCCCTTTCAACGGCTATCGACTCCGCCATGACAAATCGTCCTGATATCGGGCTGTCGCAGGAGCAGATCAACAATGCCGAGCGAAGTCTGGCACTGGAAAAAGCCCGGCGAACACCTGACCTGACAACGGGCCTGTTATTTGAGAAATACGGTAACGCTTATAATAACTTCGTCGGTCTGCAACTGTCCATGGATCTGCCCGTTCGAAACCGGAACCAGGGGGCCATTCGCTCAGCGGAGACAACATTGAAAAGTGTTACCAGCGGTCTGGAAAATCAACGTACTGTTGTTCAAAGTGACGTGCTCAATGCATTTGACAAACTAAACACCTATTATGATCAGTATCATGCCCGACCGGAGGGTTATCTGGATCGAATTCAGAATATTTCGCTGGAAGCCACAAAAGCGTATAACGCCCGCACCATTGGCTTGCTGGACTACCTCGATAAAGTCAGGACGTATCAACAGGCGCAATTGAATAACATCAACCTGATGAACAACCTGTTTAATACGCAGCAACTGGTGAACTTCACCACCAACACCCGTTTCTTCTAAGTGAGTCCTCCGTTTTCGACTGAAGATAAACGGAGGATTGTCAAATCCCACCTTCACTATTGTTTACTTTCCGTACTTTTGCAGGATGGAATTACCGGGTATGGAAATACTGAAAAGCGATAGGCTTACCAATCTTAAATATGACATTCGGGGGCCGATTTACGAGAAGTCGCTCGAACTGGAAAGTCAGGGATACAAAATTATCAGTCTGAATATTGGCAATCCGGCCACGTTTGGCTTCGATGCCCCCGACGAAATTGTCCACGACATCATTCTGAATATTCGTAACGCGCAGGGCTATTCTGACTCGCGTGGGTTGTTTGCGGCCCGAAAAGCCGTTATGCACCATACGCAGAACATTGGTTTACCCGGTATTGCTATCAACGATATATACATTGGTAACGGCGTCAGCGAGCTAATCATGCTCTCCATGCAGGCTTTGCTCAACGAGGGCGACGAAGTGCTGGTGCCATCACCCGATTATCCACTCTGGACAGCTTCAGTGGCTTTCTGTGGGGGCAAGCCGGTGCACTACATTTGCGACGAAGCCGCTGACTGGAACCCTGATCTGGCCGATCTGGAAAGCAAAATAACTCCCCGCACGCGGGCAATCGTCGTCATAAACCCGAACAACCCTACCGGTGCCGTTTATGAAAAATCGGTGCTGGAAGGGATTGCCAGGATTGCTGAGAAGCACAAGCTCATCGTTTTTTCGGATGAGATATATGACCGGATACTTTACAACGGCGCCGTTCACTACCCCATTTCTAAAATGATTCATGATACCTTGTGTATTACGATGGGAGGGCTGTCGAAAAATTACCGGGCAGCGGGCTTTCGGGGTGGCTGGATGATATTGAGTGGCGCCCGCCAACGGGCCAAATCGTACATTGAAGGGTTGACACTGCTGGCCAGTATGCGACTCTGTGCCAATGTGCCTACCCAGTTTGCCATACAAACCGCGCTGGGAGGTTACCAAAGCATAAATGATCTGGTAATGCCCATGGGACGGCTTCATAAGCAGATGATGCTGGCCTACGAACGCATGGCGGCTATTCCAGGGATCAGTTGCGTAAAGCCTAAAGGGGCCTTGTACATCTTCCCCAGAATCGATTTTACCCAGTTTCATCTGGCCAACGATGACGATTTTGTCCTAAATCTTCTGATTGAACAAAAAGTGCTCGTGGTGGCTGGAAATGGCTTTAACTACATTCACAACGATCACTTTCGCATCGTTTGTCTGCCGACCGTAGATGAATTGACAGTGGCGCTTGATCGCATCGAAACTTTTCTGGAAAGTCGAAGAAAGTGAGCAATTGTTCTTCTTCCTTCTACACAAAAAGCCCCTGAAATCAGGGGCTTTTTGTGTAGAAGGAAGAAGGGGCGGCTTATTGATCAATACGTATAACGATGCTCGTAAAGTGATAATCCGGTATATTACCGGCAGGAAACATTTTCTTTTGAAAACTCGTTAACTTATTCCTTCTCGCTATTGAGTCCCTATTTTGTTCCGGACAACGGGCTCGCTGACAAGTTGGGAAGCAAATTATTTATCTAATCTAGTGAGTTCACTTCGCGCCCACTGCCTTTTTTAGTACGTAAATGGAAGAAACGAAAGAAAATGTTCATCGCTCTGAAACGCAGAGCACCGAACGCATTACGAATGATTTACCCAAGCGCGACGAGTTACTGCTAACACCCGACGAACAACGCATTAAAGATGCCTTTCAGGATCACGACTGGAATGAAATAAAGACAGCCGATTCCTGGGTGATTTTTAAGGTAATGGCCGAATTTGTGGAAGGCTTTGATAAGCTGGCTAAGATCGGCCCCTGTGTGTCAATTTTTGGTTCGGCCCGCACAAAACCCGACAGTCCCTATTATAAAATGACCGAAGAAATTGCCGCCAAACTCGTTCGGCATGGCTATGGGGTTATAACTGGTGGTGGACCCGGTATTATGGAAGCAGGCAACAAAGGTGCTTTTGAACAGGGTGGTAAATCAGTTGGACTGAATATTAAATTACCGTTTGAGCAGCACAGCAACATCTATATCGACCCTGATAAAAGCATCAACTTTGACTTCTTTTTTGTTCGAAAAGTGATGTTTGTTAAATACGCCCAGGGATTTGTCGTGATGCCCGGTGGAATGGGAACCCTCGACGAACTCTTTGAAGCGCTGACCCTCATCCAGACCAGAAAAATTGCCCGTTTCCCGATCGTTTTGGTCGGACGATCGTATTGGCAGGGTCTGATCGACTGGATCACGGATGTGATGCTGGGCGAACAACACAACATCAATCCCGAGGATATGAAACTGATCAGTATCGTTGATACCCCAACGGAGGCTGTTAAGGTCATTGATGAGTTTTACAACAAGTACCTTTTGAAGCCAAACTTTTGATACCGGTTGCATAAAGAAGAAGCCCGGCCTGTTCATCAGACCAGGCTTCTTTTATGGACGGTTTTTACGGAATAAATACCTTTCACCAATTAATTGGTTGGCTCTTTCTAATAGATTATTCACTAATCAACCACTCAACCAATTACTACTTCACGAGCTCCTAGGGGGTGAACGTCACCGGGGTTTCCACCAGAACGTTGTCCCAGGCAATCATAAGGACTGACTCCAGAACTTTATCTCCCGCCTTCCTAAATTGGATACTGAGATTTTCTACCAGTTCGTCGGTCTTTTTAACCGGGGCATTTATGCGTAACACATCCAGCTCCGGTTTATAATTGTAGGCGCCCCACTGGTCCAGATCCGTATTCAGAACAAGCGTCCATTCGTTTTCTTTTGGGATGACATAGAATGAATAAACACCCGCTTTGATCTTTTTTCCCTGAATCACGGCATCCGTAAAAAACTTTACTTCGGTCGCTTCATTGGCACCTACCCGCCATACCTTATCATACGGAATTAATTTGCCAAATACCTCTCGTTCCTTTTTAGCCGGACGGCTATACGTAACCCGGGCGAAAACTTTATTGCCAACTTTGGCGGGGGCAAATTTGCGGTCATGGGCAAAATCATCAGGGTAATAGGCCATGTCCATCGGACTTTTATCCAGTCCTCTCAACTTTTGGGCCTGCGTAAGCGAAGCAACGCAGATCAGTAGGCAAGGAAGTAAACGTAGTAGATTCATGCTATAGGGGTTTGTAAAACGGAAAGCACGAATATAACGGAGCAAATCGACCTCTTTCCTAAAAGCTAGCCGAATTGCATCAAACTTTTGGGAAACATCAACGTACTACTTCGGTACTACACCGGGTAACCAACTACAATTAAAATGGAGTTTCCTGAGTAGGATCGGCGTTGCCGAAATTCGACATGGTGTTGGCCTTGCTCTTGAAAACGCTACCCGCCGATGGCGGTGCTTCGAAGCTGCTCAGACCGTTCACTTCCGGGGCAAATCCCTGCGCCTGTACCGGTTCAAAATACGAATCCAGATCGCAGAATTTGGTGAATTTGGCAACAAACCGTAATTGAATGGTATCCAGCGAACCACTACGGTTTTTAGCGATGATGACCTCACCGATACCCGCCGTTGAGTTACCGTTTTCGTCGGCTGTAATGTTATAGTATTCAGGGCGGTAAAGGAAACACACCATGTCGGCATCCTGCTCAATAGACCCCGATTCACGAAGGTCGGAAAGCTGTGGTTTCTTATCGCCACCACGTGTTTCAACGGCCCGGCTCAACTGCGACAGGGCAATAACCGGTACATTCAGTTCTTTCGCCAGGTTCTTTAAGGCCCGCGAAATCGACGCGATCTCCTGTTCCCGGTTGCCACTCTTACCGCCCGAAGTATCGCCCGACATCAACTGGAGGTAGTCAATAACCACCATCTGTATGTCGTGCTGGGCTTTCAGTCGTCGGCATTTGGCCCGTAGTTCCAGAATGGTTAGGGCAGGGGTATCATCAATGAAAATAGGTGCTTCGGTAAGCCGCTGTATTTTATGGTGAAGCTGCGTCCATTCGTGCGGAGCCAGCGTACCTTTCCTGATCTTTTCAGAATCAATTTCAGCTTCGGCCGAAATAAGACGGTTGACCAACTGAACAGACGACATCTCCAGAGAGAAAATGGCAACGGGTTTGCCGTGGTCGACAGCGGCATTACGCAGCGCACTCACCACAAAAGCGGTTTTACCCATGGCTGGTCTGGCCGCCAGAATGATCAATTCTGTAGGTTGCCAACCGGATGTTACGCGGTCGAGGTTGGTGAAGCCCGACGGCACACCGGTTAGTCCCTCCTGGTTTTTCTTGGTTTCGAGTTCATTCAGCGCCATCCGGACAATGGTGCTCATGTCGGCGTAGTTCTTCTTGATGTTCGATTCCGAAATCTTGAAGAGGGATTGCTCGGTACGGTCGAGGAGTTCGAAAACATCGGTGGTATCCTCGTAAGCATCGCGCAAAATGGTCGACGACATAGAAATGAGTGCCCGTTTCAGGGCCTGCTCGGAGACAATACGAGCGTGGTACTCAATGTTTGCAGCAGAGTTAACCCGAAACGTTAGTTCAGACACGAAACCACCGCCACCCACCAGTTCAATTTCGCCGGTTTTACGCAGCTGCTGCGTAACAGTCAACAGGTCGATGGGATCAGAGTTGCCAAACAGCGTCAGGATAGCCTGATAAATTCGCTGATGAGCTTCTTTATAAAACGTTTCTGGTTTTAGAATGTCAACGACAGAAGAGAGCGCGTCTTTTTCAATCATTAACGCACCGAGCACCGCTTCTTCCAGGTCAAGGGCTTGTGGGGGTAATTTACCAAGGCCGGTATCGAGCCAATGGTTTCCGGCTTGTTGACGACCTCCGGCAAAGCCGGAAGGTTTACGAAGGTGTTGGTTGGGGCGGGCGTTATTCTCCATCTGTTAATGCAAGTTTACGCAATCTTGGTCCCATAAGGCAAGCCCCACCTGCTTTACGTATAGGCCTGATCCCCACCAAAATGTTCGTAACATTCTGGTAATGTTGATGCTACACGCCCGAAAAAAAATTCGATTATTTAAGCAACGGTTAACTAATGAATTAGCGTACATATTACTATCAGGAAGTATAAGTCTGTACATCAGCAAGATAGGAATTATCTAACATAAATTACTGGTTTTGTGCAAAAAATTAACACTGAATAAGAAAGTGACCGGAGTGAATAAATTTTTAAGAAAACGCGTTGTAGAAGGAAAGAAATCGCTTACTTTTCGGAATCACACTTTAACGTAAATCATCGTTTGGTCGAAAAAGTCATCACCCTCGATAATGTATCGCTCATCGACTTTCTGGGCGTAGAGAACCACAACATTAAAGAAGTGGCCGCTGCGTTCCCTATGAGCAAAATCATCTCGCGTGGCAACGAGATACGTATTAAAGGCACAACGCCTGAAATTAGCCGCATCAGCGATATTCTGGACTCTTTGATAGAGCACTACCAGAAATATGGAAAAATTACGCACGAAAACGTTCAGAATTATATCAGCCACAGTGGTCAGCCCGTAAACGGCACCAGCAGTGGTCCACCCGTGCCACCCGATGATGACGAGGTGCTGGTATATGGGACCAGGGGCGTGGTAGTTCGGGCAAAAACTGATAATCAGAAACGCCTGGTTGAGGCCGCTGAAAAGCACGATCTGGTGTTTGCCATTGGGCCGGCGGGAACCGGAAAGACCTACACCGCCGTGGCCATTGCGGTGCGGGCCCTGAAGAACAAAGAAGTTAAGAAGATCATCATAACCCGGCCGGCGGTCGAAGCGGGCGAAAATCTGGGTTTTTTGCCGGGCGATCTGAAGGAGAAAATCGATCCGTATCTGCGGCCTATCTACGATGCTTTGGACGATATGATTCCGGCAGAAAAGCTGAAGTTTTATACCGAGAATCGAATCATTGAAATTGCTCCTCTGGCTTACATGCGGGGTCGAACGCTGAATAATGCGTTTATCCTGCTCGATGAAGCCCAGAACACGACCCCTATGCAAATGAAGATGTTTTTGACCAGGATGGGGCCAACGTCAAAGGCGATTATTACCGGTGATCGATCACAGATAGATCTTCCTAATCGACAGAAATCCGGCTTGATCGAGTCTGTCGAGATTTTGAAAAATATTAAAGGAATTTCATTCGTTGAACTCGATGGCCGTGACGTTGTGCGTCACCGTCTCGTTCGCGAAATTATTACAGCGTATGAGAAAGCAGGTCAATAATAACCTGACCATAACAAAACGAACCGGCTGGCTTTGGCTGGCCGGTTCGTTTTTGTATGTCGTGACGTCTGCTGCTTCCTGGGCGCAAGGCACTGCTGAAGAATTAATGAACCGCTGTGGCGTGGTTGATCACGAGCGGATTCTGCAACAGCGAAATCCCAATCGGCTTCGAGAGGTAAATGAGTTAAATCTTCGTATTGAACAGGCGCAGTCAAAGGAACAGTCGCTTCGGCAAGTGGCCGACGAGACCGTTTACCGAATTCCGGTTGTGGTTCATGTGGTGCACAGCAACCCGTCGAATACAGTGGGTGGTGCTAATAATGTCAATATTTCGGATGAACAGATACTGTCACAAATTCAGGTTCTGAACGAGGATTACCGACGCAAAGACGGAACCAATGGGTTTAACGCCAGTCCGATCGGGGCGGATGCCCGAATCGAATTTTTCCTCGCTACCACCGATCCCGATGGAAATCCAACAACAGGCATCACCCGTCATTACTATCCGCAGAAATCGTCATTCAATGTATTTAACGACGATGTTTTACTTTCTCAAATAGTCTACTGGCCCAGCAACCGGTATCTGAACATCTGGGTTGCGAAAATAGACTCTTACATTGGCTATACCCAGTTCCCATCGGCGGCCGATACCTTAAAAGGCTTGCCCGGCACAACGAATGAATTTACGGACGGTTCGATTATCGATTACAGGTACTTTGGCCGAAAAATAGGTACGGTCAGCAGCACGTCGCTGTATGCGCTCGGCAGAACCGCCACGCACGAAATCGGGCATTGGCTGGGTCTAATCCATACCTGGGGCGACGGTAACGGCTGTGCGGATGATCATGTAAACGATACGCCCCCAACCGAGGATCGATCGGAAGTGTCGAAACTGTTAAGCTGTAAGCAGACTTTCTCGACTTGTGTGAGCGGCCAGCAAACGCGGGACCTTGTGGAAAATTACATGAACTACTGGCCCGATGCCTGTATGAATCTTTTCACCGCCGGGCAGGTGGCCCGTATGCGTCTGGTACTTACCTTGAGTCCGCGTCGGGCGCAACTGTTAAAATCCGTTTCATCGCCCCTGACCGAAACCGAAACGTTGACTGTTAGTGTTTACCCAAATCCAGCCACGGCCGATCCCTCGATTGATGTTCAGCTAAAAGGATTTCAGACCTTCAATGTCGATCTGTTCGATGCAACCGGCCGCCAGTTGCGCAACTATACCTATTCGGATTCGCCGAGCACTCGGGTAAATTTATCGGTCAGTGGCCTGGCGAGGGGCGTTTATGTTGTTCGGGTCAAAACCACCAACGAAGTTGTCAGCAAGCGGTTGTTAGTACAATAATATTGGCGGGAGGATACCCGCTTTAGATGAAAACAGGCGGGTTTTCACCCGCTCTACCACCATATGATTAACGTTTTACCCATTTCAAATCCTTCTGACCTGGAAACTGCCTTTGCCATCCGGCAGAAAGTATTTGTTGAAGAACAACATGTCGATGCGCGGGAGGAATATGATGAGTATGAGACTATTAGTACTCATTTTCTGGCTCGTGCCGATGGCACCCCCTGCGGCACCGCCCGCTGGCGACGTACCTCCAATGGGGTTAAGATGGAGCGTTTTGCTGTTCTGGCTGATTTTCGGGGAAAGGGCGTTGGAAAGGCTCTTGTACAGGCGGTGCTTGACGATATATTCGGCCAGCAGCCCGAACCCATCGAACGAATTTATCTTCATGCCCAGGTTACGGCGATGCCTTTATACGCCGGATTTGGCTTTGTTCCGGTAGGCCCGATGTTCGAGGAGGCCGGTATACAGCATTATAAAATGGTGTTGCCGGGATCTGCTTATGCCAAGGAATGAAAGGCAACCCGTTTGTTCGCTATACTGCCGCGCTGATTTCTGGTATCTGTCTGTACGGGTTGGCGCCTGATTGGCCACTGCTCCCACTAGCCGCCGGGTTAGTGGGAGTTGCTTTGTTTGCCCGGGGCATTTTTCAACATGCCGGAGAAGGTATAAAACCCATTCAGACAGCCTCCGGTATTGGCGGACTGCTGATACTGGTAGCTTTGGGATGGGTTCTCACGTATCAGCATACCGATCTTAACCGGTCCGACAACATTATTCATCTGGCTGATACGCTTCAGGCGTATGAGGGGGTAATCAGTTCGCAACCCGAGGAACGGGCTAAAACATTTCGGGTAGAGCTGAGCATTCGGCGGGGAAAGTGGCAGGATCAATGGCAACCGCTAAGCGGCCGTGTTATTGTTTATCTGGATAAGTCAGGACAATCCCTACGGCCCCGGTATGGTGAAGTTTGGCTGGTGAATGGATCGCCACGGCCCATTGATCCACCCTTGAATCCGGGGGAGTTTAACTACAAACGGTACCTCAGCTACCGTAATATTTATCACCAGCAATACCTGCGCCCGTTTGCCCGGACAGTTCTGTCGATTGAACCGCCCAACCAAATGACCAAACTGGCAACCACTGTAAATACCTGGGCCGACAGTGTGTTTACCCATCAGGTGGGAAGTCGTGCCGAATATGGCATTGTCAACGCCATGATTCTGGGGGTGCGGGATGATCTGGATGCTGACTTATACCGGGCCTATTCCGCTGCGGGGGCCGTACACGTGTTGTCTGTGTCGGGGCTACACGTCGGTATCCTGTTTACCGTCCTGACTTTTCTACTAAGCTTTCTCATTAAGCGGCCAAAGGGAAAGATCTTAATTGCAATCATTCAACTCATAATTTTGTGGTTTTATGCCTTGGTCACGGGTTTTTCACCACCTGTACTGCGGTCAGCCGCTATGTTCTCCCTGTTGATTGTAGCCAATGCATCGAGTCGGCAGCAGCAGTTGGCCAATACGCTGGGCGCTTCGGCCTTTTTTATCCTCTGCTTTGACCCTTACGCTTTATTCTCGGCGGGTTTTCAGTTGTCTTATCTGGCCGTGGCGGGTATTGGTGCCTGGCAGTCATCCCTGTATCAGGTGGTCACATTTCGCAATAAATGGATCAATAGACTTTGGGAGCTAACGGCGGTAGCCATCGTCGCGCAGTTGATCACGTTTCCCCTGGGTGTATTCTACTTTCACCAGTTTCCTACCTATTTTCTGCTGGCCAACCCGATTGTCATCGTGATGTCGCAGTTACTACTGCCGCTGGCTATGGCAACGCTGGCGTTTAGCTGGGTGCCTTATCTGAACGATGTGCTGGGCTGGCTGCTGCATAAAGCAGCCTTGTTTCTTAACTATGTCGTTATAGAGGTAGGGCAGTTCCCGGCGGCTGCCTGGGATGGGCTCTGGCTTTCACCCTGGGCGATGATGATGGTGTACGCCGTTATTTTTTTAGGGGTTACCCTGCTGTTGACGCGTCAGCGAATATACTTGTGGGCTACTTGTGGAATGTCTTTATTACTGGCAGTGGAAACGATCTGGAGTGATTTCCAGCAGGCTAGTCAACAACGGCTCGCCGTTCATTTTCTGCCGCACAAAACCGCTGTCAGTTTAACCGCCGGGCATCGGGCCATGTTGCTCACGGATCTTGACTCAACCGACACGCGTTCGTTTGATTTTTATCTGAAAAACACCTTCGGCCTCTGGGGGGTGTCGGAACTCAAAAAGATTAGCACAAACCCCATGGGCATAGCAATGGATTCACGTCATTCAATGCTAGCCTATTACCAGACACGCGAGTATATCTTGTGGGTCTGGCAGGGAAAATCGCTTTTGGTAGTCAATAAACTTGATGGCCGGAATCGCTGGCGGTTGCCCGCCGTTGTGGATTACCTCATTATTCGCCGAAACGCCCTCCAGGCGTGGAACCAACTGGAGGGCAGGGTAGTAGCCCGGCATATCATCTTCGACGATTCAAATAAAACTCCACTCACAGACAAGTTATTACTGGAGGCTAAAGGAAAGGGAATTGCCTGTTATTCCGTTCGGCAGATGGGGGCTTATGTGGCCGATTTACAGTGAGGTTGTTCATGATAACGACTTAATATACATAGTCTTACGGAGTAAAGGTAGGCAATCTGACTCCGTAACCCGGTGCATTTCATTGACTCTTTAGCGTGTATACAACGAACCCTTGGCAATAGTGGATTCATATTCGTAATTTATCGTCTCCAGAAACTTACCGGTGACCCAGCCAACATTGGCATTTCGGATAAATACGAACCGCTTTGGGGAAGCGGGGGTTGAGTAGGCCTTCATAATGGCTTCGAGCCACAAGGCCCCGGCAATGAGTTGTTTCTCATCGAACTGGTTCTGAAGGGTCGATACATCCTTTTCCGCCTGCGCCCGAATGCTGGCATTGGCAATGGTGCTCAAGCCGGGCCGGGTCAAATCGCGGTAATCGGTCAAGGCCAGGCGTTTGAACCGCTCGACATCATCCATCGTGACCGCTACAGCCGTTACACCCGCTTTCTCAGGATGCAGATACGTGACAAGTGCCCAAACAATGTCGCCCCCTACGCCAACGGTTTTTCGCTGTTGTAACCCTTTTTCTGTTGGGTTGAGTCGCCGGGAGAGTTCGTTCTCTGCCTCGGTTTTGATCACCCGCTGCGCTTCCCGTTTAAAAGCTTCCAGGTTTAGCGAGCGCTTGTTGTCGATCTGGCTGACGAGTGAGTTGAGGCCTGTTGGAATGTTGATCCCATGGAAGGTTTTGGTCATGGGACCGCCGTTCTGATCAAAATAACCGCCGAGCGTACTGGTATTGCCTATGTACAGGGCCGTTGTGGATGGCCATACTTTACGGGGTATTGCTCCAATCGTAAAAAGCTCGGCCTCCCGACCGGAAGTCATGGATGTGTCGATCCTAAGGTTGCTGTTCGGCAGCAATTGCGATAGCTGATCGTACAGTTTTCGGCGGTTCTGCGGATTTCTGGCCATCTCTTCCCGAACGTCGTTGCTGAGCACCACAAAAACACGCTCGTTGGGGATGTTATACTGTTGAATGGAGTCGAGGCAGACTTTTAGCGCATTCTGACTGGGTCTCAGCGAGCCGGATGCGTCGGCAAACAGCGTCATGGTTGGATTGGCAATGTCAACCGTCGATTTGATTTCCTTTTCGTAGAAATCTGTTTCGTACTTTGTTTTGAGGATAGCCAGCTTTATGGTCGAGCTACCGATCTGAATACCGGCATACAGGTTTTTGTTGGAGAGGTTGCGGACAATCTCATTGACACCCCAGGCACTGGCCACGTACTTGAGTTTGAGGTATTGGCTCCGGGCGGTCTCCAGGTATTGTAGAGCGGTTGTACTATCCCGTAAATCGCTGTAAGAGAGTCCCAGCACCTCGTTGGCAACGGCCTCCCAGTAGGGGTGGGTCGACTTTACGGCAGGCATCGCTCGTTTGAGCAACTTGATCGACTCGTCTGATTTCTCGACTTCCCGCAGTGTATTAGCCAGTTTTATGTACTGGATGGCCTGCGTTACATTCCGGGCGGGCTGGGCAATTGTGAGGGTCGACCAGCTAAGAATTAACAGGGGGATACAGAATAATCGTTTCATGAGCATAACGGGGTAGGGTTAGACGTCGCTTTGACAAGCCAATTCTTATAACTACCCTTACGTTATTACTCAATGCTTAGACTTATTCTTACGCAGAAAATTTAGTGAAAAACGGTTGACCTTATGGACGACCTATGGAAAGTGATTCCTAAACAGAGACGCCTTAATTAGAAGCCCGTGTCAGGGAATCTTTTTTGGGTGGAGCTGGCCGCCAGCCGCCAATTTCCTTTTGCATAGCTTCCTTTTTCGACTGATACAGCGTCCACTGTTCCGGCGTAAGGATGGTTTTTAGCTTTTCTTCCTTTTCCTCGTTAAACATGAGCATAACATCCTTGACCTGCTTTATGGCTTCGGGAGAAGGACGGCCACCGCCGGTGCCAATAATATCCTTAATGGCATCCTGTTGCTGACTGGCATACTCGTTGTTGAGCTGTTTGATCGACTTGAGTTGGTCCTTCGACAGGTCCAGGTTCTCCTTCAGCCATTTTGTTTCTTTCTGGGCCATGTCTCCGGCGATGTTTGGTACCGAAGCGCGGGGAGGGCTACTCGGCATATTCTGCCCCATGCCGCCCATTCTGCCTCCGTAGCCGCCACCACCGTATCCACCACCATAGCCATACTGGCCGAAACTATGGATACTGATTAGTAAGAAAAGACTACAAAAAAACATCTTTATGTTATACATGTCAGTTACAGTAAAATAGTTGTTTAAAAGGTTATGGCACGTTCAAATATTCAGGTACTACAATACAAAAATACAGGAAGTTATCGGGCTTTTACTTCTGAAAAACCACTAAACTTTTTTCATAAACCTGCCGTTGTCAATTTGTATGGAAATGCTCGAAAAAATCCGCAAAGCGTACACGGAGTACGTTCTCGAAAATGGTAAACAACCCACCTCCGTTTTTCAGTTTGCCAAGAAACTGAAAATTGCCGAGGCCGATTTCTACAACCACTACACGTCCTTCGATGCCATCGAAGCCGATATCTGGCTTGCGTTTTTCAATGATGCCAAAGCCACGGTCGAGTCAGACGACACGTATCAGGGGTATTCAGTACGGGAAAAGCTGCTGGCTTTTTATTACACCTGGATTGAGTTGCTAAAGGCACAGCGCAGCTTCGTCGTCTATAGCTTTGGTCGACTGAAGGCTGAAAGCCGGGGAAAGGGGTTAGGTGCTATGGCCCCGAAGACCCCAATTTTCAATTCATTTAAAGACGAGTTCTTTGACTTTGCCCGTGATCTTCTCGCCGAAGGCAGGGAGAGTAAAGAGGTTGAGCCTCGTCCGTTTATTACTGACCGTTATCCGAATGCCCTATGGGGCCAAACGCTCTATTTGCTGGATTTCTGGATTCGTGACGTAAGCAAGAACTTCGAGAAAACAGATTCGGCCATCGAGAAATCGGTCAATACTACCTTCGACCTCATTGGCCGTTCGCCATTGGATACGCTTTTTGATTTTGCCAAGTTCATGTACCAAAATAAATGAGTGAAAGAGCATTTTAGCGGCTTTTAACAGACCGCCCGTTCGCTTTTTCACGTTTTCACTCATCACAAATGAAGATCCAAACATCCGTTCCAACAGGGAAAGTTGCGCGTGCCAGCCAGTTCATGAAGGCCGGAGTAAAGGTTGGTGGAAATTACATAAAGCATTACAGCAAAAAGCTCCTTGACCCTTCTTTATCGAAAGAGGAGCTGCATAAGGATAATGCCGCCGATATATATGATGCACTGAGTGAACTGAAAGGGTCTGCCCTGAAGATGGCCCAAATGCTTAGTATGGACCGGGGACTGCTGCCGGTGGCTTATTCTGATAAGTTTACCATGGCTCAGTATTCGGCCCCCCCGCTGTCGGGCCCGCTGGTGGTTAAAACATTCAAAACCTACTTTGGCAAAACACCCACGCAGCTTTTCGATAAATTCACGATCGACGCTGTCAATGCGGCTAGCATTGGGCAGGTGCACCAGGCCTGGAAAGATGGTAAAAAGCTGGCCGTTAAGGTGCAGTATCCGGGTGTGGCCGATGCCGTCAGCTCTGATTTGAAAATCGCCAAACCGCTCGCGGTGCGACTGCTGAACCTGAATGAACGCGATATTGACCGTTATATGGGTGAAGTGGAATCCAAACTGCTGGAGGAAACGGATTATGAACTGGAGCTGAAGCGATCTATTGAGATTTCAGAAGCCTGCGCCCATATTCCGGGCCTGATTTTTCCAAAATACTACCCTGAATTCTCCTCGAAGCGTATTCTGACCATGGATTGGCTGGATGGTTTCCACCTGAAAGAGTTCATGAAAATGAATCCCTCACAGGCGGTGCGTGACCAGATCGGTCAGGCGTTATGGGACTTCTACGATTTTCAGATCCATACGCTCCGGCAGGTTCACGCCGATCCGCATCCGGGCAATTTCCTGATGCGGGCCGATGGCAGCATGGGCGTCATCGACTTTGGTTGTGTGAAAGTAATCCCGGATTTTTACTACGACAACTACTTCAAACTTGTCAATCCTGATACGCTGGAAGACCCCGTCTTAACGGAAGAAATCTTCGAGAATCTGGAGTTTATCACCGATGCTGATTCGCCGAAGGAGCGTAAGTTCTTCTCCGACCTGTTCATCGATATGACCCGGATGCTGGCTGAACCCTTCGCAGTTGATTCCTTTGATTTTGGAAACGATGACTATTTCAGCCGGGTGTATGCCTTTGCAGAAGGATTGACACAGGTGGAAGAATTGAAAAATTCCAAGGTAGCCCGCGGTTCGCAGGATGGCCTGTACGTAAATAGAACGTATTATGGACTCTATGCCATGCTCAACGAACTGAAAGCCCGGGTTGTGACAACCAAACCTGCCTGGCTGAAATCGGCCAAAGTGCTGGTGTAGCGGTTGATTTTAAAGACTACTTGATGCGTGGGTGACAACCTGTGGAGCAGAAGGCTAAAAGTTCGAGCGATAACCAGCCTTCTGCTTCATGAGTTGCTACCCACGTCACTTTTCTGCCGACTGGTAAATTCGTTCAACGATTTCCTGTAGAATAGCTCCCTGATCAGCGGTACAAACGTTGGAGTTTTTTCCCTGACACGCGTCCAGAAAAGCCGCCGTATTCTTTAGTTGAATATCCACTTCTTCCAGATAAGGAAACTGAATATCGGCCAGTTCGCCCGCCACTTCAGTGTGCAGGGTAAACGGAAACAGTTTGACCCCGCCTTTACTTCCGAATATTTCCAGATTCCGGTCTTTGTCGACCTGGGTGTTCAGGGCGAACGAAGCTGACAGCATGATAGACGCTTTGTTCGGAAAGGTGAGGTAAGCCATGGCCGCATCTTCTACGCCAAAGGTTTCGGGATTCCAGCTGCCCATTAACCCCTTGCCGCCTGCTTTACCGATGAAGTCATAGGTATTGCCAAGTACCTGATCGGGCGTTGGGTAGCCCAGAGCACATAAGGCCAGATCAAGGACATGAACGCCCAGATCCATCAGTGCCCCACCGCCCTGCATAGTCTTATCGGTAAAATAACCCCAACCGGGAATCCCCCGTCTACGAAGAAAATGCGCTTTGATGTGGTATATATCGCCCATAAGGCCATCCGTCTGGCAACGGGTCAGTAAGCTCCATTCGCTGGTTTGCCGAAGTTGAAAATTATACGCCAGGGTCAGGCCTTTGGCTGCGGCCAGATTGGCCATAGCGCTGGCGTTCTGGCCGGAAATGGCCGGGGGCTTCTCGCAGAAGACGTGGCAGCCCTGCTCCAGCGCTTCCATCGTTTGGGGGTAATGCAGGTTATTGGGTGTGCAGATGACTACCAGATCAGGTGAACACGTCTGGTACATGTCGCTGGTATTGTCAAAAGCGAGAGCTATTCCATGCTTATCAGCCAGGGCGCGGGCTTTGGTTTTTTCACGACCACAAACCGCTACTAATTCAACCTGGTCCGACAACTGCTTTAAGGCAGGAATATGGTTATTGTCGGCAATATTGCCCCCGCCAATAATGGCAGCTTTCAGTAAGGTCATAAGGAAGACGTTGTCAATTAGCCTATTTCGCTGCCAACTTACTCACTTCCCGGAGGAGACACAATGGCTTCTTCTGAAGAATATGAAAAGAGTAGTCTCAACGATCACTAGTGACGATGAATCCCTTTTGCTTCCTGAATGGGAAATGGTAAGCGAAGCACGAGGTAGAAACAAGCGGTTAGTTTGCCTGGCAAGTGTCAGTACACGTTCCATTTGGCCTGTTCAATCCGTATCTTTACAGCATGTTACGTACCACCGATACACCGCTCTCTCATACCAAACCGCGCTTCGACGATATTTATATGGACCTGGCCGTTAATCTGGCCAAACGGTCGCATTGCATCAAAGCGCAGGTGGGCGCCGTGTTGACCCGCGATACCCGCATCATTTCCATTGGGTATAATGGTCCTCCAGCCGGGACCCACAACTGCGATGAGGAATTCCCTGGAGTAGGTTGTCCCCGCGACTCCAAAGGGTCGTGCTCGCTGGCCTTACACGCCGAGCAAAATGCTATTCTGTACGCGGCTAAAAACGGCTCTGAAATTGAAGGCTCCACGATTTATGTGACACTGTCGCCCTGCATTGCCTGTGCCCGTATTATTTACAGCATGAAAATTGCCCGGGTCGTTTTCCTGCATTCGTATGCCGAGTATAAAGGGATTCCGTCCGACGAAGGCGTTGATTTTCTGCGCCGGTTCGGGGTGAATGTAGAGCGCTATATACCAACGGAGGGCGTAACGATTGAGTCGGAGCCACCTATTTCGAAAAAGGCGTCATGAATATTCTGGCGCATGGGTATTTGTCGGGTCCACGCACGTCGAACCAGTATACAGGTTTGCTGATCGGCAATTTTATTGGCGATTTCGTTAAAGGAGACCCCGCCAGTCCGCGCCATAATCTGTTAGCCGATGAGATCATCGGCGTTCGTATCCATCGCGAAATCGACTCGTTCACCGACGCGCATCCTGACGTTGCCGCCGTGCGCGATTTATTGCACCCGCGCTGCCATAAGTATGCCGGGGCTGCCGTCGATATTTTCTTCGACCATTTTCTCGCGGTCAACTTCCACCCGCTTACGGGTGAGTCGCTGACCGTTTTCGTGAACGATTTTTACCAGACATTACGGCAGAATTCAGTTCGTTTGCCAACCGGTGCGGCCCGAATGGCCGACTATATGATTCAGCAGGACTGGCTAACGAATTATCAGTTTACTGAAGGTGTCGATCGGTCGTTGAAAGGGGTTTCCCGACGAACGGCTTTCCCGTCGGGGCTCGATACTGCGATTGAGGATTTAGAGCGATATTACGAATTGATTGCAAGACATTTCACTTATTTTTGGCCCACCTTAGTGGATCACATCCAACAGGTACGTTCTACATTAACCCCGTTCTCATGAATCAGAAACGAATTATTTCATCACTTCTTGGCGTCGTTGTTGTGCTTTGTCTGGTGATGGCACAGGTCGGCTGGAATAAAGCCGAGCCCTGGCGCCCGGACCAGTTACTGGAACCGGCCGATCTTGCCGAAACCATCAACACGCCCAATGCGAAAAAGCCGCTCATCATCAGTATTGGACCCGCGGCCTCTATCAAGACATCGGTGGGCGTCGGGCCGGGCAGTGAAGCCGAAAACCTGGCTAAGCTCGAAAAATTGCTGAGTAAAGAACCAAAAAATCGGGAGATCGTCATTTACTGCGGTTGCTGTCCTTTCAAGAACTGCCCCAACGTCCGACCTGCCTTTACGAAACTAAATGAACTGGGTTTCAAGAACCACAAACTCCTGAACCTGGCTAAAAACCTTAAGACCGACTGGCTCGATAAAGGGTACCCGGCCATTGAGTAAAGCAAGTACAGTTTTTTATTGAAATGCCGACCGTTGATGCGTAAAACCGTCCCGGTCGGCATTTCTATGATATACCGTTCAGCTTTTCTACCACCCGTTTAGCAGGAGCAAAGCCGCCGGTCAGTCGAGGGGTAAGGCGCTCTACTTTATTCATCCTTGCTGGAAGGCTGGCCCGGCGGCTAAATGGAATGAGAGCAAGGAGCCCGGCAGTAAAAGCAACGTGCCGTTTAAAGCGTGTCTACAGCATCTTTTCGGTCCGCTTCACTGATGGGTGGCTTCGACTTCCAGTACCAGTAGAAGGGCAGCCCGGTGGCAATCAGACCAAGGCCCGTTAAGGCTTCGCGGGGTTGATTGATCAGCGTCATGGTGACGAGCAGCGTACAGCAAACCAGAAAAAACAGGGGTACAAGAGGATAACCAATAACCCGGTAAGGCCGTTCGAGATGGGGCTGCCTGATGCGCAGCAGGATGACACCCAGGGCCGTAGCTCCGTAAAAAATAAAGGAGGCAAACACCAGCATATCGGTCAACTGGTCGAAGCTGCCCGTCCAGACCAGCACGATCGACCAAAGTCCTTGTAGTAAAATTGCCACCGATGGTGTTTTGTAGGTTGGATGAATGACCGAAACGGATGTGAAGAACAGACCATCCCGCGCCATGGCAAAGAAAATCCGGGCTGGCATCAGGATAGAGGCATTGGTTGAATTGGAAGTGGTCACCAGGATCAATACCGAAATAAACAGGGCACCGCCCCAACCCGCAGCTTCACGCACGACTTCAACGGCGGCAATCTTAGAAGGTGTACCCGCTAACTGAGCCAGACTGTCGATGGGAAGTACATACAGGTATACGGTATTAAGCAGCACATAAATGGCAACGACGATACTGGTACCAACACCAAGAGCAATGGGTAGATTTCGTTGAGGGTTCTTTATCTCCTCGCCAATATAACCAATCTGATTCCAGCCTTCATACCCCCAGAAGGCACCGAGCGAAGCAACCACCAGCGAGCCCAGCAAACTGCCGTGGGCGTTGGTGGCGTGCTGTTGAACGGATTGGGTTAGATGGCTAAAGCTCCCCGACGCAGCCTGAAAGCCAAGAACGGCTATGATCAGCACGGCCACGAAGGTCAGGTAGATAAGAAAACGGCTAAGGCCCTCCGCAAACGATACACCCCGGTAATTGACTAAACTCAAAAAGATGATGAGCGAGCTGGCAATTAATTTGACAAGTAGCTCGGAAGACTCCCCCGGCACATCGATTAAAATGAGAAGCGATTGTGCAAAAACGAATGCCAGAGCGGCAATCGTGGCCGTTCGCATGACCGTAAACGCCCCCCAGCCGTAGAGAAAGGCAAATAACCGGCCATAAACTTTCTTAAAGTAAACATACTCACCCCCCGATTGCGGAAACATACCCGCCATCTCGGCATAGGTCAGGGCACCTGCCAGACTGACTACGCCAGCCATAATCCAGCAGGCCAGCACCAGCATGGGCGAACCTAATTCGGCCGCCATTGGAGCCACTTTTTTGAAAACGCCGGAACCGACGATACCACTAACGACTAATAAAATTGCGGAACGAAGGCCAAGTGAACGGGCTAGTTTTGTCATGTAGTCTTAGAAGAAGCTCGAAAAGTTACAGAAACATTTGGCTAGACCGATCACTGGCCAAATAATAGATGGTAAAAATATTCCCGGGCCTACTGGTTGTCCAGGTATTCAAGTAACGCCGGTAAGTAATCTGTCATACTTTTATAGGCAAGCATGGCCGGGGGTGTTGATTTAAGTACACTTGCCATTCGGCGGGCTGCGTCGGGGCGGGACTTTATTTCATCGGCCAGACGATTTTGGTAGGTATGCACGGTAAAAAGAATGGCCCCTGAGCGGGGGAGCCGGGTGAGGGTTTGCCGTTCGATCCGGATAAATAGCTTTTCTCCAACAGTTTCCTGGGTTAGATAAGGTAGCCGGTCGGCAAGCTGTTGCTTCAACGCCGGCAAATGCCGACTTGTCATGTCCAGCTGGTCGGACACTTTCACGCTCCAGTTCAGCCGCCACATTGGGCGGCCAACGGGTAAGCGTTCCATGAGATGGGTCGCTGCCCGAATCATGGGTTCAACAATGGGGACTATGGGGGCGTGTATCTGCCAGAAGGGGAGTCCCATTTTCTCGTCCAGACACCAGTCGTTTCCGAAACAGAGTTGCCCGGCGACCAATGCGGCCTGGTCGCCCGATAGCAAAATAAGATCTTCCTGCACCTGCCGACCGACCCAATCGAGCGGATCAGCAGGAAGGGTCGTGGCATCGCCGAAGGTGAAAACTGTTTCTTCATCCAGTATCCGGTTGCGCCAATGCCACCGATCATCTGACTGCCTGAGAGAAAACCGGTCGGGTAAGAAGCGGGCAAGGGTCGTTAAAATGGTGCTGACAACCTCCCATTGGGATACTTCATAGCCGGGTAGGGCCTTGTAATAATAATCGGGCAATTCAGTCAAGAGTTGCCGCTTCAAGTCGACTTCACGTTCGTAATGCTCGTCAACCTCGATAAGCGGATCGCTTTCAGACAGAAAAACGGTTCCCATCTTATCGTTGAATTGCTGACCGAACGGAAAATATGGAAGCATGCCTGAGTTGTATGAAGAAGGGTAGGTTAGTGGTTCGGATTATAAACGCGTTAGGCCCAGTCCACTGCCTTCGGTTGGGCGCATGAGACCATTTTCCAGAATGAAGCCACCCGCAACCACATCTTCGGCCAGGTCCAGACTACCATCCAGGTCGATGTAGCGGGTCGTTGAACTGGCGAAGGCGGCATGTAGCGCTGCCGCTATGCTGACCCGACTTTCGTCATTACAGCCCCAGAACAACGAAATCTGAGCGGTTCGAGCGATCGTCGCCATCTCGAGGGCCGCCCGGATGCCTCCGCTTTTCATCAGTTTGATATTAAAGATACCAAAGGCCTGTGGGTGCTGGCTCAGCATCAACGCCAGTTCAGGCCCTTTCAGCGATTCGTCGGCCGCCAGCAGCCGACGGGTGGAATCGGGCAAGGCCAGCAAGTCAGTCTCCTGTCCAACGGGCAACGGCTGTTCAATAAGCTCAACATGAGCCTTGCGGGTCAACTCAAGAAAGCGCTTTAGCTCCGCCAGCGAATACCCCTGGTTGGCATCAACCCGAATCGTCATTTTATCGCCAAATACCTCCCTCAGTTTACGGATTCGCTCGCTGTCCTCTTCCACATTGAGGCCCGTTTTGACTTTGAGTACGCGAAATCCCTGCCGGTAGTAATCATTGGCATCATGGAGCGTGTCGGCCACGTTCATGATGCCAATGGTTACGGAAGTGGGCAACGACTGAATTTTCTGTCCATAAAACTGCACGACCGGAATGCCCAGAAACTGACCAAAGGCGTCATGCAGCGCGATGTCCAATGCCGCCAGCGTGCCCGGTGCCTGCGCAAAATGCTGACGGGCCTCGTCGATGCAGGCAAAAAGATGGCGGATGTCCCGACCGACCAGGTTCGATACCCAGTCGCTCGTTAAATGCTGGTACGTCTGCTCCGGCGATTCGCCCACTACGTCGGGATCGGGGTTGGCGGCACCCAGGCCGATGATTCCGTTGTGAAGTTCGACTTCCAGAAAAACGTTTTCGACCTCGGAAGTCGTTTGGTAAGCAATGGTATATGGCCGGGTAAGGGCCAGGTTTTGGCGATATGCGCGAATGGACTTAATGCGCATGGGCCGAAGGAGTTAGCGATTGAATAACGGGTAAAATAGGAGCTACTCCTTCTTCCAGGGGCAGGAGAACAGGGATCCCAAGTTGTTCCGCATATTGTTTCTGAAAGGCGAACGCTTCCTCCCGGGTGCAGCCTTCTGTGTTCAGCGCCAGGGCTATAACGGTGGAGCCATAACAACGAATCAGGGCAATTTCAGAATCTACCGAAGGAATTTTCCCCCACGCCGGTAAGTGATCGTAGTACGTTCGTTTGGGGGCGTGTACCAGTACCACATGCCGGGCATTACCCGATACCAGAAACTCGGAGCCACAGGGACCACTCGGATTCCGGAGGGCTGCCTGTCCTTCAATCAGCAGCACATCGGCCCCGGTTTCGCGCCAGCAGGAAACCAGTGCATGCTCCAGCTCCCCCGAAACAAAATCATTCAGTGTCGAATCGAAGATGAACCCATATTTGACCCCCTGCAACCAGCCGGTCTGACCCGTATAGATCATCTGGGCGTTCAGCTGAATATGTTCGCAGGCTTCACGGATAAGCCGCGTCGTTGTTCGTTTACCCAAGGCGCAGTCAGTACCGATTATCGCGATAATCGGGGCAGATATCTCATTGATCTCGCCCGTCCAGAAATGCAGTTCCTGACGCGATTTTGGTCGTCGAACATCAATTAACTGGCCACCATATTGTTTGGAAAGGGACACAAGCTCGGGTTTGTCGGTCAGGAACTCATGTAAGCCGTTCACCACCGACAGGCCATTTTGAAGGCATAATTTAATGTCGGCAAGCATGTTGGCAGGCAGAACACCTCCGTTAGTCGCTACGGCGACAATCGCGTAGGAGATAGGGTCTACTTCTGCCAGTATATCGGCAACCGTTCCAAATATGGGAATGTTCCGGGGTTGTCCGTCAAGGAGAGTCCCCGCGTCCTGTCCGGCCGTGGGTGCATCAACTACCCCGACGATCGTGTAGCGGTCGGTGCCTCGTATAAGACCATGAGCCGTTTTGGCATCGGTTGTCGTCAATAATCCATCGGTGAGCAGAATGGCTCTGTTATTCATGTTGAGAGTACACTTAATTGTGCGTTAAAAGTATATTTTTATCCGTATAATTGAGGTGTTTACCAAAGATTATGTGAGCATATTTAAAATATGACTGGTAATATTTGGGTGTTCAGGCTGCTGTTTTCAGCCGTATTCACGATGAAGTTATTGATTACGAAGGGTAAGTTCGTTAACACATTCACTGATACCATCCCTAGCGTCATCGCTACTTATTTGTAAAACCACCGTTCCTCTATGCGTCAACTTTTCCTGTTCTTTCTGCTTATTGGTCTGATAAGCTACTTACCCATTCGGGCCCAAACCCGTATCCAGCCCCTGGGAACGCGGCTAAAAACACTTGATTCAACGCTGACCCGGCTTCATGAACGTGCCCTGTTCAATGGGGTGGTGCTGGTTGCCGAAAATGGAACGGTGCGATACAGAAAAGCTTTTGGCACGGCCAATATCAGGACAAACGAGCCACTCAGTACGAGTTCAGCCTTTAACCTGGCGTCTATTTCCAAGCAGTTCATGGCTACAATGATCATGCAGTTAAAAGAGCAGGGGAAGATGCAGTATGACGTTCCGGTCAGAAGCTACCTGCCCACCTTTCCCTACGATACCATTACAGTAAGGCATTTGCTGACGCATACCTCGGGCCTCCCTGAGTATATCGAGCTGGCACAGCAATACACCGGGCCGCTGGATACGCTGACCAATGCGGGCATGCTGAAACTGTTCATCGAACACAAACCACCGCTTCTGTTCAGACCGGGTACCCGCTGGGAATACAATAATACGGGCTATGTACTGTTAGGCTCGATCATTTCCAGTCTCTCGGGCATGTCGGTCGAGCAGTTTTTTGAGCAGCAGATCGTGAAGCCGCTTAAGTTAAAGAATACCTACGCGTATTATCTCAACAGCACCACAACGCCCAGAAATCGGGTATTTGGGTTCGAGCGGGCGGATGGACGAAGCGTATCCAACGACCTGATCCGGGTCGATGGGGTCATTGGAGATGGTAATATCTATTCGTCAGTGGACGACCTGCTGATCTGGGAGCAGGCCTTGCATGGGGGAAAGCTTGTCAAACCAGCTACTTTTCGGGAGGCTGTCACACCGGTAACGCTTAACGACAAAAGTGCCTACCCCTACGGCTTTGGCTGGTTTATCGAAGACGGCGGTAAGGTTTTGGCGCATACCGGAAGCTGGGTGGGGTTTTTGAATGTGGTCGTTTACGACACCGAAAAAAAGGAAACCCTGATCGTTTTAAGCAACGGGAGTGATGGATCGGCTCGCCGAATCGCTCGTGAGATCATATCCGGTAAGACGCCAGTGGTCCCGCAAACTAAACTCATCACCAACATTCGACTCGTCGATGGAACGGGCGTCGCAGCCCGAAAAGCGGCTGTCCGGATTCAGGATGGAAAAATCCGGGAGATTGGCGACCTGACGCCTTTTGCCAACGAAGCGGTGACGGACGGACGTGGTCTGGTGCTGGCTCCCGGTTTTATTGACAGTCATAGCCATCATGTGTCCGGGTTGAGCGAACAGCCCGACGCAATGGCCCTGGTCAATCAGGGTATAACCACGATTGTATCGGGACAGGACGGCGGCAGTTATGCGATGGACACGTTGCAGGCCATGTTGAAACGCCAACCCGTGGCCGTGAACATCGCCACCTACACCGGTCAGGCAACGCTCCGGCAACAGGTGATGGGCGCGAATGGGCTTTACCGAACAGCAAAGCCTGAGGAAGTAAACCGGATGAAAGCCATTTTACGAACCGAATTAGGGAAGGGTTCACTTGGGTTATCGACCGGGCTGGAATACGAATCGGCTTTTTTCTCCAGTCGCGACGAGGTAATCCAGCTGGCGCAGGTGGCCGCCGATTCGGGTGGCCGCTACATGAGTCATATCCGAAGTGAAGATATCTCCCTGGACGATGCCGTGGATGAGATCATTCAGATTGGCCGGATCACTAAAATGCCGGTGCTGATCTCGCACCTTAAAATTGCGCTGCGGGAAAAATGGGGGCAGTCGGCCAACTTGCTTGCGCGGTTGGACAAAGCCCGCGCCGAGGGTATAAATATTACTGCCGATTGCTACCCCTATGATTACTGGAATTCGACACTTCGGGTGCTGTTTCCCAAACGGGACTACACGAACCTGACCAGTGCCGAGTTTGCCACCAGTCAGCTCTTCGATCCCGCCAAATCGGTGCTGGTTCGGTATGCTGCCAACCCGGTTTATGCGGGTAAGACTGTTGGCGAGGTGGCGGCATTACGCCGGGAGAAACCAGCGCAGACACTCATGGGTTTGGTGGCCGAAGCCGCAGAATACTCCCGAAAGAATCCTGAAGCCGAGGGGGTAGAAGCCATCATGGGAAAGTCGATGGACGAACCGGACGTCGCGAATTTTCTGAACTGGCCACACACGAATATCTGCTCCGACGGTGCCAATGGGGGGCACCCGCGCGGGTATGGGGCCTTTACGCGGGTACTGGGACGCTACGTGCACGATCAGAAAATTATGCTGTTGGAAACCGCCGTCCAAAAGATGACCAGCCTGACCGCCGAGCATCTGGGCCTTCGGAATCGGGGATTGATTGCCCCCGGCTACGTTGCCGATCTGGTGTTGTTTAACCCTGAAACGGTACATGACAACGCCCGCATTGGCGATAATAAAGCCCTCTCATCGGGCATCGAATCCGTTTGGGTGGCCGGGCAGCTAGTTTATCAGGGACAGAAGGCAACGGGTGCACATCCCGGCGTATTAATTCGTCGGAAGTGAACGCCGATCGTTATTTTTGTACGTGCCAGCTTCAGCATTACGGATTATTTCTGTTTATGATCGGAAACCGGAATAAGAAGTGAGAAGCCTTGAATGCGAAAGTTTAACCAGTTTTTGTTTTGATTCCAGCCGTTGACGCCTTATTAAAAGACATCCGTAACAAACGGATTGCGCCTGTTTACCTGATACATGGCGATGAACCCTATTACCTCGACCGCATTGCCGAAGAGTTGGAAAAGGTTGCCGTTCCGGTAGCTGAGCGTGGGTTTAACCAGTTTGTGCTCTTCGGGAAAGATACTGATGCCGGTGCCGTACTCAACTATGCCCGGCGTTACCCCTTCATGGCCGAACGGCAGCTGGTACTCGTCAAAGAAGCCCAGCAGATGAACGGTATCAACGATAAGTCGGCACAGACCCTATTCGAAGACTATGCGCTGAATCCGTTGCCAAGTACCATTCTGATGCTTTGCTACGTAAAAGAAGATGGAAAACCGGGACTCGACGAGCGGAAGGCCTGGGTGAAAGCCTTCGGTTCGAAAGGGAAACTATTAGGCGTCAAGAAGTTATACGACAATAAAATTCCTGATTGGGTAGGGGAGTACTGCCGCGAACAGGGGGCCAAAGTAAGTCCTAAAGCTTGTCAGCTTCTGGCTGACCACATCGGAAACGATCTGAAACGATTGGCCAGTGAGATCGACAAAATTCTGATCAACCTGCATGTTGGTGAAGAGATTTCGGCCGCAACTGTCGAGCGGCTGGTTGGCATCAGCAAAGAATACAACGTTTTTGAACTCCAGAAAGCCCTTGTCCAGCGCGATGTGGTGAAAGCAAATCAGATCGTCGATTACTTCGGTCGTAATCCCAAAGACAACCCTCTGGTGGTCATTCTGGCGCAGTTGTTCGGGTACTTTAGCAAAGTTATTCTTGTACAGGCATCAAAAGACCAGACCGACAAAGGACTTGCCCCTTTGTTGGGTGTCAATCCCTACTTCGTTAAAGACTACCTCACGGCCGCCCGGACGTTTCCACTCCCCAAAGTCGCAAGTATTATTAACGCCATCCGCCGGGCCGATGCCCGAAGCAAAGGCATCGATGCGCCCACCCTGAACGAAAGCGATATATTGCGTGATCTGGTATTTGAAGTGCTTCACTAGCTTTCAATTCATGGATTATTCTGTTAGCCTCTTTCAGTATCCTACTCGTAAAATCAAAAAAGCCGCCCTGATCCTGGGGCGGCTTTTTTGATTTTATACTGATAAAAATGCCGTCTATTAGGTACTATCATCCGTTTTGTCTAATATTGCAACATTGTTGCATAAATGATGTTTGTAAAAAAGTGCCGGTGAGAGACGTTTGGTCAATGAGTCAAATCAGGAAGATAGGTTTCGTTGTTGGTTTGTGGCTATCGGCGGTTTCGTGGGGGCTTGCTCAATCAGACTCCTGCATAACGGTAGTGAAGGGGCGAATTCTGGGGCAGGATACCCGGGAAGCTCTGCCGGGCGCAACCGTCTACGTCCGTGAGCTAAAGGCCGGTGCCGTAGCCGATTCGATCGGTAACGTTCAAATTAACCAATTGTGCGCGGGCAGCTACACCCTCGACTTTCAGTTTGTGGGGTATAAATCGATTACCCGCTCGATTGTAGTCGATCAGCAACCCGTCGTAACAATCGACCCTATTCAACTGGTGCCTGATAACCAGACCTTGCAGGAGGTTGTTGTGACAGAGCACCGTTCCGAAGCCCAGCAGTTGCTTCAGACACAGGTCAGTCTATCCGGGGCGGCTCTCGACCAAACGAGGGGGCAGTCGCTGGGCGAAAGTTTGAAGACGCTGGCCGGACTTTACTCGATCCAGACGGGGCCCAGTATTTCGAAGCCAGTCATTCATGGTCTCTATAGTAATCGCATTATCATTCTGAATAACGGCATTCGTCAGGAAGATCAGCAATGGGGGGCAGAACACGCTCCGCAAGTCGACCAGTTTCTGGCATCGCGCTTGACTGTCATAAAAGGAGCTGCCAGTATCCGATACGGCTCCGATGCCATTGGGGGTGTTATCCTGGTTGAACCCAAAGCCATGCCGACACAGCCCGGTATCGACGGCGAAGTCAACCTGGTTGGGGCTACCAATGGAAGAATGGGAGTTGTTTCGGGTTTGGTTGAAGGGGCGTTTGACCGGAAATTAACCGGTCTCAGCTGGCGGTTACAGGGTACCGTAAAACGGTCTGGCTATGTCAAAACGCCCAATTATTACCTGGAAAACACCAGCTACCATGAGACCAACTTCTCGGGCGATTTGCATTACGACCACAAGAATTTCGGGGTAGAGTTATTTTATAGTCAGTTCGATACGAAAGTGGGCCTGTTTACCGGGGCACAGGTGGGGAGTTTGGCGGATTTATACGCGGCTATTACCCGTCCTGAACCAATCACTCAACCTGGCTTTTCCTACGCCCTGAACCGGCCCTATCAAAACGTTCGGCATGATCTGTTCAAAGCACGGGCGCATCTGCATCTGCATGGGGGTGGCACGTTGACGGCAACGTTCGCCCGCCAGCAAAATACCCGGCAGGAGTTCGATTTTGTTTCGTTCAGCGGTATCACAACGCCCGAGCTATCCCTAAAATTAGTGTCTCACACGGCGGATCTGGTTTGGGAACACGCACCTGTCAAAAGTAAAACGGGCGGGCAATGGTCGGGAAGTGCGGGGGTCAACGGAATGACGCAGGGAAATGTACGGCAGTACCTGTTCCTGATTCCCAACTTCCGAAATTATGGTGCAGGCCTATTCGCTATCGAACGATACGCCGTTGGCGCCCTGACGCTGGAGGGCGGTCTTCGGTATGATTATCGCTGGTTGAGGGCCTACTTTCTGGATGAAGTTACGAGACAGACCAGTTTTAAAACCAATGTCTGGCAAAATGCCAATGGTTCGCTGGGAGCGGCATATCAGCTAAAGCCGAATCTGACAGTAACGGCTAACCTGAGCACGGCCTGGCGGGCCCCCAATGTGGCCGACCTGTACTCGAACGGGCTGCACCAGAGTGCGGTCGCCTACGAACGGGGTAACCCCAATTTAAAGCCGGAGCAAGCCTATAACAGTAATGTGGTGCTGGCCTATGCCGGAAAACGGTTGAGTGGCGAGATTGGCATATATAATAACCGCATTGATAATTATATCTACCTCAAGCCGGATTCTGTCCCCGTTGTCAGGCAGCGGGGGGCGTTTCCGTCTTACACCTACACACAGGTGCGGGCAACATTTCGGGGCATCGACGCATCCGTTGATTACAAATTGACGGATAAACTTACGCTGACATCGAAGAACTCGTTGCTGTTTGCCTATAATCAAACCGATAACGACTATCTGGTCTTTATTCCGGCCAATCGTTCAGACAACAGCCTGCGGTACGAATGGTCGGAGTGGGGCCGGTTGTCGAAGCCGTATGTGGCCGTGAGCGGATTGTACGTTTCAAGGCAAAATCGCGCTCCTTCTGTGACAACCCGGCAGGAAAATGGACAACTGATTTTTACCGGCGATTTTGCCCCGCCACCACCCGCCTATTTCCTGCTGGGTGCTGAAGTTGGGTTTCAGGCACGGCTGGGGGCTCAGCCCCTCAGCGTTATTCTGAGTGGTACAAATCTGGCCAACGTAGCCTACCGCGATTACCTGAACCGATTTCGCTATTTCGCCGATGAGCCCGGGCGTAACCTTATGCTTAAGATTAGAATGCCTTTCACGCTGGCTAAACGTCATTAATAGCTTTATCAACAACCTGTTTACCTGTTAACTCTCAAATTCTATGCATTACACAAAGAAGCCTTTATTCGTATTTTGTCTGATTGCCCTGCTGGCAGGCGCCTGTAAGAAAGAGGAGGAAAATGTGGCCCCTACGGATGATAATGAGGCCATTACAACGGCGACGCTCACGTTAAGGAATACAGCAACGCCTTCAGAAGTTGTCACTGCCACCATTGACAACCTCAATACTACCGCTGATTTTAGCAAGGCCACTCTGGCGTTAAAAGCCAATACAACCTATACGGGAGCGATTACGCTGCTTGATAAAACGAAGACGCCCACGCTGGATGCTACGGAAGAAATCCGGGAAAAAAACAACGAACACCTCTTTGTTTATACACCGAGCACAGGCCTGGCCCTGACTATATCGCTGACGGATAAGGATACGAATCCCGCCCCCGGCCCTTATCCGGTTGGACTGGCTACCGAAATGAAAACGGGTGCTGCCGGAAGTGGTAAGTTGAAAGTAGTACTTCGGCACCAGCCTAATGTTAAAAATGGCACCCCTGCGCCGGGGACTACGGATCTGGATGTTGACTTCAACGTGCAAATTCAGTAAACCAATAGGGTAATTGTGTAGGGCAAGGCCGAATCTTAATTTCGGTTGAGATAAGGGGTTACCCTACACAATCAATAGCCCATGCTCCCGAAGTTGAGTCCAGGTGGTAGACTGCATGAACGCGTCGAAACGACCAAGTCCACTGGACTCGTAATCGGCTTTTAACCGGGCCAGGGAGGTCGGCTCCTGGTCTTTCCGTTGCAGGTCGGCGAGCGATGACATGATCCAGTGACCTACAGGGACAGGGGCTTCCAGGAGCCATTGTCCCTGTTTGCTGTAAAACTCAAGCTCGGCCATTTCCACCACTTTAGGCCCTTTCTGCAACTCGAACACCTCGATAGTCGGCAAGTTGCCCAGCCAGATCACAAGAGCATTGCCCCGGGATTCGGCATCAGGATGCTGGCTGATTGCTTTTTCAATGTACCGGGGTGGGATGGTGGTGACTGGTATCTTGAACGTGAACCAGGATTGTAGGGGTAAGTCGAATCCTACGTCGTGCATGAAGTTGAATAACGATTTTCGCAGTCCTTCGGCAAACAGATCATGATCCGCCCCGGTAGGGTCCAGATGGTCCAGGTCGTTATCGGCAAAAAGCGGCCTGGTATTCTCCCCACCAGTAGGGTCGATCCGCATGACGTCAAAGCCCGCCGGATCAACGCCAACCGGGCTGTGGGCCGTCATGGCAAACCGATGCCAGAAACCGGACTGAACCACACCATTCATGAATAACTGACGCACCATTTCCAGCGAGTCGACAGTCTCCTGCATCGTTTGGGTTGGAAAACCATACATCAGGTATGCGTGTACCATAATGCCCGCCTGCGTAAACGCGTCTGCCACACGGGCAACCTGCGCAACGGTAACTCCTTTCTTCATGCGTTCCAGAAGTCGGTCGGAGGCTACTTCCAGCCCTCCCGATACGGCAATACAGCCCGAGGCTTTCAATAAGGTGCACAAGTCGGGGGTGAAGCGAACTTCAAACCGAATATTGGTCCACCAGGTGATCGTAATTTTTCGTCGGATAATTTCGATGGCCAGGTCGCGCATCAACGCCGGTGGGGCGGCTTCATCCACAAAGTGAAAACCCGTCTGGCCGGTTTGCTCAATGATTTCCTCGATACGATCGCACAAAAGCGAGGCCGTAACGGGTTCATACCGTTTTATGTAATCCAGCGTCACATCGCAGAATGAACACTTACCCCAATAGCAACCGTGGGCCAGTGTCAGTTTATTCCAGCGTCCATCACTCCAGAGCCGATGCATTGGGTTGACAACCTCGATAACGGACAGGTAGTCGTGCAGCAGGAGATCACGGTAGTTTGGCGTTCCTGTTTCGCGCTGAGGTACATCTTTTTCCGGGGCACCATTGTAATACGTAGCGACGCCATTGATTCTTGTAAAGACCCGCTTTAACTGACTGATATCCCGTTGGCCGTTCAGGTGTTCCAGCAGGGTAATGAGTGGAGCTTCACCATCATCGAGACAGATGTAATCGACATAGTCAAAAACCCGAGGTTCCTGTAACGAGCGTAATTCCGTATTGGCATAACCGCCACCCATAATAATTTTAATATTGGGGTGGTGATTTTTCAGGTAATGCCCGCAGGTGAGGGCACCGTATAAATTACCGGGGAACGGCACCGTCAGGCAGACAACGTCGGGTTGCCACGTCTGAATTTTCTGCTCCAGCAAGTCGACTAATATGGAGGAAATACGGGTATAAGGTGCTTGTAAGGCTTCATGCAGCTCATCGAAGTGAGTGGCTGAGCGACCCAGACGTTCGGCGTATCGACTGAAGCCGAAGTGAGGGTCCACGGCTTCCTGGATCAGGTCGCTGAGGTCTTCAAGGTACAGGGTGGCCAGATGGCGGGCCTTGTCGTGAATGCCCATCGTACCAAATGCCCAGTCCAGTTCTTCCAACTGGGCAAACCGTGAGGCCTCAGGCAGATAGGTTCGATCACAGATGCTGTGCGCCAGCGTCGGGTTTTTGTTTTGCAGAAACCGAATGACAGGGCCAATTGTGCTGATGTAGTCGTTCTGTAGTTGACAAATGCGGTAACTATTGTCGGATAGTTCGGCATCGGCAGCCTCCAGTTCATCAAACATAGCGGCCAGCCCTTTCGCCGAAAACAGGTTCAGAATAACCTCAATTCCCAGATCTGCCTGATAGGAAGTAACCTCCTTTGTTTGAAGAAACCCCTTCAGATAAGCCGTTGCCGGATAGGGGGTATTCAGCTGGGTAAAGGGCGGGGTAATGAGTAATAAGGTCTGATCCACGGGCGTATACATTCATGGATAAGGCCTGTACTCATCCTGAGAGGAAATAACCTTTCGGTTCCGGCAATGGTTCGGTCGGGTGGGCAGCCGTTATGGGTTACTGGAAAAGAAATAGCCTATCAGTGATTCCACGATAAATCGGCCGTGCTGAACTCGATCGTTCGGCGCCCTTGAGCGTAGAACTCTATGTCGATGGCCATTTTCTGAGCCCCCTTCATCTGAGAGACCAATGTCGCTTCGTTATCGAAAAAAATGATGTTCGCCCGGCCGTTTTCAGCGGCAGAAAATGAATAGTTTTTGGCCGGTTTCCTGTCAAACGCAATGCGGGCCGTACCGCCCTGAAACGTTCGGTTAAATTGCCCTCTGGATACTTCCAGATAAAGATATGTCAGGTCATTTTTGTGCCGTAATGTCAACGTGGCGGAAGAACCACCCTCGTATGGAAACCGAAAATTCAGCACATTCAATGAGGTGTTCGATGCCTTGTAGACCGTGCTTCCGGTCTTGTCGACCCGTTTCTCATAGAGCCACTTACCGGCAGAGGGCGGCAGCGTGTAAGACGCTGTGGGTTTTTTGGAAGATGCCTGTTGTGGCTGTTGGGATTGTTCGCTATTGTTGACCAGCGTCAGATGAGCATCAGGTAGGCTAGTCAACTTCCCGTTCACCAGATTATAGCCGAATGATAGCAGCGATAGTACGTAAAGAATATTCTTCATGTTGGAAGCGGGCTGCTCAGCTCGTCAAATGGCTGAAAATCTGGTTGTATTTAGTAAATAACGTGAATAATGGGTTGGCTCAATCAAAATTCGATCTATTAGCTGTACGTATAAGCTGAATTTTGATTGAGCCAACCCATTATTCACGTTAAATAAGGGGCAAACGTCATACCTGTCAGATATAGCGGTTGTCCCTGTATTGATGTTGCCTTAATGAACCCGAATCTTTTGACCGGGGCGGATCCGGGAACGGGACGACATATGGTTTTTTCGGGTCAACGCCGAAAGTGACATACCATACCGATCGGCAATGGAGCTGAGGGTTTCACCCGACCGTACCCGGTGAAGGACGGTGCGTTTGAACCGGGGCTTGGCACTGCTCTCCGACGATGAGGAGCGGCCTCCCCGCAGGTAATCCCAAACAGAACCCGTCAGCAGAAAGTGGTCTGAGTTGATTGTGTTATCCGGGAATGAGTAAATATTCAGAGGGCTGAACGGGTTGCCCTCATAGCGGGTCTCGAAATGAAGGTGAGGGCCCGAGCTGCGTCCTGTGCTGCCACCCAAACCAAGCTGGTCACCTGCCTTCACCAACTGGCCCTGTTCAACGGTTTGTTTGGATAAGTGACCATAAAGGGTTTCGAGACCGTTATAATGCCGAACCAGCACATAGCGGCCGTAGCCATCGCCATTCCAGCCGACAATGCGAACAATTCCATCAAAAGCAGCGTAAACCGGATCGCCGGTGTCCAGGTCGAGGTCCGTGCCGGTATGCCAGCGTCCCCAGCGAAAGCCAAAATTTGAGGTCATCTTGCCCTCATTCAGTGGGGCCGACCAGAACCGGTTAGCAGGCGGGTCATATAATTTTATATCGATGGCTTCGTCAAATTCGAGCGGATCGATGTTGTAGGGGTCAATGGTCCGGGAGTCCCATACGGCATAGTAATCAGCAATTTTGACCCATTCGGTGCCAACAAGCACGGAATCAATGACTTCAACAACACTGGTTTCTCCCTGATCGATCTGGCTGGTGTCTTCGCTTACAACCGGATTTAATTCCTTTTTGGGCTCAAACTGATTATTGAATCGAAGTTGTGTTGCCTCCTGTTCATATTGGTCGTCCGCTTTTTGCGGCTGTTCGACGACCGGTGAATTTGGGTTTGCCCCATTTTTTGGAGTAATACGCAGGTTATTTTTAAATCGCCCGCGCTCCTGGGCTTGTGTTGTTACGGTCAAACACAAGCACCCAATGGCCAATAGCCACCGTGTAGCGGTTTCTCTCATCGTAGATGAGTAATAAGTAGAACGTGAATAAGTAGTAAGCAGTGAGTGATAAGCAATCGACAGCCTTTCCGCCATCGAACACTTACAGACTTACTGCTTACTACTTTTAACCGGCTACTTACTACTTATATTTTAAGTTAGTAATCAAATTTCTTCGGCCTGCATTTCCAGCGTGACCAGATACCGTTCAGCGTCGAGGGCAGCCATACAACCCGTTCCGGCGGCTGTTACAGCCTGACGGTAAATGTTATCCTGAGCGTCGCCACAGGCAAATACGCCAGGTATGTTCGTTCGGGTACTTCCCTTTTCTGTCAGGATGTAACCGCTCTCATCTAATTCAAGGTATTCGCGGAAAATGTCGGTGTTAGGCTTGTGACCAATAGCGACAAAAAAGCCGGTCACGTCTAACACGCGCTCTTCACCGGTTACCGCATTTTTCACCAGAACACCTGATACTTCTTCATCACCCAGAATTTCTTCGGTTGATGTGTTGTACAGAATTTCGATGTTGGCTGCTGTTTTTACGCGCTTTTGCATGAACTGCGAAGCCCGCATTTCGTCACGGCGAACCAGCATATACACTTTCCGGCACAGGTTAGCCAGGTAGCTGGCTTCCTCAGCGGCTGTATCACCAGCGCCTACGATAGCAACGTCCTGTCCACGGAAAAAGAAACCATCACAAACGGCACAAGCCGAAACTCCCCGGCCATTGAGCCGCATTTCGGAGGGCAAGCCAAGCCATTTTGCCGAGGCACCCGTTGAAATAATTACCGAGTCGGCCGTGATTTCGTGCTTATCATCGACAATCGCGCGGTGGGGCACCCCATGTCCGGCCTGGTCGGAGAACTGAACCTGGGTAACCATCCCATAACGAATGTCTGTTCCGAACCGTCGGGCCTGTGCTTCCAGGTCCTGCATCATCTGTGGGCCCTGCACACCATCCGGATAGCCCGGAAAATTATCTACCTCGGTCGTGATTGTGAGTTGTCCACCGGGCTGAGGGCCCTGATACATAACGGGTTGCATGTTGGCCCGTGAGGCATAGATCGCTGCTGTATAACCGGCCGGGCCGGAACCTATAATTAAGCACTTTACGTGTTCGGAAGTCATTGCAATGGGAGCGAAGTCGACTAGTAACTAAATGAAAAACTCCGTTTAAAAGCGGGAGTATCTTGACAACATACACAAAATTGAAAAAAATCCCTCGTAAAGCAAAGGATGGCAATATTGTAGGATGTATGGTAGATTGTCATATATCCTACATCGTCAAAGTACTCTCCACTCAATCCTGCGGTTTAGTCGTCGATTTTCGTCTGTTGTGTTGGGGACTAAGGGGCGGGTTTTTCCGTAGCCAACGGCTTTTATCCTGTCTGGCCGGATACCGGCTTTTGTCAGGAAAGCCACGACGGCCTGCGCTCGTTTCTGCGATAAAGCCTGATTGGCAGCCGCATCCCCTTTATCGTCAGTATGTCCGGAGATCTCAACCCTAACCGCCGGGTTCGTTTGCATAAAGGCGGATAGTCGATTCAATTCCGTCTGGGATTTTTCGGCCAGGTCATAGCGCCCCGACTCGAAAAAGAGATTATTTAACGTCTCATTGGCCGATGTGCCACCCGAAACCGGTTCCAGGGGAACACTCAGCGACAGCCCTTCGCCCTTTGTTTTCTGGGTAAAATCGAAGGAAAGGCTTTTAAAAAGATAACCGGGAACGCTCACATACAGCGCGTATTCGCCCCCGCTCGGCAACACGGCCGTATATTGCCCCGTCTGTACATCGGCCTGAACCCGCGAAACAATCCGGTTCGTTTTCAAATCGACCAGTTCGACGGTGGCTGCCAGTGGCTTTTTTGATTTCGCATCGGCTACAATGCCTTTCAGAAAGCTGACGGGTTTGACGCGCTCCCGTAATGACTCGGGCAAGTCGAACGTATAGAGCCGGGATTTCTGGGATATGCCCTCTTTTTGCTCTTCAAAGGAGTAAAAAGCCCTTGTACCGTTAGCGGTCACGAAGAGCGATGCCTGATCTTCGGACGTGTTGATGGGATGCCCCAGATTTGTCGGTTCCGACCAACCGGTGCCAATGTTGTCTGCCACAAACAGGTCGTAACCTCCCAAGCCCACATGGCCTTCCGAAGCAAAAAACAGACTCTGCCCGTTGGCGTGAATAAAAGGTGATGCCTCGTTTGCATTGGTATTAACAGGTTCGCCGAGGTTAACGGGTTCAGCCCATGAGCCGTCGGCCCCAATGTCGCTGCGCCAGATGTCCCGACGGCCTTTACCCCCCGGTCGGTCCGAAACAAAGTACAATTGTCGCCCGTCGGCCGACAGGGCAGGCTGTGATTCGTAATACCGGGTATTGATCGTTGCCCCCAGATTCTCGGGACTCGACCAGTCATTGCCTGTTTTGTGACTCAGGTATAAATCGCAGCTGCCAAACCCTTTACGACCCTGACAGGCGGTAAAAACCAGCATTCGCCCATCGGCCGACAGACTGGCTGTACCTTCATTTTCAAGGGTGTTGATATTCGGCGACAAGGAGATGGGGGGAGACCAGGTTTCGCCGTTGAACGTGGATATCATCAGGTCTTCGTCGCCTTCCGGTTTCAGGGCCGTAAACACCAGCGTTTGCTCGTCGGCCGTAAGAACCGGGAAATACTGGGAAGGAGTCGTTTGAACGACGGAAGATAAGGGCTTGGGATCAACCGCCTGGGGGTGTTGCATGGCCTCCAGACCAAAGCGCGCAGTTTCGATTTGGCGGGCAATTCGTTTACCCTGTGCAGATTGTGGGGCAAATTGAGCCTGGTATTTCTCCAGAAAAGGGAGTGCTTCGCTGTATCGGCCAAGTCGCAGCAACGTATTGCTCAATGACTGATAGGCCGCACTGGCTGCCGGGCTGTCGGGTTGCAGCTTTATCGCATTTCTGTAGGCACTGAGGGCTGGTTCGAACTGGCGGGTAAATTCATAAAGCTGACCCAGTTTAATGTAGGCATCTGTGAATTTAGGGTCCTGTTTGATAGCCTGTTCCATGAACGGAATCGCTTCGCCCGCTTTTCGTTCGCCAAACAGTTTTATGGACTGAGCGTACAGTTCTTTGGCTTTGGTGTCCTGAGCATGGAGGGTGGGGCAAAGGGTAAGGAATAACGCAAAAACAGGCAGTCGTTTAGCCCAATACCCAATGCGCTGCGCCCGGAAAGCTTTTATGGAATATCCAGATACTTGTGTGTCTGCAACGAAATTTGCCATTGCGGATGATCTTTTACATAATCAACGATGCGAGGTAGCATTTCATTGGAACGACTCCATTCTGTTTGCAAAAAGAGTTTGCAATCGGGTCGTAAAAACGGCACAAACGACTCGGCAAAGGCAAAATCTGATTGGTTGTAAATAATGACTTTCAACTCATCGGCCTGGTCAAAAATAGCCGGATTAGGCTTCTTGAATTTCTTGGGCGAAAAACAGATCCAGTCCCATGAGCCCGTAACAGCCTGGCAAACACCGGAGGTCTCGATATTCGTTTTAAAGCCAGCTAATTGCAAAGCGGCTGTCAACTCCGTAAGGTCATGCATGAGGGGCTCACCACCCGTGATAACCGCCATCCGGCCGGGGTAGTGCAGGGCCCCCTCTACAAGGCTGTCGATCGACTGTTTGGGATGGGCGTTTACATCCCACGACTCTTTTACATCGCACCAATGACAGCCCACGTCGCACCCGCCCAGCCGAATAAAGTAAGCGGCCCGGCCCGTGTGTGCCCCTTCCCCCTGAATCGTATAAAACGCTTCCATAACGGGGAGGCCCCCCGTGGATTCGGCCGCCGTGGATTCGGCCCCCGTGGATTCGGCCCGCTCCGGCGTACTGGCCGTAGATTCAGTATTAATCTTTATAGTTTGTTGTTCCTGTGTCAAAAGCATTCACAAAGATAAGAAGTTCTTCGCAGGGGGTAGGAGTAGCGTGGTAAGGTTTTTTGATACGTTGTAGGTCATGCCGAGTGAACTCCTTACCTTTGCGCCATGATTTCCCAACGGGCAACCCATTCTCCTTTTCGACATCGTCGACATCATTGAGGCTCCAAAGCCAACGTGTCAAGTTATGGACGCGTCCATCCCCGTTTTTCGCGTACTTTTGTTCCCTAATTCAATTCACTACTTCCTGACACCGACAGTATTGGGGTCATGAACTGTATGACATACATCATACTTAATACATCCTAAAATGTCTTCTGTATTACGCATTGCCCTTCAAAAATCCGGTCGGTTGAGCGAAGATTCGTATCAGCTTTTTAAAGAGTGTGGCATCCGTTTCGACTATGGTACGGGTAAACTCAAATCGGTATCGTCAAATTTTCCCGCTGAATTTCTGTTCCTTCGGGACGATGATATTCCCGGTTATGTCGAAGATGGTGTAGCCGATTTGGGCATCGTGGGCGAGAATGTTGCCGTTGAAACCGGTCGCCCGGTATCGACCGTTCATAAGCTTGGCTTCTCGAAATGCCGCCTGTCTATTGCCATCCCACGCGGTACCGACTGGACCGGAATTCAGGATCTGGAGGGTAAAAACATTGCGACTTCTTATCCGAATTTGCTGGGTAATTACCTGGCGGGCGAGGGAGTGCGGGCCGAGATTCACGAAATCAGTGGTTCCGTAGAGATTGCACCCAGCATCGGTCTGGCCGAAGCCGTTTGTGATATTGTCAGCTCGGGAAGTACGCTCATGAGCAACGGTCTGAAGGAAGTGGAAACGATCTTTCGCTCCGAAGCCATCCTCATTGCCCGTCCCGAACTCGACGCCGACAAGCAGGCGTTACTGGACAAGCTGCTGTTTCGCATCAAATCGGTACAGGCGGCAAAAAACAATAAATACATTGTGCTGAATGCGCCGAACCACGCCCTCGACCAGATAACGTCGCTGCTGCCCGGTATGAAAAGCCCGACAGTGACACCTCTCGCTACCGAAGGCTGGAGTTCAGTGCATTCGGTATTAAATGAAAATGAGTTCTGGGAAAACATTGAAGCCATCCGTGCCGCCGGTGCCGAAGGCATTCTCGTGATCCCGATTGAGAAAATGATCTATTAAAAGAGTCAGTCAGTCGGTAAGCGGCTGCGCCTAAGTCAGTAAGTACCCAATATGTCAACGTGCTTTTGGGGTTGTTGCTGACCCGAGCGAAACCACTTACTGACTTATTAACTTAGGCGCAGCCACTTACCAACTTTTTCCATGAACATCATCCCATTTCCGGACCGTGCTGAATGGCCGGCTTTATTAGCCCGCCCGGTGCAGTCGACACAGCAGATTGAAGCTGCCGTAGCACCCATTTTGGCGCAGGTGCGTTCCGGGGGCGATTCGGCATTGTTTGAACTGGCGCTTAAGTTTGATAAAGTCGATCTGTCTAACGGCGGACTGGAGGTGCCGTTGTCGGCGCTGGATGAAGCCGACGGTCAACTCAGTGATGAACTGAAGTCGGCTATCCGGCAGGCGTATCAGAACATCCGGCTCTTTCACGAGCGGCAAAAACAACCGATCGAGAAAGTGGAAACCATGCCGGGGGTAATGTGCTGGCGCAAAAGTGTCGGGATTGAGAAGGTAGGTCTTTACATTCCCGGTGGTACGGCACCACTCTTCAGTACGGTACTCATGCTGGGTATTCCGGCACAACTGGCGGGTTGCCGGGAAGTGGTTCTGTGTACACCCAGTAATCACCCCGCTATTTATTTTGCCGCCAAACTCGTTGGTATTACCAAGGTTTTCCGGATAGGAGGGGCTCAGGCCATTGCGGCTATGGCCTATGGAACCGAGTCGGTACCTCAGGTTTACAAGATTTTTGGCCCCGGTAACCAGTATGTTACATCGGCAAAGATGCTGGTCGCGAAGGAAGGCGTAGCGATCGACATGCCCGCTGGCCCAAGTGAAGTCGCCGTTTATGCGGATGACTCAGCCATTCCGGCGTTTGTGGCGGCTGATCTGCTCTCGCAGGCCGAACACGGTGCCGACAGTCAGGTGCTGTTGGTGACGACCAGCAAAAAGCTAGTGTCTATGGTCAATCTGGTATTGCCCACCCAACTGAGCAAGCTACCCCGACGCGAACTGGCCGCTAAAGCGCTCGAAAACAGCAAAGCAATTCTGGTTGAGAACGAAGCCGATGCCATTGATCTGCTCAATGCCTATGCCGCCGAACACTTGATATTAAGCGTCGAAAACGCGGAATCGGTAGCAGAGAAAATCGTGAATGCCGGGTCCATCTTCCTGGGCAACTACACACCCGAATCGGCTGGCGATTATGCATCCGGGACGAACCACACGTTGCCAACAAACGGTTTTGCCCGGGCCTACAGTGGCGTATCGCTGGATAGTTTTGTCAAAAAGATTACCATTCAGCACATCACACAGGAAGGTATTCAACAGCTCGGTCCCGTCGTTGAAGCGATGGCTGAGGCCGAATCACTCGACGCGCACAAACGGGCAGTTAGCCTGCGGCTGGCCAGTCTGACGGAGGTTAGTCCGGTTTGATTTTGTTATCTTGTTAGCTAAAGGTTCAAAAGTCATGAGTCGGCTATTGATTGAAGTAGATAGGCCGGAAGATGAAGCCTCGCTGATGAAGTTGTTGCCTAAGCTGAATGCCAGACTAATAGAGAGGCAAAAGGAAGCCCAGACGCTAACACTCGTTGAGATGGCGAGAAAAATAGCTGCTTATGGTAGGTAGGTGAATCATTACAATGATTCTACCAATTACCAATACGATCATCAAATCAGCCATTCGCTTGCGTCAACAGCCTAAACGCTCGCTAGGCGATTTGATCATTGCCGCTAAAGGCTTACTGTATAACCTTCCCATCCTGATTAATAATTTACCCGACTTCAGCGGGATGACAGTTAATGCCTGGAGGTCATCTTGATGGAGTCGGTGCTATAAATCTATTTATTGCCGTTTATGGTTAATGTCTCTACTCTACGCGCCGAAACGCCCGGTGTTCAGCACGTTTTGCATGTCAATAATGCCGGTGCATCCCTGATGCCGCAGCCAGTGATCGATGCCATCACCCGGCACATAATCCTCGAAGCGGAAATAGGCGGGTATGAAGCCGCTGAGGTTCGGAAAAATGCCATTCAGGATTTCTATGTGTCGACGGCCGATTTGTTGAATACCACCGCCGACAATATAGCGGCCACAGCAAACGCCACTGACTCATACGCCCGTGCCTTATCTTCGATTCCGTTTCAGCCGGGCGATGTGATTCTGACCACGATCAATGATTACGTATCTAACCAGATCGCATTTCTGTCCCTGCAAAACCGCTTTGGTATTCAGATCGTGCGGGCTGCCGATGAGCCAGCGGGTGGTGTGTCGGTGGAGGATATGGCCGATAAGATCAAGGCACTTCGTCCGCGTTTGGTGGCCGTTACCCATGTGCCAACGAATTCGGGTCTGGTGCAGCCGGTCGAAGCTATCGGGCAGCTTTGCCGCGAACAGGATGTCTTGTATCTGGTTGATGCCTGTCAGTCGGTAGGGCAGTTACCGGTTGATGTGAGCCGGATTCAGTGCGATTTTCTGACCGCTACCTGCCGCAAGTTTCTGCGTGGACCGCGCGGGATGGGTTTTCTCTATGTTTCTGATAAAGTTTTAACGGCCAACATGGCGCCGTTATTTATAGACCTTCACGGGGCATCCTGGGAAACGGCCGATACCTATAAACTGGAACCAACGGCCAAACGGTTTGAAGACTGGGAGTTCCCATATGCGCTGGTATTGGGAGCAGCCGAAGCGCACCGGTACGCCCTGGCCGTTGGTCTGGAAGCCATTGCCGAACGCAATGCAGTGCTCTGCGCTTCGCTCCGTGGACAACTGAGCCAGTTGCCGGGTGTGCGGTTACTGGATGAGGGTAAGCAACTGTCCAGTATCATTACGTTAATCAGCGAAACCAAACCGGCGGCTGAACTTAAGGTTGCATTATCGGCCAAAAAGATCAACGTGTCCATCAGCACACACGGAGCTGCTATTCTGGATTATGACCGAAAGGGCATGAAAACGGCGGCTATTCGTATTTCTCCGCATTATTTCAATACGGATGAAGAGATCAGCACGGTTCTCGAGTCCTTAAAGCAAATACTCAAATGAATGATGAACCGAAGGACCAGGAACAGGATTATCGAATCTTCCCAAGTCTGTTCGTCGCATTACTGCTATTTACGTGTATGCCTGCGTTAAGCCAAACGCTTTCTGGAAATCAGATTTTTGAGCGGATGTTACGGGTGTATGCGGAAGGAAAAACATACCAGGATCAAGGGCGTTTGCAAACCGGTTTCTACAAAGAAGACCGGGTTTATCCTGAACGAATACAGATAAAACTGTTCGAAACGGCCTACAATCGCGCTACGGGCCAATTTAAGTTCGGGTATGAAAACCAAAACGAGTCTTTTTTTGACCTGCCTGATAAGCGGGTTATCTGGCGTCAGGGGGGTAATGTTCATCAGTGGTGGACAATGAATGAATCAATAAGTCAGCAAGAAACACTAACAGACGCACTTGGATCGGCAACGGGGGTGTCTGGTACATCCTCCCGTAAAATTCCGGGTTTACTACTGTCTGAACCCATTGGTGCTGGATGGGGTATCGACTCGTTAAAAAATGTCAAGTTGATGGGGACCGATACCCAGGGTGACAGATCGTGTTATCGTCTTTCGGGTGTTTATTTGAAAAAGAATGTAGCTACGCTCTGGATTGATCGGCATACTTTTTTGCTGATTCGGGTCGATGAAGAACATGTTTCAGGGAAAGAGACCTTTAAAACAAGTATCAGCTATCAACCAGTCATTAATAGGCCTATAGCAGAAGAAGCTCTAACCTTCAAACCACCCCGAGCCTACTGATTGTGGTTCAGACCTACGCTCAAATATGTACTGATAGGTCTCGTTGCTCTGCTTTGGCTTGGGTATAAGCGGTCTTCAAAACAGCGTTCATTACACCAAAAATCATGAAACACCTCGCCGATCTTTTGCTGCTGGGCGACCCGCGCCTATACGAAACTTGTGAACCGGTTCTGGAAAGTGAGCTGCCGCTGGTGGCCGACTGGGTGGCTGATCTGCACAACGTGATGGAAGAAATACGGGCGAAGTATCAATTTGGGCGGGGCATTGCTGCCCCACAACTGGGTATCATGAAACGACTGATCTACCTGAATATCGATCGCCCCACCATCATCATAAACCCTGAACTTGTGACGGTGAGCGACGAAACCGATGAACTCTGGGATGACTGTATGAGCTTTCCAAACTTGCTGGTGCATGTACGCAGGCATAAACAGCTTACCCTTCACTTTCTGGATGAATATTGGCAACCTCAAACGTGGGACGTAACCGATTGGCGACTGTCGGAGTTGATTCAGCATGAATACGATCACCTGAACGGCGTATTGTGTACCATGCGGGCTATTGATGAACGATCTTTTCAATGGCGTCCAACGCCCGGGAATTAATGCAAATCAGACATATTCAACCAACACTTCGGTTTGATTTAGTATCCATAGACGATGCTGAGTTGCTGGCAGCGGTGGCAAAACGGGCGTATGCAGATCATTATCTGCACCTTTGGCATGATGGCGGGGTCTGGTATATGGAGCGCTCCTTCTCGCCCGATGTGTTGCGTCGGGAATTAGCCGATGCCAATGCTCAATTTTACCTGGTGCACGATGAGGAAGAACCGATTGGGTTTATCAAGATCAATAAAAACCAGCAATCCCCCTGTCAGCCAAATGCCGACGCGCTGGAATTGGAGCGAATTTATTTCCGGAAAGCCGCCACTGGCCGGGGCATTGGAGAGCAGGCCATGCAATTTGTGGTTGCACACGCCAGAGCATTAAATAAAGAACTTGTCTGGTTAAAGGCCATGGATACCAGCCATAAGGTGCTGGCCTTTTACCAGCGCATGGGCTTTGTGCCTTGCGGGACCGATCGACTGTCGTTTGCAGTCATGTTGGAAGAGGTTCGGGGAATGGTAATACTGGAACTGCCGCTTAATAATTGAACACGCTGGCCGAAACGGGCTGATGCATCAATAGGGGAAGTTTCACCTGAAACCAGCCTTCATGTTCCTGAATGATGGGTTGTGGTTGGTTCAGAAGCTGGTATTTGACTGTAATATTCGACAGGCCAACCCCATTCGACTCTACACGCAGGGTTTTGCGTTGCAGACTATTCTCCACGATCAGGAGTTTATCGCCCGTTGTTCTGATTCGAATGTGCAGCGGCTTCTGGGATATCACCACATTATGCTTCACCGCATTCTCCACCAGCAACTGCAAGGTAAGGGGCGGAATCAGCGCATCCCTATACGTCTCATCGACTTGTATATCCAGACTAACCGAAGTGCCAAAACGGGTTTTAAGCAGATGGAAGTACGAGTTGATAAATCGTAGTTCCACATGTAGCGTCGTCAACTCATTTTCGTTACTGCGTAACAGATACCGGTACACTTTTGATAACTCATCGACAAATTCGCCTGCCTGAACCGGGTTTTCATCAATTAACGACGAGAGCGTATTTAAGCCGTTAAACAGAAAATGGGGGTTTATCTGGCTTTGCAGAGCCCGCATCTGCATGTCGGTCTTTTCCTGTTGCATCCGTTGCAGTGCCAGATCGGCTTCGAGGTATTCGCGGTGCCGCTGTTCGCGTTCGCGCTCCAGATCTTTTTCGATAACCGCTTTATTGACGGCTTCCCGGCGATGTCGATAAGAAATGCCTAAAGCGAAGAAAATAAGATCAAGCACCACACCCGTCTGGACGAACAGGTCGGGGTGCTGCCAGAAGGGAAGCTGCGTATCGAGGTTGGTGGACCGAATGAGTAAAAAGGTCGTTACGGAATGGTTGATCAAAAGGGAAGCAGTGCCCGCTACAAAGAAACGGGCCACCATATCCTTCGATCGGAAAAAAGAATAGACAATGTAACTACCCACACCCAGGAGGGCAAATCGGACGGGTTGCAGCAGTAGTTGATGTAAAGACGTTTCCCAGAAATCGGTGAACAGGTAGATATACGTTTTGACAACACAATAGAAAACCAGCAGCCATTGAACCCGCGTTACCCAGCTCAGAAACCTGGGGCGGTCCTGCAGGTTGAGAAAAATTTTAGCCAGTTCCAGATAGAGTATGTACCCCGAATAGGAGAGAAGCAACTTCTCAAAATTGGCAATGTTGGGGGGCAGGTAGAAAAAATTGACGGTGAAATAAAGTGCCCAGGTGAGCGTGTATACGGAGTAAATGCCATAGATACGCTCTCGATACATAAACCACTGAACGGTGTTCGTCAGCAGCATTGCCAGGACCATACCCAGAAAGAGCGGAGACAGGGCTTCGTACGTCATTGATCGGATAGAAAGGTTCTCAAGAGGATAAGCAAATATAAAAAAACTCATTAGCAATCATTTGATCTCTCTATTTAGTGGAGTATCAATTATGTGGACGGTCAATAGCCGGGTTGAGCCGCACAATTTCCGCCATGAAACTCAGGCCTGACCAGCTTCAGGTTCTTCTCCAATGGTACTTTCTTAGCCGGTTTTGTGCTCAAAAGAGCATCGCTTCAGCGAGAACATTTTCCAGTTCATGCGGCTCATTCCTCAGTTCACGCAATCCCGTCTGGTTTGCCTCCTATCGGTCATCGTAGGTTTGCATCGTTCCTCTGAAAAAAACTAAAAACAGACTATCAATCATGCAAACGATTACCCGATTAGCTACCCTGGCGCTTGCCTTCACACTCTCGGTTGGTTCTGCTCTGGCCCAGCAACCCGTACGAAAGGCACCCGTAAAATCAGCCACGCGTACCACTACAGCGACGAAAACCACTCGCCCGGTTGCCAACCCGGCAAAGAAACCAGCCGTTGCGGCTCCGACAACTACGGCCAATGGTAAACAGGAACCACAGCAGGAGGCACCCGTTACCAGACCCGCTCCGGCACCGGTGGTGGCCCGTCAAACGGAAACCCATGCGCAGCCAACAACCCAACCCGCGCCATCCCGCAGTCGGCCAACATCGACAGGCCGTCAAAGTGGCGGTAAACATGTGTATCTGAACGCCGGTGTTGGTCTGGCAGCCTACTATGGGGGCGGTTTGCCACTGGGGGTATCGGCCGAAGTGGATGTAAAAAACAACGTTTCGGTTGGCGGTTCCATTGATTACTTCCGCTACAACTACGGCTACTATTCCGGTGGATACACCTTCATTTATGCCGGTGCCCGCGCTTCCTATCATCTGGGCGACGCGCTGAATGTGCAGAATGCCAGTTTTGACCCGTATATAGGCGCATCCCTGGGTTTCCGTCACGCCAGCTATCATGACTCCTACGGGTACAGCTACAGCGATTACGGCAATGGCTACAATAGCGGTATCTGGCTGGGTATTCATGCCGGTGCGCGCTACCTGTTCAGCCCTAAAGTAGGGGCCTTTGCCGAAGTTGGTTATGGCGTTTCGGCCCTTAAAGTGGGTCTGACAGCGAAGTTTTAATTTCCAGAAAACAACACGATTGTCTTTTAAAACCAATACCGGACAGTGGCCATGGGACCTGACTGACCCGATGAGCTGTCAACAACCTTCCTCTTTTTTAACAATAAACAACAACTACAAATGAAAACAATATCTTACTTCCGTTTTTCGGCTTGGCTTGTTCTCCTGGTCTCCGTATCGCTTGCTTCCTGTAAAAAGGGCGATAATTCAGATCCTGCGCCGGACCTGGCTGCCCGTGTCGCTGGTACCTATACGTATTCCGAAATTGTTGCCGGTGGTAAAACTTATCCGGCCAGTGAAACCAACCTGAAGGGGACCATAACCCTCAGCCGACAAACCGCCACAACGGTTGCTATTCAGTTGGCCATCGTAAATAAGTCGACCAACGAAGCCTTCGCCGACGATTCGGCTGATGATGTGACGGTTGCGGAGGTCAATAACGGAAACATTGAATTGCGCTACAACGGCAATGTTATCGCTAAAATAAAAGGAAGCAAAATCAGCATTGACGGTGAAGATGATGCCGGTACTTCGTTTACCCTGATGGCAACCAAATAAAACCGATACTGCATTTCCTGGACCCTTAACCGATACGTCAAGTCAAATCCCCCCGGCAGGTTCTGCCGGGGGCTTGGCGCTTTTGGAGTAAATAAGTCCATTTTTTGAATGACACTTCATCCATTATTTTTCGCATTTCAGGCAGATTTTTTAACGGTCCGGGCAATTGCCGGATCAGATATGAGGGAATGACGTCCATTTTTGTCGATTCGATTGAAAATGACCAACCATCCCGACTGGCTTAACCAACTGACCTGGCCGATCCGCCGACCTCGTTTTTTTTCAAAATACGAGTGGTGGTATCATTGGCTTATGATGCCGGTTCTTTTTCCGGTTGGTAATTATTACTTCATCGGGCCTCGCTACTTTTCCAGTCCATTCCTGTTTGGGGTCGGCACTTTTGTTGTCTTCTGTCTCTATTGGCTGTCCGTCGTTATACTTACGATCACCATTCGGCAAGTGATTCAACGGTTTCCCAGACCGAGTCAAACTTTGATCCGAATGCTGGTTATGCTCACCTTAGTTAGCACCTTCACCATCGGGTTGGCCGCATTCGACGTTTGGATGTATAGCCTGATTCCAGCAACCGGAGTTCGGTTTAGCTGGGCGGCCCTCCGGCCAATTTGGGTACTGGGGCTCATATTCGACGTTTTCCTGTGTATGGCACTAGGGCTGGGGTATACGTATACGCAGTGGTACAAAGATTTAAAGGAGGAAGAGCAGATGCAGCAGGAAGTTATTCAGCGTCAATACGACACCCTGAAAGGGCAGTTAAATCCGTACTTTTTGTTCAATTCCCTCCATTCCCTGAAGGCGCTCATTAAAAAGGAACCCGAACAGGCCGAAGCGTTTGTCGACAAACTCGCCTTCGTTTACCGCTACATGCTGCAACCCGGGCGACGGGCCGATCCCTCGACCATCACCAGTCCGGGGGAGTTGGTTACCCTTGATGCCGAACTTGCGTTCATGAAGGCGTATGTCGATCTCCTTCAAATACACTACGGTCGTGGTCTTCAAATCGAGTGGCCTTCCCTGAATAAAACCCTTTCATCAGCTTTTAGTCTGCCTCCGCTCAGTCTTCAGATCCTGCTCGATAATGCTATTCAATTCAATGGAATCAAGGACGAAAAGCCGTTACGAGTGCAGCTCGACATAACCGACGACGGCTGGTTATTGATGTCGAACAACCGGTACAAAGAGAGCAACAGATTTGAGAAACGGCAGACACATCTGGAGGAGTTGACCGGTAAATACCGCTTTTTAAGTGAAAAACAAATTCTGGTTACGGCCAAAGAGACCGGCTTTCAAGTGGCTATCCCTTTACTAACGGCAAGAGATTGTGCATCAAACTAACCGATCAGTACCTCAATTCATCCCCTGATTTGCCCGGTTGAACCAGTTTGTACTGGCCAGGTTGACCACGTGATACCTATATTTATTCAGCGGAAAAAGCAATACTGTTCGGCCTGTTCAGGTCGTAGCTGAGAGAAAAGATTGTCCCCATGAAAACGACCTATTTTGACCATATTCGCCGTTGGCTACGCCTGACGACTCGTGGGGGCTGGTCGTACCTATTGCTGATGCCGTGGTTCGTACCCCTGATCAGTTACCTGCTCGTCGGTCCGGCATATCTGCAACGGCTTCAGACGTTTGTCGGTGCCACCCTGTTTGTCTGGCTGTTATCGACGGTGGCGTTCATATCGCACGACTGGGCGGCAAATGCCATTGCCAATCGCTTTCCCGATCTGCGGCAAACGGTTATTCGGGCTGGTCTGATGGTGTTGGCATTTGTGGCCTTGTCGGGCTCATTCTTGTTGGTATATATCTGGTTCTTTATTCGGTATCGTCCGTTTGGATCGCAACTTACCTACGACACTGTCCATTCGGTATATGGATTCGATTTTATTGCCATTCTTCTCTTGGTGGGTATTTACGAGATTTCTTATTCACTTCACCGGTGGCAGCAGCACCAGATCAATACCGAAAAACTCAAAAAAGAAACCTTGCAGGGACAACTGCATGGATTGAGAAATCAGGTCAACCCCCATTTTCTGTTCAATAGTTTGAACTCCCTTTCGTCGCTTATTGCCGATGAACCGCAGCGAGCGGAGGCTTTTGTCGATCAACTGGCCAGCGTGTATCGGTATATGCTTCAGCCGGACTGTCCACCAGTGCAGCAAGCGTCTGCTAAGGGTACGAATGGTCAGGCTATTGATGCTGCTTTTGACGAAGGGTATGGTGACTCATTGACCGAACTGAGTAAGGAATTGGCATTCATTGAGTCGTACTTCCACTTGCTGAAGACCCGCCACGCGGAGGGATTACGCCTGACAATTGCGGTCGATGAGCAGTTTCGCCAGCATCGACTTCCCCCGCTAACCCTTCAGCTACTGGTCGAAAACGCCGTCAAGCACAACGTAATTCTGGAGAGCCAACCCTTACAGATTGACATTTTGACAACCAACCGGGGCCAGCTGATCGTCCGAAATAACCTCCAGCGAAAAAACATTCGGTCGGGTCTGAACCGGTTTGAGTCCAGACAGGTCGGACTGATGAATATACAGGCCAAATACCGGCTGTTGGGTTGTCCGGAGATCGCCATTGAAGCCGGGCCCGATTTTTTTACCGTTACCTTACCTCTACTGACAAAAACGCAAATCAACGTATGAATGCCCTATTGGTTGAAGATGAAGAATTAGCCGTTCGGAAACTCCGGAAGTTGCTTCAGGAGGTCGCCCCCGAACTGGAAGTAGCTGGCGTAACTGCCAGTATTGACGATACCGTAAACTGGCTGGAAAACCGCCGGTCAAAAGGAGAACCTGAACCCGACCTGATCTTCCTGGATATAGAATTGGCCGATGGGCAAAGTTTCGAAATTTTCGAGCGAACGACGGTGCGCAGTACCGTTATATTCACCACTTCCTACGACGAGTATGCGTTACAGGCGTTTAAAGTTAACAGCATCGACTATCTGCTAAAACCCGTTCAGCGGGAAGACTTACAGCGTAGTCTCAAAAAGTACGAAGATCTGCGCACCCGCTCAGTCGAGTCGCCGAGCTTTAATATCGAAAAACTATTGCAGCAACTTCAGATTCAAACTGCCCGGGACTACCGGCAGCGTTTTCTGGTACGGCAGGGGCAGCGGATGCTGTCGGTAGAGGTGAGCGATATCGCCTATTTCTTTACAGATGAGCGGTATAGCTTCTTTACAATGCACAATGGACAGAAGTTTCTAGTCGACTACACGCTCGATGAACTGTCGGATGCCCTCGACCCGTCGCGCTTCTTTCGGGTAAACCGGGGTGTTATTGTTACGCATCAGGCCGTAGAGCAGATTCAGCCTTATTTTGGTAATCGGCTGGCCCTGGTGCTGAGACCGGTATTTGAAAAAGAAGCCCTCGTGAGCCGTGAGAAGGTGAGTGACTTCAAGCAATGGATGGGAAAATAAAGTATACGATTCGTCGGGTAGGGTGAGGTTGTTTTAATTGGGAAACTGGTTAGGTCGGCGGGAAGGCGGTATATTTACGTGATTTTTACGTGATCTAGTTACCAATGTTCAGTCTCAACAACCTCCTCCGCCCGCACATTCTGACCCTGACGCCCTATTCGTCCGCCCGTGACGAGTATACCGGTACAGAGGGCGTATTTTTAGATGCAAACGAAAACCCGCTGGGCTCTGCCGTGTCGACGGACAATACCACCCAGGGGAGTTATAACCGATACCCCGACCCGCACCAGGGCGCCATCAAGCAACGGCTGGCCCCCATCAAGGGCGTTCGACCCAATCAGATCTTTCTGGGTAACGGCTCCGACGAGCCCATTGACTTACTGGTTCGGGCTACCTGCACACCCGGCGGAACGGATTCAATTCTGATTATGCCGCCAACTTATGGCATGTATGAGGTGTCGGCAGCCGTGAATGATGTTACTGTCATTAAAGTCCCGCTTACCCCCGATTTTCAGCTGGATACCGATGCCGTGTTGTCGGCCATTACGGAAAAGACGAAACTCATCTGGATCTGTTCGCCGAATAATCCATCGGGTAATCTGCTTCATGCCGACGCTATTCGGACTATCCTCGACGCCACCGATCAGTCGCTTGTGATTGTCGATGAAGCCTATATCGACTTTGCCGATACGCCTTCCTGGACGAGTGAGCTGGACAACTACCCGAACCTGGTGGTGCTGCAAACCTTCTCGAAAGCCTGGGGGCTGGCCGCTTTGCGGTTAGGTATGTGTTTCGCATCGGAGGAGCTTATTGGCGTGTTAAATAAAATCAAACCGCCCTATAACATTTCGGCGCCCACGCAGGCACTGGCACTGGAAGCCCTAACCCACGAAGCCCGCAAGAACCAGATGGTTGCCGAAATTTTATCCGAACGGCTGCACCTGGCAGAAAGCCTTCGTTCATTGTCTACTGTGCAGTGGGTACATCCTTCTGACGCGAACTTTTTGCTGGTTCAGTTTGCTGATGCCAAAGCGACATTCGAGTATCTGATCGAGCAGCAGGTAATTGTTCGGGATCGCTCCAAAGTGAAACTATGCGACGGCTGTCTGCGTATTTCGGTGGGTACCTCGGCCGAGAACGAACGGCTAATGGCCGTACTTCGGCAAATGCCTGAAGCTCCTTCGCCAACAAACCTGCCGCTGGGCACGGGCGACGAAGCTACGAAGCCGGAGTTGGTATCGAATGCTTAAATAAACACCAGGAACGGATAAGCCGCTGTGTTACATCCATCTAGGCGGGTGGTCTAAGTAGGACGAACATAAATAATCTCTATGAAAAAATCCTTGATAACCTCAGTACTGGTTTTGTTTATTGGGTTCATCACATCAACTGCAGGCTGGGCACAATACAACAACTGGTCGGTAGGTTTCCGTTTGGGTGAACCATCGGGGGTAAATATTCGAAAGTATTTTGGCAACAATCACGCATTCGACCTGAATATCGGGACCTACGGTGGCTTGTACGGCACAAAGCGCAGTTATGGCCCGGGTGATTACAAAACGCTTGGGCTGACCGTTCAGGGTCATTACCTCTGGCATAAAGCCCTTACCAAAAGCGAAAGTTTACGGGCTTATTATGGCTTTGGCGGTCAGATTAACAACCGCAAAACGTATCCGCTTCGGCTCAACGGCGATTACCAGAGTACCTTATCTCTGGGTGGATCGGGAATTGGCGGGCTGGAGTTTTTTCCGGTCAACAAACCCTATTCATTCTTTCTGGAAACGGGCGCGTACGTGGAACTCCTCCAGTCGCCGTTTTTCCTAAGCCTCAATACAGGGATAGGGTTGAGGTATAATTTTTAACTAGTTGGCAAGTCAGTAAGCGGCTGCGCCTAAGTCGGTAAGTGGCTGACCGCACCGCAGCCCGTCAGTGAATTGGTGAAAGCAATACTCTAGCGTCAGCCACTTACCGACTTAGGCGCAGCCGCTTACTGACTTACCGACTAACTCCTCAACGACCATGTTCAAAATATACAGTTCCTCGGCTGGGTCGGGGAAGACATACACGCTCACGAAGGAGTACCTCAAACTGGCATTACGGCCGAAGGAAAAGGAGGACTATTTCCGGCGGATCCTGGCGGTTACGTTTACGAATGCGGCTGCCAATGAGATGAAGAACCGGATTTTGGAAAACCTGTCAGGTATTGCCGGAACGAAGGAGTCGCCGTTGCTGAATGATCTTGTCGTTGAACTGTTTGGGGAGGAGCCAGGGACCGATGCCTTTGCTGTCGCCAAAAGCGAGTTGCGGCAAAAAGCTTCCAACGTATTCAGGACGATTTTGCACCGCTACGCCGATTTCAGCGTCACTACCATCGACTCGTTCACCCAGCGAGTCGTCACCGCGTTTACCGACGAACTGGGCTTGCCTTATTCGTTTGAAGTTGAACTGGAAACGGATGAAGTCCTCGAACTGGCCATCGACAACCTCATTGAGAAAGCGGGTACCGATGAAATGGACGAAATTACGACCATCCTCAGCGAGTACTACACCCACACGGCCGCCGAAGGAAAAAGCTGGAACCAACTCCCCGAATTGCTGAAAGAGTTTGGTCGCAACCTCACCTCCGACCAGTTTTACGAAGCGGTGAATGCCGCGCAGGAGCTGTCGCCGACGGCGCTGCGGGCCATCAGAAACCAACTCCTAACGCATAATCAACAGGTTGAAGCTGACATTGTCAGTCAGGGGAAACGGGCCTGGAAGCTCATTACGGAGGCTGGGCTCGATGAAACGGATTTTAGCTTCGGCGCCAGTGGCGTGGGTGGTTTTTTTAAAGCTATCGCGGAGGGGAATGCCCAGCGCGATGCGGGTGCCCGGGTGCTCAACGCGTTGAATAACGGGGACTGGTACACAAAAAAAGCGCCTAAGCCCGTTCAGGCTATGATCGATAGCATGGCTGCTGAACTGGGTGACTGCATTTCCCGGATACTGACCATTCGGAGTGAACAGGGCAATCAGGTCACGTTGTTCGAGTGTCTGCTGCCGCATTTGCAGAAGCTGGCGTTGCTGAAACAGATACGCGTTGAGTTTGATGATCTGCTCAGAAAAGACGGGCGGGTGCATATTTCCGAGTTTAATAAGAAAATCCTGAATATCGTTGCCACTGAACCCGTGCCGTTTCTCTACGAGCGACTGGGCACGAAGTACAATCATATTCTGATCGACGAGTTTCAGGATACCTCCCGGCTTCAGTTTGCCAATCTTCTGCCATTGATCGAAAACGCCCTTGGCTCCGAGCATTTTAACCTGGCGGTAGGGGATGGGAAGCAGGCTATTTATCGTTTCCGGGGGGGCGATATGGATCAGATCGTGTCGTTGCACCGGAAAGATCTTGACAGCCTGAAACAGGCGCATAACCCCGGCTCCTGGACAGCAGACCGGATCGACATGCTCGATGGGCATCTGGAACCGGAAATGCTGAATACCAACTGGCGAAGTGCCGAACCTATTGTTCGGTTCAACAATGACTTCTTCGAGTTTACTGCCCGAAAATTCGAAAATCAGCACCCAAAGCTTGCCGACGTTTTTGACACCGAGCAGCTGTTTCACCAGCAGGCCCAGCCTAAAGCCAAAAAAGCCGGGCATGTACAGATCGACTTCGTGGCCAAAGATGAAGAAGCCGATGCTGACCTAACCGCCCAGATGCTTGATAAAACAATCGAGCATTTAAAAAAATCCCTGGCTGAGGGGTATAACTACGGCGACATCGCCATTCTCTGCCGCAAAAAATCACATGCCAAAGCCTTAGCCAATGAACTGAACGCGCAGCGAATTCCACTGGTTTCGGCAGATTCTCTGTCGCTGGAGTTTTCTGACCCGGTCAAGTGGCTGGTGACGCTGATGCAACTTCTCCAGCGTCCAGACCAGCGGCTCCTGCGCTATGAACTGCTGTACCTGTTTCACCGGGTGGTGCGGGGTATTTTCCCGGACGATGCCCTAACCGGTAAACTCCGGACCATTGCGGAGGGCGATATTGATGCGACCTACGCCTACCTGGCCGAAGAAGGTTATCCGCTCGACCCGTATGCCATGGGCCAACTGAATCCTTACGAACTCGCCGAGCGACTGACGGCCCAGTTCGGGCTTTTCAACCAGTCGGAACATAACCCGTTTCTGTTCCGGTTTCTGGATGAAGTGCTGGCGTTCAATCAGAAACGCAGCGGTCACCTCAGTGATTTCCTGCTGTACTGGGAGGGTGTCAGGCAAAAGATTTCCGTGGAGGGTAACGCCCGGAATGCCGTTAGTATCCAGACTGTTCACCGCTCGAAGGGACTGGAGTTTCCGGTGGTGATCATCCCGTTTGCCAACTGGAAAGTGGAGCCGATCAATGACAGTACGATCTGGCTCGATCTGACCGGCATTCGTACCGATGCGCTGGCTCACGAAAATAGTACGGGCGAGATTACCCGGTTGTTATCGGCTCCGGCCAATACGACCAGTAAACTGAAAAGTACCCCCCGGTCCATAGCCGATCAGTACGAAAATGAGTATACCCGCACCTTTCTGGAAAATATGAACCTGCTCTACGTGGCCTTTACCCGCCCGACCGACAGGCTCTATGTGATCAGTGAAGCGAAGGATTTTACCAAAGGGCAACCCAATACCATTAGCCACTGGTTGCATGCATTCCTGCGCGACAGTGATGTAGCCCGTAACTGCGGCTGTGCGTGGCAGGATGGCCAGTTCAGCTACCAGATCAGCCTGTGTTCGGATTCAGAAACGCATCAGAAAGACAGCGGTGTCACGGATGAAATTTTTCTGGAAGAGATTGTCAGCGGCCATCGGAGTCAGGATCTGCAACTCCGCCGACAGGCCGACCGGATGTTTGACGTCGCCACGTTTGAGCGTACCCGCGAGCGGGATCGCAAATTATGTGCTGCGCTTAGCCTGATCAAAGGGCCGGAAAGTATCGACAAAGTTCTTCGTCAACTGGTGAGCGAGGGACTGGTTCGTCAGATGGAGTCTGGTGAGTTAAAGCAAACCCTTACTGCCATTGTATCACACCCGTCGCTTACTTCGCTGTTCGACTCGACTCTTCGCATCGACACAGATCGGACAATATTGAGCAGTCGACGCATGCATGGGGCTCCGCATCGGGTCGTTCATTTTCCCGATGGACACATCGTGCTGGTGCAATATGAGTCGGTGCCTGCACTCGTTGCGTCACCAGTAGACGATTCATTGCCGGAGCCATCTGAAACGTATAACCCCGCTGATTCGTTAAAGTATTTCACGAATCTGTATCGCGAAATGGGCTTTCCGGAGGTGGAAGGTGTTATGGTATATCTGGCAAACGAACCGGAAGTAGTAAAAGTGGTGTAAACTTTCTGAATTAAACGGATGAACAGGAGTATGGTATTCTTACAATTCACGCATAAAAAAAGTTGTTCCCTTATTTTCTCGTTCATCCTTTTTCAGTCCTCCTTCCTTGTTTCTTTTGGCCAATCGCCCTATGAATTAAAGACCGGTCGTGAACTGACCCTGCTGGGTGCAGGTGCGCTGGCCTATGGAACGTCGATTGCTCTTGGCACCACGGTTGATCCGTTGACGCCTACGGAAGTGTCCAGACTTAGCCGGGCCGATGTAAACAGCTTTGACCGTCAGGCCACCTATCACTGGTCTACCTCCGCCGACCGGCTGAGCGATGTGACGCTGGCCGGTAATGCTGCCCTGCTGGGGCTGGTTACGATTGGAGGGAAATCCATGCGGCAGGATGTTAAAACCGTGGCGGTCATGTTCATTGAAACGCTGGCCTTATCCAGCGGTATTGAACGAACGGTAAAAGCCATCACCCAGCGGCCCCGCCCGTTTGTCTACAATGAAATAGCCCCACTCGACGAAAAACTCACCCGTGATGCCAGTCAGTCGTTTTTCTCGGGTCATGCTACTATCAGCTTTGCTACGGCTGTTTTTACGGGTGAAGTGTTTGGTCACTATTTTCCGCATTCCCGCCTGAAGCCCTACGTTTGGATAGGGTCGCTTGGACTGGCAACGGCCACGTCGGCCCTCCGCTACGAAGCCGGCCTGCATTACCCGACAGACCTGATTACCGGCGCCTTGTATGGATCGCTGGTCGGCTGGGGGATTCCTAAGTTGCATCAGGTGAAAAACCAAACTGCGTTAGGCCGTCGGCTCGATGTGCAACCCTGGAGCAACGGCGCTGCCAATGGAATTTACATGCGGTTAGCCGTGTTTTCCCGTTAACTTTGACCCACTATTGCCTGGCTCCATTCTGGGGCTGCCTTTACTGACTGATGACTAAAATTACCGATCACATCAAGGCCGCTAACGGCAAACCCATTTTTTCGATTGAAGTAATCCCGCCTATCAAAGGCGACAATCTGAAAAGTCTGCTCGATAATATTGAGCCGCTTATGGAGTTCAAGCCGCCGTTCATTGATGTTACTTACCATCGCGAAGAATACATAGAGCGGCCTTTGCCCGACGGAACCATTCAGAAGATCGTGACCCGGAAACGGCCGGGAACTGTGGGGATCTGTGCGGCCATTATGCACCGCTTTGGTGTCGATGCGGTCCCTCATGTGCTCTGTGGCGGGTTTTCGCGCGAAGAAACCGAAGACTTTCTGATTGACCTGCATTACCTCGGTATCGACAATGCGCTGGTGCTCCGGGGCGACCCGGCCAAACCTTTTTCAACGTTTAAAGCGAAAGAAAACGGGTATATGTACGCCAGTGAGCTGGTAGAGCAGGTAGCCAACATGAATCGGGGTATCTACCTCCACGAAGAAGATACCGCCTTGGCACCCAGTAACTTCTGTATCGGTGTTGCGGCTTATCCCGAAAAACATTTTGAAGCTTCCGACCACGATACCGACTTTCAGTTCCTGAAGCAAAAGATCGACAAAGGGGCTGATTATATCGTAACGCAAATGTTCTTCGATAATAAGAAGTACCTTGATTTTGTCGATCGTTGTCGACAGGAGGGTATTACAGTGCCCATTATTCCCGGTCTCAAGCCACTAAGCACCCGCAAGCAGCTCCAGATATTACCGAAGTTATTCCATCTCGAAATGCCCGATGATTTAGTTCGGGCTGTTGAAGCCTGTGAGAATGACCAGCAGGCCCGGCAGGTGGGGGTGGAGTGGTGTATTCAGCAAGGTCGCGAACTCATTGCGGCCGGTGCTCCCGTCCTGCATTTTTACACCATGGGCAAGGCTGACAACGTGATGAAAATAGGACAGGAGTTATTCTAAAGAGTTTTTATGAACCGGAATACGGCGGAGTGGGCAACGTAAGCAGCCCGCTCCGCCGGATTTCGGTTTTTAGGGTTCAGGGTTTTAAAAAGCTAAACGTTTTTCCTTGATATTGAGGCTGTTTAAGGGTTTCCTCAATCATGGAGAAGGATTGATAAGGGCCAACAGCTACGGTTGCGTTCACTAACCATACGGGTAATTCGCCACCCGGATCTACCTGAAAAACATAATTGATCTTGAGTCGATGATTGTCCGTCTCCTGCACTGTCCATAACGAGTACCAACTCGGTACCCGGACCTTACCTTTCTTTTCGGGTAACATGCCGGGCACATTATCGGCATGTATATAAACGATTCGGGTATCTTTTTCCTGCTGGAGGGTCATGTGGAGCACCAGATCCCGGTTCTGAACGGGCCACGGCATGGACGTTTCATTGTAATAGTAAAATTCCCGGTCGCTTACCTTACGAACCAGATAGGAGTCTTTTACCCGGTACACAACCTCTTTATACCGATCAATATCAAATATAAAGGCTACAAGCTGATTAAGGGTACCCTTTATATCACACACAACTTTTACCTCTTTCAGTCTGGAGTTGTCTAAATGTCTTGAATAGACCTGAATTCCGTTTTTATCTTTCTCCAGCTTCCATTCGTCATTTTGTTTTTGGGCCGGATTACCCTGGCCATTTGCCGTGCGATGGAACGGCAGAAAAATCACTAAAAACAAAAAGAAGACGGCTTGTCTAAACATAGAGTTGACCCGAACGAAGTGATTCTTTAAAAAATGAGGATACTAACTTTCCAGAAAGTTAGTAAGTAATGTGAATAATGGCTAAATGCAGGTTAGCATTCGTTTAACTGAAGATCAGAATCCAGGCTAGATCTTTTTGATCTAATTGCTGTATAACGTGGGTGATAACTGCGTATAAGCTAGATTTTAAGTTAATCAACCCATTATTCATGTCAAGTATTAAGAGAAAGCGTTGAATTAACAGTTCTTGGTCTGCATCTGTCAAAAATGAGTTGAGGGGGTAAAAGGGTAGCCAATAAAACAGATGGCTACCCTTTTACCCCCTCAACTTAGATTCTTTCGTCCGATTATTCAGCCAGATAATTACCCACCCCGACGACTACGGTCGACAGAACAACCATAAGAATGCCCAGTGAGATGGTGCGCATGGTTGATTTGTTTGCGCCCCGCCATTCGTGCAGGTAGAGTCCCCAAAAACTGCTGAAGGCAATGATAAAAGCCATGTGAAGGGTCCAGCCCGAAAAGCGATACTCGCCCATTTTACTATCGCCCATGCCGTAAAAGAAAAACTGGAAGTACCAGCAGAACCCAGCCATAGCGCAGAAAATAATATTCGTAAGAATCGGCGTGCTAATGTTACTGTAATCCGTATACGTACGATTTTTGATATTCAAATAGATCGTCCAGATGGCGTTTGTGGTCAGGCCACCGAGCAGGATTATGACCAGCGCGGCATTGTTCATATACAGCGGATCCGTTCCGTTTTTGACCGCCAGGTCAGCAATGGGCTGCCCGGCCGTCAGTCCGAACGAAAAGCAGGCGCTCATGATCCCCGAAAAAACGGCAACCATCAGCCCCTTGCGAATGTCGAACTCGGCAATGACTGACTTTTTCTGCTCATCCGATAACGAGCGTTCCTTCATCATACCGGCGACCCCGCAAATGGAAATGCCCAGTACACAAATTGCCAGACCGAGCATAATAACCTGCCCGGACGTCGTGCTGACCAGTTGACCAAACTGACCCTGCCAGATAGGCGGCACCAACGTGCCAAAAACTGCACAGAGGCCCAGTGTAACAGCCATACCTAGTGAAAGGCCCAGATAGCGCATCGCCAGTCCAAACGTTAAACCGCCGAAGCCCCAAAGAACCCCCCATAAATAGGTCCAGAAAATGGTGTCGCTGGACGCTTGCTTTAGCACACCAAACAGGTTTGGAACAGTAAGGGACCCCAATATCAGGGGAGCTGCCAACCAGGAGAATAGGCCGCCAACCAGCCAATAACTTTCCCAGGCCCAGCCTCGAACTTTTTTGTAGGGTAGATAGAAACTGCCGGAGGCAAAGCCGCCCAGCGCATGAAAAATTACACCAAGGAATACAGCCACTTTTTCTTCGTTTTTTCAAATTTATCGTCTAAAGCTCCGTCAACTTACCTGCTCCCTCCTGTTTAATTTGGTAAATCCAGCGATTCGTAGATGACCCAATTTTTTAATAAGTCTAACAGGAGAGTACATGAAGCAGGAGAAAACAAAAAAAGCTTACTTTGTCTAAAACAAGATTGCAGATAGATACTACTTACTAAATTTCTATGAATACGACGCAAGCGTTCAACTACGTTAGCTACCTCTGGGATGATCAAAAGGCGGCAGAATTGGCAGGTGACGAAGTCGCTTTATTTATTTATCGCTCTAATCTGCTTGGAGCTGACCTGCGCCTGACGAACTATGCCGGTGGAAATACATCTGTTAAATTGCTGGAAACCAATCCACTTACGGGCGAACCGGTTGAAGTGATGTGGGTGAAAGGCTCAGGGGGCGACATTGGCACATTGACCAAAAAAGGCTGTGCTAACCTGTATGTTGATCGTCTGCATGCGTTAAAAAACCGATACCGGGGACTTGCCTTCGAAGATGAGATGGTTGGTCTTTTCGATCATTGCCTGTTCGATCCAAAATGTGCCGCTCCCTCCATTGATACGCCGTTGCATGGCTTATTGCCCTTCAAACATATTGATCACCTTCACCCTGATGCGCTGATTGCTATTGCCGCCAGCCGGGATGGTGAAGCCATTATGCATGAGATATGGGGAGATAAAATGGCCTGGCTCCCCTGGCAGCGCCCCGGTTTCGACCTGGGCCTGAAGCTTGAAGAAACCGTCAAGAATAATCCGAACCTGCGGGGTGTCATCCTCGGCGGACACGGTCTGTTTACTTGGGGCGATACGTCGTATGAGTCGTATATGAATACGCTCGAAGTGATTGAGCAGGCATCTGAATTCCTCAATAAAAACTACGGAACAAAAAGGCCCGTTTTTGGTGGTCCGGCCCGCGAAAATACGGATGCCGACGCCCGCAAGCAGCAAGCGGCTGCGCTGATGCCTACACTGCGTGGACTGGCGTCCGGACATCGCCGGATGATTGGGCATTTTACCGACGATGAGCGGGTGCTCGAGTTCGTCAACTCGAATGACTTGCCCCGTCTGGCTCGCCTGGGTACCAGCTGTCCGGATCACTTTCTGCGCACCAAAATTCGCCCGCTGGTTCTGGACCCGGCCCAGTTGTCCTCTGAAGAAAGTGGTGTCTATCTGGACAAGGCATTTGCCGATTACCGCGCGGATTACACGGCTTATTACGAGCGGTGTAAGCATGATAATAGTCCCGCCATTCGCGACCCGAATCCGGTTGTCATTCTGCTGCCGGGCGTGGGTATGTTCACCTTCGCCAAAGACAAACAAACGGCGCGGGTAGCTGCTGAATTTTATACCAACGCCATCAACGTAATGAAGGGCGCTGAAGCCATTTCAGACTACGTGGGTTTACCCGAGCAGGAAGCCTTTGATATCGAATACTGGCTGCTCGAAGAAGCAAAACTTCAACGGATGCCCAAGCCAAAACCGTTGTCCGGTAAAATTGCCCTCATTACGGGCAGCGCAGGAGGGATAGGTAAAGCCATTGCCAAAACATTTCTGGCCGAAGGAGCCGTTGTGGTGATCAACGACAACGACGCTGACCGGCTGGCAGGTGCCAAAGAAGAGTTTCAACAGCAATACGGTAAGGATGCCTATACGGCGGCATTGCTGGACGTAACCAGTTCAGAGACCATCGCTAACGCATTTAGTGCCGCTGCACTGGCCTTTGGTGGCGTTGATATTGTGGTCAACTGTGCCGGACTAAGTATCTCCAAGCCCATTGAAGAGCATACTGAAAAAGACTGGGATTTGCTGTACGACGTTCTGGTGAAAGGGCAGTTCCTGGTAACCCAACAGGCCGTAGAGATCATGCGGAAGCAGAAATTGGGGGGCGATGTCCTGAACATTGTCAGTAAAAATGCCCTGGTTTCGGGACCGAATAATGCCGGGTATGGATCGGCAAAAGCCGCCCAACTGCATCTGAGCCGACTGAACGCAGCTGAACTGGGGAAAGACCATATCCGGGTAAACGTTGTCAATCCCGATGCGGTAATTTCCGACTCGAAAATCTGGGCGGGTGCCTGGGCTGAGGGTCGCGCCAAAGCCTACGGCATTACGGTGCCTGAACTACCTGCTTACTACGCCAAGCGCACCTTGCTGAACGAGATTATTTTACCCGACGATATCGCCAATGCCTGTCTGGCGTTCACGAACGGTTTGCTGGCCAAATCAACCGGCAACGTCCTGAACGTGGATGGTGGCGTCGCCATGGCGTTCGTCCGGTAAATATTTAATGGATAATGGATTATGTAAAATGAATAATGGTTATCTCTCATTCATTATCCATTATTCATTTTACATTTTATACGATCCATTTTCGCTTAAACCCTCATGCAACTCGAACCTGAACATATCGCGGCTTATAACCAAACGTTACTGGAAGGCCATCAGCGTAAATTATCATACTGGACACAGGAGGTCGCCAAGGCCGAGCCGGTTATCCAAAAACTCATTGATTTTCAGATTGCTATTCCCAGTTGGGCGTTGGGAACGGGCGGTACCCGTTTCGGGCGCTTTCCGGGTGGGGGAGAGCCTCGCAGTCTGGAGGAGAAGATCGCCGATGTAGGACTGCTTCATGCCCTGAACCGTGCCAGTGGGGCTATTTCGCTGCACATTCCCTGGGATATCCCAACCGACCCTCAGGCAATCAAGCAACTGGCGGCTCAGCACGGATTGCGTTTCGATGCGGTTAACTCTAACACATTTCAGGATCAGCCCGATGCTGAACAGAGCTATAAATTTGGTTCGTTGCAGCATACTGACCCCGCCGTTCGCCAGCAGGCCATCGACCATAACATTGAGGTTATCCGGCATGGCGTTGCCCTGGGTTCCGATGCGTTGACCGTTTGGTTATCCGATGGCTCCTGCTTTCCCGGCCAGCTGAACTTCCGGAAGGCCTTTGACCGGACGCTCGCCAGCCTGGAAGAGATTTATGCCGCTTTGCCCGCTGACTGGAAGATGTTCGTGGAATACAAAGCCTTCGAGCCTAATTTCTATTCGATGACCGTTGGCGATTGGGGCAGCAGCTTCCTGTACGCCAACAAGCTCGGCCCCAAAGCGTACACGCTGGTTGATCTGGGTCACCACCTGCCCAATGCGAACATCGAGCAGATTGTGGCGATCCTGTTGCATCAGGGCAAATTGGGCGGCTTCCATTTCAACGATTCCAAGTACGGCGATGATGACCTGACGGCGGGTAGTATTAAACCCTATCAGTTATTCCTGATTTTCACCGAGCTGGTGGATGGTTTGGATGCCAAAGGAATGAACCACGCTAAAGACCTGGGTTGGATGATCGACGCCAGCCATAACGTAAAAGACCCGCTTGAAGACCTGCTTCAGTCGGTCGAAGCGATTCAGCTTGCCTATGCACAGGCCCTGCTGGTGGATCGTGAAGCGTTGGAAGAAGCCCGTGAAGCCAATGATGCTGTTCGGGCGCAGGAGATCCTGCAGGATGCGTTCCGTACCGATGTACGCCCCCTCGTGGCGGAAGCCCGTCGGCGGGCGGGGGCTTCCTTAAACCCCCTTGGTTTATACCGGCAACTGGATGTTCGTCAGAAGCTTATCGGCGAACGCGGTGCCAAAACCGTAGCGACAGGACTTTAAACTAAAGAGTGAAAGAGCGAAAGAGTGAAGTTGGACCGTTGGGGCTATTGCGAACCTACCCACTGAACCACTCTTTCGCTCTTTCATTCTTTCACTCTTTTTTCTATGATAACTCCCACGATTGCCATCTTCGATATCGGCAAGACTAACAAAAAACTGTTTCTCTTCGATGAACACTACCAGATCGTTTGGGAAAAGTCGGAGCAGTTCGTCGAAATTACGGACGAGGATGGTGAGTTATGTGAAGACCTGGAACGACTGACAAACTGGGTGTTGTCGTCTCTGGACGAAGTGATGCGCTTGCCTGACTTCTCGGTTAAAGCGGTTAATTTCTCGACGTATGGGGCGAGTATGGTGTTTGTTGATCAAACTCTGAAGCCCCTCAGTCATCTGTATAACTATCTGAAAATCTACCCGGAAGCGTTGTTAAGCCAGTTTTTTGCTACCTACGGTGCGGAATCATCCATTACCCGGGAAACGGCTTCGCCATCCCTGAGAAGTTTAAACTCTGGGCTTCAGCTATATCGCTTTAAGCATGAGCAGCCTGCTGTTTTTGCGAACCTCGCCTTTGCCCTCCATTTACCTCAATACGTAAGTTCGTTGATTAGTCAGTGGCCGGTTTCGGAACTGACCAGCATTGGTTGCCACACCATGCTTTGGGATTTCGATCGGCAGGGGTATCACACATGGGTGCTTGAGGAAAAGCTGGACACGCGGTTAGCGCCGATCGTTCCGTCTGATTCTGTCCGTCAGGTGACCATCAATGATACGACAGTTCAGGTTGGCGTGGGTCTGCACGATAGCTCAGCGGCTTTGATTCCCTATTTGGCGTCCTTCCATGAGCCGTTTGTGCTGATCTCAACCGGTACCTGGTGCGTCAGCATGAATCCATTTAACAGCAGTCCCCTCACCGCTGAAGAGTTACAATATGATTGCCTGAACTTCATGCATTACAGGGGCCAGCCGGTTAAAGCGTCGCGCCTGTTTGCTGGCTACGAACATGAGCAGCAGGTGAAGCGACTGGCAGACCATTTTCAGTTACCTGTCGATCAATACATCCAGGTAAAATACAACCCCGCGCTGATTGAGTCATTGCGGTTGAACGCGGTTCAGGTCACTACCGGCGACGATGCGAAAGGAAAGCAGTTACTGTCGATGCAGGGGTCATTGTTCGCTCAGCGTGCCCTGTCGGATTTCGCCAGCTATGATGAGGCCTATCATCAGCTGATACTCGACATTGTGGCTCAGCAACTGATTTCAACCAATCTGGTTCTGACTGATACGACGCCCAATCGGGCTGAGGTAAAACGGATTTTCGTGGATGGGGGCTTTGGTAAAAATCCCATTTATATGAGTCTCCTGGCCAGAGCTTTCCCAGATATTGAAGTCTATGCCGCATCTGTGGCCCAGGCGTCGGCCCTGGGGGCTGCATTGGCCATACACCAGCACTGGAATACCCATCCGCTACCCGGCGATTGTGTTGAACTAAAAAAATACACATCGTTGGTGATTGCCTGATCCGTCAAACTTACTGGAATGCGAATGACAACGAATAAGTTGGGTGGTACCCTTTGGCTTTTGCTTTTGGCAGGAACGCTAACCATACACGCACAGAAGCTCCCGCCTAAAAAGGAAATCTTGGCAAGTATGACGGTGGCAAATGCGTATTTTATGCAATCCTGGCCCGATCCCGGCAAAGAGATCGTGACGAATAAAACACGGCCCAGCAACATCTGGACACGGGCTGTCTACTATGAGGGCCTGATGGCGCTTTACGGTATTGATAAAAAGAAGCCGTATTATGATTATGCTGTTGATTGGGGTACCAAACATCAATGGTCTCTGCGGAGTGGCAGTAAAACGCGTAATGCCGATGACCAGTGCTGTGGCCAGACTTACATTGACCTGTATCGAATTGACCGCCAGCCTGATCGTATTCGAGATATAAAAGCGTCGATCGATGCGATGGTCGCCAGTGACAAAGTTGATGATTGGAGCTGGGTCGATGCGCTTCAGATGGCCATGCCGGTGTTTGCCCAACTGGGTGTTCTGGAGAAAGATCAGGCTTATTTCGAGAAGATGTACCAGATTTATCTGTACTCGAAGACCAAACATGGCGGCAATGGGCTATATAACCCGAAAGATGGTTTGTGGTGGCGTGATAAGGATTTTGTGCCACCGTACAAAGAACCGAACGGTAAAGATTGTTACTGGTCGCGGGGAAATGGCTGGGTGGTGGCGGCTCTGGTTCGGGTATTGGATATCATGCCCACCGATGCACCCCATCGGGCCGAGTATGAAAAAACGTACCTTGAGATGATGAAAGCCCTGCTGCCTTTGCAGCGCCCGGATGGCTACTGGAACGTGAGTCTGCACGATCCTACGCATTTCGGTGGAAAAGAACTCACCGGGACGGCTTTGTTCGTTTACGGTATAGCCTGGGGCATCAACCACGGCCTCCTGAGTAGTAAAACGTATAAACCCGTCATTGCGAAAGCCTGGAATGCGATGGCCACCGAGTCACTGCATTCAAACGGGTTTTTAGGCTATGTGCAGGGAACGGGTAAAGAACCTAAAGATGGTCAGCCGGTCACCTACGATAGTAAGCCGGATTTTGAGGATTATGGTTTGGGCTGTTTTCTGCTGGCCGGGACTGAGTTATATAAAATGAAATAAGCACACAGATTGTACGGATATATTAGGAATGAAACTGATTTTTCATTCCTAATATATCCGTACAATCTGTACAATCGGTGTTCCTCTTAACTGTATATGGAAGAAATAGCCTTTACCATGAAGCTGAAGCCCGGTGTTGAGGCTGAGTACCAACGCCGTCATGATGAGATCTGGCCGGAACTAACGGCAACGCTCATCGAAGCGGGCATTCGTGATTACTCCATCTACCTCGATCGGTCAACGGGTACTCTGTTTGCTGTTCAGAAACGTGTTCCCGGGCATACGGTGGATGCTTTGCCCGGCTTACCCATTATGAAGAAATGGTGGGCGTATATGGCCGATCTGATGGAAACGAACCCGGATAATTCACCGGTGACCAGTTCACTGGAGCGGGTGTTTCATCAGGATTGATTCGCTTTAGTTCAGATCGACAAGCCATTTCTGGGCAAAGGAGCGCGCTTCCATAACCGGCTCCTTTCCAAGTCGATATAAGAACTTCCATTCGGCGGGTTTGCGCTGGTATACTGGATTGGCAAACTCCTGTTTGTAGCCCATCGGCACGAGTCTAGCCTGAAAGTCGATCGTTTCCGTTAGGGTGATGAAGTCTTTTAACCGCTGTTTTAATAAAGGTTTGAAATCCGCATGGGCGTCGAAATCAGCTCGTTGACGGCGGTACTGGGCCAGTTTCTCCGGGTCGACTTCCTCGTCAACCGATTTGTTTAGTTCGCCGTTTGCCTGTTGCTTCAAATAGGCCAGGTATTGTTTTTTGCTCTCGGCAGGTGGCAGAGCGACTATTTTTTTCAGAGCGGCTATTTGCTGGGTCAGTCTGGCTTTCTCACTGCCCGTTTCAGAGGCCAGTTGTTGTTCCTGTTGGGCAATTTGTGACCGCATCGCCATCTGGAGCATTGTCGGGTCCATTTGAGCGAAAGCCTGATCCATGGCTGCCAGTTGCTGATTCATAGCTGCTTTAGTCGCCTGACCATCCCGGGCCTTTTGCGCTTGTTTCTCCTCGCTATAGGTATCGTCATAGGGATATCTATAGCGAACATCCTGTAGCCAGGCTTGCCTGAATGCCGACGATTCCACAAAAGTCCGCACCGAATGACCCAAAGCAGCTACCGTTGTGGCTCGCGAGGATTCCGGAACGCGTTTGGCAAGCTGACGCATCGACGCCGTTGGATTAAAGAAAAACCAGCGGGGTTCCTTTAAATTCAAAATTATGTCCTGCTGGAGCTTGGGTGCTTCGATATGAAGATCGGACATAATATCGCTGGTGCGGGCAGCCATCAGACCAAACCCGGCCATGACTAAAGTCAATGCAGACAGTTGTTTACCAGATTTCATATGGGTTAAAAGAGGAAGTGTGAAACGATAAATTGTGGTGTTTAAAATTTAGTTAGCCTTCACGGTCATGATCGCTTTATGAAAGTGGCTGCTTGTGCCCTGGCAGACTGATGGAACAAAGCTATACCGGGTGAGACGATTCACCCACCGGGAGATTAATCAACCGGAAAAAGATGCTCATGAAGTGAAAGAGGGGCCGGATAAACTGAAAACTACTAACCTGAAAGTGGGTGTTTTGTGAGTAATTTTTAGCGTGTACCGTATTTTACTGATATGAAGCCATCCGCCCTCTGCCTCACCGCGTTCCTTTTCGTTTATCTCCCGAATCTGCTGGCCCAGACAACTAATTCAGCCATTCAGAAAAGCGAATTCATTTATGAACAAGCTCCGTTCCCGGAGTGCCATGCGTCCACCATTGCTGAAACACCCAATGGATTGATGGCTGCCTGGTTTGGCGGAACCCGCGAGCGCCATCCCGACGTTGGAATTTGGGTAAGCCATCGAACCCCAACGGGTTGGACTGCACCCGTCGAGGTGGCAACGGGCGTGCAGCCGGATGGGAAACGGTTGCCTTGCTGGAACCCAGTTCTTTTTCAGGTACCGAAGGGTGAATTGATTCTGTTTTATAAAGTCGGTCCGAGTCCCTCAACCTGGTGGGGATTGTTAAAACGATCAAAAGATGGCGGCAAGTCCTGGTCGGAGGCCGAGCGATTGCCGGATGGAATTGTTGGACCGATCAAGAACAAGCCGGTCTTGCTGCCTTCGGGTGTTTTGTTGTGTCCTACCAGCTCAGAAGACCACAACTGGCGGGTACATTTCGAGCAAACCAGCGACTGGGGAAAAACCTGGCAGCGGACGGAGGCTATTAATGAGGGTGTTCAGGACGGAGCCATTCAGCCGAGTATTCTGTTCCATCCCGGCGGTCAATTGCAGGCCCTATGCCGGAGTCAGAAAAGCGGGTACATCGCCGAAACCTGGTCGAAAGATGGTGGTAAAACCTGGTCGCCTTTACAGAAAACGTCTCTGCCAAATCCAAATTCCGGTACCGACGCCGTTACGCTGAAAGATGGTCGGCAGATCCTGGTGTATAACCCCGTGCCACCCACACCGGGTAAGTTCGGCGGGCCGCGTACCCCCCTCGACGTAGCGATCTCCACTGATGGAAAAAGCTGGAAGACCCTGGCCGTTCTCGAAAACGAACCGGGCGAATACTCCTATCCGGCGGTTATTCAGTCTGCCGATGGCCTCGTGCATATAACTTATACCTGGAAGCGTCAGCGCATTAAACACGTCGTTTTAGACCTAAAGAAAGGGTAGGGGCATTTACTTTTTGCTTTCTGCCACCTTCTTTTCAATCGGTATGACAGCTACATCCCGTTCGCGCTCGGTTTGTTCAACATAAACGGCGTAATCGGCGGGCTCTATTTTGATACCGAAATGATTGGCGTAAGCTTGGGTAAATTCGGCGCCAAAATACAGGATGGCTGCGGTGTAATAAATCCAGGTCAGAATGACGATCAGTGACCCGGCGGCTCCGTAGGTTGAACTGGTGCTGGTTGTTTCTACATAAATACCGATCAGATAGCGCCCCAGCGTAAATAAAATTGCCGTAAACAAGGCACCCCCCCGAACATCTTTCCAGGAGATTTTCGCGTCGGGAAGCACCTTAAAAATAATGGCAAATAATACGCCTACTACCGATGTACTGATCAAAAAGTTAAAAGCGCTGATTAAATAGACACCAATACCCGGAATATAACGGGTCAGAAAATCGCTCATCGCCAGCACCAGCCCGTTGATAATAAGGGATACGAGCAACAGAAATCCCAGACTGACAACCAGTGACGAGGAGAGCAGCCGGTCTTTCAATAATTTTACCCAGCCACGCTTGGGTTTGGCTTTTACCCGCCAGATCAGGTTTACCGAATCCTGAATCTCCACGAAAATACTGGTCGCGCCAATGATCAGGGTGATAATGCCCACTGCCAGGGCAGTGTTTGTTTTCCCCGACAGACTAACACTTTTGATCATGTCCTGAATTTGTTTGGCAGCTTCGTTACCAACCAACCCATTGATCTGAGAAAATATTTGTCCCTGAATGGCATCCGGGCCCAGGAAGATACTTACGACCGAAATAATCAGAACTAACAGCGGTGCCAGTGAAAAAACCGTGTAATAAGCCAGAGCTGCGCTTAGTTTCAAACACCGGTCGGCCAGAAAACCACTGAAAGCATCTTTAATGACGATCCAAAAGTTTGAAAAGAACAGTTTGACGGTCTTGGCAGTCATAATCGTTACGTTGTTTATTGGCCTACAGCTACAGATTTCTCCAGGTGCTATTTGTACTATCTATATACGTAACGAATTAACCAGATAACGGTCCAGTTGTTAGCAATTGAGCTTCATATATCCCTTATTATATGAATGAAGACGCTTTTCCCATTCGGTTAGATTTTTAAAACAACCAGCCTGAATAGGTGTTCCGACTATATACATAGACTTACTCAAACTGTTATGAACACTGCTGTAGAATCGTACCCGCTGGAGAAGCGGCCACCTTCTCTGCCACCTGTCCAGTCGGTGAAGCTGATGGTAAATGGTAAAGAGACTGAGTTACAGATAGCTCCCTGGACAACCCTGCTCGATGCGTTGCGGGAGTACATGGACTTAACCGGCACCAAAAAGGGCTGTGATCATGGTCAGTGCGGAGCTTGTACTGTACTGGTTAACAACAAACGCATAAACTCCTGCCTGTCGCTGGCTATTATGCAGGAAGGTGCCGAAATCACCACGATCGAAGGAATCGCCAGTCGGGAAAATGCAGGTTCTGACCAGTTGCACCCCTTACAAAAGGCTTTTATTGAACATGATGCCTTTCAGTGTGGCTATTGCACTCCGGGGCAGATTTGTTCGGCAGTAGGGCTGATGAATGAAGGGAAAGCAAAAACAACAGCCGACATTCGGGAATTGATGAGCGGAAATATCTGCCGGTGTGGGGCTTACACAAATATTGTGGATGCGATTGAGGACGTCATGAACCAGAAAAACGCATGAACAGCTTCACCTACTTCCGAACCGATACGGTCGATACGGCTGTGCAGGAGCGGGCCTCCGAACGGACTGCCAAATTTATTGCGGGTGGCACAAACCTCATCGACCTGATGAAGGAGAATGTGGAACACCCATCACACCTGATCGATATAACACGCCTTCCGTTAGCCGATATTTCCGATACGGTAAATGGCGGTTTGCGGCTGGGTGCGCTGGCGAAAAATGCTGATACGGCTTATAATGAGCAGGTTATTGAGCGTTACCCGTTATTGTCGCAGGCTATTCTGGCTGGTGCCTCGCCCCAGTTGCGGAATATGGCCACCGATGGCGGTAATCTGCTGCAACGGACCCGTTGCTATTACTTTTATGATACCGCAACACCCTGTAACAAGCGCGAGCCGGGTTCCGGGTGTTCGGCCATTAACGGGTACAACCGGATTCATGCCATTTTGGGGGCCACTGATCGGAGCCACAACGGTGAACCGTCCTGCATTGCTACGCATCCCTCCGATATGTGCGTTGCCCTGGCGGCACTCGAAGCAGAGGTACAGGTGAAAGGGCCTAACGGCGAGCGAACCATTCGCTTTGCCGATTTTCATCGACTGCCCGGCGACCGTCCGGAACTTGACAATACACTTGAGCCCGACGAACTCATTACTTCCATTGATTTACCTGCCAAAGGATTTCCGGAATACCACGCCTATCTAAAACTCCGCGACCGGGCATCCTATGCCTTTGCCTTGGTTTCGGTAGCCGTTGGTCTGGAAATGGACGGCGACACGATCACGACAGCCCGCATTGCCCTTGGTGGCGTGGCCCACAAACCGTGGCGCAAACCCGAAGCCGAAACAGCACTTGTCGGTAAATCTGCCACGAAGGAGAACTTCCAGGCAGCTGCTGAGATCCTGCTGGCTGGTGCTCAGGGCTATGAACATAATGCATTTAAAATAGAACTGGCTAAGCGCGCCATTGTACGGGCGTTGGGACAGGCCGCTAAACTCGAACCAACCGAATGAGCGCACCACTAATCACCAAATCAATTGGACAGCCCATCAATCGGGTCGATGGCGTCGATAAAGTAACCGGCAAGGCTAAATATGCCGCTGAGTTCAACGTACCTGATTTAGCGTATGGTGTTGTCGTGTCCAGTGCTATTGCCAAAGGAAAAATTAAGCGAATCGACACGAGCGTTGCCCTGAGCCTCGACGGTGTCCTGGAGGTCTTTACGCATGAGAACCGGCCTAAATTAGCCTGGTTTGATATGAGCTATAAAGATCAGGATGCCCCGCCCGGTTCACCCTTTCGGCCCTTGCATAACGCAACAATCAAATTCAGTGGCCAGCCTATCGCACTGGTCGTAGCCGAAACGTTTGAAGTAGCCCGCTATGCGGCAACGTTGGTCGAGGTGGAGTATGACGAAGAAACACCCGTGACTGATCTGGAGGCCAATTCGCATCGGGCAAGGAAGCCGAAACATGGCGTGGCCGATCTGCTCAAACCACCACCGCCAAAACCAAGAGGTGACTTTGATAAAGTCTATGAAGAAGACCCAAACAAGATAGCGGGTCGATACGTACACTCGGCTGAACACCATAATCCGATGGAGATTTTTGCCACGACAGTCTCCTATGAGAAGAATGGCAAACTGACTATTTATGACAAAACGCAGGGCGTAACCAACAGTATTCTCTACGTTACGCAGATCTTCAACATTCCCTTCAAAGATGTTCGTGTGCTTTCACCCTATATGGGTGGAGGGTTCGGATCAGGTCTACGGCCTCAATATCAGTTGTTCATGGCTGTTTTGGCAGCTCGGGAATTGAAGCGATCGGTGCGGGTGTCGTTGACTCGCCAACAGATGTTTACGTTTGGTCATCGCCCGGCAACGGTGCAGAATGTTGCCCTGGGCTCGCTGCCGGACGGGACAATGAACGCGCTTTACCACGATGCCATGAGTGAAACATCTCAGTTTGAAGACTATACCGAAGTCGTCGTGAACTGGGGCGGACAGCTTTACCCACCTGTTAATGTTAAGCTGGACTATAAACTGGTGCCGCTCGATGTGTACACACCATTGGATATGCGCGCACCGGGTGGCGTAACGGGCATGTCGGCTCTGGAAATAGCCATGGACGAAATGGCCTATGATCTGGGTATGGATCCTTTGCAGTTTCGGCTTAAAAACTACACCGACCAGGATCATAACCTGAACATACCGTATTCCAGCAAAGAGTTGCGGGAGTGCTACCGTCAGGCCGCTGAACGATTCGGCTGGGGTAGCCGAAATCCGGAACCACGTTCCATGAAGAAAGACCATAACCTGATCGGGTGGGGGATGGCCACCGGTATGTGGGAGGCCAACCAGATGCCCGCCCGGGCAGAAGCCGTACTGATGGTCAATGGAAAACTGCGCGTGAGCAGTGCTACCGCCGATATTGGGACGGGAACGTACACGATCATGACGCAGGTAGCTGCCGACTGCCTGGGGATGCCGGTAAGCGATGTGATGTTTAAGTTGGGGGACACCGATATGCCGGTTGCGCCTATTTCAGGGGGCTCCTGGACGGCTGCAACGATTGGCTCGGCGGTGAAGGCGGCTTGTGAGGAAGTGGGAAAATCGCTCCTGAAACTGGCAAAAAAAATGCCTGACTCGCCATTCAAAGGGGCCAAGTGGGAGGATGTCACGTTTGCCAATAAGCAATTGCAGTTGAAGAACGACCCAATGGTGGCTATTCCACTGCAAACACTGGTGGATCAAAATGGAGGGAAAGCCGTTCGTGAAACGTCGGGTGCGTTGCCAAACATGCTGAAGCAGAAAAATTTCGCTCGGGCTACCCACTCCGCTGTGTTTGTGGAAGTGATGGTCGACGAAGATCTGGGAACGGTGAAGGTAACAAGGGCTGTAACTGCCGTGGCCGCCGGCCGAATCATCAACCCGAAAACTGCCCGAAGTCAAATATTAGGCGGTATGGTTTGGGGGCTCAGCAAAGCGCTGGAGGAAGAAAGTGTAATGGACCATAATTTCGGTCGGTTCATGAACCATAATCTGGCTGAGTATCATGTCGCCGTCAACGCCGATATTCATGACCTCGATGTTATTTTTGTTGAGGAACACGATGATATTGTCAATCCACTCGGTGTAAAAGGCCTGGGTGAAATAGGTATCGTGGGCATGCCAGCCGCTATCGCCAATGCTATTTTCCACGCCACGGGACGTCGGGTGCGGGATCTGCCAATCCGGTTGGATGCGTTGCTATAGGGATTCTTCCATCAGGTAACGTGTAAAAAAGAAAGGGTTGTCAAACGCCATATCTCAAAATTATGGCGTTTGACAACCCTTTCTTTTTTAATTAGATCAATACGAATAGCGTTAGGCAACAATTTTCCCTTCCAGTACTGGCCGTTTATCTTTGGTGTTGTTAATGATACTCAGACTGCTTTTAAAGGCCACATCAACGCCATCCTTGCCAAATTTGCAGGTGACTGTGTCGTAATGCGCTGTTTCGGTAAAGCGCCAGATCATCTCGAAGGTATTGGCGTCCAGCCATCCACCACTACCTGCCACTTTCCTGATGTTACCGCCCGGTACCACCGTTGGTGTAAGGGAGAGGGGGGCAACTGAAAAGGTTGTTGTGCCTTCCCGCCAGCGACCCATGCCGCACAGTACCTGGTGCTCACCCTGATCATCTTTCAGTTTAAAGATGCAGCCATCTTTGCCAAACGTAAGGGAGACATCCTTAACGTGGGATGCGTTATCGGCAACAGAAAAAGTCTTCCCGCTAATCTGACTGGCTACTGATGTACTCGTTTGAGATGTGGCGGGGGGCAGCGTCAGGGACGCAAGTTTTTGGGTTAAAGCCGCCTGCTTGATTTTTTCGGCTGGCAAGCCCGTGCCCTGAATGGCGGGTAAGATATGATCCCAAACGGCATCGAGAACAGCCTGCATATTTCCCGTTTCGGACGTTATGGCAATGACGGCGTCTTCTTTCGGTAGCACGATGCAGTACTGGCCAAAAGCGCCATCACCCCGGTAAGCATCATGGCGGCACCGCCAGAACTGGTAGCCGTAGCCCTGAATCCAGTCGTTGACGCTGGCATCGCCTTTTCCCCCTTTTGATTGGACTTCTGCCCGGGTGGCATCGGCAATCCAGCTTTCAGAGATGAGTCGTTTGCCGTTCCAGATGCCTTTTTGCAGGTATAGCTGTCCGAATTTGGCGATATCTTCAGTCCGTAGCCGAAGACCCCAGCCGCCGGTATTGATGCCATTCGGGTCCACTTCCCAATCCTCCCCTTCGATACCCAATGGGCCGAACAGGCGTGGTTTCAGGTATTCGACCACGGGTTGCCCGGTAAGTTTCTGCACAATGGCGGAAAGCATATAGGTAGCCCCGCTGTTGTAAACGAAGAATGTGCCTGGTTTATGCTCGACAGGCTGCGCTAAAAAGGCCTTAATCCAGTTTGTATTCGAGCCTTCCCGCAAAGCAGGGGTAGTATCCTTATCATGCCCCGTGGACATAGTCAACAGATCCTTCACCCGCATAGACGCCAAATTTTCGCTGATGGTTGCGGGTAGATCTTTGGGGAAGAAAGAGACAACCTTATCGTCGACCGACAACCGCTTTTCAGCTACGGCTATCCCAACCGCCGACGATGTGAAACTCTTACTCAGGGAGTAAAGCGTGTGCTTGAGCTGGGGTGCATAAGGTGCCCACCAGCCTTCGGCAACTACCTGTCCGTGTCGAAGCACCATGACACTGTGAACATTCAATTTTTTGGCTTCGATGGTGTTGACAAAATCGAGTAAGCCACTGGGGGCCACCCCTTGTGTTTCCGGCAGACTACGAGGTAGCTTACCGGTTTTGCCGGGAAACGACCATGCCGATTCCGGGAGCGAGGACGCTATGGTTAGACCAGCAGCACCGAAGCCGAGCTGCCGGAGAAAATTTCTACGGTTAAGGTTCATTTGGTTTAAGAAGATTTTTAGATAAATATATGATATTGAAAGGATATTTGATTCTTTAAGATTTGGTGAATAAATAATTACTGTGGTTGCCTGTTTTTGCAAAATACAAAGGGCCTACTATTGGTGCTACCTTCCCAACCAGTCCAGGCCATTAATTAACGTATATGCGTATCAGACTGTATGTTAAAATACAGGAGTACGAGTGCTTGCTAAATAAGAACCTGAGGTTTTTTATAATTATTAAATGAATAGATTAATCGATTTAACCTTGGTTACTGAGCACCCGTTTCGGTGATGTTTAGAGATGAGTGTACAGGTCTGGCCGCTAAATTGACGTTTAAATTGAAGTATGTGAGATCAGACTTACCCTTTAACTGGCTGACAACTGCATTCATATTTGCTCCTTCGAACTGTTGTGAAAAGATTGTTTCTTATTTTCAGTAGGGCTAGTTGCCTTATTCTTCTCCTAAGCAATTCAGTCTCTGCTCAGACTTCCGATGAAGCTTCGATACGAACGTTACGAGCCGAGTCAAATAAAGCTATACTGGCTCACGATCTGAGCGGGTTTGGCCAAACTATGTTGCCATCCATTGAGGTCACAAGGGGTAGTGGATCTCACGTATCGGGGCGTGATTCAGTGCTGGCATCGGTAGCTATTCAGTTTAAAGACCCGACTTTTCTAGGATACGTCCGGTTCACAGATAGCATTCAGGTAAGCACAATAGCCCCTCTTGCGGCAGAGCATGGCCACTGGACTGGTCGGTTCAAACGCCCGGATGGTATACAAACGATAACGGGGACGTATTTATCCATGTGGAGCAAGACCGAACAGGGCTGGAAAATTCGTTCCGAGCTCTTTGTGAGTTTGGCTTGTTCGGGCAGTGCCGCCTGTGGGAAATGATCAACCGTTCGTTTAGTAGTTAGGTAAAAGTCAAGAACGTCCAGGGCTTGTGAACGCCCAGGTGCCTGTTTGGGGGGAACTAAGGTCAGGGTCATGAGAAGACAATAAAAAGAGTGTAAGACCTTGTTCGCTCTGCCCTTTGAGATGCACTTGCGAACAAACCCTTACACTCTCTGCTAATAAATTAGCTTTTCGTCCTATCGTTACCCCTTCTTTTGTTCCTTCGCCCAGGCGTCTTTCAGCGTAACGGTCCGGTTAAAAACGGGCCGATCGGCGGTGGAATCGGAATCGAGGATGAAGTAGCCTTTTCGCATAAATTGAAAATTGGTCTGCTCACCCGAGCGAGCGGCTTCAACCAGCGCTGGCTCAACAAAGGCACGCACAATCTCCAGCGAGTTCGGGTTGAGTAACTCTTTGAAATCCCGATCATCGGCGGCAGGGTTCTCTACAGAGAAGAGCCGGTCGTACAATCGCACTTCGGCTTCAACGGCGTGAGGGACCGATACCCAGTGAATGGTGCCTTTCACGTTGATACCCGACGTATCGGAACCGCTCCGGCTTTCGGGAATGTACGAACACCGCAGCTCAATAATTTCGCCCGCGTTATCTTTTACAACTTCATCGCACTTGATAATGTAAGCACCTTTCAGGCGAACCATGCCACCGGGAAATAGTCGGAAAAATTTCTTCGGCGGATTTTCCAGAAAATCGTCCCGCTCGATGAATACCTCTCGGCTGAACGGCACGGAGCGCTCACCCGCCGATGGATCTTCGGGATTGTTTTCGATGGACATGATCTCCTCACGGCCCACCTCGTAATTGGTCAGGACGAGTTTGAGTGGTTTTTCGTCGAGTACCGCCATTACGCGGTGGGTGGTTTTATTTAACTCTTCGCGCAGGCAAAACTCCAGCAACCCAACATCAATCAGGTTATCCCGTTTAGCAATGCCAATCCGGTCGGCAAATTCGCGTAGGCTGGCGGGGGTGTAGCCGCGCCGACGAATGCCCGCAATAGTGGGCATCCGTGGATCGTCCCAACCATTCACGTGGCCTTCTTCAACCAGCCGCTTGAGTTTACGTTTGCTCATGACCGTGTAGGTCAAATTAAGCCGTGCAAACTCAATCTGGCGGGAGGGGAAAATCTCCAGTTTGTCGATAAACCACTCGTACAGCGGCCGGTGGACTTCAAACTCCAGCGTACACAGCGAATGGGTAATATGCTCAATGGCATCCGATTGCCCGTGGGCAAAATCGTACATCGGGTAGATGCACCAGGTGTCGCCCGTACGGTGGTGATGTGCATGTTTGATGCGGTAAATGATCGGGTCGCGCAACTGCATATTTGGCGACGCCATGTCTACTTTGGCACGCAGCACTTTAGCGCCATCTGGGTATTCACCGGCTTTCATGCGCCGAAACAAATCCAGGTTCTCATCCACAGAGCGGTCCCGGTAGGGGCTTAATCGGCCGGGTTCGGTTGGAGTGCCTTTTTGGGCAGCTATCTCTTCTGCCGTAGAGTCATCTACGTAGGCCAGCCCTTTCTGAACCAGGGTTTCGGCGAACTGGTATATCTGATCAAAGTAATCGGACGCGTAGAACTCATTTTCCCACTCAAAACCGAGCCAGCGTACATCGTTCTTAATGGAATCGACATATTCCGTGTCTTCAGTAACGGGGTTGGTATCGTCGAAGCGGAGGTTCGTCTGCCCGCCATATTTATCGGCTAACCCAAAATTCAGGCAAATGGATTTGGCGTGGCCAATATGCAGATAGCCATTTGGCTCGGGGGGAAATCGAGTATGAATACGACCTCCATTTTTTCCGGAAGCCAGGTCCTCTTCAACAATTTGCTCAATAAAATTTAACGAACTACCGCCATGGCTGGGTTCGTCAGCGTCTTTGGTTACTTCAGTCATGTCGCTTAATCGCTACTGGTAAAGCCCCGAAATTACGGCCTTTGACTGGGTTTGGCAAACATGACAGCGAGTTGTTCCGAAATGAGCCTATGGGGGAGTAATTCCGGGGAAGATGCTAAACCAATTGCTGAAATGGTTGAGTGTTCAGGTAAACTAACGGAATGTTGATTCGCTGACTTTTGCAATATTCGCAGAACTAACTGAACATCAGTTACATCAAGCTAGTTAATTGTTGAAAGGGTTATTAAGAAATTTACTTAAGTAGTCAAAAATCCTTAATTAATTTATTATCGATAGCGAACAAAAGGGTATTTAGAAACAGTTGTGGGATAGTACACGCTGTTGACTATCTGTTGCAGGTGTGTATCATTGCCACTCATTATTTTATGAAGAATTGTTGGTTTATCCTCTTGATTGGGGCTTTCAGTGCCTTTACGGGAACGGTTTTTGCGCAAAAAACGACCGATTCGTTAGCCAGACAGGCCTACCTTCCCGATTGTATACAATACGCCCTGGGGCATCAGCCCGTTATTCGACAGTCAGTCATTGACCAGGAAATCGCGGAGCGAACGGTTCAAAGCTCACTGGCAGCCTGGTATCCGCAAATAGCAGCCGGGTACAATGTGCTGCACTACCTCAAATTACCCGTAACGCTCATTCCGGATGCCACTACCGGCGAGCGCCGACCGGTTGCCCTGGGTGCTCAGAACACATCGACGGCGTCGTTTTCGTTGTCGCAAAGTATTTTTAGCCGTGACCTGCTCCTGGCAAGCCGAACGGCGGATACCTACCGGGCTCAGGCTGCTCAGACTACGGTTCGCAACAAAATTGACGTCGTTGTCAATGTCAGTAAAGCGTTTTATGACGTCATTTTGACCCAGCGGCAGGTGGAGATTTTGAGTGAAGACATTGCCCGTCTGCAGCGTAGTTTGCAGGATGCCACGAATCAGTACCAGGGTGGTATCGTAGACCGAACGGACCCCCAGCGTGCCCGAATTGCCCTAAACAACTCACGCGCCCAGCAAAAACAGTATCGGGATCTGGTGGGGGCGAAAGTGCAGACCCTTAAGCAGCTCATGGGGTACCCGCCCAACATGAATTTGAATTTAACGTACGATACGCTTCAGCTGGCCAACGAAGTTATAATGGATACAACCTTGCTGGCCAACCCACAAAGCCGCATCGAGTACCAGCTTCTGCAATCGCAGGGGCGCTTGCTGGAGGCAAACGTGCGGTATAACCGATGGGCCTATCTGCCAACGGTAAATGCCAACGCAAACTATAACCTGCTCTATCAGAATAACGCATTTGGTCAACTCTACAACCAGACATTCCCCAACTCATTGATCGGCCTGTCCCTCTCCTTACCCATATTTCAGGGAGGGCGACGAATTCAGCAGACGAAAATCGCCGAGTTGCAAGTGCAGCGATTAAACTGGGACTTAGCCGCTCTGACTAGCGCTGTCGATGCCGAATATGCCCAGGCGTTGGCTAATTATAAAGGTAATCTGGCAAACTATCTTGCCCTGCGTGAGAATCAGCTACTGGCAGAGGATGTCTACCGAATTATTAATCTTCAATATCGTTCGGGTATAAAAACCTACCTCGATGTGACCATTGCTGAAGCCGACCTTCGAACGGCCCGGCTAAATGTATTTAACGCTTTGTATCAGGTGTTGATCAGTAAGTTAGATGTTCAACAGGCCTTGGGAGCTATTCAATTCTAATTTTTTCGGTTGTGTCGGGAATCCGGAAAGATGATGACCAGGCATAACATATGTGTTCAGAAACTATGAAACAATATATAAATCTGTCAATTATAAGTTCTGTCATTGCCCTTTCGCTCTCCGCTTGCGGTGGTAAGAAGGATGAACAGCAACAGGCCCCGCCACCGCCTACCGCCGTTTCGGCCATAAAGGCGGAAAAAGGCAATGCCACCTATTATGACGAGTTTCCCGCCACGGTAACGGCTTTGGTTGAAGTGGAAATTCAGCCACAGGTAGCGGGCAACATTACCGGGATATTCTTTCAGGATGGCCAGCAGGTACGAAAAGGTCAGAAGCTTTACTCGATTGATCCGCAGCAATACCGGGCGGGTTACGATCAGGCGGTAGCAAACCTCAACGTCCAGAAAGCTAACCTGAACCGAGCGCAGAAAGATGCCGACCGGTACAATACGCTGGCGCAGCAGGACGCCGTCGCCAAGCAACTGGTCGATAATGCCAATGCATCTCTGGAAGCGACCCGAATGCAGGTGGAGGCCGCGCAGGCATCCATTCGTCAGGTGGCTACAAATCTGAAGTATACCACCATTTATGCCCCATTGGATGGCACGATCGGTATTTCGCAGGTGCGTCTGGGAGCCGCGGTGGCACCGGGTTCAACGCCCCTGAATACCATCTCGTCGGATAATCCGATTTCGGCTGATCTACAGGTCGACGCGTCTGAAATTCCGCGCTTCGTTCGATTGCAGAGTCAAAAAAACGCTGCCCGCGACTCAACCCTGTTGTTAGTCTTACCAAATGGGTCGATCTATAAGTATCCGGGTTCCGTTCGTATCGTCGACCGGGCCGTCGATCCGCAAACGGGAACACTGCGCGTTCGCGTTGCTTTCCCTAATCCGGATAAGGAGTTAAAAGTGGGTATAAACGCGAATGTACGGGTGAAGAACAGTACTGGGCAGCCTCAGTTGCTGATTCCTTATCAGGCCGTAACGGAGCAGATGAGCGAATACTTTGTGTTTGTAGTGGGTGATAGCAGTAAGGTAACGCAGAAAAAAGTGACGTTAGGGGCTCGTATTAACGATAAGGTAATCGTGAAAGATGGCTTGAAAGAGGGCGAAGTGGTGGTGACGGAAGGAACCCAAAAAATTAGGGAAGGCGCAAAAGTGAAGGTTAGCAATGGTCAGTAATAGGAGCCAGAAGCGGAGGCTGTACCTACGGGTTTTAACCCGTACATGTCCATAACATGACTTACGGGTTATAACCCGTAGGCACAGCTTCTGCTTCTAACTCCTCACTCCTAAAAAATATGTTCGCAGAAATTTTTATAAATCGACCCGTTACAGCGATCGTCTCATCAATTGTGATCGTGATGCTGGGTGTGCTGGCGCTGCTGAGTTTACCTGTCAGCCAGTATCCTGATATTACACCCCCTGTGGTTCAGGTTACGGGTACCTATACGGGTGCGGATGCCCAGACGGTGGAGCAAACGGTAGCGACTCCCATCGAAACACAGGTGAATGGGACACCCGGAATGGACTATGTCCAGACCAACGCGACCAATGACGGCCGCATGAGCATGAACGTGACCTTTAAGGTTGGGACCGACGTAAACATTGCGGCTCTGGACGTGCAGAACCGGGTGGGTATCGCCCAGCCACAGTTGCCACAGGAGGTTACCCGGCTTGGCGTTGTGGTTCGGAAACGAAACCCGTCGCTGTTTATGCTCGTGGCTATGTACTCGCCGAAGGGTACGCACAATGTTTCCTTCCTGGATAACTATACGAACATATACATCCGGGATGCGCTTTTGCGGGTGCCGGGGGTCGGTGATATTTTCAGTCGGGCTGATGACTTCAGTATGCGGATCTGGCTCAAGCCGGATCGGCTGGCGCAGCTGGGCCTGACGCCGGACGATGTTGTCGGGGCTTTGCAGGAACAGAACTTACAGGTAGCCGGTGGTTCAGTAGGGGCGTCCCCCCAGCCCGCGTCGCAGGCATTTGAATATTCGGTCTTTACCAATAGCCGACTCAGTAAAGAAGATGACTTTCGGAAGATCATCGTTCGGAGCGACCCCGCCAAAGGATCGCTGGTTCGTCTGAGCGATGTTGCCCGGGTGCAACTGGGTAAATTCTCGTATGCCAGTAACTCTTTCGTCGATGGCAAACGGGCGTCGTACCTGCTGGTCTATCAGTTGCCCGGCAGTAACGCACTCGAGACAGCGAAAGGGGTTTATGCTGCCATGGATCGGTTGAAACAGACGTTTCCGAAAGATATTGAGTACGTAGTGCCGTTTGAGTCGGTCTCCGTTATTCAGGTGTCAATTTCTGAAGTGGTCGAAACGCTTGCCGAAGCGCTGGTGCTGGTAATTCTGGTCGTGTTCCTGTTCCTGCAAAGCTGGCGGGCCACCTTGATTACCCTGCTGGCCATTCCGGTGTCCATTGTCGGAACGTTTGCCCTGTTTGTGCCTTTGGGCTTTACGATCAATACGCTTACCCTCTTTGCCTTCGTATTGGCGATCGGTATTGTTGTCGATGATGCCATTGTGGTGGTGGAAGCTGTCCAGGTAAATATCGATAAGGGAATGACGCCAAAGGATGCGACGAAGGAAGCCATGCGCGAAATATCGGCACCGGTCATTGCCATCGCTCTGATTCTGGCAGCCGTGTTCGTTCCGGTAGGTTTTATTCCCGGTATCGTTGGGCGACTGTATCAGCAGTTTGCCATTACCATCGCCGTTTCGGTGTTGATCTCCGCTTTTGTCGCGTTGTCGCTGACTCCCGCCCTGTGTACGTTGCTGCTGAAGCCCATGCACATCGACGAGAATGCCAAGGGTCTGAACAAGTTCTTCTACAAGTTTAACCAATGGTTTGAGCGGGTCACAAATGCCTACTCAAACGGGGTGCAGCGACTCATTAAAGCCACTCCGCTGGTTATTGTGGGTCTTGTCGTGTTGTATATCGGAACGGGTTTACTCTTCCGGGCCAAACCAACGGGTTTTATTCCGACGGAAGATGAAGGCCGGTTAATCATCACTTACGAAATTCCCGAAGCCGCTTCAACGACGCGTAGCCTTGAGGTGCTGAACCGGATCATGACGATTCTGAAAAAGCAGCCTTATGTCAACCACTTTGCGGCTTTGGGTGGTCTGAACGCCATTACGTTTGCTTCCAAGTCGAATAGTGGTACGGTATTTATGCAGTTGAAGCCCTGGGATGAGCGAAAGGAACGCAACATGCAGGCCGATTCGCTGGTGGTCAAACTACAGAAGGAATTATCGGTTCTTAATGACGCCCGCCCGCAGGTGCTGCAACCACCCGCTATTCCGGGTCTGGGGCAGTCCTCCGGGTTTACCTTCGAAATTCAGCAGCGGGAATCCAACGACGATGTGCGGGCGTTTGATAACGTGGTGCAGAACTTCCTGGCAGAAGCCAATAAGCGTCCCGAAATATCCCGCGCCTTCACCTACTTTACGGCCAAATCACCCGCATACCGGGTCGATGTTGACCGGGATAAATGCAAGAAGCTGGGTATTCCGGTCAGCTCGGTATATACCACCATGCAAACGTTGTTGGGTAGCCAATACGTCAACGACTTCATTATTTACGGACGGAAGTTCCGGGTCGTAGCGCAGGCTGATACCATGTATCGGGCCGATATTAAGGCGCTCAATAATTATTTCGTTCGAAATAGTGGCGGTCAACTCGTGCCGATCAGTACCGTTATCAAGACGAGTGTGATTGAAAATGCCCCGTTAATTTCCCACTTCAACCTGTTCAGGTCGGTCGAGGTAAATGGTGGGGCCAAGCCGGGCTACAGCACCAGTCAGGCCAACGATGCCCTTCGGGAAGTTGCGGCTAAAGTACTGCCTGCTGGTTACGCTTATGATTTTGGCGGCCTGAGCCGTGAAGAGATTAACGCCGGTAGTAGTTCGATCTACATTTTCATGCTGTCGATTGGCTTCGTCTTCCTGTTTCTGGCCGCCTTGTACGAAAGCTGGTCAGTGCCGTTCTCTGTGTTGCTCTCCGTGCCGATTGGGGCGTTGGGTGCCATTACAGCCCTGATTATTTTCCCATATCTGACCAATAACGTCTATGCGCAGATTGGTCTGATTACGCTCATCGGTCTGGCCGCTAAAAACGCCATTCTGATCGTGGAATTTGCTAAAGAGCGCGTGGATAAAGGGGAAGACTTACTCGAATCGACCATCGAAGCTGTTCGCTTACGTCTGCGGCCTATTCTGATGACATCGCTGGCATTTATTCTGGGTGTGTTTCCCCTGGCCTTGGCGAGTGGAGCGGGTGGCGTTGCCCGGGCTACCATTGGCCGGACCGTATTGGGTGGTATGCTGGCGGCTACCTCGCTCGCCATTTTCGTCGTGCCGGTTCTGTATGTGGGTATTACCCGACTGGCCTACGGTAAAAAAGGATTAGCCGCTTTGAAAGAAAAGGGTGAAAAGGCGAAACGGGATGAGAGTCCAGATGGGAAGGCTGAGTTAAAACCGCAGCCGGTTGCATCCAACGGACACGCCGGCGATAAAGTCCGCCAGTAATGCCCAATCATTATTCTGTCAATGAAACAGGCCATTCCTTAAGGAATGGCCTGTTTCATTAATAATCCAGGGAAATAGACCTATTTGGGAAGTAGTCGACATTTTTGTCAATTCTCGAATGAACGACTCGACAAATCCACTAGTTGACAATGTCCAGCGCCAACTCGCTTACAGGCTGGTTAAGCCAGTTGGCCAAAACTTCAACAATCACGTTATGATCTTCGCGCTGGGGTAGGCCGGAAATGGTGATGGTGCCAACAAACGTACCCATCAGCCGAATGGGGAAACTACCACCATGCGTGGCGTAATCGCGCGGGTTAAGTCCGGCCTTTTCCTGCAGGGAGGTCTGTCTCTGTTTCAGATCAAGCCCGATGGCGTAAGAACTGCGGTGAAAATGAAGAACGGCGTTTCGCTTCCGTCGTACCCAGTCAATATTGTCGGGCGTGGTGCCGGGCATGGCATAGAAAAAGAGGGGATGCCCTGCCAACTGAATATCGATGGCCACCGCTTTGCCCCGTGCTTCAACGGCTTCCTTAAGCCTTACGCCCAGTTGCCACCCAGTGTCGGCAGTGAACGTTTCAAATTGTAATTGCTTTTCCTGGAGCGCAATCCGTGTTAAATCCTGATCGATTGTAGAATCCATAAAGAGTGAATGGTAAATCCAGTTTTGAATGCCAAACGAAAACAGTGCTGCCGTTGCTGATTCTTTTTGGGTGTGTTAGTTTTACAAACAGCGTGTCGGCTTTGGGTAACGGGTGAATTGCCAGGCGCGCATAACAGAAAGCCAAAACCGTTCTTAACTTACGCAATAGCCGGGAGCACCTCCCCAAATCGACCAACTATGTTAGATCAGGTGATTACAGCACGGTCCGCATCGATCGGTAATGGTTTTGATGTTAAACGAATACTGCCTTATCGGCTGCGACGCATGCTCGGTCCGTTCATTTTTATGGATCATGCCGGACCGGTCAGCAAAACACCCGCCGAACTGGTGCAGATGGATGTATTGCCTCATCCGCACATCGGCCTGTCGACGGTGAGCTACCTTTTCGATGGGCAGGTGACCCATCGGGATAGTCTTGGGGTGCAGCAGGTCATTCGGCCTGGTGAGGTAAACTGGATGACGGCTGGCCGGGGCATCGCTCATTCCGAACGGTTCGAAGACCCGGCTTTGCTGGCGGCAACTGCCTTCGAGATGGTCCAGACGTGGGTGGCCCTGCCCGAAGCTGTTGAAGACAAAGCCCCCACCTTTACCAACTATCAACCCGACGCATTACCTATTTTTACGGATACCGGCGTCTGGATGCGGCTGATTGCCGGGGATGCGTATGGCCTCAAAAACGGTGTGGCCATCGATTCACCGCTTTTCTATGCCCATGTTGTTCTGCAACCCGGCGCCCGTTTCGGTCCGCCTACGGGCTTCACCGAACGAGGGGCGTATGTGGCGAAGGGTAGTGTGGAAGTCAACGGGCATACTTATGGCGTGGGGCAACTGCTGGTGTTCAGTAAAGGCATAGATCCGATCGTGATCGCCAAAGAACCCAGCACACTGATGCTGCTGGGGGGTGAGCCGCTGGGTGAGCGCTTTATCTGGTGGAACTTCGTTTCATCGAGCCGGGAGCGTATCGAGCAGGCAAAAGCTGACTGGCAGGCGGGGCGTATTCCGCTGCCACCCAACGACAACACTGAGTTTGTGCCGATACCGCCCGATGATAAATCCCGCCCGGCCAGTTCCAGTCCGCAGCCTCAGGCATTATCCTGAAGCTGACTAATCATCTATATCGTCGGCCGGTGGCAGGGCTAAATCGCCAATTGGCAAACCGAGCCAGTTCGCCAGCACCTCGACAAGGATGCCGTGGTCTTCGCGCATCGGTACGCCCGAGATGGTGATGGCGCCAATACAGGCTGACCCACGAAGGCGGATCGGGAAACCACCGCCCGCAGCGGCATTGTCCCGTAAGGAATGACCCGCCTGATCGGTGAGGGTGGTCTGTTTTTTCTTTAACGTCAGCCGCACGGCGTACGAACTTTGGTGAAAGCGTTCGACGACATTGCGTTTACGACGAATCCAATCGATGTTGTCGGGTGTAGTGCCGGGCATGGCGTAGAAAAACAGAGGATGGCCGAACAGCTGAATGTCGATGGCTACTGCTTTCCCCCGCGCTTCGACAGCTTCTTTCAGACGCATACCCAACTGCCAGGCCGTATCGGCATTAAAGGTGTCGAACTGTAACTGCTCTTCCTGTAGCGCTAACAGCGTTAAGTCGGTATCAATTGATGAATTCATACGACAAACATAAGTAAAAGCTGAGATTGGCGGGTCAACGAGCTATTGTATCGCCCCAATACAACACTTTTACATTTCCTTTACATTGTTTTACAGGCGTTTGACAGATGCCGCAGTTCTCGCTCTTTACATTTGCTTCATCACTTAACAAGCCAATGTCATGAAGAAATCAATGAAGTTAGGGCTGGTTGGACTGGGTTGCTGCCTGTCAACGATGAGTCTGGCGCAGGAGAAATTTTCCAATTGTTCAGCCGCTTTTGTGAGTAGCAAACTATTGGTTGACCACTATACCCCAACCGGGCAATGTCGGCTATCGGCTAATGCCAAAGGAAATTTAAGCGTTTCGACCGTTGCCCTTACGCCCACGCAAACGAAAGCCCTGAACAGGATTGACTTTAAACTGGCCATCTGCGATAAGGAAACCAAAACCGTGCACCTGTTTTCGGACAAGACATACCGGCAGATTCCGGTTCAGCGGGTATTGAGCCACTGCAAAAAAGGGGATCAGATTTTGCTGCTCACCACCAATAGTCGGTATGCACTACCCCATAATACGATTCTGGTACAGTAAGTTTCTGCCCAACAAACGTTTAAGTGAAAAGACTCATGATCTACAAAAGCTTTATTCTGATTTGCCTGTTACTGGCGGCTGCCCCTTCCGGTAATACGAAGAACAAACCAAACGTGTCTGACTATGCCGTGACAATGAACGGTCATCCGATACAGTACGATGCGTTGCCGATGTATAGTCGGGGTGTTTTGGCTTTCGTTGCCGGTGACCCGCAGTCAACCAGGCATAAGCCTATGCTGTTTCGGGCATCGCTCCGCCGGTCCGGGGCAGCTATACAGCAATGGCCTGATAAGGGGGCGAAGGGTATTTATTCTGTTCAACTCGATGAAATCTGGCCGTCCGTTCAATTAGGCGATGAACTGGTCATAGAGCCGGTTTATGGCCCGAATGACGTGTATAAGCCGGGCAAACGAGTCTTTAAGCTCGGGATTATTAATTTGTTTACCTGGAATAAATGTTAGTAACTGTTGGCTGCTATGGAAGTAAAAAGGGGCTTCGTTACGGGATTGCGTGTACTGATCGTCAGCTGTTGTCTGCTGTTGACGGGGCTGCTGTTCGTTCGTTTTGTTGGGAGAAATACGCGTTCAGAAAGCCCGTACGCTTCCGGTAAAGTCAACCTGGCCCTCCGCCGAACGGCGCATCATCTGTTACGGGCAGCTGGTGATTCGACATCCAAAATTCCGGCTGTTCAGCAAATAAATTCAAACACATACCAGATTCAACTCGGGCCTACTTTCGATTATGATCAGTTGCCTGGCCTGCTGCAAGCGTCATTGAAGTTGCATAACATTACAAGCGACTACGACGTAGCCGTGCTGGACTGTGAGCGGGGTGAATTTCAGCTTGGTTATTCCTTTAGCGACCTGCTGAATGGCAACTCCATCCCTTGTGTGGGGCGTGCCATCAGCGCGGGCTGCTATGTGTTGCAGGTTGCCTTTAATGCTTCTCCTCCCGCTGATCAACGGGTACCCATTTGGCCTATTATAACCTTAAGTGGGATGCTGGTGGGTTTGCTCGTGGTTAGCTGGAGCCAAAAAGAGGGTTCAGTAGAGGTTAATTCGAGCGCTCCCTTGCCAACCGTTAATCCATCGCTTTTGTACTTCGGCCGGTCTTCGCTCGATGTGGCCAACCTGATGCTTGTGGCTAATAAGGACCAGCACAAACTAACGTATCGCGAAGCCAAGCTGTTAAATCTGTTGGTGAGCCATCCCAATCAGGTACTCGAACGCGACCAGATCCTGAAGTTGGTCTGGGAGGACGAAGGTATTATCGTTGGCCGAAGCGTCGATGTGTTCATTTCACGCTTACGAAAACTGTTGCAGCCTGACACGACCGTAAAGATTGCGGCTGTTCACGGGGTTGGTTATCGGCTGGAAATAGAAGTCAATTCAATAGGAGCGATCGGTTCAGAAAAGAGGTAAATGGTTGACTGAGTTTTGATATGTCAATAGCTGCGTAACTGCTGAATGGACTAGTCAACCATTTACCTATTAATAACCGCACCAGCCCTTAATACACTACTTCAACCGGATTTCGCTGTTGATATAGCGTCCAGAATTTCTCGGCGAGGATAGCAGGCGAGTGGGTCGGGCTATCCGGCGAAATAGCTCCGCTTATGGTAACCGTGCCTACAAACACACCCATCGACGATAAGGCACTATTCAATTGATAAGTCAGGTTTTTTATGCCGGCCTTGCCCAGCGAGATGGAGCCCATGTCGGGACTAGGGTAGTTGGCCGTGCCTCCACCCGTCATCAAAACGGCACCTTTTGCTTCTTTTAGTTTTGGCAGCAGATGCTTAACCGACACCAACGCATTGCCAACACTCGTTCGGAAGCCAGTGGTCAGTTCATCGAGTGTTTCGTCCAGAATGAATTTGTACCGGTAGTCTACGGCATTGTATTGCAGTACATCAACTCCGCCCAGCTGTTCAGTCAGCGAGTCGAGGGCCGCAATGAGTTGAGCCTCGCTGGAAACATCAGCGACGGCGAATACGGATTCAATACCACTTTGTTGAAGCTTGTGTTGATAGGATTCGAGCTTCTCGCGGGTGCGGCTTATCATTCCCACCCGAAAGCCTTCCCGGCCAAATCGTTCGGCAATGCCGTAACTGAGTCCCGGCCCCATGCCAATAATGAGTATACTTCGTTGCATCTGGTCTTGAATTAATGTTCGAGTTAACCCCCGAATATAAGGTAAAACATCGTTCCTTAATTCGTCAACAAATAGCCATTAAGCGGTTCCTGGTTCAAACGGGTGTCTGTCTGCTTAATTTTCTTAAATAACCAAATTTCTGGTTTTTGAGCGTGTATTCACTAGTGGTTGTATTGCCTGAAACTATATAGGCATCGGGCAGGCAGATTAGCCTCATGAAGAACGATTCGTTCATCCTTAAACTCCCAATAATCGCGTTATTTACCCAATGAAAGCTATTCTCTGCCGTACCTTTGGTTTACCCGATACCTTAACGCTGGAAGAAGTTCCTTCACCCACACCCGGCCCCGGTGAAGTGCTGACGCAGGTGAAAGCCTGCAGCCTGAACTTTCCTGATACATTGACCATCCGGAACATGTACCAGTTTAAACCGCCCCTGCCATTTTCGCCGGGGAGTGAATCGTCGGGAATCGTAAAGGCCGTGGGCGAGGGTGTCACCCACGTTAAACCCGGCGATCCGGTATTTACTTTCGGCTCCCACGGCGGGCTGGCCGAGGAGCGGATCTCGGATGCGCGGGCCACCGTATTACTTCCAGAAGGCATGGATTTCATAACGGGTGCATCAACGATGTATGCCTACGGTACTTCGTATCATGCGCTGAAAGATCGCGGGCAGCTCAAACCCGGCGAAACATTGCTGGTGCTAGGGGCTGCCGGGGGTGTTGGCCTGGCTGCTGTCGAGTTGGGGAAGTTAATGGGTGCTACCATTATTGCTGCAGCCTCTACTGATAAAAAAATGGCCGTTTGTCAGGCGAAAGGCGCTACGCATTTAATTAACTACACCACCGAGAACATCCGGGAGCGTATCAACGACATTACCGATGGCAAGGGCGTGGACGTGGTGTATGACCCTGTTGGCGACAAGTGGGCAGAACCCGCGATTCGATCACTGGCCTGGAAAGGGCGGTATCTGGTTGTAGGTTTTGCCGGTGGCGAAATACCAAAAATCCCACTAAACCTTGCGCTCTTGAAAGGCAGTTCACTGGTTGGCGTGTTCTGGGGAGCGTTCACGCAAAAAGAAGCGGAACTCAGCATCAAAAACATGCAGGAAATCGCCCAATGGGCTATGGAACGAAAAATAGCCCCCCACGTCGAAAATCTGTATTCGCTGGCTGAAGCCCCGCAGGCCTTGTCGGATATGATGTCGCGCAAAGTAATCGGGAAGTCGGTGGTGGTCATTTCGTGACGACCACCCCCAACCCCCTCCTTTTTCGAGGAGGGGGCTAAAAATAAGGAAGCAGCCCCTTACTTCTTTACCGGCCTGGAGCCCATGTAAAACGTCAATTTGCCGCCTTTTATAATATCTGAATGGGTGATGGTTGGTTCTGTTAGCTGTCTGCCATTTAACAGCACCTTCTGCACATACACATTTTTGTCGCCCTGATTGATGGCTTCAACCGTGAATGTCTGGCCGTTTTCCAGATTCAGTCGCGCGCTTTTTACGGATGGGCTGCCCAGTGAATATACTTCAGAACCCGGAGCCACCGGATAAAAACCCATAGACGAAAACATGTACCAGGCGCTCATCTGGCCGCAATCGTCATTGCCACCCAGGCCGTCGGGCGTCGACTTATACTGCATGTTCAGGATCATTCGAATGCGCTCCTGCGTTTTCCAGGGCTGACCGGCCCAGTTGTACAAATACGCAATGTGGTGTGCGGGTTCGTTGCCGTGAATATAGCCGCCTATGATGCCCTCGCGAGTAATGTCTTCTGTTTCGGCAAAAAACTCATCGGGCAGGTGCATCGAGAACAGACTATCCAGCCGGGTGCTAAACTTTTTAGGGCCGCCCATTGTCTCCATCAGCGATTTGGGGTCCTGAGGAACGAAGAAGCTGAAGTTCCAGGAATTGCCTTCAATAAAACCCTGACCGTCTGTCTTATAAACATCGAACTCCTTTTTGAATGAACCGTCGGCCAATCTAGGGCGCATAAAGCCGATTGCTTTATCATACACGTTCTTCCAGTTTTCGGACCGTTTCAGATAGGTATTATACACATCCTGCCGGTTCAGTTTCTTCGCCAATTGGGCTATGCACCAGTCGTCATACGCATATTCAAGTGTGTTCGATACTGACGTTCCGTTTGCGGTAGACGGGATGTAGCCCCGGTCGATGTAGTCGCCGATTCCCTCATAACTTCGGTGGTTGGAAGTAGCTATACAAGCATCAAGAGCTTTGTTAGCATCCCCTTTGTACACGCCTTTGATCACCGCATCAGCCACGACCGATACGCTATGGTACCCACTCATACACCAGTTCTCGTTCGCGTAATGCGACCAGACGGGTAACATTTTCAAGGTACTCTGGTCGTAATGGTTCATCATGGATTGAACCATGTCGTTATTCCGGCCCGGCTGAATGAGGTTGAAGAACGGATGCAATGCCCGGTAGGTGTCCCAGAGCGAAAAGGTCGTGTAATTGGTAAAGCCGTTGGCGGTGTGCACACCCTGATCGAGCCCTTTGTACTGGCCGTTGGCATCCATGTACATGGTCGGATTGATGAACGTGTGGTAGAGCGAGGTATAGAAATTCACTTTATCCGTTTCCGACGCGTCGATCTGAATCTTGTTGAGTTCCCGATTCCAGTCAGCTTGTGCTTTGGCTTTGGTCTGCTCGAAGTTCCAGTGGGGAATTTCGGTTTGCATGTTCGCCAGCGCATTCTCCTGACTTACCGGCGAAAGGGCCATTTTTAGTTTCACTTTCTCTCCCGCTTCAGTATCGAAGTCGAAGTACATCCGAATCCGCTTGCCCGCGATCTCCGGGAAATTCTTTGTTTGGTCGAACTTGCGCCAGAAACCTTTGTAGACCTGCGGCTTATCCAGGTTCTTCTGGCCGTAAGATTTAAAAGGTTTGGAAAAAGACAGCGCGAAGTAGACCGTTCGGGTGCGGGCCCAGCCGTTTGTTTGCCGGTAACCCGTGATCAGCGTGTCGTTCACAACGCGCACATACGTCCAGACCACCTTATCTTCGTAATTATAAATGCCGTGCGTCAAATCCAGAATAACATGCGATTGGTCGGACTTGGGGAAGGTGTACTGATGAAAACCAACCCGGCTGGAAGCGGTCAATTCAGCGGTGATGGCATGGTCATCAAGTTTAACTTTATAATAACCCGCTTCGGCCACTTCATTGGCATGGGAAAATGCGGATCGGTAACCGGTTTTTGGATCGGAGGCTACACCCGGATTAAGCTGTAAAGTTCCCTGCGTGGGCATGATCAGGAAGTCGCCCAGGTCGGAGTGGCCGGTGCCGCTGAAATGCGTATGGCTAAAGCCGACGATCGTTTTGTCTTCGTACTTATACCCCGCGCAGTAGTTGTAGACCTTGCCATTGTACTTGCCATTGAGTTCATAGGAAAGGGTGTCGGAATCAGGACTCAGCTGTACCGAGCCAAAAGGAACGGTAGCGCCCGGAAAGGTATGCCCCATTTTTTCGGTGCCAATGAGCGGGTGTACGAACCGGACGAAGTTCTGTTGTGCGAAGGATAGGAGAGCGAGGAACTGGAGAAGGAAAACTAAACTAATTTTCATCATTGTTTGCCGTATAGAAACACGGAGAATAAGAAGATGCACAGCGTTTTGAGGATTTTCTGGAAAACGGACTCAGTCTGTAAAGCTAAGGGCTAAAAACTACAAAAACATGAGCTAAGGCGCTAATAACGCTTAGTATTGGCCTATTCTTGAACAAGCTAACAAAGGTAGATAACCACAGAGGCACAGAGAGCACAGAGTTTTACTACTAGACTCCTCTGTGCTCTCTGTGCCTCTGTGGTTATCTACCTTTTTTTTATACTTAATGGTTGTGCGAAATCACAACCAACTGTGCGAAAACGCACAACTTTCCATTAGTTAGCTTTTAGTATTATGTTGATTATCAAACAAATAGCTACTGGCACGCTGTTTGGCTGTTTATCTGTGAGAAACTACACAGAAAATGGATAAGGAACTTGCCCCGGAAATTGCCAATCGTGGCCAAAAGCGAAATCTGATCGTTGGGATTACGGTCGTCGCTGCGCTGGTATTGCTGATTGCCTGGACGCGAAACGCACTTAAGACGTCTGTCGATGCCAACAAAATCAGGACGGCAACGGCGGAGATTGGGTCAGTCGAAAATTCACTTAACGCCACTGGCGAAGTTATTCCGGCTTACGAACAGATTTATACCAGCCCCATTCGGGCCAGCATCCGTCGGGTGCTTCTCACGCCCGGTACAGCAGTAAAGCCCGGCCAGCCTATTTTGGACCTCGACAAGTCGCTCACCGAAATTGAACTTGAAAAATTAAACGACCAACTGGCGCTAAAACGGAATAGCATCGACCAGTTACGGATGAAGCTGAACAAAAGCCTGTACGATGCTGAAATAAACGACCAGATAAAACTGCTAAATATCAATCGGCTCCGGGCTGATCTGGAAGGTGCCAGACGATTACAAAAAGTAGGAGGGAGCACCGGCGAAGATGTAACCCGCGCCGAAAATGCCTTGCGGGTGGCCGAACTGGAGAAGAAACAACTGGAAAACGACCTCAGCTACAACCGGCAGTCAATGAGCGCCAGCCTCCGCGAAACGACTTTACAAGCCCAGATCGAAGAGAAAAACCTGAAAGAGCTGACCCATAAACTCAAACAGGCCGACATCATTGCCGACCGTCCCGGTGTGCTGACCTGGGTGAATGAAAACATCGGTTCGTCGGTGAACGAGGGAGAAATGCTGGCCAAACTGGCTGACCTGGCCAGTTTCCGGGTGGAGGGGTCTTGTTCGGATGTGTACGCGGACCAGGTGAAGGTGGGCTTGCCGGTTACCATCAAAATGAACGAAACCAGTTTGCGGGGGCTGATTACCCAAGTGAAGCCTGCCGTAAAAAACGGCATCATCCAGTTTGTTATACAACTGGACAACAGCCACCACGCGTCCCTGCGCCCGAATATGAAAGTGGAGGTGTTCGTCATTACGGACCGGGTGGATAAAGCAGTGCGGGTCGCCAACGGCCCGGCGTTCAAAGGCAAACGAAAGCAATATGTGTTCGTCCTGCAAAAGGGGAGTCAGGTTGCGCTTCGCCGGGAGGTGGCTTTAGGTCTTTCGAACTTCGATTTTGTGGAGATAAAGTCGGGGCTGCAGGCAGGTGAGCAGGTCATCCTGACGGATCTGAGCGAGTATGAGAATCTGGAAGAAATCACTGTTGACCCCAAACGTTAAATCCAGATGGTTAAGACTTGTATGAATGATAGAAGCATGTCTCTAAACTCTAGGTCAATGCTTTTACAGACTCAGCTGTTGGACTTTTTTGAAAAAGGGAAGCTTTTGCCCCCCCCCAACCTCCTCCTAAAACAGGAGAGGGCTCTAAAAAGGCAACCCTACTGCGTAGCTCCCTCCTGTTTTAGGAGGGGGTTAGGGGTGGTCAAAAGCTCGCTTTGGGAACGACTCTACCTTTATCAAATTGTCAGTATGTTGTTGATTGTTGGTCAGTTAAAGGCCCAACCTACCCAATTGACAACGTTGACCGATGTTATTCAACTGGCGCAGGCCCAATCGGTAGCGGCCAAACGGGCGAACACACAACAGCGAACAAACATATGGGCGTACCGGTCTTACCTGGCGCAGTTCAAGCCGCAATTGAGTCTGGATGGGAGTTTACCCAATTTTACGCGGTCGTACATTCAAGTGACCCAGCCTGACGGGAACATCCGCTTTGAGCCGGTTTCGTACAACAACTCGATTCTGAATCTGTCGCTGAGCCAAACGATTGCCCCAACAGGAGGGACCATTTTCGTTCAGAAGCAAATCCAGCGATTTGATAATTTCATCCAGAATAACACGCTCTATAATGGTATACCGTTTGGCATCGGGTTGGCCCAACCGCTATTTCAGTTCAATCCCATGCGGTGGGAAAAGAAGATTCAGCCCCTGTTGTTTGCAGAGGGAAACCAGCAATTGATTGAATCGCTCGAACAGGTGTCGCTGTCGGCTACGACGTTATATTTCGACCTGCTGGTGGCGCAGGTCAATCTGCAAATTGCCGAAACGAACCGGGCAAATAACGACACCCTTTATCGAATCGCCCTGCATAAACTCGATCTGGGTAAAATATCACAAAACGACCTGCTGCAATTGCAACTCAGTGTGCTGAACGCCGAAAAAGACCTGGCGTCGGCACGGCAAACGGCGGCAGTGGCATCGCTGAGATTGAAAACATTTGTCGGCTATCGAAATGAGAGTTCGGGGCAGTTGGCTCCGCTCGAACTGGCGATTCCAAATCAGATTCCAGCCTTTACCGTCGATGTGAAGCGGGCTATTGACGAAGCGGTTGCCAATCGGGCGGGGGCCATTGGTTTCCGGCGGAGGCTGCTGGAAGCGGAACGCGATCTGGAGAAAGCCCGCAAAAACAATGGCCTGAACGCTACGCTGACGGCTGGGTATGGCTTGTCCAATCAAGGGCCGAACTTCGGCGACATCTACGTTCGACCCCAAAATCGCGAATATCTAGCGCTTCAGTTCACCCTCCCGATCATGACCTGGGGCCGGACACAGGCGATTGTCGAAACGGCAAAAGCCAACCGCGAACTGGCCCAGCAAACGGTAGAGCAGGATAAGCTCACGTTTGAACAGGAGATTTTTACCCAGGTAACGCTCTTACAAATGCTTCGCCAGCAGGTGACGCTCACGGCCAAAGCTGATGAAATCGGCCAGAGCCGGTACCAGATTGCGCAGGACCGTTTCAAGTTGAGCGACCTCAGCGTAACCGATCTGGGTATTGCGACCCAGGAAAAAGACCGCGCCCGTCGCGATGCCATTTTGGCCCTGCGTGATTACTGGCAGGCTTATTACACGCTTCGTTTGCTGACTTTATATGATTTTGAATCGAACCAGAAACTTGGAGTGAAGAGGGAATAATGAATAGTTAAGAATAGCTATCAAGTGGCTACTAACTGTTTCTCTTCCTTTTATTCCTCATTGATCACTTTTCATTCTTCACTATAACAACTTATGATATCGCTCCAGAACATCGAAAAAGTTTACCGTACCAGCACCATCGAAACGCTGGCATTGAACAACATCAACCTCGACATCAAAAAAGGCGAATTCGTCTCGATCATGGGACCGTCGGGCTGTGGCAAGAGTACCCTGCTCAACGTGATGGGCCTGCTCGATGAACCTTCAAGTGGAACCGTGCAACTCGACGGCCAGCCGGTCATGAAATATACCGACAAGGAACTCGCCAAACTTCGAAACCAGAAGATCGGCTTTATCTTCCAGAGCTTTCACCTCATCAACGACCTGACGGTGCTCGATAACGTCGAAATTCCGTTGCTGTATCGGGCCACGAACGGGAAACCCCGGCAGGAGTACGCTAAAGAAGCTCTCGCCAAAGTGGGACTGAGTAACCGCATGAAGCACTTCCCGAAGCAGTTGTCGGGGGGGCAGAAGCAACGTGTGGCCATTGCCCGGGCCATTGTCGGGAATCCCGATATTATTCTGGCCGATGAGCCCACCGGCAACCTCGACAGTGCCATGGGCAACGAGATCATGACCATCCTTCAGGACCTCAACAAAGAGGGCGCCACCATCGTCATGGTCACCCACGACGAGCAAATGGCCAAACGCACCCATAGACTCATTCGCCTTTTCGACGGGACACAGGTACTTTAAAAAGTGAAAGAGCGAAAGAGTGAATGAGTGGACTGACACGCTAACCGCTCTTTCACTCTTTCGTCAACCACTCTTTCGCTCATTCACTCTTTCGCTCTTTAATCATGCTACTGAACTACATAAAAATCGCCTGGAAGGTATTGCTGCGGCATCCGTTTTACACCTTCATCACGCTTTTCGGTATCAGTCTCACGCTGACCGTTCTGATGGTGCTGACCTCGTTTCTGGATCACCTGATCGGGAGTCATTATCCCGAAACAAACCGGGATAGAACCCTCTATGTCATGCAAATGCATCTACGGGATTCGAGCCGAACTTCGAATAGCAATGGCCCCATGAGTTTTAAGTTTTTGACGGATTATGCCAAATCAGTAAAGTCCGCTGAGCGGGTCACGATCACCACCTTTATCAATAGCTCGAATGCTTACGTCGGCTCGCAGAAAATCAAGCTCAATACCAAGTTTACCGATGCCGATTTCTGGCAGGTGACCAACTTTGATTTTCTGGAAGGTAAGCCCTACAACGAGCAGAATATTGCCAACGGCGACTATGTAGCGGTGATTACCGATGATTTTAAGAAACACTATTTTGAGCGTGCCAGTGAATCTGTCGTAGGAAAGGATGTTGAAATTGAAAACATTCATTACAAAGTGATTGGTGTGGTGAAAGCCAGTCCGGTCACCCGGCCGTTTACCTACGCCGATGTTTTCTTTCCATACACGGCTCCCAAAAGTAACTATCAGGGCACCGGCATGCGGGGTGGTTATGTGGCCATGATTCTGGGAAAAGATAAAGGTGACTTACCGGCTATTCGGGAGGAGTTTCAAAGCAACATTGGCCGAATTCCACGGCCCGGCGTTCAGGATGGGTTTAAATTCGCAACACTTGACGTGGATAGTGAGCCATACCTCGACAATTTTCTGGGGTCGATCCTGAATGGAAATCCGGGCATGAAAGCCATCTTTTTCGGTATCATTTTCTTTGTCCTGTTTATGCTGATGGGATTACCGGCCATCAATCTGGTGAATATCAATGTGAGCCGCATTATGGAACGGGCATCTGAAATCGGTATTCGAAAAGCCTTTGGGGCACCCATCCGAACACTCATGTGGCAGTTTATTGTCGAGAATATTTTCATCACGTTCATTGGTGGAGCAATCGCCCTGGTGTTGACTTTCATCGTCATTCAGCTGATCAATACCAGCGGCTGGATTGCCTATGCCGACCTGACAATAAATCTGTATGTGTTCGGAATCAGCATAGTCGTATGCCTACTCTTTGGCCTCCTGTCCGGCGTATTGCCCGCCCTCCGCATGTCGAAACTAAACATCGCTGAAGCGCTTAAGGCATAAAGAGCGAAAGAGTGGAAGAGTGAAAGCGCGAACATGCACGATCACCGTTCCCTCTTCCCTACTTTCGCTCATTCTCTCTTTCACACTTTCGCTCTTTCACTCATGATCCCTCATCTGCTAAAATTAATCTGGAATAAAAAGAAAGCCCACGCGCTGCTCATTGTTGAGATCTGGGCTTCGTTTATGGTGCTTTTCGGGCTGGCAACGCTCATTGTTATTAATGTGAAAAATTACCGCGAGCCAATCGGATTTACCTACGAAAACGTGTGGGCCATCGGGCTGAAAAGCAATCAGGACACGGTTGCTATCGCCGAGAAACTTCAGCGGGCGACGCAACGATTGAAAGCGTACCCTGAAGTCGTATCGGTGTCGCGCATGAGCAGTAATTTTCCGTTTTCAGCCAATACCATGAACAATGGCATTGAGTACAAAAAACGGAAAGTGCTGGCCGACTTTTACGCAACCGACGAAAACTTCGCCAAAACACTCGACATGGCCGTCCTAGAAGGGAAGTGGTACCAGTATGCCGATAGTGTCGGAAAATACACGCCGGTTGTCATCAACCAGAAGGTAAAAGAAGAGCTGTTCGAGAATGAAAACCCACTGGGTAAAATCATCGGCGATCGTTTTAAAGTGGTGGGCGTTGTCAATACCTTTAAATCAAAAGGTGAATTTATGTCGGATAAACCCGCTCTCTTTGAGCTGTTTAAGCCCAACGCCACCTGGAACGATACGATGCTTATTAAAGTGAAACCCGGTACCGATGCTGTCTTTGAGGCTAAACTGGTGAAGGAAATTGCCGCCATGATGACGGGTTGGAACGTAGAGGTCGATTACCTGACAGATTCACGGAAAAATCAGCACAACCTCGTCCTCGTGCCCATCATTATTGCGCTGATTGTCTGCAGCTTCCTGCTGATCAATGTCGCGCTGGGCCTGTTCGGTGTGTTGAACCTGAGCATTGCCAAACGCCGGGGCGAAATTGGATTGCGTCGGGCCCTGGGTGCTACGGGGAACGGAATCTCTACTCAGTTCATCGGCGAAATATGGGTATTAGCTACCTTCGCGCTGTTAATCGGGTTGTTGTTTGCCGCTCAGTTTCCTTTACTCAATGTATTTGATGTAAAATCGGGCACCTATGTAACGGCCATTCTGATTGCCATGCTGATCATTTACGGAATAGTCACCCTGTGTGCCTTATTCCCCAGTCGGCAGGCAGCAGGCATCCAACCGGCCACGGCTTTACATGAAGAATAAATGTACAACGGAATGGTATTTCGTTGAGCCGTCAGGCTAATTAGTTGGATCTTCCAGGCCTGACGGCCCAACGGAAACCCTTTCCGTTGTACACACCTAGTAACATGCTCCTCATCATAGACGACGATATTGCCATTCAAACTTCCCTTTCCTTATTGTTCAGGAAAGAGGGATTCACCGTTCGCGTAGCCGATGGTCCCTTCGACGCGTTCGAGGTGCTGGATCAGGAAACGCCTGAATTGATACTGCTCGACATGAATTTCTCGGTGTCGACCACCGGCGATGATGGTATGCGTTTACTGCGTAGGCTTCGGGAGCGGATACCCACTGTGCCGGTCATTTTGATAACGGGCTGGGGGAGCATCGACCTGGCAGTGGAAGGCATGAAAGCAGGAGCAAAAGATTTTATCACAAAACCCTGGCAGAATGACCATCTCGTGCAGTCGGTGCGGACGGCCCTCAATCTGGCGCTGCCGTTGGTCTCGTCCCCCAATCGCCGGAAGCTCGACCAGCAGTTTCGATTTGATAACATCGTGGGTGAAGACCCGACGCTGCTCGACATCCTGACAACCATCGGGCGGGTGGCTCCCACCGATGCCCCTGTGCTCATTACCGGCGAAAGTGGCACTGGCAAAGAACTCATTGCCGAAGCCATTCACCAAAACAGCCGACGCCATCGGCAGCCGTTCGTAAAAGTGAACCTCGGCGGCATCTCATCGACTTTGTTCGAAAGCGAATTGTTCGGGCATGTGCGCGGGGCTTTTACGGATGCCAAAACCGACCGGGTGGGGCGCTTTGAACTGGCTAACAAAGGATCTATTTTTCTGGACGAAATTGGCGATTTGGACCCCGCCAGTCAGGTAAAACTACTGCGGGTGCTGCAGGACCGGACCTTTGAGCCGCTAGGCAGCAGCAAATCCCGTACGGTAGATGTACGCGTGATCTGCGCGACCAACCGAAATCTGGAAGAGATGGTCAGCAAGGGGCAATTTCGGGAGGATTTATTTTACCGAATTAACCTGATCTCGGTGCGGCTCCCTGCCCTTCGCGAACGTCCCGGCGATATTCCTTTATTAGTCACTTATTTTGTTAATAACCTGAGAACGATTTACGGTCGGCCCGATCTCCGGGTGAGTTCGGTGGCGCAGAAGTGGTTAACGAATCTGGCGTTGCCGGGAAATATCCGTCAGCTGAAAAACGTGGTGGAGCGTACCGTTCTCCTGTCGGCCAATGATGAATTACAGGCTGATGATTTTGAAAAAAACCTGACGTCCGGACCTGCATCTGCTACCACAAACCGCAACGTTGTTCAAACATTACCCCAGGTTGGGAGTATGACTCTGGAGGAAATGGAATACCAGATGATACAGCGGGCGATGGCGTTTCACCAGAATCGGGTGTCTAAAGTAGCGAGGGCGTTGGGCATTACGCGTTTTGCACTCTACCGCCGATTGGAGAAATTTGGCATTCCCTACACCACAGAGGAATGAGACTACCCCTGCGAACGCGTTACCTGATTTACATCACCCTGCTGCACCTCCTGCTCGTGGGGCTGATTGGCTGGGAGCTTCGGGAAAATAAGCTTCTTTTCATTGCGTCGGAAGTTCTGATTCTTATATCGGGTTATGTGGCCATCCGCATTTACCGGGCGTTCCAACAGCCATCGGAGTTTATTGCGTCCGGTATTGAGGCTATCCGGGATAAAGATTTTACCGTCAAGTTCGTCCAAACGGGCAATCAGGAGGTCGATGAACTCATCACGGTTTATAACCTCATGATCGACCAGCTGCGGCAGGAGCGTACCCGGCAGGTTGAACAGCAGTTTTTCCTGAACAAGCTCATTGAAGCGGCTCCTATTGCCATCTTAATCTTTGATTTTGACGGGAATATAGCTTCCATCAATCCCCGGGCCAGTCAACTGTTGTCGGTTCTGCCCGATCAGGTGGTTGGTAAACAACTGTCGGAGATTGGCTTTTCGCTGCTGGCTCAAATGGCCGATCTGGCTGACGGGGAGTCGAAGGTGATGAGGCCAAACGGCATTGAAACGTTCAAAGTGCTTCGGTCCAACTTCATGGATCGTGGCTTCCGGCGGTCGTTTCTAATCATCGAAGAACTAACCCCCGAAATCCTGGCCACAGAACGGAAGTCGTATAGCAAAGTGATTCGTATGATGGCCCATGAGGTGAACAACTCCATCGGGGCCGTCAACTCCATCCTCGATGTAACGACGTCCTACGTAAATGAGCCGGATGTAAAACACGCCATTCAGGTCGCTATTGAGCGAAATAACCGGCTTAATCGCTTCATGAGCCGCTTCGCTGATGTTGTTCGGCTCCCTCAACCGCAAAAACGATCTGTCGATGTAAATGAACTGGTTCGTAATGTGGTACAGTTGTTACAACCCCAGGCCACAGGGAAAGGGGTTGCATTGGAGGCCGTCTCGGCAAAAACGAACTGGCAGCTAATCGATACGGAACAAATAGAGCAAGTATTGATCAACGTCATCAAAAACGCCATCGACGCCTGCACCGCCGGACAGCGTGTGGAAGTCATCGACACACCAGCATCTCTAATGATTCGCGACAATGGGCAGCCCATCGCTGCCGAAGTTGCCCTCAACTTATTTAATCCGTTTTACAGCACCAAGCCCGAGGGGCAGGGGATAGGCTTAACGCTCACCCGGGAAATTCTGCTCAGCCATCAATTTGCGTTTTCGCTCAAAACAAACGGAGAAGGCTGGACGGAATTCCGGATTGAGTTTGCGTGATGGCCTGATAGCACGAGGGACCTGTTTCATGCCATCAATCCATCCCGTTTAAATCTACCTGGTAATCGTTATATTTGCGTGAATACAACGATTGCCATTTCGGTTTATGAAACAACTAATTCTCTGGCTTCTTCTCTGTCCATTAAGCCTGATTGCTCAGACGCTCCGGGTGGGGGTGGCCGCAAATGCGCAGTTTGTGATGGAGCAACTGAAGACGGAATACAAGAGGAAAACAGGAGCGGTTATTGAAACGATCGTTAACTCGTCCGGCAAACTCACTACCCAAATTCAGCAAGGCGCTCCCTATGATGTGTTCCTGTCGGCGGATATGCAGTACCCGCAAACGCTGCACAAAGCCGGGCTAACGCTTGAAGCGCCTGTGATTTACGCCTACGGGTCGCTGGTACTGTGGACGATGGGCGACTTACCCGTAACGGCTGATTTGGCCGTGCTGGCTAATAGCGCCGTTCGTCATATAGCAGTCGCCAATCCCGGAATGGCTCCATATGGTGAAGCGGCCCTTTCATATTTGAAATACAAAAAACTGTTTGATAAAATAAAACCCAAGCTAGTCTACGGCGAAAGCATTGCGCAGGTCAACCAATACGTGTTGTCGGGCGCAGCCGAAATGGGATTTACAGCCAAATCGGTGGTGCTCGATCCCAGCCTGACGAAGCGGGGGCACTGGGTCGATTTGCCGCAAACGGGCTATTCGCCCATTGCACAAGGCGTAGTTATTTTGAAACGAACAAATCAGGTGAAAGCCGCCCGCCAATTCGTTCAGTTTTTGCGTAGCCCGGATGCCCGGCGTATTTTGCAGCAGTTTGGTTACCGTTCACCCGCTTCCTGATTTTTTCTCATGCCCATCGACTGGGAACCCATTTGGCTGACTTTGCGCCTGGCCGGAATTACCACCGTTTTACTCCTGATGATCGGTGTGCCGCTGGCCGGATGGCTGGCGCTTAGCCGGTTTCAACTTAAACCGGTGGTCGAAGCACTCATCAGCCTGCCGCTGGTGCTGCCCCCTTCGGTCGTTGGTTTTTATCTATTGCTAACGTTCAGCCCAACGAGTTGGCTGGGTTCCTGGCTCTTGCAAACGGTTAATATTCAACTTGTCTTTTCATTCGAGGGACTGGTCATTGCGTCGTTACTCTATAGTTTACCGTTTATGGTTCACCCGATACAGGCGGGACTTGAAAACCTGCCTGTTTCGTGGCGTGAAGCGGCTTATACCCTCGGTCAATCACCCATACGAACATTCTGGCGGGTGTTGATGCCCAATTGTAAACCGGCTTTGCTCACCGGGATCGTGCTGACATTTGCGCACACCATCGGCGAATTTGGTCTCGTTTTAATGATTGGCGGGAATTTGCCGGGACAAACTCGGGTGGCTTCTATTGCTATTTATGATGAAGTAGAACAGCTTCATTTCGAGACGGCCCACGCCTACGCGGCACTCCTGTTGGGAATTTCCTTTGCGATACTTTTGCTCGTGTATGCCATTAATAAACGGGTAACGGTATGATTCACATCGACGTTGTCATGCCACGGTTATTTACCGAAGGCACCCGCGACTTACAAGTCAAGCTGGCAATCCAACCCGGCACGCTCACCGCTCTGATCGGTCCGTCCGGCTCCGGGAAAACGACCTTGTTGCGCTTGCTGGCTGGACTAGAGAGCCCATCCCAGGGCCGGATTACGGTCGGGGAGGAGGTTTGGCTGGATAAAGAAGAGAAGCTAAATCTACCCCCCCAGAAACGGTCAATTGGCTTTGTTTTTCAGGATACAGCCCTGTTTCCGAACATGACCGTTCTGGAAAATATTCAGTTTGCTGCCCCAAAAGGCCAGTCGGACTTTATTCAGGAATTGATCAACGCAACCGGTTTAGACGCTTTTATCAATACAAAGCCTGCCGCCTTGTCGGGCGGGCAGCGCCAGCGGGTAGCCCTCGCCCGTGCTCTTGTCCGCCAGCCAACGTTATTGCTGCTCGATGAACCGTTCGCGGCTCTGGATGCCGAGTCAAGTCAGCAGCTTCGACAGGTGCTTCAGTCATTACATACCCGTTGGGGCACAACAACCCTCCTGGTGAGCCATCACGAAGCGGATGTTGAGGCTCTGGCCGATCGGGTCATTCAACTCGTGCAGGGGCGCATACAAACCGACAGGCTAAGGAAAGAGCGGTTGTCTACTTCGCCGGTAACCGAACCCATAACGAGCATTACGTTTGATGAACAACTGAAACTGTGGGTCATTGACACCGCAACCACACAAATTCGCTCTTCAAATCCGGTCTGGGAACAGTGGAAGGCAGGTGATTTAATTCGGATAGTCGGGGAGGGGCTGGGGTGGGGTAGAATGACTTGAAATTTGCATTTTATTTTGATAACTATCAGAAATACAGTAAGTTGTGCTAATGACGTTCTGAACCAAACCCCACTTCCGAATGTTAATTAATTATATCTGCAAACGCCATTTATGCCCGATTTCAATCCGTCAATTATCCTGTATACTGCCGACGCGCTCAATGATAGGGGAAAAGCGGTTTTGTCTCAATTCCCTCAGGCCGAGACGCTCGAAGTGAAGCAGCATAACCGCTTACCGGAGCTGGGAATGAACCACTTCAAGGTGAAATCCGACGTGCTGGTGCTGGGTAAACTCAAAACGCAGGACATCAAATGGAGCGGCCGGAGTTCGGATTATATTGCGCCAAGTCTGGCCAATGGCTGCTTCGGGGCCTGTACGTATTGCTATGTCGACCGGCACAAGAACGTGAATCCCATCACGCTCTTTACCAACATCGACGAGAACCTGGCGAGTATCGACACCCACGTTAACTCGCTTGCGTGGCCTAAACCCATCAACCAAACCGACTCGATTTTCTGGACCTACGACATTGGCTGTAACTCCGATATCTCCGTTGACTACGACCTGACACCCGGTATTCAGCAGGTGTTCGAATTTTACCGCGATCACCCTAAAGCCAAAGCCACTTTCGCCACGAAATTTGTGAATCCAGCCATGCTCGATTTCGACCCGAAGCGCAAAATACGGATCCGGTTCAGTCTGATGCCTGCTCATGTCAGCAAGCTGGTTGATGTGCGGACTGATTCGATTGAGAAGCGAATAGCGGCTATCAACGATTTTTACGACGCCGGTTATGAGGTGCATGTTAATTTCTCCCCCGTTATCGTTTACAGCGGTCCTGATGGGGATAAGAAAGCCTGGCGAAACGATTACCGGGAGTTATTTCGTCAACTCGACGCATCCCTTCGCCCGGAAGTTCGTCAGCAGCTTAAGTGCGAGGTCATCTTCCTGACGCATAACCAACGGCAGCATCAGGCCAATCTGGCTATTAACCCAAAGGCCGAAGAACTACTTTGGGTGCCCGAATTGCAGGAGAGCAAAGTGAGTCAATTTGGCGGCTGGAATATCCGCTATGAGCACCAGCTGAAGCGTAAAATGATTGCCGTTTTTGAGGATATGGTCCACGACGAAATACCCTGGTGTGACATTCGATATATTTTTTAATGAAGAAGGCCCGCTACTAACGGGCCTTCTTTTTGATTAATCAACGCTGTTGGCGTTCTTCTTACGCTGCTCCACTTTATCCGGATCGTTTTTCTCCGTCCTCTTCTTTGTCGACCGTTGATGGCTCCCGCTTTTACCGGCTTTGCCTTCTTCTTTCTGATTCTTCGAGCTATTGGCCCCACCAATCTGTGGCGAATAGTACTTGATAAACAAGTTCATAACTGTAGCGATTGGCGGGTTTAGTTGCTTTTACTCCCCCCTTTACTGCCCCCCGATGAGCCACCGGCACTGCGGCCGCCTTTCGATGAACTCTTGTGCGATGTTGAACTGCGACCGTTGCCTTTTTCACCGTGCCCGGTACCGTTGTCCTGATTATCTGTAATGCGTTGACCTTCGTAGGATTCTTCGACTTTATCCAGGGTTTTGTTTGCCATAACGATGATGCGTTTAGTAATAAAACCCATAACCCATCAACGGGCGTGTTGTTTTACGTATTCATCCATGGAAAAGCGACCGGAACCGATCACCAGAAACACCACAAGGAGCAGCAGAACGATGACAGAAAGCCACAATTCTGAATTCAGGGAAGAAAGTCCCTGACGAATATTAACGAAGAATAACGCACCAACCAGAATGGGAAGCTGAAGGATGACCATTAGGCGGGTCAGACAGCCAAGGGCGATCAGGAAACCACCCATTAAGTGTGCAAACGCTACATAGTGAACCAGAATAACCGGGAAAAGCCCAAAGTGAAGCCCACCGACCAGATTGGTCAAATAGGCCGTATCGCTAATGAAACTCACACCTTTAAGAAAGAGAATGATCCCTAACACAATCCGCAAACCATCCGTCCACGCGGGGTGATGTGTGTCGCCCCAGTGTTCAACGCGATTCAACAGGTTCATAGCTGTAAGCGGTTTAGTGAATACGAACCGAATATAAGCGAAATGAACTTGATTGTCAAGGTGTTAATTAGGATTGAGACTGGCCCTGGCATTTATCCGTGCCAGCGTCCTTCTCTATTCCAGCGGACCGACATGCACCGGTGCCATGTGCCTGGCTTCGTCGGGTTCAAACAAACGGGAACGGATCATGAACCGAACGCCCATCGGTATTTCGAGCGAGAAACTGGCTCCCCGGCCGGGGGTGACGTCGATGGTCAGGTGTGTATGCTGCCAGTACTCGAACTGGTCGCTCGACATCCAGAAATTACATCCGTCAATCTGCCCCAGTAATACATCCGACGAGCCTATGATAAATTCACCTTCTTCATAGCACATCGGCGATGAGCCATCACAGCAGCCACCACTTTGATGAAACATCAGCGGACCATGTTCCGCCCGGACTTTATTGATAATAGCCAGAGCCGCCGGGGTTACATCGACGCGTGAAGTTGTTTGAGTCGTCATAAACGGAAATTAAAAACGTTTTTTACTCTAAAACCCGACATACCTGAGCCAGGGGCTGCACATCTGTAAAATTGGGAATATCGGCCATCAACTCGGGTCCCTGGGTGCCCATGCCTTCATTCAGTTCTTCGATAGAGTTGAAGGTTAGTCCGGTGATCATGGCGTAGGGAGGGAGGGCGTCGCCTACAACTACAGCTTCATTCATATCCACCCCAATCAGGCCAAACGGGGTAAGCCGCTCTTTCACCAGAGGAATATGTTTTTCCAGGTAATAGGTCAGATCAAACTGACTATCTTGTGTTTTTGGGTAAAGAACAGTTTGACGAACCATAGCGAAATAAGTAAATAGCGAAAAAATGAACGAGTGAGAAAGTGAAAGGTAGCTATTTGCCGGGGTTTTCACTCGCCAATTCGTTCATTCTTTCGCCAATTGTTGTGATCAAAAGAACCCAAGCTTATTCTTGCTGTACGAGATCAGCAGGTTTTTCACCTGGCGATAGTGGTTCAGCATCATCAGGTGGTTTTCCCGACCGAAGCCTGACTTCTTGTAGCCGCCAAACGGTGCGTGAGCCGGGTAATCATGGTAGCAGTTTACCCAAACACGACCGGCCTGAATCTGACGGGGAATGGTATACAGCTCATGCGCATCGCGGGACCAGAAACCGGCTCCCAGGCCATACAGCGTATCATTGGCAATGGCAACAGCTTCGTCGGCGTCTTTAAACGTCGTCACTGACAATACGGGTCCGAAGATCTCTTCCTGGAAAATCCGCATTTTGTTGTTGCCTTTGAAGATCGTTGGCTGGATGTAAAAACCGCCATCAATGGTATCGGCCGGACCACCACCGGTCAGCACCTCGGCACCTTCCTGCTTACCGATGTCGATGTACGACAGGATCTTTTCGTACTGATCGTTGCTGGCCTGAGCACCCATCATGGTGTCCGGATCCAGAGGGTGACCGAGTTTAATGGCTTTGGTACGGGCAATGACCCGCTCCATGAACTTGTCGTAGATGTCTTCGTGGACCAGCAGACGCGATGGGCAGGTGCAGATTTCGCCCTGGTTCAACGCAAACATAACGGCACCTTCTACGCACTTGTCGAAAAACTCGTCGTCATGATCGGCAATGGACTTCATGAAGATGTTCGGCGATTTGCCACCTAATTCCATCGTCACCGGAATCAGATTCTCCGACGCATACTGCATGATCAATCGTCCGGTGGTGGTTTCCCCCGTAAAGGCCACTTTGTTGATACCTTTATGTTGGGCCAGCGGCTTACCGGCTTCCGGACCGAAGCCCTGAATGATGTTGACTACACCCGCTGGTACGATACCTTCCAGCAACTCGAACAGGATCGTCAGCGACGTTGGTGTCTGCTCGGCCGGTTTGATGACTACACAGCAGCCGGCAGCCAGAGCCGGAGCCAGTTTCCAGGTTGCCATCAAGAGGGGGAAGTTCCAGGGGATGATCTGCCCCACAACGCCTACCGGTTCTTTTATGATTAATGAAAGCGTGTCGGCGTTCAATTCAGTGGCGGAGCCTTCTTCAGCGCGGATGACACCGGCAAAATATCGGAAGTGGTCGACGCAAAGGGGTAGGTCAGCCGCCATCGTTTCGCGGAGAGCTTTGCCATTTTCTACTGTTTCGACACGCGCCAGAAACTCCAGATTTTGCTCAATGACATCAGCAATCTGAAGCAATACTTTGCTGCGTTCGGCGGCTGATGTTTTCCCCCAGGTCTCAAACGCTTTTTGGGCAGCAGCCACTGCCAGGTCTACGTCGGCTGCTTTTGACCGGGGCATTTTGGCGATCAGGCTGCCATCTACCGGCGATGTGTTGTCAAAATATTCACCTCCGACGGGTGGTACCCACTTGCCGCCAATATAGTTTTCGTATTGAGTTTTGAACATAGGCCGGGGCATAATCTTGCTCGGCGCTTCAGCAGTTTGCATGTTTGAAAAGGATTTAAAGTTATTTAATTAGCTTCTTCACAAATTTTGCCGAAATTGTCCAAGTATTTTTGCGTTATCCTCTCAAATACTTACGAAATCCTCCCATCATTGAGTCGTATGAAAAAACTAGGGAAATTAGTCAAGCACGAAGCAGTTAGTGCCTGGGGAGCCCGATTGGATACACTGGTCGAGAACAAACTGACACTAAGCCACGATGCAGCAGAATTGCATCTGTATGAAACGTTCCAGCAGGCTCAGTTAATTCAGTTGCGATTTAATGCGCCCGTCATGACCAGTATGTTGAGCGGACGCAAGGTGATGCACCTTCGGGAGATGGAGCCGTTCAACTACCAGCCCGGCGAATCGTTGTTATTGCCGTCTGATCGGCTGATGCAAATTGATTTTCCCGATGCAACGACGAACGACCCTACACGCTGTCTGGCCCTAACGATTTCTGACGAATTCATCCGCGAAACCATTGCCGAACTCAACGAAGAGGTGCCAAGAGTCGAACTGGCCGATGAGTGGCAATTAAATACTGACAATTATCTCTTACAGAATGACCCGGAAATCAGCTCTCTGACCGATAAACTTATTCGGCTTTTCCGGGAAAATAACCCGTTCAAGACCTTCTTCATTAAGAATACCCTTCGTGAGTTAATTATTCGGTTGTCGCAGACACAGGTTCGAACCGGGCTCCTGCACAAAACCAGTCAGCACATTAACACAAATCGGTTGGCCTACATCGTCTCGTATATTCGGGACAATATCACCCGTAACCTGTCTGTTGATGAGCTGAGTGATAAGGCTTGCCTGTCACAATCGCACTTCTTCCGTCTTTTTAAAAGTGAATTGGGCATTTCTCCCGCTCAATTTATCCTGACTGAACGCATCCGCCGGGCCAAAACCATATTAAGCGATCCCGCTAAAAGTGTTACAGATGCCTGTTATGAATCAGGGTTCAACAGTGTGACGCACTTTAGTAATGCGTTCCGGTCCATTGAACATATTTGCCCGCGTGAATTCAAGCGACAGCTTGCCGGACTAAACTAAGAATGATTCGTACCTGCGGGCTTCAGCCCGAAATTTGAAGGAATGTCCTATACGGGCTGAAGCCCGTAGGTACGTAATATCCTGCATCATTTCTTATCTTTGGAGTAGTTATGACAACAAAAACTGCTTCAAAAGCTGGCTTTACAGCACCTACGCTAGAGTTCATGCGCGAACTCGTTGAAAATAATAACCGGGAATGGTTTCACGCTAATCGACCTCGATACGATGCGGCTAAATCCGAATTGATAGGGGTGGTGGAGCGGGTACTGACAGGCTTGAGTCCGTTTGAACCACTCGCGAATACAGCCGTTAAAGACTGCATCTTCCGAATCAACCGAGACATCCGTTTCTCCAAAGACAAAGCTCCCTATAAATCCAATCTGGCGTTTGCCATTGGCCCCGGCGGCCGGCAATCGGGGCGAATTGATTATTACGTACATATTCAGCCCGGCAATCAATCGTTTCTGGGGGCCGGCATGTGGCAGCCAACACCCGCCAATCTGGCCAAGTTTCGGCAGGAGATCGATTACAATGTACAGGAGCTGAAGGATATCATTGAGGCACCTGACTTCAAAGCCTATTTTCCGGAGGCTTCCGGCGAGTCGATGAAAACATCACCGAAAGGGTACTCCGCCGACCACCCTGAAATTGACCTGCTGCGTCGGAAAGAGCTGTTCTTTCTGCACCGCTATACGGATAAGGAGGTCCTCAAACCGAACTTCGCCGACGAGATTATAAGTGGCTGTCGAATCATCAAACCCTACTGCGATTTGTTAAATTACCTGTTCTTCGATGAAAAAGAGGAACAAGTGACACTCTAGCTTTTTGTAAACAAAGGTTCAGCATACGCACTGAAAAGGTCTATGCTGAACCTTTGAATAAGCGGGCGAAATAGGTAAAAAAAAATTTCTTAATTCACTTTGAAATACAAAGTACTTTATGTTAGATTTGCTTCATAATCAGATTCACATAAATTATAAACGACGATCACCATGAAAAATAAACGACTAATCGGTATTGTGCTCACTGTAGCGGGTGTATTATCTGTTCCGCTAATTGCTATGCAGTTTACGAATGAGGTGAATTGGTCATTATTTGATTTTATTGTAGCTGCGGTGTTACTGCTTGGAACAGGTTTATTGGTTGAGTTTGTCCTGAGGACAGTGAAAAGGTCTGATTATCGAATCGCCATCTGTGGTGTGATTTTGGTGATGCTGGCCCTCATCTGGATAGAACTGGCTGTGGGTATATTTGGCTCACCGCTTGCCGGGAGCTAGTTTGTCGACGCTGTATTGGCAGACTGCTCTATAATTGAGCGAATGATTTGTGATCGATTAAAAATTAAACTTTTTGGGCAGTAGCATCCGTGTCGGAGACGCTTAAAGTATGATTAAAGTTGACGTTTTAACAAAGCAGCATCCAGTCATACAATGGTAGCGAAGGCAGTCTTACTCATTACATTGATCAGCGTTCAGATGACCTCGGGTTTTTCGCAAAACAGAACGCCGGTCATCCGGGAAAACATACCCCTGGATTCCATTCGGCTGAGTGACCCGTTCATTCTTGCGGATAAGCCTACTTCAATGTACTACATGACGGGTACGGGGGGAATGTTGTGGAAAAGCAAAGACCTGAAAAACTGGACCGGCCCGTTCAGCATTGCCAAAACCGATCCTGAATCCTGGATGGGTAAGAACCCGATGATCTGGGCCGCTGAACTACACGCGTATAAAAACAAATATTACTATTTTGCCACGTTCACGAACCGGGACGTCAAAATTGATACCGTCGGTGAGAATGTCATCGAACGCCGGGCCAGCCATATTTTAGTCAGCGATAAAGCCGAGGGACCGTATGTGCCCATGAAAGACCCAACTTACTTACCCGCCGACAAACCAACGCTGGATGGTACGTTTTGGGTAGATACTGACGGAAAGCCGTATATGGTCTACTGTTATGAATGGCTGCAGAACCTGAACGGAACGATGGAAAAAATAGCGCTCAAACCGGATTTAAGTGGTTCGATCGGGGAGGGGAAGTTACTTTTTCGGGCCAGTGATAGTCCCTGGAGCCGCGAAAAAAAGAACGGAGGCCCAAATAAGGTTACGGATGGGCCTTTTCTATTTCGCACGGGTACCGGCAGGCTCGGCATGATCTGGACCAGTTGGATTGATGACGTATATACCCAGGGTGTTGTTTATTCAAAAAGCGGCACGCTGGATGGCCCCTGGATGCACGAAAAGGAGCCAATCACGCCCCCCAATTATGGCCACGGCATGCTATTTCAAACCCTGACCGGCAAGTGGCTGATGTCTGTCCATAGTCATCGAAACAGCAACGGCCGTTATATCCGAAATCCTCATTTGTTCGAGGTCGACTTTTCGGGCGGCAAACTGATTGTTGGAAAGCCTTACGTGCCCTGATCGGATGGGGTCGTCAGGACAGGTCTTTGATAAAACAGACAATTCGTTCAACTTCCTCAAACCCCACTTTTTTGTGAAACGCAATGCTCGCAGTGTTCGTCACGTCAGTATCGGAAGCGATTTGTGTCAGCCCTTTTTGTCTGGCCCAGTCCTCCGATACCGCAATTAGTTTATCGGCAATACCCTGTTTTCGAAAAGCTGGCTTTACATAAATACCTTCAATGTAAGCCACCGGTAATTCATCAGCCCCTTCTACATAATCATGTCGGCAGCTTACATGCACAAATGCGATATAGTCATCCCCAGCTTTTACCAGATAACAGGCCTCATTGGCAGAGTCCAGGAGTTGGGCATAATTCTCCAGTTCTTCGTCACGGGTACAGTCCGGCCATAGTTCCAGAACAAGGTCAACCACCGCGTCGAGGGTGTATGTTGACAGTAATTCAATATACATGTTGAGGATAAAAATTTTGTTAAGCCAAGCCGTAAGTACAATCAAACCTGATCATTAAAGATAACAGGCAAAATGTATGACACTGAGACAAGCAAGGCATAGGGATAAATATAAATAGATTACCTATTTAATTTCTGCTCACTCTTTGTCCCAATGCTTCATAAATCTTACATTTCCTTAAAAACGAATACTCCAGTAAGCTGATACATTATTGCCCGCTAAAGAATGCCAGCATGGTCGACAAGGCTGAATAACTGTGCATCCGTTCGCCGTTTTCCAATGACTCCTGAGCGACAACAGCCGCCCGTTGGCGCATTCGTTGTTCGTAAAAAGAGATGGACTCCTGTGTGGTAGAGTACTTGCCGGATGTTAGACAGTCGCTCAATTCCAGCGCATCGAGCATTGCCATATTTACACCTTCGCCGGCAAAGGGCGGCATAACATGAGCCGCATCACCAAGCATGGTCAAATTGGGTAACGCATCCCAGGATTGATCCAGAGGCATACAATAGATTGGTCGTGAAATAAGCGGAATTTCGGCATGCTCAATCAAGTCATTTCAGAAGGAACTCCACTCGAAATATTCTTCCCTAAACCAGCGTAGTAATTGTGTTTTATCCGAGAGATTTAAGCCACTTTTTGATGCCCATTGGTCTTCCGCTTTGAAGCTTATATAAAAACCGATTTCCCCATTCGCTTTTTGCCCTATCATAATATCCTTTCTATTGCCGAAAGCCATTACTTTTCCGCCACGTAGCAGGGCCGAGATTTGGGGAGCTGTTCTTTGGGCATCATAAATAGTCCCTTCAAGCATGGTTATACCTGAATAGAACGGCTTGATAGTCGTGAGGTACGGACGAATTTTTGAATTGGCACCGTCGGCGGCAATGACAATGTCGGCGTAGCAACTGGTTCCATTGTGGAAGTGCATCAACCAGCCTTCGTTGTGTTTTTCCATAGCCATAAAATGGCTGTCCCATATTACTGTATCGGCCTGTAAGGATTGGAATAGTATATTTCGTAAGACACCCCGGTCAATTTCGGGACGAAAGTGCTCATGGCCGAAATTTTCAGGGATTTTGGTTTCATGGTCGCTGAATAGTACCTCTGCATGCTCATTGGTGATGACCAGTTTATCAGCCCCCGGAAGAAAATTCTTTTTGAATTCCTCCAGTAAGTTTGCCTTTCTTAACGCAGCTAACCCTGAATCGTCGTGCAAGTCAAGCGGGGAGCCCTGCACACGTGCGTGCTGATCAATATCTCTTTCATATACGTTGACCTGTATCCCCTTAAGTTGTAGCAGTCTTGCCAATGTAAGGCCACCGGGGCCACCCCCGACAATGGCGACGTGTTTATTTTGCAGCATCATAAATTTGAGTTTTATGAGGCAAACCTACTGGTTATCGAAAACCAGGAATTGTAAAAATCGGTCGTTTTTATTTTTGAATAATTCTTTTGGCGAAACCCCGGAGAGCTTCCTGATCTCTTTGATGAAATGGGATTGGTCGGTGAAGTTGAGTTGCGGAATGAGCCTGCCTTCCTGGATGTGGGGCAGCGAAGCCTGAAAACGAAGGATGTTGCAGTAGGCTTTGAGTGACAGTCCGAACTGCTGATTGAAGTAGCGGTTGATTTGCCGTTCACTCCAGGCTACTTCCCGGGCAATTTCCTTAATGGTTATCTCTCCGTCGGTCTTCTGAATTAAAGTAAATAGTTTACGTTTTCGGTCGTCAATTTTGGCTGGTACCAGCGATTGGATTTTTTGGGATGCCTTTTGGCAAAAGGCATCGAAGTTACTCATGTCATCAATGGTAAAACCCCAGAAGTCACCAGGCAAAGATTGACCGCTATTGACAATGGCGGCAATCGAAAATTGAAGGATGTACTCGACCGCGAGTGGATTAAAGCTTACTGAAAAGAAATTTGACACCTCCTGCTTGGCATATTTAGGCTTCGTTTCTAAACCCAACACCGAAATGCGCAACAGATTATCCGAAGTTTTTGAAAACATCAAATCAATTTTTCCGTTCGGAATAATGACCGCTTCGTGGCTGGCAGACAGGTTTTGTAAAGATGAATAGCAATAAATAAAATCAGCTAATGATTCGTCAGGTTTGATGAGTTTATAAGTTAAAGAACTGTCCATTTGAAAGGAAATTCATGTTAATTGGTAGTGGATAGTTAATCAAAAAGGTATTCCAATGTTCTTCTTATAGAGTAAACAGAAAGCTTCGTCCGCTTGCCCATAAAGCTTCACATAACCATCCAACGTATTTATATAATCATTTAGCTGTCTGTTGGTCAATGTTGTGGTCAATTGTAAGTTTGACATCTCAAACGGAAAGGGACTCTTGTTTGGGTTTGGTGTATGTAAAAACAATGCGTCGCTAGAGCTATCGAAATCAAGTAAAATTGTATATAGTTGAAAGTCGTTTTTTAGTTTTTTTGTACGATCAATCAGTAGCTCAAAATGCCTGAATAATTTATCTAAGTGAGGCTTCCGTTTTTTAGGACTGTGATTTCCATAACCTTTCCAGTCGAAGTGTAAATGCCAATTATCAAACCAGGTTTCGGGGTTGTCAAAATCAAGCCATGTTGCCTTGTCAAGGTCATTTGCTAACGCAAGATTTTTATAATACCGTCTAAGCCCTCTGGCTTTCTTTATTCCATTCATTGTCTATATGTTATCGCCTTTCAGTTAACTGTAACGTCTTCTCACAGATTTTTTACGTCCGGGGCATGTTAATAACTGGCCTAAAGAAACCAGTTATTTGACGGACCATAATTCATTGGTTTTTTTATTGCCGGGTGCATAGCTGCTACGTCGCGTTAACAGATTTTATATAAACTGATTCGTAACAATTGAATTTAGCTAAAAAAGCCCGGCATCTTTCGACACCGGGCTTTTTTAACGAACCTATAAGGTATTAAAGACCTTATAGGTTTATTTTTTGATTACTCCACCGCAATCATTGAGACAGCCTTCGCTTCAAGTCGGGTTTCGCCCATGAGGTAGCAGTCAGCGGCACGGGCGGCTTCGCGGCCTTCCGAGATTGCCCACACCACCAGCGATTGACCCCGGCGCATGTCGCCGGCGGCAAATACCTTCGGGTTCACCGTCGATTGGTAGTTGGTTGCTTTTACATTGCCGCGCTCGTCGTATTCAACGCCAAGGTCGTCCAGCAAGCCGTTGTGCTGTGGGTGCAGGAAACCTGCAGCCAGCAAGGCCAGTTCGCAGGGGATGTCGCGCTCGGAGCCGGGCAATTCCACCATCTGCATGCGGCCGTTTTCGTTTTTCCAGGTCAGGTCAACGATGCGCAGGGCTTTTAGATTACCGTTCTCGTCGCCGATAAATTCTTTGGTATTGATGGACCAGTGCCGGTCGCAGCCTTCCTCATGGGAGGTGCTGGTACGGAGCATCATGGGCCAGTTCGGCCAGGGCGTGTTTTCTGCCCGGTCTTTAGGGGGCATTGGCATCAGCTCGATTTGTGTAACGCTGGCCGCGCCATGCCGGTTAGACGTACCCACACAGTCAGAACCCGTATCGCCACCACCAATCACGACTACATTTTTGTTCGTAGCCCACAACTCGCCATCGCCGTATTTGGCACCCTGATGATCGACTTCAACGGGTAAGTTCGCGTTGCGCTTATTCTGCTGGCTCAGGAACTCCATTGCCGGGTAAACGCCCTTTAGGTTCCGGCCCGGAATCGGCAGGTCACGGGGAACAGTCGAACCTCCGGTGAGCATGATCAGATCGAACTGATCCAGCAGCGCACTGGCTTTCATGTCGACGCCCACGTTTACACCTGTTTTGAAGGTGATCCCTTCCGCTTCCATCACTGCCAGTCGACGGTCGATGGTCCATTTTTCAAGTTTGAAATCAGGGATACCGTAACGCAGCAGTCCACCAATCTGATCGGCCCGTTCGAAAACGGTGACCGTATGACCGGCTTTGTTCAGCTGGGCAGCGGCTGCCAGACCGGCAGGCCCCGAACCAACAACGGCCACCTGTTTGCCGGTGCGTTCTTTCGGTTGTTTGGGCGTAATGTACCCGCGCTCAAACGCTACCTCGGCAATTGATTTCTCAATAAATTCAATGGCAACGGGAGGCTTGTTGATGCCCAACACACAGGACGCTTCGCACGGAGCCGGGCAAATACGACCTGTAAATTCCGGGAAGTTATTGGTCGAGGACAGAATTTCGTAGGCATAAGCCCAGTTCTGTTCGTACACCGCATCGTTGAACTCGGGAATAATATTTCCGAGTGGACAACCGCTGTGGCAAAACGGCGTGCCGCAGTCCATACAACGGGCAGCCTGGCGCTGCGAATCCTGTTCAGAAAACTGAACCTCAATTTCTTTGTAATCGTGAATCCGCTCCTGCGGGTCGCGCTTTTTTGGTAGTTCGCGCGTAAATTCTAAAAATCCGGTAGGTTTTCCCATACTATTACTTCGCAATTACCCGTGCGTCACATCTACGGTTATGTCCTGATAAACAATATTTTTGTCGCGAATCTGATCGGCCAGCGAGATCCCCCGTCCGGCGAGTGCCTTCTTAAAGTCGGTAGGCATCACTTTCACGAACCGGCCAATCTGGTCATCCCAGTTTTCAAGAAGTGCCAGCGCCAAATTGCTCGTTGTATACTGGAAGTGCTTCTCGACGTATTCGCGAATAATGCTTTGATCTTCGTCGTTGAGCGACTCCAGGTTAACCATTTCCGGGTTCACTTTCGAGGCAAACGTGCCGTCCTTGTCGAAGACATAGGCAACTCCTCCCGACATACCGGCCGCGAAATTGCGTCCTGTTTGACCGAGAATGATGGCTAATCCACCCGTCATGTATTCGAGACCGTGGTCACCCACGCCTTCTACGACAACTTTGGCACCGGAATTCCGCACGCAGAAACGTTCGCCTGCCATACCCCGGATAAACGCTTCGCCAGAAGTAGCGCCGTAGAACGATACGTTGCCGACAATGCTGTTTTCTTCCGGTTTGAACTGGGCCGCCCGGTCCGGGTAAACGATCAGTTGAGACCCGCAAAGACCTTTACCGAAGTAGTCGTTCGCATCCCCTTCCAACTCCAATTTGATACCCGCCGTAGCGAAGGCACCAAAACTCTGGCCCGCCGTACCCCGTAGTTTGATGTGGATGGTGCTGTCGGGCAAACCCGGTCCACCGTACACTTTGGAGATTTCGTTGGATAACATCGTGCCGATGCTCCGGTCGATGTTCTGAACCGTGAACTCGCCATAGACGGCCTCTGCCGATGCCAGCGCGGGTTGCGCCAGTTCGATTAGTTTACGATCGAGGACATCGTCCAGGTAATGATTCTGCTCTTCCTGTTTGTAAAGGGCCACATCGAGGTTGGTGGGCTCTTTATAAAGGAGGGCATTTAAATTAACCTTCTTGTATTTCCAGTGCGGCAGATTGTCGCGGAGTTCGAGCATTTGGGCTTGACCCACCATTTCGTTGATGGTCCGGAAACCCAGTTCAGCCATGATCTCCCGCAGCTCCATGGCCAGGAAGGTGAACATGTTTACCACATGCTCAGGCTTGCCGGTAAACAGGGCGCGAAGCTCTTTGTTCTGCGTCGCCACGCCCACCGGGCAGGTGTTCAGGTGACATTTCCGCATCATGATACAACCCGTTGCGACCAGTGCCGCCGTGGCCACACCAAACTCTTCCGCACCGAGCAGAGCGGCAATTGCCAGATCCCGACCGGTACGCATCTGGCCATCGGCCTGTACCGTTACGCGACCGCGCAGTTTGTTGCGAACCAGCGTCTGGTGTGCTTCGGCCAGACCCAGCTCCCACGGTAAGCCCGCGTGACGAATCGACGACAGGGGAGAGGCTCCCGTACCGCCATCATGTCCCGAAATCAGGATGTGGTCAGCGTGTGCTTTGGCAACACCCGCGGCAATGGTACCGACACCGGCCTCCGACACGAGCTTCACGCTGATGCGGGCGGCCCGGTTGGCATTCTTAAGATCGGAAATGAGCTGAGCCAGATCCTCAATCGAGTAAATGTCGTGGTGAGGAGGGGGCGAAATCAGACCCACGCCGGGGGTTGAGTGACGCGTCCGGCCAATCCAGTCATCGACTTTAAAGCCGGGCAGCTGACCGCCTTCGCCGGGTTTGGCACCCTGGGCCATTTTGATCTGAAGCTCGCGGGCGTTGGTCAAATAATAGCTCGTGACGCCGAAACGGCCTGAGGCTACCTGCTTAATGCCGGAGTTCATGCTATCACCGTTTTCGAGTGGGGTGTAGCGCAGTTCATCTTCACCACCTTCGCCCGAATTGCTTTTACCGCCGATGCGATTCATGGCAATGGCGAGCGTGGTGTGCGCTTCCCACGAAATCGACCCGAACGACATGGCACCCGTTGCAAAGCGTTTGAAGATGCTCTCGATAGGCTCCACCTCCTCAAGCGGGACAGATGATCCTTTTTTGAATTTCAACAGCCCGCGTAGCGTAATGGCCTTCTGGGTTTGATCATCGATCAGTTTCGAGTATTTCTTGAAGATCGAGTAATCGTTCTTCTTGGTCGACTGCTGTAGCAGGTGAATGGTATCCGGGTTGAAAATGTGCTTTTCGCCCCGCTGTTTCCATTGATAGATACCACCCACTTCCAGGCGAGGTGCCGAAACCGGCATGTCCGGGAAGGCAACACAGTGCCGTACGAGAATTTCGCGGGCAATTTCGTCCAGACCCATGCCGCCAATGCGCGAAACGGTACCGGTGAAATAACGACTGACCACTTCCTCATTCAGGCCCAGACACTCGAAGATCATGGCACCCTGATACGACTGAAGCGTGGAGATACCCATCTTCGAGAAGATTTTGAGCAACTCGCCATTGACCGCTTTGATATAGTTTTTAAAGAGCTTATCGAGGTCGTAATCCACGCCCAGCAAGCCTTTCTCCTTCATATTGGCAATGGTCTCGAACGCCATGTAAGGGTTTACGCCCGATGCACCATAGCCAATAAGCGTAGCGACGTGATGCGTTTCCCACACATCGCCCGCTTCGACAACGATACCTACTTTACCCCGTAAGCCCTGACGAATCAGGTAGTGGTGAATGGCCGACGTTGACAACAGCGATGGAATAGGCGCGTGGCTGGAGTCAATGGCCCGGTCGGAGAGTACCAGAATCGAGTACCCATCCTGAATGGCATCTTCAGCATAGCGGCAGATCCGGTCGAGCGCCCGCTCCAGCGATTTACCTTCCCCGTCGGCAGTGAACAGACAGTTGATGGTCTTGGCCTGGAAGTTCGGCTTGTCAATAAACCGGAGTTTGTCGAATTCCTTCGTGGTCAACACCGGCTGGTCCAGCTCAACCTGACGGCAGTGCTTGGGCGACTCGCTCAGCAGGTTATAAGTTGCGCCTACGAACGAAATCAGCGACATGATCGACCGCTCCCGGATCGAATCGATCGGCGGGTTGGTTACCTGAGCAAACAACTGTTTAAAGTAGTGGCTCATGTGCTGGCTTTGCTCGGAAAGTATTGCCAGCGGTACATCGGTACCCATGGATCCGAGGGCTTCTTTTCCCGTTTCAACCATCGGGGCCAGAATCATACGCAAGTCTTCGGAAGTGAAACCAAAGGCCTGCTGCATCCGGAGTAACTTAGCCGGATCGTAATTGCTGTATTGCCGGATGGGTGCTTCGAGGTCCTGAATGCGGACTTTGTTCTCGTCCAGCCATTGCTGATACGGTTGACGACCAGCCATTTCAGCTTTTATTTCTTCGTCGGCCACAATCCGTCCCTGCTCCATATCGACCAGGAACATCTTGCCGGGCTGTAACCGGCCCTTCGATACGACCGTTGCCGGATCGATGTCGAGTACGCCCACTTCCGACGCCATAATAACGACATCTTCATTCGTCACCCAGAACCGCGAGGGGCGAAGGCCATTCCGGTCGAGGGTAGCACCAACGATACGTCCGTCGGTAAAGGAAATCGACGCCGGACCATCCCAGGGCTCAATTAAGGCTGCGTGGAATTCGTAGAACGCCTTCCGCATAGGGTCCATGTGTTCGTTGCCATCCCAGGCTTCCGGAACGAGCATCATCATCACGTGCGGCAATGACCGACCGCTCATGACCAGCAACTCAATGGCGTTGTCGAGGTTGGCCGAATCGGACTGGCGCTGGTCGCAGATGGGCAGCAGCATGTCCATTTCATCTTTCGTAAACTTAGACGATTCCAGCAGTCCTTCAGCAGCCTTCATCCAGTTTACGTTTCCGCGTACGGTATTGATCTCGCCATTGTGAGCGATGTACCGGAACGGCTGCGCCAGTTTCCAGGAGGGAAACGTATTGGTCGAGAAGCGCGAGTGAACAACCCCCAGCGCCGACACGACCTCTTCGTTCTGAAGATCGGGGAAATAGGGTTCCAGTTGTAAAGTCGTCAGCTGCCCTTTGTAGGTAATGGTCCGGCAGGAGAGCGACGAAAAATAGAACGTATCGACACCAGCGATCGTCTCGTTGATGATGCGGGTGCTGTAGTTCCGGAGAATGTAAAGTTTACGCTCAAAATCGTCTGCGTTGGTGATATCGGCCGGGCGTTTGATAAACACCTGTTCCATCTGCGGTTCGGCAGACTTTGATCCGTTGCCAAGATCGCTGTTGTTTACGGGCACAACCCGGTAGCAAAGAAGCTCAAGATTGAGCATCTTCATTTTCCGGTTGAGCACCGCCCGGCATTCTTCGCGAAGCCAGACATCTTTTGGAAAATAGACCATGCCTACACCATATTCGAGTGCGGGAGGGAGGTGAACGCCCAGTTTACGGGTTTCATCCACAAAGAATTCGTGCGGAATCTGGATGAGCAGACCGGCACCATCGCCGGAATTCGGCTCGGAACCAACTGCACCCCGGTGCTCCATACGCCGAAGCATCTGGAGGGCATCCGAAACAATCTTGTGGGACTTGCGGCCTTTGATATGGGCCACAAAGCCGATACCGCAGTTGTCGTGTTCAAACTCGGGGCGGTAGAGCCCCGCCAATTGGTCAACCTGATCAGACATGGTCGTAACAGTGTTGGGTAAGGCCGTTGTTCTCTTCGACTTTGATTGCCAAAATCGTAAAAAACTAGAGCGAAAATTAAGAAAATCTAAATTAACAGGGTAGTCTGGCGTTAAACTAAAGCAGAAGATACAGCCAGACCGACGGGCGTTTGTGACAAAGTCACGCAATATACTACTAAAAAAATTTGGCAAAAACAGCCTTTGTCGGAATTTAATAGTAAACGGCCTTAATTGTCATTTTGGTTATAAATCTTCTTGGGAAATGACAATTTACTAACTTATCCGACTTTTTATTCAGCAAACAAACTAGATTCAAAACGATCATTTTGAACTCTCAAACGATCGTTTTTTAGGTAGAAAGCCAACTTTTTGTACTTGTCAAAATGCCTGATTGTTTTACCCGAAATTGTCTGCTAAAGTTATCGCGTTGTAAATCTTAAATGATAGCAGATACATTGCCTTACCAAGCCAAGGAGCGGAAGGCTTTTCGGTTGTAATTCGCTACGGTCAGTATGATTTAGTAATTGGTAAGCACAAACCTTTGGCCCTTCTATAAAACGTGACTGGCATTATTAGTAGCAGATGACGGCAAACCATAATGATTCCATAAAGCTACGGCAGTAATGCCTGCCTTTTCATCCCCGGCGTTAACAAGTAACGAGTTTAAATAGCCTAAAGTGAGACTTTAAAAGGCATAAAAAAAGCCGCTCAGTTGAGCGGCTTCGGTATTTTGTGATCCGGCTGGGATTCGAACCCAGGACCCATACATTAAAAGTGTATTGCTCTACCAGCTGAGCTACCAGATCGGCACCCGTTTCAACAAACCAGCTGTTCGTCGTTTGGGAATGCAAAAGTAGGGTTTTGTTTTTATGAACGCAAGCGAATATTAAAAAAAGTTAGCTGACTGGTTAATTTTATGGCTTCAGCAGCCTCCCGAACATCATGTACACGTAAAATAGAGGCTCCTTTCAGGAGGGCAACTGTGTTCAGAACAGTGGTGCCATTGAGGGCTTCATCAGCATTGATTTTCAGCGTTTTCCAGATTGTTGTTTTTCGGGAAAGCCCAATCAGAAGCGGCTCATCAAATAGCCTGAAATCATCAAGGTGACTAAGTAAATCAAAATTTTGTGCAGGTGTCTTGGCAAAGCCAAAACCTGGGTCGAGAAGTATGTCTTTTTGACCCAGGGCACGAAGTTCGGCGAGACGGACGGCTAATTCATCGATCACTTCGTTGGATACATTTTGGTAAGCAGCCATTGTCTGCATGGTTTGGGGAGTGCCTCGCATGTGCATGAGTACATAAGGGACGCCCAGTTCAGCCACCGTACCAAACATAGCTGGGTCCAGGGTTCCGCCGGCCACGTCATTAACCAGGGCGGCACCGGCCCCAATCGCCTGCCTCGCTACCGATGATCGAAACGTGTCGATGGATATCAGGGCATCCGGAAAACGCTTCAGTATCGCTTCAATAACGGGAAGTACCCGGTCAGCTTCTTCCGCGGGACTTATGTCGGCGGCACCGGGACGGGTCGAGTAGCCGCCAATATCCAGAAACGTAGCCCCGTCATTCAACATTCGCTCGGCGGTAGAAATCGTATTGTCGAGCGAAATACGGCTATTCGCAAAGAAGGAATCAGGTGTAATGTTCAGAATCCCCATAACGGCAGGCTGCGCTAAATCGACCAGCCTGCCCCGGCAGTTCAGCGTTTTTTTCGTAACTTTCGGCATAAAATCAGTTTTGGTTTACGGGTTGGGGGTCTCAATAAACGAGCCTTCAATCGATGATAAACCGAAGACCGTAAACCGACAACCGTGCACAATACCGAATCCGAATATCGGCAGGTTATCCAACGCTGCAAAAATTTGTTTCTGAAAAAGAACCAGGACTATGGCACTGCCTGGCGTATTTTACGACTTCCGAGTATCACCGATCAGATCTATATTAAAGCCCAGCGTATTCGGACGTTGCAGGAAACGGGCGTTAGTCGCGTAGGGGAGGGCATCGAGCCAGAGTTTGTGGGCATTATCAATTACAGCGTGATGGCCCTGATTCAGATGCAATTAGCCGATGACAAACGAACGGAAATTCCCACCGACGAACTCGAGAAACTGTACGATCTGGAAATTGGCCGGGTTATTGATCTTCTGTTTGCCAAAAACCATGATTACGGAGAAGCCTGGCGTGAAATGCGGGTTAGCTCTATGACCGATATTATTCTGATGAAACTCCTGCGGACCAAGCAAATTGAGAATAATCAGGGCAATACCCTGGTCTCGGAGGGCGTTGATGCCAATTACATGGATATGATCAATTACGCTGTCTTCTGTTTGATAAAACTAACTATTGAGTAAAGATAGAAGCGTTAAACGTGACGTATAAGGTTAGCGACCCGATTACTTTATCCTATAGTATACGCTTCTTTCTTGCCTGTAAAATATGAACCCAATAACATCGCAGCCTAAAGTTAAAACTGGGACACCACCCATGTTGATTGCCGCTCGAATCGCCCGAATTCTGGTCGGTATCGTGTTTATATTTTCGGGGCTTATCAAACTGAATGACCCGGTCGGCACGCAGATCAAGTTTGAAGAGTATTTTGAAGTCTTTGCACAGGATTTACCATTTCTGCACGATTTCTTTATGGCCCTGGTGCCGTTTACACTGGCTATGTCGGTGCTGTTCTGCGCGGCAGAAATAATCCTTGGCGTGGCTTTGCTGGCTTCGTATAAACCCAAAGTGACCGTCTGGCTTCTGTTTTTCCTGATTACCTTCTTCACTTTCCTGACATTTTATTCCGCTTACTTCGACCGGGTGACCGATTGTGGGTGTTTTGGCGATGCCATCAAGCTCAAACCATGGACTTCCTTCGGCAAAGACATTGTGCTGATGGTGCTCATTTTGTTTATTATCGGTCATCGGAACCGGCTTCGTTCCCGCAACACGGGCTGGCTGGTGGGCTTAACCATCGTGTTGACCATTGGTCTGGGTATTTATGCCGTCGAGTTTCTTCCACCCATTGATATGCTGCCCTATGCCGTTGGCAAGAGCATTCCCGCCGGTATGAAACCCTCAGAACCGTTGCGGTACAAATATTTGATGGAAAAAGGAGGTAAAACGACCGAGTTCGAGCAGTATCCATCCGATACGACCTATAAGTTCAAAGAGATGATTTTGGTGAATCAGAATGCCAAACCCAAAATCACCGACTACCGAATCTGGGACGACACGGGCGATTTCACACAGGAGACTTTTGTGGGCAACAAGCTATTTATAATTGTAAAGACCATAAAGGATATTGATGCGGGCAGCTTGCCAGCGATTCGGGCACTGGTTGAAGGGTTGAAGGGATCGACGGTAAAACCGTACATCCTGACGTCGACAAGCGACGACGAAATAAAGGCATTCCAAAAAGAGTTTCAGCTTGAATCCATTCCGTATTACAAGGCCGATGCCACGGTACTTAAAACCATTATGCGTTCGAACCCCGGTACGTGGCTTATGAGCAACGGCGTCGTGAAAGGCAAATGGCATTACAATACAACGCCGGATGCGACTGAAGTGATTTCATTAAGTAAATAGGAGTGAGAAGTGAGGAGCGAGGAATTGCTTAGGCAAGTAGTTTTGTCGCATAAGCAACTCTTCGCTCCTCATTACTCGCGTCTAACTCCTACCTTTTAACCTTGAAAAATATCTTTCTAATAGGCATGCCATCGTCTGGCAAGAGTACGTTGGGTAAGCGGGTTGCTGATGCCCTGCATTATCGGTTCGTGGATACGGATAAATTGATTGTTCGGGAGGAGGGACGATCGATTGCCGAAATTTTTGCAGAATCCGGTGAGGACTACTTTAGGGAGGCCGAACGACGTGTGCTTCGAAAAATTCAGCCGGGTGGCAGTCTGGTTGTGTCTACGGGTGGGGGAATGCCTTGCTTCCACGATAACATGAGTTACATCAATGCCACGGGGGTTTCTGTATTCCTAGATGTGCCTGTTGACGTGCTTGTACAACGCATAACCGCCCATGCTCAGGAAGACAGGCCATTGAATAATCCGACAGATCCCGAGTTAGCCGCTGTGCTGAAAGCACGGCACGAAAGTCGCCTGCCCATCTATTCGCAAGCTCAGGTTATAGTTTCGGGCGAGACGAGTGAAGATGAAATCCTGCGACGAATAGGAAAGTTGCTCTAACAAGAAAAAGGCGACCCTGGGGCCGCCTTTTTCTTGTTAGAGCAATCAAATATGGTTCTGTTAGAAAAACACACCCACCGAAAGCATCACGCTTGTGTTCTTATTCGTCGATGCCAAGCTCGGTGTATCGACAGCGTTTGGCAATTCAAACGGTGTAAAGCCCGATTTATACGTTAGATAGGTTCCCGACAGATCGGCAAAGTAGCGGTCATTGCGAACGCCAAGACCTGCCGAGAATAAAAGTTTGTCGCGGTCGGTTTTAGCTACCCGGTCAAGATCGAGCTTGTACGCACTTGGTAAATATCCGACACCAGCCCGAAGCCGCAATAAACCCGCCCGGATCTCGGCACCTGCCCGAACATTGACAACACTCTGGTATGTTTCCTGCACAAAGCCTTTTACATCGTTTCTGAAGTCGGTGTTATCCTGCTGGTTCGAGAACGCAGATGTGCGCACCCGCATGCCCTCGTAGCCCACGTACTCGGCCGTAGCCGTAATGAAACCGATTTTTCCTTTACCCAGAAAATAGGTAGCACCACCCGAAGCCCGCAATGGCGTTTGGAGGGAGTAGCGGAATTCATTGGAGGGGTCCACTACATCTACGCTGTTCGTTTTGAGCGAAATGCCTTCCGGATTCGGGCTCTTAACGACGGCTGTCAGGGTTTGGGCAAACACCTCATTGGCGCTGCTGAAGGTAGGGGTCACTACGGTAGCACCAATCTGCAATTGAGGACTCAGCTTGTAAATCAGACCAAGGGTGGCATTTATGCCGTTGCCCGTCACGCTGAAGTTATTCGTCTGACCATAGTTGTCAAAAACGACACCACCTACCGGTCGTTCCAGAAAAACGTATTCCGACGAATATTTAAGTCGGGTCAGAGCAACGGAACCACCAATGTACAGTTTGTCATCGAGATTACCGGCATAGGCAATTGTCCATTGGGAATGAGCACCCGAGCGGGTTAGCGTAGCCCGCTGATCTTTTTGCTTGGTCGCATCAAAACGAGTGAAGGGCGGGCCAGATCCATTCGTTCCTAAATCGGTTGGATTGATAAGAAACAACCCATAAGCAGCAGCTTCCCTGAAATCGGCGCTCCGGTTTCCTGGAAAAAATGAATCGCTCAGTTCAGCCTCGCTGTATCGGGCATTGTTGGCTGCGTTGATATACGTTTGGGCGATCGACGAATTAGGATTGTTGTTCAAGCCACTGGCGTCCGTATAATTAAAGAAATTTGCCGATTGGGAGTAGGTCACCCCAAAAGCTGTCCGGCGCCATCGTTGGTTATTGTTAGAACTACCCGCCAGCACAAGACCTAGCTGGCCAATGCTGACTTTGCTGCCGGTGCTGTTTGTCTGCTGACCCAAGAACGAGTTCTGGTTATTTACCGACGTAAATGTTGGACTGATACTAAACTCTGAGCGGTTGTAAAATGCCAAACCAGCCGGATTGCCGAAGAGGTTACTGGCATCACCACCAAGGGCAGCATGGTTGCCGCCAAGGGCCCGAAAACGAGCGGTTCCACTCTGCGTAAATTCGGAGAAGCGAAAGGCATCGTCGGCATAGTCAAAGGCTGCCCCCTGGCCGAAGGCCACTGGGGAAAGGAGCACTAGCGCTCCCGAAAGGAGGAACAGTTTGTTCATGTTTATAAAGCGATTGGTGGTGTGCACTACGGGTTTGTGAGGTTTAGAACAATTAAAGAACCGAACGTTTAATCTGCCCTCAACATTTTCGCACGCTACACATCTACTACAAAACGAAAATCCCCGCTAATTGTCCTAATCAGCAGGGATTTTTTCGTAATTAATTATAAAAACTATCGTGGACCGCGTCCACCGCCACCTGAAGAGACGCCACCACCTCCACCACCACCACCACCACTGTAGCTAGGGGCAGCGGGTGCACTGTACGTCCGGCTTGGCGCACTATAAGTAGGCTGCTGACTCTGGTAAGAAGGCTGGCTGTACGAACGGCTTTGGCTCTGGTAAGCGGGCTGCTGGTAGCTAGGCTGTGACTGCTGGTAACTTCCACGTCCACCGCTGCTGTAGCCACTGTTTCCATTGGAAGGCGTATAGCTGCCACGGCTGCTTTCGCGCGGACGGGCATAATACTCATTGCCCGAATTACTGTTATAGGATGGCGCAGTGGCCGTGCTGGCACCCGACCGACCATTGCTGCTGCCACTGTTGTCGTAATAATACGAACCCCGGCTGCTGCCATTGCTCGGACGAGCATAATAACTGTCGCTGTTGCGGGTAGCGGTGCTGGCTGAACCAGCCGCCGTACGGCCACCGTTGGGATTATATGAACGGGGGGAGTTGTCGAAAGCCGAATTGTAACGGCCTGACGAACGCTCCGTGGTCCGATTGTACGTCCGGGCGCGGTAAGGATCGGCACCAGCTATATACACATTGTTTACGTAGACAGGGTTGCCATAGTAACCGCCAAATCCGCCACCGTAATAGTTTGAATAGAACGGCGAGTAAAATGGACTGTATCCACCAAAACCACCGTAGGCATACGAACTATAGAAGGGATCGTAGCCGAAAGGGGAGTAGCCAAATGGCGAATAAGCGAACGAATTGCCGTAAAAGGGCGAGTAGAACGGACTGCCAAAGCCAAAACCAAACCGGTTAAAGCCTCCCAACCCTAGACCTAAGCCCAGACCGCTATAAAAGCCAGTGTTGTTAAAGCCCCAGCGATTCCAGCTGTAGGCCGACGTCATAGCTGTGTTATACCCATTGCCAAAGCCCGTGGTATACGCATCCGTGTCGTTCCAGCCCGGATCAGGCGAAAGACCCCGGTTTAATTTACGAGCGCTCAGCTCCGTATAGTATTCATCGGTGTTGGTACCACCGGCTGAACCATATTGCTGATCGTCAGTGTAATCGGGGTTAGCGTTGCGATACGACCGCTGTTGCCGGTCAAACCGCTGCTGCTGCCGCGAATTTTGCGGAGCAACCGAAGAATAGTCAGACGAGTTGCTGGCGTATACGGCAGCGTTGCCGGAATTGCCATACAAATCGTCTACTTCGCCAGCGTTTTGCGCCGTTTTCTGGCTGGAACTACAGCTCCAGATGCCCAGCAACGCAGCTAGCGATAAATAGCGATATAAGGGTTGCGTTTTCATTTGGCCAGGGAATTGATGTAATAAAGGCTCATATTGAGAACTCTTTCAATATATAACACAGGAAAGGTGTGTTTGATTACAAAAATAGACTAAAAACCTATCTTTGCAAGTTCACACGTATTAGATTCCATTTTGTTTACAAAGGTTTAATCCCATTTAAAATAAAGTTGAAAGAAATACTGGAGAAACCCCGACACTTTTGAAGCGATCAAACAGAAGTCAGTTAGCGTTGGACGGCTCGTCTAAAATTATTTCTGTGTAATATGTTCACTATTAGATGTTTATGTTGATCCGTATTTTTTTTGGCTCGTTCACGCATGGCAAAAGCACTTCCTTCCCGTAGTGAAAACTACTCCGAGTGGTATAATGAGTTAATTAAAAGAGCTGATCTGGCCGAGAATTCGGCGGTTCGGGGTTGTATGGTTATTAAGCCCTATGGCTTTGCAATCTGGGAAAAGATGCAACGGGCCCTGGATGATATGTTTAAGGAAACGGGCCACCAGAATGCCTATTTCCCGCTGTTTATCCCCAAGTCATTTTTGAGTAAAGAAGCCTCACACGTAGAGGGCTTTGCCAAAGAGTGTGCCGTTGTAACACACTACCGCTTGAAAAATGCTGAAGACGGCTCGGGTGTGATCGTCGATCCGGAAGCAAAACTGGAAGAGGAGCTTATTGTCAGGCCTACCTCCGAAACAGTCATCTGGAGTACCTATAAAAACTGGATTCAGTCGTATCGCGATCTGCCGCTCCTTATTAACCAATGGGCCAACGTTGTTCGCTGGGAAATGCGTACCCGGATTTTTCTGCGTACCACCGAGTTCCTGTGGCAGGAGGGTCATACCGCCCACGCAACGGCCGAAGAAGCTCAGTTTGAAACCCGACAGATGCTCGACATCTACGCGCAGTTTGCCGAGGAGTGGATGGCCTTACCGGTCATAAAAGGGACAAAAACCGCCAATGAACGCTTTGCCGGTGCTGACGATACACTCTGTATAGAAGCCATGATGCAGGATGGCAAGGCACTTCAGGCCGGAACGTCGCATTTTCTGGGGCAAAATTTTGCCAAAGCGTTCGATGTGCAGTTTTTGAACAAGCAAAACCAGCTTGACTATGTCTGGGGAACGTCATGGGGTGTATCGACGCGGTTGATGGGTGCCCTGATCATGGGCCATTCCGATGACGATGGGCTGGTATTACCTCCCAAACTAGCTCCCATTCAGGTGGTTATCGTGCCAATCTATCGAACTGAAGAACAACTCGAATCACTGTCGGCTAAAATCCAGCCGCTGGTAAAAGAGTTGAAAAAAGCCGGGATCTCGGTGAAATACGACGATTCGGATGCCAATAAACCCGGCTGGAAATTTGCTGAATACGAACTTCGTGGCGTACCGGTTCGTTTGGCAATGGGTGGACGTGACCTGGAAAATGGAACGGTCGAGATCGCGCGTCGTGACCTGAAAACGAAGGAAACGGTGCCCTTCGATGGCCTGACGGAGCGGATCAAAGCTCTGCTCGACGATATTCAGGAAACGATTTACAAAAAGGCGCATATGTTCCGGCAGGACAACACCTTCAAGGTCGACACGTTCGGGCAGTTTCAGGAGCAGCTCGAAAAAGGTGGCTTTTTGCTGGCACACTGGGATGGTACCAGCGAAACCGAAGAAGCGATCAAAGAGGCCACGAAAGCCACGATCCGGTGTATTCCGTTTGATCAGGAGGCAGAAGAGGGCGTCGATGTTTTTTCGGGTAAACCCTCAAAAGGACGTGTCGTATTTGCCCGGGCTTATTAATCCGGAATCAAGTTGATAAAGAGCGTTCAAGGCGAGCCAACTATATGATTAAATCTATAGTTGGCTCGCCTTGAACGTTTCACTAAAAACGTTTTTTATCGCGCATAAAGCTGCTGCTGCCGTTGGTATTGAATGTACCAGCTCACAACGGCAAAGGTTACAGCACTCAAACCAATCAGCCAAACCAGTCCACTCAAACTCACATACGACCAGGTTCCCCGGCTCAGACCATCCATCATGGCCATTAACATCATCACTAAGCCCAGCGCCATAATAAATGCATTTCGCAGGGTAGTGGGGTAGTTTCTTCGAAGATCGTAAGCGCCATAGGCTTTATTCCTGAATTCAAACACAATATCATCCAGGCTGGCTTCCCTAAGCTGTGCGTCGGTCATGGCTAATTCAACCTGATAGGTTTCCCGCAGGTGCCGTACGGCCTTCACGTTGGCTTCTTCAAGAACTTTGGCAAGGGCCATTTCGAACGAAAAACCACGCCACAGGTAATGCTCTACTTCGCAGGCAAGGTGATCCAGCAGTTCTTCAACGAGGACATCTGTGGAGCCATTCTGAATAAGGTGTTTTTGCAACGTTGCCAATTGTTGCGGGCTGAGTTTTTTCATGACACGCGTTCCGTTTAAATCATTGGGATAAGAGTTGCTTAATGACTAGATACTAAGTTGACAGGTAGTTGCAGCAAATGACGCATCGTCTCCATAAACCGCTCAAAATCCGACAGTTTCTGAACGGCAACTTCGGTGCCTTGTGGTGTAAGTGTATAATACTTTCGTAAGCGACCCTCCGCTTCTTCGGTTTCCGTGGTTAGTAAACCTTCCTGCTCCAGTTTATGCAAAACCGGATAAAGGGCGCCAAATGACAGGATAATCTCACCATTTGTCCGATCTTTCACCGCCTGGGTGATCTCATAGCCGTACATTCGCCCCGGCCGGATGCCAGATTGTTTGGAGGAGCCTGTGCTGGTCTGCATTTGTTCGGACAGCAGCTTTAGTATGATGGTTTTCAGTGTTCCTCGTAGAAACTCACTACCCGATGATTCCATGGCCGTAAAAAAAGATTAATTGGTCAGCAAGTGATGTAAATATATATAAGTAAGCGATATATGCAATCAATTGAAGTGAATTTTTTTTCGAGTTTTTGACCTGATTTTAGTCAAAAAATAAGTTTCTGGTCAGTTAAAACAGGGCAGGAGGCTGAATTTTCTGTTTGGTTTTTTAGCGCCAGGGATTTCTGAAAATGACGAATCGTGAACTTTTGGGGTTAGTCGGTAGTTGGTCAAAAGTTAGCGTGTAGCCCAATCACTGCCGGAAGATCCGGTACTTTTACGGCACGTTTTACAACAAACCACATAACAAAATGGCACAAGCAAAATCTGGCGATACTGTTCAGGTGCACTATACCGGAACCCTGAGTGATGGAACGGTATTTGATTCATCTGAAGGCCGTACGCCCCTGGAGTTCACTGTTGGCAGTGGTCAGGTGATTAAAGGCTTTGATGATGGCGTAACCGGCATGAATCAGGGCGAGAAAAAAACCATTAGCATTCCCGTTGAGGACGCTTATGGGCCAGCTAACGAAGACATGATTTTTACGCTGGAACGTTCCGACCTTCCGGCCGATATTCCGCTCGAGGTAGGTATGACCCTCAATATGCACGAAGATGGTAATCCACGGCCTATTCCGGTAATCATTCGCTCGCTCACCGAAACCAACGTGACGCTTGATGCCAACCACCCTCTCGCAGGCCAGGATTTGACATTCGATATTGAACTGGTAGGCGTTAAGTCGCCATCAGGCCTGATCCTATAAGACTGCTCAGTAAACTGCTTACGGGTATGCGACGTTGATTATCTAACGTCGCATACCCGTTTTTTTATGTTCCGGCCAGGTTATCCAGCTCTCTCAGCGCAATGTCAACGCCCCGCAAATTAGCCCTTGCCGTGTAAGCCGCCAGCGCAACCGTTATAGCGCCAATGTTTAGGGCGATGGGCAGGTTGTCGAGCCGTTTTAAACTCATTTTTGCTTTAGTTGTCGCTTCTTTTATCCGAGTCGTCATGCGTTCGGTATTCATAAAGGCGGGTCGGGTTGTGCGTCGTTGGATGTCCTGAGCTCTGTTAAGTAAGCTATTCTGGTAGGCATTTAGGTCCAGTTGCTGCTCAAAGGTCAATTCTGACCAATGATTGCCCTGAAATTCATTCAGGGAACGGGCCATATCAATATAAGCCTTTGCAATATCTTCGAGTTGTTCTACCGTAAAATCCTCCATAAGAAGTGGTGAGCTGAGGTTGGCATGTCTAACGGGTGGAAGTAGCGAGTAAGATAAGCCCCTTCTACTCGATTTTTGGTCTGTTTGTCCGACTTTTGAACGAACGGTCAATTCGTCAAAACCTGAAAGCGGTCATTAGCGTTAAGTCAGCATGGAATTAGGATCAGTAAACGCCGGATATGCCTGTATAAATTTGAGTTTGCAGGCCAGTAAAATCACGACCAATCGGGGCATGATCAAAAAGACATTTACCGAAAAAGGTCTGTCTTATGCGTCGGAACTGGCGCTTAAAAATGTGCAGGATCTATTAAAAGTAGTAGACTGGAATCTGGAAAACGGGTTCAGGATTTTTCGAATATCATCCGATCTTTTCCCCTGGTCGTCGGAATACCGAATCCCCAACCTGCCCGATTACCCTGAAATACGCGAAACACTCGAAGAAATAGGCAGCCGCCCCATTCGGCTCACCGCCCACCCCGGTCCGTTCAATCAACTGGCCGGACAGGGAAAGGTCCTGGAAAACACGATAAAGGATCTTGAGTCTCAATCGGAGGTTTTTGACCTGATGGGCCTCCAGCCATCTCATTGGAATAAAATAAACTTCCACGTTGGGGGTACCTATGGCGATAAAACCTCAACCCTGGCCCGATTTGCCAAAAATTTTACCCTGCTTTCCGAAAACTTAAGGGCTCGCCTTACTGTCGAAAACGACGATCGGGTCAATCTTTATACAGTAGCGGACCTCAATTCCCTGCACGAAACGATTGGCATCCCCATCGTTTTTGATTACTTTCATCATTCACTCAATCCGGGTACCCAAACGGAAGAGGAGGCCTTTATGATGGCTTTCAACAGCTGGGATGTCCGCCCAGTGTTCCATTTTTCAGATTCGCGCCGGGAGCATGAAGATCCAAAAGCCCGACGCGAAGCCCATGCTGACTGGCTGTATTCGCCGGTGAACACCTATGGCAAAGACATTGATATTGTGTTCGAATCGAAAATGAAAGAACTGGCTCTCCTGAAGCGTCGGGCTGTCATTCACTCATAAAAAAAGCCCGCTGCTTTCTCTGGAAAGCAGCGGGCAGGATTCATTCAGATGGTGTGGTGACTAGACTTGTCCGAAAAGGCTGGCCACGCGCAAGTTGAGAATGGTGAATTGGTCAGGCGGTGGGTGGAATGCCACAACCCGTTTTCTTAGTGTTGAATGTCAATGTGTGTGGTAAATTTCTTCTCCGAAGGCCCAACAACGAAGGTATAGGCACCGGATGGAAGCGCTGACAAATCGAATCGGCGAACGGAACCTTTAAAGGTGTCGGTTTGCACTAACACGTTTTGAGCATCGTAGATCGCTACATTGGCCTCGTCGATATTCTTGGCGGGCAGAACAACTTCAATTTTGTTCTTTTCGTAGGCGGTCAGCGTAGGCTGGGTAACTTGTTGCAGACTGCGTTCATCAACATTAAGCGCATTCGCTTTGATCGTTAGACCCTGCGACATCCACCAGGCGTTGTTGCCGGCTGTCAGGTAATACTGACCATCGGGCAGGTTGTTCAGGTTGAATGAAGTAGCCCGTTTGTCGTTTTTGCCAATGACTCCCCGATAGAGAACGTTGCCGTCGACATCGATCAATGCCACGTCAACCGATGCTCCCGGCTGTGTATAAATGCGTACTTTCTTTTGCTCGGACTTCTCAACTTTCACACCATTCATTCCTGATCCTGTGTCAGCTTTAGCATCTCCCATGCCGGCCAGACTCATTGCTGATAATAGAACAGCGATTGTTAATTGGAATTTTTTCATTGGTTTGAAATTTTTGTTTTACCGGGACAAAGGTGTGGCAGGAACACGGTTCAATGCAATAGCGCGATTGCTGGAAATCAGGCTTTTACGAAATGTTCATTTTAAAATTATATTCTTTCTAAGCAAATTAGGGCGTTTATTGGAAAAGTACAACAAGTCCCTATTTATGACTTATCAATTGTATTTTTCTAATAATTCTAATTTTTAGGACTTAACACATGTCGATGTATAATTTTCTGCCTAATAATCCTATTTGCTATAATTGGTTTCATTTTGTGTCAGACCGGAAACTATATTTTCCAGTCCCTTTTGGGAAATTAACAGTTGATTAATGAATAGGATGGGCGACGTATGAACGCTACTTTGCCACCGCTTTCGGTGCATCATCTATTTCGATGCTCCTGTCAGGAAGCAATCCCTGTAGACGCTTACTATCAATTCAATACTGAATTTCATGGAACAATCATTAAAAGGACAAACAGCTATCGTTACCGGTGCCAGTAGCGGCATTGGTTCAGGAGTGGCTAAATCTTTGGCTGCCGCCGGCGCATCGGTTGTCGTTAATTACCCGTCAGCGTCATCTAAGCCATCGGCCGAAGCTGTTTTAACGGAGATTACCAATGCAGGGGGGGCGGGTATGATCGCCCAATGCGATGTGACCAAGGAAGATGAGGTTATAAAGATGTTTGCCGATACGGTGGAAACGTTCGGTACGGTCGATATTCTCATTAATAATGCAGGTTTACAGCGGGACGCGAAGTTCCATGAAATGACACTCGACCAGTGGAATACCGTCATAAATGTGAACCTGACAGGGCAGTTTCTATGCGCCCGTGAAGCGATTCGTGAGTTTTTAAGGCGAGGTCCAAAACCGGAAGTATCGGCTGCCACTGGTAAGATCATCTGTATGAGTTCCGTTCATGAAATTATTCCATGGGGTGGCCACGTCAATTATGCCTCTTCAAAAGGCGCTATTAAAATGTTGATGCAGTCGCTGGCCCAGGAGTACGGCGATCGACGAATCCGGGTGAATAGTATTTGTCCGGGGGCTATTCAAACGCCAATTAACCGGGGTGCCTGGGAAACTCCTCAGGCCCTTAACAGCCTGATGACGCTGATTCCTTACAATCGAATTGGTCAGCCGTCTGATATTGGCAATCTGGCCGTGTTTCTGGCATCAGATTTATCTGACTATATAACCGGCGCCAGTATCTTCATCGACGGCGGTATGACCGTTTTTGAAGGATTTGCCGATAATGGATAAAAGAAGATGCAGGATATAGGATGTAGGATGTATGATATACGACTCGCGCGAGTGCTAATGAGAGTCAACCCTACAGCTTATATCATATATCATACATCCCTACATCCTGCTTCCCCAGTGCCACCTTATCAATACTGCCGTGACCACCGAACAACATCGTTTACATGATCCAGCCTGGCGGCAATGGGGACCCTATGTGTCTGATCGCCAATGGGGCACCGTGCGCGAAGATTACAGTTCGAACGGCGATGCCTGGAACTACACGACGCACGACATGGCCCGGAGCTACACCTTTCGCTGGGGCGAGGAGGGTATTGCCGGTTTTTCGGATGACCGACAGCAGCTATGCCTCGCGCTTGCCTTGTGGAACGGAAACGATCCTATTCTGAAAGAGCGCTACTTTGGCCTGACCAATGCCGAAGGCAACCATGGCGAGGACGTTAAAGAACTATACTATTACCTGGACAATGTACCATCGCATTCTTACCAGCGAATGCTGTACAAATATCCACAGGCGGCTTATCCGTACAACTGGTTAGTGGCCGAAAATCGGCGTCGTGGTCGGTTGGATCCCGAATTTGAATTGCTCGACACGGGCCTTTTCGATGAGGATCGGTATTTTGATGTATTTGTGGCGTATGCCAAAGCGAGTCCGCAGGATATTCTGATGAGCATCACGGTGCATAATCGGGGACCTGAAGCGGCCAGCCTTCACTTGTTGCCAACTCTCTGGTTTCGGAATACCTGGGCCTTTGGCGATGACTCCGATGGCGTTCCCAATTATCGCCCATCGCTGGTACTGCAACCCGACCAGACTGTTTCTGTAGAGGACTCCGCCCTGGGCCGGTATATATTGCATGCCGAAGGCCAGCCCGAATGGTTGTTCTGCGATAACGAACCGAATGCCTCCCGGCTTTACAATATTCATATTGGTGCCAGATACCCTAAAGATGGGATCAACGACTACATCATTCACGGTACGCAAACGGTAAATCCGGGCCATATCGGAACGAAGGCAGCGGCCCATTACGAAATTACCGTCCCGGCCGGAGAGTCGACTGTGATTCGGTTACGGCTGGAAGCCACGGGCCCCGTGGGTACCGGTCTGGTGCAGCCGTTCGATGATTTTGATCGGATCTGTTCAATGAGAAAGCAGGAAGCCGATGAGTTTTATGCTAAAATTCACCCCCATCAGGCGACACCGGATGAAAAAATGGTTCAACGGCAGGCATTTGCCGGAATGTTGTGGAGTAAACAATACTACTATTATGACGTGTCGCGCTGGCTGGCCGGTGATGAGAATAGTCCACCGCCACCCCCTGAACGCCTGAAAGGGCGGAACCATACCTGGCTGCAGCTGATCAATGCGGGGGTTATTTCTATGCCCGACAAATGGGAATATCCGTGGTATGCTGCCTGGGATTGGGCGTTTCATTGCGTAACCCTCTCGGTTATTGACCCAGGTTTGGCCAAGCAGCAGCTTATGTTGCTGACGAATGAGTGGTTTATGCACCCTAACGGTCAGCTTCCTGCCTACGAGTGGAATTTCTCGGATGTCAACCCGCCCGTTCAGGCGTGGGCTGCCTGGCGTATCTACCACATTGAGCTGGAGCGAAAACCAGCAGGGGAAGAGGATTTGACTTTCCTGCGGGGCATTTTCCATAAACTGATGCTCAATTTTACCTGGTGGGTAAATCGAAAGGATCAGTCGGGAAATAATATATTCGAAGGAGGATTTCTGGGCCTCGATAACATTGGGGTGTTTGATCGGAACACCGTATTTCCCGATGGCAGCCATCTGGAGCAGGCCGATGGGACCAGCTGGATGGCCATGTATGCCCTGAATATGATGCGTATTGCCCTTGAACTGGCAAAGCACGATTCTGTTTATGATGAATTGGCCACCAAATTCTTTGATCATTTTCTGTACATCGCGGGCGCAATCACTAACATTGGGAACACCTCCCTGGGGCTATGGGACGAGGAAGATGCGTTTTTCTATGATCAGCTTCGGCTGGATGATGGGACCGTGCAGCGGCTGAAAGTAAGGACGTTGGTTGGTCTGATTCCAATGTTTGCCGTGGAAGTGCTGGATGATGAATTGCTACGGGCCAATCCTGCCTTTGTGGAGCGAATGGAATGGTTTCGGGGACACAGACCTGATTTATACAACCAGGTTTCCCGCTATTCGGAAATAGGCGTCGACGAAAAACGCTTACTCAGCTTGCTGCGGGGATTTCGGCTTAAATCTTTGCTGCTGAAAGTACTGGATGAAAATGAGTTTTTAAGTCCGCACGGTATCCGGGGTGTGTCGAAAGTTTATAAAGACCAGCCATACGAATTTACCCTCGACAACACCACCTTTCGACTGACCTACACGCCCGCTGAAAGTGACAGCAACATGTTTGGGGGCAATAGCAACTGGCGAGGCCCGGTCTGGATGCCGGTGAACTATCTGTTAGTAGAAAGTCTGGAGCGATTCTACCATTATTTTGGGGATAGTTTCACGGTGGAATACCCCGTCGGAACCAACAATCAAATCACCTTAAAAGCTGTCGCCCAGGAATTAACAAATCGACTGATCAGTCTTTTTACGATCGATAAAGATGGAAAACGCGCTGCCTTCGGCCAGCACCCCAAATACCAAGATCCGCATTTTCGGGATTACGTGCTTTTTTATGAGTACTTCGATGGCGACAATGGTCGTGGTGTTGGTGCCAGTCATCAAACAGGCTGGACCGGCCTGGTAGCCGAGCTTATCGAACGTAAATATAAAAAGTGGGGGAAGGGCTCAAAAAATTGACTCCTGAAAAACAATCTACAATCAATAATTACCAATTGGCGCCCTTATTGAAAGAAGACGATTGAAAAGTAATCGTCTTCTTTCAATAAGGGCGCCAATTGGTTCTTTTCCTGTTGAGGAATTAGTTCTTAACCCGCAGGGCAGTCGAGTCGAACATATTCATCAGTTGCCCTTTCAAATGGTCGTCGTCTACTTTGTTTAATTCAACACCGATTTCGCCGGCCTGAGCCGTATCGAAGTAAATGGTGAGTTTTTTGCCTGGATCTTCTTCAATTTTTGTGATGGGCATAGCGGGGTTAGTTCCCGTTGGATCTTTCAATTGGCCAGTCAGCTTGCCGTCTTTACGCACCAGCTCAGTAACCATTTTCGCGTCTCCACTAGGGGTGCCCATGACAGTGATTTCCCATTTGCCGGCAAAAAAGTCGGCAGGTGGAGTTGCCTGAGAAAAGCCTTTGACGCAAACGCCGAGCAGAAAAATGAACAGAAATAGACTTACTTTTTTCATTGTTGGAATTGATTTAAACGTGAAATTTTAGGGTTCATACCTCCGTTGCCAAATTATATTATTCGGAGTAATAATTTAATAAAAGTTAATAGCGTAATTTTTACGGAATAAAGATAAGGTATTATTTCTAATTGGTAAAATTTACAGAATCGTTTTTTAACTTTGGTCATGAACTCGGAGGAAGACGTAACAAACTTTGTTAAATACGGCTATCAGCAGTACCTGTCCCATCTCAGTATTGACTCGGTTATTTTTGGTTACCACGATCAACAGCTAAAGATTTTACTTCTCAAATGGATAGGGTATAACGGCTGGGGACTGCCGGGTGGATTTATTCAGCGGAGAGAGCCATTGAGCCAGGCGGCCAATCGAGTTGTTCAGGAGCGAACCGGGCTTGATCAGCTATTTCTTCAGCAGTTCCATACTTTTGGAGATTCACCGTATCGTCTTAAAGAACGGAGCACTCGTGAGTTTGCCGAAAAATATGGCCTCGTCCTAGATATTGAAGCTGACAACTGGCTTTTTGAGCGGACGTTATCCATTGGCTATTTCGCCCTGGTCGATTACTCAAAAGTTACTGTAACGAGTGATTTCTTCTCAAATGAACACCAGTGGTGTGATGTAAATGCCATTCCCGAACTTCTGTTCGATCAAAATGAGGTCGTAGATAAGGCATTGACCACGCTTCGGCAGCAGATTTACCACCAACCGATCGGCTATAACCTCTTACCGGAAAAATTTACGCTGCCCGAAATCCATAAACTTTACGAGACCATTTTAGGGAAAGAACTGGACCAGCGCAACTTTGCCAAGAAGCTTGTGACGCTGGGGCTAATAAAAAAACTGGATGAGCAACGGTCTATTGGCCCCCACCGATCGCCCTATTTATATCAATTTGAGAAAGAAGCCTACCAGGAAGCCCTGAAACAGGGGCTTGTACATACGTATTAGTTGTTAAACGGTAGTTAACGGGTAGCCGCTGAATTCTTGTTTTTACATCAGTATCGTAACCGGATGAACTGGTTTATCGATCAAGCTGATAATCTGTAAATTCTAAAAAAAACTTGTGTGTGCAACAGTACTTTATGTTACCAATCCTAGAAATTTAATAAGCAAAGAGTATATTTACTGCTGTATTAAATACTAAGTAGCTTGTAAAAATAGTAAAGCGTGCCAGAAAGCTATTCGCCATGCTTCCTATGAGTTGCATGATCCTCTGACCAATTTCAACATGGCAAAAATTTTAGTAGTTGAAGATGATGAACAATTAAGGCAGAATATTTGCGAACAACTCGAGTTGGATAATTATGAGGTGAAGGTTGCTGGCAATGGACTAATGGCACTTGACCTGCTGCCTTCTTTTTATCCAGATCTAATTCTTTGTGATGTCCTGATGCCGGAGATGAACGGTATTGATTTTATAAGAGCCGTGAAGGATGACCGGAAATTTCGAAATGTGCCGTTTATTTTTCTTACTGCCAAAGTAGCTCAGGAAGATAAATTATTAGGGCTTGAAGAAGGAGCTATCGATTATCTGTCAAAGCCCTTTTTGCGTCGGGAACTCCTGTTAAAGGTCAATAATATTATTACGCAGCGCTCGGATTTCATTCTAAATCAATTGATGGACCCGGCAACCGAGGGGGCTGATTTTCAGTTTGTCAGGCAATTAACGGCTTCACTGGAGGCTCATTTTGATGACTCTTCATTAACTGCCAATAAAGTTGCTGAACTCATGAATATGAGTCTTTCTGCTTTTCAGCGGCACATAAAAGCTTATTTTCCGAGGAACTTTAATGAAATACTAAGAGAGCATCGCCTGAAGAAAGCGATGCTCTATCTAACGCAAACGGATCAAAGTCTTCAATGGATTGCCGATCGATGCGGCTTTAGCAGTTTGTCTTATTTTTCGTACTGCTTTAAGAAAGCTTATCAGATAGCTCCTCTCCGATTTAGAACGAACAATCGGCCGGATATAACCATATCGTAGTGAACGTAGTAAAGACAATCGATATGGAGCGCGCGTGTCAGGCGAGAAGTTCGTCCAGATTTAAATGATCTACGTAGTTCATCAGTTGTTCTGAACAACCCGTTTGATCTATAAATGTGACCACTTCGTAGGGTTCCCAGTTTGCACCCATTCCCCTTCGAGTAGGCCAACGAAAATAGATTTCAACAAAATGATCTGACCAGTAATACAATTTAACTTGATCATTGTTGCATTGGCGCTGGGCAATGAAGCGTCCTTTTAACGGAATCAGCACCACTTGCTCAGGTAGAGTCAATTGATTAAACAGAGGGACATTCATCATTACGGTAAGTATAAATTACGGTGAGGAAATAATGACGGTGGGGTAAATTTTATGTTCGATCAATGTTCTTAACAGTACGCATGCTTCGTGACAAGATCCTCAATGGACCTGTTTAAATAGTGCATGGTGTTCGCATGCTTCTTTAGCACAGTTGTTTGGCTCTTGGCGGTGCAGTCGGTTGGTTTATCGAAATCATTATTAAAGCGTTCCACTGCTTTTACCAACTCTTTTTTTAGATACTGAAGTGTTAATCGTGTTTCAATGGATAAGGATATCGGTTGACTTAACATCAAACCAATTTGGTGGTAATTTCTATACAACTGACTGATTTCGGTTTGCCAGGTAGCAAATTCGGAGGTTTGTGAACGCTTGGTAGTGGCCATATTATATGTTGTTGTTAATACCAATCAATTAAAAATATAGCGCGTTGAGTAGGGGAAAAAGTCTTCGGGATACCTGTTACGGTTACTGAGACAAAAGTATAGCTGACTTTTTTTGATTACACGTCTGTTTTTTGTGATTTCCAATCCCTTGAAATTTCATGAGATAAATGAATGTAAATTTGAAAAGATTAGAATTTCGGTCTGTTCAAGTAGGGGTTGAAACGAATAGTTATTATTAACGAGTTAGTAATTAGTGCCATTTACCATCTACCAGAGCCTGATGAATTCTTCAGTACACGAAAATGTGCCAACTGCTTTGATTGATGAGAGGGAACATTCGTCCTTCGGTGTGCTTACGTTAGACCCTGTCCGGGATCAGCACGGAGCAGTCGTGGATTTACAGATAAGATGGGCAAATGAATGGGTCCTTTCCAACTATGGGTCGATGGGGCAGGGTTTAGTTGTCGGTAGCAGCCTGACTCAGTTGTTAGGTGATCAAAGCGATTCTTTACCTAAATTCCTGAATCAGCTGACGAATCAAGGTGTTGTGCTGTTCGACATTCCTGTAAACAACACGGAAACCGTTCAATGCCGATTAACGGCATTTGAGGTGGGATATATGGCCGTTGTTGAACCGGTAGCTGCCAATTCGAGAAGAATCGAACGGGCCGGGGCGAAAACGGTAACAACGTCGGATCAGCAGGACGATCTTCTCCGCGAAAACCGGGAGCTGAACCTGTTTTTTGCCCTTTCCCTTGAACTGCACTGCATTACAGATCGGAATGGCAATTTCCTCAAAGTCAATTCAGCCTGGAAAACAATGCTGGGCTACACCGAGGAAGAATTGATGACCCGTAATTATGTAGAGCTGATTCATCCGGATGACAAAGTTTTTGCCTTGTCCGGAACCCCTTATTTGAATGATCCGCACCCAACGCTCCGAAAATGCATACGTATTCGCAAAAAGAGGGGTTCCTATGCGTTTGTCGAGTGGCATTGCGATTGCACCGAAGACCGACAGTATATATCCGGTCGTGAAATCACCGAGTACCCGGATATCACCGAAGAACATGCTGATGAGGTCAATCTCCTGACCGATCGCCTGACGTATGTTGATTCAGAAAGGGATAAAAAAGAACGCAGGCTGGTTGAGGAAGCACTGCGGGTGAGCGAGCAGCGATTCCAAGCTATTTTCAACTTAAGTTATCAGTACATCGGCTTGATGCGCCCGGATGGTGTATTGCTGGAAGTCAATGAAACGGCGTTAAAGGCAGGTGGGAAAAAACTGAGCGAGGTGATTGGAAAGCCACTCTGGGAGACTATCAAGTGGAATAATTCTGCGGACGAGCAACAGAGACTCAGGCAGGCCATTCAGCAAGCAGCCAGTGGCGAATTAGTCACCTATGAAGTAGACGTTCTGGATGCTCAAAATAACCGCATTGCCCTGGATTTAAGCATCAAGCCCATCTTTAATGACAATGGGCAAGTGGTTTTATTGATTCCGGAAGGGCGGGATATAACCAAAAAGAAACGGGGGGAAGACGCGCTGCGGGAAAGCGAACAGCGATTCCGGGAAATAGCCGAGAATGTGAGCGATGCGTTCTGGATTCATTCGGCTGATTCACTCGAATTGATCTATGTAAACCCGGCCTTCGAACGGGTAGTTGGGTATTCTGCCCAGCAGTTGAATCAAAACCCCCAGTTGCTGCTGGAAGCCATTGTTGAAGAAGATCAGGCCCGGTTGACAGATATTTTTACCGAATACCGACTGGGGAAAGAGCTGACCGGCCAATACCGGCTGAAGGAGGGCAACAATATCACTCGCTGGTTTACGGTTCGCACGTTTGTGATGAAAGACTGCCAGGACAAACCATTGCGGTATATTGGTGTAGCGAGCGATATTACCAGCCAGAAAGAAAAAGAAATCGTACTGCAGCAATCGTTGGCGCGTGAGAAAGAACTGAACAAGTTAAAATCGCAGTTTGTCGCCATTGCGTCTCACGAGTTCCGGACGCCCCTGGCAACGATTCAGTCCAGCGTTGATCTGATTGGTCTGTACATGAACCGTAACGAGCCAATCGATCTGCCAGCCATGCGCCGGCATCTGGCTGTTATCGAACAGGAGATTGTTGCGTTTAGTAATCTGCTGACCGATGTACTAACGATTGGTAAGATGGAGGAGGGGAAAATATCATTCAATCCCCGTCAGGTAGATTTTGTCGCCTTGAGCCAGGAGGTTATATCGACCAACTTCAGCGAATACCGGGATTCCCGCCGGGTACAGTTATCGATACAGGGTAAACCAGTCAAAACGTTTATCGATGATAAACTGATGAGGCACGTCCTGATCAATTTGCTGACCAACGCCTTCAAATTTTCTTCTGAAAATCCGGAACTGTTTATTCTGTTCGAAGAGAGAAAATTGGTGATCTCGGTTAAAGATCAGGGGATAGGCATACCCACAGAGGACATTTCATCACTTTTCCAGCCCTTTTTTCGGGCTGGAAATGCGACGTCCGTTCAGGGAACGGGTTTAGGGTTAGCTATTTCCCGCCAGTTTGTGGAGCTTCATGGCGGGGTATTCACGGTGACCAGTAAAGAAAATCAGGGCACCACCATTATCGTTACGATACCGATCAGCATCGTTTAATCTTTGTGATTAGCTTCGGCTTGGGCGTAACACCAGGTACCGTTTCTGCAGCAGGTAATACCCGCCGAACAGGATACCGCTGAAAAACAAATCGCCAAAAAGCCCGTTCAGGAAAAAGTTAGAGCCGTTATAAAAAGCCAGCCCGGCCGCGTAACAGGTCATTAATCCGGCTGCTGTTTGGGGGTAGAACGTACTGCCAAACCACACGGCAAAGTTGGTGATCAGGAAAAACAAGACAGAAGAGGTAACTGAGGCTGCCGCAATTCGAACGGCTGTAGGGCGCTGCAACGCCCATAATCCCAGCAGCCAGGTAAGGGCGAAGCTTACATAAACCGCATTCATGCTGCCGTGGAACCCAATGATAAAGTCGCTCAACAGCATGGCGGCAAAAGGTACCGCTAACCCCAGCCATTTACGTTCGAATGTAGCCGCGCCAAAAAGCGCTATGGCTGCAATGGGTGTAAAATTTGGCCAGTGAGGGACTAAACGAAACAGGGCGGCTGCCAGAACAAGAATAGTAAGCGTCGTTAAGCGAATTTGAAGCGGCTTCATGGTTATCAAGTAGTAATGTACTGCGGGGGCATTATGCTCCAGTTCTTGGAAAGAGTCAAAAACTGCCGGTAGTGCCCTGTTTATTCAACAAAGGTAACTCCATAAATAGTTACGGCAAAGTCTATTTCTGTTCAGGAACAAGATCTGAACCTGTGCCGTGGGTTTCCAACGGTCGAATACCATTCATCACGAAATACAACCACTGTTAAATAATTAGACAAACGTCTAAATGAATAGTTAGATGTTTGTCTAATTATTTAACGCTTCTGGCATGAACAACCTCTTTAAAGCCCTGAATGATCCTACCCGCCGACAGATTCTGGACCTACTGCGGGAGAGCGACCTGAATGCCGGTGAGATTGCCGAGCGGTTCAATATGACGAAGCCCAGCATTTCGCACCATCTCGACCTGCTGCGACAGGCGGGTCTGGTTGAAGCCACCAAACAGGGGCAGTTTATCAACTATTCCCTCAACACGACCGTGTTCGACGAGCTGCTTTCCTGGCTGATGAGCTTCCAGAAGCCGGAGTCCCAACCCGATACGCATCCAATAGCAACCGAAAAAAAAGTTAGTGATAACGCTTAACACAACTTTCACGCATGAAAACGAATTCTACATCAATCGAATTTCTAATCGTTGCCTGTATGCTGGCTCCGATGATTTATCTGGCCATTGTCTGGAATCAGTTACCGGATCAGTTACCGGTTCATTACGATATGCAGGGTAGCCCGAATGGCTGGCAGATGAAGGAAACGGCGGCCTTATCCATGGGTTGTTTAACCGGGTTTATGTATCTGATACTTCGTTTTGTTACGCGGCTAACGCCTAACGGAACCCTTCAAACCGGCAACTACCAGAAACTCCGATTAGTCGTCGGATTGTTTTGGGGGATTACCATTGGATTGGTCTTTTATATGGCTGGTCATCAGGGTGCTGATCTGCCCGTTATTCGTATCCTAATGGGACTGGTTGGCTTCTTATTCGCCGGTCTGGGTAATTACCTGACGACCGTTAAGCCAAACTGGTTTGTTGGCATCCGAACTCCCTGGACACTCGCCAATGAAACGGTCTGGCGGAAAACCCATCGGTTGGCGGGGCGTCTTATGGTGGCGGGTGGTCTGGCGAGTATGGTCCTGGCGTTTGTTCTACCCAGTGCATACCTGATTAGTTGCATATTGGGTCTGGCGGGCCTGGTAGCGATCATTCCCACCGTTTACTCCTACATCTTTTTCCGGCAGGAGAAATCGCATCAGCTCAACTAATCAACCCTGGACTCTCTAGTTTAAGCCTTTTCAGATATGAAATACGCATTCATCACCACCTTACTACTCACTTTTTTCAGCCTGACCGCTCTGGCCCAGTCAGAGGAGCCGATGCAGCTGAAAACAGCTGCCCTCTCCATTGATGGGACGTTAACGATGCCTGCTTCTGCGGCAAAGTCTGTTCCTGTCGTACTCATCATTGCAGGGTCTGGTCCAACAGACCGCAACGGGAATAATCCGATCCCATCCGGACAGATGGGGAGTGTAAAAGCCAATTCTTATAAACTCCTCGCCGATAGTCTGGCAAAACTAGGGATAGCCGCCCTTCGGTACGATAAGCGCGGGATTGGCCGAAGCGTTGCGCCGGGTATGACAGAACAGGACATGACCTTTGAAACCTATATTGAGGATGCTGAAGGCTGGATCAATCAGTTAAAAGCCGACAAACGGTTTTCTAAAGTAGTCGTGGCCGGACACAGTGAAGGTTCTCTGGTAGGAATGGTCGCGACGCGTAAGGCAAAAGCTGATGCTTATGTATCGCTGTCGGGATCGGGAGACGATATCGCCAGTAAACTAAAAGCGCAGCTGAAACCCCAGCTACCAGACGCCGACAGGGAGAGCGTGTTCAGCGCCCTGGATACGTTAAAAATGGGGCAGACATTACGCGTCCTACCTACCAAATATCCGGCAATCCATTCGTTGTTTCGCCCCAGCGTTCAGCCTTACATGATTTCTTGGATGAAATATGACCCGGCGGCAGAGTTAAAACAACTAACCGTGCCGGTGCTGATTATTCAGGGAAAACGGGATGTTCAGGTGTTCGTCTCCGATGCCGAAAAGCTATGGAAAGCCCTGCCTTCGGCTCAATATCAATTGTTTGATGAGATGAATCATGGGTTCAAAAATGTATCCTCAAACTCCATGTCCGAAGCGGCTACCGCTTACAATGACCCAACTCTGCCGCTAACCCCGGGATTGGCGACGGCCATTGCCCGGTTCGTGAAAGTGAAGTAAAAAGGTGAACGAGTAAACGACCGAGAGGGTGAAAGATGGGCTGTAGTTGAAGCCATTCCCCACCCTGAAAACCTTTCGCTTTTTCATACTACGCGTCTCAATTGGGAGAGTAATGTTGTAGAAAGGCAATGAGTCGCTCAAAGCGAATGAGTTCATACCGGTTCTGTGTCTGTTGGATAAGCAGTTGCCGGTACCGATCAATCAGACTGTTGAACTGCCTGTTGTGGTTCAGGCTGGCAGAAATGAGCCCCTTGTAAAAGCGGTGTATCTGGTTGTACACATAGGGGCAGGCCTGTTCGGGTTTTCCGTTCAGCAGTCGGTCCAGGGCGGTTAGCGTAGAGGAAGCCGTAATAAAATCAAGGCCTCTTGAATCGAAAAACTGTTCGATCTGCTTACAAACGAGAAGCAACTCCTCTTCACAGTGAATACGGAATCGAACGGATGTGTACTCACTAAACTGACTAATGGAGATCAGGATCGTGTTGGCATCCTGTTGACTACTAGCCTGGCTGGATAGAAATTGCTGGGCTATCTGCTCTACCTGCTCATTTCGACAGCCAAACCGAATGTCCAGAGTTATTTCGTCGTCAGAATAAGCCGGGGAAAGCATGACCAGTTGGAAGCCCGTTTCCGTAATTTTTCGGTATTGTTTTTTTTCGGGCATCAACAAAAACTGGTGCCGTTCAAAAAAAGGCGTCAGCTGCTGATATAGAGTGGTTTCGAAAGAGGTAGACGTCATGAGCGAAGCGACCTGACGGCAGGGTCAGGCTGACATATAGTAATACTACGGCTTTATTTTGGATTTGCCCAATAGATAGCCAATAAAAAAGTCAAAAGCTAGGGTACGGTCGTCGAACCAAATGTGATGTTTTCCGGTTGTTATTTTCGCAGACTCGCTTTGGCGTGTCAGTCTGGGGACGACCGGAATTGACAGCTTGCTGAGGTCGCGTGTAAGCATGCCGGGAGTTGACGGTATTTCCCGCCCAAACAAATCGTCAAAACAATAACTGGCGAATATAACTACGCCATGGCTGCCTAATCCGGAGGATTAAGCAATAGCCATTGTCTCCCCGGCCTACGTGCTGCTGGCTGGATCAGGAGGCATCGACTCGCAGCGCTGGCTCAGTTTATGGTATTAACGGCTGAGTAAGACACAAGTACCTACGGATGAAGCTTGGTTTGGTATACACCGGGCCGATTCCCGACAATCCTAAGTATACCTAAGCATGTAGAAGGCACGACGGGTTCCTTGACTGGACGAGAGTTCGAATCTCTCCGTCTCCACTTTTGAAAAGCCCTGTAAGTTGAAAAGCTTACAGGGCTTTTTGTTTGTTGTTGTGATTCTAATGACAGGAAAGTGGTCGGGAAATAAAAATGTAATACTTAGAATACTAAAAATCTTCTAACTTGATTTTCATTTTTTGTTCACTAATAGCCTAATCCCTGCCCAAGTGATTATTTGCTATCGACATTAAAGTGAGTTAAGTCGCTAAGGTAAGTCAACAGGTTTGATGCTGAAAGTTTGATCGTCAATGATCATTTTTTTTGAATTAACTTGATAATTATACTTTTTGATTAATGATAAAATGTAATCAATTTTTTGTGGTGAAACTCGGCAGCCAAAGTATACTTTCTTTAGACAAGCCCGCTCAAATTCAAAAAGGTCTTTACCCTTTCGATTATTTATAATAGCACGTATTTCGTTCTCATACTCCCAGACTGTTGATTTTGTCGTTATCCAATGATGTACAGCTGCATTATTATCTATCCCAAAATTTATGGGTTCGATAACAGCTTTATATTGTACCTCTCTAATAGTTAGGGCGTAATCTTGCCGTTGATTAATCGGGTGAAAATCAAAGCCAAAGCATATACCATCATGTTTGTTGGCATAATGACTCCACATAAGGTGAATATCTTGATATTTACTAAAACAACATACACCAGCTTGGTCTTTTATTCGATCGAAGCTGTTTCTGCTCGATTTTAAAAAATTGAATTTATTGTTATCTATATATTGATACATTTTTCTTCTATCTTTTCTAGGCTTACCTTCCATAACCTTATTTGTCCATGATCTTGACTGCTCTTTTGTTGAAGTAAAGTCGAGTAGGCCAGTGTACATATCAAAAGGATCGTTGAACGAGCTAGGGGAAGCGAACTTTAAACTTCGACCTTCGAGAATTTTTTCTGCTGAGTTGCATGAGGTGTAATGGTAAATTATGGCAGGTGGTAAAGGATAAATAATAGAGCCTTCATCTTTCTTTTGGACCGATTCTGAGGCATTTTCTTCGCTGTAATTTCTAGGATATAAAACTGGTGGTATTGGTGTTTGCATGAAGAATTTAATTGATGTGAATTATAGGTTCCAACTGTTGAATCCACGGGTACAAGTGCCATAGGCACGGTATGTTTGTAGCCAATTTGTCCCTTGAGTAAGAGGGGGACATCCTGGCTATAAACGTCAAGCCGCTACGCGGTCATTAAACGGCTTCATGTATTCTCCAAGATTAGATTCCCCTGTTTGATTTAAAGAAATCTGACTCGTCTTATTGCCCGTTTACCGATACACACTTATTTTCTGACTGCCCTGTAAGGCTTCCAGGGCTGCGGTTAGGTACACGAGCGGGGCGTTCCAGTTGATGGCGATTTCGTTGGAGGCATACGAACAGTCGGCGTCCAGGTAAACTTCGTCGGCGATGGTCGCGGTGTACCCGGCGCATTTGTCCTGCCGGGCGGCATTGGCGTTGGTGCCGCCGGAGAGCAGGCCCGGTACCGGCGCGTCGATGCCATCGGCCACGGACGGACGGTGGTGTGGGTGCATGGGCGTTTTGTCGCCAAAACCCGTCACGAATGAATACCCAACGGCGTTGCGGCCCAGCAAATAATCGAGGTTAGCCAGCGCGTAATGCAGATACAGATTGCGATTGGCGGAAGTGGTATAGCGATACCCCTGAATTAGCGCAATACCCTGATTGGCCGCTTCGGCGCTGCTACCCCAGATGAAATCCTTCGCCGACTTTCCCATAACCGTCTGAAACGCCTGCCGGTCGGCTCCGTTGATCAGTGAATCGGCCAGGGCGGTGATGTATTGCTTTACTTTTGGCAAATCTTTTTTGCCCGCAGCCGTGGCGTAGTTACCCGTCCGGGCGAGGGTATAATAGGCAAGCATCCGAACCTGAGCCCAGGAGGGGAGTGGTGTTTTCGCGTCGGGAAACAGATTGACGGCTGAATAATACGTATCCTCTTTAGTGGTGGCATATAGCTCGGCAGCCGCCCAGATCCACTCATCAACGGCGCTGCGGTCTTCATATCCGCCCGTCACGACGTCGGGGTCAAAGGCGTCGTTCATGGTCCGTTGGTTGTACACCACATTCGGGTTCGCTTTGGCCCAGCCCCAGGCTTTCACCGCGGCCGATAAACAGGAGTCGGCTAGTCCGGGAATCTCTGAATTATAGGGCTTTAGCACGCGGCTGGCCTGCGCCATGACAGCGGCAAAGTCGAGCGTTGCGGTAATGCCTTTGGCGACCACATACCGGTCTTTCGTGGCTTTGTCGGGCATAACCATCCCATCGAAACTTGGGTTGGTGAGTTTGTGATACACCCCCCCATCGGCGGGGTCCTGCATGGTCAGCATCCAGCGGAGGTTCCAGAGCGCTTCGTCCAGTACATCGGGCACTTTGTTGGTGCTTTCAGGGATGTTGGTATTCAGTTTCTTCACGTAGTCCGGGAATTCTTCACAAAGGGAGAGCAACGTTCCCATCGTGATGCCGGAGTTGACGATGTACTTGTTGTAATCACCAGCATCGTACCAGCCTTTGGGCGAGGAGATCACCGTACCGGCCGGGCGAGTTGCCGACACGGCCGATGGGTGAATAAGCACCCTCGTATCAGGGTGGCCAGCCGGGCGTGCCCATTGGCCGGCAAATTTGGCGGGCAGGTCGATGGCGGTGCGTTGGTAATAAAAACCCTTGATAGACCCAATGGCCAGATCCCGGTACACATCCTGACGAATATCGAACGGGTAGGAGTGACCCATGCCGGGAATAACCACCACATACGTACCCGGTTTGGTGAGGGCAGAGAAGTCGGCCGATCGGGTGATCTTCCCCGAGATCGCGTTTGTCCGCTTATCCCCCAAAGTGCCGGAGAAGACAACCGTTTTCATGTCGGCCGTCGTCACCTGAAAGGGGCCTTGAGCTTCGCCAACAACCACGGCGATTTTAACTGCGTTAGGATAAAAGCCGATCTGGTTGAGCCGGATCGCTTCGGAAAGGGGTTGAGATTGGGCAAATACGCTCGAAGTCAGTAGAAGAAACAGGAAAACCTTTGTTAAGGCACTCTTGCTTTGTTGAAAGGTCATGATTGAGGTTGGTTTAGGAGAAATTGAAACGGGAAGATTATGTCTAATATGAAGATTAATACCCTCGATAAACCCTAAATCCCCTGAAAGGGACTTTGTTCCTGGTCGAGCAAAGTCCCCTTCAGGGGATTTAGGGGTTTCAGATACAAAGAGTTATATTATTTAACCACCTTCATGGTACCCTGCATGACGTAAAAATGGCCCGGAACGGAACACTCGTACGTGTAATCGCCGGGCTTCTCAGGCGCTATGAAATAGATCGATTCGTTGGTGTTGGGCTGGAGCAGATTGGTGTGGTGCAGCACTTTATCCGTTTGGGGAATGTAATTTTTCTCCTGACCTTCCAATCCCAGCTTCATCGCCAATTCACCCACCTGAAGAGCTGAACCAGGTGCCACCACGACAAAGTTGTGCAGCATGTCGTCTTCATTATTAAACACCACCCGAACCTTGCTCCCCGCTTTCACCTGAAACTGATCGGGTGCGAACTTAAGACCGGGCTTGGTGCCCATATTGATGGTGTAGTCGGGCTGGCCCCAGGCGGCAGGCATTTCGGTTATGCGTTTGGCCATCGAACTGCCCGAAGCTTTTGTCATGGCCGATTTTGCCGCCGTTCCTTTTTTCAGCGTTGATTTTGCGTTTACAGGCGGGGTCGTAGCTGTGGAGGCCATCATAGCCGCGTGGTCGTGTGCAGGAGCCACACTGGCGATATTCAGTTTTTCGCCATCGGGAATGTTATTAAGGGTGTAGTAGCCTACGTTATGCAGCAGGGCACGACCGCTTTTCGACCGGACACCGGCGGTGGTAATTTCGTGAATATACCCCAACCGCAGGCTGTCGACCACCAAACGGGCTTTCATCCCATCTTGCGAAACGACGATTCCTTTGATTGGGCAACCGCCCCGATTGATAACCGGGCTGCCGTAGGTCGCGTGGTATTTATAGTTGAAGCCCGTCACTTTATAAGATGCCGGATCGACGGCCACTTCGGCATCCACCGGCTCAGTGAACTCGATCTCAAAGCCATCAGGCATTGCGTGGATGGTCTTCATCTCGAACGGCATCTTGCCCGTCCAGACCACGCGCTGCAAACTGAACAGTTCCTTCCCTGTCGACGACCAGCCCCGACTCGTCATTCCGACAAACATAGAGGCATCATGACCCCAAACCATACGAAGCACCCCCGACGAGAAGCCTTCGCGGAACGGGAAAACCACCCCCTGATAGACGCCTTTTACTTTTTCGAAGTCAACACGCGACAGAATACTCTGGCCCTGGTCGCCAACAAACAGCTGGTTCTCAAACGGACCGAATTTTCCTTTGGTGTTATCCGTGATCAGGCCGGAGGTCGAAATACCCAAAATGCCGTGGGGCAACCAAACGGCCGGGGCTTTCAACGCCGTGAATTTCTTTGACACATCGTACAGCGGCTCGCCGGTATTTGGCACATCCTGCGGCTTTATTTTGAGGGGTGATCCCGGCATATCGGTCCAGCGTAGGCTTTCGGCGTTACCCAGAAAGTCGCCCCGCTCCACCCGCGAGATACGGCCAGAGCCAACCCAGTCGCCCTGGTTTTCGGTATAGAAGTAGTCCCCTTCGGCATTCATGCCGTAGCCCGCAGGTGAACGCATGCCGGCGGCAAAGGGTGTCATTTTACCATCGGGCGTAATTTCCAGTGTCCAGCCGCGCCAGGGTACCAGGCTGATCCCATGCCCCAGACTGTTGCTCCAGCCTACGTTGAGGGTAACGAGCATGTTGCCGTTTGGCAGGAAGGTTGGCCCGTAGGAATATTCATGGTAATTGCCCGACAGCGGCCAGGAGTAAACCTTGTCGTACGAGTCAGCGCGGCCGTCGCCATCAGCGTCGTGCAATCGGGTCACTTCACTGCGTTGCGTCACGTAGATATCGCCGTCTTTATAGGCCAGACCCAGTGGTTCGTGCAAGCCATACGCGAACCGCTTGTACGTCGGGCGGACCGACCCGGTAACGTAAGGGTTGGAGACGATCCAGACTTCGCCCCGGCGCGTGCAGATGGCCAGGTTGCCATCGGGCAAGGTGACCATACCGCCCACTTCCAGAATGATATCTTCGGGTACGGGCAGGGAGATCAGCTTATAAAAGTCGTCCTCCTTTTCGGGGTCAGCCTCTACTTTGGCCAGGCCTTTAGGCGCGGGTGCCGGTTGCTTGCTGCTGGAGCTTACGGGCAGGCCGGTCTTCGATTGAATTTGTGCCTGTACGGACAGATGACTGATGCAGACAATGCCAGACGCCAGCAGGGCGGTTCGGGCTAAAATATATAAGGTATGCGAGTTGATATTCATGAGAAAATGCGGTCAGGAAGTTGAGCGATTACCAGATAATGGAGTAGGTTACCGAACCGGGGGCGTTGGTTGTTTTCACCGGCATCAGCATCTCTTTTGTATGCTGGGCCGTTTCCCGAATAATCGGTTTCTCTTTAGCAGGCAGCTCAATAAAATATTGTTTGTCATTGACGGCATACAGGCCATTAGGTAATTGAGTGATGTCTTTTCCTTCGGCCACCAGGCAGTAGATCGTACCGGGAACGGACGTGCCGGATGCGGGCGTAACCGTAAAGGTGTGGGCCAGTTTGTGTCCGTTGTCTTCAGCGGCAAACGACTCCCGTACCTGAGCGGCTCCCAGCGTGTATTTGAAAATGGGGCGGCCCGACGGATCGATATCATATCCCAGATTGGTGTACGTTGCGTTGGAGTCAGGCCAGGCCGCATTCTGATCGGCGAGGTAAGTCAGCGATGGTTTGCCCGACAGCTCGATCACGCTGCCTAAAGGAGCAGACAACTGCGTTTCGCCCCGACCGTGCCACATAGGTGTCGTTTCCAGGAAATCGCCCCGCCAGATCTGGAGGAATTCACCTTTGCGAAGATCGACGCTATAGTTCACCTGCCCCGGTTCGCCAACCGAAATCGTGTGGGTGTGTTTAACTCCGCGGTGATTGACAAAGCCCCGCTGCATAACCGGTTCGCTCGTAGCCAGCAGGGATATTTCGCCCACCGGTTCCTCGGCTCGTATCACCGGATTCAGGGTTGTGTACTGAACACCGGGGCCTTCGATGGCCAGCGTAATATCGTTGCCGCGGGCGTACCACAAACCGAAATTTTTGTAGTAGGAAAGCTCCAGCGGCAGGTCACCGGCGTTCAGCTGCACTTTAACGGACGCTTTGCCGCCATCTTCCGGTTCAATGGAAAAGATCTTTTTACCCGCAATGGTCAGTTCGCCCGCGCCGTTGCGAACATTCTTGTTCACTTCGGCAGGGATCCACGGCAATAGTAAGGATACGAAATACTCGCCCGTGCGGGGAATGTGCAGCGTGCCGGTTATTTTGCCGCCGAATTTATCGCGACTGCCGGGGGCGGCATGCGCCAGTACATCAATATTCATTTCCCGGATAGGTTTGAGGGCGTTGAAATCATTGACCGAGGCAAACTTGCCGTCGTAAGCGCTAAGCTTCATCTTGGTCAACGTTACCGGCTCAATACCGTATGACTTATAGGTGATGTTCCGAATGGCAACCGCGCCATGATCACCCTGGATCATGAGCGGACCTGTAGGCTTTTCGTCCTGAAAAGCGGCTGAACGGGTCGGTCCCAGAACTTCGATGTTTTCCTGTACCGTTACTCCATTCAGGATCACTTTAAGGAAGCGGGCGTTGGCTGTCTTTTCACCTTTTTCATTAAAACGGGGAGCCCGGAACGCAATCGTCAGGTGCTGCCACAGGCCGGGTGCCCGGCTTACATTCTGAACGGGCGGGTGCCCTTCGTAGCCTTTCCGTCCGTCGGGACGACTATCATCCCAGCGTTCGTAAATGGCGCCACAGTCGCTGGACTTAGGCACTTTCACCCCCCAGCTGTCGAACAGTTGTATTTCGTAACGGCCCTGCAGATAAACCCCCGAGTTGGAGCCTTTTTCCATCATGAAGTCGAGGTCGAGGTCGAGGTCACCATGTTCCATCTTGGTGAAGAGGTGGTCTTTCGCCTTCCCCGATGGGTCGTTGATCACAACGCCCGTACCGGATTTTGAACTGCCTTTTCCGTCTTTGTTGAGATCGTAGAACGCATCGCCGGCAATTTTCCAGTTTCCGCCGGTGGGCCTGAAATCGGCTAAGCTCTGGAGATTAACGGGTACGGCGGGAATGACATTAGGTTGCGCTGAAACACCCAGGGTGCATAGCAGAATACATAAAAGTGAACAACATACGTTGCGTTGCATAGGTAGAAACAAGGGATATGTACGAGTAAAAGGGCAAATACACTACATGAGCCTAAACGCAGAAGGCAGCATTCAGCGCATTCAACGGAATGAAAGCATGTTGTATATGAAAAAGATGAATTGAGGAAACACCGGACCGGTTGATTAGCGAAACGGCAGATCAAAAATAGTTGAATCTCTTCATTATTTATGATAACGATTGAAGGACTTTGGCCTGTCTGTCATGCCAGCTGTTTAATAGTTCCCAACGAGGGTAATGACCGACTTGGGTTCCAGCTGGATTTGACCGGCCGAAACGGTGGATTTGGCAAGGGCCTTGCTCGCGGTTGTCGTGTAACAGGCAAATCGGTTGTTCTTTATGGTCAGGCCCTGCAGCGGTAGCGACGCAGGCTGATCGGTCATGTTGATACACACCAGAACAATCTGTTTTCGGGCCGTATCTTTATAAGCCGACACCATATATTGGCTCGCTTCGGCTACAGGATTGCTAACCGCGCCCACGCGAACAGCTACCCGTTTCATGCCGGGCCTCACAAAGCGGGCGTAGTTGCCGAACGCCCACAGTTGTTTGGAGTCGATCACCTGGCCGTCGAGTCGGGCGTTGTTGTGTTGCTGAAAAGTACCGTCGGGTCCGTTAATATACACCAGCCCGTCGCTGTAATTATAGGGGTTAATGGCCAGCCACCATTGCCAGGAGGTTACGTTGGCAACGGCCAGATCATTGTGAATGACTTTGGCAACATACAGACCGTACTCCATATCGGTATGGCGGGGGTAGCCATTGTATTTGCCGCAAATATCGCCAAGGACACCAAACTCGCTTTGCCAGAGCATAGGATTGCCAACTTCGGCGGCTTGCCGGGCGGCCTTTTGGCGGATGGCTACCAGTGTTGAATCGGAACAGGTTGTGAAATAGCTATGGTAAGCCCAGATCGGCTCCACCTTCGGAAGTTTACTGATCGGGGTAGGTTGTTTGGGGCTGAAAAAATAGTCGAGCTGGTTTCCACGGCCGCTCTCGGCGCGTTCGTAGAGAAAATTTAGTTGCCCGGCTTCTCCGGTAACGATGGTCGTTTTCGACTTTTTCGCAGCCAGTTTCGCAGACAATGCTTTTGTAACAGCGGCTATATCGGAGTTCTCAGCGGGGGTACCTTCCTGTCCGGCGTTGCCATTTTTGCCGGCTGTCAAATCCCATTGTGGTTCATTCAGTGGACTCAGGTAATCGAATTTGAAGTGGTTGGCAACCGTGGCCAGAAAATCGGCGAACGGGTCGATGGCTTCAGGTTTCAGATTGACGGCCTTACCGCCCGGCGAAAATGCTTTGCCGTTGCGGGTCATTTGAACGGGGGGCGAGTTGGTGAACCCCAGCGTATAGCGAACGCCCCGACGACGGGCCGCCTGCAAAAACCACTGACTCCCGCTTTGTTTGCCCCAGTCATATTGGCCGTTGGGTTGCAGGAAACATTCCTCCCGACGCCACTCATCCGTAATGCGGCTGCTGTCTTTCTGCTCGAAACTACCTGCGCCGATGTTCATGCGCCACAGGGATAAACCAATTCCCTTTGGCTGACCCGTAGGCAGGGTATCCAGGCTGAATAAAAGATCGGCGACATGGTTCTTCTTCGTCTCATCCTGCCAGTTTCCAATGAACTTGGCCGACCAGCAGTCGGATGCGCCGAAACTATGAATCGTTTGAAATTCACGTCCAATCTTTACTGTTACGGGCTGATTGCCGTTGGTGGGGCTTTTGGCGGCAATGATTACCCAACTCACTGTTACCGTAAAAATAAGAATAAGCAGGGTTGGTTTGGCAGTAAAGCGCATATAAAGACGATGGGCTTTGACGCCTGTGAGGTTTCCGGCCCTTTTTGTTTGTTACGGGTAAAGCCCGATTTTACCCTAAATTACTGTTAGGAGAGTTGAACGAAAGTAGTGGAACTGGGCCAAACCTGATACCGGTCTGTTCTGAGTAGTGATACACACAGAGCCAATCAGGTCGTTGGGCACGTGGCGAGCAGCAGCCGCGTTTGGGCCTCCTGGTTTAATTTGTTCAGGATTTGGGTATGAGCAGCCAGCTTATTGTAGTTTCCGGTAGCCGCAGGGGAATCGAATTTGTTCACCGAATCCAGGTCTTGGATTAACTTCTGTAATTCAACCTCCATTCGCGTAATCAGAACCAAAAACTGGTCGGATGGGCACTGCCCTACATACTGCTTCTGTTTCCGTGAATCCGCAGCATCGGGCTGATTCGACTGGAAAAAGCTTACCAGATTTGTATAATTTTGGTGAAGGTTGAAGGCTGCCGTAACCCAGTCAAATAGGATAGCTTCATGCCTGTCTATGTCAGAATTCAACGCTACGTTTTTTGTGAATAGGCCGCCCATAGTGGTAGTTGTTTAAACTTTAGGCAAAATATATAATAAAAAGATAAACAAAAGTTAATTCGAATGTTATCATTTAAATTTTGTCGCTAATAATTGATTTAAAGGTAACTTTATATTCCTTTTATCCCGGTTACTGACTCTCAATCGAGTGTCAGGGTACACGGAGCTTTATTCCTTTTGCTTATCCCACATTCCATTTTTTGATTTAATACGGCGGTTCCGTGCCACTACCTTTACGCTATACAGGGCGGGGTTGGAGATAAACACCCCGTTTTTAACTGGTGCAATTTGCGCACGATAAGCCAATGATAACGACAGATATTTGCATAATAGGCGCTGGTCCGGTGGGCCTCTTTGCCGTTTTTGAAGCGGGTTTACTGAAGATGCGCTGCCATTTGATCGATGCCCTGCCCCAGGTGGGCGGTCAGCTTTCAGAAATTTATCCGCAGAAACCGATTTATGACATTCCTGGCTATCCAGCTATCAATGCACAGGTGCTCGTCGATAATCTGATGGAGCAGATTGCGCCGTTCAATCCAGGCTTCACCCTTGGTGAGCGCGTGGATGGCCTGCTCAGGCAGGAAGATGGATCATATCTATTGACAACGAGCGATGGAACGGTGGTACATTGCCAAGTGGTCGTTATTGCTGGTGGGCTGGGATGTTTCGAACCGCGTAAGCCCGAGATTATTAATCTGGAGCAGTTTGAAGGGAAAGGCGTTAGTTATATGGTGAAAAATCCCGAGCAACTTCGCGATCGACGGGTGGTGCTGGCGGGTGGGGGCGATTCCGCCCTCGACTGGACAATTTTTCTGGCCAATGTCGCGAAAGAAGTGACCCTCGTACACCGCAGTGATTTCCGGGGAGCGCCCGACTCGGCCGAAAAAGTTGTAGAGCTGGCCAAACAGGGACGTATTAATCTGGTTCTCCAGTCGACCATCACCAGCATCAACGGGAACGGCCATTTGCAGGAGGTAAACATTACTGCCAAAGATAAATCCGTAACGACATTGGCAGCCGATAACTTGATTCCTCTTTTTGGTCTGACGCCCAAACTGGGGCCCATCGCCGACTGGGGTCTGACCATCGACAAATCGGCCATCCATGTGGATACAACCGATTATTCGACCAATGTGGAGCGGATCTACGCGATTGGTGATATCAACACCTATCCCGGCAAATTAAAGCTTATCTTATGTGGCTTCCACGAAGCGGCCCTGATGTGCCAGAGCGCCTTCCGCCACGTTCATCCCAACCAGAAATTAAGTTTCAAATACACAACCGTTAACGGTGTGCCTGCTTTTTAGAATAGTTGGTAAGTTGGTAAGCGGCTTCGCCAAAGTCGGAAAGTTGGTAAGCGGCTTCGCCAAAGTCGGTAAGTCAGTAAGTCAGTAAGTGGCTGACGCATGCGTTTTGCTATCGCTTACAAACTTAGCAAAGCTACTTACCAACTTACCGACTTACCAACTTACCAACTTACCAACTTACCGACTTACTGACTTACCAACTTACCAACTTACTGACTTACTGACTTACTGACTTACCAACTTACCAACTTACTGACTTATCAACTTACCAACTTACTGACTTACCAACTTACCAACTTACCGACTTATCAACTTACCGACTTAGGCAAAGCCGCTAACCAACTATGATATCATTCACTATTGAAGACCGCAACGGCGAACGGGAAAGTTTGGAAATTCCTGAAGGGATAACCTTGAGCCTGATGGAAGTTCTGAAAGCATCGGACTATAATATTCTGGCGACTTGCGGGGGCATGGCTCTGTGTGCAACCTGCCATGTACAGGTACTTGATGGATTCGATGCCCTGCCCGAAGCTCAGGATGCTGAACTCGATATGCTGGACACCCTGCCCGATGCCGAATCAGACAGTCGGCTGGCTTGCCAGATTCGTATTGATGACGCTGTAGAAGGGGCAGTGTTCCGAATAAAAAGTGAGGTGCCTGTTTGATTTATTGTACAAAAGGGGCAATTGTTGACATTTTATTTGTTCATTCTATTAGAATAGGAAATAAAAGGCTTATTTGAATTTGTTTCACCATACTGCCTTTTTATATCCTAGCTGATAGCGCATGAAGAAGTTTTTGTTCCTATACCTGCTTTTGGGCGTATGCCAGCTCGCTCCGGCACAAACGTTTACCCTGGAATCTGTAAAAAGCTACCCCTTTCCGACTGAACTGACCAGCTCCGCACAAGGCGCACGGATTGCGTGGGCATTTAGTGAACAGGGCAAACGGAATGTTTACGTTGCCGAAGGCCCCGATTTTACGCCCCGGAAACTTACCAATTACAATGAAGACGACGGACAGGAGCTGTCCAGCCTATCAATTTCCAATGATGGAAAATGGGTCGTATATGTCCGCGGGGGTGATCATGGATCCAACTGGGACGATGAACTGCCGGTCAATACGCTGTCATCCCCTTTAGCGCCCAAAGTTCAGATCTGGAGCGTGCCGTTTGCCGGTGGCGAACCCAAAGCCATTGCTGAAGGGGATGCGCCGGTTATGTCGCCAAATAGCGTTGGGGGTGTGCCAGTCAGGATTGCTTTTGTTAAAGGGGGACAAGTCTGGATTTCTCCGGTCGACGGATCATCTCCGGCTAAAGCACTGTTTACGGCACGTGGTACGAACGGTTCACTCCAATGGTCGCCCGACGGGTCGAAGCTGGCCTTCGTCTGCGATCGGAAAGATCATGCCTTTGTGGGTGTTTATCGCAACGAATCGACGCCCATCACCTGGATTGCGCCATCATTCTCGAAGGACGAGTCGCCCCGCTGGTCGCCGGACGGTAAACAACTGGTCTTTGTCCGTACGCCCGGCTCCGGTGGTGCCCCCGATTCGCTGCTGGCGCGTAAACATCGTGCCTGGTCCATATGGACCGCCGATGTGGCTTCGGGTAATGCAACACCGATCTGGCAGGCACCTAAAACGCTGGCCGGGTCGCAACCGACTACCCACGGTGGCTTTAACCTCCACTGGGCTGCCAACGACCGGATCGTATTTCTGTCGTATCAGGATGGCTGGCCTCATCTTTACTCCATGCCATCGGCCGGTGGAACGCCCCTGTTGTTAACACCCGCTCCCTTCATGGCCGAGCATATTACCCTGAGTCACGATCGCAAATGGCTGTTATTTAGTGGAAACACTGGTCCCGATAAGCTGGATATCGACCGTCGGCATGTGGTACGCGTTCCCGTCGATAAGGCAGCCATGGAAGTGCTCACCCCCGGCACCGGGCTCGAATGGACCCCTGTTGTCACCGGCGACGGCGCTACCGTGGCTATGATCAGTGCCACAGCCCAACGCCCTCCTTTACCTACGGTTATGGCATTTACAAAAGGAGCGCCGAAGGTGCTTGGCCAAAATCTGATCCCTGCTAATTTCCCGACAAATCAGTTGGTAACCCCCAAACAGGTAGTATTCAAAGCGCCCGATGGGATGACCGTACACGGCCAGCTGTTTGAACCTGCCGGGGGACCTTCGAAGAAACCCGCTCTTATTTACGTACACGGAGGGCCACCCCGCCAGATGTTGCTGGGCTGGAATTACTCGGACTATTATGCCAATTCATACGCAATGAATCAGTACCTGGCCAGTCAGGGATTTGTGGTATTGTCGGTGAATTACCGGCTGGGCATTGGCTACGGGTTCGACTTCCACCAACCTGCCAACGGAGGAGCGTCGGGGGCTTCGGAATACCAGGATGTTCGCGCTGCGGCCGTATGGCTGGCTGGACAGTCGCAGGTTGACGCGTCTAAAATTGGTATTTACGGTGGTTCGTACGGCGGCTACCTGACGGCGCTGGCCCTCGCCCGCGACTCAAAACTTTTTGCTGCCGGTGTCGATATTCACGGCGTGCATGACTGGAGCCAGCAGCGATACGGAGGAGGCCAAACTGATCGGGTGGAGAAGATTCCCGATGCCGACCTGGCCGCTAAAATAGTTTGGGAGTCATCGCCGGTATCGTCGGTCAGCAACTGGACATCCCCCGTACTGATTATTCACGGCGACGATGACCGCAACGTTCGCTTTTCGCAAAGTACCGACCTCGTCCGGCGGCTGGACAAGCAGGGGGTTTCGATGGAAACGCTCGTTATTGTCGATGATACCCACCACTGGATGAAGCACAGCAACGCCCTGAAAATGGGAGCCGCCACCGCCGACTATTTTAAGCGGAAACTGATGAAGCCAAAGCAGTAGTTTGAAACAGGAAGCGGTACAAGTTGTACCGCTTCTTTTTTTGTTATTGACTGGGTATACGCTGCGTAGGAGGGCAGTAAGAGAGCAAATTCCTATTGCCTGAACTGAGCCAACAGATACGCGTAGAAATAGTCAACATTCACGTCTGTCGCAAATTGAAGGGAGTAACCAGCCTCATCCAGGTAGGTCTGACCGGCATTGGGTGGGCGGGTGCTAACATTCACGCTGGCCGTCTCCAGGGTAAATTGTTCAGGCATAGCCAGGTAGCTGGTTGCCAATATATCCCACATAAAATACGTGTAGTGATAACTCGGAATGGTGTCCAGTGTGAGCGCCCAAAGCTGGCCGGTAAGATTGGACAGCTTATGGTCTATCTGGCTCGCCAGGGAGGACAGAAACTTTTTAGTAACGGGCACATGGTTTGTCACATCCAACGGAATCAGCGTGAGGGGTAACTCATACGAAACCAGCTTTTGTGAGCTGACCGGGTCCCAGAATACATTCCATTCGGCGGTGCCGTCGTGCTGAAATGTTTGCACATTTCCGTGTACCCGAAACGCACCGGCCATCCAGACAATCTCAGCGATGTTGGCTCGCAGCTCAGGTGCTTTTTCCAACGCCAGCACCAGGTTGGAGCAGGGGCCGGTCATCAGAATGGTAACTTTCCCGGTGGCTGAGGATAGCTTGTCGATAATCAAATCGGGTGCGCTGGCGTATCCATACGGATCGGGAGCTTCGGGCAGGTTGATGAGCATCGGCAAGGCGTTGATGATCTCCGGCCGTGCCCGCCATTCGCTCGGGAACGCATTGATGCCATAATAATCACCCCGTCCCAGAGGTATCCGTTCCTGCCCCATCAGTTGAAGCAGTTTGTACGCCGATTCAAGGGCGGGTTCGATGTAGCAATCGGCGGGTGTTACGGTCACGCCGATGAGGTCAATGTCGGGCATGGTCAGGACGAGTAATTGCGATAACAGATCGTCAATCGCTCCGTCATGATCCATTAAAAGGAGTCTCGACTTTAAGGACACTGGTTTTGGGTGTTTAAGGGTCTAACTTTAAATAATTTCAAATAAACGCATAGACCCGGTCCTTTGTGGGGATGGCAAAACATGCATTTGATAATCATCCCTAAACAAATTTGCCGTTTAGGGATGATCTAGTCAGTTGTTTTTGGCCTGGGCATGTTTCTTCAGCAAAGTCAGCGTGTGCTCCAGTGATTTGGTGTCCGTCCAGTCCTGATGGCCGGGAACCACTACACGTGCAGTTCCAAAGTGTTTCATCACATTTTTAATGGAACCAGCCCATTCGTTCAGGTTGGCATCGGCGAGATTGCCCATTCCGAAAGCGGCCACGCTTTTCACCAGGCAGCCACCGTACAGAATCTGCTGACCTGGCAACCAGACCACAATGTTGTCGGCCGTATGGCCCTCTCCGGGAAAAAAGCAGCGAATGGACTCCTTCCCAATCGTGAAGGTGGTATCGTTGGGTAAAATGCCGTCCGGGGCCTGGAAGCCCAGCTTTACGGATTTTCTGGCGGTTAAAGGGGTACTAACAACCCGAACGCCAGCTTTGCGTAATTCGCTGATGCCGCCCACCCGGTCTTCGTGGGCATGGGTAACAATACACAGGCGTACGGGCTGGTGAAGGTTTTTGCTGACCCATTCGAGCAGCTCGCGCGTGTTGTCGGTATTCGTGTCTGTATCCCAGCCAGTGTCGACCAGCACAACTCCCGATTTCGTCTTGATGATCAGACCGTTGGAGGGGAAGGGCGTCCCGCCATACATACCGTAGGTAGTATGAACAAATACCTGCTTATTGAGTGGAGTAACGCTAAGACCGGGCCGTTTGGCGGGTTGGGCCTGAATGCCCGTGCTAATGAGTAAAGCCAGCGATAGCCGTAACAGCTTTTTCATGAGAATAGGTAAAGTCAAATGAGAAAACGTCGTTCGTTATTTCCGGGGCAGTTTATCCTTGTAGAGGGACCAGTTGGTAATGAGCTTGTCGACAACGACCGAACCAGCCTGATAAGCGGCTTCGAGGGCGGGTAGATACGCGGTATAGCGTTCGCCAACCTCCTTTCCGCCATTGGTCAGGTTTTGGGCGGCCGTTACACCGGATGGCTGCATGGTGTAATTGCTGGCCGTTCACAATACCATATACCGGTTTATATCGGCTTTCCCCGCCTTGGTCAGCCATTCCAACGACTGTCCGGTGCCGGTATCTTCCATGGCAGAGGTGACGAAATTCCCTTTCCCTTTGGTCCAGTAGTTTACCCAGTCATTAGCCCAATCATTCAGGTATTTGCCGTGCCAGAAGGTCATGGCTGCAATATGGTCGCCCAGCATGACGCGGGGTGGTTTGCGGGCTTCAGGGAAATCACGGTAAACAGCCCGCATTTTCTGCAATGTTTCCGTATCCGTCAACTTTATGTCTTTGGTCAGGTCGAATGCCCAGGCGGTCAGATCCGGATTCAGGTGGATGGCCACGGTGAAATCATTCTCCTGAACGGGTTGCTCATAGGGTTTGGCCCGTCGCAGGGGCAAATAGCCGGTTGACCAGTCTTTGGGCATCTCGCGCGGGTCAATTTCGTGCGCTAAATCGTCATCCACCAACCACTCCGCCCATACCGCTGACCCGGCGCTTCCATCTTTGGGGTCTATACCGGCAATACCCGCCACCAGCCAGTATGCGTGCGACAGATCGAAGCGGGGGTCCATACCAAGCGCCATGATGGAGGCTGCCGAGCGGGCTGTGCCCATGCCTGTACAAATACCGAGGACCTGTTTGTCGGGATTATAGCGAAGGTTCCGGTAACCCTGTGGAAATGGAAGCGTTTGCGACAAGGGTAGCCGTTCTACCCAATACTGGAACTCGCCCGGCCGATCGCCGGTATCGGCCCCAATTTCGAACATGGTGACGATAACGACCTTAACGGGAATGGGAGTAACGGGCTGGCTAAAGGTTTTAACACCGACAAGCAGCAAAACAAAAAGGGCGATCTGTTTCATAGGTACAGTAGTCGCTGGCGTGCATCGATCTATCAGCCGATGCACGCAGCAGGGTAGATGGTAAAATTGTTATTGAGTCAACGTCCCAACTTGTAGAAAGCTGGTGCCCGCCTGGCCATGATATACGCGGTGGGTGGCTTTTTTGTAGTCGGATTCTTTGGCGCTGAAAACCGGCACGAACGTCTGGGGATTAAGGTCGCTGAAGGGGAAGCACGAACTTTGGATCTGAACCATCAGTCGGTGCCCTTTTTTAAATGTATGCAGCACATCCTGCAACTCCACCGAAACGGGCGTTGGCTGGTTGGGTTTGAAAGGTTCGGGCTTGCTGATGTTGTTCCGATATCGTCCGCGAATGATCTCACTCCGTACCAGCTGCTGATAATTGCCGTATACAACATCCGTATGTTTGGGGTCCTGGGGTTCATCCGGTGGGTAGACGTCGATAACTTTCACCACCCAGTCGGCATCGGTGCCCGTTGTCGAAACGGTCAGATGAGCCAGGATGGGTCCGGCCAGCGTCAGATTATCGGTCAGGGCGTCGGTTTGAAAGGTCAGCACATCCGGGCGGGCCGACGCAAATCGCTGATCTTCGACCATGTAGTCCGGTGAGAAGCCTTCGTTGATCTTACTCGAAAAAGGGACCGGGTGGGCCGGGTCCGATACAAATTCCGAGAAAGCCGCTCCTGTTTTAGGGGGGGTAAAGCTAAGCTTGCCATGCCCGCCCAGATATACTTGTTTTTGCACCGTTCCGGCAGGAGGGTACGTGTCGAAAGTACGCCAGCGATTGGTGCCCGTTTCGAACAGGGTGGCTTCGGGTAAGTCGAGCGGTGTTGTCTCGTTGAAAAGGTAATGCCTGAAAAATTTTGCCTCCAGGGTCTGCTGGTAATACGGGGAAACGGCGGAGCCGAAGTCAAGATCGGCCAGTGTCTGTCCCGACGGGCCCGCCCAGCCGCCATGAACCCACGGGCCTACGACAAAGCAGTTCCGGATACCGGGGTTCTGCTTTTCGATAGCCTTGTACGTATGAAAGGTGCCGTACAAATCCTGTTCGTCATACCAGCCACCCACCACCATAACTGCATGTTTGATGTTTTTCAGATGCGGCAGGATATTGCGTTTCTTCCAGTGTTCATCGTATTCGGGATGCTCGAAGTTTTCGTGGTAATACTTGTTGCGGCCTTTAAAGAATTGGCTCTCCGAATTGGCCGTCGGGCCCATGTTCTGGTAAAAATGGTAGCCGTCGGGGTCGTTCATATCGAACAGCTGAGGGGGATTTTGTTTCGTCGGTTGTTTTTGTTCCTGAAAGTAATTGTAGAAGAGAAAGTTAGCCGCAATCATAAACGCCCCGTTATGAAACGCATCGTCGCGCCAGAGGTCGGCCATAGGCGCCTGCGGTGAAGATGCTTTCAACGCAGGATGGCCCGATAGGGCTCCTGCCGACGCATAGAATCCGGGATAGCTGATGCCCCATTGGCCGACGTTTCCGTTGTTGGCCGGTATGTTTTTCAGGAGCCAGTCGATGGTATCGTAGGTGTCGGACGATTCGTCATGATCGCCGGTCCCTTTCTTTGCATCCAGGTGAGGGGTCATTTCTATAAACGTTCCTTCCGAGGCCCACCGGCCCCGAACGTCCTGATAAACGACGATGTAATTGTCGCGAAGCATAAACGGATTTGGGCTGACACGTCGGCGGAACCGGTCCGTGCCGTACGGTTGACAGCTGTAGGGCGTCCGCTGCATCAGGATCGGGTGCTTTACCGACTGGTCTTTGGGTGCATACACCTGCGTGAACAGTTTCGTGCCATCGCGCATGGGTACCATAAATTCAAACTTCTGATAGTTCTCACGCACATACGTTGAATCCTGCGAAGTTGTGAAAGGGTACGGATTGGTCGATGGCGTCGACTGAGCGCTGATTAGACCGGGCAGCAGTAGTAGAAAGAAAAGGAACGTTTTCAACAGCTTGTTGGAGTGAAGTTGTTTTTTGATGCAAAATAGTCTCTAATTGCGTAGGCCAAGGTGGCTGTCGATCAATTTCCTTTAAATGACCTGACGGTTGTTGTGCGGTATCCATCGCCCCAGGTTATCATTTGCTCAAGCCGGTTCTTCAAGTAGACATGGGTTATCCTCAAAAACGTACCAGTAAAATATCAGTTTGTCTGTTTGTCCTGTTGAACCTGTTCACCATAAACGCTGCTCTGGCCGGTGAAACCCTATATTACCTTGTCAAAAAGAATAATTGGGAAAGTCTGGATAAAAAAGCAAGCTTTCGGACGGCGTCTTTTGCCCGGGATGGATTCATTGAATTAGTACCTCGCGAGCAGGTTGTACTAAACGCCAACAAGCTGTATCCGGGGCAAAAGGACTTGCTGTTGTTGAAGATTGACGTCCCGTTTACGGATTCCCTTTTACACTGGGACAATATCCCCGGTCGCGAAGCTTCTGTGCCCCGTTATTATGGTGAACTGCCCAGGGCACTGGTCAGCCATGTTTACAGCCTGAAGCCGAATCGACAAGGCCGGTTTACGCTGCCCAGGGCTCCGTTTGTGTCACGCCTGATTACCGGCCTAATTCCTGATGCGACGGTTGGTCACTTTCTGGATTATCCCTCCTGGCAAAATACCAGGCGACTGTATAAGCTGCAGAAGAATAATTTTGGCGGTCCTAAAGTGCAGCTACAGTGGTGGTATTTTGATTTCTTTCTGGCCGATGGCAGCTCCGTGGTGTTGGCCTTTATCCCGCAGCGCTGGTGGGACAACGTCAAGGCAGGAACTGAGAAACAGTCGATGTTTACGATGGCGTTAAAGACCAAAGCCGGAATAGTGAAACGGTTCACGAAGGTTATCCCGCAATCGGAGATGACAGTCACCAATGACCGGCTGGAAATTCCTTCCCGTTTGGTGATTGAATCGGTCGGTTCCGGTGCCGATCGACGGTATACGATTCAGGTAAACTTCGACGGGATAACCGGGGCGTTTACCATGATGCCTACCCGTCCGCCGTTTGCAGCTTTCCCAACGGGGGCCATGCCCGGTATATTGATGACCCTGATGAGCGGGGCCGACTGGGGCAGCCCCCGTTTTAGCTATGTATCGCAGATTCCGGACAGCCAGGTTTCCGGATCGCTGACCTGGGGGGAATACCATACCAACTTAAGTGGGATAGGCTATCATGAACAGGGCCGTATTGACGACACTCCCGAACGGCAGGGTGGAAGCTGGATGTGGTATCACTTTAGCGGTGAAGGCTGGTCGATTTTCGGTAGTCCCGGCAGCTACATTTACCTTCAGCGCGGAGACTGGGTTATACGGGCCGGATTTCACGCGATTTCCAGTCAATATACGCTGACCAACCGGACGTTCGCCAGTCCTGATCACGCTAAAATCCTGACTGGAGGCCAAATATTTTTTCGCCATGAGAACATCACATTTCGCCTGAATGTAAGCCCTGCAACGACCAAAACGCTGGTGTGTTATGCTTCCGCGACCAAGCCAACGGAGGTATGGGGTACGGTTGGTGGGGAGGCTACGCTGTCAATTTCGGAAGGGGATGAACAGAAAACCGTTCCGGGGCGAATATTCCTGGAAACCTGTTCGTGGGAAACAAGAAAAGGGCATTGAGGTCCTGATCGATGAGTGCACACCACTGGCTGTTGATCAGAATTAACGCTAGGCAGGATAGCTACGCATGCGTAAGGGCGATCAGGTCAAGAAATAAACGGGCGGCCGGTTCGATGAGGGCGTCATTGAAATCGTAGTCGTCATTATGCAGGGCAGGAGAGTCCTCACCGTTGCCAATGCCAAACATAGCCCCATTAAATTTTTGCGTAAAAAGGCCGAAATCTTCACCCCATTTGAATGGTTCCGCCTTTTCGATGTACGGATAACCCAGTGTCAAGGCACTTTGCCTGATGAGCTCAACGGCCTTCTGATCGTTTTCGTTGGCATGGAACGCTTCGGTGTAAGCCGTTTCTATGTCTATACCACTGTCTGCTGCTAATTGGGAAAGCAACCCCAGCAATTGGTTCGTCAACATAGCCATCCGGTTTGCGTTTCGGGTTCGAAGTGTTAGGTGTACTTCGCCGTAGCCAGCCGATATCCCATATGATTTTTCGCCCATGGTCGTATAAACCGGCGTAATCAGGGCGAAGTCATCCGATTGCGGATCTGGCTGCTGGATCTGCCGGGTCATGAGAACAAAATCGGCCATCACATAGGCGGGATTCATGCCTTTTTCGGGTTCTGCAGAATGGGAAACTTTACCCGTGAACGATACGATCAGGCTGAGCACCGATGCCGTAAACGAGCCCGGCCTGCACACGATAACGCCTTGTTTATAGCCTGGTAAATTATGCAGGGCAAAAACGCGGTCCGGTTGAATACCGGCAAAAGCAGGATCGTTCAGTACCGCTTCCGCACCTTTACCATTTTCTTCAGCCGGTTGAAAGAGTAAAAAAACCCGACCCTGAACAGGTGGTTTTTCCATCAGGAGAGATGCCAGGCGGGCGAGAATTGCCGCGTGGCCATCGTGCCCACATTTGTGCGAGACACCGTCGATCGTTGATCGATGCGCAAAGGTGTTGACTTCCTGAATGGGTAAAGCATCGATATCGGCCCGAATCAGCGTGACCGGCCCAATCGAATCATCGCCATATTCAAGCAGCAACCCCGTTTGCGCTACTTCCCTAATGCTGGCCGGATGAAACTGGCTGACGAATCGTTTTATTCGTTTCTGGGTCTCCACTTCCCGACAGGACACTTCGGGAAATTGGTGAAGTTCGTGCCTGAATTGCGTGAAAATGTCGTTCGTATCTGTAATCATCCGGTAACTAACCTCTTGAAGTTGAATGGTGTTAGAAAACTGTTGCTGGCGCGGGCGTTTGCCCGTGCCTTTTAATGAAGTCAGTATTCACTGACCCAAGCGAACGGGGACTCCGGACCGGCTTGTTAAGTAAAAGGCACGGGCATATGCCCGTGCCCTCAACCAATTAGCCCACTACCGACTTCCTGAATATTTGGCCGGTTCGCTGTTTTTAGGTGTGCTCTTCTGGATAAACTTGCGGAGGTGTTCGTTGCTGGTGGCAAGGTCTTCTTTGCGAAGGTACATCATGTGCCCACTGCGGTAGCCTTCCCATTCCATACGGTCTTTGAGCTTGCCACTGGCGTCCATCTGCCACATGTTGTATTTGGCATTGAAATAATCGCAGGCACCGTCATAATAGCCCGACTGTACCAACAGATGCAGATACGGGTTCTGGGCCATCGCCTGCCGCAGGTTTTCGCCGGTTTTGTTGTTGCTGTTATCCCATGGGAAGGTTGGACCGAACATATAATATTTCAGGTCGGTCTTATAATTCAACTCTTCGCGCATGAACATGTTGATAGCCGGTGTAAACGAGTGCAGCCACGAAGTCAGCTCTGAATTATAATCGGGAGCGATACCCGCATCTTTACTATCCAGACCCAGGTACCGTGAGTCCAGTCGCCCAACGGTCTGGCTTTTGTCGCGGAGCAGTTCTTTCCAGAAGAAATTGGTGGGTACGTCCAGATTCTGCTGCATAACCACCGTTTCCGACAAACCCGAATACCGCGCTACTTTGGCGGCTATCTCTTTGCGCTTCTGATCGGGGAGTGAACCACCCAGTGCCAGCGCAGGAAGGTATTCCTGAATTGTGAATTTCTCCACTTCGGGCAGTACGTCGATCAGGTCTTTCTTTTGCAGATCGGCAGGTAACGCTTTGTGGTACCAGGCGGTAGCGGCAAAATAGGGTAGTTTCAGCACACCTTTGGCCGGGCCATCCCGCTCGATGCCCAGATCGGTGGGCGATACCAGGATGACGCCGTTCAAGTACATCCAGTGCGCATTCTGTAATTCCAGTGCCAGCCCCGATACGCGGGTGGTGCCGTAACTTTCGCCAATCAGGTACTTGGGTGATGACCAGCGGTTGTAGCGACTCACGAACGTATTGATCCAGTCGGCCAGGTACTTAATGTCGGCGTTGACGCCAAAGAACAGCTTTGGGGCTGGCACGTCCTTGTTGGCCGGGCGCGAAAAACCGGTGTTTACGGGGTCGACGTACACAATGTCGGCGACGTCCAGAATGGAATTGGGGTTGTCTTTGATGCCGTAGGGCTGAACGGGGTAGCCTTCATCATCGACCTTCAAAATACGGGGACCCGTATAGCCGATCATCATCCAGACAGATGCCGTTCCGGGGCCGCCGTTGAAGGAGATGACCAACGGACGGGAGGTGCGGTCGGCCACATCGGACCGCTCGAAATAGGTGAAGAACACCCCGGCAACGGGTTTGCCTTCTTCATCCCAAACGGGAATGGTACCCGCCGTGGCTTTGTAGGGAACGCGCTGGCCTTTGATCGTTACCTGCCCGTTGGTTACTACCTGTGCGTCGAGGTTAAGGGTGCGGGAGAGCGACGCAGGTTTGTCTTCTTTGGGTTGTGGTTTTTCGGTGGTGGTTTTTTGGGCGAGTGTGCCTGTCAGAGTCAGGCAACTCATAAGCAGTACAAGGAAAATCTGTTTCATTTGGAATTGGAAGAAGTGATGAATGAGGCCGGTAAACCGACAAACGGTGCATTTTCGACCGAAGATAGGAAGAATAGCAGAATAGTATTTGGACGTAGCGGATAACCGGCTTCATTTTAGTCCGTAGTTGCGCAGAATGAAGGATAAGTTGGACATAATCGATCGAATCAATGGTTGGCAGGTAACTTTCCGTATTTTAGCCCGGTAGCCTGTTAAAGCCTGAATATGAAAAAACTCATCATACTACTCCTTATTGCCAGTTCCGGCGTCTCGGCCCAATCCCTGTCAAAACCTGAAGCCAGCGTAGTGGCGACCGTCAAAAAGCAAATGCCCGAAACCGAAGCGTTTCTGGAAAAAGTTGTTAACATCAACAGCGGCTCGCTCAACATCGAGGGCGTGCGAACCGTCGGGAAATTAATGGCCGAAGAGCTCGATAAACTGGGCTTTAAAACGGAATGGGTTACGCTGCCCGATTCACTCAACCGGGCCGGGCATCTGGTTGCGACCCGACAGGGTAAAAAAGGAAAGAAACTCTTCCTGATCGGTCACCTGGATACGGTATTCGAAAAGAGTTTACCCATGGAGCCCTTCACGCGAATCAATGACTCGACCGCCACGGGACAGGGCGTGAACGACATGAAAGGGGGCGATGTGTTGATCATTGCCGCACTGAAAGCTCTACATACCCAGAAACTGCTCGACGATACATCTATCACCGTCTACTTTACGGGCGACGAAGAGAGTGGGGGTGGAGCGGCCAGTCGGGTAGACTTTATTGAACGAGCCCGTAAATGTGATCTCGCCCTGGCGTTTGAAACGGCACAGGGATTAAGCAGCGTAACCACTGGTCGGCGGGGGGCGAGTAGCTGGACGCTCAACGTAAAAGCCCGCACGGGTCACTCGTCAAGGGTTTTTAGTGATCTGGGATATGGAGCCATTTATGAAGCCGTTCGGATTCTGAACGAGTTTCGTAGAACGCTCGGGCAGGAGCAGTACCTGACATTCAATCCCGGCTTAATTGTGGGTGGTTCCGAAGTTCATTACGATGATAAAACGGCGAAAGCCGAAACTATTGGTAAGACCAACATCGTTGCCGGAACGGCGCTGGTAAAAGGTGATCTGCGTTTTCTGACGGAGACCCAGAAAGAGAATGCCCGCGCCAAAATGCGGGAGATCGTCGATAAAAGCCTCCCCTTAACCAAAGCCACTATCTCCTTCTCCGATGGGATTCCGGGTATGGAGCCCTCGGCGGCTAATGACGAATTGCGGAAACAACTGGATAAACTCAGCCGCGACATGGGGTTTGGGCCTGTAAGCGCCTTTGATCCTGGAGCCCGTGGTGCCGGCGATGTATCGTTTGTCGCCCAGTACATGCCGTGCCTGGATGGGTTGGGTGCCTCAGGCAAGGGGGCTCACAGCATCGAAGAAACCATGAACCTGAAGGAATATCCCTCGCTGATCCAGCGCACCGCCCTGTTCATTTACCGGCTGACTCGGTAAGTGGAGGAGTCGAAATCCGTGGTATGGACTAACGAACTCGCTTTGTGAAAGCCTGTCTTTGTTGAGGTCAAACTGATCAGGGAGTCAACATTTGGAGTGGCTGAGATAGCTTTACCCTGATGCGTATTCGTTTTGCTTGGGGACTGCTAGAAGCAAGGGCGCTCGCTCCGACGGAAGAGACTGTTGTCATCGGTGCCCCGTTTCAAATGGAGGCACCGATGATAACTACTCCGGTAATCCATACAAAATTATCCTTCATTTCTTACCCTTTATGGCATTTTGCCAGACCGGTACAAAGTCGTAGGTGGGGTAAAATTCGGTGTTGTAGGCACCCCAGGCTCCATTTTCGATAATCAGATTAAGGGTTCGCAAATTTTTTGCCGGGATGCGCACCGTAACGACCTGCCCAATGCCCATCATGACGTACCACGAAATAACCCGGGCTTCTTTGGGTGGAAAATTCTCCAGAAACTTGTTTTGATTTTGTATTTCCTGAATCTGCTTAAGGCTTTTGTCCTGTTGATGCTTCAGGAAAATTGTGATCATGATACTGTCCGATGATGCCTGGGTGGGTTGTGTAGCCTGCGCTTGGCAAAAGTACCCGCTAAAGCAGGCGATACTGAGTAAGAGGATGCGTTTTACCATGATCTTTGCTTGATTGGGGTTAACTTTTGTATTACTACATCGGCGCTGCAAGGTTTAGAAAACTTACAGCATGACTTTACCGAAACAAAAAAGGTAAGAATTCCCGAAATCCGTTTGGTTTACACTAAAGTGTTTATTTTTACCCACGTACCTTGTCTTACCTTCCTGAACCTACCATGAAAAAACGGTTTCTCTGGCTACTGCCTGTTTTCTTAATTGCTGCCGCTTACCTGTATCCCGTTCCTAAAAAAGACGCGCTCGACCTATATACCGGAACGGATAAAGCGCCTGTTAACGGCCTGGCCGCTTTTCGCAAACTGCCCATTTCTACCATAAACACCCAAGGCTACGACTGGACGTATATAGCGCTGGGAAAAGGGCCCCAAACGATTCTGTTTCTGCACGGCATGACGGGCGGATATGACTTTTGGTGGCAGCAGATGAACGAATTCAGCCCCGAGTATCGGGTCATCAGTGTTACTTACCCACCCGTCGACAATCTCACCGCCCTTGGGAAAGGAATAATGGCGATTCTCGACCAGGAAAAGGTCGATTCAACGATCGTGGTGGGAAGTTCGCTGGGTGGTTACCTGACTCAGTATCTGGCCGCAACCTATCCCCAGCGGGTTACGAAGGCGGTTCTTGGCAATACCTTTCCAAAGAACGATGTACTGGAAGAAAAAAATAAAGGCAAAGTGGCCGTGGCAGCCTGGTTACCCGAATGGTTGGTCATGGGTGGGCTGCGCCAAAATCTGACCGACGTCGTCATTCCCGCTTCTGAAAACAACCCGCTTGCCGGGGCGCAACTCCTTGAAAACACGTATGGGCGTATGTCGAAGGCGCAGTTTCTGGCTCGCTACCAGTGTGTCGTCGATAAGTTTGTGCCGATGGACGGTACTCAAACCAAAATCCCGGTGCTCATTCTGGAATCGGATAATGATCCCCTCGTTCCAGCCGAACTTCGCACAGCGTTGAAACAATATTACAAAACGGCCCAGGTGCACACGTTTCATGCAAAAGGTCATTTTCCGTATTTAAATGCAAAAGACGAGTACAACACGGTGTTGCGGGCGTTTTTGTCAAAGTAAAGAGCGTACTTAATTTATATAACAACCTGTTTAATCACTTAACTATGAAGTATCTTCTCCTTTGTTTCCTTGCTGTCGGTGTGAGCCTTTCTGTGTCCGGTCAGCATAAGCAGATCGTAAAAGCCCGGGTAGCGCCCGCAACGCCCTATCCGTTTAGTCCGGGGGTTATCAGTAACGGTTTCGTGTTTGTATCGGGTCAGGTAGGAACGGACCCGAAAACGAATAAGCTGGTCGAAGGAGGTCTGGAGGCCGAAACGGCCCGGACCATTGAGAATATCAAAATTATACTGGAAGATGCCGGCGCTTCGCTCGATGATGTCGTCAACGTAACGGTTTACCTGACGAACATGGACGATTTTCCAAAGATGAACGCCGTTTACAAGACGTATTTTAAGGAAGGTGCCTACCCGGCCCGCGCCACCATTGGAGCGGCCAAGCTCGTGTTTGGGTCCAGTGTTGAAATGACCATGACAGCCGCCATACCGGTGAAAAAGAAGTAAGGGGATTGGCTGTAATGAGCGGATTGGCGGTAATAAATAGACTTAAAACCAGGTTCCCCTTTTTTTAGATCTATTTATAACCGCCAATCCACTCCTAAATTCACTTAAGATCCGCCAAACAGACACTCCATTAAACTACAGTGACCCCCGGCGGATCATGTAGAAGGGGTTTTTTACTTTTATGCGCTTATTGTCCAGCAACAAGGAAGCAGCCGTGTAGCCCATGGCTTCAAAATCGGTGGTAATGACCGTTATATTCAGCAGTTCCTTAAGCGTCGTTTCATTGAACGAAATGATGCCGATCTCATGACCGAGTTCATAGGAGGACTGGCGACCTTTTTTGACGAGTTCCGATAAATCGGTTTCTTCGACCACCACATAGGCTGTGCCTGGCTGCAGACTCTCGTGAATGGCGTTCTCTTTGATGCTGAACTCCTTGCGGTAGTTAATGCAGAATGACCGGAAACCGTGGGCAATTTCAGATGGGTAATTGCCATCGCTCGGAAGGATCAGCACCATGCGACTATACTTGTTTAGCAGATCCTGCGCGTTCTCCAGCGCTTCACAAATGTCCTTGTCAAAGTTCTGATAAACACTCAGGGGAGAGCCCGCCAGCTCCGAAACATCCTTGTCGAGCAGAACCAGCTCATTGGTCGGAATGGACTCCAGTACTTTTAAGTAGTCGGCTTTGTCGAGGTCTTGCGTGAAGTGGGGCATCACCACGTAATAATTGTACTTGCCCAGGTTCTTCTCAATGATCTCCTGAAAGTGACGCGCATTGTAATGATGAATCTGGAGATCGACCGTTGCTTTATCACCAAGGGCTTTCAGGAATGCGTAATAGATTATTTTCTTGTAGGAGCTAAGCTTATTAAAAACCAGCAGTATTTTAAGTTTTGTCGTCGTGTTGGTCTGCACATAATACCCTTTACCCTGAACCGAGGTGATGTAGCCGCGCTCGCGAAGTTCGCGGTAAGCTTTTTCGACGGTATCGCGGGCCAGGTAGTACTCGACGCTTAACTCACTAATGGATGGAAGCTGCTCATTATTTTTCAAAACCCCTCGCTCAATATCCGTGATCACGGATTGGACAATCTGCTTATACTTAGGCGTTTTGTCTTTTGGGTTGAACTGAAGTTTATAAACGGGTGAAAGCGAGTTGCAGTAAACATCAACAAGATCGCCATAGACTGGACGACGACCGTTTCCCGAAGAGGTGAGTTTAGCAATCATACTTCATGGTGTTTTATGTATTTTTTTGAGGACGGCGACGCTTGTATGGATTTTAAATCGCTGATCATTTATACAAGCTTCCTAATAATAACGGATAAAAAGAAGGGAATTTTGACTTTTTTTAATGCAAACGTTACCGGGAGCCTTTGCAAAAGTAATCAATACCAGATTTTGTTGTAAAAAATAAAGGGAAAACCATGGGTTACTTTTCCTGGTGTAGAACACAGGTTTGATCAAACCAAGGGTAAGGTTTTGTATTTTAATAAGACCGAAGCCGTTACAAACCAGCAGGTTTTGTGGATTGTGCCGGGGAGAATATGACAATTTAAACTTCTATCATATATAATTAAATAAAACGGTAAAGTAGTTGGTAGATGGTCTGAATTGTTTCCTTTACGTAGTATGGAGAATTTACTCTGCGTCTATCTGTGATCCGGGTTATGTGTCAATTTCAGTGCTCAACTATGCTGCGAACTTTTACAAACGTTCTTCTTTTTTCTCTTTTTTTAGGCCCTTTCCGGATGTTAGCGCAAACGGCCGGATCCAGTCCTGCATGGGTGAGGGGTACGCTGGTCGATGATAAAAAAGTCCCCGTTCCTTTCACGACGGTTGCGCTGCATCGCACCGCCGACTCGGTGCTGGTCACGGGCGTCGTGGCCGACGAAGCCGGTGTTTTTGCGGTACAGGCCCGGCCCGGCCGCTACTACCTAAAGATTAGTGCCGTAGCCTATCGGCAATTGATCATACCATCGTTCACAATAAATGGACAGGATCAGCAACTGGGTACGCTGGTGCTGGCGGCCAATGCCAAACGGCTGGACGAAGTTGTGGTGGTGGGAGAGAAGAGCCAGATGGAGTTAGCCCTCGACAAACGCATCTTCAATGTTGGGAAAGACCTGGCCAATGCAGGCGGAACGGCGTCGGATATTTTGAAAAACATACCGTCGGTGGCGGTCGATGGGGAAGGTAATGTGAGCCTTCGCGGAAGTAACAGTGTTCGGATTCTGATTGATGGAAAACCATCTGGTTTGGTAAGTTTTAAAGGGGGGAGCGGGTTGCAGCAGTTGCAGGGAAGTATGGTCGAACGGGTAGAAGTGATCACCAACCCATCGGCTCGTTACGAGGCAGAAGGAATGGGTGGCATCATTAACATCGTTCTAAAGAAAGAGCGAAAGGAAGGGTTTAATGGCTCCTTCGACGTTATTACGGGCTATCCGGCGAATTTTGGAGGTGCCGCCAACATTAACTACCGGCGGAAAAATCTCAATTTCTTCGTCAATTATACCGCTTCATTCCGGAACACGCCCGGCCGGAGTTCCCTGTATCAGGAAGTGTATAGCAACGACACAACTTTTGTGTACCGGCAGAATTCAACGAGCAGTCAGAAAGGCCAGAACAACAACGCCCGCGCCGGTATTGACTATTATTTTAGCCCTAAAAGCATTCTGACCGCTTCGTACACCTGGCGACTGAGCAAGGGAAAACGCTTCTCGGATATTCAGTATCTCGACTACAGCCCTAACACGAATGATCTTCTGAAAAGCCGTACCTACCGCACACAGGACGAAACCGAAACAGAACCCAATTCGGAATATGTCCTCAGTTATCGGAAAACGTTTGCCCGGGAAGGTCACGAGCTCACCGCCGATGTGCGGTATCTGGATAACTGGGAGAAGTCAGATCAGATTTTTACCCAGAATACGTTTCTGCCAAACGATTTACCATCCGGGATACCGCCGATCCTGCAACGGGCGATCAACGACGAAACCGAAAAGCAACTGCTGGTTCAGGTCGATTATGTTCGGCCGTTCGCCAAAGATGGGAAGCTGGAAGGCGGACTTCGCCTGAGTTCACGGGATATGACAAACAACTATGCCGTTACGCAGCAGAATCCGGACAACACGTCGACTCCGCTGCCGGGGTTGACCAATGACTTTCTCTACGAAGAAAAAATCAACGCACTTTATGGCATTGTGGGCAATAAGGTGCGGAAGTTCTCGTACCAGATGGGACTCAGAGCCGAATGGACCGATGTGACAACGACCCTGAAACAAACGAACGATGTTAACCCGCGCAGTTACGCCAATTTGTTTCCGAGTGTTCATGCGACCTACGATCTGCCGCGCCAGCATGCCCTGCAAATCAGTTACAGCCGCCGGGTTCGTCGGCCGCAGTACAACGATTTGAGCCCGTTCATGACGTTTAGCGACAACCGTAACTTTTTCAGCGGCAACCCCGACCTGAACCCTGAGTTTACCAATGCCTTTGAAATTGGGCACATCAAATACGTTGAGAAAGGGTCGATGAGTTCGTCTGTTTACTATCGGCATACCACGGGTAAAATCATCCGGATTCGCCGGGTCGACGAGCAGGGGTATTCTACGACCCGCCCGGAAAATCTGGCTACGGAAGATTCGTATGGTGCTGAGTTCACAAGCTCTTACGCTCTCTACAAATGGTGGAAGCTTGACGGTAGTGTCAATTTCTTCCGTGCCATTACCAACGGCGGTAACCTCGACGCAAGTTACCAGAGCGATACTTACAGCTGGTACACCCGGCTGACGTCTCGTCTGACGGTCTTAAAAAGCACCGATTTTCAGCTTCGGGGGAATTATGAAGCCCCCCAGAAAACACCGCAGGGAACCCGTCAGGCCATAGCCACCCTGGATCTCTCATTGAGTAAGGATATACTTAATAACAACGGGACACTGGTGTTGAATGTGCTTGACGTGTTCAACTCCCGCCGGTATCGTTCCGTTACGGAGGGCGCTAACTTTTACACTGAAAGCACCTCTCAGGGACGTTTGCGGCAGATTAATCTGACGTTCAACTATCGGCTGCATCAGGCCAAAAAGAAAATGAAAGAGCCGGGAGAGGGGGAATTTTAACCGTTTCTTTGGGTTTATGCGTTAGGGGAAAGCCTACTAATCCAAATCAAGTTGATCAACACACACCAACAAACAAAAGCAGCCTTACTGGCATTGTGTGAAGCCTACGTACAGAAACGTATCACTACGGCCAAACAGGCGATGGAGGAAGCTCAGGAAGCGGCCAATTCTGAGTCGAAGAGCAGCGCGGGCGATAAGTACGAAACGGGGAGAGCCATGGCTCAACTTGAGCGGGACCGTCATGCTCAGCTTTTGGCTGAGGCCACCAAGGTTGAGCGGGAACTGAAACAACTGACCATCGAGAAAGCATTCGAGACCGTTCAGCCCGGTAGTCTGGCCGTTACCAATCGGGGGCTGTTCTTTATCAGTGTCGGTGCCGGTAAACTCTCCGTTGATGGCGTCGATTACTTCGCTGTATCGGCCGCATCGCCCATTGGTACGGCACTGGCGGGACGAAAAGCCAATGATACCGTAACGTTCAACAAAATGATTTATCAGGTGCTGGAAGTTTACTAATGCTGGTGGTAGGGACGAGCGCCGTCCCTACCACCAGCATTAGTGAGCGAGTTAAAATACCCGCTCACCGTTAATCCAGGTCTGTTTCACTTTGATACCTCGTAATTGGGGATTGGGAGCGGTCATAATATCGCGGTCCAGGATCACAAAATCGGCCTGTTTGCCGGGGGCAATGCTACCGCGGAGGTGATCTTCAAAACAGGCATAAGCCGCCCAGCGTGTCATGGCCAGCAGGGCCGATTTACGATCGACGGCATTTTCCATTTGGTAGCCACCCGCCGGAAAATTCTTCGCATCCTGTCGCGCCACAGCCGAATGAAACCCAAACAGGGGGTTGACGGCTTCGACGGGGAAGTCGCTGCCGAAGGCAATCAGGCCCCCGGTGGAGGCTGCATTCTGCTTCATCAGATCCTTAAAGGCATACGCGCCTTTCACCCGGATGGGGCCCAGCCGTTCGGTGGCCCAGTACATATCTGAGGTGGCGTGGGTTGGCTGCACAGATGGAATAATCGAGTATTTACCAAACTTCCAGAAATCGTCGGCCGATACGACCTGCGCGTGTTCGATACGCCAGCGACGGTCGTTTTTTCCTTTTAACAGTTTTCCATACAGGTCAAGCATGAGGTGATTGGCTGAATCGCCGATGCAGTGGGTATTGGCTTGAAAGTTAGAGGCATAAAGCAATTTGGTTACCCGTTCCAGTTCCGATGGGCCAAGCAGCAGAAAGCCACCGGTTTCGGGGCGGTCGCTGTAGGGCCGACGAAGGCAGGCACCCCGAGACCCCAACGCACCATCGGCATATAGTTTAAACGAACGAACGGTGAGCCAGTCCGTCTGGAAAGGGCCACGTTTGAGAAAGTAATTCAAATTCGGCTCGCCCAGGCTGACCATCGCATAATCGCGGATCTTCAGTTTGCTGGCTTTTTGAAGGCTGTCGATGAGATTAATTTCGTCGGGACTGATGCCGGCGTCCGAAACGGTCGTCAGCCCCAGCGACACACAAACCTTTTGCGCTTCGAGCAGCATGCTGGCTTTGTCGTTCAGGTCAGGCTGGGGGATAACGCGCTTGATCAACTGCATGGCATTATCTACCAAAACGCCCGTTGGCTGTCCATTCTTTAAAAGAACCTCCCCGCCGGGTAGTCTGGAGCCAGCTGTTACCTGTGCCAGCCGCAACGCTTTGGAATTGACGAACAGAGCATGCCCATCCACCCGCATCAACGCAACGGGAACGTCGGGGAAGGCGGCATCCAGTTTCTCTTTGGTAGGGAAGGTTTTTTCGGGCCAGTCATTCTGGTCCCAGCCCCGACCGGTTAACCACATGGCATCGGGGTGTTTCTGGCGAAAAGCCTTCAGGCGGTCCAGCAGGTCATCGTAAGACGTCGACCCTACCAGATCAGCCTGGGTGAGCACCTGGCCAAGTCCCAGAAAGTGGGCGTGAGGGTCATAAAATCCCGGGTAAACAGGCTGGCCCTTCAGATCGGCTGTACTATCGGCATCGTAATCGTTTTCGAGGGAACCGGCTTTGCCGACGGCCAGAAATTTTCCATCTTTAATAACAAAGGCATCTGCTACGGCAAAGCTGGAATCGGCGGTGTAAATGACCGCGTTTTTGACGAGCAGATCGGCTTTTTTCCTGGTGGAACAGCCTGTAAGGATAGCCAGTAAGGCAAAAAACAGAAGTTGGGGTCGGTACATATTGGACGGTTGGGAAAGCTGCAATTTAGGAGAAAGTTAATAAGCCAGCCAGCTAATCGCAGATTCTTGTATTTTTGTCCTAAATGTCCTAGTTAACCTTAAATCAATGAAGCTCAGTAGTTGGATCTTTTTTACCTGTATTTCCTTTTCGGCCTTCGCTCAACAAACTCCCAATGCTATTCAACGTGCTCAGCAACGGACTTTTAACGTAGGGAACATACCTCAGACCGGAGAGCTGTTGACACTCCCGCAGGCTGTTTCTCAGGCAGTTGAGAAAAACTATCAAATTCAGATAAACCGCTCTCAGGAAGATATTGCCCGAAACAATTTCACCAAAGGAAATGCAGGCTACCTGCCCACCCTAACCTTTAACGGGAACTCCAGCGGAGGATTACAATATTTCCGGCAGACATTCATCGATAACATTCGGCCTCCTCAGGAAGCCAGAGGGATTTTTAACCGTACGTCTAATTTAGGTATTAACTTAAATTATACGGTTTTTAATGGGTATGCCCGTTCCTCAATTTTTAATCAGCTGGAGCAACTGGTAAAAATTGGAACGGTTAATACGCGTGCCAACGTCGAAGCGACCGTTGCCAGTGTGGCCACCAGTTATTACGATGTGGTCCGTCAACTCCAGCGGCTCATTGCCTTTAGCCAGGCACTCGATATTTCGCGCGAGCGACTTGAACTGGCGCGGGCCAACTATGAAGTGGGTACCCGCTCGAAAGTTGACTTTTTGAGTGCTCAGGTCGATTATAATACCGATAGTGCCGCACTGATCTCCCAGGAGCAGCAGCTTCGAAATGCCAAAACACTGCTCAACACCTTGCTGGTGCGTGACCCGCAGACAGAGTTCTCCCTGCGCGACACCATTATTGTTCGGCCTACCCTGGACTTGCCCAACCTGCAGCAATCGCTAACGGCCAACAACCCGTTGCTCGCAGCGGCCGTATTAAACCGAACCCTCGCCGACGTAAATGTGCGGCTGGCAAACGCTGCCCAGTTGCCTTTGATAACTGCCCAAACGGGGTACAACTATCAGTTTCAGGATAATCAGGGCGGCTTTGGGGTAGCTACGGGTCGAACGGGTGCCATGACATACAACGTCATTGCGACGATACCCATTTTTAACGGCTACAACCTGAAACGGCAGATCCAGAATGCCCGCGTCAATACGATCATCGCCCAGAATCAGGAAAATAATCAGCGTATTCAACTGCAGCTTGCTCTGGTACAAACCTACCAGGCTTACCAGACCAGCATACGGTTGTTGAACCTGGAGGTGCAGAATAATCAACTTGCCAACGAAAACGTCGATATTGCTTACGACCGTTATCGGATCGGTAACTCGACTTTCGTTGAATTCAGGGACGTGCAGCGCAATGCTATCAACGCACAAACCCGGTTGATCGAAGCGGAATACAACGCCAAAGCGGCCGAAATTGAATTGCTGCGCCTGAGTAGTACCATAACGCAGGAGCTTGGTCAGTAGCGGCTAACTGGCCGCATACAAAACAGTTTGCCGGTCATGGTGTTGTGTAGCTATACCTCTCTATTCAGCGCTACAAAATGCCAGAGCCTGTTGAGCCCTTCGATTGGGCCCGCATGTTGATTCACGATCTACCCTGGACCTACCTGGGGGAGGTCGCCTTTCGAACGGCCTTCATGTTTATTATCCTGCTAACGGCTCTGACCGTTTCGGGGAAACGGGAAGTGCGGCAGTTATCGATCTATGAACTTGTTTTGCTGATTGGTTTAGGCTCCGCTGCGGGCGATCCCATGTTCTATGACGATGTGCCCCTTTCGTCGGCAGTCGTTGTTTTTATCGTGATGATGAGTTGCTACAAACTGGCGACCTACATCAGCGACAAGAGCAAAAAGGTTCGTGATGTTCTCGAAGGCCAACCCGTTTATGTCATAGAAAATGGATGTATCCTTGTCCAGAATTTTGATCAGGAAGATTTAGGGCTGGAAGAACTGTTCTCCGATTTACGCGTGGCGGGGATCGAACATCTTGGTCAGGTACGAACCGCCATTCTGGAGCCAAACGGTCAGCTGAGTGTGTTCCAATTTGAGGAAGAAGACATCCGACCAGGATTGCCGATTTTGCCCAGAGAGCTGAAAGAAGGAACAGACATGATTTCCGCAGCCGGACACTATGCCTGCTGTGGCTGTGGTAAAGTGGAGTCGCTGCAGGAGGGAAATAGCCCGGCTGTCTGTCAGCAATGTTCGAAAACGAACTGGGTCAAAGCAGTCAAATAAGTGCCGATGGGAGTAAGAGCCGGTCAGCATCCTGTTCTAACGAAGGCTGACCGGGTAAAGCCGACTAACGCTTGGCAACTTTCTTGTCATTGACAACCGACTTAATTTCGTCCTTCAAAAATTTAAGCAATAGTTTTTCAATACCATCCAATCCATAAGGACTGGTTTGCCGGAAGCGTGCCTTTTGTTTGATGTAGGGATTCAGGTCCTGACACTCGTAGGCTTCCAGAATCTGTGGATGTACGTAGTGCTTGCGGCAGACTGTGCGGGTGTTTCCCAGCCGATGAGACACTTCATCCAGAACCGTGTTTACGTTTTTCTTTAACTCCTTCTCCGTTTCGCAGGGTTCCAGTTCGGCCAGGAGCCGAAGCGCATTTACTGTACCCGCCCAGGTACGAAAATCTTTGGCCGAAAAGTCTTCCCCCATAGTTTCGTGTAAATAGGCATTGACCATGCCGGAGTCGATGGCATGGCGTTCGCCTTGCTCATCGAAGTATTGAAACAGTTCTTTTCCGGGAATATCCCGACAGGCTTTCACCAAACGGGAAAGTCGCTTGTCGTGCAGGGTAATATCATGGTAGATGCCTTTTTTCCCTTTAAAGCTGAAACGCACGTCGGGCCCCTCCAGCTTCACATGCCGGTCTTTGAGGGTTGTCAGTCCATAGGAGCCATACTCTTTTTCGTATGCCGCGTTGCCTACCCGAATGAGGGTCTGCTCCATAACGCTCAGTGCAATGGCAATAACTTTTTCGCGGGTCAATTCCCGTGTTTTCAGATCGTTTTCCAGACGTTCCCGAAGTAGGGGCAGGGCTTCGCCAAAAGCCACCATCCGGAAGAATTTAGTCTGACTGCGAATGGCATTCCACTTGGGGTGGTAGCGGTACTGCTTTCGGTTTTTTGTGTCAATACCTGTAGCCTGTAAATGGCCATTTGCTTTCGAACTGATCCAGACATTTTCCCAAGCCGGGGGCAGAATTAGGCTACGAATGCGGGCAAGCGTGTCAGAGTCGTCAATTTCATGTCCCCGCGCATCGACGTATACAAACTGGTCGGAGCTGCGTTGACGACGAATACCGGGCATGGTATCGCTCATATAAACCAAACGGGCAGCCCGGGCTGTTTCGATTGGATCGTGGGCTATTTCTACTAAATTCACGTTCGTTGAGTCGTGTAAAAAATTAAGTAGATGATAAACGGGTAGAGTAGGGAATTGGTTAATGAAAACCCCAAATTATCTTCATGCATTCTGCCGGGTAAATTCAGGTAAATGGACTTTACCCGATTTGCCTTTCAACACGTTATTGAAGGTTGTTAGTAGTTTACATTATTGCAAAATCAAATCAAAGAAATTACCTATTGATTTCAATACAGTTTTATATTGCAATTAAATTAGCTAAAAATAGCTTTTTTAAAACTTGAGGTTAAATCTTTGGGCAGTCAAAGCCATTTTTTGAATTCACTTTGGGCTCCTATCCGACAAGTCAGCGTGTCAAACTGTCCCGGTTATTCGTTTAATTGTAGAACGATTTATCCACACATATTTAATGAAGAATGAGAACAAATCAGTCTTACCGGAGTATGGTGCCGAACTTGAACGGTTAGTTTTTACCCTTCAGGATGCAGGCATAGGCACCTGGTCATATCATTTGAGTAAAAAGGCGTTTTATCTCGATGAGCAGTGTCAGACCCTGTTTGATTTACCGACTGATGGCCCCGTTGCAATAGATCAGTTACTGGACTGCCTGTATGCGGATGACCGGGAGGTTTTCGGGAGTGCAGTGCAACAGGCGTTGATAAATCCGGAGGCTGGTCAGTTTTCGGGTAAGTTCAGCACCCGGTCAATGCCTAACCGCTGGCTTGACAACAGAGGTACCGCCTATTTTGATGCAGAGGGGATTCTCCAGCGTTTTTCGGGCGTAGTGCAGGATATAACCCATTTGGTTGGGCAACGGCAAAAACAATTAGAAGGAACGATTTCCCATAGGGAGAATGCTGAGCCTTTTTATGCCCAGTCTGATCGGTTAAAACTTCTTTTTGATCAGGCACCAGTTGTACTTTCCATCATGGGGCGGCAACCCGATTTTGTGTACCAGATGGCAAACCCGGCTTATGCTGAATTTATCGGTCGGCCACTGGATGAGATAATTGGGAAACCGTTGCTGGAAGTGCTCCCCGAAATTAAGGGTCAGGGTTTCGACACCGTACTGGAGCAGGTCATGACGTCGGGCATACCTTACATTGCCCGGGAAGCGCCCGTTACGTTAAACCGCCGGGGAAAAACTGAACTGCTCTATCTGGATTTTATCTACCAGCCGATATATTACGCAGAAGAAGAAGCTATGGGCGTCATGGGTCTCGTCATCGACGTAACCAACTCGGTCGCCAGTCGTAAAAAAGTAGAGCAAAGTGAAACCCGTTTCCGCCAGGTGATTGAGCAAACTCCTGTCGCTATGCTCCTGGTAAAAGGGCCCGACTTTGTGTTTGATACCGTCAACCAGTCGATGCTTTCGCTGCTGAGCCGAGGTACAGAAATCATTGGCAAGTCGGCTCTGGAAGCCCTGCCTGAACTGGCCAGTCAGCCCATAATGGACATATTGAAACGGGTATACGAAACGGGCGAATCCTATAACGGGTGGGCTGTGGAGATTCCGCTCGTGCGCAATGGCGTGCTTGAAACTGCCTATTTCAACCTGAATTATACGCCCTATTTCGAAGGTAGTCAGCTTACGGGTATTATTCAGGTAGCCAATGAAGTGACTGAACAGATCAAAGCCCGGAAGATAGTGGAAGCCAGCGAAGCTCGTTTCCGTACCTTATTACAGGCTGCTCCGGTGGCCATCGGGTTATTTGTTGGGCGCGATCTGGTCATTGAATCGCCCAATCAGGCGTTTATCGATCTCGTTGGCAAAGGCGATACGATTGTAGGAAAAACGCTGCGGGAGGCCATGCCGGAACTGGAAGATCAACCGTTTCTGCAAATACTGGATGATGTATTCACCGCCGGAAAGTCTTTTCAGACATTCGACGCGCAGGTCAATGTGATGCATAACGGTGTCTTGACATCCGGCTATTACGACTTTAGTTACACCCCGGTCCTGAATGCAGAAAATGAAGTTTATGCAATCCTCGAAATAGCGCAGGATGTTACGGAACGGGTGGTAAACCGGCAGAAAGTCGCCGAAGCGGAAGAAAGTTTTCGGGGCGCTATTGAATTGGCTGAACTGGGTACATGGAGCATTGATCCGGCAACAGGCGCGGTGTTTTATTCTGAGCGGCTCCGTAACTGGTTTGGCTACGAAGACAGCGAAGTGATCGACATGGCATTTGAACCAGTGCACAAAAAAGATCGGTTACGCGTTAAAAAAGCGATTGCTTATGCACTTAAGCCTGAATCGGGAGGTATTTATGAGGCCGAGTTTACCGTCGTAAATAATCGAACAGGTATCGAACGGATTTTACATGCACAGGCCAAGACGTATTTTACCGACGAGCGGAAAGCCTACAAAATGATGGGCACTGCCCGGGATGTGACAGAGCAGCGGAAAGCACAGGTGCGGCTGGAGCAGGAAGTTCAACAGCGAACCCAGGCCTTGATGCTGGCCAATCAGGACTTAATACGCTCGAATGACAACCTGCAGCAATTTGCTTACGTTGCCAGCCACGATTTACAGGAGCCTCTTCGAAAAATTCAGTCCTATGGCGACATTTTAAAGGAGCAGTTTGCTTCCCAACCTGGAGAGGAAACGTACTACCTGGAACGTATGCAGTCGGCCGCCAGCAGAATGTCTGGTCTAATCAAAGATCTGCTTGCTTTCTCCCGGATTTCAATTCAGCAGGATGCCACGGAAGCTGTTTCGTTAATGGATGTGGTTAACTCAGTTCTTATCGACCTGGAACTGGCTATTCATGAAACAGGTGCTGCTGTTACCGTTGGGGCGCTGCCTACCATACAGGGCGATTCGTCTCAGCTAGGGCAACTTTTTCAGAACCTGATCAGTAATGCCCTGAAGTTCCGTCAGCCTGCAACAGCCCCGGTTATAACGATTACGTCAAAACGAATACTGGCGGCCAATCTGCCCCGCTCCATCAAGCCCGTTCGAATGGTTGGCGCGTATCATTGTATCGATGTTGTTGATAATGGGATTGGGTTTGATGAGAAATACGTAGACCGGATTTTTCAGGTGTTTCAGCGTCTTCACGCAAAAAACGAGTTTACGGGTACAGGAATCGGCCTGGCGATCTGCGAAAAAGTGGTGGCCAATCATGGGGGATGCATCACCGCACAGAGCAAACCCGGAAAGGGAGCTACGTTTACCGTTTATCTTCCGGTGGATGGATTTTAAACCAATTAATAGGCAGTTGCACGAATAAAATTTTTCAATCCATCTATCTTTTTCTAAATGTTCAACGTTGACCTAATATGCTTACTTCTTTTCTTATTTTGGTAGTTGATGATGATCCGTTGCTTAAAGACATACTAGACAGAGCCGCGCAAAACAATTTTCCGGAAGCCTCTTTTATACAAGTGAACCGTTTTGAAGAGGCAAAAAAGTATATTGAAGAACTGGAAGGTAAAGTACCAAAAATCGTATTACTGGATGTCGATTTACATGACCGGGTCGATGGACTTGATTTTCTGGCCTTAATTCGGGTACACCCCAAAGGCCGGGCATTACCTGTTGTCGTCCTTTCGGCCAATGATACGCCACAGCTTGTAGAGCGCTCCTATACATTTGGGGCGTCTTCATTTACGCTGAAGCCCTTTAGCTTTGAGGATTGGAAACAGTATCTCTCCCGATTACGAATGTACTGGTTTGAAACGGTCACCTTGCCGGATGTTCGGCATACGATGTAAGCCACTTAACCCGTTTGAAGAACTTATAAACAGGGGATCCCGGTCGTAGCCGGACAATAACCCTGCGCAATTACTTGTGGACCAGCCCATCGACAGGAAAATAATTCACATCGATATGGACGCCTTTTATGCCTCCGTCGAACAGCGCGATAATCCGGAATTGTGTAACAAGCCGCTGGCAGTTGGTGGTGGGGGTAATCGGGGCGTGGTGGCTGCGGCAAGCTACGAAGCCCGACAATATGGCGTCCGCTCTGCCATGGCTTCCTCAGTAGCTCTTCGAAAGTGTCCCGAGTTGCTTTTCGTGAAGCCCCGATTTGAGGTTTATAAAGCGGTTTCTGCTCAGATAAAAGCCATTTTTGCGCGTTATACCGATCTCATTGAGCCATTATCGCTGGATGAAGCTTACCTGGATGTCAGCAGCTCCGTAACAAACGGTATGTCTGCCACTCAAATTGCTCAGACCATCAAAGCAGAGATCAGGCAGGAAACCCTATTGACCGCATCGGCAGGTGTATCCTATAATAAATTTCTGGCCAAGATTGCCTCCGACTACCGGAAGCCAGATGGCTTATTCGTGATCAGGCCACATCAGGGACTGCCATTTGTTGAGAAACTCGCTGTGGCCCAGTTTCACGGTATTGGCCATGTTACGGCGGCAAAAATGAATGCGCTCGGTATTTTTACGGGCCTTGATCTTCGCCAGCAGTCTGCAGAATTCCTAACGAAACATTTCGGAAAAGTAGGCCAGTATTACTATTCCATTGCCCGGGCTATTGACCATCGGCCGGTACAGGCAAATCGTTTACGCAAATCGGTTGGATCAGAAACGACATTTGAACACGATTTAAACGAACCCGAAGCGGTACTGCGGGAACTGGCCCCGATCGTAAGTAAAGTCTGGAGTTATTGCGAGCGAACTTCCGTGTTGGGCCGAACCGTTACGCTTAAGATAAAATACGCTGATTTTACCCAGATCACCCGAAGTCGGACAGCTGTCCGACTGATTACCAGCAAGACTACGTTTAGTCAACTGGCGGTAGAATTGGTTGAGGCTACGTTTCCGATCCCTAAGGGGATTCGGTTGCTGGGAGTTTCTTTGTCAAGTCTTCAGACAGGTGATCTACCTGCCAACGGTCAGTTGAGCCTTGATCTGTAACCTGTTCATCAGTCTTGCTGAAGATTAGAATGTAGTCTGCAATACTCTCTGATTATAAACCGGCCGTGAGAAATCAGGGAAGAAAGCGCTTGTTTTGACGCCGAAGGTGTCGGGCTGTTGACCAGAGTAAATGACCGGGTAATAGTCGCACCCGGCAAATTCACGATTAAAATAACTTGGATAGCGGGTTGGGGGAGATAAGCGTAGGCGCAATTTTAACTTCCCAAACCATTTTTCTGTAGTTACCTAACAATTGCTCGAAAGCCAACATCGATAAGGAGACGTTACTACTTGAGTGGTCTTTTTCAATTGTTTGTTTTCGCTTACTCATCAAAAGGTGTGCAGAGGGTTATAGAAAGCTCAAAGATAAATGTTTGTACATCTATATGCGAATTTTGAAAGATAAAAATGATTCTATGGGATAAGAAAGTATCTTATTTATTCAGAAAAATGTATTATAGTTACAATATGTTTTTCCTGATAAAACTATACCTTGTCATTGACCATTTAGAGAACCAACACCTTTACCGTCTGTCCCAAATATCCTTTATCAACTTTTTGAAAGATTTACCTTTGGTTAATAGCTATCCAAACGTTGGTGATTTTCGTCATGCGTAAACCCTTGCTAATATCTATATTGGTGGCTGCGGTTATAACGCCGTTTTGTCTTTTAGGTTATATTGATTCATTCATTCTGGTAGGACTGTGTGTTATGGTGCTATTACTCCTGATGGCAAGGCATGCGCGTAAACGATAATTTCGGGTGGGCAATAGTCTGCTGCCCTGAAGCAGGATCAAACGGATTATTATTTCTTTGAGTACAACCAGGTTTCAACATAGAAAGCCTGACTAAGCGTCAGCAAGCTTCACCCCGTCTAACGTCCCTATATTGCTAAGTAACTCAGACGTTTATATGTAAACGTTAATTATCAGATATTTTCTGACCATTAAATTACACCGTTTCATAACTGTGTTGGTGCACTAAAATGGCTCACCAGGGATTTTTGTGTTTTTTCACGTTCGTAATAAACTGCTCCCCAGTTCTTCTCAACAAATTTCATTGAACAATTTTAACGGATACAAAGTAAGGTTGCTGAAACGCCGGGCTGGTGGCTTCGGTCATTCTTTTCTGTAAAGCAAAGGATAATTAGAAAAACAGAGTAGGATTCTATAGCCCGAGCAGCTCCTGGAGATTTAAGTGTTTTGTTAACGGTTGAACTGAAATTAATGAAAACGATCTACGAGTGGCTTCTGCACAATATTGGAAATGAAGCCAATTTTTATACGATCCTGAATTGTCAGCGTTCCGAAGCCTCCGAGCTCGACGAATACATCCGGGTGATGGCCAGAACGAAGGAATTTAAGGTCCTGAATATGGTTTTAGGGGGTCAGAGCAAGGTGGACTCTCTGGAAAACATTAGCGGTTTATCCTCAGGGGAGGCCCATTCGCAACCGGTTGAGCTTGCTGATGAGCAAGCGGTTATTCATTATCTGGCTACAGGTGAGGTGAAAAACGGATCGGCTGGAAATACCGCGTCGGGTATCCGCCTTTGGGTTGTTGAGCCCGGGGGGGCTGCTGGGGAGGTTTCATTTCCACCAGCGCAAGATGCTTGAGGGTCAATCAGTAAGGCTGATAGTGAAAGTTTATTGCAATTATTTCTATCAATAATTAAATAAAATACTAAAGCTATAATTTAAGTGGGAAATATCCCGATAATCGTTCAGTAATGAATATAATTGCATATCGCTGGTTGGCACCCATTAACCTATTGTCGTTTATTGGGGCTAATCAGTAGTGTGTAAATATTTTATCAAACTTACCCAATATGATAAATTCATTACCGGATTATGTCAGGATAGGTGGTCAAAAATGGCTTCTTATCCCACTTTTATGTTTTGCGTTTCAGTTTTCGTTTGCCCAGTCGGCTATTACGGGTACTGTGACGGATGCAGCAACAGGCGAGGCACTGGCGGGGACCACCGTACAGGTTAAAGGGACCAACGTAGGAGCCACCAGCGATGCCAGCGGGAAGTACCAGATTTCGTTACCTGCCCGTGGTACCGTGCTGGTTTTCTCGTTTATAGGGTATCAGCCCCTCGAAATTACCGTAGGTAATCGGAGTGTTGTCGATGCGAAACTGAGTAGTTCAGATAATGCGCTCAGCGAAATCATTGTGGTCGGGTATGGGGTACAGAATCGGCGGGATGTGACAACGGCCATTGGCTCAGTTAAGGCCAGGGATTTAGCGAACCAGCCAGTAGCCAGTTTTGATCAGGCGCTGGCGGCTAAAATTGCGGGTGTTCAGGTAACCCAGACATCGGGAGCCCCGGGTGCCGCACTGTCGGTACGGGTGCGGGGAACGGGCTCCATCAGCGCCGGAAACGATCCGCTGTATGTAGTAGATGGAATCCCGCTTTCGCGCGATACCAAGTTTGCGACGGGAAGTACCAACACGCAATTTCCGGACAATCCCATTAATGTGCTGAGTACACTCAATACCGATGATATTGAAAGCATTGAAGTGCTCAAAGATGCTTCGGCAGCCGCTATCTATGGCTCCAGAGGTTCCAACGGCGTGGTTTTACTAACCACCAAGCGGGGGAAGGAAGGGAAAACTATTGTCAGCTATGATTCGTACGTTGGCGTTCAGCAGGTGTCGAAAAAGATCGACATGCTCAATGCCTATGAATATGCGCAACTGAGCTATGAAGCCAAGAACAATGCGTACCTCGACCGCAATCCAACGGGTAAGCCTACCGATGCCAACGCCATCCGGAGTACTGGCGTGGGTGCGCCCAGCACGCTTATTCAGCCCGAAATTGTCCCGTATTTATCCGGTCAGCCTGGGTTGACAAATACGGACTGGCAGGACGCCATTTTCCGGTCGGCACCGATCCAGAACCATACCATTTCGATTTCAGGCGGGAAGGAAAACGTAAAGTTCTACGTGTCGGGCAACTACCTCGATCAGCGGGGTGTGGTCATTAACTCCGGTTTTAAGCGCTATAGTGCCCGGGCCAACGTCGATGTGAAGAGTGGTCGGCTCACGGTGGGGGCAAACCTGAACCCAACGTATTCGTATCACGATCTGATCAAGGCAGAAGGCCCGTATCTGGGCGAAGGTGTTATTGGACTGGCCCTGCAAATGGCACCGATCTTTCCGGTGTATAACGCCGACGGCTCCTACAATTTCGGGAACAATGGCTGGGGTTATGGGGCTACTTCGATCCTGAATCCGGTAGCTATCGCCAATCAGGTGAGCGATAAGTTGGGTCAGTTACGGGTGTTGGGCAATACGTATGCTCAATACGAGATTTTGAAGGGGCTTTCGTACCGGCTGAGTCTGGGAACGGATATTAACAGTTTCCAGCGGGATTACTACCGGCCATCGACGCTCGAAATCAGGGACCGCAAAGGCCCATCTGTACCCACCGGTTTTTCCAGAGCACAGAACTTTGTGAACTGGATCGTGGAGAACACATTGAATTACAACCGGTCTTTCGGGGTGCATAACTTATCGGCATTGGCGGGCTTCTCGTCGCAGAAAGATCGTCGTGTAGCGAATGAACTGACGGCAACCAACTTCCCCAACGACCTGGTGCAGACGCTCAACGCGGGTCAGGTATCGTCCGGAAGTTCCGATGTTCAGGAGTGGTCGCTGCTTTCCTACATTGGTCGGGTGCAGTACGATTACAATGGAAAGTACCTGTTGTCGGCAGCTATTCGGGCCGATGGCTCGTCACGCTTCGGAAAAGCCAATCGCTGGGGGTATTTTCCATCTGTATCGGCCGGCTGGAATCTATCGCAGGAGTCGTTCCTTAAATCGGCTACCTGGCTCAGTGATTTGAAACTGCGGGCCAGCTACGGACTAACCGGCAACTTCCAGATACCAAACTATGGGTCTGTCAGTCTGCTTGGCTATCAAAACTACATCCTCGGCCCCGAGACCATCGTGAGCGGATTGGCCCCGACAAATTCGGCCAATGATAAGCTCCGGTGGGAAAAAACGGCTATGTTCGATATTGGCTTCGATGTCAGTTTCTTTCGGAATCGCCTGAATATGACCGTCGATTATTACCATGCCAATACTTCCGACCTGCTGCTGAATGTACCCGTTCCGCGTGCGTCAGGCTTCAGCACCGAGTTACAGAACATCGGTAAAGTGAACAACCAGGGTCTGGAACTCACACTGGGTACACGCCAGACATTTGGTCGGTTCCGCTGGGATGCCAGTGCCAACATAGCCGCTAACCGAAATAAAGTGATCGCGCTCGGACCGTCCGGCGACCCGATCATTGTGGCCGGTGGTGTGGCCGGGGCGCAGTTTATTACCCAGATTGGACACCCGATTGGCGAGTATTATACGATGATTAATGACGGTGTCTTTAAAAATCAGGCTGAAATTGACGCCTATCCGCATACCACAACTACCCGGCCAGGCGATTTTAAATTCAGAGATAACAATGGCGATGGGAAGATTGACTTTAGCAGCGACCGGGCTGTTACGGGCAGCTATTTTCCCAAGTTCACCTTTGGCTTTACCAACAACTTCGCTTATCGGGGTTTCGATCTGGGGGTGGCCGTTCAGGGTGTTCAGGGGCATAAGATCCTGAACCTCATCCGGCGCTATATTTATAACATGGAAGGCAACGGCAACCTCTTCAGGGGGGCGCTCGACCGCTGGCAATCGGCCGATAATCCGGGCAATGGTTTGGTCAACCGGGCCAACCGGCTGGCTTCGGGCTCCAACGGTGAAATCTCCACCTGGCATATCGAAAGCGGCTCGTACGTCCGCATTCGTACAATTACGCTCGGGTATTCGCTGCCAACGACGCTGCTGCAAAAGATAAAGCTGAGCCGCGCCCGATTGTATGTGACCACGCAAAATCCGTTCACGTTCACTAAATACCTTGGCTACAATCCGGAAGTGAACAGTCGGCCCGACAGTGCCCTCTCGTCGGGTGAAGACTACGGTACTTATCCGTTACCCCGCACCACATCCGTTGGCCTCAACCTGTCTTTCTAGAAACCGTCATGAAAAAAATAACTTTAGTCGTTGCCTTACTCATCGGGCTGTCGGCCTGCCGGAAGGACTTTCTGGACTTAAAACCCCTGTCGCAGCCCAACGCTGACAATTTTTATAAAACCGCCAATGATTTCGGTAATGCGGTAAATGGTGCGTACGATGCGCTCCAGAGTCCGAGCCAATATGGTGGTGATTACAACACAATCGTCGAGGCCAGAAGCGATAATGTTCTCGATAATGATCCGTCTTCCAGCGCCGGCCTCCGGTACAACATCGACCGGTTTATTGAGCCAACGACCAACTCGGTCCTGCGGGATACCTGGGGAAGTCTGTACACGGGTATCAACCGCTGCAACCTGATTCTGGACAAGATCGATGCGGTCAACATGGATGCTGCGCTCAAAGCCCGCTATAAAGGCGAAGCGCAGTTTATCCGGGCGTTGTCCTACTTCAATTTGGTTCGGTTGTGGGGGCGGGTGCCGCTGGTGCTGAAAGCAGGTACAACGACCGAAGCCCGCTCGTTTGTTCGGAATGAAGTGCCCGAGATCTACGCAGCCATCGAAAAAGACCTGACCGATGCGGCTGCCGGTTTACCTGCTGCCTATACAGGCGTTGATGTTGGTCGGGCTACTTCGGGCGCGGCCAAGGGCTTGCTCGGTAAGGTGTATGTAACGGAGAAGAAATATGACCTGGCGGTGTCGACCCTGCGAGATGTCGTGAATGGCACAACCTATCGATTGCTGCCCAATGTAGCTGATGTATTCCTGGTCACCAACAAGAATAATGCGGAAATTTTGTTTGCCGTTAAGTTCAAAAAAGGTGGTTTGCAGGGTGAAGGACATGGTTCCTGGTACGGTACCAGCATTGGCGACAATATCGAACCTTCGTTGCGGGCCGCTTATTTGCCAACGGATAAACGGCTCCCATTAACCGTTCAGGTACCCGTGCCGACCAGTATCAATGCTGTACCGCGTAAGTTTTACGATGAGTTGTCGGGCACCAATGATGTCGGCAACGATTTCCCGGTGCTGCGTTTTGCCGACGTCCTGCTCCTGTATGCCGAAGCCCTGAACGAAGTTAGCTATCAGTCTGATGGCGAAGCCTTCCGAACCCTGAACCTGGTGCGCACGCGGGCGGGTGTTCCCACCTATACGGGTGCCCAACTGCCAACAAAAGAGGCTTTTCGGACGGCAATAATCAATGAACGTCGGTTGGAGCTGGCGCTGGAGAACGACCGCTGGTTCGATCTAATTCGTACCGGTACGGCCGTGGACGCCATTAAAGTGACGGGCATCACCATGCCTGCGTATCGAACACTTTATCCCGTTCCGCAATCGGAAATTGACACGTACAACAACAGCTCGACATTCCCGCAAAATCAGGGATATTAAGGTGTAAAGCGGTTGTCATCCGGTAAATAGCTTAGTCTTCGTTTATCCGGTAAGGTAAATAAGTAATCGGCTTGATACGCTTGAGGGCCTGGTTAAAACATAAATGCCATATCGTCAGGATATGGTATTTATTGTTTAAAATTGGTTTAACGTGCATAGAGACGATTTTCCTATCATCGATCAGCTTTTTACCGTGAACGGCTACTTATTTAACGTGAATAATGGCTAAATGCAGGTTAGCATTCGTTTAACTGAAGATCAGAATCCAGGCTAGATCAAAAAGATTTCACCACAGAGGCACAAAGAACACAGAGGTTGATCAGGAAACTTTATTTCCTGATCAACCTCTGTGTTCTTTGTGCCTCTGTGGTGAAATCTTTTTGATCTAATCGCTGTATAACGTGGGTGATAACTGCGTATAAGCTAGATTTTAAGCTAATCAACCCATTATTCACGTTATTTAAGCGGATACCGCCTGCCATTGAGCAGCGTTCCCAGCCAGGTATTCCGAACGCCAAAGTGATAGGTCAGGAAGAGGATGGCAAACGTGGGCACGAATATGAGCGGCATTTTCAACAGCCAGTGAAGCTGAAGCGGAGCCACCAGAATCTGAAAAAAGACAACGATGGGCAAGTGAGCGAGGTAGATCCAGTAGGCTGAATCGGACAGGTAGCGAATGCGTTTGCTGGGGGTATCAAAATACTGAAGAATGACACCTATGAAGGCAAATACGGCCGTCATGGATCCAACTGCATAAATGACATTTGTAACCGGCAGAAAGCCACTGACAATTTTAGGGTCAATAGCGGGCAAATTTGGGGGAGCCGCCTGAAGATAAGTCAGTCTCAGCAGGAAAAACGTGAGCCCGCCCAATAAGACGATACTAATGGCCAGATTTAGTTTCCAGAATCGTTTCAGCTCTGTTATAAGCGCGGGTTGCCGATGAAAAAACCAGCCGACGGTAAAAAAAAGCCCATAGGTACCCAGTCCGCTCAGAACCGGAATAACACCTTTCATGGCTTCTACACCAACCCAACTGGGCCCATTGAACATGGGTAAAACCAGAATCAAACCAAGTGCTACTCCACCCCATGAATTTCGGGCCAGTTTAGCCAACCCTTTGTCCAAAGCAATTCGGATTCGGTGCGACCGATCGAGTTTTATAAATAAAGGTCTTGTTACAGAAACCGTAAGGCAGAAAATCATCAAAACATACAGGAACCAAAGATGAACCGTGGTTACGTTTGTATTGAACCACTTCAGGGTGAGTACATTATCTTTCATGATCAACCAGGGAGCTATTTTTGCCATTGGCGTATTGGGAAAGAAGATTCCCATTCGCTGCTGTCCCCACACCCAAAGGGTTACTGCAAGCATATATATAAGTGGCATGAACAGCAGAAAAGGAAGTAGAATGCGACGAACCCTATGCGTGAAAAAGCCTTTTGCCCCTTGTCGGTGGTAAATGAAATGGGCAAAATACCCGGCAATCACGAAAAAGGCCTGCATACGAAAGGTGTGGGACAGGTAAAAGAATCCATCCATAAAAACGCTGGGTTGTGAGTCGCGAACGGCCCAGAAATAGCCTATGTAGGAGACAAAAGACAGACTCCCATGAAAAAAGACTCCCAGAATCAGGGCAAATGCCCGAACGGCATCCAGCGCATGAAAACGATCCGACTGTGTGGATAGGGATGGTGCAGATTGAGGAAATGGATCGCTTAGCGATTGACTTGTAATAAATGGAAGGGGTAGGATACTACCATCATGGGTGGACTCGGTAAAAGGGGTTTGAACCAGAGTAGATGGCTCCTGGCCAATGTTTAGTACGTTTGATTGGATGGCTTTCATGTTTTCGAGGTGGAAAAAAGTAGAGATACTGTCCTTGTGGGCGACCATACAATATTCCAATACTTACCCCGAAGTGAATGTTGGTTTTGGGTCAAATGTGATCGTTATTTGGACATACCGGCCATTAAGCCTATTTATCAGGCTGTTTCAACGAAAAATTCTAAAAATAAATGAAACCTCACCCTTACTTAACCAAGTGCACTGGCCCGTTAGGTTATAACAGCCTGGGAGCCTTCTTATCTGCATGATTGCCTTAATATACGAAGCGATCCATACACGACTGTGTGGATCGCTTCGTGTTAACCGTGCGTGTATATACGTTGCGGATTTGAACTCATCTTATTGACCTGTTGACGCCGGTAATTCATAAACCCCTATGCTTGTCTGGTAAATGCTGCCCAAATACAGTTTGTTCTGAAAGGGGACGGTATTGGTGATATCAGAATAACTTCCCGAAGGGTCATGCAGATTATACACCAGTTTACCGGATTCATCAAAGCCAAGAATGAGCCCATAGTGCTTTGGCTTTTCTGGAGTCAGGTTAAGCATAAATATCACTTTACGCAGGAACGGATAGGGAAGTAGTTTGTCGAGCGCTTCTGATCGGTGCGATGGCATACTTAACCAGATCGTTCCTTCCGGGCTGATGTTGACCCCATCCGGAAAGCCTGGCAAGTTATCCAGAAAGACTTCGGACTTCCATTTTTTGGCTCCGCTTAAAAAGTATTTCAATACCTGGTACTTTGTCATGTTATTGACCAGAACATAAGAGCCATCCCGCGATACGGCAACGCCATTGGCGAAATATAAATCATCCAGTAATTGCTCTGTTTTTCCTGTTTTTAGGGAATAGCGAAACAGATTTCCATTTGCCCCATGCTCAAAAACATCCAGCATATGAATGGCGTCTGGAAATTTATCGGAAGCCTCCGAGAAAATAATGGTGCTGTCAGGGCCAAAATCCAGGTCATCCGCAAATGTAATAAGTCGACCACTACAGGAATTAGTCAGCACAGTCAATACGCCTGTGGGTGATATTTTGAGCAACCCTTTGGGTGAGTCTGCCGTGTATACGTTCCCTTGCTTGTCTACGATCATCCCCAAAGGCCGTCCGCCTGTTTTGGCCAGTACCCGTCGGTTTTTAAAATCAGTGCTAAAGGCCAGAATATTTCCATCAACGTCACCGGCATACACATTCCCTAAACTATCGACCGCTACATCTTCGCATCGATTGCATTGCCCATTCGCCATTTTGTGTAAGGCACCCAGTGCGTGATTGGGAGCAAATTGTCCTGTCAAACCAACATCCGCTTGTGGCGTCCAGCCTTGAGGATCTATTGGTACCGGATAAAACAATATGTAAGCCAGGAACACACCCACTAATACTAAAACAACTTGATTAACACGCTTTCTCATATTTTTTTAAGTTAAGGTGGCTTCTGGTGTACGGGTGATAAGACAATTAAAATGCCCGGATTACAGGTGTAAGGGTGGTAAGGGCTTAACGGTTTGCCTGCGCACCGATGGGTATATACGTCGTTTTGAACTCGTTTGCAATATGCCAATACTACCTTCGAATCAACCGTTGGTTTTAGGCCAAATGTGATTGGATTTGGGCCAAGCTGTGAATATATGTTTAACTGGAAAATGAGCTGGCCGGTAGGGCTGGGGTTTACCCCAGCCCTACCGGCCAGCTCATTTTAAAAACATGTTATAGGTAGGTACGAAAAATGCCGTTTCAGCAGGTGCTTATTTTTGCCGTTCAGCCCAGGCATCCATTTTGTTTTCCAGCACATCAAGCGGCATACAGCCATCTTTCAGAAATTCATCATGGAAAGCGGCCAGGCTAAACTTGCTCCCAAGCTGAGCTTCATATTTACTGCGTAACGACCGAATCTTTAGCGCGCCAATCTTATAGGAGAGGGCCTGACCGGGAATCGCCATGTAACGTTCGATCTCTGCGGTAGCACCCTGTTCAGAAATGGGCTCATTGTCCATCATGTATTTAATCGCCTGCTCGCGGGTCATGTGTTTGGTGTGCAAACCTACATCGACTACCAACCGAATGGCCCGGTGAATTTCGTCGCCGAGAGCACCCATGTATTGATAAGGGTCGGTGTATAATCCCAGTTCTTTGCCCAGGGATTCGCAATAGAGCGCCCAGCCTTCACCATAGGCACCGTACCACGCAAAACGCCGGAACTTGGGCAAGTTGGTGTTTTCCTGTTGCAGCGACACCTGGTAATGGTGACCCGGAATGGCTTCGTGGAGGAAAAGTGACTCCATGCCCGAGGTTACGTTAAACGCCTTTGCATCGGGTATGGGTACATAAAAAATCCCCGGTCGACTGCCATCGGCCGACGCCTGATTGTATTCGGCACTGGCCGATGCTTCCCGGAATTTCTCGGTTTGCCGTATCTCGAATTTCGATTTGGGGGTGTTTATGAAATCTTTTTTCAGATTAGGTTCGATCTTCGCCAGGATGGTCTGGAACGCGTAAAGTACCTCTTTCGGGCTTTTATAAGGATAAAACTTCCTGTCTGTTTTGAGGTGTGTAAAAAATTGATCGAGACTACCGCTAAAACCAACCTGCGTCTTTACTTTTTCCATTTCACCCCGGATTCGGGCCACTTCCTTCAGACCGATCTGGTAGATCTGGTCCGGAGTGTCGTTGGTTGTGGTCCAGGTTTTAACGAGATGAGCGTACAGTTCAGGGCCCTTTGGCAACACGTCGATGCCGGATGTGGTCCGGGCTTTTGGCAGGTATTCATCTTTAAGAAAAGCGCCCAGTTTTCGGTAGGTGGGCACGATCTGCTCACTGATGGCTTTTTTGTAAGCTGCCGTCAAACGCTCCTTATCGGCTGCACTAAACGTCGATGGGAGTTTTGTAATAGGTCCGTAAAAAAGGCTTTTGGTAGGATCACTCACGACCAGATCGGTCATTTGCGGGATCATTTTGACCACCAGACTCCTGGGGAGTACATTGTTCGATGCCATGCCCTTTCGAAAGGCGGCAACGGCCGTATCGCCCCAAACCGTGAACGCCGATACCCGTTTTAGCCAGTTATCATAGTCGGCCACCGTTTTAAAAGGTTGGGATCCTTCACCACTGCCCAGTTGGCCGAAAGCCAGGGTAAGACCGGTAAACTGGTTAAAGGGAATCTGTTCCAAATGAAACGGGTACTGCTCCAGCTGCAGAGCCATCTCGCGTGTCAAAATGTCGTACGAGATCTTGTCTTCGTCAGAGAGTTTCTCCCGATCGAAGGTGTTCAGCTTTTCGAGGGTGCCTGTGTAGAACGACCGGGTTTGATCGAGAAAAGCCGGCGAAATATCGTTAGGCAGTTGATCATTATAGCGGTTATCTCCCTGCTGAGTGGCCTCAATGGGGAACAGCTTTAGTCGCTGCTCATAATAGTCATCCAAAACCTTGGCGAAGTCGACATTCGACTGGTTTGAAGGCTGATCGTTTTTTTTGGAGCTACAACTAAGCATGGTGGCGACAACAATGGAAAGAAGAATTGTTTTAGTCATGGGATAATGTGTGTAGAGAAAGGAGAAAGGTATGAGTTTTTAAGGAATTGTTAACCGGGTGCTCTGGGTCAGTGCTATACCAGTTCGAAAAGTAGAGTAACCGCTCCGCCTAACTCAATCTGGTCGCCAGACTGGAGGGGGTAACCCATACCCGGTATGTCGGCCCGCTCCATTCGTTCATCGGGGTGAAATAGCTTGGTTTTGTTGCCACTGGATGGTAAGCCACCGGCATCGACCAGCAAGGAATATTGCCGCCGAATAGCATCGTAGCGGATGGACGCGTGGGCCCGGCTGACAGCGCCGTTGCCTGCCCCTCGCTGCGGATCAAAGCCCGGATCATCGTCATTCAGAATAATGATATCATTTGTGCGAACCCGTCCCGACGTAGTCTGCGAAGAATGACCCCGACCCACGCAAAAGGTGGTTTTCTGCCCCGGATCGAGCCTATATTCGGCCTGTTCTGTTTGACCCACCAGCGCAACAATTCGGGCTAAAAGAGGTGAGGTGTCCGGCTTTGAACTGTCCTGAACTACTAACCCAAACGATCCCTCCCGATACGTGACATCAGGTAACTCATCTCTATAAATGGCATACTCGAACCGCCAGTCTGACGGAAGCTTAATGTAGTTGTCCGCCAGTTGTCGGCTGAGTTCCCGCTGAAACTTTCCCGGCTGACTGGCCCATAGGGCTACTTTGTAAACTTCCTCTTCTTCCGCATTTGGACTTAGGATAAAGAGCTTAACGCCAACGGGGGTTGTTTCCGGCTCGTTTTGGTAGGGGCGGAGTTTGTCCACAATAAACCGAAGCAAACGGTCCCGCTGCTGCCCGGCTGGTGGAGGACCTTGCGGAACCTGAAGTGGAGGTTCGGAAATGAGTTCCGATGATGCTTCCGGCTTGACCGGCTGAGTTGGCTGTGCCGGGCTGAATCCGAACAGATGTTTGACGCTATCAATAAGGCTCATGATGTCTGATGGTAAGGAGAACTGGGTCAAAAACTTCCTAAATAGCCCCGCTGTTTCAGGATGGGTGCCACAAGGGTATTCGCTAATTGAACGGCTTCGGCGGACGATTCGCCTAACTCGATGCGCACACACACGACCGTATGCGATCGGCCATCGGGTGTGGGGGTGAAAAATACATACCAGCCGTCATTCTCACGCACACCCTGTACCATTCGTTCGGGCGTGCCGGTTTTTCCCGCCACCCTGGCGATGCTGATCTTGGACCGTCCCTCGGAGGGGTTTGACTGGTCGATCATGAATGATTCCAACTGCCGGGCGTAGTCAGCCTGACGTGCTATCCGTTTCCCGTCCGGGATCGGCTGGCTCTTACCGCCTATGTTGAGCACGTAACGGGATGGTTGCAAAACCCCCTGGTTTGCTATAGCACCCGCCATTCGGGCGAGGGCTGCGGGCGTGGAAGTAAGTTGTCCCTGGCCCCAGGCTAATCCCGAGAATTCGCTTCGGTACCGTTTCGGATACTGGAGAATAGTATAGAGGCTCCGACGAATTACAAAGGACGAGTCCCGCCAGTGTCGGCGAATCAGCTCCCGTTCCGGGGCTGTGCGGGTATCGGTAAACGAGTAACCACCCACATAGTCTACATTCATGCCGGTTGCCAGGTATAGCTCCGCCAGTTCATTGTCCAGCTTATGATCATTGGCAGTACGAATGAAATAGACATTACTCGACCGGACGATGGCCTTTCGCATATCCACCGACTCGTTGCAGGGCTCAGATTCGCGGGCACCCCGGCGAATAATCTCATCGCACGAAATACGGTAACTGATCTCCGACGCTGTGGAGCCCAGTTTATTGAAAGCTGCCATTGCCGTCAGAATTTTGGCCGTTGAGCCGGGAGCCGTTGGATAGGCCATTCCCAGGTCCCGCTCCGTCACCAGGTAGGGTAGTTTCATCCGGTCGCGGTCAGACAGCAGCATAGCGTCGGGCGTTTGCAGATTTGGCAGCGGGTGCAGGGCAGAAGCCAGCACATCGCCCGAGCTCGCATCCAGCACAACAACGGATACCCGCTTCGTCCGAAAGTCCGATTTTGCCAGAGCGTTCTGAATGGCCACCTGAAGTTCGGCATTGACGCTGAGGTGTATATCCCGATTTTTGGCTTTGCGTTCGGCAACTTCCCGGCTATCGAGTCCGGCCCGCAGCGCCGGTGCCAGTTCACTGTAATCATACACCGACAAGGTACGGGTTTGCTCAACCTCGGGGCTGAAACGGTCGGCCCGGAAGTCGGTGGTTACGAGTTCTGTTTTACGGGGGCGGCTGTTGAACCCCCGCAGCTCGCTCAGGTGAGTGGCTTCGGCATAATAGCCATTGCTTTGGCCCCAGAATAGTTGGGTATTCAGATCGCCCAGCCAAAAAAACAGCTGGTTACCGAAGGGGTAATACCGTTGCTGTCGTTTGCGGGTCAGGCTGGCAACCTGATCGGCATTCAGGCCGCTTTGCCGGAGTTTCCCGAGTTGACGAGTGACAAGGTCGGGTGAACTGGACGCCAGTACCAGTCCGTTACGGTCGTAGATCGTACCAGCCGCCAGCGCTCGCGTCAGTCGTTCGATGCGGGGGTTGTAGCTGTACACCGGGTCGCCGTTTCGGGTAGCCACCCGCGCTGGCCGAACAACGTACTCGCGCCCCCGCCAGCCAATAATGGGTAGCAAATGACTGCACAAAACGACAACTCCGGCAAGGAAACCGGTTATGCCGGCCATCAACACGACATCGTAATGAGTTTCGAGGTATTCCCGTTGGGTGGCCTGTCCCGGCCGGTTCGCCACGCTGAATACGGCCCCCATGGCTGTCAGGTTAATGATAAGCGAGATTTTGCCGTAGCTGAGAAACGGGACACTGATGCCCGTGAGGGGTAACAGACCAATAGATCCGCCCGCAATGATTAAAAACTGTACGCCGGTAGCAATGGCAATACCGGCGATCAGAAAAAAGCTAAACGGCTGACCCGCCCGGCGGGCATGAAGAAACAACCGGTGCAGCAGGATGCCAAACAGCAGAAACACACAAACGACACCCAGCCCACCCAACTCTTCGCCCAGACTTGGCAGAATCATGTCGGTATGGGCCGCCGGAATGGCATTGGCAAAGCCCTTGCCCAAACCCTGTCCAGTCCAGCCGCCGGAGGCCAGTGCCCAGTAACCATGTGCCAGGTGGTCGCCCCCGTATACATCGTTGTTCCAGGGGTTGAGCCACATCGCCTTCCGATCAGCAAGCCGGTCACCAACAAAAGGAAGCAGATCGCCGAAGGCAAACATCGACAGCACCAGCAGCAACAGCACCGGAGCTTCGGCCAGCAGGGCTACCCAACCCAGACCGGTTTTCGAGCGGGCATCGCCCTTCCAGAACAGGTAACCGATCACAAGTAGGAAACACAACACCGTAGCGATCCAGCCGGGAAGCAGCCAAAGCGCCAGGCCGTAGAGAATTCCTGTTGCCAGTGTAACGGGAAGATTACCCCGCGCGATACTATAAAACAGCAAAAAGGTGAAGCAGACCACCAGAGCCGGGCCCATGTCGCCTAACAAAAGGTACAGTAACATCAAAACCCCGGCACCGGCCAGCGCACCAAAGCTGACGGCAAACCGCCAGCGCAGATCGGGGAGCTGCCGAAGTTGCTGCTCGTTGGCGGCAAAGAATCCGGCAAAAAAAAGCAGCAACAAGTATTTGGTTATTTCGCTCGGCTGAAACGTCAGGCCCAGAAATGATAAATTTACCCGGACGCCACTGCCTTCCGGTCCCGAACCTGCCAATAGGGTCAGGGTGGCCAGGCCAACGGCCAGAACGAGCCAGGTCCAGCCCGAAAGCCGGACGGCGTTGCGGTTTTTGAACGAAAAAAGCCAGTCATACTGCCAGTTGGCATAAAAACGTCCGATGTTCAGTTGCGATACGAGGGTCATGCCCAGCAAGCCCAGCCCGATGCCCTGGACGGTCTGTGCGGCAAACAGGGTGTCCTGCAGGGGATCCTGGATGGCGAGCAGGATGAGCACCGACAAACCAGTCAGCAAAAACAAAATGGGTAATAACAAGGGGTCGGGTTGGAAACGCCGGAGGGTCCAGAAGAACTGTACGGCCCAAAAGGCCAGAAACAGTCCGCCAACAATACCCCAGAATTCCCAGAAGAAAGTGGTTGGGGTGCGTACCGTCAAGGCATGGTCGGTCTTAAGCTGGCCATACACGGTTGACCCGATCAGGCGAAGCTGATGGGGGCGGGCCGAAAAGGAAACGCTCTGGTCGCCTGTCAGGTGAGCCGTTCCTTTGCGACTGCCAAACTCAAAGCCAGGCTTGAGGGGCACAACGCTGTAACCTGCCCCCGAACGAAGACCCATGAACTTGAATTGTCCATCGGCATTGGTGCGGGCGTAAATGTATCGATCCTGTAAGGTATCGGGCTGAGCCGTAGCCGGGTGGCGTTTCAGTTGAATCAGTACCCCCGGCATCGGTTGGTCTTCCTTCACCACGCGACCCTGAAAGGCCACCGTTCCGCTGCCGGTAGTTACTTCTGACGGATAGGTTTTCGGGTTGGAAAGCTCGCGATTATACAGGATGGAATCGAAGCCCATTTGCTGGCGGGATAACCGCAAGCGCGTTTGAAAGTCGGCACCGCCAACCCGGCTGCGCCAACTGAGGGGAGCGGCAATGGCATATTGTCGTTTATTCAACGCTCCAAGGTTATCAGGCGCTCCGATGGCGACAAGCTTTGCCGGTAGTGAATCAGCCACGAGGGCAATGTCTTTGGGATCAGAATAATAATTGCCCGTGGTTAGCAGCCGTTGAATGGCCCCGGACGTCAGACCCGGTTTCAGGTCAAGGGCCTGTCCGGCCGCATACCCTTCTTTTGTCTGATTGAGGGTGGGTTGTATAGTAATATAGAGCCGTAGAAACAACAGCAACAGCATGACCGATGCAACTGGTAAATACATACGGTCAGAGGAAACTTTCATAGAGGAATGGCTGGTGAAAAAATCAATTAGGGGTGCCTGTCGAATCCCGGACGGTCGTTGTATCTGGTGTTGCCGTTGCGCTTCGTTGCGGTGTTTCGGCGGCAGGCACGGGAGTTGTTATTACTGAGTCTGTAACCGTTTCTTCTTCTGATTCGGGTGGGGTCGTTGTGGCGGAATCGGAAGCCAAAGGGATGTCACCTATCAGGGAAGAATCCGCAGGAGCAGCGGTAGAATCGGAGACAAACGAGGATGGTGTCGACTCTTTATGCCGCATCTTATACACAACTGCAAAGGCAATCAGCAGTCCGACAGCCAGCACAGCAACCGCAATCATCCAGTTGGTTGATCGTTCGGGCGTCTCCTCGTAAACGGGTTCATAGGTTTCGACAGGGCGTGCGACGGGCCGGGGAGCCGCCATTGTTTGTGAACGTGGAGCCACCGGAGTCGGACGGTTCCCGGACCGATTGGCCTGTAATAATTCCACGTTTGCCTGACCGAGTAATAAGGCCAGCTCCGTTACATCGTTCAGACGTTGGGTGGGGTCTTTAACGAGTGCCCAGTCAATGAGCGTAGCCAGACTCGGCGGCAGATACTGACTATCCGAGAGTATGATGGGTGGAGCGGGCGTGCGCAGCACCTGTCCCATGAAGGTGGCGATACCAGCCGTTTCGGCCATGGAGAAGGGCACCCGGCCCATCACACATTCATAAAAAACAACTCCGAGTGAATAGTAATCAGTGGCTACATCCACACCCTTTGGGTTGTCAAATTGCTCGGGCGAGGCATACTCGTACGTCATCAGCGATTGCCCCGTCATGGTCTGGGTTTGTTCGCGCAGACGGGCCACCCCAAAATCGGTGAGCAGAAAATGGAGTTCGCCACTCGGCAACGGACGAAACAGAATATTTTCTGGTTTAATATCGCGGTGAATAATGCCTTGTGGATGAATGGCGTGAAAGGCTTCGGACATTTGTAACCCCAGGCGAATGGTAGTGGCAATGGACAGGTGGCCCTGTTCCTCCAGAAGCGTTCGCAGGCTACCGCCTTCTACCCATTCCATCACGATAAAGGGCAGGGGCATATCCAGCTGCACCTCCCGCACCCGCACCACATTGGGATGGCGGATGCTGGTCATGATTTCCGATTCGACCCGAAATCGTCGGAGGGTTTCCGGGTCTGTGTTGAGTGTAAAATGCTTGATAGCGACCAGATCACCCGATGCCAGATGGCGGGCTTTGAGCACGCGGGCATTCGAGCGGCCTATTTCGCCGATAATTTCGTAACCAGGAAATTGCGTATTGACGCTTACGGTTGGCATCGATTCTTAGTTTAATGGCTCAGTTGATGAAGCCAGTGAATCGGAAGCCGGTGGAATATCCGGCGACTCATAACCCGCTATTTTACAGGTTAGTCGTGTTCCCCGATCACTGTCCGGAGCCGATTGGATAGGTTTTGAGTTTGGCTGTACCTGATTAAAATAGACCTTCTCCGTCTTGTATAACCCACCACCGTCCTTGTAGTAATTAACCTGCACCACCACATAGGTAAAGGACAGCCGGGTTGGGTTATTCAATTGAATCTGAAGACGCTTGATCCCGCCAAAAAGTCCCACTTTAAAATTTACAGCCTTTGCCTTAACACTGTTAACGGCTGCGAGAGCCTCCTTCCGAAGCCGCTCCCGTCGCCGGACCTCTTCCTGCTGCTGCCTGATTCGGTCGGCAGCTGTATCCGGTTGCGATGTTGCCCTGGTGGTGGTGCCGATGGGCTGTTCCAGCGAAGAAGTTTCGCCAATGGGTTCAGAAGCAGGCTTTGACGTGAGGTAATACAGGCCTCCCAGGACCACTAACGCTACCGCAACAAAGGCTATAGCTTTCCCTGAACTTACCCGTTGCTGAGGTTTGTTTATTGGTACTGGTCGTGCTGCTATGGCTGGCACGGGGACAGGAGCTGGAACCTGACTCACATCAGCGGCTACAGGGGCTGCCGCCGGGACGGTTACCGGCCTGTCTGTAGAACGGTTAGCCCGGCCAGCTTCCAGGTAGGCAAGTTCTGTTTGCTTAAGTAGCCAGGTCAACTCGTCCGGATCGCTTAGCCGTTCCGAAGCTTTCTTTTTCAGGAGCCCTTCCAGCAAGTTTGTAAACGGACCCAGTGACTGGCCCTTTGCCGAGACTGTCAACGGGGGCGGAGCATCGGTAAGCACCTTGTTCATGAAGGTGACAATGCCCGCGTGATCTGTCATGGCAAAGGGCACTTTACCCGTCAGACATTCGTACAGCACAACACCCAGCGAGTAATAGTCGGTAGCGGGTCCAACTCCCTTCGGATCATTGAACTGTTCCGGGGAAGCATATTCATAGGTCATCAGCGACTGACCCGTCATGGTATTCGACTGGTCATGTAACCGCGCCACTCCGAAATCGGTCAGCAGAAAATGCAGCTCACCGCTTATCAAGGGTCGATACAGAATATTATCGGGCTTGATGTCTCGGTGGATGATTCCCTGGGAATGTATCGCCTTGAATGCACTGGCCATTTGCAATCCCAACCGAATGGTGGTGGGCACATCAAGATGGCCCTGTGCTTTGAGCAGATCGCAAACGCTTCCGCCTTCGATCAGTTCCATAACAATATAAGGCAGCTCGGCTTCCAGCTGCACCTCCCGCACCTTCACAATGTTAGGATGGGCAATGCTGGCCATGATCGATGACTCCCGCTGAAACCGGCGGAGTGTTTCTTCGTCGGTATTCAGGGCAAAATGTTTAATCGCCACCAGATCGTCCGTTTCGAGGTGTCGAGCCTTGAGAATCCGGGCATTGCTCCGGCCCAGCTCACTCAGAATTTCGTAGCCGGGAAACCGGGAGTTAAATCGAACGGTAGCCATCAGGGACGATTAGGTTTAGGCAGAACAGGCTGTTGTTTCACCGCTATCGAAATAACGGTATTTACGCAGCTATCTTGTTGAATAGCGGCCCTAACGGGCGTGTCTACACGCTTAAAGAACACGTTTTTAAGTTGCAGGGTCGTCTGGTCGGTTGTTTCAATACCGGTAGTGAACCCGCTGATTATCAAATTGTCCAGGTTGATCAGGCCCCGGCGGTCCACCCGAATGGCAACGGCTGCATTGATCGTATCACTGGGTATGAGCACGGTCATTCGGCTGCTGCCTATAAGGGCGAGAAGGGAGTCTGTCAGCAGAATTGGCTTGTTCAGGCGCAGGGTGTCATCAGATAAAACCAGCCGGTGGTCTGGGCTTCGAAACGCTGTTTGAAGGAGAGAGTCGACACGAGAGGGAGTTATGGTTAACTCGGTAGTATCCGCTGACGTATCGGCTCTGGAAAGCGAATCGTTACTGACTATACCACTGCCGGATGGCCACGACTGGTACCAGAAAATACCCCCCACCAGACACAGCAGGACAACGGCCATGGCAATCCAGCGGCCCATTGATGAGCGTTTGACGGGTTGCGGTTCAACCGGATCCGGGCTGATAGCGGGGGCTGATACCGGAGCAATAGGTACTTTTTGCTTCCGGACGGGCCTGGAACTGGCAACGGCTTCCGGAGTCATGGGTTCACTTGTTTTCGCAGGGTTCAGGGCCAGCACGACGGTGATATTGTCGTTGCCTCCCTGCTGATTGGCCACGCGTACCAGTTCAGACAATTGCTTGTCGAGCGAAACGGGTCGGTTAAGGATCGCTTTTATCTGGGCCTGGGTGATCATATCGGTCAGGCCATCGCTGCACAACAGCAACTGGTCGCCGGGCAGAAATGACGTTTCCCCCGATTCCAGAAAATCTGGATCATCGACCCGGTGGGTGGTTGAGCCTACTTCCCGCAGTATCTCATTCCGGCGGGGGTGGGCCATCGCTTCCGACTCGGTCAGTTCGTTGGCATCTTCCCGAATGCCTACCATCGAGTGATCGTGCGTCAGTTTTGCCAGTTCACCCTGGCGGTAGCGATACAGGCGCGTGTCGCCCACGTGCACGAAATACAGTTTGCCGGTGCTTACGTCGGCGAGGGCGGCCGTGAGCACGCAACACATCTGGCCCAATTTGGGGTCTTGCTGGCGTTGTTCGTTGATCTGATTATTGGCAAACACCACGGCTTCACGCAGCATGGAGAGGGGGTCGCCGTTGGGGGTTGCCATGTATTTTTCGATAGACTGCCGCGCAATAGCTGCAGCCCGGTCGCCCCCGGCATAACCGCCAACGCCATCGATCACCACCAGCAGTGCACTGGCTTCCGACCAGATTGGGGTGCAGATGAAGGTGTCCTGATTATCCTTTCGACGTTGGCCAACATCCGTTAGCCCGGCGATTAGTAATTCATTCATTCGAAACGGGATAGTGGGTAGTATCTGATAGGCTAACTCATCCTTTGCCGGTTGGTTTGGCCTTATCGGGGTAAATTCTGAAAATGCCTGATGAGCAGAAACAGCACAAAGATGAACAGGAGAAGAACAAGCAGGAAGTCGATCATTAACTTATACGTTGCGGTGAAAATGAAGCGTAACCATGCTGTTGAGTAAGATCTGGGCACGATCGGGTAATTCAACCCACTGGGGACTAGCCGGTTCGCTGCGCTCAACAAGCTGCTCATTCACCCGGGTCTCGTTGCGGCTAAATGAAGCGATCTGAAACGACTGGGTCGAATCGTTGTACCGAATCCGGGCGTGCGGGTTCGACACATAGGCGGATTCAAGAAGCAAATAATTGGGGAAATGCTGGTTCTCCGGCTCCTTTCGGGCGATCACAATTTCCCGGTCGCGCATGAGATAGGTATCTTCTTTGTTCAATTCGGCAATGTAATAACTGACCTGTGCCAGACCGGCCTGTAAGCTCGCTGGCAATGGGGAAGGGGAGGGGGCCACTCGGGTAGCACCGGCCGGTGGAGGTTGATTGACGGAGCTAACGGGCTGATTAAAGTTGAATTTTACAACAAACGCCCCCGGTTCCCGGAAATCAATATGCTGAAAGGTGTTCAGATCGACATCCACTTTTTCATAGCGGTTGGTTTGTTTTACCCGTTGGGTCACGTTCACTTTGCCGCCCGCTGCCGGGGTTTGTACATTTCCCGGCAAAATACCCGTTAACGCACCAATCACTTTTATATCTGAGGGATTGACTGTTTCGCCGTTAAACTCCCGTCCGGCACCGAATTTAAAAAACCAACTGGTTGCCACCGGCGACACGCGCCCGTATTCGTTCCTGTGCTGGTCTATACTGGCGTTAAATGCCTGAACACATTCATTTACCACTACCGGAAAAGCATTCTGACGGTCTTCGTACGTATCCGGGTGCAAAATAATCAGGAAGTGCGCGTTGAACAGCATGCTTGTCCCGACGGACTCGCGCTGAATGGAGTCCTCGAAACTGGCTTTGAGTTCGTCCAGAATACGTTTATTGGTTACGTTCGATATTGGGTTAGTGTTGGGTTGACTGGGTGGAATGATCAGATTGCTCAACTTACCGAGCCAGCCACCGGGCTGATTTGCCATGTATGGACAATTTAAGGAGGGATTTCACTGCTATAAACGTCAACTCTCCTGGCTTTCTTTAGTTTGAGGCTGGTTATTTTTAAGTAGTAAACTACAGCGTTGTTCAAAAAAGCAAAATCAGACTTGATCGATAGAATTAATTTACGTTCCAGAATAAATAATTAAACAATTATCCGATCGTGCTGCAAGCGGAAAAAGTAGTTTTTCTAACGCTTACAAATAATCTTTTTAGTGAAGTCAGCTATAAACAGGATATGTTAAAATTTTGACAATCAGGGCTAATGGCCTTTTTACCCTGCTATTTTTCCATTACTGAATAGAATACCGTTACCTCAAACGCCATACCTGGCGAATGTATAAATATTTACATGATATATTAATAATATATTAAAAATTAAATTAGTTGTCAATATGTTAGTAAGTTTATAGGGTAAATAAACTAATTGATTGTAAATAAGTTAATCCGCTTAATAACAAAGGTTTCCTGGGATTGTACTGTACTTTATGAAGAAAATCTCTTCTTTTCTCCTTCTATTTTTTGGCTTATTCGTCCACAAAGCTGCTTATTCTCAGCTCACTATGCCGCTCTCCCGAATCGTCTTCCAACGGGGGCAGGATAACCGGACGAATGTACCCGTTCAGGGTAATTGCCCTACATCAGCCGATCGTGTCCAGATTCGTGTAACAGCTATCAACGGAGGGGAGTCGAGGGACTGGGCAACGTTTGGTTCGGTATCAAATGGTACTTTTTCCGGGACGGTAAATTTGTCAGGAGGCTGGTACTCCCTTCAGGTTCGTGCCATGTCGGGTAGTTCTGAGGTGGGTAACTGGTCGCTGGACCGGTTTGGTGTTGGTGAAGTGTTTGTCGTGGCGGGGCAATCGAATGTATACGGCTCCCCCTACGCGCAGAATCTGACGGCTCAGGATGACCGCGTGTCGACGCTGAATTACTTCAATTTCCCGGCCGGAACAGTTGATGAGCAGAACCTGCCTAAATCCTTTGTTCAGGCGGGGGCTGGTATGCCTATAGGCCCTCATAATGCGATGCTGGTTTGGGGTGGACTGGGCGACAAGCTGGTTGCCCGGTTGGGGGTACCGGTCCTATTTCTGGGCGCTTCCTATCCCGGAACATCGTCGGCCAACTGGCGGGATGCAGCCAATGGGGTGGAAAATGTTGGTTCCTTAAATAAACAGGCACCTTATCGTCCACTGGGAATAACGCTTTCGTATTTTATTAAACGCACGGGCATTCGTTCCATACTCTGGCACCAGGGAGAGAGTGATAATGGCGTTACATCCCAGGGCGACTACGTGTCGAACATTACCACCTTAATCAATAAAACACGATCGCAAACTGGCCTTGGCAACCTGGGCTGGATGATCTCCAAAGTGTCTTACTATGGAGTCAACGTGGGACACGAAACGGATCAAGCCATAATCAACGCGCAAAACCAGCTCGTTGCTCAAACCAGTAATGCGTTTGCGGGAGTTTCCACCGATCAGTACAACGGTCCAACGTATCGGTTTGATAATGTGCATATTAATGATAGTGCCTATCCATTGTTTGCCGATTTATGGAATCAGGCGTTATCTGATGACTTTTTCGCTCGTTGTCAGCCCTCAAAGCCTTCGTCTACCCCCTCGATTACTACAGGATATATTTTTCCATTAAATCGTAACGGTGGGGATCATATTCAGATCCCATTTATGGCAACCGCACCTGTTCGGGAAGATAACCAGTATAAAGTCCAGCTCCTGAAAGAAAACGGCGACCTGATTGCTGATTTAGGTGTGGGCAGTCGGGTGGGCGATAATATGCTCGATATTCAACTCCCCGTTGCGGCTGATGGTCGGGTAAGGGTACGTATCAACTCAACCTCTCCCGCCCGAACAGGTGAGATGTCCGAGGTGTTTATTGCGCACAAAACAGGGGATGACCCATTCCCCACGACGCCCACCACACCCACGACGCCAACAACGCCTACCACACCCACAACACCCACCACCCCGACGACCAATCCGAGTGGTGGGAACTACAGCGGTTTTGTGGATGGCAAGTCCTGCTCAAGCATCAATGGCTGGGTCTTCAACAGCTCGGTACCCGACCAGCCCATCACCATCGAGGTGGTTAAAGACGGGGCCGTCGTGCTGACCCAATCAGCGGCTAGCTACCGGGGCGACCTGCAGGCCGCGGGTTTCGGCAACGGCAACCATGGTTACAGCCTTAATACGCCCGATGCTCTTAAAACGGGCAGTCCGGTGAACGTGACGGTTCGGGTGCAGGGCAGCAACTATGTGCTGACCAACGGCAGCTTCTCGCTCAACTGCCCGGCCAGTGCCACCCCTTCACCACCCCCCACGCCCGCCAACCGGGCCCCGGTGGTGGCTGCTACGGTCAGTTTGCCCGCGGGCACGGTCGGTCAGGGTTACACGGCCAGTGTGCCCGCGGCTAGTTTTTCGGACCCTGACGGCAACACGCTAACTTACACGATCAGCGGATTACCGGCGGGTCTGTCGGCCTCGGGTCTGGCTCTTAGCGGCACGCCCGCCAGTGCGGGCACGACAACGGTGACCATCCGGGCAACTGATCCGGGCGGGCTGTGGGTGGAAACCACGGCTCAACTGGTTATTAATGCCGCCACCCCGCCCACGACGCCGACCCCTCCAACCCCAACAACCCCAACAACCAATCCGAGTGGAGGCAACTACAGCGGTTTTGTGGATGGCAAGTCCTGCTCGAGTATCAATGGCTGGGTCTTCAACAGCTCGGTACCCGACCAGCCCATCACCATCGAGGTGGTCAAAGACGGGGCCGTGGTGCTGACCCAATCGGCGGCCAGCTACCGGGGCGACCTGCAGGCTGCGGGTTTCGGCAACGGCAACCATGGTTACAGCTTCAATACGCCCGATGCTCTTAAAACAGGCGGTCCGGTGAACGTGACGGTTCGGGTGCAGGGCAGCAACTATGTGCTGACCAACGGCAGCTTCTCGCTCAACTGCCCGGCCAGTGCTACTCCCTCGCCACCGCCCACGCCCGCCAACCGGGCTCCGGTGGTGGCTGCTACGGTCAGTTTGCCAGCAGGCACAGTCGGTCAGGGTTACACGGCCAGTGTGCCCGCGGCTAGTTTTTCGGACCCCGACGGCAACTCGCTAACTTACACGATCAGCGGATTACCGGCGGGTTTGTCGGCCTCGGGTCTGGCCCTTAGCGGCACGCCCGCCAGTGCGGGCACGACAACGGTGACCATCCGGGCGACTGACCCGGGCGGGCTGTGGGTGGAAACTACGGCTCAACTGGTTATTAATGCCGCCACCCCACCCACAACGCCGACCCCTCCAACCCCAACGACTCCGACAACACCCACCACCCCCACGACCAATCCGAGTGGAGGCAACTACAGCGGTTTTGTGGATGGCAAGTCCTGCTCAAGCATCAACGGCTGGGTCTTCAACAGCTCCGTACCCGACCAGCCCATCACCATCGAGGTGGTCAAAGACGGGGCCGTCGTGCTGACCCAATCGGCAGCCAGCTACCGGAATGACCTGCAGGCCGCGGGTTTCGGCAACGGCAACCATGGTTACAGCCTTAATACGCCCGATGCTCTCAAAACGGGCGGTCCGGTGAACGTGACGGTTCGGGTGCAGGGCAGCAACTATGTGCTGACCAACGGCAGCTTCTCGCTCAACTGCCCGGCCAGTGCTACTCCTTCACCACCCCCCACGCCCGCCAACCGGGCTCCGGTGGTGGCTGCTACGGTCAGTTTGCCCGCGGGCACGGTCGGTCAGGGTTACACGGCCAGTGTGTCAGCGGCTAGTTTTTCGGACCCTGACGGCAACACGCTAACTTACACGATCAGCGGATTACCGGCGGGTCTATCGGCCTCGGGTCTGGCCCTTAGCGGTACGCCCGCCAGTGCGGGCACGACGACAGTGACCATCCGGGCGACTGACCCGGGCGGGCTGTGGGTGGAAACCACGGCTCAACTGGTTATTAATGCCGCCACCCCGCCCACCACACCGACTCCTCCAACGCCAACCCCGCCTACGACGCCGGTAGCTTCGGTTACGATGCCCGTAGGGTCGGTGGACATCAGTGATTGTGAGCGGCAATATGGCTGGGCGCGGGATGCTGCCGTTGCCAATGGCGTTGTTTCGGTGATCATGTCCTGGGATAATACGGTCGTAGCAACGATAAAGGCATCCCAGTTTCGGCAGGATTTAGCTACCGCCTTTGGTGATAACGGGCAACACGCTTTTCAGTGGGATGTGCCGGCAACGTTGCGGTCGAGTGGTACGCATACCGTATCGATTCAAATTGCCGGGGCACCGGCGCCGTTTTTTACCTCCACTGTTTCCTGCCAGTCTTCGGGTAGCCGGATAGCAGCTGTTGCTGCGGAAGAAGTTACCCAGTCTTGGCAAGTGTTTCCTAATCCTGTTATCGAGTACGTTACGATTCAGGTGCCTGTAAAATACACCAACGCGACATTGGGATTAACGTTGATGTCAGCAGATGGCCGAACGCTGGTTACTCCCTCGTACCAGTTTAGTGATGGCCAGATCAAACTGAACATGGGAGGATTGCCAACAGGACAGTATTTGGTGCGGGTTATAGCCAATGGTCAACCGGCGACAACGCTTTCGATGCTTAAGCTGTAAACAACTCTGAATTTAAAGAGGTAGCTGCTTTCGAGCCTGAACTCATTACTTAACGACCGGTAAAGAAACGCCAGCTGTTCGGTAATGAGCTCAGGCTCGATTTATTAACCGTTCTTCTCTTTGGCTTCGTGTATTAAACCCGGTGAGAGAAAGGAAGGACAGAATATTGAAAATCGTTATTGCTTGATATTGAGTAGAAAACGGTATAGTTTTACTGTGTATCGATCTTCAGAACCTCTATCGTCTTCCCTGTATGTCAACTCGCAGAACATTCTTCCGTCAAACGGCAGCCGCAGCGACCGGTGCGCTCACCCTTCCGCAGTTCCTTCCTGAATCCATTGCCAAACCTATTTCCATGGCAGATGCTTCGACGAAATCGGCTACCGAGTGGGCACAGGATGAAGATTTCTGGGCGTGGGTAAAATCAGAATATACAGTATCCCCCAATCTGCTTAACCTCAACAATGGCGGAGTTTGTCCGCAGCCAAAAGTTGTGCAGGATGCACACATTCGGTTTTACCAGTATTGTAACGAAGCGCCATCCTACTACATGTGGCGCATTCTGGACCAGGGACGCGAATCCCTGCGCGAAAAACTGGCCGATTTAGGTGGCTGTTCAACCGAGGAAATCGCGATCAACCGGAATGCCACCGAGGGGTTGAATACGGTCATCTTTGGGTTGAATTTAAAACCGGGTGATGAGGTGATTCTGACGAAACAGGATTACCCGAATATGCTCAATGCCTGGAAACAACGGGAAAAACGGGATGGTATCAAACTGGTTTATCTGGACTTGACACTGCCGAGTGAAGATGACGATGCGCTTGCCGAACAATACATTAAGGCGTTTACGCCCCGGACGAAAGTGGTGCACGTAACACACATGATCAACTGGGTCGGGCAGGTAATGCCGGTTCGTAAAATTGCCGATGCTGCACACAAACGGGGAATCGAGGTAATTGCCGATGGGGCGCACTCGTTCGCCCTTTTCGATTTCAAGATTCCCGACCTTGGGGCGGATTACTACGCTACCTCCCTACACAAATGGCTTTGCGCCCCTTTTGGCAGCGGCATGCTTTATATTCGACAGAACAAAATAAAGAACGTGTGGGCCCTGCTGTCGAGCAATGAACCTGATGGGCCGGATATCCGCAAGTTCGAAACGCTGGGCACGCGATCCTTTGCTTCCGAGATGGCTATTGGTACCGCTGTTGATTTTCACAATAGCATTGGCACCGCCCGGAAGTTTGCCCGAGCGCATTTTCTCAAAAATTACTGGATGGAGCGGGTGCGTGAACTGCCGGGTGTTAAACTCCACACCTCATTTAAACCCGAATATGCGGGAGCCGTTGCCCTGTTTTCCATCGATGGGATGAAGACCAGTGAGGTCGACAGCCAACTGATGAACAAGTACAAAATTCACACGTCCGGAATCGACTGGGAAAATATCCACGGTGTTCGGGTGACGCCCCATATTTACCACAGTACCAAAGACCTCGACCGGTTGGTTACGGCCATTACCGAAATATCCGGGAAACAGGCCCTGGCCGCAAAACAGAAAAAAAGCTGATTGGGAAGAACTGATGGCCTAGGGCAAAACAGAGTTTAACCGTATTGATATAAAAAACGCTGGCTCCAAAAGGGCCAGCGTTTCGCTTCCTATCCACACCATAAATAGCCCGACATGTGTTGGGCTAAGTTACTTTCCACCTTACGCGGGTACCCTAAAAACTGTGGCAATAGGAGCTGCATAGCGGCCTGTATGGGTTTCACTGGTCATCTCCGTTACCAAGAACAGGACATACATTTGACAGATCCGACAGCGATAAGGTCGATAGTATTTCACGCTTAGCTGCTTTTGCCTGTTTTGATCCAGAAATCATGAACCAATTGAAATGGGGTATAATCGGTTGTGGAGACGTAACCGAAGTGAAAAGCGGACCTGCGTTCAACAAAGTCCCTAACTCATCGCTTGTCGCGGTGATGCGGAGAGACGGCCTAAAAGCCGCCGATTATGCCCGTCGCCATAACGTACCGACCTGGTACGACGATGCCGATGCACTCATCAATGATCCTAATGTCAATGCAATTTATGTAGCGACGCCCCCCGGGAGCCATGCTGAATACGCTATTCGGGCGATGCGCGCTGGAAAGCCGGTTTATGTCGAAAAGCCGATGGCCCTCAATGCCGGGGAGTGTGCAGCCATGAATCAGGTCAGCCGCGAAACGGGTGTCCCCTTGTTCGTCGCATTTTACCGGCGGTCGCTGCCTTATTTTTTGAAAGTCAAAGAACTCATCGATCAGCACGTTATCGGCGACATTCGGTCGGTGATCATTCAGGTACACCAACAACCTATAATTAAGTCAGGGGATAGTCAGCCAAACTGGCGTGTTTCACCCGAAGTGTCTGGAGGGGGACTATTTCACGATCTAGCTTCTCATCAGTTCGATTTTCTGGAATTTGTGCTTGGTCCGATCAAAGCGGCCAGCGGTATAGCCAGAAATCAGGCGGGATTATACCCGGCTGATGATCTTGTGGTAGCCAATTTTGAATTTGAGTCGGGCGTCTTGGGGAGTGGAAGCTGGTGTTTCACCGTCAACAAAGCGCAGCGCATCGACCAGACACAGTTCATCGGGTCAAAAGGCAAACTTACATTCTGCTTCTTTGAGAAATTTATCATCCGTGTCGAGACCGAAGCCGGTGTTGAGGAATACACGATACCCTTTCCCGAGCATGTCCAGCAGCCCCTTATCGAACAAATTGTAAATGAGCTGCGGGGGGAAGGCAAGAGTCCCAGCACCGGAGAAACGGCTGCCCGAATAACGTCAATCCTGGATGCTATTACGGCCCGGTAGAACTTTGTTTGAGAGTCATTTCAGTATGAAGAGAGATTAAATTTTTACCTGGTTCAAGTGGAAAAATGTATATGAAAATTTAATATCGTAAACTATAGATATATTTTATATTTGAATGATATATAAACACATAACTATTTTAAACGTCAACGGAGATGAGATTACTAGTAAACAACCAGCTTTTAACGGTCTTATTAGTCGTACTTTCTTGTATCTTTTTGGAGACGACCACGATAGGAATGAAAGAACTTTTGTTCTGTTTAGTGGGCATGATAAGCCTATCTCTCCTGATTGTGCTCGTATATGTTATTAGGGGGAATGTTCGTAAAAAGGGTAGTCCGGCCTGGTTGATTAAAATCAGCGGTTAATCCCCAATTATTACCGGCCTTTCATCGCCAGTAATGTTCCGATCTGCTTGGCTAAGCGGACCAGATTCTGGCGGGTATGTGCAAGCGCGGTGTTCAGGTCGGTCGGTTCATTACCGATCGCCAGGAGTACATCGAAGTACTGACCCATTGTCTCATTTTGGGTAAGAGGTACTTTTCCTGCAATGCCGATGACGGGTAGTTGACGGGCCTTCGCCTGTTGAGCTACGCCAAACGGCCCTTTTCCGTGAAGTGTTTGTTCGTCAAGACTGCCTTCGCCGGTGATGACAATGTCGGCACTGGCAACGGCTTTCCCAAAACTGGTGAACTCCAGAAAAAAGTCGATACCATGGACAAGTCGGGCATTTAACAGGGCGTAAAGTCCGGCCGCCACCCCCCCGGCGGCACCCCCATGCCGGACGGCGGCCATGTCGATACCCGTTTGTTGCTGAACTACTTTCGCAAAGGTGGCCAGGCTGGCATCCAGTTGGTTGACGCCTTCTGGGGTGGCACCTTTTTGCGGGCCAAAAACAGCAGCCGACCCCTCAGGACCCAGCAACTTATTGTCCACGTCGCAAAGTATAGTTATCTCACAACCTAACACGCGCGGGTCGATGGCCGACAAGTCGATCTGAGTCAATTGGATCAAGTCCTGAGGGAAGGTTAACTCGTATTGGGAGGCATCCAGAAACCGGATACCCAGCGCCCGGAGTATGCCGGTGCCGCCATCTACTGTAGCGGAGCCACCAATCGCCAGCACCATTTTTTTTACGCCTTTGTCCAGCGCCTGCTTCATCAGTTCGCCGGTTCCGAACGAGGTAGCCCGCAGGGGATTCAGTTCCTGAGGTTCAACCAGTTGAATACCTGATGCATTCGCCAATTCAATAATGGCCGTTTCGCCGGTATCGACCAGTCCAAACGATGAAAATATTGTGCGGTTAAACGGGTCGTTTACGTGGACCGAAACCCGTTCGCCCGCCAGTTTCCGGATCATCAGTTCACCCGTTCCATCCCCACCATCCCCAACGGGAAAACATTCGCACACGCAGTCCAGACGACTGCTTTGTAATCCTTCCTGAATCGCCAGCGCTACGTCGGTCGCGTTTAGACTGTGTTTGAAGGCATTTGGCGCAATGAGGATACGGGTTGGCATCATAGATATGGAGAAAACTGAAAACGAGAGAATTGATCGGTTGGCTTACTACAAGACCGGTCGTTTCTCCAGGACAAATAACCTGATCAGGCCAAGTCAAGGGCTACAATTTCGTGATCCAGGATTTTAGGGACGGCCACGGAGAGTTTACCCCCTTTTAGGTCAAATTTTGGTGCTTGACCGCTCATGAGCAGCTTCACCCCGGTCACTTTGGCTCCCGCAGGAACCTGAACCGTAACTTGAGCGGATACCGGTATCAGTTCCCGGAAGGGTCCTTTCATCATCATTGGATTCGTCAGGTTGACCAGGTGGACGGTCATTGATTTTTCCTGTCGCCAGACGTTCACATCAATGACGCCCGGCCCCTCAATCGTAGTAATGGGGGCTTCATCAAGGGCCCAGTTGATAATATTGCTCAGTAATTGACCATGATCGGTACCGAGTAGCTGCCAGAAAGACCGGTCCAGATCACCGGGAATGTAAGCAACCCGCCCTTTGCCTACCTGACGCAGGTACAACTCCCGCGTATCCGTTTCGGCCACGCGTGGGTAAACGTCTTCCATCGGAAGATCGGGGTAGGTGGGAATAAGAGTTATTGGACTGGGGAAGGTTGCCGTCGGTTTTACATTGACTTTGAAAATGGAATTGATGATCCGTGGGGTATCGTCGAGACCCTTTAGAATTTGCTGGGTCTGGCTATTTTTAACCTCATGGCGCAGTTGCAGGTAACTGTTGCGCATGGGTCCTTCCACCTTTTGGTCGTAGGAAACGCCGAACAGGCTGGCGAGACCAAAATCCGGGCGTTGTGTTCCATCTTCATCATAGAGCGATGTTTCGAAAGTAGCTACAACACTACCCCCTTTGCTGACGAACGCCTGAATCTGCCGGCACTGTGCATCGGAAAGAGCTGCAATATTAGGCAGTATCAGTAATTTAAACCGCTTCAGGTCCTGGGGTGTTAACAACCGATCGTTCACCATGTCGAACGGAATGCGGTTCTCTACCAGCATGTGGTACATGCCATCGAGGTGGTCACCGGGTTTCAGCTGCCACGGCTTCCCGCCGTAGTTTCGATCGGTTTGTTCGGAATACACGACGCCAACACGAGCCATAGGAGCGGTGTTACGCAGGTATTTTTCGTTTTTGTAGTAGCCTTCATACAGTTTGGCTACGGCTTCCATCCAGCGCTTGTCGTAAATGTCGCCCCCGAATTTCACGAAGCAGGGGCGCATGCCGTTGGCCGTCCCTTCAGCCGCCCAGATTCGAATTTCGGCGTCGTTCTGAACGGAATCTTTCCAGCGATATTCCTCTTCAATCCCGACGCTGAAAATGCCGATCAGCGGTTTCATGCCGAGCGTTGACCGGAGTTCTTTCGCCCCTTTTCCATTGGCCCAGGGAGCGGTAAGTCCGCGCCTGGCCTGCTGATCGGCAAAGAAGAGATCGGCTTCTTTACCCGTCATGACTTTATCCGGAAAACCGTTGGGAATGAAACGGGCGGTTGGTTTTTGCTTCCGAATGTCGGTATCCCAGAGGGACCATACCTCACGGAGCCGCTTCATGCGCCAGTCGGCCCATTTGCGGTAGGTCGTATCCAGTTTCTCCGCTTTTTGGGGCAACTCAAGTCCCGAGAAGGCCTTGAAATTGGTTTTGCAATGCTCGCAGTAACAGATATCATGACCATGCCAGCGGTTTGAAAAAATTCCTTCGGGCTGGAATTTTTCCATGATCTCGTGGTTGACCCGGGTCATGAAGTCGAAATTGTACGGCCCCAAGGCGCAGGTTACCCATAGGTCAGGATTGGCCCAGTGACGGCGTTTCTGTCCGTCGACGGTAACGGCAATCCAGTCGGGGTGCGCGTCATAAACGTTCTGCCGGGCCGCGTGGGGATCGGTGCGGAGCATGATTTTCATCCCCTGTTTTTTACAGCCCTCCACCAGATACCCAAGGGTGTCGGAATTGCCCATAAAATCGCTGCGATGGTGCAGTGGAATCTGGGTCGGATAAAACGCAACGATACCCCCGGCGCTGAGCAGGGCACCATCGGCATGGATACGCTTAAAGTAACTGAGCCAGAAATCGGGGTCATAATGGCCGGGGTCACGCTCCACAAAGGCCAGCTGGGCCCACCGCATCGGTCCATCGAGCCAGAAGGTTTCTGAAGGAGCCAGTGCCCCGGAAACCGCATTGGCCAGGACTGACGACCCCGGCAGGGCATAGGCCCCGCCGAGGAGTCCGGTCGTCTTTATAAAATCTCGTCTTTCCATTTTATACGTAAGCGTAATCACCGGGAAGGGTGGTCCGTTGAGTATTCTCCAGCCCTAAAGATTGTGTGCTTTTAGCTGAGCGACGGCATAGTTGGCCGCCCGGGCTGTCAGGGCCATGTAGGTCAGCGATGGATTTACGTTCGAAGCAGAAGTCATGGCTGATCCGTCCGTTACAAAGACGTTTTTGCAGGAGTGAACCTGATTAAACTTGTTCAGCACCGACGTTTTGGGGTCTTTACCCATCCGGGCGGTTCCCATTTCGTGGATGCCGAGGCCCATGTGGGCAACCGGATTATCGTAGGCAACCACATTTTTGAATCCGGCTGCTTCGAGCATTTCAGCCCCATCGTTCATGATGTCTTTCCGCATCGCCAGTTCGTTCTCGCCAAAATCCGCATCGAAGACTACCTGTGGTAGTCCCCATTTATCGGTTTTGTCTTCACTCAGGTAAAAGCGGTTATTCGGGTTGGGCAGCACCTCGCCAAAGCCGCTCAGGTTAATCTTCCAGGGTCCCGGCTGTGTCATTTTCTTCTTGAAGTCAGCACCAAAGCCCGTCTCCGTCGCCCCCCTCGACCAGTCGGCACGGGTAGCGCCCCCCTGGTAGCCGAAGCCCCGAAGGTAGCTGCGCTTGTCGTTGCCCCAGTTCCGGAAACGGGGGATGTACAAACTGCCTGGTCGGGCGCCGAAGAAATAGTCATTTTCGAACCCGTCGATGTCGCCCCGCGCGCCAATGGCCAGGTGGTGGTCCATCAGGTTACGGCCCAGCTGGTCGCTGTCGTTGCCCAGTCCATTCGGAAAACGGGCCGATTTTGAATTCATCAGAATGGAGGTCGAACCAATCGTTCCGGCGTTCAGAAAAATGACTTTGGCGTAAAAGTCCATGACCTCCATGGTGTTCTGGTCGATTACCCGCACACCTTTGGCTTTCTGCGCTTTATCGTCCAGGATAATTTCCTTCACGATGGCATTATGCACAATCGTCATCCGATTGGTCTGACGGGCAGCGGGCAGGGTAGCGGCCAGGGAGCTGAAATAGGCCCCAAACGGACAGCCCCGCGTGCAGCGGTTGCGAAACTGGCAGGTGGCTCGACCCACCGCGGTATGCATTGGCTGGGGCTTGGTCAGGTGGGCAACCCGCCCGATGGTGATGGGGCGGTTCAGCTTCTGGGCTACCGATTTCTTGAGATGGATTTCCGGAGCCGTCATGGCCATGGGCGGCTGAAATTGGCTATCCGGTAAGACGGCCAGCCCTTCGGCCTGACCGCTGATGCCGACGAACTTCTCGACGTAGTTATACCAGGGAACCAGATCCTGGTAGCGAATGGGCCAGTCGACCCCCAGACCTTCTTTGGCATTTGCCATAAAGTCTTCATTGTTCCAGCGGTAGGTATGTTTGCCCCACACTACCGATTTGCCGCCGGTATGGTAGGCCCGAATCCAGTTGAAGGGCCGTTTTTCAATGTAAGGGTTTTCCTTATCGTTGGTAAACATGTGCTGAGAACCCTCTTTTGCCGAAAAGTACATCGTAGCGTAATGCTCTTCGGCCGCTACGTTGGTGATTTTCCCCCGGTGCTCAAATTCCCAGGGGTCTTTGAACGCTGTCTTGTAGTCTTCAACGTGCTTCAGTTCATAACCCCGTTCGAGGACGAGCACGTTCAGGCCTTTTTCGGTCAGTTCTTTGGCCGCCCAACCGCCCGTCATGCCCGATCCAACCACAATGGCATCGTAGGTCTGGGTTTTGGCTGCTTTTATATTTAGGTACATAGTTGTCAACAAGCAAAAAAGTGAATGGGTAAACGATGGTCAGGCCTGATTGCCATACATGAAATCCTTCTGGCCCGGTTTGATTTTGATAGCCTCAAACTTTCCCGGAATGGGCTGGTAATCGAAGGAGGCTTTGATGCCCGCTTCCGAAGTAAAGTAGCCTAACAGGGTGAGTTCTTTACTGATGAGCCAGAAAGTGGGCGCGTTTGCTTTCTGGGCATCGGCTTCAATTTTTTTGAGGATCGTGGTTTGCTGATCAGGCTGGAGGGCTAAAAAGCCATTCTTTTCCAGTTCGCCAAGGCCCGATAAAAAGGTATCCTGCGCAGGTTTTTTATAGCAGTCACGCAGCATAATTTCCATGAAATCAGGTACCCCCACGTCGAGGGCGCCGGGTGATACCACGCCGGACGAATCCGTGCGGGGGATGATGAGTTCGGCGACCCGACCCATAATTTCATGCTGTGTTTCTGTCAGAAACTTTCCGGTATGACTAGTACCTGTGCTGCGGTTTGGCCCAAGTTCTTCCCACCGATTCATGGCCTGGAGGGTAGGGGCCGAAAAAACTCCGCCCAGCATCCAGGCAACCTGTGATACTGCTTCCCGTCTGTTCATTCGCTTATAAATTGTGTATAGTGTAAGAAGACTGATTACGGGCTTTAATACCCGGGGTTTCGATTGATATTTCCCTGTTAATGGCAATCTGATTTTGTATATCGTTTTTTTTAAGGCAAATGTTGGGATTTTGGTCGTCCAGCGCCTGTCGGCTGCAAAGGCAATACATGGGTTTGCTACCAAAACGAAATGGTCAAAATTCCCCTGTTAAAACGGGTTGAAGTTCAGCGTGTTGTGTTTCCGGTTGCTTAAGCCTGCGGAGTGGTTGGCATTACAGTAAAGCTCAGTCCGGCATGCGCTTGCAGCCGCTCAAGCAGCCGATTGCCAAACAGGGTGGCTGGTGTATAAAAGCCGCCGGGTGCACGCTCTCCGGGCGTGTCCAGCGCAAGCGCGAGCGCGGCCTCGGTAATCATTTTTGCCGTGGAACCATACCCTGGATCACGGTCGCCTGAAACGCGAACCTGTAAAGTTTGCCCCGTCTCGGTCTGGCCGTATACGTCATGTACAAAGAAGCCAGATCGCTGCGCTTCCGGGCTGGGACCTTCACCCGGTTTAGGTAAAAAACGGGCGATTACCGACCGGAGCGGCCGAACCGCTACCGCCAGCATAAACCCTCCGATACCCAGCGTTACGGCCGAAGCGCCAAGATAGCCTAACGCACCTTTTCCGACCAGCATGGCTTCGTTATAAGTGAAATTTGGATGGTAGTGTAAAAAGGCGTTAGAGCGTTGAACAACCCGTTCGTTCACCGCAGCCATTATAAAAGGAGCCATCCACGACTTCGCCTGTTCATCGTAGCTTACGGAAAGTACGGGCGTTTGCCGGGGTCGTTTCCTTTCGGCTGGCGGACAAATCAGGTACGGGTTTGACAAGTCTTTGCGCAGGCTGGCATCACCAGATGCTTCTTTTATCAGGTTAAGTACGCTGGCAATGGTACCACCCGACGCTCCACCTTTTGCCGCTTTCACCCGCATCGATACGCTTGAGCAAAACCTACCAAAACGAGCTTTCGCCTGTTGTTGCAGGAAGTAAACCCCCATGTCGGATGGTATGGAATCGTAACCGCAGCAGGGTACAATTCGGGCACCGGTTTGTTTGGCGACAGATTCGTACCGGTCAATCATGCGTTTAATCCAATGAACTTCGCCGGTTAAGTCGCAATAATCGGTGCCTGTTTCAGCACAGGCTTTCACCAACGGCTCACCATACAAGGCATAAGGCCCTACCGTCGACAGAACAACATTGGTTTGCCGGCACATGCTGGTAAGGGATTCTGCTGATTGTGAGTCCGCTATAAGGATAGGAAGTGTTAAGGCCGACTCACCCAGCGAATCGCGTAGGGCCAATAGTTTCGTTTTAGAGCGGCCCGCAATGGCCCATTTCACCGGACCATCAATACCGTATTCGTCAAACAGGTAGCGGGTAATAATCTGGCCCACAAAACTGGAAGCGCCAAATACGATAATATTGAAGGTTTGTGAATCGGCCATGAACTAGCTGTAGGTAAAATAGGAACGCATCGCGTTGTATTTACGAAAATAGACAGGATTTACCCACTTGATTCCCAAACACTGGAATTGGCGGAAAGAACTTCGCCCAAGTGCTGAAAGAGCGGTGGTCATTCAGCAGGTGAAAAGAGTGATTCTAGGTTCAACGCTTAAGTGCGGAATCTGAACCACAGCCCTGCTGCCCCTAACCAACCCGTAATCAGCCAGATATACACGGGGATTCCGAACATAATGAGTAACAGCCCACCAATGAAACTGGCTAACACGCCTGACAACCAGCGTTCGGGGTTGATCGTTTGCGGATAAGCCAGGGCGTGCAGCAGCAGAATCCAGCCCCAACCCGTCAGCCAGAGCCAGAAGATGTAATCCAGCCGAATTTCTATGGGACAGTTGCGTAACAGTATCAATAATTCCGGCAGCCAGATCAGCCCATACATAACCGCATACCGACTGAGACGTTGTACCCGTGAGAAGGGCAGGTTAGGCAACAGAAGCAGGTATTTACGCTCAAACGCACTCAGCTGCGTGCCTACCTGCGAGTGCCCCAGTACAGCCAGCAAAAGTCCGATCAGCAGGAGCCGCTGGTCGTAGTCATCGGTGGGGTAGAGCCGACACACACCCGCCAGCAAAAGGCACGAAAAGGCTTTTGTCAACACCAGCGACAAGGGTTCGTGCCGCAGCCAGTAGGTTGGAAAAAACAACTCATAGCGAAGCGAAACCGATACGTGCGGGAGCCGAAGTGCCTCAGGGTTTGGGTGCCGTAACCGGTAATCGGCCAGGGCAACGCCCGTAATGGTCAGCACGACTAATATAAGAACAATGCACGTCAGGGAATCCCACCGCTGGTAGATACTGGCAATCTGAATCATCCACCCGCCGTAGGCGATAATCGGGGAAAGCAGGCCCACCTGAACGATCAACCAGAACGACCATCGGGTTAACGCAGGCAGGAGCCAGATTGTCTGTAGGAAAAGGTGCTCCGGAGCGGTCAACTCCTGCCATATGAACGACACCGTTTTTATGAGATACAGCCCCCACATCACAAATACAATGGCCAGCAGCAAGGGTGAACCCAAAGCCGCCGTGATCAGAGCTTTGTGCTCCACGGCGCTTAGAAACCCAAAGGCAAGCAGTAGTAGGACCAGAAACGTACCCGCATTTCTGGCATAAAAAGCACTCACAAAAATCCGGTTCAGTAATGTCAGCATGGCCCGGCCTACGTAGTTAGTTCAATAACACCGTTGCCAACCTGCCAGATGCTGGTTAACGGGAGGCCCGTTAAACGGATATCCTGATGGGAAGTAAGCAGAAACGAGACATGTTGCTCGGTGTGAAGTTGCCGGATATACGCGAATAGTTTTTCGGCAGTGGCCACATCCAGGGTCGTTAAAGGCTCGTCGAGAAGAATCAGTCTGGGCGTTCCGAGGAAGGCCAGCAGCAGTGACAGTTTCTTGAGCATACCGCTCGAAAACTGGCCGGTAGGCTGAGTCCAGAAGGTATCGACACCCAGAAGTTCGGCCAGTGCTTCAATTTGTCCGGCGGGGGCTTTCTTGGCTTTGCCCACAAATCCTGCCAGATCGCGGGCCGTCAGAAAGGTGGGGTACACCGGCTCGGCTTCCGCATAGTTGACCCGCATTCGATACGCCACCGGGTCTCGGGTTATGTCAAATTTGCCTTCTAACTCAATCGTTCCGGAAAAAGGCAGCAACCCGGCCACCGTCCGGAAAAACGTCGTTTTTCCCGACCCATTTCCGCCCTGAAAATAATGAAATCCCGGCGACAAATGCAGTTCCGGTATTGTCAACACGGGTTGACCGCTGTAGGATTTGGAAAAGTTAGCGACGGTAAGCAAAGCTTTGTATTTATTGGGTTAAGCAAAGAAAGTGACGAATGAAGCGTGATAAGTGAAGAATAGATCGTATGTATTCTTCACTTATCACGCTTCATTCGTCACTCCTCATTACCATTTTACCTGTAACCGAACGCCACCCACTCCGTTTCTGGCGGGGGCTGCGTTGTAAAAGCGGTTACCAACGGCGTTCAGGTCATAACCCAAAGAGTAGGTTCGGTTCAGCAGATTGTCGCCACTGGCATACACGTCGATTAACCAGTTTTTGCCGAGGCTGTGCCGGAAACCCAGTGTCGCCTGAAGCAACTGCGTGGGGTCCGCCAACACGGTATTGCCATCATTCAGGTAAAAGGGCGACAGAAACTGGTACGTGATGTGGGCATACACCCCCATTTTCGTTTCCGCATCGAAGCCGGTCACATTCGTTGTCGGCGCAACGCCGGGAACCTTATTGTTCGACAGATCTGTGTTGCCCTGTTTGTAATCTTTAAATTGATATTGGGTTAGCGTCAGGCTGTTCCACAGGCGTAACAGGGTGAATACACTCGTTGGTGAGGTGTAATAGGAACTGGGGAGGAAATCGTAACTCACCTGCGCTTCCAGCCCCCGCTGGTCGGTGCGACCTGCGTTGACGAAGAACTCCGCACCCGCTGCGTCAGACCGTCGGACAATTGTTTCGGTTAACCGGAACTGATACACGGCTATATCAAACCGCAACTGGCTTTTGAACGCTGATCCGCGCAGGCCAACTTCATAACTCGTTCCTCGTTCCGGGTTAAGTGTCGTGTTGAAACCACCCGCCGAGGGGCGGACTTCCTGTGTTGATGGGGCCGAATAGCCGGTGCTGATGCTGGCAAAGGCCGACACGTTCTGGCCGAAAGTGCGGAGTAACGCAACCCGGGGTAACCAGACCGGGGTGAAATCTCTGGCCAACGGGATAGCCGGTGCTCCTCCGGCCGCCCGCGTCGAAAAGCGGGTGAAGCCATACCGGACATCATTGCGACTCAAGCCCGCTGTCAGCCGGATGCGGGCGGGCAATTCGGTTTCTGACTGCAGGAAAACCGTCGACTGGCGGGCAACAAGTTCTTCATCCGTTTGGATCGTATCGGCAATACCACCCCGGTTGCCGAAATTGCGGACGATGGTAAAGTTTCGGAGGTATTCGGCACCAACCGTAAATACCGTTGGGAGAGGTCCATTCGGGAAACGAATCTGCGTCACTGTCCGGCCGCCAATACCCTGATCGGTCCGTTTCTCGTAGTTGGTAATGAACGGGTTCGCAAAATCGGTGGTCGAGCCGTATATAACGGTTGTATTCTGAATCCGGTCGTTCCAACGGTATTCGTGCGAAAAGCCCAGATAGCCGACTTTCTGATAGATGCCCGCCTGTTGGGCAGCACTGCTGGGCAGGGTGGCGGTTGCTAAACGGGATGACCGAGGGTTGGCACGGAACTGAGCCTCGTTGAGCCCTCCCGGTGTTTGGTAATGGAGGTCGGAATATAACCCCAGTACGGAAATGGTTCGTTTGGGACTGACGTTAAACGAACCGACCAGGCTCAGATTATCGCGTACCACAGCACTCTGGTCACGGTATCCGTCGGATTGTAAATGATTGTAATTGACCGAGATTGCCGAATTGTTTTTGCCCGTCTGAACGGAAATGCCATTGCCATACAGACCGTAGCTGCCCCCGAGTGCCGACAACTCGACACTTGTTTTCCCCGCCGGAACGCCCAGGCCACTGAACAGAATGGTACCACCGGTTCCCGCTCCATATAAACTACCGGAGGGGCCTTTTATTACTTCAATTCGTCCCAATGCCCGCACATCGAGAGCGTTGAGGGGGGTGTTGCCGCCCGCATCGGTCAGCGGCAGTTCGTTCCAGTAGGTTTTGATGTTTCGTACCCCAAACGGCGACCGGATGGCACTTCCCCGAATAGACAACCGGTAACTCCCCGGCGACCGTTCATCGGCCCGAACGCCCGGTAACGTGTTGAGCGCCGGAACCAGCGTGGGGGTACCAAACCGCTGGTTTAAGTCCCGGCGGGAAAGCAGCCCGATGGATGCCGGTGTCTCCAGCAACCGGCGGTTCGTGGCGTAACCGCGCACAACGACTTCGTTGAGTTGAAGGGTGTCCTCCAGGGAAGGAGATGTGCTTTGGGCGTGAAGATGTGCCGGAAAAACAATACAGGCAAAAAGACTGACAACAAGTAAACGATGAGGCATGTGGTTTTGACGAATTCGCGTAAAATTACAACCTTAGGATTGAGAATGGCGTGGATGGAGGAAGTATTAATTCAGATACGAGACTATTCTTTAAGCAGGAGATAATCGTTTACTGGATGAGCCGACGATTGTCTCATTTTGGCAACTTCACCCGATATAGCCGGAAGGGATAATCAACTTTATCCGCACCGTCATTATACCGTTTAGTGCGGTGTATCTGGGCGGCAGTGACGTACAGATAGCCATCCGAGCCAATACCAAAACTGTCGGGCCAAAGGAGCCGGTCGTCCTGAACAAGTGTTTTGAGGTGGCGGTCGGGTGTGAGGTAGCGGATGGCTTTATCGGGCGAATCGGTCAGGTAGATGTTGCCCGTTTTATCGGCAATCATACCGTGCGAAACACCCGTTTCACCCATATTTTCCACATGGGAACTGATGTCTGCCGGCGACAACGCGCTATCAATGAGGTACTTTGTTTCAATTCGGTACAATAGGGTCTGGGTAATGGGCCTGAAATAGAGGTAAGTATAGTCGTGGGTCAGGGCTATGCCATTGACGTTGCTTCGGAAAGGATTGCCCCGGCTGTCGCGAACCGCTTTGCCGTCGATGGTCAGGACAAAGTTCGGGTCTGCTTTGGTCGATTTATCGTTTTCCAGAACCGTCCGGCTTTTGCCGGTTGCCAGGTCGAGTACCACAATAGCGGCCCGTCCGGGGTCGGATAGGTACGCAACGTGCCGTTGCGCATCGACTTGTACATCGTTCAGGCCGGTGCGTTCGCGGGGTAAATCCTCGAAGCGGTAGATTTTCTCTACCTGATTCGTAGCCAGGTTAATTTTAACAAGCTTGATGCCCTGAGGCAGCGCTTTCTGACCCGCCGGGCTGGCCGGGTCGAGTACCCATAAGGCATTGGTCTGATCAACGAAAAGGGCCTGCACATTGATGAACCGCTCCTGGGGCTTCAGCGAATCCCATTGATTCCAAACGGCATTCGGGTAGGGGCGTCGTTCTGTTTTTCCTGAAGTCGTCCGGACAATTTCGGCCAGACCATAATCGTACTGATCCGGGTTTTTGGGGAATGTTACGAAGATTCGGTTCTGTCCTGAAACGGCCAGACCAATAGGTTGGTGCCTGCCAAACTCGGCTACCGTTTCCAGCCTGGCAGTGGGATTCTGCTGCCCCTTCGCCAGCAGTTGAATCATGAGGAAAAGAGAAGCCAGAATGGTTGATCGCATAAGGTATCAGGTAGGAGTGCGTTGGTGCACTTATAACGACTCCCGGAGGAACGAGTTTGTTTCGGGTAGTTATCGTGATAGAAAGGGCTGTCAATGCAGTATTTTTACTGCTAATTCGTTATATTTGTTTCAAATCAAGCGGTTTGCTGGCCAGGACGTTAAGGTCAGCGGTTTTTCACCATCATTCAGCTGTTACCTTGACATTTCAGGAATTTAATCTTCACGACGACCTGCTGGCCGGCGTGGACGCCATGAATTACTTAAAAGCCACTCCTGTTCAGGAAATGGCCATCCCCGTCATTCTGGCCGGAAAAGATCTCATCGCCAGTGCCCAGACCGGCACCGGCAAAACGGCGGCTTACCTCATTCCGCTCCTCGACAAAATCTCCCATACCGATCACGACCATACCAGTACCCTCATTCTGGTGCCAACGCGTGAACTGGCCAAGCAGATCGATGAGCAGGTGGAAGGCTTTGGTTATTTTGTTCAGGCCAACAGCATCGCCATCTACGGCGGAGGCAAAGGCGACGATTGGGACAAACAACGGAAAGCCCTCGAAACCGGAGCCGATATCATCATTGCCACCCCCGGACGACTGATTGCGCACATGCAGCTGGGCTATGTCAAATTCGACAAAATTGACTACCTGGTGCTGGATGAGGCCGATAAAATGCTCGATATGGGTTTCTCGGACGATATTATGAACATCGTCGAGAAAATTCCGGCCAAGCGGCAAACGTTGCTTTTCTCAGCAACCATGCCCAATAAAATTCGTGAGTTCTCCAAAAAGCTACTCACCGATCCCGAAGAGATCCGCTTAGCAGTTTCGAAGCCAGCCGCCGGTATCGATCAGCAGTTTTATCTGGCCTTCGATAACCAGAAATTACCTTTACTGGCTCACCTGATCAAAAACAGTACAAAGCCGGTACAGAGCATGGTGTTGTTCACCTCCCGCAAATCGGAAGTGAATAGCATTGTTCGGGCGCTGAGCAAACTGGGTTACGATTCCAGAGGTATCAGTTCCGATCTGGAACAGGATGACCGCGAGGTGGTGCTGCGCGACTTCAAAAACAAAGCGTTCCCAATACTCGTTGCGACCGACGTACTCTCCCGGGGAATCGACATCGACAACCTGACACACGTTGTCAACTACGATATCCCGCGTGATGCCGAGGATTATGTCCACCGGATTGGCCGTACCGCAAGGGCTGCCACGACCGGAACGGCCATTACGTTCATTAGCGATCAGGATCAGAACCGAATCGTCAATATCGAAAAGCTCATCGAACGCGAGGTCGATAAACACTCCATTACCGAAGAGTTGGGCATGGGTAAGTCGCCGGTGTTCGATCCAAAACGGTTCAGCGGATTGCGGGGTAAAGGGGGTTCCGGTCGGGGCGGACGCGACGGCGGAAAACGGAGCGATGGCCGCAACGGTCAACGGGACGGCGGTCGTCGTGACGGTCGGCGGGAAGATAATCGGACTGGTTCGGGCGAGCGTAAACCGCGGCCCGAAGGGGGTGTTCAGCCCACCGAAACAACGAGTCCCGTTAATTTGGAAACTACCCCTCGCGTTCAGACGGTCAATGGGGAAAGCCAGCCTGCTGATAAGCCAAAGCGTCGGAAGAAACGTCGGCGGGGTCCGAAGGAGGAAGGGCGTCAAAATGGCGAAGCCAGATCACAGGCGAAACAACCCGCTGAGTCAGCACCTGTTGTCGACAAATAGCATAGTTCTCATAGACGGTTAATCAGGAGCAGGAAGTTTAACTTCCTGCTCTTTTTTTGCTACCTTATGACGGTGTATAAAAAGTAGCTTTATGTCGTCGCTGATCTCCCGCCGAAACTCCCTTCAACTGATTACACGGGCCGTTGGTGGCGCTTTAGTCGCTCCCACGCACCTTCTGGCCCATCAGGGTCCACGCGCGAAAAAACTGGGCATCGCCCTGGTTGGACTGGGTAATTACGCCACCAATCAACTGGCACCGGCACTGCTCGAAAGCCAGAACTGTTATCTGGCTGGCATCGTGACCGGCTCCCCCGACAAAGCCAAAACCTGGGCGGAGAAATATACCATCCCAGCCAGGAACATCTACAATTATCAAACCTTCGATCAAATTCGGAACAACCCTGATATTGATATCATCTACGTCGTTTTACCCAATTTCCTACACGCCGAATTCACCATTCGCGCAGCTCAGGCAGGTAAGCATGTTATTTGTGAAAAGCCAATGGCTATGAATGCCAATGAGGCCCGACAGATGATAAACGCCTGCGAAACAGCGGGCGTGCAACTGTCGGTTGGATACCGGCTCTACTTCGAACCCCACCATCTCGAAATGCGTCGACTGGCTGCGGAGAACACGTTCGGCCATGTCAAAGTGATTGAATCGGGGCTGGGGTTTACGGTACCGGGCCCAAATTCCTGGCGTCTCGACAAAAAGATCGGCGGGGGAGGAGCCATTATGGACTTGGGTATTTATGCCATTCAGGGTGCCCGGCGTACGCTGAATCTTGACCCGATTAGTGTAACGGCACAGGCCTTTACGTTTGATAAGGTTCATTTTAAAGATATACATGAGACGGTTTTCTTTCAGTTTGAATTTCCGGGTGGAACCATCGCGCATTGCAGTACGACCTATTCCTCTTACGTTGACCGGCTTTACGCAACCTGCGAGCGAGGTTGGGTTAAACTCGAAGCGGCCTATAATGCAACGGGTGCTCAAGGGATAACCAGCAAAGGCCCCATGGAGGTGCCGTCGCCCCATTACCAGCAAATCGCTCAGATCGATGCTTTCGCTACGGCCATACAATCGAAAACCAAACCCGAAGCCTCTGGCGAAGAAGGCTGGAAGGATATGAAGATTATCGGGGCTATTCTGCAGGCCGCCGAAACGGGACGTAAAATCCCGATGAATTGGGGAAGTTAAAAAAGCGTGTTTCCGGGGGATACAGTACACGCCATATCTTCAAGACATGGCGTGTACTGTATCCCCCGGAAACACGCTTTTCAGTTTTGCAACAAGATTAGTAATTCGGGTTTTTGGTCACTACACCCGATGTCGATGGATTCAGCACGGCTTCATCGGCTGGCACATCCCAATAATCCATGAAGTTATAATTGATGGTCACATTCTTATTGATCGCGCCAGCGGTTGTAACCAGGGTGTTCCCATAGCTGCCACCCCCGTTTGCTATGTCGTAGGTCCATCCCCACCGACGGTTATCATAATAAGACAAACCCCGGCCAAACAGCGATACCCGCCGTTCCTTAGTCAGCTCTGTCAGGGCTTGCGGCAAGCTCAACCCTGTTCCTTTTACAGCCGCCACGCCGGCACCCTGGTACGTTCGTACAGCATCGACAAAACCCAGTCCCGTTTCCAGGTTACCCAAACGCATGTTGGCTTCGGCCAGCATCAGCGCGTTTTCTTCGTAGCTACCCGCCATGTACACTTCATAAGCGCCTACGTCTTTAGTGCCGTACACATACACACCGGGTTCCCCGTTGCCATTGGCTGTGATGCTGTATCGGGTGGTAAACGTATAGTTATTTTTGTACGTCGTGGCTGTATTGAAATTATTCGTCAGTCGTTTATCGCCTGCGTTGAACGCCTGAATGAACCGTTCGCTGATTTTGAAGGTCGTGGACGTATTAACGCCTGTTGCCAACGAGGCAACCGTACCACCCGACGGTGAAAAGAACGCATTGGAGGCCGTACTGCGACCCGTAAAAACAACGTCCCCTTTCTGGATACCGGCAGTAGCCAGCGTCAGCACACTGGTCCAATCGGCGGCTGTCATAGTTGTGGTCGATGATTTAGCGATTGTTGCAGACGGATTACCATTCACGAACGGCGCCAGTTTATTGACAAGGAGATTGCGGGCCAGCATCGTATTGATATTCCGTTTCCACATGTCGATTGTGGGTACTCCGCCATTGCCAACCTGGTTGAAGGTGGGAATCAATTGCCCGATCACTTCCTGATAATCGGCGGTGTTGGTAATAGCCGTCAGGGTTGTGGCTGCCAGGTTAAAATAGGTATTCGATTGGTTGATTACCGCATCGTGCAAGACATAGTCGCCATTTGTCACGCCGGATTTGTCTTCAATCAGACCGGCATAATACATAGAACCTATCGACGCGTAAGCATACCCCTTCCACCAATAGGCCCAGGCCTTAATGGTATTGGTTTTACTGGGAGCATCTCCGGTAAACGGAATGGTGCCGACCAGATCAAGAACCTGATTGCAGACATTGTTCAGGGCATACATATTCAGCCATTGGTAATAGAGTGGGTTGTTCCCCGCCCCCGTAGCGGCCCGGCTATTGTACGATCGAATAATGCTCACCTGCGGTGCTGGATTTGTTACCTTGGTGCCGTCGTCCAGGATGATGTAATCAGGTACGCCAATCGTTGTAATCTGGTTGTTGGAGGCATCGGCCCCTACATTATCCGCCATCAGTTCGCTATACCCAATGGGCAGCGAAAAATAGCTGTTTCCCAGCCAGCCGTCGCCGTTCAAAAAGCCATTGATATACACACCGCCCTGCGCAAAGGCAATCAGCCCTGCTTCGGTATTCACGTTGGCCGCAACGGTTGGTGCGTTGGGGTTACCTACGTCCAGTTGTTCCTTACAGGACACCCCGGCCAGCATCAGGGTCGAGAATAGTACCGTGGAGAAAATTTTATTTTTAGAAAGAAGTTTCATCTCAAAAGAAATTAAGTTGTCAGTAGTCAATCGTAAAGCAGTACCTGGTTGACGGTCAGAGAGCGTCATAGACTACGTCTTATAACGTAAGTGATTAGAATCCGAAGTTCAGACCCACCTGATAGGACTTGATGTTCGGTAATGTGCTGTGATCGACACCCCGGTCGAACGAGGAGTTCGATGATCCTGAACTGATTTCCGGATCGTAGCCCGTATACTTCGTAACGGTCAATAGATTGCGGCCCGTGAAAACGATCTGCGCCCGGTTGAAATAGGGGAGTTTGACCACTTTGGCGACGTCGAAGGCCAGCGAAATGTTCCGCAGCCGAAGGAACGAGGCATCTTCTACGAAGAAGTCCTTGGTCGCGTTGTTACCGGCCCCCCGTGTGCTTCCCCAAAGGCCATAATAAGCACCCGCGTAATAGGCGGTGTAAGCCCCAGTCTTGCCATCAATTGTAATCGGCGTGCTGAAATCACCGCTAATCCCATCGCGGTACATCCACTCTTTGGTCTGGTTGTACAGGTGGCTGCCGTAGACCCAGTCGAACTGGAAGTTCAGCGTCAGAAAGTTTTTGAAGCTAATGCCATTGATGAACGATGCGTTGAACTTAGGGTTTGGGTTCATCAGCGGGTAGGTCTCATTGGTGAATTGAGGCTGGTAAGTAGTCTTATCCACAACATATTTGCCGACCATCGTATAGTTGGCCCGGTTGGCATCGGTGATGTATTTTACCCCTTCCTGGTTGGTAAAATCCAGACTGGTTAGGGTTTTGTAGCCATATACCTGGCCAATGGGCTGGCCGGGCGTTAGTACCAGGGCTGTGCTGCCCGCAGCCGAAGTCAGAATAATATCGGCCCCGCCCGAAATGGCGTCTATCTTCGAGATCTGATGCCCAAAGTTGGTTGTGAAATCCCACTTCAGGTTCTTAGAGCTATAAACCGGCAAGGTCAGCGAAAACTGAACCCCGTTCGACGACATATTGATGGCGTTGGTCAACTGCCCCGTCGAGCCTAAGGATGGCGGTACACTCACCGTGTAGATCACATTTTCGCTGGAGCGTTTCCAGTAAGTGAAGGAGCCCGAAACCGAATTCAGCCAGGAACGACCCGCACTGCCTCCCAGGGTAAAATCTGTCCCCGCTTCAAATTCTTTCGAAACCTCCACTTTCAGGTTCGGGTTTTGGGTGGTGGTCGGAACGGTATAGACCAGCCCTGACCCTAAATTACGCTGGCTTAGCACCGGGTAGCGGTCAAAGGCCCCCGGCTGGATACCTGCTTCCCCATAAGCCGCCCGCAGTTTAAAATACGGTAATGTATTCGCCAGACTACTGTTCTTGAAGAAGGTTAGCGGAGCAATGTGCGCATCGAAGTGCGGAAAGGTGAACGGCGTTGAGCCCCCGCCAAACGCCGACGACCAGTCGCTGCGAAAACCCGCCGTTACCCCGCCATAATCCCCAAAATCCACTTTCTGGTTAATCAGATAGCCGTAGGTAATGAAGGGCGTTACGTTATCGTAAGCCACTGCCTGTGAGGAGGTAGCCGCAATATTGAATGGTGGTGCCGTACTCAACCCCAGGCCGTAGGTATCATATTCGCTCGATCGGTTCTTGCGGTAGTCGAATGAAATCTGAGTGCTGGTCTGGATGGGTAGCTTTGAATGGAAATCGTCCTGAAAATCGGTGCGGATAAAGGCCGTACCCAGGAAGTTCTGAAAAGTGTTATTGTACTGAAAGTTGTCGATCTCCCCCTTATTGTCGGGCGCATAGTTACTTGACCAGGAGTTATAATAGTCAGAGGTGGTGTTCTGCGTCTGATTATAATAAGTCCAGCGGGCGGTTTCGTTGCGGTAATTGATGCCGTATTTGGCATCGAGTTCCACGAACTTGTTGATCTTGTAATTGGCGTTGAAATTCTGAAGTACATCAATTTTATTGTTGACCCCATCCGTATAAGCTGCCTGATAGTACGGGTTTCCGGCGTTGATACTCAGGAAATCGGCAGTCGGGTAAACCGGGTAGGTGCCATCGGCCAACCGGCGTGTCAGATCAAAGAAGGGGGAGGTGTTCAGAAAGCTGTAAACCGATCCTACACTGCCATTACCCGTTCCGAAATTAGCGCCAAGCCCCGGCTTAAGGGTATTTTTAGTGTACACCAACTGCGTGGTCGAACGGATGGTGAACCCCCGGAATAGCTCCGTACCAATATTAGCCGACAGGTTGCTGCGGTCAACATAGCCGTTATTCTTAGTCATGATAGGCGATGTAGTATGGTTGTTCGATGCAGCAATGTTGAAGTCAGCTTTTTCCGAAGCTCCCGATATGTTGATGTTGTTATTTACCGTACTACCCGTTTGAAATACCTGTTTAAAGTGATCGTAGTATTTCAGGTTGGCATTGTAGGGCTTATCGGCTACGTTCCGGATATCCTGAATGGCATACCGGGTGGCACCGCCATACTGGTACGAAATTCCCTCGATGGCCCCGTACTGTGTATAGTCGAGTGGTTGCCCGGTTGTTACATTGATGATGTTGTTATTGGCGTCTGTCAGATACGGGTGTAAGTCGGCTTTGTGAACGTTACCCGTGTTTAGAAATTGGTTAGCCGAATAACTGGAGGAGAAGTTAATGGCTGTTCGCCCTTTCTTACCTTTTTTGGTAAAGACCTGAATAACACCGTTGGCACCCTGCGCCCCGTAGATAGACGCCGAAGCGGCTCCCTGGACAACCTCAACCCGGTCGACGTTGCTCAGATCGAGGGAGTTAATGTCGGTGGAAGCCACCTGCACGCCATCTACCATAATAAGCGGCTTAGTGCCACCCTGCACGCTGTTGATACCGCGAAGGAGAATATTGACCGGATCGCCGGGGTTACCGCTGACGGAGGAAATCTGAGCCCCCGGAATTTTACCAACGAGTGCCTGATCGATAGAGGCTGTAGGTGTCTGGGGCAGATCTTTCGCCGAAACACTTTCAACGGCAATTCCCAGCTTGGCCTTGCTGGTGGCTACCCCGCTACCGGTAACGACCACTTCAGTCAGCAAGCGGGAGTCGGATACCATGCTCACATTTAATTCGGACTGGTTTCCAATGGGGATTTCCTGTGTGGCCACGCCAACGAAACTAAAGACAAGCGTGGTTCCCTTTGTGGCTGGAACCGAGATGTCGAAAATACCCCCGGCATCGGTTGATGTCCCCTTTGTTGTGCCTTTCAAAACGACCGAAACACCGGGCAGGGGAGACCCGTCTTCTGCTGATGTTACTTTACCAATTATACGGCGATCCTGCGCAAAGGCAGTCAGGCTTAGAGACCATACAAAAAGTATGCTCAGGCATATAAATTTTCTCATAAGTTGTTTGTGTTAGGTTAAGAAAACATGTTTCTTTCCATAAAACTACGATACGAGAAAATCATAAAAAATTTATGGCTAGAAGCTGAAATGGCAAATTATAATTTTAATTATTGACAATATAGAAGAATAATATTCTTTTGTGAAAAAATCATATTTTGTCAAAATGAGATTTTTAACCAAATTTTAAATATGATTTTTAATATAATTTACACAAGAGTAAAAATCTTATGTTTCATTAATTGATCTAGGTATTTATTCATGCGTACTTCCTGACGTAAATTTTTTAACTATACATAACATTACTTTTACGTAGATAAGGCTTGTCCGTTTAATAAATATTCTATAAGTAATCCTTTAGCCGGAATAAATTTTGGCTTTACCTAAGTGGATCATGATATTGTTCCGGCAATTGATTAGTTAACCTTGTATAAGGAAATAGAACCAGTTTAAGCACCTAACGGTAAGTGAAGTCTGTATAGAAAGTGAAAAAGTACCCTAATTTGCATATTTGCGTCTCATTGGTATTGTAGTAGCGTACCCCGTTAAAACACTTCGCCTAAATTGAAGAACAGCCCACTTGACCCATCGAAGCCGAAACCATAATCGATGGATAGGTTGGTCCGGGGCACTTTATTCATTTTAATGGGCAACCCTGTTCCTATGGCCGGGACAACCTTCTCAAACTGGCCGTTGCTTTGCTCACTTACAGTTTGGGCATTGGCAAACACGACCCCGCCCAGCAGTCGATTGGTCGTCAGATGAAAACGGTATTCCGTTTCAGTATATAATAGATTTTTGCCCCGGAAACGACTTTGTATGAATCCTCTGCCCACATTCTTCGTATTATCCCGACCGGTGCTCGGTAAATCCAGAAAGGGAGGGTTCCCACTTAATGTGAAGGCATTATAGGACCAGAAAGCGAGTATGTTATCTGACAAAAAAGGCTGGCTATTTGTAGCGATCAAGCAACAAAAGCCAGCCCTTCTAGTAACCAATTATTAGTCAAAAGTAGTGAATATTTTTGCTTGAGAGTTTTAGAGTTAGTACAAAGTGATCAGTGTCGGTTTATAAGGTATTGTAATACAGAAATACCATGGCAAGTCCCTCCCGGGTTTTTAGTTCTGGTTTCTTGTTTTTTAGAAATAAGTCAACCGGTTCTTTTTTATCAGCCATTAGTTCAAGAATACTTTTTCGGCCCGGCGAAAATTTTACCAGCTGATTACCCCGGAGGGCATACCAGTCCATTTTCTTTAGTAGCTCATCATCTTTATGGCCGGTATTCATAGCTACATTAAAATTACTTTTTTGAAGATGTACAGATGGGTGGAGGAGCAGCCCCAGTTTTCCCGCTACGACTTGTTCAAGAAAACCATTTTTTGGCCGCTCGTCCGATTGAAATTCCTGTACATTAATATACCGACTAACTGAGCTATAGGCATTATTCATGTCGAAATAGCGAATGTCGGGGGCCTTGATTGCTTTTATATCGGTTGCGCCCGCTCGTACCTCCAGCTCATTTGCCAGCAGATCGAGTCGAATTGGCACACCGGCTAGGGAGTCAACTTTTAGGGAGACGCCTAATTTGTGGTAAAATTTCACATTTCCTGCCTGCCAGGCTGTATCCAGATAAGGACTGCCCAGTAATGTACCTGCCGGCCCTTTAATTGTGAAAAGGGTTGCGCTGTTTGAGATATTCAGATTATTGAAATTGATTCGATCCCGGGTAGTCTGATTCATCAGCTCCGACTGCTCCTGAGAGAATACGGGAAGACTTGATAAAAGCAGGCAGACATAAATAAGAATTAAGCGCATAGCTAACGGATAGTTTTGTTTTCCAAAGTACAGGTTTTTCATTTAATATCCCTATTTTAAGGACGTAGGTTGCAAAATATTATTTGGGATAAATGCCTTAAAGCGGCTTTATTTTTTGTATTTTTGGGCCTTAACCCTACTTATCATCCAATCAACAAAATTCATGACAAAACATTATTTGACAGCACTTTTGGCGGCTGGTCTGGCTTATTCTGCTGTAGCTCAGACGACCTTCCCGCGAAATGGTGTCTATGATGAGCGACCTGGTCTGTATGCATTTACCAATGCAACGATCATCGTCGATCCGCAAACTACGCTGAACAATGCAACCTTACTGATTCGCAACGGTCGTGTCGAAGCCGTTGGCACATCGGTAAACTTACCCGCCGGAACTGTCATTTCTGATCTTAAAGGAAAACGAATTTATCCGGGCCTGGTCGATATCGATTCGGATTACGGCATGCCCGAAATGACTCGCGGTGCCGGTGGTGGCCGGGGAGGGGTGCCTCAGTATGAATCCAACAAAAAGGGAGCATACTACTGGAACCAGGCCATCCAGCCCGAAAACGATGCCAGCGTTCTGTTCAAAGCCGATGCGAAAAAAGCCGATGAATTACGTAAGTTAGGCTTTGGGGCTGTGTTGACACACCCCAATGATGGTATTGCCCGGGGAACCGGCGCCCTCGTTATTCTGGCCGACGATCGGGAGAATACGCTGGTGCTCAAACCCAATGCCACGGCCCACTATTCATTCAGCAAGGGTAGCTCTGGCCAGCAGTACCCAAACTCCATGATGGGAATTGTGGCCCTGCTGCGTCAGGCATTCTACGATGCCGACTGGTATAAGCGGTCGGGAAATAAAGAGCAGGCTAACCTGTCGCTGGAGGCCCTGACCCGGAACCAGAGCCTGCCCGCTATTTTCGACGCCAATGACAAACTGGGTATCCTGCGGGCCGATAAAATTGGGGATGAGTTCGGTGTTCAGTACATCATTCGTAGCTCAGGCGATGAGTACCAGCGGATCGATGAAGTGAAAGCAACTGGTGCCTCGCTGATCGTTCCAATCAATTACCCACAGCCCTATGATGTGGAAGATGCCTGGGATGCCGACAATGTAGCCCTTGCCGAACTGAAACACTGGGAAATGGCACCCATGAATGCCGGTCGGCTGGCAAAAGCCAACATCCCGTTTGCCCTGACAACCGCCGGACTTCGCAACAAAGCTGATTTCTGGGCCAATCTGCGCAAAGCCATTGAGAATGGGCTAAGCGAACAAACGGCCCTTGAAGCACTGACGACCATTCCGGCCCGGTTGATTAAGGCCGATGACCAGATTGGAACGCTGAAGAAAGGTCATTTAGCCAACTTCATTATCACCTCGGGAAACCTGTTCAGCGCCGATAATGTGATTTTTGAAAACTGGATGCGGGGTAAGCAGTATATCGTCAATAACAAAGACGCGGGCGATCTGCGTGGTGTCTGGAACCTGACCGTGGGTTCGCAGTCGAATCTTAAGCTGAACATTACGGGTAAATCGCCCGATAAGCCAGAGTACCAGATTGTAGCGGATACCCTTAAGCTGACGCCTAAAGTCTCTTTTTCGGGCGATCTGATCTCGATGCAGGTTCAACTGGACAAAAGAAAACCCGGCACCACCCGCCTGACGGGCTACCGCACGTCGCCAACGAACCTGAAAGGCGATGGACAAACACCGGATGGGAAAGCCATCACCTGGTCGGCGGTTCGTTCGGGCGATGCCCCGGCCTCAACCACAGCTATCAGCTCCACGGCAGCCATTGCCTCCACGACGGCGACGTCACCGGCCAGTTCCACGGCCGCAACAGTCTTGTTTCCCTTTGTTGGGATGGGGAATACGCAAAAGCCCAAAGCAGAAACCGTTCTGATTCGGAATGCAACCGTCTGGACAAATGAAAAAGATGGTGTTTTGACCAATACCGACGTATTTATTACGGGGGGTAAAATATCCAAAGTGGGTAAGGGCCTTACGGCTCCGGCTGATGTAAAGGTGATCGACGGTACGGGCAAACACCTGACCAACGGAATTATCGATGAGCACTCACACATCGCCCTGTTGTCCATCAATGAAGGAGGCCAGTCCAGTTCGGCTGAGGTGCGCATGTCGGATGTTATTAACCCCGACGATATCAATATATATCGTCAGCTGGCGGGGGGCGTTACCACGTCGCAGTTGCTGCATGGTTCGGCCAATGCGATTGGTGGTCAGTCGGCAATTGTGAAACTGAAGTGGGGCGAGTCGGGCGACAATATGCTTATCAAAGGCGCGGATGGCTTTATCAAGTTTGCCCTCGGTGAAAACGTGAAGCAGGCCAATTACCCGAACCCGAATGTGCTAACCCGTTTCCCTCAATCGCGGATGGGTGTTGAGCAGGTGTTCGTTGATCACTTTACCCGGGCTAAAGAATACGCTAAAAGCTGGGATACCTACAACAAGCTTTCTGCCAAGGAAAAAGCCACGGCCCTGGCACCCCGACGGGATATTGAACTCGATGCGCTGGCCGAGATCATGGCCAATAAGCGGTTTATCACCTGTCACTCCTACGTTCAGTCGGAAATCAACATGCTGCTGAAAGTAGCCGATTCGCTGGGCTTCAAAGTGAACACGTTTACGCACATCCTGGAAGGTTACAAGCTGGCGGATAAGATGGCCAAACACGGAGCCGGTGGTTCCTCCTTTGCCGACTGGTGGGCGTATAAAATGGAAGTGCACGACGCTATTCCCTATAATGCCGCGCTGATGCATAATCAGGGGGTGACTGTATCGATCAATTCAGATGATGCCGAAATGGCCCGTCGACTGAACCAGGAAGCCGCCAAAACCATCGAATACGGCGGTATGACCGAAGAAGATGCCTGGAAAATGGTAACCCTCAACCCGGCCAAGCTGCTGCACCTCGACAAACAGCTTGGCAGTATCCGTTCCGGTAAAGACGCCGATCTGGTGTTATGGAATGCGAATCCGCTGGCGATTTATGCCCGCCCTGAAATCACCATGATTGATGGCGCCGTCTATTTCAGTCTGAAAGACGAAGATCAGAAACGCGAGCAGCTACAGGCAGAGCGGGCCCGTATCATTCAGAAGATGCTAACAGCTAAAGCTGGTGGTGCTTCGACCACGCGTCCCCAACCACGCCGGGCTCGTATGTGGCATTGTGAGGATATCGAAGGCGTTATGGCTGAAGGGCAGGAGGGAAAATAAGGTATTGGGTCAGTATTCGATAAATAGGGTACGGCTGCTTTCTTTCGCTGTAAACCAAGTTACGAGTGCTGAAAACCACAACAAGTCGAAACATGAAAAAACTACTAATATCTATATTAACGCTGGCCTCGCTGATGAGCTATGGCCAGAATCCTGCCCCGGCAAGGCCTCAGACGAAGACCATTGCGCTGATGGGCGGAACGGTGCACGTGGGAACGGGACAGGTGATTCCCAACGGGGTCGTGCTGTTCACGAATGGCGTTATCACCAATGTTGTCGACGCCACGCTGGTGAAACTGAACCTGACAGATGTGGAGGTGATCGACGTGTCGGGGAAGCATGTCTATCCGGGCATTATTTCGCCCGCATCGACCGTTGGCTTGCAGGAAACGGGTGCTGTTCGGGCAACTGTCGACAAGCAGGAAATCGGTATCCTGAATCCAAACATTCGGTCGCTCATTGCTTATAACACCGATTCAGAGGTGATACCTACCATTCGGAACAACGGGGTTCTGCTCACGCAGGCCATGCCTCAGGGTGGCACGGTGTCTGGAAGTTCCAGTATTATGATGTCCGACGGCTGGAACTGGGAAGATGCCGTTTTAAAGAAAGATGATGGTATCTGGCTCAACTGGCCCACTTATTTTGCCAACGAGTTCAACCTGGAAGATTTCAGCACCATCGTGCGGAAAAACGAAAAGCGAGGACCCGCCATCGAAGCCCTGCAGGCCACCTTTGCCGATGCCAGAGCCTATGCCGCTCAGCCAACCCACGCCACTATGAACCTCAAGCTTGAGGCCATGCGGGGTTTATTTTCGGGCAAGCAAAATTTGTATATCCGGGCCGACTACGGCAAGGACATCATCGAAGCGGTTACGTTTGCCAAAGCAATGGGTGTGCCGAAGGTGGTGATCGTAGGGGGTGAAGAGGCCAACCGCGTCGTTTCGTTTTTGAAAGAGAACAACATTCCGGTTATCCTCAGTGGTCTGCACCGCCTGCCAAACCGGGAAGATGAAGATGTCGATTTACCGTACCGGATGCCGGGTATCTTGCAAAAAGCCGGGGTGATGGTCAGCCTGAGTTATGCCGACGAGTGGTGGCGGACACGCAACCTGCCGTTTCTGGCAGGCACTGCCGCAGGCTTTGGCGTAACCGACCGGGAAGAAGCGTTAAAGATGGTCACGTCCAATACCGCCAAAATTTTAGGGGTCGATAACCTTATTGGTACCCTGGAAAAAGGCAAACAGGCCACCTTGTTTGTATCGAGGGGCGATGCATTGGATATGCGGACCAACCTGATTGAGCAGGTGTTCATTCAGGGGCGTAAAGTAAACCTCGATGACCGCCATAAACGGTTGTACAAGACCTATAAGGACAAATACGAGCAGAAGTAAGGATTTTAGATAAACAGAAAAACCCTCCTGATTGTAGCTCAACGCTGAATCAGGAGGGTTTTCTGTTTTTATATGAACCTACTTTCGTGTAGCGTTCAGGCCGTAATGTAACGATAAGAAAATAGCTCAGCCACAGCTTAATTGAACGATTGCCTGAACTCCAGGGGCGACACATTCATTTTACTCTTGAAGAGTTTATTGAATGACTGTGGGTATTCGAAACCAAGCTGGTAGGCAATTTCACTAACCGATAACGACGTTGTTGTTAAGCTGTCTTTCGCTTTCTCAATCAGTTTGTTGTGGATGTGCTGCTGCGTGCTTTGCCCGGTCAGTTTCCGGAGCATATCACTTAAGTACGTTGGGGATACATGCAGTTGCTCCGAAATGTACTGAACCGTCGGCAGGCCCAATTCCTGCACGCTTCCCTGATTAAAATAATCGGTAAGCAGCTCTTCCAGGCGAGTCAGAAGATCATGACTTGCCTGTTTTCGGGTTATGAACTGCCGATTGTAGAAACGATTGGCGTAATTGAGCAGCAGGTCCATATGAGAAACGATCACATCCTGGCTGTAGCTGTCGATCACGGACTGATACTCCTGTTTAATATGGTCCATTATGCCCGAAATTAGCGTTTCTTCCTTGTCCGACAGGTGGAGGGCTTCGTGAACTGCGTAGGTAAAAAAGCCGTATTCTTTAATGGTCTTCGCAAGCTGGTAATTTTGAATGAAGTCGGGATGAACGACCAGCCAGCAGCCAGATAAAACCATATCGTCGGGGGTTGCCGCCGATATCACCTGCCCGGGGGAGAAAAACGTCATTACTCCCTCATCGAAGTCATAATAGCTTTGGCCGTATCTCAGTTTCCCCGTAAAGTTCTTCTTGATGGAGATGGAATAGAAATTGTAGATAAAGCTGCTAATGCGCTCGTCGAAATGACAGGCCACATCGCTGAGGTCAATAACGCTCACCAGCGGATGTTCCGGTTTCGGCAGGTGTAAGAGCCGGTGCAATTCAGAAATTGAATTGATGATGTGCGGGGTTGATGCCTCTTTTTTCATGTGCGTAATGACGTTTATACAGGGTGAACGGGCCACTTTAGCTGTGAACGGATCACCCGCGTTCAGTATTCTATTGATCGATCCATGTCATGCCTACCGAATCATAGCGATCACCGGTTTCCGTTCCCAGCGGGACGATAGCCTCAATTCGAGCCAATTCTTCTGCTGTCAGGATAATACCGGCAGCCTCCATGTTCTGCTCTACATAACGAACACGCTTGGTACCCGGAATGGCTAAAAAACCTTTTGACGTAACCCAGGCAATCGCTAGCTGGGAGGGAGTGATTCCTTTTTCGTCGGCCAGATTTTTTAATTCATTGACGAGTTCAATGTTTTTATAAAAGGCCTCTCCCTGAAAACGGGGTATACTTCGTCGGAAATCATCGGCGGCAAAATCGTCGGGGGTTTTGATATCTCCCGAAATAAACCCCCGGCCCAAAGGTGAATAAGCCACAAACCCGATGCCTAGTTCCTGTAGCGTATCCAGTATGCCCGCATTTTCGACACCTCGTTCAAAGAGCGAATACTCCGTTTGCACGGCCGACAACGGATGAATCTGGTGCGCCTTTCGGATGGTGGCAGATGACACTTCGGACAGGCCGATGTAGCCAACTTTGCCTTCTTTTACCATGTCGGACATAGCCCCTACGGTTTCTTCAATGGGAGTATTGGGGTCGAGCCGGTGCAGATAATACAAGTCGATGTAATCGGTACCGAGGTTTTTCAGTGACCGTTCAAGGGCTTTTCTGACATAGTCCGGTCTCCCGTTAAATTGCCACGTCAGCTGCTCCTGATCGTCGATCTCGAAGCCGAACTTGGTGGCAATGATGTACTGTTCCCGTTTGCCTTTGATGGCTTTGGCAATGAGCCGTTCGTTCAGCATTGGACCGTACAAATCGGCCGTATCCAGAAAATTGCCGCCTAACTCCAGCGACCGGTGAATGGTCGCGATGGATTCTGCTTCATCAGCTTTCCCGTAAATATCGGACCCGGCAATCGGGGTCATACCCATGCAGCCTAATCCGACGGTGGGCACTATGAGACCCTGACTTCCTAAATTCATTGTTTGACTACGTTTCATAACCTGTCTCTATTGTTCAAAAATTTCTGAGACAAAGGTCAGGTACGGTGAACGTCAATCTGTAGCCAAACTTCGGATTGTTGTAGCCGGAATTGGGCATCCTGAAAGCTCTTCAATCCTGCGCATAACTTAAAAAAGCCGGACTTCTCAGCCCGGCTTTCCGTTTACTTTTCCGTTCCCACCGCCAGTTCATGCGGTTGTGACTGATATTTATATAAATACTCGATCAGGTCGGCAACGAGCCCCGTCCACCCGGTTTGGTGGTTGGCCCCAAGACCCATCCCATTATCTCCATTAAAATATTCGTAAAAGAGATACAGTCCCTGGAAGTGCGGGTCGTTCTGCATCTTCTTATCAGCGCCGAAAGCGGCAATGCGCCCCGATTCGTCGCGACGGAAGATGTTCAGCAACCGCTCAATAACGAGTAAGGTCGCATCTTTCACGCTCATCACGTGGCCTGAGTTGGTTGGGTACTCGATCTCGAAATCATCGCCGTAATATTGGTAAAACTTCAAAAGCGAGTCGATAAGCAGGAAGTTTACCGGGAACCAGATCGGGCCACGCCAGTTGGAATTACCACCGAACATGCTCATTTCTGATTCGGCCGCTACGTAACGAACCTGGAAAATCTCGCTGTTCAGCTCGAACTGATACGGCATCTTTTCGTGGTATTTCGACAGTGCCCGGATGCCATAATCAGACAGGAACTCCGTCTCATCGAACATTCGTTTCAGGATCATCTTCATCCGGTGGCCACGCAGCAGACTTAGCAAGTGAGTTTCGCCCTTTCCCGGTTCATGCCAGCGCGATACCAGCGAGGCCAGGTCGGGTCGGTTTGTGAGCACCCACTCCACCCGGCGTTTGAAGTCGGGGAGTTGCGAGAGGAGCGATTCATCCAGAATCTCTACGGCAAACAGGGGTATCAGCCCTACCATTGAGCGGATTTTCAGCAAACGCGCATTATGGTCGGGCATGTGCAGCACATCGTAGTAGAACTGATCAACTTCGTCCCATAGGCTGATATTCTGCCGACCGAGGTTGTTCATGGCGGAGGCAATGTGCAGGAAGTGCTCGAAGAACTTACTGGCCATGTCCTGATAGGAGGGCCGCGTCAGTGAAATCTCGCAGGCAATCCGCAACATATTCAGCGTGTACATGGCCATCCAGCCGGTGCCATCGGCCTGTTCGATACGCCCGCCCATGGGCAGGGGCTGGCTGCGGTCAAACACACCAATGTTATCCAGCCCGAGGAAGCCCCCACCAAAGATGTTATTGCCCGATACGTCTTTGCGGTTAACCCACCAGGTAAAGTTCAGCAGCAGCTTATGGAAAACCCGCTCCAAAAAGTTCACATCGCCCACGCCATTCTGCTCCTTATCAATCTCGTACACTTTCCAGGTCGCCCAGGCGTGAACGGGAGGGTTCACATCGCCAAAATTCCATTCGTAAGCCGGAATCTGGCCGTTGGGGTGCATGTAGTATTCGCGCAGAATAACCGCCAGCTGCCGCTTGGCAAAGTGGGGGTCGAGCCGGGCCAATGTAAGCGTGTGGAAGGCCAGATCCCAAGCGGCAAACCAGGGATATTCCCATTTATCGGGCATCGACAGAATGTTGGCAGTGTACATATGCCGCCAGTTTTCATTCCGGGCGTATACCCGCCCCTGGAAGGGGACCGGCATTTTAGGATCGCCTTTGAGCCATTCGTTGACGTTGTAATAATAAAACTGCTTGCTCCACAACATGCCTGCGTAGGCCTGACGCTGAATTGCCCGCAGTTCGGCATCGGCCACATTTTTTTGCAATTCGCCGTAGAAGGCATTGGCTTCGTCCACGCGATTATCCCAGATTTCGTCGAAATCAGCAAAGGGACTAATCAGCGTCGTCTGGTCACTGAAACGCAGCCGGATGCTTACGCTCTCGCCCGCCGGTACTTTCCGGGTATATTGGGCGGAGGCTTTTGTTCCGATCTGGTTTGGATTGATGAATGACTTTTTGCCACCCGAAACAATGTAATTGTTAATGCCGTCTTTTGGGTATTTCGCCACGTTGGGTCGCCCATAAAGCCGTTCCGAATTGGTATCGTTATCGCAGAAAAGTAAGGCGTCAGCCTCTTCGCAGTATAACTTGTATTTACCGAGTTGCTTATGGTTGACCTCAATCTGGTTGTTGGCAATCCCATTCAGCATTGGCCGGGCGTTGTACTGTTCGTAACCCCACGACCAGGTATTCCGAAACCAGATGGTGGGCAGCAGGGTCAGGGGAGCCTCTTTGGCAGAACGGTTGTGCGCTGTAATCTTCACCAGCCAGCCGTTCTGCGCATCTTTGGCGTACTCGATAAAAATGTCGAAATACTCATCCTGATCAAAGATGCCGGTATCTGTCAGCTCAAACTCGGGCTCCTGCCGACTACGCCGGGTCGATTCAATGACCAGACGGTTGTAAGGAAACTCCTGCTGAGGGTATTTATACAGCATTTTCATGTAGGAGTGCGTGGGCGTACTATCCAGATAATAGTACAGTTCCTTCACGTCCTCACCATGATTACCTTCAGGGCCATTCAGCCCAAACAGCCTTTCTTTGAGGATATTATCTTTATGGTTCCAAAAGACCAATGCAAAACAGATATGGCCTTTGTTATCAGAAATACCGCCGATGCCTTCTTCTCCCCACCGGTAAGCACGGGAGCGGGCCATGTCGTGGCTAACGAAATTCCAGGCGTCCCCATAGGGGCTGTAATCCTCCCGAACAGTGCCCCAGGCACGCTCAGAAAGATAGGGCCCCCATTTTTTCCAACCTTTATTGTCGGCTCGTTCGTAGATACGTTCGCGTTCAGCAGTAGGCATATGGTAGTCAGTAATTGTAAACTTGTACGGTGAGCAGGAATAATAGTTGATTCATTCGAGCATCAAATATAAGGTGAACACCCTGTTTTACAGGGAAAATATAGTGTATTTACATGAATCAGGCAGCTAAATTTTCAGGTCAATTAATTGATGAACAAGCAATAGCTGTGGTCGCATAGATGGTAGTTTCTAATAATATCAGTTAAATGAAAAGAATACCCCCTGTTATGCATTAGACTCCATATTTTTAGCAAGCCACATTAAATTGATTGTAGGCCTTAGTTTGATTCTGTATATCAATTAATTATCCTCTTTCTTAACGGTTGGCCCTGCTGTATGTTTACAAACAGGCATGGATTATTGCATTATTTCTGATAAAGTTCGTCGATATATTTGCGTTTTTTGTACCATGAACGCACAGCCCAATAACCCGCTTCACGGAAAAACGCTTGAATCTATACTGACTGAATTAGTCGCGCATTATGGCTGGGAGCGATTAGGACAGAAAATTAGAATTAACTGCTTTGTGAGTAACCCAAGCATTAAGTCAAGTCTGACGTTTCTGCGGAAGACCGAATGGGCCCGGAAGCAGGTTGAAGAATTGTATATCCAAACAACGGAACGCTGATTATTATGATTTTTTTGATCGTTGTATGATTCAAGGATGGCTCTAAATAATAGTATCTGTTCGTATAATTTTTAAAAAGCAGTGGGTTGTTTTATTCTGCTACTAATTTCAAAATGTCTTCCAGAATGGCATCGGTCATGCTTGGCCGCTTGGCGTTGGCATCGGCAACCTGCCCTTTCTTATTAATTAAAATATAGCGGGGAATGCTCTGAATGCCGAAATACTGGACAGTTCGCGAATTCCAGCCTCCTTTTGAGAAACCCTGTTCTCCGGATAACTGAAGCGAATTCAGCGCTCGTTTCCAGACGGTTTCCGTGTCATCAATGGATAGATACAGAAAAACGACCTGCTCTTTCTGTTTCTTTGTCAGCCTTTCCTGAAGTTGTTTTGAATAGGGAAACTCAGCCCGGCATGGGCCGCACCAACTTGCCCATACATCCAGATACACGACTTTCCCCTTGAAGTCATCGAGCGTGACGGGGTCACCGTTCAGGTTGGCAAAGGAAAATGTTTTAGGGTCTATATCCCGTTTTTTCGCGGCTGCCACAACGGGTTCATCTTGGCGAGCCATTACGTCACCACACCGGGCTTTCACCACGTTTGCATAGCCCGTTGGGTTAGGTGTTTTACCCAACAGGTCAAAAACCGTCCGGACGGAGGAAGGAGTGGCTTTGTCGCAGTTTTCGACCAATACCCTGGCGAGCGCATATTGATAGGTGTTGCCGCTGAGTTGCTGACGGGCAAATGCCGCTTTGTCGGTCAGGCTATTCTGAATATCAGCAGTTGTGTACTTGGCGAAATTTCGGGCCTTAGAGTTGAAATAAGTGACGTAGAAGAACAGAAAGTTCTGGTACGGTTCGGCAGGAAGTGCCGATTCATCATTGACCTTCATGGTCGTCAGCTCGTCAGTCATAACGGACGGGAGCGACATGAGACTGGCCTGAGTAGTTTGAGCATTACCCCGTATGACCGGATAGGCCAGTAGCAGATGCCAGTAATTCCAGCGAATGCAGGCTTCAACGTATTGTTTGAAACCCGCTGAAAACTGGTCGGCCTTAGGGTAAGCTTTGTAGAAGGTCATCTGAGCTTTCCGGGCATCAAAAAGATTCATTTCCCAGGCATCGAGGCCGGATGTGCTCAATTTGGCGTACTGACTGGTTGGGTCAAAGTTGGCTTTGAACTTTGCGTTGAATTCGGTTAGGAACGCTCTGTCGGCCTCCGCCGTAAATAACGCTTCAGGTTGTGGTCCCTGATAGATGGATTGGGCGAATGTCTGTACAGATCCCAATAAAAAAAGCAGAAGCGTAATGCGGAGGAACGTCATGAGTTTCGGACAGAAAGTTTATGTTCCCTGGCAGGCTGTAAACGGGTTGTGCTTCGCAGTATACAGCCTGCCAGGTGTGGTTTCCATACACTCGGTACGGGCAAACATCGTTCCAAAGCTCATTTGCTTATCCATGGAATTCCGCATTATCTTTTTAGGCTGACTAAGATTCCGGTCAGTCAGTAAGTATGTACAATAAGCGTATGTCCAGGGTACGGCCTGCAGGGATTAGCTTGTCCCTCCTTTTCTCAACGTAAAACCGGAAACGCGGCAAGCGATGAAAAATCTAACTGTATACTGGCTGTCCCAGCAGGGCGTTTACTAAGGCGGGTGAGCCTGCATATGGACCGGAAGAACCCACTTTTAAAGTAGCCAGCGCGGCACCAAACTCTCCGGCTTCCTGAATCTGGCTGCCCTGTACCCGTTTCCATAGATAACCCGCCATGTACGTATCGCCACACCCGGTGGCATCAACCACAGCAGTTGGTTTGAAGGCGGGTATTTCGTAAAAAGTACCATCGCTGTAAACCAGTGACCCCTCACTGCCCAGCGTAATAATTACTTCCCGAACGCCCAGATCCGCCAGGTACATGGCCCCATCTCTGGGTTTTGTGCGACCGGTTACGACTTCCATCTCCGATTCATTGGCCTTCAAAATGCTTACATAGGGGAGTACACGCTTCTTGGCAGCCCAGTCTTCATAAACAACTTTTTTATGCCATACACGCCGTAAATAACCCTGAATATCCAACGAGATTAATCCTCTTTTAGACAATTCAATGATTAAACCGACTGGGATGTCATCAGAAAGGAGAGGTCCCAGATGAAATACCTTGGCGGTTATCTGGGGCATAAGCGAGGAGCTGAATGGAGAGGCCTTCCGGAGAACCTGTTGCTCCCGGTGGTTCTGGTCGGCGCTGTAACTATTTTGAAAGTAAACCGTATGCTCACTGGGCAGCGTATAAATGTCAACGCCCTCAGCCCGCAGATCATCTACGATCTGGTGATCCTGCTGCGCCAGCGCGGTAATAAGTTTATACTCAATGTCAGCGTGTAAAAGCGTTTTGGAAAAATAGAAAGAGGTACCACCGGGCATGTAGGTGACTGATTGGGGGGTGACAACCTTGTCCAGGGAGATATGGCCAATTGTGCAAATGTCGATCATATTGGTGTCTAGCCTTATAAACAGACTGCGTTTAAACGATGAAAAGTGTGTTCCGAGGAAGTTTAAATTCCGTTGAATGGTGGTTAAGGCCTCTTGTGGAAAAAATGTATTGGCTAACGTTAGTTTAGCGCATATTGGTTTAGAGTAACGTGTTCGGTCCGGTCATGTTCATAATAATATTATATAATGAGTTGTTTTAATCATGTCATTTAAACAATTGATTAAAACATTTGACAAATGTAATTAAGTCCTTGTATCTTTGCAGCATACTAGTGCGGTAAAGATGAAATCTGTTAGTTCAACCGAAGAGAAAATAAAGGAAGCGGCCCGTAAAGTTTTTATGGAAAAAGGCTTTAGTGGTGCCACAACCCGCGACATCTCCAGGGAAGCTGGTCTGAACTGTGCCTTGATGAATTACTACTTCCGATCCAAGGAAAAGTTGTTCACAACAGTTTTTGAAGAAATGCTTCAGCTTTTCTTTCAGGGTATGAGCACCGTGCTCAATAAGCCCATTAGCCTGAAAGAGAAAATTATTGAGTTGATTGAACATGATTTTCAGATGTTTAAGCGTAACCCCAGCTTATGCATCTTTGTTTTGAATGAGTTTCACCGTGACCCGGATCATTTGATGAATGTGCTGCTGGCCGCCAAAAACCAATCGGTAACCCTGTTTGACCGGCAGCTTAAAGAGGCTATCCAACAGGGCAGCGTTCGGCCTGTGAAAACCGAGCATATCATGGGTCTTTTGTTGTCAAATACCCAGTTCATTTTTTTGAGCAGAGGCATCACGATGAATAACTGGAAAATGGATGATGACGCCTTTAACACCTTTGCGGAGGAACATAAAAAGCTCATTACCCAAATGATTATCAGCTTTTTATTTGTGGCTGATCCGGGGCCTTAGGCCTTTAAACAAGTTGTTAAACTAATTGGTGGTCATTGGGTTAGTAAAGTAACATTCACTTCACAAGTGTAGAAGAGTGTTAAGTACATTTCCCCGACCGTTCCCCTGATTCGTATTCCAGTTACAGTTCACCAACCGAAAGAGTCCATTACGTAAATCAATCCGTATATCTGATTGGTAAAAAGGGACAGATTCTATGCACAAACTCATTGCTACCGGCTTAGGGATTGGCTACATCCGAAAAGGAGGGGGTACAGTGGCTTCGCTGGTCTGTTGTGGAATCTGGTACCTCGCTCAGCCAACGGCCATCCGCCCCGATAGCTTCGCCTTCTTTTTGCCTGCCGTGCTCACCCTCATTCTTACTGGTGTCGGTATCTGGTCGGCCAACGTGGTTGAAGGGGAGTGGGGTAAAGACAGTTATCGGGTGGTGATTGACGAAGTAGCGGGGATGTGCTTAAGTCTGCTCTTTATTCCGGTGAACGAAAAAAGCCTGCTGGCGGGTCTTATTCTGTTTCGCCTGTTCGATATTTTCAAGCCATTGGGTATCCGAAAGCTTGAAAAAATCAGGGGGGGATGGGGCGTGATGCTGGATGATCTCCTGGCGGGTCTTTACACAAACATACTGTTGCAGCTGGCTGTTTTGGCTGGCTTTTTATAAACCTATGCAGACATTCCTTAAAGTACAGGCTACCTCGCTCATGGCTACCGGAGTCGATTTCCTGACCACAATCATGTGCGTCAGGCTATTCCATTTCTGGTACATGTCGGCCAGTGTCAGTGGCGCCGTTGGGGGAGGAGTGGCCAGTTTTCTGATTTCAAAAAAGTGGACGTTTGCCAGCAGTGATCAGCCCGTTGGCTCACAGTTCTCGCGATTCGTCCTTGTCTGGCTGGGAAATGCCGGGGCTAATGCCTCCGGACTGTTCATTGCCACGCATTTTCTGGGCATCCAGTATCTGGTTGCCAAAACCGCCGTAGGCATACTGGTCGGTGTGAGTTACAATTATTTTTTGCAGAAAGACTTCGTCTTCACTATGTCATGAATCATAAATTTCGTTGCACGACTTTTCAAACAGTCCTCTTATTCTGTGGGTTACTGTTTTTAAGTACAGGTTTAACCCGTGCGCAGATGACTACCGTTTCCGGGATTATTATAGATGGGGCCAACAATCAGCCTTTACCGTATGCCAACATCGTTTTCGTTGGTACTACCATCGGTACAACCACGAACGATAAAGGCGCTTACACGCTTTCGGCCAGCGGGAATTACTCGAAAGTGGCCATCTCGTTTATAGGGTACAGAACCATCACCAAAAACATTACACCCGGCTCCTCGCAGCAGTTGAATGTTCGGCTGGAGTCGGATTCCCAGCAATTAAATGAAGTCGTTATTCGAAGCGGCAAACGGGAGCGTTACCGGAACAAGAACAATCCGGCCGTGGAGCTGATCCGAAATGTCATTAGCCATAAAGAGCAAAACCAGATCGGGCACTATGCCTATGCTTCTTTTGAAGAATACGACAAATTACAATTCTCACTCAGCAGTCTATCCAGCAAAGTAACCGAGCGGAAAATCTTTCAGAAGTATCGTTTCCTGTTGAATAACCGGGATACGACGACCCTGCCCGGAAAATCATTGCTGCCTGTTTACCTAGAGGAAAAAGTAGCCGACAACTATTATCGCCGAAACCCGGAAAAGGAAAAGGTTATCGTAAAGGCGAAGAAACGCGTCGACTTTGGACAGTATTTTGATAACAATGGCCTCAGTTTGTACCTAAACCGGATGTATTCGAAAGTCGATATCTATTCGAATTCGATCTTCCTGATGACCAACCAGTTTCTTAGCCCCATTGCCAACAGTGCCCCTACGTTCTACCAGTATTTTCTGGGTGATACCGTTACGGTGGGAAATACCCGACTGGTAGGGCTGACCTTTGTACCGCGCAACGCCACCGATATGCTTTTCCAGGGCAAAATGTATGTAACGCTGGACAGTAACTTTGCGGTGCAGCGGATCAATTTGACGGTGAATCCAAAAATTAACCTCAACTGGGTACGGGAGTTACAGATTCGCCAGCAATTTGAACAGAACAGTGATGGCCGGTATTATCTCAGCAAAAGCGATCTGCTGGCCGACTTTGGCATAAGTAAAGGGAAGGGGGGAGGCATTTTTGGCCAGCGAACGTTATCCTACCGAAACTATAAAACCGATGAGGTGCACCCGGATGAGTTCTACAGCGGGCAGCCGCAGGTAGTACAGGCCGATGCCGCCACCAAGTCTGACCAGTTCTGGCAGACCAGCCGCCACGATTCGCTGTCATCGGCCGAATCGAAGGTCTACACGAACATCGACAGCCTGAAGCGGATGCCTTCGTTCCGCCGAACGATGGAAACGTTGACCTTTCTGCTGGCCGGGTATAAATCATTTGGTGCTTTTGAAGTCGGTCCGGCCAACACGTTCTATAGTTTCAACCCGGTGGAGGGGTTCCGGTTACGGCTGGGCGGACGTACCACCCCGGAACTTAGCAAACGATACTATGCGGAGACCTACGCGGCTTATGGCTTTAGAGACCAGCGCTGGAAGTATTTTTTGAGCGGTACGTATTCCATCAACAACAAGTCTATCTATCAGTTTCCGCAGAATTACGTTCGGGCAAGTTTTCAGCGCGACACGAAAATTCCGGGGCAGGAGCTTCAGTTTGTTCAGGAAGACAATTTTCTGCTTTCCTTCAAACGGGGTGTCAACGACAAATGGCTGTACAATGATACGTACCGGATCGACTATGTTCATGAGTTCGAGAACCACTTTTCCTACAGTATAGGCTTTAAAAACTGGCAGCAGGCACCCGCCGGGGCGCTTCAGTTTAAGCTGGTTGATGACAACGAAAATACACCGTCCCATTCGGTCATAACGTCCGAATTCTCGGTAGAAACGCGCTGGGCACCCAACGAGCAGTTCTTCCAGGGGAAAATTTACCGGGTTCCCATCGTTGGGCGCTATCCGGTCTATACACTGCGGTTCACGGCCGGGGTGAAAGGACTGCTCAACGGGGAGTACAACTATCAGAATTTAACGGGCAGCATCAGCAAACGCTTTATGTTGTCGCAGTTGGGGTATTCAAATGTAACGGTTCAGGGGGGCTATACCTTTGGGCAAGTGCCGTTTCCCTTGCTGACCATCCACCGGGCCAACCAAACGTATGCCTATCAGCTGAATTCGTACAACCTAATGAATTTTTTGGAATTTGTCAGCGACCATTACGCCAGCCTGAGTGTCGATCACTCGTTCAATGGATTTTTCTTTAACAAAGTACCGTTATTGAAAAAGCTCAAATGGCGGGAAGCGGTTTCGTTCAAAGCGCTCTACGGTGGGCTACGCGATCAGAACAACCCACGAGAGAATCCATCGTTGTATCAGTTTCCGGTCAATGCTTTGGGTATGCCAACCACCTATACATTAACCAAAACGCCCTACATCGAAGCCAGTGCGGGTGTTGCCAACGTATTCAAGTTTTTCCGGATCGATCTGGTCAAACGATTCAATTATTTAGATCATCCAAATGTATCGCAATGGGGGATTCGGGCCCGTGCCACATTTGATTTTTAACTCATTACGCCTATCTACCATGCAACCGGCAATTTCATTTCGTACCAGAGTTCAGTTAGGGATCTATACGGTTATCAATCCCTTCGTCAAGCTGTTGATTCGGCTGGGGCTCACGCCGAACATGGTCACGACCATTGGCTTGTTTTTAAACATCGGGGTCGCCGTTATTTTCATTTTGGGCGCTCAACGGGGCAACCGGGGCGATTTTAGCTACATCGGCTGGGCCGGAGCGCTGGTGTTGTTTGCCGGCCTGTTCGACATGCTCGACGGACAGGTGGCCCGTTTAGGCAAGATGAGTTCGCTTTCCGGCGCACTGTTCGATTCCGTCCTGGACCGATACAGTGAACTGATCATGTTTCTGGGAATTTGTTATTACCTGGTTTCCCACCATTATTTTCTGGGGTCACTGTTTGCCTTTATGGCGCTGATCGGCTCCATGATGGTTAGCTACACCCGCGCCCGCGCCGAAGGACTGGGTATCGAATGCAAAGGAGGACTCATGCAGCGGCCCGAGCGGGTTATTACCATTGGCGTATCGGCACTGGCGTGTGGATGCCTGGCGCCTTTGCTGGGTACGGACTTCAATATTTATCTGCCCGGTATTCCGGTACACATTTTTGAACCCATGTCCATTTTTACCCTGCCGCTAACGATCATGGCCTTTATGACCAATATAACGGCATACAACCGGCTGATGGACGCTAAAAAAGCACTGGATCAAAAGGAGAAGTCGGCTACCACGCGGCCAACTACGCTGTTGGTAGCATTAATCTTGGCAGGCGCTTCGCTGGGAAGTTCGGTGGAAGCTAAGGGGTTGACAGACACGCACCGGCAGGAGAAGCCGAAACTGATTTTTCCCGTACCGTCAAACATTCCCAACCAGTTATTTTACCTGCAACGAGACCCTAACGCCAATACAATCATTTGTACCCTGAACCTGAAAAATGGCCAGTTAGACAGAGAGGACCCTGTTCGCGTTTTCTGGATTCGGTATACAGAACAGAGCCAGGCAAAAGAGCTTTCGTACATCCAGCGCACGTTTGCCTATGGCATCAAGGCGCGGCCGCTCAAGAATAACGAATACGAATTAAACTTTGTGTCATACAAAAAACTGCCCCTCTACCTGGCCAAATCCGACCGCGATCAGGGGTATTATGTCTATGCCAATGTCAATCAGAAAAAGCTGATTCTGAAACGGCTGTACGTGCACATAGAAGAAGGAGGTACCCTTTGGGCACCCAACGTGAAATACATTCAGGTAGAAGGCATAAGTGTGTCGACCGGAGCAAATACCATCGAACGCATCCTGGTCTAAAACGGGAGCCGTTTTCTGAGCCTAAACAACATGACTCCCAATTCGTCCTTTGCCAGTCCATCCTTGTTCAGGCAGATCGTAACCCTCAGCCTTATCTCGCTGGGTTATTTATTCGTCTCTTTTTTACTGGTAGGGTTTAAGTCGGATCAACTCTTTCTGATCGCATTGGTCAACGGGCTCTATTTTGCCTCGCACCAAAGTCGTCGGTTCGTGATCGGCTTCTCTATTTTTATCGTGTACTGGATCGTTTTCGATTACATGAAAGCGTTTCCGAACTACCGCTACAACACCGTTCACATCGAATCGCTGTACTTGCTGGAAAAAAAACTGTTCGGTATTTCTGCCGGAACCTCCATTCTGACGCCCAACGAGTTCTGGCTGCTGCACCGGTCAACGTTTCTTGACATCCTGACGGGAGTTTTCTATTTGACCTGGGTGCCCATCCCGCTCCTGTTTGCCACTTATCTTTTCTTCACAGACCGGCCTTCTTTCTTTTCCTTCTCGCTGACGTTTGTGCTGGTCAACCTGCTGGGCTTCGTTGTCTATTACGTTTATCCAGCCGCACCACCCTGGTACGTGCAGGCCTATGGGTTCGACTTTCACCCGGCTACACCGGGCCATACCGCTGGATTAGCCAACTTCGACGGATATTTTGGGATTGGGCTGTTCCAGTCGATCTACGCTAAAAGCTCAAACGTATTTGCCGCCATGCCGTCGCTGCACTCGTCCTATCCGGTAATTGTGCTGTACTACGGGATAAAGAAGCGCCTGGGGCTGGTTAACCTGTTCTTTTTCGTCGTCATGGTCGGCATCTGGTTTTCGGCGATCTATACCAGTCATCATTATACGCTGGATGTGCTGGGCGGCATCACGTCGGCGCTGGTCGGCATCACACTCTTCAATCAACTGCGCAAAACAGCCTGGTTATCAGCCTTCATTCAACGATTGATGGTAATGACGTCTTAATGAAGGAAAACCCTATCCCTTGAACGAAGACTGTGGGGCTATTTATTTTAGAGCCAGACCTACACGAAACCTAAGTCATCACGGTTTATAGTTACATGCTTGTATTGGTGTACCCCGACCAACATTTCAGAAAGATAGTTGCCGCAGAGTTGGTGTCGGAGCCTGCCCGAATGCCCAATAAGAATTTCTGACTATCAATCTTGTCAGGGGCTTCAGCTTTAGATCACAATTACGGTGTTGGGACGAAAGCTTACTGTAAATTAGTCGCTGAAGATCATAACATACCCGTTTACGTTAGGCTGAGAGGTTGACTTCCAGGCGTGCAGCCTGTCGCCGTCGCCCTCAACCCGCCCTTGTACTCACACTTTGGACCCGCACCCAACGACTACGGGTGTTTATGGATATGAATGATCCTTTATACCCCTGTGGGTGATGGGATAAAATGCTGGCCTTCGGGGGCGGGCAACTTGTCGCTCCTAAAGCCGCCCACGGGGAGCGAAGACCTGCTAAATGTCTCGTTCAAAGAACAGGTAAATCGTTGATGAATCCGAGGACGCTGTGGAGACCAACCTGAACCCTTTTGATGCATATTCATCGAGTTTTGTTTGAGCTTCAGCTTTGGCTTCTTCGATAGCCTTATTTGAATCGAATCCTAATTGGACGTAACGCACGATTTCAACTTTATACTCTTTCATTTGCTTACAAATTTACTGGTTCTGTTCATTCGTTTATTTGGTGTACTTGCCCGGTCTCAGAATCGCCCGACTTGGGATTGCAACCTATGGACCAATACCTGTCACCTAAGCACTACTTGCATGGGCCACTCAACGCCCCAGGGTGCTGATGGTGCACCGCAAGACAAGCCAAACTCAGGTACGTGACAGCATTTGCACCTCCTTTCCGTTGGGCTGCCATATTGAACGCGCCGAGTGATTCCTGTCAGAGGTAAGTGAACCCCGCAGCGCTAATCAAACAAGCATACAACCAAACAAGCCGTGAGAGGCTCTGGCTTATTCGGCCGAGGATGTCAAGCCGACCTAACACGTTTCGCTCCTTTGGCGCAGAAGTAGGAAAGCGTTAACAGGACTATACTACCTACGAACAGCCTGGAAATAATGGAAATATTAACGTGGCTGATTAGGAGAACCACCGTGTTTATAGCTAACCAAAAGCCGATGATCAAAGCTATTATTGTCGTAATATTTAATAGAAGCCGCATATTCATGTGAAGTTGAGTTGTAAAATGCGATTAAGGTGATCAATAACCTTGATTTATCAAAACAGGCCCTTTTCTCGTTCTGTCCACGATTGATCAACCTGTCCAGCCGGGCGTGATACGCCATACAAAACGCGCTGTTAGCCGGGCATCAAACTGTCAAAAGGTACGTGAAAATCGACAAAGAACGCTTATTAAAAATTCGTTACCCTGTGGACCGAAACACGCCCAAGCCATCGACTTGAACGCGTTACACAACGCTTCAAAGGCTGATGTAGTGGGAAATTACGCTGGACAACAAACGTAACGTTAACCTTAACACCCTTTGCTTGTTGGTCTGAAAATTCTTATCTGGGACGCGTTACGTGTCGACGGGAAACTGCCCGTTTTTACTTTACAGATTAATGAGGTTAGTATTAATTCGTAAATTTTCTAAGCTCCAATTGATGCCCCTTAAAATAATCTCTCGACTAATTGGCTTGGAAAAATTGTAAGCAACTTCCCATTTTTTACTTTTTAACTCGGAGAGACTTGTGTTTTTTGTCACTGTCCATCCAGACAAGTCTTGAGTGTGTGCTTTGGTGATTTTCATATACTGCCGCCCTTTAAATTCGAAACTTTCCAAGTGGAAAGCTGAAATGTATTGGTCGGATAAATCATAGATTAAAAATAGTTCACTTGTATCTTCTTCAACAAGAGACTTCCAATAATTCAGCAAATCCCTAAAAATATCCTTTACTGATAATTCATATTCACCATTCTCATTATTCTTAATTTCGAGAAAATCGGCAACATAGTAGAAATCCGATTTTTGAATTGAATTATCCGTAATTATGATAATATCGGTCGTCTGAAAATCAAATAAAAATCTTATCATTCTTCAAATAAAACCGTTTCTACGACGCTTGGCTTATCACACGAAACCTGCTCAATGAACCCAATCGTTTACCTGTCGGGGTGGCTCCAATGTCGCCCGTAACCCGCCTTTAACCCCCATTGTGGACCCGTACCCAACGACCGCGAGGGCTGATGGTGGGTGCAAAACTCGACTGAACACACGTACCTGACCTTTACACACCCGTTTGGTTGGGCTGCCAGATTTTCTTCGGGACGTGCTGCCTGTCACCGGACTGCTACCCATCTGGGCAGTAATAAAGCTATGTTTCTCTATGAAAAACTCAATTGTCATTTTTCTTTTTTTCTTCAGCTTCGATTAGCGGTTCATGCCATTTCCACAATTCTTCCAATGTTTCAAAGTTATTTGGTATTGGGTTACTCTTTCTAAATGCTTCTTTCGGTGAAAGCGGTTGATAGTGGCTGAAGTAGCTTTCACTTGTTCTTCTTGGATTATAAGCTAAAGAAGAACCAAAGTAATTATCAGTAATATCATAGTGATGTGAATGGATAAACCCGTTCCATCGCTGCCTGAGTTATTCTTCTGGGGTTATGTCAATAACTTCAAACTGCTCCATAGCTCTATCATCTGGAGTTCCCCATGCGTAGTTTAAAAGTTTGACAGCTTCAACGTCAGAAACCGGCGCACCATAGCCAAAAATTGTTGCGCGTACAGTTCCACTATCTTTACTGAGCCAGTGTTTTACTCTTTCCCATTCGATATTTATGAACTCATCGTCCGTATAGTTCTTTTGTTCAACTGGGTAGAGAAGTTTTGTGGGTTCCAGCAAGCCGCCATCTCTTCTAACTTGCATTCCAACGGGGCCGCAACGCTTATCCTCCTTACTGTAGCCAATTGCTACGTTCCCGTGTAAAAATGAAAGATGAGGTATGTCCTTTGTGAACCTTCTATTTCTTGACCATGCCTGAAAAAGAAAAGGATCCCAATTAAAAGTAGCAATCAAATCTTTACTTCTTAGAGACAATACCATGTAATCATAGATGGTAGGTTCATTTGGCAATTCCATATTACCAAAATATTCTTTAATCCTGTTTTCAATTTCTACAAGAATTTCAGAATCTGGGCTTTCTCTATGTAAATTACCGTATAGTTTTTCAAAGTTGTTAGCACGTAAGTTTGCAGGAACTTCCTCGACTAAATCGTCAAGACCAACTAAGTCAATAAAATTATCCATAGAAGGAAGGCGTTTACCATTTCGCTCCGCATTCCTATATGTTGAAGCAATGCTGGCTCCTGCCCCCAAAATTACTACATGTCCCCCCCCACTATAAACTTGATTAATGCCTTCTTCTTTGGTCATTCCTGCCATTGCTGATACCAGTTTTTTTAGAAAACAACTTACTGATTAAATAAATATTTCGGAATCTACATTGAAGCTGCGACTGAGCCTGCTTTATCATTACGTTTCTCGTGTCAAACGCAACCCGACTACCTTGTTAAAGCCCGGCTATCGGGCGTTTACTCTGTCAGCCGAAAGCTGAAAATGAAAGCCCAAAAAGCTTGCCTGTCGAGCAGTGCAACCTGTCGCCGAAACGCTGGCAAACAATCATATCTTGGCCGGGTCACCCAACACATCATTGTACGCAACAACACTAAATGTCAATACCCTGATTATTAATAATTTAACATTTAGTGTACTATTTTATTTTCAACGCTTTTGCTAGTTAATAAACCGGCCTTAGGAGGTTATACAAGCTTAGGTAGATCCGATAGTTTTTCCAAATATTTTCGGAAAGTACGAAAACTAATGAATCCAGCTTCGCCCTGTTCAGCTTAGTTCTATAAGGTTGTAATGACACGGGTTAGGGTAGTTGGCTGTTGTGTCGAAATTTGAATGGAGCGGGTTTCCATTTCAAGGCCGTTGGACACTTTGAGTAGGTAGTCGCCATCGGTAAGTTCGCTGATGTCCATGCTGATACGTGCCGATGTATCCTTTGGATTCATGACCTGAGTCACGTAAATCCTTCCGCTGATGTCCATGAGTTGGATAGATACCTGACCGCCGAGCTCCTTGTCGACGTATACGCGCAGTTTTGTCCCTTTTGCGGCTATGTAGGCGCTCATCTGATAATGGGCCAACTTAGTGGCCCGCTGCTTTGGGCTTGACTGGATAATGGGTGGTGCGAATTCGGTAACGTTGGCCGTAAACGAGAGAAACAGGGAGAAAATAATCGTATTCATAGTCGTAGAGAGGAAAAGTTTATAAAAATTGACTGAATCAACCGGTTTGTCCAAAGACGGTCAGGTTATGAACAGTTCAGGGAATTTGTATAAAAGGTCTTTGCGACTGATAAATGGACTGCCAATTCAGACGTGTTGCCAACGCGTTTCGAGAAGACAGAAACGGGTTGGCAACACGTATGAGGCAACGGGGTTTATGCTGAGTTTGACAACTTACAGCCAGCGGCTGATGAACTGCCCGAACACATCTTTGTACTGATCGCTGACGGGGATCATGGCCGAACCAATCTGAACGGAATTCCGGGTGAACGCGTAGATGCTGTTCAGGGCCACAATAAACGATCGGTGTACCCGCATGAATTGACTGGGAGGTAGTTTTTCTTCGAGGGTCTTGAGGCTCGTCAGCGATAGCAGCGGCTTATCGGGTTCACTCTGGCGGTATAGTTTTACGTAATCTTTGAGCCCTTCAATGTAAAGGATATCCTTGTAGGCCACCCGAACCAGCTGGTATTCTACTTTCAGGAACAGGTAATCGTCGGTGGCCTCGGCAGGAGCCGCTGTTGGGGTGAGGGGGGGAGGGACGGGCGTTGTGTCGCTCCGATGCACCAGTTCAAAATAGTGACGGGCTTTGCTGGCGGCTCGCAAAAACTCTTCGTAATTGAAGGGCTTGAGTAAATAATCGAGTGCATCGACCCGAAACCCGTCGAGGGCAAACTGGTCGAACGCAGTGGTGAACACAATACGCGTGGTATGTGCCCCCCGGTTATTTCGTTCCAGCACGCGGGCCAGCTCCAGCCCGGTCAGATCGGGCATCTGAATATCCAGAAAGATAACATCCACAGCCGGGCCGGTCAGCAACCCCTGCAGGGCTTCAACGGCATTACTATAACGGCCAACGAGTTTGAGGAAGGGCGTTTTATCAATGAAGGCGCAAACCAGTCCGAGTGCCAGCGGTTCGTCGTCAACGGCTATGCAGGAAAGGGTCATGGCAGGTCGAGGGCTAGGTGTACGTGGTATTCGCCAGCCGGACTTCGCTCTTCGATCTGAAGGTCATATTGGCCGGGATACAGCAGATCGAGTCGTCGGCGGGTATTGGTCAAACCGATGCCGTTGCCCGCTTCCAGTGAAGGTGTTTTATCCGGGAAGAGCGTATTCCGGACGTCGAGTAAAAGCTGGTTCTGCTGCTGCTGAATGGCAATGTGGATCTGACTCGGATGCAGGGAGCTCACGCCATGCTTGAACGCATTCTCGACGAAAGGCAGGAGAATCATGGGCGCGATCGGCCGGTCGTTGAGGGGGCTGGGGGGCACCAGCGTAACCGTCACTTTATCGGTAAGCCGGAGCTGCATGAGCTGAATATAATCATTGACAAACGCCAGCTCCTTGCTCAGGAGGGTCGTGCTGGACTGGGTATCATAGAGCACATACCGCATCATCCGGGACAGCCGGTGTAGGGCCTCGCGGGCCGTTTCCACATCCAGCAGGGTGAGCGCATAGATGTTATTAAGGGTGTTGAAAAAGAAGTGTGGATTGATCTGCGCTTTCAGAAATGACAGCTCGGAGGTCGTTTTTGCCTGTTCCAGCGCCAGCCGCAAATTAGCGTCAGTCTGCCATTTTTGGAGGAGCGTAAGACTGGTGCTGATGCCTAAAACCAGCGCCATCGTGAAGACGTTGGGCTGAATCCACCCATACAGCCGGGGTGTACCCTTTCCATCCGGATGAAACGCTTTGTGAACCAGCACGGGCAAATTGAACCAGGTTTCGACGCCCCATAAAACGAGAAGAATGCAACAGATAATGCCAACCAGGGAGGTGAGGTAGCGACTAGTTTTATCCCGCAATAGAAAGCGGGGCACCAGCACCTGCGAATTCAAATAAAAGATGCCCACTAACAGACAGAAGAAGATCGTTTGCCTGACCCAGAATAGATCAGGCATCCGAATCTCCGAATTGAAGGGTGGAAAGAAGCAGAGAAGGTAGCCCAGCAACCCCCAGCCCAGCACATGGCTCAGCAGCGGGACGTATCGGCGTGAAAATGGGGTAGCAGCCATAAGCGTTCGAGAAGCTACAAGTTTACATTAAATTCCATCCCCCCCATGCGGCAATCGCTGGTTACGGTGATTTTACCGATAGTCAGGCCAATCCAGCCGACAGATGGCTCAGTCAGTCGGGTTTTGGTCACCCGTATACGTCTGTCGGTTAAAAACGGCTCTCTGTCGACGTTTGTAGCCATCCGGTCTATTGTGTTTTTAGAACACATAGATTAGGTGTTGATTTGGGTTGTTAATTAGAAATACAACCCCTATGAAAAAACGATTCCTTCTCGTACTCCTTTGCCTAGGAATCTGGAATATCCTGATTCAACCCACCTTTTCACAAGCCCAGTTTGGCCCTCCGGGTGGCGGCCCTGGCGGTCCCGGTGGTTTTGGCGGACAGGATACCCGTCGTAAAAAAGAATTTACCGGCGTTACCGAAGATCTGCCGAAAGGAAATGGGAAAATAGCCGGTCTCCTGATTGACTCAACATCGGGGAAGCCCGTTGAGTTTGCCACCATCGCCCTCATCAACGTCAAAACCAACAAGCCCATCGACGGGACAACGTCGGATGCCAAAGGGCAGTTTACCCTGACGAAACTGGCTCCCGGCGATTACCGGCTTCAGTACTCGTTTATTGGCTACAAGACCCGTGATTCACAACCCATTACGGTGGTGAAGGGAACGGATATGAACCTGGGACTGGTTAAACTCCCTGCCGACGTGCGGACGCTGGGCGAAGTGGTCGTGACTGGCCAGGCAGCCCTGATTGAGGAAAAAGTTGACCGGTTGGTGTTCAACGCCGACAAAGACCTAACGGCCAAAGGGGGCGATGCCTCCGATGTGCTGAAAAAGGTACCCATGCTTTCGGTCGATCTGGACGGGAATGTGAGCCTGCGCGGCAGCCAGAACATCCGGGTACTGATCAATAACAAGCCCTCGACGATTGTGGCCGCCAACGTGGCCGATGCCCTGAAACAACTTCCCGCCGACATGATCAAATCGGTAGAAGTCATCACGAGTCCATCGGCTAAATACGACGCCGAAGGAGCCGCCGGTATCATCAATATCGTGACCAAAAAGAATACCTTGCACGGGCTAACCCTGAACGTTGATGCCGGTGCCGGTCTGCGGGCTTCTAACCTCGGTTTGAATGGTTCCTACCGTCAGGGGAAACTGGGTCTCACATTGGGCGGCTTTGGCCGGGCGGGCTACAACCGGGCGTCTTCGACACTCGACCAGACGACACTCGTGGGCGGAAAGTTATTGCGGACAAGCCAGCAGGGCACCGCTTTCGACAACCCGATCTTCGGCCAGTATACGCTGGGCGTGGATTATGACCTCGCCAAAAATCAGTCACTGTCGGGCAATGTTCGCTTCGGCACGCGCAATTTCATTCAGGAACAAACCCAGCTGACGAATACCTACGCCAATGAGGTGTTGCTGAACATGACCAACCGCAATGTGAACCGGAAGGACCTGTCAAATTCAGTCGACATGAATCTGGACTACATCCGCACCTTCAAACCACAGCAGGAATGGTCCATCTCGGCGCAGTATAGCCGCACCGGTTTAACCAATAACTTCTTTGCCGATCTGCTCGGTCAGACGGGGGAGTTAACGGGTCGCCAGCGCAACCTGAACAACAACACGAACAAGGAATTTACGATACAGACCGACTACCAGACGCCAATTCGTAAAAACCAATTGCTTGAGTTTGGCGGTAAGGCCATCATGCGGCAGGTCGACAGTCGATTCCAGTATCAGGTTGGTGGCAGCACCGGCGATCTGGTTTTCGACCCCAACAACCCATCGGGTTCACTGCTTTATGATCAGAACATCGGCGCGGGCTATATCTCCTACACCTACGTAACACCCAGCAAATACACGTTTAAAGTAGGTACGCGCTATGAACATACGGGCATTACGGCAACGTCGAACGAGAAAACTGCACTGAACATTCCTGACTACAGTAACCTGGTGCCCAGTGTAAATGTATCGAAAAGTCTGAAGGGCGGAACCACTCTCAAAGCCGCTTATAATCGCCGTATTCAGCGGCCCGGCCTGCAGCAGCTGAACCCGAACGTCAATGCCGCTAACCCGCAGATGATCATGGTGGGTAATCCTAACCTGAGCCCCGAACTTACGGATAACGCCGAACTGAGTCTCAGTACATCGATCAAGAAAACGTATCTCAACGCGTCGGTATACGGGCGGCTGACCAACAACGCTATCTCCCAGATTCGGATTCCCTCCGATACCCTGGCGGGCAGTATCATCACCACTTACCAGAACATTGGTATTCAGCGCACGGTTGGGACGAACGTCTTTTTCAACACCAGCCTTACGGGCAGATGGACGCTTAACGGGGGTATTGATGCCTATTATGTATACATGCAGGGCCTGACGCCGGGAGCCGACGGTAAGTCGGTGACGATCACGAATACTGGCACAAATATTGGAGGTCGCCTAATGAGCCAGCTGCAGCTCGATAAAGGCTGGAGTGCTCAGGTGTTCAGCTTCTTCCGGGGCCCAATGCCGCAGCTTCAGGGCACAATGGGTAGTTTTTACATGTACTCGATTGGCTTCAGAAAAGAGATTGCCAACAAACGGGGAAGCATTGGGCTGGCTGCCGAGAATTTTGGCGGTGGCGTCATGATGACGACAACGCTGAAAACGCCCACGCTGTCGCAGTCAAGTTTCACCCACCTCTACAACTCAAACGTTAAAGTGACCTTCACCTACCGTATCGGTAAAATGACCTTTGAAGAGCCCCGTCGCAAGGGTCGTTCTGTCAGCAATGATGATGTGAAGGGCGAAGGCGATGGCGGAGGCCAGCCACAGGCGGCTCCCGCGGGTGGTGGTCGCCCCCGATGATCGTAAAATCTGTACTTATCAATTCAATAAATCGTTCACAAATCCAATTCTAAACACGCATGAAAACACTCGTATTCTCCGTTGCTGCCCTGCTTAGCCTGTCAACTGCTTTCGCCCAATCCTGGTCGGTCGATAAATCACACTCGCGCGTGGGCTTTACCCTGACGCACAACCTGTTGTCGGATGTTGATGGCAACTTCAAAACGTTTGACGCCAAGATCACGTCGGCTAAAGCTGATCTGTCGGATGCTCAGTTTGAATTGACGGCCGATGTGAACAGCATCAATACCGATAACGAGCGCCGGGACGGTCACCTCAAAAGCCCCGACTTTTTTGATGCCGCCAAATTTCCTTCCCTATCATTCAAGAGCACCTCGTTCAAGAAAGTAGAAGGCAAGCAGTACAAACTGGTGGGCGACCTGACGATGCACGGCGTAACGAAACCCGTCACGCTGAATGTGATTATGGTTGGCCCCGTTGCTATGAAAGGCATGGGTGGCAAAGAGCAGGAAAAAGCTGGCTTCAAGGCGAGTGGTACCATCAAACGGTCTGATTTCGGCATAGGCACCATTCCGGTGGTCGTCGTGAGCGACGAGATCGAACTGAAAGTAAACGGCGAGTTTACCAAGCAGGACGCTGCCGTTGCTGAAAAGAAGTAATCAACTTAGTGCCCGCTGAGCGATAGTGTATGGTTTTACCTGAATCAATCAGTGGATATTTATCTTGAAACGCTCCATCGAAAACAACACTGGTTACCCGATTCGGAAACGCTTTCCCTGGAAAGCAGGGAAGATTCGAGCAACTGCTGACAGTAGCCGATGGGGCGTTTGTCTTTTACCTAACCAACTAATTCAAAAAGAAAACTAACCTGCTTTATGAAAACAAGACGTCATTTTCTTCGGGATGCGGGGGTATTAACCCTGAGCGGCCTGGCATTGCCATCGTTCACCGATGCATTTGGTTTTTCGCCCGAAGCCACCAAATACCCGATCGGTATTCAGTTGTTCACGCTGTTCAAGTTGATGAACGAAGACCCCAAAACCACCCTCGAAAAAGTAGCCGCCGTGGGCTATAATGAAGTGGAATCGGCCTTTAGCACACGCGGAGGCTATTATGGCTATACGGCCAAAGAATTTCGTAAACTGGTGAGCGATTTGGGCATGACCTGGCGGGCGCACCATGCCGGTGGCGCGCCTTTCCGTCCACGGCCAGCGGCAGCCCCAGCGCCCGGAGCGAATGCTGCCGGAACACCACCCGCCGGAGCTCCGGCCCGTCCGGCTATGGATTTCTCCAAGATGCCGCCCATGCTCAACCTGCGCGACAACTACCAGCAACTGGTCGATGAAGCCGGTGAAGCGGGACTGTCGTATCTGGTTTGTTCCAGCACACCTGTCAGCACGGTCGATGAGATCAACAAGTCGATCGAGGTTTTTCAGAAAACGGGAGAAGCGGCTAAAAAAGGCGGAATCGGCTTTGCCTACCACAACCACGCTACCGAATTTGACCCCGTCGAAGGCGGCAAAACACCGTACGAACTCATCCTTTCGCAGACAGATAAAGACCTGGTAAAAATGGAACTTGACCTGGCCTGGGCGACCAAAGCCGGTAAAGACCCCGTTGCGTTGTTTAAGGAGCAGCCGGGTCGGTTCCCACTCTGGCACATCAAGGATATTAAGGATGACAACAAAACGATTACCGAAGTGGGTAACGGGATGGTCGATTTCAAAAAGACGTTCGCTGCCGCAAAAATAGCCGGGTTGAAATATTTCTTCGTGGAGCAGGATATGGCCCCGCAGGGAATTGAGAACATCACGACCAGCATTACCAATCTGAAAAAGATTCTGGCCTAAGCCGACATTCATATGAGTCAATCGACAACACAAGTCGCAAAATGGGGCATCCGTTTTCCGGCGCTTTTCAAAATGTCCCTGCACGCCGGGCTAATTATGGGTCTGGCATCGTTTGTGATGCAGGATGGCCCCGCCAAACCCGATGAAACCCGTTTCACACCGGTAGTGCTGGCCGAAGACCTCGATGAGCCGATGGCCTTTGAGGTAGCCAAAGACGGTACGGCTTTCATTATCGAACGCAAAGGTGCCCTGAAAAAATACGACCCCATTACCAAAACGGTTGATCTCATTGCGACCATTCCGGTTAACACGAAATACACCTCGGCAGCGGGACGGGTGTCGGAGGCCGAAGAAGGACTTTTAGGTCTTTCGCTGGACCCGAAATTCGATCAGAATCACTGGATTTACCTATACTACGCGCACCCAACCGAGAAGAAACACATACTCACCCGTTGGGATTACCGCAATGAAAAGCTGGTCGAAAACTCCCAGAAAGTAATGCTGGAAGTGACCACTCAGCGCGAAGTCTGCTGCCATACGGGTGGCGGCATGACCTGGGACCGGGCCGGTAATTTATACCTGACGGTTGGTAACAACACGGGTAACCAACAGGCTGCCCAGACCGACGAACGCCCCGACCGCAGCAGCTGGGACGATCAGGGGCATGCCGGGAATACCAACGACCTGCGGGGAAAAATCCTGCGTATCCACCCCGAAGCCGATGGCACGTACTCGATTCCGGAAGGCAACCTGTTTCCGAAAGGCACGGCCAAAACCCGTCCTGAAATTTACTCCATGGGGCATCGTAACGCCTGGCGCATTTCAGTTGACAGCCAGACAGGTTATGTGTATTGGGGCGAAATTGGTCCCGATGCTACCAAAGATTCGGAGATTGGCCCACGCGGATATGACGAAATGAATCAGGCCCGGAAGCCGGGTAACTTCGGCTGGCCGTGGTTCGTGGGCAACAATCAGGCGTTTCCGGTGTATGATTACGCCAACAAGAAGCCGTTGGAGAAAAAAGATCCGAAAAATCCGGTCAATAACTCGCCTAACAATACGGGCCTGACGAACCTGCCCCCTACGGCACCCTCGTTCATTTATTACCCGTATGCGGTGTCGGAAGAGTTTCCGCTGGTGGGAACGGGGTCACGTTCGGCAACGGGCGGTCCGGTGTATCGCCAGGCTGATTTTAAAGGAGCCAAGCGCCCATGGCCAGCGTATTATGAAGGAAAATGGATCATTACCGATTTCTCCAGAGGCTGGATCATGGCCGTTTCTATGGATGCCGAAGGTAATTACAAATCCATGGAACGGGTGTTGCCAAGTTATCACCCTGTCGAGCCGATTGATATGAAATTCGGTCCGGATGGCGATATGTATGTGCTCGAATATGGCAGCAACTGGTTCCGCAAGAGCGACAATGCCCGTCTGGTTCGGATCGAGTACAACAGCGGAAACCGGAAGCCAATTGTGCAGGCGTCGGCCAGTAAGCCGGGTGGTACAGTGCCCCTAAAGTTGACCTTATCCGCCGATGGGAGTAAAGATAACGACGGTGATGCGCTGACTTACCAATGGAAAGTAACGTCGCCGGGTGTGGCTACCCGCACCTTTACGACGGCTAATCCAACCGTTACCTTCGATAAGGCGGGTGTTTATACGGCCATGCTGACGGTTACCGATGCAAAGGGAGCCGCGAACAGCCAGTCGGTACGGATTATTGCCGGTAACGAAGCCCCCGAAGTCGCTGTCAACCTGACGGGGAATAAGACGTTCTTCTTCCCCGATCAGCCCATTGAATATTCGGTTAACGTAATGGACAAAGAAGATGGAAGCCTGGCGACATCCAGCTCGGCACCGGGAAAAATAAGTCCGGCACGGGTGGCCATGAGCATTGATTACACCTCCGAAGGGTTCGACTATGCCGAAGTAATGCAGGGCCAGCGCAGCGTCGATGCGTCCACCCAGTTCGCGGTGGCACAGGCGTTGATTAGTCAGAGCGATTGTAAAGTCTGCCACCAGATCGAGACGAAGTCCGTGGGGCCTGCCTTTACGGCCATTGCCACCAAATACAAAGGAGATGCCGAAGCTCCTGGGCGTCTGGTGGCCAAAATTCGGCAGGGTGGTGTAGGTGTTTGGGGGGATGTCGCCATGCCCGGACACCCGGCTATGTCGGTGGCTGATGCGGGAACGTTGGTGAATTACATTCTCCACATCAACGAGAAGACCCTGAGCAGCTTACCCATGCAGGGTACCTACGCGCTCAAACTACCCGAAGGCGATAAAGGCAACGGGTCAGTGTTGATTCGGGCGGCCTATACCGACAAAGGCGGGGTGCTGAAAGGCGCTAAACCCGTTCCCGCGCAAACCAGCGAGAAAATGCTGATACTCCGGAATCCGCAGATCGATGCATCGACTGCGGCTATTATCAAGGGTGCAGACGTGAAAGCCAAGGGCATGGGGAAAGGTGAAAATGTAATTCCGCACGCAAACAGCTACATTGGCTTTAAGCAGCTTGACCTCACGGGTATCAAACAACTCGAACTCGTCGCCAGCGCACAGCGACGGGAGGGTAGTTCGGGCGGCACGATCGAAGTGCACCTGGATTCTCCCACCGGCCCCCTCGTTGGCGAAACGATGGTTGAACTGGCCCCCGAAGTGGATATGGAGAAACTGATGGCCCAGATGGAAGCCGGACCGAGGCCACCCGCCGGGGGGGCAGGTGCCCCGGCAGCACCCGGTGCTCCGGCAGTTGGTGGCCCTGCAGCCGCCGGCAGTCCGACTCCACCGGCACGGAATCCATTTGCCCGTCCTCCCGTCTTCCTCCCGTTGAAAAATGTGGAGGGTGTCCATGATGTGTATTTCGTCTTTAAAAACGATCAGGCCAAAGCTATTCAGCCCCTGATGTCATTGTCGAGCATCAAGTTTATGAATCGGGATAAGTAACAGTTTAATATAAAAATTGAAGGGGTGCCACAGTTTTGAACCGTGGCACCCCTTCAATTTTTATATTAACTGATTAAATCAATCTAAAAACCTGAATCAGAACCTGATTGGCCTGGCGGCTTCCGGTGGCGATAAATACCGATTTTGTCAGCCATTCGTAGTTCGGGTCGGCTGTTTCGAAAGCGGGTATCGACCGGAAATAATACTCGGAGGGGTCGACCGCTTCGCCCTGCGCCAGCCGTTGCATGACCTGCGGGGAGCCGTGTCTCAACCCGTGATTGACAATGGTGATCAGGGTTCCCTCATCGGTGCGTAACACGTACCGGGCTTCAAGTTCGGTCACGCCATCCGACCGGCCAATCTGCCAGTCGTAGCCACCCGGAACGATGTCACCCCGGATGGACGGCCCTTCAAACGTGCCGCCCATGATGGGGATAACCCGACGTAAGCCTTTGACCGTTTGCCCCAATTCGGTAATGGCATCGACCTTTACCCGCAACTCGAACGCAAACTCCTGCTGAATAGCCTCCATCATTGATAATTCGTTAGTGGGTACTACTTATCGGTTATAGAAACATTGATCGACTAGCCAAAAACCAGTTGCCTGTATCAGGGTGTTTTTGTCAATAAACCCAGGAATCCGAGCCATTCGCCGAACCGGTCAATCCAGCTATCAACGGGCAGGTTTTGCTTGCGCATCCCAAATCCGTGTCCGCCTTTGGCATACATATGCAGTTCGGCCGGTTTACCGGCGGCAATCCAGTTGTTGTAGAGATTGCTGCTTTGGGAGGCAAAACCCAACTGGTCGTCGGTGGCAGCAGCGGCAAAGAGCGGTGGCGCATCGGCAAGTACCTTCGTTTTTTCAAGGGCACCGATGTAGGGATAGATCGGGGCGACAAAAGCCGGACGGTTTGCGGCCGTGTACTCAAAGGCAACCCCGGCGGCTACGGTACCTCCCGCTGAAAAGCCCATGATGCCTACCCGGGCAGGGTTGACGTGGTATTGGTTGGCATGCGCCCGAACATATTCGATCGCCTTTCGTCCGTCGCTGATAGCCAGCGGTACGACGGGTGCATTTTCGATGTTGAGCTTCGGGATGTCGCTCATCTTGGGCATTAGCTCGGCCACCGGGTCATCGGTATTACTACGCACGACCCGGTATTTCAGAACAAAGGCCGCAACTCCTTTTTTGCTAAGCCATTTGGCAACGTCAATGCCTTCACTGTCGATGGAGAGCGTATGAAAGGCACCACCCGGACAAATGATGACCGCTGTACCGTTAGCCGTAGCGGGGTCCGGCAGATAAGCCGTCAGGGTTGGGGTGGCCACATTATACACCACCCGCGTGTTGAACAGGTTCTTGGTACTTTCTTTTTCCTCCCAGTTCCAATTTTCCGACCCCGGCGCTTTCCCCGGATAGAGTTGGATTACGTCCTGCGCCTGCCCTATTGACCCGCAGAGCAGAAAAAAGCCAATGGTTTTTATCGTGGTATTCATCTAGGTTGGTAATCAGGGTGGTTGGTTAGGCTTTCTGATTCAGCGTCTCTTTATCAAACCCGGCAATTTGACGGTAGCGGTCCATGACACCTTTTAAATCGGCAAAGGGAATGGCATCATACGGATTCCGGAACCCGTCGGGGGCGGCCTCTTCCATCATATCCATGATCTGATCGGGACCTTTCTGCCGATTTTGCAGCACTACCTGGGAAGTGGCCGGAACACGCTGCCGTTCGTAGTTTACCAACGCTGTTAACACATTGGGTTCTCCAATCAGCGCCTGGGTGAGGGCTTCGGCATCCAGAATTGCCTGGGAAGCCCCGTTAGAGCCGATGGGGTACATGGGATGGGCGGCATCGCCCAGGAGTGTTACCCGCCCGAAGGTCCATTGCGTCAGCGGGTCGCGGTCCGACATAGGGAATTCGTAAACGGCTTTCGCACCGGCAATCATGGCGGGTACGTCGAGCCAGTCGAACTGCCAGTTTTTATAGATGTTGACCAATCGATTTTGGTCCGCCTGCCGGTTCCAGTCCCGAACGGTCACGTGGGAGTTGTCTTCTTCCCGAAGATTACCGACCCAGTTGATCTGTTGCAGGCCCGTCGTTTCATCGACGTTACCAATGGGGTAAACAACCATTTTCTGCTTTAGATGGCCGATCATCACCATCGACCGACCTGAAAGAAAAGGCGGCATTTGGGTAGTGCCCCGGTACAAAACATTCCCCGAAAAACAGGGCCCCGCTTCCTTAGGGTAGAGTTGCTGCCGTACCACCGAATGAATACCATCGCAACCTACCAATACATCACCGGTAGCCTGACCCAGGGGTTCCCCCGTGGCCCGGTCGATAAACGCGGCCGTCACACCGTCGGCTGTTTGTTGAAACGAAGCCAGATGATGTCCGGTATGGATGGCGTCAGGCCCAATAGCACGCTGAACTTCTTCAAATAGCAATTGCTGAAAGTTGCCGCGATGAATCGAAAATTGGGGCCACAAATAACCGGCATGCCGACCACGCGGCTCTTCCCAAAAAAGCTGTCCGTGTTTGTTGTAATACTGTAAGTCCTGCGTTTCAACTGCAATGCTGGCTAGTTTATCGACTAGCCCGAGATTGGTGAGTACCCGAACGCAATGGGGCAACAGGTTGATGCCCACCCCCAGAGGTCTGATTTGGGGCACCGATTCGTAAACGCTCACCTCGAAACCCGCCTTGTGCAGGCAAAGGGCCGTGGTTAACCCGCCGATGCCTCCACCGATAATTAGTACGTTCATGGTTGACTAGGTCGCTCGACGCAACTTGATTCACTACTGCTTACAAAAGGACAAATTTTTGCTGTGATTATCCAATCCTATTTTCTTACTTTGTGATAAGTATAGGTTATCAGAGAAACATGGAATTACGTCAGTTACGTTATTTTGTTGAAGTAGCGCAGGAGTTGCATTACCGGCGGGCAGCGGCTCGGCTGTTTATCTCGCAGCCTGCCCTGAGCCAGCAAATACATTTACTGGAAGAAGAGCTGGGTGTGGAATTATTTATCCGTAGCCGACGAGCCATACAGCGGAAAGTAGAACTGACGGATGCGGGACAGGTTTTACTAAAAGAAGCCCGCCAGCTTTTGCAGATGAGTCAGCAGGCGATTGAGGCTACCCGGCGGGCGGGCTTACAGCAACCGATTCGCATGGGGGTGTTTAAAACCTTGCTTCGCAGCCGCATTATTGATGTGATGAACCTGTTGTCGGAGCGTGTGCCGCAAACAACCGTCAAACTGGTCGAACTACCTTCGTTTCTGGCGGTACAGCAGGCATTGATAGACAATACCATTGATCTGGGACTTACCATTCTACCCTTGCAACATGACCGCTTATCGGCGGTTCCATTTACAAAAAGTCCTATTTCGGTGCTCCTTCCCCGGCAGCACCGGCTGGCACAGGCAGAGCGCCTGACACTCACGCACTTGCAGGTCGAAGCCTGGGTGGAGATTCCGCCCCCGCTCAATCCGGTATTCGAAACGGTGGAGTGGCTGTGCCGACAGGCGGGTTACCAGCGGCATATTGTACAGGAAGTTACCTCGCTGGAATTACTGGCCGAGCTGGTCCAGCTCGGGAAAGGGGTAGCCTTGATTCCCGCTCACCTCAATGTGAGTCAGTTAGTCGGCGTGGTGGCTATACCGTTGGTCAATCTGGAGAATGAACCCTACAAAGAACTGGAGCTTCAGCATGTGGTGGCCTTTCTAACCACCAATTCATCCCCGGCCATAGTCGCGTTAGGGCAGCAATTACAACTCAATGGCGTTGAAAAGGAGAGTCTTTTGATAAATGGATAGGATTCAGGAACGCTGTAGTTTTTCCAGGCTTATAGATTTTCCTTCAGCATCCCTGCCCGTTTATTACCTGATGATCAAATAAATGTCAACGGCTAACCGGCTGTGTCTTTACTGTAGCGCCGTCGGCAATGTCTTCACTGGCAGTTTTCAGGACACTATCGCCCGGCTTCAGTTCACCGAAAACCTGTATCTGTCCGCCTGATTCATCTCCTTTCTGAACCGTCGTTCGAACGGCTTGGCCATTCACCAGTTTCAGCACATACGTCCGGTCCATGGTGCTAAGAACAGCCGACTTAGGGACGTACAGACTCCCTTGAACGGAGGTGTTGACCGGCAAACGGGCCGAAGCAAACATGCCTGGCTTTAATAATCCACCCTTATTTTGAAAGTCGATCTCGACCAGTTCGGAACGGGTTTCCGGGCGTACACTGTTAGCGACGCGGTTAATACGTCCCGTAAACGTCTGGTTCGGGAAGCTCCGTACCGAAAACTGAACCGGGTTGCCCCGGTGAATGTCGCCCAGATAGGCTTCTGGAACGGCGATCCGAAGCCGGAGCCGGTCGAGTTGCTTGATCTTCAGCATGGGTACGTTATTCTGACCCCCCGGCCCGACAAATGCCCCCGGCGACAACCGACGGTCGGTAATAACACCCGTAAAGGGAGCCGTTATTTTCAGGTAACTGACCAGTTGCTGAACTGAACTGTAATGCGCATTGGCCGCTACGACCGCCAGACTGTCGGAGATAGCTTTGGTTCGAGAGGCATCCAGATCGACGGGCGAAATAGCCCCCAGTGTCCGGCTTGTTCGCAAAACGCGTATAAAAGTGCCTTTGCTGGCGCTGTAGATGGCTTCGGCGGCTTTGACTTTTGAGTACGCTTCAGTCAAATTGGCCGTAAGTTCCGGGGCTTCCAGCTCAGCCAGAACCTGCCCCTTGCGTACCTGATCGCCGATATCAACGTACAACGCTTTCACATAACTGCTCACGCGAGGGTACAGATCGGTTTCGTAGTAGCTTTCCAGCTCGCCGGGCAAGTTTAATTCTGAGCTTGGACGGGATGTGGCTACCTTAACCGTTTCATACTGAATTTCTTCTTCAGCAGGGGCTTCATTCATGGCACTTTTCTCGGCCGACGAGTTGCCGCAGTAACTTAACAGAAAACCGGTGCTGCCAATAGTGGCCAGAAGGACACTTCGCCGGAAAACAGAATATATAGTCATGTTCGATCTTGCGTTTAGTAGGTAAGGCTGGTTTCGGGTGTCCTGGAAACGTCCGTTGGGGTGCCATCGTAAACGGTGCTATCGGGATCGTCGGGGTCGAGGGACGGCGAATCGAAGTCCGTTTTTCGCTGGATGGCGGCAAAAACAACGGGTAGAATCAGCAGCGCGGCAATGGTAGAAAGGAACAGCCCGCCAATAACCGCCCGGCCCAGCGGGGCCGTCTGTTCGCCCGATTCTCCCAGGCCGCTCGCCATCGGGATCATCCCGGCAATCATGGCAAGGGCCGTCATCAAAATGGGTCGTAGTCGGGCAGCACCGGCCACACGGGCTGCAGCCCGGGCATCGCGGTATTGTAAGCGCAGCGTTTCGGCATTGGTCACCAGTAGTAACGCATTCGCCACTGACACTCCCACCGACATGATGATGCCCATGTAAGATTGCAGATTGAGCGTTTGGCCAGTTGTCAATAACAGGGTCAGGGAGCCTGCCAGCACGGCAGGAATGCTGACCAGTACCACACTGGCCACTTTAAAGGACTGATAATTAGCGGCCAGGAGCAGGAAAATAACGATGATCGCCAACCCCAAGCCAACCTGTAAACTGCTTAGAGTTTCCTGCAACAGTTGAGCCAGTCCACGTAACTCAACGACCGACCCTTTGGGCGGGTCGCCAGCCGCGGCTATGGCCGCCTGCACATCCCGTGTAGCCGTACCCAGGTCCTGCTGGTTGATGTTGGCCGATACCGTAATGATCCGCCGAGGACCAATACGGTCATACTGACCCGGTACAGTCGTCGATTTTATGGTCGCCACATCGCCGAGCGTTGGTCGAAGCTGCCCTTTTACCAGCGGTATGCTCTGGATGTCAGCCACCGACTTCATCTGGTCCTGTTCCAGTTGAATCTGTACCTGGTAGGCAAATCCCTTTGTCTGGTCGAGCCATAGGTTTTTGGCTGTAAACCGACTCGATGAAGTAGCGGCCACCAGCGATTTGGAGATCTCATCGATGCTGAGGCCCAGCTGAGCCGCTCGTCCGCGGTCTACCTGAATCGTTACCGTTGGGTAGCTCAACGGCTGGTTGATGCGGAGATCGCGCAGGTACGGAATGTCCCGCAGGCGGGTCAGCAGCCGATTGGCATAATGCTGACCTTCTTTGAGGTCTTTACCGCCTACCAGAATTTCGATGGGCGTTTGAGCGCCCTGGCTCATGATCTTATCCGTCAGGTCGATGGGTTCAAAAGAAAGCTGGACGTTGGGCAACTTCTGCCGTACCCGACGGCGGATTTGCTCTTTCAGGCCATCCATTGACTTCACAGGAAAGTTGTCGGCGAGGGTAACCTGCAGAACCGCTTCGTGGGGGCCTGAGTTGAACACGTAGAGCGCACTGGTGCCGTAACTGGAGGGGGTCATACCTACAAAGGCCGAAGAAATAGAAATATTCTTTTTCCCCACAATCTCGCCGATCTGCCGGATGACCCGCTTGGTCAGTTCTTCAGTGCGTTCGATTCGCAGGCCCTGTGGCCCTACGATCCGCACCTGAAACTGGTGAGCGTGGTTCTGGCGGGGCATCATGTCCTGACCAATCTGGGTAAAGCCAATGCCGATCAGTAACGAGCACACAACGATGTACCCCCCAATGACCAGGGCCCGGTGAGCCATTAGTTTATCCAGCAAACGCAGATAGCCAAGTTTGAACCGTTCGAAGCCGCTCACTTTTTCAGGGTGTTTCTCTTCATACTGCTCCTGCCTGGCTTCTGGGGCATTTTCCAGATCCGGCAAAATGCTCAACGCATGCGGACTGGCGTGAACGTGATTCTTTAACCACCAGTTGGCCACTACCGGCACAAACACCTGAGATAGGATGTAAGACACGATGATTGAGAAGCCAACTGACAGCGAGAGGGGCAGAAACATGCCGCGTGGCACGCCGTTCATCAGGAAGGCTGGGGCAAAAACCGCCAGAATGCACAGCGTAATGAGTAGCAGCGGAAACGACATCTCCCGGCAGGCATCCAGAATAGCACGGGCTTTCGGTTTGCCCATTTCCAGGTGCTGGTGGATATTTTCGATCACGACAGTTGCCTGGTCGACCAGAATGCCGATGGCCAGCGCCAGTCCCGACAGCGTCATGATGTTAATGGTTTGCCCCGTCAGGTTGAGCAACAGAATGGCAGTCAGAATAGAAACCGGAATGGTCAGGATAACGATCAGCGAGCTGCGCCAATCGCCCAGAAAGAGCAGCACCATCAGGCCCGTCAGGATAGCACCCAGGCCACCTTCCACGGCCAGACTGTGAACCGCCTGGGTTACGTATTTTGATTGATCAAATTCGTAGGAGAGTTGTACATCATCGGGCAGCAGCGCCTTCATTTCGGGTAGTTTGGCTTTCAGGGCGTTCACCACGCTCATGGTCGAAGCATCCGCGCTTTTGGTGACGGGTATGTAAACCGACCGTTTTCCATTGACCAGCGCATAACCTACCGTGATGTCGGTGGCGTCTTCCACGCTGGCCACATCGTGCAGAAAAACAGTTGGCCCAACCCCTTTCCGAAGCGGAACGTTCAGGAATTCATCGACCTTATCGAGTACGGTGTTGCTGGGCGTCATAACGGTATAGTCGCCCATCCGGACGCTGCCCGCTGGTGAAATCTGGTTATTTCTGACCACTGCCTGCACGATCTCGTCGGGCGTCAGTTCGTAACTGCGCATCCGTTCGGGGTCAACTTTCACCACAACGGTTCGCTCGTTCCCGCCAAAAGGGGGTGGGGCCGATGCACCCGGTATCTGGGAAAACAGTGGTCTGATACGGGTGGATGCCAAATCCTGCATTTCGCCCAGCGACGCCCGGCGGCTGCTGAACACCAGCTGGCCCACGGGCAGGCTCGACGCATCGAAACGCACCACCGTTGGCGGCACGGTGCCGGGAGGGAGGTAGTTCATGACCCGACTCACCTGATTGGCAACTTCACCCGAAACCTGCGCCATGTTCACGTCTTCGTAGAACGTACATTTTACCAGACAAAGCCCCTGTATGTTCTTGACTTCAACGGCCTTGATGCCCGATACATACAGCAACTGGTTCTGGTAACGCGTGGCAATAAACCCTTCCATCTGGGCGGGCGTCATGCCGCCGTAGGGCTGGGCAATGTAAATCGTCGGCAGGTTGAGCCGGGGGAAAATGTCTACCGGTATTTGAAGGAGGGCCAGCACCGCAAACAGGACGACACCCGCCAGTGCAACGATTACGGTAATAGGTTTAGCCAGGGCAGATTTGATCATAGTCGTTGCGTTAGCGGGGAAGCTGTTGAAGAAAATCGTCTAAATCACCGGCGGTAGCAGCCCGCAGCAGCAAAGCCCGCCATACACTGTTCGTTACCAATGCCTGATCGACTTCGGCCCGGTTGAGCAACGCCGTCGTTTGCGTAAGGGCCAGAATATTATCCAGTCCGGATTCGTACCGTGCCTGCGATTGTATGTAAGCTTGTTGAGCTGCATCCAGCTGCAACGGAGCCTGTTCTGCGCGGGCCTGGGCCAGCTGGAGTTGCAGCACTGCATTCTGACTGGCTGCCTGAATCGCTAACGCCTGCTGGTCGTAGGCTTGCTGCGAGGCATTGATGCGCTCCTTCTGGGCCGATAGGATATATTTGGTTCTAAAAAGATCTGTGGGTCGCCAGACAGCCGTAACCCCCAGAATGTAATTATACGCCCTCAGGGGTAAACCGGCTCCCGGCGACGGATTAATGAGGAAGGTACCATCCGGCTGGGCTGATTCACGGATACCCGAGCCTCGTCCCTGAAGCGAACCAAGTATCGAAACGGATGGTAAGGCCGTTGCCTTGAGCAGCGTTACGCTGGCTTTGCCCAATTCAATCGTTTTCTGGTAGGCTCGAAGTTGTGGATGAAGCGCCGTCCCGGTGGGCGGAGCAGAGGGTAGTTGTGGAATCCGGTTGTAAAACGCCATGGAGTCAAGTTGGGCGTTCGGGTTAGGCAGGCCAATTAATTCGGTCAGCCGCAGTACCTGTTGCTGGGCCTGCTGCTGACTTTCGAGCACCTGTAAACGGGCGCGCGCCACCTCGGCATTGGCAATGGAACTGTCGATGCCGGGCCGGAGCCCGCCTTCAGTGCTGGCTTTGATGATAAACTGCAGGGCCTGCGCCCGCCGGAGGTTGGCGGCTTGCAAATCGACGGATTTACGGGCATTCAGCGCCAGCAAATAGGCGTCGCAGACGCGCACCTGATGGGTGAACAACTCCCCCTCATAATCGGCCCTGACCTGTTCGATGGCTACCTGTGCCTGACTGCGCCGTGCCTGCCGACGCCCGAACGTAACGGCTTCCCAGTCTACTACCAGCGATGCGCCACTGCTCCAGGCCGCCTGATTGCTGAACCCATCTGTTCGAACGCCCGAGATAGGCAATAGAAGGCCGCCGTTGGATACATACGCCCCGCGTACCTGATTGGAAGTAGCATTCAGGGCTTGTGCCTGAACACCGGCCTGGGGCAGCAACGCGAGATTGAGTACTTGAGCATCGGCTTCGGCAGCCCGTATCGTTGCCAGTTTACCGCGCAGGAGGGGGTAGTTGGAACGGGCCAGATCCAGCGCCTGGGGTAGATTTAGCTGCTTCGTTTCCGGAAGTGAGCCATTGGTCAGTTGAGCAAGGCATGGCCCGGCTCCGCACCCGGCCACGATCATCAGTATCCAGTAATATCGTTTTTCTCCGCTGAGCATAAGCCTGTTCGTCTGAATAGGGACAAAGCTAAGGGGAGGATATTAGAGCAAAATTAGGGTCAGATTAGAAGATATTAGAACGGATCAGACCGCCTGAAGCGGCAGCGTGACTTCCGTGAGGGTACCCCCTCCGGGACGTGGCAGGAGTTGTAACTGCCCCTGGTGGAGGGTGATGATCCGGTGAGCCAGCGTCAGGCCAATGCCAAATCCGTCGATGGTCTGCACATTGGAGCCTCGTACCAACGGGAGCAGCACCCGCTCTTCCTCGCCAGGGGCTAACCCAATTCCCCGGTCTTCGATTCGGATACGGGCACGGTTTTCCGTATCCATTTCCAGGTGCAGCGCTACAGCCTGTCCGTTGGAGTACTTAACGGCATTATCGAGCAGATTGAGCAGAGCAGTTTTGAGCAGATGGCTGTTGCCCCAAACCGTGACCGTTGTGGTTTGGGCCAGGATACCATCACTCACCTCCACGGATAAGGCCTGTCCAACCCGTTGCTGGCTGAGGGTATCGGCCACATCAAGCACGATATCGACCAGTTCGAGGGGCTGGCGGTCAATTTGAGCATCCACCCCGTCGATACGCGCCAGCTGTAAAAGACCATTTGAAAGCGCTGTCAGTTTATCGAGTTCGTTGACCGCCTGCGCCATGCCCCGTTTCAGATCGTCGGGGTCGGCATCGTACTGCATGGACGTTTCCAGCCATCCTTTTATGGTGGTCAACGGCGTTCGCAATTCGTGCGATGCCTGAGCAATGAAGGAGCGTTGGTTTTCGACCAATCGTTCCTGTCGGGTAAGCAAGTCATTGAACGCCTGCGCCAGAACGCCCACTTCATCCTGGGGGTTATGTGCCCTGAGACGGAACGTTAAGCTCCCGGCAGCGGGTTCATTAAGTTGCTCAATCAGGCTGTTAAGGGGCTTGAGCGCCTGCCGGGCGAAGATATACCCCATCAAAATAACCAGGCCGACAGCCATGGCATTGCCCAGCATAAACAGGTCGCGTAGTTCATTCTGGCGTTGATATCCATCCGTATCATACGCCGTAACGATGGCCACGTACTCCCGTCCATCGGGCGAGGGCGACACACCGGCATACGTAAGCGCCACGCCATCTTTGGGGTAGAGGTGACCGGGGCTGTTGTACTGGAACCGAACGACCCGTTCCCGCCGAACTCGTTCGCGAAAGGGTTTGTCTGCTACAAAATCATTTTGCTCCTGACTGGCATAGATCAAACTATCGGTAGGTGAGTACACAAACTCGGTCTGTTCGGGCATAGACGTGATGACACTACCCGCCACCGAGCCCCGCAGGGTAAGCAATTGCTCGGTGACGCGGGCCTTTCGTTCAAGCCGGTCTTCAATGGCCCGCTGTCTGAATTTCGTGTAGGTGATGAACACATACACGGAAAAAACGAGCAGAATGCCGGCCACCAGCGAAGAGAACCACAGGATGAGTTTGTGTTTGATCTGCATGCTTACCCCCGGAGTACGTAGCCCATGCCAATGACGGTATGCAGCAATTTATGATCGAAGTCCTTATCTATCTTCTTACGCAGGTAATTGACATAGACTTCAATGACATTTGTGTTGGTATCGAAGTGCAGATCCCAGACTTTCTCGGCAATGTCTATCCGGCTGACGGTGCGTCCCTGGTTAATCATCAGGTACTCCAGAAGGGCATATTCCCGCGAGGTGAGGTCGATACGGATGCCCGAGCGGGTAACCAGATGGGCTTCGGTGTCCAGTTCCAGGTCGGCAACGCGCAGGACTGTTTTTATACCGGCGAAGTCGCTGTTTCGTCTGGCGAGGGCTTTAACCCGCAGGACAAGTTCGCGAAAAACGAATGGTTTTACCAGGTAATCGTCTGCACCGGCACCAAACCCACTTTCTTTATCCGATAAACTATCCAGCGCGGTAAGCAGGAGTACGGACTGTCGGGGCGTTTCCTGTTTTATATACCGGCAAAGTTCAAACCCGTTAATATAGGGCAAGTTGATGTCAAGGACAATGACATCATAGGTGTTGTTGTCGACCAGGCGTTTTCCGACGGCGCCATCGTAGGCAAGTTCTATTTCGTAGCCCTCGCTCTCTATTCCTTTTCGAATAAAAGAAGCCAGGCTCACCTCATCTTCCACCAATAAAATTTTCATTCGTTAAGCATTTTCATAACCCGGATGAAGACTGTCAGGGTAGTTTCACAAAGTACGCCCAATTTAGTCTGACTGCCTGAGATAGTCACGTTATCCACAAAGGGTGGACAATTTAAGATGATTGACAAATATGGAATCCGTTAATGTGGTATATTGTTCTTCAGCGGGTATCGTCTTCCGGCCGTCACAAAAATTACCTACAGGTCATGCTTGCTCACATATATCTAGGCTTAACCTGGTTTCTGTTCGGATTCATCCACAGCCTGACGGCCGCTACCGGGTTTAAACAACGGCTTATGTCCTGGAGTGATTGGGTAACCCGGTATTATCGGCTTCTGTACAATGGACTTTCCCTGCTTACGTTTGGACTCGTTTGGCTGGCCTATCGGAAGGCTCCGGTTCAGATCGTTAGCGTCTGGACAGGGGCTGCTGGAACTGGAATAGCGCTTATTGGTTTAGGCTTGCTCTTGGGTATTGTTGCGTTGGCTGGTTACGACCTGGCCGAATTCTCGGGATTTCCACCCCGGCAGCCCGATACAAAAAGTAACTCATTACGGCAGGATGGACTTCTTCGATACGTCCGTCATCCGCTCTATCTGGCCACACTGGTGATCCTTATTGGGCTGTTGGTCCGGGAACCCAGCTGGAGGACTTTCCTGTTCAGTGGCTTTGCGTTTATTTATATGCGTATCGGTATTTACTACGAAGAGCGTAAGCTGGTTCGTGTTTTTGGTCAGCCCTACCGCGACTATCAACGCAACGTACCCATGCTGATGCCGTTTACCATTCGAAGAAATTGACCTGTCAATACTACCTCTTTTTAACGCTTACCCGACATTCATGAAGCTGACAACGGATTACTTACAAAAAGCATTGGCTGGAAAGTTTGAATTATCCCTGCTGGATGAAGTGGTCCGGTATGGCCACTTCAAGCGGGTTTCGTCGGGTGATTATTTGATCCGTCCCGGTGAGTTTATTCGTTCGGTGCCCATTATTTTGAGTGGGTCCGTAAAGATTATGCGGCCCGATCAGGAGGGTAGGGAGGCCCTGTTGTATTACCTCGGCGGACTCGATACCTGTGCCATGTCGCTAACCTGTTGCATGGGGAGCCGGCAAAGTGAAATCACGGCGGTGGTGGAGGAGGAAACCGATCTTATTGCCATTCCGGTGGAGAAAGTGGATGAATGGATCTGCCGGTTCTCGTCGTGGAAACAGTTTGTTTTTCAGACTTACCAGAAACGATTCGATAATCTGCTGACGACGATTGATGAAGTGATCTTTCATAAGCTGGACGAGCGCCTGCTGACGTATCTGCAAAAGAAACAGGAAAGCTGCCAGTGTCGGGTGCTGACCATCACGCACGAAGAAATAGCGCGGGACCTGGCTACTTCCCGCGAGGTCATCTCCCGACTGCTCAAGCAACTGGAGAAGGAGGGGCAGCTTCACCTGATGCGGAACAAAATCGATATGTTGACCAGTGGAGAGGTTGTGTAACATTTATCACGGATCGGTAAAGGGAGCTGTTCCATATTTACAGAATGCCGGACGCATCTGCCCGGTTTTAACAGGAGCTAACTTATGAAAGCACTATTGGCCCCCTGGGGATTTATGCGCGTATTGCGCCTGTGCATGGGCGTTTTGATCATGGTCCAGTCCTTCCTGAATAATCAGCCGTGGATAGGGCTGCTGGGCGCCTTTTTTGTGTTGCAGGTATTGATGAATACGGGATGCAGTGCGGCCGGTTGCAGCCCCCGAATAGATAAGCGGCAATCAACCGGTACACCAGATAACGGTAAAGAAGCAGCGTATGAAAACGTTCATTGAACACAAGTGGATCCTATTGGGGACGATCCTGGGAGGTATTGTCGGGCTTGTGTATTGGAAAGAAATAGGGTGTGTAACGGGCACTTGCCCAATCAAATCAAACTGGCAGGCTATGCTGCCCTACGGAATGATCATGGGCTATCTGGTCTCCGACTTCGCGGCTGCTATTCTGAAACGTAAGTAGGGTGTAGTGCCGATCGTCCCGGTCGGGTGTAACGTCCATAAAACGTCAATACACACCCGACCGGGACGATCGGCATTACAGTTAATTCAACGCACTCAGTACTCCTGTAAAGCTTTCGCCTTCTTTCAGATTTTTAGCAGCCAGTCGTTTGCCATCAATTTCCAGATTTTTTAACGGCAATTGTCCTTGTAAAACGGATAAGGTGACCTGTAGCTTATCGGCTTTTTTGGTCTTGGTACAGGTTCCCCAGGCGTAACCGTTCGACCAGAAGTACGTGCCCTCCTGCTTATTGAACTGTATCGTCTGGCTAACGCCCGAATAATGAAACCCACTCAGAGCCAGGGTAGTGGCCCAGCTAACCATGGCTCGGGCGTAATGGTGGCCGCATTCCGCTTCGTCGAACGGGTTGCGCTTGCTGCCGTCGAATCGGTTTCGGATGTTACGGATGCACCGCAGACCCGGCTCGGTCTGGTTTTCGTACAGCATGCCAATGGCCGCGGTGTACTCGAAGCCGGTCATCACTTCGGAGAAATAGGGGAAGGGCACTTTGGGTCGTCCTTTGGGCCAGCTGGCCATAAGCAGGGCCGCTTCGTCACCCAGCGCATAGGACCGCATGTTGTTAAAATGGTCGGTCATGGAGGCCCGGTAGTTGTACTTCATGATGGATTTCAGCGTCGTTTTTATATGGTCCGGGTTGACCAGATACCCTAGTCCGCAAACGTGGGCCATAAACTGACCGACCAGCTGATCGACTAGGCAACCTTTGGCGAGCTGGTAGGCCGGGTCGTTCTGTTCCACTTTGTTAAATCCCGAAAATGTCCCTTTCGCAATGAGGTGACCCGCCGGGGAAATAACCTGCTGTTCGTAATAATCGCCGTTAAAGAGGTTGGCATCCGTCCAGGTACTTCCCTGCTGGAATATCTGGTCGCAGGTTTGAGCAAACGAGCGGTCATTCATCGCCGTGGCCATGGCCGAAGCGGCCTTCAACGCGCCCAGGTACCAGAGCTGCATTTGCGGATTGGGGCCGAAATACTCGACGTCCATGGTATTATGCTGAGCGCCTTCCATCACCCCATCCCGGTTGGCATCCCAGCCACCGGGCACCCAGGCAAAGGCCAGTGCCTGTTTTACCTGCGGCCAGTACCGGCGCAGAAAATCCGTATCGCCGGAAAGCTGCCAGTCGCGGTAAAACTTCATGATTGTACCCATCTGCCCATCGGCGGCTGCTACGCCCCCGCCAACGCCCTTTTTCAGCGGCAAACCCACCCGGAAACTCATAAGCCCGGTATCATCCATGGCGTAATTGAACTCGACATCCCGCATGGTTTTCGCCAGATTGCCGAAAAGGAAGGGTGTTGCCTGTTCGTAATTCCAGACGTGGGTACACGACCCCTGGCAGGAGCCTACATCGTCCATCACGCCCTCCCAGCCCAGCATTCGACCATCTTCGGTGCGGAAAACCGTTTGTGATCGCAACGTGCTGACGTTAAACAAAGCCGCTTCTTTCACCTCGTCGGGGTAGTTGCTCTGCACCAGCGCGTTGACGAACTGAAGGGTTTTCTGCTCTAGCTTCGGTAGGATCGGTACAGTTTTTTCGGCCACAGTCCAGGCGTCTTTGAACTGGGTAGTGTAATAATTGCCCACCCGCTCCTTCGACCAGCCAAAGCGGTTGGGGAAGTGCCAGGTCAGGAAAAAAGTGAACGCCTGGGTTTGGTTCGGCCCGATTTTCTTCTGAACCGCCAGGGAAGCCATCGGGTCTTCATCGGCAGAAAAAGTCTTTTCGGTTAATTTGCCGTCATCGCTGAAATCATCCCAGAAGTCGAGCAGGGCGTTTTCCCAGGCGTTGGTAACGGAAGATGTACGATAGCTGACTCCCTGCGACTCGGCAGTAGTCAGAGCAACGGTGCCCCAGGCCGGGTCGGCTTTGTCAACGCCTTCGGAAAACAGATGGATCCCCGTTAAGCCGTTTTCCTGCCGGAAACGATTGCGATTCTGTTTGGCCCCCTGCGGCTCCAGCTCTCCTTTCCAGGATTTGTTATTTCTGCTGCCATCGCGCCCGATAAAGTTGTGCATCGACCCGCAAATGGATACGGTCATGGGTTGATTACTCGTGTTGGTCACCTCGTAGGTTAACACCGCAATAGGTAAACCGCTGGCGTCGGCATCGGCGGGAACGAGTGGGTTGAATCCTTTGATACGGACCGAAACGGGCATGGTCGCATCGCTGAGATTAACTTGTCCGAAGGGATAGGCCGTCTCAAAACTGGCATTGGCAAAGCGGGGAAGGCCATGATGATCGACCGGCCTACCTTCCATGTGCTGGTATTCGTGGGTTTCAAGCGGCCCGAGTAAGGCTTTGGTTTTCTTCTCTTCCAGCAAATGAATCGCGAAGAAAGGGGCGGTATTACCCGTCAGCACCGTGCTGTATCCTTTGGCCGGTCGGTTCATGATCTCCCAATCCTGCAACTGACCGCGCCCGCCGAGGGAAACCGTTCCGGTGCCGATGCCTCCCAGCGGTAGTGCAATTCGGGTAAGGTGTTGCTGGTCGTATCGTTTTAAGACGGGCCACGGTTGTGGACGCCAGATAGCGGACTGAGACTGGGCGTTGAATGCCGTCAGGATTAAAACAACAAGGTAGAGATGTTTCATTTTTTGTTGTGATTAACTAAAACCAGTTCGCACCGGCTCATCCTAAAAGCGTCTGCCAATCAGTTTCTTACCGTTTCAAAGGCAGGTAGAAAAAGAAGTCATCAGGAAGAGGGCAGCCTTGGTCCCTGTTTCAGTAATGGGTTCATAGGCTCAAAATTTTCATTTGGGCTCTATACGTTATCCAACAATATCAGTGGGCAGCGACTTGTAAGCTACAACAGGCAATCGAAAGTCGAAATCAAACCGCAAACGCCTGACAGACTCATGGCAAAAACAGGAGCAGATCTTTTAATTGAACGCTTAATCGAGTGGGGGGTGGATACCATTTTTGGACTGCCCGGCGACGGTATCAACGGGTTGTTTGAGTCGTTGCGTACCCATCAGGATCAGATTCGTTTTGTGCAGGTGCGACACGAAGAAGCAGCCGCGTTTATGGCCGCCGGATACGCCAAGTTCACCGGTAAGCTGGGTGTTTGTATGGCCACTTCAGGCTGTGGCGGATTTCATTTGCTCAATGGCCTTTACGATGCGAAGTACGACGGACAGCCGGTGCTCGCCATCACGGGACATACTTACCACGATATAAGTGGGTCGTTCTACCAGCAGGACGCCGATCTGGTAAAGGTATTTATGGATCTAGCCCCCTACAATGAACGGATCATGGGGCCAGACCATGTTGTGAATGCTGTCGATCAGGCCATTCGAACGGCCCTCGGTCAGCGGACAGTTTCTCATTTGTCGTTTCCAAAAGATTTTCAGGAGTGGACCGCTGGTGACGACACCCGGTCGATGCCCAATATCCCGAAGCATACGAGCATCCTGAAGGTCAGTAACCACCTGATGCCCGCTCTGGATCAGTTACAGCAAGCGGCTACGATCATTAATGCCGGGCGTAAAGTGGTTCTTTTTGTGGGTCGTGGAGCGTTACACGCCCGGGAGGAGGTAATTCAACTGGCGGAAGCCGTGGGCGGACCCGTTATTAAAGCTTTATTGGGTAAAGGCGTTTTGCCCGATGATAGCCCCTACACCACGGGCGGCCTGGGGTTGCTGGGAACGGCCCCGTCGCAGGATGCCATGGAGGAGTGCGACACACTGGTCATGATCGGCACCCATTTTCCGTATCTCGAATATTTTCCGGAACCGGGACAGGCCAAAACGGTGCAAATTGATCTGGATGCCACCCATATTGGTCTACGAACACCCGTCGATGTAGGACTTGTAGGCGACAGTAAAACCACCCTGCAAGCACTATTGCCGTTGATAACCCGGAAAGAGGATCGGGGCTTTCTGGAAAAAGCACAGGAGCGAATGACCTTCTGGCGGCAGTTGATGACCGAACGCGGCACCCAAACCGACATACCCATGAAACCGCAGGTGATTCCCCATCTGGTGAGTCCGTTATTGAATGACGACGCGATTATCACCTGCGACTGCGGTAACAACACAACCTGGGCGGCCCGCCATATTCAAATGCGCGGAACCATGCAGTTTTCGACATCGGGTTTGCTGGCCACCATGGGGTCGGGGCTTCCCTATGCCATCGCGGCATCCATCGCCTATCCGGGTCGGCAGGTGGTGGCGCTGGTGGGCGACGGCGGCTTCACGATGCTCATGGGCGAAATGGCGACGGCTGTCAAATACAAGCTGCCCATAAAAGTGTTTATCTTCCATAACAATTCATACGGGCAGATTAAGTGGGAGCAGATCGTGCTGGAAGGTAATCCCGAATTCGGGGTCGATATTCAGCCGATTGATTTCGCGGCCTACGCCCGGGCCTGTGGTGCCACGGGTTTCACCATCGACGACCCGAAGGATGCCGAGGAGATTATTCGGAAAGCCATGGCCCACGAAGGCCCCGTTATTGTCGATGCTATTGTGGATCAGAACGAGCCGCCCATGCCCGGAAAAATCACCACGGATCAGGCTATTGAACTCACGAAGGCGCTGGCCCGGGGAGAACGGGATACCGGGGATATAATCAAAAATATTATTAGCAATCAGTTCCGGGAGGCTGTAGCGACGAAAGGCCGAAGTCTGCTGACCGTGCTGCCGGGTATTGGCAAGTAGAGGCTCGTCAGGATAAGTTGATCTTCAGCGAATGCCAACCATTCGTTCGCTGAAGATCAACTTACTCAAATCGTTATCGTTTTGACACAACGACTGTATTTTCTTCACACAATCGACTGCAGAAAAAACGCTATGGTGCGGGGACAATCCGTTTTAACTGAATGTTTTCCACCGGTCGGATAACCAGGGGCACTTTTTCCACTTTTACCGAACTACTATCCAAACCGAACCACTGGGCTTCCGGTGTCGTAAAGGATTTGATGGTGAAATACAGGTTCATAATAAACCGCTCCACAACCGGTAGTTCATTCTCGAAAGAAAGAAACTTTTCCAATACCACAAACCGGAAATCTCCGATCACATTCTGCCGACTCAGGGATTCATAGCGACTGGTTATGTCAACCTCCTGGTTCCGTACCATGTCTTCGATGACTTTTCGGAAAAACAGATTAATCCGCTGTTCAACCCGAAAGCCCAGCCGGAAGGTCACTTTGTAGGCATCATCGGGTGCAATGGTGTTTACCTTATATTCCATCGTGTAGGGATCGTCCGTTATGTCGACGTGTACAAACCAGTAAATGTCGGCTCGTTTGGGGCGTTTCTGAAAAATGGAATAGATAATCTTGGATTCAATTTCCGATTGCCGGGCCGCATTGCTCATGAACACAAGATGGGTGGCATATTTGGGGATACTTATATCCCGGCTGAGTTCTTTGATGGCCGGAACATAGTGGTCAATCCGGACGTATTCTGTCAGGCGTAGCTTGATTCGAAAGGCTTGCAGCCAGATATACATGACCCCCGCAATAGCCGCACCGATCAGGACGGAAACCCAGCCCCCATGGGGAAACTTAATTAGGTTAGCTACCAGGAAACTACCTTCCAGACTCAGGTACAGAGTCAGAAATAAAACCACCCACCAGGCCTGATACTTATGACTATACAGGTAATAGGACATGAGTAACGTAGTCATTAGCATAGTCAACGTAATGGCCAGTCCATAAGCGGCTTCCATATTCGCTGATTCCCGGAAGTAAAGTACAACGCCCACACAGCCGGCCCACAGCAGGAAATTAATGCTGGGAACATAAAGCTGTCCTTTCTGGGCACTCGGATAGCGGAGTTGAACCTTGGGCCAGAAGTTCAGTCGGATAGCTTCGCTGATTAGCGTGAAGGAGCCGGTAATCAGGGCCTGACTGGCAATGACGGTGGCGGCCGTAGCGATGCAGATGCCAATGGTAAGAAACCAGGAGGGCATAATGGCATAAAAAGGAATCCGATCATTAAGCGTTTGCCCCGTCTGGCTCAACAGCCAGGCCCCCTGACCAAAGTAGTTGAGCAATAGACAGGTTTTGACAAACGCCCAGCTTACCCGGATGTTGGCCCGGCCGCAGTGGCCCATATCGGAGTACAGGGCTTCGGCCCCGGTTGTACAGAGGAAAACGGACCCAAGCAGCCAAAAGCCACCCGGATGTTGGGTTAACAACCACCAGGCATGGTAGGGATTCAGGGCGGTAAGAATATCGGGGGCATGGGCTATTTGCAGACCTCCCAATGTTCCCAGCATGATGAACCAAATCAGCATAATCGGTCCAAACGCAGTACCTACTACGCTGGTACCAAAACTCTGGATCATGAACAGCCCGGTCAGAATGCCAATGACGATTTTGATAATCAGCTCATCGGTAATGGTAGGGTACAGCAAGCGCAGGCCCTCTACCGCGGAGGAAACCGAGATCGGTGGGGTAATGATCCCATCAGCCAGCAAAGCTGCTCCGCCAAGGATAGCGGGTAAGGTTAGCCACCGGGCATGCCGCCGAATCAATGCGTACAGGGCAAAAATACCGCCTTCACCCCGGTTATCCGCTCGTAAAATCAGGATAACATATTTGACCGTTGTTTGTAGGGTGAGTGTCCAGAATACACAGGATAAAGCACCCCGTACTACTTCCGCATCGATGCGATTATTGGGGCCGATGATGGCTCGTAAGGTGTAGAGGGGTGAGGTGCCAATATCGCCATAAATGATACCCATGGCGACCAATAACCCCGCTGCCGATACCGTATCGAGGTTGTGTTTGTTGTTCATAATTGAGTTTGATTAATGCTGAAGGATGGTCTTATACGAATGATTTCCGTTGACCACAACCAACCTGTTACCGTTTGAATGTACTGTGTTTGGGGAGTGTAGTGCCATCTTGACGCGCTGGAAAATGAACGCTGGTAAACACCAGCGTAGCACGTTAACAGGCTAAAAACGAGCGGGGTAGTAGACTAGCTTCCAATGATGGATTGGTAACGATTTATTGTCACCGGTATAGTGATTACCAGGAAGTGCTGTTTAGGATTATGCCACGAGTTATGCATTGTCGGAGGATGACAAGCTAAGCCCCGGCCAAGCCACCGGGTTTCCTGAAATGAGTTTGAAAACAGACAATGAGCGCGTTGTCCGGAAGGTGATCAAGAAGATTTTCTAATTAAGCCATTGGCAACACCGGAGATAAATTCGGCCGAACCGGCTGAACAGATCGAAGTTGCCATGCTCACAAAAAAAGGGGGTTGGAAGAGCAATTAAACGGGTTAGTTGCTGCGCGGGGCTGGTGCGGTGAATGGACCGTATGGCGGAAACCGTTGAGGAGTGAACGGAATTAGCGACATACTTGACCGGCAAATAGGCCTCACAGTAATCCCCTCGGGTATTCACGATCTGATGCGTATTCACTTCAAATGCAGAAATGAACAGACATATCGTCAATACGTGTAAAAGCCAAATACGCCAACCAGTTTTCACGGGGCAAAGATAGCGATTGAACAGGTTTCCTACCTGTTGTGGCCGCAATTCTTTTACACCTGATCGACTAGGGGAGGGGTATGCCTCTAATGAATTTCTAAGGTTTGCTTAAGCCAATTTTAAAAGGTGAGGTGCTATTTTGAGATTTAGGATGTGGCGTTGCCCAACTTTTACGAAAGTAAAAGACTTTTTTACTCGAAACGGGTTAGTCTACTTTAAAAGGCGTGTGGCAGAAAGGTCACTTCTAAAATACTGACTACGCAACAACCTGAACCATTTCTTTCAGCATGTCCGAATCTCTCTTTGATACACCAAAATTTCCATCGGCGATCTGTTGCCCGTTGAACAGGAGTCACTCAAATGAGCGATGTGGGAGGATCCAAATAGGGTGCTGCCCACCGATATAGGGATGATTGGCAGCTGTATACAGGAGATGCCTTTAAAGAAGAGTCTAAGCAGATGGCCCGATTCTGTTAATTAACCGGGCCAAAAACCGCTTAGCATGACCCGATTATGAAAAGCCGGATAGACATAAACAAACGAGTACTAGGGGTTACGTTTGACGCCTACCAAACAGCAACTGCGGTTGTTTGGGCACCATTTGCTAAAAAAGTCGCCGTTGTATTGAATAAGGACGGCAAACAGTTGCCAATGTCTAATGATGAGCCGGGCTATTGGCAGATCAAAACCCATGAACTGAAGCCGGGCGATTTATATTCGTTTGTTCTCGATGACGAAAAGGAATTTGCTGACCCGGTTTCCATGCTGCAGCCGCAGGGTGTATATGGTCCTGCTCAGGCCGTGGATACCCATGCGTTTTACTGGGAGGATTCGTGCTGGGTCAATCCACCCCTCGATGAATACAAAACCTATGAAATCGACGTCCACACCTTCACACCGGAGGGGACATTTATAGCGCTGATTGATAAGCTGCCTTACTTAAAGTCACTGGGTGTGACGGCCATTGTCATCCAGCCCATTACCTCGTTCCCCGATGCGCGCCCGCAGCAATCGGGCAACGTTTTTCTTTTTGCCGTTCAGTCAACTTATGGCGGACCCACTCAGTTACAGCGATTTATCAACGCCTGCCACTACGATGGGATTGCCATTATCATGGATCTGAGCTACAAAAATGTAAATAAGGGTGCTGAATTAAATCAGTATGCCAAGCCCTACCTGGTTCGAAAACGAAATAGCCCTTCAAAAGAACTGAGTCAGGTTGATGAAACGCAACGGGTGGCCAATCGGCGATACCTCATTGAAAATGCGTTAATGTGGTTTCGGGATTTTCATGTCGATGCACTGCGGCTGAACGATGTTTTTGCGCTTCCCGATTCCGAGCAGCTGCTGCACGAAATAAGAGAACATACGAATGAGTTGACGGCTATAACAGGTCGTCATCACTGTTTGCTGGTCGAGTTTGGACTGCCTGACGAGGAGTTGGACGAAGCGGAAGAGGGGCGGATTGCCGGTTTGGGGAAACCCATTCAGCTGCATAAAACCAGTGAAGGCTACGACCGGTACTGCTTCGGCCACAAAGGCAATCAAAAGGAAAGGGCCTACCGGGAAGATATTGTTTACGATGAGCCCTTTTCTTCCACGCTTCGGGAATTGTTTGGCCGACCGGGGGCATCGGACTCCGGGCACCCGTTTACCCTAAACCAGGTGCCTACATAACCTCTGTCCGTCGGGGTCGGCTTCCGATCGAATTTGGCTGCGTTTATTTTCTAAGGAGTTTCTAAGGACAGCTTAAGTCCGCTTTAAGTCTTCACCCCGTTCTTTGTCGAACAACACTGAGCGTTCAGGAAACGCAACTTACATGCATACGTTTAAACGCTTACTGATTGTCTCTTATCGCTTACCCTTCTCCCTTCAACAAACGGAGCAGGGAACTGAGTTAATCCAGAATTCCGGTGGGCTGGTATCGGCCGTGCTGTCGATGGCCGAGCGAATGGGACATCAGCAGGGCGATGTGGCCGCCAAAATTCACTGGGTTGGTCATGGCGATGCTTCCCTGCAAAACATCGATGCGTCGGCTCTGGAAAATGAAACCTTTGTGGCCCATCCTGTTTTTATGGAGGAATCTGTTCATAAAGGTTTTTACGAGGGGTTCAGTAATGATTTGATCTGGCCTCTTTTTCACTATTTCACCTCTTACGCGTCGTTTCGGGAAACCGATTTTGAGAGTTACCTGCAGGCGAACACGCGTTTTCTGGAAGAACTGAATGCCCTGATCGAGCCCGGCGATCTGGTGTGGATTCACGATTTTCAGCTCATGCTGCTGCCCGATATGGTAAGGCAGGCTATGCCATCGGCCACAATTGGATACTTCTTTCATATTCCGTTTCCGACCTACGAAATTATAAAACTGTTGCCACGCACATGGCGTCAGGCCTTATTGAAAGGTATCCTTGGGGCTGATGTCGTTGGTTTTCATACGGCCGATTATGCCCAGCACTTCATGCAGAGTGTGTCGGAAGTACTGGCAACGCCCATCATTGAATCCAGAATCGTACTGCCCGACCGCTCGGTCATGGTGAAAGATTTTCCCATCAGTGTCGATTTTAACAAGTTTGACCGGACGGCGCAGGATGCGGATGTCCTCAAAACACGGAACCACTATCTGTCACTGTTACAGCCTAACAAACTAATTTTCTCGGTCGATCGCCTTGACTACACCAAGGGGATCATTTACCGACTGCAAGGCTATGAGCGCTTTCTGAATCAGAACCCGGACTGGCACGATAAAGTAACATTCGTGATGACGGTTGTGCCGTCGAGAGATAAGATTTCCCATTACCAGGAGCTTAAGCGGGAGATTGAGGAGACCGTTGGTCGTATCAACGGACAGTTCGGGACCATTGGCTGGCGACCCATTGTGTATTCCTATACGTCGCTCTCGTTTACGGAACTGATGGCTTTATATACCGGCTGCAATATTGCCCTCATCACCCCCATTCGGGATGGGATGAATCTGGTTTGTAAAGAGTTTGTTGCCAGTCGCCACGATCATCAGGGCGTTTTGATTCTTAGTGAGTTGGCCGGTGCGGCACAGGAGTTGAAAGATGCCCTCATCATTAATCCTACTGATACGCAGGAGGTGGCCGACGCCATTAAGCAGGGATTGAACATGCCCTTAGCCGAACAGGAAAAACGGATGTTAACGATGCGGAAGCAGGTACAAAATCACAGCGTGTTTCGATGGAGTCATGATTTTCTCACCGCATTCGATACAATACTAGACAACCCGATTGATTTGGAAACTGACCTGCCCATTCAGCCATTTATCACCGCCTTTGGTGAAGCCAGACAACGCTTGTTGTTATTCGATTTTGATGGCACCCTCGCCCCCCTTGTGAATAATCCTGCCGAAGCCCGACCGTCGGACTTATTGAGGGACATGTTGCAAAATATCGCTGAACACAGCGATCTGGTGGTGATCAGTGGTCGAAACCGGGCCTTTCTGGAAAAGACATTTGTAGGAATACCCCTTTACCTCGTGGCCGAACACGGGGCTTTTCTGAAAAAACCAGATCAACCCTGGGAGCGGCTCGACTTATCGGAAAGCGATTGGGTCGACCCGGTGCGGACAGCCATGAACCAGGTTGTCGGGCAATTCCCGGGCTCATTTATTGAAGAAAAGGAAACCGCTATTGCCTGGCACTATCGAATGGCTGAGGCTACTGATATCGAGGGGAAAGCCATTGAACTGGCAACACAGCTGCGTGCTTTGCCCTCGACCATTCCATTGACCGTCATTCAGGGCAGTAAAGTGGTGGAAGTGAAGCCTGCCCAACACAGTAAAGGGACGGTGGCTATTAAGATTGTGGAACAGACCAGCTATGATTTTGTCCTGAGCATAGGCGACGATACCACCGATGAGGATATGTTTCGACAGTTACCCAACTGGGCCTATACTTTAAAAGTGGGCTCGGGCGTGTCGTTTGCCCGCTATCGACTGGCCCGCCAGCAGGATGTCGAATCTCTGTTGCAGCGCATGAACGAGGTGCTCGTCAGTGCCTGAAAGATTGATAAGTTATTGCCTGGATGAACCCGTTACGTCTCTTAGAAGTATCGGGTTCAATATTGTTTAACGTGTGAACAGAAGGGCTGACACCTTTCGCCAGGGTCGTAGTTATTTCCCGGTAAAACGGAAACGTTACGTGGCCATCATACCAGATGAATGGTAAAGGAAACCCATCTATGAATTTTGCTAAGCTTACAGACGCGTTGAGCCGGCTTTTAAACCCCCTTATTCTATCAATAATTTGATCTGTTTACTTTTTGTACGGGTTTTCAGCCACCGTTCGATACGCTGGTGATCGGCCAGTGTGTGGTTTCGTGAGAATTTGGCATACACCAGCGTCATCGTGTCCGGTTTCTCCCGGTTTCCTTTCATAACCAGTGTTTGTGCTGCCGTAAATGTTTGAACATCAGGCATCAGTGTTTTGAGCTCATTGCGCAGATCCGCAACCGGAAGCTGATACGTTCGGGAGGCATCAATATACCGGCGCAGCGAGTCAATCGTGTGATCTTTAAGGCTAATGGCGGCCTGGTTGTACCGGTACACCTGATCCGTAACCGAATTGGTAATCGCATCAACGTCAATGGGAGGGACATCTTTAAAGCTACCCTGTCTGATAACGAGTTGCGCATCTTTGAGCCCATAAGCAGGCATTTTTGATTTGAGTAAATTAATAGAGTCGGTGGGTAAGGGTTCACCCACCAGCGTCAGTTCGAGCTTACTCTGTTTACGATTAAAACGGGCATCGTACTTAATGACCTGCCGGAATTGAAAATTACATTCGCTGGCTACAAAACGTTTGGCTGTTTGCTCAAATATCGTTTTAAGCACGATCTGGTAGCCCAGGTAGGTGCTTGGTACAATAACGATCAATACGGCAAACCAGATCGTATGCCTAACCCGACGTTCGATTTCAGGCGTGGGGTATTCTTTTTGCTGATACCCCAGAAAACGGACAATAAGGAAGGTGGCGAGGCTAATGCAAACGCTGTTGATGAGAAACAAGTAAAAGGCCCCGGCGAAATAGTACAGATTACCCGTAGACAGGCCATAGCCAGCCGTACACAACGGAGGCATCAGTGCCGTTGCTATGGCTACACCCGGAATGACGTTGGTAACTTTATCCCGGCGAGAACTGGCCACGATACCCGCCAGTCCGCCAAAGAAGGCAATAAAGGTATCCCAAACCGTAGGTGATGTTCGGGCCAGCAGTTCAGACTGGGCATTGTGAAGGGGGCTTACAAAAAAGTAAATAGTTGATGTCAGCAGGCTAATGAAAACGGCAATGCTAAGATTTTTTAGGCCCCGCTGTATCATCAGCAAGTCATTGATGCCCACGCCTAAACCGATGCCCATGATGGGACCCATTAGGGGGGAGATCAACATAGCGCCAATGATAACGGCCGTTGAGTTGACGTTCAGGCCAATGGAGGCAATGAAAATGGCAAATATCAAGGTCCATAAATTAACACCCCTGAATTCAATACCCCGGCTAATGGATTGAATGATAGCACCTTCGTCTTCTTTGTCTTCCTCCAGACTGAATCGCTCCCGCAACATGACCCCGATTTTTGACACTAGATCCGGCCGATTGGTGCGATTGGATTTTTGATCATTTACCGTCATATATTCATAAAATACGGTCTAAGGCTTATTTGTTTAAATAAGCGGTTTTAATCGAAAGTTAATGTAATCTTGTGCAACACTGCTCTTAGTCTATGGATATATTAAGTTTAATTACTTTGTTGATTGTGGCAGCCGCTGCGTTTTCGTACCTGAATGCCCGATGGCTCAAACTACCCGACGCCATCGGTATTATGGTTGTCTCCTTGAGTTTTTCAATTTTATTGATCGGTATCAATGCGATTTATCCCGATTCATTCCGTCTGGTTCGAGAAACCGTTGCCGGTATTGATTTTAATAAAGCTCTATTCGATGTAATGTTAAGCTTTCTGCTTTTTGCGGGGGCCTTTCATACCGATGCCGCCAAGCTGAAGGTCGAACGTCGGTCGGTCATGTTGTTTGCGTTTGTGGGTGTATTGCTCAGTACAGCGCTGGTAGGTACGGGTCTTTATTTTGCTGCCAAATTCTTTACCGTCAATCTATCCTTCCCCCTTTGTTTGTTATTTGGCGCCTTGATCTCCCCAACCGACCCGATTGCGGTGCTGGGTATTCTATCCAAGTTCAAGCTGCCGGAAAGCGTTAAACTCAACATTGTTGGCGAGTCGCTGTTTAATGATGGCGTAGGAGTAGTGGTATTTGCGTCTATCTACCAGATTGTTCTCAATGGCTCAGCAAGTGTAAGTGCCGGAGAGATTACCTGGCTGTTTGTGGAAGAGGCCGGGGGCGGGGTGGTGTTCGGTATTGCCCTGGGTTATGTCATGTACTGGCTCCTTCGGTCCATAAACCACTACCAGACCGAAGTGATCATTACGGTAGCGGGAGTTATGGGCGGTTATTTACTGGCGCAACAATTACATATTTCCGGCCCGTTGGCGATGGTGGTTGCGGGCTTGCTGGTGGGTGACCATGATACCCGAAAAGATGCCATGAGCCATACCACGAAGGAGTATGTCGACAAGTTCTGGGAGGTTGTCGATGGGATTTTAAACGCTCTGCTCTTCGTTCTGATTGGCCTGGAGCTTTTGATCATTGACTTCGAGTTCCGTCAATGGCCTATTTATGTATTGGTTGTTCTGATTGTATTAGCGTCCCGGTATCTGGCGATTATTATTCCTTTTACAGTGGCGCGTCGATGGCTTGATTTGGATAACAAAGCGCCCATCATGCTCACCTGGGGTGGCTTACGGGGTGGTTTGTCAATTGCCATGGCACTCTCCATCAGTAGTGAATTGCCGCAAAAAGATTTCATCGTCACCATAACCTATGCGGTGGTCCTGTTCTCCGTAATCGGGCAAGGACTGACCATGGAACGCCTAATCCGGCGACTGTATCCGGCCACCAAAGCAGAGGACGTATAAGGCCAACAACACTATACCTCCTCTCTCTTCCGCCCCCCTGAAACAGGTTGCGCCATGGCTTCGCGGACGAAACTTGATTTGAGGTGCTCATAAAAAGACACCGGATCAATAAGCGAGGCAGCCCCCTGCGCCATTAAACCGCCTAGCAATAACTGGAAAATGGCTGAATGCCGGTCGGTCATTTCCAGAACCAGAATTGCCGCCGTGAAAGGGGAACGCACCACGCCCGTCAGAAAGCTGACCATGCTCACCAGAATAACCAGGTTGGTGTCGCTGGGGGTAACTCGAACCAGGCGCGAAAGTGCGTCGCCAAGAATGGCCCCGGCACTCAGCGAAGTTGCGAAGACACCACCGGCGGCACCGCTGCTATAGCTGAGTGCCATGCCGCCAAAGCGCACAAGAAACAGGTACCAGGGCGTATTATGGTCGTTTAGAAAAAGCAGTCGGTTGATGATTGGCTTTCCCGTGCCAGCTGCATCTATGCCCACCCAATAAGTTATACAGGCCAGCGCCAGCCCACAGCCTGCAACCCAGCCCACCTGAGCGGACAGCGTTTTGAATCGCCGTCGGTAGCCATTGATCCAGAGCAGTGTTTTCGCGAAGATAGCACCGGCCAGGCCGCAGATCATGGCCACCAGCACGACGATACCCAGAAACCAGCCGGTCGACGCAGTGACTTTTGGGAAACCGAGGTAAAGATAGGACCCCTGTATCGCCTGTGCGGTCATGCCGGCAATAATGACGGCAGTGAAAACGGCCGTTCGAAAGCGGGTGATGTGTGTTTGGGTAAGCTCCTCGACAACGAAAACGATACCACCCAGGGGTGTGTTGAACGCGGCCGCTAAGCCGGCGGCTCCACCCGTTACGAGCGCGATCTGGCGGGAAAGTTGAGGCCAGCCCGCCGGTTGAAGACGATTGATCGCCCGGAAAATAGCCGCCGAAATCTGGATAGTTGGCCCTTCCCGGCCAATAACGCCCCCGCCAATCAATAAAATCACACTGCTGATCACCTTGACAAAGCCGACGCGCAAACTTAATAAATAAGCCGTTCGACCGTGCGTGGTTGGACTGGACAACTCAATACCGGCCATTACCTGCGGAATACCGCTGCCCCGTGCCGCCGGAGCCAGTTTGGCCACCACCCACCAGGAAAGTACAAAGGCCAGTGGGGTGAGGATAAACACCAGGTAGGGGTGAGACTGAATCCAGTCGAAACTGGTCTCTTCAGCCCATACAAAAAGCTCTTCGTAGCCAACCGCCACCAGACCCGTTAGGAGAGAGGCTACCCAAAACGGTAAGCTTTGTAAAATAACCCGCCGGACACGCTCGGTGTACAACCGTTTGATAACATACTGATCAAGCCAGGCCAGAACCTGAGCATATCTGGACGGTCTATCGGCCATTTAGTGGAGAAGGATCGTGAGTGAAGATATATAGTCGTGCCGTACGAATGACTATAGGTATATTCTACTTAACCACCAGATTTAACTTCTTATTAGTCAATCCGTAAAATTTAAGCGAATTCTAAGGAATATTAAGAAGCAGGGCCTGACATTTTTATCCTTCATCAGTAAAGCTTATCGCGACATTCCGGTCGTTTGCTCTAGTTCTGTCAGAGCCAGCCGATACGCCATCTGCGCCGAATACAAATCGACTTCGGCTTTGGTGAGAGCCGCCTGGGTTTCCAGAACATCGCGTTTCAGAACCAGCCCGGCTGCCAGCCGGTCGTTCTTTAGCTTCAATTCATCCCGTCGATATTGAACGGCTTGCCCGGCAATGGGTAATAACGACTGCGCCTGCCGTGCTTTTCTGTAAGCCTTCTCCACATCATTACGAACGTGCTCGCCGGTATACTGCCGGTTTTCGTCGGCCTGTTTCTGCTGGGAAAGTCGCTGGTTCAACGTGGATCGCCGGCGCCCGAAGTCGACAATGTTATAGCTTAGTTGTAAGCCCAGGAAATAATTGCTCTGGGGTAGATCTGAAATAACATTCTGGAACAGATAGCCACCCAGCACACCAACATTCGGCAGATAGTCTTTACGGGCGGCCTGCACCCCCAATGTGGCTTTCTGGCTGGTCTGTTCAGCCTGGCGAACGTCCAGGTTGCCCGATTTAGCGCCCTCCAGATAGGTTTCCAGCGGCCGAAGGATTGGGAGTGAATCCGAAACGGGATTGACTGTCAACAGGGTGCTGGATGGTTGGCCGAGTAATTCATTGAGATCGGCCGTATAGTCTTCGATCTGGTTGCTTACCTGCAGCAGTTGCTGTTGCTGGTTGGCAAGATCGGCCTGTAACCCCACTTTGTTGACCGGATCGGTTTTCCCCGCGAGCAGTGCACTTTCTACATCGTAAAGTTTAGCCTGGGTGAGGTCGATCGTTGTCTGAATTTGTTGCTGCTGTTTTTGGGCGATCAACAAGCCATAATACAGCTTTTCAACACCCTGCCGAATGGCCAGTTCGGCCTGACTCACCTGCGTACGCGCTAGTTCAACATCCGTTTGAGCGACTTTAACGCCATCTTTTATTTTACCCAGCTGACTGATTGGTTGGTACGCCAGCACATTCCCCAGAAACAGGTTGTGTTTGGCTTCAAACAGGGTTAAGTCCTGCTGCGGGAGCGGAATTGGGGTTGTGCCGGGCAAAACACCTATCGACCCACGGGGCAAAGTCAGGTCGCGCGTAACGCCATTGTAGGCATACATACCGTTGGCTACGATCAGTGGATAAAGTCGGCTGCGGGCTTCGGTGATTTTATAGCTCGATTCATCTACTTTATACCGGGCGATCTTGAGTCGCCGGTTTTGGTTGATGGCTTGCTGTTGGGCCTGTGCCAGCGTCAGCGATTGGCTGGTTTGGGCCAGAACTGGTTGACTGATTAGTCCCAGTAAAATGGCTATTTTCTGATAGGTAGTCATGGCTGAACGGTTTGGGCTGCCTGATAGGCGATTTCTTTTTCTTTGGGTTTGACGGTCATGACAAACAGCACCGGAATCACCAGCAGGGCCATCACCATCGAGAAGATAACCCCTACGGCCAGCACGCTTGCCAGCGGACTCCACATGGGCGAACCGGACAGGATCATGGGAACCACCCCGATAGCAGCTGCCATGGTGGTCAGGAAGATAGGGCGAAGGCGACGTTTGCCCGCTTCTACGGCTGCTGTTCGAATGTCCATGCCTTTGCGGATCAATTCGTTGGCGTAGTCGACCAGAATAATGGCGTTGCGCACCACAATCCCTGAAAGGCTGATGAGACCCATAAAGGCCGTGAATCCAAAGGGGTTACCCGTCAGTAATAGCCCGAGAAGGGCCCCGAACAGACTCAGTGGAATGGACGCCATCACCACCAGCGACTCTTTTAGGTTGCGGAACTGGAACAACAGGATCAGGAAGATCAGCACCAGACTGATGCCCAGCGCACCAACCATCTGGCTAAAGGTTGCTTTCCGGTTCTCGTCCTCTCCACCATACTGGATACTATAGCCAACGGGCAGTGGAATTTTAGCGATCTGTGGCTGAATAGCTTTCAGCACTTCTGAGGGGAGTGTATTCTGGTCGGTTTCACTTTGCACCGTCAGCGTTCGAACGCCGTTCCGGTGCATGATGCGGCCGGTTTGCCACTCGGGCTGTAACGTAGCAATCTGACGAAGAGGGACACTGTTTCCCGTAACGGGTGAGTTGATATAGGTGTTCTCCAGATCGGAAAAGTTACGGCGGCTCTCTTCATCCAGCCGCAGCACCAGGTTCACGGGTTGGTCGCCTTCGTAAAGTGTGGAGATGGGTGCACCCGAAAAGCCGGTGTAAATGCTGGTCGCCACGCCGGTGGTCGTGAACCCCAGTCGGTTGGCTTCGTCTTTCAGATTAATGCCAACGCCATAATAGTCCTCTTTAAAATCCGTTCGGACCAGTGTGCTGCCGGGTGTTTTCCGGACGATGGCTTGAATTTGGGAGCCAATGCGTTTCAATTCGCGCAGGTCACTGCCAATAATGCGCACTTCAACCGGCGCAATGGTTAACGCACCCTGCTGCATCAGCCGTACCCGAGGGATTCCGTCAGGCACGACCGTCGCCACTTTGGCGGTCAGCTCTTCGGCCAATAATTCCGTTTCTTCGTCGGTATGGGTGTTGATGAGTAGCTGGCCGTAGTTGGTGACGGGTGGCTCCGGCGAGAAATTGTAGTAGAATCGGGGAGCGCTGGTACCTACAAACGACGCATAATTTTCAACCCGACTGTCTTTTTTGATCAGGTTTTCCAATCGGGCAACCGCTTCCCGGGTCCGATCAAGCTTGGTACCGGTGGGCATCCAGACTTCCACCACAAACTGGTTTCGTTCTGCCGCCGGAAAAAACTTCTGACGGATACCTTTAAAGACCAAACCCGAAGCGGCAATGGACATCACCGCAAAAATGAGCGTGGCCGTCCGGTGATCAATGCACCAGCCAATAGCACGGTCGTAGCCGTCCTGCATATAATCCAGCAGCGACTTTTTCTTGCGTTTGGTCGGTTGGTGTTCATTGCCCACGGCCTGATGCAGCCCTTTCTTGATAAAGGTGTAGCACAAAAAGGGCGTCAGCAGCATGGCCACAATAAAGGATGAAGCCAGCGCAATGGACACCGTAATGGGCAGCGAGAAAATGAATTCGCCAACGGAACCGGTTAAAATCACCATGGGCAAAAACGACGCGATGATGGTAGCCGTAGCCGTTAGGACCGGAATGACCAGTTCAGAAGCACTTCGCCAGGCGGCTGTCCACCGTTCGACGCCTTCGTCCAACAGTTCAACGTAGTTATCGGCAATGACAATGGCATCATCGACCACCATGCCCAGCACGACGATCAGGGCCGCCAGCGATACCTGATGCAACTCGATGCCGAAGGTGTGCAGCAGGGCAAACGTGACGGCTACCGTTACCGGAATGGCCATAGCCGCTACGGCCGCAATACGGAATGGCAGCAAAATAATGGTGACGATAACCACCGAAACGATGGCCAGAAAAAACTCCCGAATAAAATCGCTGACGCTTCGCTGCACCACCTGCGGCTGGTTGACAACAGTCGTCAGCTTTATAGAGCTGGGTAAATTCTGCTGAATTTCGGCCAGTTTAGCTGCCACCTGATCGCCAAACTGAACAATGTTGTTACCTTCCTGCATCTCCACCGACAGCATCAGCGCCCGTTGTCCGTTCACACTAATGTTGGACGTCGGCTCAGCGTATTCGCGTTTAATGGCGGCCACTTCTCCCAGACGAATCACGGCTCCGGTGGGCGTGGTGCCAATGACCTGATTGGATACCTCCTGTTCTGTGTTGTAAAAACCCTGCGCGTAGAGCGGCACCTGCGACTGGTCGGTTTTGACGTTGCCGGTGGCTTTTATGGCGTTTTGGGCCTGTAGGACCTGCACGACCTGCGTCCACTTGATGCCGTACTGCGCCAGTTGCTGTGAGCTGGCCGTAATGGTAATCTGTTCTTTTTGTTCGCCGTAACGCCGGATTTTTGATACCGCCTTATTGGTTCGTAAACCGTCTTCGATACGTTTGAGATAATCGCTGAGTTCGGTATACGAAAGCTGGTCGGACTCAATGCCGATCAACAAGGCAACCGTGTCGCCAAAGTCCGTGTTCAGAATGGGCCCCTGAACGCCCTGCGGTAGATCAAGCACCTTAGCCTGGTTTAGGTCGTGGCGCAGTTTCGACCAGAAAACGTCGGGATTCTTCACATTCTCTTCCAGCTCGACATTGATCACGACGGCCCCGTCGCGGGTAGTGGAGTAGGTCTTTTCTTTTCGGACTTCAGCATAGCCAAACAGATACTGCTCGATCTTTCGGGTCACCTGATCTTCGACTTGGGCCGAGTTGGCACCGGGAAAAAATGCGACAACCAGACCCGTTCGGATGGTGATCTTAGGGTCTTCCCGGCGCGGCATGGTCAGCAGGGAATAAATGCCGACGGCTACGGCGAGAAAAACGACGCTAAGCGTGACCTGCGGGAATTTTAAAGAGCCTTGTATGGGGTTCATTGGGCAGGTTGGTTAAATTGAATAGACGCACCGTCCTGTAATTTTTGTTGACCGCCGGTAACCACCAGATCGGTGGCGGTCAGGCCGGACGTTATCTCTACATCGCTGGCAAACACCTGACCCACTGTTACCTTTCGTTTGAAGGCCTGCTTTTTTGGGCCATCAGCAACAAACACATAGGTTGAGCCGTCATCATCCCGCAGGACAACATTGCCGGGTAAGACCAGCGCTTTCTTAGATGTTTTCGTCGCCAGCTGGGCATCGGCAATCATGCCGGGGCGAATCTGAAGGGCTGGGTTAGGCAGGTCGATCTTGACCGAATACGCACGGGAAGCCGGGTCGGCGACGGCACCGATCAGGGAAATTTTACCTGTATAGGATTGATTAAGAGCCGGGATCGTCACCTTCGCTGACTGGCCAAGTCGAAGCTGACCCACCTCCGATTCAGGTACCGACACCCGTACTTTAATGGGCTGAATGTCGGCAATCTGAAACAGCGGCTGACCCTGCGGGATGATCTCGCCGGGGTTGGCCCCCTTGCGGGCTACAATTCCGGATATGGGTGAGTAAAGTTTCGTTTCGCGCAGATTTTTAGCGGCCAGTTGCTGCCGGGCTTTTACCTCTTCAAGGCCGGTTACTACCTTTTCGTAATCGCTGGGCGTAAGGCTCCCCCGGTCTTTTAATATGGTGAGTCGGTTGTATTCATCCTGAACGCGGGCTACATTGGCGTTGGCAATGGTTACGCCTAACTGATAATCAGTTGGCTCAATGGAGGCAATTAATTGACCAGCCCGGATGGTTTGACCCTCCTGGATAGTGACCCGGTTCAATTTTCCAGCCACCATAAAGCCTAGGTTGACCGTCGTCTCGGCTTCGGTCGAACCACTCAGGACAAACTGCCCGCCTTCCTGAGCATTCTGAACCCGGCTGACCACCACCGGAATGGCGGTGGGTGTTTCTATCGGACCAGTTTCTGGATTTTCTTTTTTTTCGGTCTTCGACTGGCAGGATACCAGACTGATAACCAGAGGGAGGACAATGAACCATCGGGTGTAAATAGTCTTCATAGGACTAACTTTATGGTAAGTAGATGTGCTAGTATGAAGTAAGATTCCTGCCATCTTTGTTTAGATTTTTGTGAATTATTGAGCCAATGGTTTTTAACCTATTTTCACAAATTACACTAAAAACGTATTATTAGTTTCCATTATATAGAAAATATGGAATCAGGTAAAGCAAAAACAACCCAACGGATTTTAGGCGCTGCGCAAACGCTGTTTATGAAGTATGGGTACAGTCGGGTTGTCGTCGATGATATTGTTCGGGAATTAGGCATGAGTAAAAAGACGATCTACAATCATTACAGCGGCAAAACGGCTATACTAATGGCTTGTATTGATCAGTTTGCTCTGGATTATGAGCGTCGGGCCGACGCCATTCTCAGCGATAAGCAGTTGCCGATACGGCAGAAACTGACGGCCTATCTGGAATTGATCGGACTCAGCTTTTCTAATTTCACCCAGGAATTCTGGGTCGACATCAAGCGTTCGGAGCCGGAAGCCTGGCAGAAGATATGCGTATTCAGGCGTGATATACCCTTGAAGAACTTTAGTCAGTTGATGGACGATGGGGTTCGGGAAGGATACCTGCGCGACGACTCGTCCCGGCACCTGGCCATCCTGATGCTGATCGCCACCATGCAGCAATTAACGGATCCCGATTATTTGATTCAGTTTCCGGCTGAGATTACGGACGCTGTGCCGCTTGACAGTGCCCAGCGGGTAGAACAGGTCGTGAATATTTTGCTGCGGGGGGTGTTAACGCCGGGTTTTTCCCTGGATCCATTAAGTGAATAGAGACATATATTAATTAACGCGAACGGCCTTGGTGTGAAGGCTGATTTTACTTGACAACAACCTTCCGGAGGTGAAATGAAACGCTCAGTCACAAAATGAAAATTATCAGTACCCTTGCCATAACTACGTTTTTTACCCTGAATGCCCTGGCCCAGCAGACCAATTCAATCGGTATGTCGTTGGTGACAGTTCCTGCCGGAAAATTTTATATGGGCTCAGAAGGAGAGGGTAAGGATGTGGATGAAAACCCGGTGCATCGGGTGCACATTACGACTAGCTTTCGTATGGCTGCCACAGAAATTACCAATGCGCAATATGAAGCCTTCGACCCAGGGCATAAAGCGTTACGGGGAAAAAATGGGTTCTCCACGGCAGATAATGAAGCCGTTGTTCAGGTTAGCTATACCGATGCTGTTGCGTTTTGTAACTGGTTATCTAAAAAAGAAGGGAAACTCTATCGCCTGCCGACGGAAGCTGAATGGGAATACGCCTGTCGGGCCGGAACGGTCAGTAATTTCTGGACCGGTCAAAGTTTGCCGACAGCCTTCCATAAAAGCCAGAAAACGGAACGAAGTCCGGTGGTCGTCTCTCTTGAGGTTGGCCGGAGTCCGGCTAACCCCTGGGGGCTATTTGACATGCATGGAAACGTAGAAGAATGGTGTCTGGACTGGTACGGGCCGTACCAGTCCGGCGAACAGACGGACCCGGTTGGCCGGGCGAGTGGGTTGTTTCGGGTAAGCCGTGGTGGAAGCCACGGGACGCCTGTTTCGTTTTTGCGATCGGCTAACCGTATGGCCATGATTCCGGAAGACAAAAGCTGGATGGTGGGCTTTCGGGTAGTTGAAGCCGCCATGCCCGTCACGAAGCCGCTGCCTGCCCTGAAAACGCCCAATTTCGGGCAAAATGTGTCGCAGAAACGGTATAACTGGGTACCTGTTACACAACCCTTTTTCAAAAAGCCCGAGCGGTATATTCACAAGCCCGACTGCCAGCTAGCGGTTCCTTTTTACAGCCACAACCATCAACCCGCGGTTACCTGGTGTCCGAATGGGGATCTACTGGCGATCTGGTTTTCTACCGAAGAGGAATCGGGCCGGGAAATGACCGTGCTGGCCAGTCGGTTGCGGGCTGGCTCGCCGGTCTGGGATGACCCGTCTGAGTTTTTCAAAGTGCCCGACCGGAACATGACAGGAGCATCACTGCTGTATGATAAAAAAGGTACGCTCTATCACATGAATGGCGTTGAAACAGACGGCGACTGGCAGGATCTGGCGGTGGTATTGCGGACCAGTCAGGATAACGGCGCGACCTGGTCGGCACCGGTTCTGGCTAATCCTGAGCATACGAAACGCAACCAGGTGATCGCTGGTATGATCCAGACGCGGGAAGGCTGGCTCATCCAACCCGCCGATGCTGAACCGGGCCCGACGGGGGGGAGTGCCATCCACGTTAGTAAAGACGGGGGTAAGACATGGGTGAAGCCCTATACGGATCCGCAAACACCCGTGTTCAAATCAGGGGCGACAGGGGGTTTAATCGCGGGCATACATACGGGCCTCGTTCAACTGGCTGATGGAAGTTTACTGGCATTTGGCCGCAAAGACGATATTCCGGGTCCCGATAGCGTTGGCCTGCGCATGCCGATGAGCCGCTCAGCCGATATGGGTAAGACCTGGACGTATTCGGCATCGGAGTTCCCGCCAGTCTGGAGCGGCCAGCGGCTGGTGTTGTACCGGCTCAACGAGGGCCCGATTTTGCTGGTCTCTTTCACCCACCACCCCGACGAACGGGAGGGACCTAAAGCCGGTATGTTATTTAAAGGGGCCAATGGTACGCTGTATAAAGGGTACGGTATGTATGCAGCTGTTTCGTTCGATGAAGGCAAGACCTGGCCCATCAAAAAACTGGTTACGGATGGCAACGAGCATTACCTCAATGGAGGGGCCTGGACAGGGGCTTTCCAAATGGACGCTACCCACGCCGAACCCAAGGGGTATCTGGCCATGACCCAAACGCCCGACAATACGATTCACCTCCTGAGCAGCAGTGTCCATTATCAGTTCAATCTGGCGTGGCTCAAACAGCCTCCACCGGGGAAAAAGAACTGATTGTGCCAGACAGGAAGCGATGACGCAGATTATTTAATTGAACATTAACCCGCCCTCTATCTCAAGTAGAGGGCTTTTTTTGTTCTTAATACAGTCAGGAAAACAGAACAGACCGACCCTGTTAATACGCATGCTTAACGGCCTGTCCAGCCTGCTGACTACTTATTTGTTATCGTTCATTTCACCAATTATAACTCCGGTAAGGAGAGTAAAACATGAAAACGTTCATCCCCAGTATCCCGGCCAAAGCAGTGATGCTTTCCCTTGGTCTGTTGGTGGCAGGATGGCAACCCACCTTTGCCCAAGACCCACAAGTCGAACAGCCGCAAACTACGCAATCCAACGAACAGACCCTTTTTTCAACCATCGCTTCGTATCGGGACGATGTTCGTCAGTCGGTTCTGTTAGCCAGTACACAGCCACAGATTTTAAATGGCCTGGCGCAGCAACGGGCCAACAGTCAGCAGGCGTTTACGAACCTGATTCAGTCATACGGCCAGACGAAGCAGGGCTGGTTTTATGATCTGGCTCGTTACCCCGATCTTCTGCACCAACTGGCAACCATGCCGTCGGGAGCCAGCGAACCGGAGATTCAGGCATTGACCAAAAGTCTGCCTGCCGACTCTCAGACGTCGGCCTGGAAACTCTATCGGCACCACCACAACGATCTGGTTCAGGTCGATAACCTGAATCAACAGGCACAGCAAGCGTTTGAAAATCTGATTAGTCCGCTGGACAATCAAACGCAACAGGCGTTTCGGCAATTGATTCAGATGCCCGATGTGCTGACCCTTCTCACCGATCAACCCGATCAAACGGCGCAGCTGGCACAGGCGTATCAGGCTAATCCCGATCAGATAACCCAGGAAATGACAACCCTGCACGATAAACTGGAAGCCCAGAAACAACAAGAACTGGCTGACTATCAAAATCAGCTGAATCAGGACCCGCAGGCGCGTCAGGAATTGCAGCAGGCTAGTCAGGCGTATGCTCAGGCTAACGGCTATAAAACCGGCGGCATCAACCCAAACCCGGCCTGGGTCAATACCTCAAATTACTACCAGAATCCGTATCCGTTCTGGTTCGGTTATCCGTATTGGTACACCTCAGCCATGTGGTATCCATCGGCTTGGTGGTATGGCACCGGTTTCTATACGGGATTAGGCGGGAATACGGTCGTATTTGGGCTGCCCTCTTATGGCTTCTCGAACTGGTTCTTCAGGGGAGGGTACTCGGCCTATCCGCATCTATATGGCCGATATAATCAGTTCTATACCCGTTACTCCGGCCTGAACCGAAGCTATATTCCTGCCAATGCAGGATTCATGTCTGCGGCCCATCGTGCTTTTGGTCCTACAGCCGGTTTCCAGTCATCACGCGGTAACTGGGTAACGAATGGCCGACAGTACAGCGCCCCCAGTCGTGGGTTCAGCGGGGGTCGGGTAGCGGCCCCCTCCGTGAATAGCGGTGGTTTCCGTACCCAGAGTTTCGGTGGGGGCATGCGCTCATTCGGGGGCGGAAGTTTTGGGGGCGGATTTCACGGCGGTGGTGGTTTCCATGGTGGGGGCGGTCGCCGATAAGCGTAAGTAATCTAAAGCTTGTTCGTTCAAAGCGACGAAGTAAAAGCAATTAACCAAAGCGGCCCGGAGAACACAGGGAGTTTTACCCCTTTGTGTCCTCCGGGCCGCTTTGGTTAATATACCGGGATACGGCTGTTTCTTGGGAAGTGTTCTATCGTTCTAACTTAAATCCGGGATCGACCCGAACCCGATCCGGACGGTTGGCGACATCCCAGCCCGTCAGGTAAATCCACTTCGCTATGCGGGTAACTTTCTCGGTGTTGATGCGGTCGGGTTCATCTTTCGGCGTGTGGTAATCGGGGTGGAGCAGGGTTGTAAAAGCAATGGCCGGTACATTGGCTCGCGCGTAGGGGAGGTGGTCCGACCGGAAATACCAGCCTTCCGGATGATCGGGTTTATCCCACAACATGTCGAGCTTAAAGTGAGCGTCGCTTTGGTTGACTGCCAGTGCCGCATTGACCAGATCGGTTGAATTGCGGTGAGGAGGCTGCTGCCCCAGAATAGCGGCACTATCGGGGGCGTTACGGCCAATCATTTCGGCGTTCAGAACAGCCACAATCGAGCCTTTGGGTACGGTAGGGTGTTCCACATAATACCGCGAGCCAAGCAGGCCACGCTCCTCAGCCCCGTGGAAAACGATCAGTGCTGACCGCTTGCCGGGCTTCTGAGCAAAGGCCCGGCCAATGGCCATCGTGGCCACACAGCCGCTGGCGTTATCGTCGGCCCCGTTCCAGATTGAGTCACCGGCTACCGCCCGCCGAACGCCGTCATGGTCCTGGTGCGTGCTGAACAGCACATATTCGTCTTTGAGCTTTGGGTCGGTGCCCGGCACCTTAGCCACGATATTCACTGAGGGGTAGTTGAAGCTTTCGACGTTGACGACATTGGTAAACTGCTGCCCTGGTTTCTTTACCCATTCCAGCGCATCGGCCGGTAGCCAAACGGTAGGGGCCTGCGAAAAAACGCGGGTGTTGGGGCCACCGGGCAGGTCGTAACGACCCCGTTCGAGACCCGTTGTCCAGCGTTCATAGTAAGATTGGGCGGCTGCATCCGACACCCATACTACGGCCAGCGCACCGGCTTTTACCAGTTCCGAAGCCCGACGGCTCATGGTACCGAACAGATACCGGCGGTAGCTGATTTCAGCCGGTCCGGTGCCCGAAAACTCCAGGGCTACGGCTTTTCCTTTAATGTCAACTTTCGCCAGATCTTCGGGGGTTCCTTTGCCCACGAAAACAAGCGGTGCATCGACCGATGCAATGGCCGGGGCCAGAATAAACGCATCCTGACCGTGTAGAAGCTGGTGAGAGCCAATATTGAGCCGACTGGTTTCGGTAATCCGGGTTCGTTGTATGTGGAAGAACTGAAAGAACGTACCATCATCGCCAGCGGGTTGCAGACCCATCGCCCGAAGTTGGTCGGCAATCCAGACGGATGCTTTTAATTCATCGAGGGAGCCACCTTCCCGTCCCCGGAAATGATCCCCGGCAAGCGCGAAAAGGTCTCGCTTGATGTCGCTTTCTTTAATGGCAGAAAGGGCATTAGGGGTTTTGGAAGCACTTTTTGATTGACTGTATCCCGCAAAAGGGAATATGAAAACCGACAAAATAATGGCTAAAACCAGCAAATGCCGATTTTTCTGCTTGTTGACTTGATTCATGGTTGTATATAAAGTTGACAAATGAAGCAAAACAAATATACGCAGAGACTTGATAGGAAGCGGAAAGAATCAGCAGGGAGGCATCATTCGCTTTGTTTCGACAGACTTTATATCGAGTCGACAAGGGGGGGGAGCAGGGGTAAGCTGACGGAGAACATATTGTCTTCGTCCCGAATGATTACGGACAACTGCCCGAGTAATTTGTACTTCATGATAATATTCTGCAAACCGATCCGGTTTGAATGAACGACTACTTTCTTTACCTGACGATTATTTTCTACGAACAGTCGCCCCTCTTTCGTAAAGACCCGAATGGTAAGCGGGCGGTCGGCTAAAATGACATTGTGCTTGATCGCATTTTCGAAGAGGAGTTGTAGGGTAAGGGTTGGTATCAGGTAACAAAGGTATTTTGGCTCCACGCTTGATTCCATATAAATGGCATTTCCATACCGGGTTTTGAGTAAGTGGAAGTATGCATGGATGAAGTTCATCTCGTCGGACAGCGGACAAAGGTCACGCTTATTTTGCTGAAGCATATATCGGTACACGGATGAAAGTTCATTAAGGAACATATCTGCCTGCTCGGCATCGATGGAAATTAACGAGGACAGAGAATTTAGGTTATTAAACAAAAAATGGGGATTGATCTGCATTTTCAGGGCGTCAAGCTGGCTCTGAATATTTGCTTTTTTTAGTTCTTCAGTTTCCATATAGGCTACTTTCCAGCGTTCGTAAAGGTAGATCCCCTCAAAAACGATAGCCAACTGAATAGTACCCACAACGGATACCAGTGTATTGAAAAAATAAGGCTTAAACAATAAATAGTCTTCTGTGGGGAAAAGGCCGATCTGGTGGTAAATAAAGGTCTGCGAAACGCGTACGATACTGGCAAAAACAATGAACCAGATTAGTTGAAACAGAACCCGCTGGCCGGTCTGCGCCAACTCTGGATAACGCTTTCGGGATCTAATAATGCCCCGCCGATTACATTCCCAAACCAGAATAGAGCCTAACATAAATAACAGTGGATTTCGCCAATCATCGGGGTAGGGCAGGTTAGTATAGCCGTACATCACCCATTGTCCCACCAGCGCCAGTACGGGAACCCCCAGGATTCGCATCCACCTGTCATTCAGTTGTTGCATCGTTCATGTCAAAATTTTCTCGATCGTAACCGGATAGTAAAGGATCTAGACCATTAGTTTTCCTGCTGTCACAAGCCCGTTTCGTTCTGAAAACAAGTTATACTATATCCATATAGTCAGTTCACAAAATAATTGATTCCCGATTAGAAAACGAAGGCTATTTATTCGCCAATTGAAGGTCAATGTTCTTTTGGGAAATATCATTCTGAATCTTCGGCACCGTTTTCAGATATTCGTATATAGCGCCCACTTCCCGCTCTGACAGCATGGGCTTGGGATTCATAGGCTGCCTGAGAATACTGCCGTCAGGTCTGACACCGCTTTTAACGGTCTGAATGAATTGCTCTTTCGTATACTTTTTAGCAATACCCGTTTTTTCATCGAACGTCAGGTTCGCCGTAATGACGGGTTCACCTTTTTCGCCAACCATCTGAATACCTCCGCCATAATAGCCTTTCGTTTTCTCCGTGTGCAGTTTATCCTGGTCAATCAGATCACCCGAGTGACACGCATAACAGTCACCAATGGCATCGGCCGTGTACTTGCCGAGGGCTACCAGATCGGTACTGTCGGGTAGATCAATCAGTTGTTGGGGGTAGGGCATGGGCTTGATCAAGGTGTGAGTCAGGACTTTCGACACGAAACTAAATTTAGAAGCCGGGCCTTCTTCCTTTGAGGCCTGAACCGGAAAACGATCTGAACGCAGCCAGGAGATGACCGCTTTCAGGTCTTCGTCGGCCGTGTTCGGATATTGGGGCATCATGGGAGCGTAGGAGCCATCACGCCGAACACCCGTACGCAGAAAGTACATCAGCTCACCGTCGGTCCAGTTTCCGATCCCTTTTTCTTTGTCCTGGGTAATATTTTTTGAATAAAGCTTTCCAAATATCGCGGGTACCTCAGACAGGTACTTTCCGGTCAGCCGATTCTCGCTGTTGGCGTGGCACTCCATACATTGAATCTGGGCAATCACTTCCCCTCGGGCAATGCGGGCAGGTGTGTGGTCTATTTTAAGGTCGGGGATAGACGGTGGATCGTAGGCGGGTACACCAACAGCCGCTATATAGGTGCAAAAACCAGCCAGTAGCAGGATGATCCCACTAACAACGAGGCCGGTAATTTTCATGATCTTTTTCATGGGGTTAACGGATTACATTGGCCGCAGGGCCGAGGAGGGTTCTTGAAAAATAATAGTTGTTGTTTACTGTTCTGGAGAGTCAGTCACAGACCTGGGTTGTAAACCACTGCTTTACTGACGAAGCAAAATTCCCGAACTCTGGATGTATGTCTATGTGAAATGTTGGTGAAACGGAAGAAGTGGGGGACAAACTGGCAAAAATGAATGTTGCCTGAATTTCGTCAACGGCTTCATCCGTCGGGATTGAAAAAATCCCTGGTACGACAAACGCGCCAGGGATTCCAGCCTAACCTAACCTGTGAATTACTGTTTTGAGTGTTGCCTGGTCGCTATCGATGGCGTTGCCTGATTCATCTGGCTTACAGCCTGCTGTTTGGGTTTGTAAATGGCTCCCGTAGCAAAATCAACCGGAATGCTGATGAGCGGAAACAGCATAATATCGGCTATGAGCGCCCCTGCCCGAACTTGTCGTTGTGGTTCTCCCGGCATGGGTCTTCGTTTTTGAGTGTCCGTTACCCGGCCCCCGAGTATCGTAGCGCAACTGGTTAAAGTACTGACAAGACTCACGCCCGCCAGGGCGATCAGTGCGAATTTTCTGATTGATTTCATGATGTGTAAAGGATTTAAAAAAGAGGAAGTGTCCAGCAAATGACAGGTCGAAATTGGCCGACGGCGGGCGTTTCAGAAAGGGTTCTATGTATCAATTGGGCAGACTAATCCCTGAACTGTTGTTCTTGCCGAATGAGTAGTAATGACCCGGCCCCGATGTTCAATGGTCAGCGCTTTGTGCTCTTAGCGTCAACGTCTTATTTTGGCCCGTAAATTGCAAAGCTTCTCTCAGTACCACCGTTTACCATGCGGTAACGGGAAGGGGGATTGGTAAGGCAGCCACACAGGGCGCGTTGTTCGTCATTTACTTAACACAGTGACCGCCAGTTTGAACCTTTATACACCGATTTACCCTAATTTCGCCGTTATTGTCAGATAAGACATTTCTGTATGCCCGAAAACCCTGCCGATCTACCTCCCTTTGCCCGTTCGTGGACTCAACTCTATGCGATTGTCATTGGCTGCCTTGTAGCTGAGATCTTATTATTCTACATACTAATGCGCTGGCTTTCATGAGTATTCTTGACTGGAGTGTATTAGTATTAGCCCTGGCAGGCATTATCGTATATGGTCTCATTCGCAGCCGGGGTAGTCGAAGTATGGATGAATACCTGCTGGCGGGTCAGTCGCTGCCCTGGTACCATGTCGGCTTATCCGTTATGGCAACGCAGGCGAGTGCGGTTACCTTTTTATCAGCTCCGGGACAGGGGTTTTCGGATGGGATGCGCTTCGTTCAATTTTATTTTGGCTTACCCTTAGCCATGGTTGTACTATCGGTAACGTTTGTTCCGATCTTCCATAAGCTTAAGATTTATACGGCCTACGAGTTTTTAGAAAACCGTTTCAATGTCCGGGTTCGAACGTTAACGGCAGGCTTATTTTTGCTTCAGCGAGGGCTTTCGACGGGGCTGTCGATCTATGCACCTGCCATCATTCTCTCCACAATTCTTGGCTGGAACATCTACTGGACGAATTTGCTGATGGGGGGAATCGTTCTCGTATATACCGTAACGGGAGGTACCAAAGCGATCTCCTATACGCATCTTCAACAAATGGCCATCGTGACGTTTGCCATGGCTTTGGCGGGGTATCTGACCGTAAAGATGTTGCCCGAAAGTGTTGGTTTTGTGGATGCGCTCCACGTAGCAGGCGAAGCCGGACGGATGAACCTGATTGATCTAAAATTCGACCCCAACAGTCGATATAACCTCTGGTCGGGGCTGATTGGCGGGTTCTTTTTACAGCTTTCGTATTTCGGCACCGACCAATCGCAGGTTGGGCGATACCTGACGGGTGAGACCATCGGCCAGAGTCGGCTGGGATTGCTGATGAATGGCCTTCTGAAAGTGCCGATGCAGTTTTTGATTCTGCTGGTTGGGGTATTGGTATTTGTATTTTATCAGTATAATCCTTCGCCGACTTTTTTTAACAAGCAGGAAACCGACCGGTTAAAGCAGAGCAAATACGCACCGGCCTACCAGGTTGCCGAAATCAAACATCAGAATTTGACGGCCCAGCGGCAGCGGGCGGTGCTGGATATGCAGGTAGCGTTGAAAACGAAAAATGAAGCCGCCCAGAATGCCGCCGGGACAGTACTTCGGGAAACGGATGCTGCCTTGAAGGACGTTAAATCAGACGTGACCAAGCTAATCAAACAGAATAATCCGGCTGCTGATACCAATGATGTCAACTATGTTTTTCTTCGGTTTGTGCTCGACTACTTGCCACATGGTTTAATTGGCCTGTTGATTGCCGTTATTTTCAGCGCGTCGATGGGCAGTATCGCTTCGGCATACAACTCCCTAGCCTCGACCACGGTAGTGGATGTGTATAAACGACTCATCAAGGACAATTCGGATGACGCGCACTACCTAAAGGTGTCTCGCTGGGCAACCGTAGGGTGGGGGATATTCTGCATCTTCGTCGCGCAGTTTGCCAATCGACTGGGGAGCATGATTGAAGCCGTCAATATCCTGGGCTCGCTTTTTTATGGGGTGATTCTGGGTGTTTTTGTCGTTGCTTTTTATGTGAAGTCAATTGGGGGGCGGGCAACGTTCTGGGCTTCGATCATAGCGGAGGTGTTGGTAATCATTAGCTGGTATCTGGACCTGACCGCTTTTTTATGGCTGAATGTGATTGGTTGTCTGCTGGTCGTAGGAATTGCCTGGGTAATTCAGAAAGTGACTAAGGAAAAAGTAGACATTGGCGTTGACTAAAAACCGTTTAGCGTCATGCTGTTGGAGATTGATCAACACATTCAATGTCAATTTTACCAAAACACCTTTCCTTGACGGGATCAGTCCTGCCGGACTTTCATTTTCAGGTAATTATATAGAAGAAGCAGGTCAAAAAAGATGGCTATCAGCCAGAATAATTCTACTCCTAATAGCAGAACATAAACTACGAGAATACAATAGCCAGATATGGATATGACCCTCCAGACGATCTGCCAGTAAAGTTTTCGATTTTTCAAATCCACCGCTAAACCAATACCAAACAGCCAACTCCCATACGCATAAAGAACCGTACTCCAGAGCAACAGCAGGTAATCACGAGCTGGAAGCTCAAGTTCGTATTCTAACAAATTCTGAATATCCGTTGAGAAAATAAGGATGGGGATTGACAGACCAATACAGAACCACAAGCCACCTAAAAATTCGGTCGTCAGCTCGCTGGCATTGGGTGTCTCCTGATCCATTATTTTAAGAAAGCTTGTGGAAATACAGAACCGCCTACATACTAATCAGGCAATTTTCGAGTCAAAACTAAAGATATACAAATTAAATTATTGTCGATATAACGTCAATTTTTTTCAATTTTATCTTTCGGCATATCCAGCGAAAGCGACCTGCCAAACCCGTTTGTCTTAATGCCCTGATGACTCTCCATTGACTACCCCTTCCAAGGCTTATTCAGATTGGATTACGCACAAAAAAAGGTGACCCATGTGGGTCACCTTTTTTTGTGCAGTTAAGAATTACAGCCCTAATCAAGCTTTCTTTTTGCCCTTGCCGGCTTTCATGGCAGGCATAGCAGGAAGCTTTCCTTTGTACTCAGAAACACTTTTTTCAATGCCTTCTTTAAAGAATGGAAATGACTGATCGTTTGACGATTGTCCCAGAGAAAGGGCTTTTTCTGCCAGCGGCAACGCTTCGACATATTTACCCATTTTGGCCAGAACCTGGGATTTAATGTAGAGGTTGCGGAAATTTTCCTGTTTAGAAATCGACTTATCGATCCAGCTCAGCGCCTGATCGAGATTACGCCCTTTCGAAACATTGTAGCTGGCGGCTGCCTGAAGTACAGCTGCATCATCGGGCTTCTCGGCGGCAGCCTTGTCCACGTTTGCGGCCGCATTGGCATTGACATCAACCCGCAAATCAGCGATAGCTTTCGCATTTGCCCACATGAATTTCAGTTTGGCCGTACTGTCCGTCAGATCGCCAAAAGCGATGGTAAATGTTTCGACCTTTTCGCTGTTTTCCATCGGCTGTAAATCGACCCGAAGCACATCCTGATCCTGTTTGTACGTGGCTTCCGTAACCGCTTTGTCTTTGTTAAAGATCAGCGTAAACGCATCAGCAGCAGGAATCGACATGATGGCGTAGCTTCCCGCTGGTAAAGTTTTGCCGTTCACCATCAAATCAGTAGAGGTTGTGAATAAGGTGGCACCATTGGCCCCCGTCCGCCATACTTTACCGGCTGGTACAAAAGAACCAGAAAAAGGCTCGCGACCTCTGAGACTTGGACGGGAATAAGAAACTGTCAGATCGGTGGTACCCACGGATTGCATGATGGTAGCGCCGGGGCTGGGTGAAGGTAATTTTATTTGTGCGGTGGTTAATTGTGCGGCTAAACAAAGTGTAGCCGCTGTCAGCGAAATTTTGCGCATGATTGTCTATAGACTATTTAAAAAACAGCACCAAATTGCGACTTTTTTACCCAAAAAACCAATGTATGTATCGCAAGCCACTCCTTACGTTGCTTCAGCAACACCATCCGGCCGATGAGACTGAACAGGCGATGACACAAGCAACAATTCAGTTTGTCCGCACCCAGCCTGACTGCTTTGAGCGCTCACTGCGGGTTGGCCACATAACTGGTTCCGCCTGGATAACCAGCCCCGACAGGCAACAGGTGTTACTCATTCATCACCGAAAGCTCGACCGCTGGCTACAACCCGGCGGGCATGCCGATGGTGATCCGGATGTGTCGGCCGTAGCCCTGCGGGAAGCTCAGGAAGAGACAGGATTAACTTCATTAACGCTGGTATCGAACGCAATCTTCGATGTTGATACCCATGAAATTCCCGAGCGGAAGGAGGTGCCGACACACTTGCACTACGATATTCGATTTTTGCTGGAAGCAGACCCGAAAGAAGCGTTCGGCTATTCAGATGAAATTGAAAATATTCAGTGGTTTACTGTAGAAATGGCCAAATCTGTTATTAATTCAGCTTCAATATTAAGAATGTTGGACAAAATAAAGAAAAACTAAAAACCTAGTTGCTATTTTAATTGTTTTTTAATCTGAAGAGTTATTAGCTTTGTCAGACAACAAAACCACAGAAATAGCCATGAAATCAGTCTTCTCTTTGCTTATTGGCATCAGCCTACTGGCGGTGTCAGAGCAAGCGTTCTCGCAGGATAGCGGGGTAAAAAAACCGCTCAACAATCCGATGTATTCGACCCACAATTATAAGCATCCTAATATGGCTGCTGCTGCGAATCGTTGGGAAAGTAAAAGCAGTATAACCGTGCAACAGCCAAATCCGGGCGATACTCGCCTGGCTAATTATAAAAACCAGATGCCCACACGGCAACCTGTGGGTGGTATTACTGTCGACCACACACCATCAGCTAGTTTAGTAAATCGGAATTACAAAATACAGCGCGTAAGCGAACCAACACCTGCTACCTCAGCAGGAGAGGATTATTACGTTAAGAAACGCCAGGCAGATAGTACGACCATAGGAAACTAACTGTCAAATTTTAGACAAACGGGCCGACTGAACTTCAGTTGGCCCGTTTGCTTTTTAGATAAATCAACTTTCCTGACAATACCGTCTGATCGTTGATTTGTACCAGAGCCGCTTTGATTTGTGTTCACTAAAATGTGTGCCAAACGATACCTTTGTGAACGATTAATGGCAATAGTCGGGGTGACCACCTACCGATTTAATTGCGATAAACAAACCAGAATCATGTCCAATCATAGCCGGTTTCACGGCATTCTCTTTAATAAATGCCCTCGGTGTCAGGAGGGAAATTTCTTTGTGTCGAACAGTGCTTTCAGTCGCAATTTTGACAAAATGCATGATCACTGTCCCCATTGTGGTGAAAATTTCATGCCCGAACCCGGTTTCTATTGGGCATCGATGTTTGTTAGTTACGCCCTGTATACGCTGTACATCCTGCTTACTTTCTTCATCTTTGTAAAAGGGATGGAGATTGATCTGGATTATTACCTCATCGGTCTGGTACCAACGCTTATCCTGTTGACCCCTTATTTCTTCCGGTTGGCACGCAGAACCTGGTTAGCCATTTTTATTGAACCCAAACCCGCATCAAGCTTATAAACAGTATAGTTGCCTGGTTGGCATGTTTAACGGATTGGACCAACCTTTTTCGTTGACAGGCTCCTGAATTCCTGTTGGGGTAAGTGGTCAACCATTTACCTGATTACCTTTGCCAGATTATTAAAAGGCAAGTTATGAAAGTTAAAGTTGGCGTTGTGCAGGCGACTCCGGTGTTTTTCGACATCAACAAAACGATTGATAAACTGGAAGCTTTAGTAGCCGAAGGTGCCTCGAAAGGGTGTCAGTTTCTACTGTTCCCGGAGTCGTTCATCCCCGGCTACCCCCGTAAGTTTACATTCGGGGCATCCATTGGCCAACGGACCGACGCCGGTCGCGAACTTTACAAAACGTATTGGCAAAATAGCTTGCAGGTTCCGGCTCCTGAACTGAGTCGGCTGGAACAGATAGCCCGTGAATATGGCGTTTTTCTGGCCATTGGTGTAACCGAAAAAGATTCCCTGAACGGAAGTCTCTACTGTTCCCTCATTTATATTTCGCCAACGCAGGGCTACCTTGGCAAACATCAGAAAATTAAACCAACGGGCGTCGAACGACTGGTGTGGGCAGAAGGAACTGGCGAACATTCGATGGGGGTTTTCGATACTGAAATTGGGCGGATGGGCGGCTTGATCTGTTGGGAAAACTATATGCCGCAGGCCCGCATGCGTATTTACGAGCAGGCTCCTCAACTGTACCTGGCTCCTACAGCCGATGCCCGGCCTACCTGGTCGGCCACCCTTCAGCATATTGCCTGCGAGGGCCGTTGTTATGTGTTGGGGTGCAACCAGGTATTTACCCGCCAGGACTACCCGGCGGCTTATCAGGCATTACTCTCCGACGATGACGATTGGCTTTGCCGGGGCGGTAGTGCCATCGTTTCGCCCATGGGAGAGTTTATTGCCGGACCGCTCTGGGAGGAAGAAGGCATACTCGTCGCTGAACTTGAGCTGGATGAAGTCCTGAAGAGTAAACTCGATTTTGATGTTATTGGCCACTACAGCCGCCCCGATTTATTCCCAAACAAAGCCAATCTTTCCTGAATTTCTGTTCATAAAGGGATTGATTTTTTAGCTTCTGACTGGCTGAAGTGAGCCGAAGACCATCACCCTGAATTATTGTTTAATCAGTTTTACCGTTCGTCGTTTATCGCCGGAAACCAGCGTCATGATATACAGGCCTGCCGATAAATTCAAGTCGGGCAGGGTGAAGGCACTTTGGCCGGGAAAGGTATATTGACGCTGCCAAACCACCCGGCCCGCTGCGTTGGTTAACGTGGCATCAATGGGCGTGTTGGGATCAATGTCACCCCAGAGAACCCCAACCGGAGCACTGTCAGTAAAGGGGTTCGGGTAGATCAGTAGCTTTCCGAACGCATCAGAAATAACAGAGGCTCGCTCGAAATTAGGAATGCCATACCCCAGCTGGCTATCGGGACTGCCATACTGACTCCCCGACTGCCGAAGCGCCTGGGTGACCTGGGCGGCTGTTAATGTAGGGTGTGCCTGCCAGAAGCCAGCCGCTAAACCGGCTACCAATGGTGTCGCGAAAGAGGTTCCATTGCCGGATACGATCGAACCGCCCGGACTTCCAATAATCGTTCCTTGCCCACGAGCGGCCAGATCCGGTTTCACCCGGCCATCGGCCGACGGCCCAAACGAACTGAACGATGCCCGAACGCCCGCTTGTGTAACCGCTCCAATGGCCAGCACCGCGGAGGCATCTGAAGGGGCCGATAAGTAACGCCAGGCGCTGTTGCCTTCATTGCCAGCGGCCACAACCACAACCATGCCGGTTTGGGTGGCTATTTGTGCCGCCCGGCTCGACAGGGCGGTTTTGCCATCCATATTCTGGTATGTGTAGCTAGTGGTAGCGTCATCAAATTCAGTGTAGCCCAAAGAGGAACTGATGACATCAACACCGGTACTATCAGCATATTCGGCACCTAATAACCAGTTGGCTTCTTCAATTTGCTTTTCAGTTGCGGCATCTTCTGTGCGAAGCAGGATGAACGACGCTTTGTATGCGGTACCATACAGTTGCTTGTCGGCGGTAGCCGCTATGGCCGATAAGCACGAAAGTCCGTGCGAATCATCTTCGTATACACTCGTTTCCTTTTTAACAAAATCGTAGGTGGCTACTATCCGTTTCTCGTCAAAGAGCGGTTTCAGAAAGTTGACTTTGTTGGCGTTCTGATACCCGGCGTCAAGCACACCAATAAGCATGCCTTCGCCATGATAACCCTGCTGGTGCATTTGGTCGACGCCTAGCTGAGTGATCTGGGTCTGAGAACTCCCGTAATCTAAAGGAAGGTCAGTTTCACCCGCAGATGACTGAAACTTACCAATCGATTTGCGCTGACTTTCAGCGCTCTGGCGGGCACTGGCCAGCGAACGGCCAAATTCAAGGCCTTTCACAATAGGGAGTTTCTGGATGGCCGCAATAGTTGATTCGGTGGCTTCGATCAGGACAGCATTGAGCCAGCGTGATGTAAACCAGATTTTGGCCCCTGCCTGTTTAAGCTGCGCGACGTAGGTTGGATTGACCGGTAGATCGCGCTCCTGAAGCGGAATGTTCTGTTTCTGCCGACGCAACACCGATCTCGGCGAGAGGAATTGCTCGGGTTGGTTTAGGCTATAAGGGGAATTTGCTTTGTCGCGCAGCAACACGAGGTATTTGCGCGTTGTTTGCCCAAATCCCGTTAACTGGCAGAAAATTAACAGCACCAGAAGCAAGCCACGTTTATTCCTTTCCAATTGTCTTAATGCGATAAATCTGTCGAAAGCCATACTCAATCTGATTTTTCCCGATACAAGCCGGGGTGTCGGTGCAAAAGTGGAGATCGGTGCGTTCTTTATAGATCAACCCGATTTGCCGGGCGTAAACATCCAATCGTTTCTCCTGAGCCACCAGGGTTGAATCATCCCGGCCAACCACCGATACGGTCTCACTGAACTCTTTATTCAATACGTTAAATGTCTGTCCAACGTTGCGTAGCTCAACGTTGGACAGACCGGATAAATTATATCGATTTTCATTCCACTGTTGCCCATGGGCAATGGGCAACAGTAGTTTAACAATATCTTTACCGTTTTCGACCCGAATCCCCTCATTGCCAATTAACCGAGCCGACCAAATTGAATCTGACTGCCAGGGTTGAGTCTCATTTGTTCGACGAGTGCGAATGAGTTTATAAGCGGTTTGCCCGGCTACATTGGTGTAGGCCGGGCCTGTGGTTTCTTTTACCTGAAATGTTCGAAGGGTGGGGGTTGCGTTCGAGGAATAAAGGCTCTCCTGAACATCATAAATAATATATCGGCCTGTCTCCAGCGGAAAGAAACTGTAGTCTGGCTCAGGTAACGCATCAGGGATCAATCGACAGCTGCAGAGAGCGGTCAATAGTACGAACAGAATTAAAATAAAACGGACTATCACGTGTATGGTCTACGAGCCATGGTAAAATGACCTTCATTAGGCAAATTTCTGTATGAGAGTGCCTTATGGACATGGTCAGAGAGTAGAACTCAGAAAATTCGGCTCCAGGCAAAGCGGATGATCAGCAGCAGGCCAATGAAACCGATAACAATATACGTAAAAGGTACATACGTAATGGCATAGATGCGGGTGCGGTCAATGAACCACAAAATACCCATCACAGCCGCAATCAGTGTCAGAAAACTAGATAGCTTACCGAAACCGGGAATATAAGCAAAGGGTATTTTTCGTTTAATGAGTAGGAGCGTCGCTACCATTGTCAGGATGGGAAGCACTTGAAGTGCCAGATTCATGTCCCATATACTTTGCCGCTCAAATAGAAACAGATAGACATTTAACGTAAAAGCGAAGATGCCGGGAATGCAGGCCAGATAGACAAGGACAGCATAGATGTATCGCCATTTCCAGATATCTTCGGCGGTATTGCCGGACCATACATTAACTAAAAAAGCTCCTGCCGGGATCGCCGACAGGAGCAAAAATAATAGAATAGGCTGGCCCGATAAGGCCTCAAATACATCTCGGAGTGTCATAATGGGTGGTAAGGGAAGAAGTCGGTAAGTCAGTAAGCGGCTTCGCCTAAATCGGTCAGTTGTGGATCGATGAAAATTATACTACTGTATCAATCACGTACTGACTGACCGACTTGGGCGAAGCTGCTTGTTATCAGACGAACTATTTCAATGTCAACAGATAACCGATTGTGAAGTTGGCGTCCCAGTCAAATACAAACTGGTTGCAGCCGGTTGCTTCGGCGATGGATCTGTAGATGTTCAAACCGGCTTTCGACTTGGCGCTTTCCAGTTTATAGGCCGAAGGCGCGTCGAGAACCGTGTAACGCTCTTTGTCTTTACGAACCGCTTTGGCCAGCTCAAACGGGACACCCCCGATGATAAAGCAGGTTTTGCGATGATCGGATGGTACTTGTTTCGCCTTGGCTTTCACTTCCGTTGCTACGACGTCATCGCTGGTCCCATTCCCATAATATTTCGCTCCGTAGGTTTCAAGGGCCTTTACCGACTCGCCCTCTTTCCAGGAAATCTTGGTGTTGCCGGAGCCAATATCAGTCACAAAGGAATTGCCAGCATACTCGGCGGGAAGTACCGCCTGCAAAGCCAGCGAGCCTTCCTTTTCGGGTGTTACCGTGTTTACGAAATAGTTAAGGGATTTGAGAACATTGATGATCTTTTGGGTTCCCTCTGCCTTTACCGCCCCTGAACTGACAACAAAATGGATGTTCCGGCCACCTACGCCAAAATCGAGCATTTTGCCAATGTAGCTTTTCAAGCCCGTCCGAATATCCTGATCACTGGCCATATTTTCCATAACAAGACTGTTACCAAATTCAGCCTTCTCCAGTTTCCAGCGTTTCTGGTCATCAATTCGGACAATGAACGAGTTGAAGCCACTGGCTCCCAGTTCAACAACGCCCTTAAGCTGACCGTTTTGCGGCTCGGGGGCTGTATACGTGAAACTCTGCCGGGGCTGATCGCTCGCTTCACTTTCCGACGAGCCCGAAGATGCTTCTGAGGAGGTAGCCGATGATTCTTCTACGGCTCCTTCGGCCGTTTTATTATCGGCGCGGGGCATTGTTTCCGATTCAGTATATTCCTTGTCTTTAGGTGCCAGCTTGCGTAAAGCGGCATTGCCACCAAAATAACGGAAAGCAAAGAAAGCAGCGGCCAGAATAAGTGCCGTGATGAGTAGCCGACCGGCCACGGTTAATCGTTGCATAATGAAAAGAGTGAAAGAGTGAAAGAATGAATGAGTGTAAAAGTGAATGAGTGTAAGGGCCAACGGACGTAAAGTTGTTCGTTCACGTATTCACTTTTGCGCTTTTAATCGAGCAGGTTTTTATAGCCAGCGTCTTTTTGTGGGGCCGGGCCCAGGTTCACTGTTTGGGCTGGGGCATCCAGTTGTACCATTTTGAATTCTCCTTTGTTGTACGCTTCGAGCAACGCTTCCCCCTTATCGGACAGGATACCGTTCTGAATATCGACCCCGTTGATAAAGTCCATCGAAAGATCCATGGCACGCTTCATTTCGCCGAGCTTCATGCTCATGTCATCCTGAATGTACTCCATTGACTGGTCGAAGTAAAACTTCTTGTCGGGATCTCCTTTGAAGATGCTCACTGCCGTTTTAAGGGCATTAGAGCTATCCTTAACAATTTGATATTCAGTTTCTTTAAGCCGTACTTTAATTTCGGTTTCTTTAATGATGTAATCAGCGCTCTGGTTTACTTTCTCCATGAACGCCAGTACATTTTTCATGTTCCGCTGAAGCGGCAGCAGTTTTTCGTTCATCTCCTGCAGGCCAGCGCCTTCAATGGTTGCCAGTTGGGCCGTTTCCCGCATGCCAGGTTTGTCAATCAGCGAATTAGCTTTGTTTGCTTCGGCAAATTTTTGCTTGATCGCATCATTGTTCTCATTGATTTTCTTGTTCAGCTTCACCAGTTGTCCCGCCAGAATATTAATTTGGCCCTGCATTTTCTCACGCTTCTCTCTCAGATCGTCAATGTAGATTTTCATGATCGCAATCGGGTTCAGTTGAATAACCGTACCGGTAATGCTCCGCATCATGGATTTAAAAAGGAAAAAAACGGCGGTTCGCACATCTTTGCTGGTGAACAGAAATATCAGTACGCCCAGGGCGCCCAATAGCAGAGAAAGTTCAAGGATATTGGATGTAGCCCGAATCAGGAATTCGATGATTCGGTTAAAGTAGACCAGGCCCATACCGGCCACTCCGGCCAGTACGATCATTCCCAGCACACCTTCGGGGCGGCTCCAGAATGAACGCTTTTCCACGTCCGTACTGCCGCCAAGTTTTGAAAAATCAGGAGTTGCCATTTAGTTGGTTTAAGGTTTTTTGGTTGTGATACACAGTCTTAGGTTCAGGACGCCCCTTGTTGTTGCCGAAACGACAATATGGGTAGTTTGCAGGCCATTAGCTTACTTTAAATACTGCGCCATTTTGGCGATGTCATGTTTAATCTGGTCGGCAAAGTGCGCAAACGTTGTTTCGTAATTCTGACGATTCTGCGTGATTTTGGCACTTTGCTCCGATATTTCTCCAGTTATTGCCGTTAACCGATTGGCGTTGGCATCGATCTGTTTTTGAATTTCGACTAACTGTTGCGCCAGTGCATTGTTTTCCGTTTGCAGGCGTTTCTCTTCGTTCTGCAAGCCACCCACGCGTTCAGCCAGAGCGGCTTCAACGCTTTTGCTAAATCCTTCCCGATCTTTGTTTAAGGCAGCAATATACCCATTTGCTGTGTTGGTCAGCAACCCCGCATCACTCGATCCGCCCAATGCCTTAAAGCTTGCCCAGGCGGCCTGAAACTGCTTGTCTTCGGGCAGGCCAAGGTTACCCAGGCTGCGTAGCGTCTCACGAAATTCGAAATAGTCCGGTCCCGGTGGATTGTTCTGCGCCAGAACATTGGCGAAATGCTCGGCAAACTTCTGGTCGACCGTTCCCCCTAAACTCGTTGCCGTGTTAGTGGGCATCGGTGAACTACCGGTAGCTGGCGCACTCGATGCTGGAACGGTTGCCGAAGGGCGCGGAGTAACCGTGGCCGTCGTTGGTGGCGTGCCGGTGGCGGTTCCGGGTTCCTCTTCTTTAACGAAAAAGCTTAGAATTTTACGACCAATTGATTTGTCAGGTTCTGCCATAGTTGTCTGTTGTTGCAGGGGCACCCGTTTTTGTGTGTCCCGTCCGTGAAAGACTGAACAATGTTACGAGGTTCCTATCATTCCTACAATACCAGATTTGGCCGAACGGTTACCGGACTTGACAAAATGCTACTGGGCGGGACGATTTACATGAGCAGGCATCTACTATACGATCACCATTATTTCAGCCAGTCTTCCATCCGCTCCTTAAATGCATCGACTTTGGGCGCCGAAACGAGGTGGATGTACATGTTGTAGGGATTTTGGCGGTAATAGTTCTGATGATACCCTTCAGCCGGGTAAAAGGCCTGGAAGGGCTCCACCTGGGTTACAACCCGCCCCTGATGATGGCCGGACGTATTTTCACGCTGAATGGCCGCGTCAATACGGGATTTCTCAGCGGGGCTTCGGTAAAAAGCCACGGATCGATAATGCCTGCCAATGTCTGGTCCCTGCCGATTCAACTGGGTAGCATCATGACCGGCAAAAAAAGCATCAAGGAGCACATCGTACGAAATAACCGTCGAATCATAATAAACCTGAACCGCTTCGGCATGACCCGTTTGGTCGGTGCCCACCTGCTCATACGTTGGGAAAGCTAAATCACCCCCGGCATATCCGGAGACGGCTTCCCGCACGCCCTTCAAGGACTTCATTTCTTCCTGAACGGCCCAGAAACAACCACCGGCAAATGTGGCTACTGCTTCGCCAGGTTTAGGTGTTGGGAGTTTAACGGGCTTGACATCCATAACCGTACTGGTTTTCGATGCTTCGTGGTGCTGCCCGCAGCCTGCCACGATCAGGCAGCTAACCAATAGCCAACCAGCCATTAGCCGGGGCATGCGTCGAGGGTGTCTGGTTGAAGTCATTTGATTATTAACAACGAAATAGGCTACGGGATTCCTGGTATTCGTCATTTGCTGGATAATAAAAACAAAAACCACTGTTCAGTACCTGGCGTGGCTGTATGTCTGGAAGGGTTAGTCGGTTGTAAGAAATGGCGTGCCTATATTTGTAAAACAGACCCTATTCTTTTCTGACTAACCTTTGTGCCTTATGTCGCTTACGACCTTAGGTCTTGAACTCCCTACCGATCCACGCTGGGTAAATATTGCCGAAATGAATATCGGCGAAATCCTGATTGACCATGCGTGGTGTGAGCAGAAAGCAGCTTCGTCCTGCATTTCGCTCATTGTCATGTACACCGATAAAGTTGAATTAGTAGAAACGCTTACGCCTATCGTTACTGAGGAGTGGGGCCACTTTCAACGGGTGTTAAAAGAACTGCGCAAGCGAAACATCAAACTCGGAAGGCAGCGGAAAGACGATTATGTCAATCAACTGCGGTCACGTCTTCGGCGTTCCATTGGCGAACAGAACGAACAGATGATGGACAACCTGCTCATCAATGCCCTGATTGAAGCACGAAGCTGTGAGCGATTCAAACTTTTATCCGAAAATCTGGCCGATGAAAGCTTGCAGAAATTTTACCGGGAATTAATGATCTCGGAAGCGGGTCATTACCGCACGTTTATCGAATTAGCGGAATTATACCTTCCCGCAAGTCGGGTGCGCGACCGGTGGAAGGAGTTTCTGGCCGTGGAGGCAGATATTATGGCAACAATCGCTGTGCGGGGCGACCGAATGCATTGATACATAGGGTTTAATTATATAAACGCTTTTTTTATTAAGGTTTAACGTTCCATCCATGGATTGGGCCGATAGAAACGACAGTGGCAGCTTCGCCCCAATCAATTTAATGCTCCCGCCAATTGTTATGACGGATAGGGCTCAAATCCATCTGTAATCCATTAACTTTGATAACAGCAAAAACCAGTTGGTATGCCAGCTTCTGGTTAAAACGGGGCCATGATGGCTAACCGACGTTAATAACAGAAATAACTTGACTTTCCTTCAACAAACAGCCCAGCGAATTTTCGAGGCCCATGGTCCGAGCCTGAACGACGTTTGGGTCATATTGCCTACCCGCCGGGCTGTGTCGACATTTTTAGACGAACTGGCGTCCCTTTCAGATCGGCCGTTTCTGGCTCCTCATGCCCTCGCCGTCGACGATTTTATTACCCAGGCAGCGGGTGTTCAACTCATCGATTCGGTGAGCTTACTCTTTGAACTTTACGATGTTTTTAAAGAGATAGATCCGCTGGTTGAATTTGAACAGTTCATTGGCTGGGCGTCGATACTACTGTCTGACTTTGATCGGATTGATCAGTACCTCATTGAACCAAACGAATTATTCAGCTACCTCACTGCTGCCAAACGGATTGAGCAGTGGAATATGGATCTTCCGCCCAATGCGAAGCCCATCACCGAAACCCCCGGTACGACCCGTTATTTTAAGCTCTTCGAAAATCTGCAAACGGCTTACCATGCCCTGCATGAACGGTTGAACGACCAGCATCTGGCGTATCGGGGAATGGCCTACCGGTTGCTCGCTCAAAACGTAGAATCGCTGATTCGGGATAATCTGGCTTATGAGCGGGTGTATTTTGTGGGGTTCAATGCCCTCAGCCGGGCCGAAGAACACATCATCAGAATTTTGGTCGATGCGCAGAAAGCTGAACTGATCTGGGATGCCGATCTGTATTACATGAACGACTGGCGTCAGGAAGCGGGTGAATTTCTGCGCCGGTACAAAGACAATGGCTGGTTTTTTTCTAAGCAAAACCACGAAGACCTGGCCCGCCAGTCCAACAACCTGCTCGGCTCCGGGAAAAACATCCGGGTGGTTGGCGTACCCAACGCCAGTATGCAGACTAAAGTGGCCGGTAAGATATACAGCGAGTGGCAAAAGGAAGCGGGGCAACGAGATCAGGTGGTTTCTAGGGCGAGACCCCCCAAAACCGCTATTGTGCTTGCCGACGAAACCCTGCTGGTACCCGTACTGTATGCACTGGATGAAGATGTTACCGATTTAAACGTTACGATGGGGCTGTCCCTTCGGTCGTCGTTGATGTTTACGCTGGTCGATACGTTGTTCGAGATGCAGCGGACCGTCCATGAGTTTAGAACGAAGGACGGGCGCGATCTGAAGATTCCCAAGTTTCACCATCGCCATGTCGTAAAGCTGCTGAATCACCCCTTTCTGAAGCAATATGAGCGTATTCGGGGACTTACGTGGCCAGGTGAAATACTGCCAACGGGGGAAGTTCTGCCTCCCGAGCCGCTCTTTCAGTGGATTGCCAAAGAAATTGTCAGGAATCAGCGGGTTTATCTAACGGAGAAAGAAATCAGAGAGTTGGGGCAGAACGATCCGCTTGTTCAGGTGCTGTTCACTCGCTGGCCCAATGAGGAGCCAATGAAGGCAATTCATGCCTTTTACGAGCTGATTGAACTGCTCCGTGACGTGTATCGGGCCAGTCAGGATGCCATCGAAATCGAATACCTGTACCTGTTTTTTACGCTGCTGAAACAACTGGAAGCCACGCTGGAGCGACAGGGTGAGAGTGGTGGCGGACAGGGGAGAGGACCTATCCGAAGCAAGGTTCAACGTTCCGGAAGTGGGGTTTATGACCCAATTGCCCCTTCGACCGGACCTTTGCTGCAACGGGAGGGTGACGGCTCCAATATGGTTACCGTCCGTAGCTTTCGGCAGTTTCTCTATGAATTGATCCGGCAAACCAGCATTCCCTTTACGAGTGAAGGAAAGAGCCAGTTACAGATCATGGGGATGCTCGAAACACGAGCCCTGGATTTTGACCGGGTTATCATTCTTTCGGTGAACGAAGGAATTTTGCCGCAGTCGCGAAAGCTAAACTCGTTGATTCCGTTTGACATTGCTTCTGAATTAAAACTGCCGACCTATCGGGAGCAGGAAGCTGTCATGGCCTATCATTTTTATCGCTTGTTGCAACGGGCCAGCGAAGTTGTTTTGCTCTACACTACGTCAACCGATGCGTATGGCAATAGCAAAGGGGAACCCAGTCGGTTTATCCGACAGCTGGAACATGAGCTGGTCCCACAGTCGAACGGGCTGGTTCGCATCAGTCACCCAACGGTTCGGTTTGGCCGGGCAGGCGAATCGGTGGAAGCGGACCTGACGCAATTAAGGGTTCCCAAAACGGAACGCATACAGGAAGATCTTATCAAGCTGCTCACCACCAAAGGCCTGTATCCGTCCTACCTGAATCAGTTTGTGAGCTGTTCGATGCGGTTCTATTTCAGCCGGATTGTGAACATCAGCGAAGAGGAAGATATAGAAGAAAAAATGGGGGCGGCTGAGTTCGGTAGCTGGCTGCACAAAGTAATGGAACGCCTTGACCTTGAATACCGCCTGGAATCGCGCCCTATTGATGAGTCGATTATTAAGAATCTCCTTGAAGAAGAATTTGCTATTTCCAACAAAGGTCGAGTTATAGAGTCGGGCATGAACCTCCTGCTCTATGAGTTGGCTCAGAAACTGATGCTCGATTTTCAAAGGCAGCAGAATGCGCTTCCGGGGTTAACGGTCATCGGTACCGAGCAGACACTCGAAACGTTTTTGACTATTCCGCTTACCGGGCGTGCTCCAATTCGGGTGCGAATTGCCGGGAAAGTAGACCGCATCGAACGGTTTGGCGATACAATTCGTATCGTGGATTATAAAACGGGTAAAGTCGATCTTTCCGAAAAAACACCCAAAGACCTAAGCGATAAGCTGCTGCATGACGGCAAAGAGGACAAGATGCGGCAATTATGGCTTTACCGGTACCTGGCCCTGAAGAACATTAGCGAACACGGGGGGTTACCAAAAGACCGGGCAAAAAAAGATATTTTCAAGGCGGATGGAATGCCCGTTGAAGCTGGGTTTTACTCGTTTCGGGACATAAACGGCGGCTTCAAAACCAACCCCGTCCGATTCGGGGAAAACGATAGTCCCCAACAATACATCGATGATTCGGAGGCTTTACTTCATCAGTTGATCCTGCAAATACTTGATCCTGAGCACCCTTTTAAAAAGACGGATCAAATTGAAACCTGTCAATTCTGTGACTATAAAGGAATTTGCGGACGCTAATTCTGTTCATTTAAGGTGCCAGCATACAAGCCCTTAACTCGTATTCTTTCATCGGAAGTTACATAAAAAAGGCTGGTCGTAGTGCGACCAGCCTTTCCTGTTTGAATACAACCTGAATTGAAAAAAGCAATTTTGGCGCTACCTCGGTAGCAGTGAAACAAAATTGGTCAATAAAAAGATTTAATTCAACTATTTTGATAAAATAAAGCGAAAATTTAATTTAACGGCGAATATTTAGGAATTATCCTTCCAAAAGATCAAAAAAGCTCAAAGGGAAGATGAGTGTTAGTAAAACACTGTCGCCCTGATCTAAGACAATAACCAGCTTCACCTTACCAAGGTAACCTGTGCTATATTTTTTATTTAATTTATTAATAGACAGGAAGTTGACTTTTGGTAGGGCGCTTGTGCGAGATTAAGCGTATTCATTACTAGAGATTACCACAAGACCAGACAGGGCCCATACTAGATCAATTCGAAAGCGTATTAATGAGGTACAAGGAAAGCCAAAGCGCCGGCAAATGAGATGCAATCCATTTACCATAAAAACCAAACTGGTTTCCCTGACCTTAACTGGCTTCTGGGGTATTGAGGGGCACAAAATGCTTCTGGTTCAGAGGTAAGTTCTCAGCGTTCCAGTCAACATCGTTAACAAAGGCAAATGCCCGAACGGGGCAGTTGGTTACCCGGCAATAGTGGCAGCATTCATTAACACAGGGATCTGTATGGACAAAGATTTCAACTTCGCCCGTAAAGCCATCTTTTAAGGTATCCTCAAAATGATGAACCTCTTCGTGTACCTGTCCCAACTGCCAGTAGTAAGGGAGGGTTAAATGGCAGTCGATGTGTAAATCAGCTCCGTATTTCTGAACCCTGAGGTTATGGACATCAATCCAGTTGCGATCCTTATGAACATTCAGAAGGTTGACCACCCGGTGCAATGTTGGCACATCAGCTTCATCCATCAGGCGGGCCACGGACTGGCGGGTGATCTGGAACCCGTTATAAATAATCACAATCGACAAAATAACCGACAGACTGCTGTCAATCCAGTGTTTGCCGGTGAGCCCAACCAGCGCCACCCCCGCCATAACCACGACACTGCTAAAGGTATCGGTGAGCAGGTGCTTGCCGTCGGCGGTGAGGGCGGCCGAATCCGTTTGACGACCGGAACGCACGAGCATCCAGCCAACAAAGGCATTCGCCAGCGCTGTGATGCCGATCAATGCAAAACCCCAATCGAGGTTGGAGAGAGTTTTGGGTTCAAAAAAACTGAGAATAGACTGCCAGAGGATGACCAAACCTGCAGAGAGAATCATGGCCCCTTCAAATCCTGAGGACAAAAATTCAATTTTTCCGTGCCCGTACGGATGGTTCAGGTCACGGGGTTGCCCCGCCAGATAGATGCTGTAAAAGGCAAACCCACTGGCAATTACATTGACGATGGATTCGACGGCATCGCTCAGAATAGCAGTCGAATAAGTCAGAAAGTAAGCCGTAAACTTTATGGCCAGAAGCGTAATGCTCAGTCCAAGCGAGATGCCCATCCATCGGTATTTCGTTTGTTGACTGGCACTCATAAAGGCTTAGAATTAGATTGGGGATGGCAAAAGTAACGATTTACCGGCGGTTTCTTCGTGTCAATGCCCGAAATAGCGCCGGTTGAGTGGTTTTCAAAGAATCGGGTGGTCTAGCTTTTTAAACGTAATAGGTAAGCTGACAGGTGGTCAACCGGAAGAAGGACCTGTCAATAGGGTACAGTCGGCCACTACTTTTTCTCCAGCCAGTTGGCACGGAATTGTTTCCTATCGGAAGAAAGTGCCTGACCATTGCTTTCAACCAACTGCACCGAAAAGGCCGGGTTTTCTTCGAGCGTAACCGATGCGGTTTTTGTAATACCCCGATGGCTATACACCATTGATACAGTATCGCCTGGCTTATGGTTGTTAAGCGCCATTATCATATCATTGACTTTCGTCACCACCTGACCATCCAGTGATGTAATCACATCATCTATATCTACCCCTATTTTGTATAATGGCGTATCCCGAATGGTGTTGGATGTGATCTGCAGTCCCTTGTCGGTTTCGGCATAGCGAACATTACCCACCCAGGCTTTCCCCTCCATCGTTTTTTTGATGGTCATGCCTGCTTTGGCCAGTAACGAAGTATAGTCAATTGGCTCATGGCCGTAAACGTATTTGCTGAAGAACGATTTGGCAAAATCAGGGGTAGTCAAACTAGCCAGTACAGTTTGCAGCCCATCAACTGTATACGGTTGTTCCGGTTTGCCGAAGCGCTTCCAAATGGCTTGCATGTATTGATCGAGTGACTGGTTCCGCTGTCGTAACTCGAGGTCCAGCGCCAGGGCTACGGCCGCCCCGTAGGTGTAATAGGAGGTGAACATATTCCCGTAATTCGTCCGGTCGATGGAAACACCCGCATCCACAAAAACGGCATGGCAACTGGCGTCGATCGGGGAATAGTACCTGCCGCCTGGTGTCGCCACTTTGCCCGCAACGATCCCTGTCAAGGTGTTTGTGTAGTCCGAAACGGGTGTAAAGCCCGCCCGAACCAGCATCAGTTCGCCGTAATATTGTGTAAATCCTTCGGCAAACCAGAGTTCGTAACTCATGTTGCTTTTCTCGAAGTTGAACGGTTCGAGCGTTTTGGGGCGGATGCGTTCGACATTCCAGCAATGGAAAAATTCATGCGCAAACACACCCAGCACAGGCTCCGGACCGGTAAAGTTAACAGGAACGGTAATCATGGTCGAATTGCGGTGTTCCATGCCGTCGCCCCGTACAAAAGGATTCAGGCTGGCCAGAAACGTGTAGTTTCCGTAATCGTAATCAGGAAATTCGCCAAAAACGGCCTTTGCCTGGTCGACAATGCGCTCAATTTTCTTCGTAAAGCCAGCCGCGGTAGAATCCGCAACCGCAGCCTCCAGGGCTACCCGAAAGGTGAGAGACTTACCGTCTGAATTGGTTCGTTTCCATTCATTGACGGCCAGCTTCCCGATTTTAGTGGGTGAATCCATGAAGTACTGCAAACCCGGAGCGGTAAACGTATACCGATCGGCAGTGGGCACCAATTGGGTGGCAACCACCCCCATGTTGTCGCTGGGAAGCGTGAATTTTACCTCAATGGGCTGTTTGTCGAAGCCCTTCACCCACATGAAGGTAGCGGGCATATTCAGGTGAATACTCTGCGGGTCAATGCCCATGTAGGTGCCGTCAGGGTAATTGCCATAAAGGGTATAGGTTATGCTGACTGTACCCTTGTGGGAGGGAACGGTGTAGACGTCTCCTTCGGTACGGATCAGGGTCAGCGGTTTGTTCTGTTCATCGGATGCCCGAACATTATATACATTCTTGCCGAATTCGTGGGTGGCGTACCGTCCCGGCGATGAACGACTCATGCGGAAGGTGGCTGTTTGTTTGGGCAGTTGTGTAACCGTTAGACGTATCTCGGCTTCGTGGTGAACGGCATTAGGAAATGAGACCTCATAACGAATCGTTTGGGCGTGAAGGGAATGGAGGAAGAAGAGCGTAATGAGGGATATGCCGAAAAATTTCATGTTGATAAAGTATATAAATAATAGGGTTTGGATTTGGGCATGTACCCCGGTTACGTTGAGTATAAAGGGAAACGGTGGTGAGACAAAGCCCACGTCAAGTTAACTGGAACTACTTTTTAAACGATTCAAATGCTTTGTAAACAGCCAGGTGGAGAATGGTCGCGTGGTTCTCGTTTGTAAAGTGGTGGAAGTTAACGGAAAATGGTTTGCCAGCGTCTTGCTTGAGAATGGTCACCAAACGATCGACATCATTCGCCATAATTTTTCCCTCGTTTCCGACGCCAACAAATGCCGTTATTTTCTGTCTGAAATCCGGCTGTAAAAACGCGGGCTTGACGGTTAGCAATGATTCATCATCCCACCATAGACTGGGGCTGATAATTACGTATTGGTTAAATAACCAGGGTTTTTTGAATAAGATTTCGGTCGCTAACAAACCGCCCAGCGATTGACCGATGATCATCCGGTTTGGATTAGTGCTGTACTTTTTTCGAATGAACGGTTGAAGTTCATTTTCTATAAAAGCAATGAATTTTGTGGAATGACCCGTCGTTGGAAAGTCCTTTTTATCCTTCTCGATGGTCGTTGGATACGTGAAATCCCGTCTTCTGTCCACATTGGAAATGCCGACAACAATGGATTTGGGTAATAGATTAACCCATGAAAAGTTGGCATATTGAACCAGGCCACTTATATGAATAAAATCCTCATCGGCGGAGCCGTCCAGTAGGAAGATGACCGGATAGTTAGCGAGGGAGTCTTTCGAATAGCCGTCGGGCAGGTAAATATTCAGGGTTCGAGTTTCGCCTAATTCCTTTGAGGAGATGGTTTCAATCAGTCCTAACTCAAACGGCTTCGTCGTGCTGGCTGGTTTATTTTTCTGCCCCTGCGTTAAAAGGGCACATCCGATAAAAAGACAGGTTAAAACTAGTTTTTGATACATTAAAAGTGGCCAGATTGGGTATTTGCCCGAAGATAAGCGATTTCGGGCACGCGTTGTTAAACCGATATGGGCTTTTAGTTTGTTGACCGTAAATTACCGAAAGCGTCCGACTGTTTGGGTCACCATATAAATCTTGCAGAAAATGACGAAAGGTTAAAAGCAGGAGATTTTCGCCGGGTTTGGCTGAAAGGTAATAACTTAGCGGCCTTTTGGAGGAAATGATCGGTTCCTGCATCTTGGAAGCCGTCACTGATTTACTGCATTTCTCCGGCAAATGAACAGATTCGTTTTTATGAACTCAACTGAAAACCCCTGGCAGACACTCAATTCAGCAGTCAAATATGAAAACCCGTGGATGGCGATCCGCCACGAAGAGGTAATTACCCCGGCAGGCACGCCCGGTATTTATGGCGTCGTTAGCTTCAAGAACAAGGCAGTTGGCGTAATTCCCATTGACGAAGCGGGCAACACGTACCTTGTGGGGCAATATCGCTACCCACTGAATGAGTATTCCTGGGAAATTCCCGAAGGCGGTTCGCCACTGGGTACCGACCCACTGGAATCGGCCAAACGGGAGCTGAAAGAGGAAACGGGCCTGGAGGCCGCAACCTGGACGAAAATTGCCCGAATTCATACTTCCAATTCCGCCACCGACGAAGAAGGTTTCCTGTATATAGCCGAAGGGCTTACGGAAGGTGAGCATGCTCCCGAAGAAACGGAAGATCTGCGTCTCTGGAAACTGCCCCTTGCCGAAGCCGTTGACATGGCCATGACCAGCAAAATCACGGATTCGCTTAGTGTAAGTGGCTTATTAATTGTTGCCCGGCTGCGGGGAATCTAAACACCGGTTTCAGTTTATGGTTTACAGGTAATGGTTTATGGCAAACCGACCTGGATGCGATAGCTGTAAAAATTTAACTATAAATCATAATTACCTGTGTTTTTACCCATTTTATTTGGCTTCCTGGTTGGCGTTGCTCTTTGCCTGACATTTGGAACGGTGTTTTTTGCCTTGATCCAGAATAGTGTCGACAATGGGTTTCGTTCAGGCATGAAGATTGTATTCGGCGTGATAACGGGCGACACCCTGTTTGTGCTGGCTGCCTTACTAGGCACAGCCTTTATTCCGAAAGTGCAGGGGTTTGAAAATATTATGGCCGCAATTGGCGTGATTTTTCTGGTCGCGATGGGTCTGGTAAACATCTTGAAAGGAACGCCCCGGCTGGCTTACCCTAAAACACGATTCGGAAATTTCGTTTATTATTTCACGACCGGTTTTTTTCTGAACGCGCTGAATCCCGTCAACTTTGTGTCGTGGGTGGCAATCGTTGCCTATATTCGCTCACACCTGCATTACAACATGGCTCAGCAATACGGGTTTATGGCGGCTGCACTGGTGGGCGTTTTTGCCACTGAATCGGCGCTGGCGTACTACGCCAACCGGCTCAAACGACTTTTTACACCACGGGTCGTACTCATTTTCAACCGCACAACCGGAGTCGTTTTTCTCATCGGAGCCGCCAACATAGCCTATACCCGATTGCTCGAGCCCCTTTCCAGGGCATTGAATTGGTAAGGAGGGATTTTGGATGTAACATGTTGGGTGTATGATTAGGTTACCACGAATGGCCTATATCATACACCCAACATCATATATCATACAGCAGTTAAAAAACGCTCCCACTCGGCGATCATGCCTTTTTTCAGAACGCGGGGAAATTTATTCTGGCCACCCATTTTTCCTCGGGATTCCATCCAGTCATAAAACGTTTTTGTCGGCAACACGGTCACACTGATGTCTTTAAGGGCGTGCCGACGTTCAACAGCATAGTCATCGTTGAGTTCTTTAAGTTTGGCATCTAGCCGGTCACGGAGGTCGTTGGCGTTCACGTTGTCATTGGTGCCTATGTACCAGTGGTGAGCAAACAGCGTCTCGTGGGTAACACCGGCAACGGTAAACTCCCGAATGGAAATGCCCAGTTCGTCGGACACCATTTCGATTGCCTTATTCATATTGTCGACCGATAAGTGCTCCCCGCACAAACTCAGGAAGTGCTTGGTGCGGCCCGTAATGACGATCTCTGCCCGTTTCTTATCGACAAACCGGATGGTATCGCCAATGAGGTAACGCCAGGCGCCGGAACAGGTCGAGATCAGAAGCGCATATTCTTTTCCTTCCTCTACTTCATCGATCATCAGGGTTTCCGGCTTTTCGATCAGTTCGCCATCGGGAGAGAAGTTCTGCTCATTGAAAGGAATGAACTCGAAGAATAGCCCATTATTAAGCACCAGTTGCATGCCCTCGGCATCGGGATGGGTTTGGTAAGCGATAAAGCCCTCCGAAGCCAGATAGGTTTCAATATACGTGATCGGGTGTGCCAAAAGCTTCTGAAATCCCTGTCGGTAGGGTTCAAATGAAACACCCCCGTGACAAAACACCATCAGGTTCGGCCAGATGTCGTGAATGGTTTTAACATTATACCGGGCAATGATTTTCTCCATGAGCAACTGAATCCAGGCCGGAACCCCCACTACATAACCAATATCCCAACTGGCCGCCTGTTCGGTAATCTCATCCAGTTTGTGCGCCCAATCACGTTCTTGGGCAATGTCGCGGCCGGGTTTGTAGAACCGCTCAAACCAAAGCGGAATTTTACTGGCCGTAATGCCGCTCAAATCCCCTTCATAGTGCCCTTCGCGAACGTTTAGGTCGGTACTACCCCCCAGCATTAAACAACCTTTCTCATAGAGTGTCGACGGCAGGTTTTGGTATTTTCCCAGGGTAAGAATCTGCCGAATGCTGGTGCGCTGAATGGCTTTCGACATGGACTTTGTCACCGGGATGTACTTCGTGGCCGCTTCGGACGTGCCGGAGCTTAAGGCGAAGTATTTCACTTTTCCCGGCCAACTCACATTTGCTTCCCCGGCCAGTGTTTTTTTCCACCACCCATCAAACATCTTATTGTAATCATGGATGGGCACATTCTGCTTGTATTTCTGATAAAACTCACGCTCATTACCAAATTCGATGGCCCGCAGCAACTCATCAAAACGATACGCTTCGCCAAACTTTGTGAACTGTGCTTTTCGAATTAGCTTCCGAAAGACCTTCCGTTGTAACCGAAGTGCATTAAATTTCCTCAGCCGGACAACATTCGTTAACCGAATGCCATTTTTGAGCATACTTCCTAATAAAGCCATAATTATGTATGATCTAGAATGTATGATATGTCATGTAAGATGCTGGATAGGCTATAAAGTGTGTCGTGTCAACCACCGGTATATCATAGATCTTACATCCTATATCCCACATTTTTAAAGTTTCCATTCCTTCAGCTTATCCATCATAGTATAGGCCGTGAGGTCGTACTTACAGGGAACGATGGACGTATAATTCTGCGACAGGGCATACTCGTCGGTGTCTTCGGCATGCGTGTCGAAGTTGACGAAATCGCCAGCCAGCCAGAAATAGCGTCGTCCGTGCGGGTCGCGTCGTTCATCGAAGACTTCCTGCCATTTTGCATTAGCCTGCCGGCAGATGCGGATGCCTTTCAGAGGTTCTGCTGCCCGGGCCGGGAAGTTGACGTTCAACGCTGTGCCGCGTTCCATACCCCGTTCAAGAACGGTACGGGCAATGGTCAGGATATGCTCATGAGCATGTGAGAAATCGGGTTGCTGGGTAAAGTCGCCCAACGAAAAACCAATAGCCGGAATGCCCTCGATAGCCGCTTCGATAGCGGCCGACATCGTCCCGGAATATAAGACACTGATGGAAGAATTACTGCCATGATTGATTCCGCTCACCACCAGGTCGGGGGAGCGATCCTTCAGGATGTGATTCTTGGCCAGCTTTACACAATCGGCCGGAGTGCCCGAACATTCGTAGGCCGGGACGTCGTCAAAAATAGTGGAAGGATAAAGCCGGATCGGATTGGCAATCGTAATGGCGTGGCCCATACCCGACTGGGGGCTGTTGGGAGCAACGACGACAACCGAGCCGAGTTGTTTCATTAATTCAACGAGCGTGCGAATACCGTGCGCCGTAATGCCGTCGTCGTTCGTGATTAAAATCAGTGGTTTTTGCTCGGACATAAATTCAGGTTTGTCAAAGTCGTCAGGTTCGAGGTCATGTGGGTCAGGGTCTTACATACCCGGCCTACTTCACTCGATTAAACCGCGGCTTTTCTGACTGCTAAACTACACAAATACGCCTTAAGGATGGCTGAAACTTATCTTTTTAGCCGATTTGCAGGAGTAAAAACGTCTGGTCATCCCTGATGCCTTTTCTTAAATTGTAGAGGATTTTCGCCGGTTACCCGCCGGAAAATTTTGTTAAAGTAGGATAGGCTTTCAAATCCGGAAGCAAAGCAGGCGTCCGACACAGTTTTATCCCGCAACAACAATTTCTGAGCCTGGCTAATTCGGTACTGATTCAAAAACTGGGTAAACGTCAGGCGGGTCATGCGTTTAAAATAACGGCAGAAAGCGGCTTCTGTCAGGTTGGCAATGTTCGCTACTTCCAGGATCGACAGTCGACGCGTATAGTGTTCGGCAATGAATTGATTGACCCGTTTCAGTCGTTGTTGTTCGGTTAAATTATAGGTGCTTGTAGCAACTTCTCCTTTCAGGGGTTCATATTCGGTGCTGGTTGCCAGCTGGTGGAAAATGCTGAGGAGTTGCAGCAGTCGGTCAAAAGGGGGTAGCTGGGCTAACTGCTTGAGTCGTTCGCCAACGGTATGCCGGGTTTGGCCGTAAAAGGAAATACCGGAGCGGGCACGTTCAAACAAGGCCGAGATCTTTGTAAACTCGGGCGCTTGCCACAATACCTCGCCCAAAAAATTTTCTTTTAACTGAACTACCACTTTTTGATGATCGGTCTTGACACCATAATCAAAATTCAAATGGGGGATATTTGGTCCAATAAACACCAGGTCGCTACCTTCATAGCGGGAGATATGATCGCCTACATGCCGGGTGCCGTTTGCTCCTTCAATGTAAACGATCTCGTATTCGGGATGGTAGTGCCAAAGGAAAACGTCGCTCAAGCGGGGTGTTACCAGTATGTGAAAAGAACTGTCGGCGTCAGGGCTGATTTCCTCAAGGGCAACTTTCATAATTTCGTCAATTTTGCTGTGAACTACCGTAGCAAGCGCCTTTTATCGAATACAAGAGCAATATAGTGCAAAAACAGGCCAGTTTCGTCTTAACACTGCTCTTTGAAAAGGCACTAATTTTGAGTCAACAAATTCACCTAATCATCCTATTGTCTAATGGAAACGATGCAGCCGACGATGGCTCCCACCACTAGGATTCCTGACAATGCGCATAAAGACATTCCGGGAAATCCATCCACTGCTACCAGCAGTAAGCTTAAGCTGAGTGTGCGTACACCAGATAGCAAGCCCTTACGGGTCTTATCTGACGATGACTGGCAATTCTGGAAAGAGAACGGATACATCGTCATTAAACAGGCAGTGCCAAAGGAAAATGCCGAACGACTTGCCAACCTAATCTGGGAGTTTGAAGAAAAAGATCCGGCAGATCCGACCACCTGGTATGCCCCGCCCCGCGCCGAAATAAAAATGAAAGAACTGGCCAACAGTGGTATGGTCGAACTTTATAATCATCAGTTTGAGTGGGATAATCGGCAATATCCCCGAGTCTATGACGCTTTCGTTGACATCTGGGGGACGGAAAAATTATGGGTAACAATAGACCGGGCCAATCTGAATTTTCCGGTCCGACCGGGGCATGAGTTCAAGGGGTTCATCCACTGGGATTATGACCCCGAGACGCGTCCACAGAATGTGCAGGGAGTCCTGGCACTGGCTGACCAGACCGACGAGAACATGGGCGGTTTTCAATGCATACCCGAACTGTTTCGAACCTACGATACCTGGAAATTAACACAACCCGACGATCGGGATCACTTTAAACCGGATACTACGGGATTTGAGTTTGTGAAAGTAAAAATGGAAGCGGGCGATCTGCTGATATTTAACAGTACCCAACCCCACGGTATTCGCCCGAATCTGTCTAAAGACAAAGTGCGGATTGCCCAGTATATTTCGATGATGCCCGCTGAAGAAGACAACGAAGCGCTCAGGCAGTGGCGCATCATGTCTTGGCGTGACCGGCAGGCACCCGAAGGGTACGCTTTTCCCGGAGACCCGCGTAACTGGGAGAAAGAGCGTTACCAAACGGCCGACCTATCTCCACTTGGTCGTAAACTGCTGGGGATGGATACGTGGGAGTGAACGTGGTGACTGTTACTGGCAGGACTCGATGGTCGAGTCCTGCCAGTGAATCAAGCTATGGAGAAGGTATGAATCGAGCTAACTGATTCACTTGTGCCTGAACCAGCAATCAGTTCGGTCATTTTGATACCCTTTAAACAGGGTGTTCACCGGTGTTCCGTGAAATAGATGATCGTTATACCGGGTACGCATCAGGTAGTTAAAGGCCCCCATATCACCCGTATATGCGGTTTCGTTGTCGGTGTTATATGCCTGATGAATGGAACTGAGATCATTGATAAAGGGGTACATGATGGATGTGTTGCCCCCGATGATCCCACAGTTTAGCAGGGGAAATTTCGCGAAAGTTGCCTCATAAGCTGCATAATCGGCTATGCGGCTGCGCAAATGAGTGGCGTGGTCGGTCATCCATTCATTGTCCAGACATTTGTCTTCATCACCACAAAATAACGCCCCCGGATTGTCCAGAAAGAGCGGCTGACGAAAGGGATTGTTGAGGACAACCACATCGGAAATATCCGTAACGAAAAAGCTGTCTATCGAACTGGCGTACGTTTGTAAGAAATCCCGGTAGACCAGATACCGATACACATTGGGATTGAACTGTGTGTCGTGTGCGATCCGAACAAACTTGATGTATTCGCTTTCGTGCTGCCTGCAGGTTGCGTATGAGAGGTTGTTGTGAAACAATACCCCATGAAGGTTTAGGGACGAAATCGACTCGACCCAGCCTTTTACATGTTCGAAGGAATCATCCGGTAAGGTGTTTCTTCGGTTCACATCATAAACACCTGTTATGTGACAGGAGAGAATGAGTTTGTTTTGCCCAGAGAAGGTTAGCATAGCGAAGGGCATCAGGCAGCCACTGGCGCGTACTGTTTTTTCAGCGTGGAACAGATGCTGTTGGGCATGTTTCGGTAGTAGATATACGTTCGAAGATCAATCTTCCTGACTCGGAAGGATTGCGCTGCCCGCTCAAAGAACCGGGCATCAGCCGCATATTCATCCTGAAATGGGATTTTCCGGAAAACTTCCTTTCTGCCAAAAAGTGTCGCGAACAGAATACAGTCATCTACATGGATAAACTTTGTATGATCCTGTTTATCCGACACATAAAAATCATCTTCTGAATCAACGACGGTTTCTGTGGTGGAGGCAATCAAATCGGTATGGGCCATTTCCGTAAGGCAGGCCCTCAAATGATTGCTCTTATATTCATCATCGGCGTCCAGAATCGTAATAAATTCTCCGATACTGTTTAAGATACCCCGTCCGATCGACTTCGACTGTCCACAGTTGGTATGTCGCAGATATATTATTTTGTCCTCGAACCGTCTTGAATAGTTGAGGAGCCTGTTTTGTGGGTCGTTGTGACTGCCATCGTCAATGATAATGAGTTCGAAATCCTGAAAATCCTGATTAAGTACGGAGTCGATGGCTCTTTTTACTAAAAAGAAATCGGTGTTATAAACGGCCATGAGTACCGTCACTTTGACACTATGTTTCATCGGGTGGGTAGCTATTTACAGCTTTTGCAAATATAGCTACCTGATAGTATATCAACTTTAATAAATCGTAAATTTATGACAAGCGAAAATGAAACATCCTTTGTTAATTGAACTGAAACAGGCAAAAACGAACAGCCCGATAGAGATCCGAAAACATTCTCACAATTCGTAAAAGGATTAGTTAAGATAGATCCATAAAAAAGCCTGATGCTACTCTTGAAGAGAGGCATCAGGCTTTTAACTCAAGGATTCAACTCCCCAGAAACTGGAAAGCAGCCTGGAGGGGCGTCTGTGCAGGCAGACTTACATGTTGACCTCTACTCGTTGCCCCTGTCGACTTTTATAGCCCTGAATGGGAGAGTAGCTCTGGGTTTGTTTTCCATAATAGCCGGTACCGTCATAAGCCCGAAGATTGGGATCCTCTTTGCAGGCATCCGTACAGGTACCGCCATGTTCATGGCCGCAGTTTTCGCATATCGTCACGTGGTTATTACACAGCGGGCTGGCGCAGTTGATCATGCGGCTGGTAGGGGTTCCGCAGCGGAAACAAACCGATACTGTAACGGGGTTTATGTGGTTCACCGGAACCGTTACGCGGTTATCAAATACGTAACATTCTCCGTCAAAGTCCTCCCCGCCGGTTTCCAGGCCGTACCGGATAATGCCGCCATGTAGCTGGTAGACATTTTCGAATCCCTGGGCCAATAGGTAAGCCGATGCTTTTTCGCACTTGATGCCGCCCGTGCAATAGGTAATTATTTTCTTGTCGCGCAGATGATCAAGTTCATGAACATGGTCGGGGAGCTCACGAAGATTTTCCATAGCGAACGTGATGGCCCCTTTAAATTTACCGACCTCGTGTTCGTAATTCGACCGCATGTCCACCAGTACCACATCAGGGTCGTTCTTCAGCTTACGGAAATCTTCCGGTTCGAGATGAATACCTGTTTGCCGGAGGGGATCAACGGGCAGATCGGAATGAACGATTTCGGCTTTTACCCGAACGTGCAGTTTCTGAAATGTATGTCCGTCGCTTTCATCAATTTTAAAGGCAATACCGGCAAAACGGGGATCGGCCCGCAGCGCATCCATGTACGCTTCGCAGTCGGCGGTTAGCCCCGATACTGTCCCATTCAATCCCTCAGGTGCGACGATAATGCGGCCCAAAAGGTTGAGTTGCAGGCATAACAAATGATGTTCTTCCCGATATTGTTCGGGGTTCCCGATGGGCGAATAGATATAATATAAAAGGACGCGGTATGGTTTCATAGGTGCAAAAGCAAAAGATCAGTTCGATCTGACACTGCCAGGGAAAAAACAGCACTTAATCGTTCTTCGTTACAAAATTAAACCCAATTTGCGGAAATTTTTGCTTTCTAATGGGTAGAAGGTGAAATGCAGACAGACTGGAACATATATGAGAAAGTCATATAAGCCTTTATCTGCCCTGCCTCTATTTTTCTGTCCCAAACCCTTTTTATGCACATTGCGATTACTGGAAATATTGGTGCCGGCAAAACGACACTTGCCGAAAAGTTAGCCAAACATTATCATTGGGAGGTCTTGTACGAAGCTGTTGATGGGAACCCATATCTGGCTGATTTTTACGAAGATATGCCCCGATGGGCATTTAATTTACAGGTGTATTTTCTGAACAGTCGCTTTGCTCAGGTAAAACGCATCATTGATATCCAGCGGGAAAACCAGCGTGGAAACAAGCATCAGCATGCCGTGATTCAGGATCGAACGATCTATGAGGATGCTGCCATCTTTGCTCGAAATTTGTTTGAGAGTGGCGACATGATTGCCCGCGATTTCGACACTTACCACGAACTGTTTTCAAACATGACGAGTTTAGTGCGGCCACCGGATTTGATGATTTACCTGCGGGCGGGTTTACCCAAGTTGCTCCAGCAAATTAAGAAGCGGGGCCGGGTGTTTGAGCAGTCGATTAGCGATGAATACCTTCAGAATTTAAATCGTTTATATGAAGAATTTGCCGCTTCCTATCAATTGGGACCATTGTTGATCATCGATGTAAACGAAATTGATTTTGCTGCCAACGATGCTGATTTTACCGCTATCATTGGTCTGATTGAGAAGCAGTTAAATTTGTAAACGATTAAAAATAAGCAGCATTGAAATCCTTCCTATTACAAAAAAGTCGCTTCTCCATAAGAGAGAAGCGACGAGTGGTGTGGAGGGCGGAAAGTAGTATATACGATTAGTAGAGTATTTTGGATTTAAAAAATAATCAACTGAATATACCATCATTGATAGGCAGGATCTATTACCCTTTCAACCGGTATCGCCTTTGTATATGATCTTCAGGCAGGCAACTGCCGTAATAATAGAACCGACAGTAACTATGAAACCCCCATTTTATAAACACCCGATGGTATTAACTGTCTTTTCGGTTTTCCTGATTCTGGGTGCGTTTGGATTGGCAAAATATCACTTCATTTCGTTCGCTGTGCAGGGTATACTAACGGCAATCGCTGTTGGTATTCAGGTAATGCTTTATCGGCAAAAAAAATAGGGGTAAGTCAAGACAAGGTTAATGTGAGGAAACTGCACTCATTGATTCTCTGAAATCGCGTTACCATAATTGATTCAGGCAGTCATAAGTCTATTATAGCATAAGCTAACTTAACCCATTGATGTAATAAGCCCGGTTGGTTAAGTTCCAGCCGGGCTTATTTGTATCTTGAAAATACCTTTCGGTGAAACGCTACTCACTTGAACCGGATATCCTCATTATTTTTGAACAAGGCCTGCATACCCGGCGGGCGGGTTTACAGAACTGGCCATGTAAATCTGGCCCCGTTCAGAGGCCGGTATATCGAACCGAAACAGGTGGGCTGACGGTCCGTAGATCGTTGTTTTAAAAACGGTTCCGTTTAGTCCACCATTGGGCACGCGAATTAAATGGGTCGACGATTCGCCAAACCCCTGTTTTATTCCAATCAGAATATATACCGTATGTCCGCCGGTTTCATTCGCTTTCCAGCGGAGCATAGCTGCGGGTTTAGGCGGGTCCATTTTGCCGCTATGGTAGCCATGCGCCTGGGCCCCCGTATAAGCTACCCATTGAGTAGAACCGTTCATTTTTACTTCTGGGTCTTCAATCAGTGTAGACCCGGCAAACCAGGATTCCAGGGGCTGCATATCCGCTCTTGCCTGGTAAACAGACGTATATGGATGGAGGAAATGCTGGTAACTGTCAACACCTGACAATCGCACGGACGAACCCGATGGGAAAATATGAACTCCCCATCCGGGTTCATCTCCGGCAAAAAAACGGGTAACCATGTAGCGGGAATAGGCCAGATAGGGAGCCTGCCAAACTTTGGGAACATCGCCATTCTCTTTTGCTATGCGCTCCGTTTTAAGGTGAGGGAAGGGTACCCTGGCTGCCGTTGTGTTGCCAAACACCCCGTCAACAACGCCCGCCGTGTTGTCTTCATAAACGGGTTCCCACATGCGTATGATCGGGTGGGGCTTTCCATATTTCCGAACCATAAAATCCCGGTTCATTTGAAGAAACCCTTTTTCGTCGGCAACAATATCCCATGGTTTTATAGCTGTCCACAGGTCGGAATATGTTTTTTTTGTTGGATTCTTCATCCAGATTTCTCTAAAATCAGCCCCCGATATATCAAAATGGAAGAGGTAATAATACCCCATCATGATATCTTCGTTCTCGTATTGGCTACCCTTAAGGACATATGTAGCGGTACCGCCGTTGGGTCGCCTGAGGGTAATTGTGCCGTCTGGCTTACCCCCGATATAACGTACATCAGGGAAGCTTTCTAGAAAGGGAGTCATGTTGGTAAGGGCATCCAGATTGGGCTGCCCCTGATACATGCTGGGGCCATAACTAAGCTTCACACCCGGTCGGGCCCGTTCACGAACCAAAGCAAACAGAAGTGCAACCCGGTTGCCTCGTCTGACATTCTGCTCCCGTTCCATTAGCCCTTGAGCATCAAGTTCTTCGAGGGAGCGGGTTTTCCCATCGAACTCACAAATGATTCGTTTCTTTTTGCGGGACTCCCAGGCGGGAAAAAAGCGAGTGCCGGTGTAGGAGCTTTTACTCCAGTAATTGCTCGTTTCAATGTCGAAGGCACCAATGCCGACACTATTATCCGGACCATTGCCGCCTAAGGCCGGAATCCGGTTGTAAATGTAAGTATAGTACTCCTGTAAGGACGATTCAAAGTAGCCAGCTCCTTCCAATTCTCCGTGAATACCGGATTCTGTCATGTATAAAAACCCGTCTCCAAAGGCCAATTCCTGTTTTTGAGCCTCGTTTAAACTACTCAGCTGAAAAAGGTTTTCGCCTACGGCTCTTCGGGCCGCAATACCCCGTTCACCGGCAAAATCAACGCTGAATTTGAAGTTGTCGCTATAGATTTTCTCCCCAAATTGCTCAGGGTGAAACTGACCGGCGGGTTCTGGTCTGTAAGCGTTCAGTAGCTGAACGCCCGAGCGGCTTCCTGGTTTTCCTGCGGGCAGGGTGGGGGGAGCGGATGGTGGGGGGGCAACTGGCTTTTGTGTTGGTAATGACGGTTGACCAGGTGGTGTCTGTTGTTGAGTGAGTGGGTGGATTGGCTCGTAATAAGTTGCCCCGTCCGGAAAGTTTTTCCTGACATAGCCTGCAGGTACACCCACCCCTTCCGGTTCATACAAACCATCCAGGTTTGTGTTCCCGCCAGATAGCTGCCCTCTCAGTCGAACAAAATCTGATTGAACATCGGGCCGGGTGAGGAGGTTAGCCCCGCGCAGGAGAAATCGCCCTGCTCCAACTTCCTCTGTCAGATACAGTTTATTGTTAAACGACCGCACCACGAGCGGATGACCCTGTAAGGTGCCAACGACTTGTTTATCATATAGCAAATTAGGATTTCGGGAGGTAGAAGCCGGATTGCGCGACGGAGTGGGAAGCGTATCACCTGTATTGGTAGTGGTTGACTGGCCAGACAGTTGAACCGTACGATCACGTTCAGTTTCCAGCAATAAACTTGCCCGGACGTTTGAGAGCGAGAATGCAAACGGTGTTACCGAAAGGCAACTTAAAAAAAATAGCACGACTTTGACGTGAATGGATGTCATTGCTGAAGGGTGAGCGTTAAATGAATGTTAAGTGCTTTTATTATACAGGTACATATAGTTGTTAAGCGCAAATGGTATATTTTTGATACATGGCCGCTACAACGTTTCGTTATCAGCTACCGAAAAAGGCAATTAAAATAGATTGCCCCCAATGCGGACCCAGGCACCGCAAAACACTTAGCCGTTACATCGATAGCCTGACCGGTGAACCACTTCCCGAACAATATGGCCGTTGTGATCGGGAAAGTAACTGTGGTTACCATCTGAATCCCTATCAGAAAGAGGCTTCAGGTTTATCGTATGTTGACCAGATAAAAGCGCAAAACAGCGTCGGCCCCATTCCGAAAGGTTGGTTTAGGATTGCCGCTAAACAAATGTATAACGGTGATTCAAGGCAGGACGTTATAGCCAGTTTAGTGAAAAATGAACAGGCAACACTGGAACAAGCCGAACGGGTAGCCAACTACCTGTTTGATAAACGAACTGCCCCGCCAGTCAGTTTAACATTAAGTCAGCAGACCCCACTGGTTACCATTCCGGAAGATGTTCTGAATCAATCGCTAAGCCATTATGAACACAACCAACTTGCCTGGTTATTACGACGTCATTTTGGTATTTCAGTGGCCGATGTCTTGCTGAAACGATTTAATATTGGCACGTCCAGTCGTTGGCCTGGGGCGTGTGTATTCTGGTTTATCGACGAACATCAACGCATACGGGGAGGGCAAATCAAGCTGTTTGACGACACCTTTCATACCGTTAAGTATGAAGTGAAAGATGGCGAAAAGCGCAGTCGGACCACGTGGGTTCATTCCGCATATGCCCGCCGTTGTGACCAGCAGCAATTACCGTATCCTGATTGGTTGACTGTGTATCTGGACGAGCGGAATGATGTGCAGAAATCACCCTGTCTGTTTGGTCTACCCCAATTACTAACTGCCCCCCCCGATCAGCCTGTTGCCATTGTTGAAGCCCCGAAAACAGCTATCATCGCAACTCCTTACTTCCCGGGCTTCGTTTGGCTTGCGGTTGGAGCACTTTCGTACCTTAATGCCGACCGCCTGGCACCGCTGCGAGGGCGAAAGATTGAATTGTTTCCGGATCTGTCAAAAGATGGCAGTGCCTTTGACCGATGGAATCGAGTAGCGGGGGACCTTTTATCTCAGGGTTTCCAAATAACCGTATCAACGTATCTGGAGGATAATGCCACCGTTGAGGAACGAGAGGCAGGGTTAGATCTGGCTGATTTTTTGCTTGAGCAGTGGAAGGAATATCCCCCCGGCTGGGATGAATAAGTCAGGATTATGACTGTATATTTTTCGATATTAATTTTATTGATGTCGCCATTTTTAGCAGCTGAATCTAGTCAGTAGAAAACCGGATAATGAGAGGGAATAAGTTAGATCTATACCTGAGTAAGGGCTATTTTCGAATGCAACAGGAGGTTTTCACCTGCTTCGCTGTGCTGTTTGAGAATAAAGTTTGCCCGGTTCACTGGTTGCGGATTACATTGGCGAATGTCACCTATGGAAAAGAGCAACAGCGGTTATTCCGAATTAACGGCCATTTTTCAACATCGGTCAAGCGCCTGGTCATCTCTGAAGAGATGCGAAATCTGTATGCTACATATAAAGAAGCGATAAATTTTGACGCTCCCGAATCAGTCGAATCCTGTCTGCTCAATGGAGCCGCTTACAATGTGTTCGAAACCTATGCTGTCGAAATTCGGGATGGAAACACTCTAATCGCAGTCGGTATTTTCGATGCAGGTACGCAAACAATTGCCGGGATCATGAATTTTTATCACCCCGCCTATCGAAAGCACAGTTTAGGTAAATACCTGATGATGGTAAAAATAAACTATGCCCGTTCAGCGCATAAAACCTACTACTATCCAGGCTATCTCGCGAGTAATTACGCTAAGTTTGATTACAAGTTGTTCCCATGTGTGGCAGCCACTGAGGTATATGATGCCAACCGGGATAAATGGTATCCATTCTCTTGGGAAACCGTAAATATTCTTTCTGAAGAGATTATGGCCGGCCATTAGATGCCGCTTCCGGTGAAGATGAAAAGTGCAATAAAAAAATAAAGGTCGAAGCGTTTCTCCGACCTTTATCAATATGGGGGGGCAATGATACGCACAGGAATTGTACCTCTTATGGGTAGTGCCTTAATTACTGCATCAGGAATTTTACTTCGGCAGGTTTTAAACTAAACTTCGTGGTGGGGGAGTCTGCTGCCATCTTAGCCAGAGCCGTGTAGATCATTTTAACAGCTTTTTCAACTCTAAGCCAATCGGTTTCATCACGAAGATGAAGGCCAATCGCGGATCGATCAAGTTGAGCCAGCACAGTTAAATAAGATAATCCGCCCAGCACAACGGCTGATATTGCATCATGGTCGCTTCCTTCAACAAAAGAAAGTTGGTTTACCAGATTAGCAAGCTCGCTATCTATTGAACTGCTCACTACATTGGCCATAACACTATCACCCTGAACGGCTGTTTTAAGTAGTTCACGGGCAGTGGGAGAGGCTCTCATCGTTCGGAATAACTGCAGGGCGTTATTGGACCATGTGGCTGCCAGGTCTTTTTCCTGAGTGGGTCGAATTTGTTCTAACCATCCAGAGTTGTAATGAGGGATGATTCGCCCCATTTTTATATAGTACTCCAAAAGGCCATCCAGGTTGCCGAAATACCGATAAATCAGCACCTTACTTACATTAGCTTTTTCGGCAAGTAGTGTAATATTAATTCCGTCAGTACCCTGTTCAGCTAATAATTGCTCTAAAGCTGTGATGATACGCTCTGTCGTTTCGGCTCGGTTACGTTTGTTTTTTTCCAAAATCAGTTGATAAAGCGTTTATTATACCAGTCCAGAATAAACTGATAAATGACCAAATAGTTGTTTCACATGTGAAATCCTGTCCAAATTTGAGGAATTCAATCACATTATTTTTCGAAACAAGTAATTAACTTAACTTTCCTACTGACTGCTTAACTATTTATTGGTTTTAGAAACGTATTTATTAATAAAACAATACTATTCGTTTCATCAAGCCCGCTAACGAACGTAACTGCTTCACTTTACTATAGTTGACGTGGTCACCCGAGAACAGAGACGCTGGAGTTTTTCGCGTGACCGCTTGAGCCGCATCTTCACTGTGCTAAGTTTTAAATCGAGTTTGACGGCAATCTGCTCAAGACTCATTCCTTGTTGGTACTTCATTCGGAGTAAATTAACATCCCCCTCAGGAAGATGTTTTAACGCTTCGGTAAGCATGTGCAACCGTTCTTCAAGAGGTTCGCTCTCATCCAAATCAAGGAGTTGATCGGCCTGCTTGTCGTCAAGTGAAGACATTGGCAACCGATTAGACCGCTTGATCTGATCCATGCAGTAATTAAATGAAATGGAATATAGCCAGGTGGAAAAGGAAGAGCGTTCCTGAAAATGATCCAGACTACCAAACGTCCGGATGAATATATCCTGCGTGAAATCCTGTGCTTTCTCTGAATCCTTAGTAATGGATAAACACCGGTTATAAACCTTCCCTACATAGCGGTTGTATAGTGTTTCAAAGCATACGCTGGGATTGGTGCTAAAGTGTTGTCTAATTAGTTCTTCGTCGTTAAGTAGTGCTTTCATAGCCGTTTGAATGGTATTAGTTGGTTAATTATTTTAGATTACCCACTAGTAAAACAAAAGTGTTAGTAAAAATTAAATAAAGTAAACATAATTCGATGAAATGAATGTTTTTCACGTTTTTTGGTAATATGTATTAAGATTTATTTGTATGGTTACTACTATAATATACACATTTGACGGATACAAAATAGACAAATTAGCGCTTCATATGGAGGTGATCGACTAAAATATCCCAATAAAGCGAGAAAAGAGCAAATGAATACATTCACTTATAAGTTAATGAAATCTTTTAATAATGAACCTAATATGCCAAATAATAAATAGGTAATTTATCTTAGATATAATTTGTATATTTGTTATAACCTAAAATGGAAGAATAAATGATTATAACATCTACATATCCCCAACCTGGCGTTTATCAGTATTCTTATCCCACTTTTGTTGACAAACCTCAACTTATGAGTGTTCATTTTATCACGGCCGATGAGCAACATGCCTTTGTTTCGTATCTTGATCAGCGTTCAAAAAAAAGAGCTCAACTGGTTCCACTTAGCTGGTTCGATTCTGTGAGTTTGGTCAAATTGGCTCAGCAGTCTCAACTCATGCATTTTCTGGAAGTAATAGTTCCAAAACTACTGCATCGGGATGGGCCAACTTTAGTTCTCGTGAATTCGTCACAAACTGAAATCGAAACCTATTCGGTTGAAGCCTTACAGGCCGCTTAATGTCATTCATTTCATTCCTGCCTTGTTTTTTAGGGGGCCAAGTAAGGTCATCTCCTGGAAAATAATAAGAAAAGCTTCACCAATAACGGCTTAAGTCGTTATTGGTGAAGCTTTATACGTTGAGATGGAAAAAAGAGGACTTGAGCAGGGAGCAACCTTAAAACTATCTTTGTAGCTAAATTTTTTCAATAGTATAAGGTCGAAAGTAGTAATTGATCGAAGATTTTACTAGTCCTATATCAATCAAAATCTGTTCTCCATTTTTAAAAAATAAATCTGATTTTAGTATGTATTAGTTAACAAAACGGTTCATGTTAACTTACTTATAAATTGATAATTAAATAGTTTTCAAATAACTCACAATTGACTCATCCAGACTAAATTTAATTAAAACACATCTCCTATATTACCTAGCTCTAAATATTACTCTCTATCTTGCCGATAGTTAATATTCTGATTAGCAGATATTTATTCATCGTAGATAAGTTTATAATGATTCGTTATTTAACGAAAGATGATGTTTATTACTCCCTCAATGACGTTACAAACTGGTTATATCAACAGGACATACTGACGAACGATCAGCGAGAGCAATTCAATTTTAAATGCCGGGCGTATATGGCCGCTACGCTGGATAATGCCTACAAGGAGCAGCGGGTCTTCAACCACGTAGAACCGGTTATTCTTCCGATTCAGGATTATTTCATTCACTGGATCATATGGGCGAATCTGTTGATGCTACTGCCAGAAGATGCAGGCAAGCACCCCTACGTGCACCGGTTGAACCTCTTGCTGGACAATCCGGAAACTGTTTATATATTTTCTGAAGTGAAGCCGGGGATCAAGCTTGTTTGTTTGGATGATCAACTAAAACTGGCTGCCTTGTAAAAGGTATTTCAGTGTTCGGCCGGTAACGATTCCCACAGCCGGGTCTGCCGGATAGCATCCTTTGCAAAACGTTAATGCCTACGTTTGGAGGGCATAAAAAAAGCCGAATTAATTGATGTACAATTAATTCGGCTTTAACCGTAGCGGGGAGCAGGATCGAACTGCCGACCTTAGGGTTATGAATCCTACGCTCTAACCATCTGAGCTACCCCGCCGTTTGATTTCACAAAAGTAGTGAAGATTACTCGTAAACCAAAAATAGTCGTTGACTTTCGCAAAAAAAATCGTTTACCTTTGCCAAGGTCCCCCCTTATTAAAAAGGTGATGAAATATGGAGAAATTTAAGTTTATTGCCGAATACGAACTTCGTGCATCTCCCAAAATGCTATTTCCTTACATCAGCACAGCGTCTGGTTTGTCGCAGTGGTTTGCCAGTAAGGTAAATACAATGCCAGAGCAACGGTTTGACTTCCAGTGGGATAATGAGAGTCACATTGCCCGACAAGTATCCATGCGGCAAAACAAAGGCGTTCGATTTGAATTCCTCGATACGGCTGAAAACGGTAATGACAATAATTATGTTGACTTCCGGGTCGATCAGAGCGAACTTACCCAGTCAACTTTTTTACGGGTAACCGATTACTCGTCTACCAACGACGAAGAGGAGCTTCAGGATCTCTGGGATGGACTCATGTATAAGCTCAAAGAGATCGTTGGGAGTTAAAAATAGTTAACGACGAATCAGAAATGAACTTCTGCCAGCCCAACCAACGTAATAGGTGTAGCGTAGTTCAGGGAATTCATTGACTATTTGGATGGCCCGCTATGTGCTCATACAAGCGGCTCCGCCTGTGCGGTACAAAAGAATGAAGAAGATAGACAAACTAGTACTCGGCTCATTTTGGGGGCCGTTTTTTTTAACCCTTGGCGTCGTCATCTTTATATTTCTGATGCGACTGCTCATGTTTTATATTGACGAGTTCGTTTCCAAAGATCTTGATTTGGCCACGTTTGGCCGCCTGCTTTTTTATTTTGCCCTGTTAACGATTCCGACGGCCCTTCCTTTGGCCGTTCTCCTTTCCTCCTTAATGACGTTTGGGAATTTAGGCGAGTTCTTTGAGTTGACAGCCCTGAAAAGTGCTGGTATTTCGCTCACTCGTGCCATGCAACCGTTGCTTATTGTGGCTGTCGGTATAAGCGCTTTCTCATTTTGGTTTAACAACTCGGTAGCTCCCTGGGCAAATCTTAAAGGCTATAGTCTCCTGTATGATATAAAAACTGCAAAAGCGACTTTAAATTTAAAGGAAGGTATCTTCTATAATGACTTACCCGGCTATAGTATTAAGGTAGATCGTAAAGTGAAGGCGGGTGAAAACAGTACAACGGGCGATCTGCTCAAAGGCCTTGTTATCTATAAGCACCCCATAAGCGGTATCGAATCAGGTAATCGAGAGATCATTCTGGCCGACTCCGGGCGTATGTATACGGATAAGGACCGAACATATCTTGTATTCCAGCTCTTTAACGGAAACGATTATCAGGAATACTCGGACAACAGTATCAGCTACGCCAGTACAGGAAACGGACCATCCGCCCAGGGAGCACAATTCATGCGGAATGGGTTTAAGGACTATCGACTCGTAATTAGTCTGGAGTCGTTTGGGATCAAACGGACGGATGAGAATCAGTTTGAGTATCATGAATACATGAAAGATCTTAAGCAGCTGTCTGCTCTGACCGACTCGTTACGTAAAGATTACAAAACAACAAGTTTGAGTGTTGCAGGCAACTCACGCCAGTATTATAACTACCAGTTCAAATCGGATGTTGTCCTTAAACAAGAGAAGGTAACGGCTGGTAAATGGCTGGACTCACTGCTCAGTAAGCAGACATTCAGCACGCCCGAACTGGCACAGGCCGCCCTGAGTCAGGCACAAAATATTCTATCCTATTCAACGTCCAACGTAACGTATCTTAACGAAAAGGAAAAGAACGTATGGCGGTATCAGTTGGAAAGCCATCATAAGTTCACTCAGGCCATATCGGTCTTCGTCATGTTTCTGATTGGCGCATCGATGGGTGCCATCATCAAAAAAGGCGGATTTGGACTACCAGTCCTGATTGCTATCGTCTTCTTTATTTTCCTGTACGTACTAACCATTGCTGGCGATAAATACGCTAAAGATGGTTTGTTGTGGGTGCCTGTTGGAGCCTGGCTGGCAAATATTATCCTGTTTCCCCTCGGATTGTTGTTGATGCAGCGCGCCCGACACGATTCACGGCTGTTTGATAAAGATGTCTATGTTATCGCCTGGGAACTATTGAAAAAAAGATTTGACAAGGGGGGAAAGTTGGCAAGTTAGAAAGTGGCTGACGTACATGAGCAGTCCAGACTACAGCCACTAACCGACTAACTTGCGAACTTTAAACATTTTTAACTATCTTTGCACCCGAATTCATTAATTTAAACAATAAGCTGTCTGCAGATGTATCTAACGACCGAAAAAAAACAGGAGATATTCTCCACCTCGGGTCACGCCAAAAGTGCTACTGACACCGGGTCGGCCGAATCCCAGATCGCGCTTTTTACCTATCGGATCAGTCATTTAACTGAGCACCTTAAAGTTCACAAGCACGATTACGGCACTCAACTGGGTCTTTTGAAATTAGTTGGTAAGCGTCGTCGCCTGCTGAACTATCTTCTTAAAAAGGATATCACACGTTACCGGGCTATTCTGGCCGCGCTGGGTCTCCGGAAGTAATTGGGTAACCCCACAAAAAGGGAATCTGCTAACAGTAGATTCCCTCATTTTTGTTGTTTCTATCTAGAGAAATAACAAATAAACAAAGGTAAGCTTACAGGCTACCGAGCGGTTTAAAGCTGTAAGAGGACGTATTCAAAATCTGCTGTATGTTTGAAATCACCACGCAATCCGTTGCGCTGCCCGACGGGCGGGAAATTACCATCGAAACCGGCAAACTGGCCCGCCAGGCCGACGGAGCGGTGGTTGTTCGCTTAGGCGACACCATGCTGTTAGCCACAGTAGTATCCAGTAAAGACGCCAAGGAAGGCGTTGATTTTCTCCCGTTATCCGTTGATTATCAGGAAAAATTTGCGTCAGCTGGCCGTATTCCGGGCAGCTTCCAACGTCGCGAAGGTCGCCTGGGCGATCACGAAATTCTGATTAGTCGCCTGGTTGACCGCGCTTTGCGGCCCATTTTCCCCGATAATTACCATGCCGATACGCAGGTGATGATCACGTTGATTTCGGCCGATCCCGAAGTTCAGCCTGATGCATTGGCTGCCCTGGCCGCTTCATCAGCACTTGCCGTATCCAATATCCCATTTAACGGACCGATCTCCGAAGTACGCGTAGCCAAAATTGATGGGCAGTACAAGATCAACCCAAAAACATCTGAACTGGAACGCGCAACGATCGACCTGATTGTGGCCGCTACAGCAAAAGATATTTGTATGGTGGAAGGTGAAATGGACGAATGTTCAGAAGCCGAAGTTGTGGAAGCACTTAAAGTTGCGCACGAAGCCATTAAAGTACAATGCCAGGCTCAGAAAGAGCTTGAAGCCAAAGTTGGCAAGACGGAAAAGCGGGAGTACAACCACGAAACGCACGACGAAGATCTGCGGGCTGCTGTTCGGGCCGCTACGTACGACAAAATATATGAGGTAGCGCTTCGGCAAAATCCAAGCAAAAAAGGCCGTTCGGACGGATTCAAAGCCGTTCGTGATGAATACCTGGCGTCGTTTCCTGAAGGAGCCGAAGTAAACGTAGGTTTGATCAAGACGTACTTCCACGATCTGGAGTGGGAAGCTTCCCGCCGTCTGGTACTGGATGAACGCACACGTTTGGATGGCCGTAAGCTGGATCAGATTCGTCAGATCTCGGCTGAAGTTGGTTACCTGCCAGGCCCTCACGGTTCAGCTCTGTTCACTCGGGGTGAAACACAATCGTTGACGACCGTTACGCTGGGTACCAAAACCGACGAGCAGATTGTTGACCAGACAATGTTCCAGGGATACAGCAAATTCCTGTTGCACTATAATTTCCCAGGCTTTTCAACCGGTGAGGTTAAACCAAACCGTGGGGCGGGTCGGCGCGAAATTGGTCACGGTAATCTGGCCCACCGTTCTCTGAAGAAGGTGTTGCCACCGGCTGAAGAAAACCCTTATACCATCCGGATTGTATCCGACATTCTGGAGTCGAACGGCTCGTCGTCGATGGCTACGGTTTGTGCTGGTACCATGGCCCTCATGGATGCCGGTGTCAAGATCAAAGCCCCCGTTGCCGGTATTGCCATGGGATTGATCTCTGACGGAGACAAATATGCCGTTCTATCGGATATTCTGGGTGATGAAGATCACCTGGGCGATATGGACTTCAAAGTTACAGGAACCGAAAAAGGTATTGTTGCCTGCCAGATGGACCTTAAAGTAGATGGTCTATCGTATGAAGTATTGGCACAGGCACTGGAGCAGGCCCGTGTTGGCCGGTTGCATATCCTGGGCGAAATGAAAAAGGGTATTGCTGACGTTCGTGCTGACCTGAAACCACATGCACCACGTGCTATGGTGATCAAGATTGACACTAACCAAATCGGTGCCGTTATCGGACCCGGTGGTAAGGTTGTTCAGGATATCCAGAAAGATTCGGGTGCTGTTGTTAACATCGACGAGCACGACAATGCCGGTTGGGTCAGCATCTTTGCTACCAGCAAAGAAAGCATGGACAAAGCGGTATCTCGTGTAAAAGGTATCGTGGCTGTACCGGAAGTTGGCGAAACGTATGTCGGCAAAGTGAAAACGATTCAGCCTTTTGGTGCCTTCGTTGAATTCATGCCGGGTAAAGACGGACTTTTGCACATTTCCGAGATTAAGTGGGAGCGCCTTGAAACCATGGATGGCGTCTTGCAGGTAGGTGAGGAGATAACTGTAAAGTTGATCGATGTGGACAAAAAGACCGGAAAGTACCGTTTATCGCGTAAAGTTTTGCTGCCGAAGCCAGAGAACAAAAATGCGTAAGTCATTGTTACTTTTTCGTGTAATGCCACGTCATACGACTGCGTTATATAGTCACTCCACCGGGGACAACGGATTATGAGACAGCTAAAAATTTCAAAACAGATAACCAACCGCGAGAGCCAGTCGTTAGACAAGTACTTGCAGGAGATTGGTAAAGTGGACTTGCTTACCCCCGATGAGGAGGTAACGCTGGCCCAAAAAATTCGGGACGGTGACCAATTGTCGCTGGAACGATTAACAAAAGCAAACTTACGTTTCGTCGTATCCGTAGCTAAACAGTATCAGAACCAGGGGCTTTCACTAGGCGACCTGATCAACGAAGGGAACCTGGGCCTGATTAAAGCTGCGCAGCGATTTGACGAAACGCGTGGATTTAAATTTATCTCTTACGCTGTTTGGTGGATTCGCCAGTCTATTTTACAGGCGCTGGCCGAACAGTCCCGTATTGTTCGTCTGCCGCTGAACCGGGTAGGTTCATTGAACAAGATTTCGAAAACGTTCTCGGATCTGGAGCAGAAGTTTGAGCGGGAGCCATCCCCCGAAGAACTGGCTGCCGTTCTTGAGATTTCAGCAGCAGAAGTTGTTGATACGCTCAAAATATCCGGTCGTCACGTGTCGATGGATGCCCCATTTGTGCAGGGTGAAGAAAATAGTCTGCTTGATGTACTTGAGAATGATGGCGAAGACAAACCGGATTCCGGTCTGATCAACGATTCATTGCGGAAGGAAGTACAACGGGCACTTTCCACACTGACCCAGCGTGAGGCTGACGTGATTACCCTCTACTTTGGTCTGAATGGCGAGCACGCTATGACGCTTGAGGAGATTGGGGAAAAGTTTAATTTAACCCGCGAACGGGTTCGGCAGATAAAAGAAAAAGCCATTCGTCGCCTGCGCCACACCTCACGGTCGAAAGCGTTGAAGACGTATTTGGGTTAAGATTCCTGTTTGTATGTGTGCAGAACGGCTCCTTCGAAAGTTGGAGCCTTTTTGTTTTAAATGCTTAAGTAGAATTAGAAATAGTTTTTAACCAAAGAGGGACAAAGAACACATAGCTTAAAAGATTGATTTGTCGAAATTTAAGCTCTGTGCTCTTTGTGCCTCTTTGGTTAAATTATTTTTTCTCAAATCTTCACTGCCTTCCCTGGCATTCAGGTTAAAGCCGCTCTATTTCCACAATACTGATACCAGAATAATTGAAATCGCCAGTAGTAGCTGAACAGCCACTTTACCGGTAAAGGGCTGACCAAAGTGAATCGGGTATAAAATGGCCCCTACAAAAACACCGGTTACGAAGAACAAAAACCGATTGGACCACATGGAACCGTTGAACCCTTCCACACCATACTTCGATGCGGTTATCCAGAGCCAGGTACACCCGATGGCCAGCAGATAAGGAATAGGGGAACGAATCCATTTATCGGATTTAAATTGCCAGTACATGATGTACCAATGGCCAACAGACCCAATCAGGAAGAGTAAAATTGCGGTAAGTATTTTTGAATAGTTCATTCGGATAACGACACAACAAAAAAGGACAGCCGCTCAAGCTGTCCTTTTTTTATAGGAAAAAGAGATTAGTTCTTATAGATCCAAGCCTCAGAACCGATCAACTCGCTGATGGTCGTCATACTGGCAACGGCTTCCTCCCGTACGGCAGAGCCGGAAGCAGCAACCTTATACAACTGACCTTTTTGCTCAGGCATGATAATAAAAGCGTCCGTATAACCGGCCTTCTTTAATTTTCTACGTAAACCCAACGCATTCCGCTTGCTGGAGAAACTTCCAGCAATAACTGTAAAATAGGGCGTTGTACGAACTGCCTTTACAGCGGGGGTTGCTTTGTTAACAGGGGATGTTGCTTTAACAGCTTCCAATTTTAAAACAGGCGCTGCTTCGGTCTTCGTTTTACTTTCTACGGTTGGTGATGCAACGGCTTCTGCTGGTATTTCTACAGGAGCAGGGAGTGAAGTCACCGGTTTTGTTGCTGGCTGGACCACTTCAACGGCCTCAACAGGTGGTTTTATCGAAACGGCCTCCGGTTTGCTAATCTGCTCCACAGGTGCCGACTTCGCAAAGAATGAAGCAGGAATATGAAAGAGATTGGCTGGATCAAGACTGCTTTGGAGGGGTTGCCCCGGATTAATAACCGAAAAGTAACTGAAAACACCAAGCGAACCGATCAAAAGCGCAGCGGCTGCCACACGCCAGTAAGGTCGCGCCGGACGATAGGGTGTCAAGGTTGTGTCTTCATCACGAACCAAAACGGGGCCAAGGGCGGTCACCGGAACGGCGTCAAGCGATGGTTCTAGCTTAGGTTGCTGATTGACTAATTGAGCAGTCAACGCGCTCATACCATACGCTTCGCCAAAAAAGTTATGCCGAAGACTGGGATCGAACTGTAAACGACCTTCGTCATTGTAGCTAAATGTACCAATACCATCCAAATCAAAACGGCCCTCCACTGAAATGTTCTGCCGTAGTTCTGTCACAAATTGACTAATATGTTTCTGAGCTGCCTCGCGGGTAACGGGCTCATGAAGCATGATATAATTCGACAGAATACCATCGTCGAAACGAAGAGCTTCATTGAAGGCAACTCGTTTACGGGGGGGGAGGTACAGAGCGTTGGATTCCGTAAAAGACGCTGGCTGGTAATGTGTCAGGAAAGCTCCCAATTCAGGAACAACCACACAGTCATACTGATACAGCAACTTTTTGAGGTAGTCTTTTACGGCAGCCATAGTGTGCTTCGGTGGTGAGATTAAAACGAATAACTGATTCCTCCGAGAAAGTTAAGCCCTTGTGTCTGATAATACAAATACCGTTGGTAATTCTGCCCGAAGATATTATTAAGCGAAACGAAAGCTGAGATCTGTTTTCCTAAGAAATAGTCAATTTTGACGTTCGCGTCGTAAATGGGTTTTAGCGTGTAGACAACCCCAGACGTGAAATTCTTGTTTTTTATCCCCTGATAAAAATACAAATCAGCAGTGACAAATAATTTTTTGTTCAAAATGTACGAATTGCTCCAGGTAGCGGCTACCTGTGGACGGCCCCAGGCTTCCTCAAGCCGGCCGAGCCCATACGTAAAGTAGTCAGCTTTCAACGCCGAACGAAATTTGTCTTTTTGGGCATAAGCCAGCTGACCCGATACGGTCAGGACATTTGAAATGCCGCCATCATACAAAACGAAGAATTTTGTCGTGTCCGGGTAGGTGTTGTTGAAGGTCGAGAAGTTACGGTAGCGAGCGTAAGAAACTTTTCCTTCGTATGAGAATCCACCACCCAGATTACCTTTAGAACCACCGTAAATATCCCATGACTTAACAGTGTTAACCAATAACACTTGCGGGCCAAGCCACTTATTTTCAGTTAGTAACGTGCGGAGTGTGTTTCGGTTGATATCACCATCAACACCGGCAAAAATGTGAATGTTTCCGGTCGGCACTACATCAATATCGAGAACCGGAAAAGCCCGTGTGTCATTTATATTCTGGCGCTGGTCAGTTTGGTTTACCGCGTTGATACCCGCTGTGATGGTGAATAAGGTGGATGTGTACTTAAACGTGGGCTTCACGCGGAACAGGTTCCGGTTGTCTACGATGGACCCGTCAGAACGCTGCGTAACGTAAGCATCGGCCGCTATCAGTGCAAAAAAGTTATCCGAAATACCTACAGATGCGTTCAGGTTGGTTCCCCAATCTGTTTCGGATGCATTGAAGCGGTCGCTCAGCGAGGTGATGCCTGTTTTAAGCGAATAGTCGATTGCATTCTCCGAATTAGCATTTTCTATGCCCAGCTTGACATTAAGCGTATTGAGTCGTTGCTTGATCAGATCGGGGTTAAACGATGGCTGAGCGGCATATTCCCGGCTGTATCCGTAAAAATTATAGGTGTTCCGGTCGAAACCCAAATCCGCCTGTAATTTGAAGGCATCGGCAAGGTACTTGCCCGTTACCCGCACCCGCGTATCGCTTTGTGCCGAATTTTTTCCGTCGACCGGGCCAATGGCCGACGACAAGTGACGGACGGACCCTTCCAGGGCGAGATTTGATAAGTTGTTGATGCCGACGTACCCTTCGCCCAGGAACGAACTGTAATTACCAGCACCCAGCTTTACGTAATTATTGTAGGCTGGTGTTTCGTCCGGTTGAGTGGTGGACGGGGCCAATACGCCGGGCGTAATTTTAGGATCGCCGATGGTTAATTTTCGATCCTCAAATTCATAGGTCAATTTCCGCTGGTCGGCCGATTGTTTTATCGAAGGTATTTTATTGAAAATCCGATTGGCGGGAGCCAGTTCTATTTTTCGGCTCTTTTCAACGGTAATTTCCTGATTATCTACCTCGCCTTCTTTAACAGGACGTGTTGGCTTTGGCTGTTGAGCGAACAAGAGCGTCGAACAGGAAAGCAGGCTGAGGGTAAGTAAGGGGCGTACGATCATAGTGAAGCGTGAAAAGTAGTGAAGAATGAAGCCTGTAGAGTGTGAAATAAATAGCCCTTGAATAAATTGACTACCTGGCCACTCGTCATTAGTCATTCTTCACTCTTCATTAATTTTTAGACTCCAGCGTGGCCAGCTTTTGTTTGGCTTCGGCAACGATGGTTTGGTCGGATGAGTTTTCGATAATGGAGTTAAGAACGGCTTTGGCTTGAGCGGGTTCATTCAGGGCGACGTTGTTGTCAGCCACCAGAATGAAGGCTTTGCCTTTCCAGTATTCAAAATCGCTGAACTGCTCGTTGAACTTGAGCAGGGTCGTGACGGACTCCTTGTACTTTTTCTGCCGGTACAAAATATCACCGAGATAATATTGCGCTTCGGCACCACTAATGTCTTTGGCAAGAGCAATAGTTTTCTCAAAATCAGCCTGAGCTGTTTTATAGTCGTTCTTAGCCAGCGCTACTTTACCCAGCATCAGCTGTGCCCGGTTCTGAGCACCCGGAACGACACTACCCCCGGCAGCAATATCCCGGGCAATCGTGGCGGCAGAATCGAGTTTAGGAAACAAATAGTACGTATCCATTAGACCCAACTGGGCGGTAACCTGTTCGGCTTTGTTGCTGGCTCGGCTCTGAATGATCTGGTAGTTGCGAACCGCTCTGGGGTAATTTTTCTGTTTTACTTCCAGGTCTGCTGCCCGGGTAGCTGCCCGAACCAGGTAGTCCGATTTGTTGTCGGCAACCACCATATTGTAGTAGCGGAGTGCGTTGGGGGCATCGTCGGTTTGGCGATATGATTCAGCCAGGTAATAACGGGCTTCATTGATGCTTGGGCTCGCTGGGTATTCTTGCATAAAGGCCAGGAACGACTGAATGGCCTGTTGGTACTTGCCGTTTGAATAGATATCGCGTGCGTTATCAAATTGAACACGCTCAACGTCCGTGCTACCCGGGTTACCCTTTTTATACTGGCCCAGTACCTGCGAGAATTCTTCTGGCCGTCCGGCATCATTTAAGGTGTTCTGAATGCCAAGCAACGCACTCTGTGCCTGATCAGAATTGCCGTAATTGTCCAGAATACGCTTGTAATCAGCCACTGCCGGATCGTATTGCTGAACATTACCATAAGCAATAGCCCGTTTCAGCAAGGCTGCCGGTATGAGCGCGCTGTTGGGTTTGTCCTGAATGAGTTTAGTGTATCCCTGAATGGCCAGCTGATACGACCCTTTCTCGAAGTCGACATTTGCTTTTTGAAGCAAAGATTCATCGACGAAGCGTGAGTTCGGATATTGCCGCTGTACCTGATCAAACTGCGCTTTTGCTTCGGTATCGCGACCAACGTAACTTAGAATCACCGCTTTTTGGTAGGAAGCATAATCCTTGTCCGGGGCATTCTGCGCGATAGCCTGATCGTAACTCCGGAGGGCGTTTTCATATTGCTTGGCCGAAAAATACGTGTCGGCAAGCCGGATCGTTGCATCATAAAGTTGTGCCTGCCAGTCGGAAGTGCCTCCGCGACTCACAAAATCGCGGAAATATGGCATGGCCCGCGTGTAATCCTTTTTGTTGAAGTAGGCATAGCCCAGGCCGTAGAGGCTTTTGGTAGCGTAGTTTCCCGAGCCCGATTTGGCAATACTCGCATAGAGCGGAATGGCCGTATCGAATTGCTTTCCTGCCGAGTAGGCTTCGGCTTTCCAGAACTGAGCCGCCTGTTGCAACTCGTTGTCGACGGGAAATTTTAGCGACTTATCCAGATTTGCCACGGCTTGCGGGTAGCGCTCGGCATTGTAATCATTGACACCCTGGTTGTAGGTCAGTCGCTGATAGGTTGCGTTGATCTTTGGTGTTCGGCGTTTCAGGCCTTCAATGTAGGCGATGGCGGCCGGGTAGTTATTGGACGCATAATACGCTTCTCCAACCAGTTCGTTGGCTTCATTCTCAAACTTACTATCTGGATACTGCTTCAGAAAAGCGGTCAGTTCTTTAACGGCCTCGGCTCCGTTATTCTGGTCCAGTTGAAGCTTGGCGTGGTTGAAGCGGGCTTCTTCCTGTATTTCCCGGTTAAACGACAGCCGACCAGCCTGATCAAAGGCGGTTAGCGCATACGTTGGATTTTGCGTTTGCAGGTAGCTCACGCCCAGCGTGTAGGCCGCGTACTGCGCCGTGGTGTCTTTGCCGCCCGAGAGCGATTTAAGCTGGGTGATGGCGTCATTGTAGGCCCCGGTGCGGAAGAGTGACTGTCCATATCGGAACTTAACAGCGCCGGGCGTTTTGGCCCCGGCAGAATTAATGTACTGTTTGTAATACGGAATCGCTTTCGCAAACTGGTTTTCCTGGTAAAAAACTTCGGCGGTAAACAGGGCCACTTCGTTCATGCCAGCGCCATTGTTCCGTTTGAGCAGGGGTTCGGTGTAGCTCAGCAGCTCATCGAACCGACGTTGCCGGTACAGGGCCTGGGCAATCCAGCCCGGTACCTGATTCTGGTAAATAGGATTGTTTTCGACCCGCCGGAAATCAGCAACCGCTTCGTTATAGTTTCGGTTGCGGAAGTTGATCACCCCGGCATAATACGATGCCGCTGGCGCATCGGGCGACGAAGGGTCTACTTTCACCGCATTCAGCAAGGGTAGGGCCTTCTGTAAATCCTGAGTATTGTAATAGGAGAGGGCTAACTGATATTTATAGGCCGTTTGCTGAGTCGTGCTGCCTCCCTGGGCGACTGCTTTTTCCAAAAAGTCGATGGCTTTCGCGTAATCCTGCCGGGTATAATAGTACGTACCCAGATCCCCGTAAAGCTGTCCGGCTTTTGGATGCTGACTGTGGTTTTTAACAAAACGATCGGCAAGCAGCTCCGCTCCCGGCTCATCGATATACAGGCTGGTCAGGGCAATATAGTATTCGGCTTCCACCGCATTCTGGTCGCCTGTGTTGAGCAGCGTTTGAGAGCCATCGCCCCGACGGGGTTCCAGGTATTGCCGGAACTCATAACGCGAGGCTGCGTAATTAGCCTTTTCAAAAAGCTCGAGGCCATTCCGATAATGATAATCAGGTTCTGAATGGCTTTGCGTACGCTGGGCTAAAGCCGGCAGGATAGTAAGCAACCCAAGGGTCAGGGAAAAGAGCAGCCGACTGAAGGAGGGGCGGAGCAAGGTATAATGACCCGGTTGGGTGGATGAATAGGGCATAGAGAAATAATTTGTCAATGTTCCAGGGGACTGGTTCCATGAATTGCCGTACCGGTAAAAACACGAAACATTAAACCTGAAACTACTTTTTGTCTGGAATGCGTCGTAGTTTCGCTGATAAATTGACAAATATCACGTCAATTCTGGACAAAAAACGAAGGTATTCCTGTTTCCGTATGAAAAAAAACGCCCGGCTTCTGTATTTACTTACTGTCTGGACATTTTTTATTCCATTTTCATCAACTGCTACCCCTCTCCCGGCCGACGAGGAAACCCCTCCGGCACCCTCACCAACGGTAACGTATGTGCTCTCGATGCCCGAGCCACAGACCCACTATTTTGAGGTAGAAATGCAATTGAAAAATGTGGCAGCTGCCACAAATGCGAAAAAAAATGGCTATCTGGACATCAAAATGCCCGTTTGGACACCGGGCTCTTACCTGATTCGCGAATACGCCAAAAATGTTGAAGGCTTTACCGCGACTGCCGGTGGTAAGACCGTTGTCAGTGATAAAATCCGCAAGAATGCCTGGCGGGTCTTTACATCCGACGATAACGTAACCGTCCGGTACCGGGTATATGCCAATGAACTTACCGTACGGACCAGTTTCGTGGATGCCGACCACGGCTACGTAACCCCGGCCGGTATGTTCATGTACCACGATGCACTGAAAAATATTCCCCTTCGTCTGGTAGTTCAACCCTACAAAGCCTGGAAAAACGTGGCCACGGGACTCGATCCGGTAGAGGGGCAAGCCTACACGTACGAAGCCCCTGATTTCGATTTGCTGGTCGATTCGCCCATCGAGATCGGCAATCACAAGACGTTTACCTTTACGGCGTCCAACATACCGCACACGGTAGCTATGTTTGGCGAAGTAGACTATAACGAGCAACGGCTGGCCACCGATTACAAGCGGGTGTGTGAAGCAGCCGCTTCGGTGGTTGGCGAACATCCTTGCAAACACTATACGTTTATCGTTCACCATATCCCACCGGGAGGGGGCGGACTTGAGCACCTAAACTCTACAACCCTCGAAACGACGCGCAACGCCTATGCTACTGAAGCGAACTACAAACGCTTTCTGTCACTAGTAGCTCACGAATATTTCCATTTATGGAATGTGAAGCGCATTCGCCCCGTAGCCCTCGGGCCGTTCGACTATGAGAACGAAAACTACACGCACATGCTTTGGCTGTCGGAAGGCTGTACGTCGTTCTACCAGGAATATATCCTGCGGAGAGCGGGGTTTCATTCGCCGGAGGCTTACCTGAACCTTGTCGCCAGCAGCATTACCGATATTGAAAACCAGCCGGGTACCCGCGTACAGTCGGCGGCTGAGTCGAGCTGGGATGCGTGGATCAAAGGATACCGGCCCAACGAAAATTCAGCTAACACAACCATTTCGTACTATAGCAAGGGCAGCGTTCTGGGCTCACTGTTAAATCTGGCGATACTGGCCGGAAGCAACGGCGAACGCAGCATGGACGATTTGCTCCGGCTCCTGTATGCTGAATACTACAAAAAACAGAAGCGTGGTTTTACAGACGATGAGTTTCGGAAGGCGGCCGAGCAGGTGGCGGGCCGCAAACTCGATGACTTTTTTAACATTGGCGTCAACACCGCAGAGCCCATTAACTACAATGCCTATTTTGAGCCAGTAGGCGTTAAATTGGTGAACGTAGCGGCTAAAACACAAGATGGTTTTCTGGGGGCGGCTTCATCACCGGCCAACGGAAAATCAACTATTACCAGTGTTCGCCGTGGATCAGCCGCCTATACAGACGGTCTGAACGTTGGCGACGAGGTTATTTCGATCGATGGCGTTCGGGTTGGCGATGACCTTCTGCGGTTTGTGAGTGGTCGGCGAGTTGGCGACAAGATCAATGTGCTGGTTAACCGGGCTGGTTTCCTGCGTGAAATTCCCGTCACCCTGACCCAGAACCCACTCGCCAGCTACCGACTGGAGCCAGTGGATAACCCAACTGCTGCCCAAAAAGCACTTTACAACAAGTGGTTGTACATAAAGTAAACGGATAGAGTGCGGCATTTCTTTTGCCCTTCCTAAAAGCAGGCCCGGTAGATTATCGGGCCTGCTTTGTTTTTAATTTTACTGCCAGACCTTTACGCCCCTGCCATGAATCAGCCTGAACCCGTCGCTGCCGCCAGCACAAGACCCCTAACAATACCCACCCGGGTTGACTCCATTGATGTACTTCGGGCGTTGACGATGGTGTTGATGATCTTTGTCAATGATCTATGGTCGTTGACCGATATACCGCTCTGGCTGGAGCATGTGCCCGGTGGCGTCGATGGAATGGGGTTGGCCGATGGGGTATTCCCCGCTTTTCTGTTCATCGTTGGCATGTCGCTGCCCTTTGCGATAAATGCCCGTCGTTTAAAAGGGGATTCAGATCTGGCGCTTGTTGGTCATAGCCTCATGCGCTCGGTGGCGTTGCTCGTGATGGGCGTTTTTCTGGTCAATGGCGAATCCATCAACGAAACGGCAACGGGTATGTACCGGCTGGTCTGGAATGTGCTAGCCTGCTGTGGGTTTATCCTGATCTGGAACGCTTATCCGAAGGCTGCTAATAAACGGGTTGTATTGGGCGCTAAGCTGCTGGCCATCGGTTTGCTTATTACCATGGCCGTTATCTATCGGGGAGAAGAAGAAAGCCGGTTTGCTACCCACTGGTGGGGAATATTAGGGCTTATTGGCTGGTCTTATCTGGCGGCTGCGCTGGTGACTGTTCTGGCCCGTAACCGAATTTGGGTACTGGTTGCGGCCTGGATTGGCTTCAGCGCCCTCAGCATGGTGGCTGCCGCGAAGCTATTGCCTGGTGCTGTTTCTTATATCCCCTCAGCCATCAGCCACGGCACCATGGTGGGTCTGACAATGGGAGGGGTGGTTATCGCGACGCTGTTCCAATATTACCGTCAACGCGGAGAAAATCAGCGCATGACACTGGTTTTTATTGTCATCTCACTGGTGCTGATCGGCTTATCGATGTATACCCGACCGTTTTGGGGACTGAGCAAACTGGCGGCCACACCGGCCTGGTTATTTCTGTGCAGCGCCTTAACGATTCTGGTCTTCATGGCTATCTATTGGGTGGTGGATATGGCGGGTAAAGCCAACTGGTTTGCGGCCATTAAACCGGCTGGAACCGATACGCTGCTCTGCTACCTGATCCCGTATTTTGCCTATGCGTTTACTACGCTTCTGGATCTTCATTTGCCTGATTGGTTATTAACGGGCGGTATCGGTCTGATAAAATCCTTCCTGTTCGCGCTCCTGTGCGTCTGGATCACCCGATTGCTGAATCGGAGAGGGGTGCGGTTGAAATTGTAGAGTGAGAAGAATCAACCTACCCCAAACGGTATGCCGTCGCGGCCCTCCCTTTTTTTAGGGGAGGGGCACGTAACAACATTCCCTTTTTCTGGCCCCTCCCCTTTTTTTGGGGGAGGGGTTTGGGGTGGGGTCTATTCCCACTCGATAAAAGTCATACACGCTTAATAGGGTTTTAGGTTGTTGGTGGGTTGTTCAATCCATCTTTGTCGGGTTAACTATCAACGCCATACTCATGTCACTTTCCAACTACCACCTGTTTGCAGGCCGATACGATCGCGGTCTGATGGCATCCGATGCCAATCACTTTGAGATAAAACTTAACACCGGCAGCGATTTTTACCGGATCGCCGTCAATGTCCGGTCGCAGGATGGCTCCATGCTGATGACGTTTATTGACGAGAATTTTCAGCACGAGTTGCTAGATCGTTTGCTTAACGCATTCCCGCAAAACGGCATTTTTAACCTCAACGACAGGGCTGATCGACAACAGTTTGGGCTCGATTTCCTACGGCGAAACCTGATTGGAGATTTTAACAAAATGGTTCCGCTTCCCAATAACCTGCCCGGGCTGGATAACGATCTGGAGGAAAAGCTGACCTTCGCACTGGATAAATCCAAAGTCGATCCCAACGCCCGTATCTTCGCTTTCGGCGAAAAGTGGCCCGGAACAGCCAATAAAGACAAATATTTTCCGGAGATAAAGGATCAGGGTTTGCATGATATTCACATGAATCAGGGCAACCCGAAGGGCTCTCATGAGCAGGATAATGGCGTTTTTCAGGACGGCGGCTTATTAATTTATTACCCCAGTCTGAATCGCTGGACGGCCATATTACTGGCGTTCCAAACCCAATTCAACACGCTGAACCCAACCACGCTGCATACGGATGACCAGACAGGCAACCGCATCTCCGGCAAGGATGATGACAAGGGAGGAAATAAACCCGTGGATGGCAAGGTGGTTATCGTTGGTGCGCTGGTGAACCCCAAAGGCAATGAAACGGGGAAAGAAAAAGTTATCCTGATGAACACCCTGGACGAAGCCGTTTCCCTTGACGGATGGAAGCTGGTTGACCGCAACCGACATGAATTTGTGATCAGGAGCACAACTATGGGCGCCAGCAGTACCGTGGAGATAAAGATTACGGGCAGCAGCAATTTTAACCTGAGCAACAACGGCGGTACCATTTCCCTGCTAAATAGCAAAGGCATAAAGACCAGCGGGGTGCAGTATACCAAACAGCAGGCTAAAGAGGAAGGAAAAGTTATCCAGTTTTAAGAAGTTCGATAAGCCCTATAAGGTTTCAAAAACCTTATAGGTTTAAATCAGTCAATTATTCAATTTATCCAGATTGTACTCCTCCGGGCCTCTGGCGTTGTTAATGGAAACTGTCATAATAAACTCCTGCTCATTCGTTTCAGACACCACCGTATAGGAACCGGGCAGACTGCCCAGGGTGGCTATAAAATAATGTTGCTTGCCGGGGCTAAAGTGAACATAATAAGGCTTGTTGTTTACGATAAAGCCAACGCTATCGGCTGTCGTTTGAATGATAGCCCAGGTCCTTCGCTTAATCTGAATAGGGCTATTCGCGGTGGTAGTGGTCTTTACGGCTAAACTAAAACCGTTCTGTACATTGAATAGATGTATCCGGGTAACCGGGCGGTTTACCTGTGCGTAGGCGTCTGTACTTATCAGCGCACATAAGAGAGCAACCCCAAAAAAGTATAGAACGAACTCAACCTTTTTCATGATGCAGCTTTTTCGGTAAGAGTTAAAGACCCAATTCTACATAAAAGGTTGGAAGGATGAACGTATAAAAAGTGTTTTTAATGGTGGTTTAAGTGGCGAAGGAGAAGTAGTAAACACTACAAACTTTTTATGTCGATTCATTAAACCAGATATACATTTTGCCTAATTGAGCGTCGAAAGTAATGAAGGTTCACTAATCCATATCGTATATGTCTTCATGAACCGCCAGCATTCTTCGACGAGTCAAATCAGAAGTCATTAATTAAATAATATAATCCAACCGATGACTAATAGGCTTGCCGTGGCTAGTATAGGGGGCGTTTTTGATTCGGTGTAGTAGGTTTTCCATAAGATAATGCCACTCTCAGTACAGAGACTTTTAAAATTAGATGTAATCTTAGTAAACCAATTAGTAATCAGTTTATTGAAGATTTTTTGATCGGTTTGCAGAGATTATATCTAAAATAAGCGAATAATAAGATTCCATTACAGATTCGGGGTTTCGCTTGACATCTGTAAATGGTGATTTGGAGATAACATATTCTAGTAAAGAATTAGGAATTAAACTTGATAAATATTTATCTCTTAATAGGTCATTTGTATCAAAAGTTCCAGAGGAGTCAATCTGGCTCAAAATAGACTTTAATTCTTGAGAATTTCTAAATGGAGAAATGATTAAATTATCGGTAAAGTTGTCATGAAAAAGAAATCCATCAAACCACTCATTCACTGAAAGCTGCTTCCAATATTTCTCTAAGGGAGGGATCGCATCTCTCCTCTTGTGAGCTTCTGAAGAATAAATAGAATTTGTTAATAATTGTTTAATAGATGCTTCATTACATTTCAAAGGAACATAAGCTGCACTTTTTTCGAAAATACTTATAGATACCGATTGCTTATCGGAATCATATATATAATATTCCACTTTTTTAAACCCTAAAACTTTAAGGTATGGACTAAAATATTCAAAATCCCATAATATTAAATCAATATCGTAATTGTTTGTAATTGTAATTTCTTTGTAAGTATCATGCTTTGCACCAACAATATTAAGAATTGGATCTCTATAATCAGCGCTTATTGATAGTAAGCGATTGGCCTTAAAAAAATCTATATATTTAACTTCACTTAGATCATGCTTAGTAGCAAATGAATTTGGAAGTTTAAAGTCCTTGTAGAAAATTTCAGGCTGATTTATAGTAACTTTATTCATTGATGCAGTCAGATGCACATGAAAATATTCAATGGCAGTATTTTCCTCTCCAGGTAAAATATTTTCTTCAAATAATTTAACTATTAATTCTAAAGATTTAGGTAAGACTTTCTCTAAAAAAATATTGTCAAATTTCTTTTTTGTCTTCTTTATGAATTTGCTTCGAGAAATATTTAATATTTTATCTGATTCAGGACTTTCAAAGTTCCATATATATTTGAAGTATGATGTTTTATAGTAAGAAGGAGGTGACTCTTCTAAAGGTATGTCTCTGACCAATTGTTTATTTATAAGGCCAGAGCTATGACGTCGATTTTGCCCATCTTGAATCAGGGAGTTGTAAAAAAATATACTAAAGTCAGAGCCAATGCCTAAGTCTTCAAATAAACGAAAATGATTGTATTGCCTGTTATTGTTTCTTTTGTATAAATACGCGGAAATGTCTTTTTCTCTTTTGCATATAATTGAACTTTGTATTTCCAAGTAATCCTCTTCCAAAAAGGTTGATTTTTTTATTTGCTTATTGTTTACATATATATTTAACAAATCAATGTACTGGAACTCTTCCAATACATAGGCGATTAATCTATGAATATGAACATTTTTATAATCGTCATCAAACCAATCGTAGCTATTTATTATTTGAACAGGAAATTTATTTTCAAAAATGTTATCAAAATCATCTTTGTTGATATTTATTATAATTTTAGTCCCTCTACGCATTTCTATCTTAGTTGGCGTTATTCTACAATACTCGCCATTTTTAGCAGAAAAGAACTGTATTTCTTTCCCCTCTTCATACTCACTCTTTGTTTGGATAATAAATGTATTTGAAACTAAAAAAAGAGATTGTAAGCCTATTCCAAAAGCACCTGTGGGTTTTAACCAAAAAGGCATTTGCTTTTTAAGTTTTTGGAAGTTTTCGTCAGAACTCCTGCTTTCGCCAACTTTTTTTGTCATTCTTATTAAGTCTTCTTCTGAAATTCCAGTTCCATTATCTTGAATTGTAATTCTTAAACTTTCACCATCCCAATAAAAATTAAGATCAATTAAAAAGTTACTCCATATTTCTAGTGGTAAATCAAAATAAAATTTAATATTATTAATTAAATCGTCATGTAATAAATCCCAAGATAACTTTAGATCGCGTCGAATTAAATTATCATAATATCCATTTTCAACCAATTTCCAAAGTTGAATTTTTGAAGCATCAATGGCGTTTTGTACAATTTCTCTTATAAAGACTAGACCAGTGTACTCATAAATTGCTGAACCTTCGAACATTTCAAATACTTTTTTGTTTGAAATTTCAAAACGAAGATTCATTAACCCAATTTTTGGCTCAGAACTTTTATATAAAATTTTTATTCCATCCCTTGAAATTGTTGGCGGTAAGCCAGAAAGATTTTTTGGGGCTATATTTGCCCACTCCTTACTTTGGTCTTTAACTTCGTCTTGAAGCCAATCGAACCAGCCTCTAGCTATTCTATAAACTTCGTCACTCATACAATCAACAGTAACTTCGATTGACGTTGGTGCTATTAATAAATGTTTAATAGATGCATGTTTTTCCTTATGAAGTTTTGATGTATTTGGAAGTGAATCTGCAAGGACTTTTTCATTAAAAATACTGAATCTTTTATCGTCTACATCAAGTAAGTCACCTAGTCTTAGTAGGTAAGCTATAAATCTTGGATGCATTTTATCGCCCCCAAATCCATCTGCAATAAATTCTAAACGATCAAAAACCTCATAGAAATTAACGCCATGGCCAAACCCTATTTCTGCTAATACAACAATAAATCGATTAGGGATTCCTGTAAGACTAAAACCATTTAAATATTTATTAAATTCAATATCCTCACCTAATATGATTTCTTTACTTCTCACATGATGATTTACTCTAAAAAAATCAGCTGTTACTAATATAACAGCTTTTCGTATTTGTAGGGCAATCGTTAAATTATCTTTAGGAATATGATTTTCTACATCATTTAATTTGGATAACAGTTGAGCAGATTCGCGTAAATCTTTATCACTTGATTTATTACTTAAGAATTTTAGATATTTTTGAAATTCATCACCAGCCCATTTCTTTTCTAATACATTGTTGAATATAACCATCCCTAAATCATGTGTGTGTGCCGCCATGAGGATAAGCCACGTATCAGTCGGGGTTAACTGCGATATTCGCTCTTCGCCAAGAAATGATTCAATATTTCTTATAATAGTATTTGAATGACTACTTTCATGTAAACTGTAGTGAGGAAAGTTAAATATAATTGCGTTTTGAGCATTTTTTAAATATTTTTTGTTTAATATCCAAATTGATTTTAAGAGTTCAAAGTCGTTATTAATACTAGTATTATTTAGGTGTTGTTCTAAAGTTAACATGTTAAGATTGAAGGTTTAGGTGTGATAAAAACATAGCATGACGTAAAGCATTCAAATTAGAAATTTCTCAAAAAAATTAAATAAAAAAGCGCTCAAAATCAAATTTTTGAGCGCTTTTAATATTTTTTTGCAGAGAGAGAGGGATTCGAACCCCCGGACCTGTTACAGTCAGTGGTTTTCAAGACCACCGCAATCGACCACTCTGCCATCTCTCTTTCTTGGGTGCAAATATACGAATGATTCGATATTTGTCAACCTTTAAAGCCCGGTTTCAGCCAAAAACCGTAATTTTGAGCATTCTTCAATGAGTGAACAAGTGAGTCAACGAATAAGCGGAAGGTGTAGCCTCCCGTTTTCTTATTCCTTAATTCGCTCAGTCACAATTCGCTAACATGGACGCAACCGAATCGCTACCCTCGCTTGAAACCGCCCGCAAACTGGGCCTGCTACCCGAAGAATTTGATCGCATCGCCGAAATTTTAGGGCGTCGGCCAAATTTTACTGAACTGAGTATCTTCTCGGTGATGTGGTCGGAACACTGTTCTTATAAGAATTCCATTGTCTGGCTCAAAACGCTGCCCCGCGATTCGGACCGTATGCTGGCGAAAGCTGGGGACGAAAACGCGGGTCTGGTAGACATCGGCGATGGGCTGGCCTGCTCCTTCAAGATCGAGTCGCACAACCACCCCTCGGCGCTGGAACCCTACCAGGGCGCAGCTACGGGCGTGGGTGGTATCAACCGCGATATTTTCACCATGGGTGCCCGGCCCATTGCGCAGTTAAACTCCCTGCGCTTCGGCGATTTGACACTGCCTAAAACCCGTCGTCTGTTGCGCGGTGTGGTAAAGGGTATCGGCGATTATGGCAATGCCTTCGGTATTCCGACCGTGGGCGGTGAGCTGTTCTTCGATGATTGTTATAACACCAACCCCCTCGTCAACGCCTTCTCGGCGGGTATCGTTGAGGTCGGCAAATCGGCCAAAGCCACCAGCTTTGGTGTAGGCAACCCGGTGTTCATCGTCGGCTCGGCAACGGGTAAAGACGGTATTCACGGCGCTACCTTCGCTTCTGAAGATATATCGGCCGCATCGACCGACAAACTTCCGGCGGTACAGGTGGGTGATCCGTTCATGGAGAAACTCCTGCTCGAAGCGACGCTCGAAATCATTGCCACAGGCTACGTGATCGGTATTCAGGATATGGGTGCCGCTGGTATCATCTGTTCAACCTCAGAGATGAGTGCGAAGGGTGAACACGGTATGATCATCGACCTCGACAATGTCCCAACCCGTCAACCCAACATGGCTCCGTTCGAGATTCTGCTTTCTGAATCACAGGAACGGATGCTGGTGGTGATCGAAAAAGGTAAAGAACACATCATTCAGGGAATTTTTGATAAGTGGGACCTGAACTGTGCACAGATCGGTGAGGTGACGCCAAAAGGCGAAAATGACCTCGGCCGTCTGCATTTCTACCGCTACGGCGAACTCGTTGCCGATGTACCGGCCTACGATCTGGTATTGGGCGGGGGCGCCCCTGTCTATCACCGGGAATACACCGAACCGGCTTATATTAAGGAGTTTGCTAAATTTGATATTACAGACGTTGACGACATTGAGCTGAGCGATATTCGGGAAATTGCCGAGCACCTGCTGGCGCATCCTAATATCTGTTCACGGAAGTGGGTATATGAGCAGTATGATTCGATGGTGGGCACCGGCAACCGCAGTACCAACGCACCCTCGGACGCAGCTGTTGTTCGGGTAAAAGGCCCCGGCATTCCTGCCACCGATAAATCCATTGTAATTACCGTCGACTGCAACAGCCGCTATGTAAACGCCAACCCACGCACGGGTGCCATGATTGCCGTTGCCGAAGCCTGCCGCAACATCGTTTGCACGGGTGGTGAGCCGCTGGCCGTTACCAACAACCTCAACTTTGGTAATCCTTACGTACCGGAAGTTTACTGGCACTTTGTCGAAGCCGTTCAGGGCATGGGTGAAGCCTGCCGTCGGTTCAGCACCCCGGTAACGGGCGGTAACGTGAGTTTCTACAACCAAAGCTCAGACCACGGCCCCGTTTTCCCGACGCCAACCATTGGTATGCTGGGTCTTATGGAAAATCCGGCCCACCAGATGACGCTCAACTTTAAAAATGACGGCGACCTGATCTATCTGATCGGACAGTCGACCAACGACATCGCGTCTTCCGAGTATCTCTATTCCTACCTGGAAATTAAAGAGTCGCCCGCGCCCTATTTTGAGTTTGACGATGAATGGCACGTGCAGGAAGGCATCAAAACCCTGATTCGCAATGGCTGGATCGAATCAGCGCACGACGTGTCGGATGGTGGCCTGTTCGTTACTCTGGTCGAGTCGGCAATGGCGGGTAACACCGGTTTCCAGATCGTTTCCGATGATCGGCACCGGCTGGATTCATTCCTGTTTGGCGAGAGCCAGAGCCGGGTTGTCGTAACCGTTTCGCCTGAGCATCAGAAAACAGTGGAAGGCTATCTGCACGATACCATCATGCCCTTCATGCTGTTGGGTACGGTAACGGCTGCATCGCCCGCGTTTGTTGTCGACAACACAACGGTGATGACCCTGGACGAAGCAAAAGGCCTGTACGATAATGCATTAGGCAAAATAATGGCCTAAGAAATAGACTGGTGCGGCATAGTCGCTTGTGATACATTATTCCGCGCCAGCAACAACTTTCATCTACTTGACCTTCGTGCCTCTGTGGTTAACTATTTGTTTGCCCAAAGCATAGACGTCAACTCATACTGTAAAACCAATTCAACGGCCGATGATTCGCCAGGCTTTGCCTGATGGTTTCTCATCGGCCGTTTTACCTGAATCAACATTATATGGCCATTGACTTAGCCGCAGTTACCAGCGAAATAGGCACGATTGCCAGGGAGGCCGGTGCGTTTTTATTACAGGAACGCAGCCGCTTTGACCGCGATGCCATTGAATACAAAGGGTTGAACAACCTCGTCTCGTACGTCGACAAGGAGACCGAAAAGCAACTGGTTACCAAACTGAGTAAGCTGCTACCCGAAGCCGGTTTCATCACCGAAGAGGGCACAACGGGGCAGGACGCCGATCAGTCGGCCTTGAACTGGATCATCGATCCCCTCGACGGTACCGCCAACTTCATTCATGACCTGCCCGTCTTTTCCGTGAGTATCGGCCTGGCGCAGGGTAATACACCCATTGCCGGGGTTATCTATGATCCTAACCGGGATGAGTGCTTCTCGGCCTGGCAGGGGGGAGGAGCTTTCTGCAATGACAAGCGCATTTCTGTTTCGCTGGCAACCCAATTGGGCGAAAGCCTGATCGCCACCGGTTTTCCCTATTATACCTTCGACAAAATGCAGCCTTATCTGCATATTCTGGAGTCGCTCATGCAGCAAACGCATGGACTGCGCCGGATGGGGTCGGCCGCTATTGATCTGGCGTATGTGGCTTGCGGACGCTTCGATGCGTTTTACGAATACAACCTCAACTCCTGGGATATGGCCGCCGGCGTATTGCTCGTTCGGGAAGCGGGGGGCGTCGTGACGGACTTCGACGGTGGCGACGCATTCCTGTTCCGGGGCGATGTAATTGCTGGCTCGGGTGTGCATCCGGAGCTTATCAGGGTGGTTCAGCAGTATTGGCAATAAATATCTTTAACAGGAGTTACCACCCCCAACCCCCTCCTAAAACAGGAGGGGGCTCAAAGAAGGGTACCCCGTTAAAAAGTCCCCTCCTGTTTTAGGAGGGGGTTGGGGATGGTCACTCCTGTTAGGGGCGGAACAACGTTTCGCCAGAAGGTAATCACTCCGGACTACCCGTATTCTTAAAATCGGATGGTTAATAACGATTGTAAAAAACAATCTTTGCAGGATACCGTTGAGAGAGCAAATTTTGGACAAGCTGTTCAAAAAAGCGTGTTCAACTAATTACTAAACCATGCAGGATCTTGATTCACTTCGCTACCCTATCGGCGATTTCATTTATGAACAGACTTTTACGGCTGACCAAACTCAACAACACATCGTTGCCATCGACGAACTGCCGATCAAACTAACCGAATTGGTTGGCAAATGGGGCGACGATCGACTGGATACACCCTACCGACCGGAGGGCTGGACAGTACGGCAGTTGGTGCATCACATGGCTGACAGCCACATCAACGCGTATGTCCGGACAAAACTGGCTTTGACAGAAACGAATCCAACCATATCTCCGTATGAGGAAGGAGAGTGGGCCAAACTCCCGGATTCGATGCTTGATATTGCCCCCTCGCTGGTCATTCTCCGTAATCTGCACCAGCGCTGGGTGGCCGTGCTGGCCTCCCTAACCGACGCCGAGTTGTCCCGAACGTATTACCATCCCGGTAGTAAAAAAATAGTAGCGTTGCGGGAAGTGGCGGCCATATATGCCTGGCATGGCGAACACCATTACCAACACGCCTTTCGACTGGCCGAACGGAACGGATGGGTTTAAAAAGATGTATAATAAATAGAGATGTATGATGTAGGATATTGGATGTATGATAAAGGTTCAGGCTTTCGGCCGGTTAGCGTTTATCAACATCAAAGTACCTGCATCCTAATGAATACATCACACAATTCGTCTCATGCAGGAATTTATTATTTTCCTCGTTTTTGCGGTTGCATTGGCCTATTTAGGTAATCGGGCCTACCAAAGTTTCTCCGCTAAAAAAGCAGGTTGTGGCAAAGGCTGCGGCTGTGCTACGGACACAAAACTATCGGTGAAACCTACCGCAAAATGAAAATAGGATCCTGCCAATAACATTTTGGCAGGCAGGAAGTTTGTTGTTACAATGAATGCCCTGCGAACCATCGGATTTTTGTGCCTTCTCGTTTTTGTTGTCAGTCTGGACGCGTGTAAGCGGGTTCGGCCCGCAGCACCCGAGCGGGAAGAGTTTGAACCTGCCATCACCGATCCTGTCTCCTTCGTAGCCGGGAATCTCACTTTCAACATTAGTGATCTGGAGACGAAAATCAACAAGTCGTTGAAGGTTGTTCTCGTTCCTGAAGAAACCTTTGAAGGGCGTAAAGGAGAAGCCTGGCGGTTCCGGGTCGAACGTACCGGCCCCATTCGTATCCGGTACGCCAACCGGCGGGTTTATTTTTCAGCTCCCCTGCAAGTTTGGTATACTAATCCAATTGGTCTTCGTAAGCGAGCCAAACGCCCGCGCCGTACACTCTGTGCCCTATCTGTCACGTTCAACAGTCCCGTTGGGGTTGGCACAAACTGGCGTTTAGCGACTAAGTCTACCTTCGAGAACTACCAGTGGACCCAGGAACCCAAAGTGCAGCTGCTGGGTATAAAGCTAAACGTTAAAAAACTGGCAGAAAAAATACTGGATAAACGAAAAGCTGATATTGAGCAGGCGATCGACAAGGCCGTACACGACGGTTTACGACTCGATCGGGAGGTAAGTAAAGTCTGGCGGGATATGCAGAATCCCCTGCGTATAGCGAAAGTGCCCGAAAACATCTGGTTAATGCCCCGTCCATTCAGTATTGCGGTGGCTCCCGTTTATGGCAACAAAAAACAAATTACCGTTCCGCTGCAAATTGCTTTTCGGGTGAAAACGAAACTGGGGCCCAGACCTATGGTGGATACGCTGATCATGCTTCCTCGTTTATTACGCCGGAATAATCTCCCCGATTCGGCACGTATTGAAGTACTGGCGTTCATTCCGTACAGTGAGGTCAACACGGTTTTGGCTCGAACGCTGATCAAACAAAAGCTGGACCTGGCTGGCGGCAATATCACCATAAAGAATGCGTCCGTTTATGGGAGCGGGCGGAATATCATTTTAAAAGCGGAGGTAGGCGGCAAGGTAAAAGGAAACCTGTACTTTCATGGCAGCCCACAGTACGATACGTTAACCAATACGCTGCGGATAAAGAATGTCGATTTTGATGTCGATACAAAAGAGCGGTTGTTTGCCACGGCCGACTGGCTACTCCACGACCACCTTCGCGACACGATTCAGGCGGCCATGGTAATTCCGTTACGACAGCAAATCACATCGATTCCGGATAAAATAGAAACGGCCTTTGCCAAAGCCAAAGTTGGTCAGAAGACCGATTTGAATCTGGATACCTTCCGCTTAACACCACAACGAATTGTTGTTCGGCCCGATGGCATCCAGGTGTTAATAAAAGTGCAGTCAAAAGTGGCCGTAAAAGTCAAAAAGCTATAAGCGCTTTAGGTTGACTGCCACCGCCACAGATACCGGCTGGCCGTGGTGCGAAAGGGGCGCCAGGGTTCGGCGATGGCGTGCAGCACTTTGTATAAGGCTTTGCCCGTCAAGCCATTAGTTTGTTCGGGATAAGCCCGCATCATCCGCTGGCGAATCACCAGATCGTCGATAGGAAACACATCAGGGCGATCCAGAACAAACATCAGCAGCATTTCGACTGTCCAGCGGCCAACGCCTTTAATGGGGAGCAAATAGTGTACAATTTCTTCATCCGACATCGCATCGACCTTCGCCCGGCTCAGCGCCGGAGCTGCGTCCGACTTTTCTAATGAAAACTCTGCCACACTTTGCAGGTACTTGATCTTCTGGAAGGAAAGTCCGGCGCTTCGCAGTTCCTCCGTTGTTTTTAGCAACAACGCGTCGGCAGCCGGATAATTGTTGGGGAAAAGTGCCCGGAAACGCCCAAAGATGGCATCGGCCGCTTTCACCGAAATTTGCTGAGAAACAATACTTTCCAGCAAGGCTAAATACAAATCATCGGCATAATCAGAAAAGATTTTGGGAACTGGCGTTTCAGCAATGATTCGCGCCATCACCGGGTCCTGGGAAAGATGAATCAGGGCAGGGGAGTGAGAGTCGATCATAGCTGATTATCTGGTAGATTTTGAGTTGAGCCGGCTGTATCCTCGTTTATAGTGTTCATTGAACGTATTATTAAAGCTTTAGACATCGCGGTTTTTGAAGACTCAAACGAGGGTACGTTAACCGATAGGAAATAATTGGACAGATAGCTTTTCTAACTAAACTATCGTCAACCCATATTAGGTACTATTGGAGCCCCTGACTTAATAACTATTTTTACTTCCCTAACTCCGTTACCAACGAATTTAGCAACGCGCTTTTCTGCTGAAGGTCATAGATGTATTCCCAGAACATGACACCTGCCAGTTTCTTCGACTTAACGTAGGCTACTTTATAGATAAACGATTCAGGGTCAGCGTAGGAAATGAAAGTTCGTGATGTGGGGTTCCAGAGGTAAGGGGCTTTGGCATCTGCATCCCAGTACCGGGTAAAGCCGTTTTTGTTGATGAACTTCGCCATAAGTTCATCATAACTAATGAACGAATGAGCACCCGGAGCCGGTTGAAACAGACCATTGTCCTGATCGCGGGCATCTGCCCAGCCGCGGCCGTAAAAGGGGAGCCCCAATACTATTTTGCTGGCAGGCACTCCCGCCCGAATATGACCATCAACGGCATCGGCAGAGCTATTTCGCGAATGGTCGCCTTTGGCTGATTGATAGAGGGGACTGTGGTGACCGGTCACTTTATCATTGCCGTGGTACAGGTCATACGTCATGATATTGACGTAATCCAGGTATTTCTGCGCGTTGCCTAGTTCGGTATGGTTTACGAAAGCGGTATCGCCCCCGGTGGCAGCAGTCAGCAGATAGTGATTCTTACCGGTACGTTTATCCTGTTTCCCCTGTGCATCCAGTCCATCGCGAAGAGATTTCAGAAACAGCGTGAAATTTTGTTTGTCCTCGGGGCGAAATATATTGCCTGCACCGATCTGTGCCGGGTATTCCCAGTCAATATCGATACCATCCAGCTTGTGTTTTTTGAGCAGGTCAACGGCGCTTTCCGTGAATTTACGGCGTGAAGCGTCTGATAAAGCCGCGTCAGAGAAGTACTTGCAGCCGCCCCAGCCCCCAATAGACAGCAAAATCTTGAGGTCTTTGTTGACCGTTCTAAGTGCAGTAAGCTTTGCCAGGTTTTCACCATCTTTAGCCGTCAGGGGAGCAATAACCCCATTTTTGTCGGGCACGCCAAAGGCATAATTGATATGGGTAAGCTTCTGGGCCTCAATCTGATCTTTTGTCCAGCCATTTCCGGTGACGTATCCAATCATTACGTATGGATGGGATGGTTTGGTTGACTGGGCGAAAAGACTCTTGCCGAAAAAACAGAGAAGAAAAGCAGTGCGTAAAACGATAGTTTGCATGAATTTGTCGTAGCGAACGTGTTGGCAGAAAGCAAATATAAGGAGAGGACGTTGTTAGATGATGGTGTAAATGAACGTTTAATGCCGTTTGTGGCATATTAGTAACGATTTTACTCTATGAGCACTTTGGGGAAGGGGGGAGTATGATCTTGTGAACAATCAGCGACAGCTGCTGTAGTTAACTTAACTTATCTTTGCTTTAAACAATACCATCCGATGGATGGTCTATTTAGTTATTTTATGTCGAGACACCGACACAATCGCTCCGCCGAGAAACTCCTCGGCACGTCGCCTGGGACTCTTCTGTATGTTGGACAGGAAATTGAACACGCTACCAAAATCAAGCGGATCGACTACAACGCAACGGATTACCATGTTGATGAAAGCACGAAGCTGAGTGCCTGCAAAATTCCAGCTACCGAAGCCCCATTCGTCAGTTGGATCGACGTAGATGGTATTCATGAGCCTAAAGTTGTAGCTGCTATTGGCCAGCAGTTTCATTTGCACCCGCTTTTGCTGGAGGACGTCGTCAATACAGAACAGAAACCTAAAATAGATCTCTACGACGATACGCTGGTGTTTGTTACTCTCAAAAATCTTCATCACAGTCGCCAGCGGCAAGAGATAGAGGTAGAACACGTTAGCCTGGTAATGGGTAAAAAATTCCTTATTTCATTTCAGGAAGAGCGTACGAATGACATTTTTGAGCCCGTCATCGACCGAATCAAAGCGTCGGCAGGAAAAACCCGACGCAATGACTCCGACTACCTCCTGTATGCGTTGCTGGACGTTATCGTTGATCACTATTTGTTGATCACTGAGCGAATCGGGGAGAAAATGGATGAATTGGAAGAAGAGATTGTTGAGGAAAGAGCGACCCAGCAGACGCTGGCGACCTTATATAAACTAAAGCGTGAACTGTCATTTATACGAAGGACAATCAATCCGCTTCGCGACATTGTGGGTACGCTGCTCAGGGGAGAGTCTGACTTGATCCAGCACACAACCATACCGTATTTACGGGACCTTGCCGATCATGTAAATCAGGTCATTGAAACGCTGGAGTCCTACCGCGAATTGGTGGCCGGACTGATGGATGTGTATTATTCCATCGTCAACAATCGGATGAACTCGGTCATGAAGACGCTGACCATCTTTTCGGCTATTTTTATGCCCCTTACGTTTATCGTTGGGGTTTACGGAATGAATTTTGAGAATATGCCTGAATTGAAATCCCGCAACGGTTATTTTGTTGTGTGGGGGGTAATGATTTTGGTTACAGTAGGAATGATAACCTACTTTCGTCGGCGACGGTGGATGTAGTTAATAGTATGGTAACAGAGACGAGTCAATTAATAAATAAACAGTGGTTTACCGATTCAAGGTTGGTTGCCGCCCTGCTATCAGCTGAGCAGATAAAAGAGGCTGTTTTTTTTGCCATACAGGGCGAACACCACGACGGACATGATTTCATCGGCTACCTTTATCAAAAAGGAGTTCGCCAGTTTGTTGTCGAACGGTCAGCAATCAGTCCCGCACGTCGGGATGAACTGGCCACTTATTTGGATGCAGAATTCATTGAGGTCGACAGTAGCCTGAAAACCCTGCAGGCGTTAGCCGCCGAGCACCGTCGACAGTTTCGTATTCCCGTCATTGGCATTACGGGGAGCAACGGGAAAACGATCGTGAAGGAGTGGCTGGCACAATTGCTGGCGGATGAGTATGTAATTGCGAAAAGCCCTAAAAGCTATAATTCCCAGCTAGGCGTTCCCCTGTCTGTTCATGAGTTGACCGAAAGTCATACACTTGGCATTTTCGAGGCTGGTATCTCAAAAGCGCAGGAGATGCAGGCCATCGAAGCCATTATCCGGCCCAATATTGGAATTTTTACCAATATCGGAACGGCACACGACGAAGGCTTTCGAACCCGTAAACAAAAAGTTGCCGAAAAACTACGGCTCTTTATCCATGCATCATCCCTGATCTACAGCACGGATTATCCAGATATCGACGAAGAAGTTAACATGCTGCTTAAAGCCGTCAATCCGGATATGCGGTTGATTACCTGGTCCATCAATGGCCATGATGCCCTGTATCAGGGGCGGGTAAACGGCAATCAGTTAAAGTTGACGGGCCGAAACATTGCCTTTGAACAGCCGTTGACACTACCCTTTGCGGATCCGGCATCGGTAGAAAATCTGATGCATTGTCTCGTTACCATGCTGTCGCTTCAGCGCTATACATTCACTGAATTACAAAGTCGGTTAAACAGGTTGCGGCCCGTGTCCATGCGGCTGGAACAGAAAGAGGGGATCAACAACTGTGTGCTCATTGACGACTCCTACAACAATGATATGGTGGGGCTTCAACTGGCCCTTCGGTTTCTGAACCAGCAAAGTACACGAAGCCGCCGGGTTGTCATTTTGTCGGATGTCCTGCAATCTGGGCAGCCAGAAAATGAATTATATGCGCAGGTTGGTCGGCTTATGCAGACGAACGAAGTGGAAGGATTCGTTGGTATTGGCCCCGTTTTGAGCCGAAACGCGCACTATTTTTCGGACACAAGTTTATTTTATCAAACCACGGATGAGTTTCTGGCCCGATTCCCGTTTAATTCCCTGCGCGATAGCACGGTACTGGTCAAAGGGGCACGCCCATTCTCGTTCGAGCGAATTGTTCATCGGCTGGAGCGTAAAGTGCATGGCACTGTGCTCGAAGTAAATCTGGATGCGCTGACCCATAATTTAAACTATTACCGGGAACGAATCAGCCGCAACGACCCTCCATCCGACACGAAACTGATGGTTATGGTTAAGGCCTTTGCCTATGGGAGCGGAAGTGCTGAAGTGGCACAACTCCTTCAGTTTCACCGGGTCGATTACCTGGCCGTCGCCTATGCCGATGAAGGGGTATCTCTCCGGCAAAACGGCATCGATTTGCCCATTATGGTCATGAACCCCGCGCCCGAAACCTTTGCCACGCTGTTTGAGTACAAACTCGAACCGGAAATCTACAGCATGCGCCTGCTTCACGAATGGGGCCATTTCATGCAGGAGCGAAGCGCGTCGAAAGCAGGACCTCACTCCCTGCATTTGAAAATTGACACGGGGATGCACCGACTGGGCTTTCTGGAAAATGAGCTGTTAGGGGTGGCCGATTTTTTGACCGGCCGTTCGGAAATGAAAGTGGCGACTGTATTCAGTCATCTGGTAGGTGCCGACGATGCGCAGTTCAATTTATTCTCCCGGCAGCAATATGACACGTTTATCCGGGCTACTGATTTACTCGAATCGGAGCTGGGCTATCGGCCAACGCGCCATCTGCTCAATTCGGCTGGCATCGTTCGTTTTCCGGAATACAAACTTGATATGGTTCGGTTGGGTATTGGCCTGTATGGGGTAGAAGCGACACAAACGGACCAGTCGGCCTTGCAAACGGTGGGTACACTGCGCACCGTTATCAGCCAGATAAAAACAGTGAGTGCCGGTGAGTCGATTGGGTATAGTCGACGGGGTATTTTAAATCATGAAGCCCGCATTGCTACCCTGGCGATTGGTTATGCCGATGGATATGACCGCCGACTGGGAAATGGTGTAGGGGAGGTGTGGGTCAATGGCACCCGATGTCCGACGGTTGGGAACATTTGTATGGACATGACAATGATCGACGTTACTGCCGCTTCGGCCAGTGAAGGAGACGAAGTGATTATCTTTGGGGCTGAGTTGCCCATTACCGAGCTGGCTCAGCGAATCGACACGATCCCATACGAAATCCTGACTGGTGTAAGCGAACGGGTTAAACGAATATTTTATAAGGAGGGCAACTAGCCAGCGAACGTTAAAAGCTGAGCTATTTTCGTCTCAATATTCGACCGTTGTAGATGTATCCGATAAAACTCCTGCCCGGTATGCTGTAATAGAGCCTGCCTGTGTAATCAGGTGCGTGTTTGTTTGAAGATTGGCTTATTGTATCGGTTTCAGGGTTGTCAGTGTTATTTCCAGTAGGGGAATCAAACGTAAATCCCATGTAGTCGCCGGGGGTATCAACTACCTTGCGGTTAGCCTGAATCTTTTCCGTTGAGAACCAGATCAGGGGAATTAGCAGGACGATAACTAAGAGAATTGCATCCATGGGATTTCGATTTTAGTTAATTCGTGACCAGATAAATTTCAATTGGTTTTACCTCAATACTGTCCTGTACCCTCCGGTGAGCCAGTTGCCTGATTACTTGATAGCGGGTACTCGATTAGACTTTGCTTTCAGGATAAATTTTAAGGTGACTGGCAACCAGCGTAGCATATTGCTTTGGGGTTAGTATAGCTTTGTAAGCATGGACTTTATCAGTTTCAACCACAACGGCCAAGGCTCTCAATTTCTGATTACTCATTCCGGCCTTTTTTAGCTTTTTAACGCCCTCGTTAAAACTCACAGCTGCAGTGGTAATAATTTCCCTGGCCTGAGGCAGCTGTTGCTCTGTTAATGACAACCGCTGTTTGTCGGCCTTAAGGGCCGATTTTATAATCATGCCTACCGTGGCTCCATTGTTGAGCAGAACGAATTTCTCTTTATCGACTGAGCCGGATTGAGCAACTCCAACCGTTGATAACCCCACAATTATAATAAAAGCGAAGAGTATACGTCTCATTTTACGCAGATTAAACAATAAAGTCTACAATTGGGAGTGAAGATAAACCCTTACGGTCGTAAATTTCAGAGGCTTATTCCTGACTAAATATACTACTTGTCCTCAAAACTGTAAGCTCTGCACCTATAAACTGATTTACGGTTAACGGTTGGATAGGTGAGGAAGTGAAAGGGACCTCAAACAAAAAAGCCCGGCTACAAGGTAACCAGGCTTTCCGCTTTCTATCCACACCTAGGAGTCCATCAAGCTAACTTGAAAAAACCCCTACGAGGGCAGCGAACCGCCCTCTATTGACCTCAACGGGCTGTTAAGACAATTTGTTGCATTATTAAAAAAAATTACAAAGTCTTTTTCTGCAAAACTGACCGCTGTTGCCTGAGTATAAGTTGATAAGCTATAAAATTAGTAGAGTAAAAAAAATAATTGTCGTAAACGAATTGATTTGAAATATCAGGAATAAATAAATAATCTAAAATGCGATGATAGTTTCATTTATGTTACTCGTCGCGTTAGTTGCTCTTCTTTAGTTTAACAGCCTCCACGTTCTTTTTTCTGTTTTCCAATTCGGTCAACGCGGTTTCCTGATCGGTTTTGTTGGTAGCAATGTCTTTAGTCAATTGCTCAAGTTCTTTGGCATTATCGTCTATACGTTTCAAAAGCCGTTCTTTTTCTTTCGCATTTTGGTCAATCTCGCGTTGAAGGCGTTCTCCATTCCGAACTAGTTTCTGGTGGTTTTTTTGGGCTTCATCGAAACTGGTTTCAACCGTACGGACCTCCTGGTTGTATAGTGTATTACCGGCAAAATTCTTCAAAAGATCTTCTGCCGCTGAATAGCCGGTGCCGCCGGGAGTAACAAAGGTGCCGTTTCCCAAATCGAAAGAAGCAAAAATGGTGGAGGATGTTCGGGACGATTTTACCGTGCTGACCAGGTTGATCGGCTCTGACGAAATTGATGGAATGCTCGCATTAGAAACCCGGTAGGTTCCCCGGGAAGATATTGATCGGCCATATGTTTGAAGTTGAGCAGCCCACTCTTTCTCAACCTGCTTCCCATCACCCGGAATTGTCACGTAAAGCCCGGGGAGCTTGGCTTTATCTATGGTATTTTCACCGGCATAAACAGTTTGAGCAAAAGTTGAAAGGCTGGGTATTAACTGCCAAAAAATCAATACGATAGCTGCTGATTTTCTCATCTGTGTTTTCGTGTAATATAGTGTTGTGTCGAAATGTAGCAAAATTATTACTTAAGTGGGCGCTTCAATCTTTTTTGTGATGATTAACCTCTTTTCACCGTTTAGTAGCGTTGTCGCAAATATAAAAATTGTGCCCCCTTCGCGTAATGACAATTTCTTCCTGAGCTCTGCAACGGTCTGGGGGAAGTTACGAACGGTGAGATTCGCTTTTAAATCCGGAACGCTGGCCTTCAAAGCTTTACTTTCTGGCTTGATTATCTCAATTACAGAGAAAATGCGCCCTGGAAAACTCGTTTCAACCGTGTCGTTTGTGTACAGATGACTATTGGGAGCTAGTTTTTTGAGGTTAAATCGAGAACCCACCAGCCGAAAAGCACCTGATTTTAGAACGGCCGCGTTCGGTTCATAAAGGTACTTCCCCGGGTTACCAAACGTAACAGAAGTCTGCCGTTCTTCGTGCCAGTCAAAAGAAAAGCAAACAGTCTGTTTATTCAATAGGTTAACAGTGTTAAATCGAATATCTTCTTTGCTAACCAGCTGATTACCAAGGATGAGTAAAATTTCTTTCACTTCGCCCTGAACGGCGACGATATGTACAGATTCAACGGTATTCTGAAGCTGTTTGATGGCCTGATCAATGTCCAGCAACGGGGAAGTCTTTAACAGGATATGCTTCGTTCTATTTTGTAAGAAGGCCAATACGCCCGATTCAGATACATCGGGTTCACAATCTTCAAGTCTCACCACTTTCCCCCCGGTAGAATCCCGTCGGTGGGGATCCAGGTAAATCCAGTCGATCTGCTCATCGGGTTCATCCCGATTTTTGAGTAAAGCCATCCCATCTCCACAAAGAAAGGTGACGTTAGTTGCCCCTAGTTGAGGTAAATTATAAGCAGCCAACTCAACAAGTTCTTCCTTACGCTCTATGTACGTAACCTGTTCCATCCGATAGGCAAAGGCCTGGGTATCCACACCCATGCCACCAGTCAAATCTACTAACTGCATACCGCTAACAAGTGACGCCTTGTACTCTGCCGTTAATTGGGACGAGGCCTGTTCGACAGATAAGGCCGGAGGGAAAATAAGGGCTGAATTGGCATACCAGTCAGGCAGTTTCTCTTTGGCTTTTTGTCTGGCCAGAATCTGGGCAACTACTTTTTTTATATCCAATCCAGCAGGTGGGGTACGAAGCATTAATTCCCGCGCGTCATCGGACAAGTGAGTACGTACAAATTCACGTTCGGCTAAAGAAAGTGTGATCACAAGGTAAGTATCAGTTAATTTTTAATCCATTATCACTAGTACCTAAAAACAGCCTGTCGGTTTAGACTAAAAAAAGAGATGATATGGTGCTTGATTATAGCGGGATCGAAAGGTTATGGTTTTTGATGATAAATTAGTGAATCAGGCAGAGAGTGAGCTGATTTGGCTGTAAAGGCCCCTGAAATAAGGTTAATCGCACATCATACAGTAAAGTGGCAAGTTAATGACGCTTTTCCGTAAGCCTTACCGTTGTAGGCAATTATCCTGGATAGGCAGTATAAATGAATAAAGGCTATTTTCTAACATAGTCTGTTCCGTTTGTATCAGTGTAAAGTATCCAGTAAATAGACACAGTAATCAGACAGGCATCAGAATGGTCTATCAGTTTTATAATTGTACGTTAATCAGTTTACTGGTTTTGATCTGCGCAGCAGGCAGTCAAGGTCAACCCAGTACAAAAAAAGTGACTGGGAAACCGGAAAACAACATAAAAGCTGGGTCAGGCTTAACCGACCCCGACCAAATTGATTATTGGCTTACGGATCCTGGAAATCGATTGGCCTTATTTGTCAGGCAAGCCCCACTTAAATTCTCGTCGGATGCAAGTGCAAATGCAAACGCTACCATTCACGTAGATGCATCAAAAACCTTCCAGACCATCGACGGATTCGGCTATACACTGACAGGGGGCAGTGCCATGCTGCTTAACCGTATGGACGTTGCAGCCCGTAAGGTGTTACTGCAGGAATTGTTCTCGACGGAAGGAAACGGAATTGGTGTTAGCTACCTGCGGGTTAGCATCGGGGCCTCGGATCTGGATGAGCGTGTATTTTCTTATAATGATCTGCCCGCGGGAGAGACTGACCCGACGCTGGCAAAATTTAGCCTGGCCCCCGATCAGGAGCATTTAATTCCGATTTTAAAACAGATTCTAGCCATTAATCCGGCTATAAAAATACTGGGGTCTCCCTGGTCGCCACCCACCTGGATGAAGTCTAACGGAAATTCAAAAGGAGGGAGCCTTAAGCTTGAATACTACGATGCCTATGCCCGCTATTTTGTTAAATACATTCAGGGAATGCAGAAACAGGGCATTCGCATCGACGCCATTACCATCCAGAACGAACCGCTTCATCCTGGAAATAATCCGAGCCTGTTGATGCTGCCAGCGGAACAGGCACTTTTTATTAAACAGAATCTAGGGTCTGCGTTCAAAAAGGCTGGTATCAAATCCAAAATTATTCTTTACGACCATAATGCCGACCGTCCCGATTACCCCCTCTCAGTGCTGAATGATCCGGAGGCCCGCAAGTATGTGGATGGGTCGGCTTTTCACCTATATGCCGGGCCTATCAGTGCCCTATCGGAGGTTCATAATGCCTTCCCTGACAAAAGTTTGTACTTCACCGAGCAGTGGATTGGCGCTCCCGGTAATTTGAAGGGTGACCTGGCCTGGCACGTCCGGGAACTGATCATTGGAGCCACCCGAAACTGGAGTCGTACGGTATTACAGTGGAATATGGCCGCCGATCCGCAGCAGAAACCGCATACGCCCGGTGGCTGCGATCAATGTTTAGGGGCGCTAACCATCAACGGGAACGCAGTTCAGCGGAATCCGGGGTATTATAACGTGGCGGTTGCGTCGAAATTCGTGCGGCCGGGTTCGGTTCGTATCGACACTAACCTGCCCAAATCGTTGCCCAACGTTGCGTTTAAAACACCTGCCGGTCAACTTGTCCTGATCGTACTTAATGACAGTTCGTCAGCCCAACGATTCGTGATCGAAAATTCCGGCAATCAGGCAAAAGCTATTTTGCCGGCTGGCGCTGTTGGAACCTATGTGTTTAAATAAGCGAACGAACCGGGCTAAAGTTGTCTGACAACTATAAAGTTTACCCTGAATCCTGTAGACGAATGATCCGTACAATGTCCCTGGTTGCCATTCTGATCGCTGGTATGCTGCCTCTGATACAGGTGCGTTTGCCCTCACCCGATAAATCTTCTCGTCTTGAATCGGTTGAGCCTGGATTTCCAACTGAGCTAACGACCTTCAAACCCTATGCCGCCAATCCCGTATTTACCGGAACGGGAGGCAATACCTGGGATCAGAAGATTCGGGAGCGGGGTTACATATTGCGGGAAAAAGGGGGGTATCACATGTGGTATACCGGCTACCGGGAAGGGGCCGATCAAACTCGCTCCTTAGGCTATGCTACCTCGGTCGATGGCCTGATCTGGACACGCTATAAGGGGAATCCTATTCATGCTTCGACCTGGGTGGAGGATATGAGCGTGGTAAAGGATGGAAACACGTATTACATGTTTGCTGAAGGGAAAGATGATGTGGCTCATCTTCTGACCTCTACCGATCGAATAAACTGGAAAGAGGAGGGACCGCTCGATATACGATACACTAACCACGAACCCCTTAGCAAAGGACCCTACGGCACACCAACGATCTGGAAAGAAAAGAATGGCTGGTATCTGTTTTATGAACGGAAAGATCAGGCGGTCTGGCTGGCGACCTCGAAAGACCTTAGGGTATGGACGAATGTTCAGGATGAGCCGGTACTGGAAAAAGGCCCGGCCGAATATGACCGCTTTGCCATAGCTATGAACCAGGTAATTCGCTACAAAGGGGTTTATTATGCCTACTACCACGCATCTGCCTTTGCCGACTGGCGCGAGTGGTCAACGAACATTGCCCGGTCGACCGATCTGATTCACTGGACCAAGTACGACAAAAATCCCCTCGTAAAAGAGAATAAATCAAGCGGTATTGTGGTGAATGAAGGTCGGCAGTTTCGGCTGTACACCATGCATCCCTCTGTTAGTGTGTATTTCCCGGGGGAGACGGCCGGGAAGCCCTGATATGGTCGGGGCCAACGGCTTCAATCTCGGGTACCCCCTTGGGGTAATAACGAAAGTTAGTTTTTTCGATCATCGATGGATAAGGTTTACATGTAATCCATCGAAGGGGCCATTTGCGAATCCACAATGCGCCATTTGTTAACCCTATAAACCAACCTGCGGGCCGTTTATAGCCGAAAGCCATCCGGAGCTTATCGTTAATAAGGGCTGCAAAAGCAGGCTGGACGAAGGGGTGCAGAAAGCCCGGGAACCATCCCTGCACGATCTTTACGGTAGCATCGGCAATTCGCCGGTTGCTTTCGGTGAATCGGAAATACTTCTCCTCATAGGCGTCCGTAAACTGCTGCAACTCGCCTGGATTGTTGGGGAGGTCCTGTAAATGCATTCGGCGGCCCACTTCCCTGAAGAAATAGAAGAAGGCAAGCTCCTCAGATTTCGTCAATTTTCGCCAGCCATATTGCCGTATCCAGTCGATCGGATAGAACACAAATGTGGCCAGTACGAATAGAAAATCAGCGTTATCAATTTTGTAATGGCCGTGAATATGGTTCATGTGGCTGATTGCCCGAAGCCCATTTTCACTGTCGTAGCCTGATTCCAGAAATTCGGCAATCAGACGGCTGGTGTCATCGTAGCGTTTCTGCCCGTGTCGTTCAAACTCCCCCGTTCGGGCCAGCAAACCCGATACCCGTGGACTGGCATAGGTATGAAAAAGGGCTAATTCAAGCGCCCGGGTAATATCGAAAGGAAATTCATAGGCCGATAGCAAGTGGACCATCCGTTGGTTGTCGCGCATGGGATCGAGCCGCTCCAACTCCTGCCGAACGGCCGGGTTGCGGAATAAGCCAAAGCGTTTACGATAGGGGGTAGACATTGGCGAATGAAGTCGGTTTCGTTAAAAAGAGTTGTCCAAAACGTTGCTTAAAGTTAAGGCCAGATCATTCCATTACGATGTATACTGCCCCTAAATCTATCAGATCACCTTTTTTCGCAACACTTTAGAAAATCAATCGGTGCGTACCGGCCTGATCGGAAGTGAAAAAAGGTAAATCAACCAGGGCGTGGCTGATCATCAGCGTTAACCGTCGATTATACAATCAACTTGTCAGCGGTATGAAGTTTTTAGAAACGGTTGCTGTAAGCATAAAAAAACCTCGAAAACGACTGGTTTTCGAGGTTTTGTAATTAAGTGGTAGGAAGTAGCGGGCTCGAACCGCTGACCTCTGCTCTGTCAAAGCAGCGCTCTGAACCAACTGAGCTAACCTCCTTTGAGCCCGGCCATTGATCGTCGACTGGGTTGCAAACTTACAAAACTTCCTCTGTTTCCAAATGGGTATGATAAACTTTTTGTGAAGGAATTCGCCACAAAAGCATCAATCCGACTATAAACAGCACTAACAGAGCGAGTATTGAATTTCGCATGCTGCCGGTAATTTGTTCGATTAACCCGTAGATCAGCGTGCCAAAAAAAATGGATGCTTTTTCGGTAACATCATAAAAGCTGAAATACGAGGCCGTATCGGTAGTGGGTGGAATCAGTTTGGAATACGTTGACCGGGACAGGGACTGAATGCCGCCCATAACCAAACCGACAACCCCGGCCAGGATAAAAAATTGTGATTGGGTCTGGACATAATAGGCTCCGGCACAAACAACGATCCAGATAATAACGGCAACCATCAGCCCATAGGTATTGCCTAACCAACCCGACAGCCGTGAAAAACCATAAGCCCCCGGAATTGCAACCAGTTGAATAAGCAGTATCGTAATAATCAGGCTATCACCGGGTAGTTTCAATTCGTCCCTTCCAAATAAAGTTGCCACATACATGACCGTTTGCACGGCCATATTATAGACGAAGAAAGCCACCAGAAAACGCTTGGCGAGGGGTTGTGCCTGTAGATCATGCCAAACTGCCCGCAACTCTCTAAATCCATTCAGGAGGTAGTTTCCGGAGGTTCGACCGGCCTTTATGACGCCATCCGGTAAGCGGCTGAAGGGAATCTGGGCGAATGCTATCCACCAGACGCCAACCGTCAGGAACGCAATACGGGAGGCCAGTCCCTCAGAAATGTTGCCGAACCACTCGCGTTTTAAAATGACCAGCAGGTTAAAAATCATCAGGAGAACGCTACCCAGGTAACCCATTGAAAACCCACGCGCACTCACCCGGTCGAACTGATCTTCGGTGGCAATGTCGGGCAGATAGGAATTGTAGAAAACGATGCTGCCGCTCCAGCCAATCAGGCTCAGCCAGAAGCAGATCACCGCGAACGTGGTGGTTTCCTTCGTAAAGAAATAGAGCAAACTGCAGCTAATGGCTCCCAGATAGCAAAAAGCCTTCATGAATGTCTTTTTGCGGCCACTATAATCGGCAATGGCTGAACAGATCGGCGACAAAAGCGCAGTGAATAAAAAAGCTGCTGAAATAGTGTAGGAAAACAAAACCGAGTTTTTGATTGACATCCCCAGAAAACTAATGATGGGGCCACCGTTTTCATTGAGCGCAGTTGCCGAGAAGTAAACCGGGAAGATGCTCGATACAATAACCAATGCGTGTACCGAGTTAGCCCAGTCATAATACGTCCAGGCTGTAAGTATACGGGGGGAGTTTTTCATTGAAAAGGATCAGGTAAGTGCTGTAGGTGTAGATAGTTGAATAAGTACAGGAATGTCAGCAAGGTACTTATTTGCGGTAGACAAACTTACATCACTTGCTGCACTTTTTACTTACTAACCGACTCACTTCTCGTACTTACTCCCCGTAAAAATTTGACTACTTCATTCGTAAAGGCATGATTGGAGTCCCCCGCAACCATATGGCCGGCATCGGCAACGCTAACGCTCTGGGCATGCGGAACGGCATCCAGAAACTCGACCATGACCTTTTCACTCACGACGTCACTAATCCCTCCGCGAACAATAAGGGTTGGAACGGTCAGGGATCGGGCGGCCTGATAAAGTCGGGCTTCATTATACTGTTGCTGTTCCGGGCTGGTATGGTTACGCCAAAGGGCCAGCATTGTGGGGTCCCAATGCCAGAAGTAGCGCTCCTCGCCGTTTACGGTTTTTCGAAGGCGAAGGTTTTTTTCTAACCGGCTATTGTCTGATGGATGTGGTCTGTTGGGCAGGTAAGCCGCTACGGCTTCTGCCGCTTCATCAAGGGAGCCAAATCCATGCTGATTACCACTCATAAACGCAAAAATGCGCTCAATACCCTTTTGTTCGTTTCTGGGCGCAATATCGACCAGCACAATCGCTGAACAAATTGGCTCGGAGGCAACAGACTGTTCACCTGCAGCAATGAGTGCCGTCATGCCGCCCATCGACGCGCCGATCAGGACTGGTTTTTGAGCAAGTGTTGCCGAGATAGTGCGAAGATCACTGGCGAGGTAATCCAAACTGTAATGCCCTTCTGTTGACCAATCGCTGTCGCCATGTCCGCGGGCATCGAGGGTGATCGCATACCAACCGGCATCGGCCAGCCGCTGAGCCGTATCGCCCCAGGAGTGCCGGGTTTGGCCGCCCCCGTGCAACAGAATCACGGGTGGCAGTGCCGGATCGCCCCAGGTATCGGCCGCAATAAAGAAGCCCGGTTCCGTCTCAAATTTCATACGGTATGGCGTTGTGGAAGGGTAAAATGATGATGTGAATGAAGTTGGGGTATTCGTACAGAGTTGGAATGACTCTACTCAACCCATTCAACTACATCACCGACTCCGCAACTCAATCTCTTATAAAGTAGGATCGAAGACCAGGTTAATGTCGGCATTTTTACCATCGATGGGCGCAATCTGCCGAAGGATAAGTTTGTTTTTTGTTAATTGAATAATCGGGAAGTTCCCTTTAAAGCCGGTCACATCGACATCCATCGACTTATTGTCTGGCGCCAGGTACCACGTTCCGGCATTTTTAACCGAATTGGATTGTGCCGGATCAAGGGCACGGACGCTGTTGTCAGCCCTGAACTGAAACTTTAACTGGGGAAGTAACTGACTGACGAGATTGAGTCGGCTCGGGTTAATAAGCTGGCCATCGGCAGTGGTAATGCTGGAGATCTGCCAGTTTGTGGCTACCAGCAAATCCGTTTGAGAGGTTGCCGTAGGGGTGGGGTCCGTTGTTTCATCGCTTTTGCAGCCAGCAAAGGCACCCAGAAAAAGGAAAAGGACTAAAAAAAGCCGGTGCGTATTCATCGAAATATCGGGTTGATTAGGGTTTGTCATATTCTGGATGGTAACGAACTCCCATCAGGTATTCGTTTACCATAAGGACTGCTTTACGCCCTTAAAATTCCGTAGTTTTGACGAAACTTCAAGCAATGCGTGTTCTATTTGGCATTTTCTTCGTGTGGATAGGGGTATTTTTAGGGAATGGCTATCCGGAAGCAACGGCTCAACAGCAATGTGCCGATAAACTTACTTTCACGCCGGTTAGCCAACCCAATCTGATTGAATGGAGTAAATTTCCGGATTTTACCCTGCCGTTTCCCATCATCTACGGTGGGCCTCGCTTTTCCGACAATCAGGCTAGTCCTTTGCGGCATGGGTTTAGCCACCTTGTGGATATAAACAATTCAGAGTTTGGCACCCTTGTTCAGCCCAGGCAGCGCGCAGTTGTTTATTATGGCATTGCTACGGGATTAAACCAGCCTTGGGAAACTATCGAAAGTCCATGGGCCAATGACCTCGGGGCCTACCGTGCCAAATGGGACAGCTTCCTTTCGGGGATAGCAGGGGGGCAGAAAAATGCTGCCGGTCTGTACATTCTTCCCATTAACCGACTGGTGCTCGACTATGAACGTATCCTTGAAACGGATAATCGCATCCTGAGTATTAAACAGGATAACCGGGTACCGGAGAACTATCGGAAGTTACCGAATGCCGATTTTATTGCCGCTTATAAGTTAGCCATTCGAAATCTGTACACGGAAGCTGCCCGATATATTCGTCAGCATGCCGACCTTACGGGTATCAGCCTGAGCAGTTACGCGGATACACCCGTGCTGAACACGTACCTGAACGTTGGCACGTTCAGCTGGTCAGACTGGACCACCAATCTGGCTCGAACAAACTATCTGGTGCAGGATTCAACAGGGCGTGGGATTGGCGGTCCTTACTACCAACAGTTGGATGCTCTGTCGCCATCGGCATATTATTTTTATGATTACCCAAGTCCCCTGGCCAAAGATTACCTGCCTTATTTACTCTTTCAGGTGGAAGTGAACCGGGCGTGGAGCAACAAGCCTGTGGTTCCCTGGGTATGGTTACGCTTTCATGATAGTTCCAGCAGCTACCCGAATTTTATCCAGCCGTTTATGGCGGAGGCAACGGCGATCTTTCCCTTCTTTTCAGGAGCTGCTGGTTTATGGCTGTGGGAAGATCCAACGCTTTCGTCGAACCGTTCAGACGTCTATGCGGCTTATGAACATTTTACGCATGGGCTTTACCGACTGTCACGGTTTGCCGATATGTTTCAGGGTACCTATGAGCTCGTTCTAACTACGCCCGCCCGAGAGCTGATGGATAAACAGCAGCCCGTTTGGCGGGGCGTTGTCAACCAGAATAAAATCCTGATTGCGGCTCAGAATTCGTATGCAGCCGAGGGGCAGAAAACAAGCCTGACTGTCCGCTATAAATCCTGGCAGCAGGTTATTGAATTGACTGGTCGAGAAGTCTATTTGTGCCGTTTTGATATGGGAACAGTAACCGCAAATGAACCCGCTTTTGCAGGTGTAACTATCTATCCTAACCCATCTAAAACGACCCTTACGGTTACTTTTAACCAAATTCCTACATCAGCAACCGAACTTAGTTTAATAAATGAAACAGGCCAATACGTTATCAGTAGGCCGGTTAACAGTGTTAAGGAGGAGATAAATATAGAGCAGCTGCCAGCCGGGCTGTACATTCTCCGTCTCCAAAACGAAACCGGCATTCAAACTAAAAAAATCATTATCACAAAATGAGTTGTTTCACAGAGATACATAGAGTTTTTAGTTTATCCGTGTATCTCCGGTAAACAATAGCAAACCACTTATGCCTAATCAACTCCAATACGAAACCAGCCCCTACCTGCTTCAACATGCCGAGAACCCCGTAAACTGGTACCCCTGGGGGGAGGAAGCTCTAACAAAAGCGGTTGAAGAAGACAAACCGATTTTAGTCAGTATTGGCTATTCGGCCTGCCATTGGTGCCACGTAATGGAGCGGGAGTCATTTGAGAAGGAAAATGTGGCTCAGGTGATGAACGATCATTTTGTGTGCATTAAAGTCGACCGTGAGGAGCGTCCCGATGTCGATGCGATCTACATGGATTCGGTCCAGGCAATGGGAGTGCAGGGTGGCTGGCCACTCAATGTATTTCTAATGCCCGATGCCAAACCATTTTATGGGGTAACTTATTTGCCTCAGAGAAACTGGATAAACCTGCTGGACAGTATCCGGGCGGCTTTTGACGCACAACGAGCCGACCTGGCTCAATCGGCCGAGGGATTTGCCCGGGAACTGAATCTGACGGATGCTGAACGATATGGACTAACCCAGAACGACCCGTTATATGCTCCCGAAACGCTCGATGTTCTCTACCGAAAAGTTGCGGTTAAGTCTGACGACGAGAAAGGAGGGTTACGGAGGGCCCCAAAGTTCCCAATGCCTAGTGTATGGCGGTTTCTACTGCACTATTACGATGTGACACTGTCGAACTCCGCCGGGAATGAGGCCGCGCTTCATCAGGTTCGACTGACGCTTGACCGGATGGCACTCGGCGGTATCTACGATCAATTAGGGGGTGGTTTTGCCCGCTATTCGACCGATGTTGACTGGTTTGCCCCTCATTTTGAGAAAATGCTGTACGATAATGGACAGCTTTTAACTCTTTATGCTGAAGCTTACAGTTTAACTAAAAGTAAGTTATACAAACACGTTGTCTATCAAACAATTGGCTTTGCCCAACGAGAGCTCTTGAGTTCGGAAGGGGGCTTTTATTCGGCGCTTGATGCCGATAGCGAAGGTGAAGAAGGTAAGTTTTACACCTTCACTACCCCCGAACTTCAGGATATTCTGGGGGGAGATTATGGCTGGTTTGCTGAACTATATAATCTTACTGAAACCGGGAATTGGGAGCATGGTCGGAATATCCTGCACAGGGTGGAATCCGACGAGTCATTTGCCGAACGGATGGGCTGGTCTATGGCCGATCTGAATGTTCGTCTGGATGCCACACACACTCGGTTAATGCGGGTACGGAATGAGCGGATTCGTCCGGGGCTGGATGATAAAATCCTCTGCTCCTGGAATGGTCTTATGCTGAAAGGTCTGGCAACGGCCTACCGCGTTTTTGGTGAGCCCGAGTTTCTGACCCTTGCCCTGCGTCTTGCCTATTTTTTACTGAAGAAAATGCGCGACAGCCGCAACGGTCGACTATGGCACACGTACAAATTGGGAAGGGCACGGCAGGCCGGTTTTCTGGATGACTATGCCGCTGTGATCGATGGATTGCTGTGTCTATATCAGGCAACGTTCACGGAAAGCTGGTTAATCGAAGCTGACCAGCTGATGCAGTATGTGCTGACAAATTTCGCTGATGATAAGCCAGAGGAAACGGGGGATCAGGACCCTCTATTTTTCTTTACAGATAAAAATGGCGAGGAGCTTATAGCTCGGCGAAAAGAGCTTTTTGATAATGTAATCCCATCATCAAATTCGATGATGGCCGAAAATCTTCATGTTTTAAGTTTATTGCTCGAACGGCCAGCTTATGCTGAACGGGCCGATCAGATGCTGGGCCGCGTGCAACCCTTAGTGCAGCAAAACACAGATTATCTATCTAACTGGGCATCAATATTAGCACTCCGCGCCCGTCCCACTGCCGAAATAGCCATCGTTGGTCCTGATGTTGAGCTGTTTCGGTCGCAGGTCGACGCTGAGTTCTTTCCGAACAAAGTGATGTGTGGAACGGTCGATAAAAGTGACATTCCCCTTTTGCAGCACCGTAGTCAGATAAATGGCCAAACGGCAGTATATGTGTGCTACAACCGCGCCTGTCAATTGCCCGTTACAAGTATAGCTGAAGTTTGGCGACTGGTAAAGTAGAATTACCGAGTAATCAATATAGTCATAAAATATCTTGGATTTTACTTGTTTTATCGTGTTCTCGTTTAGATAATACTAATTTTACGGAACAATATTGAAATGTTGGTTTATTTATACGTAAGTAGTTTATTGCTTAATTTAAGTAAACCTAATGATTCATTATTGGTAAGTCTACACACACCCTAAAACAGGATAAAGCAATGAAACTCAGAAAATTGTACTTGTGGCATTTCAGCTTGCTGCTGGTAGGGCTTTTTCAATGCACAGATCATCGGGTTCCGGAAGTGACGCCGGGTGTAAATAAACTTCGGATAAAATCCATTACGCAGGATCAACCGAACAACACCGCTAAGGTGAGTGCGTTTCAGTACGATACGCAAGGTCGGCTGAGCACGATACTGGCTTTCGAAACGCCCGATAGTACCGCAGCCCAGGTAGAGAGGAGCGTTTACCAATATGACGCTCAAAATCGACTCATCGAACTTAAACGGGATATAATCCGTCGGGCAAGCCAATTCGGGACCAACACGGAGCTATACACTTATAGCTATAATGCCGCAGGACAGGTTGCTCAGATCAGGTATACCAACAATAATGGGAATGGTGGAGTCTGGTTGGTTAACCCAGAGTACGATGCAACAAACCGGTTGACCGGTGCCAAGAAATCGTTTGACACGGGTGGTCTGACAACGCATGAGACCGATTCTTATACGTTTACCGGGGATGATTTAACCACGGCCACGATGACAGGAACAGCAAATGTGAAACAAACTGTCCTAACAGGTAATCGCACTGATAACTTCACCTACGATAATCAGGTAAACCCGTTCTACGGTGTTTATGTCATTCCCACCCCCTCCGTATTTGCCTTTATACCTACCTCCGCCCTTATTTCGTATTACACGTATTACGGAGGGATTTCTAATCTGCTAACGCTTAGTAAGAATAATGTACTTTCTGACGGTAACAGCACATTTGCTTACACGTATAATAGCGATAATCTGCCTACCAGTCGAACCACAACCCGGGGCGGTACTGTAACTGAGACCCTGCACTTTGCGTATGAAACATTTTAGTTAATGTGTTTTGGTCTAGGGAGTTAGTTATGGTTTAATGAATGGGCAGAAAATACATCATTCGTCTCCCCAGGCCGTAAGGATTAAGGTTCGGCGCCCCCCGTTATTGCGGTGTTCTCCCAGATAAATACCTTGCCAGGTACCCAGGTTCAGGCGACCGTTGGTGACGGGTATGGTAACCGAGTGACCAAGCAAGGCTGCTTTCAGGTGAGCGGGCATATCATCGGAACCTTCATAATCATGTTGGTAATAGGGTTCATTTTCGCGTACTGTCCGGTTGAAGAACCGTTCGAAGTCCCCTCGAACGGTCGGGTCGGCATTTTCATTGATCGTCAAACTGGCAGACGTATGCTGAATGAAAACCTGAAGTAAGCCAGTACGGATTCGGCGAAGGTCCGTAAACTCACGCTCAACCAGTGAAGTGATCAGATGAAAACCCCGCGGATAGGCAGGTAAGTGCAGGGTATGCTGGAAAATGGACATAAAACGAAATCAAGGGCAACTGTAAAGATATATGGAGAAATAACTATCTTAGGTACAATTCCGTTTTGGGTGTTACTGCACAAGTAGTGCATTAATTCTTAGAATCTTTAGGAACTTGAGTAGTGAAACAGTCTCATGAATACTCTTTACGCTTTCCTGCTTGTGTTACTGACCAGTCTGCCTGTACTGGCACAGAACAACGCGACCGATAACGAGCATTTGAAACGACGCCGGTATGCGGACTATGACGAGGAGATTCTGTTTTTTGGGAAACGAAACCAATACTTTACGGTTCGTACCTTGCTTAAAAGTGGCGCGGTATTTCGCCTGGATACCTATACGCTGCTGCCGCAAACATTGCCGAATGGTTTTCAGCTCGACAGTTTAAGCCGCATTATCCGGAACGGCCCAACGAAAATTTATTACCCTGACGGTAAAGTGTACATAAGCTGCGAGTACAAGGATAACATGCTCAATGGCCCATTTATGGTTCTTTATGAAGATGGGGCTACCAAACGACGTGAATACTACCGGGGGGGACGGTTGAGTAAGAGCGAATGCTACACACCGGATGGGACGAAACAGGTCTGTGCACCGTTTTATCAGGCAGCTGCGTTTCAGGGTGAGTCCAAAGAGCTGTCGGCCTATCTAAAACAAAAATTAAATACCGTTATCGACGGTGAACGAGTCAGGCGCGTATCGGCAGCCATCACGATCAACGAAATAGGGCAGGTGGTTATGGTGAAAGCCCTGGTGAACGGTAGTCTGGCCGAAAGCAGACAAATGCCGGAAGCCGTTAATTATGTTCAGAATGTTATCCGAACAATGCCCGAATGGTCAACCGATAAATTAAACTGGAAACCAGCCATGAATGACGGTATTGCTTCCTCATCTACCTGCGTGCTTTGGGTTTATAAACTGTATGGACAGTTGCAATATCGGCTGTCATTCCAGCTATAACTGCCTGACTACATAACCCGATTGGCATTCTCGCTGACGAAGGCGCCCCAGGCTCCTTTTTTCGTCTTTTTTGTGGAGACCGTCGGCAAGGCGTTTTCGTGAAAATGATGGCAAATAGCGATGGCCAGGGCATCTGTAGCGTCAAAAAACTTGGGATCAAGTGTTTCTTTCAGCAAGTGACCAACCATTTGCGACACCTGCTCTTTGGAAGCATTCCCGTTGCCGGTAACTGATTGCTTGATCCGGCGGGGTGCATACTCCACAATGGGGATATTACGCGATAAACCCGCTGCCATAACCACCCCCTGCGCCCGGCCCAGTTTAAGCATTGACTGTACGTTTTTGCCAAAAAATGGATCTTCAATAGCCATCTCATCAGGGTGATACTCGTCAATCAGCCGAAGCATGGTTTCGTGGAGTTTCTGGAGCTTCAGCTGGTAGGTTGTATATTTGCTCAACTGAACCACACCGTACTGCATCATGGTCATAACTCCGCCCTTCACCGATATGATGCCGTAACCGGCAACCTGTGTACCGGGATCGACTCCCAGAATAACTTTCTCAGGAAGTCGGTTGTCCGGGGTAACGATGGATGAAGTAGGATTGATCAGCATGATTGGGCGTTGGGTCTATTGCAAAGTAACGTGTTCTCCTCTGTTTTGTCGCTTAAACCACATAAAAAAATCATTTTTTGGGCCAAAATTGCAGTTTTGGTGGCATTGCTTTGTTATATAGGTTATGTTTTGACGCAAAAACCAGTCAACTGGCCAGCTCTCAAAGAGCAACTTAAAAAAGTTGAACATCCGGAAAGATGGGCCGCCTGTCTGTTTTTGCTGACACCGGTAAATTGGGGACTCGAAGCCCTGAAATGGCAGATACTTCTCTGGCGGGTGAACCCTATACCCTTTTGGGCTGCTTACAAAGGGGTCCTGGCGGGCGTTTCGCTTGGCTTTGCCCTGCCGGCGCAACTCGGTGATACGGCCGGTCGCGTCATGTCGCTGGAAAGAAACCGGGCTGGTGCAATTGGTGCATCCTTGATGTCTGGAGGAATGCAGTTTTATGTCGCTATTATTTTTGGCACCTTAGCCTGGTTGTATCACCTGATGGAAGTACCCGAGCGAAAGACGCAATCCGGTATGCTGCTGCTCGGTGTTCTGTTGGGACTATCTCTGGCGGGCGTTTTGCTTGGTGCGACTCGCCAGCGAGTGATTTCATTTCTAGCCAGTCGATCTTTCGGTAAACGAGTCAGTCAGTATATACGGGTAGCCGGAGAGTACACGGATCGGGAAATAAGCCTGGCGCTGGGTGCAGCTGCCGTCCGCTACCTCATTTTTTCAGGGCAGTTTTATATCGCGATGCAGGTTGTTGGACTTGATATTCCACCCGTAAGAGCCTTCGCTGGGATTGGCCTGGTTTTTCTCGCCAAAACTATTACCCCGGCTTTCAATCTTTTGAGTGATCTGGGCGTTCGGGAAGCGGCTTCTTTATGGGTGTTTTCACCCTATGGTGTAGAAGTGTCCGTCGTGCTGACAGCGACCCTGTTACTTTGGTTTGCAAATGTGTTGACACCTGTTTTGGTTGGCTTGATTTGGGTTTATAAATTAAAATTAACCGCTTGATGACAATTTTTCTGCTCGTGATCAGCGGGTTATATGCTCTTTTCACAATCACGCTTGGGCTTACCTGGCAGCGAATGCCAACCTTTCGGACCAAGAATCGAGGGGGAACTGGTCCCAAAATAACCGTTATTATTCCCGTCCGGAATGAAGCCGAAAATATCGGTAATCTGCTGGATGACCTGAGCCAGCAAACCTACGAGCACTTTGAGGTGATTGTAGCCGATGATTCGTCGACCGATACAACCTTGGCCGTGGTTCAACAGTATGCACGGATAGCACCGTTTGCCCTTCACCCGTTGGCGTTGACCAATGCGCGGACCACGTCGCCCAAAAAGCGGGCAATCGCCCAAAGCATAGCCCTATCGACAGGTGAATTGATCGTGACGACCGATGGCGATTGTCGAGTAAATGCAAAGTGGCTGGAAACAATTGCTGACTGTTATCATCAGACAAAGGCAAAGCTGATTTCCGGTCCCGTCACCTTTACGGAGGGCGATTCACTATTCGATGCGCTTCAAATCGTTGAATTTGCCAGCCTGATCGGTACGGGAGCCTGTACCTTAGCCCTCGGTAGGCCGACCATGTGTAACGGTGCCAACCTTTGTTATGAAAAGAGGGTCTTTCTGGAAGTAGATGGTTTTTCTGGTATCGACCATCTGGCCTCGGGCGATGATGAGTTATTGATGCACAAGATTGCGGCTCGTTACCCGCAGGGGGTACAGTTTCTGAAAAGTTCGTCAGCTATTGTGCATACCAATCCGCATCGGTCATGGCAGGGCTTTTTTCACCAACGAAAACGTTGGGCCAGCAAATGGCGGGCGTATGATAACTATCTGCCGTCTTTACTGGCAGTTTTTATTTTTCTAAGTAATGCTGTGCCGATACTGGCCGTATTAAGCTGGCTGATTGGTAATTTAAACGGAAAGGCTGCGCTAATCGTTATTGGTTTAAAGCTTCTGCCAGAGTTTTTGTTTTTACGACAGATTCTTGTTTTTTTACAAAAAAAATCGTCAGTGAGCGTAATTCCACTTACCCAGTTCTTATACCCATTCTATGTGCTTTTCTTCGGGATCGTTGCGCAGGGGAAGGGTTACCGATGGAAAGGACGAGACCTTAATTGATATATGATGTTGGATATAGGTTAACTAGCCTGCCTTCGGATACATTATATACCCAATATTATATACTCACTTCATAAACGTTTAGCAACTTGCCTTTTTTTCTGCATAAGTCTAACTTTTTACTCCGAACGGTCTATCCTGAGTTCTGGTGGAAGATTGATGAAGCGGTTGAACCCACGATTTATCTGACATTTGATGACGGTCCCATTCCGGACGTTACGGAATTTGTGCTGGAACAATTAGATAAGTTTGCCGCACAAGCCACTTTTTTCTGCATTGGAGACAATGTCCGAAAACATAAGGACATATTGTTTAACGTATTGGAGGCTGGTCACATGGTGGGAAATCATACCTACAATCACCTCAATGGCTGGAAAACTGACGATAAGGCATATCTGGAAAATATCCAAAAATGTCAATCACAGTTAGGCGTTGAAACGTCGCTATTTCGTCCGCCATACGGTCGTATCAAGAAGACACAGGTGGCAGAAGTGCTGGAAAATTATTCGATTGTCATGTGGGACGTGCTAACGGGCGATTTTGACCGAAGCCTACCGGCTGATGTGTGCCTTCGCAAGACAATTCAATACACTAAGCCTGGGTCCATTGTGGTTTTTCACGATAGTTTAAAAGCCTGGCCCACCATGCGGTATGTGCTGCCCCGGATGCTCGCTTATTTTGCCAACCGTGGCTACTCATTTCGGGCCGTCCCACAACCTGTGTATGCTGGGTTTTGATGCACCTGATACCCGGACGGCCACAGACATCAATCCGTTTATCAGCATTCTTGTTGCCGTACGGAACGAAGAAAAAACGATAAACGATTGCCTGAACGCCTTAATAAACCTCGATTATCCATTCGGATGTTACGAAGTACTCATTGGGAATGATCAGTCAACCGACCATACCCGAGCTATTGTGTCTGCCTTTATCGCCGACAAATCCAACTTTCGCTTAATTGATATAACCTCGCCGGTAACCGAACTACGGGGGAAGGCGAATGTGTTGGCCCAGTTGGCCAGACAGGCGAAGGGGCAACAGTTTTTTTTCACTGATGCGGATACCCAGGTTCCAACCGGATGGCTATTGGACATGAGTCGACAGTTCACCGAAAAAGTAGGCATCGTTACAGGGGTTACGCTACCGGTAGGATCAGGCTTTTTTGATAAGCTACAGGGAATAGACTGGCTATACAACCTAACGCTGACTCACCTTTTAGGCATCCTGGGAATACCGGTTACCGCTATGGGCAACAACATGGCCGTTTCACGGGAAGCCTACGATGCTGTCGGTGGATATGAAACTATACCATTTTCGGTAGTTGAAGATTACACACTCTTTCAGACTATTATAGCTAAAGGCTTTGGATTCGGTAATCTTTTGTCGGAGAGTGTGTTAGCTGAAACATTGCCTGTTCATTCCCTATCTGCGTTTCTGCAGCAACGTAAGCGTTGGATGAGGGGGGCCTCCGCTCTACCAGTTTGGATGGTCATCGGACTCTATGCGCAATACCTCGCCGGTCCCCTTTTGATTCTGGTTGGGCTGGTCTCGCCCCTGTTGGCAATTGGCGTCTATATCATCAAACTTCTTATCCAGACAATGGTCCTTTCCTTTGGATTAAGTCGGCTGAACCAAACCAAGTTATGGCCTTACGCGTTGTTTTTTGAGGTTTATCAACTAATCATCGGCCCCCTTTCGGTGGCTTTTTATTTATTGCCCATCAAAATTGAGTGGAAAGGAAGGAGTTATGAATGAGTCGGTAAGTTAGGTAAGTCAGTAAGTCAGGTAAGTCGGTAAGTCAGTAAGTGGCTGACGCAAAAAGTGCTCACTGACTTACCGACTTACTGACTTACTAACTTACCGACTTACCAACTTACCTGACCACTATCACTTACAAAAATGACTTTAATAGATACACACGCTCATATTTACGACGAACAGTTTGAGCAAGATCGGGATAAGATGCTCCGTCAGGCCGAGCAGGAACAGATCAGTCAGATCTGGATGCCCAACTGTGCCCGCGAAACCATACCCGGTATGATGTCGCTCGCAGATCAATATCCGGATCGTTGTTTGCCGATGATGGGTTTACACCCGGCCTATGTCAATGACACCGTCGATGAGGAGTTGATAGCTGTTGAAGATAATCTGAATCGACATGCGTTTATGGCTGTTGGTGAAATTGGCCTGGATTTTTACTGGGATATGACTTATGTTGACCAGCAGTTCGTTGCGTTCGAGACACAATTGCGGTGGGCTGCCGAGCAAAAATTACCGGTTTCCATGCACACACGTTCCGGTCATGACCGAAATGCGTTTATGGAAGCCGCCGATTTAATTGAAAAACTCGCGTTGCCCGGATTAACCGGAATCTTCCATTGTTTTGTCGGCTCCCTTGACGAAGCCAAACGTGCCATTGACATGGGCTTCAAACTAGGTATTGGTGGCGTAGCAACTTTTAAAAACGGTGGATTGGATAAAGTGCTTCCGCATATTAGTCTGGAGCATCTGGTACTCGAGACGGATAGCCCGTATCTGGCGCCTGTTCCGTACCGGGGCAAACGAAACGAGCCCGCTTATCTTCAGCTAATTGCCCAACGGGTAGCCGATTTAATGCATATTAACCGGGATGACGTGGCGCGTCATACAACCGCGAACGCCCTTTCTCTATTGCCTGTTTTGTACGCTAACCTGCTTCCTGGGTAGTGAACAGTACAGGGTATACCTTTTATACACTTCATGACATACAAAACCTTACACTTAAATCCAGTTTTCCCGCCAAAAGCAAGGGCATCTGTTTTAGTCATTTACACAGGGGGCACTTTTGGTATGGAATATGATCCCAAAGCCAGCCAGCTCGTTCCTTTCGACTTTGATCGGGTGCTTGATCGGTTGCCGGAACTAAATCGACTCGATTTTGACATCACTCTGATTACCCTGGAGCAAATCATCGATTCGTCGAATATGAAACCCGAAATATGGGTTGAGTTAGCGGAAATCATCCAGGTAAATTATGCGCAGTATAATAGCTTTGTCATACTTCATGGAACCGATACCATGTCGTACACAGCCTCTGCGTTAAGTTTCATGCTGATTAACCTGAACAAGCCTGTGATCCTGACGGGGGCTCAGCTGCCCATAGGAGTAGCGCGCAGCGATGCCCGGGAAAACTTCATTACCGCCCTGGAGATTGCTGCCGCCGTGGATTCGGCCGCCGTGGATTCGGCCGCCGTGGACGAAGCCAAAGAAAATAGTAAGCCCATCGTTCCGGAAGTTTGCGTGTATTTTAATTCGTTGTTGTTGAGGGGAAATCGGTCAACCAAGCAGGAGAGTGTTCAGTTCAATGCATTTGCTTCGGAGAATTATCCTCACTTAGCCACCGCCGGTGTAAGTATTGATTATAACAGGCCTTATATACGTCCTTATCAAGACCGTCAGGCACTTACCCTTTGTACAAGTTTTGATACGAACGTTACGATTTTAAAGCTTTTTCCCGGAATCCAGCAACCCGTTGTCGAATCAATTGTAAACATTAAAAATCTACGGGGTTTGGTTCTGGAAACGTTCGGAGCAGGTAATGCACCAACGGATGAGTGGTTTCTGAACACCTTAAAAGAAGCAATTGATCGAGGTGTCGTTATTGTAAATGTATCGCAATGCGAGGGCGGGCGCGTTACGCAGGGACAGTACCAGACGAGTAAACAGCTGTTGCATATCGGTGTGGTAAGTGGTGCCGATATAACTACCGAGGCAGCCATTACGAAGCTGATGATACTACTCGGCAAAGAGAACGAGCCAGCACGAATTCGGGAGCTTATGGCTCAGTCAATTAGCGGTGAAATGAGTGAATAGCAATTTTTTTGATAGGCGGGAGTTGCGTTTTTAGTATCAATCGTGCATCTTTGCACTCCCAAACACAGAGAGCTGCCAGAGTGGTCGAATGGGTCTGATTCGAAATCAGAAGTACTCGCAAGGGTACCGGGGGTTCGAATCCCTCGCTCTCTGCCAGAAGTCAGCAAGTTGGTTTGCTGACTTCGTTTTTAGAGAGGTGTCCGAGTGGTTGAAGGAGCACGCCTGGAAAGTGTGTATGCGGGCAACCGTATCGAGAGTTCGAATCTCTTCCTCTCTGCATTGAAGTCCGCACCGTGTTGTGCGGACTTCTTTCATTTGTGGGTGTCCGATCGGGAGAAGGCGTTCGTTAGAAAAGCATGTCTATTGGCCATCGAATCGAGCCGGGGTCGCGCCCGACTTCGAATCTCTTCCTCTCTGCATTGAAGTCCGCACAATACGGTGCGGACTTCTTTCATTTGTGGGCGTCCGATCGGGAGAAGGCGTTCGCTGGGAAAGCGTGTCTGTGGGCCAACGAATCGAGCCGGGGTCGCGCCCGACTTCGAATCGCTTCCTCTCTGCATTGAAGTCCGCACCGTGTTGTGCGGACTTCTTTCATTTGTAGGTGTCCAATCGGGAGATGGAGCAAGTCTATTGATTAATCATTTGCTTTTCACACAAATTATGTTTTACTTGTCGCACTGTATAATAACTATACTATATGAGCGGCTTTACAAGTAATGCATCCCTTTTGACACCAGAAGTTCTTTTACGGCTTATGTTATACACGGACCAGAGCAGACAGACAGTCACTCAGTTTGCTCCGGCTGCCTGGATTAATTTTGATACAGCTTTTGGGCCTGATTTTCAAATGGGTACAGAGCACAGGGTATCCATGGTGAATGAAAACGGTAAGTTTACTTCCTATAGAGTTGTCGTTGACAAACCACCCTTTCTGGAACACATGCCACATCCCGATAAAAAAGAGGTGTATACGCCAACATTGACGCTTTATCTTGTCCCGGCTGCTTAGATTTTGACGGGTTTTGCCGAAAATAGAGAGTATAACAGGGGCATTACATTATACCGTATGAGATATAGTCGCCGGTGACTGTATAAAAGTGTATGGGACCCGTTTGTTTGTTTATGCCATACTGTATATACTCACCAATGACACTATAGAGGGTAATAGTTTTTCCATCGTTACAGATCCCGTAAGCAATCTGGTTTCCCTTTAGATCAAAAATATTCACGAGCTTGTTGTCCTCCCAGATACCGCAGGCGATTTGTTGGCCTTTCAGACAGAAAATGTTGAGTTGTTTCATAACCGTATATAAACTATTTATTAAAATTGACTTAACTAATATTGACTATTAAAACTTGCTTCAGATACCACAACGAGATTCAAATCAGGTCGAAAGTGCTGGCTTAGGCAACCAATCAACCCACGTGTTAAGCATACAAGTATTGAAAATGTACAATCTCGGTAAGTAGTTAAATTGGGGGTATTTTTATAGGGAATAAAGCAGTATTTGCATTTTTAGGTCTATAAAGTATGGTGTTAAATAATTAGACTCCAAAAAATCCAAATATTATTTTAATAAATAGTTTATTTATTTTTAATTAATATTAGAAAAGTATAAAACTATTAACTTCATGCGAAAATTTAGTAAGTTTTAAACGCATAAATGTATATTTATTTTTCTCCTTAGCTTATTACTATTTGGAAATTAATTTATTTTACAGAGTTTATATTTGCCAGTACAGATATATTGAGTATTGAGGTTAATTATTTAATTAAGATGACACTTACCTGGACATTTTACCCAAAATATGAGGGTCAGTCAATTACTCTGACAGTCGTATATATACCTTCTTTGGATAACAAAAAGTTGGAGGGAGGTGGCTATCTTATAATCAATACCAACACCGCTTATGTTGACTGGACAACATACAAGCGTTTCGATTCAGCGGATGTTGAGAATCGTAAAGACGCGTTTAATCACCTGATCGCAATTGATCAGGAGGAGGATTTTTTCGATCAGAACCGTCCTGAATTTCCTCTGCTGAAGTAACTAGTCGATCTAACACCAAATGACACAAATAATGTATTGATCACAATAGGCGTGTTTGTCATGGTTCTTGTACCGAAACTATAGGACAAACACACCTAATTTATAGGCAAAAGCAAAAAAAAGTTGTGTAAATGAATTCTAAACAGTCTTTAGAATAGACCGTAGTTCTTGTAGTAGGAACTGAGGATCCGACTAAATAAACATTTAATTAAGCAATAAATTCGGACTGAACAGGTTCGCTCAGCAAGAACTGCCACTGCATTTCCAGTTCACGGATTGATCCCGACATGCAGTAACCATCAAAAGCCTCAAGAGGCAACTGTATGCAATTGTTATTGTCAATTAATTGCGCAGAAAGAATACATCTGCCTGAAACAGTAAGGTTGCTCAACACATCCAATGCATATTCCATGGTATTAAACCACCATGAGTACTTTTTCTCGATTCCAAGTATATCTACGGAAGTAAAAGTCAAAAACATATTTCGTTAAATATAAGTTACGGAAAATTGTATAATGTAATTGGAGTGCTAATATACCTTATATTTCTAAAAACAGGTTGTATGTTAAAATTAAATTTTTAAAATTTATATAAAGTATAATGAGTAATTATTGCCATTGATAATAGTTGAAATTGACTATAAGAGTAACCTAAATGTGGTATTTTGATATAGTAATTTTATGCAAAATAATTTACTATGTTTCTTTATTTTAAAACAGTTTACCTTAATCACCACGCAGTTATAATTCAATAATCGGCTCAAAAATGTCTTGTATGTAATCTGAAGCCCTTATGGTCAAGCTAAACTATGCATTTAATTAAAATATATTTATTGAAATCAGGTTGACTTCATGAAAACACAAATGCCGATGCAAAGTAGCCCGGCACTTGTTAATCATCCATAAAACTATACCTGTTCGTATATACGGTGTACTAATCAATTTAGATTTATATCAGAAAGAACGACTTAAATTGGGTAAAAGCTGGTTGAACATACTGAAACTCTTTAAACGCGATGCTGTTTAAAGGAGAATAAACCACCAAATAACCGTTTTATGTGGCAGGAGCAGGAAAACCAACTCACCCGCGAATTTCAGTTCGCCGATTTTAATGAAGCTTTCGCCTTTATGACCCGGGTGGCGCTGATAGCCGAGAAAATGGATCATCATCCCTGGTGGTCGAACGTCTATAACCGGGTATCGATTAAACTCTCAACGCACGATTCAGGTAATACTATTACAGATAAAGACCGTAAGCTGGCCGGGGCCATTGATAAACTGGTAGGTGAAAAGTGGTAAAGTGAAACCCTTTTAAGCGACATCGTCTGGGTAATACGCCGAATGGGCTGCTCATTTGCTGGTACAGATAGATACTAAGCGTTAACTTGCGACATGAAACTGTACCTCGTGCCGACGCCCATCGGAAATCTGGACGACATTACCCTCAGGGCCATTAAAATTCTACAAAGCGTCGATACGATCCTGGCCGAAGATACCCGTACGTCAGGCGTTTTATTGCGGCACCTGAACATCAGCAAGCCCCTTCACAGTTACCATATTTTCAATGAACATCAAACTGTTCAGCGGCTGGTAAACCAGTTGAAAGAAGGAAAAACGCTGGCACTGGTGTCTGATGCGGGTACGCCGGGCATATCAGACCCTGGCTTTCTGTTAGTGCGGGAGTGTATAAAAAACGATATCCTCGTTGAATGTTTGCCGGGCCCGACCGCTTTTGTACCCGCTCTGGTTAACTCGGGGTTGCCAAACGACCGGTTTACATTTGAGGGATTTTTACCGCATAAAAAAGGTCGCCAGACCCGGCTGACCGAGTTGGCAGGGGAGGAGCGGACAATGGTGTTCTATGAATCCCCCCATCGGCTCCTTAAAACCCTTCAGCAATTTACCGAAGTATTTGGGGCAGAACGACAGGCGAGTGTGTCGAGAGAACTGACCAAACTGTTTGAAGAAAATCAGCGGGGCACTTTGGCGGAATTAATTGCTTATTTTTCTCAAAAAACAATTAAAGGTGAAATTGTCATCTGCGTACAGGGAAAAGAGCCGAGTCGGGGTAAGGCTAAGCGAGTGTACACAAATGATGAGGATGATACAGAAGAAGATGGGGAAGATGAATAATTTTCGGCAGGTATGTGGCCTGGAACGAGTCGGTAAGCCGTGGGCCATTACCGTGTTGTTGGTGCTTATCGCATCGCTAACTATCCCCCTTTCGTCTTTTAGTCAAACACTATCCCCGGCGGCACGAATCAGCCTAATCACCTATGGGCCAGGCGACGACGACATTTCTTCGTCGTTCGGACATACCGAAATTCGCATCGTCGACCCGGCGCTGGGCCTCGATCGGGATTATAGTTATGGCGGATTTGACTACCGGGCTGATTATTTCATCCTAAAATTTTTGCGTGGTACGCTCCCTTACTTCTTGTCTGTTCACAACCTGTATCAGGTGGCGTACTACTATCAGCAGACCAACCGCAGCATTCGGGAGCAACAGCTAAATCTGACGCCTGCCCAGCGGCAGCGTATTTTTGCCGCTCTTGAAAAGAATTATCTGCCCGAAAACCGGAACTACCGGTATAAATTCTATTACGATAACTGCGCCACCCGCCCCCGCGATATGATCGTTGAAGCTTGTGGAGACAGTCTTGTAATACCTTCGCGTTCACGGATGACCGGTAAATCTTACCGCGATTGGATGAATGACTACCTTAATGAAAAACCCTGGTACCAGCTGGGTATGAATATTGCCATTGGCTGGCCGGCCAACGAGCAAACTGATGGGTGGCGAGCCATGTATTTGCCCGATCAGGTTCACGACCAGTTTGCTCAGGCTACCTTACTTCAGGCAAATGGTCAACCGATTCCGCTGGTGCAAAGTGATCAGGTCTTGTTTGCAGCTCAAAAAACCTTTCGTAAACAGGTACCATTCTTTTTCGATCCCGATGTGGTGTTCACAATCTTTGGTTTTTTAGTAGCCGCTTTTACCATTCGCAGGTATGTAATTAATGGGAAAGTTGATCGCTGGCTCGACCGGTTGTTATTTGGTATTTGCGGATTTATGGGTTGGTTTCTGCTGATTCTCTGGCTGATAAGGGATGATGGCGTGACCGCCTGGAATCCTTCGTTGTTATTCCTGATGCCGTTCCACCTGCCGTTGATCTACTGGGCAACGAGGTCTACGGTGACGGCCAAACAACGCACGCTTTACTTTGGTATCACGGCTTTGCTGCTGATTATTGGTATGTTCCTCTCCAGAGTGCCCGGCGGTTTCGATGTGGTATTTCCACTCACATTGCTGGTTCGGTGTATCGTAAATCTACAGACCGTTCGGCGAGGCCAGCAATCACTGGCCAGAGTTGCAGAATAAAGACCGGTTATAAAACTGCAACAGGTTGCTTTGTCTGGATGATAGATCAAATTTGTGCTCTAAAATCCATGAAGAAACTTCTTATACCAGGACTCCTGCTGATTTGGGTAACAAACGCGCTGGCTCAACCCGTTGAGCGGCTCGTTAAAGTGATCGTTTCCCCCGACCATGCCGACTGGCTCTACAAACCGGGCGAACCTGTCAAATTTACCATCTCGGTATTCCGAAGCAATGTGCTGATGCGCGGTGTTAAGCTTCGGTATGAAATAGGTCCGGAAAAGATGGAGCCCACCAAAAAGGAAACCGTTACCCTAAAAGACGGAACACTGGGCCTGGATGCCGGTACGTTGAAGACCGCCGGGTTTCTTCGGTGCATCGCCACGGCGGAAGTTGACGGTAAGGAATATCGAGGATTAACAACCGTTGGTTTTGATCCATCGAGCATCAAACCTACCGTGGCCAATCCTGCCGACTTTAAGGCATTCTGGGACAATGCAAAGGCTGACTTGGCCAAAGTACCCATCGACGCCCGCATGACATTGTTGCCGGAGCGATGCACGGAACTGACCAATGTGTACCAGCTCAATGTACAGAACATCAATAATTCCCGTTTCTACGGTATTTTATGCGTGCCTAAGAAAGAGGGTAAATATCCGGCCATTCTACGCGTGCCCGGCGCAGGTGTTCGCCCTTACAATGGCATGATAGCTGAGGCTGACAAAGGATTTATTACCTTGGAGGTGGGCATTCATGGCATTCCGGTAACGATGGATGCCAGCGTTTACGATAACCTGAGCCGGGGACCCCTGAATGGCTACCAGGCAGCGAACCTCGACGACCGGGACCGCTATTATTACAAACGGGTTTATCTCGGATGCCTGAGGGCTGTCGATTACCTGACCAGCATGCCGCAGTATGACGGACAGAATCTGGCTGTCACCGGTGGGAGTCAGGGAGGAGCGCTGAGCATTGTAACCGCTGGACTCGATTCCCGGATCAAATTGCTTGGTGCCTATTATCCGGCTTTAGCTGATGTAGCCGGCTACCTAAGCGGCCGGGCGGGTGGATGGCCGCATTTGTTTGCGGGCGATAATCTCGCTTATAACAATAAGCCTGACCGCATCAAAACCACCGGATATTACGATGTCGTGAATTTCGCCAGACTGGTAAACGTGCCTGGCTACTATTCCTGGGGATTCAACGACGAAACCTGTCCGCCAACGTCCATGTATGCTGCATACAACGTTATTCCCGGCCCTAAAAGGCTGGAATTGGTCCTCGATACAGGGCATTGGACTTATCCTGAACAAACGGAGAAAATGACCACCTGGCTGATGGGTCAGCTGAAAGGGGGCAGTAAATAAAGGGAGGCACTTTACGCAGATAATAAAGTCCGCTAAGTAAGCCGTAGGTAACAAACGGCCTAACTAGTGGACTTTATGCTAACCTTACGTTCTTTGCGATTAATCATGTCAGAATTTACTTATGCAGCTATTTATTAATCCCCCGCTCAACGATACGCTCAAAGCTGAACTTAAACAGCGACTACCAGCAGATGTACAACCCATTTTTCGGTACGACCTGCCGGAAGGTGAGCAGCAGGTCGCCTTTCGGCAGGCTGATTTTGTGCTGGGTAATCCTCCCGTCAGCTGGTTTTCTGAACCACTGCCAATGATTAAATTCTGGCAGTTAGACTCAGCCGGTTTCGATGGCTTCAGGCAGGTGCAGGTACAGGCTAAGATCGCCAATATGGGCGATTACTTCGCTCGTCCCTGTGCGGAAACGATGATGGCTGGCATTTTGGCTTTTTATCGATGCATTCCTGAGCTGACAACGCTACAAAGCCAGTCTACATGGGTGGGTGCTCCTATTCGCGCGAGGACGGGTTCGCTCTGGCAGAAAAGCGTCGTTATACTTGGGACAGGTACCATCGGACACGCCGTCCGACAAATGCTGTCAGGTTTCGAATGCCCTATAAAAATGCTGGCCAGAACGGATCCTAAAGCTGATCTGCACACGGTCGATGAACTAAAGGCGGTATTGCCGCAAACCGATATTGTTATCAACTGCCTGCCCGGTACGGCAACCGGTTTTTTTGCTGCTGACCTGATTGCCGCCATGAAACCAGGCAGTTTATACGCCAACGTAGGCAGGGGCACTACTACCGACGAACCAGCCCTGATCAGTGCCCTGCAATCCAATCATTTAGGGGGGGCAGTGCTGGATGTTACAGCCAAGGAACCGCTGCCAACCGACAGCCCTTTATGGACATTGCCAACGGTGATTTTGACCCAGCATACGGGGGGCGGACAACCGGATGAAGACGCCGGGAAAGTGGATCAGCTCCTGCGTAATCTGGAGCGTTTCCGATCCGGGCTTCCATTGGAAAACGAAGTCGAACTGGGACGGGGTTATTGAGCGAAAAAACCTTACCGGCTTAAACGCCTTTTACCGGTCAATTTGACCGATTTTCAACTTTTCTTTGTATATTTAAGGAGCCGAATATGATGACAATCGCTCGGTAAACCTGTGTACGTATCCACTGGAATAGTTCCTGAAACAAGTCAATGATAAACGAAGAAAATGAACAGCCACTAGAGGAGGACGACAACCAGCTGCCAGACGCCAGTTTTACTGGAGAAGGCACTGAATCTATCGAATCTCTCGATCTGGACGAGCCACCTAAAAACACCAACAGCGAAGTCCTGCACGAACAAACCGTTGTGTCAGGCTTATACGAAAACTATTTTCTGGATTACGCATCCTACGTTATTCTCGAACGGGCCGTTCCCGCCGTAGAAGATGGCTTAAAACCCGTTCAGCGCCGAATTTTACACGCGTTGAAGGAGATGGATGATGGTCGTTTCAATAAAGTAGCCAATGTGATCGGGCAAACCATGCAGTTTCACCCTCACGGTGATGCATCAATTGGAGAGGCCCTGGTAAATATTGGTCAGAAAGAACTCCTCTTCGATACACAAGGTAGCTGGGGGGACGTTCGAACCGGCGACGGAGCCGCTGCTCCGCGGTATATTGAGGTTCGGTTATCGAAGTTCGCTCTCGATGCGATCTACAATGACAAAACGACCGAGTGGCAATTGTCGTACGATGGCCGTAAAAAAGAGCCGGTTACCCTGCCTGTCAAGTTTCCACTGTTGCTGGCCCAGGGTGTCGAAGGTATTGCGGTCGGATTGTCGACCAAGATTTTGCCGCATAACTTCAACGAACTGATTGAGGCATCCATCAATATTTTAAAGGATAAGCCCGTTACGCTGTATCCCGATTTTCAAACGGGTGGCCATATTGATGTAAGCAATTATAACGATGGCCACCGGGGCGGAAAGGTTCGGGTTCGGGCTAAAATTGAAGAAGTCGACAAGAAAATTCTGGCGATTCGGGATGTGCCCTTTGGCGTAACTACCTCCCAATTGATCGATTCGATTGTGAAGGCGGCAGAGTTGGGTAAAATCCGTATCAAGGCCCCCAACCGGACAACAGCCGCCGTGGTCGATAATACGGCAAAGGATGTCGAAATTCTGGTGCATCTACAGCCGGGTGTTTCGCCCGATGTCACCATTGACGCGCTCTATGCCTTCACGGATTGCGAAGTGTCCATATCGCCCAATGCCTGCGTAATCATTGGCGACAAGCCTCATTTCGTGAGTGTTACCGACATTCTGCGGGTAAATACGCACCAGACGGTTCAACTATTGCAACGCGAACTCGAAATCCGGCGTAGTGAGTTGATGGAGCGCTTGCTGTATAGCTCACTCGAAAAGATATTTATCGAGAACCGTATTTACCGAAAGATCGAAGAATGCGAAACATTTGAAGCCGTTATTTCCACGATAGACAAAGCTCTCAAACCCCACCGGAAACTGTTTTATCGGGAGATTACCGAAGATGACATTATCCGGTTGACGGAGATCAAGATAAAGCGGATTTCGAAGTACGACGGGTTCAAAGCCGAAGAGCTGATGCGTCGGCTGGAGCAGGAACTGGCCGAAACGGAAGATAATTTGGCAAATATCACCCGCTTTGCCATTGCCTACTACAAAGATCTGCAGAAGAAGTACGGCAAAGGCCGCGAGCGTAAAACGGAAATCCGGGCGTTCAATACCATTGCAGCCAGTGTGGTGGCCGCGGCTAACCAGAAGCTTTACGTCGACCGCGAAGGTGGGTTTATTGGGTATGGATTGAAGAAAGACGAATATGTGAGCGACTGCTCGGATATCGACGATATTATCGTGTTCCGGCGGGATGGTAAGTGCATGGTCGTAAAAGTTGCTGAGAAGGTGTTTGTCGGCAAGGATATTGTATACGTATCGGTATTCAAGAAAAACGACGAGCGCAAGATTTATAACCTGGTGTACCTGGATGGTAAGTCGGGTATCTCGATGGCCAAACGTTTCCCCGTAACGGGGGTCACCCGCGATCGGGAATACGATCTGACGATGGGGAATCCCAAGTCGAAGATGACCTATTTCAGTGCCAATGATAACGGCGAAGCCGAGGTGATCACCATTAACCTAACGGCACAGTGTACGGCTAAGATCAAGCAGTTCGATTACGATTTTGCGTCGGTTGGCATTAAAAACCGGTCGGCACAGGGAAATATCCTGACCAAATATCCGGTCAGGAAAATCACTCAAAAAACGGGCGGTGTGTCGACGCTCGGTGGAGTTGATATCTGGTACGACGAGCACCTGGGCAGGCTGAATCGGGATGAGCGAGGTCGTTTACTGGGTAACTTCGATGCGAAAGACAGTATCCTCGTCGTTTATAAAGAAGGCCAGTATGAACTAACCAGTTTTGATCTGACCAACCGGTATGAACCGGGTGAAATAACCCTGTTGCAGAAATTCGACCCGGAAACCGTACTGTCATGCATCTATTACGAAGCGAATCAAAAAGCCTGGTATGTGAAACGGTTTAAGGTGGAGACCACATCGCTGGACAAGAAATTCAGCTTTATCGGCGATATAAAAGGGTCAAAAAATCTTGTCGTTACCAACGACCGGTACCCGCGTATCGAAATCATACATCAGGTAAAGGATCGGGGACCGCTGGAAAAGATGATTTTAGAGCCTGAAGGATTTATTGACGTGCGGGGCTGGAAGGCATTAGGCAATAAACTGCCTTTTGCAAAAGTAAAAGAGGTAAAGTTGCTGGCACCGAAAATTGTAGCGGAAACCATTAAGAGTACGCCTGCTGCCGAGCCAATTGCACTTGTGCCAACGGATGTGGAGGAAAAAGAGTCAATCCAGCTAGGGTTGTTTTCCTGAAGTTGATTGGTATAGCTTATGATGGAGACTAAACTGTTGGGCTTGAGAACGGTAATCTATGCCGCCCCGGATCTAATGCAAACCAAAGTTTGGTACTCGAAAGCGCTGGGTATTGAACCGTATTTTGACCAGCCATTTTACGTTGGTTTTAACGTTGGGGGCTATGAACTGGGGCTCGACCCCAACGTACAGATCGCTGCTGGTAGCACTCTGACTTATTGGGGTGTTGCCAGCATAGAGAAGTCAGTTGAGCATTTTTTGGATTTGGGTGCTACTCTGCTGGCTCCGGTGGAGGCTGTGGGCGATGGTATTTACGTGGCATCTCTGAAAGATCCTTTTGGTAATGTGGTTGGACTGATCGAAAACCCGCATTTTAGCCGTTAACAAAATGAACACGACCTTGGCTTCAGACTACAGCAAAGATTCAACCCGCGAAGCGGCAGGAGTCCGGGCCGTAAAGTGGACCATTAAACTGACTATCGCCCTGTTGTTTGGCGGTGCTACGGTCGTGTTAGTTAGTAACTATTGGGTTGTTTATAATACGCGGAATCAGATTTATTTTAATATTCACGAGTTGCCCGCCAATGATGTTGGTCTGGTGCTTGGTACCAGCAAATTCGTACGAACGGGAAAAGAGAACCTGTTTTTTCGGTACCGGATGGAGGCTACCGCCCGACTTTGGAAAGAAGGTAAAGTGAAGTATTTAATTCTGAGCGGAAATAATGACTCAGAGTATTATAATGAGCCCGTCGACATGCAGCGCGCGCTGATTAAACTTGGTATTCCGGCTTCGGTGATGACACTGGATTACGCCGGTTATCGGACCTTTGATTCAGTTGTGCGTTGTAAAGACGTTTTCAACCAGGAAAAAATCACGATCATTTCTCAAAATTTCCACAACGCCCGCGCGCTCTATATTGGCAATCACGAAGGAATGGAGGCCATTGCGTTTGCTGCTCAGGACGTTCCGGACGGATATTCTCTGCGCACACTGATTCGAGAGTATTTGGCACGCCCATATGCACTGCTGGATGTTTACCTTATTCGCCCCAAGCCAGAAAAAGGTAATTGGGAGCGCAAACGAAATTCCTGATTATACAGCGTCTAACAGGTAATCCCTCTTCACAAATTCGTGAAAGGGATTACCTGTATCCAAGCTATCCCCCCCGGTAATGCTAGTATACTGTGAAGTAGAAATTGAATCGATCAGGCAGTTGATTTTGGCTTAAATCGGTGAAGATCATTAAAAACGAGATTAATATTTTTTAGTGCTTATATACATATTATTATGCATATAGTTATCAATTTAAGAATAACGTAAATAATATGTTTAATAATATATTCTTATATTTACAAAAATGGTAGATATGATATTGTTCAATCAAAAATAATCAGATATAGAAATGAGTATGAAAAAGCTATTGGGCTGCGCTGCTATGGTTGGGGCCTTTATTTCGTGTCAGGTAGAAAAAGACAACGTCCAGACGCCAGCGCCCGTTATGTCGTCAGTCTATAAGGAAGGGGGAACTGGCCCGTCAAGTTTATCCCCCAATCCATCAGGAGCGAGGCTAGCCACTACTGTTCAACAGCAGGAAGTACTCACATATATCAATCAGGCTCGGTCGAAATCCTGTCTATGTGGTACAAAAGTATATCCGGCCGTACCAGCTTTAACGCTGGATACGCAACTCAATTCAGCTTCGAATAAATTTGCCGTCGATCTGGCTACATACAATTATTTCAGCCATACCGGTCGGGATGGTTCATTGCCCTGGGATCGAATGACACGAGAGGGGTACGTATGGCGGGCTGCCGGTGAAAACATCGCTGCCGGGTACTCAACGACAAGGGCTGTGGTAGATGGCTGGCTTAAATCACCGGGTCACTGCGCTAATATTATGAGTGCCAATTTTAAAAACGTTGGCGTCGGATATGGTTACAGCACTACCAGCACATACAAGCATTACTGGGTAACGGATTTCGGTACTCGTCGGTAACGAGTCTGGCCTGCCCAAAATGGATTACTCCTTAAAGGTATTAGGGAGGCCTCAAGTTCGAATACTTGGATAATCAGACGGATGGTTAGCTTAGCCGATAGGGGAGAACCATTTTAATTAACCAGCTGCCTGTAAACGACCGGGCGGCTGGTTAATTACGTTTACGGCTTTGCCCCTCCTTCCGAAAGCCTACATAAAACCCAACATTGTTGGTGTACAGTCCACCTATATCAGTGGCTAGGGCTGTCGTGGCCGTAATCCCGTTTAGGATAGGCAATGGCGCTGTTAAATTAAGTGCCGATGAGAATTGATGAACGGGTTTTTCAAAAGGTACTTCGTAGGTGCCTACGTTTTGACTGTAGGAAACTTTGAGCTGAAAACGCAAAAAATCATAGGCCTGGCCCGATAACCCAACGTGCATTACCGCCACCCGGTTATTATTGGTGAATCCGTATTTAGGTAAGTCCCCCTGACTGTCGGACGATGGCGTGATAAAAGGCGTTCCCATGGTTAATCCATACCGCGACCAACCGTCCATATATTGCGAATGGTTAAAGTAATTGTCTCGTCCGCGTTGTTGATCGTTCTCCAGAAATAATTTTCCACCCTGGCTCTGTGTGTACAAATATTCCAATAAGATTGTTTGGATTTGAACACCATGTGGATTGACAGGCCGAAGATTCCGAATTCGCAGCCCATTAAGCCCATCCTGAATGTTCGTCAGATAAAATAGGGAGCCATCTTCATAGACGCTCTGGCGGTAAGCAAAAACGGAAAATTTCCGTGCAGTGTACTCGAATCCAACATCAAAAGAACCCAGGTGATTGCCTATCCGATTCTGCCGGTCAAAGCTACTGATTCGATTGGTATCCAGATCTGTTCGATTGCCCAGAGAACTGGCCGTAACCACATCGAGGTAGTCGCTGAATCGATTGGGCAGTTGATTGTTTTTTATAACACTTCCCGGTAACCGCTCCGTATTGCCGCTCCACATGGCCTGGTGATTGAACCCGCCATAGAGTTTAAGACGCCATCCCGGTTTACCGAAACGGCCATACAGGGCTTTTTGGTGTAGTAAGACATTTTTTATAAATCGATCCTCTTCAAACCAGCCGTGGGCATAAAATCCCTTGAAGCTAAACAAACTATTTCGCGGAAAATACTCCGGTATGGCTACCTGGATTTTAGCCATTGGTAACGTATTGCCAGACCAGCTATAAGAGCCCGAACTAAGGGTCGAGTCAACCAGACCAATTACTTCCCGACGTCGACCCGCCCACACTTCAATGGCTTGTCCAAATTTAACTTTAACATAGGCTTCTGGAATTAAGAGTTGGTAGCTATACCCGGCATTCAGAACCACTTCGGCTCCCCAACCCCAGTCAACACGACGGTTGACTGCCCGCAGACTATCCAGTTTAGTTTAAGGGGTATCGTGGTAATCGACCCGCATACTATGCCGAAGAGACAGTAAGGCGGATTCCTGTGGAACAATACCATATTGATTGGCACGAAGCCAGAAGGGTGTTTCACCAGAAGCCGCAAAGTAGCTGCCGAGTTCAGTCCGGTAACGAAGCGGCTTGACTGCCTGCCCCAATCCTTTTGTAACGAGCAGAATAGTAATGAAGAAGAAATAGTAAGGCGTATATCGGCACATTTGGATTACATTCCTTACTTCCGACATGACGAATGTTTTATAGTCACGCTTTGGTAAGCATAAGTTATAAAACTGTTTACTACATAAAACATGCCATTTTGAACTGCATATTCGTAAGCCTCTTTACATTGAACCCCCTTCCCGCACTTTCAAGTAAAGTGTTCCCGGTTTTTTCGGTAGCCCTAAGATATTACCTTAACTTTGTTGCTTATTTACGGTTCTGCTTCAAAAAACTGTCGGTATGTAACCACAAGTCGAGAAGCAATTGCAGCACAATTTTTGATTCAGTTCCGGAATATTTATCGAACTATTAATTAGATGACCTAAGTCGTCGAACGGATCTGGTAGCCTATGATACTAACCAGACAAGTTGACGGCAATACTACCCGAATCGATTATGATCCCTAACGATGAACTCATCCGCATCATTGATTTACTAAATACGACGTATGAAGGGGAAGAGGCCTGGCATGGCCCGTCAGTCGTTGATGTGTTGCGGGGCGTAACGCCCGAAATGGCGGGTCGCCGACTGGCTCCGTCTACGCATAGCATTGCCGAGTTGGTTTTTCACATGACCAGCTGGCGAATTTTTTGCGTCAAGAAAATGCAGGGTGATGAACTGTTTGATATTACCACCCCCAACAAGGATTTTGGCGCGCTACCCGACAAAATTGATGACTTTGAGTGGGAAGCTCTGGAAATGGAGTTGAGCCTAAGCCAGGAGGAACTGATTAACGAGCTCGATAAACGGGATGATGATGAGTTTCTGGAAGACATTGTCCCAGGTCGTACCTATACGTACTACGATATGTTGCATGGCATTATTAACCACGACATGTATCATACCGGTCAGATTATGATTATCCAGAAAGCGTTGGCGGTTAAAGGCGCTGGTTCCCGGTATGATGATGATGATATCGATGAATACGGCTCACCCTTTGGCAGCAGCAGCGAACATGACGACTATTATTGAGGGTAAGACCGCTGCAGAGTGAGTGGATTGGAAGGAGTGACGTTCAACCCTTGGCCAACGTCATGTTCCGTGTAACTCCACTCATTTAATTACGTTTACCCACTACACTACATGAATTACTGGCTGGTTAAATCGGAACCCGAAACGTACGGGTGGCATCATTTTATTGAACAGGGACGGGCTGTCTGGGACGGTGTTCGCAATTATCAGGCGCGTAACAACTTGCAGGCCATGCGTCTGGGTGATCAGGTTTTGTTTTACCATAGCGTCACAAATCCTTGCGTTGTAGGTCTGGCTTCCGTTGTACGGGAGTCGTACCCTGATCCAACCATACCGGATGATACCCGATGGGTAGCCATTGAACTGGAGCCGGTTATGCCGCTGCAAAAGCCGGTTACACTGGCGCAGATAAAGGCAGAGCCCCTGTTATCTACCATTAGCCTCATCAAACAATCGCGGCTGTCGGTAATGCCCGTTCGGGTCGACGAATTTGAGCTAATTTTAAAAATGGGACAGAAAGACAGTGAAGGGTGAATACGCTTCCATGAAGAATGAAGAGTAAAATCTCACCGACTCTTCAATCTTTACTCATCATTCTTCATACACTACTATGAATGATATTCAGTTGATTACCCCTGAAAAATGGGACGCCTATGAATTGATCGATTCGGGTAATTTTCAAAAACTCGAACGATTTGGTGACTACATTTTGTCCCGCCCTGAACCCCAGGCAATCTGGGACAAGTCGCTTTCCGAAGATGAATGGGCTCATCAGGCACACGCTACTTTTCGCCGGGACCGTCAATCGCCCGAACGGGGCGACTGGCAGATTTCATCCGACATGCGAGACCCCTGGTATGTGTCGTTCAAGCAGGAAGGACTGGCGTTAAAATTTAAACTGGCCCTAACTACGTTTAAGCATGTTGGTCTTTTTCCAGAACAGGCTAACAACTGGCTTTATATTCACGAAAAAATAAAGGCTATATCCGCCGAAGGGACCCGGCCGAAAGTATTGAACCTGTTTGCCTATACGGGAGGTGCATCGCTGGCTGCCCGGCAGGCCGGAGCCGATGTAACGCATGTCGATGCCGTTAAGCCCGTCATTAGCTGGGCTCGGGAAAATATGGATCACAGTGAACTGGACAACATTCGCTGGGTTGTAGAGGATGCCGTAAAATTTGTTCGGCGGGAAGTACGTCGGGGAAACCATTATAATGGCATTATTCTTGACCCACCCGCCTATGGCCGCGGACCCGATGGGGAGAAATGGGTGTTGGAAGAGCAGTTGAATGACTTGCTGAAATCATGCGCTGACTTACTCGACCGGACTGACTTCTTTTTTATCATTAATCTATATTCCCTTGGTTTCTCCTCATTAATTCTGGATAACCTTATCGGCCAGGTTTTCGGTGAAGTACCTAACCCTGAATGGGGGGAATTAGCCATGCAGGACAGCTTTCAAAAAAGGCTACCTTTGGGGGTATTCTATCGATTTTCGTCATGAAAAGTATAAAAGAGCGAAAGAGTAAAATCGTGAAAGAGCGTCCTGCTTCAACTGGATTTTGCTCCTTCGCTCTTTCGCTCTTGCCCTCTTTCGTCTTTCTGTTCAGTCTTTCGCTCTTTTTGGTTTCCTGTACCAGCGATGACCGGCAGACCGCTCATATTCCCGATTTTCCAAAACCCGGCGATAAAAGTCGGGTAGAGGGGGCTCTACGTGCCCTGACACTCGCCATCAATCAATCCTCACCCGCGTCGGCTTATGCCAAGCGGGCTGTTATTCTATTATCGATGGGCCGATTGACGGAGGCACTGGATGATATTGATGAAGCCCTCAGCCGGAACGACAATGCCGGCGCGTACTACCTGACCAAGGCCCAGATTCTGCGGTCATTACAACAACCCGCCAAAGCCCTGCAAAACGCTCAGCGAGCCGAAATACTGGGTATTGATACGCCTGAGTTGTATACCTTACAGGGCGATTTACTGCAACAGCAAAATCAGTTTGATAAAGCGAAACTTTACGTAGCAAAAGCCCTGCAAATGGCTCCCTACGACGGAGAAGCTTATTTTTTTAATGGCCTCATGGCAGCCCGCCAGGGAGATACAGCACAGGCGATAAACCTTTACCAGCAGTCACTTCGCTTAAAGCCCCGTTATCTGGAAACGTATAATCAACTGGCCTCGGTATACAGAACACTCGGCGATCTCAATTCGGCTTTGGCTTATAATCAACAAGCCATTCGCTATTTTCCCAATAATGCCCGGCTTTCCTATGGGCGAGGGTTGATTTATCATACCGTTGGGCAGCTCGATAGTGCCATGACGTATTACCAACAGACGATAGCGATCCAGCCGACCTATTACCAGGCGCATTTTCAAATGGGACTGATCAATCAGAAGTTTCGTAATTATTATGCGGCTCTGGCTAATTATCAGCGTGTTCAGCAGCTTAGGCCCCAGTTTCCGCGTATTGATACGTATGTAGGCTACTGCCATGAGCAGATGGGTCAATTCGATCTGGCCATTGCCGCCTATACAAAAGCAACGAAGCAAAATATGGCTGATCAGCAGGCTGCTGCCGGTTTATGGCGCTCACAACGAAGACAGTACGCACAAAATTCGTATAACTCCTTATTTTTGCCGGATACGGTTGCCAAACCTGTATCGCAGGCGCGCAACCGAACCGTAATTGACACCACCCGGGTAAACATTTCGACCCTTCAGCCGAAAGCCCGTGTAACAAGCAGTTCCGGCGATTCGCTCCAGCGAACGGTGAAACCGATTAATTGATGCAGGATGTTGTATGTATGATGGTTGATTAATGATGTATGTGGTAAATGCTGATTCAGTATCTTACGACATTAAACTATACATCATACATAAAATTAAGTGGCTTACAGTTGTAGGTGAGCTGCGGGTACCCATTAACTAACTAGTAAACGTATGATTGCGCAGGACGAACAAATCCGCGTAACGTTGCCCGATGGCAGCGTTCGGGAATATCCCAAGGGAAGCACCGGGTTGGATATTGCCACAAAAATTAGTGAAGGTCTGGCTCGTAATGTGCTGGCTGCCAAAGTCAACGGGGTCGTGCAGGATGCTACCCGGCCAATTGATGAAGATGCCAATGTGCAGCTGCTGACCTGGAACGATGCCGAAGGGAAAGCGACGTTCTGGCATTCTTCCGCTCACTTACTGGCCGAAGCCCTCGAAGCGCTTTATCCGGGTGTGAAATTTGGCATTGGACCGGCCATAGAAACCGGATTTTATTACGATGTCGACTTGGGTGGACAACCGTTCTCGCAGGAAGATTTTAAAAAGGTAGAGGATAAAATGCTTGAACTGGCTCGCCAGAAACAGGCCTATATCCGGACACCCATGAGCAAAGCAGATGCCATCGCCTACTTTGAAGAAAAGGGCGACCCGTATAAGCTTGATCTGCTGGAAGGCCTGGCTGATGGCACGATTACGTTTTATACCCAGGGTGAGTTTACCGACCTTTGTCGCGGACCCCATATTCCAAACACAGGGTTTATCAAAGCGGCTAAGCTGATGAACGTAGCCGGTGCCTACTGGCGTGGTAATGAAAAAAATAAACAGTTAACCCGGATTTACGCAGTTACGTACCCCAAACAGAAAGAACTCGACGAGTATCTGTTTCTGCTCGAGGAAGCCAAAAAACGTGACCACCGTAAATTGGGCAAAGAGCTGGAACTGTTTGCGTTTTCGGAAAAGGTAGGAGCGGGGCTACCCTTGTGGTTGCCCAAAGGAACTGTCTTGCGCGAACGGCTGGAGAACTTCCTGCGGAAAGCGCAGGTGCGTGCCGGTTACTCACCCGTTGTGACTCCCCACATTGGCAGCAAGCAGCTTTACGTCACCTCGGGGCACTGGGATAAATACGGCGAAGACTCGTTCCAGCCTATTAAAACGCCCGACCCGAACGAGGAGTTTCTGCTGAAACCCATGAACTGCCCGCACCATTGTGAAATCTATAAAACCAAACCGCGCTCTTACCGTGATCTACCCCTTCGGCTGGCTGAGTTTGGAACGGTTTATCGCTATGAGCAATCGGGCGAATTGCATGGACTGACCCGTGTACGGGGCTTTACGCAGGATGATGCGCACATCTTTTGCCGCCCCGACCAGGTTAAAGAGGAGTTCATGAAAGTGATTGATCTGGTACTCTACGTGTTCAATACACTGGGTTTTTCAGATTATAGCGCCCAGATTTCCCTTCGTGATCCTGAAAATAAAACCAAATATATTGGTTCTGATGACCTTTGGGAGAAGGCCGAATCCGCTATTATCGAAGCCGCTGCCGAAAAAGGATTGCCAACAGTAACGGAGTTGGGCGAGGCCGCTTTTTATGGTCCCAAGCTCGACTTTATGGTGCGCGATGCTATTGGGCGTAAATGGCAATTAGGAACGATTCAGGTAGACTATAACCTGCCTAACCGGTTTGAACTGGAGTATATCGGAGCTGATAATCAAAAGCACCGTCCGGTAATGATTCACCGGGCACCGTTTGGCTCGATGGAACGGTTCATTGCTATCCTGATCGAAAACTCGGGTGGAAATTTCCCGCTTTGGCTTTCTCCCGATCAGATTGCCATACTGCCGATTTCAGAAAAATACGAAGATTATGCCAACGACCTGTTTTTCAGCTTACAGGAGAATGACATTCGTGGATTCGTTGACCTCCGTGACGAAAAAATTGGCCGTAAAATTCGGGATGCCGAAGTCAATAAAGTGCCTTACATGCTGATTGTTGGCGATAAAGAGTCTGCCGAAGGCACGGTTTCCGTTCGACGCAAGGGCCAGGGAGACTTAGGCAGCATGCCGGTTGCCGAATTCATTAAGACCTTTCAGGCCGAAGTGATGGTGTAGCCGTCGTTTAGGTAGTACGTTCATAAGGGCAAGGTGCCTGGTAATACTTTTCTGTCGGTACCTGCTACTTATGAACTTACTAGTTACAACTTCTGAATTAAACTTGCACCGGACGAGTATTTTCGATAGATTCCCGAACTTTTTGAGCCACAGTACGTTTTCAAAACGAATAAAATAGCACACTAAACACAATTTATGGCATTACCCCAGCGGAGACCACCCCGTCGCGTGGTTGAAGAACCCTACAAAGTTAATGAGCGTATCCTGGCTCGCGAAGTGCGTGTGGTCGGTGAGAATGTAGAGCAGGGAATCTACGAGACAAACAAAGCGCAAGCCATGGCTAAAGCGCAAAACCTTGACCTCGTTGAGGTGTCTCCTAACGCCGTGCCGCCCGTCTGTCGCATTGTGGACTACTCCAAGTTCAAATACGAGCAGAAGAAAAAGCAGAAAGAGATCAAGGCGAATGCCACGAAAGTTGTCATAAAAGAAATTCGCTTCGGCCCGAATACCGATGATCACGATTTTGAGTTCAAACTCAAACACGCCATCAACTTTTTGAAAGAGGGAGCGAAAGTGAAAGCTTATGTTCAATTCGTTGGACGGGCTATCGTTTTCAAAGATCGGGGTTTTCAGCTACTCGAACGTTTTTCCAAAGGACTGGAAGATTACGGTAAGATCGAATCGGAACCAAAACTGGAGGGTAAACGGATGAGTATGTTCCTGTCGCCGAAAGTGGTTGTTCCTAAAAAATAAAGTGGTGATTAACCGGTTGGATGTTTCCTGATACGGCGCATTCCTTCCAATCGGCCACGAGTAAAACTCCCTGAAGAAATAGTCCAGCTGGCTATATTTTCAGGGAGTTTTTGTTACTGCCAGTTCATATGGATTCGGTTGTCTGGTGGATTAAGGTGTTCTTTTAATCAATGGCCAGACCGATTGCCTGTTCAAACGTAAAACCTCTGGTATTTAAGCTATACACTCACTGGGTATTACTTTTTTTTGTATCTTTGCGGCCTGTTTACTTAATTTTCCATACAAAGCGGTTTACTATAATGCCAAAAGTAAAAACCAATTCAGCGGCCAAGAAGCGTTTTAAGCTGACCGGCACTGGAAAAATCAAGCGGAAGCACGCCTTCCACAGTCATATCCTGACGAAAAAGTCAACGAAGCAGAAGCGCAATCTGGTGCATGCTGCTCTTGTTGATGGTCCAGACGAGCGACGCATCAAGGCGTTATTGAACGTCTAAGACAAAAAAGACGCAGTTGCGTCTGGTTTAAGTTTCACCCGATGCCCGGCCCAAAAAGCGAATGAAGATTGAAGAATTATGAATGAATAGGATTAATTTATTTTACACGTTTCATTCGACGTTTTTCACGTTTAATTCCGCCGATCGTCAAAAAACAAGTAACATACAATGCCACGTTCCGTCAATCACGTAGCCTCACGGGCGCGTAGGAAGAAAGTAATGAAGTTGGCCAAAGGGTATTTTGGTCGGCGTAAAAATGTTTGGACAGTAGCTAAGAATGCTGTCGAAAAAGGCTTAGGGTATTCGTACCGCGACCGCCGTGCCAAGAAGCGTGATTTCCGGGGTCTCTGGATCCAGCGGATCAACGCGGGTGCGCGTTTACATGGAATGTCGTACTCGGCTTTCATGGGTGCTCTACACAAATCGGGCATCGAACTCAACCGCAAAGTACTGGCCGATTTGGCCATGAACCATCCGGAAGCATTTGCCGCCGTTGTGGGTCAAGTGAAGTAAACAGAAATAAGTAATAGGAGCGGGGAGTAAGTAACAGGAGGGACTGACGCATGTTGGTCTCCTGTTACTTACTCCCCGCTCCTTTTTGTGACGTGGGTTAGGTCTGAATGATCCTTGTCTTGAGGCCTGTCCGTTGTCCGTCCGCCTGACGGCCGAGGAGGTATACGTCTATTTCGGACTCACCCACCTTGAAAACCTGCCGTACCGTTAATTCTTTCTCCAGAAGTTCTTTCACAACCCGGAATTTAGTCGTCCGGGCTTTCTCTTCGTCCGTAAACCAATCTTCGTCCTGGACAACGGGCTGCCAAAAGTCGTTCTCAGGGGTTTCTTCTACATAAATGGAGGGCGGGAGCATTAACCAATCTTTTATTTGGCTAACTATAAGTGGTTCAGGCTGTTTTAAATAGCACGTAACCGGTTCAATAGGTTCATCGGATTCACTTGGATAAAACAAATCAGTTAACAACGGGGTTAGCTGTTCACTCAAAAGGGTATCTTTAGGCTCTTCACCGCTACTTATTGGCATTTCGTTCGTCATAGGAGGAAAATAGATTCGGCTTAAAATTAAGCGATTCCAGCTAAAGTTTGCTGTCGATTTTGTCTACTTTTGAGGCACGGCGTCCTACAAACCTATTCCTATTTACTTTTTAAATACAAAAAAACCATGTTAGAAACATTAATGAATCTGGTTCAGCAGCAATCGGGTCAGGCTGTCATCAACAATCCGGCTATCCCTAACAGCCAGAACGATAGCGTTATGCAAACCGTTGCCGGTAGCATCATGAGCGGTCTGGGTCAACAGGCTCAGGGTGGTGGTTTGGGTAATTTGCTCGGTATGGTTGTCAATGGCGGTGGAAATGTTCAAAGCAGTCCTGTAACGCAGGGGGTACAGCAACATGTGGAGCAGAACCTGATGGAAAAATTAGGTATTTCGCCACAAGTTGCCATGTCTGTGGCATCAGCAGTGGTTCCTATGGTTTTAGGCAAGTTGATGAATAAAGCATCTGATCCGAATGACCCTTCTGTGGATGGTAACTCGATTCTGGGCGCAGCAACGGGGAAACAGGGTATTGACTGGATGGGTATGGCTGGATCAGCCATGGCCGATGGAAAATTAGATATGAATGATTTGCTGCGCGTAGCGGGTCAGCAGGGTGGCGGTGGCTTAGGAGGTATGCTGGGCGGTCTGTTCGGCGGCAAATAAGCTTCTAGCAATACATGTTTAAACGGAGGCAGGTCCATAATGGACCTGCCTCCGTTATTTTACCCAGTGTAAAAAGCAAATCGACAGGAGGATTCGGGAATATCCGTTACCGACTCCGTTTACCGCTCGAAAATCAATTCAAGGATTGCGCTCACAACGGCAATAAGGGCGAATAAAATACCCAGTGTTGTATGACCAAGGCGATGTAGTAAAAAAGCGGCTACGCCAAAAAGTGTCGAACTGAACAAGACACGATAAGGCAGTTCCAGCCGGTAGGCGGATCGGGGGGCCGCCCAAAGACCCCAAAGACAGGCTGCCAGCAGTGGAAGCCCAATGCCAATCAGGTATTTTTCGATCGTTGACTGCCGAAGTTGAAAACCCCACATACCTATGACGATCAGCATGGCAATTTCCAATAAAAAAGCGACTAGTTGGTGAGCTGTTTTGATAACTAGCATAGCGGGGTTAATTACGGAAAGAGACGAATCAGGTAATAATTTGCTTTCCTGTCCAGAGGCTCGATTCTCCTATTTCTAATGATTCCGAGCCAAAAAACTCTGCCAACTTCTGCGCGTGGTTCCGACGATAGACGTCATTTTGGCCCATATAATTGTATTCTTCTGCCAATCTGACAGCAAATCGAACAATCTTTCGGGCTGGCATTTGTATTGTTAGATAGGTTGTGTCTGTCAGTTTACAACCACAGCATTTAAAGAAACTAAATCCAATCATGGGAAAAATAATTGGTATTGACTTAGGCACCACGAACTCGTGCGTGGCCGTGATGGAAGGCAACGAGCCGGTCGTGATCCCCAACTCCGAAGGAGCGCGGACAACCCCCTCGGTGGTCGCATTTATGGATAACGGCAACGGCGAACGCAAAGTAGGCGCACCCGCTAAACGCCAGGCCATCACCAACCCGAAACATACGATCTCGTCTATAAAGCGTTTCATGGGAAAACGCTATAACGAGGTGACAAACGAAATTAAAAACGTCGCTTACGATGTTGAAAACGGCCCGAACAGTACGCCCCGCGTACGCATCGGAGATCGGCAATATACTCCCCAGGAACTGTCGGCACTGATTCTTCAGAAGATGAAGCAAACGGCCGAAGATTATCTTGGTCAGACCGTGACAGAGGCCGTAATTACGGTGCCTGCTTACTTTAATGATGCAGAACGTCAGGCGACCAAAGAAGCCGGTGCCATTGCCGGTCTGGACGTTAAACGGATCATTAACGAGCCTACCGCTGCCGCGCTGGCCTACGGTCTGGACAAAACAAATAAAGATCAGAAAATCGCCGTATTTGACCTAGGTGGTGGTACGTTTGATATTTCGATTCTGGAGTTAGGTGATGGCGTGTTCGAAGTAAAATCAACCGATGGTGATACCCACCTGGGAGGTGACGACTTTGACCAGGTAATCATCGACTGGCTTGCTGATGAGTTTAAGAAAGATGAAGCGATCGACCTGCGTCAGGACCCAATGGCCCTACAACGGTTGAAAGAAGCTGCTGAAAAGGCTAAAGTTGAACTGTCGAGCTCAAACTCCACGGAAATCAACCTGCCCTATATCATGCCTGTAAATGGTATTCCTAAGCACCTGGTGCGAACACTGAGCCGGTCGAAATTCGAGCAATTATCGGATTCGCTGATTCAGCGCAGCTTGGAGCCCTGCCGTCGGGCCCTGAAGAATTCGGGATTATCGGCCAGCCAGATCGATGAAGTGATCCTGGTCGGTGGTTCAACCCGGATTCCGAAAGTACAGGAAGAAGTAGAAAAACTTTTCGGACGGAAACCATCCAAAGCTGTTAACCCCGACGAAGCTGTAGCCATTGGTGCTGCTATTCAGGGTGGTGTATTAACGGGTGAGGTGAAAGACGTTCTTCTGCTCGACGTTATCCCGCTGTCGCTGGGTATCGAAACAATGGGTGGCGTATTTACCAAAATGGTGGACGCCAACACGACCATTCCGAGTAAGAAAGTGGAAGTGTATTCGACGGCTTCAGATAACCAGCCAAGCGTCGAAATCAACATCCTGCAAGGTGAGCGCCCAATGGCTGCCCAGAACCGTCAGCTAGGCCGGTTCATCCTGTCGGATATTCCACCGGCACCCCGTGGTGTTCCCCAAATCGAAGTAACCTTCGACGTTGATGCCAATGGTATCCTGCACGTAACGGCCAAAGATAAAGGCACTGGTAAAGAGCAGAAGATCCGGATTGAAGCATCTAGCGGTTTGACCGAAGCGGAAATCAACCGCATGCGTGAAGAAGCGAAAGCCAACGAAGCGGCCGATAAAGCCGAACGTGAAGCGGTCGAAAAAGTGAACGCTGCGGACTCGATGATTTTCCAAACCGAGAAACAATTGAAAGAATACGGCGACAAATTGTCGGAAGGCAACAAGTCGGCTATTGAAACAGCCTTAGCTACGTTGCGTACTGCCCACGGTGCTCGTGACGCGGCTGCCATTGATAGCGCACTGGAAGGACTGAACGCAGCCTGGGCAACGGCTTCGACCGAAATGTACAATGCCACCAACGGCGCGGGTGCCAACCCAATGGACGGTGCCGGCTTCGCTGGAAACGGTGATGGCGCTGCCAACGGTCAGGGTCAGCCCGCCGGTGACAACGTCTCGGATGTGCCTTACGAAGAAGTGAAGTAAAATCGGGATTTGCTGATTTTATTCCATAGTCAATACAAACGAAGCCCCTGCTATTTCCAGCAGGGGCTTCGTTTGTATTGACCACAACCTAACAACAGGTTCGAGAAAGTAGCCCTGGTGGGGTATGTCGGAGTGTCCGGCTGGTTCGACAAGGGTGATCAACTTCCTGTTAATGTCAAGTTGGCACTTGTACGGGGTGGATGGTGGGCCAATGCTTTAAGGGCAACACCGCCCGTTCAAGAATAATAATACCCTTTTTTCTGAATCCGCTTTCAGGCAAACTACAAGGTAAATTTCACCAATGCCCTCATCCTACAGTTGAGGGCATTTTTATTATTCGTGTTTCTATCCCCCAATTTCAACCGTTTAAATTTCTGAAATGTCAATAATGCACTGATATTAGCCAAATTTAGGCAAATTTTAGGTTGATATCAAGGATATATTTGTATAAATACGACAATAAGGGAATTGTATAAGCCTAAAATTGTCCAATTAATTCTGTTTCATGAAACCTGTTCAGGCAATACTTGGTATTAACGCATCGGAAAACCGGGTTTTCCAGACCAGGGAAATCGTCCAGCCGTATTACTCGACCGAGTTTCATTTCCACCACGAATGCCAGCTGACCTATATCGTAGCCAGTTCAGGACAGCGGATCGTTGGCGACAACGTTGAATACTTTGAGCATGGCGAATTGGTTTTCCTGGGATCGGGAGTGCCACATGTTTGGTACAATGACAAAAAATACTTCGAGGGGAGTGAGCAGTTGCGCGCTCATACACTGGCCCTGTATATCGACCCCGACCAGCTGGTGGATTCGTTGGCGGGTTTCGGCGGCAAAAAAGCGCTGGAACAGTGGCTGGCCAACTCACGCCGGGGTATCGTTTATGCAGGGGCTGTTAAAACCGAGCTTATCAACCGCTTTAAGGCCCTCTTTCGGCAGGAAGGAATGGGTAAGCTGGTGGCCTTCCTACACTTGTTGAATGGCTTGATGGAGGCTACGGATTGCCGATTTTTATCGAGTCCCGAGTACGTAAACAGTTATTCCGAGAATGACCAGCAGCGTATGGAGCGTCTGTTTCAATTCATTATTGCCAATTTCAGACGCGATATTCCATTAAGCGAAATTGCCGCTCTAGCCAACATGAACGAGTTTTCGTTTTGTCGGTACTTCAAAAGCCGAACCCAGAAACCGTTTGTCCAATTCGTGAACGAACTCCGCATAGGGTACGCCTGCAAACTGATGCAGGAACGGAAACATACCATTGACGTTCTGGCCACTGAAAGTGGTTTTAACAGTATTACCCACTTCAATCGGTTATTTAAACGCACCAAAGGCCTAACCCCCCGCGACTACCGTCAGCAACTCAATGAATTTCCGTAAAAACAGACAATCGTTCAGAGTAAACCGATGATGAATAATCCAGTTTTTCGGGCTGCAACCCGCCTGGCGGCTCAACCGGCCAGTACGTACATCACCAGGGTAACGACGCAAGACCGCCGTTTCTCGCTGGGCGAAGGGGTGGGTACTGATGCCATTCACCAAACGCCCCAGTATTCGTATGCCGTGTGTGTGTTAAAAACGGGATCGGCTATCGAAGGTGTTGGACTTGCCTTTACCCTGGGCGCAGGAAATGACCTGGTTTGTCGGGCTATTGACTACCTGGCCAAACCGCTTGCCGGGCGCGACATCGAAGAGTTGATGGCCAACTTTGCACCTGTCTACCGTAGTATGGCCGATTCCCCTTCGCTTCGGTGGCTGGGTCCGCAAAAAGGGGTGGTCCATCTGGCATTGGCCGCTATAGTTAATGCCTGTTTTGATCTGTGGGCTAAATCACGGCAGGTGCCCCTCTGGAAACTGCTGCTTGACCTCACGCCCGAGGAACTGGTCAACACCCTGGATTTAAGCTACCTGGATGAAGTCATGAATCGGCAGCAAGCCATTGAAATGCTAGCGCAGGAATACACAACCCGCCACAACCGGGCAGGTGTGCTTCAGACGGGTTACCGGGGCTACGACACCTCGATTGGCTGGTTTAATTACGCGGATGATCAGCTTGTGTCAAACACCAAAAAGGCAATGGCAAATGGCTTTACGGCCATGAAACTAAAGGTAGGCTCCGATGATCCGAATCGGGATCTTAGGCGGGCAGCGCTGATCCGGGAAACGGCAGGCGATTCGGCCACCCTCATGCTCGATGCCAATCAGCGGTGGACCGTACCTCAGGCACTCGCTATCTGTCCTCAGCTGAGTAGCATCAACCCATTCTGGATCGAAGAGCCTACCCATCCCGATGATGTGCAGGGCCATAAAGCCATTGCCGAGGCCCTGGCCCCCTACAAAGTGGCGACTGGCGAACACATCCCGAACAAAGTCATCTTTAAGAACTTTTTACAGGCAGGAGCTATGGCCTTCTGTCAAGTCGATGCCGTGCGGGTAGGGGGGATATCCGAATTCCTGACCATTAGCTTACTGGCCCGACACTTTGGCGTTCCGGTGGTGCCTCATGTGGGCGACATGGGCCAGATTCATCAGCATCTGGTCTTGTTCAACCACATCGCCATAAACCACGAGAATCTGTTTCTGGAGCATATTCCGCACCTTCGGAACTATTTCCGGCAGCCCGCTCAGATTGTCGATGGATATTATCAGGTGCCGCAGGAACCGGGCAGCAGCAGTGATTTAATCGCGACCAGCTAATGTATACATTGCACGATAAGGTTATCTTTCTAACCGGGGGCGCATCGGGCATCGGGGCGTCGTGTGCCGAAGCCTACGTCCAAGCCGGGGCCCGGGTGTTCGTAATGGACCGAGACGAAAAAAGCCTCCAGATGCTGCTTAGCCGGTTGGGCGAAGGCCACGGCGGTTGTGTGGGCCATGTGCAGCTAGGTGCCGACGTAGAAACAGCCATTGCCGCAGCCCTTGAACAGTTTGGCAAACTGGACGTGATTCATAATAATGCGGGCATTGCCAATCCCTCGCTGCCCCTGCATGAAACCAGCGAAGCGGAATGGGATGCGCTATTCAGTGTTAATTTAAAGAGCGTTTTCTGGACAACCCGGTTTGGTCTGGATGCCCTAAAAGCAACGAGAGGCTGCATTTTGAACACCAGCAGCCTGGTTGGCGAGATGGGGCAAACGATTCATGCGGGTTACGTGCCAACAAAGGGCGGCATGAATGCGCTGACCAAAGCCATGGCACTTGATTATGCCCCCTTTGGCATACGGGTCAATGCCCTCTGCCCGGCTGGTGTCTGGACGCCCATGTTACGCAGTTGGGCCGCCGAACAACCCGACCCTGCCCTGATTGACACGTACCTGGATAACATTCATGCGTTGGGTTACTGCCCCGAAGGCGACGTTGTTGCCGATACCGCTGTCTTTCTGGTGTCGGAGGCAGCCCGTTTCATCACCGGCTGTATTATGCCGGTTGGTGGAGGTGCTGAATTAGGGTATAAACGATAACCGATAAACCTGTCTGAATGACGCTGATACGTATGCGTACCTGTTTAGCTCTTGACCTGAAAAACGACCCCGACTTAATTGCCCAGTACGAATACTTTCATCAACCTGAACATGCCTGGATCGAGATTCCGGCGGGCATTCGGGCGGGGGGCGTGATTGATATGCAGATTTACCGCATCGGTAATCATCTTTTTATGATTGTGGAGACGCCCGACGGAATTACGGTCGCCGATGCCTTTCGACGCATTGGGGAATTGCCCCGTCAGGCCGAATGGGCCGATTTTATCGGGCAGTTTCAGCAGCGCCTTCCCGAATCCCAGCCGGGAGAACACTGGGCTGAAATGACTCCTGTTTTTTTGCTTTCCGATCATGTCAAATGAAATCATCCCGCTTTGTTGTGCCACTGCTTGTGGTCATGAGTCTGATGTTTATCTGGAACCTCAGCCGAAATATAAATGATGTATTGATACCGCACCTGAAACGGGCCTGCCAGCTTTCCGACTTGCAGTCTTCGCTGGTGCAGTCAGCGTTTTTTGGCGGTTACTTTTTACTGGCTTTGCCAGTGGGTCAGTTTATCCGGCGTTTTGGTTACCGGGCAGGCATGGTTACCGGCCTGCTGATGGCTGCGATGGGTGCATTGCTGTTTTTTCCCGCTGCGGACACCCGATATTACCCGTTGTTTCTGGGAGCGCTCTTTGTCATGGCCGCTGGTTTTACGTTTCTGGAGGTAACGGCCACGCCCTACATATCGGTGTTGGGAGCGCCCGAACGGGCGTCGAGCCGACTTAGTCTGGCGTCGGCGGTGGGTTCGATCGGTGCTACGCTCGGCCCATATCTGGGTGCCCGATTTTTGCTCCACACTGAGGATACGCCCGAATCGACGCTGGCCCAGCTCAGCCCGGCGCAGCTGGAAACTTTTCTTCAACATGAAGCTCAACTGGTCAAAAGCCCCTATTTGACATTGGCGGGTGTATTTGTGCTGCTGGGACTTTGGCTGCTGGTAGTGAAACTCCCGACAATTGCCGATCCTGATGAAGCCAGTATTCGGCTGACCGATATTTTTAGATTCCGGCACACGGTGCTCGGCGCTTTGGGCGTCTTTTGTTATCTGGGTGCCGAAGTAGGTATTGTCAGTTTTCTGATCCGTTACGCCAAAGCGCAGCAACTTCCGGGCTTAACTGAACAGAAAGCAGCCCTGTTCATTACCCTGTTTATGGCACTGGTGCTGACGGGGCGCCTGGCAGGTGCCTGGCTCTTGCAGCGGCTTAATCCATCACGTTTGCTCACGACCTGCGCCAGCGGTGCAGCTTTGCTGGTTGTTGTCGCTATGCTGACAAGCGGATACGACTCTATGTATGCGTTGGCCTCTGTTGGGTTATGTACGTCGGTCATGTACCCCATTCTGTTCACGTTAAGCATCAAAAATCTGGGCCCACATACCAAAACGGGCTCTTCACTCATCATCATGAGTGTGGTAGGTGGGGCTGTAATTCCGCCCATCATGGGCTTGCTGTCAGACACCCAGGGTATACGGCTGGCTTTTGTTATTCCAGTGCTGTGCTATGGCTACGTCATATACTATAGTTGGCGAGGGCACCAGGTACAATCAGCCTCCGGCCCCGGACTTGCTGTTCGTTCAGTTGTCAATTAAACGACTTTCAGACACTAACTCATTATAAAAACCTTTATGGCTACTTTTCGCACCTCATTTATAGTCTTTCTTGGCTGCTTGTTCGCCTGTCAGGTCCTGGCTCAACAACCAATTTCTACCGATCAGCGGCTGCAATGGTGGCGCGACTCCCGCCTTAGTCTTTTTGTTCATTGGGGACCTGTCAGTCGAATCGGGAAGGAAATAAGCTGGTCGCGGCAGGCCTACGGCCCGGCCCGCTACGATTCGCTTTACCGGCAATTTAACCCTACCCAATTCAATGCCCGTCAGTGGGTGAAGATGGCTAAGGACAATGGCTTCAAACAAATTGTGCTGACGGCTAAGCATCATGATGGCTTTTGCCTCTGGAACACCAAAACCATATCCTACAACGTCATGCAATCGCCTTTTGGCCGGGATGTTTGCAAGGAACTGGCCGAGGCTGCCCACGAAGCGGGCTTACCTATCGGGTGGTATTTCTCCGTTGCCGACTGGAAAGACCCTGACTGCCGGAATTCAAAAACCAACGGGGTGTTTGTGGAACGTATGATGAATCAGCTGCGTGAGCTTTTGACCAACTACGGTAAAATCAGTGTACTCTGGATCGATTATGAAGGGGCACCCAGCCCTACGCATCCCAAACCCGTGTATGAACTGGCTCGCCGTTTACAGCCTGGAATCATCATTAACAACCGCCTGGAGCCATTCAACCCCGATGAGTCGCACGCCCGGGTAGGTCCGTACTCTGACTACGCTACGCCCGAAGGCTTCGTGGCCGGTTACGGCGCCGTACCCTGGGAAACCTGCACCAATATGGGGCATCAATGGGCCTGGAAATTCGGTGATACGCCCCGCCCGCTTCCCGAATGTATGCAAACCCTGCTTCGGTGTATTGGTGGCAATGGAAATTTGCTATTCAATATCGGCCCCGACAGCACCGGTGTGTTCCCGCCTTCGTTTGTTACGCGTACCAACGAAATGGGTGCCTGGATCAATCGACATAGTGAAGCGATGTACGAAACACGGGGTGGACCTTACACCCCAGGGAATGACTATGTTAGTGCTTACCGGGGAAATACCGTATACCTGTATCTATTCCCGTCAGCCCCGGCCAGCATTCGATTGCCGGTACTGCCCGCCACTGTAAAAACTGCCCGGCTGCTTAGCGGGAAGGTGGTAAATGTGGCCCAGAAAGCTGATGGGCTTTTTATCGACCTGCCATCGGAAAGTCGTGATTCTGTGGCCACGGTTGTAGCTCTAACCCTCGACAGACCAGCCGCTACACTGAAACCGATCATCCCGTTTTCAACGAGCCATGCCCTGTCATACGGTCAGAAAGTTCGGGCGTCGAGTGCGTTGGGTGAATTTTTGCACGATGCCACAGCGGCCGTCGATGACAATCCGAATACGCACTGGAAAATGGGTCGCCGAACCGACGTAAACTTCGATACCTACTACGGTAGCCAAATGAACTATCTGTCGGATACCTGTATGAATTTGTTTCAGCATAGCGGCTGGCTGGAAGTTGACCTGGGGAGAGAACAAACCGTGAACCGTTTGGTCGTTCATGAGCTCCCATACCAAAAGTCAAAAATAAATGCCTTTTCAGTTCAGTACGAACAGGCTGGCAACTGGATAACGGTAGCTCAGGATACCGCAATGGGCAACTGGTCGAAAGTCATCAGTCCGATAAAGGCCCGCAAGTTCCGATTGCTTATTGAAGATTCGAGGGGTCTGCCCGGAATCCGGGAATTTCAGTTGTTCGGTGATCGCTGATTGATTGGCCTGTCTGCTCCCTTATAAGGTAGCTTATACGCCCACCTAAAGGATAGAGCCAGAAAAATTGCGCAGGGATCGCTTCGATTATTTAGTCCTCATGTATGATAAAGACAATTGTATTCATCTCGCTACAGATTTTAATTTTAACGAATTCGTTTGGTCAAGTTCAACGCAATCAGATCGGGCTTCAATTTGATAAGATACCTACCCGCTGGGATGAAGGCCTGCCCCTGGGCAATGGCCTTATCGGCGAATTGATCTGGCAAAAAGAAGATAAACTGCGCTTTTCGCTCGATCACGCCGAGCTTTGGGATATGCGTCCCATGAAAGACCTGCACACCCCCGGCTTCAATTATGCCTGGGTCAAAGAACAGGTGCTTGCCGACAATTATGGGGCCGTACAGAAAATAGGCGACCATCCCTACGACCGCGAGCCGGCACCTACCAAAATACCCGGCGCTGCCCTTGAATTTGAGGTCAAAGCGTGGGGTGGGGTCAAACAGACCTCGCTCAATATCGAAACGGCGGAAGCGGCCATTGTCTGGCAAAACGGTGTCAAAATGACATCGTTTGTGCATGCCAAACAAAACATTGGGTACTTCAGGTTTGAGAATCTTACGGATCTGACACTTACGTTATTGGCTCCCAAGTACGAGGGCGGTTCCGGCAGTACCGTCGGCGGTCCGGTCGACGGCGATGATCTGGCAAGGCTGGGCTATAAGCAGGGAGAAGTAACCCAAAGCGGCCAATCCTATCGCTACATTCAGCAGGGATGGGGAGGGTTTTATTATGAAGTGTATGTGAAGTGGAATAAAACTGATGCCAAAACGATTGAGGGAAAGTGGGCTATCTCAGCCTATTATCCCAACAAGCCCCAACCCGAAGCCTATAAAAAAGTAACATCAGCCCTAAGTTACAGCGCGGCCCGACAGTCGCATCAAAATTGGTGGGCCAACTTTTGGGCTAAATCGTCGGTATCGTTGCCTGATCCGGTATTGGAAAAACACTATTATCTGGAGCTGTATAAGTTTGGAAGTGTAGCCCGAAGCAATACTCCCCCGATTTCATTGCAGGCCGTTTGGACGGCCGACAATGGGCGCATTCCCCCGTGGAAAGGGGATTTTCACCATGATCTGAATACCCAGCTCAGCTACTGGCCCGCCTACAGTGCCAACCACCTGGATGAAGCGATGGGCTATCTCAACCACCTTGACCAAAACCGGGAACAGTATAAAAAATATACGCAGTGGTATTTTGGTTCCGGCGGTCTCAATGTGCCCGGCGTCACTACGCTTGTGGGCGAGGAAATGGGCGGATGGATTCAATATTCGCTTTCTCCCACGGTATCGGCCTGGTTGGCGCAGCATTATTATTTACACTGGCGGTACAGTATGGATAAAGATTTCCTGAAAACGCGTGCCTATCCCTGGTTTAAAGAAGTAGCCCAACACCTCGAAACGATCACCTACATTGATAAAAATGGCCACCGTCAGTTGCCCTTAAGTTCAAGTCCTGAAATCAATGACAATAAAAAATCCGCCTGGTTTACAGAAAATACCAACTACGATCTGTCGCTGATGCGGTTTTTGTTTGCCAAAGCCAACGAATTGGCGCTGGAACTGAACCGGCCCGCCGAAGCTGAGCATTATGCGAAGATTCTAAAGCAATTTCAGGGGTATCATTTGTCGGATAATCAAGAACTTAAATTTTCAAAAGACCTTCCCTACAACCAATCGCACCGTCATTTTTCGCACCTGATGGCCATCCATCCACTCGGTGAAATTCGTTGGGAGAATGGCGCAAAAGACCAAGAGATCATTAACAATTCGCTTAAATTATTGGATAAAGTCGGCCCTGCCTGGTGGTGCGGCTATTCGTATGCGTGGGAGGGCAACCTAAAAGCCCGCGCCAAAGACGGCGAAGGAGCAGCGGCTGCATTGACCGATTTTGCCACCGCCTTTTGCTCCGTCAACTCCTTTCACCTCAACGGCGACCAAACCAAGTCCGGTAAATCGAACATGACCTATCGCCCCTTTACGCTGGAAGGAAATTTTGCCTATGCCGCGGGCATTCAGGAGATGCTCCTGCAAAGCTATGCAGGACAAATTGAGGTTTTTCCCGCCATTCCTCCAAAATGGCAGCAGGTTTCTTTCAAAGATTTACGGGCCGAAGGAGCATTTTTGGTGAGTGCCCAAAAAACGAACGGCTTGGTGGCGAGTATTGAGATAACGGCCGTGAAAGGCGGAAAAACAAAAGTAAAACTGCCGTTTAAAACCCCTTCCGTCGGGTTTCAAAAAGGAGTAAAAATAATGGCGCAAAACTCCGAATACATGGAGTTGGCCTTTGAGAAAAATGGAAAAATTAAAATTGACGCCGGAAAGTAAGTGCTCCCTTCTCGGATTCGTTAACTGACCCATCATTCCTGTACCAATGAAGAAAATTCTTTTTATCGTTTGCCTGCTGGCCTATCTGCATTCATCAGGTCAACAATTGGCTAAACCCTCGGCTGTTCAGTACAAATGGCAGGAGCAGGGCCGTATCATGTTTGTTCATTTCGGGGTGGCTACCTGGCTCGGCCGGGAGTACGACGAAACAGGGGAGTTTGACATGTCGAGAATGAATCCTACCAAGCTTGACACCGACCAATGGTGCCGCGTGGCCAAGTCGTGGAGGGCCAAAGAAATCATTTTTGTGGCCAAACATGCCGGCAGTTTCTGCTGGTGGCCCACCTACACCACGGAGTATTGCGTCAGAAATATCCCTTGGAAAAACGGTAAAGGCGACGTCATAAAAGACCTGGCAATTTCCTGCAAAAAAGCGGGCCTGAACCTTGGGGTGTATATTTATCCCGGCGATATCAAATGGGGTGCGGGCCTCGGAAGCGGAGGGATCACCAAAGACCCTTCCAAACAGGAGGCTTACAATAAAATTTTCAGACAGCAGCTCACCGAGGTGTTGACTAACTATGGCGACATGCTCGAAGTGTGGTTTGACGGCTCCTGCAAGGTGCCGGTCAGTGATATACTGCAAAAATATGCTTCTAAGGCCGTCATCTTCCAAGGCTCAGACGCCACGATTCGCTGGCCCGGTACGGAAAGCGGCATTCTCCATTATCCCGTTTGGAATTCGCTCAAAGGGGAGGTGCTGAAGTCAGGGGTAGCGACCCAATACGATGATGATCCCGACGGCGATGTCTGGGCTCCTTTGGAAGCGGATGTTACGCTGTACAACCACAATTGGTTTTGGTCGCCTAAAAATGAAGCCAAACGCCGTTCAGTGAACGAGTTGATGGAGATCTATTACAAATCGGTCGGGCATGGAGGCACGCTGCTGCTCAATTCCAACCCCGATACTACCGGTCTTATCCCGGCGGGAGATGTAAAAAGATACGCCGAATTTGGGGCAGAGATCAACCGAAGATTCAAGCAACCTTTGGCTGAAGTAAAAAACAAAACCTCCAATGAAGTGGAATTGACGTTTACAAAACCAACCAAGATAAACCACCTCATCCTGAAAGAAGACTATCGGCAGGGGCACCGGATCAGAAAATACGAAGTGTGGGGGCTGACAAAAAACAAGTGGGAAAAATTGACCGACGGCAGCTCGGTAGGGGTCACCAAAATAGATTATTTTGAGGATGTTGAACTTACGGCCCTGAAGTTAAAAGTCACCGAAACCAAAGGCACTCCCCTCATCAGGAGCATGACGGCCTATTACGTCAGTGGGTTCGAACTCCCCAAATCCGAAAAAGAAGCCAAAGAGTACACGATCGTGCAGGAATGGGACACCAAAAATTTTGTCAATGGCAAGGGTCAAATGAGCATTGATTTAGGGAATTTTATTACCGCCCCCGGTCAATACGAAGTGAGTTTTACCAATGCGGTCAGCGTGACCGGGATGTGGGTAGAAAAAGCCGTAATCGTTTTTGATAAAGACCCCAATACACTTCAGGAATTCATTCAGCGAAAACCGAAGGAAAATGTGTTTTTCATCAATCGTACCGGGCAGATTGATAAGGGTACAAGTTCAGTCCTGAACGTTGTAATGAGTTCAGACAACAGTTCATTTCAGAATAAAGGGTTTGTAAAAATCAAAAAACGGTAGCCGACGTCGGCATTGAACAGCAATGGTACGATTATTAATACTTCTGGGATTGGCTGCCTGTGGTCAGTTCGTCATGGCGCAAAGGCGGCCCAATATCATCATTTTTCTGGTGGACGATATGGGTTGGCAGGATACATCCGTCCCCTTTTGGCAGGAAAAGACCGCCATTAACCGGCGCTTCCATACGCCCAACATGGAACGACTGGCCCGTAAAGGGATGAAGTTTACCAATGCCTACGCCAACCCCGTCTGTACCCCGTCGCGGGTAAGCCTCATGACCGGTATGAACGTGGTACGACACAATGTGACCAACTGGACAAACACCCAAAAAAACACCCCGACCGATTACCCCGACAGTCTGCTGAGTCCTCCCGGCTGGAATCACAATGGCATGAGTCCCGTGGCGGGTATTGCCAACACCGTTCATGCTACGCCTTTACCTCAATTGCTGCGGCAGGCAGGATACGTTACGCTCCACTGCGGCAAGGCACACTTTGCCTCTTACGGAACCCCGGCGGCCAATCCACTCGCCATTGGGTTTGAGAAAAACATTGCCGGTACGGCAGCGGGCCATCCAAGTAGTTTTTTGGGGGAAAAAAGTTTCAGACGTACCCCCAACGACACCACCTGGGGCGTACGTGATTTAGAGAAATACCACGGAAAAAACATATTCCTGACCGAAGCCCTTACCTTGGGAGCCATTGCTGCCCTTAAAGAAAATCAGCCAAGTCAGAAGCCTTTCTTTCTGTACATGTCGCATTATGCCGTTCATTTACCTTTCGACAAAGACGCCCGTTTTTACCAAAAATACCTTGACATGGGCTTGACCGATACCGAGGCACGGTACTCGGCGTTGGTGGAGGGAATGGACAAAAGTTTGGGCGATATCATGGATTACCTGGAAGCAAATAACCTGGATAAAAACACGTATATTTTATTTATTTCCGACAATGGCGGCTATAGCCTTCACCAACGCAGCGGGGAGGTACATACCCAAAATCTACCCCTGAAACAGGGGAAAGGCTCGCTGTATGAGGGCGGTATTCGGGTACCGATGCTGGTGTCGGGGCCGAAGATCGAGCCAAACAGCCTCTCCCGTCAGTACGTAGGCATTGACGATTTTTTTCCCACGGTATTAGGCATGGCCGGCGTGGCTCGGTACACGACCCTCCAAACGGTAGATGGCAAAAATTTACTGCCGTTTATGGAAAACAAGGACAAACGTGACGACAAAAAAATCCTGCTGTGGCATTATCCCAATAACTGGACCAACGTACAGTTTAAAGGCACCTCGTGGGGGAGCGCCATGCGCCGGGGTGACTGGAAACTGGTCTATCTGCACAAAACCCAAACCGTAGAATTGTACAATTTGAAGGACGATATCGGTGAGCTGAACGACTTGGCCAAAACTCAGCCCGCCAAGCTGAAACAAATGGCCCGCCTGTTTACCGATGAACTCAAAAAACGGAATGCGCACCTTCCTGCTTTCAAAGCTACAGGGCAACCCATCCCATATCCTGACGAAGTGAAGTAAAGCCTGAAATAGCTCTTAATGTAAGCGTCATTTTGTCCAATTAGCCACGAGTCAATGAAAAATGGTCTACTTTTCCTTCTTATTAGTTGGGGCTTAGCGGTAAACGTTAAGGCTCAGGCTCATGATTATCCGAAACCAACACCTTCGCAAATGGCCTGGCATGAAGCGGAGCTGGGGGCCGTTTTTCATTATGATCTGCACGTTTTTGACGGCAAAAAGTACAATCAGGCCTATAATCGTATCACGCCCATTGAAGACATAACTATTTTTAACCCCACCCAACTGAATACCGATCAATGGATCAAAGCCGTGAAGGCAATGGGCGGGAAATTTGCCATTCTGACGGCCACCCACGAAACGGGCTTTGCGCTGTATCAAAGCGACGTAAATCCCTATTGCATGAAGGCCCTGAAGTTTCAGGAGGGAAAGGGAGATTTGGTGCGGGACTTTGTTAACTCCTGTCGGAAATATGGCATTGCCCCCGGTATTTACCTGGGCATCCGGTGGAATTCGTTTTTGGGCGTCCATGATTTCAGGATTGACGGCGAAAGTCCATTGGTAAAAAATCGGCAAATGGCCTACAAAAAAATGTGTGAAGGCATGGTCAAAGAGCTCTGTACACGCTACGGCGATCTGTTTATGATCTGGTTTGACGGCGGTGCCGACGACCCCACTAAATACGGCGCGGATGTACTGCCGATTGTGGAGAAATACCAACCCAAATGTCTGTTTTATCACAATGCGCAGCGGGCCGATTTTCGCTGGGGGGGCTCCGAATCCGGCACCGTGCCTTACCCGTGTTGGGCTACGTTTCCGTTTCCGTTTTCACATGCCGCGCAGAAGGAAATTGTTTTTAAAGACGATTTTAAACTCTTGAGAGAAGGCGACAAAGACGGGAAATACTGGATGCCCGCCATGTCGGACGCACCGCTGAGAGGGTATAAGGGCCGCCATGAATGGTTTTGGGAGCCCGATGACGACGCGCATATTTTCCCGTTAAAAAATCTGATGGATATGTACGAGCGGTCGGTGGGGCATAATTCGACCCTGATCATCGGTTTAACGCCCGACGACCGAGGCCTGCTGCCGGAAGCCGATGTACAACGCCTATCCGAATGGGGGCGCGAAATCAAAAGCCTCTTTTCCAATCCCCTCAAAACGGCCCATGGAGAAGGTACTGTTTTTGAGTTGACATTAGACAAAAAGCAGTCCGTCAACTACATCGTTTTGCAAGAGGATATTACCCAGGGTGAGCGGGTGAGGGGGTTTAAGATGGAGTTAGAAAGGGATAAAAAATGGAAAACCATCGCCGAAGGAACCACAATCGGCTACAAACATATTCGGCCCGTTGTTCCGATTGAGGGTGCAAAATTCCGTCTTACCATTACACAAAGCATCGCCCCGCCACTCTTGAAAAACGTGGCTGTTTATGATGTGGCATCCACTCGGTAATCGCACTTTAGGTGATAGAATGAGTCTGATGCAATGTATTTCTCTGTTTTAAAATTCTTTATTAAAGGTTCTATGATAGGGAAAATCCCAGAATCAATAAAACGCACACCGAACCTTTTCACAAGAAACCTCAGCCTAATAAATTCACCTATTCAGTTACTCTCCTAAAGGAATTTGACCTTTAGGAGAGTAACCTGCGGTTTGTTTAAGCAACTGGATACCTTTATCTTTCAACGGGTTGCCCGTTAAACACCAGGCGAACCGAGTCGCTGATTTCATTTTGATCCGCGTACTAAATAAATAAAATGAGCAGTAGGACTGTTTGTTCAAATCGTACGTTTTGACAGTTACACGGTCCTATTTGAATGAGCGTCGGATGGAATCAGACGATCAACTATCAGTTGTTCGAAAAGGTCAAAAAATGACTCTTCTGTTGATTGAAAGACCGAGAAGCCAAGTTTCCTGCTCTTCGACATGTCTGTCATAACCTCTATGGGTCTTCCCAGATCAAGGTCTGTATGCCAGGCGGAGGCCAACCGGTTCAGATCGGGTTCTGCGAGGTTATGCTCCTGAACGATTTTTTCCCAGAGGGCTCCATCGGTAGCCATTTCTATTTCCAGTGGATGAATGCTACCCTCGAAACCAACGGCCTCAATCCCGAACCAGTCGGCAATCCGCTTCCAAAGCCAGCTCCACCGGAAGACATCCCCGTTAACTACGTTGAAGGCTTCATTACGAGCTACTTCGGTTGTCGCTGCCCACACCAGGTGTTTGGCCAACACCCGGGCATCGGTCACATCAGATAAACCATTCCATTGTGCTTTGGAGCCAGGCCATCGAAAAGGCCGCCCGCTGTGCTGGCACAGGGTTGCATATACAGCCAGCGTAGTGCCCATGTTCATCATGTTCCCAACCGCTTTCCCAATGACGGTATGAGGGCGGTGAATGCTCCAAGTGAAGCCGTCCCGAGCAGCAGCGGCATACACTTCATCTTCCTGGGCGTAGTAGAAATTCTCGATATCCAGGCGTGGATGCTCTTCCCGCAACGGAGTCTCAGGCAAAAAGCCATCTTTCGCATAGGCGTCGAATGGCCCCAGATAATGTTTCAGCCCGGTGACGAGTGCGACGTGCTGAACTGATTTTTTAGGCGATAAAGCCGTCAGCAGATTGCGAACCATGGCACCGTTTACCCGAATATTTTCGGCTTCGGTTTCATTACGCATCCAGCTTGTGAAAAAGACATGGGTGGGATTGATCGGCAAAAGAGCGGCCTGAAGGCTATCGGGATTTAACAGATCGGCGGCAACGGGCTGTAAATTATTTATTTCCTGATTGGGATTTCGGGCCAACCCGTAAGTCAACCATCCCTGATTAATTAATTCCTGGGCAAGGTTGCTGCCTGTGATTCCGCTGGCACCAACAACTAAAGCAATTTTAGACATTTTTAAACATGTGTTAAGTCCCATCTGGGGCTGAAAAGGTATCCGCAAATGACGCTAAGTGTTTCTATTACCTCTACTGGTAGAAACTGACGTCTAAAAACAGAATGTCCTGCTGACGGATTATTCGCTGCCTCCTGACTAAACACTAAACGATCGTTCGCCAGACAAGTTTATTCGCCAGACATTGAATGTACCTGGCTACCCAATTAAACTCGGGTTAAAAAAAGGGAAAATGGCGGATTTAAGCAGCTTCTGATGGCTGTTTGTTGAAGTCAAGGCAGGAATAAAGTACCGGAGACTCATTCTACTGAATAAACTGCTGCCTGGGCACCTATTGGTGGGATGACAGGTCTAGTTTACTACTCACTTCGTTTCGGTTTCCTGTACCAGTTTTTCCCGAATTTTAAATTCCTCCAGGTCCACTAACGAAAGGTATTTTCGAATTAATTCTTCGTCTAACTCCATTTTGTGATTCATTTCCATCAATTTACCTCGCTGCTGCTGAAGCAAGTCCAGGTATGTATGTTGAAATGTTACAATGGCATTCGTGCGTTTGGCATTCGTTTCGGACAGTTCCTGATTGATCAGGCGTAGATCGATCGTAAATCGTTCGTGGAGGTTGGCGATATGTTCGTTGGGAGATTCATTCTTTTCTAAGAACGCAAGGGAGGTCTGGGAAATAGCCTTTTGAATAAGCAATTCCTGTTTTTGTTCCGGAATCGCACTCGCTAACGCTTTAACGTCTACTCTTTTTATCAACCAGGGCAAGGTTAATCCCTGAAAGACCAGGGTCACCAGAATGACAATGAATGTAATAAATAAAATCAGGTTGCGGTGAGGAAAGGGCTGACCGGCCTTGAGAATCAACGGTATGGACAGGGCAGCGGCCAGTGAAACAACACCCCGCATGCCGGCCCAACCCAGAATGAGTGGCCCCCGCCAATCAGGGTTGGGGTCGGCCACCGTAATGAACCGGCTGGCGAAACGGGTAAAGAGCGCAGCGCCGTAGGTACAGATGAGCCTGGTCAGTATCAGTACCAGCGAAATGGCCAGCCCATAGCCAATGGCACTACTGATGCTAACCGTTCCCAGTTGGGCAACGACCGGCGGCAATTGAAGACCAATGAGCAAAAAGACCAGCCCATTCATCACAAAAACGATATTGGTCCAAACGTTTACGCCCTGTATCCGGCTTTGATAGGACAGCATACTTTGTCGCTTGTTGGACAGCAGCAGCCCGCCACTGACCACTGTCAGCACCCCCGAGTAGTGCAAGTGCTCGGCACCGTAATACATGCAATATGGCGTTACCAGTGTGAGCACGATTTCGATACTGGGTGTGGTGGGTAGCCAGCGAATGATGGCATAAAAAAGGACCCCGATCAACAGGCCGACGCCGATACCCATTATAACCACCAAACCGAAACTGGTGGCGGCTTCCTGAAAGTTGAAATGACCCGTAATGACCGCAGCTAACGCAAAGCGAAAGACAATTAACGAGGAAGCGTCGTTGAGCAAACTTTCGCCTTCAGCAATACTCACCAGCGACTTGGGTACGTTGACCTGCCGCATAATTGTTGTCGCCGAAATGGCATCGGGCGGAGAGATGATCCCACCCAGCAGGAAACCCAATGCTAGGGTAAAACCCGGAATCAGGGCATGTGAAACTACGGCAATTATGCAGGAAGTAAGAATCACGATGGGGAAAGCGAAACTAGTGATGACGCGTCGCCATTTCCAGAATTCTTTCCAGGATGTTTGCCAGGCAGCCTCAAACAGCAGAGGAGGCAGGAATATAAAGAAAACCAGGTCAGGGTCGATGGTGATCGATGAAAACTCGTCTGTAAAGCTGAGTGCCAGCCCACCTACCACCAGAACGATCGGATAGGCCAGCCGGAGCTTGTTGGCCAGCATGACCAGTCCCAATATAATCAGGATGAGAAAAATATATTCTATAAATAACCCCTGCATAGTCAATGACGCGGTGAAAAAAACGAAAATCAGTAGATGGGTTCCGGCAAGGTCGCCAGCTTACCGCAGTATTCTATATATAGGTCATGCATACCGGATAGTTTTGTTCTGGCATGCACCGGGAACCCTTCTAATTCTGTTTGCTGGACCCATGCCGACATGCAGAGTCAATGATATGGATTAGACCGATAAGTGCATGTATCTTTGACACTGAATTTGCGTTTCAAAGCTAAATAACCACTTAAAATGAAGACCCGATTACCTTCAATCATTACCGGTACATCGCTGTTGCTGGCTTCTTTCAGCCAACTGACGATGGCTCAGACAGCCAGCCTTTCGCCGGTAGAAACAAAAGAACCTAATTCACCCAGTTACCGTCCGGCCTTTCCGGGCCAGACCAGAATAGCAGGTATACAGTCGTCAACTCCCTATGAGGGTAAAGTGTTAACCGAAGCCTTGAAAAGTCCATGGGGCATTACCAGCCTTCCGGATGGGCGCCTGCTCATTACTGAAAAAGAAGGAACGATGCGGATTGTCACCACCGCTGGTAAGGTGAGCGACGCGATTACGGGCATTCCCAAAGTCAATCCATCGGGTCAGGGCGGTTTGTTAGGCATTCGAGTCGATCCTGCGTTTGAGACGAACCGGATGGTCTACTGGGTTTTCTCGGAACCCAGCGCAGAAGGTAATCTTACGGCGGTAGCTAAAGGTAAACTATCGGCTGATGAGAAGAAGATCGAGGGGGCAATGGTTATTTATCGCGCCACACCGGCCTATAAAGGAAACCTTCATTACGGTGGGCGGATTCTGGTCGCCAGCGATGGTAATCTGCTGATAAGCACAGGTGAGCGGTCGGACAAAGTAACCCGCCCACAGGCTCAGTCGCTTACTTCTGGGCTGGGAAAAGTGATTCGGATTACGAAAGAGGGTAAACCCGCTCCTGGCAATCCGTTTGCAGGTCAGGCCGGCGCCCGCCCGGAGTTATACTCCTATGGCCATCGCAACGTACAAAGTCTGGCCATCGATCCTGTAACGGGCGATTTGTGGGAGGGTGAATTTGGCCCAAGAGGGGGCGATGAACTGAATCATATCAAACCCGGTAAAAACTACGGCTGGCCCACCATTACATACGGTATCGAGTACAGTGGCGAAAAAGTAGGGGAGGGTATTCAACAAAAAGAGGGATACGAACAACCCGTCTATTACTGGGATCCTGTGGTGTCGCCAAGCGGTATGACGTTCTACAACAGCGATGCCATTCCTGAGTGGAAGAATAACCTGTTTATTGGCGCGCTGAGCGGCATGCACATCCTCAGGCTTGTTATTAAAGATGGTAAAGTAGTAGGGGAAGAACGCTTGCTGTCAAATGATTATCAGCGTTTTCGCGACATAACCCAGGGTAAAGATGGCGCTCTGTATGCCGTTACCGACCAGGGGAGACTGTATCGGGTGTTTAAAAAATAAACGCTTTGCCCGTAAGCACGCATTGAACACTAATTTACCTAACAGAAAAGACGTTCATTATTCAATGAGCGTCTTTTCTGTTAGGGCTTGTGCCGTTTGAATCTCGGTCAAAGAAAGACCGGCAACGTCGCCCACGACGATAATGGCGGGGTTGCCTATACCGGATTCAGTTACTTTTTCAAAAATGTTCTGAACGCGACCCGTAACAAGCTGCTGTTCGGCCAGGGTTCCATTTTGAATGATAGCAACGGGCGTTTGTTCTTTGCCGAACCGGGTAAAAACGGCCATGATTTCAGCAAGTTTGTGCATACCCATCAGGATAACTACCGTGGCTGTCGACTGAGCCGCCAGCTGCAGATCATTGGAAAGCTGCCCCGCTTTTGTCGTCCCCGTTACTACCCAGAAACTTTCAGAAACACCCCGGGTGGTTAGGGGGATATTGGCCGAGGCCGGTACAGCATAGGAACTTGAAAGACCAGGAATGACGTGCGTCTCAATACCATGCTGCCGGGCGAAATCAATTTCTTCATAGCCGCGCCCAAAAACAAAGGAGTCACCACCTTTCAGCCGAACCACGTGACCATACTGCTGCGCATAATGGACAATAAGTGGGTTGATGTCTTCCTGCATGCAGGAGTAGGCACCCCGCCGTTTTCCAACGTACACCTTCAGGGTATCAGGACGGCAGTAATCAAGAAGCTCGGGATGCACCAGCGCGTCATACATGACCACGTCGGCCTGTTGCAATGCCTTAATGCCCTTTACCGTTATTAAATCCGGATCGCCCGGCCCGGCTCCTACTAGTGTCAATTTCATACTGATGTATAGGAAAAGCTGTATGGTATACGATAACATATACCATACAGCATACATAGTTTAACTATCCTGTGCCTGGGTTAGCTCCTGGAGTTCCGGAGTGCCATCCTGATCAATCTGTTGATTTCGGAAAGCCTGTACGGTCTGCAGGAACGAATCGGCCTGGGCAACGAACTGTAGCGCAAAGGCTTCGGAGGGTTCTTGTTTATTTATGCTGAACACCAGCGTCTTGAAATCGCCCTCGGCTTCGTGGAAACTATACGCTCCGATTGCCGGACTGCCCGCAAAGGTCTTATCAAAATCGCTGACAATTCCGTGTTGCGTATTGGTTGGTACATCACGACTCATCAGGGCCGCGCGGGCACCCGTAATAAATACATTGTACGCGTGATAGAGGGCATCGGCCCAACGACCATCGGCCAGGGCTTCCCGCGCCCAGCCTAATTTCTCAGTAGCCTCGGTTAAAGTCGTGGCCACCAGATCGATCAGCACACTCGCGCACTCGCCAACCCCTACTTCCGTTACATACTGTTCTGTATGATCCCAGTCTATGTAATCACTGTCGACCAGTGTTTTCAGATCGGCAAGGGGTTTCAGTAACTGATAAAAATAGTTTTTCCCCTGGCGAGCGTAATAATCACTGTAGTATTCGCCATCGAATGCATTGGCTTCAAAATCGCGAAGTAAGGCCCGAAGCGAATGTGGACCGCGTTTGGCTGGAATCTTGATCACTTTATCCGCAATCAGACCTTCGCCTTTACCGTTGAAACCGCCACCCAGCAACACCTGCAGGGCGGGTAGTACATAGGCTCCATTCTTGAGCGAGGAGCCGTGGTACCCGATGTTTGCTACCGAGTGCTGGCCGCAACCGTTCATACAACCCGAAATCTTTATTTTGATGTCATCATTAAACACCAGATCCGGGAATTCCTCGTGCATCATCGTCTCCAGCGCCCGGGTGATGCCGTAACTGCTGGAAATGGCCAGGTTGCAGGTATCCGTGCCGGGGCAGGTCGTAATGTCGGCGGTAGTATCGAAACCCGGATTGGCCAGACCCAAGGCGTCGAGGGCGTCGAAAACGGCAGGTAGATCTTCCGGCCGGATAAAACGCAGCAGATAGCCTTGGTTCACCGTCACACGAATATCATCAGCCGCGTATTGTTTCACAATTTGTGCCAGTGCGCGAGCGGTGTCAGAGTGCATGTCACCCAGTAATACGCGCAGCTGAACGGCATACCAGCCCGCTTGTTTCTGCTCAAAAACATTGGTTTTGAACCAGGTTTTTAGCTTTGCGTTGTCAGTGTTCAGTTGAAAGCCACTTACTTCAGGCCGGTCAGCGTAGGTCTCATTACTGAAGGCCGTCGCTTCGTTTACCGTGACGAGTTTATTTTTAAGGGCAGGCGTTTCTTCCTCTACCCGGTGCAACAGCTCCTCCAGGCCGATGTCGTTGAGGAGATATTTCATCCGGGCTTTATGACGTTTCTGGCGTTCGCCGTACCGGTCAAACACCCGAATCACCCCTTCAATAAACGGAATGACGCGCTCCTCTTCTAAAAATTCAAAGGCGGTTTGAGCCGAGAACGGCTGGGCACCCAGGCCACCGCCCAACATCACCTTAAAACCACGCTTGCCATCCTGCACCCGGGCTATCAGGCCGACATCATGCATGTAGCCATAGGCCGAATCCTTTTCACTCGATGAAAGCGAAATCTTGAATTTCCGACCCATATCCTGGCAAATAGGGTTCCGCAGGAAGTAGTCAAAAATATGATAGGCGTGGGCTGTAATATCGAACGGCTCCAGCGGATCGATACCCGCCCGGGCAGAACCCGTCACGTTCCGAACCGTGTTGCCACAGGCTTCCTTCAATGTAATACCGGCATCTTCCAGGTCGGCCCAGAGCTGAGGAGAATCGGCTAGTTTGACAAAGTGCAGCTGAATGTCCTGACGGGTTGTGGCATGCAGATTTCCCGTGGCGTATTTATCCGATAAGTCGGCAATGCGCACCAGTTGATCGGCTGTAATGCGGCCGTGCGGCAGCTTGATACGAATCATCTGCACCCCAGGTTGCCTCTGGCTATATACACCCCGAGTGAGCCGGAATTTGCGGAAAGCCTCATCGGCTATATCGCCCGAGCGAAAAGAACTGATTTTCTGCTCTAAGTCCAGAATGTCGCGCCGGGCGGCCTGGCTAACTTGGTCGGTCAATTGGATAGACATAGTGAAAGCTTATAGTCTATAGATTTTATCAACTAATCTATTAAAACTAAACGCCGGTTTCTCCCGGCGTCTTATTTTCTATGCAAGTATAAGTGTTTTTACGGCTGAGTTAGTTCGTCCTATGCCCAACATATCGTTATGGTGGATAATAACAGGTTATGGAAATTTGACACCTAGCTTTTACACAACCTAAAATCGTACCGTTTACGAAGTGGCTTGCCGAAGGTCCTCTTCAGCCGTGTATATTACATTTCCTGTAGCCAATTTCCTGATGCTCCAAAATTTTTTTGCGGTGATCAGCCGTATGTACAATTTCCTTATTTCACTGATTGTCGCGGTCATTCTGGGGGTGTCAACCTGGGTAAGCTGGCAGTATTACCAGGAGTCAGTGCTGCAGAGCGAATTTGTGAAGGAAGGCAAACTTGTGTCTGTACGCGTATCCGAAGCTGATCATACCCAGCGATCATGGCGTGACATATTGGCCAATAGCGCCTATCTTACCATAACCTATGCTGGAAAGACGTACACTAGCCGATATGTGATGGATAGTACCTACGTAGGGAACGGCGATCGGGTCGCCATGTTGTACCATGCGGGCTACGATAAACTTCGCCAACCGGACTCGGAAGTAAAATTTGACCGATCAACCCGGACGTCCAGGTTAATCGACTGGACGTCGATTCGTGATTTTACTAATCTTCATCGATTGTTGTTCTTATGCCTGCTGCTGACGACAGCTTCATTTTTCTTTATTTCCGGGGTGATCGTATCTGTAATACCTATTTCTCTTCTGTCAAATATGGCTCGTTTATTGTTTGTCTTTGTGCTGTTGCTGGGTGGTGTTTTCTTTTCGTATGATGTCTGGGCCTACATTAGGTATTACAACCATCTGAAACATGAGGGGAAAGAAGTTAAGGTACGCGTCGTAAATACCGATCGGATTTCACAGGGACGAAGCTCAAAAGCACATTGGTATGACTATCGGGCGACGATTGTGCATCAGCAAAAGGAGCGGGTCATTCCCATCAGCGAGGATGACTTTACTGCCCTAAAGCCCGGAGATAACCTGAGCGCTTTATATGATTCGTCGGTCGATGATTATATGTCCAGCGATTTCGTGGCAGATTATTGGAAAGTCGTTGTTCCGCTATTTTTCTTTCTGCTTTGCTATCTATTTGGTAGACCGACATTTAACCGTAGACCAGCCTCTTTCTGAGTCGAAAATTAATCCGGTCAATGTCTGGCACACTATGCACAAAACCATCAGGCTCAAGTGTCAGGCTTCGCGGCTTCTTCGTTTTTTTTGTTTGCGGATGGTTGAAGTGACCAGCAAAACGGCATCATTAAAGTGCTTCGCCTTGCTTTAAACAGACGGATCGAAACCGGCGTATGGGAAAGAATGTATTTAAAAGATGTCATTCCGATCACCCGTTGCCTGCCAGTCCGAATCCATCTCCTGAAAGCGGAGTGCGACCCGGCTTAGAAACGATTCATCCAGCAGTTTAGGGACGTTTTCGGGGTCGATGAGGTCCATTTCACTAACCTTATAGGTTTGCTCATACGGTCCAGCGTCAATTTTGACAATATATTTGCCATTCCAGGCATACAAACCTATTCGAAACTGGGGATGGGGAATATCCTGAACAAATCGCATGTTAACGTTCTTAGATAATGTATACTGAATGAATAATTTATTGAAAAGACTATTAAAGGTGTTAAAGGTAAGTAACTCCCAGTATCAATACCTGACTTGGGTATTCTTTGGTTGTCTATTATCTGTTTCGCTGGAAAGTTGTGGGGACACGAACACGGAAGAAGCGGCTCAGTTTTTTCTGAGAGGTAATGTTCAGCTTCAGAAACGCGAATATAAAGAAGCCATCCGTTTTTATTCGGAATCACTTACCAAAAAACCAGACTTTGCCGATGCCTATAATAACAGGGGGTTGGCCAAATTTCGCAACGATGACCGGGAAGGAGCATTAATCGATTATACCCGTGCCATTGAACTGGACCCTGATTTCGGTACTGCCTATTTTAATCGGGCTGAAGTTCTTTTAGAAACGGGGGATGCTGCAGGCAGTGTGGCTGATCTACAGCGGATCGAAAAGCAATACCGGGATTCAACGTTCTACCAGACCCGGTTGGGCGATGCGTATGTGCAATTGAATAAGCTGGCTCCGGCACAGGCTGCTTACGACCGGGCTTTACAACTCGATGCCAAAAATGTGGAGGCATTGACGAATCGCGCGGCTCTATATTATAACCAAAAAATGTATGACCAGGCAAAGCAGGATATTCAGCAAGCCCTGCAATTAAATCCTAAACAGGATGCAGCCCTGAACAACCAGAGTTTATTACTGGCTCACGATGGCAATTATGCAGAAGCACTCAAGTATGTAGAGCGGGCCCTGGCTATTCAACCCCGTCAACCCTATTACCTGAATAACAAAGCATTCTTATTGCTGAAACTAAACCAACCGAGCGATGCTTTACCACTCATTCAGGAATCACTCCAGCGTGACGACCGGAATGCCTGGGCGCACCAAACGCTCGGTCTTTATTATTTAAATCAGAAACAGTATGATAAGGCACTGGTTGAATTTCGCCAGGCAGAAACCCTAAACTCTTCGGTAGACCAACTTTATTATTACATCGGTACCGCCGAGGCCGCACTAGGGCATAATGACAAAGCTTGCGAGGCCTGGCAACGGGGCGAAACCGCCGGTGATGCCCTGGCTAAACGTGAACGGGCTACCCATTGTCGGTAGGTTAACTCCGATCAGTTCGTTACTCGCACCAAGTTCAGATCCTGAAAGTCGAAGCTAAAATCGGTAAGGGGAGAAATTGGTTTCATATCAATAGAGGTTGGCTTTCCGCTGCTGTTGAGGTGAAAATTAACGTATGCGTCGGCGTCGAAGCTTCGGTTGTTCCACTTTACAATAAATGTATTGTTTTTATAAGCATACATCTGGCCCGTCAGCTTCGGCGAACGAACAGCGTGAAACCAGAGGGTACCGTCTTTTTGTGTAATCTGAACATCCCCAAACCAATTGTCCCGGTAGGTTCCGGTAAACATGGATTGATCAAATTTGGCAGGGCTGGTTTTCTGCACTTTCTCGATTGTATCCCAGGTTTCCCTGGTGATTTTTTCCGCTTCGGCCAGGCCCGCTTTTACCCGTTCGTGATAGACGGTTATCCAGTCGGTTGGGGGAAGCCCTAAATAGCTGTCTTTAATGGTATTGGTAATGGCGCTGAAAGCGGCCCCGACTTGTTGGTTGGTGAACACGATAATGCCCAACTGGAGTTCAGGAATCAGCGTCACCTGCGTAACCATTCCAGCCAGTCCACCGGTATGAGTTACCTGTTTATACCCCTTCACATCGCTGAGTCCCCAGCCCAGTCCGTAGGCAGAGAAATGAGTATGGTAAGGGGGCGTTGGGGTAGGGCTAACCGGTAAAATGGTTTGCGCACTCCACATGTCGGCATGGACTTTCTCGCTGAACAGTTGTTTGTTGAGGTTTTCGCCAAACTTACCCTTGTTCAGTTGTGCAATAACCCATTTGCTCATATCCGAGACACTGGAATTGATACCCCCTGCCGAATTGCCAAAACGGAACATATCCCGGCTAATTACCTGAACAGTCCCGTTTACGGGGGCATGGGCATCGATCACATTAACTTTATCTGTCAAACGACTGTATGTGCCTGCGCTATGGAGCATACCCAGAGGTTTCATTATACGGTCCTCAACAAAGGCTTCCCAGCTTTGTCCGCTCACCCGTTCGATGATTTCACCGGCCACCATGTACAGCAGATTATCGTAATCATATTTGGTCCGGAAACCGGAAACTGGTTTTAGATACCGTAAATTATGGATTACGTCTTTGATGGTAAAGGTGCTCGAATCGGGCCAGAACATCAGGTCCCCGGCACCCAGACCGAGGCCACTGCGGTGCGTGAGCAAGTCCCGAATGGTGAACTCCTCCGTTACGTAATCATTATACATCCGAAACTCCGGGATGTACTTGATCACTTTATCATCCCAGGTTAGCTTTCCCTCATCCATCAATATACCAAGTGCGGCAGCGGTGAACGCTTTGCTGTTGGAGGCAATCCCGAAGCGGGTGTTTTCATCCACTTTCTGCCCTGATTTTAATGACCGTATGCCATACCCTTTGGCATGAATGACCTTCCCGTCTTTCACGATGGCCACGGCAATGCCCGGCACATCGAACGTCGTTCGCGTTCGTTCAACAACGGCGTCAATCTGACCGGGCGTTATTACCTGCCCGTAGATCGCACAAGTGAAATGAGTAAACACGAAGATGATAGCCGTGAGGAGGGGTATGAGATGCTTTTTCATGGTTTCTTGACAGACAGAAAAACAAAGAAACTGTTTTAATGAATTGAATGAGTTGTAGCGTTCTGTAAAATATATACTTGTAAAAGTATTGAACTATAACTACAGGTATAGTTCAATAAAATTCCTAAACGAGCATTTTCTTTGACAAACTGATAGGGGCGGGTTGACCCGGTTTCAGTCAGTTTATTTTCTGGTGAAAAACGGAAGTTGAACCGTATAGGCTAGAATCAATTTTGTTGATTATGTTTGGCTGTGCAGACTGCGTATTGTGGCTTTATAGGTAGCGAACTGTTCCTGATTGGCTCGTTTATCGGTTGTTAGTTCCAGCAGCTTAGCCGAGTTACCCGGTTGAAAAAAGTCGGGCAATAGTATTCTGAGATTTTCTATCGAATCGCAAACGGAATAAGTCAGGTTAGCGTCTTCGGCGGTGTTGCGTGCCGTATAGCCATGGGGCGTCTCAAAAAATGTTTCGAGTTCGGGCTGACGTCCCGGACCCTCGATCATCCGAAAAATATGGCCGCTATCATTATTCAGTAAAATGATACGAAGATTAGGAGGAGTTGGTGCCGACCAGAGGGCGTTGCGATCATAAAAAAAAGCGACATCACCAATCAGCAGGGTTACCAGTTGATCTGTCATCAGGGCTGCTCCTACGGCTGTGCTCAAACAACCATCAATACCACTAACCCCCCGGTTACCCCACACGCTGATTTGTTGTTGATCCGATACGCCACAAAGGTTTGCATAACGAACCGGCATACTATTCGCCAGATGAAGCACCGATTTTTCGGGTAGCTCTTCCAGAATCAGGTGAACCGCTGACCAGTCTGTAAAGCGAGTCGTCTGACCGTCCGTATGTTTAGAAAGAGTTTTTTCGACAAGACGCGTAGCTTTTCGGTCAATTGCCTGCCAGCTATGAAGAAACGCATGCGCATCGTCATCTTCGTCGCCCGATAAAAATCGCTGGTAGTCGATATCGTCGAAGAGTTTTTTCAGGAAGTCGACCGGTTCGGCCGGGATTAACGCTGTTAAACTCTGGAGTGAATCATTAATCCGGTCGATGGAGGGATGAATATGCCAATGCCGATTGGCCGGATATTGCCGAAGATACGTTTTCAGGTTTCGTGTTAAAAATGAATGACCGATTGTCAACAGCAGGTCGGGTTTGAGCGACCGGGCTGTTTCTGCATCAATGCCGGAAAGGAATGTATCGGTACGGGTGATGAAGAGATCATTTTTTGGAATGTTTCCTACAATTTCCCCAATTACCGGAATACCCAGTTCTTCACTGAATTTTCGCAGAAGGGTCAGCAATGTTGGATTATAGGGTAATTGACCGATGGCGATAAGCGTCCGTTCACTCTGTTCCCATTCCTGGAGCAATCGGTGCCAGGATTCCGTTGTGAGTGTAGGTTGAGCCGGATAGACATTTATCTGCCGGGCAGGTTCGTACGTAAATGCATCGTTGGTATCCGGGTAGAAAGGCTCCCTGAGGGGTACATTCACATGGACGGGCCCCGCTGGATGAAGCTGGCTAAGCGTAATGGCTTCCTGTATTGATCGTTCGATAAACCAGCGTGAGTCGGCATGGGAATAATCGGCGGGAAGGTCGTAACTCCGCTTCACATGGGTGCCAAACACCCCAACCTGATTGATCGTTTGTCCATCCTGCTGATAGAGCCATTCATGAGGGCGGTCAGCGGTGAGGAGCAGGAGAGGTGTTTGCCCAAAAAAGGCTTCGACAACCGCCGGAGCCAGGTTATACACGGCACTTCCCGATGTACAGATGATAGCAACAGGTCTGCCACTCTGTTGCGCCATACCCAGGGCTACAAAACAAGCCGATCGCTCATCGGCCATAACGCGGGTACGAAGTTTCGGGTGACGGGCTACCGCCAGGGTAAGCGGGGCAGACCGGGAACCGGGTGAAATGACGACATCAGTAATACCACGTTGATAAAGAAGTTCGGCAATATTGACAATTGGTTGTAAAACGGGCATAGAATAACGCCGAAAAGCGGCTTATTATAAAAAGTACGAATTAACCATTTCCTGTATCATGGCCTTCGTCAGGGGCTTGGTCCGATAGGCTTTAACATCAACCCACCGCTGAGCTTGTGCAGTATCCCCTGGATTGAGGGACGTCGTTAGCATCAGAACGACTAACCGGCTTTTTAAATATGGTTCCAGCTTTTCATATTCGGCTAAAAATTCAAAACCATTCATCCCCGGCATATTGATGTCGAGTATGAGAATGTCCGGTCGAATATAGTCCGGATGATCAATGTCTGTCAAATACTTGAGTGCCTGCCTTCCCCCTTCGGCGATTCGGGTGAAATCGCACTGCCCCGAATCCTCAATGACCATTTTGTGCAGGAAATTATCATCGGGATCATCATCAATGAGAAGGATGCAATGAATGGGTTTGGGCATAATGATGACTAGTTTTAATCACTTTAGGAATGGTAACGAAGAAAGTAGTCCCCTCGCCAAGTTTACTTTCGAGCCATATTTTACCGCCATATATTTCAACTACCTTTTTACAGGTGGCCAGACCAATACCGGTACCCGGGTATTCATTTCGCCCATGCAAACGCTGGAAAATTTGGAAGACACGATCATAATACTGGTTCTCAATACCGATTCCATTGTCGCTGACCGAAAACTGATATTGGCTTCCCTGGTCTTTTGCCTGAATGCTAATGCTGGGAGCAACCCCCGGCCGACGGTATTTGAGTCCGTTGGTGATCAGGTTCTGGAAAACTTGTTTCAGATCGGTTCGATGAGCCAGCAGCGTAGGCATTGGCCCCACCTGAACAAGTGCCCCGGTGCTTTTTATCTCCATCTGTTGATCTTCAAGGATTTCGCTCAGGACGGTATTCAGATCAACGTCAACGAATTGTAGTTCTGAACCAACCCGTGAAAAATCGAGTAGGTCATTGATGAGCACCCGCATCCGGTCGGCGGCTGCCGTCGACACCCCAATTAGACGTTGCGCATCGCTATCGAGTGCTTCAGCGTGTTTGCTTTCGAGCAGTGAGAGGTAATTGACGATTGTTTTGAGAGGTGATTGTAAATCGTGGGAAGCAATGTAGGCAAATTGCTGAAGTTCTTCATTCGAACGGGAAAGTTCCTGCATGGCCTGTTGCCGAAAGGAAAGTTCCCGATCATATTCTTTCGATGTACGCAAGCCAACGGCCTCATTGAAATAGCGTATCAGGGCAATTACTGTGGCAACCGACACCCCCGCCGTCATAAAACGGATCAATGCATTGATCCGATAGGCAGGCCACCAGAACATCATAGCGTCGAGCAGGTGTGTGAGCCCACAGAGCAAGATAAAGGCCCCAAAAAGCCAGAAAACTCCGGATAAAGGAACGCCTTTTTTGACAATAAGAAAACGGATCAGAATTAGCGGTATTGCCATATAAGCCAGCCAAATGGTAGCGTCTGAAGCTATATAGAGCCAACCGTGAAAATCGGTCCAACGTCCGCAATACCACCTGGGCGGCCAGTCACTTGTATCGGCGAGTCGTTGAAAAAACTCGATTAGTTGTTCCATAAATGATGTAAAGTACGTATATAGTAAATGGGCTTAGTAGATAACCGGTCTTCTTCAAAATTCAATCAGTCAATCAAAGATAAACAAGAAGCTAAAAGTTGCCTTACCTATTCCTATAAAAGTATTGGATGGGAGCAGTTGGTAACATAGCTTGAGGAGTTGTCATGGACTTTCTCTCGTGGATTTTCTGTTACTTTGTTAATCACTCGCTGCCTGTTCTTCTGGCAGGCATAAACGAAGCTGCTTTTATTGACGTTATAAGCTTGAAAAACTAAAAGCCTGCATGAACCGTATAACCTTTGAGAACGAAGACGAAATTCGTGTCAAGTCTTTCGCCGGGGCCCTAATCATTAACGGGATTCTAATTGCCCTGTTATTGCTGGTAAACTTATCGCAAACTGTTCCCAATCCACCGCCTATCGAATTTGTCGAAGTAAACTTTGGTACCGATTCACGGGGTAGTGGTCGTATTCAAACGTATAATAAAGCATCGGATTCTCCAAATCCTGTTGATGTGAAAGCGGCTGATAAACGACCGGATCCGAAAGTAAATACCACCCCGCGACTCGTAAAGACCCGTGTGACGCCATCTCCAAAAGTAGAGGAGGCTAAACCTGCAAAAACGGCAACGGAGAAGCCAATTATAACCAGTAAGGCAGAAAGTCCCGTTACCACGCCCGAGCGTCCCGAGCCAAAGCGGGTTGAATCCCCAAAAGCCACAGCTCCCGTTGAACGCCCGGCACCTCCTGCACCCACCAAAAAAGTAGAGACGGTCAATAATGACGCCTTATTTAAAAAGTCGTCGGGGGGAGGTGGTTCTAATGGGACCGTGGGGAAAGCTTCCGGTTCGGGAGGCAATAATAACGGCGATGATGCCGATGGTGTTGGGGACAAGGGCAACCCGAACGGTAAAATTAACGCCAAAGAGTTTTACGGCACCCCGGGCGGTTCTTCTTCTGGTGTTGCTTTTGATGTATCCGGCTGGTCCATGGCGAGTCGTCCCAGTGTGAATGATGATTCGGACGAAACCGGAAAGATCGTCTTTAAAATTACGGTGGATGGTGAAGGCGAAATAACCCGAATTCAACAGTTGCAGAGCACTGTCAGCCCCTCGGTGAGCGAAGTTTACCGAAAGGCTGTTCAGCGGCTACGGCTGCGCCCTAAAGGAGGAGCGACTCCGCCAACAGCAACAGGTACCATTACGTTTATCATCAAGGCTAAAGATTAATGCAGTATTCGGAAGCAATCGACTACCTGTACAGTCGGCTCCCAGTTTTCCATCGGATAGGGGCCAAAGCGCTTAAACCTGGTTTAGGTAATATCCGGTTATTATGTGAAGCCCTTGGTAATCCTCAGGATCAATTTAAAAGTATTCATGTTGGGGGGACCAATGGCAAAGGAAGCAGCTCACATATGCTGGCGGCCATTTACCAGTCAGCTGGCTACCAGGTTGGGCTATACACCTCTCCCCACCTTAAGTCATTTACGGAGCGTATCCGTATCAGCGGTCAGCCAATTCCTGAAGGGGAGGTTGCGGCCTTTGTTGCCCGTCACCAGGCGCTTATTGAGGAAATAGAGCCTTCATTTTTTGAAGTTACTGTCGCCCTGGCCTTCGATTTTTTTGCCCGGCAGGCAGTCGATCTGGCGATCATAGAGGTAGGCCTTGGTGGTCGACTCGATTCAACGAATATCATTAAGCCGGAAACTTCGCTGATAACTAATATAAGTTACGATCATACCGATATACTGGGGGATACGCTAGCCCAGATTGCCTATGAAAAAGCAGGTATTATTAAAGCGGGTATTCCAGTTGTTATCGGTGAAACGCATCCAGAAACAGAAGCCTTATTTCGGTCCACGGCTTCATCCCTTAAGGCACCCATCCAATTTGCGGACCAATTATATTCAGTTAAAGACCTGGGTATTCGTTTAGGATGGCGTGATGTGGAGGTTGTACGAGAAGCCGACGCCCCTCAACATTTCACTCTTGATTTGGTAGGCGGGTATCAGCTCAAAAATCTGCCGGGCGTTCTGGCTGTTGTTTCTGTATTACAATCCCAGTTTCCACTTTCTATTGATGCGATCCGAACCGGATTAACTTCTGTAACCCAGTTGACGGGTTTAAAAGGCCGCTTTCAGCGCTTGAGCGAAAAGCCCCGGGTAATCGTTGATACAGCCCATAATCAGGCAGGCTTAACGGTATTATTTGATACGGTATCATCGATCCAATTTACAAAACTTAGGATCATTCTGGGCTTGGTAGCTGATAAAGACAGACGTAAAATTCTTACTTTGTTCCCCAAGGAGGCTATTTATTACTTCTGTCAGGCGCATACCCCCCGTTCGTTATCAGCTGAACTATTGCAGCTGGAAGCCGCTGAAGTTGGCTTGCTTGGTGAGGTTTTCACTGATGTTAATTCAGCCCTTCAGGCAGCTTTAGGAGAGGGCGCGTCCGACGACCTTATTCTCATTACTGGCAGTAATTACACGATTGCCGAATTAACAAATTTATAACTGTGACTCGAAGAAAAACCCACCGTTTTTTGCAAAATGCAGAAAGTTTAAATGTTATTGAAAATGGTAAACCACTATACAAAACGATACGTGGTCAATGGCGTACTGAATATTTTAGGAACGACAAGCCCATTGTTCTGGAATTAGCTTGTGGAAAAGGGGAGTATACCATTGGATTGGCGCAGGCATTTCCTGATGTAAATTTTATTGGTGTTGATATTAAGGGTGATCGTATTGCTCGTGGTTCTAAAGCAGCTCAATCGATGGGCTTAGCGAATGTTGCCTTTCTTCGTACGGATATTAATTTCCTTACCGAATTTTTTACGGAAGGGGAGGTTAATGAAATATGGATTACTTTTCCAGATCCACAACCCCGACCGAAGCAGGAAAAACACCGGTTAACCCATCCTCGTTTCCTGGCTATTTATCAAACACTTCTTGTTTCAGGAGGCACATTACATTTGAAAACTGATAATCCCGAACTGTTTGCCTATAGTCTGGAGCAGGTCAAACAAGCCAAAGGGGGCGATTTACATTATACAACTGACCTTTATAATTCCGAGTTGAATAAGATACATCTAGGTATTAAAACAAAATACGAACAGCTGTTTTTTGACAAAGGATTTACAATTAACTATTTACAATGCAAAATGGGTGTGATTTAACAAAATCACACCCATTTGTAAATTAACATTTATAATATTAGTGTTTAACAGCGTAAATAGAATTTAAGATACATTTTGTAAATTGAATCCTATTTACATCATTAAAACAACTTGGCTATCAAATCAGCCACCCGGCTTGAATAACCAAATTCATTATCATACCAGCCTACTACTTTGGCCAGCGTACCATTGACTGCCGTCAATTTAGAATCGAAAATGCAGGAATGAGGATTACCTACGATATCAATTGAAACGATTTCGTCGGTATTGTACTCAAGAATGCCATTCAGTGTAGTTTCAGAAGCCTTTTTGATGGCTTCGTTGATCTCCTGGATGCTAGCTTCCCGCTTTAAAACAACCGTAAGGTCTGTTAAAGAGCCGTCTGGCGTTGGAACACGCATGGCGTTGCCATCCAGTTTACCTTTTAACTGAGGAAGAACAAGGCCAACAGCTTTAGCCGCACCCGTTGAGGTCGGTACAATGGATAATGCAGCTGCGCGAGCTCTCCGTAGGTCGGAGTGAGGAGCATCCTGTAAATTCTGGTCAGCCGTGTACGCGTGGATTGTAGTCATGTATCCTTTTTCGATACCAAAAACATCATCCAGAACTTTAGCCATCGGGGCCAGACAGTTCGTCGTACAGGAGGCATTGGAGATGATCGTTTCTTCGCCAGTTAGCGTATCATCATTAACACCCAAAACAACAGTTGGAATATTTCCCTTAGCAGGGGCGGAGATTACAACTTTGCGGGCACCAGCTTCCAGGTGCATACCCGCACCGGCTTCATCAACGAAACGGCCTGTAGATTCTAAGACAACATCTACTTTTAAATCACTCCAGGGCAATTTCTTGGGATCGCGTTCAGCGTATGCATTGATTCGGACTCCATTAACTGTCAGACTATCCGAATCCGAACTTACCGTTCCGGAAAATTTACCGTGAACCGAATCATATTTTAGCAGATGCGCTAGTGTCGCATTGTCTGTTAGGTCATTGATGGCGACTATTTCAATGTTTTCCTTTTCTAGTAGTCGTCTGAACGATAACCGCCCAATACGGCCAAAGCCGTTAATAGCAACGCGTATTTTTTCCATGAACAGAGAAAATTGGTTTGTTTTCAGGTACAAATATAGGGATTAAATAAGCCTTTTCATTACGATAAAAATTAGTAAAGAATTTTAGTAAAGTAGGGGAGGGTGTCTAAACGTTAGTATTAAGATTGAAAATTTAGCATTATGCAGGCATTTTACTAACTATTATTAGCATTATTAGTAATTTATACTAAATTTTGTTAGTATTTACTAATATATTTGCTAATTGAATTTATTATTACTAATATTCTAATTTTTCCTTTAAATAGGAGTGGCGTAAATAATGATTTTTACTAATCTAATTATGAACATCCTTTTTTAGTATATTTTTATCATTAATCAGATTCAATGAGAAGTATATTTCATAGAAACGACGGAGTTTTTCTACAGTTATTGGCTTTAATGTTTTGCTAAAATGATTAATTATTAGAAGTAATACTTTTTCAGTGCCTCCAATTCCAGTGTCAATAGTATCTATATAGTATTACTTGTCGTAATCGTATTTGATGTTAGGTATGCAGTATAAACCACAATATTCATTTTACGATTCTTTCACGCTTATCTGAATTTACCGCATAAATAGATTACCATTAGCACGAAGTTATTTATTTCAACTTATTAGGCTTTAAAACCCTCCAAAGCATATCGTTCTTAGTATTGTTGATTTTTCCTCCTCCATAGCCGGTATTATAGGCTAATTGTATAACAGCTATTTGGCACACCTCAGTAGAAAGGATCTATCGCTTATTTGGTCCTGCTTTAGCGATTGTTTTATCAGATTACATGCTACATAATTTAAGCTCTCCAAAGTACGGCCCAATATTTGTGTCGTTACTAATCGAAACTGGGATAAAGAAGAATTAAGTTGGTTATCTTCTGCCATCACTAGATTTTCTTAAAGACGTTTAAACAGAACCAAGAAATAGGGTGTAGTTCGACCTCTCTATCTATAAAGGATCAATGTTAAGATCTGGCTCGTATTTAAGGGATACCGGACAAATTAACACATCCAGACCAGAGCGTTTTAAAGTCAGAGGCTGTCTCCTGTTGGCCATGTTCTTACAAGAACGGACATCCGGCTCCTTTTGCCCATTCTGAGATTGTAGCCGCCAGCTAGTGTTTTGAAATAAATTGGAACTTTATATTTCAACTATACACCTGTAAGTGTTACCTTTGAAAAAATAAAAAAGAAGATTATATAATATCGTTGTATAACAATATAATATTTTGTCTTAAATATTAAAAGTCTTATATTCAATTAGTTATGTTATTATCTATAAACTTTTACTTTATTTAAATGACAAACAAAATCGAAGAAATCTGGGCTAACCGTGAGTTGCTAGCTGAGCCAGAATCCTTACAGTTAATCAAAGAAGTAATAAATCAATTAGATAGGGGAGAACTGCGTGTTGCCACTCCTCCTACGAATGACTCGGAACAGTGGACCGTTAACGAATGGGTTAAAAAAGCGATTCTTCTTTATTTCATAAGTCAGCAAATGAAAACTGAAGAGGTCGGTATTTTTACCTTTAACGACAAGATACCCCTCAAATCAAATTTTGCTGAAGCGAAAGTTCGTGCTGTCCCACCGGCAGTTGCCCGCTTTGGTTCTTACCAGGCACCCGGTGTTATTCTCATGCCATCTTATGTAAATATTGGGGCTTATGTAGATGAACGAACAATGGTCGACACTTGGGCTACTGTTGGCAGCTGTGCTCAAATTGGGAAAGACGTTCACCTGAGTGGGGGAGTTGGTATTGGTGGTGTTCTTGAACCACCCCAGGCGGCACCGGTCATAATCGAAGATGGCGCTTTTATCGGTTCACGCTGCATTGTTGTAGAGGGTGCTCACATTGGTAAACGAGCCGTTTTAGGTGCCGGCGTGACAATTACAGGGTCTTCCAAAATAATTGACGTGACTGGTCCTGAACCCATCGAGTATAAGGGATTCGTTCCTGCTAACTCGGTCGTTATCCCCGGCAGTTATGCTAAACAGTTCCCGGCGGGCGAATACCATGTTCCATGTGCTATTATTATTGGCCAGCGAAAAGCATCGACCGATCTTAAAACGTCATTGAATGATGCCCTTCGGGAAAATAACGTCTCTGTTTAATATTGTAATTATTTAAACTCCATTTCATTATTTACATTTTTATATTACTTTTGTTAATTTACATAGCCACACATTTACTTGTGTGGCTATTTTATTTTGTAAATTACAGATGTTTATTGCTAAATTGTTTATATTTGTAATATATGCGTTATTTAACTTATGAATGTGATGTCCATAAATGACAAAATTAAACAGATCCTCATTGATAAGAATTTAACACCTTCTTATTTTGCCGATGAGATTGGGGTTCAACGCTCAAGTATTTCCCATATTTTATCGGGCAGGAACCGGCCTAGTTTTGATATTATTCAAAAGATAATTCGACGATTTCCAGAGCTGGGCTATGACTGGATCATGGAGGAAGACGGCCCGTCTGGCAATCAAACGCTATCTTCAGGTTATGGAAATCGTACGACTTCCCGACCCGTACCCGAGCGGCCTGACCGATTCAATACAACTCCATCTTCTGTTTCATATCCTACACAATCGCCGGGCATCAGAACCCAGCGAAATGAAATTCCACCGATCACCATGCCTATGCCGGGCGCTTCCGTTCCCATGGAGCCTTCACCAACTCCATCCGAATCGACCGGTATATCCTCGCCAAATCCTGACAAAAAAGTTGAGCGCATCCTGATTTTTTATACCGATGGTTCCTTTAGAGAATATACGCCTTCACATTGATCTGTAAATCCTTCGATTCATCTGATCGTTTTCTTTTAAAGTACAGGTTGGATTAGTGAAGATTCAGGTCTTCGTAGGCTTTAACAATTCAATAAGATTGACGCTTTTAGCAGGATACTTCCTGTTAATTTTCATATTTTTTTGCCGGGACCGGGTATTTTATATCTGCATGGAATTGTCTTTTTCAGCAAAACAAGGAGGTAATCTTCGATGCTCCGGTAGCTCCAATCACTCCGTGAATTGAATCCTTTTTCAATGGTTGGCTTAAGGACGTCAACATTGATTCGCCGAAAGCAATTCAACTTTACTGCTATGGGAAGGAACGGGAAGACAAATCCATTGAGCTGTTGGGCAGGCGTATAAATTCTTATGGGATTGTAAACATCCTTACCAGTTGAGACCCCAATGAAACGTCAGGCCACCAGATTACTCATGAACTTTCCAGCTTACCAAACCGCTTCGACTAGAACTCTTAAATTCGTTTATTTAAAACCGAATTACTTCGTACAGTTCATGGACAACCGATTTAGCTTTTGTCTCATTTTGGATTTTTATCAAACCTTGTAGATTTAGAGCAATCAGTCAATCAGTATTTTCATTGTACCCAGGAGGTTCTCATTTTTTTCGTTGATTTACTTCTAAGAGGGTATTTATAAGGTTTAACGACGTACCTCTCTTTTTGTAAAAAGGCCCCTTTTGGCCTTGCAGAGCCTGTTTTGGGGTCGTAAACTACCTAAGTCCTTGTAAAGCAACACTTTAGTGTTCCACGTGGATAAGTTGTTGATAAGTCTGTGGATGACCCCATATTATTTGTTATATAATTTATATTATGTTAAGTAAAGTTTTTATTAAATAGGGACAGCACCCTCAAGTACTGCCCCTATTTGTTATTTACTCTCAATACAAACGATCTTCTTCTCTTCGTACTGCTTCAGAATGTTCGTCAGGTTCGTCAGATTTTCATTCACGTCCGCATCGTCTTTAATCGATTTAGCTTTTGTGAAATAAGGTAAGGATTGCTTGAACTTACCGCAAACTTTACCATCCAGCTCTTTACCATTCTTGTTATACTCGGCCATATCCATCCGGTCTACGCCACGCTTCATTTCAACGGCCTCATTGAAAAGGAAAACTGCCATGTTGAAATTAGCATCGTAGTTGTTCGGATCGATCGCGAGGGCTTTTTCCAGGTAAATCTTTTCCTGGGCTTTATTATCCGCCTGCGACTGTTTCAATTCAGCCAACCGCTTCGCCCCATCAGCAGCAGCACCTGCATTGGCCGCTGCTTCTTTTGCCTCAGCTTCCAGTTTAGCTATTTCCGTTTTCTGTTCAGCCAACCGTTTCTGCACATCACTCAGCTGACGCTTTAACTCCGGCTTGGGAGTTTTCTTGATGGAGGCCTGCAAACGAGCAATCTCGCTGTTGTAGGCATCGACTATGCTTTTTGCATCGGCCATCTGCTTAGCGGTATTGCCACCCTTTTTACTATCCCCTTCCAGTTTCCGAATCTCTTCATTAGACTTATTGGCGATGTTGTTGTAAACGATCGACAGGTTCACCAGATTCTGAACGTTGTTGGGATCTTTTTCCACCATCTGCTTCATGCCGGTAATGGCTTCTTCCATCCGGTTGCTCGACAGCATGATATTGATCTTTTCGTTTGAAAGATCCTTATTGCCAGGTGCCAGCGCAATTCCTTTGTCTAAAGCAGCCAGTGCTTTATCCACTTCATTGTCGGCCCGGTACAGCATAGCCAGCGATCCGTAGATGGTGGCATCCTTTCCTCCACTGGTAATATACTTTTCCAGTTGCGTCTTTGCCGTTGCGTTGTCTTTTATCTGCTGGGCAGCAATAGCCGTGTACAGGGGCGCCAGGGTGTCCTTAGGGTTTATATCACCCGCTATAGCCATTGACTTCATGGCATCTGCATAGTTTTTGGACTGGAATTTGGCAACCCCCTGCTGCATGAACGCGGTAGCCATGAGGGGTGCCTTTAGGGCTTCCTCTGCTTCTTTGGCTAATTTACCAGGACCACCTTTTTTGTCCTTGTCCAATTCAATTACCTTCTTATACGCATCATAAGCGACCGTTGCAGCGGCTGAATCGACTTTCATCAAACCCTGTGCAGCAATGTTTTGGTAGGTTTTAGCCCGATCCATCCAGGTAGCGGCCTTTGCTGATGCTTTTGCATCGGTAATATCCTTGTCGCTCTTTTCTTTTTCCTTTTTAGAGGCTTCGACGGCTAGATCTGCCCCCGTGGTGCCTTGCTGGGCGCGTACACCTGTTGAGAGGAGACACGCGACGAGTACTACAAAAACTTGTTTCATGTGTAAACTGGGGTTGTGTTTTCTTATTAAAAACGAAATTACGGAATCTGTCTGTATAAGCATGACCTCTCTTAAAATGTTTGAGCCGCCAATACTGATTGTTATATCAGAAAAGGCGGCTCAAACGACATCTATATTGTTACTAATCGACAACAACAGCCTCCGGTTCGGAAGCAACCAACTCCTCTCCTTCTTCCCGTTTGATTTTTGTTACCGACGATATCTCATCACCCTCATTCAGCTTGATCAGGCGAACGCCCTGGGTGTTACGACCAATCACACTAATGGCATCGACCGGGGTTCGAATGGCAATACCCGATTTGTTGATGATCATCAAATCATCATTATCGGCTACGTCCAGTATGGCAACCAACCGGCCAACTTTCTCCGTTACCTTCAGCGTACCCACACCCTTGGCACCCCGGTTCGTGATCCGGTAACCATCGATATCCGTACGCTTGCCATAACCGTTCTGCGAAACAACCAGCAGTTGAGCTTCTGCGGATGAGATACATACCATGCCAATGACATGATCGGTCGTGTCTTCATCATCAAGGGAGATCCCCCGCACACCAGCGGCTGTCCGGCCCATGGGGCGTACCCGACTTTCGTGAAAACGTACGGCTTTACCGGCACTCGACGCAATCACAATGTCATTGTCGCCATTGGTCATACACACACCCAGCAACTGGTCGTCCTCATCGATTGTAATGGCAATGATTCCGTTTTGACGGGGACGGGAATAGGCCTCCAGCATGGTCTTCTTAATGGTGCCTTTCCGCGTACACATCACAATATAATTATTGTTGATGTAGTCCTCATTCTTGAGATCCGACACATTAATAACCGCGCGAACTTTATCATCGGACTCAATATTGATAAAATTAGCCAGTGGCCGACCTTTTGACGTTCGGGATCCTTCGGGCAGTTCATAAACCGGAAGCCAGTACAGACGACCTTTCTGCGTGAATGCCAGCAGGGTGTTGTGCATGGTAGCCGTAAAGAGATGCTCCGTAAAGTCTTCCTCCTTAGTCGCGGCTGCCTTGGCCCCTACTCCTCCCCGACCCTGCGAACGGTACTCCGTCGTTGGTGTCCGTTTGATGTAGCCTTCGTGCGAAATGGTAATGACCATGTCCTCATCGGCAATCAGCGACAGGTCACTGATGTTGCCATCACCCAATGGATTGATCTCGGTCCGACGCTCATCGCCGTAACGGGCCCGGATATCCGTCAATTCATCCCGGATCACCTGCCGTTTCCGTTCTTCGCTGGCCAGAATCTCTTTCAGGTCAGCAATTTCCTTCATCAGTTCGTCGTATTCTGCCTGCAGCTTATCCCGCTCCAGACCCGTCAGACGCTGCAAACGCATTTCCAGAATGGCTTTAGCCTGCACATCGCTCAGACTGAAACGCTCCATCAGACCCGTACGGGCTACTTCCGGGTCGCGCGACGAACGAATCAGTTCAATAACGGCGTCGATATTATCCAGCGCAATTAAGAGGCCTTCCAGAATATGCGCCCGCTTTTCAGCTTCCCGGAGTTCGTACTGCGTACGACGGGTAATTACCTCGAACCGGTGTTCGACATAATACTTCATCATGTCCTTCAGGTTCAACATCATCGGACGTCCCTTCACCAGGGCGACGTTGTTGATACTAAAGGATGACTGGAGTGCAGTATGCTTGTAAAGGTTGTTCAGAACAACGTTTGGAATAGCGTCTTTCCGAAGATCGTACACGACCCGCAGGCCGTCCCGATCCGACTCGTCACGGAAAGCAACGATACCTTCTATTTTCTTATCGTTGATCAGCTCGGCCGTTTTCTCCAGCATCACCGCTTTGTTCACCATGTACGGAACGTCCGTTACGATGATCTGGGTTTTACCCCGGTTCTCTTCAATGGTAGCATGGGCCCGCATAACAACCCGACCACGACCGGTCTTGAACGCGGACTTAACACCTTCCATGCCGTAGATGGTAGCTCCCGTCGGGAAATCAGGTGCTTTCACGAACTGCATCAGCTCCTCAACGGTAATGTCATAGTTCTCCAGGTAAGCCAGGATACCATCTACCACTTCCGTCAGGTTGTGTGGGGCCATGTTGGTAGCCATACCAACGGCAATACCCGACGAGCCATTCAGCAATAAATTCGGAAGCTTGGCCGGCATAACGGTCGGCTCCAGCAGGGAGTCATCGAAGTTACCCTGGAAGTCAACCGTTTCTTTGTAAATGTCGGTCAGGAGTTCATCCGCAATTCGTTTCAACCGGGCTTCGGTATAACGCATAGCCGCGGGTGAATCGCCATCAATGGAACCAAAGTTACCCTGTCCGTCAACGAGTGGATACCGCAACGACCAGTCCTGGGCCATCCGGACCATCGTATCATACACGGAGGAATCACCGTGCGGGTGATATTTACCCAGTACCTCACCAACGATACGGGCAGATTTCTTATGGGGCTTGTTATAGTTCACCCCCAGTTCGGCCATACCAAACAATACCCGACGGTGAACGGGTTTCAAGCCGTCACGAACATCGGGCAACGCACGCGAAATGATAACTGACATTGAATAATCAATGTAAGCACCCCGCATTTCGTCTTCAATGTTGATGGGAATGATATTACTGGGAGTTTCGAGGTCGGGAGTTTCGTCCGCCATGTGACAAAGGAGTTTCGCAGAAAATTACTATTCCAGCCTACACACTGCGCGTAGACCGCTCTATAGACAAATATACAAAATTTTCAGGAGAAAAGAGAAATAATGCCGTGAAATCACGCCCAAAGGGCTTAAATGGACCTCAAGAAACTCATTTTAACAGCCTTAAAACGACGCTGTCAAGCCCTTACATCATCTAGATCAAATACAATTCTATTTCAATTAAAACATAACAACTGCCAGCACCGATCCTGACAACTTTACTCCTATCCTCAACGGCCTATAATTTGATACGGGGATCGAAAACGAAGGGCTCTGTACTCAGCAAGCGGATACGACCAAAGTCAGGATGGGCTGGGTTGAGCAGGTAATTCCACTCGCTGGGAATAATGGCCGACGGCACACGAAGCACCGCTGAGCGGCTACTGCTTATCCATTCTCCTCCTATCTGCTGGCAGCGGGTGTACTGCTGGTAATCAAACCAGTCGGGAGGTAAGGTTTCGGGAGATATAGTGTCAATAGGCAGATGATCAGGCACATCAATGACCATAACCCGAAAAACATCCATCAGCCCCTCCCCACCCCGGTGAACAACGTTCTCCAGACAGGCCAGCGCGCGGGTTGCTGCGGTATAAATAACAAACTGTCCACGGCTATTCCAACGGGCTGCCCCACCGGAGGCAACCAAACGGTCGGCATAAGCCGCTTTGGTAATTCGATAAACGATCATTGGGTAATGTAGGCATGCCTCGACAGACGAGTCTTTTCTGTAGTCACTAAGCCAGGTCACCGTACTCAATACGGGTCAGCTCGTCCATGATCAGATCAATGCCACCAGACGTATGAAGAAGTTCAAAAGGGATCTGATGGCCTAATCCATACGCTGGTTTATCCATCCACCGCCGAAACGCATCAGCCGTGCCGAATACAGACTCACCCAATTGAAACAGGGCCATTATCTTCAGCACTTTTTCACTGTCCTGCGGATTGAGGCTTTTTTTCTCGCGCTCATACCGTTGAAATGTCTTCAGGGAAGTATCGAACACCTCGGCCAGATGCTCTCGCTTATAACCCGTCAGGTCAGCAATCTCAAAAAAACGGGTAGCCGGCACCCCTTTGAGGGCTAAAAACACCAATGATATACGATCGGAAATAACCATACAACAAACATAGGAAATTTGTCTGAATAACTAAGACTATTGTCCAATAGTTCACAACACTATCCCTAAGCGACTGAGTACAGACGCGATAATATCCAATCGAATCGTCTTGAACAGGTAGCCGTCTGCTCCGGTTATTGACCTACTGGTTTTTTTGACGCAGCTAAATACATGATTCCCCTAATGCGTATGTAAGGCATAAACGTCTCCTGTGGCTCCTGTACGCCTGTAAATAAAATATAAAACCCCATTAGCCTTTTGATTGGACACGGCTAGTAAAACCCTTATTAAACGTGAAGAACAAACTATTTCAAGCTGTGAATAGGCGTAAAAACGATATGCACCTGTGTTGCCAGGCAGCAAATAATACACTTTTTGTCGAATACATGTCTTATTCATTGATCAGCTAATTGGCGGTTTGTTAAACCTAAGTCGTTCTAAATCGTTTTGTAGGATAATAACTAAACAAAATCACGTTATGAAAAAGATAAGTTTGCTTGTATTGATGGTTATCAGCACCCTGAGTTTTCAGGCTTGCAGTGAAAAAAAGAAAGAAAGCAGCGACAGCGTTGAAAATGCAGAAGACGCTAACGAAGCTAAAGAAGATGCTGGCACCGGAGCGACCGAAGAAAGCAATGAGTTTGCGGTAAAAGCAGCCACAGGTGGTATGATGGAAGTGGAACTGGGTCGACTCGCGCAGGAAAAGGCACAAAGCAAAGATGTTAAAGATTTCGGTGCCATGATGGTATCTGACCATTCGAAGGCAAATGAAGAATTAAAAAGCATTGCCGCTACGCAGAACATTACGCTCCCTACCACACTGGGCGAGGATGAACAAAAGCATGTGAATGATCTGGCCAAACTGTCAGGGGCTGAATTCGACAAAAAATATGTCAGCCTGATGGTCGACGACCACAAAGAAGATATTGACTTGTTCAAAAAAGCTGCTGAAGACGATAAGACGAACCCAGCGGTTAAAAGTTTTGCGTCCAAGACACTGCCAACCTTGCAGAAGCATATGGACGAGATTAACGCAATTGACAAGAAAATGGATTAAGTTATTCTGATCGGGTTATCCGTATCTGTCGCAGACTTGGTTTACGGTAGATACGGATAACCGAATCAAGCAGAAATTCCTCAACGAATGAAAACGCTCATCTTCCTATCTTCCCTGCTTTTTGGTAGGCTGGTCATGCTGCCCGCTCAGGCACAGTCAACTACCGGCGGCCGGAGTGGTGGATCAACAGCCTCAACGGGCACCGGTTACCTGACAGAAGGCAAGCGACCCGCCGAAACCAGTGCCTCCAGCATGACCATTGCGGATGAAGGTGCCTCCCGGGATTATATGTATGTCCCTGCCACCAAACCTAAGAACCGTACAACTTCACCGGACGGATCGGGAAGTTCAGCGACGAGTCCTCAAAAGATGACCCCGGAGAAAAAAGCGACAGGTTCTAAAAAATCACAAAAGAACCAGCGTTCACAATAGCCGGAACAACGCCCTGGTAAGGTATCGGTAGGATGGTCTCAAAGAGTCGATCATAATTGGCTATTTTTGCCCGATAAGACCTGCCTGTACCCATACATGAATAAATACCTTGCCTTTGGCTTGACGCTGGAAACGGACGTAAACTTTTTTGGGATTCTACAGGAATCAACCGCCCAACCAGATGTTCTTATCTGCGCAGGAACGATTCAGCAGAAAGCCAATCGGCCTACCCGAATTCAACGACGGGGTATTCGGGCCAAATTCGGCGCGACACCCTCAAGCCTGCTTCTGAATTGGGAAGGCATTGGCCTGTTCAGTGTAACGAACGGAACAGACATTCGCTATCAGTGCCCGGATACCGACGAAGGAACCCTGCGTTTATTTTTGCTGAGCGAGGTAATCGGATTGGTGTTGTATCAGCGAGGATTATTTCTGCTCCATGGAAGCGCCGTCAAACTAAGCCATGACGCCATCGTTTTCCTGGGCATTCCGGGTGCCGGCAAATCAACTACCGCAGCGGCTTTTGGTAAAGCCGGCCACACCGTGTTGACCGACGATCTGGTCGCTATTCAGCTAATCGATCAAAAACCATACGTAGTCCCAGCCTTTGGGCAATATAAAATCTGGCAAAATACCGTCACTGGTCTGGCGTTCGATGAATCGACCCTGGCGCCGTCTTTTGAAGGAGCAACTAAATTTTTAGTTAATCAACCTCTATCCGACTTTCCCAATACACCTATTCCGCTTCGGAGTATCACTTTATTATACCCGTCAAATGCACGCAGGCAAAACGAACTGATCAGACCGCTGCGGGCACCGGTTGAATTAGTCAGGCACTTCCCCCTACCCGTTCAGCTCTTAACGGCTACGTATCTACAAAAGCATTTTCGGGATGCCCTGACGATTGCGCAATCCGCAGCCCTCCATCAATTAAAAAGGCCCAACGGATTTGATGCGCTGGGCCTTTTTGTGCAGAATTTCGGGGCTTAGACACTAACCCAACTGCTGCACCAGTGTATCGGCAGTAATTTTTTGCTGCTCACCGGTGATCATATTCTTAAGCGTCAAATTACCCGTTTGAACCTCTTCGGAGCCAATCAATACGACATATGGAATCGCTCTGGCATTGGCATAGTCGAGCATCTTTTTCACTTTCGTTAAATCAGGATACATTTCAGCTGCCACATTAGCCGTCCGCAATTGATTTAACAGGGAAAGGGCAACCGACCGGGCGTCAGCATCGAAAGGAATAAGAAGCACCTGAGTACCCTGTGCCGCACTTGCCGGAAACAGGTTCAATTCCTCCATGACATCATAAATGCGATCAACACCAAACGAAATGCCCACGCCTGATAAACCCGGCATACCGAACGTTCCGGTCAAATTATCGTAACGCCCGCCACCGGTAACACTGCCGATCGAAACACCATTGGCTTTTACTTCAAAAATAGCACCGGTATAATACGACAGACCCCGCGCCAGAGTCGGATCAACTTCTACCCGTGAATCAGCCAATCCGTATTGATCAACTAAGAGCAGCATTTCCTCCAGCTCCGCAATCCCCTTACCCGCCGTTTCGGAAGCCGAAAGCCAGTTCTTCAACGCATCAAGAACAAGAGCCGTATTAAGCGTATCAAAGGAAAACAAAGGGTCAAGTCTGGTAATGGCGTCATTCGAAAATCCACGTTCACGCAGTTCTTCGAGGACTTTCTCCTTACCGATCTTATCGAGCTTATCAACGGCAACGGACAAGGTCCCCTCCTGTCCCGGTGCGCCAATTGCCTCGGCAATACCGGCCAGAATTTTCCGGTTATTGATCTTTACCGTAAAATCAGGCACGTTCAGATGACGGAACACTTCATGGATCATCAGCACAATTTCGGCCTCACAAAGAAGCGAGTCGGTACCGACTACATCGGCGTCGCACTGATAAAACTCACGATAGCGACCTTTTTGCGGCCGATCTGCCCGCCATACGGGTTGCATCTGGTAACGTTTGAATGGCATGGTCAGTCCATTCCGGTTCATAACGACGTAGCGCGCAAAGGGAACGGTCAGGTCATACCGAAGCCCTTTCTCCGAAATCTTTGGTGTTAGCTTTTTGGACCCGGATGCCAGATCGGTTTCTGTCAGACTGGCGGCAAAGTCGCCGGAGTTCAGAATTTTAAACAAAAGCTGATCACCTTCATCACCATATTTCCCCGTCAGTGTCGACAGGTTTTCCATGGAGGGCGTTTCAAGGGGTTGAAAGCCAAAACGTTTGAAGGTTTCCCGAATGGTATCGAAAATAAATAGCCGTTTGCTCATTTGCGCCGGGCCAAAGTCACGCGTGCCTTTCGGCAAAGATGGTTTCTGCATCAGATAAAATCCGGATTTTAGTCCGTTTTAGCAACAATGTCGACAACAAGCTGCTTTTTAGGGCGCAAAAATACGGACTTTACGGGATGGTACTTTCAAAAATCAATGAAAAAGCTTACTTTTGCGCTCTGATTTTGAACTGACACGTTAAAAAGATACAATCATGGGAGTAACAGAACTAAAGCGTAAGGCTCGCCGGAACCGCGCCATTGCCAATAATAAAACCAATGCCATCAAACAATTGCTGCGTAAACCAACGATCAAGAACGTAGATGTTGATGCCATCAAGGCTTCGTTTGCCGAGAAGAAAGCCGCTTAAGCGTCGACTCGTCAATCGCTTAAAAAGACGAACGATTATTTAGCCTCACCCTTACCCGGTGAGGTTTTTCGTTTTGGCCGAAGGCGATCCCATTCCCGATCCCGCTTCTTGAGCTCACGACGGACAAACCGGCGGTAATCGAGTTGAGCCCGGTACCGAATAGCCTGACCAAAGAGCAGTAAGCCACCATTGAATAGGATCAGGCTATAGGCACCCCACAAAAACCACTGCCGAAAAGGCGCCCCCATCTGTTTGGCTTCGACCGCGGCACTAAACACACATAAGCCCACACTGATAAGCAGCAGTCCCAAAGGAGCTACAATCAGCCCTTTGGTACGGGTACTCATGCGTTTCACCAATCGCTGGCCAGGGGGTTTGGTCAATTTCGCCATGGGCTGATCTTCTCTGTGGGTATCGAATAGTTTATATTAACAACGCACTGGTCGCTGATTTCGTCAACGCAAATCTATATTTCTGTCGGCAAAAGGATGCTAAGACGGATACTCAATCGTGGCACCCGTTTCCCGAAAATCCCTGGGTTCCCGTAACCGTGTCCAGCCTTCCGACAGAAAGCCCACGCCATACCCCACCAACTGAACAAAGGCAGCTACTACACTCAGCAACCCAACTTTCAGACTTTTTTCTTTCCGGCTGGCGTCAATGAAAAGAAGCAGCGAAAAAAGTGCCAACACGCCAACGGATAGCCAAAATAAAACAGAGCTAATCAACAACCAGATTGGTATGGCCAGGACAAATAGGGTAAATAAAGCCGGAAACGCATGTACCAGCTTTAGTTCGGCCGGATAATACCGCGATATATTTATTCGGGCCCGGCCAAAAAAACGTAGCTGCCGAAAAAACTGCCCGAAGCTCGTCCGACGTTTGTGGTAGATAAAGGCCTCCGGAATGAGCCCCGTCTGAAAGCCATTGTCGATAATACGAATGGCAAACTCGATATCCTCTCCCATCCGGCTCAGCTTATATCCACCAATTGTTTGCCAAACGGTTCGGGAAAGACCCATGTTAAAACTGCGGGGGTGATAGGTTCCACCCAGGTTTTTCTTGCTTCCGCGAATACCGCCGGTCGTGAAAGGCGACGTCATGGAGTAACTAATGGCTTTCTGAATGTCGGTAAAATCCGGGTGGGCAGCATCAGGTCCACCATAGGCATCGAGTGCCGGATGCAACGGGCCAGCGCCCACGTCAAGGCGTTGGTTTACAGCAGCAAAATAATGGGGAGGGATCAGGGCGTCGGAATCAAAAATGATGAAGTAATCACCTTTAGCCCGTTCAAACCCATAATTACGGGTGAACCCCTGGCCCGAATTTTCTTTATAAAAGTAACGTATAGCGAGCTGTTGCTCAAACTCAATCACAACCTTATCCGATTTTACGCTCGACCCATCTTCAATAACCAGAACTTCAAATTGCTGGTAAGTCTGTTTGGTCAGACTTACCAGCAACTCACGAACTTCATCGGGACGGTTAAAAACAGGAATAATAATCGAATAATACATTACCGGTCTCCTTATGCATTCACTATGGCCAACAGGCTTTCTTCATTTGCCTGAATAATCTGGTCCGTCAACTCGTCGGTTAGCGCAACGGACAGGAACAGACTTTCAAACTGCGACGGAGCCAGGTAGACACCCCGTTTCAGCATTTCGTGAAAGTACCGGCCAAACAGAGGGACATCGCACGAAGTTGCCTCACTAAAATTGGAGACCGACCGGTTGGTCATGAACAGGGTGAACATGGACCCAATATGATTGATCGTATAATCCAAACCAGCCTTGACAAGACCAGCCCGGAAACCCTCCGTCAATTTCTGTCCGATTTCATCCAAACGGGTATAAACGTCCGGATGATCATTTAAATGATGCAGCATAGCCAGCCCCGCCGACATGGCAATGGGATTCCCCGATAATGTACCCGCCTGATAGACGGGTCCCGCCGGAGCCACCATATTCATGATATCCGCGCGGCCACCGTACGCCCCTACAGGCATGCCTCCGCCAATGATTTTCCCCATCGTTGTCAGATCCGGCGTAATGCCGAATCGTTCCTGGGCGCCACCTTTTGCCAGGCGGAAACCGGTCATTACCTCATCGAAGATCAGAACGACGCCATATTTCGTACAGAGCGAGCGAATACCCTCCAGAAAGCCGGGCTCCGGCAAAACGCACCCCATGTTACCGACAACCGGCTCCAGAATAATGGCGGCCACCTGATTGTTGTTGTTGGCCAGAAGCAGTTCAACGGTAGCCAGATCGTTATAAGGAGCCGTCAGCGTATCGGCGGCTGTCGCCTTCGTAACGCCCGGACTGTCGGGAATGCCCATTGTCATGGCGCCACTACCGGCCGCAATCAGAAAAGAGTCGCCGTGACCATGGTAGCACCCCTCAAATTTTATGATTTTATCCCGGCCGGTAAAGCCCCGGGCCACCCGAATTGCCGCCATAGTCGCTTCGGTACCCGAGTTGACCATTCTGACTTTCTCAACCGATGGCACCATGGCAGTAATCAATTCAGCCATTTCTACTTCTTTCCGTGTGGGAGCACCAAACGAAAAGGAATATTGAATGGCATCACGAACCGCTTTCTCGACCGGTTCGAAGGCATGGCCCAGAATCATCGGCCCCCAGGAATTGATCAGGTCGATATACTGTCGGCCATCTTCATCAAACAGGTATGGCCCTTTGGCTGATTTAATAAAAACGGGAGTACCTCCTACCGAACGAAACGCCCGCACCGGAGAATTGACGCCACCGGGGATCAGCGTTTTAGCTTTTTCAAATAGTTGTTCGCTTGTTGTCATCATGAAGAGTGAGTGAATGTGTAAAGGAAAAGTCCCGCTTTCACTCGTTAATTAATTTTCACAAACCGTCCGTTATCGTACTTTACGATGGGAACGATCTGATTATCATTACTCTGCGTATAATCAAAACCAGACAGCACGTAATCGTCCGGTTCTGAGTACAGGTTCATCCGGCTGCCGCTTAAGAGGCCATTCCTTGCCAGTTGTCGGCCAAAGAATAACATCATGTCATACCCCTGACCAGCAAATACCGACGGAATCGTATTGCGCTTAGCCAAATAGTCATCTTGAAAGGAACGAACCGGCTCTCTTGTTGGGTCGATAAAATCGGGGTAAAGCAGGTAAAGGTCCCGCCGGGTAAACGTTGAAGACGAGTTTCGATAAAAATCGAAAGCGGAGGCTGTAGCCATCAGGGGTCCGTTTACACGCCTGCGACTCAGCGCATCAAGGAGACGAGCCCCATCATCGGTATTGCTGCTGGCTAAAAAAACATGACCCAGGTTGACGACAGGCTGTGGGGCCGTACTGCTGAGCGGTCGGGTTGAAGCGACAGCAGCAGGCCCGGAAAACTGCATGGCATCAGCCATAGCCTGCACGGAGCCGCTCACCTTTCGAAAATCGACTACCTGATAATTCTGTCGCTTTAGTTCAGCCTGATAAGCAACTGCCAGCAGGGAGTCCTTTCGGGATGTGCCGAAATAAATAGCTGCCTTGCGGGGACCGATCAAATTTTTCACTTGTTCGGCCGCTTTATGGGCCTGCTGACTAATGGAAGGTTGCGCCAAGAAGGCCAACGGCTGATTAACGACCAGATCACTGCTGGTTGCAATGGGATTCAGGAGTATGATATTGTTCTGGCTCGCGTAAGCCAATGCGATGCGGTTCGGCTCTCCATATAAGGGACCAATGATCAAGTCGGTCTGGGAAAACGCCGGGCTGTTGACCAGTTCAAGCGTTTTATTGGCATCGTTGTCCAGGTCATAGGCAAACAGATTCACGGTTATTCCCTCATCCTGAAGCCTGGCCTTGGCCATTTTGATACCATTATACAGATCGTATACATATTGGTTCGATCGGAACAGCTTCTCGGCACTGAACTCGTCAACCCGAAAGGGAAACATGACCGCTACATTGTAATATCCCTTTGGACGGGAAACACGACTGGGCTGTGCATTGGCAGTTGTTGGCATTGTAGCCGCCGTTGATGAAGAGACGGGTGTTGATCTGGCTGGTAAACCGGCCGGAACACCAAACCGATTGGTCAACCGATCTGAGAGTTCAAGGTCATCTTTGTCGGTGCCCGTTCGCTGAATCAGATCAATTAAGAGGTGACCAACAACCTGATCATTAGGGAACGTCTGATTTAACAGTTTAAGCCGGGACAGGTCAGTGACACGCGGTAAGAAGGCCTGTTCAAGTTTCAAAACGTCTTTCCGTAACAGGGGATCCCGTATAGTTTGAAGGGCTGACAGCGCATCTTCATACTGCCCCATTTCCATGCAATCGGCCGCATACAGGTAACTGGCATCGTCCATTTTTCGCCAGTCAGGAAAGAGCTCCATCAACTGCTTGAGCATTAAGCGGGACTGATTGTAGTTTTTCTGTCGAAAGGCAGCAATGGCATACTGATAACTGGCAAAAGGCGCCAACGCACCCCGTTGCTGAATCAGTATATTTAAATCCGCTTTAGCGCGTTCATAATCGCCCAGCTGCACCAGTTTTACCGCTGCCTGATACCGCTTTTGCGCGTCGGGATTAACCTGGGCCGTTGTATGCTGCCCACAGATAAGCCCCACAAATAAAATCAGTCCCTGAATAAACCAATTTAACCTACCGTTCATATTCATTAGGATTAATGCACAAAAGCAACGCTCCCACGTTGCTTTTGCGAATGAAGACGTATCAAAGGAAACCTCTTATTAAGGTTTGTGTTACCAGTTGCTGATTCAAATGACAGGACACGATTGTTATTCCGGTCATTCTTCTTTCCTTATTTTTTAGATTTTGCCCGACGCTGGGCTTCATCGGCCTGTTTACGGGCTTCTTCAGCCGCAGCCAGTTGTTTTTGCAAAAGGGCCTGGAAACCACCTGGTTTCTTGCCTTCGCCAGCTGCGTTTTTCCGACGGTTTTCATCCAGCACAGCTTTAATCTTATCCTCATCAACAAACCGACGGATCAGTTGTTGCTGCAGGATCGTAACAACGTTCGACACAAAGTAATAGAATGTCAAACCAGCAGGGTACGAGTTCAGCACAAACATAAACATGAGCGGGAAAACGTAGCTCATCGCTTTCATGTTCACCGGTCCCGGTTGTGTTGGCGTGGTCTGGTTGTTATAATACGCATACGCGATCGACGACATGGTCATCAGCACGGTAAACAGGCTCAGGTGGCTCCCGATAAATGGAATCGTCGGGAAAGTAATGAAGGCATCGTAAGTAGACAGGTCATTGGCCCACAGGAACGATTTCTGCCGTAGCTCGATCAGGTTCGGGAAGAGCATGAACAGCGCAAACAGAATAGGCATGGTCGCCAGTACCGGTACACATCCGCTCAATGGGCTAACACCCACCTCCTGGTATAACTTCATCTGCTCCGACTGCTGCTTGGCCATGTCATCGCCAACGCGTTCCTTCATCTCGTTCAACTCCGGCTGAAGTACCCGCATTTTGGCCATACTGATGTATGACTTGTAGGTTAACGGTGTTAGAATGAGTTTCACAAACACCACCAGCGCAATGATCAACAACCCATAGTTGGTAATGAACTGGCCAAGGAAGTTGAAAACCGGAACAAAAAAGTATTTGTTAATCGGCTTCAGGATCGAATATCCGAGGTAAACGTTTTGATCAAATTCCGGGGCAACTTTTCCAAGAAGTTGAAAATCGTTGGGACCATAGAAAAATTTATATTGTCCTTTTCCGGCTTTTATATCGGCAATCGGCAGCGACACATCGGCAATGGCCGTCTTAACGACACTGCTATCCGCCGGATCAGCCAGCGATTTAAACGTCGCTTTCTGTAAGGGAGCATTTTTGGCAACAAAACCTGACAGGAAATATTTGTGCTTGATTGTAAACCATTGAACGGGTTCTTCAACCGTTGCCTCCTGGCTGCTTTCTCCTTCCGTTAATTTCTCGAAACTTTCATCGGCCGTCAGGTAATTGATGGTGGCAGCCCGGCGATTGTTCGCCAGGTCGTTTTCATATTGCCGCATCTTGTCTTCCCAGAAGAACCGAACATCACCAGCACCAAGAGAACTATTTAGACCATTAAGTTTAAGGTCATAATCCAACACATAGCCTTCGGCCGGAACGGTATAGATCTGCTCAACCGATTGACCCGGTGCTATCTCGGCCCGGAAAACGATTTGTTGAGGCTGGCCGTTTAAAGTACCCCCTTGGGCCGTTGTCTGGTAATAAAGCTGGTGCAGATCAACCTTACCCCGATTGGTTGGTAATTCAAGAAGTGTCTTACTGCTCTGATCATCGATCAACACCAATGGTTTCTTGTCAAAGGTCTGGTAGTTTTTAAGGACAACCTCTTTAACGCGACCACCCTGGGTGCTAAAGGTTAATTTAACATCTTTGTTTTCAACAACGATATCGCGTGTCTCTCCGGTAGCGACAGCAGCAAAATCGCCAAACTGAGCTTTAACAGCGGCTGAATCAATTTTTTGTCCGGTTGAGTCACTCTGGCTATTGGCCGTTGCAGCCGTTCGGCTTCCCGCAAGGCCGGATGCCGTCGTTGGTTTGGTAGTCTGTGTTTGTTGGGCAGTCGGTTTTTCCGGCGCCGGTTTTGGTACCAGTAACTGGTAGCCGACCAGCATTGCCAGAATCAGGACAATGCCAATAAGTTGATTACGATCCATTTTATAAGTTAGTGAGTTAGTAAGTCGGTAAGTCAGTAAGTCAGTAAGTGGCTGACCCGACCGGCAGACCGGCGTTTATTACGAATGCGTCAGCCACTTACTGACTTACCGACTTACTGACTAACTAACTATTTTGCGTAAAATTACGCCAATCCGGCCGCTTAATCAACCACATCCACCGTTTCTACATGGGCGGTTGATAAGTCGGATGTAGATTCACTGTTGCGCTTACGTTGACTATAGGCGTGAGCAGCCTTCACAAATTGCACAAACAGAGGATGTGGGTTCATAACGGTACTTTTCAGCTCCGGGTGAAACTGTACCCCGACATACCAGGGATGTCCTTTTAATTCAACCACTTCCACTAATCCAGTATCCGGGTTGATTCCTGTCGGTTTGAATCCTGCCTTTTCAAAAGCTTCCAGGTAATCGTTATTGAACTCATACCGGTGACGGTGGCGCTCACTGATCTGTGTTTTTCCGTAAATATGATGGGCCAGCGAATCGCGCTTCAGTTTACAGGCATAGGCCCCTAAACGCATGGTACCTCCTTTATCCGTGATGCTCTTCTGTGCTTCCATCATACTGATCACGGGGTTCGGCGTATGGGGCTCCATTTCGGTAGAGTGCGCATCAGCAATACCCATCACATTCCGGGCGTATTCGATCACGGCCATCTGCATGCCCAGGCAAATACCCAGGAAGGGAATTCCCCGCTCACGGACGAAACGGACAGCATTGATTTTGCCTTCAATGCCCCGCTCACCAAAGCCCGGCGCAACGAGTACACCATCTAATCCGCCCAGCACTTCAGCGCAATGGTGCTCGTCGACTAATGTTTCGGATTGAATCCATTCCAGCTGCACTTTACATTCATTGGCGGCACCCGCGTGGATGAACGACTCGGCAATGGACTTATAGGCGTCATGCAATTCTACATATTTACCGACGAGGCCGATGCGCACTGTATCGCCCGGATTCTTGAGCCGCCCCAAAAACGCTTTCCAGGCATCCAGATCAGCATCTTTATCATTATACAGATCGAGCATGTATAACGCCCGCTGGTCAAGTCGCTCTTTCTGCATCAGTAACGGGACGTCGTAGATGGTCTCCGCATCGATGGCTTCGATGACCGAACTGACCTGAACGTTACAAAACTGAGCGATTTTCCGTCGAATGTCCTGCGGTAGCGGATGTTCGGTACGGCAGGCAATAATATCGGGTTGAACCCCATTTTCGAGCAGCATTCGAACGGAGTGCTGGGTTGGTTTGGTTTTCAGCTCACCCGCCGACTGTAAATACGGCACGAGGGTCAGGTGAACGACGAGTGTGTCTTTCTCCCCCAGTTCGAATTTTAACTGACGAACGGCTTCAACAAATGGCAAGGACTCAATATCGCCAACGCAGCCACCGATCTCAGTAATAACGATGTCGTAATCACCGGTTTCGCCCAGCAGCTTGATATTTCGTTTGATTTCGTCGGTGATATGTGGAACGACCTGTACCGTTTTGCCAAGAAAATCGCCCCGACGTTCGCGGGTGATTACATTGTTATAAATCCGACCGGTGGTGATGTTGTTCGCCTGTGAGGTAGGTCGATTCAGAAACCGCTCGTAGTGACCCAGGTCGAGGTCGGTTTCAGCCCCGTCATCGGTCACATAGCATTCGCCATGTTCATATGGATTGAGTGTGCCGGGGTCAATGTTGATATACGGATCGAATTTTTGGATCGTTACCGTAAGTCCCCGTGCCTGAAGTAATTTGGCTAATGATGAGGCAATGATGCCCTTGCCTAGTGATGAAGTTACTCCGCCAGTAACAAAAATATATTTCGCGGATTTTGGTCCCGTAGCCGCCATGATTGAAACCTGTTTAGGTCGTTACGGGATGTAAAAGTACTAGAAAAAAGGCGGAAAGGGCGAATACTAATCGGAAAAAGTTAGCCAATCACTGATAACTTATTGGCGGTCAACCGCCTGAAAGCTATTTTTTTTAATTGTCATCAGTTTTTTACAAATGGATTATATAGTTCACGTATCAGTCGCTATTTCTACAATGGCAGTCCTGGCCTGAAAACACGTATCAGGTGGGCTACTTTGTCAGTTCATTTACAAAATTCAAAAAGGTTTTTTTATTGATACTCCAGTCTGGAGCAGGCATTTTCCCCCAAACGTCCGGATTATCAGCCAGGTTAAAATAACAGACACCCACAATCTCTTTTTGCTCTCTGATAAACGTAGCGGCATCGTCAAGCCATTGCCGCTGGTAATCTTCCGGGCCTTTTACCCCAAATTCCGTCACGAAAACTGGTTTATCGGCAAAACGCATGCGGTAGTATTTACGATTGAAAATGGTGCTGAACGATTCCTGCTTTTTTGGGTCAGTGATATTCTTGTCGGGTAATCCATAAATAGCCACACTGATGTAATCCACGACATCGTTACCCGGCCACCATTCCAGTGCGCCCCGATCACCGGCTGGTCCCCAAACCCTTTTTATGTTTTTAGGGTGATTTTTATCGAAGTTCATGAAGTACCGATAAGCTTTCGTATACAAAACAGGGTCCTGACTTTGCCAGGGATAGCGATGAATGGGAATTTCCATTTCGTGTGCAAACCGCAGATAGACTGTTTGACGGGTGTTGGAAATGATTCTGTATAATTCGGTGAATTGAGTATCGTAGGCCCCATCCACTGTGTTTTGGAGTACCTGATTGGGTCTGATACGCTTTTTGTCTTTCCAGGGCTCAACCGTTACAATGGCGTTGTGGTGACGGGCCGTAATCTCCTGAAAGGCCCTGGCAAAGAGTCCATCTTCAATATTATCCAGACTGACGAATATGTGTTCTACCGTAATGGGTGGTGCGGTGAGTAGTAACTTGCCGGGATCATATACCCCCAGAACAGGTTTAGTTGTCGACCGAACTGCCCCTTTTTGATCCGACAGATCAGGATGCACAGTCGCATAAATAAATTGTTGATTCTGATCGATCTCGTGAATGGCTCTTTTGGGCAGGGTGTCATTTTGAGCATTTGCTTTAAAGTTGGCCGGTCCCAACATGAGGATCGGTTTATTCATAAACCGCATCCGATGGATTTTTCGTTTTAATTCAGTTACCGCATCAGGGGCATGCGGATAAGCCGTTGTTAATTGTTCTGATCGACTATCCAGGGTGACGCTAATCGCGTCGACGGGTTTACTGCCGGGCCAGAATTCATCCGCCCCCGGATAGCCGGCCGGTCCCCAAACAATTCGAATTCTTGGATCAACTGCCTTGCACACAAGCGAAAAGTGTTGAAAGGCCCGGATGTAATCGTAGGGAGATTGGTTTTGCCAGGCTACCCACTGGACGGGTACTTCCATTTCCGGATCCATACGTAAAAAAAGGTTCGCGTCCTTTTTGACAAGGCCTTCGCAAAGCGTTTTAAATGAATCATCATAATCACCCGAAGCAATTTGCTTTAGATTACTGCCTCCGAAGAAAGTGCCTTCGGGCATCAGGATGGTCACCAGTAAAGGCTTGTTGGTCGGGATGGTTAGTTTAGCAAGTTCGGCTTCTTCGAACGACTTGGTCAACGTCAAGGAAATATGCTGAAAAGCGGCAGCAGTTGATGTCGTAGGCAGTACATGAGTCCGATCATAAACACCAATAACCGGCTCATCAAATTTGTAGGTTGATTGGGTAGTTTTATTAAATCGATTACTAACAATTTTGTAAAGAGAAACCGTTAAAATTACGCCAGCCAGGAAGTAAATTATTTTCTTATAATTCATATATGTGGAATAATCGCAAAAGCGATGTATGGGTGTACACGATTAACGGAGACGCTAAAGTAGAGGCAGTATACTCCCGAATGATTTTTTACTCAGCTAGCCATTAATCAGGCTCGAATACCATACGGCAAAAAACATAAAGCTTTAATTGATTTCTGGATCGTAATCGTAGCTAACAGAAATTTACCGTAAATGACAATCGATACAGAAAAATGTTTGACAAGCTATGATTAACTAATGATTCTGAGAAAAAAGCGGTAATAGTCAGCAAATTTATTTTGTATTTACCGTTGAAAGGGGCACAGTGAGGCTCTTTTGTGCAGTCAGTTTAACGTTTTGAAAAGCGCCCATTCTGGCTTGTCTTAACATGACAATGTACTTCGCCAATCCAGCCTCATCCCAGTGAAGGAGAAACTGACGATTTCGTTTGGCGATCAGAGAAGGTGGCATACCGGCTTCTATATCGTTTACCGTTAATTTAGCCCCATCATTAAAATAGGTCAGCCAGGCACGGCCCTTTTTAGCATTCTGATTTATTAAGCCAACGATCACAACAAGCAGTATAAACTGCACAAACATTTTCAGGCGTTTTTGGCCGTAAAGTTCCCAGATGAAAAAGGCCGCAAACACGGCCGGAACGGCCAGAATGGCGTATCGGCGGGGTAAACCGTAGGTGGGTACAAGGCCTGCCCGGGCGTGCCCCATAGCCAGCGCAAAAGCAAGACACCCCCCCAGAAGTACGAACAAACCCCACTTGCGACGTGACTGACTGGAAAAGTCAACCTTGATTTTAGTCATCATAAAAGCCAATGTTGCCATAAGAAACAGGTTAACAAATACGATGGCGGGTTTCCAGTAACGCTCGGTACCTGGGCCAAAACCGAGTGTCTGAAACTTTAAACCTGTCGAGATCGTGGCCCATAAACTGGGGCTTGGTGGATTCCAGGGTGGGCGTTCGTACCCGATAAAATAAAAACCAACCTCAAGGCCCGTCAACACCACACTAGCCAATAAAAAAACTCCAATCCAGCGTTTCGTTAAAGGCTCTTTATTTTTCCATTGAATGAAGCCCTCCAAAACAATAAAAGGCGTAAATATCGCACAGGATATTAATCCATTAGCACCACATAAGGGTAATAAAAATAAACAAACAACAGCTACTACAGCGGTGAATGGTTTGAAAGCAGATTTGTACTGAATAATTATTAACCCAAGGATTAATGTTAAAACCGTGGGCAGTACATACGTAATTTCCCAACTCCAGTAAAAATTATCGCCGTGCCCTGTGTGTAATAAAAGAACTGGAATAAATATATCAGTCAATAAAAGTTTCTTACCTCTTAACTGGTAACAGGTACGGATAATAACGGCCGATATAATCCCCATTATTAAAACGTTAAAAACCATACCCGCCCGAAAATCACCATGACTGATTTTAAGCAGGCCAACGTAAATAAGTTTGGGAAAAGGGACTCTATGTTCGTTTTGCTGTCTCCAAAGCCAGCCAGCAAAATCCGTTTCGTTATTTGTCAGGGCAGGAACCATTAACCAATCTTCAGCAATTGGCATATTGGGAGCCAGCATCACTATCCAGCTTAAAGCAAAAGTGAGCATACCCAACCAGGTAAACCACACCACATACGTCGTCAACCTATCAGTACTATATCCGTTTATCTTCTGGTGATCGAGCACACCATCTACCAATACATGGGCCATAGTTTATAGACTATTCTATTTTTAAAATTTATAACAGATATATAGTATACTTTTTAATCAGGGTATACACCCATAAGGTCGTATCAGAAAGGTGTACGGGGCTCCCGGGAATTAAAAATAGTATTTGGAATACTAATCTGTAGTTTATTATTGCCTTGTCTACTGTTAGTTTATTAATAAGTTATAATTATGACTAGAATGAAAACTTGTATTTTTAATAACCCGGGAAGTCAGAACTGATATTCATGGACAAGCGATTGATTTAGGTTAAAATTCGGTAAAGTTTTAATGGTTTTTGAAGTGGTAACTATTCGCCTGTTTCCAATTTACCAAGCAAATGACAAGTCCAATAAACATAACCCCTGCCCTAAATCCTGTAGCATTTTCTTTGACACCTTCATACGTATACGTTTTGTCATGTCATTGGAAGTCGGGATGGCAGCACCTTACTATATTCAACAATGGTATATTCTGTTGGCGTGTTTTCACAGACATGTGTAAAACAAAAAAGGCCTTATTCCTAGAATAAGGCCTTTTTATAAGCGTATACTGTTATTTACCCTGCGTTAGCTCACGCTCTTCATACGCAAGACCATATTGTTTCAATACATCGTCGGGTACGCCATCCCATTGGTTTGGTACGTTACCAACGTAGCCAAGGTCTTTGATACCCATCTGGCTGGTGAAGAAGCCCGTAGCTGTCATATTTCGCATGAGGCTAAAGAAAGAAGCACCCTGGGTCATATCCGGCTTAGCTTTCGAAGGGTAGGCAATCTGTTCTACCATATCGATTTGCTGGGCTTTGGTACATTGTACAAATGGCTTACCATAGCGTTTTGTACAGGTGTTATCGAGCCACCGGATTCCACCCCGCATAGGTGTCTGATTTCGGGGCTGGTCTTTCATCATAAACTCAATGAAAGCCGGTACGCCTGCCTGAGAGGCACTCCCCGAACGCTCGTCGGCCGGAAGGATAATGTCTGACAGTACCGTTACCGTTTGCAGTTCATGGGGCGTAAAGAATTTCTCTGCATGTAACCGGGCATCGCGCTCAGCTTCAAATTTCTGACGGCCACCCGGTATTTTCAGGGGTTTTACATCGGGGGGTGCGGGTACGGCGGCTTCAACAGGATTGACAGCCAGGCCAAAACCCGTGAGCGAGAGGGCTTTTAGGGAATCTCTGCGTTTCATTTGTCTTCGGGTTTAATGTTTGTCGTTATCAGTACGATAAAAACGTTAGATATTCTTCTGTTTAACCTGATCGATTATATACTCACTGGTACGCATGGAACTGGCCAGAATGGTCCAGGTAACGTTTTTATCACCCTGCGATGGGAAAGGTGCCGCATCAACGACAAACAGATTTTTTACGTCGTGGGCCTGCTGGTATTTATTCAGCACCGAATTTTTTGGGTCGTTCCCCATTCGGGCGGTACCAACCTCGTGAATGATCTGACCCGGAGAGGCTAATCCGTAGTTGTTGGATGCATTGGGTTTGTCGCCCAGCGCCATGCCGCCCATCGAATGAATTATTTCCTCGAAGGTCTCCTGCATGTGCTTCGCCTGCTTAATCTCATATTCCGACCATTTGTAGTTGAAGCGAAGGACCGGAATACCGTATTTATCAACCACATTTGGATCGATCTCGCAGTAGTTACTTTCCAGAGGGACAGGCTCGCCCCGACCGGCCATACCAACATAGGCACCGTAAAAACGACGGAAATCGTCTTTCAATCCGGCGCCGTATCCGCCACCGGGCTTCATTTTACCATCGCGACCCGGAATCATTCCGTTCATGGCTTCGATGCCCCAACCGAATCCGTACGCAGGCATGCCCATGCCACCCCAGTATTCGATGTGGTAACCACGGGGGAAATCCAGTTTCTTGTTATCAAGCCACCAGGGAGTAAACACGTGCATACCCCCTACGCCATCTTCATTGTAGCGTTTGCGGTCCATCAGGGCCGGAATAAAGGCCGACCGGCTCGCACCCGTCGAATCATTAATGTATTTACCAACCACATTGCTGGAGTTAGCCAGGCCGGTTGAAAAACGACTCGACTTGGAGTTAAGCAACAAACGGGCGGTTTCTCCCGCGCTGGCAGCCAGCACTACGGTCTTCGCCTTTACGGTAACTTCCTGCAGCGTTTGGGTATCTACATAACTAACACCCGTGGCCAGGCCAGTTGATGGATCGGTAAGAACCTCCCGCACCATAGCCCCGTTAATCAGGGTCACGTTACCCGTTTTCATGGCGGGTTTCACCAAAACCGACGACGAGGAAAAATCGGCGTATGCCTGACACCCCCGCCCGCACTGGCTACAGTAAAAGCAGGAACCCCGCTCGTTGTTAACCGGCTTGGTCAGAATCGACAGACGCGATGGAATGACGGGAATACCAATACTCCGGGCACCTTTTCGGATCATTAACTCGTGTAGACGGGGTTTTGGCGCCGGCAGAAAAATCCCATCCGGTTCAGAGGGCATGTTCTCAACAGAGCCAAAGACACCGATCATCCGGTCAATCCGGTCGTAATACGGTTTGATATCATCATACCCGATTGGCCAGTCTTCGCCAACACCAGTCATGCTCTTGCGCCGGAAATCGTCGGGGGCAAACCGAAGGGAAATACGTCCCCAGTGGTTCGTGCGTCCGCCAAGCATTCTGGACCGGAACCACTGAAAGTCGGATCCTTTAGCGTTGGTATACGGCTCTCCTTCGATATCCCAGCCACCCCAGGCAGCGTCAAAATCACCAAACGCGCGAGTTGTGCCCGCACCACGGCGTGGCGACTCCCAGGGCCATTTCAGTTGAGTAATGTACTTAGGGTCAGCTGGGTCAAAATAGCCACCTGCTTCCAATAAAACGACTTTAGCACCCGCTTTAGCCAGTGTGTAGGCTGCCATGCCTCCTCCAGCACCGGAGCCAACGATGGCTACGTCATATTGAACGGGTGCTTTTTGAATCTGAAATGGATCCATGCAAAAGAAAAAGTTTATTAATGAATCAGAAATGAATGCAATCGAAAAAAACACTACGCAAACATAACGACTACTTGCTATACGTTAAGAAGCAGTAATCCCTCATCTCTTACCTGTTTTGTGGTTAAGATCAGTCAAATAAATACCAGTCAACTCCAAAAGCGAACCCACGGCGTATCTGCAAAAAGTCGGGCGCAACGTAGTATCCGGGTGTTACCAGGCCCTGATTGGCATGGGTCAACTTAATAAACAGACGGGTTCGGTTAATACGCAAATTCGCATATAAGTCAGCCAGTACATAGCCTTCTACCTGTTGCCGGTTTTGCAGGTGGTATTGTTGCGTCAGCGGCATATACGCATCGGCGTAGTATTTTGATTTGTAGTGTAAATCAATCCCTGTCTGGATATACAACACCTTGGCATACAGAAACTCGTACTGAATCCGGGTGTTTACGAATAGAGGTGGCATTCGAATAACGTCCGGCCCTTCCTTGGCGGTATAATAGGCCAATCCCGAAATCAAAAATTTACCGAGCTGCAGGTGATACCTTAAACCAGGCCGAACGATGCTTATCGGCGAATTTTCCTGCTGAACCACCCCTTTTTCATCAAAGTAAATGTAATTTTTTACCAGATAATAGTCCAGACTTGGCTCCAGCCGAAGCTTCCTGTAGGCAACATTCAGCTTTCCATAGGCATGCCAGTAATCGCGTTTGATAAGGGGAAGCAGCCCATTCGATGGATCAGGCCAGTTGTAGACCTTACTCTGAAAGCGCTCCTGTACGAGTGTGGGCTGGATGTTCACATACGAGCCCCCAGCCGTCAAAAACTTACTTTCTACCTGGACCTGTAAACGTCGGCTTCCATCGGCTCCTAACTCCGCTTCGGCGGTTAGCCGGGACAGACTGTCCGGGAAATAATACCCAAGCCATCCGCCTGCAAAGGTCTCCAGACCGACCGTTTGGTATTCGTTATACTGCGTTCGGGAGGTGTTGTAGCGCGACTCCTGCTTATAATTACGAATACGGAGATACGCCCGATAATTGAACGAAGCTCCTTTGTATTGAGCGATTCCTTTTATACCAAATTGATTCTCAAGCAGGCGAAACCGGGCATGTTGCTCAAGGCGGGATGTATCCCCTAAAATGGTGGGATAAAATCGCCGGGCGTTTCCCGCTGTCGTTAATAGCGCATCGCTCTGATTCAGGCTCAGTGTATCGTCCTGATAAAAATTCTTCTGAGTCTGATAATCAAATTTATGATAGAGCTGAAAGCCTTTTTCGAGGATGTACTGGTGATAAACGTGCCAGTTATTTCGAATATCCCAGCCGTGTGGCCCCTGCACAGTTGAACTCCCGCTCCGAAGACGGGAGTCGCCGGTATAGTTAAACGGAATGGGTACACCATCAGCGGTCTGACCGGGTAAAACGCCCCCCTGCTCATCCAGGCTGTGGTTCATATTAATGAAGTTCGCCAGCAGGGTGTATTTATCATTCTTGGACCGGTAATTTGTGTGTAGCTGAACACCCCAATTTTGCGCTAAAAGTTTGTATGGATCATTATTACCGCTCGTACCAAACTGTTTTTGGGAGGTAAAGCGCTGCACATCAAAACCCACATTCCAGCGTGGATTAATGTTCTGCGACATATCAAAACGCAAAATGTTCTGATTATTTCCCCCCAGCGCGATATACATATCCGTGAAGGGGGATTTAGTATCAAAATATTTTACATCCTGAGCCTGATACGCGTAGGGCGAGAAGACATAATAGCCCGATTGAGCGCCAAGCTGCTGGGGTGTTTGCAGGAAAACGGGGCGCATGGGTGTACCCAGCGTGCCTAAATCCTGGTACAGGTTTTTACTCCGCTGAACGTAGGTGAACCGATGGACATCGTCCATGGTCGTATCGAGGGTGTACAGTTTGCGCCGGTTATTGAAAATGTCGTCTTCCAGAACGAAACGGGTCGACTTAGGGCCATAAATTACTTTCGTCGAATCGTCGATGCCGTTGGTACCCGTTGTTGACGTCGGCATACTCTGCCGCCCCCCGAAACCACCCGGCACCTGGGTGCTGCCCGGAAACTGTTGCGCCCACCCGTTGAGCGTGATGCTTAGACTGAAAAGAAAGAAAAGAAAACTACGCTTCATCAGGTCAAAAGTACGGCAAAACGTCGGACACACATTCGTTGTCAGGGTTTAGTTAACGATTTTTAAGGCTTGATTGATCTAAAAATTGCGAAAAGCCCTGCTCATGGCCGGGCAAAAACTGAATGGCAACCGGCAAATAGTACAAGGGCAATGAAGCCCGTTCCTCCGGTGTTATCAGGGCATCCAGTTTAACCCAGTCTTTTTCGGTGGTAAGCAGGGCGACGTCGGGTCCAATGTCTGCCAAAATAGTGTCCAGTTCAGCCCGGGTGTAAGCATGGTGGTCGCCAAAACAAAGGTGCTCCTGCATGGCAAAGGTTTGCTGAACATACTGCTCCAGCGGCCGTGCATTGGCCAACCCCGACACCAAAATAACCTTCCTGATTAGCCGGACAGGTGGCTGTTTCGCGAAGGAAACCGGGTCGCTGTATTGCAAACCAGCAAAAAAGATGGGGGTTTCCGCTCGTGCGTACGGCCGGATTTTCGCACAAATACGCTGCTGCTCGGTAGCAAATAAGTTGGCGGGGCATTTGGTTACGACAATTGCATCGGCCCGACGGGCTCCTTTTCGCCGTTCGCGAAGTCGTCCGGCAGGAAATGGGTAGTCTTCGTAGATTGGTCGATTATAATCCATCAGAAGGATGGAAAGGTGGGGATCAACGGCCCGGTGTTGAAAGGCGTCGTCCAGCAACAACTGCCGGGTTTCAGGGTAAAGTTTCAACAAAGAAACAATAGCCTCAACCCGGCGCTCACCCACACAGACGCGAACGAATGGAGAAAATTTGCGATACAGTTGTAGGGGTTCATCGCCGATTGTCCCGGCAGTGTCGGTGGCTGTAGCCAATCGAAAGCCAGTCGTTTTTCGACCGTACCCTCGACTCAGGGTAGCGGTTTCCCCCGACTTCATTTTGGCAAAAATTAAAGACCGTTTAATCAAAAATTCAATCATGGGTGTTTTTCCCGTACCGCCAACTGTCAAATTGCCCACTCCAATCGTATAGATTGACGGACGAGTTGATGTTAATAAGTGACTGCTAAATAGCCAATTACGTAAGTCTGTTATAAGTCCATAAAGTCCACTGAATGGAAAGAGTAGCCATTTACCCACTAAACGTTTCATTAATAATTTCGTAATATTGCCAGCTTGAGCAGTCAAAATTAGTACTTTTAGGACTGGGAATTCCCGTCCTCACCGTTTGGTACAATGAGTTTACGAGCCGACTACCTGAAATACACGTTGCATTTTCGCTTCGAAGCGGGTACGTCACGCGGCACCCTAACGGAAAAAACGTCCTACATAATACGAATTTTCGATGATGAGGCCCCCTCACTCATCGGCTATGGAGAATGCGGACCGCTAAAAGGGTTGAGCTTCGATGATCGCCCTGATTTCGAAGCCATGCTCGATCAATACTGCGATGAGTTTACGGATATGGATCTGCAGCTGTTTAGCTGGAATATTCCGATTATCCTCAATCAACTGATCAGCCCATCGTTTCCAAGCATTTTATTCGGTTTTGAAACGGCTATGCTCGACTTTCTGGCGGGTGGGCAGCGTATCATTCAGGCTTCTGACTTTACCACCGGCCAGCGCTCTTTACCCATTAATGGGCTGATCTGGATGGGCAGTCAGGCATTCATGCAGAAGCAGATTGACGAAAAACTTCTGGCTGGCTATACAACCTTAAAATTAAAGATCGGGGCAATCGATTTTGAGCAGGAATGCGACCTGCTCGCGATGATCCGGGATCGGTTCCCGGCAGACCAGATCACGTTGCGGGTCGATGCGAACGGCGCTTTTAAGCCTTCGGATGTGCTAACAAAACTCGAACGGCTGGCTACTTTTGATCTGCACTCCATTGAACAACCCATACGAGCCGGCCAGCCCGACCTGCTGGCTGACCTCTGCCAGCACTCGCCCCTGCCGATTGCGCTGGATGAAGAGCTGATCGGGCAGATGGAATATGTCAATAAATTCAGGCTGCTTAAAAAAATACAGCCTCAGTATATAGTCCTGAAACCTACATTACTGGGCGGGTTGCGCCATTGTGATGAGTGGATCGAATTAGCCGGTCGCCTGAATATCGGGTGGTGGCTTACTTCGGCCCTCGAATCCAACATTGGTTTAAATGCCATCGCTCAGTACACGGCCCAGTTTAAGCATCTGCTGCCGCAAGGACTGGGCACTGGTCAATTATACCACAACAATGTTGACAGTCCCCTGGTCGTTGATCATGGACATCTCTTATACGACCCCGCCCAGTCCTGGAACCTGAGTCCGCTTCTGGTTGATGCATCTCACTAACCACGTGTTTCCCCTTGAATCTACCCGCTGATCATATCCGCCTGCTGTTTGGCTTGAAGCTGCGTCAACTCCGGCTCGACAAAGGGCTGTCTGTAAGCGAATTAGCCCTAAAATCAGGCTTATCAATTTCGTATGTGACTGAAATTGAAAAAGGCCGAAAATACCCCAAGGCGGATAAAATATCGGCACTGGCCAACGCCATGCAGGTAGACTATGACACCCTGGTATCGCTTAAACTGAGCAAAAAGTTAGAGCCGATTTCGGACCTGCTCCGGTCGAAATTCCTGACGGAAGTGCCCCTTGAGCTGTTTGGAATTGACCCATCCGATTTGCTGGAACTGCTCGCGGAAGCACCTGCCAAAGTGAGTGCCATGATTCGAACCTTCATGGACATTGCCCTCAGTTACAACATGAGTGTCGAACGGTTGTACCTGACTATGTTGCGGTCTTATCAGGAAATGCATGACAATTATTTTCCTGATATAGAAGCCGATGCCGATCGATTCCTGTCTGAGTTTGCTCCGGCACCCGAGCAGCCCGTTACGGAGGGATTGCTGGTCAACTTGCTCAAAACGAGGTATAATATCAGCATTGAATATTTCGACCCCCTCACGCAACCGGAGCTGGTGGCTTTGCGATCAGTGTACCGGCCGGAACAGCATACCTTACACCTCAACGCTGGCCTCTCTGTCGAACAACGTTCGTTTATCTTGTCACGGGAAGTTGGGTTTCAGTTTATGTCGCTCAAAAACCGGCCTTTCAGCTATTCCTGGGTTGAGGCCGAATCGTTTGAGCAAATTCTGAACAACTACAAAGCCTCTTATTTTGCCGGGGCTATCCTAATTCGCAGGGCTTCGCTGGTGGCTAAACTAACCGATCTGTTTGCCCGAAACACCTGGAGCAACGACGATTTTTTGACGCTAATCGAGGACTTTGGTGCCACACCCGAGCGTTTCTTCTATCGGTTGAGTAATGTCCTTCCGAGTGCATTCGGCATCGATCAACTATTCTTTTATCGGTTCAACCATACGCCCGGTCAAACAACCTTCCAGTTGACCAAAGAGATGCACCTCTCCCGCAAGCAGGGGCCGCGCGGTATCATGGACGAACATTTTTGTCGACGGTGGATTGCCTGGACCATTTTACAGGAGCTTCAGTTTTTACAACAAAACAAAGGGTTTGATGAAACCCTATGCCGGGCTCAGATCTCGGAATATTACGATAGCGGACAGCAATACTTAATTATCTCGGTTGCGCATCCTTTTCAGGCGGTTGGTCAGCAGAACATAAGTTTATCTATGTGTTTTGCGGTCAATGATGCTTTGAAGAGCAAGATGAAATTCATGTCGACCCCTCCTGAGGCCAACCCACCAAGCGAAGTATCGTTCCGGGTTGTGAATGAAGCCTGCGAACGATGTGGTATTTTCGATTGCCGCGAGCGGGTTGCCGCCCCAACCGTCCTTCAGAAAAAAAGGCAGTTTGCGGCTATGAAAAAGGCCATTGAAGCATTGCGGTAAATCAAATTCGATCCCTTATGAAATCAGTACGTCGGTATGTAATCGTCATCGGTTTAGTGTTCTTAGGGATTGCTTTTGCTTATTTTTATCAACAGTATCTGGGCGAAGACGTTGATCCTCAAACGAAATTGCCACCCAGTTCAGTTATTCAAAAACGGCTGAATGCCATTATTACCGACACCGCCCGAAGCGAAGCCCAAACAATCACCTTTCCGCAGGCCCTGAAAATCGATTATGTGGATATGGAAAGTCGGGAAGCGTCCAGTTTCTATATTGCTTACCCTGACCGTGTTCATGTAGCTATTGGTGATACGGTCTCTAAAGACAAAGGCGAAAAATTGGTACTCGTTTATAAAAAACAGGGGACTGTAGCCTCTGTGCCAGTCGAGTGAGCGAAGAAAGTATACCTTTGGTTCTTGTTGACTGACTATGCAATTCGTCCGAATAAACCAGGCCCACCCCTTCCTGGAAAGCATCCAACTGTGGTATGAGAATTCGTTCCCGCCCTCCGAACGGCGAACGTTTTGCGATTTGCTTCGGCTCCTCCCCTATCCCGAAATGCACCTGTGTGGCCTGGTGAGTGAAGACAAGCTCGTTGGCTTTATCATTTACTGGCAGTGGGAAGAATGTCTGTTCGTTGAGCATTTTGCCATTGATCCGGGCCTGCGTGGCAGGCAGTATGGGCAGCAAGCACTCGACATAGTATTCAGGCAATCCGCTTCCTATGTTGTTCTGGAAGTTGAATTACCAAATGACAACCTCAGCATACGTCGGATTGCATTTTATGAACGCCAGGGTTTTTACCTGAATGTGTTCCCTTACGCTCAACCGCCCTACCAGCGCGGAAATCCTTCGATACCGATGCATTTATTATCGACGCCAGCGATAACCAGTCAACAGCTGTTTACCGAATTTTCCACCCTCATCTACGAGCGTGTTTATCAGCGTTTTTACGACTAGTCCTAATCATCCGGGATTGTCACAATTGCGCACCGAATAATTGGCAATAGTAATAACGATTCTGTTTACTGGGGCCGGCAATGCCAACACCGATATCTGTCAGGTCTTTAAACAACAAGTTCTGGCGGTGTCCTTTCGACTCCATCCACTGCCCGACAACAACAAACTGGCCATCCAGTCGCGTATTCATGGTGATATTTTCTCGTATTTGCCTAAACGAGTAGCCCACCCGTTTGGCTTTATCATCAAGTCCCATCCCGTTTAGGGTGTGGCTCAATTGATCTTTAGCCGCCATGAGTTCGGCATACTGCTGTGCCGCCAGCATTAACTTCTCATCTGGCTTTAAAGCGGGTAATCGTTTACGGACTCGCTGCTGGTTCGTTGCTTCGATAATGGCTTCCTTTTCACGGACAAGGTTAGGGATCTGTACAATATTTGTCGAGGAATTCAAAGGCTTTACGTAAGCCTTGGTTTGCGGTAAGGGTGCCATGAGGTTAAAACACATCAGAAACCAGTGACACAGCTTAATAAAGATAACATTTCCTATTAAGGTCATAATTATTATGGTTAAGGTTGGGCCAGTTTTTGAATCATGCCCTGAAAAATGTACCCATGAAAGGGCAGCACAGCATACCAGTAAAGCCGCCCCCAGATTCCCAGCGGCCGGAAGGTGGCCGTTTGCTCTAGTGTGTTGTCGCTGTTAAGTTTAAATTCCAGCCAGGCTTCGCCCGGCAGTTTCATCTCTGCATACAGGAGCAACCGTTTCTGTGATCGGCTGGCTAACAAAACGCGCCAAAAATCCAGGGCATCTCCGGCCTTGATGCGGCTTGGGCTTCGGCGACCCCGGCGCAGGCCTACCCCACCCACAACCTGGTCTATCAACCCACGAAGCGCCCAAAGCCAGTTGGCATAATACCAGCCCGTTTGCCCGCCAATACACCAGATCCTATCTAATGTCCGGTCGGCATCAGCAATCTTGATCCGTCGATGGTCTTTATAACAACCCTTCACCGGTACCTCAATATACTGGGCCATTCCTTTATATAGAACCGGAGTAGCCAGGGCGTCTTTCCAACTGGAGACAACTTCATTTTGTTCAATCTTATCAAAGGCCATTTCTATGGCCTCTTTATAAGGAATCAACTTGATACCAAGCAAGGTATCCAGCATATTTGGTAAACCCACCACCTCAACGTTCATACTGTCGACCAGATGACAGGCCAGTGGATATGAAGTTGCCGTCACAAAATACAGCCAGTAGGAAGAGAGTCTCGGGGTCATCACCGGTACAACAAATATGGTGCGTTTCAGGCCCCTAACCTGGGCAAATTGAAGAAGCATTTCCTTATAGGACAGCACATCCGGGCCTCCAATATCATAACTGGCCTGGTAGGTTTCCGGACGCAGCAAAACACCCGCCAGGAAAGCAACGACATTTCGGATAGCAATGGGCTGGCAACGGGTATGCAGCCAACGCGGAGCAATCATAACGGGTAGTTTTTCGACCAGATCACGAATAATCTCGAAAGAGGCACTCCCCAACCCCACAATTATTCCCGCCCGCAGGGTCGTTAACGGTATACTGGCCGCTGCCAGTATGCTTTCCACCTGTTGTCGGGACTGCAAGTGCTTCGACAAGTGTTGTTGGTTGACAATTCCGCTTAAATAAATAATCTGGCGTGCTCTGCTCGCCTGAACAGCTTCGACAAAGTGCTGAGCTGCGGTGGCTTCCAACTGCGTAAAATCACCCGTTGGTGAGGCCATCGAATGAATTAAATAAAAAGCGGCATCAATATCCTGAGGAATGTGCGAAAGGGTATCCTTTTTAAGGAAATCAACTTCAATGACCTGTACATTAGGCGAATCGGTTTCCGGCGCCTGAAACCGAAGCCTATCCCGAACACAACAAACAACCTCATGGTCGTCCTGTAGCAATATAGGCAGCAACCGCTGGGCGATATAACCGGTGGCTCCCGTCAGCAGGATTTTCATTTATTTCCAGTTTAATGACCCGACCTTTCGCGCCATGGTACAGGTCAGACAAACGGGTTGTTAATCCCTAAAGTTTAGATCATTTTTTTGATTTAAGGGATAAAATGAATCATTCAATTGTCCGTACACAGGCTCGACCTATCGCCAGTAAGCTCCTGCAATTTTAAGGTAAATTTAAAGTCAGATTAAGCTCTCATTAAGTTGGCAGTTGTTGCTTTGCAAGGTCACCTATACAAAGGACAATCGGCTAATAAGTGCCGTACCTATTTCAGCTGTACAGGCATCCGGATTGGTCAAGGCAGGAAAAACTATTTAAAACCATTAATCAATCAAGTTATGAAAAAAGTAATTGCAGCCAGCGCATTGTTAATCGCCATTACCTCCTACGCGACTAACGCTCAATCGACCAATAGTTCGTCAACAAATACCGGTACCACAACCGGCACCCAGACGTCCACCAGCACGAGCGGTGTCGGAACAACCTCGGGCAGCCAGGGCAATACAAAAACGAATGGAACAATGTCCACTATGCCAACCACCACGACGGGAAGCACCAGCGGCTCAAGTATGACGTCGACTTCCGGTACTACGAGCGGCAGTTCGTCATCAACCGCTACAACACCGCCTAAAACGAATACGAGTGGTACGCCACCGCGTCGCTAGTTTTTAAATTGATTCATAACAAAAGAGTTTGGTTCAGGCTGTTATACCTGACCAAACTCTTTTGTCTGTAGAGCCCTGTGTATTAAGGGCTGGTTTTCTAGGCCTACCCCTAAGAGGTGCCTTTACGTTTATTTCTGTTGGGACAGAAATGTGATCAGTGAGGCAAACTCGTCGTAGGATAAGGCATTGGCTAAACCCGTTGGCATCATGGATGAGTCCAGTTCTTTTCGACTGAGCAGGTCAGCCTTTTTGATCGTATACACTTGGCCCGTAATATCCCGCATAACAAGCCGTGAAGCTGATTCTTCCGTGATAAATCCAGTATAGCTCTTATTCCCTTTTGCCGTTACCGACACTGAGGCAAATCCCTGCGAGATGGATGCATTAGGTTTAAGAATGGATTCGGCGATTTGTTCCCGGTTCATGATCGATCCAATCTGTCCCATAAATGGGCCTTTCATCGTCTCACTCTTTGACAGACTGTGGCAGGCCACGCAGCCCTGTTGTGTAAACAAGGTTTTGCCAAGGGCCGCATCGCCCGGCAGTTTGGCCATCGCCAGCATGACATCTTCGATAGAGGCTTCACCAACCTGGCCTTTTTTACTCCGGATCTTCTCCAGATCAACTTTATTCTCCTGCTGAACAACAACCGGCTCTTCAACGCCGAACTCGGGAATATCCAGCCGAAGCCGACTGTTGAGATCGATAAAGTACTGTTTATCGGCAGCTTTTTGCCACTCGCTCAGCAGCAGGGTTTTGATTGCCGGAGACGATTCCCAAACAATCGACTTGTAATAAGGCCCATGGGTATCCGGACGGGTACTCCACCACCACGACGCATCATAAGGCGCTTCCTGTTTGTATAAACGCCCGAGTGTGGTTAGTATCTGATTTTTTAAACCAGCGTTAGTAGTCTGACCATAGGCATTAATTAGACCACTGACTGCTTCGGGAGTGTGCATATACCGCAGAGCCCAAAGCGCCAGGGGCGCGTTTGGCGAGTTGATTGCTTGTACACAGGCCGTTACGGCATTTAGCTTTACCAGCGACCGTACGGCCAGATGGGCGGGTACTATGGCGGCATTGGGGGTGGCGTGGGGGCCTTCAACATCTTTACCGGGTGCCATAAAAGTATTGGGTACTTCAACCTGAAGCAGGGTGGCAGCAGCTTCGCTTCGCTCCAGACGACCCAACCCGATCAATGCAGCCACCTGCACCCGCTCCGACGGGTCTTTCACGCCCTGTAGGAAAGGCTCAAGCGGTATCTTATTGACGAATGGCTTCCGGTCGGCCAGTGCCCGGAGGGCAAACTCCCGGACGGACGGATCCTTCGTGAGCTGTACCAGTTCATCAATTCCTTTTTCTCCTGTTGCCTGGGCATACGTGAAGATTCCAGCCACCCGGCAGGCCAACGGCATTTTCTGATCCTCGGCAACCTTTAACGCAATTTTGGCAGTTTGTTTCTCAGGTCGGGTGAGTAACTCCTGCGAGGCATTGAACCGCGCTACCGCACTTTTCGAAGTTAACAATTTTCCCAGGTCTTTTACCGACGCTTTTTTGAGGTTCGGGAAAGCCTGATAGCTCCAGTTTTGGGGAATCGCCCGCACCACAAAGCCTTTGTTGGGATTACCGGAATAACCGGCGCCATTCCAGGCCGCCATATACAGCCGACCTGATCCATCCACGTCGATATCCGTAATCTGCGGGAGTTTAATAAAGGCTTCCTCCTGTTGCGTGAAGGTACCTTTGTCGGGCGTAACGCGGTGTATGTACAGTTCATTACGGCCCCAGTCGGCCATCATGGGCACCTGGTTGTATTTTTGCGGCCACGTGGGTTCATCCATAAACAAAGCCCCGGTACCCGATCCACCCCCTACATCGACCAGGGCCGGCAGAATTTCGTCGGTAAAATGCTTGAACAACACCGGGTAGCCATACTCCGCCGACTGCAGCTGATGGCTAAACCGGATATTCCAGCCACCACCATCATTGGTATTGTCGCGGGTAAAGACATTCATATAGGGATCAATGGCCACATCGTAAATATTTCGTGTACCATGGGAGAAAATCTCCATCTCGGTCCCATTGGGTCTTACCCGTACAATGCCCCCGCCAAGCATGGTCAGCTTTTTACCCGACCGGTCTACGGCATCATGAAAACCAAAGTCGCCCACGGCAATATAGATCCAGCCATCAATCCCCATTCGGATACCGTTGGTCGCGTGATCGACGCCCCGCTCCTGAATAAACTTGACATTGCTGATGTGCTCAACAAGTGGTCTGGAAGGACCGTCGGCTACGCCGTCCCCATTTTTATCGTCAAAAACGACCAGATTCATGCCTGTAGCCTTCCCTGTTTCGGCCGAGAATATGGCGTGCAGTACATACACCTGATCACCCAGCGCGATGATGCCGCGTGGGTTATTTACACTGGCAAAGGTTGTATGCTCATCTACTTTTCCGTCATTGTTCCTGTCGACCAACCGAACGATGGCACCCATGTTCGGCTTTTTCCCCAACGACCCCTGCTTGTCCACTCCAACGAATACTTCGCCGGTTGGGGCAACAGCCAAACAGGCCGGACTGGGTGTTAAGTCAGGGCCCGTGAATTCCGTTACCTGTAGGTTCGGCGGGTAATCCGGGGCATGGATAGTGGCTGGTGGGATGTCTGGTCTTTTGAGTAGTCCCAAGTTTCCATCCAAGCCGAAGCTGAACAGAAAAGCGGATAGGAAGCTAATTGAAATCTTAAACATGCGTTGTCAAAAAAATAGTAATTGCTAAAATCTAGGTTGCTTTCGAAGTAAAGCAAAAAATGAGAGTAGTTTAACCAGTCCGGTACGAGTATTCCGGAAAACGCAACTGGAGCGGGCAGCGTGTACGAATTTACTACCATTACGTTTGAGGTAGTCCTGGGATCATCATTACGTATAAGCAGGAAGCTGGCCTATTGTTGTTGACGAGCTCGGTAAATTTCTGACCGCTCAATTAACGAATTCGTCACATTAATAATCTTGTCATGCTTGACCCCTAAAACAGGCAGGTCATTAGTCCAAACTAAGGCTGCTTGTTTGCCGTAGATCGGTTAAAGATGTCTACATAGCGATCCGTTTCTAAGCCAATTCTAATAAATCATTAAGCTCTCTCTTAGTTTGAGAATGCACTTTGCGGGAGCCACGGCAAACGATATTGTTTGTTAATTGGCTAAAACCTACGCAACATGAAAGCTCAACTGACATTTTTAATGATTTCAGGTTTTGCGGTTGTCGCCTTCGGGCAGACTCCAGCGCCTGACGCCAATACACTGATGAACCTTGGCCGGTTCGATGAGGCCAACCAACTCCTCAACCGGAATGCTCAGCAGAACCCATCCATGCAAACTTTATTCGATGCCGGGTATGGTTACCTCCGGGCCGGCCAGCCGGATTCCGCCCGAATCTGGTTCGAAAAAGGTCTTCCAATGGATGAAAAACGGGTACCGCTTAACGAAACCGGTATAGCCATTGCGTATCTGGTCAAGAACGACCTTACAAATGCCGACCCGAAACTGGCTCACGTCATTGACCGAAGTAAAGGAAAGAACGCAGATATTCTGTACAGAATTGGTGAAGCTTACACAGGTTATTTAACGCCGGGAGATGGTTCCATCAAACCCGTTTACCCAAAAGTTGTAAACGCAGCAAAAGCCATCGACTTTCTGAACCGCGCTACCGAACGGGACAAGAAAAATGCTTCCATTCAGCTGGCTCTCGGCGATGCGCATTATTTGAATAAAGATGCCGGTACGGCTGTCACTCGGTACGAAAGTGCTCTCGAACTGGGCATGAACCCATCGCGGGTGTATCAACGCATTGGCGATATTTACTGGCAGGGGCGCAATTTGAACCTGGCGGTTGAAAATTACAAAAAAGCTATTGACGCTAATAAAGGCTATGCCCCGGCCTACAACCAGTTAGCCGAATTATACTTCCTGGTTAATCGCTATAAAGAAGCCGCCAATTACATGGACCAGTACGTTCGGGTATCGAATGACGTTCGGCAACCTACCCTGCTCCGTCAGGCACAGTTCCATTTTCTGGCAAAAGATTACCAACAGGCCGTTAATCTCATCGACAGCAACCAGACAGCCCTGGGTCAGAACCCGATCATCTATCGAATTAAAGGGTGGGCTTACTCTTCCCTGAAAGAACCGCAGAAGGCAATCGAGAACATCAATACCTTCCTGGAGAAATCTCCGGAGAAAGCCATGCCTGATGATTATAAATACCTTGGCCGGGCCTATATGGCCACCGATAGTGCAAGCGATGATTCTCTGGGCGCTGTTTTCCTGGCGAAAGCCGCCCCCTTCGACACAACGGAGAATCTGTACAGTGACCTGGCCAAGTATTATTATCGGGCCAAGAAACACCCCGAAGCAGTCTCCATGCTTGACTCTGCAGCTAAACATGGTTTCAAAGCCGATGTACAGGATTTGTTTCGGTATGGCATGAGTAACTACACGCTTGGATTCCAGCGCGATAGTTCCGGTAAGCTTCAGCGGGATACCTTACGTTTTGCGCTCGCCGATTCAGCGCTGGCACTGGCTCAAAAAGGGTCGCCAGATTATGCGCCCACGGTGCTCTACAGGGCCAAAGCCAACTATTATGCCTATACCCCCGAAGAAGCCGTTCGCAATGGGAAAGCAAAGCCCTATTTTGAGCAATTTATTACCATGGTTGCAGACAAAGAAGAGGAGCGCAACCGCTACAAAAAGGATCTTATTCTCGCCTTCAAATACTTGATCTCCTACGAGGAACTCGTCACAAAAAATACAAATACCCGTCAGGAATGGATCACAAAAGGACTTGCTTTATTTCCCGAAAATAAAGACCTGGTCAAAATTGCTGCTCCCGAAGCCGACGAACAGTAAACACCTTTTTCATTGTTGAACATGAAAGGACCGCTACTTAAGCTTTGATCTTGGGTAGCGGTTTTGTGTATTAAAGACAATCAAATAAGCCCGAATTAATTCCTAAATAAGGGCCTCTCTATAGTTCGCTTGCTACTTTCTGACCTACGAGTTAACAACGGTAATCGCCCTCCTTTACGTCTTACACCCTGTTTACCCGCTTAAGCTATGCAACAATAGGACTTTAAATGTAGCAACAAGGCAGTGTACGAACGCTCGCCAAGCATAACAACCTCCGCTCATTGGCTGTGGGCAATATTCAAGTTCTATGAACTAACAGCCGGTTTACCTGATACGCTTTTCGAGACGTCGAAAAACGGGAGTTGGAGACAGATTGGTGCTAAAGGAGAATTTACGGAGGCTACTATGCTGGAATCAATGGGGGCTTTCTCTGGACTGTCGAAAATGGCACCCTTCTCAAAACCAGCATTCGTGAAATGAGTTGGATACAGGTTGGCAATAAAGGCGATGGGAAAATACCGTCGCGATAATTGTTGACCAGGGCGTATTATGGAGCTTTGAGAAGAACGACACTATATTTCGTGCCGATATGAATGGCCATTCGGTGCAGGTTGGGGGCGTGCTCTGTTAAAAGATGTTACGCTCATCGTAGCCATGAATGGCTTGTTGTACGTCGTAATAAATGGTGCATTATATCAGACAGTAGGACGAACAGAACGCGTAAAAAATCATTTTAACAAACAAAAGCAGCCGATCGTCTTCAAGACGATCGGCTGCTTTTATAACTACCCTTTAACGTAGGCTTACGCGTTTTGCTTCATCCGTATGATGTTCAACGCGGCACCCGCCTTGAACCACTCAATCTGACCCTCGTTATAGGTATGATTGACCGGGAAGGTATCCGTCGTTCCATCAGCATGATGCAATCCAATTTCGAGCGGACGACCCGGAGTAAACTCCGTTAATCCGTTGATATCGATCACATCATCTTCCTGGATTTTATCGTAATCGGCAGGATTGGCGAAGGTCAGCGCCAGCATACCCTGCTTTTTCAGGTTGGTTTCGTGGATACGGGCAAATGACCGAACAAGGATAGCCCGAACGCCCAGGAACCGAGGCTCCATGGCAGCGTGCTCACGCGAAGAACCTTCACCGTAGTTTTCGTCGCCAACCACAATCGATCCAATACCAGCCGCTTTGTAGGCCCGCTGAACAGCCGGCACCTCACCATACTCACCGGTTAGCTGATTTTTAACGGTGTTCGTCTTCTCGTTATAGAAGTTGACCGCACCGATCAGCATGTTGTTCGAAATATTGTCGAGGTGGCCACGGTATTTCAACCAGGGGCCCGCCATCGAAATGTGGTCGGTGGTACACTTGCCTTTCGCTTTGATCAGCAACTTCAACCCTTTCAGGTCAGTACCTTCCCAGGCTGCAAACGGAGCCAGTAACTGCAAACGATCAGACGTCGGGCTCACGAGTACCTGAACACCCGAACCATCTTCGGCTGGTGCCTGATACCCGGCATCATCAACGGCATAGCCATTCAGCGGCTGCTCGATACCCTGTGGCTCATCCAGCATAACCTGCTCACCCGCTTCGTTGGTCAGCGTATCGGTCATGGGGTTAAACGTCAGGTCACCGGCAATAGCGAAAGCTGTCACGATTTCGGGCGAGGCCACGAACGCGTGCGTGCTGGCGTTTCCATCGTTCCGCTTGGCGAAGTTCCGGTTGAACGAAGTGATGATTGAGTTCTGGCGGCTTGGATCGTCCATGTGACGTGCCCACTGACCGATACAGGGACCACAGGCATTAGCCAGCACGACACCACCAATTTGTTCGAAGGTGTCCAGCAAACCATCCCGTTCGGCCGTGAACCGAACCAGTTCAGAACCGGGCGTTACAGTAAACTCCGCTTTGGTTTTCAGGTTTTTGGCTGTTGCCTGAGCGGCTACCGAAGCTGAACGGGTCATGTCTTCGTAGCTGGAGTTGGTGCAGGAACCAATCAGTCCCACTTCCAGCTTGGCAGGCCAGTTATTTTCTTTCACCGCTTTGGCAAAGTTCGACAAAGGCCAGGCGAGGTCGGGGGTGAATGGACCGTTAATGTGTGGTTCCAGTTCCGTCAGGTTAATTTCGATCAGTTGATCGTAGTAAGATGCCGGATCAGCATACACTTCGTCATCAGCACGTAGGTCTGCCTGAACCGCCGAAGCCGCATCAGCAATCTCAGCGCGATTCGTTGCCCGGAGGTAATCGCCCATTTTTTCATCATAGGCAAAAATCGACGTTGTCGCGCCAATTTCAGCACCCATGTTACAGATCGTGCCTTTACCAGCCGCCGACAGTGTTTCGGCTCCTTCGCCGAAATACTCCACGATGCAGCCCGTTCCACCTTTAACGGTCAGAATACCGGCAACGCGCAGGATAACATCTTTCGCCGATGACCAGCCGCTCAGTTTCCCCGTTAGCTTAACACCAATTAATTTTGGCATTTTCAACTCCCAGGCCAAACCGGCCATCACATCACAGGCATCGGCACCACCCACACCGATAGCGATCATACCTAAACCGCCTGCCATTGGCGTGTGCGAATCGGTACCGATCATCATACCGCCCGGGAAAGCATAGTTTTCCAGAACCACCTGGTGAATAATGCCACCACCCGGCTTCCAGAAACCAATACCATACTTGTCTGATACCGAAGCCAGGAAGTCGTAAACTTCTTTATTTTTATTTTTGGCAATGTCCAAATCTTTTACTGCCCCTACTTCAGCCTGAATCAGGTGATCGCAGTGAACCGTTGATGGCACAGCCACTTTCGGACGACCGGCCTGCATAAACTGCAGAAGGGCCATTTGAGCTGTGGCGTCCTGCATGGCTACGCGGTCTGGCGCAAAGTCCACATAGGCTTTACCCCGCTCAAACGCCTGGGTTGTTTCACCGCCAAAGAGGTGACTATACAAAATCTTTTCCGACAGGGTCAGCGGTTTGCCCACTGCCTGCCGAGCGGCTTCGACGCGTTTGCCGAGGTTAGCGTAAACGCGCTGAATCATGTCTAAATCAAAAGCCATAGCAAGTAGGAATAAAAAAACAGATTACTGAAAGGGATATTCTCTTTAAAACAACCAAGGAATCCAAATATGGATTCAGGTTTGCGGGTCAAAATTAGAAGATTCTGACTCGTTTTGGAAATATTCCCCTGAATGGATACTAAACAACCGTAAAGTTGGGGGTAATTCTGAGGAATAACCCAGTTTACAGGACCATCAATAGAACAAAATAGATAATAAACTTAACTTGGTGGCAGAAATTCAATGACTAAAATCAGCAACCCCACAATCATTCTATTGAAAACAAACTTTATGAAGAAGAGAAACGCCTTTCTTTCTGCTATTACCCTGTTGGCTATCGGGTTCACGGTAGCTTCCTGTAGCAGTGATGAGAACCCAACGGTTATCTCCACAGTAACCCGGTTAGGAGCCTCGTTAACGGGTTCCGGCGAGAAACCTACTGGCAACCCGTCAACTGCAACGGGTACGTTTGTCGGCAGTCTGAACACAACGACTCGGGTACTTAGCTATACCGTTACTTATCAGGGCCTAACGCCAACGGGCGGTCACTTACACAAGATTGTCAACGCAGATGGTACAGGGCCCGTAGATATCCCATTCCCAAGCCTGACATCGCCCATCATTGCGACCTCACCGGTTCTCCGCCAAACCCAGGTCGATAGTTTGCTGGCTGGTCAGTATTACGCCAACATCCATACCGCTACCTATAAAGGTGGTGAAATCCGTGGGGAGGTAAAAAAACTGTAACCCGTTGACAGCAAAAAATAAAAAGCCCCGGCTTGTAGAAGCCGGGGCTTTTTATTCATCTAAACGTCCGATCAGGCAACGCTAATCGTTTGCGCCGGTTTGTTGGTGGCCGGATTTTTCGGCAAAATCACCTTCAGAATCCCATTTGCATAGCTTGCAGATATACTCTCCGTCAACACCTTCTCATTGAGTCGGAAAGCACGTTCAAATGAACGGTCACCGTGCTCCTGGTGGGTATAGTTTGCGGTTGTTGAATCAGCCTTTTCAGTTGACTCGCTGCCTGTATAGGCGATGGTCAATACATCGTCCTTCACCGAAAGTGTCACATTTTCTTTAACGATACCAGCGGCAAATACGGAGAGTATAAATTCCGTTTCGGTTTCCTGAATGTTGACGGGTGTCTGTTGAAAGCCCCATCCGTGTCGTCCACCCATTGGGCCGCCCCAGAATCCGCCAAATTTACCGCGTCCCCATTTACCCCGGCCCATTGATCCACAGCCCCCTTTATGGTCTGATTGAAATCCCTGCTTATTATACATGATTGTCTGTTTTTAGTCTTGTGTTTACTGATTGTTTTTGATTGTGTGTGTTCACTCGCTTAGCTGATCGGAATGATACGGGCGAAACTCGCCTGGTTCACCGGTGAACGATAACCAGGACTATCGATAGAAATAATATCCGATGATTGCCACGGCCCCCGATTGAACTGGCCAAATGCTCGTCTGCCCGCTAAGCGGGGGCCAACGACCCGTATAACCAGCCCAATGCCTAATGCCACTAAAAGTACTTTTAATAGGAGTGATACCAGAAACAGTACCAATCCAGCCGCCAGCGCTACGCCAGCTATTCGCCATATGATATTCATGTTATAAATTCATTAATTGGTTGTAAGACCTGGTAAGGACAGTCTATCGATTGTAGCGAAAAGTAACGGCCGATCTTTCGGTACAACGAATGCCTGTTTGGGGCCTTTGTAAGGTTGACGCATAAGCCCTTACTTTTACTTTAACCAAATGAGAATTTTTTTTCAGAGAATGAGTCTAAGCGAATTCAATCTTCGTCCAAAAAAAGAAACCCTTCATCCATTTAACTGACTATCAGCGGCCTAGCTTAGCTTACCAGAATTATTCAGTGAGTTGAGATACGTAAAAAAAAGTGTATTGGAGCTAACTGAATCTGTTTTCTGGAGTTAAACCTGCGTCTGTTCGTCGTCCAGTTTACGTTTCATTCCCTCGTGTGTAGCCACGAAGCCCAATGATTCATAAAATCGTAAAGCATCCGGTCTTCGCTTATCGGTCGTTAGCTGCACCAAATGACAACCTTTCTCTTTGGCTCGTTGGATAACATAGTCAAACACAGCGGTACCTATACCCTGCCCCCGGTAGCTGGAATGGGTTCTAACAGCCTCAACTTGTGCCCTGCGCCCACCCTGGTAGGTCAGATATTGGATAAAGGTTAGCTGAAAAGTCGCTACGATCTCGCCGTTTAGTTCGGCAACTGTCAATTCTTGATTCGGGTCCTTGTGAATTTCGTCAAATGCCTTCTTATACTGCTCCGAAACTGATGGTTTAGTATTTTCCCGTAACGCACCGAGGGTGTCGTCGGAAAGCATCTGGACAATTACTGGAAGGTCGGCCACAGTAGCCAGTCGGAAAATAAGTTTTACATGCATATACAATGGCGCTTGCTTTTATGCTCATGTAAAGCCGTTTCAGTTGGTCCATTTCCTCACTTTACAAAAAATTAGGCAAGCTTGGAACAATATTCAACGTTAACCCAACACATCAAACTATATTAATCCCATAGGCATTAGTCTAAATTAATGTAACCTCTCTCGTTATGAAAAAAGTGATCATTGGCGCAGCCGTTCTGGCTGTTGGGCTCGTTGGGTACGCCTGTAAGAAAGACACCGACAATCCAATTACTGTGCCGACACCCGTTTTATTTGCCGCATCCTTAAGCAACTCCGGCGGATCGTCAACGTCTGCGGGTACCGGTACGTTTACAGGAAGCCTGAATCAGGGAAGCACTTCCGGTTCTACGCAAACGTCGAACGTATTAAGTTACACAGTAACGTATTCGGGTATATCACCAACGGCGATTACGCTCGACCCCGTTGGATCGACATCAGGAACGAATAGCAACAGCATACTCCTGGCGGGTACCCTACCATCGACAATTACAAACCCTGGCAGCGGTACAAGTACGATACCCGGTAGCGGAACCACAACGAACCCCGGTAGTGGAACGACTACTGACCCCGGCAGTGGTACGACAACAACACCCGGTAGTGGAACCACAACAACACCGGGTAGTGGCACGACTACTGACCCCGGAAGCGGGACAACAACCACACCCGGTAGCGGGACAAGTACGACTCCAGGTAGCGGGACAACAACCACACCCGGTAGCGGGACGAATACGACTCCAGGTAGTGGCACAAGTACGACCCCAGGAAGTGGAACCGCCGTTACACTTTCATCACCGTCCAGTGGAACGATTTCAGTTTCACAAGCTCGGGCAGATAGTCTTCGAAACGGGCTATACCGGGTAAACCTGCGTACCTCCAGCTATCCAAATGGTGAAATTGGCGGTACTGTTCAGATTCGATAATTCATACGATTGCCAAACAGGCAAAAAAATGGCTCCACCAGGAATGTGGAGCCATTTTTTTTGCCTGTTTGGTACGGTTCAAGCCAAAGTAATAGATGTACGAATCCACTGCACAGGGTTAGGCGTCTTTATACATTGAATTCAGAATATGCATAATTGAAGTTAATTGTTGGAAAAAATCAAAAATTATTCATTGGGTTAAAACAAAGGGGGTGAACAGCTTGATCTATGAAGAAATCAGCTATTGTTTTGACGAAAAATAGGCCTTTTTAGCCCATTTATAGGGGTTTTTGCCGGGGAATACGAACTGAGATTACTCCTCGATTGTTAGCTGTATATAATCCCTACAGTAGCCCCGCAATCCTCTTTTTTTGTTTCATCTTAGATTGCTTGTCATGCACAAGTCAGTGCTTTTGCGTCTATATTTGGCTCGATTCGTGGTAAATGGTAGCGGAGACAGTTTCAATCTAAATATCGATTATGTCGAAAAACTTAGTCATAGTGGAGTCGCCGGCGAAGGCGAAAACCATTGAAGGCTATCTGGGAAAAGACTTTACTGTGAAGTCCAGTTTCGGTCATGTCCGCGATTTGCCTAAAGATGGGCTGGCCGTTGATGTGACGAATGGTTTCCGTCCGTCTTATGAAATTTCGCCCGATAAGAAGAAATTAGTTAGCGAATTAAAATCACTGGCCAAAGCCGCTGACGAGGTTTGGCTTGCGACGGATGATGACCGGGAAGGGGAAGCGATTTCGTGGCATTTAAAAGAAGCGCTTGGCCTTCGGGATAATACCAAACGCATTGTTTTTCGTGAAATCACAAAAAACGCGATCCTGAACGCGATCAAATCGCCCCGGACGATTGATGTTGATCTGGTCAATGCCCAACAGGCACGGCGCGTTCTTGACCGTTTGGTTGGCTATGAGCTCTCTCCGGTCCTGTGGCGTAAAATTAAAGGAGGCAGTACGGGCCTTTCCGCAGGACGTGTGCAGTCGGTAGCCCTTCGATTGGTGGTAGAGCGCGAACGCGAAATCGATAAACACTCGGCTAAGTCATCGTTTAAAGTGACCGCCCAGTTTATCGTTGACGGCAATAAAGTGCTGAACGCTGAACTTCCCAAGAATTTTGCGACTGCCGGAGAAGCCCGCGCTTTTCTGGAAGCCTGTGTGGGTGCTTCATTCACCATCAAAAATCTGGAAACGCGTCCCGCCAAAAAATCACCGGCACCACCTTTTACCACTTCTACCTTACAACAGGAATCATCCCGTAAACTGGGCTATTCGGTCGATCGGACCATGCGAATTGCCCAGAACCTATATGAAGCGGGTAAAATCTCCTATATGCGTACCGATTCGACCAACCTCTCTCAGGAGGCTATCGACAAGGCAGTGGCGGAGATTGGGTCGGAATTTGGCGAGAAATACATTCAAACCCGGCAGTTCAAAACAAAAAACGAATCTGCTCAGGAAGCGCACGAAGCCATCCGACCAACAAATTTCAATGATCGAAATGCTGGTGGCGATCGCGATCAAAAACGACTTTATGAACTGATCTGGAAACGGGCTATTGCCTCGCAAATGGCCGATGCCCAGCTCGAACGAACAACCGTTACCATAGGCATTCGGTTTGTTAACGGTGCAACCACGATCATTCAGGCAAATATTGACGATAGTCCGTTTGCGGAAACCGTCACCCCCGCTAAAACGCAGTCTTTCCCAAATGAGCTGGTAGCTCAGGGCGAGGTTATTAAGTTCGATGGATTTCTGCGCGTTTATCTCGAGTCGAAAGACGACGAGGACGATGAAGACGCAAAGGGAATGTTACCGCCTTTGACCATTGGGCAGGGACTGAACCTTGGACAGATGAAAGCTACGGAGAAGTTTACCCGGCCACAACCGCGTTATGCCGAAGCCTCTCTGGTAAAAAAGTTGGAAGAAATGGGTATTGGTCGCCCGTCAACCTACGCGCCAACGATCTCCACGATCGTTAACCGGGGCTACGTAACCAAGCAGGATAAGCCCGGTCAGGAGCGTAAATACATTGAGTATACGCTGCAACGTGACCAGATCAGTGAAACCAGTGGTAAAGAAACATTTGGCTCCGAAAAAGCCAAGCTTTTCCCAACAAACACGGGTATTGTGGTCAACGACTTCCTGGTCGAATACTTTCCCGATATTGTGGATTATAAGTTCACCGCAACCGTCGAGAAGGATTTTGATGAGATTGCCGATGGCCGAATGAACTGGCAGAGTATGCTTCAGGGCTTTTACGGGGACTTCCATAAAAACATTGAAGATATACAGGGCTCTTCGATCGTGTCCTTTAAAACCGGTGCGCGCGATCTGGGACTGGACCCCCGAAGTGGTAAAAAAATATCGGCTCGCTTAGGGAAGTATGGTGCTTATGCCCAGATTGGCGAATCGACGGACGACGAAAAACCACAATATGCCAACCTGCGCGACGGTCAGTTGATTGAGACGATCACCCTACAGGAAGCACTTGACCTGTTCTCCCTGCCGCGGGAAGTTGGTTTCTTTGAAGATAAGCCCATGATCATCGGTATTGGCAAGTTCGGCCCTTACGTGAAACACGATGACAAATATGTGTCACTCTCGAAGGAAGACGACCCCTACACCATTGATGAGGGTCGGGCTATAGAACTGATCCAACAGAAACGCGCCGAGGCCGTTAGTGAAGCCTTAGGTGAGTTCGAGGGCAAGATCGTCAGTACGGGTAAAGGACGTTTTGGTCCGTATGTTAAGTTTGAAGATAAGTACGTGTCGCTTCCCCGCAATGAATCATTAGCTGGTTTAACGCTGGAGCGGGCGATAGAGCTGATTCAGGCAAAACGACTGGTTGAAGCCAATAAATATATTAAGGAATTTCCGGAAAATCCGGCTGTTAAAGTCATCAACGGCCAATACGGCCCCTATTTGGCCATTGGAAAACGAAATGTAAAGATTCCAAAGGACATAGACCCGGCAACGCTAACGCTTGAGGATTGCCTGAAACTCGGTGGGGATGACCCTGCCGCCAAGCCGGCAAAAAAAGCGGCTGCGAAAGCCCCCGCCAAGGCCCCGGCTGCTAAAGCAAAAACGGCAACGGCAGTGGCCAAAAAACCCTCTGCCACGGCGAAAAAAGCAGTTTCAAAGAAATAAAGGCATCCGTCTGGACATTTATGCGACCATAAAGTTTTTTGAATGGCCTGAACGAGCTTTCTAAAACCTAAAAACCTTCCTGCTCAGGAAGGTTTTTGTTTTTTGGCCGACATTAATTAAAATCCTTAGTATTTTGCCAGCTAAACCATCGTTACGATGTTTCCTTCCCCTATGAAACACCTGCTTTTTTTGTTTTTTCTTTCAACCACCGTTCTCGCCCAATCTGATAACCAGTATAACCTGATTCCTTTTCCAGCCCGCTTTTCCGGACAAAACGGACAGTTTACATTAGCACCCAACACCCGAATCGTGATAATGCCAGCTACTGATGCCAGTGTGAAGTCGGTAGCCCAAACTTTTGCTGGTCAGGTTAAGGTCGCCCATGATCTGAATCTGACGGTTGTACCTTCCACACCCGCTTTACAGAAAGGGGCAAACATCTTTTTTCAGCTGAACAAGAAGTTGAATTTGGGTGATGAGGGGTACAAATTAACGGTTACTCCCGGCCGGGTTGTTGCCGAATCATCGACATCCAAGGGGTTATTTTACGCGGCCCAAACCATGCGGCAGTTGCTTCCGGTGGGTTCGTCAGGTACACTCAGCATGCCTGCCTGCGCCATTACCGACAGACCCCGATTTGGCTACCGGGGATTAATGCTCGACGTAGGTCGTCATTTTATGCCCGTTCCCTTCGTCAAGAAATTTATTGACCTGATGGCGATGCATAAACAAAATACGTTTCACTGGCATTTGACAGATGATCAGGGCTGGCGGATCGACATTAAAAAATACCCTAAACTGACTCAAATAGGCAGCAAACGGGCCGAGTCGATTGTTGGTCAGTACTACCAGAATTACCCCCAGCAGTTTGATGGCAAACCCGTTAGCGGCTATTACACCCAGGAGGAAATTAAAGATGTCGTTCGGTTTGCACAAAGCCGATTTGTTACGATCATACCTGAAATTGAAATGCCGGGCCATGCTCAGGCAGCCCTGGCGGCCTATCCGGAATTAGGTTGCGACCCAGCCAGGGGGTACCAGGTATTTACAAAATGGGGGGTTTCTGAAGATGTGTATTGCCCTTCAGAAAAAACCTTCAGTTTCCTGCAGGATGTTCTGACAGAGGTTATTGCTCTTTTCCCCGGAAAATACATTCATATTGGTGGCGACGAATGCCCCAAAACAGCCTGGAAACAAAGTGCGTTTTGCCAGGAGCTAATGAAGAAAAATAACTTAAAAGATGAGCATGAACTCCAAAGTTATTTCATCCGTCGAATCGAAAAGTTTCTGAACAGCAAAGGTCGGTCAATCATTGGCTGGGACGAAATCCTGGAAGGAGGTCTGGCTCCCAACGCGACGGTTATGAGCTGGCGTGGTACCGAAGGTGGTATTGCCGCAGCGAAACAAAAGCATACGGTCGTTATGACACCCGGCGGCACCTGCTACCTCGACCAGTATCAGGGTAATCCAGCTACCGAACCATTAGCCATTGGCGGTTACTTACCCCTCGATAAAGTTTATGGATACGAGCCCATGCCCGCTGAACTACTTCCAGCTGAGCAGAAATATGTGCTTGGTGTGCAGGGAAACATCTGGACAGAGTATATTCCCACTCCCGAAGATGTCGAATACATGGCATTCCCACGGGCAATTGCTTTGGCAGAAGTCGCCTGGATGCAACCCAGCGTGCATAATTTCGAGGATTTTGCCCAACGCCTTAAAAATCATTTGCCCAGGCTGGGGGCGGTTAATTATGCCAAGCGCTTATACGATATTTCGGCCAGTACACAGGCGAATGACCAGGGGCAGCTTCAGGTTGTCCTCAAAAAGCTTGACTCCGATAGTCAGATATTTTATACACTCACCGGGAAAGAGCCAACGGATAAAAGTACAGCCTACATAGGCCCCATCAGTTTGACTAAAACGTCGACAATTCGGGCTATGACACCTATGGGCGGGCGGTTGACCCAGACGTTCACGCTTCATAAAGGAAAAAATAAACAGTATACCTATACGCTGGCCCCTGAACAGACCAGTGATCCTAAAACCAGCAAACTTACCGACGGCGTTCGGGGCGACACGCCACGCAGCCGTCGGGAATGGGTATTCTTTTATGGAACTGACATGGACCTGACCATCGACCTGGGGGATGTAACTCCAGTTACCAAAGTTTCGTTAAGCTTTTTGAAAGTTATTTTAGAGAAAGGATTTCCACCGGGTACAGTTGAGATTGCGCTATCCAGAGATGGTAAAGACTTTAAAGAAGCGATTGCTCAACCCGTAAAATATGATTTATCGGGTCCGTGGGATATTTTACCCGTTGTGGCCGACTTCAAAACCGCCCGTGCACGTTATGTTCGGGTACGGGCAAAGAATGCTGGTGTTTGTCCAACTAGCCATCCAAATGCAGGAGAGAAAACCTGGCTGGCAACCGACGAAATAGTTGTGGAGTAGACTATCTAACTGGGGGAAAGAAGACTTTTTGCATTCGTCAGGCAACTGTTCGAAACGCTAAACTCATGGAAACACGTAAAAAAATTGTCGTTCTGTCGGGTGCCGGTATCAGTGCAGAGAGCGGCATACCAACCTTTCGGGCATCGGACGGACTTTGGGAAAACCATCGTATTGAAGATGTTGCCACCCCGGACGCGTGGAAACGCAACCCCGCCCTGGTCCAGAATTTTTATAACCAGCGACGAAAACAAGCCCTCAGCGTTGAACCAAACGCCGGGCACTTTGCGCTGGTAAAACTCGAAGAAAAGTTCGACGTTACGGTAATCACCCAAAACGTTGATAACCTGCATGAAAAAGCGGGCTCCACCCTGGTAATTCATCTTCACGGCGAGTTGTTTAAATCCCGTTCTACCGTCGATGAGTCACTCATATATGCTATTGATGGCTGGGAGCTAAACGAAGGTGATCTATGTGAAAAAGGGTCGCAGTTAAGACCTCATATTGTATGGTTTGGCGAAGCTGTGCCAATGATGGACGTAGCTCTGGACATCACCCAAACAGCTGACTTGATGATTGTTGTCGGTACTTCATTAAATGTCTATCCGGCAGCAGGACTGGTTTATGCCGTAAGGCCTGGTGTACCGGTTTATGTTGTAGACCCTAACAGTCCCACCATACATACTAAAAGCAACGTCACCTTCATTGCTGAACCCGCCACGATTGGCCTCACAACGTTAGTGAATCAACTGTTGGAAAAAACGGACGAAGCCTGATTTTGATAAAGATTCTCAACTGAAACCGAGTCGGCTGTTAATGAACTCCTATTCGGTCAATGGGTAAAATAGACAATGGTAATTTTCTGATTAGTGAATAGCAGGCGGGGGGTTTGGTACGGACTTTGCTACCAATTAGTTGTCTATAACCAATGAACCATCTAAATGAGAATCCGAATTATAATTACAACGAATCTTACCCTATCGGATATTAAGAATGCAGTAGTTTGGTTCATTCTCCTCTCATCTACGGCATTATTCTGGTTTAGCCTGTATAAGTTAATCGCCTAACCGCAAGCGGTTGAAAGTTAGTGACAATTCTGTGGTTAAAACCGCTCAAACCTTTTGAGCGAATGAATTTTATGTTTGCCTCTATTTGATCTAGTCCCTTTCGCCCCTCGGTTTGTCAATTCCTGTTATTGTCCCAACTGCCCCTAAGCATGTCTTCGAATATTGTCATGTAATTCTATGATATTCAGCGACTGTAAAAGCTGTAATGGGTATTATTAACATGACTATGAACCCGTTCAATTCCCATTACTTTATCGCCCCCGTTTGTATTAATGATCCTGATTGATTCAGGCAAATTAACAGTGAGGCTTATCTTCCTGCACAGTAAGTATTGATGGTGGAGCGTATGCCGTTTTCAAAACGTCCAGATGGAGGGCCGTATAAGGGTTGGGTTTCATGTTTTCAAATCTCCTATCCGGCAATCGCCGACTACTTTTACGGCTCGTTTCAATTGATGGAGTATTCGTGTTTGGTTTACTTGGGAAATTTGTCTCATTAGCCTTCATAAAAACCGGCTGCATTCGGTTTAGTAAAAATCTTTAGGACTTAGGCGGATCTTATCACATTTGGTCAAAACATCCTATCACATCTCATGACCATTCAGTAACTTACCGTCCACCTACCATCCTTGTCCACATGCATTCGAAATTTTCAATACTGATCGTTGATGATGACCCGCTGCTTTCAGATATTTTAACGCAGGCTTCTTTTTCTGGCTTTCCGGAAGCTTCCTTTACCCAGGTTCACTCGAGCAAAGAGGCTATCGCCTTCATTAAAGGACTGGAGGGATACGGCCCACAACTGGTTTTACTGGATTTTTATTTACAGGACAATGGAAATGAGCTAGACTTTTTATCGTTCTTACGGTCTCAAAAAGAAACGCGCTATCTCCCGGTCGTTATTCTTACAGTTGGGCAATCGCACGCCAACATCGTTCAGGCCTATTATGAAGGCGCTTCCTCATTTACTATAAAACCAGGTAATTTTGATGCGTGGGTAACCTATTTAAGTTCACTACGGCGCTATTGGTTTAAAACTGTTTCTATTCCGAAAATAAAATTCAAAAGGATGTTTTAAAAAGTCTTACAGGCGAAGCACCTGCCAGATTATTTTCTAGTTAACGTGAATAATGGCTGTATGTATGTTGAATTGAGATTATTAAACAAGTTTAAAACTTTTTTTAACCACAGAGACGGTCCGCCGTTGCGGCACAAAGCGCACAGAGGTTGATGGGGCAAAAAGTTACCTAACAAACCTCTGTGCACTTTGTGCCGCAACGGCGGACCGTCTCTGTGGTTAAAAAAAATGATCCACTAGCTGTACGTATAAGCTAAATTTTGATCGAGCTAACCCATTATTCACGTTAGTTAGTAAAGCATTACCCGTTTACGTAAACGAAGTTGTTAACGCTCGAAAAGGATCATTTGCGATTAAGCCGGAGACAGAATTCCTCGATCAACTTAAACGCTGATTGTGCCTTTACCACTAAAGAATTGCCTGATTGAGTCAACTCACACGGGTTCGATATGCACTAAAACATCATAAACAGATGGTTTGTCCTGTAAAATGGCCGTCTTCACTGCATGGGCAATATCATGACCCTCTTTCACGGTTAAATCTCCCGGCACGAGCACATGTAAATCCACAAAGTATTCAAACCCTGTTTTTCGAACCCGGAATTTGTCGATTCCCTTTACCTGAGGCACGGTTAGCGCCAATACATTCAATTCGTTCCGCCAATCTCCCGCGGGTGTTTCATCCATAATCTCCCCAAAGGATGGTCGGAAAATCAAGTACGCATTAAAAACGATAACCACTGAGGCAAGAAGGGCAGCCCAGTCGTCTGCGCTTTCGTAGCCCGGCCCTCCAATGAGAGCAATACTAATTCCAACAAAAGCGGTTAAGGAAGTGATAGCATCGCTTCTATGATGCCAGGCATCGGCCTTAACAGCGCTGCTTTCCGTTTCTTCCCCTACTCTGGCAATACGCCGAAACAACACTTCTTTAACCAAAACAACTCCAGCCAGGACGAACAGCGTAAATGGGGCCGGAATTTCGTGGGGTTGCTGAATATTTCGAATACTCTGAACAGCGATCAATATAGCCGCTCCCACCAAAGCCATAGACACCACAATTGCGGCAAGTGGTTCAGCTTTACCATGCCCGTATGGATGGTTTTGATCGGGGGCCTTTGACGCTGTCCGCAATCCCAACCAAACGAAAACGGATGTAACGATATCAGTGCCAGACTCCATAGCGTCGGCTATTAAGGCGTAAGAATGGCCAAACCACCCCGCCAACCCCTTTACAATTACCAGTGAAATGTTAACTGCGATTCCAATTAAGGTTGTCTTTTTTCCTCTTTCAGACGGATGAGGTTTTATTTGTTGCTCCATTTCTATGTATATGTACAACTTTTAACTAATTGCCCATTAATGACACTCAGATAAATAAGTGGTTTTTTAAAGGGCAATTTTTCAGTGACTAAGTTGTTTTTTAACGATTGAGCTGCCCTACCAAGTCGACACTTTGTCTACCTCTTAAGCATATTGTTGGCACGATGCATTTCTCTCTTGCCTAACACGTCTTCTGGCTTATGGTTTTTGATAGTTCATCATTAAGAAAAGGTATACGTTTATACGGGTGGTTTTCCGAGTGATTAAATGAATCCTGCTTCTTAAAGAAACTAACAATTCAAATGCCTTCTTATTCTATAGATTTATTTTAACAACTTTATTATTTGATCCATTTAATAGAAATTGCAGATAAACGGCTCAAACGCTTTCGTTGTTAAGTATTTTTACTTAAAAAAGTTAACTCCATGGACGCTTCTTTCGAACGGATCAATAAACTATTTCGAACTTATATTAAGCAGGTCAATAGAGTTTATAAACTCCCCTACTCCGTAGAGAGCCAGTTAACGTCGATGGTGGGGCGGCAATTGGATGATGTTTGGGTAGTAGACGATGATCCGAATGACCAGATGTTCATAAAAGTTGCCTTTAAAAGCATATGCCCTGATATGCCAATTTCTACCTTTAACGATGGAGAATCCCTCCTTTCAAGGATTGCACAGACACAGGATTACCCTAAGCTTTTGCTTTTGGACCTGAATATGCCACGTGTTAACGGATTTGACGCTTTACACACGTTACGTAGAAATAAGAATTTTGATGCGTTAGGCATTGTCATTCTGACAACTTCAACAGGAACTTCAGATGAGGAATGTGTAAAAGCACTGTCCTTAGGTGCCAATCAATTTTATACTAAACCCAGTAGTTATAAAGATCTGGTCAGTCTGGTTAGAACGCTTAAGACTTCGTGGTGCGATAAATGAGTCGTTCACCATTAAGTCTTTAACAAAGTATACGGATACCAGGTGTAAACACCTCCCCGTTGGAATTTCTTTTACAAATCAGGAGATACGACGTTGTTTTGCATGGGTTGGTCATAGGACACGATCGCTTTCGCAGAACAACACACTCATGAAAAAAATACCACGTCAGCCCTTGCCGTGTAATCACGTATCTCTTTTCATCGACAGTTTGAGGTGGATGCGATAAAGGCTACAACGTTACAATGTGCTTAAGAAGCAGGCATGATGGCGTAGCAGGTGAAAATGAAGCTGTCGTTTTTGTCAATATTTTCGGATCACGTGCCGGTTTGATTAAAAACCTACTTCACCCAGTTAGTACCTTTTTGCAGCGACTTTAGCGTTTGTTCTTCGCGACTTCCAGTTTCAGGATGAAAGTCATATATCCAGTTCGCCTGAGGGGGCATACTCATTAAAATGGACTCGGTACGGCCATTTGTTTCAAGTCCGAATTTAGTTCCCCGATCCCAAACCAGATTAAATTCAACATAACGGCCCCGGCGAAGTAATTGCCAGTTTTTTTCGCGCTCTCCATACGGAAGATCACGGTTTTGCCCCATGAAATGTGTATAAATTGGCGCAAAGGCATTACCAATATCCTGCACAAAACGAAACAAACTTGCTTTATGGGCGTTGTCCGTTGGCTTTAGATAGTCGAAAAAGATTCCACCAACGCCCCGCGTTTCCTGCCGATGCGGAATATAAAAGTAATCGTCAGCCCACGGCTTAAACTTGGAATAATAGTTTGCATCGTGTCGATCACACACGCTTTTTAGCGATTCATGAAACCAGCGGGCATCTTCTACATTAATGTAATGTGGCGTTAAATCGATTCCGCCCCCAAACCAGTTATGACCAGTGCTCATCTCAAAATACCTTACATTCATATGAATAATAGGGACCATCGGATTTCGAGGATGAAGCACAATAGACACACCAGTCGCGTAAAATTCAGCAGGCTCGGTCAGATTAAGCGTGCGGAGTGTTGCTTCTGTGGCTTCCCCGTGCACGGCTGAAAAGCCTACTCCCCCCTTTTCAATAACGGCGCCATTAGTTATCAGCCGAGAACGCCCCCCACCCCCACCTGGCCGTTGCCAGTCGTCTTCCTTAAATGTTGCCCCACCATCGGCCACTTCCAGAGATTGGCAAATTCGATCCTGAAGATCCTTGAAAAAGTTGGTGACTACTTCTTTCGTCACAATTACATCCTGCGGTATCATAACTCAAAGATACAACAAGGATTATTCTGCCAGTTTAAGCGCATAGCGAACTGGAAGTGGTTTATCAATTAAAACCAGTAAACCACGCTCCGCCAGCTGCCTCAACAACTTACCAGCCCGGTAACTTGATATATTGATTAGCTTGCCAAATTTATCAGCTGTTATATAGTCGTTTTTTCGAAGGTACTGAATCAGAGTCCTGGCCATCGGCGATTTTAATAATTCACGATCTGCCATTTCGGGAGTGATTATAAGCTTGCTTGTTGGCATCGACTTGTCTTTTGCACGAACATAAATTGTTCGCTTTCCTGATTCATCAACTACATAATGCGGTTTCTCGCCACTTTCCGGGACGGAAATAATCAAAATCAAACGGCCATCCGGTGACAAGGTTTCGTAACTTATTGTTAAGGTTGGTTCGATCAATTTATCGGTTGCTACCTCTATTTTGTCCATCTCCCGAAATTCGGATGGAACACCTACCATTTTACCAGCATCAGTTACGCCAATAAGTAATGTTCCACCGGATGTGTTGGCAAATGCAGCCAGTGTTCGGGCTATTCGGTAAGCAGAAGAAAGTGATCGCTTAAATTCCAGCCTGACGTGTTCACCCTGGCCAATTAAATCATCAAGTTGATTTCGAGTCATAATTAATATTTGATCACTTAATTATCTGCTGGGCATGGCGTTGATCCATTTAAGGGACCAAAGTCATAATTTATTTTCAAGTTCATACATCTTTCTATACGCTTCTTAATCATTGACCAATCACCTTAGTTGCACAGAGTAATGCAATGCATTGGTTACTAAACCCTCATTATCCTAACGTAGGCGACGAAAAATAGCAGTAGCGATTAGTACATAAAAATAACGTCTTCTGAAGTTGCCGCTTTAGACTACTTTTAACAGGGCAGTCAACACATTATTCTCTCACATAAAACCTGTTTTAAAACAAATAAAGCAAGTTAAATCCTTTGAGCAGCTGACATGTTATTACATTCATATTATTACTTAATACAGCCGTAAAGAAATTTTCTTTTATACAACCATTATCGACAGGTTTGGGTTTGGCAAAGGTAAAGTACGAAAACAACAACCTATAAATTTAGAGGAGTACAGCCAGTAAAACCCTATTCCAGTAACGACAAAAGCGGACTTTATGGCCCGCTTTTGTCGTTACTGGAATAGGGTTTATTTGACAATGATCGCTCAACAAGCACAAATGTACTATTCGGATATACTGCTCTGTTTTTTGCGACCGCGGGGTTTACCCGTGTATTCAGGTTTAACACTGTCGGTTGATAATTTTAACTCATAGCCTGTGATGCCATTGTCATAATCAAATGGCTTAACCACGAAGCTATATTTTGTTTCAGCAAAATCGATGCCTCCTTTCTGTAAAATAAAGGGTAACGAAATAGCGTAGCTTTTTGCTCCCTGGGCTAGTTCAAATGTTTGATCTTCTTCATCTCCGGGAATCAGGAAAAGCGATTTTATCTTCCGCTTGCCATCCTGTGTACCTACTTTAAAACGATTATTATTCGGATCGAAGCCTAATTGAGTAATCGCTTTTGCAGGCAGAACCAACTTACCAGTTGATGAGATATAACCGGTTACGGGTGATGGCTTGGCTACAACTTTTTCCGCTTTTTTCTTGGATTCACTGTTCTCTTCAGGAGAAAAGAATCGAATTTGCTTAGCTTTCATTGACAATATATGGATTAATTATAAGATACAGACAACGCAAATATAAGAAGTCTCTTTTTCAAAAAAAGAAATTCAAAATATTAATACAATTATTATTTTACAAGAAACTATTTTTCATCTTGGTTTCAATGTAACTATCCCTTTTACTGACGGGCAAAGTATAATTTGAATTTTTAGTGTTTCAATTTATCCCACTCTATTACTAATGTTCAGGATTGAAATCTATGGTTAAACTAACCTGTCAAGGTATACCATCACACATTAATCAACTTATTTTTACAGCATTCTCTTTATTATTAATAGTTCATCATATACAATATATCCTCGCTAGCCTATATGCACAAAACCAGCTAAATGTCTCTTAAGACTATAAAGCGATAAATTTTTCATCCAGCCATTAGAACTACGTCATCATTTAAGCGCAACCCATTTTTAAAATAATTGATTGATTCAACATTGGTTAACCTTTTACTTCATTCATCCTCTATATGCTTATTCGTGTCGTAACGGCTATACTATTCTCTAACATCATCATACTTAGCGTTCGATATTCATTTGAAGCAAGTGACTTTTAAACATGCGAGCCCTCAGAAGCCAAAAATGACAATCTGTTTGGTACTATAAAAAACCTTTGTATTGAGAATTCGATTTTATGCGTCAGAATTTCATTCCCTGACTTTCAGACCTTAACTTAATAAGAAATTTAAAATGTATTCAAGAAAATTTATGCATTGATATAGCTAATTGTACATGCTTTTCTAGCTGTAATTAATCTAAAACGATTACCAATTGAATTCTAAAAAATACAGACCTTTTGATATCTAATGAAATAAAAATCAACTATTTAATTAGTAAATAAGTAAGCAAAATTTGAATTACTATGTTTTTTATTCTAATTTCTTATTCCTTGGGTAAGTAATAAAATCAGGTTATCCACTATTTACTTCTTCAGCCAGTATAAATCAATCGTTAGCCTAGGTTCTAAAAACGACGATATACCCCTATAACCAACTATAAATCAGGCAGTTGTAAACATTCGTCATGAATTTATATAATTTTTTTTCAAACCATCGGTAAAAATTGATGTCAGAAATTTGATCTACCTGGGCGCTAGTTAATGCCTAATTCTAGTCAAATAATGAGAAATGCAATATCAGGTATCAATATACAATTTAATGTTTTTGAATTCTTTCGAATCAATATTAAACTAACTCTTCCACTATCGCTGGCTTGGCACTAAAAAGTTTTGGCAAAAATAAAAGGCCGGTCAGTGACCGGCCTTTTATTTTTGCCAAAACTTCAAGTGATTTATCGGTTCTCAACTAAAGCTTTGAACTCATCTACGGTGATTTCCTGCGTAACAACAGTTAATTGGGTTTTCGCGAACTCAATTACTTTGTCATCGAACACACGGTTAAAAGTGCTTGTATAATTCTGTCCGTTGTTCTTTTCATCCATCAGATAATTCCGGGCGATGCGATCAATGGTTTTGTTCATTTCATCGTCTTCATTACCCATGAAGCCAAATTGCTCCTGAACCATCAAACGGGTAACCGCCAATACCTCATCGAATTCAACGTTGATATCTGCTTTTTCAGCAATCTTGTTTTTGATCAGCTGTAATTTTACCGACTTCGTAAAATCGCTGTACTGTTCCTCAATCTGCTCAGGCGTAAACTTACCTTCATTGACTTCCAGCAACCAGTTTTTCAGAAACTCATCGGGCAGCAGGATTGGCGTATTGTCGATTAGTGTTTTTTCAATATCCAACCGAAGTAACTGAGCTGACTCACGACCATAGTTCCCTTTAATGATCTCAGCTACTTTAACCCGGAACTGCTCTTCATCCGAAACAGCGCCTACGCCAAGCACTTTATCAAAAAACTCCTGATTTAATTCAGCAGGCTCGTGGCGGGTAATATCGTCCACCTCGAAGGTGAACTCACCGGTTAGCTCAGCAGCTTCCTCTTTTTTCACGCCAGTTGCATTGGCCCGGGCTTTTTCATCGGGGAAAGCCTGCTCCAGTACGAACGTGATAACATCACCTTTTTTCTTGCCAACAAATTGCCCCTTAGCTTCCTCAGCCATTTGGTTCGTTGGGAACGCGGTTTTTGCCGTAAATGAGCCTTCAACCTGCTTCAATTCCCCATAAATGGTATCGCCATCGTTCACTTCTTCCCCGTGAGCATGGGTATGAAAACGCTGTTGCAAATCGGCAATGGTCGAATTGATTTCAGTTTCACCAGCCTGAATTTCATATTGGGTCACGCTTGGCAAATCGGCAAAATCAATATCAAATTCCGAGGCCAGGCCCAGCGTATAACTAAAAGCAAAATCAGATTGGTTGTCCCAATCAATAGCATCAGCCTGTTCCCGGTTTGGAACTGGATCGCCAACAACCTGCAATTTGTTTTCGCGGATATACTGACTTACCGTTTTGCTCAGCATCGAGTTGATCTCGTCAACCAGAATGCTTTTGCCATACATTTTCTGCACAAGCGAAGCTGGTACGTGACCAGGGCGGAACCCCTTCAATTGTACTTTACGGCCATAGTCTTTCAACTTCTTATCAACTTCTGGCTTATAGTCGGCTGGGGTTAGCGTAATTTTCAGCGAGGCATTGGTATCGCTGGCTTTTTCTAAGGTAATATCCACGTTTGTATCGGTTTAAAACTGAAAGAGCGAAAGAGTGAAACTGAGCCGCCGGAGCGGAGCGAAGAGCGAATTGTTATAGACAACACTCTTTCGCTCCGCTCCGGCGGCCCGGTTTTCACTCTTTCGCTTTTAAACTTTAGTACGGGCGGAGGGACTCGAACCCCCATGCCTTGCGGCACCAGATCCTAAGTCTGGCACGTCTACCAATTTCGCCACGCCCGCAAATTATATGGCTCGAACAGGTTTGATTTGCTCGCTGAATGTGTTGAATCAACCAGGTGTTTCAGACATTTCAGGGTGCAAAAGTACAAAAAGATTTGAATGCTCCAAGCGATTATGTAAAACGATTTAATTTTAGTCCTTTTTTCATCCGATTTCGATTAATAATTTGTTAACTTGTAGTAAGAGTACAACCCACAGGCAATTACTGCAAAGAAGCCACTATGATGAATGCCATTGAGCATCAAGCCAACCAACCCGGCAATACGGACGAACCCGTTATTGATTTGGAGTTAGAACGGCAGGAAATACTGAAACGGTACCGTCGCTTACTACGCGCTGCAAAGCCCATGTTGAAAGGAAACGACGCAAAGCTGATTAAGAAAGCGTTTAATACCTCCGCCGAAGCGCACAAAAATATGCGTCGTCGCTCCGGTGAGCCTTATATCTATCACCCGCTGGCCGTTGCCCAGATTGCCATTGAGGAAATTGGATTAGGTACAACAAGCATAGTGGCCGCTTTACTTCATGATGTTGTTGAGGATACAGACACTACCATTGCCGATATAGACCGAGCCTTTGGCCCTAAAGTGGCCAAAATCATTGATGGTCTTACGAAGATTTCAGGCTATTTTGAATACGGCACGTCTCAGCAGGCTGAAAACTTCCGTAAGATGCTGCTGACCTTATCAGATGATGTACGGGTCATCCTGATCAAACTCGCTGATCGGCTGCATAATATGCGAACGCTGGACTCCATGCCCCGCGATAAGCAGTTGAAAATAGCTTCTGAAACGATATATATATACGCCCCACTCGCTCACCGACTGGGTTTATATAGTATCAAATCGGAACTGGAAGATTTGTATCTGAAGCACGTAGAACCCGAAGCGTACAAAGACATTGCCAAGAAACTTCGGGAAACGAGACTGGCCCGTGATCGCTTTATCGGACGGTTTATTGAACCTATCGAAAAAGATCTGGCTGAAACCGGCATCAAATATGTAATAAAAGGTCGACCAAAATCCATTTATTCGATCTGGACCAAGCTGAATAAATCGAAAAAGCCCTTTGAGGAAATTTATGATTTGTTTGCGGTCCGTATTATTCTGGATGTTCCTCAGGATGAAGAAAAAGCAGCTTGCTGGCGCGCCTATTCAATTGTTACGGATCATTATAAACCCAATCCGGACCGTCTGAAAGACTGGATCAGCACACCCCGAACAAACGGCTATGAATCACTTCATACAACCGTAATGAGTCGATTGGGGCAGTGGGTAGAGGTACAGATCCGGACGGAGCGGATGAATGAAATTGCCGAGAAGGGTTATGCGGCTCACTGGAAATACAAAGGCAACGACACGCAGACGGGTGCCGGTATTGAAGCCTGGATAAGTCAGGTGCGTGACATGATCGAGTCGGCTGGTAGTGGCGACAAGAAGGCAGCTATTGAGTTCGTCGACGATTTCAGAAGTAATCTTTACAGCGAAGAAGTTTTTGTATTTACGCCTAAAGGCGATCTTCAGGTATTGCAGCGCGGGGCAACAGCACTTGATTTTGCCTTCGATATTCACACTCAAATTGGGGCACGCTGCATGGCAGCTAAGGTAAACAACACCCTTGTGCCGCTGAGTTATGTGCTTCAAAATGGTGACCAGGTCGAGGTAATCACATCGAATCGGCAAAAGCCCAGCGAAGACTGGCTTCGGTTTGTTGTTACGTCGAAGGCCAGAACCAAGATCAAAGACTTAATAAAGGAAGAAAACAAACGGTTCGTTACCGACGGGCGTGACCTGGTTCAGAAAAAACTGAGAGTACTTCGGATGGAAATGACCAACGAGGTCATCAATCAGTTAAGAGCCTATTTTGGATCCAAAACGACGGATGATTTTTTCTATCGAATTGGCAAAGGCCATATCGACGTTGGTGAGCTGAAGAAGTTCAAATCTGATAAGGAAGCGAAAGAAAATCGGGCCAATAAGCTCAATACCGATGCCATTCCCGACGCTAAAGCCTTTGTCAAGGAGCTGAAGAAAATCCATGGCGAGCGGGCCGATGCGGACATGCTTCTCATTGGTGAGGACATGGATAAGATCGATTATACGCTCTCCAAATGCTGTAATCCAATCTCTGGCGACGATGTATTCGGTTTTGTCACGATTAATGACGGCATCAAAATTCACCGGGTTACCTGTCCAAACGCCGTTGAACTGATGTCGAATCATGGCAACCGTATTATAAAAGCGAAATGGACGTCCCAGAAAGAGCTGGCCTTTCTGGCTGGCCTTCGCATTACGGGCACCGACCGTGTTGGCTTGATTAACGATGTCACCCGGGTAATCAGTAATGAGCTTCACATTAATATGCGTTCTGTGGCGATTGACTCGAAAGACGGTATCTTTGAGGGAAATATTCGCTTGTACGTTCACGACACCAGCCACCTCGAAATTCTGATGCAAAAACTTGAACGGGTTCAGGGGGTTTTTGAAGTGGTTCGGTTTGACTCATAACTAGAGAAAAATGAAATGTGTAGTGTGAAGAATATGTCTGCGTGCCAACCTTATTCTTTATTCTATACGGTTCATTCTTCATTCTTCACTAATTTTGCGAAATGCCTGCTCCAACACAAACAAATTTAGATGCTGCGCAAATGATTTTTCGGGCCTATCTGGAACGGAAAGGCCTGCGAAAAACACCCGAGCGGTTTGCCATACTAGAAGAGATCTATAATCGTCAGGACCATTTCGATGTTGACGAGCTGTATATCTCCATGAAAAATAAGAAGTACCGGGTTAGCCGGGCAACGGTCTATAATACACTGGATGTTCTTGTCGATTGTGATCTGGTTACTAAACACCAGTTCGGCCGCAATTTGGCACAGTATGAGAAGTCGTACGGATACCGCCAGCACGACCATCTGATTTGCACGGATTGCCATAAAGTAATGGAGTTCTGCGATCCCCGTGTCCAGAATATTCAGAACATGGTTGGTGATATGCTGAAGTTTAATGTAATGCACCACTCGCTGATCTTTTACGGTTCCTGTGCCCGTGACGTTTGTGAAAACCGACAGATTACGGAAAAGGATCAACAGGCGCGGTCTGTCGATTCGGTACAGATGCCCGTTGAAGGTTAAGTTTGACTAATGCCCGCGCCGGACATTAATCACCCGGGTCAGGCCGATTTAGTTGACCTATTAATACCATTCATCAACTGGCTGAGCAAACTAACTGTGGATGTGCTCCACACAGGAAAAGTAACAGCTTCTATTTTTCGTTTCAATGACCGGAAGCGCTTCCTTGAGCGCGATCCAAATTCATTTTTATAATGATCGATGTTTTATTAGGCCTCCAGTGGGGCGACGAAGGTAAAGGAAAGATTGTGGACGTACTGGCTCCTCAATATCAGGTTGTGGCCCGCTTTCAGGGTGGTCCTAACGCCGGGCATACCCTCGAGTTTAATGGGTTCAAGCACGTGCTGCACCAGATTCCCTCCGGCATTTTTCGGAATGATATCCTGAATATTATTGGCAATGGCGTTGTCCTTGACCCAATTGTGTTCAAAAAGGAGATTGACGGACTGGCTAAATACAACCTCGCCCTAACTGAAAATCTACAGATTTCCCGAAAAGCATCTATAATCCTGCCCACCCATCGGCTGCTGGATGCTGCCTACGAACAGGCAAAAGGTGAATCGAAGATAGGCTCGACACTACGCGGGATCGGACCTACTTATCAGGATAAAGTAGCCCGGCTGGGCCTGCGGGTTGGCGACATCGAATCGCCTAACTTTTCAAAAAAGTACGAAAAGCTTGTGGCCGTTCATAAGGTCATTCTGGAACAGAATAACTTCGATTACGCAAGCGTGCTGCCTCAGGCAGAAGCAGAGTTCTTTAGCGCTGTCGAATTTATGAAGCAATATGAACTGACCGATAGTGAGTATGCCGTAAACGAAGCCATTCAGAGTGGCAAGAAAGTACTGGCCGAAGGTGCCCAGGGCTCTCTTCTCGATATTGACTTCGGCTCCTATCCGTTTGTTACCTCCTCCAGCACGATGGCAGCAGGGGCCTGTACGGGCCTGGGTGTAGCTCCCCGGAAAATAGGTGAAGTATTCGGTATATTTAAAGCCTATTGCACCCGTGTCGGCAGTGGCCCTTTCCCAACCGAACTGGCTGATGAAACCGGCGAACTGATTCGGAAAGAAGGCCGCGAATTTGGCGCAACTACCGGACGTCCGCGCCGATGCGGCTGGCTCGACCTCCCCGCGCTGAAATACGCGATCATGATTAACGGGGTAACACAGCTCGTAATGATGAAAGTCGATGTACTGAATATCTTCGATGAGATCAACGTTTGTACGCATTATAAACTGCCCGATGGAACGCTGACTGAACAAATGCCTTATGACCTGTGCGACACAGACGTAGTGCCTGTATATAAATCGTTTAAAGGCTGGAAGACAGATTTGACCGATATTCGTTCGTTTGTGGATGTTCCAACCGAACTGGCTGATTACGTGTATTTCTTAGAAGACACGCTTGGCTTACCCATCAACTTTATTTCGACCAGCCCCGACCGGGAAGCTATTATTCATCGGCAGGCAGTGATTGCCTGATCTACTTCCGGCAACTAAATACCCAGGAGCCGCCCCGCCATACAGGTAGGGGCGGCTTTTTTGCCTATTTTTGATACATTGAATCGGAGTTGCTCGTTCACTTATGTCAGTAAAGAATTTTTATCAGACCCTTTACCAAACCGATACCCTCTTCCGGGTAGCTGGCGAACCCTGGGAAACAATGGCCCAGCCAGCCAGCCATGATCGTGTCGAACCTTCAATCACGGCCGATAGCCCGGACACAATTGATTTACTGGCTGAACTGGACGAATTGTCGGCAGGTAAACCCATCGTTTCGGAAAAAATTTTGCTGGTCGATACAAATCAAACGGTACCTTTAGCCATAACGCCGGAACCAACCCCTGCTCTGGTCATTACTACACCCGAGCCTTTGCCACAATCACCACCGCGGCCAACAACGCCATCCATTTTACCCCCCGCCCAGCTACAGACCCGAATGCCCCAACTAAATCATAAAGTTTTACTACTGGCCGATGAAGCCTTAGACCCGAGCAACATTCTCTTCTTGGAGAAAATCCTGAAGGCTGTTAACCTGAACATCGACGGGGTAGATTTGCTCAATCTTCATGGTGTCCAGGGTATGGACTTTGCCGAGTTGTTGAGAGGTAAGTACATCAATCATTTCATCACGTTTGGTGTGCCTTTCGAGCGGATCAACCTCGATATTATGATGGATCGTTATTCGCCGGTTCGGTTTGAAGGCATCACTTTCTTGATGGCCGACTCGCTGCCAACCATCGAGGCCGACCAGGCGTTAAAAAAACGTCTCTGGGGTGCATTACAACGCGTTTTTCGGCTCTAATCAGCAAATAGACCTGTGACCACCACAAATGGTCTCATTACCTTTCATAGAATTCGACCCTTTCGTCAGCTTTTACCAATGACGTTCTTCCAACGATTACGGGCGGCCTTTTCCAGTTCGTCGCCATCAACCCATCCCTTTGAGGTGCCCATGGGTCTGCAGTTCTTGCCAACGCAAACAGAACCGCCTGTCGTCACAAAATCATCGATCGAGCCCGCAGCCCTAATGCCCGCAATGACCCAGTCAACTGAACCATTACCCCACTGGCTGGCCGATGAAGATTCCCTTCGTGACGAGGGTGTTCTGTTCGGCTTGTCCGACGCCCGCCCCGATGGGAAAGTGAACCAGATCCGCGCCTTTTTTTCTCGGCAAACGGCAACACTCACTGTATTAGTAGACGAAAATACCGAGAAAATAGGCGAACTGAATCTATTAATCGAACAACGCGAAACGAGCATAAGCACCCTCCGAAGCCAGATCAGCGATTTATTTTCAAGCGAACCGACCCCAAATAATCTGCCCAAAACCATAGTCAGTCTGCTGCTTTCTATCATTCTATGCAGCTGCAATTTTTATTTGGTCGACGAGACTCTGCGGCCTTTTTTTCCGAATCGACTTATTGGATTGGGCGTTTTTTTGGCCGGTATGTTCAATTTGTTTAGCCGTATGTCGTTCTTTTATGAGGAAGGCACCCGTTTATCCGTTCGCCGTGTCGTGGCAGAGGTTGGTTTACCACTGGCCGCTTCGGTCTTTATTCTTGTTCACGCGCTGCAAAACCAGGCAACAGGCCCGGCAGTTGCCCTATTCATGTTTACCTTTTTCTTGTTTTTGTTAGCGGGTAATCTGTTTTTAAGCAACTTAACGAGTCTGCAACTTGATCTAAGGAACATGGAATTAAACCGCCAATTAACACTGGACAAAGTACATAAACTTCCTATTTGGGAAAGAGAAATCGAACGGCTTAACCATGAAGTCGATGCTCTCCGAATACAGAAGTGGCCAATTGTATCAACCCTCAATCGTCTTGAGGCCGATATTGCCCGGCTGAACACCAAACGCGATGAACTTGTTAACTTGTTTGTGAGTGAGTTTGACCTTGCCCGCAGCCTCCGCAACCGGCTCTCCGAGCAACAGCGGACTATTATACTGAATGATGAATGATATCCGGTTCATAGACTCGGCCTGTCACGTTCATCATATTCAATATTCACCAGTAATCACTGATTATGGAGCCAACAAACAACCAGGACTTTCAGCATGGCTACACCAGCGGTGTTGAAGGCGTTAACCGGGAAACATACGAAGGATATTTATCGAGTCAGATCAACACCGACTGGCTATCAGAACGTATCGAGGAAAAACGTGTCGATATAACGACCGTTAATCAGCAACTTGCCGAGGCAACAGAAGCCAACAGAACGTCGTTTGCCAACCTGCAAAATCATACTCTCCAGGTCGATCGACTGGCCAGGCGGCTCGGGCAGTTGGAAAGCGACCGGCAGGTAATTGAGTCAGATCGGTCCAGCCTGCGCGAACGCCGTGCCAAAGCATCTCCGGATTATTCTCTCTTTGCCGGCCTGTTGTTTCTGGTGGCAGGTATCTCATTTTTGGCGGGTGATCTGATTATTTCGCACGAAATCGTGGCGTATGCGCTGAATATTCGTGATACCAACGAAGCCTGGGCATTTGCGGTCGGTCTGGCGATGGTGTCGATATTGTTGAAACCCGTATATGACCGGCTGATTGAAAAACCCTACCAGGAAGATCCCGAAAAAAACGGACAGAAATACGGGCGGTTTAAAATGGCCCTGGCGGTATTTGCCGTACTGACACTTGCCGTATTAGGCTGGTTTCGCTATGAGGCCTACCGAACCGACCAGCTAAAGTCAGCCATTAACAAGTCTGTTCGGCAACTTCAGCTAAATACCGACCCGACAGCTACAAACCAGGCGCTGAGTGCATCCACCATCAACAAAATAGAAAAGCAGCTAAGTGAATCCAGTGAATTAAATCTGGCGCTGGTCAATAGTCCGTGGGCACTTTTGTCGTTTGTTTTGAGTGGCATTTTGTTTGCACTGGCGGGTGCGGTATGCCTGGGTATTGCGCTACCCGTCATTTCGGCTTTCTGGTTCCGGTGGTTACAGGCGGATATAAAGCTCTGGAAATTACGCCGTCGGTTAAAGCGCCTTGACAAAGAAATTGCTCCGGTTGAAGCTGAACTCGCTCAACAGCGGACCCAGCAAAACGTGCTGCAACACAACATCGATTTAATACCCGACCTGGGTGAGTTGAAAGAGCAGCGCCAAACGATAACGGCGGAACTTAATGAACTACTGGCTGAGCTGAAATTAGCACAAACGGATAGCCGCATCAGTAACTTCAATGACGGATACGGCCAGGGAGAAGCAACACGCACTGTGTTGAGTGATGAAGAACAGCGGCAACTCCGTAAAGAAATGCTCGCACTCCAAAATAGCAATCGTAACCGTTCTAATGAAGCCCGCTCAAACGGAACGCCCCCAAACAATAACGTGAACGGCAAAGCGCCACTTCGTCCTCATCAGACGATCCGAAAGTTTTTGTCTGACGAGTTGTAAAACAGGTTTATGAATTGCAAAAGTGCCCTCCCGTATTCGACTCCAGGAGGGCACTTTTTTTTAGTAGTACAAACGTTTAAACTCTGACACAACCAATTTGTAAAATCCATCAAAAGATATATGAAATCAATAAAATTTTACATTGTTGATGTTTTTGCAAAAAACAGATATGAAGGAAATCAACTAGCTGTTTTTCTGGATTTGAATGATGAACTATCTGACGATCAAATGCAGCAAATTGCGCTGGAAATAAACTTTGCCGAAACAACATTTATTAAAGGGCACGGCAGTAAACTACGCTTTCCCGTACGGATATTTACCCCGGAGCACGAGGTCCCCTTTGCGGGCCACCCTTCGCTGGGTACAAGCTATATTATTGCAAAATTTATCCTACCTCAAGCTCCTGAGAAATTAACGCTTGCCCTGGCACATTCAGATATCGACATCTCCATTCTGGAGCCTGGCAATCTGGAAGAAAGCCTCCTATATATGCGTCAGACTCAACCAACGTTTAACGCTACATTTACAAAAGCAGAAATAGCTAATGAGTTATTGATACCGATGGATGATCTGGTCGACGATTTGCCAATTCAGGAAGTCAGTACCGGCCTTCCTTATATCATTATCCCGCTGAAAAGCAGGGCGGCAATAGATACCCTTCAACTAACCTATGAATCTTTAAAATCGTTTTTACTGGCTCGGAATAAATATAGAACAAACAGCCAGACCGGGCATTCCACTTCTCTATTCTTCTTTACCAATGAAGCGTACGAACCCGATCATGCATTCAACGCCAGAATGCTGCTTATCGAGAACAATAAATTAGCTGAAGATGTAGCGACGGGAAGTGCCAATGGGTGTTTACTGGCTTACCTTCTAAAATACCAAAACAACCCTATTGAAGCCATTGTCGAACAGGGATTTCAGCTTGGCCGTAGGTCCTATATACATCTAAACGGCACCCTGGAGAATGATCGCTTTGAGATCAATGTAGGGGGACATACTACGTTGATCTCAGAAGGAATCTGGTACGTTTAGCTTAGGCCATTTCAAGTGATCTAATACCCTTCATCCGTTACCAGATAGTAGCTTTTTTTCTGGTTTTCCTGTCCATCCTTTGAAAGGATAAGGCTCAACCATTCGATATGTGTGTAATCACTGAAAGGGGCACTCTGGCTGTCAATGACGACCTGGCGCTGTTCTTTGGCCTGATTTGTCAAGAATTCGATGGCTTCTTCACGGGAGTCAAAAGTGCCGAGTAGATCGCCCAGATCCAACGCTGGTTCCGCATCAGGCAATTCTCCGTTTAAGTTTGAAACAGGCGCTTCTGGTACCTCCGCTTCTTCAGCAACCTGGGGACTTGAATACAGTTCGATCGTCATACTATTTATTTTGCCTTGTTTAGAGTAGTCAGTACTCCCACCAGGCATAAAACCCAATAAAATGCAGAGTGTTGGAAAAGGGTTAATAAATAAGCATAGCTTGCTCTCTGGGTATGTAAATGAGCCATAGCGTTGTTCGTATAGCAGTCAGACGTTTGCTACCTCATAATACCGGTAACATCTGTAAAAAGTGATCAGAGAGTCAACACAATATCAGGGCATCTCACTGCAAAAGCTGAGAAGTTTCTGTAAGTCGGGAAGTACGTTGAAATTGATTGAATTTTCCTGAATGTATTTTTTTATCTCCAGCTTTTTTTCTGGAAACAAATTCAAAAACACGCTCTGCTTAGGTACATAAAATCGATTATTCTGGTCTAAAATACTGAAGGCCTCTTTTTTAGCTAAAAGAATATCTGACTGAACATTTAACCTGGCCAGCGAACCATTGCCATTATTTACGTACGATGTGTTACGGATGGCTGAAGTCCCTGTCGATTGTTCATAACCTCCCTGTTTTTCGGTGTCAATTACCACCAGCAATTCTTTAGAAACCAGTTTGACCGTCGGAAATTCGATTATGATACGCCAGAATGTTTTAGGAAAGTCAAAATAAAACGTATCCTGCCCCAAACTTACGAATTGAATAGCTGGGTCTTTTGTAAGTGCGAGTGTATCACCTCTCCCGTCTATAAAATGCATTTCTCCCAGCAGTCTGCTGTAATTAAATACACCCTGTGAGAAACTACCATTTTTAAAATAGAGTTTACCGGGCAAAAAGGCAGGATACTGATACCTTTCTTTGGCAGGTAATGACTTGGCAAGATCGGTTCCGCTTTTCAACCGGTAGTACGGGTTGTCCTGAGCTAATAGATGAGTTGCCTGACTCATAAAAATAACTACCCAAAACACACCTATTTTCATACCTATAATTGGTTAACCGAAAAATAACCATTCACTTATTTTGAGTCAGCAAAGGAGAACAGGTGTTCCTTTAATGTTTAATTATGACCTCATTTGTCTAATAGATAATCACTTAAATGGGAAGCTGTTTACAGGTACATTCTACTACTATCGGACTCAGTCACACCCGCACTGGCAGGCTAATTTTGCCGGTCCCGGAGCCAGCACCCAGTTCTGAGCAGTAAACTGATTAGGAAGGGTATAGCTAAGAAATACCCTTTGAGGGTTCGTGGAAACCTGTAAGAAGACCTCTATTGCCGTACTATCAAAACCAGCACCGGTGAAGGAATGATAACTTCCCGGTACAGCCATTGAATGGCTTATGCTTAAGTCGACGGGTGGCATCAGTACATACGCGCAGCACATACCATCCAACTGATAAAGACCCTGCTCCGGCCGCAACTCGATGCATCCCGACGACCAGATTGTATTGGGAATTATGTCAGGTTTCGATCGACAGGTTGATAGTGTAAGGGCAAATACAACTGAAATAATAAAAAGCTTCATAACAGATCAGGCTACCACAAACAGGACCCCAATTCTTGCGCTTTCGTTGGAATTCTCCCGTTAATTGGTCGAATTCTTTTTCAATTATTATCTGCTCTGACTCTACTGGCTGAATACGCACTCCAGTTTATCGACAATTTAAAACGATTCACCCTTCTTTTATTACGGTTCATACGAACGGACAATTGCCTGAGATGATAGTACGCTAGTTTTGTAAGCACCTGAAGCACAATAATTCGCTAAACTTTCTATTCAGTCAATCACGCCCTATGGAAACATTACTTCTTCCCCACTTTACCACAAAGCGATCCGTTCCAGTAGCCTCCATCGAATACCTGGAAGCAATGGGAAATTATACGACCGTTCACCTGGTTGGTTCGAAACCGATGGTTGTAGCCATCACATTGAAACGATTATCGGAGCGGCTACCCAGTTTCCTGCGCATTCACAAAGGCACCCTGGTTAATCCAGCGCATATCGTTGCCTACAAAACACGTTTTACGATCTCACCCTTCGTTCAATTGACTAAAGACCGCCAACTCACAATCTCCCGTCGGCAAACCAAACGGCTCCGGCCCCAGCTGGCTTCGTTCCCTTTGTATGCCGCTAATTGCTAGAGCGTCAGATAGTCACAAAACATGGGTTCGTGGATTCGTAGCTGTGTAAATCATTCTTCACCCGAAAATCGTTATTACTGGAAACGAAGCATAAATCCGGGTTTCGATGAACGAACCAACGTTGTTATTTGAGTGCCTTACCTTTCAATTGGAGAACTTCCCGCTAGATGACATGCTTTGCGCCAAAGAAGCTGGCCAATGGCGAACATATAGCACCCCGGAAGTGAGCAAACTGGTAAACCAGTTGAGTGCCGGGCTTCTTGAGTTGGGCATACACGCTGGTGACCGAACCCCGGAAGGCCGGGATAAAATTGCCATCTTAAGCGCCAATCGTCCTGAGTGGATGCTGGTCGACATGGCCATTCAGCAGGTTGGTGCGGTTTCTGTGCCCATTTACCCAACCATTAATCCGGCAGAACTTCAATTTATTTTAGAGGATGCGGCCGTTAAGGTACTCTTTATTGGCGATGAAAAACTGGCTCACAAAGTAGCCGCCCTTCAGCCTTCGCTTCCCGAACTGAACGCTATTTTTACCTTTGATCAGGTTAACACCTTCCGGCACTGGCGGGAGTTGCTGGTCGAACTGACCCCTGATGCAGATGCTAATCTCGGTAGACAACGGCGGTCAATCGTACCTTCTGATCTGGCGACCATTTTATATACGTCCGGTACAACCGGAACACCTAAGGGCGTTATGCTGTCGCATCGGAACTTGCTGAGTAATGTGTTCAGCAGTTCGCTCCTGCTTAAGGAAATCGGTATTCAGGGAAAGAAAGCCCTAAGTTTTCTTCCCCTGAACCATGCCTTCGAGCGCATGGCCACTTACTGCTATTTTTATTGTGGAGCGTCCATCTACTACGCCGAAAGCATGGACACGATCGGCGACAATCTGCGGGAGGTTCACCCCACGCTCTTTACCACAGTTCCCCGTTTGCTCGAAAAAGTTTACGAAGGTATCATGGCGAAAGGTGCCGAACTAAAGGGAATTAAACGACGCCTTTTTTTCTGGGCCCTTAAACTGGGAGAAGCTTATGAACTTAACGCCCCCCAGTCACTGGGTTACCGTCTTCAGTTGGGTCTTGCCAATCGACTTGTTTTCAGCAAATGGCGCGAAGCGCTGGGCGGGCAAATTAGCGCCATCATTACGGGTGCTGCTGCCTGTCAGATTAGACTTTTGAAAATTTTTGGAGCGGCCCAAATCGTGGTAATGGAAGGCTATGGCCTTACCGAAACGTCGCCCATTATCAGCGGCAACCGACATAGCTATCAAAATCGAAGGTTTGGCACGGTTGGACCGCTTCTTAAAGACGTGGAGGTGTCATTTGCCGAAGACGGCGAAATACTTTGTAAAGGCCCGAACGTTATGATGGGTTATTATAAACGACCCGACCTAACGGCCGAAACCATCATTGACGGCTGGCTGCATACGGGCGATATCGGCACCCTGGTTGAAAGTAGATTCCTGAAGATAACCGATCGTAAAAAAGAGCTTTTCAAAACCAGTGGCGGGAAATACGTGGCCCCTCAACCGATCGAAAATAAGATGGTCGAAAGCCGATGGATCGAGCAGATCATGGTAGTTGGGGAAGGGGAAAAATTTGTTGGTGCCCTGATCGTTCCGGCATTTCAGGCATTGAACGAGTGGTATACACACCAGGGTAAATCATACCCTGGAAATGAGTCCATTCTTTCAGAACCAGCCATATTGGCCTTGTTTACTAAAGAAATTGACGAGTACAACCAATTTTTCAACCATGTGGAGCAAGTAAAGAAATTTGCCCTGCTACCTGCCGAATGGACCGTTGAAAAAGGTGAAATGACCCCAACACTAAAGCTGAAGCGAAAAGTTATCCGTGATCGATACAAGAGCCAAATTAACAGCCTTTATTCAAGTCAGGTAGCCTGATGAATTGGCTACCTTTGTGCATGGATTATTTTAAAAATCTACTCGACTTACTAAAAACAGAACGAGAAGAAGACCGCAATCAATACCGACGACTCACCGAAACGACTTCCATTGCCGAACGCCGTGCCAACGGCCTTACCTGGTATCCAATTGCCATTCGGGGTTCCGAAATGAGCCGGGGCGACTATGTTACGGTTGACGTTGAACGAACTACCCATCAGGATATTTCCCACCAGCTGCGAACGGGTATGCCCGCCCTGTTTTTCAGCAATCATGACCCAAAAACGGACCGGGTAGAAGGCACTATTTCGTACCAGAGCGGAAACCGACTTAAGATTACCTTACTGACGGACGAATTGCCGGAATGGTCGCGCGATGGGAAGCTTGGCGTCGAAATGTTATTCGATGATAAGAGTTACGATGAGATGCAGGACGCCCTCAAAACGGCCAATACACTCGGTGAAGAGGGTAAAAATCGGCTGGTGAACATGCTGACCGGCAAGGCTTCCCCTACTTTTCATCCTGATACTCCCTCCCTTTCTATTCCTCGTTTGAATGAAAGTCAGCAACGGGCCGTTGAAAAAATTCTGGTTGCGAACGAGTTGGCCATTGTTCACGGCCCGCCCGGCACCGGTAAGACTACTACGCTGGTTCAGGCAATAAAGGCACTTCACAAACAGGATCACAAAAAAATTCTGGTAGTTGCCCCCAGCAACACGGCTGTCGACCTGTTGAGTGAGAAGTTGCATGAAGAAGGCTTAAATGTTCTTCGCGTTGGTAATCCAGCCCGGATTTCAGATCGACTCATGGCCCTCACGCTCGATCATAAGATGGCGGAACACAGCCTTATGAAAGAGGCAAAGAAGCTAAAGAAGCAGGCCAATGAGTTCAAGAACATGGCTCATAAGTACAAGCGAAGTTTTGGGAAGGCCGAGCGTGACCAGCGAAAAGCGCTATTCGACGAGGCTCACCGCATGATGAAAGATGTTGGCAATACGGAACAATACATCATTGACGATCTCATTGCCAAAGCCCAGGTCATCACGGCCACCCTGGTTGGTTCCAATCAGTACATGATTCGTAATCTGGCGTTCCAAACCGTTGTCATCGACGAGGCTGGCCAGGCATTGGAGCCTGCCTGCTGGATACCAATCCTGAAAGGTCAAAAGCTGGTTCTTGCGGGTGATCATTGCCAGTTATCACCCACCATAAAATCGAATGAAGCGGCTCGAAAAGGCCTGAGCATTACGCTGCTTGAAAAGTGCGTGGCCCTCCACCCGGAAGCGGTCACCCTGCTGGAGGAACAGTATCGGATGCACGAGAACATTATGGGGTACTCATCGCAGGTTTTTTACGAAAACCGGTTGCGGGCGCATGCATCTGTAGCTTCCCATTCGCTTTTTTCGGGCGATAGCTCGCTGTTATTTATTGACACAGCCGGTTGCGGATTTGATGAAAAGCTGGAAGGAACCAGTTCCACGAACCCCGAAGAAGCCGCTCTGTTGATGAAACACCTAACGCACGTAGTTACCGAACTGGCCCCTTACTACAGCCCGGAGAATTTCCCGAGTGTTGCCGTCATTTCGCCTTATAAACAGCAGCTCAACATACTGACGGAACAACTTCATCACAGCCCGGAGCTGCAACCCTACCGAAATAACATTGCGGTAAATACGATCGATAGCTTTCAGGGGCAGGAGCGTGACATTGTCTACATCTCCATGACCCGCAGCAACGACCAGGGAGACATTGGCTTCTTATCGGATGTGCGCCGGATGAACGTGGCCATGACCAGGGCCCGCAAGAAGTTAGTCGTTGTCGGCGATAGCGCGACACTGGCAGGTCTGCCCTTTTATGCCGACTTCATCACCTACGCCGAAAAACTCAACGCTTACCAAAGCGCCTGGGAGTGGATGTAATTTTTTAACAACAACCAGAAACGCGAAGATCGCGACGGGCAAACCTGATCAGGTAGGCCTGTTGCGATCTCCGCGTAAAAAAAATCACGACAAAATTTTCAATTAATCTTAACCAAATCAATCTTGAACACCAGAATTGAATTTCCCGGTATTTCATTCTGATCCTGCGAACCATACGCCAGACTGGGAGGCAGATAGAGCGTAATACTGCCACCGGGTGCCACCAAGGGTATACCCTCCTGCCAGCCTAAAATGAGCTGATTCAATCCAAAACTGATGCCCGAAGCACTATCAAAGGTTTTCCCATTGGTCAGCTTACCCGTGTAATTAACCGTCACGTTGGAACAGGCCGTTGGCTTTACGCCCGCGCCGGGGGCATCTATGGTGTAAAAGAACCCGCGGTCATCAGCTTTGGCCGCAATATGATTCGAGTCGATATACTGTTTCAAGGCTAAAACCTCTGTTTCGGGTGCTTTGATCGTAACAACAGGTTCTGTACAGGGGCGGTCCGTTTGTTGGCAACCAACCGCAAAAATCGTCAGGAGAATCAGAGCAAACGCACACTTTTTTAGTCGCCCAGAAACAAGTAACTCACTGTCTGACAGAATACTTAAACGTCTGTAATTCATCTTAAAGTTTAAAAAAATTAATGGGTTCGATCGGCTAGAAAGGCTTCAATCAGCGGTTTAGTTTCATGCCGATCTATATCAAAATGTCCGACACCGCTCAGTTGATGCCACGCAACATCGGCTCCGCTTTGTGTTAAGGCATTGACAAGCTCAATACTTTGCTGATAGGGAACGTGTTTATCTTGATCTCCATGAAAAACGAGAAACCGAGGCACATAGTCGGCGTTCAGATAGTGAAGTGGATTGGCCATTCTCACCCTTTCCGGTATCTGCTGAATTGGACTTCCCATAAATACAGACTCAGCGGAATCAGGTATGTTATGAGCTAAACCGTCGGACAGTCGCTGCTCATCCATCGTCAAAAAATTGATAGGACCGGATTCATCGATAACGGCTGCTACCTTCGATAGGAACGGTGTATATGGTACCCCCAACAACTGTTCACACCAGCCGGTCAGGCCAACCATGGCGCTCAAGTACCCACCCGCCGAATGTCCCCAAGCCACAAATTTTTCCGAATCCAGGTGGTACTCACCGGCATGCTGTCGAAGCCAGCTCACAGCGGCTTTGGCATCATGGACAGCGCCCGGAAATAGGGTCTCAGGACTTAATCGGTATCCTACTGCCGCTACGGCAAAGCCGTTCGCAATGTAGTCAAGCGGAACCTGATTTCGTTCACTGGGTTCTTTTGTTCCCCGCTGAAAACCTCCCCCATGGAACCAGATAATCAACGGAAACTGACGGCCAGCCAGCGGCAAATATAAATCCAGACACTGGCGTTCATGACCACCCGGGAGGTAAGGAATATCTTTATGCAATATGTACGTCTGACTGTCCATAATTTGACCAAAACATCGTTTACTTTTTACCGGTTAGTTTTCCGGCCAGCCAGAAGGAGAAGCGAACCATGGTTGCCTGAACAGGATTCATGGATTTATCGGGAGGGGGCGATACAAAGTAAAGGTCCAGTTTATCGTAATTTTTCAATACCCGATCGATACGGGCAGGACCTGGTTTCTCGGGGAGGGTTTGCTCCGGGTAGGGCGTGCATAAGGCATCAAAAAAAGGCTCAAAAATACCGGGGCTTAAAATCCCGATAAACTTGGTATATGGACTGTCCAGCCTGTATGAATGCTTTGTGAAAGCGGGCACATGTAAAAAATCGCCTGGTGTCAACGGCGTTATCTGTCCTTCATTCCACATACTCATATCCCCTTCCAGGGAATAGAAACATTCGGTATGCAGCTTATGGTAATGCTGGATGATCGCGTTTCCTTTGGGTCCTTCGGTCAGAACGATCAGGTACTGCCCCCCGGTATTGTTTTGGCGTACCAGAAATGTTTGCAGCTGGTCCTCTACGATCATATGCTCCCCACCACCTTTTACAATCACATAGGGCAGGATCCCATCGGGACGTTCTGATTTTATGGCCACGTCAACGGTCTTCGCGGGCACAAAATCAGGCGCTAATTGAAAATCAACGGCATCGGAAAAAGTATACAGATGTCCGTCTCCGGCGTTTTCCTGGTTAGAGAGTGCCGAAAATACGGACGTTAACGCACCTGCTCCCGAGAAGTACAGCGTTTTTGTGGATGTTGCCACATATTCGATCTGATGGTCCACACCCACAGGAATGTGGGCAAAATCGCCTTCCTTCATGTGATAGGTCTTATCCCCAAACGACACCCGTATCTCGCCCTGGATCACGTAAAAGCTTTTATGCGTTTTTGTGTGCCTGTGGGGTGGCAGCTTAAATCCGGCGGGCGCCAGGATTTCGACTACTTCGATGAGTTCGCCCGTCTGTTCGCGGGTTGCAACCAGCGAGATTTCGGCGCCGTTAAATGTAACAACAGGCCGCTTGCCAGCTTGTGATAAATAGGCAGGTGTGGCTTTTAGGGTCATTTTGGTACGATGGGGTTTGACAATCGGATTCAATCTGTTTTACTAAATGATGCCTTGAAAAAGCAAATTTTACACAAGATTAATCCTGAATGATCGATTCACAATACCGCTCCGGCCACCAAACCTATAATGATCAATAAATAGGGTGGAATCTTGCTATATAAAAGGGCACCAATGGTTAACACGATGACGACCACCGAGGGCCAGTGTGGGGCCATGGGTTCAAAAAGGGCAATGGCAGCCGCTGCCGTTAATCCCGTGCTGGCGGCATTAATGCCTTCCAGAGAAGCCCGTACAACCCGGTAGCGCTTTAACTGCTCCCAAAATCGATACACAAAGAAGATCAGAAATGTACCGGGCAGAAAAATGCCCGCAGTCGAAATAAAGCTCCCCCAAAACTGCCCACTCAGACCCGACTCGCGCATGGAAAGTGCGCCAATGTAGGAAGCGAACGCAAAAACAGGCCCCGGTAACGCCTGAACAAGTCCCAGCCCGGACAGAAACTCCTCTCGGGTAAGGTAATGTTTAAAGGCAACAAATTCATTGTAGAGCATTGGCGTTAACACCTGGCCGCCCCCAAAAACAAAGCTGCCGTTCCGATAGAAGTTTTCAAATAATCGAACGGGTAGTAACTGTGTGTAGGCCCCTAAAACAGCGGCCCCGATAAATACCCCAAACCATAGAAAAAAGTTAGACCACTCGACATGCAGCGGCTTTTTCGTCATCCGCTCCTGCTGCTGATAGGTAAGGGCCGTAGTAAGTCCGCCCACCAGTAAAACAATGGGAGTCATCACTGGTGACCGGAACACATAGGCAACCATGGCGGCCGTTAACGCCAAGGCCAAACTAACCTGGTTCTTGATCACTTTCTGGCCGATTTTGTATCCGGCTACTACCATGAAACCCACCGCCATCGGCTGAATAAAGCGGGTGAATTGAAGGGATAAGTGTTGTTGTTCCAGGTAGTAAATCCCCATCCCGGCGGCTGTCATGATACTAACCGCAGGTAAAACCCAGACCAGCAAGGTGATATAAGCAAGGTTTGGTCCCCCAATTTTGAAGCCAATTGCCGTTATCGTTTGGGTGGACGTAGGTCCCGGCAAAACCTGACCCAGTGCATTCAGCTCAAGCAGTTCCTCTTCGGTCAGGTAGCGCCTTTTCTGGACCAGACGATCGTAAAACATGGACAAATGTACCTGAGGACCGCCAAATGTTGTCAGCGCCAGAATTAGCACATCTTTAAGAAAGATGATGAAGCGAATTCGGCGTACGGGTTGGGCAGTGGACAGGTATGGAAGCATACAGGAGGAACATGTAGCGTGATTGATTGCCGTTCACAACACATTGGGCACGCCAATCAATCACTACCTATTCAATCAGGGAAAGCTACTTTTTAAGACCGAGTTCGATGAGACGTTCGTTAAGGAATTCACCGGCCGTCATATCGACGTATATTTTCGGGTGTTGAGCATCAATGCAGCTTTCCAGGCTTGTCAAGTCCATATCGGAGCGTGGGTGCATGAAAAACGGAATAGAATAACGAGACTGGTTCATCTTCTCGCGGGGTGGATTCACCACCTGGTGAATGGTCGACTTCAATTTGTGATTGGTCAACCGGTCGAGCATATCGCCAACATTTACGACAACCTGGTCGGGCAAGGCCGTAATTCCAATCCACTTGCCATCGCGCCGGAGTACTTCGAGGCCATCGGCCGATGCACCCATCAACAAGGTAATCAGGTTGATATCGCCATGGGGAGCTGCTCTGACAGCGCCATCGGGCGTCGAATCCGGATCGAGCGGGAAATAGTGTAACGCCCGCAGAATGCTGTCCCCATTTCTAACTTTATCATCGAAATAATTTTCGGGGAGGTCAAGATACAAAGCAATGGCCCGCAAAAGTTGTTTGCCAGCCTGCTCAAGTGTTCGGTATGCCGTTAGGGTGGCTTCACTAAAATCCGGAAACTCTTCGGGCAGTACATTGGCAGGCATCTCCCCTTCGGGCTCCGGCTGACCAATGTGATAAAACTCCTTTAAGTCAGCGACTTTAAAGCCCTTTGCCGTCTCTTTTCCTTTCCCTATATACCCTCGCTGACCATTGAGATCCGGACGCTCATACTTCTGTTTCAGCGAATCGGGAGATGAAAAGAACCCCTGAGCCGAATCATACAGTCGCTTCGTTAACTCACCCGTTAACCCATGATTACGAATAGCGACAAAGCCAATTTGATTAAACGCACGGCCCAGATTTTCAACAAACTGAGCCTTTTTCACCGGGTCACCTGAGGTAAAGTCCGCCAGATCCAACGACGGAATTTCACTATATAATTCTTCTCCTACCATTGAACAGTCAATTTTCACAAAAATACGAAAGATTGCTTAATCTGCCGGTTGGTCGTTCATCAGTCTGGGTCATTCGAGGTAACAAAACAGTACAAAAAGAAGGGTAGAATGCGTAAGTGGTAAACCTACACTTTCTACCCTTCCTCAAATTGGTATTCTATTTAGGCTCCGAAGTTTTTACCCGCTTTATTCCAGTCAATAACGTTCCAGAAGGCGGTAACATATTCGGGACGGCGGTTTTGGTATTTCAAATAATACGCATGCTCCCACACGTCGAGACCCAGCACTGGCGTACCTTTTTTCTCAGCCAGTGCCATCAATGGATTATCCTGATTCGGCGTTGAAATTATATCAACATCGTTGCCATTTTTGATTAACCACACCCAACCAGACCCAAATCGACCCGTTGCGGCCTTAGCCCACTCGGCTTTGAAGTTGTCGAACGAGGTATATTTCTTATTAATTGCCTCGGCCAGAGCACCCTTGGGCGCACCGCCCGCGTTGGGACCCATTATATTCCAGAAGAATGTATGGTTCCAATGGCCACCGGCATTGTTCCGAACGGCTGCCGGCGTCGAACTGCTTACGCTTTTCACTAACGCGTCGATGTCCATCTTAGCCATATCGGTACCAGCAACGGCTTTGTTGAGGTTATCAACGTAGGCTTTATGGTGTTTGCCATGGTGAATTTCCATCGTCATCTTGTCGATGTGTGGTTCGAGCGCACCAGCGTCGTAGGGCAAAGGAGCCAGTTTAAACGGTCCTTCAGCCTGCGCAGGCGAAAATCCGAACGAACGGACAGCTACCAAACCGGCTGATGCACTAAAGGCCAATTTCAAAAACTCGGAGCGATTCATGCGAATGTTGGTTAGTACGGAAATAAAAATGCGTCTACAGCCCAGGGGGTCAATGAACAAAACACCATAGAAGAGTGAATGTTCACTGAGCGGTAGGTCATAGACGCAAAGAAACGAGTTTTTTGTATCTGACAGCAAGATGCTGTCTTTATGTTACTACGAGCTCCCAACGTAGAGTGGCTATTGGTAATTTTTAATCGTAAGCAATCCGGCTCAGAATACTTCGGCCAAGTGTCACTTCATCCGCATATTCCAGATCTCCCCCGATTGGAATGCCTCGGGCGATGGTAGAAATTTTGAGGTTGAACGGCTTGAGCTTCTTCTGAAGATAAAAAGCCGTTGTGTCTCCCTCCATGGTAGGACTTATGGCCAGAATTATTTCGCGGACCTGTTCCCTCTCCGATCCCCGCAAACGATTTATAAGCGAGTCGATCTGCAAATCGCTCGGCCCGATCCCTTCAACCGGCGAAATAATTCCACCCAGCACGTGATATAGCCCTTTGAATTGCGCTGTATTTTCAATAGCCAGGACATCCCGCGTATCTTCAACTACGCAAATAATTGACTGATCCCGTTTATTGCTGGCACAGATGGTACAAATATCGTGGTCCGAGAGGTTATGACACTTGGTGCAGTATTTAACGTTTGTCCGCATGGCCGTCAAACTCTGGGCCAGCGTTTCGGTTTGTTCTTCATCGCGTTTCAGCAGATGCAGAACCAGCCGGAGGGCAGTTTTCTTACCGATTCCAGGCAGCTTCGACACCTCGTTCACCGCGTCTTCTATGAGTTTGGATGGGTATTCCAATTTCAGTTAAATTAAAGAGCGAAAGAGAGAAAGAGCAAAAAAGTGCCTGCGTATCCACTTTGGCGCATTCACTTTTTTGCTCTTTCACTATTAATTGAGTACCTCCGCAGAGATGCCGCGTCGGCAGATTTCATTGCGCATTGGCACGAGTTCTTCCCATGACCCGTTCTTAACGGAGCATTTTCCTTTATAGTGAATGAGCAGCGTACATTGCTCAGCCTGCTCGGGCGTATGTCCGCAAACATCAATCAGCGTTTCGATGACATGCTCGAACGTATTGACATCGTCGTTGAAGACCACAAGGTTATGAACGTCGGTTTCAACGACTTCGTCGAGCACGTCCACAACGGTTTCTTCAAAAGGTTGCATAGGAGATAAAATGGTGTTTACTTAGCAAATTTACGGCAAAATGGGCACTAAAAAAAGCCTTCGCCGTGCTCTAATAGAACTCCATTTCGGCCTGAAAAGTTGCCTGTTTGTTTATGAATACCACCCTCGCTTTAGTCATTCTGATCGCTTATTTCGGGATGCTGATTGCCGTTTCTTTCTATACCGCCCGGGGAGCCGACACCAATGCTTTTTTTACAGCTAACCGGCAGTCGCCCTGGTGGCTGGTAGCTTTTGGCATGATTGGCACCTCGTTGTCCGGGGTTACGTTCATTTCGGTACCGGGTGCCGTTGGGAAGATCGGTTTTTCTTATTTTCAGGTCGTTCTGGGTTATATTATTGGTTATTTCGTGATCGGCTCCGTGCTGATGCCGCTGTATTACCGGCTGAATCTGATCTCCATTTATGGCTATCTCGAAAAACGCTTTGGCTTCTGGTCCTATAAAACAGGAGCCGGCTTTTTCTTACTGGCCCGCACAGTTGGCTCAGCCGTGCGATTATACGTTGCCGCCGGGGTATTGCAGATTGCCCTTTTCACCCCGCTTGGTGTTCCTTTTGAAGTGTCAGTCCTGATTACGATCGCCCTTATATGGGTCTATACGTTTAAAGGCGGTGTTAAAACGATCATCGTGACCGACACCCTCCAAACTGTATTTCTGGTAACGGCCGTTGTCCTGACCATCGTCCTGATCTCCAAGGAATTGGGCCTATCGTTCAGTGGGCTGGTCACCACGGTGAAGGACAATTCAATGTCGCAGGTGTTTTACTGGGATGCCAACGACCCGAAGAACTTCTTTAAGCAATTTATATCGGGGGCTTTTATCGCTATTGTCATGACGGGTCTGGATCAGGACCTGATGCAGAAAAACCTGACTTGCAAAAACATTGGCGAAGCCCAGAAAAATATGTTCTGGTTTACGGTTACGCTCGTTTTCGTCAATTTCATGTTCCTCTCGCTGGGTGTATTGCTCTACGTTTACGCAAAACGGGAAGGCATCGAGATTCCTGCCCGCACTGACGACCTGTATCCAATGCTCGCCCTTAACCACCTGGGGCTGCTGGTTGGCATCACGTTTCTGCTAGGCATCACGGCCGCTACCTATGCCAGTGCCGACTCGGCCTTAACAGCGTTAACCACCTCATTCTGTGTCGATTTCATGAATGTAGAAAATCGACCGGAAACCCAGCGGGCGCGTATCAAACAGATCGTTCATATTGGTTTTTCGATTCTGTTTTACGTCGTCATCATTGTATTCCGGCAGGTTAATAGTAAAGAAGTAATTACCGCAGTTTTTGATATTGCCGGTTACACCTACGGGCCGCTGCTGGGGCTGTATGCCTTTGGCATTTTCAACAAACGGCCGGTTATGGACCGTTTTGTACCCTGGATTTGTCTGGCCTCTCCCCTGTTCACCTACTACGTTAATGAGAATTCAGCAGCGTGGTTCGGCGGTTATCAGTTTGGATTCGAGCGGCTACTGCTCAATGGTTTGTTTACTTTTCTGGGTCTTTGGGCCGTTTCGAAACCCGTTGTAAAGAAAGAAGGTATACCGGTTTAATAAACCAGTAAACCCAAGCGACCAGGATGCTTCTGTAGATTTGCCGCCCACGTTTACAGGCTCGGATCAAAGACCAGGTATTGGTGCGGTTCTATTTTCCAGTAACGTTATGCACTATCGATTTCTCATCTGTTATTTGTCTGTTTTTGTGTCTCTGCACACTCAGGCACAGTTTTGTTTTTCGCCGGAACGACCTCAGGTTGGGCAAGTGGTGTCGTTTACGTACACCCCCCAAACGACACCTTTGGCTCTCGACAGCACGCTTGAGGGGCGTTACGTACAATATGGAGCACCTAATGTTATGCACCACAGCCAACCGGCCAGTCTTACGCTGGCACGCTCGGGACCTGACTATGTGGGGGAGCTGAAGCTTCCGAAGAACGATGTGGCAGGGATAATGATCCTTTTCCGAAATAGCCGCCAGCCCAAACGCACGGATGGCAATAAAGGACAGTTTTATGTCATTCCGGTCTGTGATGCCAATGGCCGGATTATCCCCCATGCCACGGGCGGACAGGCGTCTGTATTTACCCGGACTAACTTCATTTACGAATCAGGCGTCCGACCCGACCCGACTTGGGTTGTCACCTTATATGAGCACGAAATTTCGCAAAACCCTACCCTACGCACCAGCTATTGGGCCGACTTGTTTGCCGCCCAGATCAAGCAAAAAAAGCCGGGCTATATTCCGAAAGTAAAATCCGGGATTGATGCATATTTAGCCTCAGCCCCAAACCTTACCCCCGCCGAGTTAACGACGGCTGCTCAGCTTTATGAAAAATTAGGGGATTTTACCAAAGCAAAAGCCGTTCGCGAACGCCAGAAACAAGTAGAGCCTGCGGGTTCATTTGTACAGAAAGATCGCGCGATGGCGATTCGAAATGAGCCAGACTGGACTCGCAAGAAAGCAGCTTATCAGTCGTTTTTGACTGAATTTCCTACCTCCCCGCAGTTGCCTGCCTTAACGGTTTTAATGACCGATGGCTATTTCAAAAATAACGACATAAAAGGCTTGCTGACATTTGTGGAGCGGCAACCCGCATCACAAACAGATGTACTGATGCTCAACACGATGGCTTTTCAGTTAGCTGATGAACGACGGTCGCTCCCCGAAGCTGAGCAGTTAATCAAGCGGGCGATGGACGTACTTGCCACTCAGCCTAAACCAAAAACAGGTTTGACCAATTGGCAGCAAGAACAACAAACCAGGCAACATGCCTTGTTGAATACCTACGCACGCACCCTTGAACAACAAGGCAAGTTTGGTGAAGCCTACAATACGTACCAGGCATTTATGAGTCCTGAAAATGCCCTTACCAATGAACCTCGTCTGAATGAGCGATACTTTTCCTGTGCGGTTCGCACCAACCACGGCCCAGAAGCTCGTTTAATAGCCGAATCGGCCATTCAGGCAGGCAAATCGACACCAGCGTTAAAATCTGCCCTCCGCGATTGGTATGCCAGACAACCCGGCAATACCGTGGCCAAAGCAGACGTATATGTAAGCGATCTGGAAGCCGATTTACGAGCCGAAAAACGGGATGAGCTCCGGCAACTGTTCATCAATGAACCCGCCCCGGCTTTTTCCCTTACCGACCTACAGGGCCGCACGATTTCATCAACGGCATTTAAAGGGAAAGTTATCGTGCTGGATTTTTGGGCGACCTGGTGTGGTCCCTGCATTGCGTCGTTCCCGGCCATGCAACAAGCCCAATCGCGTTTTCAAAGCGACCCAAATGTCCGTTTTCTGTTCGTCAATACCCGCGAAGGCGGGCCTATCCAGCGGGTTTATAATTTTATGGATAAGCATCCCTACAACTTTGTGGTGCCCATTGACAGTCAGCAGAAAGTAGCAAATGCATATAAGGTGCAGGGTATTCCAACAAAAGTGGTGATTGGTCCCGACGGTCGTATTCGCTACCGAACCATTGGCTACTCCGGCGACCCTGAATCGACTGTCAATGAACTAAGCCTTGTAGTGGAAATGCTAAAAGAAGGAAAATAAAAGCAGCCGCTACGACTCGACATAAACCGTTTCTGCGCCAAATTAATAGCTGATCAAGAATGACCGTTCGCCCCGCAACTGCCCTCGACCTACCCGCTTTAATGCACCTGATTCACCATGTCGTGCCGCTCATGCGCCAGGCAGGCAATTTCCAATGGGATGAACACTACCCAAATCACGATGTATTTGCCAATGATATTGCCAAAAACCAACTTTGGGTCGCTTACGTAGACGACTTATTGGCCGGGGTAGCGGCCATTACGGAAGATCAGGAGCCTGAATACGCACAGGTTGGCTTCGATGCGAGCCAACGGGCAATTGTAACCCATCGGCTGGCCGTTGACCCGGCTTTTCGGGGACGGGGCGTAGCGGTTGCCTTACTAAATCAGGCAGAGCAGATTGCGGTAGAACGAGGTATTCAATTTCTGCGAATCGATACTAACTCCGAAAACCAGATTACCCAAACGCTTTTCCCAAAGCTTGGTTACCGATATGCGGGCGACATTACGCTAAGTTTCCGTCCGGGCCTAAAATTTCTGGCGTACGAAAAGCAATTGATTCCAACCGCTGGACAAAAGTCCTAATCCTAATGCTTACTGGGTTAAAAAAGAATAGGTTTTTCCCTGATAACGGGGAAGAGAGATGCTGTTGCGAATCAGCGTAAATGATTGATACGCACTGTTAGCAGCCGCCATATTATCGAGCCAGGCGGGTATATCGCCACCAGGATCAACGCGGCAGGTATAGATGACTTGCAATTGTTGCCTCGGCAATTGTTTAATCTGCCAAACAGCCAGCCAGTCAGCAATGCGAACAGTATTTGGACGGGGAGCCACCATATTAGGCACTCCTACCCCCTTAACCTGCACGACTTTCGTAACAGGGTCTTGCGCGAACGTTAATTGAACGCTCATGTCGCGGTCACTGACTGGCCAGGGCAATGCCGTCACCACGTAGTAGACAAGTTCCGTTTCACTCACCCGCCGAACAAGGTTAGCCGCTTTTGTCTTGTACATTACATTCTTGTAGTTCGCAATATCTGACAGCATGGCGACCAGTTGATTCTGTGTACCGGGCATCAGACAATCTACCTTTATTTCTGTCGACCGGCTACCGGGCACATCTCGAGTATAGACTTTTATCTGGTCTTTATCTTTGGCTAAACGCCATCCATCCTGCGCCTGAACAGAAAGAATGGTCAGTCCTAAACAACTGATCAACCACACCCAAAAGTGCCGCACCCGAAATACCTTCATCCTCTCTTTTTGCGAATTCATCAAAATCCCTACTTATTCCATATATCTAACATAACGCTGCAAGATTTTGTTAAGTACTTTTCCTAACAGATGACCATTAGTAAGCTATACTTTAATCAGTGTGGGTAGGCTGGCTTTTGAGAGAATAAAGGCTGTACTGGGTCTATAAGCCGTACTTAATTTAGGGCTCCCTGCCCGCTCAAAGCTATTCCCCGCTGATAGGATGGTATAAAACTGACGTACTAAATGCCAGACGACACTTTTCCGGCAATTTTTTCTGTAACGGTCTGCATCCGGTTAGCCAGCTCATCGCCCAGCACGAGTTGCAAGGGCGACTCAACATGAAGATCACCCACATACCTTGTTTAATCCCGATGTTTGTCACGTATGGTTGCCTGTTTGATGTGATTCAGGCAGCGGTTATGCACGGCACGGTAGAGGTATGACTTCAAAGAAGCCGATATGAATAAATCCTCTCCTTTTTCCCAAACGGCCAGAAACATACCCTGCACTTCTTCTTCCGCTTAGTCGGGGCTGGGCAATAGCTGGCGGTCATACCGGCAAAGGGGCGCATAGTATTACCGAACGTTCGGCTTAGCTGGAAGAAGAACCGCCCCACTCCACCGACACCCTATCCCTCGATTTACAAAATGCCATCAATCGGCAGAACGTCTACAACCGTTATTTCGATCCGGCAAGAAGTACCGTAGAGTCCTATTATGCCACCGGTCTGATACTCGTCTTGAACTATCGGGTAGCATTTTGACAAAACATAAGCCATCGGCTAAAAACCCTAACTGGTGAAATGATAGTCAAAACCATTAACCATGTTGGGTTTTTACACTTGATTTTCTGTTGGAATGGGTGGGTTAGAAATAAAAAAGTTAACCTATAATTTATTGAATTGGCTAATTTTTTGCTGTTGTTCACCATAAAAAAACTCGACATGATTGCATATTCATAAGTCGACACATTCCAATTAATTTTATGCCATATCTCTACTTCCTCTTACTCGTACTGTTTAGTAACACACTTCTGGCTCAAAATAACTATGTAGCCAACTCTCCCGTTTCAGCTACGCCCGGCCGACAGAACACCATGGTGGGTGTTCAGGCCGGTTCATCCACCACTTTAGGCGTACAAAATGTCTTTGTTGGCTTTCAGGCAGGTTTTTTTAACAACTCAGGCACCAGTAACTCTTTCATTGGCGATGAGGCAGGCTATGCCAACACCACAGGTGTAAATAATTCCTTTGTAGGCTATCAGGCAGGCAATGCCAATACTTTTGGGTTCGACAATACCTTTGTAGGCACAAGATCAGGGTTTAACAACACTTCGGGGTACTCAAATACCTTCATGGGCTTACAAGCAGGCTACGGTAATACTTCAGGTACGTCAAATACGTTCATGGGAAATTTTGTAGGCTATTTCAATACCACGGGCTCAAACAACTCTATCCTGGGCTATCAGGCTGGTACCCTAAACAGTACTGGTTACAATAATTCATTTGTGGGCTACCAGTCCGGCATTTTTAACACTACAGGTTACTCCAACGTATATATGGGGGTATGGTCAGGTTTCACTAACCAAACTGGTCACAACATCGTTGCCCTGGGCGACTCGGCAGGATACAGCAACACGGCTTCCAACAACACCTTTGTAGGCACTAAAGCCGGGTTTAACAACACCACAGGCACAAACAACATCATCATTGGCCCCAACTCCGGTACAGCCACTATCACCGGCAACGATAACATCCTTATGGGCCTCAACTCCCAAACCGGCGCCGGGCAGGGCGATCATAACACCATCATCGGTGGAGACGCCGGTGGTGGACACTGGGCTGGCAATAGCAACACGCTCATCGGCCATCAGGCCCGCGCCGAGTCGATGGCTCTCCACCATGCCACCGCCATCGGGGCCGAGGCCACCGTTACCGTGAGCAATGCCCTGGTGTTGGGTAATGAGGTTAATGTGGGCATCGGCACCTCGGCTCCCCAGGCCCGGCTGGATGTGGTGGGTCCCACGGCCGAGGCCAGTGGCCTAAGGTTGTCCCGGCTCACCAGCCAGAGCAAACCCAGCCAGTTGGCCGATGCCTTTCTGACCGTTAACGAACTGGGCGATGTTGTCAAAGCCCGCTATCAATTGCGCATCAGTCAGGCAAGTGAGTGGAGTGACAAGGTCTTCTCGCCGACCTATACGCTACGGCCGTTGGTCAGTGTGGCGCAGTATGTGGGCCAGCATGGTCATTTGCCAGGGATACCCTCGGCCGGGGAGATGGTTCGGGAGGGGGTCGATCTGGTGAAGATGAACGCCTTGCTGCTAGAGAAGGTCGAGGAGCTGACCCTTTACTCCATTCAACTTGAAAAACAAAACCAGAAACAGACTACGGAGTTGGAAGCCATCAAACAAAAGCAAGCTCAGTTGGAAACGTTGCTAAAACAGGTGCTCAAACTTAATTTGAAGTAGTTTGAATGGCTCTGTTTTGTACACAGAACTGGTGCTCCGCTGAAGCCTTTAGGCTTAGTTTTAGCTACCGATTAGCCGCTATGGCGGCTACACCGGAGTACCACTCCGGTGTACAGGCTACAACGCCAGATGCACAGACTGAACGGGTTGCCCATAAAAAACGGTCGCCTGCCGGTTAAAATCCTCCGTTGAGTCGGTGGTCAGAAAGATGCGCTGACCGTATTTACTGCACTGCGCTTCCAGTTCAGGGTGACGCTGTAGATAGTCCGCCAGGCTGTCGGCTACAATGCCCCCCTGACTAAGAATAGTCGCGTCTTGTGGAGCACATTGCCGGATCTTATCGAGCAATAACGGGTAGTGCGTGCATGCCAACAGAATGGTATCAATGTCGGGCGATTGGTTCAGCAGGCGATCAAGGTGCTGTTTCACAAAGTAATCGGCGCCAGGGCTTTTGTACTCCCCATTTTCAACGAGCGGCACCCACATGGGGCAGGCTTCCTGATAAACGTTCAGCTGAGGAAAGAATTTTTCAATCTCAACCAGGTACGACTCGGATGTAACGGTTCCTCGTGTCGCCAGCACACCAACATTACCGGTTTTGGAGTAATGACCTATAACTTCGGTTGTGGGACGTATGACACCCAGCACCCGCCGGTCGGGGTGTTGCGCAGGCAAGTCGAGCTGCTGGATGTTACGAAGTGCTTTAGCGGATGCCGTGTTGCAGGCCAGCACCACCAAACGGCAGCCCCGGTCGAACAGATGCTGAACACATTCGAGGGTATAGTGGTAAACGGTCTCGAAGGAGCGCGTTCCATAGGGTGTACGGGCGTTGTCTCCGAGGTAGATGTAGTCGTATTGGGGTAGTTTACGGACAATCTCACGCAAGACGGTCAAGCCACCATAACCGGAATCAAATACGCCAATGGGTTGTGAACTTACTGACATTCTTATTGGCTGGCTTTCCTTTTTACTTCGGCCAGTAATTTATCCAACGCCTTTCTGTCGTACACGGTTCCGCGCAGAATGACCGCATGGATGGCCCGCGTGGCGGCAATATCCTGAGTTGGATTTCTGTCGAGCAGGACAATATCGGCACTTTTCCCGGCATCGATACTGCCAAATAACGAGGTTTTGCCCAGGAAGACAGGTCCCGGAATGATGGCCGACTGCAAGGCCTGCAATGGCTTTAGTCCGGCTTTTACAAAATACTGAAGTTCGTGGTGTAAGCCTAGGCCAGGATAAACATACGAATTTAGAAAACCGGCATCCGTTCCGGCCATAATTGTCACCCCGGCTTTATGCAAAAGGGGAAGCAAAGCGGCCGATTTCTCATAAGTGGCATGACGCTCGGCAATAGCTTCGGGGCTGTCTTTGGCCACTCGGTTCACCCGCCACGCATATGTATTTTTCAGTCCTTGCCCGATGTATTGAAGATAGCTGTCCTGCGTATGGTTATCCTGATCCAGGTAAGCGATAGTTCGACTGATTGTCAGTGTTGGGACAACAAACGTACCGTTTCTGGCCATCCGCTGATAGACCGCCAGGGCGGTGGCTTGATCAAAACTCTGGGCAATCATTGGTGCGGCTATTCGGGTGGTCAGCTGGCCTGTCCGAACTTTGTCGGCTACTTCTTTGTCGCGCATGGAACCCGCCTTTAGTACGTAACTCATGTGCTCAACAGACCCCAGGCCAGCCGAGGAAACTTCATCCATGCTGAGGGCAAAGGGCACGTGGCCCGATGTTTTTAAACCCCGTTTTTTAGCTTCCTGAAGAATGTAGAGATAAATGTCGGGCTTGATCGCGTTATCGGTAATCTTCACAAAATCTACTTTTAATCCCTGTAAGGAATCGAGCATTTTATCGACTTCTTCGTTCGTGCTGACTTCTATATCGCCTATCCAGGTCGACTTATAGCCTTCCAGTTTCGGGCCTGATGTAAACAGCGTAGGCCCCGCTAATTCTCCCGACGAGATTTGATCCCGCCACTTTAGTACGTTAGTACTTAGGTCGGCAGCCGCATCCCGAATGCCCGTAATGCCCTGCGCGATGTATAAAGGGAACAGGTTTTTGTTCTCTTCAATAAGTGTATCGCCCCCGCCAAAGTGGACGTGCATATCCCAAAGGCCCGGTATAACGAATTTTCCCGTGGCGTCGATAATCGTTTTTGCCCGGAAGTTTTTAAGCCGTGCTTCCTTAAAAACACCAACAATCGTTTTCCCACGAATGGCAATGATTTTCTTCGTCAGAACGTGGCCTGTTCGTACATCGATCAGGTTTCCCGATTTTATCAGAACATCAACGTTTTGCTTTTGGGCCAACGCGATGTTGGTTATCAGGAAACAAAAGAGAAGAATTCGCATGAAAGGTGGAGGTTATGGGTTAGTAGACAGAGAAGCACGGAGTAAAATGGAGATGCACAGAGAAATTAATAGAAAATCTCTATGCATCTCCATTTTACTCCGTGCTTCTCTGTCTACTAATAATAGGCACTAATAAACAGGTTATCCCAGTAATTCTTTCCCTTGCGCCAGGGCCGCATCGAGACCCGATAGATCCGTACCGCCTGCTGTGGCGAAGAAAGGTTGGCCCCCGCCACCGCCTTTGATATTTTTTGCCAGTTCTTTCACCACCTGACCAGCGTTCAGTTTCTTGTCCTGAATGAGCACTTCGGGCAGCATGACAGCCAGTTGCGGCTTGCCGTTGACGTCAGCACCCAGCACCACGGCCAGGTTGTCAATTTTCGCTTTCAAATCATAAGCCAGTTGCTTGAGGGCGTCGGCAGATGGCACTTCCACGCGCTCAACAAGCACCATATGCCCGTTTACAGCCTGTACTTTGGTGAGTAACTCGTTTTTCAACTGCTGCACTTTTTCGTTCTGAAGTGCTTCAACCTGCTTTTGCAGAGCTGCCCGTTCATCCAACAAAGCCTGTACGGCTTTCACAACGTCCTTCGGTGCTTTAAGTAATTCTTTAAGCTCACTCACAACTGCCATTTGCTCATTGATGAGGGCTTCAGCTCCTGCAGAAGTTTTAGCTTCTACCCGACGGATACCCGTTGACACGGAGCCTTCGCCGGTGAATTTGAACAAACCAATGTGGCCCGTTGCCGGAACGTGTGTACCACCACAAAGCTCGACTGAGTAGTTGGGATCGAAGGTAATGACCCGGACAAAATCCCCATATTTTTCGCCAAACAAGGCTGTAGCTCCTAATTCTTTAGCCTCGGCAATGGGAACGTTCCGCTTCTCATCCAACCTGATGTCTTCGCGTATTTTCTCGTTTACGATGCGCTCTACTTCGGCCAATTGTTCGTCGGTGACTTTGCTGAAGTGCGAGAAGTCAAAGCGCAGGGCGTCGGGACCAACATACGAGCCCTTCTGGCCAACGTGCGTTCCCAATACCTCGCGGAGCGCTGAGTGCAGTAAATGGGTGGCCGAGTGGTTGCTGCTGGTTAATCCGCGCCGGGCGGTGTTGATAACGGCATAAACCGAATCGGCTTCGGTTAGCAGGTCATCAATACCAGCCACGTCCTGAACGATGTGAATACTCAGATCATTTTCTTTTTTCGTATCCAGAACTGTCAGCGTTCCGATCTGATCGGAACCTTTGAACAGTTCCAGTACGCCAGTGTCACCAATTTGTCCACCCGATTCAGCGTAGAAAGGCGTTTTGTCAAGTACAACCTGCACCTGCGTTCCCTGCTTGTTTTGAATCTTACGATACTTCACAATGTTCGCATAGGCTTCCGGTTGGTCGTAGCCAACGAACTCAACGCGTTCGGTTTCGTTCACGTCTATCCAGTCACCGGCCGATGAGGTCGCATCTTTACGGGACCGGGCTTTCTGCTCCTGAAGGGCTTTCTGGAAACCGGCCTCATCAATAGACAGGCCTTTTTCACGGGCAATCAGAGCCGTTAAATCAGCAGGGAAGCCGAAGGTGTCGTTCAGCTCAAAAACGGTTTCTCCGGGAATTTCAGATTTATTTTCAGTGGTTAACTGACCAATGATTTGATCCAGACGGCCCAGGCCCGTTCCCAGGGTGCGCAGAAACGAGATTTCTTCTTCCCGAATCACGGTAGCGACAAAATCGCGCTGGGCGTTCAGTTCAGGGAAAACATCGGCAAATTGTAAAGCCAGGGTGGGCACGAGTTTGGTCATGAACGGCTCGGTCAGATTCAGGTACGAGTACCCGTACCGAATAGCCCGGCGCAGAATCCGTCTGATCACATAGCCTGCCTTGGCATTTGACGGCACCAATCCGTCGGCAATGGCGAAGGATACAGCCCGGATGTGGTCGGCTATTACGCGCATGGCCACGTCAGCTTTATCCATCGTGCCGCCATACGTTGTACCGGACAGCTCTTCGATGACACGGATCGTACCCGTAAAGACGTCAGTATCGTAGTTCGAGCGTTTTTTCTGGATGGCCATGCAGAGTCGTTCAAAACCCATACCCGTATCGACGTGACGGGCGGGCAGCGGCTCCAGGGAGCTGTCGGCTTTCCGGTTGAACTGCATGAACACCAGGTTCCAGATTTCTACCACCTGCGGATGATCGGCGTTGACTAACTCCTTTCCCGACTTTTCTGCAATTTCTTCGGGCGACCGCAAGTCGATATGGATTTCGGAGCAGGGACCACACGGACCCGTATCGCCCATTTCCCAGAAGTTATCTTTCTTATTACCGTAAATGATCCGGTCTTCACCCACGATGGGTTTCCAAAGGTCGAACGCTTCCTGATCGAAGGGAACGCCATCTTTGGTATCGCCCTGAAATACAGAAACGTAAAGCCGGTCTTTAGGTAATTGGTACACTTCTGTCAGCAGTTCCCATGCCCAGGTGATGGCCTCTTTTTTAAAGTAATCACCAAACGACCAGTTGCCAAGCATCTCGAACATGGTGTGGTGATAGGTATCAAACCCAACATCTTCCAGGTCATTGTGCTTCCCCGATACCCGCAGGCACTTCTGCGTATCGGCAACCCGTTTGGACGGGGGCGTACCGTTACCCAGAAAGAAATCTTTGAACTGCGCCATGCCTGAGTTGTTAAACATCAGCGTCGGGTCGTTTTTGGCGACCAGCGGAGCCGATTGAACAATCAGGTGTTGTTTGGACTGGAAGAAGTCGAGAAAATGCCGACGTATTTCGTGGGAAGTCATTTTTTTTAGTCAGTAAGTCAATAAGCCGGTAAGTCAGTAAGTTACCGCGCCGACCTTTACTTACCGACTAATTGACTTACTGACTTACTGACTGTTCTGCAAATTTACGGCAAAACTTGCGTTTATTCAGACAGCTTTCCAAGTTTGCAGTATGGAAAACGGAGGTAAGTTGTATTACGGGATTAAGGAAGTAGCGGAGATGTTTACGATCAACGCGTCGAAACTACGCTATTATGAGAAAGAATTCCCGACCCTACAACCCAAAAAGAATCGCTCCGGCGACCGGGTTTACACCCAGTCGGATATCGACCATCTCAAAGAAATTCTCGAACTAACCAACGAAAAAGGATATACCCTACCGGGCGCACGGGAGTACCTGAAATCCCGCGATGCGAACCGTCGGGAGCACGCAGTTTATATTAACAAATTGAAACGAATTAAGGTAGGGCTGGAGAAGTTGCGGGCTGAATTGGATAAACCAAAAAAACTGGCAGATGATCAGACAGCCATCAACTATGAGTTATCGTCAGATGAAAATGAGGAGTAAAGTGTCTCTTCCGAAACAAAGTGTTTTCTTGCGGATTACCGTGTTTGCTGACGTGCCAGCTTATCAATGGTTTTTGCCATTCGGTCAATTTTAACGTCTTCACTCGCGGCCGAATAAATCCAATGAATCAATGCTTTTTGTTCGGTTTCGGCAGAAGACAAAAATGCCTGAAAAGCCGATGGTTCATCCAGTAAACAAAGCCGAAATTCGTCGGGCAATTCCGCTGGGAGGGCATCAGCATAAAGCACCAGCCGAATAGAATCACCGGCTTCTTTGCCAATTTTTTTACGGAAGGCCGCTTTTACCGGCAGAAAAAGAATGCCATTACCCATAGGCATGAGTTTAGCGCTACCGAGTTCGATACCATCGATAGTTCCCCTGACCCGAACCCATCCAAAATATGAATGCTTATCTGGCAATATCTCGGGAATTGCCGCATACGTCCATCCCCCCTTACCGGGAAATTTTTCCAGGGTATAGGTGCCCGTTAGTATAGGTTGTTCCATAGCTGTTACATTGCATTTAGCAAATCTACATAAGACCTTTCGAACGGCCTTCCAGCTACCATCCTACCAGCGTATGTTAGAGTTGTAAAAAAACTATCTAGAAGAAAACTACCTGCTTTAATGAACAGGTCAATCAATCTCGGCGATTTAAACGCTTTCTTCATTGTCAACCTCCCCCTCATTTTTGATCGGCAATACATTGACCTGTTGAATTGGTTTTTTCGGGAAGAAAATGGTAAGCTTGCAAAAGTCATTCTTTCCTTTATTTCGTTTACAAAACCAGTTTGCGATTTCGTGTCCACCAACACTCACCACCAAATTGCTCTTACGCTTATTCCCGGTGTAGGAAGTGTCCTGATTCGACAATTAATCAGTTACTGCGGCTCCGCCACCGAGGTATTTAGATCCCCCATGGCTCGATTGATGAAGATACCCGGTATTGGTGAGGTTACAGCCCGGGCCATCTTAAAGTCCGGTCCCTTGCAGGAAGCCGAACAAGTAGGTAAGCGACTGGAAAAAATGGGCGCTACCGCTCTGTTTTATACGGACAAAGACTACCCCACCCGACTGAAGACTCTTTATGACTCCCCTGCCCTGCTATACTTTCAGGGAAATGGCAATTTAAATATTTCACGCACGATAGGTATTGTTGGAACCAGGCAGGCAACCGAGTATGGCCGACGCATAACTAATGAAATTATTGAAGCCGTCACTCCGTTCGGCAGTAGTATTATTAGTGGCCTGGCCTATGGAATCGACATTGCCGCTCATCGGTCAAGTTTGAACAGTGGGTTGCCGACCATTGGCGTTATGGCAAGTGGTCTGGATGTCATTTATCCGAATGTTCACCAAAAAACAGCGGGCGAAATGCTGCAGCAAGGTGGTTTGCTGACTGAGAGCAGGCCCGGTACAAAGCCCGATGCCCACCTGTTTCCGGCCCGAAATCGCATTATAGCCGGATTGAGTGATTTGGTCGTGGTCGTAGAAGCAGCGGCAAAAGGTGGCGCACTGATTACGGCCGAATTCGCCAACAATTATCATCGGGAGGTATTTGCCGTACCCGGTCAGTTGAACCAGGCTTTTTCGGCGGGTTGCAACAAGCTGATTCGGGAGAATAAAGCCCAGATTTATACGAGTCCTGCCGATATTATTGAAGCGCTGAACTGGGACCTTAACAAAGCCTCGGTTTCCACAAAAACCATAACCCCTCCATTACCGCTCAACCTGACAGCAGATGAAAGTCAGATTTTAGCCCTGCTTCGCCAATCCTCAGATCTGCATGTAGATGACTTAAGTTGGAAAAGTCAGATTCCAATGGGACGACTTGCCTCCTTACTGCTCACGCTGGAGTTTCAAGGGTTTGTTCGGTCATTACCGGGAAAGAAATATGCGATAGTCTATATATAAGCCTAGGCAACCGAGCTACAGTACCAATAAATGAACGATAAATCAGGCACCTATACCTTCGTTGACACAAGCAATATTCCCTACTTTTACAGCTTAAACTAAATACTACTCCCTAACAATGACTGGTTGCTTTTCTATTTATCAACGGTATTTTTTACTATTTACTTTTTCACTGATTGGTTTCTCTGGCTTGGCTCAATCAAAGTCAGCCATTAAAGGTAGTGGCAATCCTGTCTTTCCGGGCTGGTATGCCGATCCCGAAGGCGTCATATTTGGTAAACAGTACTGGATTTACCCCACATACTCCGCACCTTATGAAAAGCAGGTGTTTTTCGACGCATTTTCATCACCCGACCTGAAAACCTGGACCAAGCACAGCCGAATCCTTGATTCTACCGCCGTAAAATGGGCAAAACGGGCCATGTGGGCTCCGGCAATCATCGAAAAAGACGGTAAGTTTTTCCTGTTTTTCGGTGCAAATGATATCCACGACGACAAAAAGGAGGTGGGCGGTATTGGTGTTGCCGTGGCAGATAATCCAGCCGGTCCATTTCGTGATTACCTGGGCAAACCACTGGTAGGGCAAATTCATAATGGCGCTCAACCGATTGACCAGTACGTTTTTAAAGACAAAGACGGACAATATTATTTGTTCTATGGGGGTTGGGGACATTGCAACGTTGCCCACCTAAAAAACGATTTCACAGGCTTCATACCCTTTCCGGATGGAACAACCTATCGGGAAATTACGCCGAAGAGTTATGTAGAAGGCCCAACCATGTTTGTCCGCAAGGGCAAGTATTATTTTATGTGGTCGGAAGGCGGCTGGACAGGTCCCAACTACTCAGTGGCCTACGCCGTAGCCGATTCACCCTTTGGTCCGTTTGAACGAGTTGGCAAGATTTTACAACAGGACCCCGCCGTGGCTACCGGAGCGGGTCACCACTCGGTTATTCAGGTACCTAATACCGACGACTGGTATATTGTTTACCACCGTCGCCCCTTAACCGAAACGGACGGTAACCATCGGGAGACCTGCGTCGATCATATGTATTTTGACGAAAATGGTTTCATCAAACCCGTTAAAATTACAGCTAATGGCGTTGAAGCAAGAGCATTAAAGTAAATGCACTTAATACCGGCAACAGGTCGAATGAACGAACGCGGCCATTTATACGTCATGATTGGATATAGTCAACTAAAACAGTTTCAATTATGGGTAAAGGCGATTTCAAAACGCGAAAAGGTAAGATTGCAATAGGATCTTACGGTGTTACCCGTCCACGGCTAATTGCCAAACATGTGGCTCCCAAACCAACGGTAGAGTCTAACGCTTAATACTTGATCATAAAAAAAGCGTCGGTATCTCCATGTAGGTACCGACGCTTTTTTTATGGTAAAAATGTTCCCCATACAAGTTACTCAATAGAGTAACCGTTAAACGGTAAGCTCTCGAGAATTGTAGCTCCTTTACACTTCAACAATCATTTTACCGGTATTTTGACCTGAGAAAAGCCCAAGCATGGCTTCAGGTAACTTATCAAATCCTTTTAAAGTCGTTTCGGTGTAGTGAAGTTTCCCTTCTTTTAGCCAGGCAGCCAATTGATGAACTCCCTCTTCATAGCGTGCCTGATAACTACCAACGATAAATCCTTTCATCAGTACACTTCTTGTCAGCAACATCGGCTGTATACGCGGACCTGTGGGGACTTCGGTGGTGTTATACAGTGCAATCTGACCGCATAAGGGTATTCTGGCATGGAAGTTAAGATGGCTGATCACTGCATCCGAGACCTCGCCCCCAACATTGTCAAAATAGATATCAACGCCTTTAGGGCAGGCATCACCAATCGCCTGGGCCAGATCAGTTGCCGTTTTGTAGTTCACGACTGCATCAAAGCCAAACTCTTCAGTTAACAGTTTTACTTTATCATCGGACCCGGCAATTCCTACAACCCGGCAACCTTTTATTTTGGCGATCTGCCCAACAATCAACCCAACGGCTCCGGCAGCTCCGGATACCACAACAGTTTCGCCTGCCTTAGGCGCGCCAATATCGAGCAAACCAAAATAAGCGGTCAAACCGGGCATACCCAGAATGCCAAGATAGTAACTTGCCGGAGCCAGACTGGTATCTATTTTTTTAAGGCCCTTCGCCGATACAACTGAGCGGGTTGCCCAGGGCAGGTTACCCACAACCGTATCACCGGGCTGCAGACCCTCTGCTTTACTGTCTATCACTTTGGCAATGGCTCCACCAGATAGCGGTTCACCCACGGCAAAAGGAGCGACATACGACTTCGAGCTGTTCATACGGCCCCGCATGTATGGATCGACTGAAAAATAGACTCCTTCAACAGAGACTTGTCCCTCTTTCAATTCGGGAAGTGAAGCCGCTACCATCGAAAATGTTTTATCGTCTGGCAATCCCTTTGGTCGAGCCACCAGTATTATTTGTTGATCGTTCATATTGAGGCAGTTAATTCAAGTGTAGTGACAACAATAGTTACCGAAATATTTCCGCGGGTAGCGTTTGAGTAAGGGCAAACCTGATGGGCTTTTGCGACTAACTCTTCAGCCACAGTCTGATCCACACCCGGAATATTGACCGCCAACCCCACTGCTAAACCAAAGCCTCCATCGTCCAGCTTACCGATACTAACGTCGGCTTGAACGCTGGTCATTCCCGTTTTGACTTTAGCCATACGGGACACCAGATTAAGCGCACTATCGAAACAGGCGGCATACCCTGCCGCAAATAACTGCTCAGGATTTGAATAGGCACCGCCCGACCCACCCAATTCACGGGGAGTACGAACATCGAGATTCAGAACTTGATCGGACGACGTAACGCGACCGTCACGCCCGCCAGTGGCAGTAGCCTGGGCGGTATACAAAGATTGAAACATGATTTATTCTTTTAATTTGTCTGTTGTCGTTAATTGATTGAGAAGTGCCTGCAGTTCATTGCGCAGACGTACAATTTCCTGATCATTCAGCTTCAGATTTTCCTGTAACTGGGTGGGAATGTCAACAGCCTGAGAACGTAAGGCAACCCCACTTTCCGTAAGTTGAATGGTTACTTCCCGCTCATCAGCCGGATTGCGTTGCCGGGTTAGAAGACCCTTTTGTGCCATCCTTTTTAACAGGGGCGTTAACGTTCCAGAGTCCAGTAGAAGCCGATCACCGATCTCACCCACGGTTCGGTTGTCGGATTCCCAAAGCAGCAGTAGGACCAGATACTGCGGATACGTTAAATCCAGCTTTTCAAGCAATGGCCGATAGAGGGCGGTCACCTGTCTTGACAAGGCATAGAGTGGAAAACAGAGTTGACTGGCAAGCATTAACTTATCCATTGCATACAATTATATTGTGCACAATATATTAACCAGACAAAATCTAAAAAAGTTTGTAGGTACTGGATATTAATTGTCGACGATGTGAGAAAAGCCAGGAAAAAGGCCCCTGACCGTGTCGAATCAATACGCTTTTCGACACGGTTAGGGGCCTTTTTCCTGGTTTAAAAGATGAGCGTTACCCTATCTTGTTTTGGCTTTAGTTGTTCTCACGGTTGGATCTATAACTGAAGGTGCCGTTGGTTCACTAGGCTCGGGCATGCTCACCTGCTTAGTACTTCGGTTCCGGCCTTCATGAAAAATAACAAATCCGATCAATAGAAGCAGCAGCACATTACAAATCAAATCAATCGTATCGCCAATATGCGCCAGTGGCGGGTCAAACCGAAACTCGATCGTGTGCTTTCCTGACGGTACCCGCAACGCTCGCAGCACATAATTTGCCCGAAGGTGCGGCACCAGTTTTCCATCGATAAAGGCCTGCCAGTCTTCTTCTCCCCGGTAATAAATTTCCGAAAAAACGACCAGCCCATCCCGAGCTGCGTTAGCCGTATAGATTAGCTTATCGGGCCGGTAACTTGTCAATTCGATAGTACTTCCCGTATGGTCCATTTTCGATGGTAAATTTCCCAGTTGGGCAGCAAACCGCTTATCGACCACTGCCGAATCACGTGGATTCAGGGTTTTCATAGCAGCCATCTCGTCATCGGCATTCGCTACCTGTTGTACATTACCGACAAACCAGGCGGGTCCCATCACCTCAGGATTAGGTAAGGCAACTGGTCCGGCAGGTGCCTGTTGGGGATCATTGGGATTTGGCTGGCCATTCTGAATCACGTACTTCGCATTCAGCATGTTCAGCATGTTGAGCGTATTGGACTGAAAAGCGAAATTGATCAGTTCATTATACCGCCGAAGCCGGGTGGTATTGTAGCCACCTATGGATCGGTGAAAATACGATGTCCGGTTCGTTTCCATGAAAGACCCGGTCTGGTCGAACACCCGGTATCCTAATGCTTTATCCTGCAGAATCTGTTGATCGGCCGAGGTGGGTTCAAACAGGACGCTGGCCTGGGTTTTAGAGATAAAGTCCTCACTGTTCAGGAAACGCTTATCGACCGAAAACAAATCGAAAACGACAATAGCCAAAATCAGCGGATACAAAATTCCCGCTTTAATCTTATTGGTCAAGAACAACCAGATGGCACCCCCAGCGAGCGTGATCAGGATAACCGATCTGAAGGCGTCAGCGCGGAATAAACTCTGCCGGTCGTGAATGAGCGCGGTTTCGAACTCTTTGGCCGCTTCGCCAAAATATCGGGATAAAATGCCCAGATCATTCGCCCCCTGAAACGTGAAGAATGTACCGCTCAAAAGCGCTAAAAGTGCCGCCAGACCAGCCGTCAGTCCGAAACTTATCAATAACGGCTGCTTTAGCTGGCCGAAGCTAAGTTTTTGACTAACAATCGTTTGGATACCTAAAGCCGCACCGGCTGCAATGAACAGCTGAGCCAGACAGAACGCCATAGTCATGGCTCTGAACTTGTTCAAGTAGGGTAAATTGTCGAACAGAAATTCATTGAAGAAAAGTAGGTTCTTTCCCCAGGCCAGCATGATCATGAGGAGCGTTGCGGACAGCAGCCACCAACGCACGGTTCCCCGTATGATGAACATACTCAGGATAAACAGGAACAATAGGGCTGCTCCTGCGTAGGCTGGACCACCAACCATAGGCTGATCGCCCCAATAGGTTGGCGCCCCAAGCTCAGCCATTTGTTTGGCCGCTCCAGGCTCAACACCCCGACTGGTCATGGCTTTGTAAAATTCAGAATCGGTGGTCAGTCCACCACCCGAAGCACCACCAAACGCATTAGGAATCAATAAGGTTAGCGTTTCGGCTTTACCATAACTGTATGTGAAAGCATAATCTTTATCCAATCCCCCTTTTGATTCACTACTGGGGGTCTTACCGTCTGGATTTGTGGTTTTGGCAGTTAATTCAGATTTGCCCCGGATCGTTTCTTTTGTGTATTGATTCAGCACTAAGAGACGTTTTCCGAAACTTCCAGCGGCCAAAGCCCCGGCAACCGCCAATGTGGCCAATCCCAGAGCCAGTTGTCGGGATTTACCATCTCTAATCAGGGCAATCCCTTCGATCAACACATACAAGCCGATGGTCATGAAAAGGTAATATGTGATTTGGATGTGGTTGGCTCCCAGTTCCATACACATAAAAAAGCCAAGTAGCGCAGCCCCCAGCCAATAACGCCCTCTCATTGCCATGATCACGCCTGCCAGCATACCTGCCCCATAGGCCATAGCAAAAAGTTTTGACACGTGACCAGCTTCCAGACTTACAATTCCGAATGTACCCAGACCGTATGCCGCAGCTCCTAAAGCCGATAGCCAGGCATTACACCCTAAAACAACCATTAGAATGTACATACTCAACATGACCATAAATACGATACTGGCCGTATTGGGGAGCACATTGACCACAGCCATTACGGCCTTATAAACCAGAATGTAGGGGTAATTGAAATCGATCATGTAGCCGGGCATACCACTAAAAACAGCATCAGTCCATAACGGTTTTACCCCTGTTTCCTTAGCTATCTCACGAATTTCACGAGCCGATGCAGAAGCCTCCTGCACATCATGCATGGAAAGCGTTTTACCCGACATAACTGGCGAGAAGTACACAATAGCCAGGACAAGTAAACCCAACACGGCAAATAAGTGTGGGCGAAAGCGTTGAAAAAAAGTTGGTTGGTTCATAAATTCAACTGGTACGTAGCCCAAATATACGGCTTTGTCCTAAAACGGATAGTTTGAGAAGATGATTGTTGCTGACAACCGAAGTACATAAATGGCATAATTATTGAACAGGTCAGATATATTGATGATAGCTATTGTACTATTCTGTTAAAAAGATTTCTACATTTGGTGACATATAGATAAAATGTTACCTTATTTGCATTAAACAACCTCTTAATTTATAATTTAAACTAACGAAAGTTTTTTAGTTTACACATTTCCTATATTCCCCAACTAAGCTATTTTCTTACTTAAGCAATCTATTGACTAAACTTGATACCATTTATGTACAGTTTAATCAATTTTTAGTAAAATTGACTTATTTCTTTTGCTTTGCCAGGTACGATTTAAAAGGCCAAAATCTTTTATTTACCATAGAACAAATACCTCATAATCAACATTTTAAACATAATTATAATTTTATTAATATCATTAAGGCGCTCATATAGCGCTCTATTTATACACGAAACGGAGCTTTTTTTTTACTGAAGCTTAGTAACCGATGGTAGGGGGCTCTAGTCTAAAACCTCAAATAATACCCCATAAATACTTAAAAAGTACCCACAAATCGATATGAAGCGTCACATACTCATCGTTGATGATAACCCGTACGTTGTTAATATCCTCGTCCAAACACTTTCTCAGGATTTTACGATTACAGTAGCTGACAGTGGGCAATATGCAGCCCGTTTACTGGTCCAGGGAAATCGATTTGACATTGTCCTGACTGAACTTGAACTTCCCCTATTTAGTGGGCTTGAATTAATCAAACTCATCCGCATGAGCAGGCTTTCATCGCAAACTCCTGTCATGGTTCCTTCTAACGTTTCGGATAGCAGAACACGGATTAGTTGTCTCGAACAAGGGGCAGATTCTTTTCTATCAAAACCATTTAACCCGCTTGAAATAAAAGCTAAAATTTTTGCCCTCCTCCGTCGTGCCGATGCACCAAATAAGGTTCGTCAAACGCCACTACCAATCCATTTTGAAAAGGGATCTAAGTCGTTCTGGACTCAACGATTTCGCATGCTTGCCACTTTTTTAGGTAACTACGCTATTTCCTGACATTATCATTATTAAAACCTCTTCGATAGATGTTTTTTTAGTTGTCCCAATCAAATACAGTTAGCAGCATAGGGCCGAACATCTGAAATGCTTTTTTAAGCAGGCAGAAACTCATCGACCTAAGCACTACCAACTAGGTCTCAAAACAAGCTTACTGATTTTCCTGTATTGGCTTTTTTTAAGCCAGGCAATATACCTATACCAGTTTGGTATTAATCAGCTCTATTTTACGCCGTCAGATGTCAACCAATTATGTCTTATTGACCATAAAAGACGATTTAATCGCCAATCGTATTGCGGGATTAATAAGGCCAGACTTTTCGATTATCCGTCTTAAGGATGCCAAAGAAGCGGAAATGTGGTTAACAGATGGTCAAAAAGTGGACTTGATTATTGCCGACAGAAATAACGGTTATTCAATGGCTACCACGATTCGTAATAAACCGGATTATAAGCTGGTACCTTTTCTGATTACTGCTCGTTTTGGTGAACCTCCAGTGGAGCAATTGGCCATAAATGAAGGCATAACTGACATTCTCATTATTAATGAAGATAACCAGCGTATTCAGGCTAAGATCAATTATTACCTGACACTTACGGCCTATATACAACCTTTTTATTTGACCGGTAAAACAGCTTTTAAGAAGTCATTCAAACTACCCTTTTGGAAGCGAATGATCGATGTGGTCGTATCCGCTTCACTACTTCTTCTATTGGCGCCTGTGCTTGTTCTTGTTGCTATATTGATAATTATAGACTCGAAAGGCCCTGCCATATATAAATCCAAACGAGCTGGCACTAATTTCCATGTGTTCGAGATGTACAAATTTCGAACCATGACCGTTGAAGCAGATCAACTCCTAGGCAAACTGGCATCGCATAACATTTACCAAACACCCTCTTTAACGCCCAGCAGTCAATCCGGCCTGGAATTTCTATGCGACACTTGCACGGAGGAGAACTTACCGTGTCAGCAACCATTAATCACACATGATCAGGCTGTTTGCGAAAAATTGTATTTGCAAAAAAGTAACGATTCGGCCAAGTTCATAAAATTCCGAAATGACCCGCGAATTACCCGCCTGGGCACTTTCCTTCGAAATAGTAGCATTGACGAGCTTCCACAACTGTTCAATGTACTGCGGGGAGATATGTCAATTGTCGGTAATCGTCCCTTACCCTTATATGAAGCAGAAAAATTAACATCGAATGAGTTCGCCAGGCGATTTGCTGGTCCAGCAGGGTTAACAGGCCTTTGGCAAGTCAAAAAGCGGGGTAAGGGCCAAACGGCGATGTCTGACACAGAACGGACATTACTCGACATTGAATACTCATCCTCTTTCTCTTTCAGAACAGATATTCAAATTATCTGGCAGACAATTTTTAGCATATGGCAGAAGGAGAATGTGTAACGTCATTTAACAGGAGCAATCTTGTTTCCATTATCACCATAAACTTTAATCAAGCAGAAATTACGCGTCAATTTCTTGAATCCTCAAAATCTTTAAAGTACCCAAACTATGAGATTATAGTCATTGACAACGGCTCGACAGATCCTTTTCATGACTCTATCAATTGCAGAGAGTTCCCCAATCTGAAGCTCATCCGATCAGAAACTAATCTGGGGTTCACGGGTGGTAATAACCTGGGAATGGACGAGGCTAAAGGTGATTATTTTTTTATCGTGAATAATGACACGGAATTATCTCCCTGGCTCCTCAACAACTTATTAAACCCTTTTTTTGAAAACCCTGAAATAGGCGTCGTTTGCCCTAAAATTAGGTTTTTTGATTCTCCCCAACTTATTCAGTATGCTGGTTATAACCCAATAAATATGTTTACGGGCACGGCTACATCCATTGGCTTTAACGAAGTGGATAACGGTCAGTTTGATGAACCCCATCCGACCAGTTTTGCCCATGGATGCGCAATGATGATACGAAGAGAGGTGGTTGACCGGGTGGGGCGATTTGCCGAGCGTTTTTTTCTGTATTACGAATAACTCGACTGGTCACAACGGATTCGGGATGCGGGTTACCTGATTTATTATCAACCCTCGGCATCCATTCTTCATAAAGAGTCAATATCTGTGGGCCCAAACAGTCCATTAAAAACCTATTACCTGACACGTAACCGGATTCTGTTCATGCGTCGTCATTGTTCGACCTTTCAACGCTTTGTATTTTATCTGTTTTTTGGCCTGTGTGTTTTTCCCAAGCATATGGCTTCGTATATACTTAACGGTGAGCTAAAGCATGCAAAAGCTTTTTTAAGTGGCACAGCCTGGCATTTCACGTCGGCGAGTGCCTCTCCAGTATAGATTTTTCACCTCATTATCAATTACTTATAAAAGAGAGTAAGTTTTTCTAAGCGCTTTTTTGAGCGTAGCTGATCATTCAGAATACAGCCTGAATCCGGGTTTTCAAGAACCTGGGTGCAAGTGGTAGCTATTGACCAAAAAAACAACATCACTACTGATCATGGATTTATTGAACCGCCCGCATTACATCGCTAACCCATGGCGCGAAAACCCTTTTTTCTTCGGCACGCTTGGCTTACTAATTGCCGTAGTAGCTGGTTGGCTTGTGGGCAATTGGGGGGCAATAGGTGGTGGTATGATGATTATAGCCCCCATTGGCCTATGCGTAGTGGTCAGCATTTTAATTGAACCAAAGATCGGTCTCTTATTTTATGTGACCCTAAGTTTTCTAATCGGATTTAACCGCTTTCTTCCGCCCGATTTGCCGCTGGGTACGGGTTTGGACGCCCTCCTTGTTTTAAGTCTGGTAGGTACATTCCTGAATGGGAAGCGAATGAACTGGAAACAACTAAAACAGCCCGTTTTCTGGCTGCTGGTGTGTTGGCTGGCGTATACTATTCTTGAATATTTCAATCCAGAAGCCCCTCACCCACCAGCCTGGTTTTATAATGTCCGCTCCTTTTCGTTGAGCTGGTTCTTAATGGCCATCGTAGTTTTAGTCAATCCAATTAGCCGAAATGATATTCGCCTGTACATTATTATGTGGCTGGGCTGGTCGCTTTTTGGTGCCCTTTGGGGTTTTAAGCAACAATATATTGGGTTGGAATCTGCTGAACTAGCCTGGCTTGCTGCGGGTGGTGAGCGAACGCATATTTTATGGGGGCAGCTTCGGAGCTTCTCCTTTTATACTGATGCGGGTCAGTTTGGTTCTGAAATGGCCGGCGTTACTTTACTTTGCCTCATATACTTCTTTAATGGTAATAACTTACGGCAACGGGCACTTTTCTTGGTGCTGGCCATCATCATTTTTTGGGGCTTTGCTGTTTCCGGAACGCGGGGTGCCTTATTTGTGATTCTTGCAGGCTATCCAACCTATCTCTTTTTAAGTCGTAACGTCTTCAATATAATCCGGGGTGTCATGGTTGCCGCACCCATTTTGGCTCTGCTATTATTTACCTCAATCGGCGATTCAAATTATCAGATTTATCGGATTCGCTCGGCTTTGCGTCCAACGGAAGATGCTTCTTTTCTTGTCCGTCTGGAAAACCAGCAGAAGTTGCGCACCTATTTACAGGACAAGCCTTTTGGCGCCGGAATAGGTACTTCTTCAGCAGCCGGTGCACGTTTTTCGCCAAACCATTTTGCTGCTCAGATACCTACCGACAGTTGGTACGTACAACTCTGGATTGAAACAGGCTTTGTGGGACTTGTCGTGTATTTATTAGTACTGGCGGGTATACTCCTCATTGGAATCAACAGGATCTGGCAGCTCAATGATCCTGCGCTGACTACCCTGATGATTGCCCTCCTGGCCGAGTTTGTCGGGATAGCCGTCGTCAGTTACACGAATCCAATCCTGGGTCAGTTTCCCACCAGCACGATCATCTTCATCAATACAATCTTATTTACCACCTGTAATCGTTGGGATACGCCAAAGCCCTTACACTATGCGAATCGGAATTGAAGCGCAGCGGCTCCTAAAGCCACATAAGCACGGTATGGATATCGTGGCAATGGAAACAATTCGGGCTTTGGCAACGTCGGAGCAGCATGAGTTTGTCGTTTTTGTAAAGCCCGACACCGATCGTGATGGCCTACCCGTTTCGCCTAATCTGGAATTTGTGGAACTGTCTGGCCGTCCATATCCCATTTGGGAACAGTATGTTTTGCCCCAGGCTGTCAAAAAATACGGTCTCGATATTCTCCATTGTACTGCCAATACCGCTCCCCTGCGCTGTGCTGCGCCTTTGGTCCTAACTCTTCATGACATTATTTTTCTGGAGAGCCAGCCCATGCTGCATGGTAGCTGGTACCAGCGCTTTGGCAATCAATACCGTCGATGGAACGTTCCGCAAATCGTTTCTAAGTGTGACAGAATCATAACCGTTTCTGACTTTGAGCGGCATAGAATTGTCGACCATTTCAAGCTGGACCCAGATCGGGTTACTACAATCTGGAATGCCGTAAGCAGCCAGTTCAGGATTATTGATGATAACAGTCAGATCGAATCAATACGGGCCGAATATAACTTACCCGAGGAGTTCATCTTTTTCCTGGGCAATACTGACGTTAAAAAAAATGTCAGGGGGGTGTTGAAGGCGCTGATGCTACTCAAAGTACAGGGTGAGCTAAGCCTTCCAGTTGTCATTTCCAACTTATCAGCAGCGGCTTTAGAGGTTATGCTTACGGAGATCAACGGTCAGCTAATTGCCGATGATATTATACTATGCGGGTATGTCCCTAACCTGATCTTACCATTGATTTATAATGCCGCTACCGTTTTTCTGTGTCCATCTCTACGCGAAAGTTTTGGGCTTCCTATTTTAGAAGCCATGGCCTGCGGTACCCCCGTCATCACCTCCAATACGTCCGCAATGCCTGAAGTGGCCGGCAATGCTGCATTGCTGGTCGACCCAACATCGGCGGAGGACATGGCTCTTCAGCTTAGTAACATGCTTCAAGACCCGATGCTAAGAGCAGAATTACGGGTAAAAGGATTAGAGCGGGCTGCACTTTTCTCCTGGCAATCGGCAACAGGTAAATTATTGGATGTGTATTCGGACGTCCTGCAACCTCAGCCATTACAGGTGGCTTTTTAATGAGTTGACTGCCAAATTAGCCTGAAATGGCTTGTTATGCCCACCGTTATGGAAAAATTTGATAGTATAATCTGCATCGGACAAACACACTGGAAGGGTGACTTTCAAAAGGCTGTCGTCCAGCTCATGTCCGAATTAGGGGTTCGTCACCGGGTCCTCTATGTCGATTATCAGAATACATTTAAGGATCTGGCTATGGGTCTTATTGGTCGGCTCGATGTGCCTGTGCAGGAGTTGATGCGGGTTAAAAATCCGCTCATCAGGAAGTCTTTGGAAAACGGCAGTTTTGTTTATGTTTGGACACCTCCCCCGGTGTTGCCCATCAACTGGCTGCCCGTTAAACCGCATGACTTTCTGATGCGGTATAATACAGGACGTATCGTTAGCGGCCTTCGGTCGGTCATGCGCGAGTTGGACATGAAGAAGCCGTTGGTCGTGAATGCGTTTAATCCGGTGCTGGGTCTTTCGATGTTGCACAAACTCAACGAATTTGCCACCATATATTATTGCTTTGATGAGATAACCGCAGCCACCTGGATCAGCCGACATGGCCAGCGGTACGAAGCGGCCTATCTCAACAAAGTAACCGCCACTGTTACTACGTCTGAGGCCCTTCGCATGGCAAAATCAATTGCGCAGCCCAATACGTATTGCGTTAAAAATGGGGTCAATTTCGAACTATTCAACCAGGCACGTCAATTGGCGGACACTACCTCACCCACCCGGCCTATCGTTGGCTATTTAGGTACTGCCGATAACCGGATTGATCTGGACCTGGTGGAATATTGCGTTCAAAAACTGCCCGATGTGTTGTTTCAGTTCATAGGGGAGGTGAAAGAGCCCGCCATCACGCATCGTCTGAGTTCCTACCCGAATGTCGAGTTTATCCCTCCGCATCAACCCGCCGACTTACCCGCCTTTCTGGCCAAAATGAATGTAGCAATGATACCGTTTGTATGCAATCCGCATACCTACACCATTTATCCATTGAAAATTAACGAATACCTCGCAGCCGGACTGCCGGTCGTATCAACCCCCTTTTCTATTCTCGATGAGTTCAAAAAGGTAGTTGACATGGCAGCTACTCCTGCTGATTTTTCCAAAGCCCTTCGGCATTCCCTAACCGATGTTGCTCCCGAACGGATTAACCTGCGTGTGACTATGGCTCAGTCGAACTCATGGAAAAAACGTGCCGAAGAATTCGAGTCGGTTATTGAGCGGCTCTAACCCTTTGGAAGGGATTCAGAATGCTTCGAGTCGGCTTTTACCCAGCGCTTCGTTGACTCGTCATAATATTTGAGCATACGGGCCGGATTTCCACCAACAACCGTATAGGGCTGAACATCGCGGGTAACTACACTGCCACCAGCCACAACCGAATGACGACCAATTGTTACTCCGGCCGTAATAGTCACATTCGCCCCAATCCAGCAGGCGTCGCCAACGGTTATTGGCCGCACGGTTACAGGCTGATCCCGAATGGGTAACTGAATATCTTCGTATGAATGATTGAGGCCCGACAGGACAACGTGCTGAGCCAGAATAACCTGGGTTCCAATGGTAACCGGCCCAATCACCACGCTGCCAATACCAATCAGTGTATCGTTGCCGATCTGAACCTGACCAACTCCGTTATTAATGACACTAAAATCGTCGATGATACTTCGTTCGCCTATTATAAACCCATTGAAGGGTAAGACATCCAGCCGTACACTGGACCTGACAATTGAGGTTCGGTGCCGTTTATGAACAAAGGGATTGACGAGCCAGCTTACCCAAAGACGCGGTCTGGCTTCATGACGGGGAATCAATAGCCAGTGAATAAATTTCTTAAGGGCGGGATGGCGGTCAAGCTGGCTCTTTATCGACATAGTATGTATTCAGGTAATGAAACACCTCGGCTATATGTCTGGCGTGATAGATCCTGGCTCCAGACAAAGCCGGAAAAATCGTATTATATTCATCAAAATGATGTTCCATGCCTCCACCCGGATGCGATAAAATTATGTTTGTCCCGCCAAAATAGCTGGCTAACGCAGCCGTCCCCCCATGCATGGAAATAAACCGTTCAGCGTTGGCGTACACAAGCAGTTGAAGGTGGTTAAAATTATCAACCGAATCACGGTGCTCCTCAAACAGATCATTCATAAGAATAACCTCAGGGTGGTTTTCCCGAATCCAGTCGTGTTCATTCAAGTCCATAATCTCACTGTTGTCCAAGACAATTTGTGAAGACAAGGGCCGATTATACACGATCTGGTACTGACGTTTGCAGACCGTAAGTATTTTATCAAGGGCGGGTATATCCAGGAAATTAACGGGTGGTTTGTCCCATTCAATATTGTATTTGTTGGCGATGACAAGTATGGGTTTATCAAAAACGAACCGGTCATTTTGATAGTGCTTTTTTAAGGGTACCTGTACCCATTTTTTAAAACTATAGGATGGGCTATGGGTCATGTTCGGCACATCATAATAGCCATAGCCAGCCTGCCATTCCCGTTTGTCATACTTCTCCGTATGATTATCACTAAAAAAATAGAAGGGCTTTGTGTTCGTACTCGAAACGGTCTGCTTAAGCGTACCATTGAGGTAATGCCAATACGCAAAGGGCAAAACATAGCGTAATTCCTGATCGAACTCACCATGATAATCAATGACCTTGTACTTCTTTTTGGCGACGTAGTCTTGGTTAATAAATCGAATTTGATTTAATCGGGCAAAATAATTATCCCGAATAAAGTAGCGAAGATCCCGCCGGAGACCGGTGTATCGCATTGCCACCACCACATACAGAAACTTCAGCATCACTTGCTGCATACGCGCCAACTGAGTTAAGTAACTCGTTTTAAAAGATGTGAATCAAATTCTCCATTTTGACTCAGTCTCATCAAATAAGACACTGTTTAGCGTATAAAATTTTGGGTTAACGAGCGTTAACGAATATGCAACGGCTGCGGCATAATCAGATGAAATGGAAAAGCTGTTCACTTCCCAATTTTCAGCTTTTCCAAGCAGGTTGTCGGGTACTTCATACTGTCCGGCAAGGGAGGGTATTTGAACAAAATCTTCATCAATACCCTTTCCGGATGCCTTTATAAGTGCTTCTTTACGCGTCCATAACTGGTAAAAACGGTTGCCGGGCTTTGTGCCGGCTTCGATAAACTGTTGTTCGGACTGACTAAAACTGGTGGAGAAAAGGTCATAAAAAGGAAAATCAGGCTTTAGGTGTTCGATATCAATTCCGACATCTCCCTGGGCAATAGCAAGGACTATCCAATTGCCCGAATGGGATAGATTACAACCCCACCCGCCGTCGTTGACTACAATTGGCTTTTTATTCAGTCCAGTTTCGATCCTGATTTGATCGGGACGCTGCCCTATATACGCCCCGGATAAAATTCGCAGGATGGCTCGTCCATATACATAACGCTGGCGGTCCTCCAGCCTAAAATAACGCTGTGACCGCAGAATCTCGTCCGGCTGTAAGAGCGAGCTTAAGTAGGAAAAACCATGTTCGTTCCTGTCCCATTGAAATCGAAATACAGCCAGGCGATCCGTATAGGTACAGTCCTGCCAGTTTAACCAGGGCACCTTGTCAAAAACTCCACAGGAAATGTGACTTCCCACCATACAAGCAACATTATTGACTATCGTATGCCTTCCACTAACCAATTGATCACTAAGCAATTCTCTAGAAAATCACGGTGACCGGGTTGTTGAATATAGGTCTAAATATACAATCATGGTGTCCAGATCACGTCACGCAAAAAGGAATTACCCGCTGCGGGTTAAGCAAATATTTACTTTAAGCTGTCTTATCACGCTGTCAATTACTTTTTGCAAGCCGATACACGCTCAGGTATGTTCAAATCCGTCGGGACCTCTAGTTGTGGATCAAACGTTTGGTACGGCCAGTCAGCCCGCATCATTTGCCGGGTTTACACCTTATCAGTATGTACCCCCTACCTGCCCGGCAGACGGACAATTTACGGTAACCGAAACAATTGACGGAAGTTGCTTCAATTATACCTGGTTTGCGGTCGCTGAAGATCACACTTCCGGCGATGTGAACGGCAATATGATGATTGTCAATGGAGCCAATACTGCAGGTACTTTTTACCAGCAAACGGTTTCAGGACTTTGTGGGGGCACTACCTATGAAATTTCCCTTTGGGCCATTAACCTGCTTAAACCCGGTATATGCCCCACTCCACTAATACCGAATTTAACCATAACGATTGAAACAAAAAGTGGGCATACGTTAAGTTCAACACCCCTTGGCGCAATCGAGCTCGCAGATAAACCACTCTGGCGACGGTATGAGGCCCTGTTTGTTGCCCCTAGGACGACCGAAGCACTTGTTATCAAACTGGTTAATACCAAGGGGGATTACGGCTGTGGCAACGACATGGTTATCGACGACATACAATTGCGACAATGTGATGCCTGTGCGGCAGATCAGGTTTATGTTCCGGACGCCTTTACGCCAAATAACGATGGTCAAAACGATGTACTAGCCGTCTTTTTACCCAAAGTAACCACCTATACCCTGAACGTGTATAACCGCTGGGGGGATATAATCTTCAGTAGTACCGATATAAACAATAAATGGGATGGCACCTACGGGGGCAATCCATGTGCCACGGGCGACTATACATGGGTGATCACCTACCGATCCGTACAAGCCGCCAATGAACTGGTTGAATATTCGCAGTCGGGCCATGTACTGCTTTTACGCTGACTTGATTTCGTTTTGACTTCCCTTTACAATACTAGTCCTGTTTTTGTTTTTTGAATTTGACCTTTCTTTCTGATGCTCAAAGCACTGCTTATCTTCAGCCTATTCTCTGTAACCCTGTTAGGCATTGACCAGACTGAATGCTTTAAACTGCGTTGGTCTGTATCAGAGGATTTTCGTACGAAAGCAGACAGTAAACTAGTTCTGGACCCAAAACGGTGGTATCAGGTCAATAACACCACGAGCGGGCTTGACGCCCTGTTTGATGGAGTCACGGACGAAAGCGTTAATACCGGATGGGGAAAAATACTGACCAATTTTGATGCTTATTATCCGTTGCTGGAAGGTGAAAAAATTACGATCAGCGGCATTCGGATGTACGATGGTGCTGGTACCAATATCGATCAACCGCTGACCTTATCCGTTATTACTGATACCTGGGAGCGTATTCCTATAGCCACGTTTTTGGGAAACCGTTACCAGATCTGGGTAGGGCCAAATCCTGAACAACCAACGGAGTTTTCCTTAAAAAATCCTGTCATGAATGCCCGATATCTGGTCCTCAATTCATCCGGAATGTATCCGACTGAACTCGAGCTTTATGGCACTTACGAGCGTGGCCGTGAACCCGATTTGACCCCGAAATCAACGTACCCATTTCGGCATACACTGGGTATTAATGGATTCGAATGGGATGCTGAAGACCCAACCACTGGAGCGGCACTGCGCGAAGTGGAAGACACGCGAATCAATGCCCTGAAGAGCTTTTCGTCCATGCGGCATTATATAGACTGGGACAAACTGGAAGCGCAGAAAGGGAGTTATACCTTCAATCCAACGTTTAGCGGTAGCTGGACATACGACGGAATGTACGAACGCCTTCAGGCAGAAGGTGTTGAGATGCTGGCCTGCCTGCAAACCCTGCCCAAATGGATGGAGAATACCTATCCCGAGGAGGGTCGTGACTACAGCAACGCCCCGGCTCGGTATGGCAGTGATCGGTCATTACCGGGGTCTTACCTGGAGCATGCCAAAGTAGCTTTTCAGTATGTAGCTCGATATGGTTCTAATAAATCCGTTAACCCCGCTCTCGTTAGCGTCAGTCCGGAAGTTACCTGGGCCGGTGTAAATTCCGTTAAAATTGGCCTGGGACTGATTCGATACATCGAGTGTAACAACGAACCGGATAAAACATGGAAAGGGCGAAATGGCTACCAGTCTGCCCGCGAATACGCTGCGAATCTTTCGGCATTTTACGATGGGCATAAAAATACCCTGGGCCCCGGTGTTGGTGTAAAAAACGCAGACCCATCCATCACGGTAGTTATGGGAGGTATGTCGACGCCCACTACCGATTACATCCGGGCAATGATCGATTGGTGCAAGGAATTCAGGGGGTATCGTCCGGATGGCTCGGTAAATTTATGCTGGGATGTTATCAATCAGCATTTATATGCGAATGATGCCCAATCGTCCCAAAATGGAGGATCCACCCGGGGGGCTGCCCCCGAACTCGCTGGGGTTGGCGAGCAGGCGGCTGAGTTTGTGAAACTATCCCGCCAGTATTGCCAGGGGATGCCCGTCTGGATTACCGAAGCCGGCTATGATATAAATCAGGGAAGTCCATTCCGCGCCATCCCCATCGGGCGCAAGTCCGTGCTGGAAACACAGGCCGACTGGATACTTCGAACCTCTCTGCTCTACAGTCGGGTTGGCGTCGACCGGGTTTTTTACTTTCAGGCCTATGATTTTGATATAGAGAACCCTACACAGTTTGCCTCCATGGGGTTACTGAACGAAATAGGGAAAACTCGCAAGCCAGCAGCTGATTACCTGATGCAGGCCAAAAAACTTTTAGGAGATTATCGGTATAAGGAGACGATCAGTAAAGACCCGCTGGTAGACCGATACGAACTGGACGGTCTTTCGGCTTATGTGCTTGTCATACCGGATGAGCGCGGACGGACAGGCACATTCAGCCTGCCAGTTGCTCCGGGCGATACTGTTCAGATCTGCACGCCAGCCATTGGTTGGGACGACATGACGGGGGTACGGCAAACCAGTCGAACCGGCTCAATTCAAATCGCCGTGAGTGAAACCCCTGTTTTTATTATGCCCATTCGGGAGGCCAATGAACAAGCTAAAAATAGCCTCGCCAGCTTACAGGTATACCCAAATCCAACAGCAGACTACGTAAAAATAGCCCTCGAAAACGGCGGTCTTGGTAACGTTGCTGTGACTATTTATGACCTGTCAGGTCGAAAGATAAACCAGACAAGCTTCATCAAATCAGACCGCATTTTTAACGGGCAAGTGGATCTGAGCAGTCTTACACCGGGCACTTATTTACTGGACGTGGTGCACGGAAAGGTCAGGCGTTCAATAAAAATCATTAGAACTCAGTGAATTTTTAACGAGCCCATTAAGCGAATACACGAGTCAATGGAGTACCCTAATGAGTAATAGAGCGAAGGCAATGAACGGCGGAAAATGGATCACGGTTTCCACCGCCATTTCTACTCTTTTTCAGTTCCTGCAAGTTGCTGTTTTAGCCCGATTGTTAGACCCTTCGGATTTTGGGATTGTCAGCGTCAGCAACCTGATCATCAGTTTTTTTCAAATAATTTCTAATCTTGGCTTCTCAAATTCCATAATCTATAAGCAGGAAAGCGATCGAAATGTCCTGTCAACGCTGTATTACCTGAACGTATGTATTGGCTTTATCACATTTGCAGTCATTCATGCTTTTTCTCCATTCATTATTTCGTTTTACGACGAACCTAAGCTCCAGCAGGTACTAAACCTCTCTTCATTCTATTTTATCATTGCTTATCTGGGGCAGCTTTATCTGTTTTTGCTGGAAAAAGAACTTCGGTTTAAATCCGTGGCCTTAATCGACATTGCTGGGACAATTGCCGGTACCGTGGTAACGGTTTCGCTGGCATACAGTGGTTATCGTGAGCTTTCACTAATCATTGGCTCCCTGGTGATGCAGGTGGTAAAATCGGCTTTGCAAATCTTGTTTGGCCGATCACTTTTAAAACTTGCCTGGTCGTTCAATTTGACCAGCGTTAAGGAGCACCTCCAATTTGGCCTTTATAACATGGGCGATGGGCTTCTGGGCTTTGTCCAGTTTAACTCCGACAATATCTTTATTGGGGGCATGCTGGGCGTCAAGATGCTGGGGTACTACACCATCGCTTACCAGCTGGCGATCTTTCCAATTACGAAACTAAACCCTATAATACTTCAGGTCGCTTACCCTATTCTGGCCAAAATGAAAGATAATACGGCCGAATTGAAAAAGTCTTACCTAAAGATACTTGACTTTATAAGCTATTGCAATCTACCCTTGCTAGCAGGGTTGTTCATTACGGCTGATAGCGTCGTCCCCCTGATCTACGGGCCGGGATGGGAAAAGACAATTGACCTGATTCACATTTTTGTCTTCGTTGGGATTTTTACCTGCCTAAGCCATCCGTTATATACGCTGGTATTTACCAAAGGCAAGCCAAGTTTATTATTTTACCTCAACCTGGGTACCTTGCTCTTAAAACTACCTTTGGTTTACGTGTTTGGCAATCTTTGGGGCGTAACGGGCGTTGCTCTGGCTTTTTTGCTGTCCACATTCCTGAATATGATCGCCAACTTTATAATTGCCCATTCGCTGATTGGGGATTTTGTTGGGGATTTTGGACGGGACATTATTAAGCCTATTGTATTCTGCCTTATTATGATGGGTGTTATTTACGCTTACAAACTGCTCGTTGGCAATACAGGTTTAATCAATACGCTGGTAGAAGTGGCACTTGGAGGTGGCACGTATGCCTTGCTGACCCTGTCCTATAAACTTTCATTCGCCGAGCTTAAAGCGTACCGGCAGGCAATTCTGTAAGGAAAGTAATTAAAAAAGTCGATCCTATAAATACTTAAGCCCTCATCATCAGGCAGATGAATAATTTCTTAACCGGCCGTTACGAAACCGTCCCCTGATAATCGGATGACTGATTATCAGGGGACGGTTTCGTTATATCAACAAGAGAAATCGTTAGCAATTATCCAGTGCTCGCTGTAATGCTTCGGCAAAGATCTTGTCGTTAGGCGGTAACAGCATTTTTTCGTGGTCGCCGGGTACGTCGTGTACCCGAACTCCTTTCAAGGCGTACTTTTTCCACCCAAGGTATTTGCTGTCATCGACAAAGTAAATACGAAACTGCGCTTTGAACAGATCGACTATACCATCATATGGCTTCATGGTATAGGCATGAAAGGCAATTTCGTGTTTCTGCATGATTCGACCCATATGATCGAGTGGATTATCCTCGACAACAGGCTCCGACAAGCCTTTCCGCTTAAAGACGGTATTTAACTGACGCTTAAGGTAGCGTTGCTGATGCTGCAACGTTTCTGCGGGGTGTTGAATCAACGAACGGGTAAACCACATCAGTTTAGGAAACTGACGTACTATTTTACGCCCAAATCGGGTAAGCTGGGTTTGGTTTACATGCGTATCCGATTCCTGGGCATTGGTGTCGAACATGGCCAACATTTTCACTTCTTTACCCATCTCTTTAAGTTGCCGGGCCATTTCGAGTGCCACATAGCCCCCAAACGAATAACCGGCAATTGCATAAGGCCCATTTGGATTTTGGTTGATTACCTCAGTCAGGTAATGTGCCGCAATGGCCTCCATGTTATCCAGTGGCTCATCTTTCCCATCCAGTCCAAGCGCCTGCAATCCATAAATGGGTTGTTCAGGGTCCATATAGGCTATCAGGCTACTAAAATTCAGCAGATTGAGCCCAATGCCGTGAATAATATAGATGGGCACTTTTTTTCCCTGTGGCTTGATCGGAACCAGCGATTTCCATGTAACTGACTTTTCATCGACCAGCAGATACCGCGCTAATTTTCGAACCGTGGGATAGATGAGTAGGGTCGATAAAGGCAAACGCCGACCAATTTCCTTTTCAAGGCGGGTCATCATCTGAACGGCAATCATGGAGTGCCCCCCCAGTTCAAAGAAATCATGGTCTACACTTATTGACTCCATACCCAGGACATTTTGCCAAATTCCACAGATAAGGTTCTCTAAATCGGTACCAGGTTTCTGATTACCTTTTTTTGGGGATAAGCAGGCTTCTGGTTTAGGGAGGGCTTTCCGATCAATTTTTCCATTGGGTGTGATCGGTAGTTGTTCCAGATTTATAAAATCCGAAGGGACCATATAATCGGGCAATACCGTGCGAAGTTTGGTTCGCCATACCGGCACCTGCTCAATAAATGCACCATTATACAAGGGTGGATTCGTAACGAGGTAAGCGACAAGACGCTGATCGCCGGGCCGATCTTCTCTTGCCACAACCACAACATCTTTCACTCCCCCATTGGTAACCAGAGCATGCTCGATTTCACCCAGCTCAATTCGATATCCTCTGACTTTTACCTGGTTATCAATGCGCCCCAGGCAATGAATTTCACCGTCCGGCATAAATTTACCCAAGTCGCCGGTCCGATACATCAATCGATTGGGCTCTGTAGAAAAACGATCGTTTACGAACTTTTCCCGGGTTAATTCCGGCCGATTCAGATACCCACGGGCGACTCCATCCCCGGCAATATAAATTTCGCCGACAATACCCTCCGGAACTGGATTCAAGTGCTCATCGAGAATATACACCTGGGTATTATGGATCGGTCTGCCAATTGTAATGAGTTCATCTGAAGCCAGAATCTGCTTGCCGGTAGAATAGATCGTTGTTTCCGTTGGACCATACATGTTCCATAGCGAGCCACAACGCGGAATGAGTTTTTGGGCCAGATCCTTTGACAATGGCTCGCCACAGCAGAGTATTTTCAGGTCAAAGCGTTGCTCCCAGTCAGCAGCCAGCATCAGTTTGTATGTCGCTGGTGTAGCCTGGATCATCGTTATATTCTGTTCCTGTATGACCTCCAGTAAGGCTCGTCCATCTTTCGTCGTTTCGGTATCGGCCAGCACAAGGGTTGCTCCCACCAAAAGGGGAAGAAACAGCTCAAGACCGGCAATATCGAAGGAAATAGTTGTAACGGCCAGCAACGAATCTGCCTTTGTTATCCCGGGCATGGTGATCATACTCACCAGCAGATTAACCAAATTATGATGTTCAATCAAAACGCCCTTTGGCTGTCCCGTTGATCCGGACGTATATAGTATATAGGCTAGATCATCGCCCGTAACAACCGTTTGCAGGGCTGTTTTGGGAAACATATCAAGCTGAGCCAGTACGTTTTCGATCAATAATACGGACGTTTCATTGCGAACCCGGCCCGACGTGTAATGAGTTGTAAGACCACCGCCCTGATATTTTTTCGACGTAATCAGCATATTAGCCGATGAATCGGCCAGCATAAATGCAATACGGTCATGTGGATAGGTCGGGTCAATGGGAACGTAAGCAGCACCAGCCTTCAAAATAGCCAGGAGCACCATCACCATTTCGGGGTTCCGGTCGAGCACAACCCCCACAACATGGCCCGGACCGATGCCATTCCGCTGAATTGCATGCGCTATTTGTGTCGAAACGGCATCCAGTTCCCGGTAGTTTATCGAACGTCCGTTAAAAACCAGTGCTGTTTTATCAGCAAATAGAACTGCCGTTTGCGATAGCAACTCTGTTAATGGCGCATCTTTTGGATAGGGAGCCTGTGTTGCATTCCACTGATTCAGCTTCTGATGATGCTGGGTGAAATCAGAAAGTGGAATTTGCCCTAACGGAATGGCAGGATTAGCTACTACTTCCCTGAGAAGGGAGCTAAATTCAACCATCATCCGGTCAATACTTGACTTCTTCAGGAGTTTGGTATTGTGCGACCATTCAAACGTCAAAGAGCCCTCGTGGGCGGAGCCTGTAATATTCAGGAACAGCTCGACAGTTCCGAATTTTTTGGGGTTACTTATTAGCCGAAAATCAAGCCCTTCAAAAGAAATACCATCCCCAAGGCCCATGTCTACATTAAAAAGTACGGGTACCATGGGTACCCGGGCCGGGTCGCGCGCAACGGGCAGTTTTTTGAGCAAGCTGCTGAAAGTGAGTTCCTGATGATCGAACGCATCAAGAATTTCCTCTTTTCGCTGTAGTAAATACTGAAGAAAACTTTTTTGAGCCTGCGGAAAGCTGCGCAAAGGCAACAGATTTACGCAATGGCCCACCACACCAAACTGGCCTGACACTGACTGACCAGCAGTGGGCAGCCCAAGAACGAGATCCTCCTGACCGGTTAACCGATGAAGAAACACTTCAAAAGCGGCTATCAGTAATGTCACGAAACTGCACCCGTTTTGTTGACTCATCTGCTTTACAGCCAAAACCAGCGACTCATTCAATTGGATATCCCGTCGATTAATGGCATAGGTGCGCAGGACTGGACGGGGGAAATCCGTGGGCAGGTCGAGTATCGGTATGCTTCCTCGGTATTGGTTAACCCAAAACGTTTCAATGGATTGGTAGTCTGCACCCGATAAAAACGCTGACCGCTGCACGGCATACTGGCTGAATAACGGTGCATCAGGCAGTACAGGTAAGCTGTTCGTTGAATAGGCTGAATAAAGCACGCCCAGTTCCTGCAACAGGATGCCCAGCGACCAACCATCACAAATGATGTGATGAGCCGTTAGGGTTAAATGATGCGCCGTATCCGACAGCCGTATCAGACAGGCTTTGATCAAAGGACCATTGAGAAGGTCAAATACATGAAGTGCATCCTGTAATACACACTCCTGAATGGCTTTTTGGCCATCTTCGCTACGACGGTCGGAGCAATCAAGAAACGTGATCCTGGACGAAAACTCGGACAGAATGCACATCTGTCTTCCATCGGCGCTAAAGGCTGCATGCAGCGACTCATGCCGACCTATCAAATCCTGCCACGCTCGCTCCAGCGCTGACCGATTTAAGAACCCGGTGAACGAAAGCGAAACAGATTCATTAAAGCCCCTATTCGCGTCGTCTCCACCAAAGATGCAATTTCTGGAAACCCGAATTGCCCAGAAAGAGTGAATCCGGCTGGCGCAGACGCATATGGTTACTCAGCAGGCTAATACCGATCTGTAGTAAGGTCTCCCTTGAATTCAGCGTGGTCAGGATATTATCGAAAGCACTGGCCGACCGATCGGTAAATGAATTCTGCTTATCTGAGAGTAAAGAATAGCGAGACACCAGGCCCGTATACAACGTTGCCTGTGATTTATACACCTTGATTTCATTCCGGGTAATGTAAAACGCCACCCCGGCAGTAACCGCAGGTATTAGTAAAAACCACAGAATATGCTGTTTTAGTAAGCGTAAAAAGGCATCGACTGACATACAATTCTATTAATTACGTTTCAACCGTTGAACAGGCATACCGACCAACGCTTCGAAATAGTGTACATTCTTCAGAAAACTCCCTTTTACCTGCTCAGACGCATTTTTCGCCTGAACATAGTGACTGGTTATCGTCGCCATGGTTTCAGCCGTTATGCGTCCTTTCTGAATCTCGACTTCTGCCACTCTGAGTGACGTAAGGGAAGCCTGTTCATCAATCAGATTAACTTTCAGCAACTGCTGGGTAGTAATCATATCCTGATAAATACCAATCAGATCCCGCTTGAGTTGCAGTTCAACGACCTCCCGCTGAACTACGGATGCCCGGTAATTCGAATACGCCTGTCGAACCTGATGTTTGCGCCCGAACAGTTCATAGATGGGGAGTCGGACATCTACGCCAACCCGGTATCCATTGGCGATCTGACCGAGGGCATCCCGGCCGGTTATGGTTGTCGTTCCGGATGATATAATGGATTGGTTGCCACTTGAATAATTAGCGAATCCGCCTATGTTCTGCAAGATCTGAAGCTTTGATACTTCGTACGAAGAACTTAGGGAATTGGACACCTCATTTTGATAACGAATGAGTGGCGAGTGGGCAACGGCCACTTTCATAATATCTTCAAAAGGCAACAGCTGTACGGCAATGTCCTGATTGATATCAAGGTACAACGTATCATCGGCTAAACCAGCTGATGTCCCAAAGGAAACCAAGCCACGTGCCCCTTTACTTTGGGCCAAACTCTGCGAGAAAAAAAATAAGCCAACGACTATAAAAAAACATGACTGAATTGATACGGCGAAATTTTGGCTGCGGATTACCTTATACATATTGATAGTGCCCTTTATCTATATCCCTCTCAACTGCGTTTTTTAAACCAAAATTAAGTAACGAAAAATCCTAAATAGACTACTACAGACTTATCTAACTAACTGTATTGCGTAGCTTAATTACATTACCAATTGAACAGTTAGATTTACTAGATTAAGACTGTTTTATTTCCACTTTGTCACAAATGAAAACATTTAAGAAACACCCTGGCGACTTGTGCTTGTATGCGGTGTATGCATAAATCGTTTAAACGCTTTTCGCATATTCAGCACTGCCCGAAGAAAGCTTACAAGCAATAAGGGAATCAGGAGTAATTCCCGAATGGTAATGCGCTTCCATAAGTAGCCCGGAACCGAAATAATAAGGCTAAAGCTTAGTACCCCTAACAGCACAAGAGGTGTTTGCCATAGGAATGCATTGCCTGAAAGCGTGCCTAAGAACACAGAAAGAAACAAAAGGCCGAGCAGGAGAATTTTTGGCAGGAAAACGGCTTGTAAAACTTTGAATCCACTAGCCCATTGACCCTTCAGTAACTCCAAAATGCCTTTCCAAAAGTAGAGTTTAACGAATTGCCATTGGGCAGCTACCCAACGGGTACGCTGGTTTTCGAACACAGCCCGATTGGCCACTTTTTCGTCGTAGATGTACGCATTTTCAAGGTAGGCAATTTTATATCCACTCAGCACTACATTGGTTTCCAACTCTTTATCATATCCGCCGATTGTATTCTGAGTAGACATAGCCGCTTGCATCAAGGCTGGTTCGAACGCCATACCCGACCCGATTGTTGCAGAAGACAACCCTAAAACCCGGCTGCCTTTCCTGAAGATATGGTTGTTTATTTCTTCACTGATGGCATCCATAACTGCCATACTGGTATTTACATTTTTAGCCACCCGGTGCCCCTGTACGGCCCGCCAGCCCTGGTCGAAAGCCAGATTGATTCGAGCCAGAAAATCCGGTGCCATATGGTTATCCGCATCCGACACGACCAAAATGTCGTAGTCTTTTAGGGACAATCGCGACATAGCAGCGTTTAATGCTTTAGCTACGGTCGACACCTCAAATGAAACCTGAAGGACCCGAACGGGCATGGAAGCCAGAGTAGCCAGGGTTTGGGGCAGAAAGGAATCCGCAATAACAATGAGCTCGAACCGGTCTGCGGGATAAGTTTGCTTTAAATTTTCGGTAACCGAGTCAATTATAACAGCATCTTCTTTATACGCCGGAATCAAAACGCCAATTTTCCTTAAAACGAATGGCTTTGCAGAAGTTTCGTTATCATCGGCGTGGCCCAATCGACCGGCTATGGAAAAGATAAGCCAGTAAAGAACATTGAGGGTAAGAATTCCTGATAAGATCAGGAACATGTAATAAAAGATGATCATCATTAACCCTTACTGATATGGTGGTATTCAGGTATTTTTGACCGGCATATTAAGTATGGGTCACAAAAACGACGCAACCCTTACCAGCGATCTTTCGTATTGGAGGACATGCGCTATATCGTTGTATTCGCTCAGCAGGAGATTGGTTATGCGGTAGGATTCGATCACTCTGCTGATGCAGTCGATTTTTTATTTTGGGGTTACGAAGAACACGATTTGCTACCCTACGGCATTTTTGATGTCCTGACCGGCGAAGTGTATCCCTACGAACACAGGGGCCATGTTGTCGTGTCTGTCGATGAAGAAACGATTAGCCGTACAGCGAAAGATTATATTAGTGCAGCAATCCGGCAAACGAGATGAAGGGCCTTGGGATCCAGCCTTTGCCTTAAAGCAGAAAAGCCGCTTACTCTCGAGAGTAAGCGGCTTTTCTGCTTTAAGGCAAAGGACAATATTATACCACCATGATATCCTTTTCTTTGGCAACAAATACGTCGTCAATCCGGGCGATGAAGGCATCGGTAAGCTTCTGAACTCGCTCCTCTCCTACTTTCACGGCATCTTCCGAAACACCGTCTTTCACCAGTTTGCGAATATCGTCGTTGGTGTCTTTGCGGATGTTACGAACATTGATTTTTGCCGTCTCCACTTCCTGCTTTACTTTCTTCACCAAATCACGACGACGTTCTTCGGTCAGGGGTGGAATACTCAGGCGAATCTGTTCTCCGTCGTTATTTGGGTTAAGACCAAGGTTCGAGTTACGAATCGCCTTTTCTACCTCGCCGATGAGTTTCTTCTCGAAGGGCTTGATAACGATGGTCCTTGCGTCGGGCGTGTTGACAGAGGCCACCGTGTGTAAGGGCGATAGCACTCCATAATACTCTACTTGAATCCCGTCGAGCATACCCGCGTTAGCTTTTCCAGCGCGGATCTTGGTCAATTCAATGGCCAGGTGCTTGAGCGCCTTCTCCATTGTATCTTTTGCATCGTCGAGAAATAACTCAATTTCTTCCATTTCTTAATAATTGAATGAGTGAATGAATAGCGATTGGGCGGGTAAGCAAATTGTTCCTTAACCCACTCAATCGCTTAATCAGCCAATCTGTTAGTTCAGATTCTTTATTCCGTTATTTTCATAGTGATGAGGGTACCCTGATCGCCATCGCCCTGTACCAGTTTGAGTAAGCTACCCTTTGTATTCATATTGAACACGATGATCGGCAGGTTATTCTCCTGGCAAAGCGTAAAGGCCGTCAGGTCCATCACACTTAGTTTCTTTTCGTAAACGTCCTCAAAGGTAATGCTTGTATATCGGGTAGCCGTTTTGTCTTTCATTGGGTCGGCGGTGTAAACACCATCGACTTTTGTCCCTTTCAGAACGACATCGGACTCGATTTCAATAGCACGAAGGCTGGCAGTCGTATCGGTTGTAAAGTAAGGACTTCCCGTGCCGGCCGCAAAAATAACCACACGACCCTTTTCGAGATGGCGGACGGCCCGACGACGAACATAGGGTTCGCAAACCTGCTCCATTTTAATGGCCGACATTACACGGGTGTACATACCGTGCTTTTCAAATGAACTTTGCAGGGCCATAGCGTTGATCACGGTGGCGAGCATGCCCATATAATCGCCCTGAACGCGATCAATACCCGAACGTTCGCCGGAAACACCCCGAAAGATGTTGCCCCCGCCGATGACAATAGCCACCTCAACGCCCAGATCTACGACCTGCTTGATTTCCTGACTGTATTGTTCCAGTACAGCCGGGTCAATATTATAACCGTTAGGCCCAGCAAGAGCCTCCCCACTCAGTTTGAGCAGGATGCGTTTATACTTTGTTTGCGATGTCATGAAGGGAAATTTTGCGGGCAAAGATAAGAAAAAGGTCGAGAGTGAGACCAGTAAAATTGCAATCAGGCCGTTTTCCAGAGCGTCATCAGCCGATTCAGATCCCGTTTCATAGCGGCAAAAAGTTCATTTTGGGGAATAGTCAATTTCGTAGCCCCGTGCTCTGCCCCACCCATCGGATACTCAATATGCAGAGATACAGGCACCTGTATATCATATTTTTTCAACAGAGCAAAGTAAGTCTTAAAATCAACCATACCCTCTCCGAAAGGAACGTCAACTACTTTTGTCACTCCATTTTTTATTGACCAGACAAAATCTTTCAGGGCGATGGACCGTATAGTAGGCTTAATTAACCGCAGTCCATTAGGCCACGATTGACCTCCTTCTACGGTAGCATGGCGAATATCATACTGAACACCCATATGCTGCTGATCAGCCAGCTTTAGCATTTCCCATAGTTCCCATACGGATGAGCCAACCAGTAAACCGGCATGATTTTGATAACATCCCGTCAAATTTAGTTGTCTATTCAGTTCGCCTAACCCACGAAGTTGTTGCTGGAAGCCAAGTATGGAATTAGGGATGGACTTTTTTTCATCGTACTGGTACCATTTCATCCGATACAGCTGAAAGCCGGCTTTAGAGGCTGCCTTCAGTACCCGAATATCTACCGCATGGGTTGAGTCACCCACAACCGTCGTCATCATTGTCGTCGATAGTCCAGCCCGTTTAAGCGCTTCAACCGCTTTGGGGAGTTCATCCTCAACACGATCCGGATGTACGTGACCATCGGGCCTTACGGTTAAATCGACGCCCTTAAAGCCCATTTCAGCAGCTGCATTGGCCATATCAGCATAGTTCAGGAACTGAAGATGCTTAGAGAAGATGTGAACTTCGGGAAGTGGATTACCCATAGAATTATCCAGAGCAGAAAGGGATAAGGGCAAAAAGGGCAGACTACCGGTTAGAACGGCGGTTTTTTTCAGAAAATGTCGTCGGGAATTCGATTGGTCCATATGCCTAAAAGGCAGTCTAGGCAAATTCTACCAGCACCTGTCCTTTCTCGACCCGATCCCCTTTACCGACACGGATCGCTTTCACCGTTCCTTCCCCGGGCGCTTTCAGATTGTTCTCCATTTTCATGGCTTCCAGTATCAATAAGCTATCGCCCTTGCTGACCACATCGCCTGGTTGCACACTGATGCCCACGATAAGCCCTGGCATGGGGGCCTTTAACTCATTGAGCTTCGTACCGGCAACGTTGCTCATACCCATTTTTTCGAGCAGCAGGTCGAAGCGGTCTTTTACGCTTACCTGGTGAATATGGCCGTTAATTTTCAACGTCACCAATTTGTCAGCCACATTCACCTCGAGCAGTTCAGCCGTGTAGGAGCGATCCTGATGAAGTATGTGAAAGCTGCGATCAGAGAGCTTAACCAGATCCCAATTGAAAAGCTCGTTGTTCACGAATGGGCCGTCAGCCGTAAAATCAACGGTACGGATTTGGTCATTGATGGTTGTTTGGAACATGCGCTTTTCAGTTTCATCAGATTGAAACCGGTTGCAAACTACGATTTATTTACTAACCAAATACCCAATAAACAGACACCCATACCAGCAAATTGAACAATATAGATCGTTTCGCCATCGAGGACACCCCATAAAAGGGCAACAATGGGTATCAGGTAGGTAACCGAAGCCGCAAATAAAGGAGAGGCCAGTTGCATGACGCGGTTGAAGAAAATCGACATCAGGCCTGACCCAAACACGCCCAGGGTGACCAGCGCCCAAAGTCCCCAACTGTTCTGACTTTCGATAACCCGGCTTAAGAAATCGGTGGGTGCCAGCGTCAACATGGCGATCGGCCCCGCAAAGGCAAACAGCCAGGCAGTTGACACCAGGGCGGGTAAATGACTCAGATACCGCCCAATCAGGTTCGTGTTGAGGCCGTAACAAACCGTTGCCAGCACCACGAGCAGGGCGTAGCCGTTAATGTCAAACGAACCCGTTGCGCTAAAAAAAACCAGGAGCAGAGAGCCCATTAACCCCAGAAAAATACCGGCTACCTGTCTTATCTTAAGCGCCTGTCCGAAAAATACCGCCCCCAAAATCAGCGTGAATAACGGGCTCAGGGAATTGAGTGCACCCGCCAGCGAACTGTTAAGGTGGGCCCCCGCTTCAGCAAAAAGAAAGGCCGGGATAACAAACCCGATAATAGCCGAAGCCAGTAAGGCTACCCACCGATGCCGAACAGCCACCCGAACGTCGGGTTGCTGACTTTGGCGGGCCAAAAATGGACTAAAAAACAATAGCGCAAACACCAGTCGCCCCGCGGCCACCTGCTCCGGCGGAAACACACTCAGGCTTCGTTTGATGAGAATGAACGAGCTTCCCCAGACCAGAGCCAGTAAACAAAGCAACACCCAGGCCATCAAGGGCCGTCTTTGAGGAATAACAACCGGTTCGTCAATAGTCATTGGCAATCGGGAAAGGAACGCGGCTGGTCTGGCGCTACTGGTTAAACAAGTTCTACAATATAGTTCTCCTGAATTTCGTCGAGGATGTCGCTTACCCCGTTATAGGAATCCGTGGTCACCAAACGCATACGATACGGTTTGAAGTCGTGCAATCCCTTAAAGTAATTGGCATAGTGGCGTCGCATTTCGAACAGCCCAACGATTTCGCCTTTCCACCGGATGGAGAAGTCGAGATGCTGACGACACACGGCAACCCGATCGGCAACGGTCGGTGCGGCCAGATGCTCGCCGGTCTTCACAAAATGTTTGATTTCGTTAAATATCCAGGGATGACCGATACTGGCCCGGCCAATCATTACCCCATCGACACCGTACCGATTTTTGTACTCCAATGCTTTCTCGGGGGTATCGATATCCCCATTTCCAAAAATGGGAATCTGAATGCGGGAATTTTCTTTAATTCGGCCAATGAGTGTCCAGTCGGCTTCACCTTTGTACATCTGCACGCGGGTTCGCCCATGAACGGTTAAGGCTTTTATGCCAATATCCTGTAAGCGCTCGGCCACTTCACCTACATTTTTGGTACTTTCATCCCAGCCCAGCCGAGTCTTTACGGTTACGGGCAGATGTGTCGCTTTGACAACAGCATCGGTCATACGAACCATTTTGGGAATATCCTGCAACAAGGCAGCTCCCGCCCCCCGGCAAGCCACGTTCTTTACCGGACAACCGTAATTGATATCGATCAAATCAGGATTGGCGCGGCTGGCAATGCGGGCGCACTCCCCCATTGTTTCCACGTCGGAGCCAAACAGCTGAATGCCAATGGGCCGCTCGTACTCAAATATATCCAGTTTCTGAACGCTTTTGGCCGCGTCGCGGATGAGTCCCTCGGAGGAAATAAACTCGGTGTACATCAGATCGGCTCCGTTCGCTTTGCAAACCGCCCGAAATGGCGGGTCGCTGACGTCCTCCATAGGAGCAAGCAGTAACGGAAAATCTGGTAGTTGTATGGTGCCAATGTTGACCATTGTCTTGAAATTTCAAATGTACGTACCCCAAAACGGGCACAAAAAATCACGTAACTGGTTTCGGATCAAAAGGTCCGCGCATTAGTAACTGTATGGAATTAGCACAATACGAAGGCCGAATTGGTTCCCCTGCACGAATTCTGGGAACTAGTCTGTAAATTTACACGAAATTATGCAACCTATTTACTCGCCCCGGGGCGCTTCTTCACGACCACCAACCATCGGCGGACTGACTATGCTTGTCGGTTTTGTGCTGATTGGGGGCGTTATCAGTACACTGCTGCTTTTCGCCATCATGGCGGCTGTCAAAGGCATGGGGTTTGCTGAAGCACAAACCTACCTGTCTAATCTAGCCACAAATCCCTCCGCCTCAGCGGGCAGCTGGTATGAACTGATGCTGCTCCAGGCAGTCAATCACCTGGGTACATTTTTTCTGCCTGCCCTTTTTTACTGGTACTTTATTGAACATCGAACCTGGTCGGAATTCAGCGTGCAGCCGGTTACGGCAGTGGCTGGTATCAGCCTCGTTACCCTTATTGTGATAACGTTCATGCCTTTCGATGGACTCATCATCGAGTGGAACCAGAACCTGCACTTACCTGAAACGATGGCTCCGATCGAGCAGTGGATTCGGGCGAAAGAAAAAGGGCTGGAAGGCATTACTAAATACCTGACAACCTTCAACAGCACCGGGCAATTACTCGTGGCGTTACTGGTTATAGCAATTATCCCGGCCATTGGCGAAGAAACGTTATTCCGGGGGGTTCTTCAGCGAAATTTTACGATATGGACCCGGAATCCACACATAGGCATCTGGCTGGCCGCTGCGATATTCAGCGCCATCCACGTACAGTTTCTTGGCTTTTTCCCCAGAATGTTATTAGGGGCGTTGTTTGGCTACTTGTATTTATGGTCGGGTAATCTCTGGGTGCCCATTCTGGCTCACTTTGTCAATAATGGCTTTACCGTATTCATGGTTTACCTGCATCAGCAAAAAATGGTCTCTGTAGACATTGAAAGTACCGAAGCAATCCCGATAACAGGTGCCGTACTATCTGGGGTATTAACAGTAGGACTTCTGCTTTACTTTAAGCGAAGTAACGACAAGGAACAGGTAAACCTGTAAGCATTTACACATGTCAGGCTGTTGTCATTTGTCGACCTAAGCGGAAATTGGCCATCCCGACATTGCCAAGCTATTATTTGTCAGCAGTCCTGAAACCTAACGCATTGATTATATGACAGCAGAAAACTGGGAAGTAATTTATTCAACACCTTTGCCCCACCGGGCCGAGCTGGCCAAAGCGCTGTTGCTCGAACATGAGATTTCGGCGGTGGTTATTAACAAACAAAGTAGTAGTTATCCAACCATTGGCTGGGGAAAAAGTGAGGTTCATGTACTGGCCCAGGACGCTATCTTAGCTAAAGTAATCCTTGAGAATGAAGCAACGTTTAGCTAATCTGTCGAATCTTCAACAACGGGTCATCGCGGCCGTTGCAGGCGTTCCATTTATTCTGTTCATGATCTGGTATGATTCCTGGACTTTTGCGCTGCTGTTTTGTCTGGTGAGTGCCCTCACCCAGCGGGAGTTTTACCGGCTTCTGGGTTTAGATGGTTTTGAACCCCTTACGGCCTATGGGACAGTTGTTGGCACTATGATCTGTGTGCTGGCCTATTTTGTCGAAACAGACCAGATTGGCACTGGGAATTACTTTTTAATTTGCCCCGCCACGTCCATGATCTTTTTGATCAAGCTGTACAAAAAGAAAGATATGAAGCCATTTACCAATATCGGTTTCACCTTTCTGGGCATTATTTATGTAGCAATGCCTTTCGCGCTGTTGATCATTCTGGCGTTGCAGGGGGGAAAGTTTCACCCGATGATCATCACGGGTTGCCTGCTGCTTTTATGGGCAAGTGACATAGGCGCCTATTTTGCCGGCACCAAATTTGGCCGTCGTAAGCTGTTTGAACGGGTATCCCCTAAAAAATCGTGGGAAGGCAGTGTAGGAGGTGCCATTGCGGCTGGTATTGTTGCTCTAGGACTTACCTTCTGGGCTCCCGAACTACGCCCCTGGCAGTGGTATTGTGTGGGCGGTATTATCGTTGTGACCGGCACCTATGGCGATCTGGTTGAATCGTTGTTCAAACGCAGCATTGCTATTAAAGACTCAGGAAGCAGTATCCCGGGACACGGTGGTTTTCTGGATCGGTTTGATGGGTTACTCTTGGCAGCACCTTTTATTATCACCTTCCTGAAGTTATTTGCCTAAGTTTGGGCTTATTGTTAAGCGCTTAAAACCCTAAATATTCTTAAATCCGGGTTCAAGCGGTCTGGTTTCGGGGGGAATGCGTAAATTTGTGTACATGTGGTTTCGTTCAGTTATTCAGCAATTAGTAGGGTAACAGAAACCATAACCTGCCTTTTCCTCGTTTACGTTGTAGTATGGTCACTTTGTCTATGAAGAAGTTACTGACGCTATTTGTCTTTATTTTGGTGATTTCTGCGCTTGCGGGACTCTTTTCTACCGCACGGGCACAGGGCCAGGAGCGGCAGATAACGTTTACGGGCTTTATCACCGGGGGTAAAAGTAACGAAGCCTTACCGGGTGCTTACATCTACATCCCAAAGGCGGGTAAAGGCGTTTTAGCCGCTCCCAACGGGTACTTTGCCTTACCTGTTTTCCCCGGCGATAGCGTTATTTTCAGTTACGTAGGCTTCAGGACACAATACCACATTATTCCCCGGCGGTTAACTGACCTTACGTATTCAGCTGTTGTAGCGTTGCAGGAAGATGTAAAAACGCTGGCTGAAGTAAAAGTCTACCCCTACGCCACTGAAGAATTATTTAAGGAAGCTTTCGTTAATCTGAAGCTTCCTGATGAAAAAGAACGGGAGAATTTAGCCCGCAATACAAGTCCCGAAGCGATGATGCGTCAGGCGGCTACCATGCCAATGGGGGCACTTGCCAATCACCAGAACTTCGTAAATCAGCAGTTTTTTGGTCGGGAGTCGCTCATTGGTCGAAGTGCCACGCCTACGTTTGCCTTTACCAACCCGTTCGCCTGGGCTAACTTTATCCGATCCGTAAAGCGGGGCGATTTAAAGAACAAGGAATGGCGGAGCGAGCTGAACAAAGCCCCCCGCGAAAACATTTCCCGAAAAGATATTTTACAGGAGGGGAACTGACTAATTGGAAAACGGTTGCTTTCAGAAGGATAAAACGGTTTATCAGAAAGTCCTCCCATCCCACCTTGTCAAAAAAGACGATTCCGTTTCATTTTTTCCTCACCACCTTTCCAGGCTTACTGTTTTCCCGTCAAAGTCGCCGAATGTTTTGGCGGATACCCATTCGCCTAGATTTATGTAGCGACTGTTGGCTGACACCGCCAGATCGAGCGGCAGGTGGCGATGGCCGAAGATATAAAAATCATGGTGTACTTTCGCTTCAACTTCGCGGCAGTACTGCATCAACCACTCCCGATCTTCGCCTAAAAACTCATCTTCCCCTTTTTCCTGATTACCGGCGCGACTGCTTCTCGACCAGGCCTGCGCCAGACCAATCCCCACATCGGGGTGAACCCAGCGAAACAATCCACGAGCCAGCCCACTCTCAAAGACCGTTTTAAGTCGTTTATACACGAAATCACCGGGGCCAAGTCCATCGCCGTGGCCAATGTAAAAATGCTTTCCACCAATGTCATACCGGCGTGGATTTCTGTAAACAGGAATGCCTAACTCCTGGGTAAAATAGTCATTCATCCACATGTCATGGTTGCCGGTGAATAGAATAACGCGCGTTCCGGCATCGGTAAGCTCAGCCAGTTTTCCCTGAAGCCGAATGAACCCTTTTGGAATACTGTGTTTGTATTCAAACCAGAAGTCAAACACATCACCCACCAAAAAAATGACATCAGCCTTCGCTCGGATACTCTCCAGCCAGGAAACTATGACTTTTTCGCGTTCGTGGCTTTTTTCAATGGATGGAGTGCCGAGATGAAAATCGGAAGCGAAATAAACATGACGGCCAGCGGCAAGTGGAATGATCTCTATATCGGACATGCAAAAGGAAAATCTCCTGCAAAATTACATAACGAATGCCGTTCCCGGACAAAAAAGACGTTTGAACTCCGGTTAAACCATAGCATATCCTATTTATCACGACGTTGCCAAGGCGAAAAATCACCTTCAACGGACATTGATTTTGCGGTTTTAACAGACATGCCAGTTGTATGTACCCGAATAACTTTACATTGAATTTATCAAGTTCAAAGGCAAAAACATCCTGCTTACACATCTGGTATTTAAGAAAACGCTAATTTTGGCTTTTCTCAAATCAAATCATGAAAATCAAATCACTGATACTGGCTTTTCCTGTTCTGTGTTTAGCCTGCAGCAGCCCCAGTTCTACCTCCGATCCTGCCAGCCAGGCTGACGCTAGCCCGCTGGTGGCCAAACAAGTTGTTGGTGTCAATGCATTGTCGACCGATGCCAACTACGATGAACCCTGTAATATATTGGGCGAAGAGTACGTCCGCACGACATTCAACTTAGATGAAACGGCAAAGTTGGAAGAAGTTCACGAGCAGGAAGGTTGTGAATTCGAATGGGCAGGCAATAAAGTACTTGTTTCATTTGGCGGAAGAAGACCCTACTCGTCCATATACCTTGCCGAGTCGATCTTCGACAAGATGTATCAGGGCAAATCAGAAGCGGCTGCCATGAAGCCTGTAGAAGTTGCGAATGACTCCACAACCAGCGGCCCTGAAACAGAAGGCACAAATGCTGAAACATCAGCGAAAGCTACGGTTTCTGAGGAGGCTACGCATTCTACCGCCGACAATCACCCTCAGCATGGTGGTGTTACGGCTGCTACCCCACACCTGACCAAAGCGGCCGTTAGCACAGCCAATTATGAGGCTGTTGCAAACGTAGGAGACAAAGCCGTATGGGATGCTGAGTCGGGTGCGATGCACGTTCTTTACAACAATCACATCATCAATGTGACGGTTGAAACCAAAGACAAAGCTGAAGTTCGGAAAGAACATGCGAAAAGTTTGGCCGAAGTGCTGATCGATAAAATTGCCGAGAACGAATACACGAAGCGTTTGTAATCGAAATCTGGTTTTGCATAAAAAAAGGGTAGCGGCTGTGTCTGCTACCCTTTTTTTATGCAAAACCCCCATCAAGTCGATAGTAAAACCAAGACATTCTCTTTTAATGACAGTTAACTCAAAAAACGAATAACCATGCAGGAATTAACCGGCAGACGAGAATTTGTACGCACAGTAACGAAAGCAGTTGGGAGCTCTCTCCTTCTGCCCACGCTGGATCTTACTCAATTCGTACCAACTGACCAGCAATCCTATACGGTAGGGCAGATCATGGATCTAATTCTCAAAACGATTCCGAACGCGCCTTTTCCCAAAACGGTAGATACCCTCAAATCCGGAACAGCGTCACAGCAAGTGACAGGCATCGTTTCGACCATGTTCGCCACAGTTGAGGTTATTAGGAAAACTATTGCTGCGGGCGCCAATTTCATCATTGCCCACGAACCAACGTTTTACAACCATGCCGACGAAACTGACTGGCTCGAGAGCAGTGACGTTTTTCGTTACAAACATGACCTGTTGACAAAAAATGGAATTGCCCTCTGGCGTTTTCACGATTACCTCCACTCCCACCGTCCCGATGGCATTCAGGCCGGTATGCTGGCGACTTTGGGCTGGACGAAATTTGCCAGCAAGGAGAACGCCCACATCCTGACTATGCCTGCTACCCCGTTGAGTCAACTCATCAACCAGGCAAAGAGTAAGCTGGGAATAAAAATGGTTCGGGTTGTCGGTGATCCCGCTCAATCCTGTCAGCGGATTTTATTCATGCCGGGTGCATCGGGTGGGCGCAGTCAGATTAGCGCCATTGAAAAGGAGAAGCCTGATGTCATTTTCTGTGGCGAAACCAGCGAATGGGAAACACCTGAGTATGTTCGCGACGCCCGACTTCAGGGAAAAAAATTGTCGCTGGTGATTCTGGGCCACATCATGAGCGAAGCCCCTGGAATGGAGTGGGTCGTTTCGTGGCTGAAGCCCCAACTCCCCGGCCTAAAAATTTCGTATGTACCCTCTGGTAATGAGTTTACCTATCTGTAACGTTTTGTTTATACAAAAAGGCGAGCCACGGTAGCCACCATGGCTCGCCTTTTTGCCTGTTCTCATTGTGTGAAATTACTTACTGAACGTCGACTAAACCGGTATTTGTTCGAAGACAACAGCAGGCTTGCTGGCATCTTTAAATGCTTTACGTGGTCTGATGTTCAGGGTTTGAAATAGTTGCTGATCGGCATCTTCATTCGGGTTGGGCGTTGTCAGGAGCTTATCCCCGGCGAAGATGGAATTAGCACCCGCCAGAAAACAAAGCGCCTGCTCTTCGGTATTCATCCGCACCCGCCCGGCCGACAGGCGGACCATGGCTTTTGGCATGATGATCCGGGCCGTAGCAATCATCCGGATCATTTCCCAAACCGATACCCGAGGCTGATCTTCCAGGGGCGTGCCTTCTACCGGCACCAGCGCATTGACCGGCACGGATTCGGGATGTTGTGGCAATGTCGCCAATGTATGAAGCATACCAATCCGATCCTGCTCCGATTCACCCATACCAATTATCCCCCCCGAACACACGGAGATACCTGCCTTACGGGCATGGCCCAGCGTATCTAACCGATCGTCGTAGGTTCGGGTACTGATGATGTCGCCATAATATTCTTCGCTGGTGTCGAGGTTGTGATTATAGGCGTACAAACCGGCATCTTTTAATTTTTGAGCCTGCGTTTCGGTCAGCATACCGAGCGTACAGCAGACTTCCAACCCTATTTCGTTTACGCCCTGCACCATGTCGAGCACCTTGTCGAAATCGCTGTTGTCCCGCACTTCACGCCAGGCGGCTCCCATACAGAAACGAGTACTCCCGGTGTCTTTAGCCCGTTGAGCAGCGGTCAACACCTCATCTACCTCCATCAATTTATGCACTTTCACGGCCGTATGGTAGCGGGCAGCCTGCGGGCAATAGGCACAGTCTTCAGGGCAACCCCCTGTTTTAACTGACAGCAGCGTACAAACCTGTACCTCCTGTGGGTCATGATGCTCACGATGAACAGTGGCGGCCCGATACATCAGGTCCAGAACGGGTGAATTAAAGATTTCGGCGATTTCAGCGCGAGTCCAGTCGGTACGCATGGGTATACGATTTTTTATATAAGCGCTCCGCGGCAAGCACAGAGCAATGAAAAGCTTAACATTAGCTCAATGATTAGTCAAAAATCGCAAATCAATTGGCAGAAACCAACATCATTTCATCCCAAACAGTAACCTCGTCAGCTTAAATGGGCGAATGAGCAGCAGGTAGATAACGACGCAAGTAAGTAGCGATGAAAGGCTTACGACTAAAAAACCATCATAAACACCCAGGTTAGTGCGCGTTAAAATAGCGTAGCCAATGAGCACAATAACAGTTTGATGCAGAATATAGAACGGATAAACAGCTTTATTAAGCTTCGGCAAAACCGGGTGGTTCACGTTAAGATACCGATAGCCATACCCAATGGTAGCCAACACGGAAAACCATGTTAGCCCAAGTCGGTTTAAGCTGAATAAGGTGGTCAGCAGCTTCGATAACTCAATGGTATCATTACTGATGAATAACCGGTAGCCATACATAATGACCGTACAGACAAGAGTTGCCGCTACATAATAGCGACGCTGGTCTGCCATAATCTGCCAAAAAACCGATCTGCTAACGAGGATATAGCCCAACCAGAAGAGCAGGAGGTTACTCATGAAATAAGCCCAGTCATTGATCAGGGCATGGGTTTCGTGGGGAAAGAAACCGCCCAATATAACGTCATTCAGTAAAAGACAACCAACCAGCCAAAGCGCTCCGCCCGGCCGGGCAATCAAATGGCCAATACGATCAAGGAAGCGTTGCCCCGGTTCGCTTTTTAACCACCGAAATACCGGAATGCTGAGGAGTGAATAGAAAAACAGGTAACAGATAAACCAGAGGTGATGCCAGCTGAATGCCCCCCCTGTTCCGCCATCCTCATACGGTTGAAAGTTGAATACGGCGGGGTAGAAGTCGAAATAACTACCCGAAAACTTCCCCCGGAACAACCATTCGATATAGATTTGTGGCGGTACAATGACGAACATGCCAAAAACAAGCGGAACAAATAACCGTCGGACCCGCTCACCGGCATACGCCCCAAATGACCGTTTTATAAGCGCAAAAAATGTCCCCGCTCCCGAGATGAAAAACAACAGCGGCATTCGCCAGCGGTGGAGCCACCGCATGACCTCTTCCATTGGCTGACTGTGTTCGGCACTTTTAATATGCCATCCCCAGGATACGTAAATCATGCCCGTATGGTAAAAGAGCAGGGTCAAAATAGCAATTACCCGGAGCCAGTCCAAATCATAGCGACGGGTAAATTGTGGCGCGGAAGCTGCCTCGGGAAGTACAACGAATGGAGTCGGATGCATAGACAGAGTTTTTTGGTTCGATGGCCCAAAATTGCCTCTTAACCAGCTGTAACCCCTATTTCCCGATAAGAGAGAAGTTCGCGCCGACCGGGATGAAGTCGTAGGTTGCCTTTTCGATTATTTTTCTGCCCCCTGCCCCAAACGTTTTGCCCGATACTGTGCCGGTGTTTGGTTCGTTAGTCGCTTGAACGCCGTATGAAACGCAGAGGTTGAATTATAGCCAACCCGTTCGGCTATCTCGTCGATTTTCAGGTGAGCCGTTGCCGATTCATTGAGCAGTCGCTGGGCCTCAGCAACTCGGTACATAGCCAGCCAGTCGAAAAACGTTTGACCGAGCCGGTCGTTAAGCAGTTGCGATAAATTATGCGGACTGGTATCCAGGCGGGCTGCCAGTTTTGGCAGTGACAGATCACTGTCGAGGTACGGCTTTTCGGACTCCAGCAAACGGTTAAGTTTACCCAGTACGGCATCTTCCACCTCTTCGGACAATGCCGATTTTTCATATTTTTTTTTGACCTCAACGGGCAGATATGGTTCAGGCGTTTGTGGCTGGCCTTCGGGAAGCTTATGAAAAAAATCGGAACCCCGCATCACCAGAAAACTGGTGGTGTATATGGTGGCAGCCATGTAGGTAGCCAGTAAATAGTCGCCAACGTCATGGTAATACTGCCGCTTCACCAGTACGATCAGGAAAGGCACCAACGCAAAAAGCCAGCTTAACAGGCGAAGTTCGGAGAACGCTGAACCGGCATTCGTCGATTGCTCTCCTGCCCGTCTGGCCCGGCGTATGGTAACCAACGCTAACACTGCATAAATGACACAGCTTAGTAGCGTCAGTTCATTGATATAATCTCGAAGCCCCGTAAAATCATCCTCCCAGTAAGGTTTCTGGTGTATAAACGGCAACTCAGGATGCCATGAATTGATGTAGGCGTTGTACTTACACTCAATTGGCTGATAGAGCCAACTAAAAGCGTTTGCCAACCAGATAGCAAACGGCACCAGATGCCAGACCCACCGGTGAGGCAACCGTTTCTGCACACGGCTGAACACATAGAAATAAAAAAGGGGGCCAAGCAGGAAATTAAAGGGTTCAGCAAAGTCAACCGTCCACAACAGGCTGAATGTGTAATTGGTGTAATTCAGAAAAATTTCCCCGCTAATGGCCGACAAAACCAGCATGAACAGACCAAGGCACCGGTTTACCACTTGTCGGGCGCGATCACCTGTCAGAAAGAATACACCCAGAAAAATACCCTGTGCTATACCAAGCAAAATAACAAGGGCAAACAAATCGAGGTGAATAGGAAGCGTCTGCATCAGAAAAACGTTGCGTTATGCAAGGTAAAAAAAAGACCTATACGACTGTAAAATCGCATAGGTCTGCACTCGGTGAACCAACTTAAATTAGCGAACCTCTATCTCGAAAGGCATCCGCATCTGCATACCTTCCATCGTTTTTAACTTTTTCATGTATTTTACATAAGGAGCCAACTCACCAAGTTGTTCCTGAATTTTAGTGTCCTCACTATCGCTAATTGAACTCATCAGTTGTTCGAAGAATTCTTTTTTGCGGGGCTGATACTTCAACTGATAGTCACCCGTTTTCAGCTTTGCCAATTGAGCAGCCAGCTTTATCGCATCGTCCAGACCACCAAGCTGATCGACCAGACCGATGGCTTTACCCTGTGTACCCGTCCAGACACGCCCCCCGGCAATGGCTCTGAGGCTATCAACCGGGAGCTTACGGCCCGCAGCGGCTTTACTGGTAAACTCGGCATAAATCCGTTCAGTTGCTTTTTGCATCGTTTGTTTCTGAAACGGCGTCATCTCATGCGTGGTTGTCGGAAAATCAGCATTGGTGTTCGTTTTCACCCGATCGAAAGTAATTCCAAGTTTATCCTTTAGAAGGTTTTCGGTATTGAACAGCAACGAGAAAACCCCGATAGAACCCGTGATCGTATTGGGTTGAGCCACAATTTTGTCGCAACCCATAAGCATATAATACCCTCCTGAAGCTGCGTAGTCAGACATTGAACCAATAACCGGCTTGGCTTTTCGCGCCAGTTGAACCTCCCGGTACATGACATCCGACGCCAGCGCACTGCCACCTCCCGAATTTACCCGCAGGACAATGGCCTTTACCTTATCATCCAGCCGCGCCTTACGGATTTCTTCCACTATTGTCTCGGAGCCAATGCTATTATCCCCGCTTTTACCCGACTGAATGTCGCCCGATGCGATAATGACAGCGATTCGATTTTTGGAGCTGCCTTCCGTATCGTCCGTTTTCTGATCCGCATTTTCGTATTTGCTCAACGACACATAGTTGATCTTCTTTTTTTCATCAACGCCAAGCTGTTTCTTCATAACGCTTTCCAGTTCATCCTGATAGCCAACGTTCGTTACCAGTTTGGTACGAAGTGCGTCAGCAGGTTTCTGAATGGTCAGGTTATCGGCGTAGTTTTTCAGCGAATCGACAGGTATACCCCGGCTTTCGGCAATACGAGCCAGCATTTGGTTGTTAATTGAGTTCAGAAATGAGTTCACCTGAAGACGGTTCGGGTCGCTCATGTTCTCGCGGATAAATGGCTCGACCGCGCTTTTAAAATCACCCACTTTAAAGATTTCCGGCTTTATACCCAGCTTATCCAGCGTCCCTTTAAAAAACGTCAACTCAGCGTTCAGGCCATTCCATTCCAGATCCCCTGCCGGGTTAAGGTAGATCTTATCAGCCACTGAAGCCAGGTAATACCCCTTTTCGCTCATCGTTTCAGCGTAGGCATACACAAACTTTTTAGACCCTTTAAAGTCAATCAGTGCGTCGCGTACTTCTTCCAGCGATGCCCAGCCACCCATCGGGTTTTCGGTCTGAAGGTAGATACCTTTAATGTTATCATCCTCTTTGGCCGCCTTCAATGTTCGTTTAAGTTCAACCAGCCCTATGGCATTGCCGGAGCTGCTGATTGGGCCAAAGCCGTTAAACGGATTGTTGACGCTCCGCTCTTCAATTGGTTTGTCTAACTCTAATTTCAACACCGTATTTTCCTTTACCGTCGTCTTGCTGTCGGTGGAGGACAAGGCTGCCCCAACACCAATCAGGAGTATAAAACCGACAAAGGAAAACAGGATTAGACCAACAATGGTGGCCAGAACATATTTAAGAAACTGTACCATGAATACCTATGAGTGTTTGACCTTGTTTAACAGGCCTTATACAAATATAGCCCGGAACTAGGTTCCCGGGCTATATAAATGTTAAGCGTACGAAAATGCCGGACGAAAGGCGTAAACCTTACATTAGCTTATAATCGTTAATGGATGTTTGAATAACCTCCCACGCTTCGGCCTGTCCGTAGATATTTGCCAGTTCCATTACGGCTGGCTCTTCGGGCAGGTTCTTGTAGGTCAGGAAGTAGTGCCGAAGCCGCTTCACGACTGCTTCGGGTAGTTGAGACAATTCGGTGTACTGGCCATACATGGCATCACCTTTCAGCACAGCAATAATTTTGTCGTCAGCTTCTCCTTTGTCGATCAGGCGGAAGCCACCGATGGGAATAGCCTGAAGAATCAGGTCACCGTGTGTGATTTCGCGTTCGGTCAGTACGCAGATGTCGAGGGGGTCACCATCGCCCATTTCAACGACTTTACCCGATTTATCGCTGGCTAGCTTGGCAATCTGGTCACCACAATAGGTTTGCGGGATGAAGCCATACAAAGCTGGCAGCACGTTTGAATATTGTTGAGGGCGATCGATTTTCAGATAGCCCGTAGCTTTGTCAATTTCATACTTAACGGTATCTGTCGGTACAATCTCGATAAAGCAGGTAACCTGTTTGGGGGCTAGCTCGCCAATCGGAATGCCATGCCATGGATGGGCTTTAAAATTACTCTTCATTTGTTGGTTGTATTACTTTTTAATTGATACGTTGATAAATTCGTTTGTTATCTATACGGTTACGTTCTTTTCTAAAAACCCTATTTTCTCCGCCACCAATTGTTCAGTAGGCCGGTTAAGACTTTGCCGAACCAGCATTTCGCCCAGAAACCCGGCCAAAAACAATTGAACACCGAGGATGATAGCGACTAACCCGAAGAAGAACAGCGGGTTATCCGTTACATTTCGAAACTTAACACCCTGCGAAATATTAATAAGCTTTTCAATAATAAGCCAGATGGCCAATAGCGAACCTACAAAGAACGAGAGGGTTCCGAACGTGCCAAAAAAATGCATGGGACGTTTGCTGAACCGATGTACAAAGCCAATGACGAGTACATCCAGAAAACCATTTACAAATCGCTCAAGGCCAAACTTCGTTGTACCGTATTTTCGGGCCCGGTGCTGAACGACTTTCTCTCCAATTCGGCTGAATCCATCCCAGTTGGCAATAATCGGCAAATTCCGGTGCATGTCGCCATACAAGGAAGGTGCAATGGTTTTTACCACCTTCTGCCGGTAAGCTTTTAGTCCGCAATTAAAGTCGTGGAGCTGAACCCCCGAAATCCAGCGGGATACGGCATTGAACAACTTGGTGGGAAGCGTTTTGGTAATTGGGTCATATCGCTTCTGTTTCCAGCCCGACACCAGGTCATATTTTTCGGCCGTTATCATGCGGTACAACTCCGGAATCTCGTCGGGGCTGTCTTGCAAGTCGGCGTCCATTGTAATGACAACCTGCCCGCGCACAGCCAGAAAACCGGTTTGTAAGGCCGCTGTTTTGCCATAGTTTCTGTTGAACCGAATTCCCCGCACATTCGGGTTACGACCCGCCAGTTGCTCAATAACAGACCAGGAATCATCGGTGCTGCCATCGTCAACGAATAGGATTTCGTAACTAAAATGATGCTCCGTTACGACCCGCACAATCCAGTCGTGCAACTCGGGCAGCGACTCATCTTCGTTATAGAGCGGAATTAAAACGGTTAATTGAAGCAATTCGGGCATATAGGTTTCCGTGCGCAACATTGAACGGCCGGGTATACCCTGAACGAAACTGGCGCAAAGATTTTTACAAAGGTCGCAGAGTTTTCAGAATATTAGATAAAAATCGCGGAGTAATATGCTGAATTCTGACGTATAGGTCTCTTTAGGCTGCTTTTCTGCCCCAATTGCTGTCTTTGATTGCTCGAAAATGACCAGTGTTTCTTCGTCAACTGTCCTTTTTTCGAAGCAAAAACCTGTAATATGCCTGAAAACTTGCTTTTCGGCGTTATGTTTCACCCTTAGGTGCCTAAATGGATATAAACCCGTTTGAGCAGCCAGGCCCGTCAGGGTTTCCATTTCGTAGGGGGGTAATAAAACCCACCACTGGCCATAGGGCTTCATCAGTCTCTCCACAGCCCGTATCAAGTCCGAAAATGATAGTTCATCAGTGTGCAAGGCCCGGTTTACTGCTATATTGGGCGAATGGAGGTGGTTGGTATAAAAGGGTGGATTAGTCAGGATACGATCATACCGAAGACCTGGCTGATAGTCTTGAATACGTCCTCTCCTGACCTTAACCTGACTGGCGAACGGACTAGCCGCTACGTTTTCAGTTGCCTGCCCAAAGGCGGCCTCATCGACCTCAACTGCATCTAGTAAAGCCCTAGGATTCCGTTGAGCAGCCATCAACGCCAGCAAACCCGTACCGGCACCAATATCTAAAATACGAAATTCTTGGTCAACCCGATCTGCACTCGTTCCCTCTTCGATTACGTCAGCGTAGGCACCCAAAATACAGGCATCCGTACAGACTTTCATCGCCGTACGATCTTGCTGAATGGTAAATTGCTTGAAGGAAAACAAAATGATGTATGATGTATTACAATTTAAAAATTATAATTGGTAATCAGGAAGAACAAATATCATACATCATACATCATACATCATATATCCTTTTCACTTTCTGCCGAAGTCAGCGGGATTTTCGCCCCAAACGGTGGTTTCCCATTTCAGAACCGGGTTGGCAAATCGGTGGGTTTGCAGCCAGGTTTCGGCCCGGTCGAGCAGCTCAAACAGTTCGGCATTGCGGGATGTTTCTTCCAGCTTAGTATTAGCTTTTTTCTTTTTTACCCAGCCGATAGCCGTTCTTGAATCTGAATAAACCGGAATGTTGCTGTTCTTTTGATGGAGTAGCGCGAGAGCATGTACTATGGCCAGAAACTCACCTATGTTGTTTGTCCCATCGCTGTATGGACCTTTCAGGAATAGTTTCTGCTTAGTTGCCAGATAGATCCCCTGATATTCCATATCGCCGGTTGCTGTATTCCAGGCGGCATCGACCACTAAACTATCCTGAATGGGCAAACCGACCAATTCGGTCAGTCGTCCCTGCTTACCTGCGGGTTTACCCCCCTGACCAATATGGGCATGGGGTTTCTCTTTGAAGGCTTTTACTGCTTCCGGTTTGCTGTCGAACGATTTAAATAATGGTTTGGCAAATCCGTCGGTTTGAGCTTTGGCTTCATCCCAGGTATCGTAAACGCCAGGCTTTCGACCGTGCCAGACTACATAAAATTTCGGCTTTTTCTGAGCCATAGAGAGATAACTTTCTGCAAAAGTAAGGACATAACTACGTTTGCAAAACTCATCAACCTGAATTGTACCTAAAATGAAAAAGCCCTGATAACTCAGGGCTTTTTCAGCACTCTATTTCTGAAAGGTTATTTATTCCCCTTCACAGTGGCCCAAATGGCATAGCCAACCAGACCAGCCAGCATGCCCAGACCGATGGAACGAGCTACGTGAAAAGACGTCGGACTTGGCATGTCGACAATGCCATTCTCGTCGGTAATAGCCGGGTGCTTCACATAGCGGCCTTCCGATGGGATGGACCGGGCTTCAAAGTCGTGCGCCAGTTTATTTAACCCCAGCTCAAGGTCGAGTCCCCGCACCGAAACGCCATGACCGGTGCCGGCTGCTTTCGGGTTCAGGTTGTTCAACTTTATAACCGACTGCTTTGCCGCTTCCCAGTCGCAGGTAAAGTAAGCCGGTGGCCCATGAAATTCTTCCCGTTGCGATGCCACTGCCGAAATGGCGTTCTGGTTTGTTGTCACAAACGCATCACCTGCTATAAGCGTCCGGTCTCTATCCCGAAAGAGAGAAATATGGCCCGGCGCGTGGCCTGGCGTATGAATGGCCCGCCATTCGGGCAACTCGGGAATCTTTCCATCATCTGACAGCACCCTGATTTTGTCGCCAAAATCCATTGGCCCGATGGGAAACACCCACGACATGTATGACATACCACCTCCACCGATGGCCGGGTCAGGTGGTGGGTAGCTTGATTTACCTTGCAAATAGGGCAGCTCAAGTTTGTGAGCATAAACAGGCACATCCCAGTCCTTCAGGAGTGTCTTTAAAGAGCCGGTATGATCTGCGTGGCCATGCGTCAGAATAATGGCGTCGGGTGCGGTACCGGGGCCAAACAACTCTTCAGCCCGCTTTTTTATCTGACTGGCATAGCCCATAAAGCCGGCATCGACCAGCACCCATGGGTTTCCGTTGCCGGGTGTGCCAATAAAAAAAACATTAACGAATAACGTTTTTATACCCGCTACGTCAGTCGTTACATCATACGGTGTTTTACCGATTGTTTCTACTGGCGCATCTACTTCAAAGTGAGTTTCCATAAGGGTTGAATATGATTTACAACTCAACCCATAGACTCAATAGATTGTTAGATTATCTATCCAAGTGAAGATGCATTTAGCTCTGCTCCTCCCACACCCTGGCTACATTGACAATGACTTCTACCGCTTTCCGCATGTCCTGTACCGAAACCCACTCCTGTCGTGAATGAAACGCATGCTCTCCGGCAAAAATATTTGGACAGGGTAAGCCCATAAATGATAATCGTGAACCGTCTGTACCACCCCGTATACTGCGCCGTTTGGCCGTCAGTCCGGCACGACGGATGGCTTCGAGGGCGTTATCCACTACGGCGGGATGCTGGTCAAGTACGTCCTTCATGTTACGATACTGCTCTTTTACCACAAACTCCCCTGTCGACCCCGGATAATTGGCCAGCACATCGGTAAGCTGATTTTGAAGATAGGTTTCCTTTTCCTGAAGGCCAACTTCGGTGAAGTCGCGAATGATAAATTCCAGTACGGCTTTGTCCTGATTACCTTCCATTCGGGTTGGATGGACAAACCCCTCTTTGTCTTCGGTCGTTTCGGGAGAAAGCGCATTTTTGGGTAGTACAGCCAGTACATCGGCCGCAATTTTCAGGGCATTCTCCAGTTTTCCTTTGGCAAAGCCGGGATGCGTACTTACGCCATGAATGGTGATTTTAACGGCATCGGCTGAGAATGTCTCATCTTCGAGCGTACCCAGAGACTCGCCATCGATGGTGTATCCAAAATCGGCGCCGAGTTTCTGGATGTTCACCTTTTCGGTTCCGCGACCCACTTCTTCATCAGGAGTAAATAATAACCGAATACGGCCGTGTTTCACCTCGGGATGTGTTAGCAGGTATTCAGCAGCATCCATAATTTCGGCTAATCCGGCTTTATTGTCGGCACCCAGCAGCGTCGTGCCGCTGGCGGTGATGATGTCATTGCCAACCTGATTTTTCAGATCGGGATGATCGGCTACCCGAATTTGCTGGTTCGGATCATCGGGCAATACAAGATCGCTGCCGTCCCAGTTCCGGTGAATGATTGGCTTTACCCCTTCGCCTGTTACGTCGGGAGATGTATCAACGTGTGAGCAGAAACAGATTGTCGGGATGTTGGGCTTATCTGAATTTGCCGGAATGGTTGCGTATACGTAGCCCCATTCGTCCATTTCGGCATCGGAAATACCCATTTCGAGAAGTTCCTGAACCAGCAAGCGGCTCAGGTCTTTTTGTTTCTCCGTGCTCGGGTTGGCCGTTGACTGGGGATCCGACTGAGTATCGATCTGAACGTACCGTAAAAAGCGATCAACGGCTCCGGTCCGTTCGGCAAATGAATTATCTTTCATTGACTAACTCCTTTAACTTGGGAGCCTTTACCTCCTCGATGAACTGATTAATGTCTTTTTGTAGGCTGATTCTTAAAGGGCAATCTGAAGAATTCCGGCCAGATCAGCGGGGGAGTAATTGACACTTTTCAGTGTCTTATGATCTGCATCCCGGTAAACCAGGTATTTGCCATCGGATTCAATAAAATGGCAGGGTACTCCTTTTGCCTGATACTGGGCCACCGTAGCCTCAGCTTCGTCAACGGTCAGGCAGGCTTTACTCATATTGGAGCGCTGTACCTCATCGAAAAGCGTCTTGAATGAGTCGCCTAGACCAAACTCAAGTACAGCTCCCGACAAAACATATTGTAAATCGCAGAGCGCATCGGCAACGGCAACAATGTCTCCATCGGCAATCGCTTCCCTAAGTTCGTCCAGTTCTTCGGCGAGTAATGAAACCCGCAGCTGGCTACGGGCTTCAGACGGAATTTGTGGGGCCTCTAAAATAGGTGCATGAAAGGTGCGGTGGAATTCCGCAACCTGGTTAAGTGAGTCCGGCTGTTGCATAGGGGTTGTAGTGAAAAATGAAGAGTGCAGCGATGATAACGAAGAATAACTTTCCTTGGAACTATTCTTCATCACGAACGCTGCACTCCTTATTCCTGATTCATTCTCAATTGCAGAAAAAACTAATCTTCCTCCTCGTCGCTGCTGAACGAATAAAGGGTATTGTCCAGAGCCAAAGAATTTGATTTGAATTTACCGATAAAGTCTTCAATGACCTCATCCGTTACTTCGTCTACGTTTAGACAAACGTCCAGCGCAATGCCATAATCGGATTCCAAATCAACTTCAACGTGCTCCTGTACTTTAACCGTTTCGGTTTCTTCAATCTCTTCGATAATCTCAGTCAGTGCCGTTTCGGCTTCTTCTTCGAGTTCGGGCGCTATTTTGTAATTAGGTTTGCGCTCTTCGGGTGGTACATACGTCGGAAAGGTTTTTTGAACCTCTTCAACGGCCATTTCGTACACTAAACTGCTGTGGTGCAAACGCAGTGTGTAGACCAGTGTATCGAAAATTACCTCCTGTCCCTGATACTGTCCCGGAAACTGAATATGGCGGCATTCGCCTTCTTCCAGTACGTCCAGATCGTCATCTTCTACGTAAATAAATGATTTACCTTCCTGACTACACTCGTCCTTGAGTGCGCTGATCTCCTCAGGGTCGTACCCTTCATTTTTGTAGTTTGCCATGGGACAAAGCTACTATTTCTATGTTAGAAACCCTATGCACACCTACTTTGAAGGGGTGGCCATTGGATAAGTACTACACCAGCACACAATTTTATAGGTCAAGAATTTTTACTGAGCAACAAAAAGCCTGAAGCCTGCGTAACTGGTTTGGGATCACCCGCTGTTACGTTGAAAATGCCCCACCATGAAACACCTCTCGCTTCTTTCTTTTCTTTTCCTCCTATCAGGGCCAGTGCAGGCTCAGGAGGTTGTGCCCGATACCAGTTATTACGCCCCTCCGCCGGTTGTACGTCGACGTGTGCTCATGGCAGATCCCGACCAGAACGTAAACATGAATTCCTCCAGAGCCCGTCGGCGGGCCGAAAAACGGCGCGAATTACTTGATCAACTGGATGAGGTACAGACCTGGCACTTGAGCGCTGAAACGGGTTTACGAACCGATGTAAGCCGGCTTGATAACACGCTCAACCGATTGGTCAGCAATCCCACGCAAACGAAAGCGGTGTGGGGCATACTCCTGGGCTATACCCACCGTAACGCCTGGACCCTCGAAACAGGTTACGCGCACACACCTATTCATTTGTCCATTTCAATTACCAACGGATCGAATCCACTGAACTATACCTATCAGAATTCGGGAATGGGTATTCCTTTGCGCCTAAAACGTCGGATCGGTTCAGTTAACCGAGCCGCAAACGGAACCGGGTTTTGGCTCACGGGAGCGGCCTGGCTCATCCCAAACGGAACGGGCCAAACGGGTGATTTTGAGCTGATTGGCTATACCGCCCGGGGTCGAAACCGAACTGACACAATAAGGCTGACGAATACAGCCATGATCTCTAACCGCATGACCGGTCTGGCAGAACTAGGCATCGATTACACCACGCGGCTTTCGTCTCAGTTGGAAATGGGCTTCTTTTTGCGCAAATATTGGGGACTAGGGCGAGCCCTTCAGTCGGAGCTTCTGTACTCCGTCAACAATACATCACAACAAAAAGCCACTATAACGGCCGATGGATCGGGCTGGGGCCTTGGCCTTTCGCTCCGTTACATCTATGGCCGACAGTACGAAGTCAAAAAGTCAAAGGCGATTATTCCGGGGTACTAAACTACGAGTCGACCAGCCTAGAGCATCACTTTAAGATCATTTCTTAAGGTCAGGATTATTTTTCGAAGCGTATTTTTAGTCGTCGGTAAAGCATCCAGAATTATATCCAGGTGTTCGATTTCAGCCTGTTTTTTTCCTTTGGTGCCTGCCCTATTCCAGAGGTTTCGGTAGATTTCCTGCAAATCTTCAGCGTATTTTTGTCTTTCAGCCGTCGATGTCGTGACGATTAGCAGGCAGAGCCGGAGATTGGCGGCACCCACCAGGTCCCAATAGTCCATGGAGTCTGGTGAGGAGCTGAATGAATTTACTTTACTGGTCAGTTCCTTGATGACGTCAGCCAGTAACGGCAACGTATAAGTTTGATCCTCAATCGTTATCGTTTCTCCCCAACTATACTTACCGGTCTGTACCAATAAACTCAGTTGCTCCAACAAGTTTGTCCGCGTATATACGGTGAAGTTATTACGTTCAATCGACTCAGCGCGCAGGTAACTGGCCGTAGCAGACAGGTACGCGTTCTCTTTATCTGATTTAGCAGACGTAGTAAAGGCCAGTCGCCTGAAAGTGCCTCCCAGCAGATTATGGCGTTCAGCCGTCGGACTAACCGTTAGCAGCACTTGCAGATCTTTAACGACTTTATTGATCCTTTGCAGAATCGCTGGCTCATCCGCCGGATTTTGCTGATAATCGATCACACATTTTTTTGCCCGGACATTGCAATACTTTTCAAGCGTAGCCACTGTGAAAGCGGCTTTTTCAATGGCGAGTAAGCTCTCAAACTTGGCAATGGCCCGCTCGTATTCATATAACTCCACGTATATATTGGCTTCGCTTTCGGTTATACCAGCCGTCCGGATACCAGCCATATCGACGGCCTCAGAAATGGCCGCTAAGCGACTTAGAGACTCCTCTAAGGTATATTTTCCCGTTTGCAGCTCATTTTGGAGATTATAGAGTTCGACCTCCGCCTGCTCAACAATCATGAAACTGGGTTTATATGTTTTGCCGCCTACTTCATTGCTTCTGAATTTATAAAATGGATCACCGTAACATTGGTAGGCACCCCAGGTATTGTTCTCGTTTTTATACTTCTCAAATACCATTCGCCTTGCTTTCTGAACTGCGTTACCAAATTCCTCACCGTGAAACATGGCGTCATAAAACACATCGGTAAACAAAAGGGCTGCCGCATCATCAACGGCCCAACCAGCCGCGATGACCGCTTTTACGCCATTCTGAATAAGTTGCGTCCCGATGTTTGCGGCCAGTTTATATCGGTTGTTGACGTAGGATTCGGCAACACCGTCGGTCTGGCCCAGAAAGCAGCAATTCACAAAAACAAATTCGGGAACCGTGCTCATCTGGCTAATCTCCCGGGTTGACAAAAAGACATTATTGCCTATCACCATTCCGGAGCTTTCAGGCGATTTTGCGTTGAAGAGTCCATGTCCAGCCAGGTGAATGATCTTGTAATCCTCGCTGAAAAGTGCCTGGATGATGGATGGTACGTTACCCCGCAATACAGTGTTCGTGGTGTAGCCGTTGTTTACCAGTGTAGCCGACACCATTTCGGCTTCTTTAAAGGCCCCTGGTAACTGAGTCAAAAATCCTTTTAAATCAGGATCACCAATCACCAGAGCGTTATGGGTGGTCACAGCCTTGATATTCAGTCGGTACTCCTGGGTAGTGAGTTGCCGAATCATGCCTGCATTGACACAGAGGGGTTTGCCTTCGTTATCCGTGTCCTGTAACAACTCCCAGGGGTACGCAGCGGTATAGGTATCGAGTATCCAGTTTATATTACACTGAACTTTGAGTTGTTCTTTAAAATCGTTGGGTATGAGCAGTTCAAACATCGTTTTGGCCAGGGCTGGCGACCAGCGATTGTCGACCGAAATAGGATTGAGAAACTGCTCGATAATGTCTGTACTGCTATAGAGCTTTCGTTGCTCCTCACGGGCGGCACCCGTCGATGAACTAAATTCCAGATACCGGATACCATCAGCGGCATCTTCCCTGAAGTCTACAGTTATTCGTTTCCACCATTCTGCCGTCGCCTGGGAAGACAGTCGTCTTTTTGAGCCGAATAACTTTTTTATTTTTTTACTGTCGGAAGTAATATTGAATGCTTTATTTTCTTCCTTTTCAATGTTTTTCAGGGCGTAGAGGCAACTGAGGGCCGTGTCTTCATACAACTCGATAAACTCGATGTTCCGAACCGTATTGGCGGCTTTGCCATACAACATTTTAATTTTTTCGTTGGCATTCTGAACACCCTGAATGATGGATCGGATGGAAAGCCCGACCGACAATCCGCCGTAACTCCCCCCAACAAGCAGGGGCGACAGGCCAATCTCGTCCGTCCTCCCGGCGGAAGTACTGTTACCATTAATATCAAGCAGGTATTTTGCGACGCCCTGTTCAATAGTTTGTGTCAGTTGAAAGGCGGTCAATTTGCCAAAATCACCCAAACCGACAATAATTGCCCCTTTAAAATTGTCGTTCTGCCTGACGATCACTTCACTGCTGCCAATCTCTCCCGGATACAGTTTTAGCCGATGCCGTTGAGTCAGTCCGCCCTTCAGGTTGTAGTCAACGGCTTTCTCGGCATACAATATCCCATCGCCATTGAAGTGGCCAACGATAACAGGGTAAGAGGCATAACGCAGATCGCCATTGCTGATCGAAACACGCAGTGGGTGGTCACTGACGGTATTGTCTTCCTGACTGGATATCCCAAGCAGCGTTTTCTCGATGCCACCCGGCGAAAGATCGAAGTCTTCCTGTTCGATGCGTTTGATTTCTTTTTCAGAGCCGCGAACAACCGGTCTGGTTTTACTGAATGAACCGGTAGCGCCCGTAGCCAGGATTTCGGAAATTCCTCTAAACAAGGAACTGTCGCTGGCCAGTGCGCCGTGCGATACATTTACGTAATAAACAGACCCGGATTCGATCATTTTTTTGGGAATACCCGACTCCCAGGTTACGCTTTGATCGCCAGCCATGGTGCCCAGGATGACCAGTTCCTGACCAACATTTGTCGTATCGATCCGGTAGCCGCTGGGCGTTGAATTCTGCGTGTCCCGGCCAGCAATGTATACCGCTTTAGAATAGTCGATGCTGTCAAGATGCTGAAGGATATGGTCGCGGTAGTTCCCGAAATCTTTCAGATTGTCTTTGGTTGGCAACGGCCAGTCAGGGCCGAGCGTACTCGCCATCTTTTCCCAGATTGCGGGATTGGCAAAGTCATTTTCAGCGTCTTTGGCCAGTGGTAGTAGATTCAACAAACCCGGAAACTTCGAGAACACATTGAGTAATTCTTCCTTTGTATGAAAAATATCGATTTTACTGAGTTTGTTGATAATAGAGTCCAGGCCGAACAGAACAGCCGGAATCCGAAACGACCCACCCAACGGCGCGCCCAGAAAGGTTAGTTGAAAACCCGACGATTGATTGAGTTGCTGCCAGGTTTGAGGATGATTAAGGATAAAATCCCGCACAAGAACCCCGCCCATGGAGTGCGCCACAATTTTAATAGGCTGTCGGTAGTCCAACAGTTTTTTGACTTTAGCGTCAAAGAGTGCTGCCGAGGTCGGCAAATCCAGTCGCCAGTCGAAGGGGAAAGTGACCACGTCGTAGGTATCCGACAAATGGTCGACCAGCCGCTTATAAGAGGTCCTGATTAAAGAAGGTGCAGTAAAACCACTCGATTGAATGTTGAGCTTTGTCAGGTTGCCGATGATGAATTGAGGATAGTTTATCCAAAGCACATCCCCATTTTGAGCCAGACTGGAACCCATAATTCCCGGCAAAACGATAACTATGGGCTTCATACCGGTCACGGTATCGAAGAATACCTGCCCCCCGTCGATGCCCAGCGCGGCATTACGCTCGCCATCGCCCAATAAGCCAAGTGGATCCTCTTTAAAGTTGCTGATCACACCATCACCCGTCGCTTTTAAAGCGTCTGTGATGGCATCGTTGGTGCGTTTATTTTTGAAATAATGAAAATGATCAACATCCCCAACCTCATCGAAAAAGTACTGCATGGTTCGAGACCGTCTCGTGCCCAGATACATGGAATTGGTATTTACTACCAGATCATTGTCGCGAAAGAAAAACAACTTACTGGCAATAATCAGCAGCGCTTTGAGGTCCGGTTTTATTTTACAGTTTCCTGAAACGACAATGACGGGTTTGTCAATAGCCACCCGGGTAATTGGGTTATTCAGGGCTTTGATAAAGGGCGACTCAGGATTCATAGCCTCAAGTCCGGGCAGCACACTTACATCATTTTTGGTGTTGATGGTAGCCGAAATCAAATTTTTGAAAGCGGTCCCAATCGGGCTCGCCCCCAACCCCGTTCCGAGCCGGATCAGATTAAAGGCAATATTAAAAAAGTTATCCAGGCGCGTAGAGGCCAGAATGGTACCTCCTGCCGGGCAGGCCACTCGAATGAATTTGTTAACCGTAATTTTTTTAGCCGCCAATGAGTGGAAAATGGCCCTTATGGCGTTCAGGTCGTCGGGCCTGTCTGCTTTTTTGAGCAACGCCATTTCGTTATCATCAAAACCTCTGTTGTTCTCATCACTGCTGCAGAAACGGCAAAGTATATCCCCAACGAGCCCACCCCGCGAGTGGCTGATTAAATGGAGGGAGCTGTTCTGGGGTAATTGCTCAATGAGTTCCGCAACATTTTGTAACGGACTTTTAGTCAGCGTCTCGTGCTGAAAAGCGAGAACCTGGCCCGGGTAGGTCTGGTGAACAAATGTCCACAGATCGGTGGTAACCAGTTCACCAAACGACCCGCGGGTAGAGGATGCCGTACCATGCAGAAAAATCAGGTAAGGTTTGTCAGTTAGCTGTGGCCTGAACTCTTCAAACTGAAAGGCGGGGGTCAGACGGTACAGGCCGCTGAGGTTTTCAAGCTGTTTCCTTTCCAGGTCGGCGGCCGCGTCTCGGATCAGGTTTCCAACGGCTTTTTTGGTGAAAATATTGACAATTTTAAGCGCAACGGTATCAACTATGCCCCGGTCATTACTCCCGTTACTCACCGTCAGCGGGAGTGAAAAAGCACCGTCTGCAGACCGGTTTGAAAAATTCGCTTCGGGAAATACATCGTCCAGTGTATCATTACTGCTTAACCAAACGGTACCATCCTCAAAAATCAATTCAACAATTTGGTCATCCTTCAAGTCGATAACCTGTTCATTGGCACTACCCCGGGTAGACTGACCAACTACGTACGACTCCTCCAGCGCTAAGAAATCATTGGGTACTTTCTCAACTGACTGCTGAAGGCCGTTAATAACCAGTTTATTAATTTTCATAGAAAAGGTTCAGCTCGAAAAAACTCGTGGCTTATTTAGTGGGAAGAATCGACACTAATCAAGCTAAATATTCACTAGTTGATACCTTTACTTTATCGAGCGGCTTTAATTGCTAAACAACTAGTTATCAAGGCGTACAAGCTATTAAAGTGCTGTAATCCACCCCACTAAAAAAGATCGTTTGTTTCGACAACGGATTAGAGGAAACAGGGTCTAAAGCGTACGTCAATCACCCTATTTATCAGAAAAGGGCTTTACTGAAATAGGGTTGAACAGCCTATTGCTCATACGATTTTCAGCCTTCCCGCCCCTCATCTGACATCCATTTCCAGACAACTGCTTCAGCTAATTCAATGGCGGTATAGATCGGGTTCCGATCCACATGAGTCAGGGTATCGTCGGCCCGGTGGATACGCGGCATTGTACCATTCTCATCCAGGGAACACAAGGCCAGCACCGGGATTTTGTTGCGTACAAACCAGACACTATCAAAGTCGGCGGTGTGCCACTGCCCTACCTGTGCGCGGTTTCGGAAATTCTCGGTTTCGAGCAACTGGCGGGCCAGTCGGGTGGCAATGTTATCATAGTGGATAATCTCAGCAGTACCGGTTTCCTCCACAATAGTAAGCGTGCCGGCCCCGAGGGTATCGAAGTTAATGACCAGCATTTGCGATGGATTCCATTTCTTCCGACGCGCTTCCACATAGTGATAGGCACCGATCATTCCCACCTCTTCGGCACTGGTTAACACAATGTCAATGTCGACATCCGGTAGATTTTGCTGATGTAGCTGACTGGCAGTAAGTATCGCGGCTGCAACCCCGGTGGCATTATCGCTGGCACCATTGGTATATCCGTTGAGCCAGTAACCCGCCGTCCCGATCACGGCCTGAACCACGAAATAAGCCATCAGCCCATACCGCAGGTACGAAACATAAGGCAAGCCTGTACCGGCCACTTCCAGCAGGGCGGTGGCACCGGACAGCAGCATCAGCCATAACGAAATAATGAGCGATAATCGGAAGTTTGCCTGTTGTTTCGGACCGTACAGCCAGGATATAGGGGCAGTGTCATAATGCGCCATCAAAATTACCTTTCTGGTTGCTTTTTCTGTACCCAAAGCGGACCAGTGACCAAGTACATTATAGGCGGTATGTTGTGCCGGAAACCGGGTTATGAATGAATAGCGCCAATTAAAATAAAGCCAGCCAAGCCAAATGAAATAAAAGACCAACCCAATGGCAACACCCGTAACCGGAAGCAACGCCAAACCCGTCAATAACCCACCAATGATCCAGTAAACAATGGTAGCATAGGTTTTAGGGGTTTGGAAAGGCTCTTTTCGAACACTGGCCCCTAACTCAGACAGGTAATTTTGCAGCCAGTCGGCGGCCTTCCGTTCATTCTCGGTGGCAGCCCCCCGATGGGGGAAAGCGGTGAGTGCTTCGAGTATTGCCCCGACCGTTTGACGGCCCTGATTGCTATTCATTCTTTAAGCTGGTGAACTGGTTCTTCGACAAGTTATGGGTTGCCAAGTCATAACGCCCCGCCCCATCAAAGGGGCCTAAACTAATTTGGTAATGACTTGGCAGTCTTAACAGTTAACAAATGGGGAAAACGACCATTTGTTAACTGTTGACCCTCAGCGGTCTGTCGATCTATTTAATAAACAGCATTTCCCGGTATTTCACCAGTGGCCAGTCTTCATCGTCAACGATTTCTTCGAGCTTGTCCACTTCATAGCGAATTAAATCAAAATGATCTTTTACTTCCGTCGCGTACAGTTTAGCCCGTTCGCTCATGTCGTTTACATTATTGGCTTTTTTTCGCGACTCAATCATCGCTTCGACGCCCTTCTTGATGACGATGACCCGGGTCGAAATTTCCCGGAGAATATCTTTGATCGGATCAGCTTCGGCAGTCATGCCCAATTCTACCAGGTTTCGGGCCGTTTCGGCCAGTTTATGTTGGTACTTCAGGGCGGTCGATACAATGTGATTCATGGCCAGATCGCCCATCACGCGCGATTCGATTTGCACATTTTTGATGTACTTTTCCAGTTCAATTTCGTAGCGGGATTCGACTTCGGCATGGTTCATTACACCCGTCCGCTCGAAAAGGGCTAATGATTCAGGCTGCACAAAAACGCCCAGCGCTTCGGGCGACGATTTGATGTTCGACAATCCCCGGTTTGCCGCTTCCTCCACCCATTCGTCGGAATACCCGTTGCCTTCAAACAGAATCCGTTTTGAGTTAGCGTAATACTCTTTCAGAATATCGACAATGGCCAGTTCTTTCTTTTCACCCCGCGCCAGCCGCATGTCCAGATCAATTTTAAACTTGTTGAGTTGATCGGCTACAATGGCGTTCAGCACGGTCATGGTTGAGGCCGAGTTAGCCGAACTACCCACCGCGCGAAACTCGAATTTGTTGCCCGTAAACGCGAAGGGAGACGTCCGGTTGCGATCGGTATTGTCGCGCATCAGGCTTGGAATTCGATTCAGACCCAGTTTATAATAAACGTTATCGCCCTTATTAACGGTCACTTCCGATTTTGTTTCCAGATCATTCAGGGCTTGTGTCAGCGATTCACCTAAAAATATGGAGACGATAGCCGGGGGTGCTTCATTGGCCCCAAGCCGATGTTCATTACCCGCCGAGGCAATACTGGCCCGCAGCAGGTCGGCGTTGTCATGAACGGCTTTGATCACGTTGACCAGAAAGGTTAGAAAGCGTAAGCTCTCCTTCGGCTTGGTACTGGGCGCCAGCAGGTTTACACCGGTATTGGTGCCCATTGACCAGTTATTGTGTTTACCCGAGCCATTGACACCGGCAAAAGGTTTTTCGTGGAAAAGCACTTTCAGGTTGTGTTTCTCGGCCACTTTCTCCATTAAATCCATCAGCAGCGCATTATGGTCAACAGCCAGATTGACCTCTTCGAAGGTTGGGGCCACTTCAAATTGACCGGGCGCCACTTCATTATGACGTGTGCGTACCGGCATTCCCAGCTTCATCGACTCAAACTCAAAATCGACCATGAAGGCATTGACCCGGGGCGGAATAGACCCAAAGTAGTGATCATCCAGTTGCTGCCCTCGGGCGGGAGAATGGCCAAATACGGTACGGCCTGCCAGAACCAGATCCGGCCGGGCATAGAACAGCGCCCGATCGACAACAAAATATTCCTGCTCTGGTCCAAGTGTTGGGGTCACTTTGGTAATGTTGCGGTCGAAATACTGACAAACGGCCGTTGCCGCTTTATCCAGTGCATTCAGCGCTTTGAGCAGCGGTGTTTTATAATCCAGTGCTTCCCCGGTATAGGAAATGAAGACAGAGGGAATGCAAAGTGTCTTCCCTCCTGCCCCGTTATCCATCAGAAAGGCAGGCGACGACGGGTCCCAGCCGGTATACCCACGGGCTTCGAAGGTATTGCGGAGACCTCCGTTGGGAAATGAGGAGGCATCGGGCTCCTGTTGTACCAGCGCACTGCCTTTAAACTTTTCGACGGCTTTACCATCCAGCGTAATATCAAAAAATGCGTCGTGTTTTTCGGCGGTTTCACCCGTCAGTGGCTGGAACCAGTGGGTGTAATGCGTAGCGCCTTTTGAAGTTGCCCAGGATTTCATAGCACCGGCCACTTCGTCGGCAATGTTTCGATCGATCTGACCATTGGTGTTAATGGCCTCGGTAACTTTCAGATACGCTTCGGGCGAAAGCAGGGCCCGCATGACTTCGCTGTTGAAGGTATAGCTCCCAAAAAAATCACCTACACGCTCGGTGGGTGCCGCTACGGGTAACGCATGCCGACTTTGGGCCACTTCAAGGGCTTTAAAACGAAGATTGGACATTGAAAAGTGATAGGATTTAGGTTCAAAATTTTGCCAAACATACACGCCTTCCAGTCGGATTACAATGGCATGAACAAAAAAGCCCGGTCACTTTCGCGGCCGGGCTTTCGTATGTAGTTATACTGACTAAGCTGTTTCCAGAACGTCAGCTGATTTTACAGTTTTGATGATCACAGCCGCTACTTTATAAGGATCAGCCGCTGAGTTTGGCCGACGATCTTCCAACCATCCTTTCCAGCCGCGTTCTACTGTAGCGATGGGGATACGGATCGAAGCACCCCGGTCAGAGATACCATACGAGAACTGGTCGATCGACTGGGTCTCGTGCTTACCCGTCAGACGCTGCTCGTTGTCGGCACCGTAAACGGCGATGTGTGCTTTGATGACATCAGCTGGCGAGAACGACTGACAAATTTTGTCGTATACTTCTTTGCTTCCCGATGTACGCAGGGCGGTATTCGAGAAGTTAGCGTGCATACCCGAACCGTTCCAGTCGGTAGCACCCAGGGGCTTGCAATGCCAGTTGATCGAGATGTTGTACTTTTCACCAATGCGCTCCAGCAAATAACGGGCAACCCAGATCTGGTCACCGGCAGCTTTGGCACCTTTAGCAAAAATCTGGAACTCCCACTGACCCGTAGCTACCTCCGCGTTGATACCTTCAACGTTCAGGCCAGCTTCCAGACATACGTCCAGGTGCTCTTCAATGATGTACCGGCCATAGGCGTTCTGAGCACCTACCGAGCAGTAATAAGGCCCCTGCGGACGAGATGGAAACCCTTCAGCCGGGAAGCCCAGTGGCTTATCGATAGCCATATCCCACAGGAAGTACTCCTGCTCAAAGCCAAACCAGAAATCGTTATCATCATCCTCAATCGTAGCACGGCCATTCGTAACGTGTGGCGTACCGTCGGCATTGAGCACTTCACACATGACAAGATAACCGTTCTTACGTTGTGGATCAGGGCAGATGAATACTGGCTTCAACAAACAATCAGAAGAACCGCCTTCAGCCTGTTCGGTTGACGAACCGTCGAACGACCACATTGGGCAATCGTCGAGTTCACCCGAGAAATCAGCTTCAATTTTTGTTTTAGAACGTAAGCTTTGGGTGGGCTTATAGCCATCGAGCCAGATGTATTCTAATTTCGCCTTTGCCATGATGTACAAGTGGATTAATTGAATAGGGGTTTTGTCACAATACTTTCAGCAAATATAGTACGGGTTTACAATAAAAAATAAATGCGTCAAGGGGGTTTAACGGTATTTCTTACTGATTTTATGGAAATATTATAATTAAAATTCGTTCAGTACAGTAAAATACAACTTTTAGCCCTAATTTTTTATAAGATTATAATCTGAAGTCTTAATTAACGAAAAAGTGCCTGTAACCTCAATTGTAGATAAAGATTACAGGCACTTTTCGTAAAAAACAGACTTTTTTGGACAAAACAACTTTTTGCCCAACCCATAAAAAATGCCCGATCAGGCTCAAAAACCGGGTATAAGGTTCGTTTTGAAGAGCTTAATAGCAATAGCCAGCAGGATAATTCCGAAGATTTTTCGCAACACGGCCAGCCCGCCGGTTCCCAATCGCGTTTCGAGCCACCCGGACGATTTGAGCACGACGTAAATCAATATCAGGTTTAGTACTATTCCGATAACTATGTTAACCGTCTGGTACTCGGCCCGTAATGAAATGATGGTTGTCAAGGTACCCGCTCCGGCAATTAACGGAAAAGCAATGGGCACGATGTGCGTGGCCCCGCCAGCCGTTTCTTCTGACTTGAATATTGTGCGGCCCAGAATCATTTCCAGTCCAATCAGGAAGATAATCAGCGCCCCCGCAACAGCAAACGACTGCACATCGACCCCAAATAATTTAAGAATCTTTTCACCAACGAACAAAAACGCGATCATCAACACACCCGATGCGAACGTTGCGCGTTCTGACTCTATTTTACCGGCTTTTTTACGCAGATCAATAATTACCGGCAACGATCCTACCACGTCGATGACGGAGAAGAGTATAAGCGTGACCGAGACGATTTCTTTAAAACTTACCATGACAAAGGGTAAACAGGCTTCGGCTGTTGTCTACTTATTCAGAAACCATGAATACCCGTAGCTTATTCATGCCTTAATATGACCGAAGAAATTGCTTTAAGGTTCCAATCTCTTCGTCAGCAATAGCAGGGAAGTTAGCAATCCGGAAGGTTGTGTTCTTCCAGTCGCCGTAGCCGTTGCCCAACGTAATACCCTCTTGCTGAGCCGCTTTTTTAATTATACTGATATCATTCGCTGACCCTTGTACGGCAATAACGGTATCCGACCGGGTTGCCGGGTCATTGATAAGCAATCGGAAAGGTGATGAGGCCATTTCCTGTTCAAAAAAAGTATACCATTCGTTTGCCCGCTTTCTGGTTGTGGCATCGACCACCCCTATGGACGGTATTTGCTGTAATACCCGCATAAGCATATAAATACCCAGACCATTGGGTGTAAACGGCGTTTGAAACGCTGAGAAGTTCTCGTGAATGAACAGGAGGCTGTTGTAATGGGCGTTCTCCCCTATTTCTTCAGCTTGCTTAAGGGCCGCCGGAGAATAAACCATGACCGCTAAACCAGCCGGAAGGCCAAAACACTTTTGAACCGAAGCAAACCAGACATCAGCCAGCGACCAATTGAAGGCAATCCCAGCCATGGATGAAACGGCATCGACAGCAATCAGCGCCGAAAAATCCCGCCTGAATTGAGCCAGCGTTTCCATGTTAACCTGTGTTCCGTTCGATGTTTCGTTTTGAACGATACACAATACATCAGCGTCGCTCAGGCTGACAGGTGGCTTAATTTTATAGGCATACTCGGCCCATTTTTTCCCAAAAGCACCATTGTAGGGATGCAGGCTGGCTACCGCCGTGAGCGACTGTGCTACGATTTCCCAGCACTCCGTAGCCGATGAGACGAAGGCAATATGGTAGTCTGCCGGAATAGCCAGCTTCTCGTGAAGTAACCTGACGGTTTCTTTCACAATCTCCATAAAACCGGCACTTCGGTGGTTCAGACTGACTATGCCCTGACGAACAGCTTCGGCCGCATAGTCAGCCACCTGCGGGTAAACTTTCGACGGACCGGGGTAGAAGGTGATCATATTTTAGTATTAGGAGCGAGAAGCAAAAAGAAGCAACTGAAGTGCCGGCAGTTTTAAGTGCGAAACGTAAGTCGCCACTCCTTTGCATACGACTTAAATCCAACATCATACATCATACATCAACAAGTACCGCACCGCCATTTCATATCCCATGAGACCCAGACCAACAACAACGCCTTTGCATTTGGCGGATAAGTAACTGTGATGACGGAACGACTCACGGGCGTGCACATTGGAAATATGCACCTCGACGGCTGGCGCTGTTACGGCAGATAGTGCGTCGGCAATCGCTATGGAGGTATGCGTGTAGGCACCGGCGTTGATGACGATGCCATCGACATCAAAACCAAGTTCGTGGATTTTATCAATCAGTTCGCCTTCGTGATTCGACTGAAAATAGCGAAGTTGCACCTCAGGAAATTTGGCTTCGAGCGTTTCCAGGTAGTCGACGAAGGAGCGATTTCCATAAATAGTTGGTTCCCGTTTCCCTAAAAGGTTGAGGTTAGGGCCGTTAATGATCAATAGTTGTTTCATATCATGTGAACTGGTTAATGAATAATGCCGGATGAACCAAAGGAATATTGAACTACGCTACCATTATCCATTAATCAGCCTACATTACTCATTCGCTTACTATGTGGCAAAGTTATATAAACGCCTTTAAGAACTATCTTAAACTGGAACGGTCGTTATCCGACAATTCAGTTGAAGCGTACCTCCACGATGCGGAGAAACTGTACGAATACATAATCCTGACATCGCCCGAACAGACACCCATACAGGTGACGGAGAAAGAGTTGATGAACTTTTTAAAGTACCTGGGCGAATTAGGGCTCTCTGCCCATAGCCAGGCCCGGATGTTGTCTGGTATAAAGTCATTTTTTAAATACCTGCTGCTCGAAGGATTAATCCAGCGCGACCCTACTCAATTACTGGAAGCCCCTAAACTTGGGCGAAAGCTTCCTGACACGCTTAGTTTTCCCGAGATTGAAGACATTCTGGCCGCCATTGATCTGTCGACTCCCGGCGGCACCCGCGATCGGGCCATGCTGGAAGTGTTGTATAGTTCAGGCTTACGGGTCTCCGAATTGCTAAACCTTCGCTTGACAAACTGCTTTTTTGCAGAAGGCTTTGTTCGGGTACTTGGTAAAGGCGATAAAGTTCGGTTAGTACCTATTGGCGAAGATGCCATGCACTATACGCGTATCTACATCGAGCACGTTCGTCAGAAGCTCGAAGTTCAGAAGGGCGATGAGGATACTATTTTTCTGAATTTACGAGGCAAACAGCTTTCGCGGATTTCGGTGTTTACGACCATTAAAAAGCTGGCAGCCGAAGTCGGCATCAAAAAAACAATAAGTCCGCACACCTTCCGTCACTCTTTTGCAACCCATCTGATTGAAGGGGGAGCCGACCTGCGAGCCATCCAGCAGATGCTTGGCCATGAATCCATTACAACCACTGAAATTTACACTCACCTCGACCGGGACTATTTACAGCAAACTCTCAAAGAGTATCACCCAAGAGCCCGGAATCACCCCAGAACTCATCGGACATCCTGACCCTTTATTTAAGCCGCCGGGCCGACGCTTGGCACTACGTTAATCAAGGTTTGGGAGAAAAGTGATGAAGGGTACATTTTGAATCTGCTAAATCAAAAAATCCTGGTCAAAAAAAGTCCCCGCCATTTATATAAATGGCGGGGAGCCCCAAATCTAACTAACCCAAAACTGTATGAAAAAACTTACTAAACTGCCTTTCGCGGACTACGCGTCTGCGGACTACGCGTCTGCGGTACTTTTTTCACCGACGAACTGTTGTTGCTGATTTTTGAACAGCAGGTTGAACGACGTCAGACTTCCGTAAATCCGGGTAATGTATTGTTGAATATTAACCTTCTCTTCGTCATCAATGCCACTCGCATTGACGCGTTGTTCGAGCACCCGAAGGCGATCCCGAACCATGACAATTTTGTGGAAGAACGCATCGATCGGCATTTCTTTCGATGATAAATCGGCTCGTCCAGGCTTGAGGATCAGTTTACCCCCTTTCCATTTATCGCCAAGCGGCACAATCTCTGTTTGATCCACCCATCGTTGAAGCACACGGGTAATCGACTGCTCTACATCGAACAGGCTCACCATATCCCCATCGGGTTCTATCGCTTCCACAATGGTAACGGGTGCATCGAATTTGAGTATCTTCACCCCATGATCGTGGAAGGTAACGATATAGCCGTTTGCTTTCAGATTGATAATGACTCCACTACCAAACTCCTCGTGCCGAATGCGTGAACCAATGCCCAACAGGGTAGTCATAAAAACCAGGTTGTTTAAGAATTATAAAAAATATAAACAAACCTCGTGCCAGACTAAATAAACCGTTTTACTTTTTCCTAAAAATGATCGCTTCGAATTCAACACTTCTCAGCCAAAAACACCAGTTCTCCCTACCTGAAGGAATTCACTATCTAAACTGCGCCACCCGAGCTCCATTAAGTAAAACGGCCGAACAGGCTGGCTATGAAGCCATTCGTCGGGATATCAACCCATTTGGGCTACGCCCCGACGATTTTTTTAGTGGGGCCATTCGTATCCGATCCCTATTCTCTGACCTTATTCATAACCCTGATGCCGATCGGATTGCCATTATTCCATCCGTATCGTATGGAATGGCCGTTGTTGCCCGTAATCTTGTAAACAAACCTGGCATCAGACCTGGCCAACGAATTGTGCTGGTAGGCAGTGAATTTCCCAGTGATGTCTACGCCTGGGACCGTGTTTGCCAGGAATTGGGCCTTACCGTTACGACGGTTTCCATGCCAGATGAATTTCCGAAAGGTGCGCATTGGAATGAGCGGGTTTTGGACGCCATTGGTCCTGATACGGCTCTGGTGATCGCTCCACCCATTCACTGGATGTATGGCGTGCGCTTTGATCTGGAGGCCATTGGCCAACGGGCTCGGGAAGTCGGAGCCTGGTTTGCCGTAGATGGCACGCAGGCGATTGGCGCATTACCCTTCGATGTTTCTCATATCCAGCCCGATGCGCTGATCTGTGCCGGGTACAAATGGTTGATGGGCCCCTACTCACTGGGGCTGGCGTATTTTGGGCCCGCCTTTGATGATGGTATTCCACTGGAGGAGGGCTGGATGAACCGTCTTGACAGCAACCAGTTTCACAAACTGATGGATTATCAACCGGTTTACCGCCCCAAAGCCTATCGGTATAATGTTGGTGAACACACGCATTTCCTTCAAATGCCGATGCTGGAAGCTGCGTTAACCCAACTGCTCGATTGGCAGCCCGAACGCATACAGGAGTACACAAAAACGCTTATGGCAGACGCCTGGCCCGCGCTGGAACAAGTCGGTTGTCGGGTTGAACCCGTAAATGGCAATCAGGGAAGATGCCACCACCTGGTTGGTCTGTGGTTGCCGGAGAGCGCTGACCCGATGGCCATTCAACACGCCCTACAGACCGAAAAAGTATCCATATCGGCCAGAGGACAGGCCCTCCGAATTGCCCCGCACGTCTACAATACGCCCGAAGATGCGGAAGCCCTGGTTCGGGTGCTGACGAAGGTGTTGAGTCGGTAAGGCAGTAAGCGGCTTCGCCTAAGTCAGTAAGTCGGTAAGTCAGTAAGTGGCTGACGGATGTGTTTATCTGGCCCAGCCACTGACTTACCGACTTACTGACTTACCGACTTACCGACTTACCGACTTACCGACTTACCGACTTACCGACTCAGCCAAAGCCGCTTACTGACTCAACTTCATAAAACTCCAGAGGTAGATCGTCGGGGTCGGCGAAGAATGTAAATCGACGACCCGTCAGTTCATCGATACGAACGGGTTCGGTTTGAACGCCTTTTTCATGCAGGAACGCGATGGCTGCATCGAGGTCAGGAACGGCAAATGCCAAATGACGTAATCCCAGGGCTTCTGGTCTGGACAGGCGTTTGGGTGGATCAGGAAACGAAAATAGCTCAATTATATATTGACCATTAAGGGCCAGATCGAGTTTGTAAGATTTTCGTTCGGCCCGGAAGTGCTCATCTAGGATTGTCAAGCCTAATACTTCCGTATAAAACTGCTTTGAAGTTTCATAATTTGAACATATAAGCGCAATGTGGTGTACCGACGACAGGTTGAGCATTATTCTAAGGTCTAAGGAGCGTGTCGGTTGCCATTGTATCGACAATTACCCCATCTTTTGCGGTAGGCAATGCCCGTTCAACTTCTCTCCGTTTATTCCAGGGCGCGGTGGTACGACTGCCCATGTCAATGGCAATTAGAATAATAATAGTGGTGAAAAGGATAAAGACGGTAATGAAGATTTTACGATTGCGGTTCATACAAGTTTTATCAATTTTAGGCGTGCAGGTGCTTTCCCAAACCGGATGTAAATCGATTAGTCGTGGGGCAGTTGCTTTGGGCTAATCTCAAACGAAAGACTTCCCGTTCGACCAGATACATCGGCCCAGTTTAAGTCATCAATGGTAATAGCCACCACCGCCCCTTTACTCATGGAGCCTATACTATCGTGCGTCAGGTATTCAGCAAGGTACGATACATCGGGATTATGCCCCACGATCATAACGGTACGCGCAGTTTGGGGCACGGCGTTAATGGCTGCCAGATAGGCTTTGGGACCACCATCGAACAACCGCTCATCCAGGACAATTTTTGTTGGTTCGTACCCCATTTGCTCAGCCATCACTTTAGCAGTGTCCTTAGCCCTGGGAGCCGTACTGCTGATCATCACATCGGGCAAAATAGCTTTATCATGCAGATAACGACCCATACGGGCAGCGGCCATAATGCCGTCCGATGTAAGTTGACGATCATGATCGGCCATAAAAGTAGCCCGGTCCTCTGCCTTTGCGTGACGAACTATATAAAGTATGATTGACATAACTGAGAAGGATTGGCTGCAAAAATAAGGCTGGAATGGGCACGTGATTACCCCTTTAGGCACAAGTTTACATTTTCTGTCCGATTTTATAAGTACATCCCTAAAATCAACGGTAATACCTACCCGCTTCAGCATAAATTAATAGATAGGCCGGAAAGCTTCTTGCTCTTGAACAGCAAATGTAAAGAAATCACTACTGGGCGTTTCGCTGTCAATCCGTACTTTTGCGCCCACAACCACTATCAGGTCGCTGTTTTAGTATGAGTTATCAATCCATTCAACAGGTATTAAAAGCCGCCCAAACTGGCACAGACGTGACGATTAAGGGCTGGGTCCGCACCAAGCGCGAGAGCAAAAACGCAGTCTTTATTGCCCTCAACGACGGCTCGACCATCAATAATATTCAGGCTGTTGCCGAAGCGGGTCAACTTCCTGACGAAACACTGAAACTGATTACTACCGGGGCTTGTCTGTCCATCACAGGTCAGCTGGTTGAATCCCAGGGGGCTGGACAGGCCATTGAAGTAAAGATCACTGATGTGCTTATTTACGGTCCCGCCGATCCAGACAAATACCCCCTTCAACCCAAACGTCACTCATTGGAGTTTTTGCGGGAAATTGCTCATCTGCGACCCCGAACAAATACCTTCAGTGCTATTTTACGCCTTCGTCACGCCCTGGCGTTTGCGGTTCATAAATACTTCAATGACAACGGCTTCTACTACCTGAACACGCCTATCATTACCGCTTCGGATGCCGAAGGGGCGGGCGAAATGTTTCGGGTCACGACCCTCGACGCCATCAAACCACCCTTAACCGAAGAGGGTAAGGTTGACTACAGCCAGGATTTCTTTGGAAAAGAAACCAATCTGACGGTATCGGGCCAACTGGAAGGTGAACTGGGTGCCCTGGCCTTAGGCAAGATCTATACGTTTGGACCAACCTTCCGTGCCGAAAACTCCAATACGACCCGGCACCTCGCTGAGTTCTGGATGATTGAGCCAGAAATGGCTTTTTACGAGCTGGAAGATAACATGAATCTGGCCGAGGATTTTGTAAAAACCGTTATCCGCTATGCCCTGCAGCATTGCGCCGATGATCTTGCCTTCCTGGATAACCGCCTGAAGGAAGAAGAGAAAACAAAAAAGAAAGAAGAACAAAGCGAACTGAGTTTGCTCGAAAAACTTCAGTTTGTCATCAGTAATGAGTTCGTTCGGCTAACCTATACCGAGGCTATTGACATTCTGGTCAATTCGAAACCCGCCAAAAAAGGTCAGTTCCAATACGAAGTAAGCTGGGGTGTGGATTTACAATCGGAGCACGAGCGGTATTTAGTAGAGAAACACTTTAAGAAGCCGGTGATTCTGACGAACTATCCCCGGGAGATCAAAGCCTTCTACATGAAGCAGGATCCTGACGGACGTACAGTTCGAGCCATGGACGTTCTGTTTCCGGGCATTGGCGAAATCATTGGGGGATCTCAACGGGAAGACGACCTCGACAAACTGACTGCCCGTATGCAGGAAGTAGGCATTGACCCTGAAACTTTATGGTGGTACCTGGATACCCGTCGGTTTGGGTCGGCACCCCACGCCGGTTTCGGTCTTGGTTTTGAGCGACTAGTTCTTTTCGTTACGGGCATGGGCAACATCCGCGATGTCATCCCCTTCCCACGCGCCCCTAAAACGGCAGAATTTTAATCGTAAGTCAGTAAGTCGGTAAGCGGCTTCGCCTAAGTCGGTAAGTGGCTGACGCATGAGTGTTGATTTCGCTCAGATCACTTATCGACTTACTGACTTAGGCGAAGCCGCTTACCAACTTATTGACTTCTTACCAACTTCTCCATGCTTGCACTTCCCATTTTTCTTGCGCTGGCATCCGGCTTTGTCGTCGTGGGTGTATATACGGAAAGGAAGGTTTCTGCTTTTATGCAGGACCGACTTGGTCCGATGGAAACCGGAAAATGGGGATTACTTCAGTTGTTTGCCGATCTGCTTAAACTGCTCCAGAAAGAGGATATCGTGCCCACGGCTGCTGACCGGTATCTGTTTCTGCTGGCACCGGCACTCATCTTTGCATCAGTATTTGCGGGCTTTGCGGTATTGCCCCTTACCCCCGACTTGCAGGGATCGGGGGCAGCTGTCGGTGTTTTCTATCTGATGGCGATCGTTTCGTTCGATGTAGTCGGTATTTTAATGGCCGGTTGGGGATCGAACAACAAGTACTCCCTGTTTGGCGCTATGCGGTCCGTTGCGCAAATCATTTCCTACGAAATCCCACTGGGGCTGACCATTCTCTGCGTGGTGATGATTTGCCAGACCCTTAATTTACAGGAAATCAGTTTTCAGCAGGGCATCTTTTCAGCCAGGAACAATTACCTCTTCGGACTAAAAGGACTGGGCATTGATGTTACGCACTGGGGAGGTATTTTCGCCTGGAACATCCTACGAAATCCGTTCTTACTCATTGCCTACATCGTCTTTTTCATCTGTACCCTGGCCGAAAGCAACCGGGCACCTTTTGATTTACCCGAAGGCGAATCGGAAATTGTTGCCGGATTTCATACGGAGTATTCAGGAATGCGGTTTGCACTGGTTTATCTTTCCGAGTACGCCATGATGCTGCTGGTCTCCTTTCTGGGAGCTGTGCTATTTTTGGGCAGTTGGAATACCCCCTTTCCGAACATGGGGCCCGTCAGGCTGGCCGACTGGACGAGTGGAGCCCCCGGTACGATCTGGGGCAATCTGACCGGTGCCTTCTGGCTATTGTCGAAAGTATTTTTTGCCGTTCTCGTTCAAATGTGGGTGCGCTGGACATTCCCACGGGTTCGGGTCGATCAAATGATGTTTCTTTGCTGGAAAGTTCTGACCCCGATTGGTCTCGTTCTCCTGCTGATTTCGGGCATTTGGCGCTTACTGATGGTGTAGGACGCCATAAGACCCCATCTAACAACTGTACTAACGAGTAGGCTTATGAACTCCAACTGGCAACGCTTCCGGCATAAGCTCCACGAGGTTGTTTTTGAAGCAGATACCTGGGCCGGACGTGCTTTTGACATCACGTTACTTTTCTTAATCGTCCTGAGCGTGCTGGCCGTCATCCTGGAAAGTGTTCCGTCTCTAGCACGGCCATACGGTCATTTTTTCGATAAGATCGAGTGGCTCTTTACCGGACTCTTCACCGTAGAATATATCCTTCGGATTATCAGCATCCGACAACCCCTCCGGTATATGACCAGTTTTTTTGGCCTGGTCGACCTGTTAGCTATTTTACCAAGTTACCTTGGATTGTTTCTGTTTGGGGCACACGAACTGGCTGCGGTCCGAATTTTGCGATTGCTCCGTATTTTTCGTATTCTGAAACTGGGTGAATACACCTCGGCGGCTGCCCTTCTCGCCTATTCTCTGCGGGAAAGCCGTGCCAAAATCACCGTCTTTTTCGTCGCAATTTTTACGTTAGTCATTACGCTTGGCGCCATGATGTACGTTGTTGAAGAGCATGCAAACGGGTTTGAGAGCATTCCGCTCAGTATTTACTGGGCGGTCATCACCATCACCACGGTTGGCTATGGCGATATAGTGCCGAGTACCGCTATGGGTAAGTTCATCGCTACGATTATCATGCTCCTCGGTTATGTGATCATTGCGGTGCCCACCGGCATTGTGGCGGTGAGTCTGACTGCGGCTAGTAAAAAGCACGACATCTCCACCCAGGCCTGTCCTAATTGCAGCCGTCAGGGGCACGACCCGGATGCCGTTCACTGCAAATACTGTGGAGCCATGCTGTAATCTTAAAGGGCACTGTTTCAATAAAAAAACTTTTCACATCCTGTCACATTCGTTTTCTGGGTACTGCACTAAACGGCCGAGCTGCCAAAACTTAATTCACCATAAAACCGCCAACTATTACTGCCCAGTCGAGTTCGTTACTGGAGAGGTCTTCACATTATCCTTCTTATTCGTAAATTTGCGGCCTTTTACAGTTTTACATGTCAATTCTCACACCTAATCCAACCAGTGACCTGATCTGGCAAAAAGCCTGGAAGTCAAGCGTGTTTCGTTGGAAATTTAGTCTAGGACTACTGGCCGTCATTGCTCTCCTGTTTACCTTCCCTGGTTTTTTCCAAACGATCGAGCATCATTCAGGGCCCGTTTTAAATGACTGGGTACTCAATCAGCTCCCCCCACAGGATGTATCACTGGGAATCTTTTTGACGATCTGGGCCACTGCTTTACTGTTATTGATTCGTGCCCGATACAGCCCGGCTGTCTTTATGATGTTTGTCTATGGCTACATCATCGTTAGTCTGTCGCGTATGTTGAGCATCAACCTGTTTCCGCTTGACCCACCGGTTGGGCTGATTCCCTTGATCGACCCGATCAGTAATGCGTTTTATGGCAAGACCTACATCACGAAAGACCTATTCTACTCCGGTCATACATCCTCCATTTTCCTGATGTTTCTCTGCCTGCGTCGGCGGTGGGACCGGTTGTTTGCCTTGATAGGCTCCCTTGTCGTGGGAGTTCTACTACTTGTACAGCATGTGCACTATACCATTGATGTTTTGGGCGCATTTACCTTCACCTATCCACTTTATTGGCTAGGCAAGAAGTTTGCCCTCTCGGGTTGGGATAATGTCGAAAAAGAACAGAATTAAAGTTTAATAACTGAGCCGAACATATCAAGTATTAATTAACCAGGAAGGGTGCCAAAGCGATCGCTGACTTATAACTGACCGGTTATTTATTAACATTAACACAAATAATCAGGACTTAAAACGCTTCGCCGAGTTGAAAATAAAGCCCGTGTGATGGGCCCTGACCAATTCCCCAACCGTAATCGACACGCAGGTTTAAGCGTTCTTTTCGGTTAAGGGCCAGCCGTAAACCTCCGCCGTAGGAATATTTCAGTTCCTGGAAATTCAGGTCGTTGAATCGGTTACCTACGTTTCCGATACCGGCAAACCCAACCGCGCCAATCCGCCAGAACAGAGGTAATCTGTATTCAACCTGGGCTACCACCTGGTTTTTGCTTCGGTACCGTCCGTCGTAAAACCCCCGCATACTGTTAGAACCACCAAAACTTGCCAAACTTCGGAGTGGCACATCCCCCGAATTAAAAAAGCCATATGCCTGAATGGCCAGCACCTGCTGGTTGTAGATGCGTAAAAAACGGCGAAAATCAACGACGTAATTCGTGTACTTAAAGTCTGAACCAAAGGCAGGTGAAAAATGGTTGAAGAAGACCTGCAGGAAACCTCCTTTGTCGGGTGCGAAAGCGTTATTTCTGGAATCGTAGGTCAGGCTTAGGCCTGCCCCCGAAATATGATACGGTTTGCGTCCTGGAACACTCAATTGATCGAAGAGGCCACCTGCCTCATAATCCACCGCCAGTAACCGCTGGTATTCATAAAGTAGCCCGGCAAAAACCCGATCCTGAAGTTTCCGCTGAGCATGCAGATAAATATAATATTGTTGAAATGAATAAGGTTCTTCATGGTCATTGGGGGCATCTTTACCTAACCCCCAAAACTTGTCTGGAAAATTGCTGTAGGATAGCTGGTAATTTAGGATAATTCGTTCTCCTGGAAAATAAGTTGTTCCGTTGATGGCGGCAATAAATTGTTTTCGGAGGGAGTACAACGCCAGCACCTGCGCATTTGAAGTACGCGTTAGTGTATCATGCCGATTGAATCGAAATGTAAACGAACCGGCAAGCCCCACCGACCAGTCCGTTTCAATTGACCGGGCAATTAAGGGTAGAATTAGGGTATTTCTGGTTTTTATGAGCTGATTGGGGACAGGTTGCCGGGGTATTGGAAGACTATCTGGCTGGGCCCGCAACGTACCAAAACGAGCAACTAATAGGCTGATTAACAGCAAAATCGACCTACTTTTTAAGAGAATATGCACAACAATCTGAATGACCGTTAATTAAAGTCGCATTAATTAAATTGCGGCAAAGTAATCCTAAAATTGTAAATTTCGTAGATTTGAGCCTTTATTAAACCGTGAAACTTGCGCCCATCGGTCAGAGCGCGGTCGCCGGTCGGCATCAAGGACGGAACCTCCGAATTGTAAACCACCGATATGAGCAAAATTAACTTGCCGCCCTTTACGCTGGGCGAAACGATTACCCCCGAACAACGTCAGTTCTTCAACAAGAACGGTGTTATAGTTTTTCGTAATTTTATCCACCCCGAAACCGTAAAACTTTTCATTAGTGAGGTTGAGCGAATCGAGAAAGAATGGTTGGACGAAGGTCGGGATAAGGTCAATGGGGTACCTTTAAAATTTGGTCAGGATGAAGAAGGGAATCCGATGATCCAACGCATGTGCTTTCTATCCCAACACAGCAAAGCGCTTCACGAATTTTTACAGGATCCACGGCTTCAGGCAGTGGTCGATCTGCTTCAGCCCTATGAAGGTCGGATTGCCGAGATCGAGAAAGATGGCCTTATCATGAACCACTATGTTCGCACCCCGAACAGCAAGTTCTCTCAGATGGGCTGGCATACCGATAGCCCTCGTGACATTTTCCTGGGTCAGCGAATTATGCCTATGTTAAATGTAGGTATTCACCTGAATGCAACACCGTACGAAAACGGTGGCCTGCGGGTTATTCCGGGCACCCACAAGCAGGGTCTGTTTAAAATGCTGTTCCGTAAAAAGTACTTCGTTGATAACGACCCCGATAAGCACGAAATTGGTTTCGATATCAATGCGGGCGATCTGTCGGTTCACGACGGTCGGCTTTGGCACCGGGCACAGCAGTCTCCATTTGTTGGAGAAGCCAGCCGTCGGCGGGTAATGTATGTTCCGGTTGTAACCGGCAAATACATGCCGAAACACGCCAACAGCAAAACCCCGTTCTACCACCGCTTTATCTCGAAAGTAAACATTTAATAGTAGTAAGTGGTAAGTTCTTAAGTAATAAGTGGCTGACGCATCTTTAACAATATGTGTCAGCCACTTATTACTTAAGAACTTACCACTTACTACTCATTCTAATATGGGCTACGCCTTAATTACGGGTGCCAGTAAAGGCATCGGGCTTTCCATTGCGAAGGAACTGGCCAAACGAAAGTTCGACTTATTACTGGTGGCCCGCTCAGGATCGCTGCTGGAGCAGATTGCCCGCCAGTTAGCCGCAGAGTACGGCATTAAAACCGATTTTCTGGCGGTTGATCTGGCCGAAAGTGGTGCGGCAAAGCAGGTTTTCGACTGGTGCAGCCAAAAGCGGTACGGGGTTCAGATGTTGGTCAATAATGCCGGGTACGGCCTGAGCGGCCCTTTCGAAAAGCATTCGTTAGCCGAACATACGAGCATGATGTCGGTCAATATGACGGCACTTATCGAATTGAGTTATTTGTTTTTGCCGCAGCTTAAGCAGCAACCTAAAGCGTACATCCTCAATATCGGTAGTTCAGCAGCTTATCAGGCTATACCCGGACTAAGTTTATATTCGGCTTCCAAATCATTTGTCCTACAGTTCAGCCGGGGACTCCATAAAGAATTAAAACGGTCGACGGTATCCGTAACCTGCGTCTGTCCAGGGGCAACGGATACAAACTTTGTTGATCGGGCACAAGTGGGCGATAAAGGCCGAAAGGCAGCTGAAAAGGTTAATATGACACCGGAAGAAGTGGCTCGACAGGCTGTTGAGGCCACGTTGGCGGGTAAAACTGAAGTCGTGACGGGATTCCTCAACAAAGCCGGTAAATTCATGGCCTGGCTCCTCCCGAAAGGACTTGTCGAGCAGACAGCCGGCAGCATTTACGAGTAACCAATTGACAATATCGTTACAACAGGAAGGGTGCTGACTCGACGTTGGCACCCTTCCTGTTGTAACGATAAATTGTATTCCGCCAATAAATGGCACTTTATTTGCAACAAGACCGTTGTACACATATAACTTTATAAAGACGTTGGATGCTGGACCTATTTCATTACCCTATTCCATTGCCTACCGACGTCCAGCCAACACATGCAATTTTCTGATTTATCATTGATTGATCCTATCCTGAAGGCACTTGCTGAAGAAGGATATACCAACCCTACCCCTATCCAGGAACAAGCTATTCCCATCTTACTGAACCGCCGTGATTTACTGGGCTGTGCTCAGACCGGGACTGGCAAAACGGCCGCCTTTGCCATCCCCATTCTCCAGTTGTTAAGTGAAGAACGCAGCAAAAGTACCGGTGGTCCCCGTCGTATTAAAACACTGGTACTGACCCCAACCCGGGAACTGGCCATTCAGATAGCCGAAAGCTTTACAGCATATGGTCGTCATTTGAACCTACGCCACACCGTTATTTTTGGTGGTGTTTCGCAGCATTCGCAAGTTAACACACTGAAATCCGGTATCGATGTGCTGATTGCCACCCCTGGCCGTTTGCTCGATCTGATGAACCAGGGCTTCATTTCCCTGCGCGATGTTCAGTTCTTTGTCCTGGACGAAGCCGACCGAATGCTCGATATGGGTTTTATCCACGACGTTAAAAAAGTCATCGCCAAATTACCATCGAACCGCCAGTCGCTGTTTTTCTCAGCAACCATGCCCCCCGATGTGGCTAAACTGGCGGATACGATTTTGAATAATCCGGCCAAGGTTGAAGTCACACCCGTTTCGTCGACCGCCGACACGATTGAGCAGGCAATGTACTTCGTTGGGAAAGACGACAAGCGCAAACTGCTTGTGCATATCCTTGACGACAAAAACATTAAATCGGCACTGGTTTTTGCCCGCACCAAACACGGAGCCGACAAGGTCGTTAAAGACCTTCTGAAAGCGGGTATCGGTGCAGAGGCCATTCATGGCAATAAGTCACAAAACGCCCGCCAGCGCGCCCTCTCGAACTTCAAGAGCCGCGAAACCCGGGTGCTGGTCGCAACGGATATTGCCGCTCGCGGCATTGACGTCGATGAACTGTCGCACGTGATTAACTACGAGCTACCCAATATTCCCGAAACTTATGTTCACCGGATCGGACGGACGGGTCGTGCGGGTCACGATGGCATTGCGCTGTCGTTCTGCGATGCTGAAGAAACCGATTACCTGCGCGACATTCATAAACTGATTGGAAAGCGTGTTCCGGTGATCGATAACCATCCGTATGTACTCGACATTTCGACAGCCGCGGTTACGCCCGCGCCTGTCCGTCAGGGTCAGGGCCGGAATGGCAACAACGGAAATCGTTCGGGTGGTGGACGTTCAAATGGTTCGGGGAACTCCGGCTCATTTAGTCGGAACGGAAATGGCGGTAATAGCCGCCGAGTCGACAGTAATGGTCCCTCACGCTCGACAGAGCAACGGTCATCAACTCCGGGAGCGTCAGGTGATTCATACCGTCGCGACGAAAACAGCGCTCCGAAACGGCCCAGCAGCCGACCTTCGCAGCCCCAAAGCCGAGGCACTGGAAACAGTCGATTCAGCAATTCCAGCACGGATAAAAATTATTAAGCGATTAGCCCCGGACAACATCCGGGGCTTTTTTGTTTTAGAGCCGGTGTGTCCGAACTGCGTAGAGAACCCGTCGTTGCTGCTTTTGATGTAGATTTGTCAGACTACTCCTTTAGCTTCATGAAACGATTATTTTTTGCGCTCAGTGGACTGGCGATACTGGCCATTGGGTGGTCTCAATTGAGCCAGAACCCTACAGATACCCGACCAAATGACTACACCAACTGGGGCGAATACCTTGGTGGGCCCGACCGTAGTCATTATTCGGCCCTGACGCAGATAACACCTGATAACGTCAAGAATCTTCAAGTCGCCTGGACCTATGCCACTCCCGACAGCGGACAGATTCAGGCAAATCCCATTATCGTTGATGGCGTGCTCTACAGCGTTACCCCAACCGTACAGGCCATTGCGCTCGATGCCGCTACGGGTAAGGAAATCTGGAAATTTGGTAGCCCAACGAAACAATCGCTCAGCACCAGCCGGGGAGTTGTCTACTGGCAGTCTAACAAACCCAACGGCAGTGGCGAGACCGAAGCGCGGATTTTATATACGGTCGGATCGTTGCTTTATGCGCTGGATGCCAAAACGGGAAAGCCCATTCCTGCCTTCGGAGAAAACGGTCATGTTGATCTTCACGAAGGGCTCGGCGCGCAGGCGAAAGAAAAGTTCGTCATCTCAAACACACCCGGCACTATCTTCGAAGACCTCATCATCATGCCCGTCCGTCTGTCTGAAGGAGCTGATGCGGCACCGGGTCACGTTCGTGCCTTTAATGTTCGCACGGGCAAACTCGTCTGGACGTTCCATACCATACCGCAACCCGGCGAATATGGCTACGACACCTGGCCTAAAGACACTTATAAAAATACCGATGTGGGTGGCGCGAATAACTGGTCGGGGATGTCGGTTGACCGGCCTCGCGGCATTCTTTACGTACCCACCGGCTCCGCAGCCTTCGATTTTTACGGCGGTAATCGAAAAGGGCAAAACCTGTTTGCCAATTGTTTACTGGCCCTCGACGCCCGAACGGGCAAGCGGCTCTGGCACTTTCAGGCCGTTCACCATGATATCTGGGACCGCGACTTTCCGGCTCCACCAAACCTGCTGACCGTTACCAGCAAAGGGCCCGACGGACGGCCCCGGCGCGTGGACGCCGTCGCCCAGGTAACCAAGTCAGGCCATGTGCTGGTATTCGACCGGGTTACCGGCAAACCACTTTTCCCGATAAAAGAAATGCCGATGCCCAAATCGGACGTCCCCGGTGAAGAAGCCTGGCCTACGCAGCCCATTCCCACAAAGCCCGCACCATTTGCCCGGCAAAACTTCAGCGAAGCGGATCTGAACCCCTACTCCGAAGACCGCGACACCTTACTGGCTCAATATCGTCGGAGTCGCAAGGGCACATTTCAGCCATTGAGTCGACAGGGCACGTTTATTTTTCCGGGACTGGATGGGGGTGCCGAATGGGGCGGTGCCGCTACGGATCCGAACGGGATTATGTATGTAAATGCCAACGAAGCAGCCTGGCTCATTGCGCTCAACCTTGCCCCTAAGCAGGATAATCTGGCTCATCTAACACTCGGCAACCGACTTTACACGACGACCTGCTCCAGCTGTCACGGCCCCGAACGGAAAGGGAATCCGGCCAGTGGATACCCCTCGCTTGTGAACATTGGTCAACGAAAAGACCGCGGGTATGTGACGCAGGTCATCAGCCACGGCAAAGGGATGATGCCGGGATTTACTCAGTTGTCGGCATCGGAAAAACAGGCGCTGGTAGGTTTTCTGTTCGACGATGAAAAAATAGAAGCGGGTGGAAAGGTCACGAAAGGAAGCAAGGCACCGGATGTTCCCTACAAAATTTCGGGCTACATCAAATTTCTGGACAGCAAGGGCTTATCGGGTATTTCGCCACCCTGGGGAACGCTCAACGCCATTGATTTAAATACGGGTGAATACCTGTGGAAAATCCCATTGGGGGAAGAACCCGAGCTTGCAAAGAAAGGCATCAGAAATACTGGTTCTGAAAACTATGGTGGCCCGGTTGTAACGGCCAGCGGATTGATCTTCATCGGCGCAACGAAAGACGAGAAATTCAGGGCGTTCGACAGGAAAACCGGCAAACAGCTTTGGGAAACAACGCTGCCAGCGGCTGGATTTGCTACCCCCGCAACCTACCAGGTTGGCAACAAACAGTACGTAGTCATTGCGTGCGGTGGGGGAAAACTAGGGGCAAAAAAAGGGAATCAGTATGTAGCCTTCGCCCTTCCCTAACAAATGGAACGCTGATTTTCATGATCTTCAGGACCAATAATGACGTACAAATTGCTTATTTGTATAGAATCATAAATGAGCCTTACAGTTCATAAAAATCAGCGCTTTACCATTTTAAATTACCGGCACCATGAGAAGACTTTTTTACATCGGTATCGTTGGGTTGATACTGTTCGAAATAGCCAATGTCTATTTCATTATGCCCATGCCCGGCAGCCAACGTATGCAAAGTCTGGATATGGCTTATTTTCTGTATTCATGGCGTTGGGTGTTTCGGACCGTTTTGAGCCTACTGATTTTTGCTGAGCTTCTGGCTGCTTACCGACGTTCGAAATGGGTCGCATTGATGGGATTAGTGCTGGTTGCAGGGGTTGGGTATGCCTTTAATTTTCAGATGGCCGCCGACCATATGTTCTACCAGCCCGGTAACGTTCAACTTCGCCCGGCCAGTCAAAATACGGTAAAACCCGACCGCGAGATACTGGGTGTGGAATTGAACGGTCAGGCCAAAGCTTATCCAATACAATTTATCGGGTATCATCATCAGGTACTGGACACACTGGGTGGTCAGCCCATTATGGTTACGTATTGCACGGTTTGCCGCACCGGCCGAATTTTTAAGCCCCTGGTGCAGGGGAAGCCGGAAACATTCCGGCTCGTGGGCATGGACCATTTCAACGCGATGTTTGAGGATTCGACCACCGGTAGCTGGTGGCGACAAGCCAATGGCGAAGCGATAGCAGGTAAGCGAAAAGGCGATACCCTACCCGAAGTGTTCAGTGAGCAAATGACCCTGAAACAGTGGCTGGCGCTACATCCCGATAGCCGGATCATGCAGCCTGATGCTGCCTTCAATGAGCGTTATACCAAAATGTCGACCTATGAAACTGGGAAAGGCAGCAGTGACCTAACCCGGACGGACAGCCTGTCTTGGCGGGATAAATCGTGGGTCATAGGGCTCGTCGTTGGCAAAGTCGCTAAAGCGTATGACTGGAATCGTCTGAAACGGGAACGGATCATTCATGACGAACTGGGGAGCCACCCGGTCCTGCTTGTGTTGGCAAAGGACAACCGGTCTTTTTTTGCGTTCGAGCGGCCCACCGCTTCTACCCGATTCGTGTTGAACAATGAAACCCTCAAAACAGGAAATCAACCCTTTCTCCTTTCCGGACGCTCCCTGAGCCCTGGCCCGAATTTAAGTCGCCTGCAGGCACATCAGGAATTCTGGCATAGCTGGCAAACCTTCCATCCGACAACCAATCGGTATTAATTTCAAACCTAACCGGCAGGAAAGTTCTTATTGAGTTAATGAATAGGCAACTCAACCGAATGGGGCTCCGCTACCTGCTTTTCTTTCTACTTCTTTCTGCAACCGGTTTCGGACAGCAAAACCGGATCATCGACCGAAACGCCATCGGCTGGTATACGTACAATGGTGATCACAAACTGAGCAAACGCTGGGCACTACATACCGAATACCAATGGCGACGTGTGGAGTTAATACAATCCTGGCAACAGTCGCTGGCCCGACTCGGATTGGTTTACGCGCTAACTGATCAGGTTAAATTGGCCGGTGGCTATACCTTTTTTACGACTTTTCCTTACGGAGATTATCCGGTTGCCGATGCAGGCGTACCCACGATCGAGAGCCGTACCCATCAGGATATTCAGCTAAGCTCGAATACAGGCATCGTGAAACTAAGCCACCGTTTCAGGCTTGAACAGCGTTGGTTGGGCATCGGGGCCGACGACAATCCCCGCCATGTTGAACACTGGGAATATCAGAACCGCACACGTTATCAGCTTTCGGGCACGATTCCGCTCAAAGGAACGACAATCGATGATGGGGAGTTTTACGCCAACTTCTTCGACGAAATTTTCATTGGCTTTGGTCGGAACGTAGCGCAGAATGTATTCAACCAGAATCGACTTTCGGGGGGGGTCGGGTACCAATTCAGTGACGCCTTCAAGATTGAGTTAAACTACCTCAATCAGATTACACAGCACCCTGAACTGGAACCCATCACCCAAAAGCCCGTTTTTGAAATGAATAACGGGTTTCGTCTGAATGTAACGTATGATCTGGATTTCAGTAAAAATTAGAGAATTCTACCGATATGGCAACGCTATTCGGCCCATCACCGAGGCCATTTCGCCAGTGGTACGACTGACGTAACGGCTGATTTCGTGCCCGTTCCGGGTGTGAGCAATACGTTGATGGCCGTCTTCGCATTCGGCGGCAGTTTAACCTCGAAACCAACGAGTACGGTACCCGGATTGGGGGCGTCGTAATCGTGAGTAGGCTCCGTTGGCCAGATTTTCATCTCCACCGTAGCGGGCTCTTTAACTTCAAGGGTCAGTGTTTTGCCATCTTTTGTTAGAATGGCCTTGTTCGTACCTACCAATTTTACCGATGCCGGGCTGAGCATCGTCCACCGAACGTTGGTCTCCGTGGATAATGTCTCGATTTCATCACGAACAACTACATACGCTTTATCGATCAGGGCGATACCCCGACTGGCTCTTGCCACTGACTCTTTGTATACATCTGTCAGGTCGAATGTAGCCTGCATAAAGTCGGATTGAGCCGAGTGGCTGATAAGGGGTGCTTTGCCCGCTACCCGCTGCAATTGATCGTTAATCGTCAGGGTGTTGTGCGTAAAGTTGTTGTACCGAAATATCTGCCAGCGTTGCGAATCCTGCCGCATATTCCACAAGTCAACTTTTTTGGATTCCAGCGATTCATACTCCTGCATCCCGAAATCCATGGCCCAGCGAACCCCATCGGCTTCCATAATGAACGAGCCTACATCCATATGGGCGTGGCTGCTCGACGGACTACCCCCTTTCACGCCCACAAAAATAGCGGCAGGGTCAGTCCAGGACGATCGCATCAAGGCAACGGGGGTTTTGCCTGCTCCTACCCACATGGTATTTTGGAGAGGTTTCATTTGCGAGAGTCCCACCCCGTTACTCCACAGCAGGGCAGCTGGCAACAGTCGATCCCGAACATGTTTTTTGCCCTCGCTGTTCATCAGCCGACTGCGCTCTACCCACAGCAACGATGGGTCATTCAGCTTTTTGGCAAACCAGAACATAGCGGGCTGCAATTCGCCACTCAATCCTGAATCCGAATAATTGTAGGCGTTTCCGGACGGACCGGTCATATTCTCCAGATAACCAGCCGTTTTCAAAAAACCGGGCTTTTGAGAAAGGCCGAAATCACGGCCAAAAAGCTTGTCCAGCGCGCTGATCAACATCACATTGAAGCTCGTGCCATAGCCCCAGTAGCTGTATCCTTCCGGGTAAGCTCCATCAGGTTTATAATCGTCCATGGGCAGTACCACCGACTCCACCGCCCGACTGAGCAAGGCTTTCGACTGCTCGGGCTGGTCTTCAAAGATGGCTATAGCCCCGTAGGAAATTCCGGCATTACATACCTGATTCCAGTTATTACTGCTCTTGAGCCAACTATTGTGTTTAGGGTCCATCGACGGCTCGATGCCTTTTTTCAGAATGGCCTCCTTAATAATTGAACGTGACTGGTCCGACAGATCGTTGTATAGCCAGTCGTAGCCAATTGAAACGGCCATTGTCATTTCGGCTACGTCCAGAAAGTGAGAGGGATTCCAATCTGAAAATGCCGAAACGGCCAAAAGTTCTTTTTCGGCCCGCTGCAGGTATTTCAGTTCATGGGTCATTCGCCAGGCATAGGCCAGATAAAAGATCCGGCGCAGAGCCTCCCGGGATTTATCCAATAACCGTCGTCCAATCTGGATGCGTTGGAGCGGGGCGGCCTCTATCATGCCATCACACTCGGTCAGGATAGCCTCATGCAGTTTTTGCCAGGCTTTATCCCGACTAACCGTTTTTTTTATCGATTCCTCCTCCCCTTTTAGCAGCAGTAATCTCGGATGTCCGGTCACATTTGCAAAAGCGTTGGGCGAGACCGTTTGTGCCAGGGCTATCGGAGAAAGTAGTAGACTGACTAGTAACGTAGTAAGAAGGCGAAAAGACGGCATGACGGGGCTTGGCTAAATCTGACTAGACAAATTATTTACTTTTCATCAGTGTATGCAGGCAGATCAGGCAAGCGAACAGGTTTACCTTACGTTCCGACTCTTTAGCGAGCCTTTCTTAGCCTAAGCTGGTCTCCCGCGGCAATTGCTACACCCAAGTCAAAGTAAATCATGGCCATTTTCCTACTTTCCAAGGCGTCAAACGCACCGCTACAGGGCAATACAGTGAATTTTCTCGTTTGCTCCGCTTCCAGTTATTTCTAAACCAGCTTTCCGACTTTCCAACAATCAGGCAAAAAGCAGGAATTGAGCGATAAGTTACCGGGAGCGGATATATTGGAAAGCTGGGTGAGTCGGTGTTGAACAACTAGTGCGTCAAATCCAGCCTTACCACAAACTTTCGCCTATCAGCTCCCGGCTTTATGCTAAAAAAATGTAATGGAATCGATTCAGTCCGAGTGGTGGTGAAACTAACTCAGCTTCATCATTACTCGGACTGGCGTTTTATTCCACCTTCTGCCAAAGCAGATTACGGGTTAGTAAATACGTTTGGCGATCTTCCGGTTCGATACAGGCAAGCTGCACCCATCCATTTCCAAACAGTTTTTGCAACACCGCTTGTGCCTGAATAACCGAATCAATTAACGGCCGGGGAGCATAGACTACCGTCATCAATCGCTGGGGCTGATGATAGGCCTGTTCATCACTGGCATAAACGGATTGCAAAGGCAGGCCGGTCATCAGGTCGCTTGAATTTCCCTGCATGATACCGATCTTGCCGGTAATGTTCTGCGTTATTTTACTACCTCCACCAAACGCTACATTGTCCAGCGTAGAGAAAAGGTACTGTGTATTGATCCACTCGGCCACCACCATGGGTGCCGTGAGAATCGTGGTGAGGGACGAGCCGGTTGGGTCCTGCGTAAAGTCATACGAGTGCAGAAAAGTACGCCCTTGCAGATTCAGGGGGGCTGTCAGGTCACGGGGTCCGACAATAAAGGCCGCATTCCGCGCTAATCCCCACTCCGGACGAACCTGAGCCCAGTCCTGCGACCGAAGCCAGGTTTGTTGTGCCCCACCGTTTTGGACAGCCGTTTTTTGCATCTGCTTCAGTCGCTCAGTGCTGTTCACCTGCCGGGCTTTTGCCAGATCCTTTATCAGCTTTTGACACGCTTCGGATGCGTCATCACCATAAAGAGAGACTTCATCCGTAGTCGTATTGTGCTCGGCTGCCCTAAAACGGGTCGTGTCAGGTATCGAAATCCCTTTCTGGCCAAGATACGTTCTTACCTCCGTGGTATTTAGCAGTCCCGCCAGAATGCGGGCGTTGGGGGCTCCGTGTCGTCCACCACAAGCTCCGCAATCGAGCGCTGTTGCATAGGCATTGTTCTGGGTAGTACTTCCATGCCCGCAGAATACGACCAGGGGCGCAAAATTATGGGTCAGCCCTGTTAACCGCAGCGCCCCTTCGGCAAAAGCACACTGATCGGCCAAAGGAAGTGTCGCCAATGATGACTCCACGGCCATTGGTTTGCGGATCGACTGGCTGACACTGTGTTTGAGCCGGGAGGCCAGGCCAGGTGCCAGGCTGCGTAATCCCATCCAGGTACCGCTGGCCAGCCCCAAACTCTCGACCAGCGCAAAAGGGGTCGTAAAGCTATACTTTAGGGATTGATAGAGCTGCTTGAACTTCGTCTGACGACCGTACGCCCTGCGATCATTTTCCTGTTCTGCCGGGCTACAGCATGGCGATTCATGGACCGTATATTTGGGCGACAGAAGCACCGGACAGGAAGCATGGGTTTCGCCCGTTACGGTATCCGTAATCTGGACCGGAACACCAAAGAAACCGGCAAAACCCAGGGTTTGATAATCGCCCGTCGCTTCCAGTGCCCGACGAAACGGTTCCGAACGCACATCGATACAGAAAACAAGCTGGGCGTCTGGGGTGCGTGCTTCCTTCAGAGGCTGGGCGGCTAGCTGCTGTAGCAGCGGCAGTCGGTACGTGCTTTCGGCCTGTTGAATTTGCGTCAGCACGTTTGATTTCGATTGGTTCTTTTGCAGAATTGCATGATGCCAGTTTACCAACTCCTTCGCATCCGGCCATTGCAAATGGGTGATGATAAGCCGCAAGGCCAGATACTCGACCTGGGTTACCGGATGGCAATGATTGGAATCGAGTCCCGCCCAGTCTGTACGGTACCGGATATACGATGCCCATCCCGGCAGCGTGGTGAGCAGCAGGGTGAGGAATTGCTCGTGATCGGCCGGAGCAATGGCTGCTCGAAGCAGGAACTCCCGAATGGCCTGAACGGGATTTTCGGGCAGAGCACTCAACCATTCCAGCTTTTGCGCATCGTTCCCATGCAGACACGCATCATGCATGGCAAGCTGTCTCCAGGCGGCATACAATCCTTCCTGACGCAGTGGCATAGGTAGGGTTGCCTGCCCATCGTCAAAATACGCCTGTAACCATTTGATGGTTTGACGATTAACGGCTGCCATGGGCTCCGGCAAGGTAGCCTGCTGGAAATAGGCGCTGCCTAAAGGCAGGGCTTCTTCAAACGGTAAATCCTCAAGTCCCTGAAGCGGATTAACGGCAATCAGGTTTTTTAGGGGCCAGAAAGGCGCTATTATTTTGAAACTCTGCGCGACCAGATCGGCTATACGTGCACTGCCCAACTTTTCGGTGAGCCGTAAAATTTGATTGTCTGCTTCGATTAAAACGGCTGTTTCCACGACGGCTGTATCCACGATGGCTGTTTCCACGATGGCTGTATTCACGAAAGGAGTATTCATGACTGGGGAGGTAGTGAGAAGGTGGGGTTATTGATACTGATACTGATTACGGTGTGTGGTTATAGTGTCGGGATGTGGCTGGCTTGCATTAAGTGCCGTTACATATCCTTTCAACATCCATTCTGGCGACGAATTGGCTTTTTCGGGAGTTCGAAGGAACAGTCTGGACAGCCATGCCACCGTTAGGGCCAGCATGCCAGTCATGTGAAAGCCATTCAGGGGTTGGGGCTGCATCAACTCCATCGGCGCCATAAACCAGGTAATCAGCTGAACACTGCCGCCATAAACGAGTCCAAAGAGTCCCGTACCCATCAAGGCCAGGGGCAACATTCGCAGCGTTTTCGATTGTAGAATGGGCAGGGCGAATTGACTGGCCGTTAGAAAAGCTACGACGATCAATACCAGTGTCGTATCGCCACTTGCCCAGGTTTTGCCACTCGAAACAGCGAAACTGAAACTGCCCGCTAACCCGCATAGAAGCGAGCAAATAAAGGCAATTGAGGTTGGCGGATAGCCCTGATCGACTCGTTTTTCTTTAGCGGCACTCCCACTTGACAGGAACAGATACGCTTTAAACATGCCATGCCAGACCAAATGGGCAACCGCTGCAGGAAACAACCCCAGGCCACACTGTACAAACATAAAACCCATTTGCCCCATTGTTGAGCAGGCCAACATCCGTTTTACATCGGGCTGCATGAGTTTCCACAAGGTGCCCAGCAGAGCGGTGCCGAATCCAATGACAATCAGAAACGTTAACAGAGCCGGACTTTGCAGATAAAGTGGTGCAAAACGGGCGAGCAAAAACCCTCCTCCATTAATCAGGCCCGCGTGCATGATAGCCGATACGGGCGTGGGGGAATTGAGTGAGCTGAGCAGCCAGCGATGAAAGGGCCAAATAGCCGATTGAGTCATGGCACCCATCAGCAGCAGCCCCAGAGCCAGTATTGTAGTGGATGAAAATGTGGGCTGGTGGACAAGCGCCTGAATGCTGGTTTCACCGGTTTCGGCATATAGGATTGAGAAGGCGCTCCCTACACATATGCCTCCCCAAACGAAATTTTTTGTTGCCAGAAGTCCGGCGGCTTTTGCGGCTTTCCAACTCGTCTTATAAATCATTAACCGAACCAGCAGGGCGTTACTCAGGCACCAGGCTCCTAATAAAAGAAGCAAGTGATCTGCGCTGACCATAAACATGACCGAGACGATTAGTGCCACCAGCCGAATAAAAAACTGTCGGTATAGGGCATCACCTTTTAGATAACGATAGGCAAAGCTGCCAACACACACACCAATGAAGGCAACCAGCCCCATCATGGTTATGGACAATCTATCGATATGGAACAGTTTATCGAGTAAAAATAGATTCATTTGATATTACCTTTATAAGTTATATTTGTTTCAGCGCTCAAATGTATTAGCTTTTCTAATATTAGAAAAGCTCGAAATTCTAATACTTAACATTAGAAATTCTTATGAATATTGATACCATCGCCTTACAATGCTTTATCGCGGTTGCCGAAACAGGGAGCTTTACCAAAGCTGCCGAACGGGTGAACCGCACCCAATCGGCCATTAGTCAGCAGATAACCAAGCTGGAACACCTACTGGGAAAGTTGTTGCTGATTCGTGGAAAAGCGTTCACGCTGACGCCTGAAGGTGAAATTTTTCTGGGATATGCGCGTCGGATTTTTGCGCTTCACCGGGAAGCGCTCGACCGGTTCAAAGAACCTGACCTTGAAGGAGAAGTACGCTTTGGACTCCCCGAGAACTTTGCCAGTGTCTACCTATCGGAGGTGCTGGCCGATTTTTCACGTATTCACCCAAGAATACTGCTGAATATCGAATGTGATCTGACACTCAATCTATTCGATCGGTTCAAGAAGAATGAGTTTGATCTGGTACTGGTGAAGATGAACCGGCCAGAGGATTTTCCGAACGGCCTGGATGTATGGTCAGAGCCACTCAAATGGGTAGGCGATGCCAGCCTGATTGATGCAAAAAAACCCGTTCCGCTCGTTCTGGCTCCCCAGCCCTGTGTGTACCGCGCTTCGGCGGTTGAGTCTTTGGAGCAGGCCAGCAGGCCCTGGCGACTTGTCTTTTCCAGTCCCAGTTATACCGGAGCGGTGGCGGCTGTTAGGGCGGGAATGGGCATTTCTGTTATGCCCCAAACCATGATTCCTGAAGATTTGCAGGCCATTGATGCGGCTCTCTTGCCAAAGCTAGCCGACACGCATATATCGCTGATTAAGCACATAGCCAATAATGCAGCCATCAATACCCTCGAAGAGTTTGTTCTTCGCAGACTCAAACACTAACGTTGAGCGACTCACTACACTAAGGAAATAGTAAGATCGGTTCCGTTTAAACCTGTCAAATGGGCTGTGAATTATTGGGGTTTCTATCATGACTCAGCACGCTCCCCTATCGTCGGAATGATATAAATTCAATTCATTTGACCGATAAAATAAAATGGTAGTTTCCGGGCTGTCCTACAGCCGGAAACTACCACTCATTCAACATTATTTAAAGAAAGTTTAAACTGGTTTAGTATTCAAACGATTACTTCACGGCATTGGTCAATGCCTGCTTCATCTGCTCGGCCACAAGTTCGTTGCCGGCGTCATTCAGGTGAACGCGGTCGTTTGTCAGAATCCCCTTTTCCTTATTTTCGGGGTTATTCTTCAAATTGTACTCCAAAAAAGCCTTCCGAAGATCGATCACGGGTATATTCTGCCGTTTGGCCAGATCCCGGATGAGCTGACTGTACTGATTCAGATCGCCATCCTGCTGATTACTAAAATCCGTTTTTTCCCCAATGGCGGCAGGGGTACATAACATAACGCGGGCGTTGGCGGCTTTAAGTTTTTTAATAACCGCTTCGTAAAATTTTACAAACTTGTCCGGATCGGTACCGGTGCCATAAGAGGCTTTGTGCCAGACATCGTTGACACCTACCCAAACAATCACCACATCGGGTTGCTTAGCCAGTACATCCTCGTCCATGCGGAGGAACAGGTCATAAATTTTATTACCGCCAATACCGGCACCAATCAGTTCGAACTGATCGGAAGGAAGCATTTTTTTCAGGCGGTCAATATAACCACCCGGATTAACCCCGGCCTGGGTAATGGAATCGCCAAAGAAAACGACACGGGTGGGTTTTGCGGCACTCATGGCAAGCAAACCGGCAGTCAAAAGAAAAAGCAGAGAGCGAATACTAGTTGTCATAACGCTTAAAGCAACATACGAATTCGCAATACTCAAAGCAAAAGCCACTTTTAAGTTAAGTAAACGAAGGTAACCATATAGACTATTTAACGTCTCAGGGGAGTTAACGCATTTATCATTCTAAAACCAGGGACACCTGCTTTCAGACAACCATCCATTATCAATGAGAGGATTAAATAAAGTTACTCTACTGGGCAATCTGGGCAAAGACCCGGAGGTTCAGCAACTCGAAGGCAACGTTAGTGTCGCTAAGTTTTCGCTGGCAACAACTGAGGGTTATAAAGATGACAAAGGGCAGACGCAATCTAACACTGAATGGCACACGGTTGTGGTGTGGAGAGGACTCGCCGATCTGGCCGGGCAGTATTTAAAGAAAGGAAGTATGATCTACCTGGAAGGCAAGTTAAAAACGCGGTCCTATGACGATCCCAACGGAAATAAAAAGTATGTGACCGAAATTATTGGTGAGAGCTTCATCATGCTGGACCGGAAAACCGACATTCAAACTGAAGACTAAATAAATATACCAACCTTATCGGTTCATTGAGCATAAGCACCTCATTTTCCTTGTTCTGGCAGATTAGTAAGGCAGTACAACGAACTTAAGGTGCTTATTACTTGTGACCAATTCAAATTATAAAAAAATCAGTTTTTATAGCTGAATTGATTCTCCCATCGAGCACTATAAGATTAAATATAGATTTTACTTTTTTAGTAGTCTATTTTATCCATTTATTAAATTGGAAATAATTTCAATACTAAATAGACCGAACTTTATTCCAATCAAAAGCCTTACAAAAAGTCAATTCAAAAAGATGACGTTTAGTATTGTATATGAAACAAGTGAAACTTGCTGCGCTTATTGGTCTGATTTGTTTTTCATGTAACCAGCCTAAAAGCGAAAAGACATCAGCGTTAGCAACAATATCAGCATCTGTAAGAAACCCAAAAACAGATACTACTTATAAAAAAGCTACGCTTGGTTTAACAGATAATAAAGCGCAGCTTCAAAAGTTAGTTAGGAGCGTTTATGAGTGGCATGAAACGAAAAGCTCGATGGATGATTTTGATCCACTTGCTGATAAGCAGCAAATTCGCTACATGGGTATTGACAAAAAGAAGCTCAATAATCGGCTAAACGAACTCAAAGCGACCAATTACTTCGATGGCTCATTTCTTGATAATTATAAAAGCATTGGCCTGACCCTGGACGGGAAACTTAAAAACAAGCAACTGGAGTGGTCAGTTGGCGACATGCCCCCTTTTGGAAATGATTCAAATCCATGGTGCAACTGCCAGGATAGCCCAGAGAACTATTGGAAAACGCTGGCCCTAATCAATCTTAATATAGACAACGATAAGGCTACGTTTGGCTGGACCTGGGGCGATGACTCTATTTATAAAGTGAAAGCAAAAAAAAGCAATGGCGTTTGGCAAATTTCATATTTACAGGGCTTTGATCCAACAAATTTTATTCCATCAAATTGACCAACAAAATAGGCTAGTAACTCAACTTTTAAAATCAATAAATAAGGAAACCAAACTATTTTGAATAATCCGTTAAAGTGCATACTTCCTACTCATTTAAGTTTGTCACAAATAAAATATATTAAGTACATTAGCACTCAGCAAGGCCATTATCATCCGGGTAGAGCGATTAAATCAACTGTTTTCTTCTCTTATCAATTTTACAATAAACAGTAATTGTGTAAGCCGCATGGATCAGCCTTCCTTTAAAACACTTTAGTACTTCATACCACTAATTTTCCACCAGTCAAACAGAACCACCAATGGGTAAATTCGTTATTACGACACGAAAAAACGGAGAATTTCAGTTCAATCTCAAAGCCGGGAATGGGCAGGTCATTTTGAGCAGTGAAGGGTACTCATCGAAAGCAAGCTGCTTGAACGGCATCGAATCGGTTAAGACCAATTCGCAGGATGATGCCCGATTTGACCGAAAGACGTCTTCCGGTGGAAAGCCTTATTTTACGTTAAAAGCTGGCAACGGCCAAATCATCGGCTCCAGCGAAATGTATGAGAGTGAAACCTCGCGCGACAATGGCATAGCCTCGGTAAAGACCAATGCAGCCGACGCCAATGTCGATGACCAGACAGAGTAGTTAGTGGGAATCAGGAAGCCGATAGACAGAGATTACATACCTCGTTGTCTTATCGGCTTCCCGACGTTTACAGGGTATAGTTTGCGTAGCGTTAACGTCATTTATTCATGTATAATCGATTAGTCTATAGTTCATTTTTTTTGTTGATCAGTGCGCTTGCATCCGGCCAAACAGGCCTCACAGTTGGCAACGATAAAGATTCGCACGGTTGTATCGGCTCGGCGGGCTACACATTTTCAGTTCTCAAAAACGATTGTATACGGGTATTTGAACAGAAAGTACAACTTAAAGAAATGCACCCTACTGGTTCATATACCTCTATGGCCGCCGTTGTTTTCAGTAAAAACAACAAAAAAGCAGAGGTTTTCATGGCCGGTACTCCTTCTGGTATTCTGATGAGCCGGGTGGGGAAAGCCGGTAAGTACAGCTGGAGAAGCGGTGACCTAACCCTCCGTAAGGGAACGGGTTATGTGTTGAAACGAGGCAAAACGGTCCTATTCAGCAGCTGACAGTTTTCCGGCGCATAAGTTGTCTTCACCCACAATTGGGAGTCAACCCAGCGCCCGGCATACTTCTTCCAGGGCGGTTTCGCTACCCACATTCCCGGGAAACACAACATAACGGATACCTGGAAACTTACTTTTCTCATCCATCCGCCACACTGGAACGCCAGCTAATATAGGACCCAGGACATGGGCTCTCTCGGCTGACAAGCCTTTTGATGCCAGGTCGCTGGACGTAATACCCCCTTTAGCCACCATAAAACGGGGCCTTATTTTCAGGTTTTTCACGATGGTCACAAGGAATTCTGATACTTGTGCGTTAATGGCCAGGTTGCTTGCCTCATCCCGACCAACCTCCAGGTGTCGGCTTGTATAGATGACAACATCCTTTCCGGCAGCCAGCCACTCATCGGTTTGTTTACTGATCGTTTCAGCCAACGAATTTGCGTCGACCGAGTTCAGCAGCATTCCAACCTGTATCTCAATGGATAAATACTTCCCGCTTTGCAGCAGCCAGGTCAGCTGACTAGTGGTTTTAGGCACGTAAGAACCTACAATGACCAACGCACCGGTTGAGGAAGGCTCTTTCTCTGGTTCAGGAATATAAGGTTTACCACTCTCCACCCCAATCCTGAGGGGGACCAGCGTTGCCGAGCTGCGGTACAGAAATTTTTTGCCACCTTTTTCAGCTGCCAGCAACCCCATAACAACGACTTCCAGATCTCTATAACTGACCGCATTGACAATACAAACGGCCCCGTCCTTCATGGCTTTCAACGTATCGCACACGGCTTTCGGACCGCCCACTCGTATATCGTCAATCGATATTGACTGCACCTCCGATGCCCGGACACGCCCTTTCGTTTTCTCGTCAACCCATGCCTTCAGATTGGCGTTTTTATAGCCAAATACCAGGTCCCGCGCAAAAGGGGTTTCCGACACAGGCACCAGTTCCTGATTTTCGATAAGGTAATGAACATCATCAACCGTAATTCGCCCCCCCTCAATAAAAGCGGGTACCAGAACCACAACAGCCTCTATCATGTCCATCGACTGGGCAATGGCATCTACTTCAGCCGGGAAATGCCCCCGCAATGTTGAATCGCTCCGGCTGATGACCACAATCTCCCGCTGGGCAATCGCAACCGCCTGCTTCAGGTTTGCGCCAATTTCGAGGGCAAGATCAACCGCCTTTTGTTCAGTCAGGCTACGCGAATTTGTCAGAATAAACAATACAGCTGGCTTTTTCTTTAACTCGTCCGCCATCAGGCTTACATCCCAGGTTGTCAGCACCGTTACATCATAACTTGTTTGGGTGCCGGTGGGGTCATCATCAAGTACGATAATGGTTTTGCCACTTTCACTAAATTCCTCGTGAATGACCGGAAGCAGGTTTTCGCTGTATTCTGGTGGCAATTTGGCCATCATCTGATTTAAATTCTCGTACATATCCATTCCTTTACAAAGCGAACCGCCCTCGTTAGAGTAAAAATCGGACGATTAGCCATTCTATACTGACGTCAATAGACGATTTCATGTTGAACCTACTTTGTAAGACGCCAAATCTATGCAACTAATTATAACGGGAGGGGCTGGCTTCCTGGGGCAACGACTGGCAAACGCTTTGCTGAACAGTACACTTACTTTCGATGAACTGGTCCTGGTGGATGTGCTGATGCCCCCCGCTATTGCCGACGGCCGGGTAATCTGCCAACAGGCTGATTTATCCATAGCAGACGAAGTAAAAAACCTGATCACCCGCAAAACAGCTATTGTTTTTCATCTGGCGGCCGTTGTCAGCAGCCATGCCGAAAAAGATTTTGATCTGGGCTGGGCCGTCAACCTGGAAATAACCCGTCAACTACTGGAGGCCTGTCGCCATCAACATTCGGGCATTCGGTTTGTGTTTGCCAGTTCGCTTGCTGTGTATGGCGGAGCGTTACCGGACCTTGTTGATGACATGACCGTAATTACCCCCCGCTCCTCTTACGGTACCCAGAAAGCCATGGGCGAGCTGCTGGTTAACGATTATACCCGGAAGAATTATGTCGATGGACGCGTTTTGCGATTACCAACCATCTGCGTTCGTCCCGGCCGGCCCAATCAGGCAGCCTCTTCCTTTGTCAGCAGCATTATTCGGGAGCCTATTCATGGGGAAGAAGCCATTTGCCCTGTATCCCCTGACCTGCCCTTATGGCTATCGAGCCCGGAAACGATTATCGAAAATATTATCCGGGCGGCTCATCTGAATGGTACAGCTTTCGGCGACTGGCGAACGGTAAACCTGCCCGGCATCAGTGTTACCGTTCAGCAGATGCTGGACTCGCTTGAGCGCATGACCGATACAGAAACGCGGAACCGGGTTCAGTTTCGGCCCGATCCAGCCATCAACGCCATTGTGAGCAGTTGGCCGGGTAAAATTGACAACACCCGGGCGCTGCAACTTGGGTTCACAATGGACAGCCATTTTGACGAATTCATCCGACAATTCATTTCCCAACCAAAGCCTTAGCCGGATGCCTCATTCCTCCATTCCCATTATTGGGCTGGCCGTTGCTGTTTTTGTGCTTATTTTTCTGGTGTTACGCACCAAAGTACACCCGTTGATCGCCATGATCATGGCAGCGTGTATTTCCGGGTTGACGGGCGGCATGTCGGTAAGCGAAACGCTCGATGCCATCACCAAAGGATTTGGTTCGACCCTGGGCAATATTGGGATAATCATTGGATTGGGTGTTATGATGGGCCGTATCCTCGAAGTGTCGGGAGCGGCCGAGCAAATCGCCTATTCGTTTATCAACTGGCTGGGAAACCGGCGGGAAGAATGGGCACTGGCCCTCACGGGTTACTTTATCAGCATCCCAATCTTTGCCGATTCTGCCTTTGTCATTCTTTTTCCAATAGCCAAAGCCCTGTCCCTGAAAGGCAAACGACCTTTGGTCACCCTGGGCGTTGCTCTGGCAGGTGGGCTGGTAGTGACGCATACAATGGTGCCGCCCACACCCGGTCCATTGGGTGTTTCGGGCCTGTTTGGCGTCGATGTTGGTGCTATGATGCTATTGGGCATGGGGCTGGGTGTTCCGTGCACACTTACGTTTATCCTCTACGCGAAATGGCTGGGTAAAAGGTACCCGGCGTCAGCCGAACAACTAATTCCCGACAACAGCGTAACATTTAGAAAGGAAGAACAGAGCGCTGAAAAAACAGAACGTTTGTTACCTTCATTAACCAATTCTCTTTTACCAATCGGGGTCCCTATACTCCTGATTTTCGCCAAAGCGATTTTAACCATGATTGTTCCGACCATTGGGAATGAGTCGGGAGTCTGGCATTGGATCGGGCAGCTTATTTTGTTTATCGGCACACCCATAATTGCGCTGTGCATCAGCACCTTACTCGCCGTATATACATTAGTACCCTCACTGGATCGTCATCAGACGTCGGCCCGTCTGGAAGAGGGGCTTCAATCGGCAGGCATCATTCTCATGGTAACCGGGGCGGGTGGTGCTCTGGGCTTTGTGGTTCGGGAAACGGGCACGGGAGCCCAACTGGCAGGACTCATTGCCCAGCTTCCTTTTTCTCCCCTTATGATTCCGTTCCTGGTATCTACCGTCATTCGGCTGATTCAGGGATCCGGCACAGTAGCCATGATCACGGCGGCTTCTATTACGGCACCCATCCTCGCGCAGGTGCCGGGTATGAATATGCTATTGGCCGCACAGGCCGCAGTCATTGGCTCACTGTTTTTCAGTTACTTTAACGACAGTTTGTTCTGGGTCGTCAACCGGATGATGGGCATTGCTGATGTGAACCAGCAGATCATGACCTGGTCTATCCCCACCAGCCTTAGCTGGGCGGTGGGCGGTGTGTTGATTGCGTTGTTGAACCTGATCTTTGGCAACGGCGGGTCCTTGCTTGATCCGCTCATCCCACTAGCTGGCCTGACGCTTATTTTGGTGACACTTCGTAAAAGACAACGCGCCTAACCCGCCTGGCAAATTAATTCCGGCATTTTTTGGAAGAGCACAGACGGCCAAACCTAAATTTGGTTTGCGCTTCTAATGCTTTGCTTACGCATTTAAGAACGTGTTTCCTCTCTTAACACCTAGTCTGAGGAATTTCCCAATAGAGTGGATTCATAAACGAAAGGTCAAGTTGGATTCCATTTTTCTATAGCCCACTTCATGATCTAACACTGTTAGATTTAGTACCTCCATCAGACCTTACCCTTAGAATGCTTGCCTACTGCCTTGATTGGACTAAATTGTGGGCATGAAACACATCATCTTTGGGATTACCGCCTGGATTTTCGCCATAAGTTGTGGCTTTTCGCAATCAGCCACCCCTACCTCGTCAACGAGCTTACCGAGAATCGCCATTGCGGGGCTGGGAATCGAATCCAGCACCTTCTCACCCGCTCTGACGCAGGAAGAAGCCTTTCATGCTCGGTATGGCCCGGAAGTATTCAATGCCTACCCCTTTATGATGCCCGTTTCACCCCTGCGCAAACAGGCGATGTGGCTGCCCACCATCGTTGGAAAATCGCTGCCGGGTGGGGCCGTAACCCGGCAGGCGTATGAATCGCTGGTCAGCAAAACGCTGGACTCACTTAAAAAATACGGCCCGTATGATGGGCTGTATTTCGATATCCACGGGGCTATGAGCGTTGTGGGGCTCGACGATCCCGAAGGCGATTTCCTCGCTCGTATCCGGAAAGTCATCGGCTATAAAACCCTTGTCTCCACCTCAATGGATCTGCACGGCAACGTGTCGTGGCGACTGGCGGAAAACTCAGATCTGATTACCTGCTACCGTATGGCCCCCCATGAAGATGCCATGCAGACCAAAGAACGGGCTGTTGTTAATCTGATCGAACGCATCAAAAGCGGCAAAGGCAAACCAGCCTATAAAGCCTGGATACCCGTCCCGATCCTGCTGCCGGGCGAAAAAACGAGTACCCGCATCGAGCCGGGCAAGAGTCTTTATAAGCAGGTCGAACCGCTGGCTGACCACCGGGAAGGGATCGTCGATGCGGCAATCTGGATTGGCTATGCCTGGGCCGATGAACCCCGAAACCACGCCGTTGTGATGGTGACCGGCGATGACAGGGGTAAAGTGACTGAGACCGCCGAGAAACTGGCGCTCGACTTTTGGAACGTCCGCCACCAATTTGATTTTGTTGCGCCAACAGGCACGCTGGAAAAATGCCTGTCGGACGCCTTTGCCAGTAAAAAACACCCCTTTTTCATAAGCGATACCGGCGACAATCCAACGGCGGGTGGCGCGGGCGATGTTACCTGGACGCTGACTCAGTTGCTGGCTCGTCCGGAGTTTAAGGCCAATGGACCCTCGCTGATTTACGCATCCATTCCCGACCCGGAACTGGTCAAAAAAGCCATGGCGGTTGGCGTTGGCGGGCAGGTTGACGGAGTAGCCGGTGCGCGCGTAGATTCACGGTTTGCCCTACCGGTCAAGCTTAAAGGAACCGTTGAATCCATTGTGAAAGGAGATAAAGACGCGGAGGTCGAAGTCGTGGTGAAAGTGGGCAGTATACACGTGATCGTGACGCAGAAACGCAAGCCTTATCACAAAGAAATCGACTTTACCCGACTGGGCCTCAAACCCCGGGAAGCAGACATTGTGGTAGTCAAAATTGGCTACCTCGAACCCGAACTCTACGCTATGCAACAGGGCTGGATCATGGCGCTTACACCAGGTGGGGTCAATCAGGATCTGGCCAGCTTACCTTACAAGCGCATCAAGCATCCCATCTTCCCCTTCGACAAAGACATGAGCAAGCCGAACCTGTCGGCGCAGTTAGTGCCGCTGTCCGGAACGAAGTAGTATTGAGCCTGTAGTACCGAGTATCGTTCCGGGACTACAGGCAAACCAATTTCCTTCCAGCACGTTAAGAAAAGAGATAGTTTAAATTCGATTTCTTATGCTGGCATCCGGAATTAACGCCCAATCTTCTGAAATCACGCCAGCACTGGCCCGGTTTCGAACGAATAAAACGATACCGTCGATCATCGAACACAGCGTTTTAACGGCTCTTTCTTTTTACCCGGAACTGGCTGAAACGCACATTCAGTTTATCTTCAAGCAGTCAATAAAATCGTCGGTGATGCAGGCTCAGCCGGTTTTCAGCACCATACTTATGGGCCGAAAATCCAGAGCTTACCGAATTAATATCAGCTCGATGTTCAAACTGACGCACACCGCCATTCCCATCCATCAACTGCCCGAAGCCATCATGATTGGCTGGATCGGTCACGAGCTGGGACATGTTATGGATTATGAAAGCCGAAGCAATCTGGATATGGTCCGTTTCGGCCTGGGCTATGTCTTTTCTGCTGATTATGTCAAAAAGGTGGAGCGTATCGCTGATGGACACGCTGTTCGGCATGGGTTGGGTAAATACCTTATTGAGACGAAGCGGTTCATTCTGGATCATGCCGAACTACCGCAAACGTATAAAGACAAAATAGCGCGGCTTTATGTTTCACCTGAAGAGATAACGGAACAGGTGAAGCGGCTGGAAGAAGAAAAGCTGGATTGGCAGCGCCGGGAATTGTAGCAGAAATAAAATGGTGACGTCAGATAGGTCTATCTGACGTCACCATAGAAAAAGTATCATTTTATAGGACTACCTGACTTACGTATTCTTCAAATTCCAGGAAATCCTCCTCCTTCATCACTCTTGGAATTTTAGCCTGACCGCCCAGCTTCTTGAAATCCTCGCTCCATCGGTAGAACTTCTCAACGGGTATTACCTCCGCTTCAACACCCTTCAGCGATTTACTCCGGGCTACCTTGTAGTTTTTGTTGTTGTCGCAAAGTTCGCTATCCAGCGCAGCGGCCATTTCGTTACTGTTCACCTCTTTGTTAGAGCCGATGTACCATTTGTTGATATACTCCCCATTTTTGCGAATCGCCGACACAACGAACTCTTTTATTTCAATATCGTAGCGTTTCTGCATGGTCTGCATCGCCTTGTTCATCTGGTGAACGGACAATTGTTCGCCCACGACATTCAGGAAATGCTTTGTCCGGCCGGTAATCTTTATTTCGGACCGTTGCTTATCGGTAATCATGACCGTATCACCGATCATGTAACGCCAGGTACCCGAAACGGTCGAGATCAGTAAGACATAATCAACGTTTTCTTCCGCCTGCTCCAGCGAAAGAACAGTGGCCTCCTGTTTCACCCGGCCTTCCTCATCCATATTCTCCTCCACAAACGGAACAAATTCGAAGAAGATGCCATTGTCGAGGATCAGGCTCATCGAGGAAGTGTCCGGCCGTTTCTGCGTAGCCAGATACCCTTCCGATGTTAGGTAGGTATCAATGTACGTGAGGGGCCGGGCCAGTAGGTTTTCGAGGCTTTTCCGGTAAGGTTCAAAGGCGACCCCACCCGACGTGTAGACATGCAGGTTGGGCCAGATGTCGTGAATGGTGTTTAGCCGGTTGTAGCGGATTACCTCTTTCAGCATCATTTCGATCCAGGACGGAATACCGCTCAGGCTTCCGATATCCCAGGTTGGTGCTTCTTTAGCGATCTGATGCACTTTTTCATCCCAGTCGGTGATCGACGCAATCTCGATACCGGGCTTGTAATACCCCCGAAACCAGGCCGGAATATTGGCCGCGCTAATACCGCTGATTTCGCCTTCCTGGTGGTCATCTTTTTGAATCAGGTTGACGCTGCTGCCCAGCATCATGATCTGCTTTTCAAAAAAATCGGAAGGGAGGTCGAAGTTTTTCAGGCTCATGACCTGCTGGATGCCTGACTTCCGGATCGAATCGATCATGTCGTCCGTCACCGGAATGGCTTTGCTGGTACTTGTAGTTCCGCTGCTCAGGGCAAAATAGTTTTGTCCACCGGGCCAGGTCACATTCTGGTGCCCTTCCAGCAAATAGTGCCACCAGTCATTATGCAGTTTGTCGTAATCATAAACAGGCACTGACGCCTGAAAAGCCGTAACAATATCAGGACTATTGAGCAACTCAGTGAAATTATGCTTCTTTCCAAAAGCCGTCAGACGAGCTTTGGTTAACAGATTTTGTAGTACTTCCCGCTGCGCTTTTGCCGGGTCAGGCTCCGACGTTACAAAGCCGTAAACATCAATTGCTTTCTTGATTAATTCACCAAAAACTGCCATATGGACCCTTTATCGATTAGTATTTGTTTCTTAATAAACCTGATCGGGTGGGCTTTGTTGGTGAAGAAAGAACATTATTCTTCAACAGATTCTTAGTAGACTACCTGTCTATACCGGCAGGATGGAATAATCAAATTCGTTGAGGTATGCCTAAATCAATCGAAGGAACATTATTTTATACAATTCGGGAAGCGGCCCAGGAGTTACACATTACAGTTGGGCGATTGAAAAGCTACATTGATCAGAGTCGGTTAACGAGTGAACGGATCGGAAGAACGGAGGTGATCCGGGAACAGATTTTGCGCGCGTATCAGGCACGACGACAATAATAGATCACGCATCCCGTCGGAACGTATCGTGGGCCGGAGCCCGCCAGGCTGAAGACAAGACAGGTTATTACGGATTAGCCTTTGGCTTGGCGGGTTTCCCCCTTCCTTACGTATCAAAACTCCTTTTCACCAAACTCATTACCCGGCAGCTTTGCCCGTTTGCTGACCTGCCGGAACGAATAGCTCAGGTTGATCAGGAAAATATCCTTCTCCTGTATGTAATTCGTTGTCGTGTAAAAATCCTTCCCAGAGGTGGTAATCCGCTGTTCGTTCGTTGGCAAAAAGCCAAGTCCAATATTTTGCCACTGCGCCATCACCGTCAGGCGATTCTTCATCAGGCTCTTTTTTACCGACATAGTAGGGATTAAAAACCGGGAATCTTCACCCTGGGCTGTAATGCGCCGGGACAGGTAATTTACATTGGCCTGCCAGACCAGCGTAGGGCTAATCTGCACAGTCGAATTGGCGTTGACCGAGTACACCCAGGCCGCCCTGTCGAAAATAACTTCGTTTTGAAACAGCTGGCCCGCCTGAGTGAACCGGTAGACCGTGCCGCCCACGTATACCTTCCAGCTTTTGGTCAGTTTCAGATCAGTTGCCAATTCAACGCCCAGTCGCTGGGTTAAGCCGGCATTCGTATAGATGCGGCTTAAGATTGTATCAGCAAACACCCGGTTTACCCGATTAATGGTGTTCTGAACGCCCTGATAATAAACCGTAGCCAGCAGTGTACTCCGGCCTACATCCTTACTAATGCCCAGTTCGCCCAAGTTGATAAATTCAGGCAGTAGGTTCGGATCGCCTTGTTCGAGGGTTTCGGAGTGTTCGCGTTCGGGTAACGGATTCAAAGCAAAATTACTGTTTCGCTGTACCCGCCGACTGAATCCTGCCCGCAAGGCCAGTCCACCTTTGGGTTTGTAGAGCATATTGAATGACGGAAACAGGTTGTTCAGCGTGAGCGAATACGTCTGGTTACGGGGCAGCGATAACACCTCGCGCACGGAATGTTCATAGCGCAGCCCAATCGTATACTCCAGTTTTTTGGCTACTGCCCCAAACTGCCCGTACACACTATGAATGCGGCTGTTGATGGCTGTAGTACCGGTGAAAGCCGGAACCACCAGCAGCGGCAACCCATTGCCATCCTGCTGTCGATACCGGTAGTCGCCCCTATCTTCCTGATACCGGTACTGATAGCCACCTTCCAGCTTGCCGCCGAGAAAAGGCACGCTACCGTCGACATTGGCCCGTAGGTTTTGAATCGGACGATCGGTGGTCGAGTAGGAATATTGTAGTGTATCCCGGTAATTGTTCCGATTTACGTTGCGATTGCTGGTGAACCCGTCAATCAGGTCATACTCATACAAGGCCCCCACACTCAACGTGCCTTTATTGGCAAAAGTATGGGCATAATCGAGGTTGGCCGTGTAGAACCGCCCCCCTTTCCGCACGAGGTTGCTGTTGAAATACGCCCGCCGATTCACGGTTTGTCCCGTTAATAGATCGGTTGTACTATTCGTGTAAAAAATATCGGCCAGCCGGTCTTCGGTTCGCTGGCTCTGATACAGGCCCAAGGTCCAGGTGGTCGACTTATTGGGGGCGTAGGCAATAGCCAGTCGGTTAGTAAAAGTGTAGCGGTCGAAACTCCGCTCACCCGTTGACGGGAACCGGGTAAAGCGATTACCGATGGTCGTGTTTACATCACCCTCCCGCCGTCCGGCAATGTCGTTGCGGATATAGGCGGAGCTTAGCGTAACATCCCAACGGGCCGAACGGTAGTTAAGCGTTACGTCCGGGCTATAGCGAACGGGGTTATATGCATTGCCAAAGGCGTTCGTGCTGGGCAAGCCTATCAGCCCGTTCACCTGCGCCGACCAGCCATTATCGACACCTTTCTTGGTCATAATGGCGATAATACCCGCTTTCCCATCGGGGTCGTAACGGGCATTCGGTGTGGTGATTACCTCAATCGACTCGATGCTGTTAGCGGGCATCTGATTGAGCAACGTCCCCAGATTGGCCTGAACAGGCTTTCCGTTTAACAGCACCAGAAAACCGTTGGCTCTCCGCAAACTCACATCGCCTTCCGCATTGATGCTCAGACCGGGTAGATTGCGAAGAATATCAGTAGCCGTTCCGCCAGCAGCCGATTGAAACTGGGCAGCCCGGTACGTTTGGCGGTCTGCCTGCATGACAACATCGGAACGCTGCCCGGCTACCCGAACTTCGTTGAGTAATTTGGAATCGCCTTCCAGCAGTAGTGAACCCACATCGAGCGGCTGGTTTCGGACAATTGAAACCGGAACCGAAACAGGTTTATAGCCGACAAAAAACGTGCGGAGCGTATAAATCCCGGCTTTTGTATCAGTAATCCTAAACTGACCTGTGGAGTCTGTAATTGCCCCGCTCACCACCACCGAATCGGGCTGACGATACAGAGCCACACTTACGAACGGAACCGGTTGGCTGGTAGTCTTATCAAGGATTCGCCCGTTAACGAGGGTTTGGGCGTTTGCCGATATCAGGCAAACCAGTGTCAGCGTTAGTGTAAGTAAAGTTTTTTGTTGCATGTAGGTATCAGTCATTCCCGACCGTTCGACAGGATGACGCTATTTGGTGAGGCCGATTTTCAGTACGATATACTCATTGTGCTGCCATAAAGTTAGATTTATGAGCGCTCACACTTTCCGAATCATCCGATCGAATACGGCCCGCTGCACTTTCATTTCCGCTACTTTATCGGCCGGATCAGTGTGGCATTCGAGAAGGACCCAGCCTTTGTAGTTTATGGCCACCAGATTGTTCAACAAGTCCTGATACGGATAGTCCGTTCGGTCGAGTTCACGAACATGGCAGGTGGCACCGAAGCGATCTTTAACGAGGTCGAAGTTGGCCTGAAAGCCTTTGCCGTTTAAATCCTGGGGGTTGCAGTTCCAGCAGATAGTGGCATTGGGATGAGTCGCCACGTCCATAATTCGTTTGGTCATGGGTAGTTCCTGCGTTTCTTCGCCGTGAACTTCGAGCCGGATTTGCTGCCCGAAATCAGCCGCATACCGGGCAAGGTCGTTGAGGGATTCGCCAATCTGGTTGACCGTTTTGTCAACGGGCACCTCCTTATGGAGGGCGTTTGGTTTCACCTTCACGCCTGTTCCGCCCACATCTGCACTTAACCGGATGAACTCCTTCGTGCGTTCGATGGAGGCTTTCAGTTTATCCGGGTCTATAAAATCGAATTGCTGGTTCGTGCCTAATCCAATGAGTTTGACTGGGCTATCGGCAAAACGCTTCTTCACCGCCCGGCGCTGGGTTGCGTTGAGTTCGGGCATGACATTGTGTGCGTGTTCGACGCGCAGTTCAACACCAAGGATATTGGAATCTGCACAGTTTTTAATGAGGGTAGGCAAATCCCAGTCTTTACCCCACAAATAGGTAACGAAGCCCAACTTAATGGCTGATTTAGCCCGCGCCGTTTCTGCGGCAAAAGCCGGTCCCGTCAGCAAAGACGCACCCGCCATCAGGGAAAGTTGGTTAAGAAAGGTTTTTCTATTGATTGAAGGCATGATACGCGGGGTGTCCGGAGTGATTGAACCTACTTAGCTAGTGGATAAAGTTTATTGGTTTCCATTGCTACTTGTCAACGCTGCCAACCGGGCACAGTGCATTCAATCAGGGTTTTCTCACAATTTTAGGGTTACCTATATGTCTTATTCATTTATTGAGATAGGCAGTACAGAATATTAACCAACGAGACGGTCCGCTGTTTCGGCACAAAGTGTACAGAGGACTTCACCTGGAAACCTCCGTACACTTTGTGCCGAAACGGCGGACCGTCTCGGTGTTCAACCTGTTTTAGCGTGCCGCAGACCACAAATCTTACTAGTCCACCGCTTCACGTTTATACTAACTTATGGTAGTAATACCCGGTCAATTTTGTGAATAACGCCATTGGTTGCTGTAATATCCCGATTTTGAACACCCGCAGTGTTTGGTAGAACGTTTGATACCTGACCGCTATTACCCGGACTTAGTAATGTAAGGGCATCTCCAGTTCCTACTGTCGCCGTTACGCTGCCCGTACCAAACGTGGTGATTGGGCCACTAACGAGGGTAGGTGAATAAGCTCTGCCGGGGTTAACGACAACGTGATTCGTCAAAATTGCCGTTAGGGCTGCCACTGGAGCCGCATTGATGGCAGCCACTGTGTTATAGGGCGTTGCCCGGAACGCTGCATTGGTTGGCGCAAACACCGTTAGGGGTGTTGAACCCGACAAAGCAGATACCACAGCCGCACCACCACGAGCCACCGCAGCACCCAGCAAACTCAGCGTTGTATCGGCCTGGGCAACCTGAAGGACGTTACCGGTTGGGGGCATCAATACCCGATCGATGGCATGAATGATACCGTTAGTGGCCTGTACATCGGCCGTGATCACCCGCGCCCCATTTACCGATACACCTGTTCCGGTTGTCGCTGTAGCCTTGTTCACGTACGTTGTGCCATTTACGCTGAGCGAGGTAGGCAAGCCGGTTTGACCAGCCTGAATGGCTGATGCCGGATAGGAACCACCCAAGACGTGGTACAACAATATACGGCGCAAGGTGGTATCCGCGGCTGCACTAACGGCTGCGGCATTGGCAAAACCGGCGGCCCGGAACGCATCATCCGTTGGGGCAAATACCGTAAATGGACCCGTACCCGACAGCGTGGTGGCCAGACCGGCCTTTTTCACAGCCTCTTCCAGAAAGGTGAATTGGTCACTGGCAACAACCAGGTCAGTAATGGTAGAGGACCCTGACGGAGGGGTTGTCGTCGGGTTTTCATCGTCCTTACAGGAAGTAAGCGTAAACGAAAAACCGATTAACAGAAAGGCTAAGATACCAGCTACCCGACGACTTGATTGAATTGTCTTGTTATTCATAAATGGTTGAGGTTTGTTGAAAAATAGATAATGGGTTGACATTAAAACCACATTAAAAACAAGCTCATGTTTATTTTTATTGTTTATAAGAATGTGAAAAAACTACCAACCTTATTGTAAGGCCCAATCAGTTATTTATTATTCCAGACTCAAAGCCGTATTCTTTACCCCAATAGCCGGGCTTTAACCGAACCCTCTTAGCAGCAAAACACCGGCCGGGGGGAGTCGACCATCCATAGGGCGTTCGGCTGTTTCTTAACTGCCTGCATCAGGCACGAAAGAACCGTAGATAATACTGCATTATCCGCGATTTTTACCGCTATCCCTACTCCACGTCTCCCCAAATTTGTAGCAGCAAATCGAAGAGCTCTTGCCCTCTCCGGCATTCTTTTTAACTCTAAAAACTACCTAATATGCCTACGCTGAAACTTAAGGACGGCACCGAAATTTATTACAAAGATTGGGGGACAGGCCAGCCCATTGTCTTTCACCACGGCTGGCCATTGTCCAGCGACGATTGGGATGCTCAGATGATGTTCTTTCTGGAACATGGGTACCGGGTTATTGCGCATGACCGCCGGGGCCATGGTCGCTCTACCCAAACCGCGAATGGGCACACCATGGACACCTATTCTGCCGATGCCGCCGAACTTTACGAATTTCTCGACCTTACCGATGCCATTCACATCGGACACTCTACGGGTGGCGGAGAAGTGGCTCATTACGTAGCAAAATATGGGCAAGGTCGGGTGGCCAAAGCAGTGCTTATTAGTGCCGTAACGCCATTAATGGTACAAACCGAGTCAAATCCGGATGGGGTTCCGATGTCGGTGTTTGATGAGATTCGGGAAGGAACCGCAACCAAACGTCAGCAGTATTTTTATGAGTTCACCCTGCCCTTTTACGGATACAACCGGCCCGGTGCAACGCCCCTACAGGGCGTACGGGATAACTGGTGGCGACAGGGAATGATGGGCGGCATCAATGCGCATTATTATGGAATCAAAGCGTTTTCAGAAACTGATTTTACCGATGTTCTAACCAGCATCGATGTACCCGTTTTGATTTTACACGGTGAAGATGATCAGATCGTACCGATCCAGATTACTGCCCACAAAGCCATTAAGCTCCTAAAAAATGGCCAGTTGATCACCTACCCCGGATTTCCGCATGGGATGCCAACAACCGAAGCCGCCACGATTAATGCCGACTTGCTTAAATTCGTGCAATCGTAATCCGCTTTCTATAAGTTTTGCAAACTAGACGAAGTAAGCCCCGGTTTTTGGACATAAGGACCGGGGCTTACTTCGTCTGATTTATGATCAGCCAGGCAGCAAGTATCTCCGATGCAGCTCCTGTAATTCGTTTCGAGTGCAGCCCCCCACCTGGAATGTTCCTAAGCAAAATCTAAGAATTATATAAGTTCTTTCTAACAAGTCAGTAGCACTTTTGCTTAATACCCTATCAACAGAGTATTCTTAGTGTTTTCGCCTTCAGTGTAGGTGAACGGTAACGACCAGGACCGGGGAAGCTCGTATCGTATTGGCAAATGATGGATGAATCTTTTTTTGGCGCTCCCCAAATTCCGATGGAGCATCTCTCAACGATTGAAAAAGCTGCCCCTAATTTAATTCTCTGGGCTGCCCCTGTGCTCTTTTTCTTTACGGGCCTGGAAATGTACATCACCTATAAACAGGAAAAACCCTATTACGATAAGCAGGAAACTATTGGGTCTGTGCTGGTGGGTATCGGTTCCGTGGCGATCGGTTTAGCGATCAAGTTCGCGCTCCTGTACGGCATTGTCTGGATCTACAATCATCTGCCCTGGCGGATGGCCTTAAACTGGTGGACGTTCATACCCTGCTATATCCTTTTCGACCTAGCCAGTTACTGGGCACACCGTACTTCCCATGAACAGCGATTCTGGTGGGCCACCCATGTGGTTCATCATTCGGGAGAGCATTATAACCTGAGCGTTTCCTTCCGGCTGAGCTGGATTCAGAACCTGAAAACAGTGTTTTTCATACCCGTAGCCTTGCTGGGATTTCATCCGATTATTTTCTTCACGACGAACCAGATTGCTGTCCTGTTCCAGTTCTGGGTTCATACTGAATACATTCGCCGTTTACCAAAGTGGATCGAATACATCTTTGCGACACCCTCCAACCATCGGGTACATCATGGTTCGCAGCCTAAGTATATCGATAAAAATTACGGAGCTACGTTCATTTTCTGGGATCGCCTGTTTGGCACCTATCAGCCTGAAGAAGAAGCACCTATCTACGGCATTACAACGAATATCACCCAAAAAGCCAATCCGCTCATGATCAATTTTCACGAGGTGGCAGATATCATTGCCGACGTCAAAAAGGCTCGTGGTTTCCGCCGAAAACTGTTTTTTATTTTCGGAAGTCCAGTGAAAATTGCCCAGGAAAAGCAAGAGTTGATCAATGAAAATCCAGAACTAACGGCTCGTTAAAACTGGCTGTATCACAGGCAATTTAATTAGGCAGCTTGCGCAATCTTACCGTTTTTATTGACTTTTTAGTTTTTCAAGAGGCTTGATTCACTTCGCTGAAATATCTTAAGGCTTACAAAAGGTCGGTGGACGCAGGTTATGACCGAAGGCGTAAATAAGTCAACAGGGCCGCTGTAAGCCAAGGCTTTTGATGTTAATAAAAACAGGTTGGGGTTTTGGGGCAGTCTTGATAACTGCCCCAAAACCCCAACCTGTTTTTATTACCCATTGAGATACCTGCCCTTTGTTCAGGATGTCTGCGACATCTATAATACGCAGCAAACGGAAACCTTATTTCTCTACCGGGCTGAGGCTAGCCTCACCAGAATTGCTGATAAAGGCAACTTTTTTGCTGTCCGGCGACCACGACGGGGTATTGATAGTCCCCTGGCCACCGTATATGTACGCGATCACTTTGGGCTCACCTACGCCCGAGATAGGCAGCATCCGCAAGTAGACGTGCTTGTAGAACGGGTGTTCATCCGCCTTCACCTCTTCCGGCAAAAAGGAAACAAACACAATCCATTTTCCGTCGGGTGAGATGTGTGGAAACCAGTCGTGAAATTCCCCGTTCGTTACCCGTTCCTGCTCACTGCCATCAGCTTTCATACGCCAGATCTGCATATTACCGCTTCGGGTCGAGTTGAAATAGATGTACTTGCCATCGGGTGTATATTCAGGCCCATCATCCAGGCCTTTCGCTTCGGTCAGGCGAACTTCAGGCCCACCGGCAGATGGTACGCCATAAATATCATACTCATTATTCCGTGAGCCCGTAAAAATCAACGTCTTCTTATCCGGCGACCAGCCATGCAAATAGGAAGGGCCTATGGGTGTAATCTGTTTAGGTTTTCCTCCCGTTACGGGCACGGTGTAAACAATAGATCCTCCCAGTTCTTTTACCCCGCTACTCAGACCAAGCATCTTTCCATCGAAAGATAAAACGTGGTCATTATTGTTGTTCTTCACTTCACCCGTATTCAGCAGTGAGGGTTTTCCTTTGGCGAGGTCAAACGTATAGATCAGGCCATCGCTGTTGTACAGCAGGGTTTTTCCGTTTGGCATCCAGTTGGGGGCCTGCAGCGATTTAGGTGAGTTGTAGATAACCTTCCGATCGCCCGTTGTCACATCCAGAATTTCAAGATTACTGCCCAGGTAATCACGATACGGTACCAACCCATCGAAGGCGGGGGTACTGATGCGCACATCGCGGAAAACACCCCGTTCAAGCACATCTTTGTTATGCGACCCGATAAACAGCCCAACGTATACCTCTTCTCCCAGTGGCAGATCTGCCACCTGTTCTGTGACGAAGGGTTGACCGAATTTAGCCACCCGCATGGTGTATGTATTGCCTTTTCGCTCCAGTTGAATAACATCGGCCCCAGTCAATTTCGAGCGCACTTCTTCCGTATTCGCACCATTGGTTCGTCGGAACTGAAGGGATGTCAGTCCATCGCCGTGGGTCACGGCGTTGATATGGGAAGATTTGGGGTCGAGGCTGGTTCGTACCATCCAGCCAACTTTCCGGTGCGGGTCAACCCCTTTGCCTATCAGCGACGCTCGTGTGTACAGGACAAAATCACCTTTCATGCGTTTCCACATAAAATGAAACTCGTCATGGTCGAACCAGACGTTGTAACCTGACCCGGAGAGTTCGTAATCGTGCGTTTTGGCATTGTACATCGCCGAACCGGGCTTAAGCACGGCGCCAATGTCCTCATGCCCCTCAAAGAGGCCAAGATTCTGCTTTTGAGCCAGCGCAGCTATACTGTTGAGTACGGTTAAACTGATTAAAAAAGAGAGCAGGGTTAATGGTCGATTTTTCATCAAGTAGGTTATCTAATGGCAACTTATTTAGATGTAGGAATACACATGAAAGCGGCTCACTGAACAATCTACCGATTAAAACAGAATTAAAGACCTTCCTGCCACCTCCTGAATAGCCGGTTTACACCCGATACGGTAGTATATTCTCTTCAAATGGCCTTTTTGGATTACTTGCATCCCTGAAATCCCGTCCCTAACCAATTCAGTCAATGATCCGTTTAGTCCATTTGCTAACCACTACATTTCTGTTCAACGCACTCATCCTGGTACCCAATCTCGGGCAGGCACAGGCCAAAGTCCCGCAGAAAAAGTACATGTATTTGATATACCATAAGTTATCACCGGGGCTAACCATTCAGGATGCGTTACCCGTGGAACGGGAATGGCGAAAGATTAATCAGGCGGCCGTAGACGAAGGCAAACTGGAAGGCTGGTACATGACCGTCAAGCAGTTTACCTCTAATCCAAATCAAACGGAATACGACTATGTGACCCGAATCGTGACGCCCGAAATGGCCATTAAAGGCGCATCGCCGGAAGCCATGGCCCGCATTTACGGTGATAGTGTCCAAATTAAAATGGCTGATCTGCAAAAACGGGACCGCCAGACAGCGCCTGTCGTAAAGATCGAAATCTGGGAAATAACCGATGGTACGTTTGCGCCAAAGTTTGCTCCCGACGGCACCCAGTTCATGATTATAGAGCGAATTAAGCGTCGGAATCCGGGAGCTGATTATGATGGTGTTGTTGGCCAGCTAAAGAAGTTAAGTGAGGAACGTATCAAACGTGGCAACCTACTCGGCTGGGACTTTTCGTCGCTGGTGATTCCCAATGGCAGCGAAAAGGGCTATGAATTCAGTATTGCCCAGTATGTTACCAGTCTGGGAGCCGTTGCCAACCCGGTGCTGGCCGATACACCTACCCCTATTATGTCGGCTCCGGCCTATAAGCAACTCCGTAGTCAGACAGCCCAGTTATTTGATGTGACACGGCAGGAAGTATACCGGTTTATGGAGTACACGACGAAGCCCGCCAACTAATTATCCAGGGGCCTGGGTGGGAAATAACGGTTCTGAATTTGTTTAACTACAACTGTAAACTAAACGAACTCAACCGTTCAGCGAACCACCATGAAAACGAAACAGGACGACTTACACGGCAATGCGCCTGATTCTTCGCCCCTTGCCTTATTGATAATCGACATGATCAATGACCTGGAATTTCCGGGTGGGGATAAATTGCTGGAGCCTGCCAGTCGGGTAGCCGATTCTATTGCCCGGCTGAAACAACGCGCCCAGGAACTGAATATTCCAATCATTTATGCCAATGACAACTTTGGTAAATGGCGATCAGATTTTAATGAGGTAGTCGAACATGTATTGAACGATGGGGTTAGAGGGCAGTATCTGGCGGAACGGCTACAGCCCGACAAAGACAATTACTTTGTCCTCAAACCTAAAAATTCTGCTTTTTATGAAACCACGCTGGATATGCTGCTTATGTATTTGCAGGTGAAGCACGTGATCATGACGGGGCTGAGTACTGACTCCTGTGTGCTTTTTTCGGCGAATGACGCCTATATGCGCGATTTAAAGATTTCGATCCCTTCCGATTGTGTAGCGTCAATCAATCCGGACCATTCCCACGATGCCCTGGCGTATATGAAACGCGTACTTCAGGCCGATACGACACCCTCCGACAAAATTGATCTGGCTGCACTTTGTCAGGAGATGGAACGTGTTACGTAAATTTACCGACTTTTCACTACTTACCCACTCACGAATGAAACAGCGCTGTCTGTCCCTATTTTTTTGCCTGTTCGTCGCCTGTTCGACACTTGCCGCCCCCGGCGACACGCACATTGCCATCGAAACTCAGAAGACAGCTCTCGTTATCCGGATCGATAAAGACCAGCTGCCGACGTTAGTTCATCTGGGGCCTAAACTGCAAAATACAGCCGAGTATGCAGCCATCCCGGCCCGGGGAAAACGCGGGGAAGATTACACGGAAATTTATAATTCAGCCTATACCCCTGCCGGTAGCCGCAACCTGCTGGAGCCGGCCATTCAGGTGACCCATGCCGATGGAAACCCATCACTCGATCTGAAATACGTTCGGCATGAAAGCCAGTCGATGGCCAACGGGGTGGTACTAACCAAAGTCTACCTCAAAGACCCCCAGTATCCATTTGAGGTAACGCTCTATTATAAAGCGTACCAGAATGAAGACGTGATCGAGCAATGGAGCACCATCCGGCATACCGAAAAGAAGCCGGTAACACTACATAAGTATGCCTCGGCGAATCTTTATATTCCGGCCCAAAACTACTACCTGACGCACTTCCACGGCGATTGGGCCAATGAGATGAACCCGAGTGAGATACCGCTTACCGAGGGCATTAAAATACTGGACTCGAAACTAGGCACCCGCGCGGATCTTTTTCAGCCTCCTTCCTTTCTCGTCTCGATGAACAAACCCGCCGAAGAAGAACAGGGTGAGGTGATTGCCGGAACGCTTTCGTGGTCGGGCAACTACCAGCTTGCGTTTGAGGTCGATCCCCTGCATAACCTCCGCATCATTCCCGGAATCAATCCCTATGCGTCGGCTTATTCGCTGGCCCCCGGCACCGAGTTTACTACCCCCGCATTCCTGTTTACGTACTCCACGCAGGGCAAAGGGGGTGCCAGCCGGAGTCTGCACCGCTGGGCCCGCAAACACCGTATTCCACAGGGTGAAGGCAACCGCTTGACACTGCTCAACAACTGGGAAGCCACCTATTTCGACTTCAACGAACAGAAACTCGGTGAACTGTTCAAGGACGGCAAAAAGCTGGGTGTCGACCTGTTTCTGCTCGACGATGGCTGGTTCGCAAACAAGTACCCGCGAAACAATGACCAGACCGGGTTAGGCGACTGGCAGGAAAACGTAAAGAAATTGCCACATGGACTCGGCTATCTGGTTAAAGAAGCCGAAAACGCCGGCATCAAATTTGGTATCTGGCTGGAGCCGGAAATGGTGAGTCCTAAAAGTGAACTTTACGAGAAGCACCCCGACTGGGTGATTAAATTACCAAACCGGTCGGAGTATTATTTCCGCAATCAGCTGGTGCTGGATTTATCAAATCCGAAGGTTCAGGATTTCGTTTATGGGGTCGTAAATGATCTGATGACCAAAAACCCAACACTTGGGTTTATCAAGTGGGATTGTAACGCCGTTATTTACAATGCCTATTCGGCTACTATTCAGAACCAGTCGAACCTCTACGTCGACTATGTTCAGGGGCTTTACAAAGTGCTTGACCGGCTTCGGGCCAAGTACCCTACCCTGCCCATGATGCTTTGCTCCGGTGGCGGTGGCCGGGTCGATTACGGTGCCTTGAAATACTTTACCGAATACTGGCCCAGCGACAATACCGACGCGCAGGAACGGATTTTCATCCAGTGGAATTACTCCTATTTCTTCCCGTCTATTGCCAGTTGCAACCACGTGACGGACTGGGGCAAACAGCCCATCAAGTTCCGTACGGACGTGGCTATGATGGGAAAACTTGGGTACGATATTGTGGTAAGCAAACTGACTGAGCCTGAACTGGCCTTTAGCCAGCAGGCACTAAAGACTTATGAGAGCATTAAAAATGTCATCTGGAAGGGAGATCTGTACCGGCTTTCATCGCCATACACCAATGATGTGGCTTCCTCTGTGTACGTTAGCGAGTCCCGCGATCGGGCCGTATGGTTCACCTATCTGGTCAACTCCCGCTATAAAGCCGGTAGTCAGGCTCCCATTAAACTCAACGGTCTGGACCCGGCTAAAACTTACCGCATTCAGGAGTTGAATGTTTATCCGGGCACAACCTCCCGCATCAATGCAACCCCGGCTACTTATTCGGGTAACTACCTGATGACCATTGGCTTCAACCCGCAAGTCGACACCCGTCGGACGAGTGTTGTGCTGGAAGTGAGTGAGGCAAAATAAACAGCATTTTGTTTAACGAATAAAGGCCATCAACGTCAAGTTGATGGCCTTTATTCGTTAAACAAAATTCGTATAAGTCGTACTTATTTACCCTGCGAAGCCGTCATTTTTTTAGCGGGTGCCTGCGCCTGATAGCTGATCTTAAACAGCGTACCGTTCAGGTCGTCCGTTACATATAATGACCCGTCCGGTCCTTGTGCCAGTCCGCAGGGGCGGTGCTGAACCGGGCCGGTTGGCTTCACCAGATCCGTCCCGGCAAAGTTATCCGCAAAAATCTCCCAGGGGCCCGATGGCTTGCCGTTTTTAAAAGGCACAAACCCGATTAAATAGCCCTTGTGCAACTCCTGCGACTGGGCATGGAAGGCAATAAACGCCCCATTCCGGTACTTGGCCGGAAACGCCGTTCCCGTATAAAACAACAGTCCATTCGGTCCCATGTGCGCGGGGAATGCAGCCACCGGGTCGATGGTCTTAGCCGTTCCGGTCTTTTTACCATCCCCGCCGTACTCTGGGGCCAGAATTTTCTTCTTCTGGATATGGTCATAATAGATATAGGGCCAGCCGGCATCGTCGCCCTGATGGACTTCAAACATGGTTTCGGCGGGCAGCTCGGCACTTTGCTTGGGCGTGTAATATTGCGGGTAGAAATCATCGAACTTACCCCGGCCGTGCTGCAAAACAAACAGGGAATTGGTCTTGCTGTTCCAATCCAGGCCCACCACGTTTTTCAGGCCCGTGGCATACCGGACGCCCTTGTCAAACGGCTGATCCGGCACATCGGCTTTAAACCGCCAGATACCCGCTGCCGAATCGAGCAGCGGACAAGGCATCATGCCCTTTCCCGTACCCGCCACCCGACAGGCATCGTTGTCCGACGCAATGTTCACATAAATATTTCCTTTGTTATCCACCGCAATTGACTTCGACTTATCGCGGTCTTTCTCCCGCAGGCCGGAGACTAGTTTTTCCGGGGCATCCGGATTGACGACCTCCTGATTTTCATTCAGTTTATATCGAAAAATGCTGTTGTTGGACGAGGTATACATATATCCATCCCGAATAAAAATACCGGTTCCGGGATAATCGCCAAAGCCTATCCGTTCGTCAACGACGCCATCTTTGTTCGTATCGCGCAGTCGATAGATACCTTTACCATCTTTGAGCTTGGCCAGCTTCACATAAATATCACCGGTTTTAGTGACCACAATATGTCGGGCAGCCCCCACTTCTTCCGCTACAACAGTGGCGGCAAAGCCCGACGGCAGTTTTACTTCGGCCCCCGTTATGGATGGTTTAACCGGACTTTTGGCCTTTATCGGCGGAACGCTGGTCTGTCCGCAAAATCCCTCACCCGAAAGCAGAGCGGTAGCCAGACAGGCAATAAAAACATACGATTTAGTCATGAATTTGGGGTAATCAGTATAATTTGATTTTTACTAAAAGTGGCAACATTGTGTGTAAAAAGGATCAGGGCTTCCATTTTACTTCCCAGATTGCTTCGCGTTTTGGTTGACAGCCATTTCTTTTCCCTGAAACTGCACCCATTCCAGGGAAAACAGATTCTTGCCGGGGCCTTCTGTTTTTTCGAATACGAAATACAGATCGTGCTTACCGCCTGGATTCTGAATAGCCGCACTCACATCGGAAAAGTTCTTCCAATCACCGGTAGCCGTGTAATTTACAGTGCTGATAACAGGTCCCGTCGGTGAATCGGTGTGAACGCGAATCGTGGCATTCTGATCTTTCGAGGCATAATGGTAGGTGAGTCGATCTATATCTTTCAGGTCAATGCGCTTCAGCACAAAAAACGATTGGTTATGGATGTTCCCCAGCCGCTTCCCCTGTATCGAGATATTATTCAGCGAGTCGGCCTCGGCGCCCAGCACTTTCGACGGGCGCAAGACCAAAACATCGCTTTTTGCGAGGGCTAGCTTCGGTTGCGGAGCGCCCACACTACCTTTGTCGGTATAGGAAGCGGTCAGGATATAGCGGCTCGATGCCTCGTTGCCCACATGATCTTTCAGAACCACGCTACCCTGTTGCGGCAACCGATTATCGGTGGGTTGATTGGCGAGGGAGAAAATGTATTTCACCATCTCGGTCGTTTCTTCCCGCGACAGCTGCGGGTGAGCACTCATGGCATGTTCGCCCCAAACGCCCCCACCCCCAATGATGATCTTGTTCGCCAGCTTGGCAACGGCGGTCTTGTCGTCGTGGTACTTCTTCGCTACATCCGTAAACGAAGGGCCAACCGACTTGGCGGCTATTTGGTGGCAGGCTTTACAGTCACTTCCGGCAATCAGCGACTTCCCTAAATTATACGATGCCGAAATCTGCTGATGGCCCATCTGCTGGTCATTCCCCGCTACTTTAGGAATGTACGTCAACGCCACGTTTACTTTTTTCTTGTCAATGACCTTATCCTCCTTGTCCGATACCGCCACTGAATAGTGAAAGGGCATCTGGTTCGGAAAGAAGAAGGTACTGTTGTCAGACGTGGCTATAGCAACCTGCGGCATGTTGTTTCCAACCTTAATGGTCTGGGTCGATGTGCTGGACTTGCCCGATGGGTCGGTTACGGTCAGCGAAGCTGTGTAAATACCATTTTTACGAAAGGTGTAGGTTGGATTGGCTTCGGAAGAGGCCACTTTATTTCCCTCAAAACGCCACTGGTATTTTAGCTTATCCGTTTTGTCGAAGTCAAAACTTTTGCTCGTAAACGCTACTGTCAGCGGGGCCAGACCAATAGTGTCCTTAGCCGTCACCTTGGCAACGGGTGCGCGGTTGCCGGGGTTGAAGTCAATCCGAACCAGACGGGCATCGTCATTATCAATCCCATAAACCGAACCGTATTCGAGCATATAGAACGATCCTTCGGGACCGATCTCCATATCGACGGGCCGACGGAAGTCACCCGTAGCCGGCATGAAGCGCTCCATTCCCTTAAAGTTTTGCTGATCGTCCAGGCGCACGGCGAAGACCCAGTTGCGCATCCAGTCATACATGAACAACGCTTTGTCATAGTAGGCCGGAATCTTCGTTTTGGATTGAAGCGCGGCATTGTAATGGTAGACCGGGCCACCCATAGCGCAGCGTCCGCCAACCCCCAGTTCGGGGAACTCATCCGACTTATTATAGGGGTACCAGACCATCGCTTTCGTGGTTGGCGGCAGCTGCTTTGCCCCGGTATTATTGGGCGAGTTATTGACAGGTGCCATGGTGTTGAATAACGAGCCCACATCTTTGCTGGCAAAGTCATACTGGTGATAGGCTTTGCTATCACCCACAAAATAAGGCCAGCCGTAATTTCCGGCTTTTTTTGCCTGGTTGAATTCATCATACCCGCGTGGCCCCTGCGGCCCATCAGTGCCGGAATCGGGCCCAATTTCTCCCCAATAGACGATCGATGTGGCCGGATCGACCGATATACGGTAGGGGTTACGGCAACCCATCACATAAATTTCAGGGCGAGTCCCAGCCGTTCCTTTCGGGAATAGATTGCCGTCGGGAATAGTATATGAGCCATCGGCTTCAACATGGATACGCAGGATTTTACCCCGCAAATCATTGGGATTGCCCGCCGACCGCTGGGCATCGAACGTCAGTCGTCCGGGCCGCTCATCGATGGGCGCAAAACCTGCCGACTCGAAAGGTACCGTATTGTCGCCGGTGGAAATGAAGAGATTGCCGTGGGTATCCCAGGCCATCGACCCACCCGTATGGGCACTCACTTCCAGATCGATGTGAAATTCGATGATGGACTTTTCACTGGCTATATCGAGGGTGTTGTCATCATTCATGACGAACCGGGCAATACGTTGCCGGGTATCCTCCTTATCCTGAATGGTATAGAAGAAATAGAGGTAGTGATTTTTGGCAAAATTTGGATCGATGGTCATGCCCAGCAACCCATTGAGATACTTGTCGACGGCTTTTACCGGGAAATCGTAGAGCAGCCGGGTTTTCTTTTGAACCGGGTCGTACATATAAAATTTACCACCCCGTTCGACAAAGAATACGCGCCCGTCGGGAGCAACAGCCAGTTCCATGGGCTCATTGAGATCATTGGACAAAACTGTTTTGGTAAAGCGGTTTTCCTCCGGACGGTTGGTGGTATCGATCTGTTCGACCCTGATGGTAGCTCGGGGCTTTTCCGGCTCACCCGTCCAGCAACCCAGCAAACCCAGTACACCGGCAAACGCGCCACCCAGCGATAAATAGTTGATTAAAGAAACCATGAAGTTTGTAGAGATTTATTCAGGCATTAAAGAAAGTTGATCATACGAGACCTTCCTATTGAAAGCAATCTGCCAGCCCGGTCTAATCGTTACTACCCAAAAAGCTTTGACATCAACTGTCGTCAGCTATTTTTAGTACCGTTAACCTGTTTCCAGATTCGCGACCAACGGGCAACTCGTGCAATTCAGTTGATCAGTATATGCTTTTGCGACGTTTGAAAACGAGACGGGATTCTATATAAAGAACGGCAGATTTCACGTTTTAAGCTTGAATATATTCACATTCAAACATGAGAAATCTCAACTGTCGTCGTGGTCTTATACTGCTTGCCCTTGCCGGTAGCCTGTCGTGCACAAAAAACACATTTAATCCGCCCGAGCCCGCCGTTACGTTGGCAGGGCGTTATGAAGCCCGGCTTACAGTACCGGCTTCTCAGGGCCAGTTTGATGTTATTTCGATGACGATTGATCGAGTCACTACGAATACTGTGACGGTGCAGCTACGGACCAGCCTACAGGGCAAAACGGTCGATAGTCTTACCTACTTAAATGCTAGTATTACCCAGCAGTTAAGTATCACCAGCTTTAGAAAGGGCTGTGTTAGCTATGCTATCCAGTTAGCTCCCGGACAGCCATCGAATATTATGACGATGACTTGTGAGGAAGAGAATGTGTTCCGCTATGCTTATTCGCCAGCAGGTCAGCCACGGGAAACGCTTTTCAAGTTAAAAAGGCTGTGAGCAGGCCCGCCCTATTCGACGAGTAGACGACAAACTCACTTACCAGACGTTCTTAACGAAGCGAATAAACAAGCCGCCCTTTTCTTCTGTCTTGCAGACGATTGAAAAAGGCGAACCTGATTTTAAGCAAAAAGCTGATTAGACCGACAACCGTTGAGCTTGTCTGGCCTAATCAGCTTTTTGAAAAGAATACACTCTTACTACTGCATTGGCTTAACGGTATATCCTTTTTTACGGAGCAGGTTGATGACCCCTTTTTCGTTGCCCAGATGCCCGGCACCGAAGGCAAAAAAGGTCGGTTTTTCTTTGGCGGCTTTTTCGATCACCGGAATCCAGTTGGCGTTTCGTTCGCCCAGCAGGCTTTCTTCAAACTGGGTGAAATCGCCCCCGCTGAATTTGCTGGTATTCATTGTACGCATCAGCTTGCCAATGTCGTGGCTTTTGTAAACGGCAATCAGATCGTTGAATTCCTTCTGGGCTTCATCCGGGTTTTTCGCCATGTCGACCAGGCCTTTCAATTGTTCGGTCAGGGGTATTTTATCCAGAGCGGCCAGTTCTGCCTCCAGCGATTCGAGCCCCAGTACTTCTTTTTTCTCGGCTGCGGCCATCTGCGCAAAGGTCATATCGTACGAAGCAGGCTGGCAGGGCAGCATCGTCATGTACATCATCGACATCAGGCCAATGGGTTTAAGCATACCCAACTGCGCCAGACCCATATTCATTTTCTGTTTCAGATAGGTATCCAGAACAGTATAGTCCTCCGGTTTAAGCAAATCCTTAACCGTTTGCCCACCGGGCAGAAGCATGGCTTTTTGCATGCTGCCCATCATGGCGGGGTCGTCCATGTCGAGCTCCAGATACACCTGTTGCGCGTCGCCAATGGCTTTCTTCATGACATCCGTAATCTGGAGGTCGGCGGGGCAAATGAGGTGGAACGTGCCATATAAATACGAGGGCTTTGCAATACCGGGGCCGGTTAATTCATACAGCAAGGCTTTATCCTGCGCAAATGCCGCCATGGTCAGCGAGCCCGTTAGCGCCAAAATCAGTTGAGCAATCAGTCTTTTCTTCATACACATATCCACAATTTATGGACGATCAAAAGCAAAGCTATTCGTTTTGATCGTCCATTTATAAAAAATAACACCACAACTTCGTTTTACTGGATAAACGGTAAGATCAAGTCGGATAGATGGCTTTCCGGGGGAGTTCGTACCTTTGGCACTGGCAGAAAACGGAGTATACCACTTATCCAAATTCCTTTTAACAGGGCCGTTCATCCACCGATTCATTCTGTTTTCTGGCCGCATTTGTTTACTTTATGATCGCGCAAAAAACCAAAGCGGCTTCGTCTTCAACGCAGCTCTTTACCCATAAAATTCGCATTGTCACGGCAGCCTCTTTGTTCGACGGGCACGATGCAGCTATCAATTTAATGCGTCGGCTTATGCAGGCCTCCGGTGCCGAAGTCATTCACCTAGGCCATAACCGATCGGTGGTCGACATTGTGGATTGTGCCATTCAGGAGGATGTGCAGGGCATTGCCGTAACCAGCTACCAGGGCGGGCATGTGGAGTTTTTTAAGTACATGTACGATCTGCTGAACGAATGGGGCGCCGGGCACATCCGAATTTTCGGGGGCGGGGGCGGCACCATTCTCCCTTCTGAAATTGACGAACTCCATGCCTATGGCATTGCCCGGATTTACTCGCCCGATGATGGTCGGGCAATGGGCTTACAGGGTATGATCGATGATTTGCTTCGACAGTGCGATTTTGATCTGTCGCCGGATGAAACGACTATTCCCCGCTTAATCACGACCGCTGAGAACCACCCGGACCAGTTTCCCAGGCAGTTTTCGGACGCGTTCACCCGGACTGAGAACCCGTCGCTTTCTACTTCGGAGCTATTGCCCCCTACGCCCGTGTTGGGTATTACGGGGACCGGAGGGGCCGGAAAATCATCGCTGGTCGATGAACTGGTGCTTCGTTTTTTACGAAACTACCCCGATAAAACACTCGCCATTATTTCAGTCGATCCATCGAAACGAAAAACGGGCGGGGCACTGCTCGGTGACCGTATTCGGATGAATGCCATTTCGCCCCAGGCAGATTCACCCAGCCGGGTCTACATGCGGTCGCTGGCCACCCGGCAGTCGAACCTGGCCCTGAGCCGCCACGTGCAGGATGCCATTAATGTATGTCAGTCAGCTCCGTTTGATCTCATTATTGTCGAGACATCCGGTATCGGACAGTCGGACACCGAGATCACCGATCATGCCGATAAAACCCTGTATGTGATGACGGCAGAGTATGGCGCGGCTACGCAGCTGGAAAAAATCGACATGCTCGATTTCGCCGACGTCATTGCCATCAACAAGTTCGATAAACGCGGCTCGCTCGATGCCCTCCGCGACGTGCGAAAACAGTACCGGCGCAACCACAATTTGTGGGATGTTGCCGATGATGAGTTGCCTATTTTGGGCACCATTGCTTCGCAGTTTAATGATGCGGGTATGAACACCTTGTTCGATCGGCTGATGACCGTGTTGGGCATGGCACCTGAGACAAACGAGCGTACACCATTACCCCACATCACAACGCCTGCACCAAGCCCGGTCATCCCGGCCGATCGGGTCCGTTATCTGGCTGAGATAGTAGAGGAAAGCCGCCGGTACGATGCGTTTGTAAACGAGCAGACGGCCCTTGCCCGGCAACTGTACCAACTCCAGGGAACGCTGCAACTGCTGACCGACGGAACAGGAAAAGAGGAAGTACAACGACTGATCGCCAGCCTGGACGGGCAGCTAAACAGCCACTGTCGCGCCCTGCTGCAGCAGTGGCCCGCCATGCAGCAGCGATACAGCGCCGATTTTTATGAGTTTACTGTTCGTGACAAGGTTATTCGCCAGCCGCTGTTCTCCGAAACTCTTTCCCACCTCAAAATCCCGAAAGTAAGCTTGCCTAAATACCACGACTGGGGCGATGTACTGCGCTGGCTTCTGACCGAAAACGTACCGGGTGAGTTTCCCTTTACTGCCGGTGTTTTTCCACTCAAGCGGGAAGGTGAAGACCCCACCCGTATGTTTGCGGGCGAAGGCGGACCGGAGCGCACCAATCGGCGGTTCCATTATGTATCGAACGGTCTACCAGCCAAGCGGCTCTCAACAGCCTTCGATTCGGTAACGTTGTATGGAGAAGACCCGGCCATGCGTCCCGACATATTCGGAAAAGTAGGTAACTCGGGCGTTAGTGTATGCACCCTCGACGATGCCAAGAAATTATATTCCGGCTTCGACCTCTGCGACCCGGCAACATCGGTGTCCATGACCATCAACGGCCCTGCGCCCATGCTGCTGGGCTTTTTCCTGAATGCTGCCATTGACCAGCAGTGCGAGAAATGGCTGCGAGCGGAAGGCAGGACGCACGAGTTGTTGAACACCGGAGCGAACTACCAGGGCGAGTTGCCCGAAGGGAATGATGGACTGGGACTGCTGCTGCTGGGCACCACGGGCGATAAGGTTCTGCCGCCGGACGTGTACCAGCAGATTAAAGCCGAAACACTTCGGAAAGTGCGCGGAACAGTGCAGGCCGATATTCTAAAAGAAGATCAGGCACAGAATACCTGCATTTTCTCCACCGAATTTGCGCTCAAAATGATGGGCGACATTCAGCAGTATTTTACCGATAACAAGGTTCAGAATTTTTACTCTGTTTCTATTTCGGGCTATCACATTGCCGAAGCAGGCGCCAACCCGATTTCGCAATTGGCATTCACCCTCTCAAATGGTTTCACGTTTGTGGAATACTACCTGAGTCGGGGCATGAACGTTGATGACTTCGCCCCCAACCTGTCCTTCTTTTTCTCGAATGGCATGGATCCCGAATACACCGTAATGGGGCGGGTAGCCCGCCGAATTTGGGCGAAGGCGATGCGCTTTAAATACAAGGCCAACGACCGTTCGCAAAAGCTGAAATACCATATTCAGACCTCCGGCCGAAGTTTACACGCTCAGGAAATTGGTTTTAACGATATACGGACCACCTTGCAGGCACTGCTCGCCATTTACGACAACTGCAACTCCCTGCATACCAATGCCTACGACGAAGCAATCACAACGCCAACCGAAGAATCCGTTCGGCGGGCCATGGCTATCCAGCTGATTATCAATCGCGAATTTGGCTTGACAAAAAACGAGAATCCGCTGCAGGGTGCTTTTATTGTTGAGGAGTTAACGGAACTTGTCGAAGAAGCCGTTTACCAGGAATTCCTGGCCATCAACGAGCGTGGGGGGGTGCTGGGGGCTATGGAGCGAATGTACCAGCGCAGCAAAATTCAGGAGGAGTCGATGTATTACGAGACCCTGAAACACAACGGCGACCTGCCTATCGTGGGTGTCAACACGTTTCTCGACCCAGCCGGTTCACCAACGGTCATACCTGCCGAAGTCATTCGATCAACGGACGACGAAAAACGGTACGCAGTTGATGCCTGCCGGGTGTTTCAGGAACGCAACCGCGCCGGAGCCCGTGCTGCGCTGGCCAGCTTGCAGGCGGTAGCGCTGGCAAACGGGAACGTCTTTGACAGTTTGATGGAAGCCACCAAAGTTTGCTCTCTGGGTCAGTTATCCAACGCGCTGTATGCCGTAGGGGGTCGTTACCGGCGTAACATGTAGCCCCTTCGTTCGATGGGTTATTTGACGGCGGTGACTTCAATTTCAATCAACACATCATCCCGCACATTCTGGGCAACATTTTTCATTTCTATAAGTCCCGGGGCCTGCGTCAGATGGTTGGCCGCCTGTGCGTTGATGACCTTTACCTGAGCGGAATCAACTTTAGGAGCGGCATTCTTGATCATGTACGTAATCTGGGTTACGTTACGAAGGGTCATATCCACCGTTTTCAGGGCGGTTGTCAGATTCTCGAAAACCTGTTTCGTTTGCAGTCCCAGATTACCGTCACCCACCAGTTCCCCCTGGGCATTAAATGGCCGTTGGCCACAAATGTATACTTCTTTCCCGGCGATCCCGGGTACAACCTTATACAGATAGCCAGACGAAAGCTGGGGGGTATCACCCGGTTGGGCCTGGCCGCAGGAAGCCAGTACGGCTACCACCAGAAACGTAAAGATTAATCGAAACATGTTTATGAGGATTTATGAGTGATGTCCGTTCTATAAATATAGAGGTTACTCAGAGGTACGCAAAATCAAAATTGCCTGATCGTCTTCTCCATTCGTATACCCATTGCCCGGTATCGAGTCCGGATCCGATTGGTCAGCACTCTGAATCTGAGCCTGATTGGTAATCACCCCGTTGTTAATGACTTTTGCCGTAAATGTAACACGAACCGTCTGACCACTCGCGATCTGACTAATGGTGGCACTAACAACAGCACCATTCTGGCTCATGCCTGAGGCCGACGACACGAATTGTAAATTGGCAGGAAGCAGGTTACGCAGGACTACATTGGTTGCTGCCAAGCCCCCCTGATTCTCGACAACCAATGTAAAGTCAATGAGTTGATTTACCGCTGCCACCTGGCGGGTCGCCTGTATCCGCAAACTCAGATCGGCTTTCGCCGGGTTTGGCGCAGGTTGATTCGATCTAACGATCGGCAAGCTGACTTGATTGGGATTAGGTGATTCATAGACTGCTGGTGAGTAAGTCATCGTTCTTAAGTCGATCTGCGCTTCATCGCTCTCTCCATTCCCGGTTCCGTTATTCAGCGTCGCGTTCAGAGCCGTATTGGCTGTTGCTATGATCTCGGCAGAGGTTCGGTAGTTTCCAGCAGCATCCATCCTAACGGTAAAGTCCTGGCTCATTAAGGAGCCTGCCGGCAATGCCGGTATTATAGTTCGAATCATATCGCTATTTGCTGTGGTGCTGGAGCCTATTGATACGATCGATACATTGGGCGGCAGACGACTAATTATTGTGACTGGCCCGGCATCGCACTCACTTGAATTTCGTACAAACAGTCGAAATTGGGTAGGATTATTAATGGCCACAACTCGCCTGGAAGCCTCCATGGATAGGCTCAGCGAGACTCCCGACAGGCCAATCGTTTGTGAAACGACATTCGACAAACAGCTATATACCGGATGTTTGGCCTGAAGGGTGTACACTCCGGGCTGTGTTACGACTATGGAAGTCGAGCTTATACCCGTACTCCAGTTGTTCACGCCGGCATAGGACGACGCAAGCTGCAATCCCGTGGTTCGACAGATATTCCAGGTTCCATTGCTGGTTGTAATTACCGGCGGATCGGGTTGAACAGTGGCCGGAACCACAATACCGGGGGGGAAAAATAGTTTAGCCTGCGCGTTTTTCAGCCGGGCAGAGTAGGTACCGCTTCCCACTGTCAGGCTTCGGGCTGTACTACCTGTATTCCATTCATACTGGTAGCCGGTTGGCTGGCTCAATGTCAATTGATTATTACTGGCACAACTTAAGCTGGCCAGGGGTTGCTGCTCGGCGGAGTAAGGCGTGAGCGAAAGCACTACCGCCTGAATGGCGGCCGCCCAAAATTCACCCGCCTTCATCTGACCGGATGGCGAAAAGTGTAAGCCGTCCGGACGATCTGCAAAAGAATTGATGTTATCCAGATCGGGCCCTAAGAAAGCATTGTAGTTGGATCGGTTTATAACCTGAAACTGGGCCGATCGTACATTATCAAAACGGGCACCAACATATGATGACAAGGCAATGATAGCCCCCAGACTAGGCTTATTGGACTCCGTTCGTATTTTATCGATTACCTTGGTATAATATTTGTAAGTCGAGTCGGTTGGATTGCCCCGATCGTTCTCCCCATGCTGGATCAGAACCCCCCGAATACCCGTTGTAGGTACATAGAGATTCATGAGATTGCGTACGTTGACAAATGGCATTCGCAGGTCATAGCGCACAAATGAGTGATAAAAAGGTATGTCATAGGCCGACCAATAGGTATACTGCATGGTAGATCCGCCAAATCCGGCATTATAGAGCAAAACAGGTACATTAATCCGCTTCACTAATTCATCGCCCATATGCCCCCACAACCAGGGTATCTCGGCAAATGGCGACGTACCACTATTGAGTAATAACTGACTGAATGTCAACCCGGGTAAATCGTGTGTGTCGGCCGTGTTCAGGTATTGAATTGCAGTTGCCCCTTTTTGATTCACAGCAATTACATTTACCCGTTCATCCGATGCGCCATCAATGGTCGGACATTTGTTTTCCCCATTGATAATACAACTCGACCCCTGTGCATTTGAGTGCCCCATAATCGCAAAGACCTCCCCCACCCCAAATCGTTCGACGGAATCAGCGGCTACGATTCTACCGCTTTTCGAACCCCGTACCTGAATCTTATACCACCCGCCAGCTACGTTAAAACTCCCGTTAAACTGGCCATTTGATGGATTCGTATCAATGGTCGACCAAGCCGTGGTCGTTCCCTGCCCGGCGACGCGGACAACGGCCCTCGCTTCTATGAAATCTAATGGCTGACTAAAACTACCGGCCACCTGTACTGTCGCCTTATTGGCCGCATCGCGCTGAACAACCATCCTGTTTATAGGATAAGTAACTTTTAGTTGAGCCAAAACAGAGAAGGGGAAGATAATACTCCAGATAAATAATAGATTGGTAGATATACTTTTCATCAAAGGTTTGCTCATTTCTTCGGTGGAATCTATAAAACTTCGCATGGTGGATTGCTGATTCTAATCGAGATGATGAAGGTTCGTTAAAACCGAATCAATTCCAGGAATTATAATTTTACTGTTCAGTGCCTAACAGGTTTATTCACTAGTATGAACTAAGCAATAACTATACCTTTATTGATTGAATAAATAATCATTTATTCGAGATAGACCTATATATATATTTTAATTACATAAGAGTGACCTAAAGTGCTGTAACCAGACGTCTGGCTTATAGGAAGCCGTGATTCGCCGGACATGGCGGCTTCTAGAACGCCGGAAATCCAACGGGACTGTGTAGTTTCACATCCGCATTAAAACCTGTCAACGTTCCCCTCACGTTACTGATAGTTTTCGAATGAAACGTCGTATATATCTCCCGGCTTCTCTTTTATTGGCCGTTCTGTTCTTCACGGGCTGCCAGAAAAAGAAGGCGGCTCAAACAGACCTCGACCAAACTTCTCCACCAGTTCAGGCAACGCTGCTCAAAACAACCTACACGGTGGGCGACACTATTACCCTTCAGGTAGGGCAGCCCCTCTCGCAGGTGAGCATCTCGATTGATGAGAAGCCCGCACCTATTATTCAGCAACTGGATAGCACGATTCGGATAAGCAGCCAATTGGCAACGGTTGGCTTGCATCAGCTCATCATCCGCGGTATCACACGCGAGAAAGTACCGGTTTCCGATACCCTGGGCATTGAGTTTTGGTCGGATATAAAACCACAGAATCTGGACTATTCGGTATTAAAAACATATCCGCACCAGCCCGGCAGCTTTACCCAGGGACTTGAATTTTATAAAGGTAACTTGTACGAAAGCACAGGCCTGAACGGTAAATCCAGGCTGATGCAGGTCGATCTACAAACGGGCACTATTCAGAAGGCTGTCCCGTTGTCTGACCAATATTTCGGGGAAGGCATCACGATTGTGAACGATAAAATTTACCAGCTTACCTGGACGTCAGGGATTTGCTTTCGATATACCCTGAATTTTGCGATGGATAAAACCTTCACCTACCACACCCAGGGTTGGGGCCTCACTCACCGCGACACAACGCTTATTTTGAGTGATGGGTCGAATCGGCTGTTTTTTTTAACCCCCGCTTTTCAGCCAAAAGGCGAATTGAGCGTCTACGATAATACCGGACCTGTCATGAATTTGAATGAGCTGGAATACGTCGATGGCTTTATATATGCCAACATTTGGAAAACCAATCGAATCGTAAAAATTGACATGGCAACGGGCAAAGTCGTCGGAAACCTGAATATGGAACGGATACTACCTACCTCGATTGACACACAGGAAAACGTGCTGAATGGTATCGCGTTTCAGCCAAAAGAAAATGCTTTTTATGTAACGGGCAAGAATTGGCCAACGCTCTACAAAATTCAACTCAAGCCAGCACGCAAGGGAACGGAGAACAGAACATTGGCCGTTCGCTAATTGATGACAGCAATTCTTTCATGCCTATAACCCGCCCTGACTGAATAAAGCACCAAACGAAACCCGCTTCCCGTCAGTTACTACCCCTATGGCAAAAACATCATTAGGTTCCCTACTGGCTCGCGTCGGCCTCGATTGGTTCATTCTGGCACTATTGGCCATGATCGGTCTGGCCAAATTATGGCCAGACCCCGGAGTTCAGGAGGGCCCGTTTTCGTTATCGGCCTTTGCCGGTTACGGTGTTTCGCTGATTTTCTTTTTCTACGGACTGCGCCTGAATGTCAGCCAGCTTAAAGAAGGTCTGCGTAATTACCGACTCCATCTCGTCATTCACCTGACAACGTTTGTCATTTTTCCGGCGGTTGTGCTGGGCGCACGTACCCTGCTGATGACGCCCGACACAGAACTGCTCTGGCTGGGAATCTTTTACGTAGCCGCTTTGCCTTCCACGGTATCGTCGTCGGTAGTGATGGTATCCATTGCAGAGGGCAATATTCCGGCAGCCATCTTCAATGCCAGCATTTCCAGCCTTATCGGGGTATTCATCACACCCCTCTGGATGAGCTATTTACTGACCAGTACCGATGGCCAGTACGATCTGAATAACGTCATTGGCAAACTCACTATTCAGGTTATCGTGCCAGTGGTACTGGGATTGATTCTTAACCGAAAACTGGGCTGGTTTGCGGATCGCTATAAAGGATATCTGCGTTATTTCGATCAGTTGACGATTCTGCTCATTGTCTACACGGCTTTCTGCGAGTCGTTCTCACTTAATCTGTTTGCCAGTTATTCGGTCGCCGATTTATTGGAACTGGCGGGCATGATGCTGGGCCTGTTCTTTCTGATTTTCGGCTTTGTCCATTTAGTCAGCCGTCTGCTCAATTTTAACCGGGAAGACCGCATTACAGCCCTGTTTTGCGGATCGAAAAAATCACTTGTTCAGGGCAGTGTCATGGCCAACGTACTGTTTCCGGGAAACATTGCCGGGGTGGTTCTCCTGCCCATCATGATGTACCATGCGCTTCAACTGATTGTTGCCAGTATCATTGCTCAGGCAATGGCCCACCGGCAACTGGAAAAAGAAAAGGCCATTCAGGAGTAATTTGGGTGGGTTCAGTCCGCTTAAATGGGCATTCAGCAAGTGGGTCCTATTACCCGGTTAAACGCTGGCGGTTGATTAGCCTCTAACGATCAAGTAACACATAAAAACAACCACTTGATCATGAAAAAGACAATCGCAGCCGCCCTTACTTTATTCAGTCTCGCCACCACGGTAACCTTTGCCCAGGGCGTCTATTCAAGGCCTTTCGACAACCGTTCGCCACAGGCCCAAAACCAGCGTTATAACAACGACCAGGTACAGGACGAGTTGAAAATTGACCGGATCGACGCTATCGTCGGCTTAAGCCGTCGGCAGGAGAAGCAGATCCGTAAAATTGAAAATAATTACGACAACTTGATGGCGACTGCCCGCATGACCCCCGACGGTTACCGCCAGACGCTGCTACGCAAACGCCAGGACATATTGGCCGTGCTCACCTCATCCCAGCGGGATCGGTTGTTTGCTGCCACGCAAACGAACCGATTCAATAACCGCCCGGCCCCCTACGGCCGCCGGGGATAAGGTTTTAGTGTAATAAGTAAACTGGTGGCGTGGTGATGTAGTTGTTTCAGTTAACTACTTCACCACGCCACCAGTTTACTTCCTTAACGAATCAACACCTCCACCAATTAATGGGCCGATACAACTTCAAGGCTCCGCCACACCAGATCGCCCATGGTATGGCAGCCGTCGAAACTTCGGGTATGGTAATGTCGATTCAATGCGGCTCCCAGTTGATCGACGTTTCCCGGCGGGGAGATTGTGTCCTTCCGCATAGCGGCCATCAAATCCCGAATCCGTATCTGCTCCACCCGCAGCCGACCCGCTACCAACGAGCGTTCCTCGATCTGGTATTGACGAACGCTCTCCGGGGTCAGGCATACCGTACCCAGGTCAATTATGGGCTGATTCTGCCGGTAATACTGCGGCATGTACACTGATTTTCGTCCTTCGTACGACTGCTGATCGAAGTCGATGGCCCGGATTCGATAATATACTTCGTCGAAATCAGGCGTAATATCGACCACAAAATTGCTGGAGTGCATGTCGCCCAACAGGCGCACAAAGCAGCGTTCGTTAAACTTCACAAATTCTTTACATAGCCGAACAGCGTTCCGGTCGGCATCCTGCATCTGCTGTTCAAAGAACATGTCGCCGGGAATGCCCGCAATATGCTCTTCGATCAGGGTTTGCCCGCTGGTCAGGTAACTGATCCGATTAGGGGACAGAATATGTTCTAACTCAAGGCCATAGATGCGCGACGCGTCGGCATTCTTGATGTAGAAGTAATCGAAGTTATCGTTCACCAGGTTCCGTACCCGCACCCGGAAAGGCATAGTATTTCCATACGAGCACAGGTCGACCCGATCAATTGTCAGGTGCCCGGTTACCGACATATCGCCATCGGCTTTCAGAATGGCATAGATCGTTTTGAGAGCCAGCAGAATATCGTTTACTTCGGAGGCTGGATAGAAAACCGTTTCCCAGAGCGTATCACGGTCTCGTTTGTCGAAGAGCGTAACGGAATTATCGTATCGAAGCAGGTCCCGGTATTGAAGCGGCAACGGATGCTCCCGATTGTACTGCATCAGATACGATCGAAGTGGTTTCCCAATTGAATAAATCTGCTTTTTTCGACTGATAATCGGCATACTCAATCCGTGAGGTAGTTTCGTCTTAAAGGTAATTTATCCGTTTAACATTTACAGAAGCGATTCAGGTAAACTGGTGGTCAATCGTTAGATCCGACAACTTACCTCTTCTTCTACCATTAATCCCTATTGAATGAAACACAGTTTCGGAGCCGATTTTGTTTGGGGAACGGCCACGGCAGCTTTTCAGATCGAAGGTGCTGTCGACCGCGACGGGCGCGGGCCATCCATCTGGGATACATTCAGCCATCAAAAGGGAAAAATTAAAACCGGCGAACACGCTGACATCGCCTGTGCGTTCTACGACCGGTATGAATCTGATCTTCAGTTGCATAAGGAACTGGGATTCGATGCTTTCCGGTTTTCGTTGTCATGGTCGCGTATTTTGCCCGAAGGCACTGGCCCGCGGCACGGGGGACGAATCAACGAGGCTGGTGTCCGTTTCTACGACCGCCTGATCGACCATTGCCTTGCGCTTGGCATTACACCCTGGATCACGCTCTACCATTGGGATTTACCCCAGGAGCTGGAAAACAGGGGCGGCTGGCCCAATCGGCAAATTGTCGACTGGTTTGCCGAGTATGTAGATGTCTGTACCAAAGCGTTTGGCCATAAAGTCAAACACTGGCTTATCCTCAACGAACCCCTGGCCTCTTCCGTTTTAGGGTATTTTACGGGTCAGCATGCCCCCGGTCGGCGCAGTTTTCGGAACCTGTTACCGGCCATTCACCACACTGCGCTGGCGCAGGCCGAAGGCGGTCGGGTAGTCCGACAGAATGTACCCAATGCGCAGGTGGGCACAACATTCTCCTGTTCGCCAATTGATCCGTTTACCCCCCGCGATCAGGGCGCGGCTGTGCGTGTCGACGCTTTGCTTAACCGGCTTTTTTTCGAACCAACACTCGGGTTGGGGTATCCAACGCAGGACCTGCCTTTTCTGGCTGGTATCGCCAAAAAAGTCGCGAAACCGGGCGACATGGAAAAACTGGCGTTCGACTTCGACTTCATTGGGTTACAGCACTATTTTCGGGCGGTGGTAGAGCAATCCTATTTTATGCCCTATCTCTGGGCGAAGGACGTGTCGCCCCTGCGTCGGAATGTGCAGACCATTACGGAAATGGGCTGGGAAGTCTACCCCGAAAGTATGTACCGAATTATCCGGCAGTTCAGCCAATATGAAGGCGTCAAAAAGATCTATATAACCGAAAGCGGTGCTGCTTTTTACGATCAGGTGGAACAGGGCTCGGTGAATGACACGGCCCGGACAGCGTATCATCAGAACTACCTGCGACAAGTGTTGCGCGCCAAACAGGAAGGTATTCCGGTGGAAGGCTATTTCGCCTGGACATTTCTTGATAATTTTGAATGGGCCGAAGGCTATCGGCCCCGCTTCGGCCTGGTGTATGTCGATTTCCGAACGCAACAGCGAATTGTGAAAGCCTCCGGGCGCTGGTTTCAGCAAATGCTGTCGACACAAGTACCGCACCTTTATTAATATTTTTTCAATCCCTAAACGTCTTTCTCAGTTGCTAGCCGGAAAAAATAGCTACGATGCCATTGTTGTTGGGTTGGGGGCCATGGGCAGCGCGGCCTTATATCAACTTTCCCGACAGACGCCCAACGTGCTGGGCCTTGACCAGCTGGCTCCTTCCCACACGATGGGATCTACCCACGGCGACACCCGCATTACGCGGCAGGCGATTGGGGAAGGTGCCTATTTTGTTCCGCTGGCCATCCGATCGCATGCGATATGGCGGGAACTCGAACGGCTATCGGGTGAACAGCTGCTAACCATTACGGGCGGGCTTTTTATCGGGCAGGAGCATTCGCCCATCCAGATGCATAACAAACCGGGCTGGCTCACAACCACGATCGAAGCTGCCAAACAGTTTGGGATTACCCATCGGATGCTGGATGGGGATACGCTTCGACGGGAGTTTCCTCAATTTAAGTATCGCACCGGCGACGTAGGGTATTTTGAGGAAGAAGCCGGTTTTTTGAACCCTGAACGCTGTATTTCTGTGCAGTTGGATCAGGCTCGTCGGAACGGAGCTATCGTCCGGACGAATGAGCGAATGCTTGACTATATCAACTCTGAAACCGGGCTAACCGTTCGGACGGAGCAGGGAGTGTACCAGACGCGTAAATTGATCTTAACAACCGGCTCCTGGATAAGGGAATCTTTACGCCACACGCCCTATCAAGATTTACTGACGGTGTATCGGCAAGTGTTGTACTGGTTTGGCATCGACGGCGATTATACTCAGTATACACCCGATAAACTGCCGGTATTCATTCTGAGTGACCGGGATTTGTACGGCTTTCCGGCCGTGGGCGGTCCTGATGGAGGGATCAAAATTGCCACCGAAACGTATAAGCAGTCAACAACGCCCCAGACAGTGGACCGAACGGTAAGCGAAGCAGAGACGCGACGCATGTACGAACAACACATCGCGCCTAATTTTGTCGGCGTTGGTTCTCAGGCGGTTAAATCGGTCGTTTGCCTGGATACGATGACCCCCAATGGCGATTTTATCATTGACGCCCACCCCGACAATCCGAATGTTCTGCTGGCATCTGCCTGTTCAGGGCACGGGTTCAAGCATTCAGCTGCCGTTGGTCAGATATTGTCTGAACTGGCCTTACAGGATCAGACGGATTTCGACATCAGTCATTTCAGACTCAGTCAATTTCAGTCCTCCTGAAGTGGCCAATTTTGTATTACGATAGACCTTTGTGCCCTGCGCTAGGACTGAGCCATGCTGTTCAGGGCCACGTGCATAAGAGGTAGTTCAGCCATGAGTGTTTCCATGTATTGACTAACCAGCTGAGATGCCTTATTGATTTCAATATTTCCGGCTACATGTGCTTCAACGGCCTGGCCTGCAGCAGCCACCTGGGTGAGCCCAAACACTGGAAATGGGGCTTTCTGAGCGTGAATGATGCGACCAATGGCAACAAAGTCATGCTTCTCCAGTGCAAGCCGGATCTGCTGAATCTGGTCCGGGGTTTGGGCCAGAAATAATTCCAGCAGTTCAGAGGCAAATTCCCGGTCATCGTCTACCGATTCCAATAACGTTTCCAACGAAAAATCAGCTCCTGATTCGGCGGGATTTCCCCATGCTGCGGCAAACGAAGCGGAAGTACTCATAAGCAAAAACTGTTTTTAAATTAAACTCTCATTTTAAACCTATTTCGTCATCAGGACTTATCCAATCGACACTTCCCGATTACGGATGTTCAGACTTAGCTGCTGAAAAGACTTTGTCAACAGGCCAATATCCGGGGGTTTCGTCACATAATCATCCATGCCTGCTTCCAGGCAAATTCCACGGTCTTCCTGCATGGCATTTGCTGTCAGCGCGATGATATAAGGCTGAGGGATAGCTTGCTGACGAATCAAGCGGGTTGCCTCCAGCCCATCCATCTCCGGCATTTGCACATCCATCAAAATCAGGTCAAATCCCTGTGGCAGGCACGCGAGTACTTCATGCCCGTTGTTGGCCACGACCGGCGAATACCCCAGCTTGTTCAATACCCTGACCATCAGTTTAACATTAATCAGGTTGTCTTCCGCTACGAGAATTCGCAAGGGGAATCTTTCGGCAAGATCGGGCGCATATAGCGATTCGGAACGCGGGGCCGCCACCTGGTCGGCCGGGCGCTGCGCCTTTAACGCCTGCTGGATCACCTGAGCGAAATGCTGCTGGTGAACAGGTTTAGTTAAAATTGCCGTAAACAAGCTGACATGGGTTTTTCGGCTTTCGTCGCCCATTGAACTGAGAAGGATTATCGGTACTCCGGGATAGCTGGCTTTTATGGTTTTGGCCAGTTCAATACCATCCATCTGCGGCATTTGGCGGTCGGTTATAATCAGATCGAACGGCGTATGCCGGGCCAGTATTTCCAAAGCCTCTTTTCCTGAACTGGCAACCGTTGGCCGCAACTGCCACTGCTCCAGCTGCGCTTTCAGGATCATCCGATTGGTTTGATTATCATCCACCAATAACACGGACTTGCCATCATTATCGCCCGCGTGGAGATATACATACTGACGCTTACCCTGCTGGCTTACCTGTGTCTGGAGGGTAAAATGAAAGGTAGTGCCTACACCTTCTTCGCTTTCAACCCGGATGCTCCCTCCCATCAGTTCAATGAGCCGCTGGCTGATTACCAGCCCTAAACCGGTACCCCCATATTGACGCGCATGGGATGAGTCTACCTGCGAAAACGCTTTAAAGAGTCGGTCGAGTTTACTGGCAGGAATCCCAATACCGGTATCCCGCACAGAAAATGCCAGTTCAACCGTCTGGTCAGATGGCTGAGAGGCCAGTACCACGCTGATAACGATTTCTCCCTGTTGGGTGAATTTAATGGCATTCCCCAGCAGATTAATCAATATTTGCCGCAGCCGCAGCCCATCTGTTATGATCTGGGTAGGCACATTATGGGCAATCTGATAAATCAAATCCAAACCAATTTCGGCAGCTTTACTCGCAAACATATCCAGCACACCCTCAATGCAATCCCGCAGATCGATGGGCTGCTGCTCCAGTTCCAGGTGACCCGACTCGATCTTGGAGAAGTCCAGAATATCATTGATCACACCCAGTAAGCTTTCTCCACAACTGCGAATGGTGTTGGTGTACTCCAGTTGCTCTGCCGATAGGTCCGTATCTTCCAGCAACGAAGTCACCCCAATAACACCATTCATCGGCGTGCGAATCTCATGACTCATGGTGGCCAGGAAAACACTCTTGGCCTTGTTTGCATTTTCGGCCTCCAGCCGGGCCTGTTGTTCCTGAACCGTTTGCTGCTCCAGTTTTTCGTTCAGCAAACGAAGGTAATTCGCCTGGTCCAGCAACGCCTGTTTCTGCTGGGTAACCTCTTTTGTGCGCTCATCGACCTGCGTCTGAAGCAGGATCTGCTGTGTTTTGATGTTTCTTACACGAAGCCGGAAAATCATGAACACACTCCAGCTACAGGCCAGTATAACAAGGGCTCGAAACCACCAGGTTTGCCAGAATGGCGGTATGATATGGAGTTTCAGATAGGTTCCAGTCTCATTCCACACCCCATCGTTATTGGACGCCTTAACCCGGAATACGTAATCACCCGGATCTAAATTCGTGTAGGTTGCCGTCCGCTTTGTTTCCGCCTTGATCCAATCCTTGTCGAATCCTTCAAGTTTGTAGGCGTACTGATTCTTTCTTGAAAAGGTGTAATTCAACGCAGCGAATCCAAAGGAAAGGACAGACTGCTTGTAGGAAAGGGGTAAATAGCGGGTTTCGATAATGGACTTTACCAGCGGTGACTGCTCATCCTGTACATTGACCGGTTTATTGAAGATTTGAAAGTCAGTGATGTAAACAGGAGGTATGAACTGATTGTAACGAAGGCTGTCGGGATGAAAACTATTGAGACCGCTCAGGCCACCGAAAAACAGGTAACCATTCTGGCTTTTAAAACAGGAGCTTCGATTAAAGGTACTCCCCTGCAACCCGTCACTCGTATCGAAACTCCGGATTGAATGTGTTTTAGGGTTGAAAGCAATGAGCCCTTTGTTGGTACTCAGCCACAGCGTACCCTTTTCATCTTCCAGGATTCCCTGGATCACTTCATTCGACAGGCCATCTTGCTGTCGATAGACTTTAAACGTTTGTTTTTTAGGGTCGAAGCAGTTTAATCCTCCGTTTGTACCAATCCATAGTTGCCCATCCCTGCCTGCACAAAATGCATTGACCAGATTATTACTCAGGCTTTTGTCATTCTGCCGTTCGTGTACAAACTGAGTAAAAGTTTCTTTAGCAGGATTTAATACGTTTACCCCTCCCCCTTCCGTTCCAATCCAGATGTTTCCGAAAGGGTCCTCCCATAGCGTGGTAATGGTTGGGTAGTTTAACTGGCCGGGCTGCAATGAGTTGGCCTGATACCGTTTAAAAGCACCGCTATGTTTATCATACCGAATGAGACCATCTTCAAATGTACCCAGCCAGAGTATGCCCCGTTTATCCTCCAGAATAGCACTGATACTCTGATGATCAAATTTTCCCTTTTGCTCAAAGGTGTTGGTGGCCCGATTGAACCGCCGAAGGCCGCCTTTGTAATTGCCGGTCCAGATTTGCCGGTCGGCATCTTCATAAATAGCCAAAACGTAATTCCGGCTAAAGCTGGAAGCATTCCGACTATTATCCTGATAGGGTGTAAAAACGGATTGGCCTTTCTTTAAAACGCTGATACCTCCGCCATCGGTACCCAACCACAAATCCCCCCGGTGATCCTCCCGAACGGTTAAAATGTTGTTGTGTGTCAGGTTCGTACTACCAACCCGGTTTCGTTGAAAGAGCGTAAATTTGAGCGGAGCGGCATCTACTTTATTGACGCCACCCGAATAGGTGCCTATCCACATGGCCCCTACCCGATCCTGATACATTGAATAAATAGACCCGTTATTGAGTCCCTGATTAGGAATTTCGCTGTACGTGTAATAAGCTAGTGAACTGTCGGCATTCAGTAAGATAATACCGCCATTCCGTGTGCCAATCCACAGCCTGTGCGTTTTATCCTCGGCCAGCACCATCACATTATTATGCGTTAGCTGAGCAGATTGATCCGATTCTTGCTGAAAGCGGGTAAAGAAACCGGTTTTTCGGTCAAAACGATTTAAACCACCCCCTTCTGTCCCCACCCAAAAACGCCCCCTGCTGTCTTCAAATGTGGTTGTTATTCGGTTATTACTTAACGAATGCGGATTGGTTGGATTATGTTGATAATGAATGAAAATACGTCGTGCCGGATCGAATTGATTCAACCCTCCCCCATCCGTACCAATCCACATCACCCCGGTACGATCGATGACAACTGAACTAATTTTATTATGACTTAGACTACCCGGCTGGTTCGACTCATGTCGGAAATGGGTAAAGGTTCTTTGACGGGGATCAAACCGATCCAGTCCGCCACCAGCCGTACCTACCCATAAGTAGCCCTGGGTGTCCTGAACAATCGCCATAACTTTGTTATGACTCAGGCTATTGTTCACACCCTGAATATGCTGATAGTTGGTAAATGTCTCCGTATTACGATCAAACAGGCTCAAGCCACCATCATCGGTTCCAACCCAAAGCTGACCCTGCTTATCCTCAAAAATTGTATGAATATAACTGTTGCTCAGGCTGGTAGCCTTTTTCGGGTCATGTCGATAAAGTGTGTAGGTATATCCATCAAAACGGTTTAAGCCATCCTGCGTACCAAACCACATAAAACCACGTCTATCCTGCAAAATACAGGTCACGTTGTTCTGCGAAAGGCCTTGATTTGTCGTCAGATAACTGAATCGTGTATTCGCCTGCTGTGCGCTGGCTAGCTGATTACCTAATAGCCAAACTATTAGTATGTAAATAAAACGAACATACATTCTTGCCCAGACAGGTTACGGTCCTATAAACACAAATGTAGTAACATATTATTAATCATATTAATATATAGTAACAAAATATTTAAACAATTTATAGTATTTGCCAATTATCTGATTGAACAAGCCTTTTAAACATTTTTGAAATAGTTAAAAGCCCCATATGACCCCGAATTCGGGGTCATATGGGGCTTTTAACTATACTACAGGTTAGTTTTACAACAACTTATCCGGTGTAATTGGAAGCTCACGAACACGTTTACCAGTGGCATTGAAGACAGCATTGGCAACGGCGGCAGCCACTCCCACAATACCTACCTCACCAATTCCTTTCACGCCCAGTCGATTGGCGCGCTGATCATCTTCCCGAATGAAAATAGCGTCCATATCACCAATATCGAGATTGGCAGGCACGTGATAATCGGCAAAGGATCGGGTTACAAAATTACCCCAGCGGGGATCAACAATCGATTCTTCAGTGAGTGCCATGCCAATCCCCCATATACCTCCACCAATAATCTGCGAACGGGCTGTTTTTGGATTGAGAATAGTTCCGGCACCCGTCACCGCCAGAAAACGCGACACTCGAACCATGCCCGTGAACCGATTAACGGCGACTTCAGCAAAGTTGGCATTGAAGCTGTGCGCCGAATAAGCCTCGGCACTCTCCAGCGGCCTGGCATCGACCCGGGTCTTAAATTCGGTGATCTTTTCCGAAATCATGAGTTGGGAGGCCGTTGGTCTGGCAAAAAATTGCTTACCCGATCGGGCGAGCAGTTCATCCGTAATTTTCTCGCAGGCATCATTTACCGCATTAGCGTAGCTGGAGGCTCCCACCGAACCCACTGCACCAGCTGCCGGAGGAAGATCGGAGTCGCCAATAACGACTTTTACATTACGAATGGGCAAGTCCAGTGCATCGGCAGCTGTTTGCGTTAAAATTGTATAGGTGCCCGTGCCCAGATCAGCAGCGGCCAGTTCAACCGTAGCCGTGACATCACTACCCGTACGCTTTAACTTTACGATAGCGGAGGTAGGCCGTTGATGGGCGGGGTATGTTCCGCACGATACGCCATACCCGATCAGGTAATTTCCCTGCTGGTTCTGGCGGGGCTCCGCTTTTCGTTTTTCCCAGCCAAACGCTTTGGCACCAGTCTGTAAACATTGAACCGTGGTGCGCGACGACCAGGGTTTGCCATTGGACGGGTCTCGTTCGGGTTCATTTTTAAGCCGAAGCTCTATCGGGTCCATCTTTAAGGTATGGGCCAGTTCATCCATTGCCGATTCGAGGGCAAAACTCCCGGTCGATTTGCCCGGACCACGGGTGTAAGTCGGCAGAATCACGTTCATCGGCACCGTCCGGTAGGTAATGAGCGAGTTAGGCACCTCATACATGATTTTTGAGCAATCACCGCAAGGTTCAATAAACTCGTTTTTAATGGCTCCATGCGTTGTGATCTCGTGCGCCAGGGCCGTCAACTTACCATCTTTGGTAGCCGCTAAGCTCACCTTCTGGAGGTTCCGTTGTCGAAGTCCTACCGAGTTTACCATCTGCTGGCGGGTGAGTGCCAGTTTTACCGGTCGATTCACCTGTCTGGCCGCTACTGCCGTCAGCACCAGATTGGCCCACTGTCCACCTTTTGAGCCAAAGCCGCCCCCAATGTACGGGGTGATGATACGAACCTGTTCCGGCTTTATTTTCAGGGTATTAGCCGCAGCACTCTGAGCACCGTTCACAATCTGTGAACTGTTGTACAGGGTTACATGGTCGCCATTCCATTCGGCAATGGTAGCGTGAGGTTCCAGCGGATGATGATGCTCGATAGGCGTTTCGTAAACGGACTCTACCTTTATGACGGCCTCTCGGATAGCAGCTTTAGCATCTCCGCGAATCGCATCTGCCTTCTCTTTATCCTTTGGCACCACAGCCTCCTTCGACAGCTTTTCGAAATCTACTTTCGGCTCCTTCCTGTCGTAAGTAACATTGATCAGATGGGTTGCGTACCGGGCTTGCTCAAAGGTTTCGGCCACGACCAGGCCAATATTCTGCCCGTAAAACTCTATTTCCGGACTTTGCAGCAGCGCACCTCCCCGAATTCCCCCATCCACATTCAGCTTTGGGGCATTCATATGCGTAATGATGGCCAGTACTCCGGGTGCTTTCTCAGCCGCAGCCACGTCGATCTTACGGACCGTCCCGGCAGCAATAGTGCTTTTGAAAAGTACCGCATAGGCAAGGTTCTTAACCGGATAATCCGTCGAATAAGTCGCTTTCCCGGTCACTTTGGCAAGGCCATCGATACGGCTGACGGGCGTGCCAATAAATTTAGTTGTGTCTTTCATGGAATGTCGTGACGTTACGATCAGGCTTTACCCCCATTCATGGCCATTTGCAAGGCGAGCCCAATGCTTCGTTTGCCCAGCTCTACCTTAAATTTATTGTGGGCCAATGGCTTTGCATCAGCCATTTCGGCTTCGGCAGCCAGTTTAAAGTTCGCTTCCGTTGCCTCTTTTCCAACCAAAAACTGCTCAGCTTTTAGCGCGCGCCAGGGTTTGTGCGATACCCCACCCATGGCAATTCTTGCCTGCGCGATCTTCCCCGAACCGTCCGACCGAGAACCATCGGGCTTGCGAATTTCCAGAGCGGCAGCTACGGAGAGCAGGGCAAACGCATACGAGGCCCGATCGCGTACTTTTAGGTAATAGGATTTGTCGGCAAACTGGTTCTGAGGAATCTCAATGGAGGTGATCAACTCACCATGCGCCAGGTTCGTATCCCGTTCGGGCGTGTCGCCGGGTAGCCGGTGGAATTCCGTAAAAGGGATGCTTCGTTCCTGACCGTTGGCGGTCTTAACCTTAACGACGGCGTCCAGCGCAGCCAGGGCAATAGCCATGTCAGACGGGTATACCGCAACACATTTGTCGGACCAGCCAAAAATGGCGTGTAACCGATTAATGCCCTCCAGCGCCCCACAACCACTACCTGGCTCGCGTTTGTTGCAGGGCATTGACACCTCATAAAAATACGGGCATCGGGTGCGCTGCATGAGGTTCCCCCCATTAGTGGCCATGTTTCGGATCTGACCCGACGCCCCCGCCAGAATAGCCTGGCTCAGGAGTGGGTAGTTTTGTCGGATTAGGGGGTGATTAGCGGCTTCGGTATTTTTTCCCAGCCCACCAATGGACACACCGCCTTTGTTAGTGCCAGATGTTATGGCGTTGATCTGAGTCAGACTCAGTTCTGAAATATCAATTAGGGCATCCGGTCGCTCTACATCTTCCTTCATCAGGTCCAACAGGTTGGTGCCGCCGGCAAGGAATTTCGCCTTTGGGTCTCCTCCCAATTGAAGAATGGCGGAAGCCGAATCTTTTGCACGGGTATACGTGAAAGGTCTCATGGATTGGGGGGTTAAGCAGAAAATCGAAACGTCTGTTCAATGGGTTTTCCACTGTGTACTTCCTGAATGGCGGCAACTATATTGGGATAGGCCCCACACCGGCACAGGTTTCCCGACATCCGTTCCCGAATCTCGTTGGCTGAAAGCTGAACCGCCCCCGTCGGTTTGCGTATATTTTCCGTTACGTAACTGGCATCGCCTTTTCTGGCTTCCTCCAGCAGAGCCACCGCCGAACAGATCTGCCCGGGGGTACAGAACCCACATTGAAAACCATCATGTTTCAGAAATGCTTCCTGCATAGGGTGAAGCCTTGCGGTTCGCCCGTTACTTTCCGTGGCAAGTCCCTCGATCGTTTGCACGGTTTTCCCTTCACAACTGGCAGCCAGTGTAAGGCAGGATAAAACCCGGTGGCCATTGACCAATACCGTACAGGCTCCACACTGTCCATGATCACAGCCCTTTTTAGAACCGGTCAGCTCCAGCCGCTCCCTCAGCGTATCCAGTAAAGTCATTCGCGAGTCAACCAGAAGCTTACGGATTGAACCGTTCACTTTTACCGACAGGTTAACGCCGTTTTCGATCGTTGCCGGAGAAATAACCGCGGGAGCAGGTCCGGTAACGGGCTTAATGAACAGCTGCTCGGCAACCGCTGACTGGGCAGCCAAAACACCTCCACTAGCCAGCGTCATCAATTTTAAAAAATGACGTCGGTTAACGCCAGTGTCCAGAATTTCGGCCAGGTCTTCCGGCATCAGATCCTCGAACAGTTTCTTTTCGTCGTCCGACAGATCGGGAGTTTCGTTCACGTCCATTATCTAGTTCGTTGGGGCGATTGACCAATAGAGACATTTTTTATAAGGCAATATAAGTGTGCCAAACGGGCCATCTCAAGTTGATGTAACGGCTTGCAGATGCCTTATGTTATGAGATTTACAGCTAAACTGAGGGGAGGAACTTCTCAGAAGAAGAGGGGTGAACGATCGTACATATACTTAGTCCTGCTTCTGGAAAATCATTTTCATACAGCAGCAAAAGCCAGATCAGGACAGTGGATTACTTAAATCGGTACGTATTTATTAATCATAAAAATAATTGTAAATAATATTACTAATTCCATCGCCAACATGGAAAAAATATAATTTACATAAAAACTATGCAACCGATTGCAAATTAAAATGGAAATGTGATATTTGTATTTATAAGAGTAATAATAGTACCGAACGAGGAGTTTGAACATAAGATGCCTGTTATAGTTTCGCCCTTTGCCATAGGTATTTCCCTTTATGAACCCGCTGCAAATTCCAGGTTCTCAACTCTGTAAAATATTAACAGTACTCCTCTTCGAGGACGACTCTTTATACTTACTGGCCTGACCAATAAAATCACACTCTTCTTAAATCAACCGCCTACCCATCCAGCCAAATGCCTATGACAAAAACCGATTCTCACAAAAACTGCCAGTGATGTTGGCCCATCACTGACGTACGATTTCAATCCTCATTTTCCTGTAAAAAAACTATCCGATTTCGGATACAGGGACTTTTTTGCCTTTCCAGATCGAAAACCATCAGAATTATGTCCAAAAAACTACAGTTACGTAGCTTGTTGCGCATTTCCCTGCAACAAGGACTTTACCAACTCATACTTATCGTTGTTTTTTCAACGTTCGCTTTCACGCACGATGCGCGGGCCGATCAGGCCGTTTCGGGTACCGTACTCGATGAAAAAGGTACTCCCCTGGTCGGAGTAAACGTTCAAATCAGAGGCACAACCCGCGGCACCGCCAGTGACGCCCGGGGCACGTACCGAATTGATGTACCGAATGGCAATTCAGTACTGGTATTCAGTTACATCGGCTATCGTAAAAAAGAAATAACCGTTGGCAATCAGTCGATCATCAACGTTTCGCTGGAAACGGATGCCGGTGCGCTGGAAGAAGTCGTGGTTGTTGGTTACGGCACCCAAAAGCGTTCGTCGCTCACCGGAGCGGTATCGACTGTAACGCCAAAAGAATTGACGGCCTTACCCGTACCGAACGTAGCCGCTGCGCTGCAGGGTCGCGTTCCGGGGGTCTCTATTGTGAACAATGGCGGCCCAGGCAGCTCGCCTATCGTACAGATCCGGGGAATTGGGTCGATAAACTACGCATCAGGGCCGCTGTATGTTATTGACGGCGTACCCACAGGCGACCTTAACAGCTTTAATACCAATGACATTGAGTCGCTGGAAGTACTTAAAGATGCCAGCTCAGCGGCCATTTATGGGTCGAGAGCCTCAAATGGTGTTATCCTGATTACAACCAAAAAAGGAGGTCGGGATAATAAAGTACGTATTACGCTGGACTCATATGTTGGCACACAAAGCGCCTGGCGCAAGATAGACGTCCTCAATCGCGATCAGTACGTACAATACGCCAAAGCCCTCACATCGAACGCAGGGATTCCGGTACCCGGTCGTCTGAACGACCTGAACCAGCCTATTTATGCCGGGGCAACACAAACCTTTGCCCAGACCGAAACGAATTGGCAGAATGAGCTTTTCCGCAATGCGCCCATTGCCCAGCACCAGATTTCGCTATCGGGCGGCAATAGCGCTTCCCGCTTCTTCGCATCGGGCAGCTATTTCAAACAGGATGGAATTATGCGGGGTACCGACTTTGAGCGGGGTTCGCTTCGACTCAACTCCGACCACGTGGTGGCCAAGTTTCTGTCCATTGGTCAAACCCTGACGGCAGCCTATAGCAACCAGCGCAACGAGACCAACGGCGATCGCTCGCAGATGATGCACGCCATTCGGATGATGCCTTACTGGCCTACAACGGACCCGACGAAAGTGGGTGGTTTTAGTGCCCCAACGGCGCTTGACGGCTCTGACCCGGAAAATCCGCTTCGTGCTCCGTCCATCGACGTTACCCGGACCAAATTCCTCAAAGCCTTTGCTACGGTTTACGCCGATATCCGGTTAACCAGCTTCCTTAAATACCGCTTTAACTACGGCGTTGACCTGGGTTTCAACAATGGCAGCACCTTTAATCCAATCTATAACGATGGGTACGGACAACGCGCTTCGGCCACCGTTTCGCAGGTGCGCAATACAAACATCTCCCAAGTTATCACCAATCAGCTGTCGTTTGACAAATCCTTTGGCAAGCATAACCTGAGCGCGCTGGCCGTTGCTGAAACACAGAAAGTACTATCGACCGGCTTAACAGGCTCGGGCAACCGGCCCAACAACGACCTGGATGTTATCCAGGGGGTAAGTAACCCAGCCATCACCAGCACACGGGCTGAAACGAATTTGATTTCATACGTTGGCCGGATCAACTACGACTTTGACGGCAAGTACCTCTTAAGCGCTTCGATTCGTCGGGATGGCTCTTCGCTGTTTGCACCTGGTAATAAGTGGGGTAACTTCCCCTCGGCTTCGGTGGGCTGGCGTATCAATCAGGAGAACTTCATGAAAGGACTCCCCAGTTTGTCGGAGTTGAAACTTCGCGCCAGCTATGGCCGTACGGGCTTTAACGGCATCAACAACTACGCCTGGCAGTCACTGGTGCAGGCCGATGCCACGGCCTATCCATTCGGTAGTGCCAACAGTCTGGGATCTTATTTCAACGCGCTGGGTAACACCGACCTGAAGTGGGAAACCACCGACATGGTCAACGTAGGTGTTGATGTAGGCCTGTTCAATAATAAGTTTACCTTCTCGGCTGAAGTGTACAACCGCTTCACCGACGGCTTGATTCTGGCCGTGCCCATTCCAAACTCGATTGGTTATTCTGCCGCCCCCGTTGCCAACATTGGCAGCATGAAAAACTGGGGTTACGAATTCCAGGCGGGGTATAACATCGCCAAGGGTGATTTCCGGGGAAATGTTTCGGCCAACATCGGCATTACCCGCAACCGGGTGCTGAGTCTGGCTACGCCAACGGCTTCGATCTATGCCGGTCAGAATGCTGACTACGGCGGATTTGACATTACCAAGACCGAAGTTGGTCAGCCAATTCAATCGTTCTACGGCTGGAAAGTCGATGGCATTTTCCAGAACCAGACCGAAATCAATGCCGCAAACGCCCTCGATGGTAACGACAAAACGTTGTACCAGGATAAAGCGGCACCGGGCGACATTCGCTTTAAGGATATCAACGGCGATGGTAAGATTGATGCCAACGACCGGACATATCTGGGTAGCTACCTGCCGAAGTTCAACTACGGCGCTAACTTCTCCGGCACCTACAAAAACTTCGACTTTACACTTTATCTCCAGGGTGTTCAGGGCAACAAGATTTATAACGGCACGAAAGTCGTTACCCAGGGTATGCTGCGGTTGTTCAATGCCGGAACGGCCGTCCTGAACGCCTGGACGCCAACCAATACAAATACGGACGTCCCGCGGGCCGTTAGTGGCGACCCCAACAACAACAGCCGTACCTCCGACCGCTTTATTGAAGATGGGTCCTACCTGCGGGTTAAAAACCTCAGCATTGGCTACACTATACCGGTTAAAACGCTTAGTGGCCTGACAAGTGGCGTAGTTAGCAAAGTGCGGGTATATGTATCGAGCCAAAACCTGTTGACCGTGACCAAGTATACGGGCTATGACCCTGAGATTGGCTCCCGTAATGGAACCCTGCTTCGGAGTGGTATCGACTATGCCAACTATCCGCAGGCACGCACCTTTCTGGCCGGTCTTCAGCTAACGTTTTAATTGTTTTTGACAATCTCAAAATCTGTTCTTTCCATGAAAAGACACTATATATTAATCAGCGCTTTGCTTTTAGGATTGACCGTGGGGTGTAATGAATCGCGACTGGATCAGCTAAATCCCAATGCGGTTACAACGGATAGTTATTTTAAGACCGATATACAGATACGAAGTGCCACAAATGGTATTTATGCCGCTCTTCAATCGACCAATCTGGTTGCCCGTGAATGGTTTTTTACGCACGATCTGCGTTCCGACGATGTAGCCTCTGGTGGTGGTCAGCTAGAAACGCCACGCAATCAGTTGTTGACCGGTGTTCACGACACCGGCAACTCGCTGGTAAGTTCCGTCTGGACGGGTGACTACCGGGTTATTCACCGGGCCAACGTCGTTATCGACAAGGCGGCTGCCTCTGCGGCCACGCTGACACCGGCGGTCAGTAATCAAGCGGTTGCCGAAGCTAAATTTCTGCGCGCCTGGTCTTATTTCGATCTGGTGAGTCTGTGGGGTGGAGTACCGCTGTACAAAACCTACGTCACCTCGCTGGCGGCTTCTGCCCCCCGATCGCCCGAGGCTGATGTGTATGCCTTCATCGTGTCGGACCTGAAAGCTGCCCAGGATGCGCTGCCTGCTACCTATGATGCGTCGAACCAGGGAAGGGCTACGAAAGGTGCTGCCCAAATGCTGCTCGCTCGGGTGTATATGCAACAGGGCGATTTTGCCAATGCTAAAACGGAACTCCAGAAAATCATCAGTTCCGGACTCTATCAATTGGTCGATGAATACAACGACAACTTTACGGAGGAAGGCGAATTCAACAAAGAGTCGATCTGGGAGGTAAACTTCCTGCCATCGGGCGGTTCCTTTAACTGGAATGGCGATGCGGATGGCGCTTCGGCTGGCGAAGAAACCGTTCGTACCCAGGAGTATTCGGGTATCGGATGGCGCAATATTATTCCTTCAAACAGCCTGCTGGCGGAATTTGAAAAAACCAGCAAGGGCGACACAAAAACCGATCCTCGTTATGCCAAATCGGTGTATACTACGGGCGATAAATACAACAGGGACCAAAACGTACTGACCGATGCCCAGCAGAATGGTTTCAGCTCCATGGTTGACGGTAAGGAGCAGAAAGTAAGCTGGCGGAAATTTACGCTGATGTACAAGGCGGGTGTATCCACCACGGGTGGTATTAACCAGCGCATTATGCGTTATGCCGAAACCCTGCTGGCCATGGCTGAGTGCGAAAACGAACTGGGCAATACTACCAGTGCCGTCAACTACCTGAACCTGGTTCGGGCCCGTCCAAGTGTTGCCATGCCTGCTTACCCGACGGCCAACTATCCGACCTCGACAAAAGACCAGGTATTCGCGGCCATTGTACACGAACGCCGGATTGAATTGAACGGTGAAGAGATTCGTAACCGGGACATCCTGCGCTGGCGTAAACAGGGTAAGCTGAAAACGGAGCCGTTTGCTTATTTCCAGAAGGGAAAACATGAGCTGTTACCCATTCCCCAGCAGGAAATTGACAATAATCCAAATGTGGGTATAAAAGGCCAAAATCCTGGCTATTAACCGAATACTAATAGAGAATAGACTGCTAATGACACCGGAGCATTCCGGTGTCATTGTTGTAATAAAGGGTTCTATACCAATTGTAGACGTTTCAAACGACATACTTTCTCCAATACGAACCCCTGAATTCTATGAACGAATGGTTATTTTTGACTGCTTTGGTAGAATTTTCCGAACGTCCGGCACCCCGGTTAATACTATAGCCACCCTGCCAGGACAAAACATTTATATTTATGAAAAAAGCAATTTTACTCAGCCTGTCCCTGTTAACCTACACGCTTTCAGTAGCCCAAAACGCTACCGTCTGGAATGGAAAAAGGTGTGCCGTTGTCCTTACGTACGACGATGCCCTGGATGTGCACTTGAACAATGTTATTCCGGTTCTGGATTCGGCTGGCTTAAAAGCAACTTTTTATCTGTCAGGCTATTTTCCGGGCTTCGTCAACAACATTTCCCGCTGGAGATCAGCGGCTACAAACGGACATGAGCTAGCCAATCACACCTTGTTTCATCCCTGCATTGGCAATACACCGGGGCGCGATTGGGTAAAGCCCGAAACGGATTTGAGCAAATACACTGTTCAGCGAATGACGGCTGAAATGAGAATGACCAATGTCCTGCTTAAAACCCTCGACGGGCAGTCAGCCCGCACCTTCGCTTACCCTTGTGGCGACACGAAAATTGGTGACGTCGATTATTACAAAACAACGGAAGGCGATTTCGTTGCGGCTCGGGGGACCAAAAGTGAGATGAAGAAAATTACCGATCTCAACTTTGCCGAGATCGGCTCATACGCGATCAACGGAGAATCGGGCGAGCAACTGATCGAACTGGTAAAGCAGGCACAGTCAACCAATTCGGTACTGGTCTTTTTGTTTCACGGGGTTGGTGGGGGGCACTCGCTGAATGTCGCCCTGCAGGAGCATAATAAGCTGGTCCGGTACCTAAAGCAAAATCAATCCGGTATCTGGGTAGCGCCGTTCCTTGAGGTGGTTCAATTCGCAAAGGCCCACCAACCGAAGCAAAAATAGATTCGCCCATGAGAGATAAGCTTCTTCTTCTGCTGTTCCTATTCGTAAGCCTGGGGTACCGTCTTGCAGCACAACGCGTGGTGATCCAGCAAGTCAACCCGTCTATACAAAGCAGGTACGCAGCCATGCAACTAACCCAGGCGCTTACCGCCCGCCATTACAAAGTAGCTGCCAGGGCTGGAAAATCCGATTATATCATTCGTTTGGCCACAGATAACCGGCAACTAGACAGCGAAGCCTATGCCATTGGTCGGCAGGGGAATCGGGTAACCATTACGGGTGGCGATAGCAGAGGGCTTATTTACGGTAGCCTTTCGGTCGTCGAGTCCATCCAAAATGGGGGTTCATTAGAAAATCTGAACCCTCAAAATGAGAAACCTCATCTGCCCCTGCGCGCCATCAAGTTTGACTTACCCTGGGATACGTATCGACACAGTGCCGCCCTCGATCTGCATTACGAAACCTGCCGGGACACCCTTTACTGGAAGGCGTTTCTGGATATGATGGTCGTCAACCGATTTAATGCCCTGAGTTTATGGAACCTGCATCCGTATACGTTCATGATCAGGCCCACCAACTTTCCGGCGGCTACTCCCTTCAACGATCAGCAGCTGGCTGAGTGGCAATCCCTTTTTCATGCCATTTTCCGGATGGCTAATGAGCGGGCAATCGAGACCTATCTGGTCCCTTTCAATATTTTCACCAGTCCTGAATTCTCGAAAGCCTACAACATTAACCCCAAATTAAATAACCTCGAGCATGTCCATTTTATCGACGGCGACACCTCGGCAATCGTAAAGCGATACACGCGCGAATGCGTGACGCAGGTCCTTCAGGAATACCCCGAACTCACCGGCTTTGGCCTGACGCTGGGTGAGGCCATGGGCGGCATGACTCCCCAGCAGCGCGAAGACTGGATGAAAGCGACGATTCTTGATGGGATGCGGCAGGCCGGACGAAAAACAAAGCTCATTCACCGAATTCCATTTTCCAGTACAACCGGCTCACTGGGCGTTACCAGCATCGAAACCGAAAAGCTGACGCGGAAATCAATTGAACGCGAAGGCGCACTGGACTTCATTGAAGGGCCAATATGGGCTGATTTAAAGTACAACTGGTCGCACGGGCACTCCACCCCTACACTCGTTAAAGTACATGGCGGCAAGTTATACGACACGTATTTCAAACCCGACCCATCGGCCTACAAAATTACCTGGACGGTTCGAAACGAAGATTTTTTCTGCCTGCGGTGGGGCGTTCCCAACTTTGTAAGGGCGCATGTTGCCGCCAATAACCAGTCGTATGTGGGGGGCTATTTCCTGGGTTCGGAGACTTATATTCCGGCCAAAGATTACTTTACGAAACCGGGCGGGCCGGTCGTCTGGAAATACGCCTTTGAACGGCAATGGTTGTTTTATAAACTATGGGGCCGTTTGCTCTACAACCCCGCCACCCCCGACGCTCTTTTCCAGGCTGAATTTGTCCGTCGATACGGTGCCCCGGCAGCGCCTTTACTGGAGGCTTATTCCCTGGCCTCATCCACACCCTTACGGCTGGCATCGGCGTTTGATTTCACTTGGGACTTTTCATTGTACAGCGAAGGGATGATGGCTTTCGATGCGCAGAAGAATGTTGCGTACATCTCGGTCAACCAACAAATCACTCAGCCAACGCTGGACCCGAATTTCGTGTCGGTCACTGACTATGTAAAAGCAGCTGCATCAGGCGGTGTATTTGGTTCTGAAAAAATTACGCCCCCTGTGTTAGCTGGCCTGCTGGAATCCGATTGCCGGAAAGCCCTGCAACTCGTCCAAACGATCAACGTAAAAAGCAGTCGCTCGCTGCTGTACGAAGTGTCCGATGTGAAGGTTTGGACCAATCTGGGACTCCATCTGGCCGAAAAGCTTAAAGCTGCTGTGGCCTTGCAAACATACCGCAGCACGGGGCAGGAAGCCCAAAAACAGTCGGCTATTCAACATCTGAAAGAGGCTCTCCGCTATTGGGATGCCGTCATATCCATTACCCAACCGCTTTATAACGAGATGCCTCTGGTGCATCTGACCGAACAAAAGGGACACACCTGGGAGGAAAACAACAAACTCCGCTTTCACTGGACAAAACTTCGTCCTGACGTTGTAAAGGACATAGAGATGGCCGAAAAAGAGGAGTCAACGGGGAAAAAATGATGAATTCCAGTCGCTTGCTTTTGTTATTTCCGCGATGTCAGGTCTGAGTGCCCGACATCATACGAACTCAGTAAACTAACACCAAACAAAAAGCTCCCTCAAACCTGAAGGAGCTTTTTGTTTGGTAAAGGATGGCATCTCACAAGTAGGCTTTAATTCGTAAACAGGTAATCTGCCAACAGGTCTCCGACGAACAGATTACTGACTATCAATCCTTTAACCAATCAACCATTTACCTGATGACTTCTGCACAAGTACTTACGGCGTGATCATCTCCAGCGACCCGTCGGGATTGCGCTTCAACTCTCGCACTTTAATGTTGCGCAGGTGTGTTTTACCCGTCAACTCCACATCATGGTAAAAGATGTACCATTTCCCTTTGAATTCTACGATGGAATGGTGGGTTGTCCAGCCGGTTACGGGCTTCATGAATGTGCCCTGATACGTAAAGGGACCATAGGGTGAGCTACTGGTTGCATAGGCCAGAAAGTGCGTGTCGCCTGTTGAATACGAAAAGTAGTATTTTCCATTGTACTTGTGCATCCAGGCACCTTCGAAAAACCGCCGATCATGATCGCCCGCCAACAGGGGCTTCCCGTTTTTATCGATGATTTTCACATCCTTCACGGGCTCGTCGAAAGTGAGCATATTTTTGTTCATCCGAACAACTTTGGCACTGAGGGCTGGCTCCTTATCTTTTCCTAAATCAGTTTTCAACGCTTTGTTGTACTTGCCGGTTGCCCAGCGCTGAAGCTGACCGCCCCAGATGCCGCCAAAGTACATATACGTGGTGCCGTCGGTGTCCGTGAAAACGGCCGGGTCAATGCTGTAGCTGCCCGGAATGGGGGCTGGTTGGGCTTTAAATGGCCCCGTTGGCGATTTGCTGGTCGCTACGCCCATCCGGAAAACATCCTGCTTATCTTTCACCGGAAAATACAGGTAGTATGTTCCATTTTTGTAAGCCGCATCGGGGGCCCACATCTGTCGGCCCGCCCATGGAACGTCCTTAATATCCAGAGCTACCCCATGATCGGTTACCTTGCCATTGATGTTGTCCATCGAATAAACATGGTAATCGCGCATGTTAAAATGGCCCCCTTCGTCGTCTTCAGGCACGTTAGCTTCAATATCATGCGACGGATATATATAGATTTTTCCATTAAAGACGTGCGCTGACGGGTCTGCCGTATACAGATCCGTAACCAGCGGCTTTGGTTTGGCGGCCGGGCTTTGGCAAATACCATCGTTAATGCCAATACCAATCAGCGCAAGGGCAGCAAGGGTAATTTTAGTTGAGGTAAACATAGAAAACAGGGTAAGTAAAATAGCGATGTTCAAAAATTAAAAAACGAGTCTGGCAGAAGCCGCTCGTGTGTTTGTCCTACAGGTCAACTACGTACGTCGGGACGACTCTCTGACAATCAGTTCATAATTCAATAAGATAGTGTTTGTCGTGCTGATCCGCAATTGTCCTTTCAGATGGTTAATTAAACTCTGGGCGGCAATTTCGCCCATTTCCTGACCGGGATAATGAATGGTTGTGAGGTTGGGCTCGACCAGAAGCGCAACGGGATCATCATTAAAACCTACTACCGCAATATCCCCCGGTATCGAGAAGCCGTTTTTTCGTAACCCGCCCAGACAACTGGCGGCACAAATATCACTGGACACAAAAAGACCGTCGGGCGGTGTCGCCATTTTAGCAATGTCATTAGCAACGTCAAGACCGTCCTGACGGGTAAATTGTGTCATTCTGATAAGATCGTTTTCAATGGGAAGGTCGTTTTCAAGCAAGGCCATTTTATATCCCTTGAGCCGATCGGCATACACATTTCGTTTGATACTGCCGGTTACGTGCATGATCCGCTTACAACCCTGCTGGATCAAATGAGTGGTTGCGTCGTACCCGGCCTTTAGGTTATCGATCACAATATTGGTACAGTTTTTCTGCTGCATGACCCGATCGAATAAGATAATGGGAACGCCTTTCCGAAAAAATGTACTAAAATGATCCAGGTTATCCGTGTCTGCTGCCAACGATACGAGTAATCCATCGACCCGGCTGTTGTACATCGTTTTCGCATTGGCCATCTCCTTTCTCGAGGATTCGAGGGATTGGCTGATGATCAAATTGTAATTAGCCTCGTTTGCCACTTTTTCCATACCCGCCAGTACCGTCGACATGAAGGCACTGTCCAGCCTCGGGACAATAACACCAATCGTTTTGGTCTGCTGTCGGCGCAGGTTACTGGCAAATGTATTGGAGCGATAACCCATCTCCAGCGCTTTACTGCTGATCAGTTGCTTGGTGTTGCTGTTGATAGCCGGATGATCATTCAGCGCTCTACTCACCGTAGCCGGAGACAGATTCAGTAATTTGGCTATATCATAAATAGTGGTTTCTTTCTCCATAATTGGCTTTGCAGTGGGTTTCCGTGTCATACCGTACCTGTTAAAATCGGGCACTGTATGAGTAACTAATGCAATCGGTTGAATCGCAAGATGTCCTAAAACACACAAAAATCAGGTTAAGCAGACAAATTGCCTAAAAACCAACCCCCATTTTAACGTTATTTCTTAGTTTTCGTACCCGATTTGCCAGCTAAATTGGACGCTTACTTTATCAAACGACAACACTTTATACCGCCGAACTGACCAAAACCCGATGTCCGTTATTTAATCAGGCAACTACAAACGTAGATAAAGGATCAGGGTGTAAATCTATAATTTTTTTGAAAAACTTTTGCAACCGATTGCAATTATAAAAATTATCAGGAACTTTAGACTCAAAATAAGACGCTGATTTTTTCCCAACATCTTCCCGTCTTAGTTTGGAATTGCCAAAGTGAAATTTTTCCCTCTTTATCATAGGTAACAACTACAGCCTCCTGCTATCTGGCAGGAGGATTGTTTTTATACAGTGCTGGCGAAACTATTTTCTGGAGTTGGCGCTCCGCTCAGCAGGCCCATTTATTAATCAGCAAAAATCTGAACATGTTGATCACCTGGACATCAGCAACTAACAACGTATACGCATGAAAACTCTGGTTAGATTAAAAAACCAACTTGGTTTATCGATGCTCCTCGGCAGCATGGCCTTCATCGGAACCGGGCTTAGTCCCGAACCAACGGCAGATGTATCCCTAAAAGATGCCTATAAAAAATACTTTCCGATTGGCGTGGCCGTTGCTCCCCGCAATTTAACGGGAACGGATGCTGACTTAATCATCCGGCAATTCAATAGTATTACACCCGAGAATGCCATGAAAATGGGGCCCATTCACCCTGAAGAGAATCGGTATTCCTGGCGGGATGCCGATGCCATTGTCGACTTCGCCCAAAAAAATGGAATTAAAGTACGTGGCCACAATTTATGCTGGCATAGCCAGGCACCTCGCTGGTTTTTTACGGATTCGACTGGAAAGCAGGTTAGTAAGGAGTTGCTTTTAAGCCGGATGAAACGCCACATCATCGATGTCGCCACCCGCTACAAAGGGAAAATATATGCGTGGGACGTTGTTAACGAGGCTGTGCCTGATACGGGTACAGGCGTCTATCGCCAATCTAAATTTTACGAAATTCTGGGGGAAGAATACATTGAGAAAGCCTTTGAATACGCGCACCAGGCCGATCCGGACGCCCGCCTGTTCTATAATGATTACAATACCGAAAATGCGGCAAAACGGGCGAAGATCTTTCAGTTGGTGAAGAAACTGAAAAGTAAAGGTGTTCCCATTCACGGCGTTGGCCTGCAGGGGCACTGGTCCATTTATGAACCAACCATTCAGGAGTTGGAGACGTCCATCAAGCAGTTTGCCAGTCTGGGTTTGGCCGTGCAGATAACGGAACTAGATGTATCCGTTTATCCCAAAGAGCACGAACGTCGCGAAAAGCGACCCACGGACATTAGCGAATTTACCCCCGAAATGAATGAAAAGCAGGCGGCTCACTACAAGATGCTATTTGATGTATTCCGGAAACATAAGAAAACCATCACAAACGTTACCTTCTGGAATGTATCCGACAAAACGACCTGGCTTGATAATTTCCCCGTTCCGGGCCGCAAGGATTATCCCCTGTTATTCGATCAGAATTACCAGCCTAAAAAAGCATTCTATAGCGTTGTGAAGTTTTAATAAACTTGCTTACAAACAATTCGCCCAGGTTTGCCTACCCAAAAAAAGGCCTGCTTCCGACTTAGAAGCAGGCCTTTTTTTGGGTAAAGATTTTGACATATCCGTACCAATCTCCTTTGCTTTATGAAAATGAACTGCCTGATTGACGGACGAAATACATGAATTATGTAGCTTGCAGGCAATTTTATTATCGTAACTCGCAGGCAGTTGTCAATGGTTGAACAGTACAAACAACAGCACCCGTATTTGCTGGCCTTAGATTCCATCATTTTTGGTTTTGATGGAGAGAGTTTAAAAGTGTTGCTGGTTAAGCGGGGTCTTGAAGAAAAAACCTGGTCTTTAATGGGGGGATGGCTTCAGCCTAACGAAAGTCTGGAGCAGGCTGCCGCCCGAATTCTGTTTGACCTGACCGGATTGACCAATGTATATCTGGAACAGTTGTATGCCTTCGGCGAACCTGATCGGGACCCAATTGTACGTACTATATCGGTCGCCTATTTTTCGCTGGTTAAGGTGGCGGATTACGAATCCAAGATTTCCGGGACCTTTCAGGCCCGCTGGTTCTCTATTTATGATCTCCCACCCCTACTCTTCGACCACGGCGATATGGTTGATCTGGCAATTAAACGACTTCGTTATAAAGCCGCCCAACACCCCATTGGCTTTGAACTGCTGCCAGAAAAGTTTACTCTCCCCCAGCTAAAGAAGTTGTATGATGCAATCTACAATACTGACTTCGACAAGCGGAACTTTAGCCGCAAAATCCTTTCAACGAATTTGCTCATCAAACTGGATGAAAAGCAAAAAGGCTTTTCTCGAAAAGGCGCTTTTTATTATCAGGTAGACATGGCTAAATATCAGCAGCTTACCTCCTCCTTTCTGAATTTTATCCCCAATTCAGACACCATTCTGTAGCCAACAACTCCCTGAGTTCTGGTTTATCAACTTTATGGCTTCACCTTTCTGGTGCCATCCTTACTTGTAAAAAAATAGTAGGTGTCAACTTGACATTTAAATAATAAGTGTCAACTTTACACTACTGAAACTAACCTGGTCTCAGGTCGGGGACATGTCTGAATTAATCAGCCGGTATTTTGCAGGAACAGGCTCGTTACCGGACCATTCAGCCAGATTCTTATCCAGATAAAATTGAACCTATCAACGCATAATCAACTCTCAACTCATGTCAACTGTCACGCTGGGTAACCAGGAATTTTTCACCGGTATTGGCCCTATCGCCTACGAAGGCCCTAAATCTAAAAATCCACTTGCCTTTAAATGGTATAATCCGGATTTGATCGTTGGCGGAAAAACCCTCCGCGAGCAGCTTCGTTTCGCCATTAGTTACTGGCACACCTTTACGGGAACTGGTGGTGACCCTTTTGGCCCCGGTACACGCGTTTTCGCCTGGGATCAGGACAACGATGCCGTTGTGCGGGCCAAATTGAAGATGGATGCCGCCTTTGAATTTATCACTAAAATGGGCGCTCCCTATTATTGCTTTCACGATGTGGACTTAGTCGATGAAGCCCCCACTGCGGCTGAATATGAGAAACGTCTACAGGCCATTGTCGAGTACGGCCAGCAGAAGCAGAAGGAAAGTGGTGTGAAACTTTTGTGGGGCACGGCCAACGTATTTTCAAACCCTCGTTACATGAACGGGGCGTCTACAAACCCTGATTTTGCCGTGCTGGCTTATGCCGGTACACAAGTAAAAAACTCAATCGACGCAACGATTGCACTGGGTGGTGAAAATTACGTATTCTGGGGAGGCCGCGAAGGCTACATGTCGCTGCTGAATACCAACATGAAGCGCGAAGTAGAACACCTGGCTAAGTTCCTGACCATGGCCCGGGATTATGCCCGCAAACAGGGCTTTACCGGTACGTTTTTCATTGAGCCAAAACCAATGGAGCCGACCAAGCACCAGTATGATTACGATGCGGCCACGGTTATTGGTTTCCTTCGTCAGTATGGCCTGGATAAAGACTTTCAGTTAAATATTGAAGTAAACCACGCTACACTGGCGGGCCATACCTTCGATCACGAACTGCAGGTAGCCGCCGACGCCGGTATGCTGGGCAGCATCGACGCCAACCGGGGTGATTACCAGAATGGCTGGGATACCGACCAATTCCCCATCAATCTATATGAACTGGTAGAAGCTGCACTTGTGATTCATCAGGCTGGTGGTATCAAACCCGGAGGCATCAACTTCGATGCTAAAGTTCGCCGGAATTCAACCGACCTTGAAGACCTTTTCGTAGCCCACATTAGCGGTATGGATGCCTTTGCCCGCTCATTTATCGTGGCTGATGCCATTCTGAAAGATTCAGACTACCTCAAATTCCGCACCGATCGCTATGCCTCGTTTGATGCCGGACAGGGAAAAGCGTTTGAAGAAGGTAAATTAACGCTGGAAGATCTGCGCAGCTACACCATGGAAAATGGTGAGCCCCAGCTCCGTAGCGGTAAGCAGGAATGGCTCGAAAGCATTATCAATCAGTACATTTAAGCGTTTTTCTTCAAGCTGCTTTCTGCCTGGATTTGTTCAGGCAGAAAGCAGCCAATGTATATCTCCACCCTTATTCCTTGCCGGTATAGATTATGAAATTCTTCATTGATACGGCTAATCTGGCCGAAATTAAGGAAGCCGTCGAACTAGGTATTCTCGACGGCGTGACAACCAATCCATCCCTGATGGCCAAAGAGGGCATTGTGGGACAGGACCGAGTTTTGAAACACTATGTAGACATCTGTGAACTGGTAGACGGTCCTATTTCGGCCGAGGTAATTGCTACTGACTTCGCAGGCATGGTGCGGGAGGGTGAAGCGCTGGCGGATCTGCATCCCAACATCATCGTGAAAGTTCCGATGATCGAGCAGGGCATTAAAGCTATCAAATACTTCACACAAAAAGACATACGTACAAACTGTACTCTGGTGTTTTCGGCTGGTCAGGCCATTCTGGCAGCCAAAGCCGGTGCCACTTATGTGTCGCCGTTTGTTGGTCGCCTGGACGATATATCCACAGATGGGCTGGCACTAATTGCTCAGATCCATACTATTTACAGTAATTACTACAGTTTCGAAACGCAGATTCTGGCCGCTTCGGTGCGGCACCCGATGCACATTGTTAAATGCGCCGAGATCGGAGCCGATGTCATTACAGGTCCGCTGAGTGCTATTAAAGCTCTGTTGAATCACCCCTTAACCGATAGTGGTCTGGCAAAATTTCTGAGCGACTACAAAAAGGTAAATGTCTAACACATCAGAGATTACCTTTGTAAATTCTTGGACTGACAAGCCTCAGTGGTCTACCCGCTGAGGCTTTTTATTGTCGCTTATAGCCCGGAGAGGCAGAAACTCACTCAAAATATCACCGTCTACCTGCGAAGTCAACGGCCGTGCTATAGCATGACCCACCTACATAGGTAAACTTTTGGTCAAGTTATTCTTTTAAAAAAACACAAATCTGGTAATTATACTACAGGTACCAGTACCTCACCCCGACTGAGCAGCCGTGCCGTACGGACAACCCCCGACTTACCAAACTCTACCCTTCCATGCTGAACACGTTGATTCAGCAATACCGTAAACTCCCCGGTGGGATGCTCTACAGAGTAACCAAGCTCAGGGCTTGAAAGAAATACAGCAATTTCTTCAGCCACAGAGCCGGGTAGCAGGCATGCCGTGGCGGTTGAAATGGCTCCCAGCACACCAATGGCTTCGTGAACCCGGTGTGGAATGAACGTTCGTGTGCTAATCATGCCGCCTTTTGCGGGTGGCGAAATCAAACACATCTTTGGTACCGTTTTGTTCGTCACATCGCCCAGATTCATGAGCGGGCCAGCAGCCTGCCGAATACGTTCCAGAGTTTGTTTAAGCCGTTCGTTGGCTTCAAGTTCAGCGGGTGACTCATAACCCGTTACTCCCACCTCTTCAGCCCGAAGAATCACTTCCGGCATACCGTTGTCAATACAGGTCACCTCAATTCCGTCTACCACGTCCCGCACTCGTCCCGTAGGCAGCAGCGCACCGCAGGTTGACCCGGCAATGTCCAGATAATTACAGAGAATCGGAGCACCCAGTCCTGGCACCCCATCAACCTTTGCAAAACCTGTAGAAAGACCGGGAGCATACTCAACAACCCCACCGGGAGTATGGACCGTTACTTCGCAAATGCCCCCAGAATTTACCATGTTGATACGGGCCGAAGTAGTTGGGCTGCTGGCAGGAAACAAACCTGACTCGATAGCAAAGGGTAAAACGGCTGCCAGCATGTTGCCACAGTTTTGATCGGCCGACACCCGCCCGGCCCCGACAACGACCTGCAAAAACAAATAGTCCAAATCCGCGTCGGGCTTGTCTGAGCGGCTAACAACCGCAACCTTGCTGGTCAGTGACGTAGCGCCACCCAGTCCATCGATTTGACGAGGATCGCCACTACCAACGCCTTCCATGGCCGCCAGAATCAACCGGTTACGTTCGGTTTCGTCGGCAGGAAGGTCAGACGCCCTGAAGAATAACCCTTTCGATGAACCTCCTCGAAACTGCATAACCGGAATGACATGTTGTGGCATGGCTTACTGCTGGGTATGGTCAATTAAATTTTCGAGGCTTTTTAGTGTGGCCCGCGACATCACGGGGTTAATGTCCCGGGCGGTCAGCATTGCCACAACAGCGTCGAGCTCATGACTACGACGAATTGCGTGGGTCTTGCTGCCTTCCAGAAAGCGGTCGATCAGGGCGTCGTTGCCACCTACAACAGACAAAATCTGTTCCCGAATGTACGGCTCCAGCCCAAACGAGCGACCGGCTTCGACGGCTTCACCAATGATGGCTGCAATTCCTTTATACACAATAGAGCGTAATAACTTGCGAGTGGCCGCTTCACCCACCTGATCGCTTAGTATGCGAATGTCAAGCTGAAAGGGCAGTAGTTTTTCGGCAAACAAAGCCGCACCCGGCCCCGATACCAGAAACGACGTCAGGATGCCTTTGGGTGGGACAGGAGCCATAATGGCAACGTCCACGACCTGAACGCCGGTCGGACTAACAATGGCTTCGACACGCCGTTTGGTCTCGGGCGAAGCGGTGTTCATTTCGGCATATAGTTGCCCCGGCCGCAGAACCGGCAATACCTCGGCCGCAACAGTTTCCGCTGCCGCCGACAGGTTCACACTAAGAATGACATCGGCGTTTCGGGCGGCTTCGGCATTGCTGTTGGCCAGCTTAACGGCGGGTGATAAAGCCCGTTTGAGCGCCGGGTCATACCCGGTCACCTCTACACCTAGAGCAGTCAAATCAGTAGCAAAGCGACTCCCCGCTTCACCCAAACCAAGTATTGCTATCTTCATCGTAAGCGAAAGAGTGAGAGCGTGAAAGAGCGAAAGAGTGAATGTGTTAGCTTTTCATTCTTTCGCTCTTTCGCTCTTTCACTTCATTCCCACCCGTAAATTTGAATGGATGTTTTGCCTTGCCGGAGTTGTTCGCGGATGGCTTCTTCGCGGATTTCACGGGCAATGGCTTTTTCGACGGTTTCTTGAATCCGACCTTTCGGCACGACCACTACACCGTCGCGGTCGCCCACGATAATATTGCCGGGATAAATGATCTGTCCACCAATGATAATGGGTTGATTTAGGCTGCCGCCTTCAATACTCGATGTACCCTTAATGCACAATCCACGGCTGAAAACCGGGAAGTTCATCGCTTCAATATCGTCGGCATCCCGAACGCAGGCGTCGATGACCAGACCGGCGATGCCTTTTGTTTTAGCACCCAAACTCATTAAATCACCCCAGTAACCAGCTTCATAGTAGTCCGAGCAATGCACGACGAGCACATCACCCGGCTGGGCATACGCGTAGGCCCGATGCAGGATTTTGTTATCGCCGGGTATCGTCTGCACGGTATAGGCGGGTCCACAGATCTTCATGCCGGGCGCAATCGGTTTGATGGCCGAAGGCAGATTCCCCACTTTTCCGAGGGCTTCGTGGAGGGTAGCCGCCGAAAATTTTGCTAGTGCTGCATGAGTCATTTTAAAAGTTGTTTTACGGAGATTTTAAAGCTATTTCTTTGTGTATCCTGGTGTCGTCTCAGCGAATCCGCTTCAGCGGTTCGATCTGCGGCATAATTTTAAAAAATACTCGCTGTTATCCTTGGCACCTGACTTTGGTGGGCTTCGGCGAATTGGATGTGCTTTTGTCCCGATATTCGTCGGGCGTGGTTGGCGCGTCGGGAGGCCAGTTCAGCATAGTAGTCGCGCAGGTACGTTTGTGCACCCATACAGGCCATAGCTGCCTTCTTTTTCTCCATCACCGACGTAATATCTACGAAGGTATCCGGCACGAACCCACACAATTCGGGCTGGTGCGGCTCAAATGAGTACCAAACGGGCGGGTCGATGTTCTTGAAGGCACTGGGTACACCCGCCCCCGACGACAGCAACCGTGCCCGTTGAACCGCCTGAAACGCCAGCGGATGGTCGGGGTTGAATGGGTCTTTTTCGCTGTGTGTCAAAATAACCGTCGGCTCAAAATCGCCAATGAGGTTCGTGAGTTGTTCTACCCGTTCATCAGTCAGGATCATAGGGTAATCGCCCCAATCCAGAAATTGAATGGGCGTACCCAGGATGTCGGCGGCCTGCTGCGCCTGCTGGTGGCGAATCAACTTAACGCTCTCAACGCTGCGGTTCGGGTCTTCTTTCCAGAGTTCGCCCGATTCGCCCCGTTCGCCATACGACAGAGATACAACAAGCGTTTCGGCCCCTTCTTCCAGAGCCTTGGCAATGGTGCCAGCCGCCCGCCAGACAAAATCGCCGGAGTGCGCACCGATAATGAGGAGTTTTTTATTCATTTTGACTGATAGAATAAGTGAATGATAGAATGAATACTAGAGCGCTTTAAACCCATTCTATCATTCACTCATTCAAAATTGGCATGGGTGTGCCCTGAGTGTGAAAGCTGGCAATGGTGGGCAAGCCCCAGGCCTGGCCTTTTTTACGTTCTTCCAGGGTCCAGAAAACTGTTTTGTAATCAGGATCAGTGATCAGTCTGGCAGTGGTGTTGGCGATCTCGACGCGATTGCCGCCGGGTTCGTACACGTACAGGAAAAAAGTTTGCTGAATCGTATGCTTATGCGGTCCGGTTTCGATTTTGATTCCGTTTTCGAGGCAAATATCAGCCGCAATCAACACTTCTTCGCGGCTGTTAACGGCATATGTCACATGGTGAAAACGGCCCCGCATACCCATGTGGTCAACGGTAACGGCCAGGTCATAGGACTTCGAATTGACCATAAACCAAACAGCCTGCGGATTCATATCGTCGAGATTATCGACTATACTTTCGGTCAGGATGCCGCCTAAAGTCGGTATCTGAAAATCGCGAAAAGCCCGAACGTCGCTGGAAAACAAGTTGAGGTGATCGATACGCCGAACATTCATACCCCGTCCCGGAAACCGGCTTGCGGTGTTTTTAAGTGCCGATTGATCATGTGGCCCACTGCTGTATTTCTCGCTCTCGAAATACAGTTCGGTGAGGTGACCGTCGGGTGAGTAGAACGCATATGCCGGGCCATGCCCCAAATCGCCTTCGTTCCAGCCAATGCCCAGGCCCGTAGCTTCAATGGCGGCCACCCGCCGGGCCAGTGCCTGCGGACTACGGGTTCGCCAGGCAAAATGACGCATGCCGGCTTGCGGACTCGCGGTGAGCTTAAGTGTATGATGCTCGTAATCATCATAGGCACGCAGATAAACAGAGTCGCCGGCGGTAGCCGTGATCGACATGCCCATGAGTTCCGTAAAAAAACGGGTGCTTTCGTCTAGTTTGGGCGTCAACATCTCGACATGGCCCAGGTGGGCCAGATCCCAGATCGGTTCGTTCATGATGGGTTCAGGGTTGGTTATCGACGTCATCGTTTTCCTGCCGCTTTTACCACATTGGCAATCCAGGCAAACATATCGTCCAGATTATAATCGCCACTGTGGCCCCGGTTCCAGGGCAGTGCGAAGTTCACGTCGTACCCTTTGTTGGTCAGCTTTGTGTACAGGTTAATGGGAATTTGAAAGCCCGTATCCCGATCCAGGGCACCGTGGCGCAGGTACCAGTTTTTTGTAGTGACAGCCTTCGCATCGCCAATGAAGTTCATTGGATTGAGGAGAAAAGCCCGGTCTTTAACCGTTTTGTCAACCGTAGCCGATGGGTTGCCGGTAGCCTTTTGTAGACTGAAGTCGGTGAAGTTCACGGATTTGCCGGTCTGGTCGCCAAAAAGCATGTTTTCCGGTGTCTGGCCCGGATCAACGACACCCATTTTATCAAAGGCTGGTGGCGATTTGAGGGGCGTTTTCGAAACGACGTAGTTGAGATATGTATCCAGATCGATATCCGTAACAAATTCGCCCGGCGAACCCCGGAAGCCGGTATTCAGTTTCACCCCGGCAGCAGGGGGTATATCCGAGCCCGCGTTTCGTGCCTTTTGAGCCGACTGAATCAGGAATGATTTAAGGTAATCGCGGTAAATATCAGCCGTCAGGGGCGTTCCATTAGGTAATTTGAGGCCGAGGCTGCTCTGATAAGCCGGGTACTGAGCTGCTAGTTCGCCCGATACCGCAGCCTGCGCTTCTGGTAATGAGCGTACCCTGGCTACCCCAGCATACATCCACTCATACACCATATCGGCATGGTCCAGGTCAATGATGGGGCAAAAACTAACCGTAGCAAAAACGTCATCCCGGGCGTTGGCAGCCCCCAACGCGGTCAAATAAGGCTCGTAAGCCGGATGGTTCCCGGTGGCACCGAGTAGCGCCGACATGGCTCCCCCCGCACTGGTACCGTCGGTAATAATCCGTTCGGCACTGCCGGGCATCACCGCGTCATTATGGCGAAGGTACCGAACGGCGGCTTTCAGGTCGATAATGCCGGCGGGTGCCCGTCCGGTGAAAATTGTACGGCCATCGGGCTTCGTGATTTTGGCGTTCGAGCCTCGCGCACCGGGTATAACGACCACATAGCCTTCCTGCAAAGCCCGCCCGGTGGCATCGGTATTGGAGGGAGGCCCCGCCTTAGCCGCCATGTAGCCACCCACGTAGGTTCTTAGAAAAATGGGGGTTTTGCTGTTGTTCGTGAATGCTGACTCGGGAACATACAGATTCAAATATTCATACGACGAATCGGCTACGTTGGCGACATAATAGATCGTTTCATAGGCGCGGTATTTGACTGTTTTACCATCCAGAAATGTAAGCGTATTTTCGGTTGGTTTTCGGTTTGGATTAAACTTAAGCGGATCGTCGACAGTAGTCCCCGCCGTAGACGCCGATGTATAGCCTGCCATCAACATGACGAATGCGGCTGCCGATAGTTTCTTCATACAAAAGCTGTGCTTAGACGTGTTTTTTTCAGTTGGGCTTTATACCGAAACAAAGGTACCGCCCCCCCGAAGCTTCAGGCTGAAACACTTCTTTCTTTAATGGAAACAAATCGAACATAAAGGGTAGTCCTGATTAATTATTTAAGCTGTGTGACGTAATATTACTGGTCTCACTTACTCGTCTATTTAGTAACATAAGACACTGAAATAGTAATTAACCTCTTATAGGTATTCTTTTTCCGAGTCAGTATATAAAAGTGTAAGCGTTAAATCGAAAGACGATTTACGGACTATACCGGAAACAAAGTAAACGTATCGCCTGTGCACCGAATAACCCAATACGACGGTCTTTACGGAGAAGCTACCGCCAGACCAGACGCTGAGTATCTATTTTCCGAACTGCTGGAAACGCGAAGCCAGAGCTTTAACTGGGTTATTCAGCCCCATATACATGCCCGTTTGTTTCAGGTTTTTTTCATTGAAACCGGGCAGTTTGCCTTTCAGGAAGCTACCCGTACCCGGCAACTGACGGGGCCTTGCCTGTTGCTGATTCCACCCACCGCACTTCATGGTTTCATCTACAATGCTAACGTACGGGGCCGAATTCTGACCTTGTCGGATGCGTTGGTCGATACCTTATTTCCGAACGGATCACCCCTTTCGACGATGCTGAGTAGTCTGCAATGCCTCCTGCCAGTTGAAGAACCTTATTCACCTGACCAGATTATTGAACTAATTAAAACGATTGACGACGAACTGTTTGACGATCAACCCGAAAAACGGGTGATGCTACAGGTTTGTCTGCAACGGTTTTTTCTGGTTGCCTACCGGCTGTGGCAACAAAGTCAGGTGACTGGGTTAGGGGTGAATAACCTATCGCTCCAATATTTTCGCAAGTTTCAACAGCGCGTCAGGCAGGTAGGAACCAGCCACACAATTACCCAGTTTGCCGACGATCTGGCCATTACGCCCGTCCATTTAAACCGTATCTGCCAGTCTGTAGCGGGCAAATCGGCCAGTCAGTTGGTGCAGGAGCACATTCTCGACGAAGCCCGTAAATACCTGACCTACACCACCTATTCGGTTTCGGAGATTGCCTATCTACTCCATTTCGAGTACCCAAACTATTTTGCCAAGTTTTTCAGGAAACACATGCATTTATCACCAACCGAATTCAGGGAAAAGCAGACAAAGGTGTAAAACAGCTTAGATTTGACAGAATTCAATATACAAGGCCAACTAAAATCTGTCCACCAGGGATAGTATTCCTTGATGGACACGCAAGTCTATGGATGAAAATTGGGTAAGGCGGTGGGATGACAGGTACCGTGGTGCTGAATTTGCGTACGGCGAACAACCGAATAAGTATTTAAAAGAACAACTGGAAAAAGTAAAGACTGGCACCGTACTTTTTCCAGCTGAAGGGGAAGGGCGCAATGCCGTGTATGCCGCGAAGCTGGGCTGGACAGTCTACGCGTTTGATATAAGCCTGGCAGGCAAAGAAAAAGCCCTGCGGTTAGCGTCAGCCAACAACGTAATGATCGACTATCAAGTTGGCGAGCTGCAAACATTGACTTACCAGGCCGAGCAATTTGATGCCATTGCCCTGATCTATGCCCACTTCCCTGCTCCTATTAAATCATCCATCCACAGGTTGCTTGACACGTATTTGCGGCCGGGTGGATTAATTATTTTTGAAGCGTTCAGTAAACAACACATTGACTACATTGCCAGGGATGAGAAGGTAGGCGGTCCCAAAGAGGTAGCCATGCTATTCTCCATTGAGGAATTGACCGCTGACTTTCCCAATTATGACATTATCGAATTAGCCGAAAAAGAAATCGAGTGGAGTGAAGGGCTCTTTCACAATGGCCTTGGCGCTGTCATCCGTTTTGTCGGAAGGAAGAAATAAGTTTTGCTCCCCGACCTCCTGACAATCAGCGTTAAATCTGTTGGTAGAGAATAGTAAAACTCTTCATTATGTCCCTTTTACATTAACTCATATGTGGAGTGCCCCTTTACCTTTAACAGACATCAGACAATGAAACCGTCAAGACGTAATTTCTTACAATCACTCGGTGTTGGCGTGGCCAGCTTGAGCGTAGCTGAACAATCCATCGCAGCTGGTTCGATACCGCCTAAAAAAGTAAAACCAGCCGCCGACGATCAGGTTTTATTCGTAGGCGACAATATCGCTATTGCCAAAACGGAACATGGAAAGGTTCGGGGATTCATTCTACGGGGTATTCACCAGTTTTTGGGTGTTCCGTACGGCGCTGATACCTCTGGTAAGAATCGCTTTATGCCTCCGCAAAAACCCGCAGCCTGGACCGACATTCGTCCGGCTCTCTGGTGGGGCAACTCGGCTCCCCAGATTATGGAGAAACGGTATGCCAATGTATATGCGTCCTTTGTTGACCATTGGAATTACGACGACGTATCGGAAGACTGCCTGAAACTGAACGTCTGGACCCCGGCGCTGGATACCCAGAAACGGCCGGTCATTGTGTGGCTGCACGGGGGCGGGTTTGTCAACGGAAACGCGATTGAACAGGATGGGTACCACGGCGAAAATATTTCCCGTCTGGGTAATGTCGTTTTCTGCTCCATTAACCACCGGCTTGGCGCCCTGGGTTACAGTGACCTGAAAGCGGCTGGCGGCCATGCAGCATCTGGCAACGTGGGCAATCTGGACATGGTTGCAGCCCTGGAATGGGTAAAAAACAACATTGCTAATTTTGGCGGAGATCCGAATAACGTAACCATCATCGGTCAATCGGGAGGTGGTGCCAAAGTGACTACCCTGATGAATATGCCCTCGGCAAAAGGACTGTTTCATAAGGCGGTTGCGTTGAGCGGCAGTTCGCTGTCGGGCACTAATAAGGAATATGCAGAAAAGCTTGGCCTGAAAGTACTGGAAGAGGCTGGCCTCAAACCCGGCGAAATCGACAAGCTTCAGCAGATTCCTTGGCGGCAGTACATCGATATAGCAAATCGGGCCGTCGAGAAAATGGCCGACGAAGCCAAAAAAATGGGCATCCAACGGGGTGGCTACGCTCCTGTCAGCGATGGCGTCACCATGAACGAAGGGCCGTTCTTCTCCGATCCAAACCATTTCTCGGCCAATATCCCGCTGATGATCTGCTCCACCTTCCACGAGCAAAATCCCGACCGCACCGATGCGTCGCTGGAGAGCATTACGCTGGATGGGGTAAAAGAAAAAATCAAGCCCCGCTTTGGCGACAAGACGGGTGAGATCGTAGATGCTTACGCCCGAAACTTCCCCAAAGCGCGACCCATCGAGATCTGGGCCTTGATCGTCTCCAACCGGAAAGGCGCCATTGCTACTGCCGATGCTAAAGCGTCGGGGCAGAAAGCGCCCGTGTATGTGGCCTGGTTTGGCTGGCAGCCTCCCCTCTTCGACGGTCGGATGCGGGCGTTCCACTGCGACGACATCTGTTTCTGGTTTTACAACACCGATTTAATGCTGACCCATACGGGTGGCGGCAAACGCCCCAGAGCCTTATCCGAGAAAATGGCGGGTTCCTTCCTGAATTTCGCTAAAACCGGTAATCCAAACGGGGGTGGTTTACCCAACTGGAAACCTTACACAGTCCAGAATGGAGAGACGATGATTCTGGATGATACGCCCGCTCTGGTCAACGACCCCGACCGCGAGGCCCGGAAGGCGCTGGCGTAGGTGGCGAAATCGCCTTTTCAAAACGTTCACTCGTCTAGGTAAACAAAACGGCTGGTTGGTTATCTTCTAAAAATCAGAAGATAACCAACCAGCCGTTTTAATTAAAAGCGCTGTTAATCAATGATATCCCAGCAAAACCCTAAACCTGATTCGTGTTGATATGACATAGAAGAGTTAGTCCATGGCAATGGCTATCTCCATTTAGGCAGGATAATTGACTAAACGAGATATAGCCCTCATAAACTAGTCAATTATGTTAGTTGCCACCGTAATCGCTGGTATGATCGCGCCAGACCGAGTGCGGGTGAGGAGTATTCCGAATAACAATACCACCCTGAGTAGAATATTCGATCCAGATGCCTGGCCCATCGAGCCGTACATAGTCATTCTGAGTAGACATGGTGCCGGTGCCCGAGTAAGCAATATATGTATTATCCAGATCCGCCGTGTACTTCGCCAGTACTGTTGCGGCTGTTTCGCTGTCAAGATCATTCACGTACAACTTAATGGCATTCAGGACGAGTGCCTTCTTGGCGGCATCCAGATTACCTGCCTTTAGCCCTGACTTGGTAGCCGGAAATTGTCCGTCTTTACCGGGTCCGAGCAAAATATCCGTAAACGACGAGGAGAGCTTGGCCGCTGTCTGCTCACTGGCACTTAGTGCTGCCAGAAGTGTCGCGAACGCCTGACGCTCCTGCTCGACTGGCTGATACGTTCGGCTGTTGGCCGTAACCGAAGCCATTGGCTCTACGGCCCGAAAAGAAGGCGTCACGCCGGTTATTTTACCACTGTTGTACGTATTGGCAAATGAATAATGGTGACCGCCGAATTGCAACTCCCATAGACCAGTAGTACTGGGTGTACCTAAAAAAGCCATATAATAATTGCCCCGTCCATAGTCTGCCCCACCCCCGTTGGCAGCCAGGTAATCATCAGCGACCAAATTACCCTCCATCTCGTCGAACCCTTCGTTATTGACACCCTGTGCCAGCACCACGGCCATCAAGGCTCTGGCTGCTGTCAGTTGAGTAGCTGAGAGGGAGCCCCAGCTAATACCAACCCGATTTTTATAGAGTCCTTCGGGCAGGTTCGACCAACGGACGGCGTTGGCTTTGGTATAGGTTAATTGCAGGGTAGCCAGTTGCGTAGCAGTCAACGTAGCTTTAAAGGCTTCGGCCAGACAGACCACCTGGGCCAATCCGGTTGCCGATGAACAGTTGGTGGTGACAGACGTAGCGGATCCGGTGGAGCTTACTGTCAAAGCCAGACTACAACTCTGCCCGCCAAATGTGAATGGGAAAGTAGCCGTACCAGCCGCAGAAGGCGTACCACTGATGGCTACGGACAGTGTACCGGCCCCAGAAGTCAGGGTACCGGCCTGTAAAGTAGCATTAAGACCCGTCACACCTGTTGAGGCAATAGCACTTCCGGCGGTATAGGCAGCTGCATTTCCTCCCGTATACGGCACAGTAGCGGTGCCCGTATACGTAGTGCCGCTAACTGCCGACGTTGAAAACGTTGCCGATCCGCAGGAAAGAGCAGTAACTGCAGCAGAGGGTGGTGTTACAGTTGTTTCATTTTTTTGACACGAGACGATCATCAGCAGTCCCAGTAGAAGGGCAATACCAATCGAAGTGAGTGGGATACGCATACGTTACTTGTTCGAAGTTAAGTTACCTATCTTTACGAATGGTGTAACGTTATTGTTGCACCTCAAATAGATACATATCGAACACGATCGGATACTTTTAGAACCACTTTGTAAAAGCGCCTGAGCAGTCTATCCATTTAGGAGAACTCAGCACTTTGAACAGGATATATGCGCGTAGAAAGAGAATGGGAAGCACAGAATCGGATAAGCCTACCGCTTTTCCCTGGCTAAACGTCTATGTTTAGTAAATGCTGAACACCGGAAAAGGTGATAACCCAATAAACCTGTTTCTTAGAAAGGAAGGATACCCAAACAGTGAAGGGAATATAAATCGAGGATGCCGGGTGAGACGTTCTGTCCCTACTGCCTGGATAAATGAAAAAAATCGGTCTGTCAGTGGATGGCCGTGCATAACCGAATGGGTTCCACTTTATAATGGAACCCATACACGAAAATGAATGACTTGAATTAAGCAGGCGAAGCATGACGTTAAAAGCCACAAAATCTAAATACACAAGGATGGCCTTACGTCATGCTTCGCTCAAAAACTGTAAAATTTACTTACATATACGCTTCCCTTTCTGGTTTAGTTAGAAATACCTTAAAGAATAAAGTTGTTAATGAAGCCGTTTGATCTTAAAATCCACAAGGGGACACCTTAGGAAAAGTCAAACGTAACGGTGCCTGGCGGTGCATTCTGCGCGATTCTGACAAGATCCGCCACCGGTTTTGTAGACGCGCCCCGGATCGTCATCTTGGTTTGATCCCCCATGTTCCGGAGCATCGTGATAATATGACCGGTCTGATAATCCTTTGCCAGAATAATTACATTTTGTGCATTTCGTAAAAGAGGAATAAGTTCTTCGGCTGACTTTGCCATAATCAAATCAACGTTGGTTAGATCAATAGTGATTCAATATAACAACGACCAAATTATTTAATTACTAAAAGTTACTGAATGGGTGTATCCGTATTAATTGTACTAGAAAAGTCATAAAATATTATAAATTGTGCCTGATTTTTAGTAGTCTATTTTTTCTCTAGTTTAAATATGATTTTTTTATGATTCAAACCTGTCTTTTTCAGCTTAATGACCTCAATTAAAGGTTATCCGCTTTCACCTGAGCGGCCTGATCAGCTCTTCCTCATTGTACGATCCAATCACAAGTAAGCTGGTTTGAATTTCCAAGTATTGTGACCCGAATTACTTTAAAGGCTAAATATCCTACAATTCGAGCTTTTGAGTAAATTCTACATGAGAGGTCAAACTTCTATGGCGTAAGCTTTTTGCGGGAAAATTTCATGTTTATTTAACCAGATGAACACGGGTTAACCGGTTATTTCGGTTTGTCATTCGTTTACCGGTGGCTTCCCTCCTCACCTTTCACCTGCGTCAATAGATCGGACAACTCCTTCACTTTCTGAGCATTTTGGCCAGCCACATTCGTTTTCTCCCCTAGATCAATTGACAGATTATAGAGTTGCGGGGCGGGGTCGTTTCCCATTTCGATTTTGACATCCCGACCAATTTTTGGCCCATTGCTGGGCTCAATGTATTTCCAGTTGTCTTTAATGATTGACAGGGTTCCATTCAAGGCATGTTCTACAACATAAGCCCGGTTTTTGTTCTTGTTGCCCAACAACGCATCCAGGCTGTTAACACTATCCGTAGCATCTGCCGAGGTTAGTTTCTGGCTGGTCAGGGCAGCCAACGAAGCCAGCAGATCGATCTGACTAAACAGCGAATTGGATACCCCGGCCTTTACGTGTCCAGGCCAATTCACAATGAAGGGCACGCGGGTCCCCGCATCAAACGCACTGTATTTACCGCCACGCAACGGCCCGGCCGGGGTGTGACCATTGAGCTTCGTGACAGCCTCATCCTGATAGCCATCATCAACGACTGGACCGTTATCACTGGTGATAATGACCATAGTTTTATCGGTAAGCTTTAGTCGGTCAAGGGTTTTCATTACTTCGCCCACGCACCAGTCCAATTGCAGAATAGCATCTCCCCTTGGCCCCATCCCGCTCTTACCGACAAAGCGGGAATGCGGCATTCGAGGTACATGAATGTCATGCGTAGCGAAATACATGAAAAAAGGGCGGGCTTTATTTTCTTCAACAAAACGGGTTACCCGGCCCGTCAGCACATCGGCCATATCTTCGTCGACCCACCAGGCCGACTTGCCCCCACTCATATAACCAATTCGACTGACGCCGTTAACGATCGTTTGGTCGTGCCCATGTGAGTACTTCATTTTTAGTAACTCCGGGTTGTCTTTTCCGGTGGGCTCATTTCCGATGGGGCCTTTATAACTGACCTGAACGGGGTCTTTAGGATCCAGACCAACAATGCGGTGGTTCTCTACATACACACAGGGCACCCGGTCTGCCGTAGCAGGCAATATGAACGAGTAGGTAAACCCAATCTCCAGCGGCCCCGGTTTTATATCACTATTCCAGTCTGGTCCACCCTTCGGCCCCAGCCCCAAATGCCACTTCCCGACAGCACCGGTAGCGTATCCGCCTTTTTTCAATACTTCAGGGAGCGTAATTTTATCAGTCGGAATGAGCAGAGCAGCATCGCCGGGAGCAATTCCAGTACCCGTCTTTCGCCAGGCATATTGCCCCGTCAATAACGAAAAACGGGATGGCGTACAGGTCGCCGAAGTGGCGTGCGCATTGGTGAAGCGAAGTCCATTCGTGGCGACACGGTCGATGTTAGGCGTTTTGATTTTGGTAGCTCCGTAACAGCTGAGGTCACCATATCCGAGATCATCGGCATAAATGAGAATGATATTCGGCTTCGTCTGCGCAGCAACCAGACTAGGGAAAGCAACTAAAATCGACAGAATAATACCGGTTATTCTTCGCATCATGAGCAGGTTTGGTTTGGGCACAGAATTCAAAACGTAACATTAAATAGATTCTCTGACGGGTAGTGCCGGGGCAGCCGTCAAAATAGTGGTCTTTATACCAGGGGATGCGTTTGACATTTTAGAAAAGCCGTTGGCCATACCATTCTACCTACCAAAAACAGTGGTGCGTATAGGCCGTTACGGACGATGCTGAGGAAGATTAATCAACGGTAAAATTGAGCTTTTCAACTTTTCTTTTACATACTGATAATCAACTGGTAAGGGTAAAGGGACAGTATTCCCATCTCATCAGTATAGTAAAATGGCATTATTTTATAACGAAGTATAGGATAATTTGTACTGTTTGTAGTTACGAATTAAATCTCTTTAATCTTCCGGGTTACCTCATGATTTATAGCCAGATTTAGGGCATTATGATGTCAAAAATCTACCTGCTTAGCCTTTTACTTTTTCTTCTAAAAACGACTTATCTACTTGCCCAGCAGCCAGTTTCATCAAGTACCAATCGCCTGACCGGTACCGTTCGGGATGCTACCACCAACAAGGTGCTACCGTATGCCTCCGTTGCCGTTTTTGCCAAAAAAAAGGATAAAGATAGTCTGATGACAGGCAGTCAGACGGACGACCAGGGGGTGTTTGTTGTAACCAATCTGCCTTTAGGATCATTGACCGTACGCGTCACATTTGTTGGCTATCAGACGCTCGAGAAGACCATTCAACTAAATCAGTCTCCGACAACACTTAACGTCATATCGCTCAAACCCGATGCCAGCCTACTGAATGAAGTGAAGGTAACGGGTGAAAAAAGCGGCATTGACATGACGATGGAAAAGCGGACATTTACTGTGGCCAAAAATCTGACAACCATTGGTGGTACAGCCGAAAACGTCCTTAAAAATGTGCCATCCATCACGTTGGACGAAGGCGGTAATCCAAGCCTTCGTAATATGGCCACGGCCATTTATGTCAATGGCAAACCCACTCAGTTAACACTTGCCCAGATTCCGGCCAACCAGATCGAATCTGTGGAAGTCATTTCGAATCCGTCAGCCCGTTATGACGCGTCAACCTCGGGGGGTATCGTCAATCTGGTGCTCAAGAAAAACCGGCTTCCCGGTTATAACGGCATAGTCAGTGCCGGTATTGGTAACAACTCGCGCTTCGATGGTACATTGAATGTAGACTGGCGAAAAGGAAAGTGGAACCTAACCAGTTTTTATTCCATCAACGCCACCCAAAACCCAGTGACCGGCTATGTGTATCGCACCAACCGGCAGATCAACGGAACCCCAATCAATTATTTCAGTCAGAATACGAGCATCAGCCTCAACAATACCTTTCAGAGTGGACGGCTGGCAGCAGATTATGCATTAGATAATCGAAACACCTTATCCCTGGCGGCAACCGTTGTAGGTGGTGCCTTCAACACGGTAAGTTCACAGCCTTACGAGTATCGTGATTTAAACCAGACCACTACCAGTTCCGGCAATCGAAGAACGGTACCACACAATACCTTTACGAACATTGGTCTGGAGTTCGACTGGAAGCACCAATTTGGCCGGAAGGGACAGGAACTGAGTTTGGTTACGTCGTACAGCCGCAACCACCTGTCCAATGCAGCCGACTGGTTGACCACAGCACTGACCGGTGGGTCGGGATCAACGCCACCCGTACCGCAACCTGGTTTCCCGGAAATAGACAAGATCACGGGCCGCACCCTAGGTAACCAGCTCATTGCCCAACTCGACTATACGCACCCGCTTGGCGATTCGGCTAAGCTGGAAATGGGCCTTCGCTCCTTCACGTACATTCGAGATCAGCAGTACTTTTTCAACAAACTCAATAATGATACGCAGGCCTATCAGATGCTGCCCGGCTACTCGCAAGACGCACGAATTGCCGAATCGGTGAATGCCATTTATGTCCTTTATACACGGCAGTTTCGCCGAAACATCAGCATGCAGGCGGGTTTACGCCTGGAACAGTCGAGTCTGCACGGCAGCTCCCGGCTCGACAAAACGACCTTTGGCTACGATTACCCATCCGCCAGCGGTCAGAATCTGTTTCAGTCGTTCTTTCCTTCGTTTGCCCTCACTAAAAAGATCAGTGAAAATTCCGAAATTGGCTTGAGCCTTAGCCGAAAGGTAGGTCGCCCGAACTTCCGGCATTTGTTTATTGGTATTCAGGCCAACGACCGGCAAAACATCACGATTGGCAACCCCGCCGTTCGGCCCGAGTTCGTCAACACGGCCGAAGTAAACTACAACCGTAGCTGGGGAGGTGTAAACTGGCTGGCTTCAGCCTATTATATCTACGAAGATCACACCATCAAACCGTTCACACAGGCTTCGGCCACCGATTCATCGGTGCTGGTCACGACCTTCATTAACGTTAAAGCCGACATTCGGTACGGATTCGATAACACGCTGAAAATGAACATTGGGCCAAACCTGAGCGCGGTAGCTAACCTCAACGTATTCAATGTTATACTCCAATCGGTTGATTTACGAAACCAGTTAGTTTCCTACAACGCGAAACTAAACCTGACGTACCGGTTACCAGCCAATCTATCGGCGCAATTGACCGGTACCAACGATGGCAAGGCACCCTCGTTGCAGGGGTATCGACAGGCCGTACGGGGTGTCGATTTCGCCATTCGAAAAGGTTTCCGGGCTAATAGGGCCAGTATCACGTTTACCATTAACGATCTGTTCAACTCCCGGCGGTACATCAGTATTTACGACCAGCCGGGTGCCTATCAGGTGTCTATGAATCGCCGGGAGGTTCGGTTTTACAAGCTCTCCATTCAGTTGCCGCTGGGCAGCGACACGGCCAAACGCAACCAGCGCAAAATGGAACGACCCGATGTGGACTTTAGTAATTAGAAACAGTCGTGCGTAAGGCACGCGCCTTTCTAAAGGCAAAAGAGCGAGAGCGTGAAAGAGTGATTGTTATAAAGGGCAATTTTCCACTCTTTCACTCTCTCGCTCTTTCACTATTTGCCTCTCTGACTAAACCGGAATCAGGGATTTCTTAAACGCAGGTCTAACCCGTTTTTTTGATGCCTGTTCATACGCGTATCCTATTGTCAGGAGCGGTCCTTCCTGGTAAGCACCGGCAATAAACGAAAACCCTACCGGTAACCCGTGTACGTTGCCCATGGGAACGGTTATGTGCGGATATCCAGCCATAGCAGCTGGCGGACAGAAGTAAAAACCCGTGTCATAATCCCCATTGATGAGGTCGATGCAGCCCGCGAAGCCAATACTGGTTCCGCAGATGGCATCCAGTTTATTGGTCGTCATCAGCTTGTTGATGATCTGACGCACGCCCTTTGTTTTCGCCAACGCATCAGTGTATTCTTTGCTCTCCAAACTACCTTTAGCGTCGCTGCTTTCGAGGGTTTCCTGCTTGAAGAAAGGCATCGCTCTGGCTTCATTCTTCTTGTTGAAAGCGATGACATCCGCCAGGGTTTTCACCGGCGCATTAGCCGTCGATAGGTACTTGTTTACACCCTCCTTAAATTCGTATTGCAGGACCGTGAACTCCGCCCCGCCAATATCGTTCAGACTTTTGAGCAGATCGACTTCTACGAGGATGGCTCCCTGCTTTTTCAATACATCGAGGGCCTCTTTATACAACCCGACAACACCTTCGTGCCCTTTCAGGAATGATTTCTCTACGCCAATGCGTTTGCCCGACAAGCCACCGGTCTGTAAGAAGGTTGTATAATCGGCGGCTGCTTTCCCGGTACTTTCGTCGGTAACGGCATCATCCGGATCGACGCCGGTCATGGCTCCCAGCAAGATGGCGGCATCAGTCACCGTTCGGGTCATCGGCCCAGCGGTGTCCTGCGTTTTCGAGATTGGAATAATTCCGTTCCGGCTCACCAAACCGACAGTTGGCTTGATACCGACCAGCCCACAGAAAGACGAAGGCGCAATAACCGATCCATCGGTTTCAGTACCCACGGCCACCGCACACAAATTAGCCGAAACCGCCGACCCTGAACCCGAACTGGATCCACATGGACTTCGATCCAGCACAAACGGATTTCGCGTTTGCCCGCCCCTGCTGCTCCAGCCACTACTCGACCGGGTCGACCGGAAATTTGCCCACTCACTCAGATTCGTTTTGCCGAGAATGACCGCTCCGGCATCCCGCAGTTTCCTGGCGACAAAGGCGTCTTTGGATGCTTTATGACCTTCCAGGGCCAGAGCACCCGCCGTAGTCATCATGCTATCGCCGGTGTCAATATTATCTTTAATCAGAATGGGTATACCATGCATGGGCCCGCGAACTTTACCAGCTTTTCGCTCGTCGTCCATGGCTTTGGCAATCTTAATGGCATCGGGATTGATTTCGATAACCGAATTTAGCCCCGGGCCTTTTTTATCGACGGCATCGATCCGGTCGAGATAAAGTTGCGTAATGGCGGCCGACGTGTACTGGCCCGACTTCATTTTTTCCTGTAATTCCCCTATGGTTACCTCGTTCAGTTCAAACTCATCGGTAAACGTTTCCGGTTCCTTTTCGGTTGAGGTCTGTTTGGGTGATGAGCAGGCTGCTGCCGTGAGGGTTGTGGCTGAAATACTGACAACCGAACTACTTTTGATAAAACTTCGTCTGTTCATGAAATTGATTTGATAAAGTGGTGGGTACGCAAAAAGTGACCGCTCTTATGCGGTAATGGAGTCTTATTGCGGACGTTTAAATAAGCCAACATAGGCTGCTTTTCCTAATACATGCCCGTCAATGGCCTTCAATACATTCATTCGCGTGCCAGACCCTTCGGCTCCGGGCTTCACATCGAGCTTGGTATCCAGTGCATACACCTCAAATACATAATGATGCAGGGGCCCGGATGCAGCCGCGCCCGGTCCGCGATAGGCTGGCGTAAATACATTCATCTGATAACTTCCATCTGCCAGTTGAGCCCCGGCAGGAACCCCTTCAGGCAGGCTGGTTACACTGGCGGGTATATTCCAGACGAGCCAGTGCAGGTTGTCATCGGTGGACCTATTGCGGCTCACGTCCACATCATGCATGTGCAGGACAAAGCTTTGTGTGCCCAGTGGAACATCAGTCCAGGTTAGCGCGGGCGACGTACCTCCACCCGGTGCCGCTCCCGGGGCTGCCTGTGTAAACTTGATGGGTATGATACCACCATCCGGGAAAGCACTGCTAGTCAGCCGCATGGGCGGGGCTGCCGGTGCCGTTGTTGCCCCTGCCTGTTGGGCAAAAGAGGGTGATGTAGTGCTGATGAATAGGGCAATGCCAATGAACAATCGTTTCATGGGATTTCTTCGGTTAGTTGAACATGTCTCCTGATTCCAATGTACAACAGCCCATGGCGAATCCGATACGAAATCCGGGAATGTTAGGCAACGCCCCCATCATCAAAAGCGTTTGAAGATCTTTAACAGTTTTTGCGTGATCAACTCATAACCGCTGTCGGATGGGTGTAATCCATCATAGGTTTTATCGATAGCCTCCACTGGATATGGGTATTCGTCTGTTTCAGGATTAAACGGAATATCGATAAACTCGGGAAACCGGTAATTCTTACACTGACCTGTTTGTGGATCTTTCAGACGCTTGAATTTGACGAGTTTCTTTGCCTGTAAACCCTTCAGGTGGTACAGGTCAACAACCGGAAAATTCTCCAAACGACCTATAGATTCAATAGCATTAGCAAACGATTCGAGCGACTGGCCGTTTTTTTCCCGGTAAGAGCCATAGGCATTGTTTTTAAAATTGGTCAGATAAACAAAATCGACCCGCTGCATGGGTGTAATTAAAATAATTGGTGCTTCCGGGTTCAGACCACGAAGTTTATTGACAATGATTCGGAACGAGCCATACACCGTTCCATTACCGGTGTTCCCTTTGTAATCCTCCAGCGTACCTAACGGTCGCCCCCCCCACCAGTCATTCGTTCCGAGGAAGATCGAATAGACATCTGATTTCACTAAACCCAACTTGTCAATGGCCGACGCGATGTCCCCCGATTTCCAGCCATTGTGCCCCTGATTAATATAATGAACGTTAGGAAGTTTCTCCGTCACACGCGTCATATACCCTTTGGTAACCCGGTTTCCGGTTTCATCCAGATGCTCGTTCAAGTACGTAATGGAGTCGCCAATGGCCGTCCAGCTTATGTCTCTGGGTGCATAGGAACTAAATAAAAAGACCAGGGTCAGTAGTAAAAAGTATTTTTTCATTGAATTCACCAGCTAATCAATAATGCCTGCTTAAGTAGTTGCCTTGAAAAAGAATGAACGGCAGTCACGTTTTATGGTCGATAAACTGCTTTTCCTGCACGCCGTTCCTACCGTTTCAAACTAAGTCTTTTGCCTCATTTTTTTACCGATCAGAGGCCTATTTTTCAGTTCGATACAACAAGAAAGGCTTTTTTAGGAGCAAACAATGCCTTGAATACATGCTGATAAGCAAGCTAAGATTTTCAGACAATTGTCGTGGATAAAGATTTAGAACAGTGCAGGCAAATGAGTAGTTGTACTTCCAACTCAACATGCCTACTAAACAAATATGAATCAATTTACCATCTTATCGCTGATCAGCTTCAGCCTGAGCCTGCCGGCGTCAATAGCTCAAACCCGAAAAACGACTCCATCAACAGAAACGACAAAATCAGTGAGCGTTGCTCAGGGCGAAGTGGCTCGGTGGGCCGGTAACTGCCAGCGCTGTAGTTTTGAAAAAAGAGCCTGGTCGGCCGTAAACGGCACCTGCTACTATCCGGTCGATATGGATATGAAGCCCGGCGCGTACACCATCTCCCGCCGAACAACGGGAGGAAAACTGGAATCAGCAAAATTAACGGTTACTGAAAAACCCTGCCTTCAGGAAGATATTAAAGACTTTCCCAAGAAGGAATATGTGAATGTTTCCGCAAAAAATCAGGCTCGTGCCGCTCAGGAAGCCGCTCGGGTAAATCCACTGATCAGCTACAAAGCAGAGGTTCGCCCGGCGGTTTTCGATGTTCCCCTGGCAAAACCAGCAAACCCGCTGCCAAAAGGAGAAGGCAACTTTGGCGCCTGCCGTACGTTCGATGGTCAACCACGCGACCGACATACCGGGCAGGATTATCCCGTAGGAATGGGGACCGCCGTTTTGAGTGCGGGGAACGGTCGGGTGTTGTTAGCGGCTAACCTGTTTTACAGCGGCAACTCAGTTTTTATCGACCACGGCAATGGCCTGATCAGTGAGTATTTCCATTTAAAGAGCTACTCGGTAAAGCCCAACCAAACCGTCACAAAAGGGCAGAAGATTGGCGTAGTAGGTGAAACGGGACGGGTAACAGGCCCTCACCTTCATTTTGGGGTGCGGTGGCATGGTGCCTGTGTGAACCCCGGCTTTCTGCTAATCGACCCCTCCGACATGGTACAGGTACAATAAATTCACTTGTTAGCTGAACAAGCTAATCCTCATTTAGCATACCACCAAATTAATCTTACAGGTGGACTTACATCAGGTAAGTCCACCTATTTTTTTGGCAGAAACTCCTGCCTGAATGATTACCTTTATTACCCCTTCCTCTTTCGGTATTTCGGCTAATTCATTAGGTCTGAAGACGTCTTTAATGATACTTGCCAGAAGGTATTCATGAAGATCTGGGAAAACCCCTGGACAATCCAAAAAATTCACTCGTTACGTGCCGATCTGTTGACCATCACAAGGAATCAAGCGTTAAATTTTCCTGGCGGGAAGCCTTCGAAGATCGGATCAAGAATCACGGCAGTCATTCCTGCCTGTCGGAGAGTGATACCGAAGCGTCTTTTCTGCTTAAGGAATACCAGCAGTTTTTGCAAGCCACCCTCGATACCTTTTCACCACAAAGCCGAACAGTATTTAAACTCCATCGCCAACAGATAAAGCTATGCAGAGGCCGCTCATATAGTAGGTATTTCCTGACACGCTATTAAGAAACACCTGGTCGGGTTGATGAAAGAAGTCCGATAGGCCATTAAGAAGGACAGCGGTCTTGTTCTTCGCATATAGATAGTCAAGATCAGTAGCTGGTCCTCACTGATCACCTGGATGGTATATTTTTTCGGCGTGCTTGTAAACCTCCTCTTTGTAGAAATAAATCTCTTTGTAGGTACCGTCAATATAGCCTTTTACCTGGTCCAGATAATGAGCAGAGTTGGGGTCGGTACTGGCTCCACCGGTTAGAATCGTCTTCGCCCGGAGTCGGTCGCCAAATTCGACGGCGGCTACAAATGTATTGCCGGTAATGCCGTAGCGTTTGTGCGTTTTAGGTGTCTTTCGGCTCACATAAGCGTTCAGCGATCCCATAAAGCCAGGTGTTGCAGGCACGGCCCAGCTTGGTTTGTCATCGCTGGGTTCGTTATCGGCCGTCCGCTGGAACCGGTTATCGGTTCCCCAGGCAACCTGCCAGGTACCAAACTCCTTTTCGAGTTCGGCTACAACCTGGGCCAATGCCGTAACCTGCTCGGTGGGCGAAATGAATTCGGTAGTGATGGCCGCCCCGTTGGTCAATGCGTATTGTTCTTCCGTTGTGGCCGGTTTTGCCAGTCGGGCCATGTCGAGCTGAATTATTTTTTCCAGCCAGTGTACTGCCAGCGTAGTGGCTATGGAACTGGTATCCGTCCTGAAATTCCATTGCTTCAGCACGTCAATAGGCTGGGCCAACCTGGTGCGGATGGAGTCAGACGTCAGGGTGTTGTAGGCGGCAATCAAACTTGGGATAAATCGTTCTCCACTGGGCAGGTAGTTGTCGTAAGATGCCGAGATGACATCATCCATCGTCGCATTATTCAGGGGTGTCAGCACCCGAACGGCATGAACTGCCCGCGGGGTGTGCCCATCGGGAAGCATGTAGGATGGCAGCTTCAACATAACCGTATCCAATTTACCAATGGCGTATAAGGGCGTTGAGTTACAGTTCTGAATCCAGCCGTTGGCGGGGTTCAGGTAATGCGGAAGATCGGTTAGTTCGTGTGTCCCCTGCCACTCCGTCGCCGACGTGGTCCCGTCGACGGGGCGTCGCCAGTCGAGGAGTGGGTTTTTCTTCGGCACAAAGTTGCCATGCCAGTAAGCAATATTCCCGGCCTTATCGGCATACACGATGTTGCTGCCCACCATAGCCCGTTTGTTAATGGCCGTCGTAAACTCTTTGAGGTTCCGCGCCTTCGTTTTCAGCCAGTTCATGGCCAGCAGATCGATGTTGGGCTCATAAGTCTTGAGAGCAATCCAGCGGGTGGCGGTGGCATATACGATTGGGCCGTGGTGGGTACGGTAGGTAACAAACTTCTTCGTCGCCAGCCCTCCCCCTTTTTTCTTATAGCGAAGTTCATGCGTAGTGCTGTCGACTGGTTTCCAGGCACCATTGTACCGATACATCAGTTTGCCATTCCTGCGCTCTACAGTCTCAGCATACAAATCTTTGGCATCCGACAACGAAACGGGGTGCATCCAGCCGCAAAATTCGTTGAAGCCCTGAAAAATATTGAACTGTCCCAGAAAAGGCGCACCGTACACATTCAGCCCTTCATCGCTCACCATCTGAATTTCCAGTCGGCCGTAATAGTCCGAGTGAGGGTTAATGAGCAGAATGGCCTTCTTATTCTTTGTTCGCGACGGGGCCAGCGCCCAGCCGTTGGAGCCATCATTTTTGGGTGGCTCGGCCGTAAAGCTCCGGCTTCCGGTAGCAGCCTGAGCCATCTCTTTCAGGTAAAACGCTTTGAAATCGGGTTCACTAACGTTGCTGCTACCCATAGCGGGGATGTTGTTCATCAGGATCATCCAGGGCTCAACGCGGGTCAGCAGTTTGGGTTTTACAGCCGGATGGGTCAGGAGGTAGTAGTTGATTCCACCGGCATAGCCGTCGCAGAGTTTCTTAAGCCAGCCAGGCGTCTTTTGGTACAGGAGAACGGCCTGAGCGGAGTCGATGTACATGCGTGTCCAGAGATCGCGGTAGATAGCCGCTTCGCCTTCGAGTTCGGCGGTACGCCCCAAACGGCCAATGATCGACGCTTCTACTTTATCGAAAAACTCTTCGCACTGGACGTACATGAGGCCAAATATGGCATCGGCATCAGTCTTCGCGTACACATGCGGAACGCCGTAGGTGTCTTTAACAATGTCAACACCCTTAGCTTGTACGGCTAATGCACTGGCTTCCTGAGAAGAAAATTGAGCCTGTATGGCTAATGGGATACTTATTAGACCAATAAAGGTCAGCACGAACAGATGGGTTAACTTCATGGAGACGGAGTGTTACAGGAGGGTACGCGGACCTATTTTCTTAGGTGTCAATCACAAGATACTGATAAGACACTCATCTACAACAACAAGGTACCCTTGCCACTCCATATCTCTCATAATCTGCAAAAAAAACGTCGATGTATCGACCCAATTGCCATATAAAACAGCTTTCCATCAAAACAGGTACGGCCTGAACTGTCTCGTGTAAAAGACAGTTCAGGCCGTACCTGTTTCACTTTGACAGAACAGTAGTTAATTCACCATTGGGGCGCTGACCAGTATTTACGAGTAAACGGCCAGGCAACATCGGATCAACCAATTACCTGATCACTACTGTAATTAAACTTATACTTTAAGCTTCTCAATGTTTTTATAGCTGATGGCGATGGACTCCAGGGGCGGCAGCTTACAAACATCCTGCTCGACAAAGTAGTGAGTCATGCCTGCCGTTTTGCGGGCATCAAAAATACGCTGGAAGTCGATCGAACCAGTGCCCACGGGTGCAAACGCCTTATCGGCCGATTTTTCCATGTCTTTCACGTGCCAGAGCGGGAACCGGCCGGGGTGCTTTTTGAACAGGGCGACAGGGTCCTGGTTGGCCATGGTTGCCCAGTATAAATCCAGCTCAAGTTTTACCAGGTTTTTATCGGTGCCGCTGGTGATAACGTCATAGGGCATTTTGCCGCCCAGCTCTTTAAATTCAAAGTCGTGGTTGTGGTAGCAGAACTGGATACCAGCCGCTTTACAAACCTCGGCGGATTTGTTGAAAAGATCAGCAAACGCTTTGTAATCGTCCAATTTAGTACGCTCATTGGGGAACAGGTAGGCACAGACCATGTACTTCTGCCCAATGGCAGCCGCATCATCAACGGCCCGCTTCCAATCGTTCGTCAGCGTTCCTTTCATGTTAGGCATCGTTTTACCCGACATGTAGTGCCCGCTGGGAACCGATAAACCTAAGTCTTTCAACAGAACGGAAAATTCTTTAGGGGATTTACCGAAAAATTTGCCATCCGAATAGCCGAAAGGCTCTACTTCTTTGTAGCCAATAGCCGCTACCTTTTTCAGCGTTCCATCCGGATCTTTCGCCATTAGGTCGCGCAGGGTATACAACTGCAAACCAACTTTTTTGGACGAGGCTGCAAAGGCATCCAGTTGCGGCAGAAAAACCGCCGAGGATGCTAAAGCACTAAGCTTTAGAAACTGCTGGCGGGAAATTTTGGTGGACTGATTCATGAGAGAAAAGTCGGTTAATAAGCAATGGGCAAAGTACCCATGCCTTCAAAGTCTAAAGGTACGGAAGCAGACGTCTTCCGTCATAAAAAATCAATTAAAAACACAACGCCATTCCTTAAACGGAATGGCGTTGCCGGCGAACTTTAACGTTTAAACGAGACCCTGTTTCATCGCTTTCACCGCGTAATCGGCCGCACGAGCCGTCAGGGCCATGTACGTTAGGGATGGATTCTGGGTGGAGGTGGAGGTCATGCAGGAACCATCCGTTACGAAGACGTTCTTAACGGCGTGCAACTGGTTCCATTTATTCAGCATCGAGGTTTTGGGGTCTTTACCCATCCGGACGCCACCCATTTCGTGAATATCAAGACCGGGGCTGGCGTGGCTGTCGCGAACGCGGATGTTTTTAAAACCCGCTTCGGTAAACATTTCCGTCAGTTGCTCCTGGTAATCCTTTACCATTTTATCATCATTGTCATCGTAGGCGATCGAGATTTTCAGTTGCGGAATACCAAACGGATCTTTTTGTGACGAATCGAGCGCGACAAAGTTGCTTTCTTTCGGAATGGTTTCGCCCATCATGTGCGAGCCAACATACCAGCCGCCAAGTTTCGGGTTCAGCAGGCTTTCCTTCAAACTGGCACCCACACCACTCTGGTCGGCACTGGAGCTGCGCCCCGCCGAGAAACCAGCGGCATAGCCCCGCAGGAAGCCAGTTTCCTGCTTCAACACGTTGCGGAATCGCGGAATATACGGGCTGTTTGGCCGACGCCCGTCGGTGGTTGAATCGAGGTTACCATCATACTCACCCGAGATCCCGGCCCGGTAGTTATGGAAGGCTGCGTATTTGCCCAGCACACCGCTGTCGTTTCCTAGTCCGTTCGGGAACCGGTGCGAGGTTGAGTTCAATAAAACCAGATTCGAGTTCAGGGCAGCGGCATTCAGAAAAATAATTCGGGCGTAGTATTCCGTCATTTGCTTTGTATTGGCATCCACCACCCGAACACCGGTAGCCCGGCCTTTCTTCTCGTCATAAATGATCGAATGCACAACGGAGTTTGGCCGCAGGGTCATTTTACCCGTTTTAGCCGCCCAGGGTATAGTCGACGAATTGCTGCTGAAATAGCCGCCAAAAGGGCAACCCCGCTCGCAAATGGTGCGGTGCTGGCACTGCGCCCGCCCCTGCTGAAAGTGCACTTGTTTGGGCTGCGTTATATGAGCCGCCCGACCCATAATCACGTGCCGGTCGTTGTATTTACCTGCCACTTTTTTCTGAAAGTGTTTCTCCACGCAGTTCCATTCGTGGGGCGGCAGAAACTCGCCATCGGGCAGCGTAGCCAGGCCATCTTTATTGCCCGAAATCCCGGCAAATTTCTCGACATAGCTGTACCAGGGCGCAATGTCGGCGTAGCGAATGGGCCAGTCGACAGCGAACCCATCGCGGGCCGGTCCTTCAAAATCAAAGTCACTCCAGCGCTGGGTCTGACGTGCCCACATGAGTGATTTACCACCTACCTGATAGCCCCGAATCCAGTCGAAGGGCTTTTCCTGAATGTAGGGGTGTTCGGCATCTTTTACGAAGAACTGCTCCGTGCCTTCATAAAAAGCGTAGCATTTGCTAATAATGGGATTAGCATCTTTCACCTCTTTTTTGAGCTGGTTTCGGTGCTCAAACTCCCAGGGCTGTTTGTTGGTGGTCGGGTAGTCGGTCACGTGCCGAACATCACGGCCGCGTTCGAGAACCAGTGTCCGTAATCCTTTACCCGTTAATTCTTTGGCAGCCCAGCCACCACTAATGCCCGAACCGACCACGATGGCATCGTAGGTATTCAGCGCCTGAGCATCTATATTGAAATTTGACATGTCGAAAGTGAGTTTTGTTGGTTCACGGTCTACAAAGCCCGGTTTACAGTGTTAGGCTCCCGCCCAGGATCCATAAACCCAAAGCCGCAAACCTTATTTTCCCTGTGATACGGCTTTCGCCTGAACGGGTACGCAGCCATAATAATGGCCGGGGATAAACTGGTAGTGCGTTAGGTTGGTCATGACATATTCCGAACTCATATAGCCACGAATCGTCAGGTTCTTCACCAGCGAATAAAAATCCTTCTGGGCTTTATCGTCCGATTTAGACAGTTGGGTCAATAAAGCCGTACGCTGTGCGGTATCCCCATCGGCAAATGATTTGCTGTAGGCGGTCTTCGCAAGGCCATCCAGCGAATTCAATCCTTTGGACACATTGTCCTGAGCCGCTTTGTCGTAGCAGTCCATCACCATTTTCTGGACAAACTGATGCACGTTCAGGGCTTTGGCGCCTGGTGTATCGGTTGCCGGAATAATGGTTTCGACCATGGTGGCCAGTAGATCAGCCTGACTGAGGGTTAGAAATTGCTGAGTTGAACGGACCGTTTCGGCTGTCCAGCCGTTGGCCCAGGCTGGGAGGCTGATGAGACCACCGACGGCCCCAGCCATTGTTTTTAACGCATTACGTCTTTCCACAGGAATAGTTACTACAATTGAATTTATTATGCCAAAGTTACAAAATTATCATTGATCGGTTATAGGGAAAACCCTATCCATCTGTGTTCACTATACGCCATATTTTCGTTGAAACTCCGCCACATAACTGCTGCCAACCGGTATTTCCTGTTTCCCAATGAAAAGCCGTGTCCGCTGAAAAGAACTGATCTTCGACAAAGCAACAATGAACGATTTATGAACCCGGCAGAACCCCTCTTCGGGTAGTTTAGCTTCCATAGCCTTTAGCGAAAGTCGACTCAGAAATGGCTTATTCAGTCCGGATGCGGATAGCTGCGTTGTATATATCTTAACGTAGTCTTTCAGTCCCTCTACGTACAGCACTTCCTCGTAAAACAATTTGATTTCCTTGTATTCGGAAAAGATGAAAAAATAATCCCGCTCCGGAGCAGGTGATGGCTCTAGCGCCGGGGCTGGCTCATCAACCCTAATTCCCGAATATCCCTTTTGCCGTAATGAAAACAGGTCATAAGCTTTATGGACGGCTTTCATAAACCGTTCGAAGGGAATGGGTTTGAGCAGGTAATCGACTACGGCCAGTTCAAAGCCGTCGAGTGCATATTGCTCGAAAGCGGTAGTTAAAATGACCATTGGTGGCTGGCTGAGGGTTCGCAAAAACTGAACCCCCGTGAGCGTTGGCATTTGAATATCCAGGAAAATCAGATCAATGGCATCCCTATCCGTCTCCAGAGCCTCTCGGGCATCCAGCGGACTGGAATACCGTCCAACCAAATCCAGAAAAGGCACCTTACTGATGTCATCGGCCAGAATATCAAGAGCAAAGGGTTCATCGTCAATGGCGATGCAACGCAGCTTGGTCATGAGGCATGTGTAACGTTAAAACCACTCTGAAAATATTGTTTTCGTTCGTTAACAGCAGCTCATGCTGCCCTGGATAATGAAGATTCAGCCGCTTTCTGACGTTCGAAATCCCAATACCTGACGAATCTTCGTCTCCTCCTGCACCCGGCGTATTCAATTTCTCACGGGATGGATTCTCTGTACAGAAGATCAGCGTATTACCAACGACACTCAGCTTGATTTTTATATATTCCGGCAGGAGAGCTTCGTCCCCGTTTCTACTTCTGGTCAGACTATGTATCCCGTATTTAAACGCATTCTCCACGAATGGAATAAATAACAAGGGCTCGATTCGATAATCATCGATATTTCCATCACAGTCGAAAATAACGGCATGGCTGCTGGTTAACCGCATCCGTTGCAAATCTATATAATCCCGCATATGCTGTACCTCCTGACGAAGCGGAACCCAATCCTGCTGAGCCTGATGCAGCATATAGCGCAACAACTGAGCCAGCGCAACAACGGCCGACTCCGTCTGGTCTGATTTCTTACGAGCCAGCCAGCGAATATTATTAAGGGTGTTAAACAGAAAATGCGGACTCACCTGTAGTTTGAGCATGACGAGTTCGGCCGATACTTTTTCCAGCAGAATTTGCTGCTGCGATTCCTGCGTACGGGCATGATGACGAAATAACGCAATCAGTGAACTGACTATCAGGGCAAACCCCAGCGAGAATGCTGACCCAAGGGCACCTGGCCAGGGACTATGCGAGCCGAGGGATGGACTATTTCTGACGCCGTTACCCGTTTGCCAGTCCGGAGGGGGCATTAGGGAACCACGCATGCCAGACGGTGGCACTCCCATTGGCGCGGGTGGAAAAATCTGGTAAAGACCAAACCGAATGCACACCACCGTAATAAGCATACCCACTACAATGAACAGAAACCGCTGGGTGCTCTTCTCCCGTAGTAAGGTGGGCGTCAATGTATGAAGATTAACGTAAAAACAAACGATGGTGAACGCGCTGGTTGCCAACTGGGCGGTACCCAGACTGATGAGATCCTGCCGGTTCCAAAGAGAATCTGGTAAAGTCAGAAAAGGAAGGCTGATCAGAACCACCCACCCCAGTATGTGCAACCAGACCTGATAACGATCAAAGAATTTCATAGTTGGGAAAATACGATTCTTTCGAATAGAGTCTTTGGCTAGGTAAGCAGAGTGTCGACACGAATCAGATATTTCACAATTTATACGAAAAGAAACTGACAACAAGACCGTTATCTGCTGCGTAGATGCAGTTTCATATTCCTGATTAAATGGCCATTAAATCCTATTTATATTGAATCTGCCTGCAACATTCTGTGTTTTATTATCGTAAACTAATGTAGATAAGCTTTTTTTCGTTTAGCTACTAAATCTATGGAACAACAAGTTATTAATCGAACTCAACGCGTGCCTTCAACAACGAATTCTATGAGAAAAACGACAGTTAAATGGGTGCTGATTGCCGGGTTTATCGGATCGCTTTCCGCCTGCAAGAAAACGACAGATGATGTTACCCCCCAACCAACGACCCCAACCACCATTGATCCTCAGACGAAGGAAAACCAAACGGTTGATAACTGGATTTTGAGCAACATGCGTGAAGTGTATTACTGGAACGACAAGATACCGGCCAATCCGGATACGACATTAGCGCCTGACGTTTTCTTCGACTCGATCCTGTATAAATACAACGCCACGACGAACCCGACCGGCGACCGTTTTTCCTGGATTGAAAACGACGCCGATGCTTTATCCGCTGAGTTGAGCGGTCAATCGACAACAACGGGTATGGAGTATAATCTCTACTTACGGGCTTCGGGGTCAACGGGCGTAATTGCGCAGGTGCTTTATGTGTTACCGGGCTCTCCAGCCGAGAAAGCGGGCATTAAGCGGGGAGATATTATTTCGAAAGTGAATGGAACGTTATTAAATACGACGAACTATTCTGACCTGCTTTATACAGGCACTACATTCACGTATGGACTGGCCACGCCTAACGGTTCTACTGTAGTAGACTCAGATCAGACGCGCACTGTCACGGCTACTGTTTTCCAGGAGAATCCGGTCTTCAAGGATTCTGTGTATACTCTGGGCAGCAAGAAAGTTGGCTACTTCGTTTATAATCAATTTGTTCCGGGTGCCAACGGCAGTAAGGCCAATGAATATGATGCGCAAATGGATGCCGTTTTCGCCAAATTTAAAGCACAGGGCGTCAATGAACTGGTACTGGATCTGCGGTATAATCCGGGAGGCTATACGTCTTCTTCGGCTAATCTGGCCAGTTTGATCGGCAAAGGCGTCAGCTCCAATAATCTTTATTTCCGCGAAGAGTGGAACACAACGATTACACCGCTTTTGCAGAAAGAATACGGCAGCAGCTTCTTCGTACAGAACTTCCTGGACAAATCGCAGAATATTGGCAGTAACCTGTCGCGGGTGTTCGTTCTGACGACGGACCATACGGCGTCTGCCAGCGAACTGATTATTAACGGACTGCGGCCCTACATGACGGTAACCACAATTGGCACCACCACCTATGGCAAAAACGTGGGCTCCATTACCATATCCGACGATACGGGCAAGATCAAGTGGGGGATGCAGCCCATTGTCTTTAAATCCTACAACAGCGCCGGGCAGTCTGATTATTCAACTGGCTTCACCCCAAGCATTGAAGTGGAAGAACCCATTAATCTTCTTCCGCTTGGCGATGTCAATGAGCCTTTGTTAGGTACGGCTTTATCCCAAATCACCGGCAACAGTGCAAATGGCCGTAAAGCCGCGGTTCGGAACCCACTTTTGCAGATGGGATCGTCTATTCAGCGTAAGGCTGGTGGGCAGTCCATGATTCGGGCGCTGAAGACACTGAAGATTTAAGTTAATTTCTTCCATGTCATTCCAACGACTATATCACAAAGGGGGTCTTTGTGATATAGTCGTTTTACTTTTCAGCTACTGCTTCATTTAAATGGCAACAATTAAGAATTTTTATGAATCAGGTACGTTGGTAAGTAAGGCCTGATTGACGTAATTTTGCGGAACGATTGTAAGAACTCATTTCACCAATTCGGCCGGCAGGCTGAACCCTATGTGACCTCCTATAGCTTCTTTCCGGGCTTACTCATCCCAATACGGATGGGCAAACCGTCGTTCTTAACTCAAATTGGTATAACTTTACGTTTTAGTTCGTTCGTTTACGCTCTTGTTCATGATTCATTTACCATTTCGATTTTCTTCGGCAACTGACTCCCAGCCGCAATCTGTAACTCCAGAGACCTCGCTCTCTCCCGTAACTATGAAAACCAAGAATCCGCAACGCATGAACTGGGTACTGGGTGCTCTTGCGATTGGCTGGGCGGGTTTGCTGGTCGGTTGCAGTACTAACACGACAGTATCAGTTTTAGGAGACTGGACAAAAAAATCAGCCTTCGAAGGCGTAAGCCGCTCGGGTGCGTCCAGTTTCGTTATTAATAACATTGCTTACATGGGTACTGGCCGGGATGCCAGCAACCAGCGGCTCCAGGATTTCTGGGCATATGATCCGGCCAAAAATGCCTGGTCGCAAAAAGCGAATTACGGCGGTGTTGCCCGGTATTCAGGAATTGGCTTTGCCGTAGGCAACAAAGGCTATATTGGCACCGGTATCAACGTAAACAGCGATAAGCTGAAAGATTTCTGGTCCTACGATCCAACGACCAACATCTGGACGAAAGTGGCTGATTTTGGTGGTACGGCACGCTATGGTGCGCTATCATTTGCCATTGGAAACAAAGGTTATGTGGGTACCGGCAACGATGGTAACTATTTAAAAGACATGTGGGCCTACGACCCAACCGGCAACGCCTGGACGAAAGTGGCCAGCTACGGTGGCGAAAAACGGGTGAGTGGTGTGGCATTCGTTATTGATGGAAAGGCCTATGCCGGAACAGGCAATAACAACGGAACAGCCCAGCGCGACTGGTACGTATATGATCCGGCAACGGACGTATGGACGCAAAAACTTGATTTCCTGACGGAAAATGCCGTTCAACGCAGCAACGCGGTAGCGTTCGCTATCGGTAGCAAAGGATACGTTACGCTGGGGGATGCCAACACAGCCGTTTGGGAGTATAACCCCGCAGACGATACCTGGAAATCGTTGGGTTCATTTGAAGGCTCGCCACGTAGTTACGCCGTTGGCTTTGCTATTGGCAACAAAGGATATGTGACAACAGGCTTGAACGGCACAACGCCATTCGATGACCTGTGGGATTTCGATCCAACTAAAGAACAGGTATTGTAAGGTGCAGAATGCCGCAACAAACACCGGCCAATCGTCGCGTACGAAGTTGATTCGAAAGGGATTGATTTTGGTGTTACTGGTGCTGGCCGTCCTTACGGTCCGGCTCGTTTACCAGCGGCAACATCCCTATTCGGTAGAGGTTTTTGCCTCGTCGGGTGGTTGGGGTTATTCAATACTAGACAACGGAAAGCCATTTATTCATCAGCCTACTATTCCGGGTCAGCCCGGGCTAGTAGGCTTTGCTTCCAAAGCAGAAGCCCAGCGGGTTGGTGAACGGGTGGTGGAGAAAATACAACAGGAAAAGGCTCTGCCTACCCTGACGAGTGAAGAACTACGCCAACTGGGCGTAAAAATCCCCTGAATTTTTTGCTTATGCGTACTCTCTGGTACGCCGGTTTGCTTTGGCTGGCCGGTATAGTGCTATTTGCTTGCCAATCGGGCGATCTCAACGTTGGGCAATCGGTTATCAACCCGCTTCAATTGCAGGTTCAATCGGTTGATACCATGACGGTTGAAACGTCGACGGTCATGCGGGCGGACTCGTTCGTAACATCGGCCGATGCGGATATGGTTGTAGGGCAATGGACTGATGCGATTACTGGCAAGCAGACAGCGCAGGCTTTTGCAGCCATCGACTATCCATCCAATTCGTTGATTTCCCAGACTAATTTGCGGCTGGATTCGCTGGTTCTCGAACTAGGGTACTCCTTCACCTACGGAGACACTACTTCTACGTTTGACCTGGGGGTGTACCAGATCAACCGACCGCTCCAGGCCCAGCTCTATTACAATACAAGTTCCGTACCGTATGCAGTTGATCCACTGATTCAACAACGGTTTGTTCCTCAACAGAACAGTGGTAACCGACTGATTCAGATCCGTTTACCGGCGCAATTGGCGCAAACGTTGTACGACAAAATTGTCAGTGGCGAGATAACGGATAATATTACGCTAAATGATTTTCTGCCCGGCTTCGTCTTGGCAGGTAAATCCGCCACGAACACCTTCCTCGGGTTGACAACGAGAACGACCGTAAGTGGTTTACGAATGTATTATCACGATACCGATATTAACCGGACGGCGTCGACTCTCCTATTTCCCATTTCGTCGCTTCACTTTACGAACTTAAAAAACGATCGTACCGGGACACCCCTCAGTGCGTTGAAGGAGCGTTCAGATGCGGTTAGTAGTCGTTTGACCGACAACACAACGATTATCTCCATTGGTGCCGGCCTGCAAACTCGTGTCGAGTTCCCTTATTTGAACGACTTTTTTCGCCCTCAGACATTTGCTGATTTAAATCGTGCCCTGTTAGTGATCAGTCCGGTTCGAACGAATACGCGGGATAATGCGAACCCGCCGTCTTCGCTGCAATTGTATGGAACGAACAACATCAATGAGTTCATCTCAACCGTTCCGGGTGGCCCAACCGGCACTGAACAGGCATCAGGGAACTATGTGGCTGATCAAAATTCACAGGTTGCTTCTATCTTACCGGTTGACAGCTACACCATTGATTTAACCTATTACGTAGGGCAAATCATTAAAAAGAAAGCCACCAGCCGCCCGCTGCTGCTTACGATTCCAACTCCTTCCGGTGGGATATATACCTTACGCCAGTTGATTCAGCGGGTAACCTTGGGTAACCAGCAACGTCAGAATGACAAAATGCAGTTGAAGCTGTTTATGACATCCAATACATCAGGGTCTTAAGTTGACACGCCACTGATAAAACGAAAAAGGGGGTCGCTTGTACAAGCGACCCCCTTTTTCGTTTTATCAGTGATCCATTCAGGACATGCAGTTATAAACCCGTGAGCGAATATGTTGCTCCTTTTTGCGTGGCAAATGTAGTCAGATACCCCATACTAGTTTGTTTTGACTCAGCTTTGGCACCCTTCACACGTATGGGACGACTGGTTCTGATTTGGCAAAGTTCCCCGTTTAACGATTTAACACTGGCTGTGCTCAAGCGGTGATTCTGCCAGTTTATATCAATTTCAAAACCACCCCGCGCTTTCAGGCCAGTAACACGTCCTTCTTTCCAGGCATCGGGCAAAGCTGCCAGTAAATGGATATCACTCAGGTGACTCTGGATCAGCATTTCAGCCATACCCGCCATACCACCGAAGTTACCGTCGATCTGGAACGGTGGGTGTGCATCGAAGAAATTGGCATACGTACCTCCCCCACCTTTACTGACATAGCTGGTTGTCGTTTGGCCGGTAAACCGCAGTAACTCCCGGAGCAGGAGGTAAGCGTGATTACCATCCAGCAAGCGGGCCCAGAAGTTTATTTTCCAGGCGCGGCTCCAACCTGTGCCAGCGTCACCCCGCAGCTCGAGCGTTTTTTTGGCAGCAGCGGCAAAGTTAGGGGTGCTGATGGGTGAAATCTGACGACCCGGATGCAGACCAAACAGATGCGAGACATGCCGGTGCTGGGGGTCTACGTCCTCGTAATCTTTACTCCATTCCTGAAGGTTTCCTTTATGACCAATGTGCAGCGGGTAAAATTTGGCCCGTTTGTCAATCAGTAGCTGGCGGAACTCGGCATCGGTATTCAGTGCTGTCGACGCGTCGATAAGGTTGGTGAACAGATCCCACATGATGGACATATCCATAGTGGTGGCTTTGGAGATAGAAGCTGGTTGGCCTTTCGCATCAATAAAGTCATTTTCCGGCGACCCCGACGGCGCCACTACCAGATAGCCGTCTTTGTCAGGATAGAGCCAGTCCAGGTAAAACTGGGCTGCCCCTTTCATGATAGGGTAAGCCGTTTCGGTCAGAAATTTCTTATCGCCCGTGAAGCGGTAGTGCTCATACAGGTGCTGACTCAGCCAGCCACCCGCCTGATTCCAGTTGGCCCACTTGGGGTCACCCTCTCCCCGATCGCCTACAGGATTGGAAATAGCCCAAATGTCGGTGTTATGGTGAGCGACCCAACCCTTCATATTATAAAACTCTTTGGCGGTAGCGGTCCCCGTTTTTGCCAGTTCACCGATTAATCCGAACAGTGGCTGGTGCAGCTCGGAGAGGTTCGTTACCTCCACCGGCCAGTAGTTCATCTGGGTGTTGATGTTGATGGTGTAGTTCGAACTCCAGGGTGCCCGCAGTTCCTTGTTCCAGATGCCCTGAAGGTTAGCAGGTACATCATTTACCCGCGAACTTGAAATCAGCAGATAGCGCCCATACTGCCCATACAGCGTTTCGACACCAGGGTCATAGGCTCCCTGGCTATAGCGAATTAATCGTTGGTCAGAAGGCAGGTTCAGGCCGGGATTGGCGTTCGTTGTATCAGTGATGCTAAACGAGAACCGGTTAAAGAAGCCCTGATAATCGGCCTTATGTCGTCCCAGTAAAGTGGTAAAATCTTTAGCCGATGCCTGATTAATGATATCTTCGGCCAGCTTGTTTTCATCCTTTCCATCTTTATCCGGGCATTTATCATAGCCATTGAAACTGGTTGTGGCCGCTACGAGCAGCAGCACCTCGGTTGCGTTGCGAACGTGGATACCCGCCGTATCAGTCCGAACACTTCCGCCTTTGTTCAGTGCTTTTACCCGTAACTGAAACCGCATTCCCTTACAGCCCGACGCATCCGCATAAATGACATGTTCACGATCTTTGGGATTGTAGTAATTGGGATCGACCTGACTCGGTGCCTTTCCCTTCATCACCAGTTCACCATTAGGGTTGGTCGTGTTCTGAAAGCGTAACTGGCTTTTGGTCGACGCATCGAAACTTAGCTGACCGGGTTTACTGGCGGTAAGCCGGACAACCATCAACCGATCGGGTGCCGATGCGAATACTTCCCGGGTATAGACGACGCCATTCAGGGTGAATCGGGTCGTCGCTACGGCATTCTGGAGCGACAGATCCCGGTAATAATTAACCGGTGTTACCCCCTTGAAATCCTGTTTCAGGACCAGATCGCCCAGGGGCAGATACGATTGGGTATAAAGTCCCTGCATCTTTTTTGCGAGTTCAATCGCCTGCTTGTAATCTTCCCGTTCAATCGCTTCCCGCACCTTTGGCAGATAGGATGGTGATTCGGGATTGACACGCCCCGATACCGGACCACCCGACCAGAGCGTACTTTCATTGAGTTGAATAAGCTCCTCATCTACTTTACCGAAAATCATCCCACCAATACGGCCGTTTCCAACCGGTAAGGCCTCGGTCCATACAGAGGCTGGTTGGTTATACCAGAGCTTGAGATTCGATTGAGCAAAGAGCGGACTTGACAGGAAAAGGCACAGGAATAACCAATAATTTCTAAGCATACTTTTTTAGATGTTTTCGATCAACAAAAGGCAATAGAGTACGCATATTAACCTCTCTTTAAAAAGCATAGATAGTCGATTATATCCTGAATGACTAGCAAGAATTGATGATTGTATTTACTAGATCCGCAATCGGTTGCATTCATCCCCCCTTGGAACAGGTCATCAGGAATACCTTTTTTCAAGGGCGGGTACGTTTGTCGTTCAAACGGATTGGACGTATTGAGATTAAAAGATAATCGGTTTAGCCATGACAAATTCACACGAACAGCTAGTCATTAGCGTTATCTTAGTTACTTACGCTGTAAACACTAAGCGCTAACTTTAAGATTAAAAGCGGATTAACACTGCCACGTTTTCGACTGACACAGCGTAAGGACTAAAAAACAGATAAAGGGTTACCCCCACTTCCAGCAATGACACGCTACGAGTTCTTAAAATCAATGGGTTTTACCGGGGCAGCCCTGATGGCGGCATTAACTTCCTGCGTTCGGGACGAAGATACCGTCGTAAACGCGCTTACCCTACCCGGAACGCAGAGCAGCACCGTAACGCCACCCACTTCGACCACGACCAGCTCTGGTACGACGACAACACCAGCGACTTCCACGGCCACGACAAATGGCACGGATCTGAGTAAAATAACCAATCGCCTGCTCACAATCGACCTAACCAGTTCGGCCGCTGCAGCCCTCAAAGCGGTGGGAGGGTATATAGCGCAAAGTGGTATTGTCGTTGCACAGGTAAGTTCAGGCACTTATGTAGCCGTAACGCAAACGTGTAGTCACGAACCTAAAAAAGCCATTATCTTTAATAAAACAGAGTTTTACTGCACCCAGCACGGCGCTCGATTTAACCTGGCGGGAAAAGGCCTGAACAGTTTCGGAAGTAAGGGCCTGGCTGTTTACAAGACCGCCACCGATGGTAAAACACTGGTCGTTTATAGTTAGTCCATTCAGACCTAAGCACAGAGACGTATAATGAAACTCACACTGATCTCGCTCCTATGCTGCCTGTTGGCAACGGCACCTGCCTGGCAGCTAAATTTTGACCAGGCAAAAGCAGAAGCCGCCCAATCGCACAAGTTTATTCTTCTCAACTTTTCGGGTTCCGACTGGTGCGGCCCGTGCATTAAACTTAAGAAAACTATTTTTGAGTCGGCTGATTTTGGCCAGTATGCCAACGACCATCTGGTGCTGGTTCGGGCCGACTTCCCCCGCTTGTCAAAGAATCAGTTAGATGCCCGTCAGACAGCACATAACGAAGCTCTTGCTGAAAAATATAACAAGCAGGGTAAATTTCCCTTTACCGTGCTGCTCGACGCCAACGGCAAGGTCCTGAAAGAGTGGGACGGTTTTCCGCAATCATTGACCGTAGCGTCCTTTATCGAAACCATCGAATCGGTTAGCACAACGGCCAAATGACGGTACCACCCCTTATTCATAAACGGGTCCAGCGGCTTATGGGTAACCGCTTTGAGCTGAGTGTTGTCAGCCCCGACGCTGGCTGGGCCAATGAACGCCTTGATGCAGCCATTTCGGAAATTAGCCGCATCGAACGGTTACTGACAACGTATAAGGACGATAGTCAGACGAATCAGATCAATGAATATGCCGGCATTCGACCCGTACATGTGGATGAAGAAGTGTTTGCGCTCATCGAACGATCGCTACGGTTGTCGACACTCACACAAGGGGCCTTTGATATCACCTATGGCTCTATTGATAAGCGGCTCTGGAATTTCGATACCGCCATGACGGCCTTACCTTCCCTCCAAACGGCACGGAGTATGGTTAAACTGATTAACTTCCGCAATGTGCTGCTGGACGCCGAACAGCGAACGGTGTTCCTGAAGGAAAAGGGCATGCGCATCGGATTTGGGGGTATTGGAAAAGGATACGCGGCTGAGCAGGCCAAACGGGTATTACAGGCTGGGGGCGTAGAAAGCGGCATTGTCAATGCCGCTGGTGACCTGACTACCTGGGGCGCCCAACCCAACGGGAAGCCCTGGACCATTGGCATTGCGGATCCGAATCTAAGCTCTCATGAGGCCTTTTCGTATCTGGCTATCAGCGACATGGCCATAGCAACATCGGGTAGTTACGAGAAATATGCGGTTATCAACGGCAAACGATATGCCCACACCATCGATCCCAAAACCGGCTATCCGGTATCAGGTATAAAAAGTGTAACCATCATTGCGCCCAATGCCGAACTAGCCGATGCGCTGGCAACACCCGTGATGGTTATGGGCGTACGGGTCGGGTTAAACCTGATCAATCAGATGAAGCATGTAGCCTGCATTATTATCGATGACACCGATAAACTTTTCACATCGACCAACATCCGAATTAAGTCGCCTGCGATGGCCTGACTGCATTTATTCAACCCACTGGACACTGGAATGAAAACAAATAAGATCATCCTACTTGTCGGCATTACCCTGATGGGTTTATCTGGATGCACGACGGTAAAAGAGTACCAGAAAAGCCGGATCAACGACGCCGAAATGGAATTATCGGCTCGAAAATCGGAAAAGTTCGAGCAGAATTTTTATCTCTATCGCGAAGGGGCTGCCGGCGCTAATGGAGGCAAGAGCGGTGGAGGCTGTGGCTGTAACTAAGCACTATTGACCATGAAAAAAATCTGTATTTCCGTTGGACTATTGCTTAGTTTATGGCGTGCCGGCTATAGCCAATCCCTCGATAAGCCCGCTTACGAAAACCGAAAGCTTAAACTGGAAGAAGTTAACTTTGTCTCCAGCTATTATCAGCAGAATGGCAACAATTCGGCTGTTACTGGAGGCATTGGTACCGAACATCTGACTGATTACGCTCAGTCAATTGATCTGGTTCTTAAAACGACGGACCGGCACGATCGACAGCATACGCTCTCGTTTGATTTCAACATCGACCATTACACGTCGGCGTCATCCGATAACATCGACCCTCTGACGGTATCTTCCGCTTCTCGGAGCGATACGCACATTTATCCCTCTGTTGCCTGGAGCGTCCACAATAACGACAGTCGTACCACACACGGGGTTGCCCTCTCCTACTCAACGGAATATGACTATAAATCATACGGTATCAACTTTAGCTTTGCCAAAGCATCGGCGGATAACAACCGGGAAATAAGCCTGAAAGGAGGAGCCTTCTTCGACACCTGGAAAGCCATTCTGCCGCCCGAATTAAGGCCGGAAGGGTATGGCTCGGGGGCTCATGGCGATCGGGACCCTGTTGACTACAAGCCGCGAAATTCGTATAACGTAAGCCTGTCGTTTTCGCAGGTGATCAACAAGCGATTACAGATGCTGTTCACCGTCGAACCGGCCTATCAGCAGGGGTTACTCAGCACGCCTTTCCATCGAATTTATTTTCAGGATGGTGCCGAAACGGTGGAACGACTCCCCGGCAGTCGCCTGAAGTTGCCCATCGGTCTTCGACTGCATTACTTCATGGGTGATCGGGTTGTGATCCGTACATTTTATCGCTACTACATCGACGACTGGGGCATGCAGGCACATACGGTTAATCTGGAAACGCCCATTAAGCTTACTTCGTTTGTATCGATCAGCCCGTTTTACCGATTCAGTCATCAAACAGCCGTTCGGTATTTTGCTCCCTATGAGCAACATAAGTCAACGGACAAGTATTACACCAGCGACTATGACATATCTGGTTTCACCAGCCAGTTTCTGGGAACCGGTCTTAGAATGGCCCCTCCGGGCGGATTGTTTGGCATGGGCCACTGGCAAAGCGCCGAGATACGATTTGGGCACTATATCCGAAGTACAGGTATGGTTGCCAATAACATTACGCTGCTGGCAAAAATAAAATAACCCTTTTAAAGAATCGGGCATGCTGGAAAGCAGGAACGAATGCGTATAAAATCAGTGCGTTACTCTTTGCTCTATATGGAGTAGCTCACTGATAACCTGATCTTAAACAAAACGATAACGTACTGACACCGGCGTTTTTTTTTGTTTACGTTTCGATCAGAATTCTCTTCTACTACAGTCGTATTGAGTGAATGACCAGGTAAATTGAACGACTTGCGTATGCGGCTTTTTACCCTTAAGTGTGTATTCTGGCTTTTAATACTGATACCAGCTATCCCTGCACTGGCCACACACCAGGTTGGCGGACAGCTGGAAATGAGGGCTATTGGCGATGTGCCGGGGCATTACCGGATCATAGTGACTAATTATCTGGAGAATGGCACACAGGGCATTGCCCGCCAGTTGAGTACGGGCGTTGTCGGTATTTTTCGCAAACGCGATGATGTACAGATGACGACCTTCACGGTTACCCAAACCGGTGCAAAAGAACAGGTTGTTTATGCCAATGCCTTTTGTGCCTCCCAACGTAATCTAAACTTCGTTGTCTGGACGTATGAAGCCACTATTCAGCTGGCTCCCGGCAGTTATAGTGATTCTCAGGGGTACTATATTTCCTACCAGACCCGCAACCGGAATGCAGGCATCAATAATATCAGTAGCCCCGATCAGACCGGCTTTACCTTCTACCTGGAATTTCCGGCACTTCAGCAAAACGGGCAACTCGTTTCCAATTCCTCTCCCCGTTTTGGCACCGTTAACGGTGAATACATTTGTCTGGGTTCGCCGTTTACGTTTCCCTTTGGCGGTAAAGACCCCGATGGCGACGAGTTGCGGTACTCGATGATAACTCCTTTGAATCAGAAAGGAAACGGACAGAATACGGTATCGGGTGGCCCCTATCCTGACATAACCTGGCGGCCTGGATTCGATGCGAACAAGGCTATTCCAGGCAGTCCAACCCTGAGCATAGACTCGCAAACCGGCGAATTATCCGTCACCGCTACTGAGCTGGGATTATACGTTTTTGCCGTGAACGTGGAGGAGTTTCGAAACGGGGTAAAAATCGGCGAAGTACGGCGTGATTTCCAGTTTTTGGTCATCGACTGCCCCCCCCAAACGACACCCGATCCCGCCGTACAAATTCAGAATAAGCCAGCTTTATTATCGACAACTATCTGCCAGGGTGAATCGGTTGTGCTTCAGGCGGCTGTTAACCCAAACTGGAATTATCAGTGGCGCCAGAACGGAATCAACATAACGGGCGCGACCAACTCATCCATAGCAGTTGGTAGTGCCGGTGAATACATGGTGGTTGTTTCGCAGAAAGCCGTCTGCAGTAAGGTGGGAAACTCCGAGAATGTAACCGTTAGTATAGTCGAAAATAAAGCAAAATTGTACGAGAGCGGCCACTTATGTGCCACAACCGGAACGGTACGTCTGACGGCGGTAGGCCCAACGGCTGTGCGCTATCAGTGGTATCGCGATAGTCAGCCGTTGACCGGTCAAACTGCCGATACGGTATCGACAACACAACCCGGAAAGTTCTGGGCCGTTCTGACTAACATTGCGTTCGGTTGCAAAACGAATAGCGACACTACGTTGCTCGAACGGTCGGCGGCCGTTGTCGCCCTCATCAAGTCGTCATCTGGCGAAAATCGCATTTGTCCTGATGCGTCACTGCCGTTGACCGGTAGTGGTGGTGTCAGTTACAACTGGCAAAAAGATGGTGTAACCGTAGGGACCAGCAGCGGTGAGTATTCGACCAATCAGCCCGGAACTTTTGTACTAACGGCTACGGATGGCTTTGGGTGCGTCGGTACGTCACCGCCGGTAATCATTACGCAACTGGCTGCCCTTACGGTAACACTCGATTCTATTCCGGGCGTTTGTGGTCCAAACAATCCTACCTATACACTGTTCGGTGCGCCACCGGGGGGCGAATATGGCGGCACCGGCGTGGAATCGAACACGTTTAGTCCCAAAGCAGCTGATATTGGAAACCACGAATTGACCTATACAGTGAAAGCCGCTCCCGAATGCGCCGGAACGGTGGCCCGGCGCATTGCGGTGGTGGCTCCCATACCAACTATTCAGTTGGCCGACTCCCTTACGACTTACACGGGTAACACATTTTCCCTGAATCCAGTCTACACCGGGAATCCCAATCAGTTTCTGTGGACTTCATCAACTTACCTGGACGACCCAACGGCCGCCAATCCAACGATTAATAACATTGGCGACGACATAACGTATACGATTGATGCCCAAAACAGTACAGGCTGTGCCGTTAAAGACACGATTCACATCACCGTATTTGCCAGGGTTTGGATACCCGACGCGTTCTCACCGAATGGCGATGGTGTCAACGATGTGCTGGAACTACCGGGCATTGAGGCTTTTCCGGACGCTATCATCACCATTTTTAACCGCTGGGGTGAGGTCATCTACTCATCGGGCAAAGGCTACAAAAACCCGTTTGATGGAACACTCAACGGAACCTCATTGCCAACGGGCGTGTATGCCTACACACTCTCGACCGTACCTGAGAAGCCCGTGATGCGGGGGAGACTGGTCTTGATTCGATAAACCTGTTTTCGGTGTAATCAGGGCGTACGACTTTTGCGGCCCGGTCCCCAGATGGCACGACCCGGAAAAACGCCGGTATGTTCGCCGTCTTTCAATACTTGCCGACCATTTACAAACACATGCTGAACCCCCACAGCATATTGAAAGGGAGACGCGAATGTGGCTTTATCGGCAATGATTGCCGGATCAAATATGACTAGATCAGCAAAATAGCCCACCTGCAATAAGCCCCGGTTGGGTAATTTGTGATTCGTAGCGGGCAAACTCGTTAACCGACGAATGGCTTCTTCGAGAGGCATAACATGCTCATCCCGAACGTATTTACCCAGAAGCCGGGCAAAATTACCGAACGTGCGGGGATGAACAACGCCAATGTCGTTTCGATTTTCAGCAATCGACGCAGCATCGGAGCCAAACGACACCCACGGCTGACTTATACCTTTCCTGACATTCTCCTCCGACATGAGAAAATAGGTTGTTTCGACCCGGCTTTTGTCGGCGACGATCAAATCCATAACGGTTTCAATGGGGTCTTTCTTCCAGATGGCCGCCATCTGGCCAAGTGTTTTGCCATTGTATTTCTTGAGCGAATCCACCTCGAAAGCGGTTAACAGAATGTTATCCGTCGATCCCGCCAGTTGAAACATGTTCTCCCAGTCGTTTCCACTTTGCCGCACTTCGGCCATTAATTTCTGGCGCGTAGCCGGGTCCTGCAATCGTTTCCAGCCCGCCATAAAGCCCCCGTTAAACAGGTAAGGCGGCAGACAGGAAGTGAGACCAGTTGCCCCGGCGGTATAGGTGTACATGTTTGCCGTTACATCCTGCCCCTGCTGCCGAGCCTTGTTTATGAGCGTTATGGCCGATTCCATCCGTGGCCAGTTCCGCTGACCGGACGCTTTGAAGTGATACAATTCGACGGGTAGTTTCGCTTCGCGGCCAATCTTTATTAACTCACTAACGCCTTCGTCCAGCCGGTCGCCTTCGCTGCGTATATGGGCAATATAGCGTCCGCCAAACCGGCTGGCCTCCTGACAAAGAGCCACCAGTTCGTCGGTAGTCGCAAATGAGTTGGGCGGGTAAATCAAGGCGGTGGTGATTCCCAACGCCCCCTCTTCCATCGCCTTGCGGACTATAGCCCGCATCTGCCTCAATTGCCCGGGCGTTGGCTTTACATCCGCTTCGCCCAGTACACTTTCACGCACTTGTCCGGCACCGAGGTACGAGGCAATATTAGGCGTTATGCCTTTTTGCTGCAGCCTGTCCATGAACCCGGCCAGCGTTGTCCAGTTGCTGGTCAGGTTATAGGGCTTCAGATTCATATTCACCTGCTGCCGCATGGCGTCGGTGTTGATAGGCCCCCAGGAAAGCTCGCCAAAGACCTCGGTTGTGATACCCTGTTTAAGATCACTCATCGAATGACCATCGTGCAGCAGCTCAAGCCCCGTATGCGACAGCACATTAATAAAACCGGGCGCCACTGCTTTACCCTGCGCATCAATAACCGTGATTGCATTGGCCTTCGCCAACTTGCCGACAGCTACGACACGATCACCCCGTATACCCACGTCACCCGGCTGAGGGGGTTTCCCGGAGCCGTCGTAGATGAGTCCGTTTCGAATCAGAATATCAAAAGAAGTAGCGGTGGTTTTCGCCGACTGAGCCCAAAGACAGTTACAGCCGGTGAGTAGTAAAAAAAGAGTGAGGAGCGCGCGCATGGGGTACGGTTTTGGTTGGTCAATATACCAATTGACTGACAAACGCCTGATAGCCATTTCGCCATTTATCAATAAAAAATACCGGGGTGAACCAAAAATTTGGTTCACCCCGGTATTAGAAATTATCTTATATAAGTGCTGTCTAAAGTAAGTGGTAGCGGATTAGCAAACAGGCAATCCGTTGACTGGTTTTCTACACATACCTAATAGAGTACCATTTTTTAACTAATCAACCGCTCCAGCGGTCCGGCAGTTAACCTACTTACTACGGCACAAGTACTTAGGCCTGCTTGGTCAACTGGATGTTCAGAACCAGCTTTACGTCGTCACTAACCACAACGCCACCGGCTTCGGTAACGCCATCCCAGGTCAGCCCAAATTCTTTCCGTTTAATGGTGCCACTGGCTTCAAAACCAGCTTTGGTTTGACCGTAGAAATCAACCATCTGACCACCATGTTCCACTTTTAAGGTTACAGGCTTGGTGACGCCACGAATGGTTAGATCGCCCGTTAGGTTATAGGTATCGTCACCCGTTTTCGTCATGGATGTTGACGAAAACGTCAGTTTAGGATGCTGTTCTGCATCGAAGAAGTCAGCAGATTTTAGGTGACCATCGCGTTGCTCTTGTCCGGTGCTGATGCTGTTGATGTCGGCAGAGAACGAGATTTTTGCATCGCTGAAATCATCGCCATAGGATTCAACCTGACCTTCGTACTGACCAAACGAACCCGTTACGGTCGAGATTACAAGGTGTTTGACTTTAAACTGGATTTCGGAGTGGGTAGGGTCAATAGACCAGGTTGTTGCGGTTGCGGGTTGTGCTTCCATTGTGTGCGTATGTTATTACGTGTTGAAGTATTTGATGTATATACATTTAATTTTAGCGATTCGTTTCATTCGTTTGAAAAAAAATAAAACAGGAACTAAAATCGATATTCCAAATTTATGCCGATCACAATTTTACGCACGTAGGTGATACAGGTCTGCCAGGCAACTCGAACACGGATGACTGAGCGTTGAAAGAAATACCGCCCGCCTTTTTTAGACATGCGATTTTAGGAACCGGGCAAATTAATTGAACACAGGGGTAGTAAGAATCTAGCGTCTTCAGGTCGACTCCTGATTCTTTGTGTTCAATTAATTTGCGTAGGTAATCCTTCGTAAAGGGCCATTCATTCATGGCCGAGTCACTACTTAATCAGCATAATAGCGGCCATGATCTCGATTCCTTCCCAGAGGTACTGAACCTTCACATTCTCGTTCTCGGCGTGTTGATTGTTATCATAATTCACCACGGGCACCGATACAACATTCGCTTTCAGCACCTTTTCGAAAAGAAAGAGCGGTAAGCTCCCTCCCGATGAAGGGGATAGAACAATGGGTTCCTTACTGGTCGATTGCACGGCGGCAATAACCTCCTGAGCAATGGGCAGATCCATGGGCGTTCGCTGGGCGTTGTACCCATGCCCCGATGTAATCTTGATAAGCTTCGGGTACTGCTGCCGTTCCACATCCGTTGGCTCATGGTCGATCACCTGATACCCCTGCGCACGAATATGGTCCGTCACGCGCCCGATCTGACGAGCTACGTCGTTACCGCGAACGAGTCGGAGGTCAAGAACGGCCTCGGCTTTTGTTGGGATGATGTTCCCCGCCATGGCACCGACATTCGCACTTTGCATACCATTAATGTTCAGCGTCGGACGCATAAGCAGTTCCACAAATGAGGTACCGTTGCCATCCGGCTGTGCGATGCCCAACTCCTTTTTAAGAGCGGCTTCCATATTCGGTACGTTGGCCATCGCCTGTTTTTCGCTGGCCGTTAGCGGCACCACATCGTCATAAAATCCTTTGATAACCACATGGTCATTGTCGTCTTTCATACTGGCCAGTAATTTCACCAGGCGCATGGCAGGATTGGGTGCCCAGTTGCCATAGTTGCCGCTATGAAGGGGGCGTTTGGGGCCATACACGGTCAACTGCATGTTCACGTCGCCCCGGACACCAAACTGCACAACGGGCTTACCGGACACGTGCCGGGGACCATCGGCAATGATCCAGAGATCGCTGGCCAGCTTATCGCGGTGCTTATCGAAAATCTCTCCCAGATGTGTCGAACCAACTTCTTCTTCCCCCTCAAAAAAGAATTTCAGGTTGGCGGTTAAAGGAATCTTGCTCTTTACCAGTGCATCGTAGGCATTCAATATCGTCATGACACCTGCCTTATCGTCGGCGCTCCCCCGCCCCGACAGTCGCCAGGCTGGGTCAATGGGTTGTCCTGATGTATAGGTAGTCACGATTTTACCGCCCTGCTCAATGGGTGCTGTTATGAATACGGGCACAAAGGGTTGCAGGCCCTCACCCCACTGTTTGGGGTTTACCGGCTGGCCGTCGTAATGCGCATAAAAGATGATCGTTTTTTTGGCATTCGGCACCTTAACCTCGCCAAACACGGCTGGTGTTGTACCGGGATTTGGCCCCTCCAGCAACTGTCCGGCAATACCGCGCTTCTTCATCATTTGAAGAATAAAAGCCGCATTTTTCCGGATGTTGGCCGAGTCGGCCGAAACGTTTGGAATAGCCAGAAACTCCCGGTACTCATCTATCAGCGCCGTTTCCTGGGCCTGTCGAAACTGGCGGACACGCTGCTGCGTCGTTTGGGCCTCAACGCTAAGCGTTGCCATGACGGCCAAAAAGAGAATCGATTTAATAGACATTATGCGCAGTTGTTGATTCATTCGCATTCCGGTGGGTATTAACATTCAGGTCATTAAGTTATAAATCTGTCAAAAACGGTTAAAATTAATAAGCTGCTCTCTACCGTTCGGCTACACCTTTCGCGCTGGTGTTCGGCACTTTTGCCAGTTCCAAACCGAAAGCGCTCAATTTGGCTACATTCCCCTGCGTATCGAGCAGAAAGTTTAGGGGATCTTTCCCATTCCAGAACTGATCGTAGGTTAAACGGAAGGTGTCGTAATGCCAATGATCGAGCTGTCCGGACATGACATCATTAAGCGAGATGTGTAGCTTTCCGTCTTTTACCTTCACCTCGGCTTTACCGTAAACCGGGCTGGTGTACGCGCCCGTGTAGGCGGTCAAAGGCAGCGATGGTTTGGTGTTCAGCACCCGCGTACTGTCGGCTTTGCGTTCGGCTAGCCGGGCTTTTTGCTTAAATCCTCCGTATAATTTGAGTAATTCCACACTCCAGTCGTGGTCTACGCCCAACGCAAACTCATCGAACGCCCGGAACATTAGCGCGTGGCGCAGTTCGGCATGGTCGAGATTACCCTGAATGTAAACGGCCAATTTCTGATCGGGCAATTGCCCGTGAATGGCGATCATTCCGGTCAGGCTACCGGTGTGGAAATTAATGCGATGCCCCCGATAATCCTGCTGAAACCAGCCGAGGCCGTAGGTTTTCCAGACGGGTTTGGTTAACAGTTGTGTTGGGTAAAATTCGCTGTCAGTCACCAGCGTCTGGGGTTTGAACAGTTCGGCCCAGGTAGCGGGTTTCAGCAGGGTTTTACCCTGATAACGGCCACTATCGAGCATGCACTGCATCCAGGCGGTCACATCATCGGGGCAGGTCCAGACCGACCCGGCAGGCCCAACGGCATCGACAAGCCCTTCTTCCTCCCGGCTGTTTACGGCGCGAATCACATCGTTCATCTCCACGTGCGGTTTAGCCCGATTTGGGTCTGTCACTTCACCAAACAGCGCCCGCGTCCGGCTCATGCCCAGCGGCTCAAAAATGCGGGTCCGGATAAACACATGCCAGGGCATACCGCTCACTTTTTCCAGCACTTTACCAGCAGCCAGATACATGATATTTTGGTAAATAAACCCCGCCCGAAGCGAGTAAGATGGTTTCACGAACCGCATCCGGCGCAAAATTTCGTCGCTCGGAATCTTCATGGCAGCCCAGAAAACATCGGCATTTCCAACACCCGTATTATGAATCAGCAGATCACGCACCCGCAATTCCCGCGTAACGGCGGGGTCATACAACTGAAATTCAGGCAGGTAGTTGATAACCGGATCGTCCCAATGCAGTTTTCCCTCATCGACCATCATGCCCAGGCAGGCGGCTGTCATCGCTTTGGTCGTCGACGCCATGGCGAAAAGCGTTTGGGTATTGACCAACTCGGGTTTGATTGCCGGGGAGGCTGGGAGTTCGCGAATGCCGTACCCCTTCTTGGATAACACTTTACCGTCTTTAACGACGGTGACCGTTAGGCCCGGCACTTTCCATTCCCGAACGGCCTGCTGAACATACGTTTCATAGCGAGCGACCGGATCGACAGCGTTCTTTTTTGATTGAGCGAGAAGCGGAGATGTATGACAGCCAATGGAAAATACAGCAATCAGTAGAAGATTATTTTTCATGAAGGGTCATTTAAAGCTCTAATATAAGGCCTTATGCGTATATGCGCGAAATAATCAGTATTTCATACCGTCATTGTACCCGCTACTTCGACACCTTCGTAAGCGACTAAAAAGGGCGAAACCGATTCCTCACTGAACCCCAGAAGCGCATTCCTGCCAGACAACTATTTTAACAGTTCATAGCGGGCATTTTCCGTTTCATCCAGTTTGGCCGTGTACACTCATAACGGACCGGATACTTTTGACCTCAGTAAACAACAAATACAACTTCCTCTTTTCATGAAACCAACAACATACATCCCCCTGGACCTCCGTGTCCAACACCTTGGCGTACTAATGCCAGTGGCCTCTAAATGGCTGTTCGTAACCTTACTAAGCAGTTTATTCCTGCTATCCAGCTGTAAAAAAGAAACCGATGTCAATCCGGCAGGAAATATTTTGGCCAACGCCGGCCCCGATCAATCGGTGCAGGTAGGGCAGCTTGTCACCCTCGACGGCTCATCCTCGACCGACAGCCAGGGCAAGCCCCTGACCTACCAGTGGACACTGCTCCGGAAGCCAGCCAAAAGTACGGTTGTCCTGGCCGAGCCAACATCGTTCAAGCCCACCTTTAAACCCGATGAGATTGGCGAATATGAGCTGGGACTTGCCGTTTCCAGTGCCAATGGCAAAAGCACCGATAAAGTACTCGTGACGGCTTCTGTGGCCGAACCTCTTGCCATTACCGCCAACATCACGGTAAAAACTACGTTGATCGACCGGGTTCTCAACCCCGAATTACCGGATTACATTGTTACAAAATCCATCGATGTCAACAACGAGCTGACCATAAATCCCGGCGTGGTCATTGCATTCGAGCGCGACGTTCGGGTAAATGTGAATGACGGGGGCGGATTGCTTATTGCCAAAGGAGAAGCCGACAAACGTATCCGATTTGTGGGCGTGCAGCGCACCAAAGGCTACTGGGTCGGCATAGCCCATTATTCGGGCAGCAACGCCAATACGCTTGAGTATGTCGATGTACAGAACGCAGGCAGCCGCCCCATTTACAGCACCACGAAGTCAGCTTTGTTCTTATCGGGTGGCAGTAAGTCCCAGATTACCCTTAAAAACTGCTCGTTCGCGCAAAATGATGGGTACGGGATCTATGTATACGAAGGTGGTATTCTTCGCGAGTTTGCTCAGAACGCCTTCTCGAACAACACGGAAGCCGGCATTTTACTCGACGCTCTTAACGTTGCCAAACTGGACCGGGCCTCGACCTTCACCAACGGGAACGGCCGGAATGTGGTCGAGATCACCCCCTCCGGACTGACGGGGACCACCGAAGTGAACTGGACTGGTTTCGACGATAAATCGCCGTATCGGATCACCGGTGAGTTTTCGGTCAATACGGGTTGGAAGGTGAATCCGGGCGTGGTGGTCGAGATGAATCGGGATGCCGTCATCCGGGTCAATACCAGCGGGTATCTGATGGCGAAAGGTACCGCCACCCAGCCGGTGACGTTCACCAGCGCAGAGCGGCAGGCCGCCTATTGGCGGGGCATTATCTGCTATTCTCAGGATGCCAAAAACAGTCTGGAAAATGCAGAAGTAAGCAACGCCGGCAGCATTGCCATTGTGTCGGGTAAGAAAGCGAACGTGGCCATTTACGGTACTAAAGCCGCCATGTCGATCCGGAACACCCGCATTATGGGCAGCGGTGGCTACGGGGTGTTTGTGGCCTATGGCGCTTCCGCCAATACCGATCTCACAACGGCTAACACGTTCGACACCAATACCCAGCCGAATGTGCTGATCGAGCGATAGTACCATTTGCCCATTTCGTTCACCTGACCAGTATACCATTCATGACCTTTCAGATTTGGGGAGCGGTTTTTACAGGCATGGTCCTGTCGATCATGTTACTCAACGTAGTACAGTGGATTATGTACGGCGATCGGAGTTACGGCTTGTATACGCTTTACATGATGGCCTGGCTGTTTTATTTCGGCTTACGGGTCTATGCGTTTCGTGACTGGTTTTCGACAGAAACAAACTACTTTGTCAGAGCAGCCGCGCCCATGGGCGCATATTATATCTATTTCGATTTTGCCGATGCTATTCTGGACTTACGACGGCATTTACCCGTTTTTTTTCGGCAGCTGCAGGCCATAAAAGTAGGCATTCTAATCTATGTGTTCGTTCAATTCGTTCTCTGTTACCTGGTCGATTGGCAGCCCGATGTATATGAGTTCACCTTCGTTGCGATGCGGCTGGCAATGGCAGCACTGGGTGTGTATGGCATTCGGCAAATGCTCACCCTGGGCGACATCGTCTCGCGCGCCTACGCCATTGGTACGGCTTTTTTGTTGACGGGCGGCCTGACGGCTATGTTCATGTCGCTGGCCTGGCCCCACGAAAACTGGGCAGGCACGTTCTGGAGGGTATCTCTGACGTATATGCAGATTGGTATCATTGCCGAGCTGGTCTGTTTTTCGCTGGGGTTAAGCTATCGGCAACGGCGGGCAGCGGTTCGAAATGCCGTGGTCGAGCAGGAATTGAAGCACGAACGCGAACGCCATCACCGCGATCAGCTAGAGGCCGAACTGGCAATGCAGCGACTGGAACAGGAAAAAACGGAGGTTCATATCCGGGCCCTGCAGGCACAGGTGAACCCCCATTTCCTGTTCAACAGCCTCAATTCCCTCAGCGCGCTCATTGACGATGATCCGCAGCGGGCGGGTGTTTTTCTGGACGAACTAAGTTCGGTGTATCGGTACCTGCTGCGAGCCAATAACCAGGCGTTAACACCCCTGGCTTCAGAACTGGCGTTTATTCAGTCGTATTGTCATCTACTGCAAACCAGGCATGGCAACGCCCTTCAGGTGGTTTATGAGGTCGATCCGCCCCTGCTCAACTGGCAGCTGCCGCCACTTACGCTGCAATTGCTGGTTGAAAATGCGGTGAAACACAACATTGCGTTACCCGACAGACCCCTTATGATTTCGATCAATACAACAGGGCATGATCGGTTGATCGTTCGGAACAACATCCAGCGAAAGCGTATGCGGGTGGCTTCTAACGGGGTTGGTCTGGCAAATATCTGGTCAAAATATCAGATGCTTAACCAGCCAACCCCTACCATCTCCGAAGCCAACGGACATTTCGAGATTACCCTGCCGCTTATCGAAACGGCAGAGCAGGTGTAAACGCACCTAGCCCATCCGTTTAACCCTTTATAGAAATGTCCTTCATGAACAGCAGCCGATTCGGGTTGGCTGACTGGCATAGTCGTGATCAGCATAAACAGTTTTCCCGATAAAAAGCCGTGCGTACATCCCCTTTTTCGAGAAAATACGAACGGGTATTCAGCTAATTAGTGATCAGTAAACCAACAAATCCTCTTTTAAACCAATGAAAAAATTAGTCATGGCAATGCTGTCGATCGCATTGCTCAGTACAAGCTGCAAGAAAGGAAACGATGTGGTCAACCCTGATGAAGGACCCGGCGGTTACGTCCCTGCCCAGGTAGCTGGGAAATGGATGTACGGGTCATTTTCCATGAGCGAATTCTGGAGTTATGACGGGCGCTACCAGGGTAACCCCTTTGAACTCGCGGTGGTATTTGATTTTAAGTCAAACGGGACGTATGAAAAGTATTTTGTAGCATCGGCACTCGATTATTCAACTTGCAAGACACAGGCATTTACGTACGAAAAAGGCCGGGTAACCTTCGATGAAGCCGATAGGTCATTCACAACCGTTTCGGCGGAAGGCAGCTATCGGGGGTTTTATTCCTGTGTTCCCAGTAAGAATATAAACCGGAAAATGGAACGCTCAGAGATGAAAACCCAGACTTATTATTATACCCTGGGAACGGGCAGTAATAACAAGAAAAACCTGGTTGTGCGCTTCGATCGCAACGATACCGCCGTGAGCACGTTCCTGCCGACTTCCTGGTAACGAAGAGGTAAGCGTTGGAGCGGTGGATTGCCAAATGAAAGCCGCTTCATCCGCGGCTTTTTACGTTTCAACCCCTTTAGGATTGAGTGAATACGCCCGACAACCCAATTTTGCTTAACAAAAACAACAACTACTCATGAAAACATCAAAACGTATCCTTTTTGCTACCATGCCTATGGATGGCCACTTTAGTCCGCTTACCAGCCTGGCCGTTCACCTGAATAACATTGGCTACGACGTCCGCTGGTATGTGGGCGGCCATTATGGCGAGAAAGTTCGTAAACTTGGCCTGCACCACTACCCGTTTGTCAAAGCCCAAACGGTCAATCAGGAAAACATAGACACTCTTTTTCCGGAACGGGACAACATTAAAGGGACAATTGCCAAATTACAGTTCGACATAAAACAGTTGTTCTTACTCCGCGTTCCGGAGTTCATCGAAGACCTGACCAACATCCAACAGGACTGGCCGTTCGATCTGCTGGTCCATGATGTCGCTTTTTTTGCAGGGCCGTTTATAAAGGATCGTTTCCATGTAAAAACCGTTTCGGTGGGTGTGGTGCCGCTTGTGGAAACGGATGAACTGCTGCCCCCTTCGGGTCTGGGCCTGCAACCCATGACCGGTATTGTGGGCGGTCTGGCACAAAAAGCATTGCGCTATCTGGTTCAGAAAGTCATGTTCAAACCGTCCACCGACTTACATAACCAGATTCGGCGGACCTATGGTTTACAGCCTGACACCGGATTCCTGTTCGATTCGGTGGTGCGGACGGCGGACGTTTACCTGCAAAGTGGCGTACCCAGTTTGGAATACCCGCGCAAAAAAATCAGTCCGAATGTCCGCTTTGTTGGTCCTTTACTGCCCTACAGCAAGTCACAAAAACACGCCTTCGAGTACGCGGCAAAAGCGTTGACGTACGAAAGAGTCATTTTAGTCACTCAGGGAACCGTGGAGCGCAACACCGAAAAATTACTTGTTCCAACCCTGGAAGCCTTCAAGAATGATCCCGACACGCTGGTCATTGCCACAACGGGCGGCTCCGGAACGGCGGAGTTACGTGGTCGTTTCCCTCAGGAAAATATCATCATCGACGATTTCATCGACTTTACTGCCGTAATGCCCTATGCACACGTATATGTAACGAATGGGGGCTACGGCGGAGTTATGCTGGGCCTTCAACACAATCTACCCATCGTTGCGGCCGGGGTTCATGAAGGGAAAAATGAGATAGCCGCCCGAATTGGCTACTGTAAAGTCGGCATCGACCTGAAGACCGAAACTCCGAAGCCCAACGCCATTCGCAAAGCCGTTGAGACCATATTACGGGACGAAACTTATCGCCAGAACGTCCGTAAGATGAGTCAGGAATTTAGCAGCTACAAGCCCAACAAACTGGCGGAGAAATACATACATACGCTTCTGGCCCCACTGGCTGAACCTGAGCTGGTAAGCCTATTATAAAAGGTTCTGATCGTTATCCTGACCGGAACAGAAAAATTATCAAAAACCGATTTTGTCAAACACATCAATACCTACGTCTGCTCTCCCCGACCGAAGACTTGACATACGTGTTGATGTGTTTATTTGATTAGTATATTTACTCAAAAAATTAACGCGCTGCCTACTTGACTATACTGAATGACAATTGGTTACGTACAGTTAACCTTGCCATGTTTATGACGGAAGACTTGAGCCCTTTTCCTGAGCAGAATACCTGAAATTGTTGCTTTATTTCGCCAGCTATATTCTGTGGAGATCATTAACGACCGAAAGTTACGCATCATTGGCCCACTGATCCTGTTTTTCGTGGGTACGCTTTTTTTTCGATTGAACTGGTATTTAGAACTACCGGTCGACGAATTGATCTATTCTGACTTGATCGCGATTTCAGCTGGTTATTTCTGCTGGAACCTGGCCCGCTGGTCGGTCAAACAACTTCAGCAACGATATCCCGGATTAGCCAACACGCGCAAACGGCTGTTCTGGATGGGGGTACTTATGCCCATACTGGTCAATATTGCCTGGTTTGTCCGGCAATGTGCTCAAATCACCGTGAATGGTGCGGCTATCTGGCCGACATTACCCGCCTATACCTACGCCCTGGGTATTCAGATTTTTTACCATTGTGTCTATTTTGTGATCTACGAAGGCAGCTATGTGATGCGGGCCTGGCAATTCACGTATGAGCAAAATGAAAAGCTGAAGAAAAACAAGCTAAAGCATCAGCTCGATACTTTAAAGAGCCAGATCAATCCTCACTTTCTATTCAACAGCCTCAATTCACTGTCGATGCTCATTTACGAGAATCCCCGGCAGGCAGAAAACTTTGTGGATGAGATCAGTAACGTTTATCGGTATTTGCTGCGGGCCAACGAACAGGAGTTAACACCACTGGCCAGAGAATTGCAGTTCATTCGCTCTTATTTTCAATTGCTTAAAACCAGGTATGGAGTTGGGATCGACCTGAAAATTGAGGTCGATGACTGGCAGATGGAGCGAAAAATACCACCGCTGACGTTACAGTTGCTGGTCGAGAATGCCGTTAAGCACAATGTCATTTTACCCGAAAGTCCGTTAGTGGTTACGATTCGAACGCAGGGGCAGACGCTGGTTGTGCAGAACAATTTACAACGCAAAAAGACAGCGGTGCCTTCCAATAAAGTAGGGCTGGCAAACATTGCCACCAAATACCGACTGTTGGGGCAGCGTGAGGTCGAAATCAAGGAAGTGGATGGCCAGTTTACGATTACACTTCCGTTACTTTCCAGCCAAGCCGAGCCCAACGCTGCCTCATGAAACCGACGTCCGACCTCCGACTCCGTCTGCTTGGCCCGGTGGGGCTTTATCTCTTCGTAGCCCTTTTTTTCCGTCTGGACTGGTATTTCAAATTACCACCCAAAACATCGCTCTTTAACGACGCCATCGCCCTGACAATGGGGATAATTTGCTGGCAGATAGCCCGCTGGGTGGTTTTGCAGATCCAACACCGCAACCCGGGCCTGGCCAACACCCGACGGCGGTTGCTCTGGCTGGCCATCGCGCTCCCGTTTCTGGTCAATTTCGCCTGGGTCATCCGACTTACGGCCCGCTTCCTGATCGACGGAAAGTTTCTGTATTTCAGCAGTGCTGTTGAGTTAAGCCGAAACATCGGCATCCAGATCTTTTACCATTTCATCTATTTTGCCGTTTATGAAGGGTTGTACATTTTGCGGCAATGGAAACGGGAAACGATCGAAACGAACACGCTCGAAAAGGTGTCGCTCCAAAGTCAGCTGGCATCGTTGCAGCACCAGGTAAACCCGCACTTTCTGTTCAATAGCCTCAATTCACTCTCCTCATTAATTGCTGAGAATGCTGGTCAGGCAGATACGTTTCTGGACGAGCTGACCTCTGTTTTTCGCTACCTGCTGCAGGCCAGCGAACGACAGTTGGTAACCCTTTCCGAAGAAGTAAATTTTATCCGCTCGTACTTTCATCTGTTGGAAACCCGCTACCGAACTGGTCTGGTGCTGGAACTGGCTATCGACCCGGCACACATGGCACTGTGCTTACCACCTCTTACACTTCAGGTTCTGGTCGAAAATGCCGTTCGGTACAATGTCATTTTACCCGATAAGCCCCTGCATATACGTATTTATACCACGTCCGATCAGCGACTGCACGTCGCCAATACGCTTCAGCCCAAGATCATACGGGTCGACACCATGGGATCAGGTTTGGATAATTTAGCTACCCGATACCAGTTGTTGAGTCAGGGGGAGATGGAAATTGAAGATCAGTCCGGCTGGTTTACAGTCGGGTTGCCACTTATACAAGAGGGAACAATGACTGAAGCAGGATAAACAGCAGGCAACAACCCCTATTTCCCCATCCATTTCTTAAAATCCGTGGCTCGCTCCCGGCTAACCAGTACCTCTTCATCGGTATTGGGCTTGAGCGTAAGCTTTAGTTTATTATTAAAGTAAGGGTGTATCTGCTGCACTGAATTGATATCGACGATAAACTGGCGGTTCGCCCGGAAAAACTGTGCCGGATCGAGCATGGCTTCCAGTTCATCGAGGGTGTAATCCACCGAAAACTTCTGGTTGGTTCGGGTGCGGAAAAGGCTTATCCCCTCTTCAGAATGGAAGTAGGCAATGTCACTAACTTCAATGGGCACCCACTGCGACAGGTGACGCACCAGGAACCGGCGTCGGTGTTCGGCGGGCGCTACCTGCTGTCGGAGTTGCTGCACCAGCGCGTCGATAGAGAGCTGCGGGGCGGCTTCGGGAGTATAACCGGTACTCAGCCGCTTGTGTTTCTCCAGGCTGGCTTCGAGTTCATGTCGTTTGATGGGTTTAAGCAGGTAATCAATGCTGTTCACTTTAAAGGCCCTCAGCGCATATTCATCGTAGGAGGTTGTAAAGATAACCGGAGCCGTTACCGTGGTCTGCTCAAAAATCTCGAAGCTCTGGCCATCCGCCAGTTCAATATCCATCAGAATCAGATCCGGGGCCGATGGCTTCCCGGGCGAATTGGCCTGAAGCCAACTGACAGAAGCCCTTACGCTGGCAGCTGTTCCCACAATTTTCAGGGTCGGGTCAACATCCTGAAGCAGTTTTGTCAGTTTGCGAACCGCTAGTTCTTCATCTTCAATTATCAAAACGTTCATGCCGCCTTTAGGTCTATCTATACGCACTCGAAATGGTATAAATCTAGCAAATCATCCGACAAAGGCCCAAGAGCACCCGTCATCAAACCGACAAAGTAGCGGTTGAACCAGCACGAAGTTGCCATGAACTGTATACAATAAGTCCATCAAACAACCTTTCATCCCGTCAGAAGGTACTGATTGGGAATTATTTTTTACCAAAACGAACATTATACCCCAGATAAGGCAAAAAGCGAAACCGCTGTCCGTTATAGGCATTGTTATGTCCGTATAAAAGGCTGTATAACCCCAGGTCAAAGGCGTGCCGACTACGATCCAGTCGTAAGGCAAACGAAAAAGATGACCATTCAGAATGGTCATCGTAGTAAAAGTTATTCGTTCCCAGGTTGATTTGGGTATCGCTGATCAGCGATAGAAGGGGTGAGATTTTCTGCATAATACCGAGGGTGAAAAATACCTGATCCGGAATATTAACATCAAAATAGGAAGGCATTGACGAAGAGTAAATAGGTTGGCCATAGTAATAACGGATGTTTCCCCGGTTGATAAGACCAGCGCCAAGCGTAACATTTCGCTGGCTTGTCCCAATTGTCGCCAGTGCCTTGTAGGTCAACGCACCCCGTCTTTTGCTACTTAAGGCGTATCTGTCCAGGTAGGTTACGTTCACAGCAAACCGGAATCGATCACCAATCGGAAGTCTAAGCGTTGAAAAAAGCTGGGAATAGGTGGGCAAAAACCCATTGACTGCATAAAAGTCAGGAAGATACACATAAGTCCCCGGGGTTAAAAAAGTAGCTCCTACACTCCAGTTACGTGTAATCCCGTAACTAATTTCATTGAGGGCCACTAATGTGTTTCGGTAATACACTTGTCCTTTTTCGGGAGTAAAGGCGGTTTGCCCGGTCAACAACCAGGGCGAGAATTGGTTGGCGTAAACCCGATCGGTAGCCGCAAATTGACCCGTTGGCCCCTCCCGAAGCGTATCCACTCGCACAAGTAGTTCAGGCTCGAAATAAGTTAGCTGGTTATTTGACTTACGAACGGTAATCATGGTACTATCGCGCCGGATGAATTTCCCTTCAAGCCGGGAACCATCTTTCAGGATAAACACCGTAGTAACCGGGAGTTCGGCCAGGTTAGCCGTTTCCTTGGGCCGGGTGGCTGAAATACGCACGATTTGATCAGCCTCAACAAAGGATAGATACCCATCGTTTTTCCGGACGGCAATCATCGAACTATCCTGCCGTATGACGCGCCCCTGCAAGAAACTTCCGTCTCGCATGAGTAGATATGAACGCTTTCGCTGCGTATCCTGTGGGGTAATTTTTAAAAGTTGAGCAAAAAGTAGGCTCGGGCTCAGCAGCAATAAAAGGAGCGCTTTTTTCATATGGAGTGGTTCATGGATTCCCAATTACTGGGTCACCAGTTAATACAGGTTAAAAGATGGTCAAAAGACCCTATTTACCATTAAACCGTTGTACACAGGTTTGAAATTATATCCTTATTGCTGTAAGAGAATTGGCTTTCCTACCAAAAAATAAATTTGCGTTACCTGCGTAAAAAAGAAAGTCTAAAGGTTAACTAGGAATTACACGTCTTTACGTAAATTGTATAAAATATCAACATCTTTTTATTTTTAATCTCCACATAATACTATGCAGCACAAATACCACATCGGTGATCAGGTGATCTTTATCGATAATCAGTCTCGGCCAACCCTTGACGAGATAATTGATATTGACGCCCGGATAAATAACGATGGCCTATCCACACTTTATCTGCTTACGAATGGCCGACACTACCAGGAATCTGAACTACATCCTAGTCAGAAAGCGGCCAAGTCATTCTCTTTCAAGCATTTTAAAAAGCTTAAAACACGATTTGACGAGGCTGTTATGGCCTGATACTAGACAGCATATCCACTTGATTAACTCAATGAATACCCCTAGCCCGGTCACACTGACCGGGCTTTTTTACTGCCTGAATGAACCCTTCGGGAAATCAAATCATTAACAATAAAGCCACGTAACAGTGGTTTTATCAATCACTCAGGCAGATTATCCAGCCCCTGGCAAACGAATCTTTATACGGAGTTTGCCCAGTATTGAGTCGATGATAGTAAACGTAAGTACGCTCATGAGTCCTGTTGTCACACATACGGTCACCAACCGGCAATTATTTTTTCAGCACATCGCTCAGACCTCCGATTTCCCGTTAGCGCTGGAAATTGAGCGGGCCGAGGGTATATACCTTTATAGAGGAGGTGATCAGAAGTCGTATATGGACCTGATTTCGGGAATTGGTGTCAGTAATGTCGGCCATCGGCATCCCTGTGTGCTGGAAGCTATCCATAACCAGCTGGACAAGTACCTTCACCTGATGGTTTATGGCGAATATGTGCAGACGCCACAGACCGAGCTGGCTCAGGCATTGGTCCAAACCTTACCATCCCCCCTGGACACCGTCTATTTTACGAATTCCGGCACCGAAGCGGTTGAAGGGGCCATGAAACTGGCCAAACGATACACCGGGCGCACCGAGATCGTCAGTTGTTTCAACGCTTATCATGGATCAACCCAGGGCGCCCTTTCGTTGTCGGGCGACGAGAATTTCAAACGCAACTACCGTCCGCTCCTACCCGATATTCGGCATATTCATTTTGGCAATGTACCCGAACTTGATCAGATCACTCATCGGACAGCGGCTGTAGTGATGGAGGTGATCGGTGGCGAAGCGGGCGTACGCGTTCCCGATGCGCAGTACCTTCGGGCGGTCCGCCAGCGCTGCACCCAAACGGGTACGCTGTTGATCTTTGACGAGATACAAACTGGTTTTGGCCGGACGGGTACTTTTTGGGCGTTTGAGGGCTTTGGCGTTCAGCCCGATATTTTACTCTGCGCGAAAGGCATGGGCGGTGGTATGCCTATTGGGGCGTTTATCAGCTCGGCAGCCATCATGAACGTCTTCAGAAATAATCCCATTCTGGGCCACATCACCACCTTTGGCGGGCATCCGGTTTCCTGTGCGTCGTCGCTGGCCACGTTACGCGTTATTCTTGACGAAAAATTACATGAGCAAGCTGAAGGGAAAGGTCAGTTGTTCCGGCAGTTACTCAAACACCCGGCTATCCGGGAGATTCGTGGCAAAGGGCTGATGCTGGCGGTTGAGTTTGATTCATTCGATGTACTCAAACCCGTTATCGACCGCGCTATAGAAGGGGGCGTCATCACCGACTGGTTTCTGTTTTGCAACAACTCAATGCGCCTGGCCCCGCCACTCATTATTACAGAAGCTGAAATCAGAGAAGCCTGCTCAGTGATTCTTGAGGCCATCGATCCTGTGACAAAGGCCTAAGGAAACAGCACCGTGAGGGTGCCTACCAGCAGTGCAATGCCAAAGATGATCAATAAACCAATCAGCGCGGTTTTCACAATACTGCCCGACTTTTTGGGGGTTGAATTCGTCATAGAGTTCGTTTTATTCTGAGTTAGAAAAGAAAATCGGGCGGCTGCCTTACAACGGAATGTTTCCGTGTTTCTTCTTCGGCAAGGTAGCCACTTTATTTTCCAGCATCTTAAATGCCCGGATCAGTTTCTGACGGGTCTGGTCGGGCATGATCACTTCATCGACGTAGCCCCGGTGTGCGGCCCGATAGGGATTAGCGAACTTTTCGGTGTAATCCAGCACTTTCTCCTGCAATTTCGACTGAGGGTCTTCTGCTTCGGCGATTTCGCGTTTGAAGATAATTTCAGCAGCTCCGCTGGCTCCCATTACGGCAATTTCAGCCGATGGCCAGGCGTAGTTCATATCCGCACCAATGTGTTTGGAATTCATGACGTCGTAGGCCCCACCGTACGCTTTGCGGGTAATTACCGTGACGCGCGGCACCGTGGCTTCGCAGAAAGCAAATAGTAGTTTGGCGCCGTTGGTGATGATTCCGTTCCATTCCTGGTCAGTTCCGGGCAGAAAACCGGGTACATCTTCGAGCACCAGAAGCGGCACGTTGAAGCAGTCGCAGAAGCGAACGAAACGGGCGGCTTTTGTACTGGCGTGAATATCGAGCACACCCGCCAGCACCGCCGGTTGGTTTCCAACGATACCAATGCTCCGGCCACCGATCCGGGCGAACCCGCAAACAATATTTTCGGCAAAATTCTTGTGAACCTCCATGAAGCTGCCTGTATCGACCAGTTCCTCGATCACCTCACGCATGTCGTAGGGTTGGTTCGGATTGTCGGGAATGATAGCGTTCAGCGCCGACCGAAGTTCGTTGGCGGGTTCGTAGGCCAACATCGGCGGTTCATCTTCGCAGTTTTGCGGGATATAACTCAGCAGCTGCTTGAGCGATTGAATACAGGCCAGTTCATTGGCGCAGGAAAAATGTGTAACGCCCGATTTCGTACTGTGCGTACTGGCTCCTCCCAGCTCCTCGGCGGTAACCGACTCATGCGTAACCGTCTTTACTACGTTTGGCCCCGTCACGAACATGTAGCTGGTATTCTCGACCATAAAAATAAAGTCGGTGATAGCCGGGCTATAAACCGCGCCCCCCGCACAGGGACCCATGATGGCCGATAGTTGCGGGATAACCCCCGACGCCCGCGTGTTGCGATAAAAAATATCCGCATACCCCGCCAGCGACAAAACACCTTCCTGAATACGCGCCCCCCCCGAATCGTTCAGCCCGATCAACGGGGCACCGTTTTGCAGAGCCAGGTCCATCAGCTTACAGATTTTCTCAGCGTGGGTTTCTGACAACGCTCCACCGAACACGGTAAAGTCCTGCGCAAAAACGTACACTAGGCGGCCATCGACAGTACCATACCCCGTTACAACGCCGTCGCCTAAATAGTGCTCTTTGTCCATGCCAAAGTCGCGGGTGCGGTGCATAACGAACTTACCGATTTCTTCAAACGAGCCCTCATCCATCAGCAACGCAATCCGTTCCCGAGCGGTGAGTTTCCCCTTTTTATGTTGAGCATCAATCCGTTTTTGTCCGCCACCGAGTTCAGCTTCGGCATTCTTGCTGGCCAGAATTTCAGTTTTTGACAGTTTTGGATTTATGTCGGAATGCGTATCAGGACGGGTTTCAGTCTGCATGAGGTTTTCGGTATCGAAATCAAGTAGGAACAAAGTTAATTTTTCTTGCGGATTCCAACGTTTTCATCTGTTCTTGTCTCCTGTATTTATTTATCAGACTACGTTCATGAACCGATATCTACACCCGTACTTTTGGCTGACCGCTTGCTTCCTCCTCGACAGTTGTGGTCGCCCTTATGCGCCTACTCCACCCACTACCGGCGATGTGTACCGGCCGGTCTATGCGCCTTTTGCCGACGTCCGTTCGATACAGACGCTGGCCCCACAGCCCTTGAAAAACGTGGGCAAAATTTATGTCAAAGACAAATATCTCTTCATCAATGAGCCAGGCCGGGGTATTCATATTCTGGATAATAGCAATCCTGAAAAGCCAGTCAACTTATCATTCATTGCCATTCTGGGTAATCAGGAATTAGCAATAAAGGACAGCGTTCTCTACGCCGACAACGTGACGGACCTTGTTGCGCTCAACATTGCTAATCCGGCCAATGTGCGGATGGTGAAACGGATCGAAAACGCTTTCGACTATAACGCCTATCCGCTGGCGACCAACATTCGTTTTGAATGCGCTGACCCTACTAAAGGTGCGGTAATCCGTTGGGAGAAAACTACCCTCGCAAACCCACAATGTTATCGGTAAACAACTACGCCACACGCATGAAACAATTCATCTACCTGTTCACACTTCTGGGGTTGCTGGCTTCCTGTTCAAAAGACAGCGGCAGCGACGCCCCTTCGCCGGGTTCAGGCATTGGTGGGTCCACAGCCCGCTTTACCATCAGCGGCAACACCCTGTATACCGTTAGCAACACGGCTTTGCAAGCCTACGATATTACCACAAGCAGCGTACCCCAGAAGGGCAGCAAAACGTCCCTCGGCTTTGGCGTCGAAACAATATTCCCCTACCGGAACAACCTGTTCATTGGCACCCAGACGGGTATGTATATCTATGATATTAACCAGCCCAACGCCCCTAAATCAGTGGGTTTGTATACCCATGTGCTCAGTTGCGACCCCGTTGTTGTGCAGGGAAATTATGCCTATGTAACCACCCGGAGCGGCACCAACTGCCGCAATCAGTCGGTTTCCGTCAACAATCTGGATATCATTGATATCAGCAATCTGGCCGCCCCAAAACTGGTGCGAAGTTATCCAATGACCAATCCACACGGCCTGGGTGTCGATGGCAATCTGCTGTTTGTGGGCGAGGGTGATTACGGCCTTCGGGTGCTGGACATTAGCGACCCGATGAACATGAAGGAACTGGAATACTTTTACAACACAAAAACCTACGACGTGATACCGGCAAAAAAACAGCTGATTGTCACGGGTCCCGAGGGTATCTATCAGTACAGCTACGCCGACATCACCCAACTGAAACTGCTCAGCACCATCCCTGTTCAGCCATGAGAATGTCACGCCTGGTTGCTTTGCTAACCCTTTTGAGCGCGGGCCCCCTGTCTCTACTGGCTCAACCCATTTCCCGGCTGCCCACGCTAGAGACCGAACGCGAGCCAAAGTGGGTTGTTCAGTTCGCACCACTCAGCTTATTCGACCCCAGCAATACCATTCAGTTCGGTGTTGAACGCATGATTGGTCAGCGGCAGTCGATTCATATTGAAGCGGGTTATGGCTGGCAGGGAATGAATCTCTGGCAGACGTCTACCAGCACCCGGTATACAAACACCGAAAACTGGCGCGGCCGCATCGAATGGCGGTACTATTGGCGGGGCGGACCTATTGGCCCCTACGTGGCAATGGAGGGACTTTTCAAACAAGTTACCGCCCGTGAACAGGGCACAGTTGGCGTTGGGTGCGATCTGGGAGACTGCCAGTATTATCAGCGTTTCTCTTCACCCATTACCAAACACGTTTGGGGCGGTCACGTTAAATTCGGCCGGCAGTTTTTCCTTTCTCCGAACCATCGGCTGGTGGGCGACTTTTACGGTGGTCTGGGGGTCCGTTGGCGTAGTCTTGATCGGTATGTCCAGCCAGCAAACTATTATTATTACGAATCCAGAGGTTTTACCCTGTTTGACCCCTTTACCAATTCTCCCTATCCAATCATCAGCCTTTCATACGGTATAAAGCTTGGCTATGCCTTCTAGTCAATTAACCCATTGATTGGACAGCAAGCCTTCTCTGGGCAAAAAATGACTTTCTTTGCAAAAACTTCGACAGATTTCCGCTTGAGAGTCCGTACCGTTTTGTTGCTTCTGGTCTTTCTGTGGCCTGTTCTAACGGTCGCTCAGCCGCTGGGTGGGCAACGTATCTTTTCGTTTCTCGACCTGCCGACCCACGCCCGGGTAGCGGCTCTGGGTGGGCAGGTTGCCACGGCCACCCGGCCGGATGGAGCCTATCATCTGAACAACCCGGCCCTGGCCGACTCTGTCGAAAAAAACCAACTGTCGATAAGCCTGATGCCTTATCTGGCCGCATCCAAATATTATACGCTTCAGTACGGCCTGCCGATCCAGCGAAAGGGAACAGATCGGTTTTCGGGCTGGGCTTTGGGGGTACAGTATCTGAGTTACGGACAGTTTGCCCTCACCGACCCGACGGGCAATACGTTGGGGACCTTTTCGGCCAACGATTATGCGCTAAGCCTGAGCCACGCACGCACAGAAGGCAATTTCACGCTTGGGGCAACCATCAAAGCGGTTGGCTCATCTATTGAAAGTTATTCAGCGTTTGGTATTCTAGCCGATATTGGCGGCATCTGGCGGCACCCTAAAAAGAACCTGACGTTTGGCCTGGTAGCCAAAAACGTTGGCTACCTCCTAAAAAACTACGGCCCGCTGGATGCCGACCTCCCTTTCGATTTACAGGCTGGCGTGACCATCAAGCCCGAACACGCACCCATTCGTTTAACGGTGACGGCCCATCATCTTCAGCGTTTTGATATTAGCTATACCGACCCCAACCTGAACATTCGCTATGATTTGAGCGGCAACCCAATTCCTCCAACCACAAGCGTAACGGAGAAAATAGCCCGTCACTTAAGTATTGGGGCTGAACTGCTCATTCATCGAAACGTTCATTTGTTAATTGGTTATAATCATCAGAAACATCAGGAAGGTAAATTAACGACAGCCGGTGCCGGTGCCGGTGTTTCCTTTGGGGCATCGGTACAGGCAAAGGCCTTTCAGCTTACCTACGGACGATTCACCACGGCCCCCACGGCGGGCACCAGTCAGTTGTCTTTACGAATAGATCTGGAACGATTGATGCGGTAAGGAATGGATTGGGTTACCGGTAGATTTTCGCTCGCTATTGAGCCATTTTTTAATTTCCTGCGTTTCTTTACGGAGGAGCGCTCAACTTGCTCCGTATTTTCAATGACCCAATTACTCAAAGACCTTACTCCCCGGCAAATAGTTGCCGAACTGGATCAGTACATCATCGGCCAGCACGACGCTAAACGGAATGTAGCCATCGCCCTTCGCAATCGCTGGCGCCGAATGAATAGCGCAGCCGATATGCAGCGCGAGATTACGCCAAACAACATCCTGATGATTGGCGCTACGGGTGTCGGTAAGACCGAAATTGCCCGTCGGTTAGCCAAAATTGCCGATGCCCCGTTCATAAAAGTTGAAGCTTCCAAATTTACCGAAGTAGGCTACGTTGGCCGCGACGTCGAAAGCATGGTGCGCGATCTCGTTGAACAGTCTGTCAATATGGTCCGGGCCGCCAAGAAAGAGGCTGTTCAGGTTAAAGCGCAGCAGCTGGTAGAAGATGCAATACTGGATATACTGATCCCCCCTGTTAAGCCTGTCAATGGCCAAATGGGCTTCGAGAACGAGAAAAAAGATGCCGATACCGAACTGAACGAGCGCACCCGCGAACGGTTCCGGGAGAAAATCCGATCCGGCGAGATGGACGACCGCAAAATCGACATCGATGTGCAGCAAAGCCAGACACCCAACATCGGTATCATGGGCGGAGCCATTGACGACATGTCAATGATGAACATTCAGGAGATGATTGGCGGCATGATGCCCAAAAAAGGCAAAAAGCGCAAAGTAAGCATTGCCGAGGCCCGCAAAATTCTGCTGGAAGAAGAAGCGGCCAAGCTTATCGACATGGATGAAGTGAAGGAAGAAGCCATCCGTAAGGCTGAAGATGCCGGCATCATCTTCATCGACGAGATCGACAAAGTAGCCTCCGCCCGATCAGGTAATGGCGGTGGCGGTCCTGATGTGAGTCGTGAAGGTGTTCAGCGCGATCTGTTGCCCATTGTAGAAGGCAGTGCCGTGAACACCAAGTATGGCGTTATTCATACCGATCACATTTTGTTCATTGCCGCCGGGGCTTTCCACGTAGCCAAACCCAGCGACCTGATTCCTGAACTACAGGGTCGTTTTCCGATTCGGGTGGAGTTGCAAAGTCTTTCGGAAGATGATTTCTATCAGATTCTGAAAGAACCCAAGAATGCCCTAACGAAGCAGTATGAAGCGATGCTACAGGCCGAAAACGTCGACCTCACCTTTCAGGACGATGCTTTGCGCGAGCTGGCCCGGATTGCCTTTGAGGTAAATAGTGACGTGGAGAATATTGGTGCCCGTCGGTTGCAAACGGTGTTGAGTCATTTGATGAACGACTTTATGTTCGACATCCCCGATGTGATTGGCGCCAACGCTCATGTGGTCGTAACGAAAGAGCTTGTTAACGAAAAACTGAATGGTCTGGTGAAAAACCGGGATTTGAGTCAATTTATTTTATAGAACTGAGTGAAATTGTCAACAACAGCAGGTAGATGAGCTTTTTTATACCTGTGAAAATTCACCCTGATGATCGCGATCATCAGGGTGAATTTTTGACCATAGGCACCGGATTATCTTGCTGAAGCAGGAAGCTTTATGATAAATTCGCTTCCTTCCCCCTCCTTGGTATCCACGGTCATCTCTCCGCCATGACCTTTGGTTACAATATCATAGCTCAGACTTAACCCAAGTCCTGTTCCTTCACCAGCTGGCTTAGTTGTAAAAAAGGGATAAAAAATTTTCTCAACAACCCAGGTTGGAATGCCCGTACCATTGTCGCGTACCCGTATTATAACCTGCTTCCCCACAATCTGCGTACTCACCCAAATGGTCGGATCGTAGTCGGCTTCTCCTTCAAATTGGCGCTGGCGAATGGCATAAAAAGCGTTGTTGTAAAGATTCAAAAATACCCGTCCCATGTCCTGCGCCACTACGTCGACCAACGGCAGATTGGCATCCAGGTCAGTAACAAGCCGGCAGTTGAACGGTATAGGCAAATCATCATTACCCTTTGCTTTCATACCGTGATAGGCTAACCGCAGATATTCATCGGCCAGAGCGTTGAGGTTGGCAGGACCTTTCTCGCCGGTACTGGCACGGCTGTGCTCCAGCATGCTTCGCACGATGGCCCCCGCTCGTTGACCATGATGCGTGATCTTTTTCAAATTCTGCCGCAGGTTTACCACAATTTCCTGAGCGTTTTCTTTATCCGAATCGGGTAGCTGCTCCAGTGGCCCCTCCTGTAGTTCCTCAAGGAGCTCAGCGCTCACTTCAGAAAAGTTGTTGACAAAATTGAGCGGATTCTGAATCTCATGGGCGATACCGGCGGTGAGTTCACCCAGACTGGCGAGTTTTTCTTTTTGTATAAGCTGGACCTGGGTAGATTTTAGCTCGACAAGCGCGTTCTCTGCTTTTTGCCGTTGCACACTGATTTCGTCGCGTTGTTTCTGGAGTAATCCGTTTGCTTTCTGTTTCTGTCTATTGTTGCGGTAAAGGATCAGTGCAACAAGCACCAGAACAAAAATGCTTCCGGCGAGGGCATATAGGGTCATACGGATCCGGTAAGCCTCTTCCAGACGCTGAGCATCTTCCAGACGCATTTTCTCAGCGAACTCGATATTTTGGAAGTTTTTAACCTTTTCCTCATTGATCAGACTGTCCTTGGCAGTAATGGCAAGCTTCAAATCGGCCAAAGCCTGCCGTGGGTTGGTCGGCTCGTGCAGTTCCGACAAAAATGCATACGCATTGGCTTCTTTCCTCAGCAAGTGGCTCGATTTAGCCACCTGCAAGGACTTACTCGCATAATGGATAGCAGAATCGAGTTGATTTGTTTTTTGAAAAACTTCGGCCAGTTCATAATACATCTGACTCAGCAGGCGATTGTCGCCAAGGGCCGTGCAGGCCGGAATACTACGTCGGTAATAATTCAATGCCTGCGGATACCGCCCCATCTGCTTATAGACGTTAGCCAAATTCGACAGTTCAATATAAATGTCCTTGCTGTTACGTCTGACGCCCAGACCGTACGCTAGCTGGTCGTACTTTAAGGCCGAGTCGAGTTTGGTCTGATTGGCATAGTTATAGCCCAGGTTTAAAATAGCCATCTGACGTAGTTCGTCATTGTTTAACTGATCGGCGAAAAACCGGGCTTTGTTGAAATACTCAATTGATTTTGACCAATTGGCTTGCTCTACGTAGAGATTACCCATGTTGTTGTAAGTTCGGGCAAGCACTTCCAGATCATTTTGCACTTCGGCAACACTAATAGCGGCCAGGTGCGCCTGCAGTGACCGGTCATAGTTGCCCGTAATTCTAAAAATTGTTCCTATCCGGTTGAGCACGCGCGCTTCACCTCGCTGGTAACCAATTTTCTGCGCTATCCGTAACCCCTCCTGACTATGCTGCATTGCAATAAAAGGTTGCGAATACATTAGGGTACGGCCTAGTTGTTCAAGTATGAGTACGCGGGTAGTGTCGGGCAGGGGCTGACTCAGACGTTTCTGGAGACTGTCGGACAGACTTTGCTGGGCAGTAGCGGCCCGGCACCACAGGCAAAAACAGGCAAAAATCAGGTAGGAACGCATAAGAGGAGATCGTGTAGTGGCCAAAGATAAATCAAGTATAGACTTAGACAGCCCCATCTGACTATATTTGTTTCAGCCTCAAAGACTTCCTTCTATGAAACACATCCTCTTTCTGACACTTTTCAGCCTTTTTTCCAGTGTAGCCACCGCCCAGAAGCTTCACGTCATTTATATAATGGAGCCGGATGATGTCAGCATGGGGCTCATCAATTTACGAAATGACACACTGATAACGGATATGGTCCACACGATCCAGAGGGGGCTAAATTTTTCAATGACCATCACGCGACTTTCCCCAAACAGCTTTACCCAAAAGGCTGTTCAGGAAACGCTGAGCCGACTAAATACCCACCCGCGGGATGTCATCATTGTCTATTATAGCGGTCATGGTTTACCATCGGGTAATGCGGCCAACCAATTTGCCAACTGGCAACTGAACGATGGTCTTAAGAGAGGCCTTCCTGTCGATTCGGTCGCAGCCTGGGTGCGGGCTAAGTCGGCCCATTTAGGGTTGATCCTTGCCGACTACAGCCCGGAAGCAGTCAAAACATACCAAGCCATGGCCTTGGTGGGGCGCACCGTCGATTTGAGTCGGGAAGTACTACGGCAGTTGTTTGTCCGCACTTGTGGTTTGGTGGTGTTTGGCAGTGCGGCTTCTACAAAACCTTCTTACATGCGGATTGGCCCGCCGGAAAGTGCAGGGACTGGGGCCAACCTGGAGGAAATTAGCAGTTCAGCCTTTGCGGGGAGCTTAAGTTTGGCATTAAAGGATCTTTGTCAAATGAATCCTGGTGAACTACCCACCCTTTCATTTAAAAGCTGGAAGAGCAAGACACAAATGTACGTAAATAGGTCCATCAATGACCCTTATGAACAAATCGTAGTGCTTGACGAGCGATTGTGTCCGTCATCAAATTCGTCAACCAGTCGACAACCGACAAGGCAACCTTCAAGTAACAGCCAATTCCTGAATGCATCGTTGATCCAAACGACAGAGGCCGCGTCGGCAGCGGCCCGTTGGCAGGGTCTACTGGACGATGAGCAAGCGTATGGTCTTCTGCCTCAGAAAGTACCCGTTCTGAACGCCAAAATCATTCCTGTCCGAAAAGACCTTTCGGCCTACGCGCCACCGGTTATTTCGCAGGGCGACAAAGCTACTTGTGTGGCCATTTCAATTGGCTACTACATGCGGTCTATCCTGGAGGCCCATCGGCGAAATCTGACGAACAAAGCGGAGATTTTGAAATTAAGTTACTCGCCTTTTTACCTGTACAATCAGGTTAAAGACTATTATGACCAAAATTGTACGTTTGGCGTAGATGCGGGGGCAGTGCTGGATTACCTCAAAAATTATGGTTTACCTCCTTTTTCAGACGCCCGGTTTCAGGACCCTAACCTCTGCCTGAAAGACCGGCCAAATCTACAAGCTGCCAAGTCTTCAGCCCGTATTCTGGATTATGTAAAACTATTCCGGATTACGGAAGACGAGGCCACTAAAATTCGGATCACCAAACAGGCATTGGCCGAGAATGCGCCGGTGGTGGTAGGTATCCAAACCACCAACTCGATGCAGGAACTGGCTTTTCGAAGGACGGCTTTAAAAAACCTGGCAAGGGGCGTTCAGGAGTTGATCTCTAACGATGGCAGCACCCGTACCGCCAGCTCCTGGAAGCCTTTCGACGCTAACTCACTCTCTTTCGGTCATGCCATGTGTGTGGTAGGCTATGACGATAAAATATTGAACGGGAAGGGAGCCTTCAAGATCATAAATAGTTGGGGAAAACTGTGGGGCGACAATGGCTATTTTTGGATGTCCTACCAGAATTTCGGGCAGTTTGCCAAATATGGGTACCAGGCCTACTTACCGCCAGCTGGTGATTATACCACCAAATCCTTTGACGTTGACCTGGCCATTTTTTCGGGGATAGACCAGCAGAGTCGATATCCTTTCCGCACCGAAAAACTGCGTAATAACTATACAAACTACACATTGGCCAGGCCAATGCGCACCAATGAAAAGTTTAAGTTCAGCATCAAAACGAACCGTCCCACTTATCTGTACCTGATCTCGGCCAGCTCCACAACCGACACGGTTCTTCAGCAAATGCCCTCACAGGGATATAAGCTTCTTGTTCCTGCAAAAAACCAGATGGTTTACCCGGAAAAAGACTTCCTGAGGCCAGAGGGCCCCCCAGGTAAGGAATTCCTGCTGTTTCTTTTCTCCTCTTCCGAAATTCCCGCTCAGCAATTGGATGATTACAGACGCTGGCTCCAGCAAACACAAAAAAGCCCTTTCTCTCAACGCTTTGCCGATCCTTCAGGCACCCAATATTTGGGGGGGCCAATGGCCTCAGCCGTAAGGACAAACTTTAAGCTTAAGAAAATAGGCTTTTTGCATCCTGTAAACCCGAAAGTAATTTGGTCACAGAACAAACTCATTGTGCCGGTTTTAGTGACGATCGATCACCGCCCCTAGACGTCATTTTTTTCGACCCCAGACGAGATATCCGATCAGGACGCCAATCACCAGACCAATCAAGATAGAAACAATATCCAGATTACCCATTAGTCCACCCCCATCACGACCGCCGGCCTGATCGGGTCCAGCAGCCAATACGGGTGCTGCAATTGAGCAAAGTGCTGCAGAAATAATTTTTTTCATGATGCAGTGAATGAAATAGTTAAGAGAAGTCTAAATGTATACAAGCTAAAGCGGAAATCCTCATTTGCCGCTGAAAGGTTATAACCGAACGCTCCGTGAATATTTTATTTAAAAGGCATTGATGGCCCAAACCAGGGCGGACGATTAACAGGCTTTCCCATAAAAGGGCCAGGGAAGGCCAAATCAGGCATAAATTCGCCCATTTCGGGTTGATGGGTATGGTTTACAGGATCCATTTTATGTAGAGTGGCTTGTTTAGCTTTCGGCATTATTTTACCAACGGGCGGCACTGAACGTAAATCACCAGGCACTACGTAGGTGCGCCGATAAAACCCGGCGGTATCCCGCTCTTCGATTATGAAAAAACTACCGCTTCCAACATCGGGCATTGTAACCCGTTCGACCGGTATCGACTGCGAATGGGCTGTCTTTGCACACATAAAAATACCGGCGGCTAACGAAATGTATGAGAGGGAAATATTCATCAGCTTAATGGATAAAAGTCGTTGGATACAACCCGGATTAGTCCCGAAAACTATTCACACAAATTAATTTGTCGTTAACTCAGGTGAGCGTCACCTCATTTTACCTCCTTACTAACTGTCTGTTTTAATGGAAAAGCTGGTGGTTCAACCCCCAGCAGATGACGTACGAAGAAATTCCGTCGTTTGCGTTCACCATACTCGCCCCCGCTGGAATGGGCCATGTTCGGCACCATCAGAAAATCAAAATCCTTATTTTCTTTGATCAGCGCATTCACCAGTTGAAGCGTCGATGCCGGGTCCACATTGTCGTCTACTTCACCTACCATCAGAAGCAACTTACCCTGTAATTTATCCGCATGGGTCACATTGGAACAGTCGGCATATTGGGGCCCAATGGGGTAACCCATCCACTGTTCGTTCCACCAGATTTTATCCATTCGATTGTCGTGACAACCACAAGATGAAACCCCGACCTTGTAAAATTCCGGGTAAAATAGTAACCCGCCCGTAGCGCTTTGCCCCCCGGCCGAGGTTCCGTAAATACCAACATGCACCAGGTCCATCGATGGATACTGCTTCGCTGCTGCCTTCATCCAGGCAATACGATCGGGAAAGCCGGCATCTTTCAGGTTTTGCCAGCATACATCGTGAAAGGCTTTGGAACGGTTAGAAGTCCCCATGCCATCTATCTGCACCACAATAAAGCCCAGTTCGGCCAACTCAAACATGGAGGTGTTGTTCGTCATAAACGACTTAGGCACGAAAGAGCTGTGCGGTCCTGCATAGATATTCTCGATAACCGGGTATTTTTTGGCCGGGTCGAACGTCGATGGGCGAATAATTATCCCCCAAATGTCCGTTTGGCCATCCCGACCTTTTGCGGTGAAGGATTCCGGCGCGTGCCATCCTGCTTTTTCCCATTCAGAAATGTCGGCTTTTTCCATGTTCATCTGCACCGCACCATCCTCCGTCGAACGTAAAACCGTTACGGGAGGTTGGTCGACGCGCGAGTATGAATCAATCAGCCAATGTTTATCCGGCGAGATATAGGCCGTGTGATTGGCAGCTTCGGGGGTTAGGGACACGAGCCCACTTCCGTCAAAGTTGATTCGGTAATAATGCACAAAGTACGGATCCTGGCCCGGTGTCATGCCACTGGCCGCAAAGAGGATGGTGCGTTTCTTTTCGTCAACCTGAAGTACATCCCGCACAACCCACTCCCCTTTCGTAATCTGATTGTTGACCCGGCCCGTCGCGCCATCATAGAGGTACAGGTGATTCCATCCATCACGCTCCGACATCCAGATGATCTCCTTACCATCCGCAATGTCGAAACGAAACTTTTTTCCAGAGTTCGAAATGGGGCTATACGTGAAGAACGTTTTACACTGTTCATCGACAAGTGTCCGTACATTGCCGGTTGTTCCATTCACCTCCAGTACCCGATATACCTGATGGCCACGCTGGTTGTACTCTATCGTGAAGGCATGGCTATCTTTTCGCCACTCAGCCCGCGTGAGTCGATATGGGTTAGGAAAGAGCTGATTATTCACCGAAATCTGTTTTCGTTCGGCAATTAAAAATAACTGCGGTTGAGCAACAGACAGGGTGTCGCCCGGTTTCAGGTAATCGCGGCTTTCGAGTTTAGGTTGTAATTGATCTTCTGGAGACGATCGAACAAAATACATGGTTCGCTTCTGACCAGGGCGAACCTTGTTGGCTACCAGCTTTTTAGAGTCGGGCGACCATTGGACATACCCAGAGTAAAAATCACCTGCCGACCCATCGAAGCTTAGCTGGGTCTCCTGCTTTGTTTTGACCGACCGGATAAAAAGATTGTTATTTTTAACATAGGCCGTCCAGCTGCTATCCGGCGATTGGACGGGCTTATCGGACTGGTCGGTGCCGATCTCACCCCAATAGCGTTGCTCTTTAGCGGTTTCTTTCAGCCGAAGGGAATTTGTCTCAAGTCCATAGATCCAGGTGGCGTTTTCAACGTTAAACTCAATTTCCTGACTCCTGGTGTTATAGGTATACGTTGAGAAAGGCAACTCATACGGAAGTACCTTCTTATTCGTTGCCGATGCTAATTTTTGGGCCAGTTGCTCATGGTCGAAAGCCGGTTGTCGGCTTTTCCGCCGTACATCAACTGCTATAAACTCCTTTCCTCGCGGAGTACGAATCATATACCAGGCCATCCGTCCATCCGCCGAACAACTTATTGTGGCAGGGGCGTTATATACGGTTGAGCGTAATTGGGTCTTCAGCTTTTCGGCCCGCCTAAAATCGTCGAGTCGACCCTGTGCCTGTAGAATTGCGGGTAGGCTAACGAAGACCAACAGACTGGTAAACAACTGTTTCATAAACATTCCGTTTCTATTTAAGTAGTCGTTGAGCACAGTTCACGTAAATAATTAACTAGTAAGCCATTAACCAGGCATTATTCAATCAAAAACCGAAGTATGAGCGATAACCGCTGTATGGATGCTTTGATAGTAGAAAGCATCCATACAGCGGTTTTTACGCGTACACAGCTATGAGACCATAGCTAAATTACGGTCCATTTCGTTCGCTTCTATTGCCTCGCTGTTCTGTTTCCCTGTTCAATTTCCTGATTAAGCTCTTTAATATCCACGCCCCTTTCTGATGTGTCACCCAGTAGGTACATGGAAAAATAATCGGCCATCTTCCAGAAGAAATATTCGGTCATTGGGCCAAAGCCATGCCGCTGTGTGGGCAGGATGATCATGTCGAAGCGCTTGTTGGCTTTGATTAAGGCATTCACCATCCGTATAGTATTAGCCGGGTGTACATTGTTATCGATCTCGCCGTGCAATAGCAATAAGTGGCCTTTCAGGTTCTTCACTAACTCCGGATTTTTTTCAATGGTGTACACAAACGACGTGTCGCCTTTCTCGGAAATGGCCTCCTTAACCCCGTGGTGCTTCTCACTCCACCATCGGTTATATACGGCGTTGTCATGATTACCCGCCGATGATACGGCCACTTTGAAAATCTCGGGATAGACCAGCATAGCGGCTGTACTCATAAATCCACCACCCGAATGGCCATGTATACCCACCCGGTTCGCATCAATAAATGGGTGCCGGTCACTTAACTGCTCAACGGCAGCTTTCTTATCGGCCAGGCCGTAATCTCTTAAGTTGCCATAGCCGTAGTTATGGTACCACTTGCTCCGGCGCGGACTCCCACCCCGGTTGCCAATGGTGATTACGATAAAGCCCAGTTGGGCCAACCGGTCAATCCGATCCATGCCCTTACCCCAGGCCTTATTTACGGCTTCCGTTTGCGGTCCCGGATACACATACTGGATGAGCGGATATTTACGGGTTGAATCAAAATCGAATGGTTTGTACATGACTCCATACAGGTCCGTAATACCATCATCTGCTTTGAATTTGAACGGCGTTGGAAACCTATATCCGGTGGCGAACAGTGAACTCAGATCAGTGGTTTCCAGGTCCATGATCTTCCGTCCGTCGGAACCATACAGCCCTGATTTAGGGACAGTATTGACCCGGGAAAAGTTATTGACAAAGAACCGTTGATTATCATTCATAACCACGGCATGGTCATAATCGCCCGGATTGAGCATTTTGAGGAGTGTTCCGTCTAGCTTAACACTGTAAAGGTGGGAGTAATAGGGATCTTCATTCGGTTCGCGGCCGTTGGCCGTAAAATAGAGGATTCGCTTTTTGGAGTCAATCCCAATAATGTCTTCGCAGTGAAACGAGCCGGAAGTGATTTGCTGCTTCAGTTTGCCCGCTTCGTCATATAGGTAAAAATGACCCCAGCCATCCCGCTCGCTCCACTGGACAAACTCCTTCCCATCATCGACCAGACCTATCCGGGTTACATCAACATAGGTGTTCATACTTTCCTCTACCAACGGGCTGGCTGTGCCGCTCTTTACATTGGCAACCATAACTACAATGCGCTTCAGGTCACGACTGGTTTTGGTGAAGTAAAACTTGTCCGGGGTGCCATGCCATACCTCGGGCTGGTAGCGATCGTCTTTGGCACTGGCCAAATCGGGGGCATTCCAAATGGCAACAGACTGATCCCGGCTCAGATCCAGCGGAATTTTGGTTTGGTTTTTTGCCACTATGTCGAACAGCAGTAACTGATGCTGCGGTGCCTCTTTTTCACCGGGCATCTGGTATTTATACGTTTCCAGCGTAGGGCGGGGTTCCGCAACGCTGTTGATTACCCACAGGTCCTTTACCTTCCGATTGTCAACCCGAACCATTGAGAACTTCCTGGAGTCGGGCGACCAGAAAATATTCACTGGTTTCCGATTGTTTTTATTCTTCTCCCGGTCAATGTTCGTCTCTCCCTGTGAATTGGTATACCCATTGTTCTCAACCCCATCCGTCGTCAATTTTGTTTCGACAATGGTGCTGTCTTTTTCATTGGCGATCGCTTTCAAGTAGTTGGCCTTATTCATCCAGTAGAGATTGAAATTCCGACCAAAAACAACGTAGTTACTATCAGGCGAGATCGACGCCCAGCGGGGCGCTTTCTTAATTTTTTTGTGATTCGGCAGCGCGATGAGCTGTTCGGTCAGAAGGTTGTACTGGAAGTAAAACATCTTCTTCTCTTTGGCCGGTGGCGCATCTTTTTTAGCCGTGGTGTCTTTTTTAACAACGTCGATACTGCTCTTCACCTCGAACTGAATCCAGTTTTCGTCCTTTACGAACTGTACACTATCAATTCCGGTATGGAGCGCATCGAACGGATCTTTCACCACTTTTGAAATTTCGGCGGCCAGTTTAGCATTATCGAACAGGGCTTTTTTCTCACCTTTGGCCGGATCGACCAAATACCATTTCTTGCCTGCCGGTGTTTCATATACGTACCAGAACCGATCGGATTTTTTGAGCCAATGAGGTTCAACAAGGGTGCTAAACACCATTTTATCCAATTTTTTGGGAGCGTATCGAGCAGCTAAGGCGTAATTTGCCCTGGGTGTCGACTGCCCAAAACACAGTTGTGCCGTACTAATAAAAAGTAGCACCAGAATTCGTCTCATGTTTGTTGACAAATAAGTTACGGTGAAGTACACTTGAAAAACAGTTCAATTGGTAATTACCAGTTTTTCAGCGAGATAATAAAGTAATCACTGAGTTTTTGTTGAATACCCTCAAATCGTAACCGTTAAGCCGTATTTACAGGCTACTAATCAGGATTTATTTACGTTTTGTCAAGTACTCTTACAAAAATTATTTCCTATATAAACACAGTTAGCACAGAATGAATTTTGATAGGTAGAGTCGTTATCGGTAGTTGTTGACGCCAGATTCCGTTCAATCCGTTTCATTCATGTGCCAATTTTAGAGGAAAGCATGGCATCGGCAAGTTAGAGGTGGCTACCCATCAAGCTCTCAATCAGTCGAACCAGTTGCTCAATTGCCCGGTCAGTGTCAGCGCGTTTCCGATCCGGTGAGTCGAAGCGATTGAAGGGCTTCAATTCGAGAACGAAGGTTTCTTCCACAACATCGTCCTCAATCGGTGTGTAAAGTTTAAAGGCCGTTACTTTCACCGGAAGCAATCCATGGCGGGCTTTGAAGCGGGTCAGACAATACGCCAGCATGTTTTCAATAGCTCCCAGTTCAACTCCATCGGCGGGAACAAACCTGACTTCGGCCTGATTGCGATCGACCAATGTCTGTTCTTCGGGCATAAAATGGCCTTCGCAACTCGAAAAGGTGCGGACCAGTCCTGTTGCCGTAAGAGCAGCCACCAGGGGGTAGATTTTTGGCTCTATCGTATCCATCAGGGTTCTCCGTCCAGTAGCGCAACTTCGTCGGACTCATCCATGTCATGATGACGAAGTTGCCGGGATTTCTGCCAGAACCATGCCAGATAGCCAACGGCCATGAGCGCCAGCACACCCGAAATGGCAAACGAAGCATCGATACCGGTTTCTCCGGCAAAATGATTATGAAGCCAGCCCGCAGCTAAGGCCCCAAGACCAATACCGGCTTCCAGCGCTATATACATGGTAGCCATAGCCCGACCCCGCGTTTTTTCGTCGCTTAGATCGGCCGTCCAGGCCGTTACCGTTGGCGAATTCATCCCCCAGGACATCCCGTAACATATGGCCGAAAGCCAAAACCAGGTTTGGGAATCCGTTAGAATCAGCATACCCATTGAAATCGCCAGTACAATGGTTGAGACAAACAATACGGGGATTCGTCCATAACGGTCCGATGTGCGGCTGAACACCAGTCTAACCACCAGCGAAGCCACGGTATAAACCGTAAAAAATAATCCTTTATTGGTAATCCCGAGGGGTGTACTTAACTCAGCAATGACGGTGAGCACCACGCCCGACGAGAAGGATTGTAACAATAGGACGATAAAGGGCGGCAGGGCTTGTTTATCGAAAATCTCTTCTTTTTTGAGCCGAAGCAAGCTAAATCGAAAGGGTTGTGTGTGAACAAGCGTTTCAGGCATTTGCAGCAAAATACCAATCGAGAGCAGCGCAAAGGCCGAAGATGTCCAGAACATCACATTCATCGAAAAGCTATGCGCGAGCCAGCTCCCAATGGCAGGCCCAAGCGACATGCCCATGGCCGTAAATAGCCCCAAAGTACCCATAGCCTCACCCCGTCGGGTAGAGGGAACAATATCGGCCACATAAGCGGAGGTCGCTGTAGGTTTGGTACCCGTTGAGAAACCGTGTATGAGCCGAAGTGTCAGAAAGCCTCCAACGGTCAGCAGATAAGGGTACAGAAAACCACAAACGAAACAGACGATTGACCCGAAGGCCATTACCGGAACCCGGCCAACGGTGTCGGTAATTTTACCGCTAAAAGGCCGCGAGAATCCCGCGGTAAGGGTAAACAGGGCAATAATGAATCCGATGTACTCCCGGCCACCCAGTTCGGTAAGGTAAGCTGGCAGTTCAGGAATCATCATCTGAAAACTGGCAGAAAACAAAAAGTTACTGACACAAAGTAACCAGAACGAGAGGGTGTACAGTGAAGGGCCGTTTGAAGACCGGCGCATAAACATTGAGCGAACGTCCAAAATAACTGGATTTGGTTCGCTCAAATTTACGACTCATTTTTCAGAGACCCATAAGGTTTTGCCATCTTGTAGGTCTCTACCATCTATTTTGGTTCAGGTGTAGAATTTCCCCCGTCGAGCACAAACCGCCACTGCCCGTTGCGCTGGCGTTTCCAAACGGTCATGTATACCCCATAGGTAGCCGATCGGTTACCCGCTTCACTCCTTTTGGTTAACATCCATTGACCGAAAGTATAACCCAGTTCGCCAGACTGGGCGGCATCGGCCTTGAGTACCTGCCAGGTTAACACTGGGCCATTGGCGGGAAGGCGACTCATTTGCGCCCGGAGGGAATCGAACCCCACCGTTGGCGCGGCACCATCGTTTAATTTAATGACATCATCGGAGGCATAGGTTGTAAACGCTTTCGCCATTCCCTGTTTTTCAGACATAATACTGAAATTCTGGTCAGCTTCCCGAATTTCATCGATAGCCTTCTGACGGGTTGCTGCGGCTGGATTCATGGATCGGGGGCTTTCTACCCGCGTGCGGCAGGACGACAAAGTCGCGATAACACAAAAAAGAGACAATACGTACTTCATGTTCGGTAGGGTTATTCGTACAGTTTTGGCGTAAATTTGCAGAATGAATCATGAATGATGCCCAATTGATGATGAATTATTTTTCAATTCATGCCACCACATTTATTATTCATCCGTCCTCATTCGTTAACTGTTTATGTCTCAAAATTTAAAAATTGCCCTGTTTCTCACCGTTTCCATCCTGCTCACGACCTTCACGTTTTATTTCTGGCAGGTGTTTAAGAGTCCAAACCTTCAGGTTCAGGACGAAGACAAGACCTTTGCCCTGCTCATTCCAAAGGGGTCTACGTTTGAGTCAGTAATGGACACACTCAAGACGCATAAAGTAGTTAATGATGAAACCTCCTTCCGGTTCCTGGCCAAGATGATGAAGTACACGGAGCGGGTAAAAGAAGGCCGATACGAGATAAAGCCAAAAATGGGCAATCGCGAGGCTCTGGTTAAACTGCGCAACGGAAGCCAGGACCCGATGCCGGTTACGTTTAACAGCATGCGGCAAAAAAGTGACCTCATTCAACGGCTCGGCAGTAAGTTCGAGTTTGGCTCCGACGCGCTGGGAAAACTCCTGAACGATCCGGCAACCTGCCAGAAGTTCGGTTTCGACACAACAACGATCGTTTGCCTGTTCCTACCCAACACCTACGAGTTCTTCTGGACCATAAAGCCCGAAGCTTTTCTGGAACGGATGGGGACCGAATACAAGAAATTCTGGACGCCCGAACGTCAGGCCAAAGCCAAGGCATTGGGCCTGACTCAAACCCAGACGCAAGTGCTGGCCTCTATCGTTGCGGCAGAAACCAACAAGCGCGACGAACAGCCCCGGGTGGCCGGTGTATACCTCAACCGACTGAAACAGGGCATCAAACTCGAAGCTGATCCAACGGTAATTTTTGCCCTTCGTGATTTTGGCATCCGGCGGCTGCTCAATAAACAGCTAACGGTTGACTCGCCGTACAATACCTACCGATACACTGGATTGCCACCGGGACCAATTAACTTACCGGCACCCGCCACCATCGATGCCGTTCTGAACGCCGAACAGCACGACTACCTCTACTTTGTCGTCGACGCCCGTTTCAACGGCTACCATACATTCTCAAAAACGTTGTCCGAACACCTCGCCAACGCCCGCCTATACCAGCAGGCGCTGACAAAAATGAAGATTATGAAGTAATACCAGGTGGTGAGCGGCTTCGCCTAAGTCGGTAAGTTAGTAAGTAGCTGATGCGAATAATCTCTTCCGTAAACCGCTTACTAACTTACCGACTTAGGCGAAGCCGCTTATCAACAAAAAATCCCACCCACTACCATGTACTCCTACGACGTTACGAATATTCGGGTTCGCTATTATGATACCGATCAGATGGGGATCGTGTATTATGGAAACTACGCCCGTTTTTATGAAATCGGCCGGGTCGAAGCCTTGCGCAACCTGGGCCTGAGTTATAAAGAAATCGAAGAAACGGGAATTTCGATGCCCGTTTATGACCTGACTTCCCGTTTCATCCGTCCGGCAAAATATGATGATCTGCTGACTCTCCGGGTTACCATTCCACAAATTCCTAAGACCCGGTTGATGTTCGATTATGAAATTTACAATCAACACGGTCAACTACTCAATACCGGACAAACTACCCTCGTCTTTGTTCGTACCGAAACAGGTCGCCCCTGCTCTGCCCCGGCAGATTTAATTGAAGCGACTAAACCTTTCTTTGACCAGTAGGTTAAAATGTGATTGGCCGTTGATGGAAAACATATCAGGCAGTTCTCAAAAACAGCTCTGGACAACCAAGGGTACTTGTTCTTCGGAAACTACTAATGGCTAACGATGCCCGCTATGTTTGACAAGCTATCAAATGTTCAAGTCGTAAAGCGTACACGTATTTGGTTAAAGGAACACCAGCCCTTTAACTCACGCATAAGCTGGTACGACTTCTTATCGAAAATGCTGGCCCAAATCACGGATAACAACACCAGTGAGCGAGCAGCTTCCGTTGCCTATAGTCTGATTCTGGCCGTTTTTCCGACAATCATTTTTTTCTTTACCCTAATACCCTACGTCTCTTTCATCCCCAATCTGGAAGATCAGATCATGGGATTTTTTCAGCGCGTGTTGCCGGGTAATACGTTTAGTGCAGTGGACACTACCATTCGCGACATCATCAACCGGCCGCGAAGCAGTGTCCTTTCCTTTGGTTTCTTGTTGGCTCTGTATTCGGCCACCAGCGGGCTGGTAGCTTTGATGCAGGCATTCAACTCCTCTTATCAATTCGATGAAAGGCGTGGCTTTTTTAAAGTCAGGCTGGTTGCCGTTGGCTTAACCTTCACCCTGGCGTTTGCCCTCATTCTGGCGGTAGTTGTTTTAATTATTGGGGGTATAATCAGTGACTTTCTGCTTCGGTTTGGCCTGCTCAATAATGCCCTTTTCATTAACCTGCTCGCTTTGGGACGCTATATTGTGGTGTTTGCCGTTTTTGTCGGCGCCGTATCGATCATTTACCGGTATGGACCGGATGTAAAAATGAAATGGGTGTTCATTACTCCCGGTTCCGTAACCGCATCGTTACTTATTGTCCTAACCACCCTTGGCTTTTCGTATTACGTATCCAATTTTGGTTCTTACAATAAAGTTTATGGATCAATTGGCACACTGATTGCACTGATGATATGGATCAACCTTATATCGCTACTGCTCATACTTGGTTTTGAGATGAATGTAGCGTTGTATAACCTGGAGGGGGACGCGAATCCAAGCGTTGAGGCTAAAACAACAAACGCCACCCCGGAGATTTGAGATGACGTTTGCAAAACCTAACCCATAAATGTAAAGGCACAATTTCGGACGTGGTAATAAAGTTAACCACCCCAAAATGTGTTCTCTCGAGAATTTGCAAAAAGCGGGCCAATCTCATAACTCGCTCTTCAGAAACGCTCTCTTTTTACCACTTGATAAGAATATAGCATCATCCGGTAACAAATAGGTTTTATTTTAACCAATAGCATAAACCGGACAATCCGGTTGAAAGTTTAGTTATAATAAAGGCCAATTTTATTTTTTTATGGTTTCTGTCACCGGACAGTCCAATCCGCTTCCCATGAGCCCTTTTCTTAATCAGATCAAGCCCTGGGTAAGCGTCATCTGCACGAATTATAATCAGAAAGAATACGTCGATGAAGCGCTTCAGTCGGTTGTTGACCAGGATTACCCGAATGTCGAGCTGATCGTCATTGATAATGGCAGTACGGATGATTCGGCAACGCGTCTTACGGCATTTAAGGAGCGACATCCGGCCGTTCAGTTGATCCTGAACCAAACTAATGTTGGGCTGAACCGTGCCTTTAACCAGGGACTGGCCCTTGCCCAGGGTCGATACATCATTGATCTTTCTGCCGACGATGTCCTGCTTCCCGGACGAATTGCCGATCAGGTAGCGTATTTTGAGGAGCTGGCCGGCCCCTATGCGGTCGTGTTTTCAAATGCGGCTTATATTGATAACGCTGGTACAATACTCTCTGTACACTATCCAACTGATGAGCAGGGCCACGCTCTGACTCCCGTTCCAACCGGCAATGTGTTTCAACCCATTTTAGAATCCTACTTCATTTGTACCCCCACCATGATGATGCGCCGGGACGTGTTGAACGAATTGGGTGGTTACGATGAAACACTTGCTTATGAGGACTTTGATTTTTGGGTTCGTTCGGCGCGGCTCTACCACTACGCCTACCTGGATAAAGTTCTGACACATAAACGACAAGTCGCCAGTTCACTCTCAGCCCAAGTCGTCATGCCGGAGAACAAACTGCTGGACTCTACCCTCACAGTTTGCAATAAAGCCTTTGATCGATGCCACACGCCCGACGAGTTTAAGGCATTAGCCGGGCGACTTCGCACTTTTATTCGTAAATCATTTTATGCTGAACAGTTTGACCTGGCTCTGCAGTTTGGAGAGCTTTTACGGCAAATCGAACAGCCAGGATTTACCAGTAGCTTTATTTTAGGCTTGTGCCGCCTTCAAGTCCCGGTCAATAAGCTCTACCGCCAGTATATTAAGTTTTATCGGGCCAGTGGTTGGCCGAAACTGGTTTAGCCCGTTTATAGTTATAGGATTAGGAGTATTATCAGCTACTCAATTGAAGCTGGTTGCTGATGGTAAACCAGAAATCGTTAATCCATTACCATGTCGGCCGAATTCATTAAACTTTACCCTAAAAACCCCGATCCCCGACGGATTGAGCACGTCGTAAAGGCCCTGCGCGATGGCGCTGTCATCATCTACCCAACGGATACAATCTATGGCATGGGTTGCGACATTCATAATACCCGGGCGGTTGAGCGGATAGCCCGAATCAAAGGCATTAAACCGGCTAAGAATGATTTTTCATTTATATGCTACGACCTCAGCCACATTGCCGATTATGCTCGGGTTAGTAACCAGGCCTTTAAACTTATGAAAAGTGTATTGCCGGGGCCTTTCACCTTTATACTTCAAGCGACCGGCAACGTCCCTAAAATTCTTAATTCTAACAAAAAAACGGTCGGTATCCGTATTCCGGATAACGATATTCCCCGTCAACTGGTACACCTGCTGGGCAACCCAATCATAACAACCTCCATTCGGGATGAGGACGAAATTATCGAGTATTCAACCGATCCCGAACTGATATTCGAGAAGTTTCAGAATCAGGTAGATATTGTTATTGATGGGGGGTATGGCGGAAACGTGGCATCGACCATAGTGGACGCTACTGACGACGATTTTTCGATCATACGTCAGGGCCTGGGCGAACTAATGCTTTGAAAAGTAACGATATGGTCTTATACTTGCACTCAGGGTTATCATTCCTCACAAACGGGATGTAACCCTTTTTTCGCGATCATTTCGTTACTCAACCAAGTCCATATGCGTCCTTATTTAGCCGCACTTACTGTGCTGGCTCTTTGCCACCTCACTGGCTGCTCCTCCACTCAATCGAAGCAGGAAGAATCGTCCAAAACGGGTAACATTGCTCTTGAAGCATCAGCGAAAAGTCCGTCGAAAGCGACTACTGATGCTGACTCATCCGATACATCAGCAACACCGCCCTCTACGGCTACCCCATCGCGCGGAGTTTCAACGGGTGACTCTACCCTGGATTCGCTTACGTATGCACCTACTGGGGCGCTTCTGCCGAAGTACCGGATCTTCGCCTATTATGGCAATCCGCACTCCAAGAAAATGGGCGCGTTAGGTAAATATCCAAAAGAAGAAATGCTTCGCCGGATGGATGACGAGATCAAGAACTGGCAAAAAGCTGACCCATCAACGCCTATTCAACCCGCTCTTCATTTAGTGGCCACATCCGCCCAGGGAGCGCCCGGCAAAGATGGTGGTTATCGGATGCGTATGTCCGATAAAACCATAAAGAAAGTCCTGAAGTGGGGCAATGAACACAAATCTGTTGTATTTCTGGATATTCAGCGGGGACATGCGCCCCTGGGTCCGGAAATGGCCTATATGGAAAAATACCTCAAGTTGCCGTTTGTTCACCTGGGTATAGACCCCGAATTTTCGATGGTAACCGGGGCGAAACCAGGAACAAAAATTGGTAGTTACGACGCGGCTGATATCAACCAGGCCGTTCAATTTCTGAGTCGTATTGTTAAGGAAAATAACCTGCCCCCTAAAGTGTTAGTCGTTCACCGCTTTACGCAGGGAATGATCAAGAACTATAAAAATATCAAACTCGACCCGAATGTCCAGATCGTAATGGATATGGATGGCTGGGGACCGCCGGTACTTAAAAAGGATTCATACCACGATTACATTCAAAAAGAACCGGTTCAGTATACGGGCTTCAAGCTCTTCTACGAAAACGACTTCCGGAAACCAGGCTCACGAATTATGACCCCTGCTGAGGTTTTAGCCCTGACGCCAAAACCGATGTATATTCAGTACCAGTAACTTCAGGAAAACCGGAAACAAAAACGGGAGACGCTGTAGAGCATCTCCCGTTTTTATTTTATAGTGGTTAATTCCATTTAGAAACAACAGTCATCGGCAACAGAAATGCTTTTTAAATTCAAGAAAATGTCATTAAGACATCCTGACAAACATTACAGCTTTCACGGAATAATGTTAATCCAGAGATGAGTGCCCGAAGTATAACCGAAACAACTATCACTCGAATAGCTATTGGACTAGCGAGCGTATTGTACCCGTAACAGGCGTTGGTTTAATTGCTTAGAACAGGATTTTGAAAAGTCCGTAGGCAAAAAAAGAAGAAATTAGAAGGATACCTGACCAGGCTATCGTATTGATAGGATCGAGCGAGACCGAACGCAATCGTTTCATGCAAGTACAATTATTTGGTAATATTATTCAATAAAGTCAAATAATCATACATATTTTACAATTAAATCATTTTTATTTCAAAAAAACCGGCTATTGGTATTGTCAGTTAACCCTTCTTTTTAATTCTTAGTAAATAAAAATTAGTGATGCGTAAATTAAACGCATTCTGCACTTATTCCAAATTCGTCAATAGTGATAAAAAGGACGCACTAATAAATGTTTGTCAATACCGGATAAATGCGAAATTTACCCAATGAAAAGCACATTGATATTGATTCTGACTACCTGTCTACTGGTTGCGTGCGGCCAATCCGAAAAAGCAAAAGATCAAAGCACTCAACGTCAACCCGACACAACAGCAGCTAAGACTCCCCAACCTAAGGATTGTCAGACAGTTGATACGGGCGCCAAATTAGGCAAAGCCGACGTGTATCAGGAATCAGCCAAACCAATTAAGGTATCGATTACCATCGAGCAGGATACCAGTTCAACAGTACTTGACAACGGTTGTTACTTTAACAATTCGATTACCGTAATGGCAACCAAAAAGGCAGGTGGTCAGGTTTTTAAGCGTACGCTATTAAAAGACGATCTGCTTTATTTTGTCAAAAGCGACAAAGACATTGAGAAAGCCGTTCTGCAATCGGCTACCTACAAGCCTACCTTTAACAGCTTGAAATTTATCACCTTCACCATGCACCTGATCGATCCAACCAGCCGACAAACTTTGGATTACCTGGTAACGATGAACTATTTCGGGGAGATTATAAAGGTGAAGTAGCGTTCGTCTACGGTCTTCTCATGAACGGGCCATACGAAGGCATTCGGTATTTGTCATCACTTCAACGTAATCGAACCGCTTTCCCAGTAATCAAAAGCCTGTTTTGGAATGTGGGCACGCCCACATTCCAAAACAGGCTTTTTTATGTCAGATACAACATTTTTTTCGCGGGGTCCTGAAGCAAAAAAAGCCATGTCACCGCTCGAAAGGGTAACACGGCTTTTTTGCTTCAGGACCGGTTGACCTGACTGCTAAAGTATCGTTAGTTAATACCCACCATAAAACTTACGAAGTCCCCATTCAATCGCAACCAGCGTAAGGACCAGAAAGAATAACCAGCGCCAGTTAATGAGTTCGTTCATTTCTTCAGTACTCGTCAGGCGGGCGGGGTGCGGACGATTGGTCAGGGTGCGGACAAGTTCGTCGGTTTGATTGGCTTTATAGAATTGACCACCCGTTTGCTGTGAGAGTTGCCGAAGCAACCCATGATCGGCGGTTGTATTCAAGGCCTCCAGTTGAAGGTCGCGCACCACAAACTGTCCGGATGCCTGTTCAGCCTTGTTATTTACAGTTACACTGGCCCGGAACCGATAAGCACCTTCGGGCAATCGGCTGATCTCAAAGCGGCTATTAGCGTCGGTAGGCGTATAATTGAAGGTGCGTGTCAATCCTTTTTCATCACTGATTTCCAAACGGACGGGCTTGTCGAACAGGCGTTCGTAAATATCGTTGTACAGCTCCGTTTCAAAAATTACCTTCTCCCCTGCCACAAATTCATTACGGATTGGATAGACCCGCAGTTTACGGCGATCCTCCTTCACCGAAATTAATTGAATTACTTTCTGAATCAGTTCATCGACTACCTCCTGCTTGTCGGTCAGGGCGTATTCCTCCAAACGCCAGGCCCATAGGCCCTCACCAGCCAACACGGCCGTTTTACGAGGGCTCGTTACGTTCAGGGCCAGCAACGGCTTGGTTGTACGAACGCTACCCACCTGCTGCCAGAGAACAACTTCAGAACCCGCCTGTAGTCGAAACTCACCGTAGGGTACCAACATTGGCGGCAGTTTGGACAGAATGTCAAGCCTGCCGGGATCAAGATTTAGTTGCTTAAATTCAGCGTTGAAAACACCCGTTACTTTATCACTCTGGTTTGGCTGTGCATTGATCTGAACGACCGGATTCGACGTATTGAATGGGCCCATTGATGACTGATTGCCCAGAACAAATAACACGGGTGTGTTTTTAGCCAGGTATTTCTGAAGCAGCGGTGTACCGACTCCACCATTGTCAGGAATCTGATGCAGGATGATCAGGTCGTAGGTTTTATCGGCCGGTGGCGTTGCTTCGGCGGGGGTACCGGTCAAAACCCGGACATCAACTTCGTAATTCTGATTTCTCTCCAGGATATTCCGCAACGCTTTTATGTCCGGATGAGGGGATAAAGCCAGCAACAGTACTTTCTCTTTCCCGTCGATGACATCCAGATACACGTCCTGCCGATTGTTTCGCGTACTGAATTCACCTGCCTGTGGCAACACCTCAACCACATAGTGCTGAACCCCTTTTTGCGTGGCGGTTGTCTGAAAAGTTACCTGATCGAACGTATCATTTTTCCCTAAACTGACCGATTGTCGACCAAGTTCTTTTCCGTTCTGTCGAAGGACGACCGTTGCAGAACGGCCCTGAAATCCATTACTCACGATTTCGGCTTTCACCGGAAACTGGTTACCCAGATAGGCGATCCGGTTGGCGATAATACCTCTCAACTGAATGTCTTTCTTGGCAATGGTATCACCTAGCCCAATCGACTGTACGGCAAACGGATATTGACCAAAGGTTGGCGAAAGGCCCTGGTTAAAAATACCATCCGACACCAGCACAACATCCGTCAGGTTGCGCCCCTCATAGTCCGACCGAATGCCGGATAACAACCCCGAAAGATCGGTGGTACGCCGGGTAAATGGAATTTGAGTGAGGTCGGTTGTTCCATCGGGATCGTCCGTACTGGCTCCCCCGAACGTATGAATGGACACATCCAGCCCCTTATCAGTCAACTGTTGTTTGAGCGTTTGCAGACTAGCCAGCGCACTCGTCAATTGAGGGCGACCCGCTGCTGCCACCGATTCCGAGTTGTCGATAGCCAGGACGACTTTTGGTTTTTCTGTAAGCGTCCGCAAACTACGAATGAGCGGATTCAGCAGCAGGAAGGCCAGGAAACTGACGACCACAAACCGAAGAGCGGCCAACCCATAAGTCGTTCGCTTATCAAACCCACTACTCGCGGTACCACTACCGGCAAAGCGTGGCAATGGCTGATACATAGCAAACGCATAGACGGCCCCAACGAGCAGGCACACCAGAATCCACCAGGGGGACGATTGAAAAATGAAGTTCATTCTGATAAGGGATGAGGAGCGAGAAGCGAGGAGTCAGGAGGGTACCAAAGACAGGCTAACTCCTCGCTTCTACGACTAAGTAAGCATTCCTCCATCCACTTGCAGCACCTGACCGGTGATGTAGCGGGAGAGGTCGGAGGCCAGGAAGACAGCACAATCGGCTACTTCCTCAGGTTGGCCTCCACGTTTCATCGGAATCTGCTGTTTCCAATCTTCCAGCGCCTTTTCATTTATTTCACCGGTCATCTCGGTCTCAATAAAACCTGGTGCAATGGCATTCGAACGGATATTGCGGGAACCCAGTTCAAGAGCCACCGACTTGGTGAAACCGATGATACCTGCTTTAGAAGCTGCATAATTAGCCTGCCCAGCGTTACCCCGAATACCCACTACGGATGTCAGGTTGATAATTGAGCCTGATTTGGCTTTCATCATGGTTTTGATGGCCGCTTTGGTCAGGTTGAAGACCGACTTTAGATTAACGTTAATTACCGTATCCCATTGCTCTTCGGTCATGCGCATTAGCAGACCATCTTTGGTAATACCAGCATTATTGATAAGTACGTCCAGTTTACCAAAATCAGCCAGTACCTGAGCAATAAGTTCTTCGGCCGCTTTGTTGTCTGATGCATCGGAGCGATAACCTTTTACCTGACCACCAAACGCCCGCAGCTCCTCCTCCAGCGCCTGACCTTTTTCTACATTCGACAGATACGTAAATGCAACATGGGCACCTTCTTCGGCAAATTTTTGAGCCATAGCCCGACCAATTCCACGCGACGCACCGGTAATCAGAGCAACTTTTCCTTTCAGTAAATCCATTGTAGGGGGTAATGATTAATAGAAGATGAAGAGTAGATCATTTTACAAATGGTAAAAGCCACTCAACTGAATTTATTGGGTATCATCACCAAATAAATTTAGCCAAAAATAGTGGATTGGCTGAAAACGACAAGATACGAATAGGTTTTGGTTTCGCCGATAAGCTGTGTTACTTTGTCGAAACTACAGATAATCCACTATGAACTATCGTCTTATCCTGGCCTTACTCCTGTCGTCGGTTTCGATGACACGAGCTCAGAAAATCCATTCACACAACGACTATGCCAAAGTCCGTCCCTTTGTAGAGGCTTATGAGCAACGAGCTGACTTTATTGAAGCCGATGTGTGGTTGCGTAACGGGAAGCTGGTCGTTTCGCATGAGAAACCGGAAGACACACCACAGGTAATTCCACCAACGCTCGACTCATTATACCTCCAACCTATCGTACACTTATTTAACCAGTACAAGGACAAACCCAGTTCTGACCGGGATTATACTTTTTCCTTGGTCATCGATATTAAAGAAAACCCTGCCGAAGTGTTGCCCAAACTGATGGAAAAGCTAAAGGAGAACATTACTTGTTTCAACCGATCGTCAAACACGAAAGCGATTCAGGTTGTCATCAGCGGGGATCGTCCAAAAATTGTCACCTACCTCGATTATCCAATGCTTCAGTTCGATGGTCGGCCCAGCGAAGTGTATGACCAGGAGACGCTGCAGCGGGTAGCAATGATCAGTGATAGTTTTCAATCCTACTCCCGGTGGAATGGTCTTGGCGATATTCCCGATGCCGACCGGGATAAACTTAAACGCGTGATTAAACGGGCACACAGCGATAATAAACCCTTTCGTTTCTGGGCCATTCCCGATTCACCAAACGCCTGGAAGCAACTAAAAAAACTGGGAGTCGATATTATCAACACCGATAAAGTGGCCGAAGCAGTGAAAGCAATGCGGTGAGTTGCGGGCGTTTACAGTAAACAAGCGCACCATTCGGCTTATTAGGTAAATTAACGTATTCTGCCTTACCTAACACGATTCTACCGGATGGATATTCCTCAAATTAAAAAAGCCCCCCTTACGTACGACGTTGCGATTGTTGGCTCAGGGGCGGGTGGCGGTATGGCCGCTTACATGCTTGCCAAAGCAGGCGCCAAGGTTGTCTTGCTCGAAGCAGGTGGCTATTATGACCCCGCCGATCCGAAATACATTACGCAGTTAAAATGGCCCTACGAATCACCGCGCCGGGGTGCCAGTACCGAAGCCCGTTCAGGCGGAGATTTCGATGCAGCCTGGGGAGGCTGGGAGATTGATGGAGAGCCTTATTCCGCTAAATCCGGTACTGAATTCGGCTGGTTCCGTTCCCGTATGCTGGGCGGACGCACCAATCACTGGGGGCGTATCTCGATGCGCTTTGGCCCCGATGATTTCCGCCGTCGCTCTCTTTCAGGCGTTGGAGATGACTGGCCTATTGGCTACGATGACCTTAAACCGTACTATGATAAAGTAGATCGGCTTATTGGTGTTTTTGGTTCTGTAGAGAATTTCCCAAACGAACCCGACGGCATTTTCCTACCTCCTCCAAAGCCCCGTTTGCATGAGTTAATGATTCGTAAGGGTGCCAGAAGTATTGGTATTCCGGTCATTCCATCAAGGTTGAGTATCCTGACCAAGCCCATCAATAAAGACCGTGGTTCCTGTTTTTATTGCCATCAGTGTAACCGGGGTTGCCAAGCGTATGCTGACTTCTCGGCGTCGTCGGTACTCTGTATACCGGCCGTCAAGACGGGTAATGTTACCCTGATCAATGGCGCTATGGTGCGCGAAGTCCTCACCGATCCGCAAACCGGTCTTGCCACGGGCGTTAGCTACGTGAATAACCGAACCATGGAAGAAATAACGGTTCGGGCCAAGGCGGTTATGCTGGGAGCGAGCACATGTGAGTCGGCACGCATTTTACTAAACTCCAAATCGTCACGCTTCCCGAATGGTCTGGCCAATAGCAGTGGTGTGGTCGGCAAATATTTAAACGACTCCACCGGTGCCAGTCGTTCCGGATTTATACCGGCCCTGATGGATCGTAAGCGGTATAACGAAGATGGCGTTGGCGGCATGCACGTGTTTACACCCTGGTGGCTGGACAACAAGAAACTGGACTTCCCACGGGGCTACCATATTGAGTACGGTGGCGGCATGGGCATGCCAGGGTATGGCTTCGGCAGTGGTATGGAATCCATGAACAACCTCGTTCCGGGTCGTGATGGGAAGATGAAAACAGGCGGTGGTTACGGAGCCAGCCTGAAAGACGATTATCGCCGATTCTACGGAGCCTACATTGGTATGTCGGGACGAGGTGAGCCCGTCCCACTCGAGAGCAACTACTGCGAAATAGACCCTAATGCCGTTGATAAATATGGTATTCCGACTCTTCGATTCCATTATAAATGGTCGGATTACGAAGTGAAGCAGGCCAAACACATGCAGGATACGTTCGAAGAAATTATCCATGCCATGGGTGGCATTGCTTTAGGCCCGAAACCCGGACCGAATACCGCCCACGGCTACGGACTGGCGGCTCCCGGACGTATTATTCACGAAGTAGGTACCGTTCGAATGGGCAATGACCCACAAAAGTCAGCTCTAAATAAGTACCAGCAGGCACACGATGTTAAGAACCTGTTCGTGGTCGATGCCGCTCCATTCGTTTCTCAGGGCGACAAAAACGTAACCTGGACGATTCTTGCCAGCGCCATGCGTACCTCGCAGTATTACATTGATCTGGTGAAGGCAAAGAGCATTTAGATAGGTAATGTTACCCGTGCTATAACTAAGTTCATAAAAAAGCGGCCTGACTTTTCCGAGTCAGGCCGCTTTATATTTTGACTAGTTAATGGCTATTCAACAGCCACTTCGGGCTTCTTGACCGTTATAGTCAGATTCTCGCCTTCGCCACTGTAGTCGGCCAGAATCACATCACCTTCTTTCAGTTCGCCCTTCAGAATTTCTTCAGCAACGGGATCTTCAAGATAGCGCTGGATGGCACGGCTCAACGGACGAGCACCGTATTGTGGATCGTACCCTTTTTCGGCCAGGAAGTCTTTCGCCTTCTCGGTCAGCTCTACGGTATAACCCAGGTTGGTAACCCGGCCCAGGAGTTTACCTAACATCAAGTCGATGATCTTGTGAATGTCTTCGCGTTGCAGCGAGTTGAACACAATTACATCGTCAAGACGGTTCAGGAACTCAGGGGAGAATGCTTTCCGAAGCGCGCTTTGAATGGTGCTCTTCATCAATTCATCCTGGGTTTCGGCACTTTTCTTGGTAGCGAAACCAATACCGGCACCAAAGTCTTTCAGGTCACGCACCCCTATGTTGGAGGTCATGATGATGATCGTGTTCCGGAAATCGACCCGGCGACCCAGACCGTCGGTCAGGATACCATCGTCGAGCACCTGCAACAGGATGTTGAATACATCCGGATGGGCTTTCTCGATCTCATCAAGCAACACAACGCTGTAAGGCTTCCGACGGATTTTTTCTGTCAACTGACCACCTTCTTCGTAACCAACGTAGCCCGGAGGTGCACCAACAAGACGGCTTACACTGAATTTCTCCATGTATTCCGACATATCGATACGTACCAGTGCATCGTCTTTATCGAAGAGATACGTGGCCAGTACTTTGGCCAGCTCCGTCTTACCGACACCGGTTGGTCCCAGGAAGATAAACGAACCAATTGGTTTCTTGGGATCTTTCAACCCAACCCGTGTCCGCTGAATGGCTTTCACCAGTTTGTCAATGGCCGACTGCTGACCGATTACGCGGCCTTTCAGTTCGTCGCCCATGTTGATGAGCTTCTTACCTTCGTCATTCGACACGCTGGTTACGGGAATACCAGTCATCATGGCTACGACTTCGGCAACGTTTTCTTCGTTGACTGTATAGCGACGTTTCTTGGTATCTTCTTCCCACAGCTGTTTGGCGCGATCGAGTTGATCGATCAGACGCTTTTCCTTGTCTCGCAATTGGGCCGCTTCTTCGTATTTCTGGCTTTTGACAACCTGATTTTTTTCCTTCTTGATATTTTCAATCTGCTCTTCGAGCTTCAGAATATCTTCAGGAACCGTAATGTTCGAAATGTGTACGCGGGCACCCACTTCGTCCATGACGTCGATCGCTTTATCAGGAAGAAAACGATCAGATATATACCGTTCCGACAATTTCACCGCGGCCTCGATGGCCTCTTTGGTGTAGTTGACGTGGTGGTGTTCTTCGTATTTATCCTTGATGTTGTTCAGAATTTCGATGGTTTCGTCGATCGATGTTGCATCGACCATCACCATCTGGAAACGACGGGCCAGAGCGCCATCTTTCTCGATATACTGACGGTATTCATCAAGGGTTGTGGCACCAATGCATTGAATGTCGCCCCGCGCTAATGCCGGTTTGAACATATTCGATGCATCGAGCGAGCCGGATGCTCCGCCTGCACCCACAATGGTATGCAGCTCGTCAATGAACAGGATCACCTCAGGCGATTTTTCCAGTTCATTCATGACGGCTTTCATCCGTTCTTCAAACTGGCCCCGGTATTTAGTACCAGCAACCAGCGATGCCAGATCGAGGGTAACAACGCGCTTACCGAAGAGCACCCGCGATACTTTTTTCTGCACAATACGCAGGGCAAGACCTTCAGCAATGGCCGTTTTACCTACGCCAGGCTCACCAATCAGGATCGGGTTATTTTTCTTCCGGCGGCTCAGGATCTGAGCAACGCGTTCAATTTCTTTTTCACGACCAACAATGGGGTCGAGTTTGCCAACTTCAGCCAGTTTGGTCAGATCACGGCCAAAATTATCCAGAACAGGCGTGCGCGATTTCTCGGTGCCCTTAGGGTCTTTCCCTGAGCTGGAACTGCTGCTGCCACCAAACATGCCCCGGTCATTATCGTCATCGTCGGTATCGCTTGCCATGGTGGGGCGGGTTCCGGTTGATTGATATTCCAGCATCTCTTTAATGACTTCGTAGTTAACATTAAACTTGTTCAGAATCTGCGTGGCGACATTGTCTTCATCGCGCAGAATCGACAGTAAAAGGTGCTCCGTACCGATTAACGGGCTCTTGAAAATCTTAGCTTCCAGATACGTAATCTTCAGCGTTTTCTCCGACTGACGGGTCAGGGGGATATTGGCCAGATTTTTTACGTTGTTGGTGGCTGTTCCTTTCGTTGCCTGTTCGATAGTAACCCGGAGTTCGTCGAGCGAGATGCCAAGTTTCTTGAGCAACCCGACCGCTACACCCTCACCCTCACGAATCATACCCAGCAACAGGTGCTCTGTGCCGATGTAATCGTGGCCTAAGCGCAAGGCTTCTTCCCGACTCAGCGTGATAACTTCCTTGACGCGGTTTGAGAATTTTGCTTCCATTCGTTTTAGGGTCTCCTTAGGTAACCGTACTATAGGCCTAACGAAGAGTTTTAAGGATTTGTTCACTCCTGAAGGCCGGCCAGTAACACGTCCGAAGCGGTCGGTCCCTGGCAAAACAACAGGTCTATTATACTTAAGTTTGGTACAAAATCTTGGCCAAAATTCTGTTGGTACGCTACAGGATGATGGAATATATAAGTTTCCGGCTCATTTCGCGGATTTAACATCGACCGGGCGTCAAATAGGCCGACCGGAGGAACCTTCTCATACCATTCTGTCAGGTTTAACCCCCGATTCAACCGAATCAATTTCAGACAAATTGTCAGAAGCTCCAGATTCAAATCAAACAAAAAAGTCCATTTTTTTTGATAAACCGGTTCAAAATAGGGAGCGTAAAATTCAAAAAATGGTGCCTTTCCGTAAGCCGCCTGCAAACATCGCCAGTGATTCAGTTGCCAGGGCTGGTCATTGACTACCCGTAACTCGCGAATTGGCTGGTGGTGGGTCCCCTGCTTAACAGGCACTGTCAGGACATCCACTTTGTTAGCCGTCAGAACGTAGCAGCGATTTCTGTAACTTTGCTTCTGGTAATGTTCATGAGCCTCGATTTGCACTTTCTCAAACTGCATTAACCCCGATAAGTAGTCAATGCCCGGTAAATAGTGCAGTTCTATCAGCAACTCGTTTCCCTTGAACTCGTATTGGTTTCGTTTCAATTAAACTAATTTGTATCCGTTCACAATTAACGCAAAAAAGCGATACTAACAACTGAATTTAGTATTTTTTTAATTTCCCGGCAAACGTCTCTTTATGCTTACGTTCGTCCTATACTCGTCAAATGATATTTTTTCGATTCCTATCACGTTTGCCATTTCCTGTATTATATGGCATTTCCGATGTTTTATCTTTTTTGCTGTTGCACGTTATCCGGTATCGTCGTCAAGTTGTCCTCGATAATTTGACTCGTTCCTTTCCCGAAAAGTCACCGGAGGCCATTCGGAAAATTGCCAGAGGCTTCTATAAAAATCTGGCCGATACGATTGTTGAAACCGTCAAACAAGCCAGTTTACCTCCCGAGTTTTTTGCCAGGCATGTTCAGTTCACAAACATTGAACTCCTCAAAGACAAGATCTTAGCGGGTGAGACTGTCATCGGCATGAGCTCTCACCAAGCCAATTGGGAATGGATTCCTGCCGTTTTAATTCAAAATGATATCCCCGTCGACAGCATTTATAAACCCCTTACCAGTCCGTTTTTCGAGAAGCTGATGCTCCACATCCGCTCGCACATCGGACAGGTGCTGGTTCCTATGAATCTGCTGCCCCGTCAGATGGTCCTTCGCCGTCATATTCCCCGCGTTATCGGCCTGATTGCCGATCAGGTTCCTGATGTACCTGAACAAGCTTACTGGACAGACTTTTTACATCGTGACTCACCGTTCTATCCCGGCGCTGAACGACTGGCCCGAACCCAGAAAAAGTCGGTCATTTTTTTCGACATGGTACGGGTACGGCGCAGTTATTACGAAGTGACCTGCCGACTTATTGCGGAACCACCCTATGATAATGTACCGCTGGGCGGCATTGTCGAGAGTTACCGGGACACCCTGGAAGCCTCCATCCGCCGAAATCCTTCCGACTGGTTGTGGTCGCACAAACGCTGGAAGCACTGGCGAGGCAAATACGCGAGTGTAAGCGCCAAGCTTGAATAACGATGAATGCCCGATACAGACTTGTATCGGGCATTCGTCATTCGTATCAGCCTATAACGTGTCTCTTCGGGCTTTTTCAGTTCGTGCAGAGTCGCGTTTGGCTTTTAATTTATCGCCTTCCGTAACAATGGCATTTTCAGCCTTATCAAGTCCTTTATTGACGGTTTCTCCTACTTTCTTCGCGCCTTTGCTTACAGCTTCATCCGCCACTTTTGCCTTTTCCTTTGCCCCCTTGCCTACTTCTTTTGCGGCCTCGCCAACACTTTGTCCTGCGTTCTTCAATTCTTCTTTTACGCGTGCTTTCCGTTCAGCGCGTTCCTGCTGACGTATTTCTTTCCTGCTCATAGCCGTTGTGTCCTGAGCATAGGCACCAACGCTTAAGAACAGTGTAACGACTAAAACACTTAATAGGCTCTTTTTCATAACGTCTTCTTTTTTGAAATGGGTTGTATAGTGGTAGTAACCTGATTGATCAGGCCTGTAGTTCTGTCTTTTTAACCGATTCTCCCGATGGTTTGTTTATACAAAGCAACTTAACCTGTTCATATACAACCGATTGACTCACACTTGAATAAAAAACTGGAAGCGAACATTTACGATCAGCCTATCGTTTTGTAGTCAGGCGGGCAATGTGCGGGAAAGTGCTTTTTCAGTACCTTTACCCGACCAAACGGCCTTGCCGCTACCCGTATGCTCGATTCACTGCTTTCACCTTCATCATCAGCCATAACCGCTTCGCCGGCACAATCTGATTCACCTGTTCTGTACACCTCTTCGTTAACCCAGTACATTCGCCGGAAAACCAGCACGGTTACGATTGGCGATGTGCCGATGGGTTCCGATTATCCTATTCGAATTCAGTCTATGACAACGGTCGATACGATGGATACGAAAGGCTCTGTCGAACAAACGATCCGGATGATTGAAGCCGGTTGTGAGTACGTGCGAATTACCGCCCCCAGCGTGAAGGAAGCGCAGAATCTGGAAAATATCCGTAAGGAACTCAGAGCCCGGGGGTACACAACGCCCCTGGTGGCTGATATACACTTTACGCCCAACGCTGCCGAACTGGCGGCTCGTATTGTTGAAAAAGTGCGGATCAACCCCGGCAACTATGCCGACCGGAAACGATTCGAATTCATCGACTATACGGATGCGGCTTACGCGGCTGAGCTGGAGCGGATTCGGGATAAGTTTTTACCGCTGATTCGGATCTGTAAAGAGTACGGCACAGCCATGCGTATCGGCACTAACCACGGTTCCCTCTCCGACCGGATTCTGAGCCGCTATGGCGACACACCCGTTGGGATGGTTGAATCGGCGCTGGAATTTCTTCGTATTTGCGAAGCCGAAAATTATTATAACATTACCCTTTCGATGAAGTCCAGCAATCCGCAAGTGATGGTGCAGGCTTATCGACTGCTGGTACAACGACTGGACCAGGAAGGTTTGAAACCGTATCCGCTACACCTCGGCGTAACTGAAGCGGGTGAGGCCGAAGATGGGCGAATCAAATCGGCGTTGGGCATTGGCACCCTGCTGGAAGATGGTATCGGTGATACCGTTCGTGTGTCGCTAACCGAAGAACCCGAACGCGAAGCGCCCGTAGCCAAAGCGCTGGTCGACCGGTATACAAACCGGGCGGCCACCAGCCAACCGATTCTTGCCATCACCACGTATCCGATCAATCCATTTCAGTACAGCCGCCGACAAACCCATGAAGTAGCCAATTTCGGGGGACAAAATGTGCCACGCGTTATCGCAGATTTTAGTCAGCTTGCCGTTACAGAACATAAAGATTTGCATCCTATCGGGCATTTTTATCTGCCTGAGCCCGATAAGTGGCGCATGAACGACCTGGGAGCGGACTATATCTATACAGGTTCAACACCTGCCCAGTTCATGTTGCCCAATGGTCTGAAACAACTTCAGGATTTTGCCGTCTGGCAAACCAGTGCTGACCAGGCAAATATATTTCCTGTACTGACAACGACTGACTATTTCCAGGCTCTTGCGAAGGCAACCCAGCTACAGCCCCGGTTGAATTTCGTTCGGGCATCACTGTCCGAACTTTCCGAAGACCTGCTAAGTGCACTGAAAACTGACCGGACCGTTGTCCTGATCGTTTCGACGGACAATGCTCACGCCATGCCGGAACTGCGCCGACTGTTTGTCGAACTCATAAACAGGGATATTACAACACCGGTCGTTGTAGTACGATCTTACCCCGGCTTATCGGTCGAAGACTTGCCGCTGTATGCCGCAACGGATGTGGGTGGGTTACTGATCGACGGACTGGGTGATGGCATCATGCTTTCATCCGCAAATTCCTCAGCCGACGAGTTAAAGCGACTCAACAGTTTATCCTTCGGCATCTTACAGGCGGCCCGCACCCGCATCACCAAAACGGAATACATTTCCTGCCCCTCCTGCGGCCGTACCTTGTTCGATCTGCAGGAGACAACCGCCCGAATACGCCAGCGTACCGATCACCTGAAAGGGGTTAAAATTGGCATTATGGGTTGTATCGTTAATGGGCCGGGCGAAATGGCCGATGCAGACTATGGGTATGTAGGCATTGGGCGCGATAAGATTGCCCTCTACCGCGGCCAGCAGGTCATCAAAAAGTCTGTTCCTGCCGACCGGGCCGTCGATGAACTGATCGAGTTAATCCGGGAGGACGACCGGTGGCTGGAGCCCACACTTGAGAATGCGCTTTAGCAAGTTTTATCAGTAAAACAGGTAATGTTTTGGCGAATTAATTTGTTCTTAAATAGAACAATTGCGTTCGACTTATTCTTGTCTTTTTGTCATTCAGCACCCGTTAAACGGTGGTTTAGCCACTCTAGCTTGTGAATAGATTCATTGATTATTTAAAGATCGGGCCTGTTTTCGCTTATTTTTTGCGCGTATTCCGTAAACCCGATCCAAACCATCCAACAAGCGTCAATCTTCGGATGATGCACGGTATCAATCGCATTTCGATACTGATGTTTTTGATGGCTATAATTGTGTACACCGTTCGCCATTGTGTTCGATGAATACAGAAACACTGCGTGAGTATTGTCTGGGAAAACCCGGTGCGTCCGAATCCTTCCCCTTCGGGAACGAAACGCTGGTTTTTAAGGTAGGCGGAAAAGTTTTTGCGTTGTTGGCCCTCGAAAGTCGGCCAACGACAATAAACCTAAAATGCGACCCCGAGCGGGCAGTTCAACTGCGGGAAGAGAATAGCGCAGTAATGCCGGGCTATCACATGAACAAGACGCACTGGAACACGATTACGATCGACAGCCGGGTGCGCACAACCGACATTCAGGAGTGGATAGACCACTCGTATGACCTCATTAAAAAGAGTTTGCCAAAGGCTGTTCAGGCAGAACTTATCTAAATCAATCACTTGCCGGAACAGCCCCAAACAGTTAATTTCGCAAGGGTAGCAAAAATTAGAATCGGTTATGGAAGTTGTACTTTTAAGTCTGCTTTTCGGAATGTATCTGACCATCCGTTTCTTCCTGATGGACCATGATAGCCCGTCTGATAAAGACCGAAAACGATTTCAGAAAGGCATTGAACTGGTAGAAACCCGGAAATTCGTGGATGCTCATCATTATTTTGATGACATAGTCCGCCAGTATCCGAAATCAGCCATTGCCTATGCTTACCGGGGCAAATGCCAGCTCGTTCAGGAGAATTACTATTCGGCCATTTATGATTTGACGCAGGCTATCAACCGGGATAATACTCTGGCTGAATGCTACCTGGATCGGGGTATTGCCTATTATCATACTGCCGACTACCAGCAGGCATTTCGGGAATTTGACAAAGCTGTCTGGCATTTTCGGGATGAAAAGCCAGACGCTTATCGCTGGAGGGCCTTAGCTCGCATTCAGGTTCGTCAACTTCCCCAGGCGGAAAATGATCTCCGCCGGGCGGTTTCGTTAGGTGATGAGAACTCCTTTCATATACTACTTCAGCCCCCCTTTACTCGTCCGGTCTATCAACAGAAATAACGTTTTTGATAGGTAGTGCCAACCAGACCTTTTCAGGCTGTATACGTTTCGCTACCAGTTGGCGTGTTTTAATTTGTTCGGGTCCAGTATCCGAATACCGTCGCTTCCAATTTCAATCAGGTTGTCCTGCTTAAACTCGGTCAGTATTCGAATGAGTGACTCCGTTGCTGTTCCAATCACAGCGGCCAGATCATCCCGCGATAGTTTAATACGCATGGTTGGTTCACCAGTGGGTGATAGACTCAACCGCAGTAATGTATCGCCCACCCTCCGACGCAGGGAGCCATACGCCATGCTCAGCAACTGAACCTCTTTTTCACTAACGTGTCCGGCCAGTAAACTGACAAACTGCCGCCCGGCCGCGGGACGGGAGGCCAGATACTGCAAAAAATCATCTTTAGGAATATAGACCAGTTCGCAATCGTCCAGGGTGACGGCAGAGTCCGTATAGTTTGTTCCTTCCAGTAAAGCCAGATAGCCAAAAAACTCATCGGCACCGTACAGACCCGTTACCAGCTCTTTGCCATCATGGTTAGTCCTGATGGTTTTCACCCGACCACGTTTAAGGTAATAAAGCCTCGTGGGATCATCACCTTCGCTGTATACAAATTGCTTCTTATGAACCCGATGTACCTTTCGGTCAACGGGTAATGCATATAGACCAGCGTCTGGCTGCCCATTATCCATTGTGGTTGGATTTTGAGCGTGGTTGTCAACGGATTCGATCCGCAGGTTGGTAAACCGGTTAAGCCGTCCTTCAATGGCACTCAATAATTCACTTTCATCAAACGGTTTAGTCAGGTAGTCATCGGCCCCCAACTCCATCCCCCGGCGGAAGTCCATCCGTTCGGATTTAGCCGTTAAAAAAATAAAGGGAATACCCGATAGAACCGGGTTTTTATTAACGATATGCAAGACACCATACCCATCAAGAACCGGCATCATGATATCGCAGATTATTAGATCGGGTTTATCAATCAGTGCCCGTTCGACACCCGCCTTTCCGTTTTCGGCAGTGATGACCCGGTAGCCAGCCAGTTCCAGTATTTCGGCCGTATTTTCCCGAATATTGGTGTTATCCTCAATTATTAGAATGGTTTTCATAAGGGAGTTGGATTGTTACGGTGGTACCTTCGCCCAGTTCGCTGTACAGGTTAATGGTCCCTTTTAGAATTTCAATATACTTGGCAACAATGTGTAAGCCGAGGCCGGTACCCTCGAAGTTGGTCGCATTCTTGGCCCGAAAAAACCGCTCGAACAAGTGTTTCTGATCGTCAGCGGATATGCCAATGCCATGATCGATGATGATGATCGTCAACACGGAATCCTTACAATCCAGTCTTAACCGGATACCTTGACCTTCTGATGAATACTTGATCGCGTTGGTCAAGATATTCACCAGTATTTTTCGCAGAAGCGAGGGGTCTGAGAGAATAGGGTGTGTACACTCGAATTCCGTTTGAAAATATTGCCCTTCCTTTAACATGCCCTGCAAATCGGCCAACGCTTCATTGACGAGCGAGGGAACACTGACCCATACGGATCGGGCCTCAATACGCCCCTCTTCGAGCCGACCAACGGACAAAAACTCTTCGAGGATGTTATTGAGATGGTTTACTGACGACTTGATCCGAAGAATGTGCCGTTGCCGTTTTTCCTGCTGATCGAGCTCAGGGTATTTTTCAATTAGCGATGCGGAGGTCAGCACGGCACTTAAGGGCGTCCTGAATTCGTGCGAAGCCATTGACACAAATCGGGATTTCAACTCCCCCAGCTCCCGCTCGGTGGCGAGTGCTTTTGCCAGTTCATCTTTGGACTGTTCGAGCTGGTGCAGGGTGGCCATGAGGGCTCTTGTCCGGTTAACGACTTTTTGCTCAAGCTCACTGTTGAGTTGCTCGATCCGACTCTTTTGCTCAAGAAGTGCCTGCTCCGCTTCCTTCTTAAAACTGATATCGAGTATATAAGCAGCAATGTATAATGTATCAGACTGGCGAAAGTAGCTCAGGCTGATTTCGGCCGGAAAAACGGAATTGTCTTTCCGTTTCGCGTATAGATCCCGCCCATGGCCCATGGCCCTGACTTGCGGATTCGACGTAAAAGAAGCCCTTAGCTGTTTATGTTGATGCTCAACATTTTTTGGAACAAGAGCATCGATACACAAACCAGTCATTTCTGACTCCTCATACCCAAATAGCCGCTGGGCAAATTGGTTAGCTGACCGAATAATACCATTCTCATCCGAAACAATTATTGCAATTGTAGCGTGGGTAAAAACCGCTTCAAATGAGTAACCAGTCATACAATTCACTATTTAAGGCTGCAATGTAACAATGAAAATCTGTGCAGTACTTGACAAATGCCCCCCAAAAAACTGATATTAATCAGTTTTTTGGTTGACTTGACTCAATGCCGAACAGGAAGATGCCTGCCATCTTTACAGCTATTAACCCGGTTTATTGTCATGGTAACTCATTCGCCGTCGCTGACAGCGTCTTCTCAATCAACTGTACTGCTCGTTCTCACCCCGACTACTCCCACTATGAGCGACGCATTAGAGCAGTTATTGAATAAGATTCAGGCTGTTTTACATTCAACTGTGCGAACAATACAGGTGAGTGAAGCAACCCATCCTGAGGTGGTCAGTAGTTTTAACTTTGCCTCGCTGCCAGCACTCGCTCTTTTGCAACAGGGTCAGGAGATATGGCACTACACGGGTGCCCTTGATAAGCCGGAAATTTTCAGTCATCTATATAATCAGATACCGAAAGCATTCCTTAAAACATTACCAATCCCTACATATGAACCAGACGACAGTACTAAACCCAGCTAATTTGTCCGCAACTATCGAAGGCTGTCATCAGGACCACCAATATTGGCAACAAATCATTCGTCGGCAGGAGGAAGAAATAAGCCAGCTTCGTTCGCTATTACACGATGTGATGGAGCAACATAACTACCGCAGTCTTCAGTACGATGCTGTCGATTATGACCAGGCGCTGAACCATCTACAATCTGACATAAAGCAGTTGCGGCAGACAATGATCTGCGAGAGTACGGAATGCCTGAATCCTGTTAGAAATTTAACCTGCACCAACGCACGATTCGGCATATCGACGACCATAGAGCGGCATACCACGAAAGTAATCAATGATTTTTCCCGCGTTAAAGACGGTTGTTTACAATTCCTATCCGGAATGATGAGCTTGAATCTGTTATAGCCTACCAACTTTTCCTCTTTTTTCTTTATGATCTCGATTGACCGGTGGGTACGTACCTACCGGTCAATCGAGACTTTTTGTTTAGCAGCAACTTATTACGACATTTAACCACACCTTTTTATCTACTCTTACTTTTTAAATAACCCGATGGATATAACGCAGGTATTCGACAAAAACAGTGATTGGATTTCAGAAAAGCTGGCCGTTGATGCAAACTATTTTAAGAATCTGGCCAAAGGCCAACATCCGGAATGCTTATACATTGGCTGCAGTGATAGCCGGGTAACTGCTGAAGATTTGATGGGGGTTCAGCCGGGCGAGGTGTTCATTCACCGCAATATTGCCAACCTTGTTGTGAGTACCGACAACAACCTCAACGCCGTGGTGCAGTATGCAGTCGAATACCTCAAAGTCAAACACATTATCGTTTGTGGCCATTATGAATGCGGTGGTGTCAAAGCAGCTATGAACCCGAGCGATATGGGCCAACTCAACAGCTGGCTCCAAACGCTGCGGGATGTGTATCGCTTACACCAGGCCGAGCTGGACGCGATTGCGGACGCTCAGCAAAAGTTCGACCGGCTTGTCGAACTTAATGTGCGGGAGCAGTGCATCAACATCATTAAAATCGACCACGTGCAAAAAGCCTGGCATGCCACCAACGGTGAACTCAAGATTCATGGTTGGGTATTCGATGTACGAACCGGCAAACTAATCGATCTGGAGCTGGATATGGTAAAGGAGTTCTCCAGCCTATACAGCATTTATAGCCTTCACCCGGAAATCTCGTATCCAGAACTCACCCCATAGAGGCCATTGCCTTGATAACCCCATTGGCGGGGTCCAGCCAACTTTCAAATTCCGTTCCTATTTGATCGAACCGAACCCGGTGCGTGATGTATGTAGTTGGGTCGACCTGACCCGACTTCATACTCGCGATAACGTGTTCAAAATCGGGGCGGGTGGCATTCCGGCTGCTCATCAGGGTGCCTTCCCGTTTGTGAAGTTCGGGATGGCTGACGCTGATATCACCCTTCTGTAAACCCACCAACACGTACCGACCGCTGTGCGCCAGATAGGAAAACGCGGTGTTAATGGCCCGCAGGCTCCCGGTTGCGTCAATCACTACGGTTGGCATATCGCCATGGGTAATGGCCGCAAGCTGCTCCACAACATCGGGTGACTGTGCATTGATGGTATGCGAAACACCCAGTCGCTCGCGGCAAAAGGCGAGTCGTCCTTCGTTTATATCCAGCGCAATGACCGTTCCACCCGCAATCCGGGCAAACTCCATCGTGCCTAAGCCAATCGGGCCTGCTCCCACTACCAGCACCATCTCGCCCGGTTGAATATCGGCCCGTCGAACGCCGTGGGCGCCAATGGCCAGCGGCTCAACCAGGGCCAGTTCATCGTGACTTAAGCCATCGCCATGCACAAGGGAATACGACGGCACCGACAGGTATTCAACCATGCCGCCATCAATATGGACCCCAACCGTTTTCAGTTGGACACAACAGTTGGGCTTACCGGAGCGGCAGGCTATGCAATGGCCGCAATTGAAGTACGGAATAAAGGTAACCGCTTCGCCGGGCTGAAAATCGGGAGCTCCGTCGGCTTCTACCAGATCACCGGCCAGCTCATGACCGAGAATACGAGGGTAGTTAAAAAAGGGCTGTGTTCCTTCAAAAGCATGGAGATCGGTACCGCAGATACCGATTCGGCGGATTTTAATAATTGCCTGACCAGGAGTTAGTACTGGCTTTTCGGCTGGTTGATAGGTTAGCGTTCCGGGGGTGGTACACACCAATGATTCCATAGTCGAGTTGTATTGGTTTGCCAAATATACAGATTGGCTTACCGACTGAAATTTGCCACCTAACCCACTTTAGCGGGTATTGATCGGGACATTTTTTCCGTCGGCAAGCCAATGTACACGTTTCTCTTTTCTTTATCGAATGCTCAGGACAGATTTCTTATAGGTGGCCGTCCGGGCGTCGTTAATCACGCCTTTCCAGTTCAAGCCAAAGCCGAAGTCGTAGCTGTTTCCATCCGCATCGACATAAGGCGTCATATCGCGGGGAACGTCTTCGGCTTGCGCTTCGACGGTTTTCATGTCGGCAGGGAACTGCATAGGCAACAAAGCCGATGGCTCATGCGCACCGGTAAGGATGTCGAGCAACGCCTGATCCTGTACCCCAAAGTGGGCCAGAATAGCGTTCGATTGCTTTTCAAACTCACCCGCTACGGTTGGGTTCGACACTTGCAGCGACACGATGACCGGCTTGCCTTTCATGTTGGCATAGGTCTCGGTCACCATTTTCAAGTCGGAACTGTTGATCGTTTTGGCTGTTTTACCGTTATAGGTCCGGTTCGTGAATTTCTCCAGCGGGTCGCCACCGGCAATGCTCGGGTCACGGGTGCCCTGCGCCGTATAATCACCAAACTGCAAACTCACCGGCACGTAGCCCGTACCACCTTTTTTGGCATCGCCCGAATCATAACCACCACCCGAATTAGGGCTCTGAATAAAGACAAGTGCATAGTCAGCCTCGTCAGGATTTTCAGTCACGTTAAAGTATTTTTTAACCACAGACAGGTTTACGGGATATTCCAGCTTTTCAGGAATTTCCATACCCAGAAAATTACGACCCGCCGGTGTAAAGCGTTTGGGAATGTATACCGTCTTTCCTTTTGAAAGTGGTAAGGCTCTGGCTTTGTTCTTAAGCATCACCACCGATTCAAGCTGGGCCTGGTAACCCGCTTTCATAAACTCGGCAGTACCAACCGACTTTAAAGCAACCTGCGGGTCTAAATAAGGGTTTTCGAAAAGGCCCACTCTGAAAATATTCTTCAGTAACCGCACGGCTGATTGCTCGAACCGGGCGCGCATAAAGGCCGCACCGTGTTCTTTAACACCCATCTGGTAGGCATCAGTGACGGGTTTAGCCTCGTTATTCCCACCAAACTGATCGACGCCATTCATCAGAATTTTGTAGTGCCGTTCGGCCAGGGTCATTTTCTCTACCCCCCATGATTTGCCGGTCAGGAACACATCAACAGCCGTTTCATCGCCCGTGATAAGCCAGTCGGTACAAACGACGCCGTCATACTTGTATTTCGTCCGGAGCAGGTCGTGTATGATGTATTTGCTGTAGCTATTACCCACGTTTTCGCCATACTTCTTGTCCTGATTAAAGGAAATGGTGTAATACGGCATCACTGCAGATGCCATTCCTGTTTTCCCTTTTAGCTTGAAAGCGCCATTGAGAAAGGGTAAAAAGTGCGACTGAAAATTCTTACCCGGGTAAACGGCATATTTGCCATAGGCATAGTGGGCGTCACGGCCACCTTCTCCAGAACCACCACCCGGCCAGTGTTTCACCATGGCGTTAACGCTGGCATACCCCCAGCCGCCCGTAATTTCGTTAGCCCCCGTTGATGTTTGAAAGCCATCAATGTAAGCGCGGGCCATGTCGGTAGCCAGTTTAGGGTCCTCGCCAAAGGTGCCGCTGGACCGGTTCCAGCGTGGGTCTGTAGCCAGGTCTACCTGCGGAGAGAGGGCCGTGGCAATGCCCAATCCACGGTATTCGGTAGCGGCAATCTGCCCGAATTTTTGCACCAGCTCGGGATTGAAAGTAGCGGCCAATCCTAACGAACCGGGCCACATAGAAATTGCTCCTCCTGCCCCGGCATTAAATTCGGCATCCGCACGGGTGCCATGCCTTGGATCAGAACTGCTGTTTATGGGGATACCCAGGCCGAGACCCTCAGCCAAGGCCTGGGCATTATTATTCCATTGGGCAGCGGCTTCTGGACTTTGAACGGACGTGATCAGGACGTGGCGGAGGTTATCTTTGGTTAAAAACTCCCGTTGCTGATCCGACAGATCCGAGACCTTTGCGCCACTCTGGGCAAATATCTTACCGTTATAGGTACCGGCAAATGGGCCACCGGCCGCTGCCGGAATGGGCTGGTGTTTACTGTACAGCATAAGTCCGGCAATCTGCTCGACCGTCATTTTAGACGCCAGATCTTTGGCCCGCACATCGGCCGGTAACCGCCAGTCTTCGTATTTGTCCAGTTTCCCGTTCTTATTCAGGTCTTTAAAGGCAAAGCCTTTATCGGTTACCAGCTTCACCCCTGAACCAGTTGAATATCCCAGCGATTGACCGCCTTTGTTAATGACCTTTATCCAGTTACCTACTGTTGCCTCCGACCAGTTCTGGCCGAACGTCATGGAGACTGAGATCGTGCTCAGCAAACCAATGTAAATTGTCCTCTTTATCATAGTCTTTATTAATTATTCAACTTTGGCCGTTCAACCTGACTAATTAGCCATCCCTTAACGTATAGCCATTGTCGGCACTACTTTCTCACGCCGTAGTATTCCTCCCAGAAAGCCATTTGGGCCTTTGTCGGAAGCGGGCGGCTACTAATCGCTTTATCCAGGATCATGACACGCTCCGCTTCAGGCGTATAGACCGGCCAGTTCGGCAGCCCTCTCCCATTTGGATTACCGGTTTTAGCAAAATTGACCCAGTACGATGACATAACATCCGCAATGTGCTGATCGACGGGCTCCCAGGGACGGTTAAGCGTGTGTAGGTTGTTATACGCGTAAGCGATCTCACCAGAGTGAAACGCCCCAAATTGCGAGTCTGGACTGGATGCAGGCAGTTTGCGGTTGAAATTGTAGACATAGACCGGAGCTTTCCCGGTTTTATGCTGCATTTTCGCCCAGGTATAATCCTGAATACCAAAGGTTTCATCCCGATTACTATTGCCTTCCGATTGAGCAGCCTGATCATCGGTCTGTCCTGGGTAAAGTGCCAAAAAAGCGTCTGCTTTATCGCCAAATCGTTTTTTCACCTTTTCCCGATACGCATCTGCTTTGGCAGGTGGGCCCGTTAATTTGTCGTCCTGGTTCCACCCGACAATGAGTGGAACATCGTTTTGATTTGACTGGGCATATATGTTCATCACCGATACGGGTACCACATAGCCATCAACCACCGGCGCACTGAGTCCACCGGTCGCTTTCAGAATCTCTTCAGCCGATTTGGCCCGTAGTTCCGCCAGCGACGATGCCTTGAGCGATGTGGCGAAAGCAACTCCCTGCTGCTCGGCTCCGGACAAGGTCAGTTTGGGACGCAGGGGGCTATCGACAAAACTTCCCCCACTCTCGGCGATAGCTTTTTGAAACAGCCCTTTTGCCAGGGGGGACGCCGTCAGAAAGTTTACGGCAAACGCGCCCGCCGACTGACCGGCAATGGTGACATTACCCGGATCGCCACCTAAGGCCGCGATATTTTTCTGAACCCATTTGAGCGCGGCAATCATATCGAGCAGGGCGTAATTTCCCGAAGCATTATGTCCCGACTCCTGCGATAGTTCAGGGTGAGCCAGGAATCCAAAAACGCCGAGCCGGTAGTTGATAGTAACAAAAACGACCCCTTTTTTGGCCATAGCCTCGCCGTCGTAAATGGGGCAGGCTCCTCCCCCGCTACGAAAGCCGCCACCGGGAATATAAACCACGACCGGACGTTTTTCCGTAGCCGATTTTGCCCCGGTCCAGACATTCAGGTACAGACAATCTTCGCTGATCGGTTCTGCCGGAATCAGGAACTCCGACGACCAATACATAAACGGGGCGGGTTTGCCCTGCATCGGACTTGGCCCAAACGCCTTACAGTTTCGAACATTGGTCCAGTTTTCCACGGGTTGTGGGGCTTTCCAGCGCAGGTTACCAACCGGGGGAGCCGCAAACGGAACACCTTTGACGATCCGAACGTCGCCCGCTTTGTTGGTCGAGCCCTCTATCCGCCCGTTTTCTGTTTTAATGACCACCGCCTGGCCGAAGGTGGTCAGTGAAGTGGCAAACAGGAATATGAAAGCGAGTTTTTTCATTAGCTATAAGCTGGTGTTCTCCAGCAATCATCGATTAAAGAATGGGTTTATCTTCCGCCACCCGCACTACGACCGGACCAATTAAGCCGGATTCAAGCAGGGGAGAATCTTTCTGGTAATGCTTCCAGGTTGTGAAGGTTACCCGACCATCGGCTGGTTTGGGTTTACCTTCCTTATACCATGTTGGTAACTCGACAATGCCCCCCCCGCTCAGACTGGCAAAACCACTCGATCCGGCTCCCGGTGTGAACTTGTCAGGGTCAGGTAGTTGCTCATCACCAATCAGCCGGTTCGGCCAGAGGTTCGTTACGCGAATTGCCACCGTATTGGCTCCGGCTTTCACCGAATCAGTTATATCGATCAGGTAAGGCCGCTTCCAGAAAACCCCCAGGTCATTTCCATTGACGATTACGCCAGCCATCACCTCAACCCGACCCAGATCGAGAAATAGCCGTTTACCAGCGGCTTTAGCGCTAACCGGGACAGTAAATGTTTTGGTGTACGTTGCCGTACCGGAAAAATATTTGACACCCACCTGCTCGTGGTTCGTCAGGGACATCAATTTTGGAAGGGTAATTTGTGCCGGTGCACCCAAATTGGGCGGAAAGCTCACCTGCCACGAACCGCCCAATTCCATGGGTGACTCCAGGCTGGTGATGGGTAGCGCTGTTTCCCGACCGGTGGAATCCAGCACCGAATAGCGGCCATTTTGCCAGAAACGAAGCGCCGATTTTCCATCTTTCGCCAGCTCGACGGTTGGCAGATCAGCCGCCTGAGGCCGTGCCTGACTCACCAGCTGCCTTATCCGATCTTCACTGAGCGCTTCGGGTAGCAGTTGGGGTTCGCTCAAATCGCCGTTGTAAAATGACGCCCCGTCGGGTAGGTAAGCTTGCCCTAAACCGGGGTGAATAATGTCGGAACTGCCCTTTTCCTGCTGCACCCGTTGTCCATTCACAAACACCGTCGGTGCACCGTCTCTATAGACAAGGGCAATATGGTTCCACCCTGACAGTCCCACCGTCGCTGCCATTTTGAACAGGGGACTTCCGTCTGAACGCTCCCAGACGGCTACGCCATTTCGCCCAATAGCCAGCCCGCAAGTGGCGTGTCCAGCCCCATATAACCTGGTTCCCGATGGTGGATAGATCGCATAATTATCCGTCCAGGAATTCCTAACTGCCTCCCGTAACCCATTGGTCGACAACATTATATTCAGTTCTGGCTTAGCCCACAGGCTGATCGTAAAGTTGTTCGTGACGTCCTTATATAGCTTCCGGTCCGGACTGGGAAAAGGCTTTGACGATAGAAGCACATCACCGCCCAGCTTAACCGCCTGTATCCGCTTTGGCGAAGCAGGCGAACGAAACACCACAAATACCGACCCCGCCGATTCGAGCGGTACAGCGACTTGGGTTCGTCCATTAGTGGTAGCATACATAGCAACGGGCGTCTGTTTTCCCGTTGCCGCATCCCACAATTCCGGCTTCAGGCCATCGACGCGGAATGTACAAACCAGTTCTTCACGCATTCGGCGTTGGTTAGCCAGAAAATAGACCTGTGTATTCCCGATTCGTCTATGAATGTAGGTGACGGGCGCATCGCCTGAACGAGATGTGATCTCAACATCAGGGTTTATAGCCAGTGTTGTCAGCACCGCTTGAATCGGCTGCCCCCCAAACACACGCCCTTTTCCCAACCGGTGTTCCGTTCCAGTTGCCTCCTTCCCCCAAATTTCAGTAACCAGCTTTTGAAATTCGGCACCGCCCTGCGCATGCGCCTGTAATCCAAGCGTCGTGACAGGCTTATTCCCCACCAATACCAGGCCGTTATTCACCAGATCACGAAGTTTGCGTAACAACTCGATACTCAACGCTTTATGATCCTGAAGTACCAGTACGCGGTAACTCATGCCATCGGGAAGGGTAAGGTTACCCTTGTTTATCACCGCCCGTTTGATGATCGTTTCGGCGTTGATCAGATCATAATCATACCCTTCGGGCGGGGTTGGCGTTAGCTCATGGGGTTCTACCCTGGCATACTGGTTGCCATCTTCGCCGGTAAAGTAAGCGAGGTCGGCCACGAACAGACCTTGTTGTAATAAGGTCTGGCAACGGGCAATGTAATCCAGCCACGACCGCCCCTGGCTCCACCAGGTCGTTGTCCGGTCGAAGTGAATTCCCCACGGTCCCATCGTCATGCCCGGCACGGCGGTTGGATGTGGCTGGTGGGCGTACCGGTGGAAAATGATCTTGTTCAGGCCCTGCGTAAACATTTTGTCGCCCAGGGCTTTCATGGCAAATGGGTATTCCTGCCAGCGGGCTGATTCGGGTTCGCCCGTGAAGGCTTCGGCACCCACTACCTGCGGACGAGCCGGAGTGCCCCCCCCGACCGTTTTACCGTTGATGTGGGCAATGGAAGCCGCCAGCTTAGTGGTCCGGCGCATGGTCAGGTTGTTCTGAAAAATAGACGAAAGTCCGTTCCAGAACTCACCCATATTCACATCAACGCGTGCGCCAATCTGCATTTCTTCCATGGGTCCCCGGTCGTAGGGTTCTGTATAGGCCACGATGCCGTGCTGGTGGCAGAGCTCCGTAAAACGGCCATAGTAATTATCGGCCATGAGATCGGCCTGAGTCCGGCGAAAATCCCAGAGGAACCGTTCGGTTGTATCGACACTGTCAACCAGACGGCCGGTTAGCGTGGGCAGGTAGTTGATCAGCGAGTAACCAGAGCGTTTCTCGAATGCCTGTGGAAACTGGGCTGTCCAGTTCTGCATACCCACCTCGTAGCTGTCGATCAATAAGCCAACGCCCCCTTTTTTGGTTAATGGCTTCAGGGTAGGCAACAGCTGCTCCATCATTTTATTAAAATGGAAGTCAATAGCCGCCGTGTTGTATTTATCACATTCCAACCCAATACCGGTATCGGGCGCCGACCGATTCAGTTCGCCTTTCGGGGTATACCCTACCCGTAAAATGGTCCAGTTTCCCGCCGGTGCGTTCCAGTTGAGTACCCCATCTTTATCCATAAAGCGGGTAACATCCACGATGGTATTCAGCTTGATAGCCGTTTTTTCGTTGCCCTCCTGATCGGGCGTGACACCCATGACGGCAAAAGTGTTGTTTGTTTTCTTCTTCCAGTCGGCCAGCCGGGCAGAGCTCGAAAACTGCATCTGTGAAAACTGCCTGGCTCCGGGCGAAGTAATCCGGAAGTACTTCGCTTTCGTTGCGACAAACTCGCCTAAACTGGGCGAATTCTCCGATGATCGACCGGTGCTGATGGTCGATACCTTCCGAAACGTCGTGCCGTCATCAGACACCTCCAGCACTAGTTGCGGACCACCACCGAAGCCACCGCCACCACCAGAAGACGCGCCAACCGGTTTACTCAAAAACGCAATGGACCGGGCTTCGTAGGGCTGACTAAATTCGACCTGTAGGTAGGCCGATTTGCTTCCTTCAACGGGCGAAATGCTCACTCCTTTATTTCCGGCCAGTTGATCGAGTGATACCGGGGCATTAGTGCCATTTACCGTCGCCTTGCTGATCAGGGATTGTAAACTTGCTTCGCCAGGAAGGGACGGGAACGCAATAACGGCCACATCCCGATAAAAATCCAGCTTGTTCATGGGCTTGGGCAATGCACTCACTACGGCCTTACCGCCCGTGACGTAGGTTTCACTCCACGTCACTTCCTGCATCGCCAGTTCAGGGGTAATCCACGGCCCGCCACTCGACGACCAGCCGGGGCAGTTGTGCATGGTAAACTCCAGGCCCAGCCGCTCGGCTTCCTTGATGGTATGTTCTTTCAGTTTGAGCCACTCGGGGCTCAGGTACACGACGGGGCCTTTGGGAATCCCCGTTCCGGCATCGAAATTCTGAAAACCGCCGAGGCCAATCTGCTTCATCGCTTCCAGATCGCGGGTGATTCCATCAGCGGTAACATTACCGTTCATCCAGTGCCACCAGCATTGAGCCCGTGCCGACGTTGGCGGATTCAGGAAAGCGTCTACAAATGAGTCAGCCGCTCCGTTAGTCGGAGCGGCCTGTTTCTTATTGATACTAATGATGCCAGATGGCGTAATGAGTGCTACTAAACCAGCACTGGAGCTGTTTTTTAAGAACGTTCGTCTTTTCATCTAGTTTTGGACAAGTCAGCGGTGAGTCAGTTGGACTAACGAAATAACAAAGGCGCAAATGCGTGGAGATTGTCCCGCCAGGCCAGAAAGGTGTGCCCGCCCGGCACTTCGGTGTATTGGTATTTGATACCATATTTATCGAATAGCGCCATCATATTCTTATTGTTCTGATAAGCGATATCAGCGGGCCCGCCCATTGCCAGCCAGAATAATTTCAGGCGGTTGATCTCCGGATTTTTCAGCACGCTCTGGTACTTCGTTGCCAGTTCGTCAATGACCGGCGGGAAATAACCCGTACTTAAAGGCAGGATATAGCCAAACTTTTCAGGGTTCCACAAACCAATGTTGAGTACCTGAACACCGCCCATCGACAGGCCCGCAATAGCGCGATCGTTGCGTTTGGTCGACACCCTAAAGTTTTTTTCGATATAGGGCATAACACTCCCCAGAAAATCCTGACAGAACGGATCCTGTTCCGGACCAGCCCCCATATGAAGCCCCGGAACCGGGGTATGTCCGGCGGGCATCACAACCAGCATCGGCTTTATTTTTCCCTCAGCCAGCAGGTTATCCAGAATGAAATTGGCCCGGCCAACTGTCATCCAGCTTGCATCATTATCGCCCCCGCCATGCAGTAAGTACAGCACGGGCAATTTAGCGGTCGACGTTTCATAACCGGGTGGCGTATAAACGTGCATTCGTCGGGTTATGCCCAGAGATGACGAAGGGTACCAGACAAGTTCGACACGACCATGCGGCACATTTTTCAGGGACAGATAATCGACGGACTGACCCGGCATCTCCACCAGATTCGACAAACCGTTCAGGCTTTCCTTAAACCTTGGATTTTTAGGATCAAACGTTTTGATACCATCCACCGAAAAATCGTAGGTGTACAGGTTGGGAGTGAGTGGTCCGACCAGGGCTGACCAGACGCCATTTTCCTGCTTTGTCAATTTTGTGGGAGAGGGAGTGGTCGAAAAGTCTCCACCTACCGTAACCTCCGTGGCTTTGGGGGCATAGATACTGAAGCGAATCCGGTTATCCGGCAAAACTCTGGCCGAGACAAGCGTATCGTTGGGCGTTGGGGTCCGAGCCGGGAAATTCTGTGCCTGCGCCAGTCCGGTAATCAGCAGGCTGAGGAGGAGGATACTATTTTTCATTCAAATTACGGGTAGACGGATCAGGGGACAACCACTCCGTTTTGCTTTAAAATTTTGCTAAAGAACAGGACGTGCGAGGGGAGTGAGTTTTCCCAATAGTCCCAGGTATGGGCACCTGGATGCTCCGTATAATCGTGGGGCGTTTGATTGTACACCAGTCGCCGGTGCAATTCCCGATTGGGTTCGATCAGGAAGTCATCGACCCCACAATCAATGATCAGCGGCAAGGCATTGGCTTTCAGTTTGTCAGCCATATTCACAACCGAATTTGCCGCGTATAAATCAGGTGTTGCTCCTACCGGACCTAAAATGCGGGTGAAACCCGGCGCAATCTGTTTCGCAAACTCGGGCGTAATTTTCCAGTGCGTGGTCGACAGGTCGAGCGCTCCACTCATGCTGCCAGCCGCGCAGTACAGCTCCGGATGGCGTCCCGATAGATACAAAGCCCCGTGACCACCCATGCTAAGCCCCGTAATGACCCGTCCTTTCCGGTCGCGGATGGTGCGGTAGGTATTGTCAATTTTCTCGACCACTTCTTTGGTAATGTAGGTCTCGAAAAGGTTGTCTTTCTGAACAGGGCTGTCGAGGTAACCGCTGAGAGGCTCCCCTTCCGGCGTCACAATAATGATATTGTACTGATCCGCCAGGTTATGCAGGAGCATTTTGTCGGGCGTTTTATTCAGCCAGTCGTTGAACTTGCCGCCCCCACCATGCAGCAGGTACAAAACGGGATAGTTCGCTTTCCCTTTGGCATACGAGTTTGGCAGAACGACAGCCGCCCGCAGGTTCTTCTTCATCACGGCCGAGGGCACATCCAGCGAGTCAACTTTAGCGGCAAACGAACGGGCGGAAAAACTAAGCAGGCAAAATAAGAGAAGCGGTCGAATTAGGTTCATAAAACAGGTTATCGAAGGGATATGGTTAAAAAGAAATGACCCCACCCCAACCCCTCCCCTAAAAAAAGGGGAGGGGCTAGAAAAAGGGTTGGTTGTTCTTATGCCCCTCCCCTTTTTTTAGGGGAGGGGTTGGGGTGGGGTCATTTACCACAAAGAACAACGTTCACTTACTTGAACAGCATGGGCGCATATTCATTCAGGTACTGGCGCCAGTTGATCCAGGTGTGCCCGCCTGAGGTTTCTTTATACTGGTACTTGATCTGGTGTTTATCGAGGAGGGCAAGCGTCTTCTTGTTGGCGTCCATCACGAAATCATCTTTGCCGATACCCACCCAGAACAGCTTTTTGTTTTTGTTGAAGGAAGGGTCGTTCAGCGCTTTAGCATATTTGGTTTCAGCTTCGTCGATGGATGCGCCAAAGAATCCCGAGCTAAACACCCCCACGTAGTTGAACAGTTCGGGCCGCGTCAGGCTCACGTCCAGTGTCTGAAAACCGCCCATCGACAGGCCCGCCAATGCCCGGTTTTCCCGGTTCGTCATTACCCGGTATGTTTTCTCGACAGTCGGCATAACGTCGTTCAGAAAGTCATCGGCAAACATGGAGCGTATCTTACTCATCATCTGCGCATCAAAGGCCGCATTGGGCGGTATAGGCATACTGCCGTTTGGCATAACGACAATCATGGGCTTAGCCTGACCGGCCGCGATCAGATTATCCAGAATGAAACCCGCCCGACCAATGGTACTCCAGCCGGAATCATCATCACCGGCACCGTGCAGCAGATAGAAAACCGGATACTTTGTCGAACTTTTTTCGTAACCCGGTGGTGTGTATACGTGCATCCGGCGCATCATGTTCAACGTTCCCGATGGATACCAGACCTCCCGTACTTCGCCATGCGGCACAGTTTTGTTGTCTTCAAAAGCCGTTTCAGCGCCCGGAACAGCCATCATGTTTTCGAGGCTGCTGATGCCTTGCTTAATGATCGGATTTTTAGGGTCCATCGTCCGGACACCGTCTACCAGGAGCGTATACGAATAATAGTCCGGCCGGAGGGGTCCAATGGTTGTGGACCATACGCCCTGCTCATTTTTGGTCAGGTTCAGCGGTTTGAAGACCGTCATAAAATCACCGGAAACGGTCACTTCGCTGGCTTTGGGTGCATAAATCTGGAGCACTACGCGTTTATCGTCCAGCACCCTGGGCGACTTCAGGGTGTCGTTTGGGGTAGGCGTCCGCTGAGGTGCCTGAGCCATAGCACCTGCCGCCATAAATGTTGCGCAGAGGGCTAGTAAAAATCGGGAAGTGGTCATATTGATTTTGAGTGTTTAAGGGTTATGGTTGTAGCTATCGGAATAGATTAGGCAACAGTTTGAAATACAACAGGTGACGCCAGGTACCCCAGTCGTGCGCTCCGTCGCCACCCACGTAGTAATCATGTTTGATGTTATGTTTTTGCAAGGCTTCGTGCAGGGCTACCGCCCGCTTGCCAATCGTTTCTACTTCGCCGGTTCCCTGCCCTACCAGCAGGTAATTTACTTTCTGATTAGCCGCCGGATCGGTTAAAAAAGCCGCACTTACTTTTTCCGTTTCCAGGTCTCCCGCGCTCAGCACGCCAAACGAACTGAACAGGTTGAGGTTCGTTAAACCAACCAGTTGAGTGTGCCTTCCCCCCATCGACAGCCCCGCCAGCGCACGCCCTTTGCGGTCGGCACGGGTACTGTAGGTTTTGTCCACGAACGGAATGATCTGTTTTTTCAGCTCTTCTTCCAAAAGAGGAAATGTTTTTTCGGTATGGGCCGGATCAGAGCGGTGCACCACCTGGTTGTTTGGCATCACGATCAGCATCGGCACCATTTTTCCTTCAGCAATCAGGTTGTCTGCAATGAAATTGGCCCGTCCGTCGAGTGCCCAGCCGGAAGCCAGTTCACCACTGCCCCCCATCAGATACAGCACCGGATATTTCTTTTTTGGGGTATAGCCGGGGGGCGTGTAAATAAACATCTCGCGTTCCCCTTTCAGTACATCCGAGTGGTAGATGTGGCGGGTTACGGCTCCGTGGGGCACTGATTTTGCATCGTAATAGGCCGGACCATCGCCCTGAACGACCAGGTTGCTATAACCGGGCTGGTCATTAAAGCCCGTCAATGTGTTGTTTGGGTCAACAATCGTTACCCCGTCGACAATGAATTTATAGACGTACATGTCCGGCTTCACGGGTCCTACCGTAAGCGACCAAAGACCATCCGTATCTTTCTGAAAAGGAATGGGATCTTTAGCCCGTAAGGCCAGCAGCATCGGACCACCCGTCAGTAGGACCTGCTTTGCATCGGGTGCTTTCAATCGAAAGGTCACGGTATGGTCATCCCGCACCTCCGGAGAGATTACATTGGCTCCAAACGGAAGGAGATTCTGTGTGTTTTTCTGGGGGTTCCAGTCAAGGTTAACATGCGCCTGCTGCGCCCGAACCCAAAGATTGCCCGTCAGCAAAAAAGGTATAATCAGGCTGGTAACTCGATTCATCGCCATTCGATTTTTCTTTGTGTCAAAAGTACATAAAGTTACCATTTGCAAAGCCATAAAGCCCTCGTTTTTGTAAATTTTTCAGGACTTACTAGAACGATTTAGAGGGCTTCTACAGATAAACGCGCTTATCTATGAGGTAAGGAGCGGTTAAAGCCCAGAACGGACGGCAGAAAATTCGCTCGAATGCGTCTACAGCCTAAGTAATAACTTCAGGGTTAGCCTTGACTACATCCCGTTCTCAGTTGGTGGCATCGTTACCGGGAACGATTGCAGAAATAAAAGTCAATTGCAGCTTGAATCAGAGCCAATTTTACGGTCACTTTAAGTCAAATTTGGTCAGCTAATCACCTGTCGACCCTATATGCTGCCATTCAGGTGGATTTAATCTTATCCTTACCCGCATGAAACTACGTACTGCCTCAACCCTGCTTAGCTGTCTGACCACCTTTCAGCTGGCTATGGGAAGCCCATCTGATCTGCCAAAAGTACCTACCCCCACCTTTCGGAAAGATACCATTTCGATCAGGAAGCTGGGAGCGGTTGCTGATGGCTTAACATTAAATACGGTCGCCATCAACAAAGCCATTGACCAGTGCAGCCAGGCGGGCGGGGGTGTCGTGCTCATTCCACACGGACTATGGCTGACGGGTCCGGTTACGCTGAAAAGTAACGTCAACTTACATCTGGAGAAAGGTGCCTTACTCCAGTTCACGAATCGTCGGGAGGTCTATCCTCTGGTAAGCACGACTTGGGAAGGGGAAGAAGCCATTCGTAATCAGGCCCCTATTTCAGGAGTTGGCCTCCAACATATTGCCATCACGGGTGAAGGGATTCTGGACGGTGCCGGGGAAGTTTGGCGAATGGTTAAAAAGGGTAAACTCACTGCTGATCAATGGAAAAAACTGGTCGCTTCCGGTGGGGTGCTAAATGATAAACAGGATACCTGGTATCCAACTGCACAGTCGCTGAAAGGGGCCGGCGAACCGATAAAAGCCGGGCAGCCAATGGCGTATTATGAAGGTATTAAGGATTTCCTGCGCCCAAATATGCTCAGTCTGACTCGCTGTAAGGGTATTCTGCTGGAAGGAGTTACCTTTCAAAACTCGCCCGCCTGGTGCCTTCACCCACTTCTTTGCGAGGATATTACCCTTCGCCGGGTTACGGTTAAAAACCCCTGGTATGCCCAAAATGGCGACGGGCTGGACTTGGAATCCTGCCGAAATGGATTGGTGGATGATTGCACCTTTGACGTCGGGGACGATGGGATCTGCATCAAATCGGGGCGCGATGAACAGGGCCGTAAACGGGGCGTTCCTACCGAAAATATTACGGTTCGTAATAGTCGCGTCTATCATGCACATGGTGGCTTTGTGATCGGCAGCGAAATGTCGGGTGGGGTAAAAAATCTCTATGTGTCGAACTGTACGTTCATGGGAACCGATGTTGGGCTGCGGTTCAAAACAGCACGGGGCCGGGGTGGCGTGGTCGAAAATATCTTTGTAGATGGTATCAACATGACCAATATTGCCGGGGAAGCCATACTTTTCGACATGTATTATGCCGCCAAAGACCCCGTACCTCAGCAGGGAGAAAGCAATGAACTGCCCGTAATTCCAGCTCAGCCGCTTTCAGAGGCAACCCCCCAGTTCCGATCATTCCAGATCCGGAACGTCACCTGTAAAGGAGCCGAAACGGCCATTCTGATCCGGGGTTTACCGGAAATGGCGGTGAAGGATATTCTGATTGAAAATGCAGTGTTGCAAAGTCACAAAGGGCTGGTATGTATCGAAGCGGAGAACATACGGCTGAAAAACGTGTCGCTGCTCAGCAGTAGTAAAACGATTATGCAAGTGCAGAATAGCCGGAACATTACCCTCGACCATATCGTATATACTCCGACTGCAGATTTGCTGCTACACATCGCGGGCGACCGGTCGAAGGCTATACGGCTCCTTAACACAGATACGACACGGGCACGTAAACAGGTTGAGACAGACCCATCTGTCCCGGCTAATATCCTGACCATGAAAGAATAGACCTGATAAGGAAATGCGTTTATTCGCGGTTAGCCATAGCGTTTACCAGAAACTAATCAATCCCTCTACAATTTAACGACTGGCCCTATAATCCGTCAGCATACCCAGACACATCCAGTTGGCCAGTGCCTGTCGGTTTTGCGCCTGCAAGAAACGACGCTGGTCGAGTGCATTCTGAATATTGCCCAGTTCAATAAATACCGTGGGCGGTTGGCAGTTTTTCACGACGTATAAGGTCCCCCGGCTGCTCACCCGACCCATATAAGGGCGGGCGGGCCGATGCCGTCGGTACATGGCCTGAAACGTTTTATGAATCTGCCTCGCCAGTCGCAACCCGACTTTACTCTGGGGGTGGTGATAAAAGAACACATCCGTCGTTTCGCCCCTGCTCCGGCTATCGACGTGGATGGTAATGAATCGCTGGTATTTCTCTTTATGGCGGGAGAATTGACCGTTCACTGCCGTTGTTGTCTGATGCAGTCGATTTGTCTGGTTGAGGGGTATGGTTTGATTTGGGAAAGCTACCTCGTCGTAATCAATGGGCAATACAGCGGCATCCCGAATACCGTCATTTCGATCCTGCACGATCATGTACACCGTAGCGCCGTGCTGAATCAGCAGCCGGGCGAGCCGTAAAGTCACATCATAGGCGTACTCATCCTCAGGCAAAAGTTGTTTTCCAAAACGACCAATGGCTCCTGGATCGGGACCACCGTGCCCGGAAGCCAGGTAGTATACGGTTCCGCTAAGCTGACCGTCGAGAATGGGGATAGTTGCGTATCCGCTGCCCATGATGGCGAGCTGACGACTTACGGGCAAGGCCACTTTCCTGGTAATGGTCTTTTTTTTCCTGCCTGTGATCACTGGACGATTACGTTTGACAGATCGAGCGGACGAAAGGAGCTTTTTCGATGCAGGTTTTTTCCTGACATGCTTTTTAGCGGCAGCATGAACGTTCGGCTTTTTAGCCTTCTGCCGGGAGGGCGCGCGAACAGGCTTCTTTTTTTGACGGGGTTGCTGGCTGAACCGCAGACTCGGTTTGACAACCGACGAAATAGAAAAAGCTACCGGAGAGGTGATTCCAGAGAGCGTCAGGTAAACGAAAAACAGGGCTAACAGATGCAAAAGACTAAATTAACAATGAAGTAATCGGGACAACCGTCTCACGAAAGAGCTTCTATTCGGACGAAAACAGATGGTCAATGTCACCCGGCGCCGGCCCTCGTTCCTCTTCTTCACAACGAAAGCCCAACGCCTGGTGGTGCGTAAAGTTCATACCCATTACTCGTTTAAAGAACATTGCGGTGGAAATATTACCCACTGGTATGCCTGGTCTTAAAGGGATTTACAAGTTTCTACTAATAATGCAATTTGCTGCCTGGGCGGGTATGCGATCAGCTGCAATCCCCCTCCTTTTCCAGCCAATTTTTATCTCACAACCCGATGCGTTCTGGCTTCGTACTGATCAGGATCATATCTGTTTGCCTGATCTCCAATGGAGAGCATTACATCTGATTTTCGAGTGGACGTATTACCGTAGCCCCCGCCCGATAGAGCGGGGGCCACAACCACCTTTATTCAGCAGGCTGGATAATAATCTGCCGCTTCAACGTAGGATACTTTGTGGAAGCGAGTTGAATCAGATGGGTTTGTGACCGCTTGGGGTCACAAACCTCTACCCGATACGTACCATTGGGGATACCCCACAGGTTAAATTGTGCCTGAACGCTGGAAGAGCCGTCCAAAATCGACTCTTCATGTAGCAGGCAACCATCGGAATCCAGTACGCGAAGGGTAACCGGCGTATTCGGCGGTTTAACGAGCGCCACCTGCAGTCGATTCTGCGTCTCATCGCCCTGAATCGACGCCTGCACTGGCTGGTCTTTCTTGGGGCGGAAGTTTGAAAAGATAAAAATGGGACTGGCCAAAAAAGCCAGGAGCAGCGCAAATTTGAACGTTTTCACGGGTGATAACCTGGTTTATACGAATGGTGAAAGCTATTAAGATGAAGTTAGAGTCGCCGGAGGTCACGACGGAATCGCTTGATGAGATCCTGCTCCTTGCGGGAGGTATCGTCATGGGCCTGAGCGATCCTGATGAGGATATGAACGAATTGCTTTTTATGGACCTCGGTCAGGGCCTTGCGGTTGTTGGTAAAGCAGCGCAGACCAAAGTCGTACGCTTCTTCGACGGTCTGGTCGACGTTTTCCCGCAGCAGAAATGCGTACATCGCCAGGTCGCCATGTGGTACATTGGCCAGCATTTCTTTAACCAGCTGCATTTCGGCTAACTGGATCCGGCCATCTACTTTAGCCAGTGCATAGGCAATGCTGCCAAGGCCCATGTACAGGGCGGCCAGTTCATTAGCCGGGTCATTTGGTCGGGTTACTAATTCAGGTGTGTTCATCGGAGTTTGGTTTAATTACTGGATTTGGTCGGTATTAAGCATCAGGGGAGAGTCGCCGTTGGTGATGATTATCTTGCTATTGGGCGATTGAGCCAGCCGGTTGAAGGCTTCGATGGTTTTGAATCGAATAAGCATAGGGGTCAGCCCTTCATTGATAATCTTCTGGGCGTCGCGCGTACCTTCTGCTTCAATGATTCGGCGCTGGGCTTCCTGCCGCTCTTTGTCAAGCACGAACTGCATCCGCTGGGCATCCTGCTCAGCCGCGAGTTTCTCCTCAATGGCTTTGGTCAGACCCGCCGGCAGGGCGATGCTTTTGAGCAGTACCGACTCGATCACGAAGCCCCGTTCTTTGAGCTGGGTCATCATCACGTCACGAATCGACTTTTCGATTTCGGCCCGCTGACCGGTGTGCATGTCTTTGGCGTAGTAACGTGAAGACACATCCGTGACGGCAGAGCGAAAAACGGGCAGAATGACTACATCGTCGTAATTGGGCCCAATCTGCTCAACGATTTTGGGCGCAAAGGTGCCTTCAACGCGATACAGGATCGATATATCCGACTGCACCGTGAGTCCTTCTTTGGAAGGCAGCGGGGCGCGCACTTCGAGATTGACCGTGCGGGTTGGAATCTTAATGATGCGCGTCAGCAGCGGGTTGAATCCCTGAACGCCTTCAGGTAGTGTTTGAGCTTTAATTTTTCCCAGCGTTCGTTTGACGCCGACTTCGCCCTGGCGGACAACGGTACAACTACTCATTAGGGCCAGGGTCAGCAATGGCAGGAAATAAGTGGAGCGGTTCATGAGCGTTAATCAATTAGGGTTGATGATACTTGATCAGTTGAGCGCGGAGTATGTCAAGTTGTCGGTCGGCCTCGCCTTTGGCCAACAGCAGCGAATCGTACTGAAGGGCCTGAGTCTCGGAGCGTTCGCGAAGTGATTTGATCTGGGCGTGCTGGCTCAGCAGTCCAACCAGGACGATGGCACCCACTAAGGCAGTGAGCAAAGCGCCCATCTGGCGAAAGGTGCGATACATACGGCGTCGTGGCCAGCGGCTGGGGGTGGGTGGGCCCGTACCCACCGGTCCGGAGTAGTCGAGGGTATAGCGGTTCATGGCGTTGCTGGGATTAGGAACTCAACGTGGCGTTGTAACCTACCCTGCCGATGATGCGGCAAGGGCCACAACCGTTGGATTCGATGCAGGCGACCCGTTTGATAAGCAAGATCAGAACGTGTTTTCATAATACCGATGGTTAAAGTGTAAGCTTGCCAATGGGTTTCAGGAGCCGTTTTGTTGGTGCTGCCCACCCGAAGTACCTCATTGTCAATACAAAGGTGACGAGGTGGCTTAAGAGTCGTATTAAGTCCGAATTAGAATACGGTTAGAAAAATTCGAGTCGGTTCAGACTTCCGTTGAAACCGAATGGGAAGCCCCCGTAGCCGTGTTTTCCCTGAGCCTCTGTTGAACCGCCCGCGCAAAAGCCAGTTTATCGACTCGGCGATATTTCGCTATATCCCTGGCTCCGGAAGGGGGTACAAAGTCGCGGCTCACTTGCTCGCAGGCCAATTTTAACGGAGGATTTAAACTTAATTTATACCGGCGGATCGGGGTATCCACAGCGAACCACCAACTAACAATATTTCTTGTGCTGGGCTTTACCATAAACGTAATGGGGGTCACCTCCCATGATTTCTTTCGCGTCGTGCCGAGGAGGCTGACATGACTTGATAAAACGAAAAAACAACGGGCATACGTGGTGGGGTGGCGTATACACCCGACAAATCATGTACCCCGACCCTACCCAAAAGACCGGGCTGGCGCTAAACGATCTTTCCGGTGAGAACCGATGGCCTGATTTTCCGTGTATGAACGATGGCTGTGCACGGATACCCGCTGTCGGCACAAAAGTGATCTGACGACTTTAAAGCCCAATTAGCCGCAGATTAGAAATCGATTAGAATCCACCATGAGCCACCCCTATTGCCGGGGTACTATCAGTTGGAAAGTGGTTCCCTTTATCGCATCCGATTCAACCGTGATACGGCCCCGGTGCAGTTGTACGATGCGTTGGGTGAGTGAAAGGCCAATGCCATGGCCGGGTAAGGATCGGCCGTTGGTTCCACGCCGAAAGGGCTTAAAGATGTCGGCCAGTTCACTGGGGTCAATGGATGGGCCGTAGTTGTTGAACGTTAGACTAACCGTATCCCGGTCTGCGCTTATTTTTACCTGTACCCGGTGGTCAGAAGCAAATTTTCCCCCATTTTCCATCAAATTGAACACAGCCCTTCTCAGCAGGGCCTCACTCCCCAATATACCAAACCCAACCGAGCCCTGTTCCGGCGGATCAACCGACAGTGTGATGATGAACTCAGGTCGAAGGCGGCCCAGTTCAGCCCTGACCAACTCGGTTAGGTCCTCCATATCAACCGGTCCCATGACCACCGCCGACTCATCTACGCCCAAATTAGCCAGACTCATCAGCCCATTAGTGAGCCGGTTAAGATCGCGCACATCGTCCAGGACGGAGCCTATGGTTTCCCGCAGTTCGTCGAGGTCCTCCTCCGCCAGGAGTGCTACTTCAAGCTGTCCGGTGATGGCCGTCAGCGGGGTTCGTAGTTCGTGGGATGCGTGGGAAACAAAATTACGCTGAAGTTGAAACGCGTCTTCCAGGCGGGCCAGCATCCGGTTGAACCGCTGGGCCAGTTGTGTAATTTCGTCCGGACTGGCCCCTTCCGTCAGCCGCTGAGCCAGCTGCGAAGCCGTGATGGTATCAATCTGCCTGATGATTTGGCGAATGGGCCTCAAGGCTCGCCCGGCGTAGAGGTAACCGGCCCCGAAAACGACTACTGTAGCCAGTAGCCAGCCAGCAGCCAGCATACCAGCCAGTTTACGCTGTTTACTGAAGCCGTATTTATCAACCGCCGAGGCCAGCACCACCAGGGGTTGATGATGGTTCAAATACCGTACCCCTACCACTTCGCGGTCCCCCACTTGCCAATAAGTGCGCTCCCGCAACCGCACCTGGTCGAGTTGGTTTTTTGAAACGTTCAGGTAGTCTGTCCCGCTTTCATAAACGATTTGATTGCGGTAATTATAAATGATAATTTCCTCCTGGTTAAGCACCGTCATGTGGTTCTTGTCCAGTAGTTTGTAGAGTTGCCGGCCTACAGAGTCAGGTCCAAACAGGAGTTCTGCGGAGGTGAGAGCTTCGGCATGCAGGCGTTCGCTGTATTCGTTACGACGGTGACTTTCGGCAACCAGGTAGTTGACCAGACAGAACACCAGCAGTAAACTCGATACGATGGCCGTGAACAGTAAGGTCAGGCGGTTGCGAATGGTCATCGGGTAGAAATTACTTTTGTTTCAGCACGTACCCCAGACCTACGACTGTATGAATCAACTTGACGGGGGAGTCCTTGTCAATTTTGTTGCGCAGGTAGTTGATGTACACATCGATAACATTGGTGCCGGTATCGAAATTAAGGTCCCACACCTGCATAGCTATGTTGACTCGAGAGACTACCCGCCCCTGATTGCGCATGAGGTATTCAAGCAGCGCGAACTCGCGGGCTGTGAGGTCGATGGTTTCTCCCCCGCGCCGGGCCACTTTCTCGTTCAGGTCGAGCTCAAGATCTGCCAGTTCCAGAACACCCTGGGCCTCTTCCGGGGGAGCCACCCGGCGCAATAGCGCCCGGATTCGGGCCACTAACTCCAGAAAATCGAACGGTTTTATGAGATAATCGTCAGCACCTGCTTCAAAGCCCATCAGCTTGTCGGTCGTTGAATCGAGTGCTGTTAGCATCAGGATCGGGAGGTGAGCGTTTTTGGTACGGATATACTGAGCCAGTTCCACACCGTTAACGAACGGTAAATTTACATCGAGGATGATCAGATCGAAGCGTTCGGTTCCGGCCAGTCGTTTCCCTTCCCGTCCATCGGCGGCCACAGTGATGTTAAATCCCTGGGTCTCGAGCCCTTTTTTGAGGAATAGGGCGACTTTTGCCTCATCTTCTACAACTAATATGCTCGGTTTTTGGGTGCTCATGGTTAATGGCTGTCGCTTGTTACTAAATTAAAAAGTACCTGCTCCTGGGCGGCTACCTTTATTGAATTGAAAAGCGTTTCGGTTCTGAATTTTTCAAAATATGGGCCAGCGTTGCTTCACGAAGCAACCTTCGAGCCTTCATACCCAACGAATGGGTAGTCTATCCCCAAACCATACCGGTACGATCAAACCCGTTCTTATGAAGGTTTTTTAACCTTCTGGAATATAACGCAACCTTAAGAAGTAGTTGATTTGTAAACAGCTAATCAATAAACTAGTCTCCCTCGCACAAATTACTAATTAGCAGCGATTTAACTAGCCCGCCATTTGCCTGATTACTACGGCACAGATACTTAAAAACGATGCCAGAATAAGCTTAACCCCACAAACAGAACCAGGCCGATTTGTAAAGCTGTTAAGACAAAGACATCGTTTGTTTGCCTTCTCGACTCCTCGAGTAGTTCCTGACCTACCGTGAGTTGAAGGCTGGATAATTCGTTGAGGGTCTTGATGATCTCGGCAAAGGCCGCGCTGGCCGAAGCGGCAAGCTGAACTTGTTTTTCCTTCGGCAAACGGTGGAAATTGGTTGTCAGTTCACCTTCCAGCTGATTATAAACGACGAACTTACGATTAAACAACTTGAGCCATTCGACCTCTTTAACGGTAAGTTTAGTCCGCTCGAATTCTGTTAGCAGTGAGTCGGTCCGACGGTCAAACTGATTCAAACTCGGTTCCAACTGACTTATATTGTCTGTTTTAGAAGCCAGCAGAGTGGTTTCAAGCAGCATCCGCTTTTTGTAGATCGTTGACATCAAATTAACCAGAATAGCGGTTGGTACGAGCCGGTCTTTGTAGATTGATACGGACTCCTCCTGAATTTTTTGCGTATTGCGTCGGCTTAGAAAAATACTTGTCAGGATCAAGGCCAGTAAGCTGATGACAAGGAGGCCGGAACGTAGTGGGCTATACTTAGTTTGAGGCATATAGTGAAGTCAGACTAAAAGAGACAAACGAACTTTACCTGTAGCGTCAGCCGAACATTCTTACTGCTAAACACCCTGGCTGTTTACAAGGTAATCACGAACAAGATAGTAAAGTTTGAATCCCGATTGGACGTTTTGCAACGTCCAATCGGGACTAAAGGTAGCATTAAACCGTTCACACGATGCCACAAATGCGGCAAACTAAGGCTTTACTTACTGATTACCAGTTACATTCGACTGAACAGATAATCGCTCAACTACCGTAGAAGCAGGCTGACTGGTCGTTCTGATCACATTCGTCTGCTGAATTTTATAGTTCCGAACAGCTACGTCCATATCCGGAGTATGCGGTAGTGTGACGCCACCGGTGGGCACTTTACCCGGTACCGAATGTTTGTAATTGGCAACTGAGGTCTGGCTGAATCCGGGAGCACGAACCACAACGCCAGCCTGATTTTTCCAGGATCCAGCCGTAGTGGCTTTGTTCATATGCTTATAATTGTGCGTTGAATAGGTATGGTCGTTGCGTAATTTGCGATCATCCTGGGCCGAAGCAGTAAAGAAAAAAAGGGTGCTGAAAGCGACGATAAACAGGTATGTTTTCATGGTTTGTTTTGTCATTTAGCGTCTGAACCAGACTGAAACGGTGCGTTTCAAATTCATCGCCTGGTTGACTTTACAAAGGTGCTGCCCCCCCGTTAGGCCGGTGTTAGCGGCAGATTAGAAAAGGATTAGAAAACTTATAGCCTAATTAATTCAGCCAGATAGGATATGTTCAGGTTGGGCAACCAATCAACTGAATTGGGTAGAAGGCGTGAGGCTCTGCCCTTTCTTTGTACAGTAGATCCGCAATCGCGTTGGACTAACCTAACCGCTGACCGGGCTCAGCAACGCCAGTGTGCATTTGCTCACTGCAAAGAAACGACAGGTCGAATTCTGCACTGAATACCTGGATTCAAAGCATTCAGCCCAGCCAGGTTCCTGGCGCCAAAGGTTACCAATGAGTTGTCGATAGTCGAAATGGACTACAATGGACTACATAACATAGCGACTGCGAACGGGGCATTTCAATACCCGTAAGCTTTATTACCTTCAAGCCAACAATCTCACTCCCAACCCTTTCCTAAAACCTTGACACGATTCCTGCCTTTCGTTATCGTGCTGGCTGTAACGCTCGGCCTTCGTTGGCCGATTGGCCCGGCCCTGCGCCCACCCTCGCCCCCCAATATCATTTTCCTGCTGGCAGACGACCAGCGATGGGACGCCCTGGGTATTGCCGGAAATACCAGTATCCGGACGCCTAACCTTGATCGGCTGGCTAAGGAAGGGTTTTATTTTAAGCGCTCGTACGTCACGACGCCCATCTGCTGCATCAGCCGGGCCAGTATCCTGAGCGGGCAGTACAGCCGTCGGCATGGAATTGTGGATTTTGTGACGCCTTTTACGGATTCTGCTCTGGCACAGACATATCCGGTACTGCTCCGTAAAGCCGGTTACCGAACGGGATTTATCGGTAAATATGGTGTGGGCAATGTAATGCCCATTAGTGAATACGACTACTGGCGCGGTTTCGACGGGCAGGGTAACTATGCGGCCCGGGATGCGCACGGAAAGCCGATTCACCTGACCGATTTAATGGGTCAGCAAATGGACGAGTTCATTCAGGGCAATCCGGCCGGAAAACCGTTTTGTCTGTCGGTGAGCTTCAAAGCACCCCATGCACAGGACGGAGCCAATCCCGAATTTCCCTACGCCGAGCGATTCAACGACCTCTACCGCCATCAGACGCTAAAGCGCCCCGAAGCCGCCAAAGACAAATACTACCGACAGTTTCCAGACTGGTTCCGGCACAACGACCAGAATGAGTCCCGCATTCGCTGGAGCCGCCGGTTCGCTACGGATTCCATGTTTCAGCAGACAACCAAGTCGTATAACCGATTGATCACGGGCATCGACGACGTAGTGGGCAACCTCCGCCGTACCCTTCAGGAACGGGGACTTTCCGAAAACACCATCATCGTGTACACCAGCGACAACGGGTTTTATGAGGGCGAATATGGATTTGCCGATAAATGGTATGGCCACGAGTTGTCGATCCGGGTGCCGCTCATCATTTATGATCCCCGCCGACCGGACCGGAAAGGCCGCACCACCGACCGGTATACGCTTAACATTGATGTGGCTCCTACCCTGCTCACGCTGGCGGGGGTGCCGGTACCGGGTCGGATGCAGGGCCGAAGCCTTACGCAACTCATGGACAATCGCCATGACGCATCGCTCCGTACACCCTGGCGAACGGAGTTCTATTTTGAGCACGTGTTTAATACGCCAGGGGTGTTTATCCCCCAATCCGAAGGCGTGCTAAGTGCCGACAGGAAGTACGTCCATTACTACAACCTCCGCGAACCGGCGGATAGCTATGAGGAAGTGTACAACCTGAAAACCGACCCGATGGAACTCCGTAATCTGGCTGTCGAGCCGCCGGGGAAAGCATTAAAGAAGTCACTGTTGCCTAGTTTCGACCGCCTTAAAGCCGCAGCCCGTTAAAAACCCACCCGAAAACCAGTTATGAAGTATGTCACGCTCTGCGCAGCCGGTGCGCTGCTAACCGGTCTGATTGCCTGGAAACCGTCGCCCTCTCCGATCCGAGCGCAGTCAGGCCGGTGTCCGCAGGCCCAACATCGTGATTGTGATGGCCGACCAGTGGCGGGCACAGGACCTCGGCTACGCAGGCAATCGAGACGTGGTAACGCCTAATCTGGACAAGCTGGCCCTGGAGTCTGTCAATGCCCGCCTGTGCGTGGCCGAAGTGCCGGTTTGCTCGCCGAGCCGGGCCAGTTTATTAACGGGTCAGCACGCCACCACCCACGGTGTATTTTACAACGACCGTCCGCTGCGCAACGAAGCCGTCACCCTGGCCGAAGTATGCCAGCAGAACGGCTACAAAACCGGCTTCATCGGCAAATGGCATATCAACGGCGGTCTGGCCAAAGATTTCGCGGCCGGTCGACTGGCACCGGTTCCGGCTGACCGTCGGCAGGGCTTCGAGTACTGGCGGGGGCTGGAATGTACCCACGATTACAATAACTCGCCCTATTATAACGAGATTAACAAGCAGTTTGTCTGGCAACAGTACGACGCCATTAGCCAAACCGATTCGGCCATTTCATTCATGACCCAATCACGCCAAGCGCCTTTTCTGCTGGTGCTGGCCTGGGGACCACCGCACGACCCCTACCAGACAGCCCCGAAAGAATATCGCCAGCGGTACGCCAGCAAATCCCTTTCCCTGCGTCCCAATGTTCCTGCTAACGACACCATGGAAGCCAACCGGGCGTTGAAAGGGTACTATGCCCATATTAACGCTCTGGACGATTGTATTGGCCGATTACAGGCCGCGCTGAAAGGGGCTAAACTAGACGAAAACACCATCTTCCTTTTCACCTCCGACCACGGTGATATGCTGTACTCGCATGACCAGATCAACAAGCAAAAGCCCTGGGACGAGTCCATCCGTGTCCCTTTTCTGCTCAAGTACCCCGCTGGACTGAGTCGTAAAGGCCGCACACTGGATGTACCCATCACCCTTACAGATGTGATGCCCACAGTATTATCGCTGAGCGGCCAGACTATACCGGCCAGTGTACAGGGGAAAGACGTTGCCGGCCTGATCCGCAAACCCCGTGCGCCACGGCCAGACGATGCTGCGATGATTGCCTGTATCGTGCCGTTCCACCAATGGAACTACGGGAAAGGGGGTCGCGAATTTCGGGGTATCCGCACGGCGCGGTATACCTACGTGCGCGACCTGAAAGGGCCCTGGCTGCTGTACGATAATCTGCAGGACCCCTACCAGCTCATGAATCTGGCCAATACCCTCCCAATGGCGAAAATACAGAAACAGCTTGAGGCCATTCTGACCAAAAAACTTCAGGGTGCCCATGATAATTTCGCAGCCGGGAATGTGTACATGGACAAGTGGAATTATCCATGGGCCTATATAGACTCCGTCAGCAATCCGTATTATAAGTAGTTCACCGCCTGTGTGTTGCTTCTTATACACCTATACCCATTCACTCTATGAAATTCTCTCGGTTGAATACGTTGACCGTATGGTTAATAATGTCCCTGTATACGCTTTCACCCCTTAAATCGTGGGCCCGGACCGCCGATCTCACGCCCGTCCATTTGCGAACAGAATACCGGGCAAACCCGGTGATCGATGTTGTTATTCCCCGACTGAGCTGGGAACTAACCTCAGCCGTCAAAGGCCAGGTGCAAACGGGCTATCAGATCATGGTGGCCTCATCGTTGGCGTTACTGAATACCGGGAAGCCCGATCTTTGGCAAAGCAACAAGGTCCTGGGTAATGCCACTAATCAAATTGAGTACGCAGGAAAAGCGCTGAACGCCCAAACCACCTGTTTCTGGAAAGTTCGGAGCTGGGACAAAAATGGTCAGCCCGGCCCCTGGAGTACCGTGGCGACCTGGGAAATGGGGCTGCTTACTAATGCCGATTGGAGAGCCGACTGGATCGGAAACGATTTGACCGCGTTAGGCAAAGGAAAAACCTACCATTTACCCCCATCGCCTTTTTTTAGAAAAGAGGTACAGCTTACAGCTCCGATCAAACGGGCGCGGTTGTACGTGACTGCGCTTGGTCTGTATGAATTCCAGATCAACGGCAAACGGATCGGGAATGACTACTTTACCCCCGGCTGGACCGATTACAACAAGCGGGTTTATTACCAGACCTACGACGTGACTGCCGACGTAAAGACCGGCAAAAATGCGCTCGGGGCTATCCTGGCCGATGGCTGGTATGCGGGCTATCTGGGCTATGCTCTTCTCGTTGGGAACCCGGTTGTGAAAAACTTTTACGGAAATGTTCCTCTTCTGAAAGCCCAGCTGGAGGTAGACTATACAAATGGCCAAAAAGAAGTCATTGCTACCGATCAAAGCTGGAAGACCAACCACGGCCCCATTCTGGAAGCCGACCTATTGAACGGGGAGACCTACGATGCCAATCTGGCCTTTAATGGCTGGAGCAGAACGGGTTTCAACGACGCCGACTGGAAAAGCAGTACCGTTTTCCCCGATAAAGCTGAACGCCAGATCGAGGCTTATCCCGGTAATCCGGTTCGAGTGTTTCAGGAGTTGAAAGCGAAATCAGTCACACCCAAAGCGGGCGGGCACTACCTGTTCGACCTCGGGCAGAACTTTGCAGGGGTCGTTCGGCTGCGGGTGAAAGGCAACAAAGGGGATACCATCCGGCTGCGCTTTGGCGAAGTGCTGTTCCCCAATGGCGACATCATGACCGAAAACCTGCGAAAAGCCCGGGCCACCGACACGTATATACTCAACGGTGATCCGCAGGGTGAAACCTGGACGCCTACATTCACCTACCATGGTTTTCAATATGTAGACGTCTCCGGTTTCCGAACAGCCCCGACAACAGACGCCATTACCGGCATCGTCCTCACATCTGCCACTCCCGAAGTCGGCTCATTCGTAACCGACAACTCGCTGATTAATAAACTATATCAGAATATTGTCTGGACGCAGCGCTCCAATTACCTTGAGATACCTACCGATTGCCCGCAGCGGGACGAACGACTAGGCTGGACAGGCGACGCTCAGGCCTACATTCAGTCGGCCACGTTCAACAATGATATTTCAGCGTTTTTTGCCAAATGGCTGGTGGATCTCAACGATGCCCAGCGAGCTGACAACGCCTACCCGATCTACGCCCCTGCGCCTAATGTCCGCAAAACGGATACCTATTCTCCAGGCTGGTCGGAGGCCGGAATCATCTGCCCTTACACCATCTACAAAACCTACGGCGACACCCGCGTGATTCGGAAATTCTGGCCGAACATGGTGGCGTATCTTACGTTTATGGAGGCTAAAAGCAAGGGGACTTATGTTTACAAAGAAGGTTCTTTTGCTGAAGTTTCGCCAAAGGGTGGGTTCGGCGATTGGCTCTCGGTCGGCAAGAAAACGCCCCCTGATATGCTGGCAACGATGTATTACGGCTACGCAGCCTCTATGATGGCCGACATGGCCAAGGCGATTGGCAAATTGGAGGAATCGGCCTATTACGAAGATGTTTTTACGAAGGTCAAACGGGCGTTTCTGGCCCATTATGCGAACAAAGACGGGCGATTTAAAACCAACAGTGCCGCTTACGGAACTGGAGAAGGCTACGTCGATGGAGAAATGGGCTTCGAAGGGCACACCCAAACGGCCTATGCCAACGCCATTTATATGAACATGATCGATCCCGATATAACCCCGAAAGCAGGTAACTGGCTGGCCGACCTGATTAAAGCGAACGACAACAAACTTTCGACGGGATTTCTGGGTGTGAAGCCCCTGTTACCGGCCCTGTCATCAACCGGGCACACGGATGTGGCCTACCAACTTTTGTTGAGCACTGAGTACCCATCCTGGGGTTTTGAGGTAGTCAATGGAGCCAATACGATCTGGGAGCGATGGAATAGCTACGTTAAAGGAAAAGGCTTTGAAAACAATGCGGGCATGAATTCCTTCAACCACTACGCCTTCGGGTCGGTGAACGAGTGGCTGTTCGGGAATGCCGCCGGTATAAAAGGAGACGAAGCGGGGTACCGGACATTCAGCATTAAACCAGAGATTGCCCGGCAAGGCATAACCTTCGTAAACGCCAGCTACCATTCCATCAATGGGAGGATCGTGTCGTCCTGGAAAAAAGTGGGCAATCGCGTTCACTTCAAGGTTGTCGTTCCGGTAAACACGACAGCCACCGTTTTTATACCAACCACCAAGCCGGGTAGCGTTCTGGAAAGCAATAAAGCCCTGGCAGCCAGCCCAGACATCCGGGTGATTGGTTCTAGAGACGGATACGTACAAGTGAATGTTGGTTCAGGAACCTATCAATTCAGTGCTGTAAACTAAAATGGATTGTAGCTTACAGCATAATTCGGCCTGCTGTCGGCTACTCTATTTCCCTACGACGATGCTCGCACGACGAGCCGGGTTGGCATTTTTGTCGACTGAGGTGGCGGCAAAGCCTGCTTGGACTCGATTAAATTAATTAACTCACCAGCCGCCAGTTGCCCGATTTCCAGCGCAGGCTGCTCAACCGTGGTCATGGGTGGAGCCAGCAAATCGGCCACGGTAATATTCGTAAAGCCGATCAGGGAGACCGTTTCCGGAATGGCAATGTTTCGTTTTTTGAGTGCCGAGAGGCACCCCATCGCCATCCGGTCGCCAGCAGCCAGGAAAGCGTCCGGCGACTGCTTCAGTAGCTCATCGACAAGGGGTTCGACCTCTTCCTGACTAAACGCGCCATAACGCACCAGGTTTTCGTCGTAGGGAACGCCGTATTGATCCAGTGCAGCCCGATAGCCCGCCAGTCGCTCCTGCGTAACGGAAATATGGGCGGGCATGGTGAGGTGCACGATGCGTTTCCGACCTGCTTTGATGAGATGCTCGGTAGCGGCAAACGCCCCCCCAAAATTATCAGCGGTAACACTGGATGTATCCAGCTCTTTTGAAACACGATCGAACAGGACGATCGGCAGTTTTTTGGCCTGAAGCTCCCGTAAGTAGGCAATATCATGCGTGCCACTGGAGAGAGAAATAAGCAGTCCATCGGCTTTCCGGGCTACCGCCTGTTGCACCGTCAGCATCTCCCGTTCATACGACTCGTGGCTTTGAAAAATGATTACGTGATAACCCCGATTGTAGGCAACGGCTTCGATACCATTAATCACCTGCGAAAAAAAATTATTGGCAATCTGGGGTACAATGACTGCAATGACCCGGCTTCGATTTTCCTTTAAACTGAGGGCAATTGGATTCGGGCGATAATTAAGCCGCTCGGCGTATTCGGTAACGATTCGTTTGGTTTCGGGATTAATTTCATAGCTACCCCGCAACGCCCTCGAAACGGTCGAAGTAGAAAGATTTAATGCCCTGGCAATATCTTTTATTGTAATCGTATCCAAACCCGTGTATTCGTAAAGTGCAATAAGACAAGAGGCAGCTCGCCGTCTTCAGTTATAAGAATAGATTGTGGGGCAACTACTCAAACGCAAGCCATTTATCCGCAGACCAAAAAAACGGCAACGTTCCCGAGAACGTTTGCATGAATAAATCTGTAAAAAAGCTTCTTAGTACCAATCTGGTTGCTTATTCTTATGGAGGTCATCTCTGAATAAACGTATCCAATAAAGCTGTCTTCTCTACGAAAAAGATAATTTCTGGCCTCGTTTACCTTCATGTTTACACCGACAACAAAACGTTAGCCATGCCGCTCGTCGGCCTACTCCTGAAACCCTATGCATTCCCTATCCGTCAAGTCGTTGCCGCTCGTTCAACCCCCATTGGCGGTCAGCCTTCCTGTCGAAAACTGGCAACAGCTTCCCGAACGCGTTCTTCAATTTGGAACGGGTGTTTTATTACGCGGCCTTCCCGACTACTTTATCGACAAGGCCAATCGGCAGCGAATTTTTAACGGTCGTATCGTGGTGGTAAAATCGACCGATGGTGGCGACATGTCGGCCTTTGCTGCGCAGGACAATCTATACACCCTCTGCATTCGCGGCATTGAAGACGGGCAGACTGTCGAAGAAAATGTTGTTTGTTCCGCCATCAGCCGGGTACTATCGGCAAAACAGCATTGGGCCGACATTTTGCGGGTGGCCACCAGCCCCGATCTTCAAATCGTTATTTCAAACACAACAGAAGTCGGTATTCAACTGGTGCAGGATGATATTCGGCAGTCTCCTCCCGAGTCGTTTCCCGGAAAACTCCTCGCGGTCCTATACGCTCGCTACCAGGCCTTTGATGGCGCAACCGACAAAGGCCTGGTCATTGTCCCGACCGAACTTATTTCGGATAACGGGACGAAACTGGAGTCGATCGTTCTTGAGCTGGCGCATCGCAATGAACTCGATCCCGCTTTTATAGACTGGCTCGAAACCGCCAATACGTTTTGCAGCTCGCTGGTTGACCGCATTGTACCGGGTCGGCCGGATGCGGCCACTCAGCAGTCGATTACCGAACAGCTTGGCTACCAGGATGAGCTCTTGACGGTATCAGAAGTGTACCGGCTCTGGGCCATTCAGGCCCCGAATGAACACGTCAAAAACATCCTCTCCTTTCACCAGGCTGACGATAACATTTTCATCCGCCCCAATATCGATCTCTTCCGCGAATTGAAACTACGTCTGCTGAATGGCACCCACACGCTGAGCTGCGGACTGGCTTATCTGGGTGGTTTTACTACCGTTCGGGAAGCGATGGAAGATGAAATTCTATCGACGTTCATCAGCCGCGTGATGCTTGACGAGTTGATTCCGGGCATTCCGTACGACGTCAATGAGGCCGACGCCCGGCGGTTTGGCGCTCAGGTACTGGATCGGTTTCGTAACCCCTTTATCGAGCACCGATGGATTGGGATTACCATGCAATATTCGGCCAAGATGCAGATGCGCAATGTGGCGACGCTGCTTCATTTCTACGAGAAAATGGCTGCGAAGGATCAGGCAATTCCCACCTACTTCTCACTCGGGTTTGCAGCCTACCTGCTATTTATGCGGGGAGTGAAACAAGAGAAAGATATCTGGTATGGTGAACGAAACGGGGAAGCCTACCCCATCAATGATGCGCAGGCTGGCTACTTTGCCAACCTGTGGAGCAAGCAGACCCCAGACCAACTTGTACACTCCGTGTTGACGAACTCAACCTTGTGGGGGCATGATCTAAGTCAGCTGCCGGGTTTCGCAAATGCCGTGAGCCAACATCTGACTCAACTCCTGGAAACGGGTGTTCTAACAACCCTGTCCGCGCTGGTTGAGCCCTCAGAAACCGAAGTTAATTGAAAGACGGGGCTTCAACAGCGCTTTGCTCTCCGAAGCGAAATCAGTTTGTATTGACTGTCATTTATACAAGTTGCGAGATGGCCTGTCATTGTACTACGGACGGGGCCGCCCGTTGTACAATAACCGCTAACAGACGAGAACAGAAATGTATCTCGCAGCTTAAATTGCCATTTATAATTGGGTATAAAACGGGAAATCAATACTCTTTTCTGTCTAGGTTTAAACAAACGTTTCCTGATTTATTCACTTATGCCGGTAGCTGAAAGCTATGATTATTGTGAATTAGAGCCGCTATAATGCGTTTCTATTGATTCGACGATCAAAAGATCAAAACTTTCCCGACACCACATGTTACCTTTTATGACCAAAATTTGCTGCTTCGGCGAACTATTATTACGATTTTCACCCATTGCCCAGGGCGAATGGATTCGTCAGGCCTCCATGCCGGTCTATATCGGTGGAGCTGAGCTGAATGTGGCCACTGCCCTTGCTAACTGGGGTCTTCCGGTTAAATACAGTACGGTTCTGCCACAAAACTCCCTAGCCGACGACATTATAGCCTATGTCGACCAAAAAGGAATTGACCCTTCGGGTATTCTTCGATTCGGAAGCCGGGTGGGCAGTTACTACCTCCCTCAAGGATCTGACCTTAAAAATGCGGGCGTGATTTATGATCGTGCTCACTCGTCATTTGCCGAACTGGCGCCCGGCAAAGTTGACTGGGAAGAAGTTTTGAAAGGGACAAGCTGGCTGCACGTTAGTGCCATCAGTCCGGCCCTTAGTGCCCAGGTGGCCGAAGCCTGTAAGGAGTTGATGTCTGTCGCATCGGCCAAAGAAATTACGATTTCAATGGATCTGAATCACCGGGCGCGGCTCTGGCAATACGGTATGGACCCCACCGACATCATGCCCGGTCTGGTCGATTACTGCGACGTGGTGATGGGTAATATCTGGGCCGCCAATGCGCTGCTGGGCATCCCGGTCGATGGAGACATCCATGCCAAAGGGCAGCCCTCAGATTATACAGCCCATGCGTTAGCCACGTCGAAAGCTATTCAGGAGCGGTTCCCGCGCGTAAAAGTGGTCGCCAACACGTTCCGATTCGATACACCACCCACAGGCCTGCGTTATTACACGACCCTGTTTGTCGACGGTCAGCAATATGTTTCGCCCGAACTGGCAACTAATTCGGTCGTTGACCGGGTTGGCAGTGGAGACTGCTTTATGGCAGGTCTGATTTATGGACTCTATTCCCGGCAACCACCCCAGGAAGTTGTGAATTTCGCGGCCGAAGCGGCCTTTGGCAAACTTCAGGAACTGGGCGATGCCACTGGCCAGACAGTTTCCGACATTACAAAACGACTTTATACCTTAACTCCTTTATCCTAAAATCTTATGGCAGCTTTTACGCCTGAAAAAATTCTGAATTTAGTCATCAATCATCCGATTGTTCCCGTTTTTTACCACCCCGATCTGGCTCATGCTCAGGCCATTGTTCAGGCCTGTTACGATGGCGGATTACGCGTGTTTGAATTCACCAACCGGGGCGACATGGCCTTGTCGGTATTCACCGAGTTAGTCGTTTATGTGCGGGCCAACTGCCCCGATATGGCCATGGGTATCGGTACCATCCTGATGGGTGCGGATGCCGAACGGTTTCTGGATGCTGGCGCTGACTTTGTCGTGCAACCCGTAACAACGGCCGAAGTAGGTGACGTTTGCCGGGCACGGGGTGTATCCTGGGTACCAGCGGGATCTTCCCTGAACGAAATTTATAACGCCATTCAACTGGGTGCCGATCTGGTGAAAGTATTTCCGGGCAATGTCGTCGGCCCTGATTTCATTAAGGCCGTCAAAGGGCCAATGCCTCAACTTAAGCTTATGGTAACGGGGGGCGTTGAACCCACCATCGACAGCTTGTCGGCCTGGTTCCGGGCGGGCGTAACGGCGGTTGGTATCGGCTCTCAGCTGTTTTCCGGCCAGAATTCCTCACCCGAAGCCCTGCGCGACCGGGTGGCTTCGCTCGTTCAACTCGTTTCCACCTTTACGCCTAAGCCAGCATGAACAAGCCCCTTGGTAATTACCGCTGGACAATTGTCGCCCTCCTTTTCTTCGCAACCACGATCAACTACCTCGACCGGCAGGTAGTGGGTTTGTTGAAGCCGACGCTCGAAAAAGAGTTTAACTGGTCGGAGCTGGATTACAGTCGCATCATTCAGGTTTTTTCGGCGGCTTATGCCATTGGTCTGCTCGTATTCGGTCGCTTTGTGGACCGGATCGGCACCAAAATGGGCTACACGATTGCCATTGTTTTCTGGAGTCTGGCCGCCATGGGCCACGCGCTGGCCACCAGTACACTCGGTTTTATTTTCGCCCGGATCGGCCTTGGACTGGGAGAAGCCGGTAACTTCCCGGCGGCCATCAAAACGGTAGCGGAATGGTTTCCCAAACGCGAACGGGCTTTGGCAACGGGCATCTTCAATTCAGGTGCCAACATCGGCGCGGTTGTCGCTCCGATTCTGGTGCCGTGGATTTTAGGCATTTACGGCTGGGAAATGGCGTTTATCGTGACCGGAGCCGTTGGCTTTGTCTGGTTGGTGGTCTGGCATTTTACCTATGAGATTCCCGCCAAACAGGCCAAGTTATCCAAAGCCGAGTTCGATTACATTCATAGCGACAACGAAACCACTCCCGACGACGTTGCCGACCACGGCAAGCCCGTTTCCTGGGGAAAACTGTTGAGTGTTCGCCAGACCTGGGCGTTCGTATTCGGCAAAATGCTGACCGACCCCATCTGGTGGTTCTTCCTGTTCTGGTTGCAGGATTATTTCTCCACGACCTTCCACCTCGATACTAAAAAGCCCAACCTATACCTGGCCGTGCTCTACACGCTCGTCAGCATTGGCAGTATTGGTGGCGGCTACCTGTCGTCGGCTCTGATCAGCCGGGGATGGAGTGTCTGGAGAGCCCGCAAGACATCCATGTTCATTTTCGCCCTGCTGGTGATTCCGGTCATTGCGGTTCGATATGGCCCGGATATCTGGACAACGGTGGCGTTGATCGGTCTGGCGGGGGCGGCCCACCAGGCGTGGAGCGCCAACATTTTCACGACCGCTTCGGATATGTTTCCCAAACGTGCCGTTAGCTCCATCGTAGGCATTGGCAGCATGGCCGGATCGGTTGGCGGCATCATATTCCCCGAGATCGTAGGCCGGATTCTGGATAACTACAAACAGGCCGGTGATCTGCAAACGGGCTACGGTATTATCTTTTTAATGTGCGGCTCGGCCTATATGCTGGCCTGGGTGGTGATGCACCTGCTCGCTCCCAAAATGCAACCTGTGCAACTCAATGAAACAGAGCCAGAGCCCGTTGCATAAAACTAATCCGATAAGGTTTCTAAGACCTTATCGGATTTTTTAAGATATTCATTTATAAGTACTTAGATAACCTATATATAGAACGAACTACTTATCATTTATACCTCTAATAATATGTATTATGGAGATCACTGCTTCTCACCCCTTAGCCTTACCGGTCGGGGTAACGTTAGACCGGTACATCATGCACCGGCAAACGGCCTTCCCCTACGCCACGGGCGAGTTATCCCAGTTGTTGCGTGACATTGCCCTGGCGGGAAAAATCATCCACCGGGAAGTAAACCGGGCTGGATTGATTGACTTAACGGGTGGCATGGGCGTCCAGAACGTTCAGGGTGAGAGTCAGCAGAAGCTGGACATGATTGCCAACATCCGATTTGGACGCGCCTTGAAAAATGGTGGTGAAGCCTGCGCCATCATCTCCGAAGAAGACGAAGACATTATCTATACGGGCAATAATAACGGCAAATACGTTGTTGCCATTGACCCGCTGGATGGGTCATCCAACATCGACGTTAACGTGTCAATCGGCACTATTTTCTCCATTTACCGGCGCGTCACCCCCATCGGTTCCGAGCCGAAACTATCGGATTTTCTTCAGGGTGGCCGACGACAGGTGGCGGCCGGGTATATTTTATATGGTTCCTCGACCATCATGGTGTACACCACCGGCCACAGTGCCAACGGCTTTACGTACGATGCCTCATTAGGTGAGTTTATCCTCTCCCACCCCGACATTCATAGCCCGGCCGATGGAACGATCTATTCCTGCAACGACGGAAACTGGAATGGCTATGAGGACGGAGTCTGTAGGTATTTGACCGACTGCCGCAACAAGCAGTTCACCGCCCGATACATCGGTTCGCTGGTTGGCGATTTCCATCGTAACCTGCTCAAGGGCGGCATATATCTTTACCCGGCGACCAAGAAGAACCCCGACGGCAAATTGCGTATGCTGTATGAAGCTTTTCCGCTGGCCTTTCTGGCCGAAATGGCCGGGTGTTTAGCCACCTCGGGACACCAGTCCATTCTGGATGTAAAACCCACCAGTTTGCATCAGCGTACACCTTTATTCATTGGCTCGCCGGTAATGGTTGAACATCTGGTGAGTTTGCTGGACTAGATCTGTCGTTCCGAATGTCGGGCCGGTCGACTGATCCGACACTCGGAACGACAATAAAATACCCTTCTTTTCTTCTCTATTATGATCTGTACCGCCCGATTTACGCTCCTGTTCATAACGGTTTTAACGCTCGCGAAATCAACGTTCGCGCAAAGGCAGCAGATCACAGTAGCGCAGGACGGCCATGGGGACTTCACGACCGTTCAGGCAGCCCTGAATTCGGTTCCGGCAAACAACAAAAGCCGTATCGTGATTCGTATCCGGAAAGGCGTTTACAAAGAAAAACTGAAACTGGATTCGACGCAGCATTTGGTAACGCTTATCGGCGACGATAAAGCCTCGACTATTCTGACGTATGACGACTATTCGGGTAAAGTCGGGCCTGATGGGGTCAAGTTTCGGACGTTCACGTCGAGTTCGGTTTCTATTTTCGGAAATGACTTTCGGGCTGAAAACCTGACATTTGAAAACACATCGGGGCCGGTAGGCCAGGCGGTAGCTTTGTATGTTACCGGCGACCGGGCGGTCTTTATCAACTGTCGTTTTCTGGGCTTCCAGGATACATTGTACACGGGCATGCCCGACCACCACGCCCGGCAATATTACAAAGACTGCTACATCGAAGGGACAGTCGATTTCATTTTCGGGTCGGCAACGGCAGTGTTCGAGCACTGTACTATTTTCAGCAAAAAAGAGGAAACCTATATTACAGCTGCGGCTACACCCGAGGGAATGCGCTATGGTTTCGTCTTTATGGATTGCCAGCTTTCGAGTCAGGCCCAACCGGCAAGTGTTTATCTGGGTCGTCCCTGGCGGGATTTTGCCAAAACAGTTTTTATTCGCTGTCAACTGGGTGCCCATATAAAGCCCGAAGGCTGGCATAACTGGGACAAACCCCAGGCTGAAAAGACAAGCGTTTACGCTGAATACGAGAGTTCAGGTCCTGGAGCAAATCCCATGAAACGCGTCGGCTGGTCGAAGCAGCTTTCCAGAGAAGACGCGAAAGCGTATACGGTTCAACGTGTTCTGGCCGGAGATGATCACTGGAAACCAACGCTATAACCAACCCTTTACCCATGCCTCGCCTACAAAAAATCATCTTTTTAAGCTGCCTGAGTCTGCTGGCCTTCGTATGCCCTCCAGGTCACATCACCGTTTACCTGATCGGCGATTCGACCATGTCGATCAAGCAAGTTCGCGCATACCCCGAGACGGGCTGGGGAATGCCGTTTGCCCACTTCTTCGATGAAAGCGTCACCGTCGATAATCGGGCACAGAACGGACGCAGCACCCGAACCTTCATCGAAGAAAATCGGTGGCAGTCGGTAGTCGATAACCTGCACGAGGGCGATTATGTCTTTATCCAGTTTGGCCATAATGACGAAGTGAAGACTAAGAAAAGCTACACGACCGAAGCCGAGTTTCAGAAAAACCTAAGCCGGTTCATCACGGAAAGTCGGGACAAGAAAGCCATTCCCATTTTGCTGACACCGGTAGCCCGTCGACAATTTGATGAAGGGGGTAAAATTCAGGATACGCATGCCGTTTATGCTGAATTGACGCGCAGGGTTGCCAATGATGCCCATGCGCCACTGATCGACATGAACGCCCAAAGCCAGGCGCTTTTGCAGCAGTTCGGCCCTGAAAACTCCAAACTTCTCTTCCTTCAACTGGCACCGGGTGAACACCCCAATTACCCCGACGGTAAAGATGACAACACCCATTTTAACGAACTCGGTGCCCGAAAGATGGCGGAACTGGTGTTGGTAAACATCAAATCCCAAAAGCTGGACCTGGCCGACCGAATCGTAAAACCACAATCTAGCAAGTAAATTGTATAGGGCATTACGTTTCGCTGATTATGGCTTACTTATGTAGCACGGCATACCAATCCATGCTACATAGCCGCAACCTAACATCACTGGCAGCCTAAGGCGTGTTTTAATTATTCAGCAAAAAGACTTCATTTCTATTTTATATCTCCTCAAATGCGTAAAGCCGCTTTCCTCCTTCTGCTGGCATTCATTACCACCGCACAGTACACATTGGCGCAGTCGGTCGATGGCCTGACGGGCGTTCGCGACACGTCCTTCACCGTTTGGGGAACGTATCAAAAACTGAAGAGGGAATACCCGGCCATTCAGATTGTGCAACCGACGCTCCCTACGGGTGTTAAAGCCGCCACCAATGTGGTTTATTGTGAGCGCAATGGCCGATCCCTGTACCTGGATGCCTATTTTCCGACCAAGATGAACACTAAAAAAAGGCTGCCCGCGGTATTGCTCATTCACGGGGGCGGCTGGCGTTCGGGCGACCGTTCGCAACAGATTCCGATGGCACAGCAACTAGCTGCCAATGGGTACGTAGCCGTTACGGCCGAATATCGGCTTTCGACCGAAGCTCTATATCCGGCGGCTGTTCACGACTTGAAAGCGGCTATTCGCTGGCTGCGGGCTCATGCCACCGAATACCGGATCGACACGACTAAGATTGCCGTACTGGGCTGTTCGGCAGGGGGGCAACTGGCCGCTTTGCTGGGAGCCACGAATGGGGTTACCAAACTGGAAGGACAGGGTTGTGCGGACGGCCATTCGAGCGATGTGCAGGCTATTGTAGACGTTGATGGGGTGCTGGCGTTCGACCACCCCGAATCGGCAGAAGGCAACGACAGCAAGTCCATTTCGGCGGCTACGTACTGGTTTGGTGGGCCAAAAGAACAAACGCTGGAATTATGGCATGAAGCGTCGGCCCTGACTTATGCCAAGCAGCAAACCGTCCCTATCCTTTTCCTGAATAGCTCAGCCGAGCGTATGCATGCCGGGCGCGATGACCTCCGCAAACAACTCGATGCGCGCGGTATTTATTCCGAAGCGCATACATTTGCCGATGCACCACACCCTTTCTGGCTATATCATCCTTGGTTTGAGCCGACGATGAGGTATACGGTAAATTTTCTGAATAAAGTGCTTAAAAAGTAAATCCGGCCAGCCTATGGACCTGCGCCAGCTTACTGAGCCTGCTCGCAGGCACGTAAGTAAAAGTTACCGACAATGCTTTCGAAAAAACAGATTTATCCCTATTTAGCGACAAAAATGGGTAAACTGAGGATAACCACCTGTAAACACCTGACCTTAGCAAGAACATAACGGCGAATGATTCACTATACCCATCCCAATCGAATACTTGTTGCCCTGGATTGTATCATTTTCGGATTCGATGGTGAAGAGCTTAAATTACTGCTCATCAAGCGCAACTTTGAACCGGAAAAAGGCCGCTGGTCGCTGATGGGCGGCTTCCTAAAGGAGGAAGAAGATCTCGAATCAGCTGCGCAACGCATTTTATACGATCTCACCGGCCTGACGAATACCTACCTCGAACAACTGCAAACATTTGGTTCCGTGAACCGCGACCCCGTTGAACGGACCATCTCGGTTGTGTATTACGCACTGGTCAACATTCAGGATCAGGATATCAACGCCATTCGGGCACACAACGCATCCTGGATCGGCCTGAGCGAAAAACCGAACCTCATTTTCGATCATAACGCCATGGTTGATCAGGCCCTGCACCGGCTCCGGTACAAAGCGGCCCTGCACGCCATCGGTTTCGAACTTATGCCCGAAAAATTCACGATTCCGCAACTTCAGAAAGTGTACGAGGCCATTTACACCAAACAACTCGACCGCCGTAATTTCAGCCGCAAAATTCTCTCTACGGACCTATTGATCAATACCGGCGAAAAGGATACGGTTTCGGCCACAAAAAAGGGGCAGCTCTACCGACTGAACGCAGAAAAATATCAGCAATACCTCACCGATTACGTTAGTTTCTTCCCTGAACTGACTTTGGCGTAGTTCACTTTACTACTCATTGTCAATCCGTTAGCGCTATATCGAGCCGTTACAGGTAGAAAAATAATTACGTTTTGTCATGGAAATAGCTAATAATATAGTAGTATTGTGTCAGTTATACACTATTCCATAAACGCACTTTTCTTTAAATGCCGGATAGTCCTCAAAACAGTATCCGGCGCTATTCTTTTCCAACATGACTGATGCTTATGTTATTGGTGTTGACTTCGGCACTGACTCGGTCAGAGCCCTGATCGTCAATGCACATACCGGCCAGGCAGTGGGCACGCACGTCCATGAGTACGCCCGCTGGAAAAAAGGCCTGTATTGCGACCCGGCAACGTCGCAGTTTCGGCAGCACCCACTCGACTATCTGGAAGGTCTGGAAGCCACCATCACGGGTGCTTTGGCACAGGCTCCTTCCGGAGTTCGAGACCAGGTTGTTGGTATTTCCATTGATACAACCGGATCAACGCCGGGCCCGGTTGATGAAACCGGACTTCCGCTGGCCCTGCGCCCCGATTTTGCAGAGAATCCCAACGGGATGTTCATTCTCTGGAAAGACCATACGGCCAACGCCGAAGCCGAGGAGATCAACACGCTGGCGCACCACTGGGATACGGATTACACCAAATATGTTGGGGGCATTTATTCGTCGGAGTGGTTCTGGGCCAAAATGCTGCGAACCCTTCGCGTCGATGAGGCCGTCCGGCAACACGCCTTCTCCTGGATCGAACACTGCGATTGGATGTCGGCGGTGCTTACGGGCAACACAAATCCACTGGCTTTACACCGGTCGCGTTGTGCAGCTGGTCACAAAGCCCTCTGGCATAGCGAATTCGACGGCCTGCCGTCTGAAGAGTTTCTAACCAAGCTCGACCCCCTGTTAAGCGGGCTACGCGATCGGTTATTTACGGATACCTATACTTCCGACTTGCCAATGGGTAATCTCTCAGCCGAATGGGCAGAGAAGTTAGGATTATCGACCAAGGTTGTTGTAGGTGTGGGTGCCTTCGATGCGCACATGGGCGCCATTGGGGCCGAAATTGAGCCCTACGCCTTCGTCCGGATCATCGGTACATCGACCTGCGATATTCTGATGGCCCCGAACGAAGAGATCGGCCACCGGCTGATCCGGGGCATTTGCGGCCAGGTCGATGGCTCAGTAGCACCGGGAATGCTCGGTCTGGAAGCTGGACAATCGGCGTTCGGCGATGTATATGCCTGGTTTGCCCGCCTGATTACCGGCCCTGTCCGCGAGTTGCTGGGCAATGAAGCGGCCGATACGATGAGTCAAAAACTCATCCCGCATCTATCCGAACAGGCTGCTCAGTTACCGATCACACCAAACGACCTGATTGCGCTGGACTGGATCAACGGTCGGCGGACACCCGACGCTAATCACACCCTCAAGGCCGCTATTTCCGGGCTCAACCTCGGTACCGACGCGCCTAAAGTATTCAAGGCACTCGTGGAGGCAACGGCTTTCGGTTCCCGCAGCATTGTCGACCGATTCATTGAAGAGGGTGTCCCGATCAAAAAGGTGATTGCCATTGGAGGTGTTGCCAAAAAATCACCTTTCGTCATGCAAACCCTCGCCGATGTGCTTAACAAGCCCATTCAGGTTGCCAGCGCCGATCAGGCCTGTGCGTTGGGTGCGGCCATGTGTGCATCCGTTGCCGCTGGCGTTCATCCCTCTATGGAAGCGGCTCAGCAAGCGATGGGTTCGGGCTTCGATGCCGAGTATCACCCACGCCCGGAACACGTTGCTACCTATGAAGTGCTGTATCAGCGGTATTTGGCATTAGGCGCGTTTGTCGAGAATAAGTAAGGTTCTGTATAACGGAGTTACGTGTTGTCGGGTCTGAGGACCCGACAACACGCTCAGAGACTAAAACGCGGTTTTAAGAAACCGCACACGTCAGTTTTAAGAGACTGACGACACATAATTACATATTAAAAATGCTCAATCTGAAACAATTTGAAGTCTGGTTCGTAACGGGTAGCCAGCACTTGTACGGCGAAGAAACGCTGCGGCAGGTGACCGAACATTCACAAATCATCGCCCGGTCGTTCGATCAGTCGTCGTCGATTCCCGTTCGGGTCATCTTTAAGCCGGTGGTCAAAACGCCGGACGAGATCTATGCCATTTGCCAGGAAGCCAATGTGGCCCCCAACTGTGTCGGTATCATTACGTGGATGCACACATTCTCACCCGCCAAAATGTGGATTCGCGGGCTGACGATACTGAAAAAGCCATTGCTTCATCTGCATACGCAGTTCAATCGCGATATTCCCTGGAGTTCGATCGATATGGACTTTATGAACCTCAATCAGTCGGCTCATGGCGACCGGGAGTTCGGGTTCATCATGTCGCGGATGCGACTCAACCGTAAGATCGTGGTCGGCTACTGGGAACAGGAAGATGTGCTGACGAAAATTGCTGACTGGAGTCGGGTGTCGGTAGCCGCTTATGAACTGAAAACCATGAAAGTGGTTCGGTTCGGAGACAACATGCGGCAGGTCGCTGTCACGGATGGCGATAAAGTAGCCGCTGAAATGACGTTCGGAATGTCGGTAAATACGCACGGCATTGGTGATCTGGTAGCGGTGATCAATCAGGTGACGGACGCGGAAATTGACCAGCTGGTAGCCGAATATGCGGATACCTATACCTTGATGGACTCCCTCCTGCGCGGTGGGGCGCAGCATAGCTCACTTCGGGATGCGGCCAAAATCGAAATTGGGCTTCGGGCTTTTTTACAAGACGGTAATTTCTCGGCTTACACCGACACATTCGAAGACCTGCACGGCATGACCCAACTGCCGGGCATCGCTTCCCAGCGGCTCATGGCCGAGGGCTATGGTTTCGGTGGTGAGGGTGACTGGAAGACGTCGGCGATGGTACGCACGATGAAAGTGATGGCGTCGGGTCTGAAAGGCGGCAACTCGTTCATGGAAGATTACACCTACCATTTCGATCCGGCTAACCCATTGGTCTTGGGTTCTCACATGCTCGAAATCTGTCCGTCCATTGCCGTGGACAAACCCACCTGCGAAATCCATCCGCTGGGCATTGGCGGCAAAGCCGATCCGGTGCGGCTGGTATTCAACGCGCCCGCTGGCCCGGCCATCAACGTTTCTTTAATTGACCTCGGCAACCGATTCCGTTTGCTGGTCAATGAAGTCGAAGCCGTAGCGGTACCCGAAGCGCTGCCCAAACTACCCGTGGCGCGTGCCATCTGGAAACCCCTGCCCGATATGCAAACGGGTTGTGCCGCCTGGATTCTGGCCGGTGGTGCCCACCACACGGTCTACAGCCAGAACCTGACAACCGACCATATCGAGGATTTTGCGGATATGTTTGGTGTCGAATTAGTTGTCATTGACCGTAACACGAACCTTCGTCAGTTGAAAAACGAATTGCGCTGGAGTGAAGTGTATTATAAGTAGACGAGTGAAACGAGACCAACAACGTAGACTGCATGTGGAGTTAGTTTTAAAACTACATCGCATTTAAGTGTAATACATGGTCTGCGTCTTCATTGTCTGGGTCAAGCTCCAGCTTGGCCTTAGTTTTACACGCAACGGCCAAGCTGGAGCTTGACCCAGACAGCATCACGAAGGGTTAGCTCAGCCTGACCTTCTATTTGAGACCACGAACTTTTATGAAAAAACAAATCCTAACCCTTTCCTTTGCCTGCCTGAGCCTTCTGGCCTCAGCGCAGAACAAAGTGACGCTCAATGCCGGAGACGGCAAAACCATCATTAGCCGCCACATTTATGGTCACTTTGCCGAACACCTGGGCCGCAGTATTTACGATGGCTTTTATGTAGGTGAAGGCAACACGAAGATCCCCAACAAAAACGGGGTACGACTCGATGTGGTCAGCGCTTTGAAGAAGCTAAAAATCCCGAATCTCCGCTGGCCGGGTGGTTGCTTTGCTGATACCTACCACTGGAAAGACGGCATTGGTCCCAAAGCCAAACGGCCCAAAATCGTGAATACCTGGTGGGGTGGTGTTACGGAAGATAACAGCTTCGGTACCCACGATTTTCTGAACATGTGCGAACTACTCGGCACTGAGCCCTATCTGGCCGGTAACGTGGGCAGTGGCACCGTGCAGGAATTGTCGGATTGGGTGCAGTATGTCAACTTCGAGAAGAACAGCCCTATGTCGAACCTGCGCCAGCAGAACGGACGCCAGATTCCCTGGAATGTAAAGTATTGGGGGGTAGCCAATGAAGCCTGGGGCTGCGGGGGCAACATGAAGCCGGATTTCTACGCCAACCTGTATCGCCAGTACAGCACGTTCATGAACGCCAATGTGGGTAAAGAGAAGATCTTCCGGATTGCGTCGGGAGCCAGTGACGATGATTACAACTGGACCGAAACGCTGATGAAGAATATTCCGTCGAAAATGATGGAAGGGCTGGCCATGCACCACTATTCAGTGCTATCGTGGGACGCAGGTAAGAAAAGCTCCGCCACGCAGTTTACCGACAGAGAATACTTTAAAATTATGCAACAGGCGTTGTTGATGGACGAACTGATCGAAAAGCATTCGGCGGTTATGGACAAGTACGACCCCGAGAAAAAAGTGGCCCTGATCGTTGATGAGTGGGGCGGCTGGTACAATGTCGAGCCGGGTACCAATCCGGGGTTCCTGTATCAGCAAAACACCATACGCGATGCGGTGCTGGCCGGAGCCACGCTCAACATTTTCCACAAACACGCCGAACGCGTGCGCATGGCAAATCTGGCCCAGGCCATCAACGTACTGCAATCGGTGATTCTGACCAAAGGCGACAAGATTCTGTTAACGCCAACGTATCATGTGCTGGAAATGTACAACGTGCACCAGGACGCGACGCTGTTGCCGGTAAATGTTAAATCGGAGGATTTCACCTTCGAAAAAGAGAAGCTGCCCGCCGTATCGGTATCGGCCTCCCGCGACAAAGCCGGGAAGGTTCATATTTCGCTGGTAAACATCGATCCAACAAAACCTCAGGAGATTTCGGTGGACTTGAAAGGTCTTAAAGCGGCTGGCGTAACCGGACGCATTCTAACGTCTGCCAACGTCAGGGACCACAACACCTTCGAGAATCTGAACAAAATCAAACCGGTTGCCTTTAATGGTGCCAAGCTAAACGGCGACAACTTAACCGTAAGCCTGCCGCCGGTATCGGTCGTGGTGCTGGAACTATAATAAGTGAAAGAGTGAAAGAGTGAATGAGCGAAAATTTGCTATCTTCTTTCACTTTTTCACTCTTTCGCCCTTTCACTCTTTCGCTCTTTAACCATGTATACATCCCTAAAAGAAGAATGTTACGAGGCCAACATGCAGCTTCCTAAACTGGGGCTGGTACTGTTTACCTTCGGCAATGTGAGCGCGGTCGACCGCGACCGGGCGGTGTTTGCCATCAAGCCCAGCGGGGTCCCTTACGAGCAGTTGACTGTCGATGACATCGTGATTTGTGATTACGATGGGCTTGTGGTGGAAGGCAAATTACGGCCCTCGTCGGACACGAAAACCCACGCGTTGCTTTACAAAACCTGGGATACCATCGGTGGCATTTCGCATACGCACAGCACCCATGCGGTGGCCTGGGCACAGGCGGGTATGGACATCCCTATTTTCGGGACAACCCACGCCGACCACACCCACCAGGACATTCCCTGTGCTCCTGCCCTGACCGACGAGATGATTCAGGGCGATTATGAACACGAAACAGGTCATCAGATCTTCAACTGCTTTGCCGAAAAAGGATTGATCAATACCGAGATGGAGATGGTCCTTCTGCAAAACCACGGTCCGTTTACCTGGGGCAAATCGGCCGAAAAAGCCGTGTATAATTCGGCTGTTCTGGAGGAACTCGCCCGCATGGCCTACCTGACCTTACAGATCAACCCCAACACGCCCCGCATCAAAGACACGCTTCGCCTGAAACATTACGAGCGCAAACACGGCAAAAACGCCTACTACGGCCAGGGTTGTTAACACTGCGTAGGGTATGAATAAGACTCGTCATTCTTTACTGAAAGGGCTCACACCAATGAGATATAAAAACGCTGTGTATCTCTGTGTCTACCCCTTGACAAAACCCCTAAATCCTCAATAGTTCATGAAGTTATTGACCCAACTCGTATCCCTGGCTCTGTTAACCAGTTGCTTAACTATGACCTCCTGCTCATCCAAGAAAGAAGAATCCGACGACAAAAAGCCGGGTATTGAAAAAACAACCTACGGCACCCTGCCCGACGGCCAGACCGCCGACCTGTTCACCCTGCGCAATGCTTCCGGCATGACGGCAAAAATCACGAACTACGGCGGCATTATCGTGGCGCTCGAAACTCCTGACAAAGACGGTAAGTTCGAAGATGTCACGCTGGGTCAGGACTCACTGTCTGCCTATGTCAAAAACAACCCCTATTTCGGGGCGCTGATCGGGCGGTACGGCAACCGCATTGCCAAAGGCAAATTCACCCTCGACGGCAAAACCTACAACCTGTTCATCAACAACATGGGCAACCATTTGCATGGTGGAAAAGTGGGTTTCGACAAGGTTCTCTGGACAGCAACCCCGGTCGAGGGGGAGGAACCAGCGCTTAAACTCGCTTATACCTCGAAGGATGGTGAAGAAGGTTATCCCGGCAACCTATCGGTGGAAGTGACGTATACGTTGCAGAAGGACAATGCCCTGAAGATCGACTACAAGGCAACAACTGATAAGCCAACGGTGGTGAACCTGACCAACCATACGTATTTCAACCTGACGGGTGGTGCCAAGCGCGACGTCCTCGATCATGTGGTGACCCTCAATGCCGATAAGCTGATCGCCGTCGACGAGACGCTGATTCCAACCGGCGAACTGAAACCGGTTGCCGGTACAGCTTTCGACTTCCTGAAGCCGATGGTAGTTGGTTCACGCATCAACGATTCTACCGATACGCAGATCAAATTTGGCGGTGGCTACGACCACGGCTGGGTACTGAACGGACCCGCCAACGAACTGAAGCTGGCTGCTACTGTCTACGAACCCACTTCGGGCCGCGTAATGGAAGTGAAGACAACGGAACCCGCCATTCAGTTTTACACGGGTAACTTCCTCGATGGTTCAGTAACAGGTCGCGAAGGATTTCCGTATAAAAAACGGTTTGCCCTTTGTCTGGAAACGGAGCATTACCCCGATTCGCCAAACCACCCGGCTTTTCCAACCACGGTGTTGAAACCCGGCGAAACGTACAAAAGCACAACCATCTACCAGTTTTCGACGAAGAAATAGGCAAAAAGGTTTTTAACCACAGAGGCACGGAGGCCACAGAGAATTGTCGAGGTGAGATTCTCTGTGACCTCCGTGCTTTTAGATTGCAAAGGTTTTTAACCACAAAGAAACAGAGGTCAAAGAGATCTGCCGAGGTGAGAATCTCTGTGGCCTCCGTGCCTCTGTGGTTGATAAAAAAATCTTTATGGTAGGTCGTGCCAACAGCCCATGTGTCACGACCTTTTTCATTCTATTATGGCTGATCAACCCATTACTGACCGGGCAAAAATGCCCGAAACATTCAACCCCGTTCTGGAACGCCGAACCGTTGAAAACGCAAACCGAAATTTACTCAAATACCTGCGTCCGGGCATGTCCGTACTCGATGTGGGGTGTGGCTCCGGGGCTATTACGCGCAGTATTGCTCACATAACCGGTTCAACTGGTTGGGTACTGGGCATTGACCCCAGCGAGAGTCTGATCAATCAGGCCAACCAGCAGGCGGGTGATACGCCTGGTATTGCCTTTCAGCAGGGTGATGTGTATTCGTTTGATACTGCAGAGCGATTCGATCTGGTAACCTGCGCCCGCACGCTGCAATGGCTGGCAAAACCCGAAGCAGCCATCCAAAACATGAAGCGGTTCGTGAAGCCGGGTGGCCATTTGGCTATTCTTGACTTTAATCACGAGAAAATCAGCTGGACACCCGAGCCACCCATATCCATGCGGACCTTTTACGATGCGTTTCTGCAATGGCGACAGGATGCCGGTTTCGACAATGCCATCGCCGACCATCTGGAAGCAATGATGCATACCGTTGGCTTCGAGACAGTACAGGTAGAAAACCAGTTCGAACTAACTCACCGAAATGACCCTGACTTTGCCACAGCCAGCCGATTATGGGCCGAAGTTGCCGAATTGCGCGGTCCCCAACTGGTCATTGCCGGGTACATCACCGACGATCAGAGGAAACAGGCTATCGCAGATTACGACCACTGGATTGCCGCCGTTGGTGAGTCGATGACGGTGTATCTACTAGCCGTTGAAGGACATCAACCTGCTTAGTTGGCAAACGCACTAAGCAGCCTGTTCCCTTTATAGGTGTGTCAAACCCAGCCTTTACTTTCCGGCACGTTCCAAAAAGAGAATAAGATGATTTCGCTCGACAAGCTGGGCGACCGGTTAGGTAATTAAAACATTTATCGACCTTTTATACACTAGCCTCTGCTTATAAATCCTGCCAATGACGTACAAACGGCTGCTCCTCTTTCTGTTGTCTGTGTTGCTTTCAACATCTCTCCATGCGCAGGACATAGAGCAGTGGGGCCGCTTTGAGAAAAGCTTCATAGTCAAACCTCAGAAGAAACCGTTCACCGGGGTGACGTTAACAGCCGTTTTTTCAAGCGCCGACAGTTCGTATTCCGTTTCGGGATTCTACGATGGAAACGACACTTTCAGGATTCGGTTTATGCCACAGCAAACGGGGAAGTGGCAGTATAAAACCACCAGCAATGTAGCCGAACTCAACAATCGGAAAGGGGAATTCACGTGCGTGAAAGCTACCAATGGCCATTCCGGTATCGTTCGGGTTAGCGACACGTATGCGTTCCGCTATGCGAATGGGCAACACTATTACCCCTTTGGTACGACGGCCTACGCCTGGACACATATGGGTGCGGGTACACAGGAAATCACGCTCAACTCATTGAAAAAATCGGGCTTCAACAAGCTACGGATGTGCATTTTCCCCAAGAATTACGAGCTGGTTTCTGAGGAACCACCCCTGTTTCCATTTGCGGTAAAGGAAATTACAAAGAACCGGGCGGGCAAAGACTCTACGATTTGGGATTTTGACACGTTTAACCCGGCTTTTTTCCAGCATCTCGAGAAACGAATCGACGATTTAAATAAACTGGGCATAGAAGCCGACTTAATCCTCTTTCATCCTTACGATAAAGGCCGATGGGGTTTCGATGCTATGCCTAACGAGGTGAATATCCGCTACCTCAAGTACCTGATTGCCCGCGTTGGCTCCTTCCGAAACGTCTGGTGGTCACTGGCCAATGAATGGGATTATGTCAAAAGTAAGACCGTCAGCGACTGGGACATACTGGCTAAAACCATCGCCCGGAATGACCCCTACAAGCACCTGTGCTCGATACATGGCGCTACAGCCACCTACTACGACTACTGGAAACCGGAATTTACGCATGTGAGCATACAGGACGAAACCCCCGTTCAGTCGCCCAATGCAGCCGCCTTGCTCAGGCATGTTTACCACAAACCCATTGTGCTGGATGAGGTCGGTTACGAAGGTAATCTAAAATCGCGCTGGGGCCGGTATAGCCCCGAAGAGATGACTCATCTGGTCTGGAACGGCGTACTGGGCGGCACCTATGTTACACACGGCGAATGCTACATGACCAACCCGACGGACACCATTTTCTGGGCAAAAGGTGGCGAATGGAAAGGGACAAGCTGGAAACGAATCGCCTTTCTGAGAACCATCGTCGAAGCTTTCCCGAACCCACTTTGCCTGTCGGACGTTAGCCGTGATAATTTCACAGCCACGGCCGGTGAAGGTCAGTATCTGGTGTATTTCGGGAAGGACGTGAACGAGAGCTGGCTGTTTAACCTCCCGGTTAAAAATGCCTCGTATCGAAAGCTAACAGCCGGAACCCGATTCAAGGTTGAGGTGATCGACACTGGAGAGATGACGATACAGACAAATCCGCAGATTTTCGAAACTGCCAAAGAGAACGACTATCGGCTCTACGATAAAGACCTGAAGAAAGTCAGGCTACCGGCCAAGCCCTACATGGCCCTTCGGATAACCGAAATCAAGGAATAGCCCCATTAGCTGCACCTACAATTCAACATAAATACAGGTTCGGATAATGAATAAAGATAACGTGAATAATGAGTTTTAGTCATTCCGGCCGCAGGGGTATCTTCTATAAGTGGGCACATTCCGTCTTATCCGAAGATCCCTCCTACGGTCGGGATGGCTAAATAACGTGAATAATGGGTTGATTAGCTTAAAATCTAGCTTACACGCAGTTATCACCCACGTTATACAGCGATTAGATCAAAAAGATTTCACCACAGAGGCACAAAGAACACAGAGGTTGATCAGGGAATAAAGTTTCCTAATCAACCTCTGTGTTCTTTGTGCCTCTGTGGTGAAATCTTTTTGATCTAGCCTGGATTCTGATCTTCAGTTAAACGAATGCTAACCAGCATTTAGCCATTATTCACGTTAAATAGACATCATCTTAATAGCTGATTGTAAGTCACTTATTTTTCAAATAATACCCATCATTCACATTCCCAATATCAAACGGTAATGATCCGGTCTCTGGAAATCGTTCGCCACTCCTCAGTGACACGGCCGTCTTCAATGGAGTAACCCCGTTCGTACAAAGCCACCGTTGGGCATATGTGGTTCGGCAGACCATATAAAACGTCCCCTACCTGATACGAATGACCAGTTGGGGCTTCGACCACCAAATGCTCTTCACTTTGCCCGATAGCTTTTAGCTCCGGGGCGTTGAGAAAGGTAACCCGCTGGGCCAAATCACCTTCAGCCGCAACCGATTTATGACCCAGATCCAGGCAAACTTTCGTGGCATCAGGCAGCGAAATAACCCTGGAGACGACCAGCGCTGCCGTCAAAAATGGCTGTTCGGTTAACACACTCTGGTAGCCTCTGTCCCAGTAGATAAACGTGCCGGGACTGCACTCTACCTCAGGTCGTTTGGCATGGATTGGAAAAGTAGGGCTACCCCCAACAACAAGAACCGGCTTGGTATACCCCTGCGAGGTGAGCGTCTCGCTTACTAACTGAACGGGCCAGAAGGCCGCATCGCACTGGGTGGTACGAACCGTTATATCCGGATCGCGCAGGTGGCCATCGTAAGCGTGGAGCCCCACTGGCTGCACACCCGGCAGCGTATCCAGTTCAGCGTATAATGTCAGCACGGCACCGCCCGGAGCGATACCCGTTCGATTCATACCCACGTTCAAATCGATGTACACGGGCACGACTTGATCAAAAGCGATGGCCAGCTCAGACAACTTCCCGGCGGTCGCCAGATTATCGACCAGGCAGGAAAATTTCGTTTCCGGATAGGCGTTCATCAGGCTCAGCAGCCGATGCATTTTAGCTTCATTGGGTTGATAAGCCAGCAGCACATCGGGGGCACCAATCATGGCCAGCATTTCGGCTTCGGCAATGGTGGCACACTTGAACTTTGTGATGCCTGCATCCAGCATCAACTGGCAGGCTTCCCGCGACTTATTGGTTTTCACATGTGGCCTCAGCCGACTGACCTTATCGACTCCTTTGATCAGAAAAGCAATGTTCTGTTTCACCCGATCCGGATAAATCACCAAAGCGGGCGTATCGAGTTGGTCGATATCGTTGATCAAATACCAGGGCGTTTGTTCCATGGATCAGACCAGTTCGAATAACGCTTCAATTTCAACCGGGATATTGCCGGGCAATGAGCCCATGCCCACCGCCGACCGAACACCGATTCCGTTATCTGGTCCCCAAACGGCCGAAAACAGTTCACTGCATCCGTTGATCACATAAGGGTGCTCCTCAAAATCGGGGGTACAGCCCACCATACCCAACACCTTGATAACCCGCTTTACCCGGTCGAGGCTACCCAGATTGGTACGAATAGTGGACAGAATGGTAAGCCCCACCTGTTGAGCCGCCCGTTTGCCCTGATCTTTATCCAGATCAGCACCTACGCGCCCAACGATCAGGCTTTTATCGTCCTGCACCGGCCCATGTCCCGATACATATAGGTATTTTCCGTCGATCAGGAATGGTTTATAGACGCCAAGCGGCTGGGGAGCGGGTGGCAGGGAAAGGCCGGTTTCGGCAAAGGCTTTTTCGGGAGATACGAGTTCAGACTGCATAAAAAATCGAAAGAAGTTTAGTCAAAAAACAAAACATCCGGAGTCGTGTTTGGGTAATCCAGAACGGACACGCTCCTGAATAGTCTATTCGCAAACTTAACCGAAACTATCGGGTTAACTGAACAACAAGAATAAATTCGTCAGGTTTAAGCTCTAGCTTTGCCCGATTTGTGTGAGATAGGTAAAAGCAGGCGAGAAGCAAATAGCTGCCTTTTGGCGTTAAAAAAGTATGAAACGTATCGTAACCAGTACCCTGATTCTTTTGGTGGCTTTTCTCTGGATTGCCGCAACCCTCCCCCAACGGCCAACCCTTTATCTGATTGGTGATTCGACGGTAAAGAACTCCAACGACAAAGGCGATGGGGGCATGTGGGGCTGGGGGCATTTTATCGAGTCTTATTTTGATACGACCCGCATTCAGATCGAAAATCACGCGATTGGTGGCCGTAGTAGCCGGACGTTTTTGACCGAAGGACGCTGGGATAAAATCAAGGCAGCGTTAAAGCCGGGCGATTATGTGATGATGCAGTTCGGACATAACGATGCCAGCCCGGTCAATGATACCCTGCGGGCTCGCGGAACGATCAAAGGCACGGGCGACGAAACCCAGGAAATCGACAACCTGATCACGAAAAAACATGAGGTAGTACATAGCTACGGTTGGTACATCCGCAAATACGTAACCGATACAAAAGCAAAAGGAGCTACACCCATCGTTTTGTCACTGGTGCCGCGAAATGCGTGGAAGGACAAAAAAGTGGTTCGTGGAGACGACGACTATGGCAAATGGGCCGCCGAGGTGGCCAAAGCCGAATCGGGCGGCAAGAACGGTGCCTACTTTATTGACCTGAATGAACTGGTGGCCCGCAAATACGATGTTGTAGGTGACTCTACACTCCTTCAGGCCACCTACTTCGTCAAGGACCACACGCACACCAATGCCGCCGGAGCCAAAGTCAATGCGGCCTCTGTCATTGAAGGCTTAAAGCAGTTAAAAACCTGCCCGCTAACCAAGTACCTGAACGAGTAAGCCTTCGTCCCGTTCAGGAATTATACAGTCCTTCCCTCCGACTCAATAAACTCTTTGGGCGACTGTCCGCTGAGTTTTTTGAATGCCCGGTTAAACGTCGCTTTCGAGTTGAAACCACTTTCGAGAGCGATACCCAGTAAACTCAAATGACTGTTGGCGGGGTCGAGGGCCCGGCGTTTAAAATCATCGACCCGGTACTGGTTGATAAAATCATTGAAGTTTTTTCCCGTTCCGGCATTTATGACCGGCGATAAGACCGATGCGTTGGTTTTGAGTCGACGAGCGAGATCAATCAGGGACAAATCGGGGTCCAGGTATGGGCGTTCGTTTTCCATATATGCCAGTAAAGTGTCCCGCCACGGGATCAAATCCGTTGTTAAACCCGTCGACGTTTTTATCAGTTGATCACCTACGGCTTGATTCACCAACACAGGCTCTTGTTGCCTGAAGCGGGCACTGTCAGGTAACAGCTCGGCTAGCACAGACGGTTCCTCCGCCGGCACCGGATAAAACGTTAGCCGCCGACCGGGTTGTGCCTGTGCGTAACCGTGAATACTCACGTAATAAATCAGGACGACACCCGCCAGTTTGTCCCACCAGTTTTGCCAGAAATCAAGGCTGAACGTCACACTAATCAACGTCATTAACAGACTGAACAACATGGTGGCCGTGAGGGCAACCAGAAAGTTACGGAACCATCGGAAACTAATGGTTTCGGTTTCGGAAAATTGCGTCTTGATCCAGGCCCGGTAGTGGCGATACAGGCTAAGGGACAAAATCAGGTAATATACTTCCAGACCTACACCAATAAAAAACTCAACATCCTCCAGATGATAGGGGTATTGTACCGTTGTTTTCCAGCGCTCGACAAACTCGTGGCCCATCGAAAAAACACTGAGGTGATAGGTAGCCTGAACCAGAAATGGAACCGCATGCCAGATGTCGCGTCGAGAGAACCGAAACTCGGCGTTCACCTGGCTTTTGAGGTAGAAATAGCACAGAGCCGGAAACAGATAGCCGAGGGATCGGGGGAAAAACTCCAGCTCGCGCCAGAGGATTTCAATGCCACCAAACCCCAGCATATACTCCCAAATGTTGAAGCTCATCCCCACCAGCACCCAACCGAGCAACCCGTCGGACAGTCGTTCTTCACGCCGGGCCCGTACCCACAACAAAGCGGCATAAATCCAGCCCTGCACAAAACCAAATAACAAGGGGGATGAATAGGGATTGAAGTCAAACGTCATCGGTGACACTATTTACGGGCAAGATACAGTCTGTTTCTTTACTGAAAAATATTGAACGACTTCCCATCGTCGCTTTTCTGAACGGTCATAAACGGCTTGCCTTCGTCGATACGTTTTCCACTCATGACCACATCAACCTGTCGGCTATCTGCAAAATATACTTTTGTACCTACCGGTAGTTTCTGCGACGTACTACTGTACGGCATTAACATAATTCCCTGTGTGCCATTACCGGGCTCGTCGGGTCGATACGTAATGAGCATCACTTTATGGGGCAGCAGGCTATTATTCCGAAAACGGACTGTTACGGTATTGGATGCGGCATGGGCTGTAGTTTTAGGATCGGTCAGGAGCGTTTTACCGGCGTCTTCGGCTGTCACCGTAAAAATCAACTTCTCAGTCGTTTCTCCATCTGTACTGAAATAGAGCTTGCCGCCCACCGGCCAATTCTTGGGCGTCGATTCATTGCGATTCATGGTAAACCCATAAGCCATACCCGGACCCTCTGCCCGGAACATGCGGTGATAGCCCAGGTTATTGCGCAGGGTGAAGGCCACACGGGCAACCGGCTCGCCCGGTACTGAACTTTGAGCAATAGTGGTCGACATAACGCTCGAAACGAGCAAAATAGCCAGTAGGAATTTGGTCGCTTTCATTGATTTATTCGTGTAAAAAATATGAATGGAAAATTATTGAATCAGGACAAACGGTTTCCAAAAACTACTGAAAACCAGAAGTTTATAATAAAATAATAGAAACACGGAGGGAACGGATCGAACGGATCGAACGGATTAAATAGACAGTCATAGGTTTTATCCGTAGAAATTCGTTCGATCCGCGTTCCTATTTTAGTTTATAGATTCCCTTTTACTTTGATTCGGCCCCCATCGCTGTTCGTCTCCCGGTCACGGGCGGCTTTGATGTCTTTGCTGCCAAACTGATAGCTGAACCGAATGCTGACACGGCGGCTCTCCCATTTACGATCAATGGCAAACTGCTGGGTTTGAAAATCAGCTGACTGTCTCCAGCGCATGGTATTCAGCACATCATCAACACCGATCGTAAGCTTACCACGTTCCTGCATGACTTTCTTTTGCACACTCAGATTCAACGCACCCAGGCCACCAATGCGGTAGATCGTCTGCTGCGTAGGCGCACTCCAGAACCCCGACGCCTGCGCCGACCAGACTTTCGAGATGGTAAACGAGTGCTGCATATAGCCCTCGAACGCAAACGTCCGCTGGTCGAAACGCTCCGAGGGTGACAGACTCCCCCGAAACCGGTTCCAGGTGGCCCCGGCATAGTTGTATGTACTCCACCATTTCGTGAACTGATAGGGCGTGCTGACCGACAGATTCAGCGCGTCGACCTGACCCACATTGGCCACCGTCTGATAAGCGGTCAGGCCCTCCTGTCGGATTACATCCATTGTAAAATCATTGGTATGGCTGTACGCCAGCTTTACCGTCGACGCCCACTTGTACGTGTAACTGGCTTCGAGGGTGTGGGTGTATGTGGGACGTAAATAAGGATTGCCGCGCTGGCTGGTGTAGGGGTCAATCTGGTAAATAAAGGGGTTCATGTCCTGATAACTGGGCCGCCCGATGCGCCGTCCGTAATTGACACCAAACTGACTATTATCAGTAGCCCGATACTGCACAAACGCCGTTGGGAACAAGTTCAGGTAGGTCGTATCCGGTCGCTGAACCGTCTGCTGAAGCAAATCGGTCGACCGGCCATTCACGGAGGAATGTTCTATCCGAAGCCCACCCTGCATCGACCATTTGCCCATCGAACGGTTCAGCGATGCATAAGCCGCATTCACGATTTCCCGGTAAGTGAACCGATTCGTCCGGCTTACATCTGGCTTTTCGGGCGCTGACCCCGTAAATGCCAGCAAATCGTTATCAGTTGAGACATCCGTGTGTTTCAAACCCGTTTCGAGTTTAAGATGATGCCCTTTATACTCTTTTACGAAATCACCCTTCAGCGTACCAATTTTGATGTTTGTACTGGCATCGAACCGGCGCTGGCGTTGAAAAAGGGATTGGCCGTCAGCGTTAAAGTAATCACTTATAATAAAGTTGGGCGATGTGTTCTGAAAGTAGGTCAGATCCGCATCGAGGTTTAACTCCATTCCCAGCGTATCGGCATAGCGGTAATTCAGGGACGCGTTGGTCCGGTTATTTCGGGCGGGTTGAGCCGATGTTCCGTTCGTTGCCCGGTTCACGATACTCGAATCCAGCCCATTCCGGCTATTGATGAGTTGGGTGGTGGTGAACGTACCGAACCGGTTGCCCGATACATTCCCCGACACGACCAGTCCGATCGTTTGCCTGGGTACAGCCTGGTGGCTGTCGATGATAAAGTCGGCACCGGCTTTATAAACAACCGCTTGGGTGCCATCGGTGTCGTAGCCCCGCTGGAGAAATTGCCCTCCTCCCGTTTGCCGGTCGAGCCGGACATTCGTAATCTGATAGTTATCACTTACGGCTACATTACTAAAGAGGTTCAGTTGCCGGGTGCGGTAGTTCAGGTCGATGGCGGCATTGGCCCGATAGTGATCGCTCTGCCCGTACCCAGCGGATGCATTTCCATTTAGACCCAGGCTTTTATTGCGCCGGAACCGGATATTAATGATACCAGCGCCACCCTGGGCATCGAATCGGGCGGAGGGGTTGGTAATTAACTCTACTTTATCAATGCCCGAAGCGGGGGTTGCCCGGAGCAGATTGGCAAGGTCGTTGGCGGAAAGATTTGTCGGTTTCCCATCGATAAACACGTTGACCCCCTGCTTGCCCGCCATCCGTATGTTGTCATTCGGATCAATAATGACGCCGGGCGCCTGTTGGAGCAGCTCATAAGCCGTCTTGCCCTGTGCCGTGGCATCGGCCGCTACATTCATTACTGTTTTATCAACTTGCTGTTCAACCAGGCCCCGTTTGGTACGGACTTCAACACTGGTAAGCATTTGCTCAATACCTACAAGGAGCAGTGAGACCACGCTTACCTGCATGCCATTTTTAACCGTCACTACCGGACTCATCGCACTTGCCATGCCCACACTCGATGCCTGCACATAGTAGTTTCCGTCAGCAATGTTTGTGAACGCGTACTGGCCGGCTTCGGTTGTGACCGTTCCCTTTACAAGTGTCGAATCCAAAGCCTTGAGTAGTTTAACTACGGCGAAAGGTGCTGGCTGGCGGGAAGCGTCAAGTACTGAGCCGGACAATGATTGTCCTGTACTTATTCGGCCTGCGAGTAAAAGAAGAAGGAGTATACAGTAGCGTACCATTGGGCGGAGTTGTTTTGTCATTGATGACCCAAAGGTGGCTGATCGGTATCCCCTGTTTCGCCCCAAAAAAGATTTGAGACGGCCCAAATCATGAATTGAGCCTTTAAGGCTTTTTTCAACTTAATGACTAAAACAGAATAGGAACGCGGCCGGGCTTATAAAATGTCAAAACACAAAAAAGCCAGTCCTCAAGCGGAGACTGGCTTTCCCATTTTCTTAACCTAAACTAAGTCCATTACTATGTATGATGTATGATATAGCTGGCGTAAACACAATACTTCATACATCCTATATCATACATCTTTCTTCTAGTTTCCTCCTTTCACCCGGTTCTGTTCGGCCGAGGTAGCTGAGTTACGATCGCGGGCACCTTTTACGTTCTGGTTACCGAAGCGGTACGTGAACGTCAGCCTGATCTGGCGGCTTTCCCAGCGCGACCCAACCCGGAAGTCAATGTCCTGAACCATTGCCCGTCCCCGGAACTGATTCAGCCAGAAAGGGTCATTCACGTTCAGTTTGATATTGCCTTTGCCTTCCATCACCTTCTTTTGCACACCGATGCTGAAACCACCCATGGGCTGAGCCCGGTAGAAACCATATTGTGATGCCGAATTAAACCAGCCGGATACTTCGGCCGACAAGGTTTTGCTCAGGGTAAAATTATTCGACGTGTACAGATTGAAAGCCACCAGTTTTACTTCGTACGGTGTTCCGGAATAAACCGTCTGGTAGCTCTGATAGTATGTGTTCACGTTATTCTGCATCCGCCACCATTTGGCAACCGGCACCGGGAAACTGACATTCAGGTTCAGGTTATCCAGATGACCCAGGTTCTCGGGTGTTACATAGGTAATATTCTGTGCGGCAATCTGGCGGGGGGTTTCCTGGTTAATAAAATCCGTGGTCCGGCTGAAACCAAGTGTCGTTGAAATAGCACCTTTGTATACGTGCGTCAACTCAACCGAATTGGTATATTGAGGCCGCAGAAAGGGGTTACCCTGCTGGTAAGTGTATGGGTCCAGATAGAATACAAATGGATTCAGGTTCTGGTAATCCGGGCGGTCGATCCGGCGGCTGTACGACATATTCAGCACGTTATTCGTATCCAGTTGCCGCGACAAAAACACCGTTGGAAACAGGTTGAGGTAGTTGCGGTCTACGGTCTGGTTAAGCGTTACCGACGTGCCCGTTGAATGCGTATGCTCCGCCCGAAGTCCCGTCTGCACTTTCAGTTTCCCGAACTTACCTGCGTAGTTAACATAGGCCGCGTTGATATTCTCATTGTATTTGAACTGGTTAGACCGACTGGCATCGAACAGCCACTGTTTTGTTTCCTGCTGCAGCGTATCGTAGATGGTGTTGTTATCCGCATCGACAAAGCTGCTTTTCAGACCCGCTTCTACCTTGCTTCCATTCTTCAGGGGATGCACATAGTCCGTCTTAAACGCCATGATGTTAATCTCAGATGGCATGCTATTGCGTACATCCTGATTCGGGCGGGTCAGCGAATTATCCGCGTTATAATAAACCGTACTCAGGTTATTGTTATTCTTGCCACCGTAATGAACGTAGTCGGCATCAACGGTCCACTCGCGGCCTTTGCCATCAAAATCATATTTGTAGTTGACGTTGCCGGTCACATTCGACATGAACTGACGAGCGTCTGTTTTGGTGGTGGGGCGGCTGGTTAACCGGCGATTTTCGTCGCTGATGAGCGTGTTATTCTGCCCACCCGACCTCCAGTCGTTCGAGAACCCATTGAACAATACACCCACAGTACTTTTCTTGTTAATATAATAGTCCAAGCCGGCTTTGTAGGAATGACCCGTGAACTGGTTTGGACGAAACGAGTTCTGATCAAAATACGTAACCTTGCCGTTATAGGGAATAGCCCGGTTGATCTCGTTGGTTTGGGCGCTTTCCCGATTCACATAGCTGTAGTTGCCAAAAACGTTGAGCTTACCCTCGCGGTGATTCAGGTTGAGGGATGAGTTGAATTTCGGCAGGTCGTCGCGGGCACCCTGCAAATTCTTCACCCAGCCGTAACCCGTCCCAACGATGAACGTACCATTGGTGCCAAAATTCTTATTCTTCTTCATCTTTATATTGATGATCCCCGAGTTACCAGCCGCGTCATATTTAGAACCTGGGTTGGTAATAATTTCGATCGAAGCAATATTATCGCTGGGCGTGTTTTTCAGCAGGTTCGATACTTCCTGCTGCGAGAGATACGTTTGCTTACCGTCGATGTAGACAATTACACCTGCTTTCCCCTTCAGCTGAATCTGGTCATTCTGCCGGTCTATGGTGACGCCGGGTGCTTTTTCGAGGACTTCCAGTGCTGTGTTGCCGCTGGCGACAATGCTGTTCTCCACATTCATTACCGTCCGGTCGACCTGCTGTTCGATGAAAGGCTTCGTCGCCACAACCTTCACTTCAGTCAAACTCTTGGTCTCGTCGCTCATTGCCAGATTCGGAACACTGATGGCAGGATGGGCCTCATCGACTGCGAACGGTGCGCTATACGTTTTACGGTAACCAATTTGCTGAGCGGCTATCAGGTAGTTACCAGCCCCTACGTTCTCAAAGGCATATTTCCCGTCAACGTCACTGATTGCGCCCTTCACCAGCGTCGAATCTTTCGCTTTCAGGAGCATCATGGTGGTGAACTCAAGTGGCTTTCCGGCAACTGACCCTACTTGTCCATTGACGGTACCTCGTGTCAGCACTTGTGCAAACGAAGTTGATAGAGCAAATAGAATTAAAAGAGAGGCCGATAAAATAGTTTTCATAATAGTCGTCTTTTCAGGAGGTGCAGTACTTCGTTTCTGAAGTACATGGCAAAGGTAGGTAGTGGGCATCACAAAGTACCTGTTCTTACACAAGCGGTCTGAACGGCAGGATAAGCGGATTTTAGCGGGGGATTATTGAGATGGGAACGAATTCAAGCAAAAGACACAGGCAAATACGGAAGGGTTGCATATCCGAACCGAGATTTTTATGATTTTTTTGATTGATATGATCAAGACTTCGCTCTGCTCGCGCCACACCTACTATTCATCGTCATAGTAACCGTAGCACGACCAGAGCGAATTTTCTATTGACCAACTCCACTTGCAATAGAAGTAATCACAGTCAATCAAAAGAATCACCTAAATCCTGGTTCAGATTTTAACCCCTACCGCCCACACACTGGCATCTGGCCCCTGCCCTGCCTTAAAGGGGCTGTTGGGTTCGTAGCGGAAGAACAGTTTCGAACTTCCCCGGAATCCTAATTCGGTGGTGAGGCCCCAGCGGACAGGGTTCAGGCTGTAGGAACCGTGTGTTCGAACAGATGACCCACCCTCAGGTTTCACTTTGGTGTAGCTGTCTAACCGAATACCGGCATACGCGCCAAGGCCTAGCGTAAAACCCGACCGGAATGACAGGTTGAACATCACTGGCAAATTAAGCTGGGCCGTTACCAGTTTCGATTTGCGAAGGTCAACGTCGGCCTGTTCGATAACCAGTTGATTATTTTTCTGCACCAGCATATTGCGGCCCGATTCGGCGTTCTGCTCGAACATGAAGTTGTTCCAGGCAACTTCGGGGCCTGTCACCAGCCGGAGTTTGGTCGAACCTTTCACTAAAAGTGGAATTCGTTTTTGCCAGGAGAGGGCCACAAAACGTGATCCGATCGGCCGGAAATCATACCCGGCAGGCAGCGACCCGCCGAAGTTATTGAGACCAACGTAGATGCTGAAATCCGAGGTAATGCGTTCCACTGATCGGCGGGAACGAACCGTTGATACGGTCGAATCGGTGGTGATGGTGACGGTAGTTGTCTGAGCAAAAGAAGCGACAGATGAAGCGATGAGGGCTGAGGTTAGGAGGTGTTTGAACGTTTTCATGGTTGTAGTCAAGATTAAAGGTTTAGGAAAATTGAAGTTGTCGTTTCTTGAGGTTGTATTCCTTGTGTTATTTGACAGGAAGATGTTGGAAGTGCCTTAGGAGGTTGCATGTCGAGCCAAAAAAAATTAAAAATTATTTTTGCCCCCTATCAATAACAGCTCAAAATATTGATATTCATTAGTTTATCTTTTAAAAAAAATAGCACCGACATGGCCTACAAGAAGTAGTATGCTATTACACTTCCGAGTATGTCATGTCGGTGCCTGTTTGTTCCTCCGACGGCAATCTTTATTCCGGTTGATACTCGTTCAGCGTATAGACGGTTACGCCGGGGGTCTCCTTCAATAACTTCACCATCAACTCCCGATGGGAAGCACCCACGCCAACAACTACCCGTTTAGCGCCTATTTCCCGGGCCCGGCTGACAATATTCTGAACCATTCCTTCATTGCGGAGTGTCCAGTATTTGAGCATATCGCGAATGCCGCTTTCCGGGAAGTTCGGCAAACCAAACAGGTATCGATTGCCATAAAAATTGCCAAAATCAGTCAGTTTATCCCATTCGGCTGTATTAAAGAATGCTGTTCCTTTGCCCGCCCGAACAGCCGCATTCATGCGCTTCTGCAGTGCGTTATTCTCGTTCATCAAGGCTGCATATTTTCGATAATCGCCAGAGGTAGTATCCGCTTCAATGGCAGTTTCAAATACTTTGTAGAGGGAATCGGTTTTACCCCAGGCCTCGCTCCAGGGTGTGTTGAACTTCTGACAATCCATTGGCATGATCCGCTCCATTTTCAGCTTCTGCGCAATAGGATGAAAAATGTTGTAATATTCATTGGTTCGGCGAAAACCAAGGTTTTTCAGGGAATCAACCGGGCCAAGTATCCGCGTGAATGCCGCTATTTCTTCTTTCCCGAAGGCGGGCCGCATTTTATCGAGCAGGTAAAACTGGTAGGACGCATTGCCAAAATCATGCGTCAGGAATAAGGCATGCGCGAGTTTCATGCGTTCCTGATGATAATAGGGGTACGTCTGTAGAAGCTTGTACTGCTTCGCAATAAAGGCTTGGGGGTTCCGGGGCAATGCATAACCAATTTTTGTAAGATAAGCCAGTCGACTGTCAATCGCTTCTTTATTCCAATGGCGGTCCAGGGCGTTGTAATCGCCCGGTGAGAGGTTTTCTCCAAATACCGCATCCGGTTTAAACGCCAGTGCCTTGTTGATTGGATACGAGAAATCTTCAACACTTTTGGTCCCGTACTCATGCGAAGCGGCAATGAACAGAACTTCAAGCGGCTGAGTATGGACCGTTGACTGGGCGTTCGTCAGAAAGGAAATCGAAAGAAGCAGGCATGTAATAAAGTAGTTCATGGTTGTCGTGTTTGCGTTTTTGAATGATAGGTCAAAGGTGCAGCCTGTCGTGCTGCCCATTTATCTCTTTTCGACCAACTCTGCCTTCTCATCGGCTAACGGCCTCCTGACCCGACCAACACCCCGCCAGTACCGAAAACCCGTTGATCGGTAAAAAGCGGGTGTTTGTCGACTGAGTTTGGGGCTTTACGTCGTACTTCCTTATTTCACACTCCAGTAAACCCGTTTCCTCATGGCCCTGCGTGTCTCCCTGTTAACCAATCGCTCCCGCGTTCGTAACCTGCTTTACGTGTTGCTTTGGAGCATTCTGGTTATTACCAATGCCTACGAACCCCAAAAACATACGTTCGATTTCAATCCACTCGAGATGTCATTCAGCACCGCCTTTGTATTGACCATCTGGTTTGAGCATGCACGTATCCTTACCCATTTTCTTACTCCCCAAAAAATCATATGGGCGCTGGTCGGAACACTTGTATCTGTGTTTTGCTTTATTGGCATTCGGTATTTGCTGGAGCAGGTTATTTTCTGGAAGTTGTTTGGCTTTACGAACTATGATCCCGAAACTCCCCTTTACTACTACGCAAAGGATAATCTATATTTTGCCTTCCCTGCCATTGGCCTCGGCCTGGCGTTCAAAATTATTGAGGATTGGTTCGTACACCAGCAGGAACGAACTGAACTTGTTGGGGAGCGAAACACGGCCGAACTGGCGTTTCTGAAATCGCAGGTAAATCCGCATTTCCTGTTCAATACGCTCAACAATATCTATTCATTGGCTTACACCAAGTCGGATGCAGCACCGGGGGCCATACTAAAACTGTCGGAGCTGATGCGGTATATGCTGTATGACAGCCACGGGCAGGAGGGCGAAACGGGACGTGTGCCGCTGACGAAAGAGGTTGATTACCTTAAAAACTATGTTGAGCTGGAGAAACTTCGAGTGGCGAATGCAAATGTTCAGTTCACCGTTGAGGGCAATACCGATCTTTTCCGAATTGAACCGCTTTTACTGGTATCGTTTGTTGAAAACGCCTTTAAACATGGTGACTTAACCGATCAAAGTCATCCATTAGTACTTGACCTAAGCGTTCAACACGGTACGTTGCGCTTCGATACGCTTAACAAAAAGACGAGCCGTCAAACAGATGCTGCTGGCGGGATTGGGCTGGCCAATGTGCGACGCCGACTGGCATTACTTTATCCCAATCAACACAAACTACACATTACCGATGAAGCAGATAGCTATGCCTGTTCGTTGGAATTAAGTTTATAATCTGCTCCCACTCTCCTATGCGCTGCCTGATTGTTGACGATGAACCCCTCGCCCATGCTATTCTGAGCGACTATATCCGTAAAGTACCTTTTCTGGAATTAATCGGCGCTACCACCAGCCCAATTGATGCCCTCACGCAAGTTCAGCGCGGTGAAGTCGACCTCGTTTTTCTGGATATTCAAATGCCGGAACTCACCGGCATGCAGTTTCTGAAACTGGTTGAACGGGCGGTCAGTGAGAGCAAATGCCGGGTCATTCTGACGACGGCCTATTCGACATATGCCCTGGAAGGGTATGAGCACAATGTTGTCGATTACCTGCTCAAACCGATTTCGTTCGAGCGGTTTTATAAAGCTGTTCAAAAACTATTCCCGCCAATCAAGGCAGAGAGGGCTGAAATGACCACAATGACTGTCGAGCCGGATAATGTCCGCGCGACGGTACAGCCCGAACCCGTTGCCAAAGATTTTATTTTTGTCAAGACCGAATATCGCTTGCAACGGGTAGACCTGAGTGAAATTCTGTATTGCGAAGGGTTGAAAGATTACGTCTCTATTTACACGCCAACCGAGCGTATTTTAACCTTGCAAACCATGAAGAGTCTGGACGAAAAACTCCCGGCCAGTCAGTTTGCCCGCGTTCACAAGTCATATATCGTTGCCCTCAACCGTATCGAATCCATCGAGCGCAACCGAATCTTCATCAAAAAGGCGGTCATCCCCATCGGCGACACCTATCGGGATGGGTTTTATAAGCTGATTGAAGGGTAATTAAGGATTCACGCAGAATGAGATTTTATTAACCACAGAGGCACAAAGGACACAGAGCTTGGCTAGCTAAATTGTGGCTGGCCAAGCTCTGTGTCCTTTGTGCCTCTGTGGTTAAATAAATTTTATGTGATTGCTTAGTTTACGGGTCATCCACTCTTCCTCTGAAAACAGGGAGGAGCCGGGGCGGTCGGCCGTTGCCGTGGGGTTTATTACCGACTCTATTCCTCCTCCTCACTGTTGTTCAGCTTCGACAATAATCCATAGCCGCCGTTGATGACAATGGGTGTTTTTTGCGGATCAATATCACTCGGCAATGTAACGGCGATGTAGCCGTTCTCGTGAACGCCCGTCCTCACCTCTACCTGCCGAAAATGATACTCGCTGTTTTTGGCATCCTTACGTTCAAGCACATACACGTATGACTTGCCGCCATAATTAATGACCGCCGATTCGGGTAAGGCGGGTAAAGGCTGCGTTTTTATATCTACCTGCGCCGTGATATAGCCCCCCGGTATATAATGATCAGCGTTCCCTTCGGGATGAACCAGGACCGAGATTGTACGGTCAGCAGCGATGGATTTACCAATCAGGAAAATTTTCCCCTGGTGCTCCAGCGTTGCGTCGCCCCCCATGCCGAAGCGAACAAGCTGCCCCGTGTGAATGCTGGTTATATCCTTTTCAAATATGCTTAGCTTAACATGCAGGTGGTCGACGTTCGTAATTTGCACGAGCACATCGGAAGGGTTTACAAAACGACCATTGTTGGCGGGAACATCCGTCACATAACCCGCCACGGGAGAGGGCACGGTGATGGTCCGGGTCATCCGCTCGGGCGTTAGTGTAGTGGCGTTAATTCGCAGAATGGCCAGTTGCTGCGCTTTCCCCGCCAGTTGAGCCTGTAAGCTCTGTCGGTTGGACCGAACCTGCTGGAATATTTTCAAGGCATTGACGTTATCCCGGCTCAGTTCCTGTTGGCGGGCAAATTCAAGATCAGCATATTCCAGTTTCGCTTTGGTATCGAGGTAGTCCTGCTGAAGTTGAATGAATTCGGGATTTTCCAGCACAACCAGCGTTTGTCCTTTTCGGATGCGCATGCCGGGCTCAAGTTGAATCTGGCGTACGTATCCGCCAACCGGCACCGACACGGATACCAGATTTTGAGCGGGCACATCCAGAATACCATTTACTTTTAGCGTCGTGCTAAGTGACCGAAGGCTTGGCTGACCCAACTGAATAGCCGCCATGTTGTATTGCGCCTGACTCAGCGAAACTACCACCGGACCGTCGGGAGCTGCTTTTTGAGCCGTATCGTTAACCGCTGCTGCCGTCTTGGCTTCAGCGTTCGTTTGTTCCTCTTCTGCTGAATTACCCGACTGGCACGCAGAGAGAAGCGTTAATATAGCCACCGTGTAAGCAGCTAAGGGAACCGATGTCTTACCTATTTTTAAAAAATTCATGTGATTTCGAGTGAAAGACGGTGGGATTAGGGATTACCCAGCAGGAAGTTGATGTAAAGAACCGATTGGTTAAACTCGTTTAGCAGATCGAGGTAGTTCGACCGGATGGTAAGGGCTTGCTGGAGTGCTAAAGAGAATTCCACATAGCCAATATCCCCACTGCTGAAGGCCCGCCGGGCATTATTCTGAATTAGTCCAGCCTGATTTAAGCCATTTTGCTCGTAGTATGTCAGCGCGTTCCGGTATTGCTCATATTGCTGCACGGCCTGTGTTAGCTGTTGATTCAGCGCAAACTGCTGTTGCTGCAATTCGGTTTGGGCAATCTGTTCACCCACTCGGGCGGCATTGACCCGTGCTTTTTGCGCCTGTCCCAACAAGGGTACCGTAATACCAAGCTGCCCCCCCGTAAAACGAGAGCCCGGGCCAAAGTAAAGTTCCTGACCGTTAATCAGTTGGTTACCGATCAGTGTTTGCGAGAAAAGGCCGACCATAAAATCCGGTTTCAACCTTGCCTGCTCCACTAAACGCGTCTGCTGGGCAACCTGTATCTGCTGGCTGAGCTGGCGCAGGAGCGGGTTTTGCTTCAGGCTAGCGGTATCCGTAGGTAATTGCAGGGATAATTTCATTACCGGCTGATCTAATGCATCGACGGACGTTGAACTGTTCAGCAACGTCTGCAACCGGGTGCGGGCCGCTATCCGGTTTGCTTCATTCTGAGCCAGTCGAACGCGCTGGTCGGCCAGCTGGCTTTCAGCCGTGGCTTTCTCCAGACTACCCGTTTCGCCGGTGCGAAAGCGAAGATTGGCCGCCTGCACAAACTCACTCAGGAGCGTATCCTGCTGCCGGAACAGTTTACTTTTCTGAAACAGATAACTCAGATCATAATATGCCGACTTGACCTGATACTGAATCTGGTTGCGCGTCACCAGTACACCCGACTCCCGACTGGCAACCGTCTGGTCATTCAGCTCGGCCAGTCGTCGCATTAAAGTTGGATTCGGAATCGTCTGCGTCACCGTCAGGTTGTTATCGAACCGGCGGCTGTTGTACTGCCCCAGCATCGCCGTGACCGACAACCGGCCGGCATCGTAGGCCGTTCGGCGTAACGCCTGCTGCTGGGTAACGCCCAGACCGGCAATCTGTACCTGTTGATTTCGGGTTCCTGCCTGCTGAAGCGCCTGTTCGAGGGTGATGGTTTGTATTTGTATACCTTGTGCCTGCGATTGACGGCCGAACGTTAACAAACTCAAAAGAACGACAGAAGCAATGATTGCGGGTTTCCTCCCTGCGTTTTTTGCCTCTTTTTCAACGGCTTTTCTTTCCATGATTGAGTAGAGAATAGGCAGGACGATCAGGGTAAGTAACGTCGCCGTGAGCAGCCCTCCAATGACAACGGTGGCCAGCGGCTTCTGCACCTCCGCGCCAGCCGAATTAGAAATGGCCATCGGTATGAAACCAAACGATGCCACCAGCGCAGTCATGATGACCGGACGTAAACGCACCTCGGCGCCCAGCCGAATAATTTCGTTCATGTCCGTTAGCCCCTCTTCATGGCGAAGTCGGTTGAACTCTGCAATCAGCACGATTCCGTTCAGTACCGAGACCCCGAACAGCGCAATGAAGCCCACACCTGCCGAAATACTAAAGGGCATGTCGCGCAGTAACAGCGCAAAAACGCCCCCAATAGCCGCCATGGGGATGGCCATAAAAATCAATAAACTCTGACGGACGGAGTTGAAGGTAAAGAAGAGCAGCGCAAAGATGAGTCCAAGTGCAATCGGGACAGCAATCGCTAACCGCTTTTTAGCCTCGACCAGGTTCTGAAACTGCCCGCCATAGGTGATGTAATAACCGGGGGGGAATTTGATTTTTTGTTCAACTTTTTGCTGCAACTCCGCCACTATACTTTCCACGTCGCGCCCCCGAACGTTAAAACCCAGGGTAATGCGCCGGTGGGTATTGTCGCGCTGAATCTGATTCGGCGCCTGCTCCATTGTAACCGTGGCGATCTGGCCCAGCGGAATCTGCCCACCCGAGCCCGTAGGTGTAGCAATGTACATATTGCGAATATCCTCTACGCTCTGGCGTTTGTCAGCGGCTAATCGAACGACTAGATCAAATCGCTTTTCCCCCTCGAAAACAAGCCCGGCCGACTGTCCGGCAAAAGCCGTGTTGATGACCCGGTTCACATCGTTCACGTTGAGACCGAACTTGGCAATCTGGGCCCGGTCGAGTTTGATCAGAATCTGGGATAATCCGCCCACCTGCTCAACGTAAAGATCCTGCGCGCCCTCGATCGTACGAATAATGCGGCCCACGTTTTCGGCCTGTTGGGTCAGTTGCTTCAGGTCGTCTCCATAAATTTTGAGCGCCACATCCTGACGAGCCCCGGTCATTAGTTCATTGAACCGCATTTGCACGGGTTGCTGAAAGCCAAAGGTCACACCTGGAATGACAGACAAAGCTTCAGCCATTTTCTCGGCCAGTTCATCGCGGGTCTTTGCAGAGGTCCACTTATCCTTTGGTTTAAGAATGACCATCTGGTCAGCGGCTTCGATGGGCATGGGATCGGTGGGGATTTCGCCGGAACCGATTTTAGCCACCACCTGCTCCACTTCCGGAAATTGTTTGAGCAAAATTCTTTCAGCTTTCAGCGTCGCGTCCACCGTTTCAGACAGTGAGCTACCGGTTAATGTCCGGGTATCCACAGCAAAATCGCCCTCGTCGAGCTGAGGAATAAATTCACCTCCCATTCGGCTGAACATGAATACCGTAACGACCAACAAGGCTACGGCAGTGCCCAGGACAAGTACGCGGTGTTTTAAGGCACGCAGTAGAACCGGCTCATAAAAGCGATAGATACGCTTCATGATCTTATCGGAGAAGGTTTCCTTATGAACGATCGTCTTGTTCAGCATCAGGGCTGAAATCATGGGCACATAGGTGATCGACAGAATAAACGCCCCCAGAATGGCAAAAGCCACGGTCAGGGCCATTGGGCGAAACATCTTTCCTTCAATACCGGACAGGGCCAGAATTGGCAGGTATACGATCAGAATGATGATCTCTCCAAACGCTGCCGAGGAGCGAATTCGTGCTGCCGACAGAAACACTTCTTCATCCATTTCTGCCTGGGTCAGGGTTTTGTCTTTGTTGCGCAGGGTGATGTGGTGCAGCGTAGCTTCGACAATAATAACGGCCCCATCCACAATAAGTCCGAAGTCAATGGCTCCCAGGCTCATCAGGTTACCCGACACACCGAACAGGTTCATCATAGCGATAGCAAACAGCAGCGCCAACGGAATGACCGAAGCCACTACAAAGCCCGCCCGGAAGTTCCCCAGCAGCAGCACTAGTACGAAAATAACGATGATAGCTCCTTCGATCAGGTTACGCTCTACAGTCCCGATGGCGCTGTTCACCATTTTGGTGCGGTCCAGAAAAGGCACGATCGCAACGCCTTCGGGTAACGTTTTCTGGATTTCAGCAATTTTAGTTTTTACCCGTTTAATGACTGCTGACGAGTTTTCGCCTTTGATCATCATCACCAGCGCTCCTACCGTTTCGCCCTGTCCATTCCGCGTAACAGCCCCGTAGCGTACAGCAGACCCAACCGTTACCTGCGCCACATCACGCACCCGTACCGGTAATCCCTGATTATTCAGGTGAATAACGATATTGCCAATATCGTCAGCCGAATTGATCAGACCGTCAGATCGGATGAAATAGGCGTTCGGTTTCTTGTCGATATATGCACCACCAGTGTTCTGGTTATTTTGCTGAAGGGCGGCAAAAATTTCGGTAATGGTAATGCCTACACTGCGCAGCCGATCGGGGTCGACAGCAATTTCATACTGCTTCATCAACCCACCAAAACCGCTTACGTCGGCCACGCCGGGCGTACCCAGTAAGCCCCGACGGATGGTCCAGTCCTGAATGGTGCGAAGATCCGTCAAGGAATATTTCGACTCATATCCTTTTTTGGGGGTTACGGTATACTGAAAAATTTCACCCAGACCCGTCGTCACCGGAGCCATGACGGGCGTACCGACACCGGGGGGAATCTGACCGATTACATTTTGCAACCGTTCGGCAATTTGCTGGCGCGCCCAGTAAACATCAGTCGCATCAGAAAAAACGACCGTAACGATGGAAAGGCCGAAGCGTGAAAACGAGCGAATCTCGACCAGATTCGGAATATTGGACAAGCTAACTTCGACGGGAAACGTTACCAACCGCTCGATGTCTTCGGCCGCCAGCGACGGGCTGCTGGTGATCACCTGCACCTGATTGTTGGTAATGTCGGGGACAGCATCAATCGGCAGTTGCGTAGCCGACCAGCCTCCCCAAAGCACTAACGCGAGGGTAAACAGGCCGATAATTAGCTTGTTTCGGATGGAGAATTGAATAATTGCGTTTAACATGAGCTAAGATAAACGTGTAAAAGCACCATCCAACAGGGTAGTCGGGTGCATACGGCAAAAGGCCGCTAACGCGACAAACGTTAGTTACGATCTGAGAAAATAGGAAATAAGGCCCAAACAGGGCAGATGATATACCCAAAAGGGCACACGGGTACTCAAATAGCAACCCTTAGTATCTGGGTGGGTTAATGAGCGAGAAAACGCGGAGAAAGGAATAGAGATCGGCCTTTCTAAAAAAGTCGGCTTTATTGGACAGGATAGCCCCTACCTCCGTACAGAAATGGAGCCGAATGGTGCTTGACGAGAACACGGGCACAGTGTGACCGGCCGCAGGCAGGTTCTGGTGGCTGTGATTCGGGTGTTTCTGGTGCTCTGAATTGGCACCGTAATGCATTTCGAGAAAGTCAAGAAATCCCAGCTGGCTATCGGTCTGGCGGTGCTGGTCATAATGTTGTAGTAATTCGACCCATTTGGCCGATTGGTCAATGCTAAAGCCGGGCAGCAAACTGCTCCCTAACATTAGACCGGCCAATACTAATACAACAAATGATTTCATGCCTCCTACCCTGATAAACCCTTAACGCTGCCAGAAAACTAAAGTTTCTGAACACGGACTATGGCCTCTAATTTAGAAAGAATCCAACGCTAAATGTCTGACAGAAATATAATTATTGGAAAATTTATCCTCAATACGAACGCATTAAACCACTCTTATAATATAACTATATTAGTACAACTGGCTGTTACAGTTCAGACCTCAACCCTAAGATAAGGGCAATAGTATCCCGGAAGCACTAATTCACTGAATTTTTTACTAAACAAATAGGCAGAGGAATCGTTTATAATACAAATAAAACATAAACTCAACATCATGAAAATCGCAGTTGAAAAAGGGCAGGATAAAACCTTACTGCCCGATGGGGAACAACAGGTAACCATCACACACATTGAGGAAGGGTCCAGTGAGTACAAAGGCATTCCTTTCTTCGCTGTCCGTTTCGAAAATGAAGATGGATATGTATCGCATCGATTTTATCAATCCCCAGCCGGCATGCCAGCCATCATCAGCTTGTTTGAGCAGGTAGGGGTAGTCGCTCAGGAGGGCAAAGACCTGGACACGAAACAACTCATGGGTAAAGAGCTGACGATTGAGGTGGGTGAACGTTCCTACACGGATCCCGAAAGTCATAATGAGCGCACCTTAAAACAGGCGGTCAACTTTCTGGCCAGCTAAATTTTTTCGTAAGGCAAAGCCGACTGGGAGAACATACCTGTCGGCTTTGCCTTATTATTTATTTGCCTATTGGCAGGTAGATCAAAAATGTAGCCCCTCTATCGGGTTGGCTTTCGGCCGTTATGGCGCCCCCGTGATTAGCCACTACTTTTTCACAGATGGCCAGTCCTATACCAGTTCCGGCATACTCATTTCGTCCGTGCAGGCGCTGAAAGACCTGAAATATTCGATCAATGTACTTCTCATCAAAGCCAATACCATTATCGGTTACACTGATGCAGTAGTACATGGAAGCCGATCGGGCCGGGCGAATACTTCGGGGTAAAGTTTCTTTCAGCATTGATCGACTCTGAACCCGAACAATCGGATCGACACCCGCTTTCCGAAACTTTAATGCATTGCTGATCAAGTTCTGAAATAGCTGTCGTAACTGCGACGCATCACCTAATATGGTGGGCAACTCACCGACAATTATTTGTCCTCTCGCCTGCTGGGCGGTTACTTCCAGATCTTCGAGTACTTCGGCCAGCACTTTATTCAACGCTATAGGAGCAGCCGCTTCCTGACGAGTTGAAATCCTCGAAAAAGTCAGCAAATCCTTGATTAATAGCGACATGCGGCCAGCAGCTTTCTGCATTCGATCAAGATGATCGGCCCCTTCGCCTAAATTGCTGGCGTATTGATCGCGCAGAATACCTCCAAAAGATTGAATCTTTCGAAGTGGCTCCTGCAGATCATGGCTGGCGATGTAGGCAAACTTCTCAAGATTTTCGTTGGAGCGACGGAGGTCAAAGTTAGACGCTTCCAGTTCCTGAGTACGGGCCAGGATCAATTCTTCCAGATTGGCCGCCAGCTGCTTTTGCTCATGAATATCGGTAGCCGTTCCAACCCAGAGCCTGATATCATCGGCATCATCCCGAATGGGAATAGAGCGGTTTAAATGCCAGCGGTACATACCATCGGAGCCACGGCGGTACCGATTTTCAATTACAATGACAGTTCCCTCTTTCAGTGAGTTGGCGTATACCTCCTTCGTGCGCTCCAGGTCGTCGGGATGGATAACGGACTCCCAATCTCCTTCTTTGGTTTGCTCCATGCTCAAACCCGTGTAATCATACCAGCGCTGGTTAAAAAAGTTAATTTCTCCCGTTGGCGTATTCGTCCAGGTCATCTGGGCAATTGCTTCCATGAGCGTCCGAAAACGCAGCTCACTTTCTTCTATGGAACGGCGCGCTATAACCTGATCCGTCACATCAATTGCCATGTCCAGAATAGCATACACATCGCCGGATGCATTTCGTAATGGCTTGTACGTAAAATTGAAATAAAATGTTTGTAGTCGTCCATCAACCACCAGATCGGCTCTGGCCTCCTGAGCGCTGTATTCAATACCTGTTGAGTAAATGTCGTCCAGAATATCCAGAAATGGCTGACCCTGAAGTTCGGGAAGCGCTTCACGCAGTGGTTTGCCGATTACGCTGGTATTTTTTCCCCAAAACTTTATCATCGCTTCATTTGGCATGTCGATGATCAGCTCCCGGCCCAAGAATAAGCTCGTTGCAACCGGAGCTTCCGCAATCAGATTACGAAACCGCTGTTCGCTTTCCTGCAGTGCTTTCTTGGCTTTTACCTGCTGTGTTACCTCGGTAGCAATGACAATAACCCCACTAATTGTAGACGAATCTTCGCGAACGGGCGCGTACACGAAGTTAAAATACGCTTCTTCAAGTTTTCCTTTGCGATGCAGCCACGCCAGGGTTTCAAACCCATAGTGCTCAATTCCTGAATCGTATACATTTTCCAATAATTCCAGAAAACCCTGACCAACTATTTCAGGAAGTGCCTGTGCCAATGGAAGCCCAATAATAGACGCGTCCTTTCCCCATATGTCCAGTATCGGCAGATTCGCCGTTTCCACGGTCATATCACGTCCATTCAAAATACCAATGGCCACCGGTGCCTGGTTGATCATACCGCGAAAGCGCTCTTCACTGGCTCGTAACTTCTCTTCCGTCCGAACGCGGTCGCTAATGTCCAGAATTGCCCCGGCGTAGCCGACAAATTTCCCGGCAGACGAATATTGTGGTGTTCCGGTGCAAACCACCCAGCGAATAGTGCCATCGATGTGCTTCACCCGAAACTGGCTTTCATGGTATCTGTAAGCATCGATGTCTGCCATTAGTTGGGCAGAAGCCTTCTGTCTGTCTGGAGCATCCACGAACTGCAGCCACCCAGTACCAAGGTGTTCTTCGAGGGGAGCGCCGGTCCAATCTACCCATTTTTGACTCACATAAGTAATGGCAGCCTGTTCATCCGTTATCCATAACGCGGCTGTAGAGGCATTTGTAATGTTACGAAATAACGCTTCGCTATCGCTGAGGGCCTTCCGGGTCGTCATTTCCACATTGATATCATGAGCAATGACGAGTACACCGTGCTTAGTGTTCAGCGCTTCATCGATTCGGGTGACGTTTAGCTGCACCCAACGTTCTGACCCATCTTTCCGGATATATCGTTTTGTAAAATTGAAGAAGTGTCTTTCTCCGCGGATGATCTCATCGAATAGCTTTTTGTTTTCCGCAACATGCTCCGGATGCGTCATCGCCAAAAAATTAACACCCGTTAGCTCCTGCACAGAGTAGCCCAATAACTGAGCAAACGCTTTGTTTGGCAAGGTAAAATTGCCCTGTTCATCCGTAAACGTCATGCCTATCGAGGCATTGTTAAAGGCAATCGAAAACCGCTGTTCTGCTTCACGGAGGGCTTTACCCTGCTCCTTCTGTTCGGTAATGTCCAGGGCAATTCCGGAGAGCGTCACCGGCCGACCAGCGGAATTAAACAAGTACTGGCCTATCACCTTGATCCAATGCACAGATTTATCCTTCCAAATAAATCGGGCTTCGTAATTTATAGCATTCGTTTGGGCTGCCAGCTCATAGGCCCGGTCACGAATGGAGCGATCATCAGGATGCAGATGATCAATAAATATATTCCTGTTCACATTGCCCGACTCCTCACCCGTGAAGAGCCGGGCTAAGGAGGGCGAAAAAAGCATTTGATTTGTGTCGATATCCAGGGAGAACGAACCCGAGCCGGAGCCTTCAATGACCATTCGAGCCTGTTGTTCGGCTAAAATGGCTTTCTCCTTCGCTACAATTTCGGCGGTAATATCCTGAGCTACCCCGGCAAGTCGATAAGCTTCCCCTGACTGGGTGAAATAGGCCTGTCCTACAAATCGAACCCATCGCTGCTGTTTATCCTGCGCGCCAACCGTGCGAAAACTTGAGGAATAAACACCTCCTGATTTCGGATTTAACGCCCACTTCACATCCTGGCTAACGCGTTCACGATCATCAGGATGGATATTCGCTAACCCCTCCTCGTAGGTCAGCCCCGCTTTAACCCAACCCAATAATTTTTCGCAGCGTTGATCCCAGGTGGATATGTTTCGAACGGGGTCAAACTCCCAGATACCCATTTGGGCCGACTCCAACGCCAGACGAAGCCGTTCTTCGCTTTCGTGCTGCGCCTTTTGCCGAGTCTCCTGTTCAGTTACCAATTGCATCGCCCCAATCATTCGGCTTGGGCGGCCATCTCGATTTAACACGTACCGCTTTTCAGAAACGACAGCAACGGAACCATCTTTCCGACAGTACCGGTATTGAGCGGATAGACCAGCCTCGCCTTTTTCAATTGCTATTTGGAGCCCCTTTAAAACAAGTGCTCTATCGTCAGGATGGATATGGTCGTAGAAGGACGATGGCTGGTGGTCGGTTACAGCTAGGTTGTACCCAAAATGCGTCGTAAACTCTTCGTTCCACCACACCGTGTTGGTATGGAGATCCCAATGCCAAACAGCATCGCAAGTTGCCTTAGCCAGCAAATCAAAAAGTTCGCTGGTCGTTACTACATCGTTTGTCAATGGATTTCCGGTACAATCTTGAATAAATTCCTCTCCTATCCCTAAAATTAATGAATCTAAAACATGTTGATCTATGCGCGACCTTAAGATTCCGTTAACCACTAAGGTATTATCCGCCTACCTAATAACAATAAGCTAAAAGTCAGGGTTTTACTGTTTCATTTTTATTTACTTTACAAAGGGTAGTCGTTAACTCCAGACATTATTTTAGCAAGCAAAAAGGCTTTTGAAATCAATTTGACATACTTACCCTTAAAACGATATTAGCTCTAGGCACTCGTAGAAACTAGTTGGTGAGTCTGCCGGATTATTGATCGATCTCTGCCTGAAAAAGACAATTGCCATTTAATTTCACGGCCAATTATGTTTACGTTTATTATTTTTAGTAAATAATTTGTTTATATTATAAGAATATAACAACTTTGGATATAAATTATAACATCCTTTTTAAACCCCTTCAAAAACAAGATATGTTGTTACTTAAATGCTGACGGAATGACCATATTCTTACTCCATAAGCTCCATTAATCAAACAGCGATTGAGCTTCAACAAATCAACAACAATCCATTTTTCAGGTATTGTTCACAAATTTTCCACTCATATATACTTGTCAAAAAAATTATAACAAATAAACATATTTAGTAATAATATCTATCAATTCGTATATTTCCAGGATGAACAGCGCCATTAATTTATACAGTACCTGACTAATGGTTGCTTCCATAACGGCAAATTGTCTGCATAACTGTAGCTGGTGTTTTTCATAAACATACTGTCTGTAACAAAATAACCACCGTAACTTAACTTTTTAACCTCATGAATCGGTATTCAGTCGTCTATCTGCTCAGAAAGCAGTACTACCATCTTTGCTGCCGAACAAACTCAGAAGCAATATCCGTTCTGGAGCATTTGTTTACACTGGAGGGGCATGCACCTATTGGCATCTACGATGCAAAAACAGAACTTTTTTACTGGGAACCCCAACGCCAATTCGAATACAACAAAGCCCGGATTGAAGAACAGGGCAAACTGGCCGATCAGATCATTCGAATTTCCCAGGCCCTACGTCTACAAACTCAGACCGGGCAGTCGCAAATGGACAATAGACTTTATCTCCATACGTGAAGTACAAAACAAAATCGGTATCGAGAGCGCTCGATACCGATTTCAATTAAAGCCAACTTATCATCATCTTACGCAGACCTCGCTGGCATCATTCGTCATTTATCATAGGTTATGTCTTTGTGCGCATCAGAGTCCCTTCTGCATAGCAGAAGTCATCTTTGTATAGGTCAGATTATCTACCGATATTCCTTGAGCTGACTTGATAAGCAATTTGTTTAGTGTTTTGTCAGAAAAAAAGATGTCAGTCATAACGCTCAGGCCATTATCAGCGAACAATTCGACAGAGGCTGCATCGACTAACAGGCTTAGCGAAATCTGATTACCCATGGACAAGCGCGGGGCCGTATGCCGTTTCCCAAACCCTTTCTCAAAGTCCGTTTTGCCCGAATGGCTGCGGTCTATATAGTATTCGTTGGCCGCTTTATCGTAACCGATAACCACTTCATTACCCTGTTCATTGGTCAGCACAACCGAAAAATCAGCGGTGTTTCGGGTGGTCAGATCCAATTTGAATAGACCCGAATTATTTTTTGTCTTAGCCGTCAGGTCATACTGTCCTTTTACGGATAGGTTCTTTATCGAAACAGATTCACCTTTCAGCACATTCAATTCTTGCACGGGTGTTGACGTTAAATACAGTTCCTTGTTCACGGCTTGCAGGCCCAGCGTGCGGGGAACCGTATTGGCACTCCGCCAGGGCGAAGTGGGTACAACATTGGCATATTGCCAGTTGCTCATCCAACCCATCAGAATGGTACGGTCGCCCGTGTTGGCGAAGGTTACGCCCGCGTAATTGTCCGTACCATAATCCATCCACTTGGTTTCTGTTGAATAAGGGGTAAAAGTCGACCCGTTAAAATCACCCACGAAATATTGGGTTGCCGACCCTCCGTTTGGACCACCCGGATTAATACTGACCAGCAACACCCAGTTCTTTTTACCATTATGATCAATCGGAATCAGATCCGGACATTCCCAGACACCCCCATGTGCGCCTAAATTATGCCCAAACTCACTCTCTTTTTTCCAGTTTTTCAGATCGGGCGATGAGTAAAATGTGATCCGGTCTTTGGTTGCCAGCGTCATGATCCACTTTTGCTGTGGCTCGTACCAGCGAACTTTGGGATCACGAAAATCAACAATGCCGGGGTTTGGCAGTACCGGGTTGCCGGCGTATTTGGTCCAGGTTTTACCTTCGTCGAGACTATAGGCCAGACTTTGGTATTGAAACCTGTCTGATTTCTGCTTCTCCAGTTTATCATTATGGTGCGTAAAAATGGCGACCATCGGTGTTTGTCCATTTTTGCCAAATCCGCTGGTGTTCTTCACATCGATCACGGCGCTACCCGAGAAAATCCAGCCCAGGCTATCCGGGTACAAGGCAATGGGCTGCTCCTGCCAGCGAATCATATCTTTGCTGGTGGCATGCCCCCAGTGCATGGGTCCCCAGGTCGTACCGTCTGGGTAATATTGGAAAAACAGATGGTAGGTTCCTTTCCAGAAAACCATTCCATTGGGGTCGTTCATCCAGTGTGCTTTGGGCGAGAAATGAAACTGGGGCCGATAGACGTCCGATTTCGAATCAGCTGTTGTCTGCCCGAAAGAGACGTGTGTGGCAAAGGCTAAAACAACAAGGTACTTTACTAAATGTCGCATAATTATCTACAGATCAGGGCTTAGGGAAGTATAGTGGGGGATCAGTCAACGACTGACCGCCCCCCAAAATAAACTACATTACCAACCTATACTAGGCGTCAGCCTACTATTCTTTACTTAACAAAGGCTTTTCTCTTCACTTCATTCAAATCAGGATTGACGAATCATGTCCACGATTTCAACGCTTACCTGTAGCCGGCGATTGAATTAACACCTCAAGACAAGCTTCAGACGGCCTACTAGACGCTGAAGGGCAGACAGTCAAACCCTGGTCGTTAGTAAATACTGATTGATGATCGTTGCTTCGTTGAATGACGGTGTTGCACCCCGCTGACCAGCCACATACGCGCCGGTAGCACAGGCGAACTCCAGTGTTTTTTGGGGTGTTTCGCCCTTTAGGGTTTTGTACAGGAAAGCAGCCAGAAAGGCATCTCCACTGCCAATGGTATCGGCTACCTCAACCGGAAAACCAACCTGGCTATGCAGCCCGGCTCTGTCCAGCAACACGGCCCCATGTTCGCCCAGGGTAACGATCAGCTTGTCAAGCTTATACTGACTCCGGAGCTGATACATAGCCCGATGCAGGTCATTTTCTTCGCCGTACCAGCTGGATAACTCGACCAGTTCGTGCTCGTTCAGCTTAACAATATCCGCCTTCGAGAGCAATTCCTCAACCGTTGCACGGGTAAAATGGGGCGCCCGAAGGTTTACGTCAAATACCTTGCGAGGGGCTATTTCCAGCAGGGCAAGCAGGGTTTCGTGAGTTTGGGGACTACGGGCCGCCAAACTCCCATACACGAAGAACTCACTTTGCCGGACCGTATCCAATAAGGCAGACTCCAGCTGAATATAGTCCCAGGCAACCGGCTGGACAATTTTATAGGTTACTTCGTTCAAATCAGAAATATTAGCTTTGGCCACGCCCGTCAGATGAGTTTGACCAATCTGTACCAGATCCAGCGGCAGGCCGATCTGACCCAGAAATTCGAGCAGTTCACTCCCCAGTTCATCCGTTCCGACCCGACTGATGAGTTGAGCATTAACCCCAAAGTTTCGCAGGTCAGCAGCCACGTTCATGGGTGCTCCGCCGGGTTGTTTACTGGTAGGCAGCACATCCCAGAGAATTTCGCCGAAACAGGTTATTATTGGATTCATAGTTAATAGGATTAGTGAGCGACGAATGTTTTTTCGATTTTCTCAAGACTGGTGCCTTTGGTTTCGGGCATGAGCCGGATCACGAACAGCAGTTGTAACACCATCATGATGGTAAAGAAGAGAAACGTGTTCCCCCCCCCGAAATGTTCAGCCAGGTAGGGAAATGAAAAGGTGATAATGGCAGCCATAAACCAGTGGGTAAAACTTCCCAGCGCCTGCCCACCAGAGCGTACTTCATTTGGAAAAATTTCGGAGATGAACACCCAGATAACAGCTCCTTGCGAGAAACCGAAGAAAGCGATATAGCCGAACAACAGCAGCGGTACGGTAAGGCCACTAAAATCTTCAACATAAAAAGCCCGTGCCACCAACGCCAGCGTGATAATCAGCCCCACCGACCCTATTTTCATCAGTGTCCGACGACCATATCGGTCGATAAGGTTCATGGAAATCATCGTAAAAATCAAATTGACCAGGCCTATTCCTGCCGAAGATAAAAGCGCCGAGCTCTTGCCTAACCCTGTCATTTCAAAAATTCGGGGCGCATAATAGATAATGGCATTGATGCCCGATACCTGGTTAAATACGGCAAACAGCACCGCCAGCATGACAGGTGTATTATATTGACCCGAGAACAATCTTGCCCGTTTGTTCTGATGTTCAGCACTATCCTGCAAAGCCAGCAGTGTTGAATCAGCCGTTTCCGGATCAATCAATTTCAATACGTCATGGGCATCTTCCACCCTTCCCTTTGCCAACAGCAACCAGCGTGGACTTTCTGGTATATTCAGAACAGCAATCAGGAAAATCAGCGACGGCAAGGCCTGTACACCCAGCATCCAACGCCACGAGTCATCACCAAGCCCCTGTAGCAGAAAGTTGGACAGATAAGCGATTAGTATGCCCAGTACCACATTGAACTGGAATAACCCCACCAGCTTACCGCGCGATTTGGCCGGTGAGATCTCGGTGATATACATGGGAGCTGCTACGGACGAGGCCCCTACGCCTAAACCACCCAAAAAACGAAAGACCAGGAATACACTCCATCCTGTAGCCAGGGCTGTGCCAAGCGAAGCCCCCAAATACAACATGGCAATCCAGAAGAGCGTTTTTTTGCGGCCAAGTCGCTGAGCCGGAATGCCCCCCAGCATAGAGCCTAGGACGGTGCCGATCAGGGCGATAGAAACCGTTAATCCGTGCTCCCATACGTTGAGATGCCACAACGTTTGTAGCGACTGCTCAACACCGGAAATCACAGCGGTATCGAACCCGAAAAGAAACCCACCCAGAGCAGCTGTAATGGACCAAAAAAAGATGCGTTGTTTCTGACTCATAACAAATGGGAAAGGACGGTTAACGATCAACGTCGAACTAAATTTACACCAATCCGCTGAAAGCTGACTTTCGGTAATTGTTCAAATAGTTTCAAATAAATATAATTATCCAAACAATTGACAACCAGTCATTTAAGTACGTATATGAGCCCACAGACTTTCGATTTTGATACGCTTGTTTATGAATTTGATACATTCGCTCTGGCGATTGGAACTCGTTACATTCGTGCAACGAGTTCCAGCGAAAACAGTCAAAACCAATTTCCTTAAACTCTCGTTTTCCTGCCATGACGACCACCCGAATGAACCATGAAGCCGATGTTCTTATTGTTGGAGGTGGTCTGGCCGGACTAACCGCAGGCATTCATCTTGCCCGGGCTGGCGTTCAGGTTTTACTGCTGGAGAAACATACCTACCCGCACCATAAAGTTTGTGGCGAGTACATCTCCAATGAAGTATTACCCTACCTTCGTCATTTGGGTCTCAGAGTCGACGAGTTGGCCCCCTCCCGAATCCATCGTTTCTTACTCAGTACCGTGGTCGGGAAAACGGTGGAAAGCCCCTTACCCCTGGGCGGCTTCGGAGTAAGCCGTTTTGCACTCGATGCGTATCTGGCGAGTAAGGCTATGGAAGCTGGGCTCACTATTCTTCAGGCAGATGTAACGGATGTTAAGTTTGCGAACGATCAGTTTATCGTTCAAGCGTCAACCGGGCAGACCTATACCGCTCAACTAGTTTTGGGGGCTTACGGCAAACGCTCTCAGTTGGATAAGCGGCTAAACCGACCCTTTACACAGCGGGAGTCGCCCTGGCTTGGTGTGAAAGCACACTATCGAGCCGATTTTCCAAACGATCTGGTTGCCCTGCATAATTTCGATGGGGGTTATTGCGGAATTTCTCAGGTAGAAAATGGCATTGTCAATGTTTGTTATCTGGCCAACTATCAAAGTTTTAAGGCTTTCAAAAACATTGAAGCTTTTCAACAACAGGTGATGGGCCGAAATCCATTCCTGAAGGATTTTTTCCTTGGCGCGACTCCCCTATTCGAGAAGCCAGTAACGATCAGCCAGATTTCGTTCGACAAAAAAAGCCCGGTCGAAAACCATATGCTGATGTGTGGGGATACTGCCGGACTGATCCATCCCCTTTGCGGCAATGGTATGGCCATGGCCATTCACAGTGCTAAACTGGTGTCTGAGTTAGTGGTTAAGTTTTTAAATGGTAAACTTGTGAATCGGACTACTTTGGAACAGCAATATGCCCATCAGTGGTCATCAGCCTTTACATCCCGACTAATGACCGGCCGTATTGTCCAGTCAGTCCTGTTGCATCCAAAAATTACCACCCTCGTTTTAAAAAGCTTACAACGAACACCGAGTCTTTTGCCCATTATCATTAAACAGACACACGGTAAACCCTTGGAAGTCTAATTCGTTTATAGTTTGCCGTGCCAACGGTCATTACGCCCACGGGCAGCGCGACACTAAATAGCCTATCACAAATCGAATGTCTTTAAGCACTACGCAACGTACTACAAAAGAAGAATACCTGGATGATTTCTCGCTGGAAGGCGACGAGTTGCGGGATGCCCTGGACAAAATCGCTATTATTAATCAATGGCTGGGCGGCAACCGGGTTACGCTCGATGGCATTCGGGAACTGCTCAGGAAACAGCCCAAAGATCGTGTCATTACCATCGTTGATATTGGTTGCGGCAACGGCGACATGTGCCGGGCAGTAAGCGATTTCGCCCAACAGGAAGGCTTTCAGGTCGACGTACTCGGCATCGACGCCAACGATTACACGGTCAACCATGCCCGGGCCAGTTCGGCGGCTTACCCAGCCATCCGGTATGACACTCAAAATATTTTCGACGAGCCATTTGCATCTGTCGATTACGATATTGCGTTGTGTACCCTGACACTTCACCATTTTATGGACGCCGAAATCCTGTCTTTGATGAGCCTTCTGGTTCGGAAGGCGAAAATAGGAGTAGTTATCAATGACTTACAACGCTCAGCGCTCGCTTATCGGCTCTTCCAACTCATCTGCTTTGTCTTCCGGCTCAATAAACTCTCGCGGGAAGATGGCCTGACATCCATTTTGAGGGGATTTAAAAAACAGGAACTCGTCGCATTCTCGAAACAATTAGTCTTAAAAAGCTATCATATCAACTGGCGATGGGCTTTTCGCTACCAATGGATTATTGAAACCCTATGAGTGTAAAAATTGCAGCAGTTGCAAAATCCTTACCGGCAAACTGGCGGGATACGAATGATATTTTACCGTTTCTGGATGCGTGGCTGGATGGTCAGGAAAGCCGCTTTCAACGAAAAGTAAAGAAAATTTTTGAGAACGCGGCCGTTGACCGGCGCTACTCCGTCATGAGCCCAACGGAGGTTTTCTCCATGACTTCGTTCGAGGATAAAAACGCCATATACAGCCGGGAATGCATCAAACTGGGCGAAGATGTGCTCACCAAAGCACTGGCCAAGGTTAACTGGCAAACTACGGATATTGACTACCTGATTACCGTAAGCTGTACCGGCATCATGATTCCGTCGCTGGATGCCTACCTGATCAACAGCATGCAGATGAAGCAGGACGTGGTCCGGTTGCCGGTTACGGAAATGGGCTGCGTAGCTGGGGTGTCGGGCATTATCTACGCCAAGAATTTCCTCAAAGCGAATCCGGGTAAACGGGCGGCCCTTCTGGCGGTCGAATCCCCAACGGCTACCTTTCAGTTAGATGATTACTCGATGGCCAACATCGTGAGCGCAGCCATTTTTGGGGATGGGGCCGCCTGCGTGCTGCTCTCTTCGCACGAAGACGACAAAGGACCGGAAGTGGTATCGGAAGAAATGTACCACTTCTACGATGCCACGCACATGATGGGCTTCAACCTGACAAACAGTGGTTTGCAGATGGTGCTCGATAAAGCCGTAACGGATAACATCGCAGAACACTTCCCGGCAATTATTCACCCGTTTCTAAAAAAGAATGGGCTGGTTATTGACGATATTTCGCACCTGATTTTTCACCCCGGCGGACGAAAGATTGTAGAAGTTGTGCAGGAATTGTTCGGGAAGCTGGGTAAGAATATCGACGATACGAAAGAAGTACTGCGCCTGTATGGTAATATGTCGAGCGCAACAGTCCTTTATGTGCTGGAACGGTTCATGGACAGGCCCCTCCAGAAAGGCGATTATGGCCTTATGTTAAGTTTCGGTCCCGGTTTTACGGCACAACGCGTTTTGTTACAGTGGTAAGCGAATTCACAGACAGGTCATATTGGGCGGTTATTCTGGGCGGAAGTTCAGGATTAGGACTGGCTACGGCCCAGAAGCTGGCCAAACACGGCATGAACCTGTGCATTGTGCATCGCACCCGCAAAACCGATCTTCCCGATATGGAAGAAGCATTTGCCCGAATAAAAGCAGAAGGCGTTCTGCTCAGGCACTACAATGTCGATGCCACCAACCCAGACAAGCGGGCCGAAGTGACCACAACGTTGCAGCAGGCTATGGGAATAGGTGGACGAGTCAGGGTCCTCGTACACAGCCTTGCCAAAGGAAACCTGAAACCGATGGTCGACGAACATGTACGTACGCTCCAGCACGATGATTTTCAACTCACCATCGACGCGATGGCCATTAGCTTGTATGACTGGACAAAAGCGCTTGTAACGGCCGGTTTATTCGCAGCCGATGCCCGTGTTATTAGTTTCACCAGCGAAGGCAGTCAAAAGGCATGGCCTAATTACGCGGCTGTTTCGGCCGCCAAAGCTGCCCTTGAAGCCATTTCCCGGAGCATGGCCCTGGAGATGGCCCCTTTGGGTATTCGTGCCAACTGCATCAGGGCGGGGGTTACCGACACCGCTTCGTTTCGCATGATTCCGGGGGCCGATTCCCTCCGTTCGCACAGCCTTGAACGGAATCCGTTTTCCCGACTTACAACCCCGGAGGATGTAGCCAATGTCGTATACTTACTCTGTAAAGACGAAGCGGCCTGGATAAACGGCACCGTTATTTCGGTTAATGGTGGTGAACATCTTCAATAAATTCATAGCCTTGCAAAACGTTACGTCTATACTCGAAAAACTTCCTTACACCAAACCATTCCTGTTTGTCGATACCCTGCATCATGTTGACGAAAACGGCGTTGAAGGCAGGTATACATTCCCCGAAGATTCATTCTTTTACCTGGGCCATTTCAACCAGACCCCTGTGACGCCAGGTGTTATCCTGACCGAAGTAATGGCGCAGATTGGTGTTGTCTGTCTGGGCATTTTCCTGCTCGCCGATGAGCTGACCGAAGACGTTGCCATTGCGATGACAAGTTCGCAAATTGATTTTTATATCCCCGTTTTTCCCGGCGAGACTGTCATCGTTCGTTCGTCAAAAGAGTATTTTCGATTTCATAAGTTGAAGTGTAAAGTCGAGATGCTGAATGAGCGGAACCAACTGGTTTGCCGGGGCACTCTTTCGGGAATGATGAAACCCACTACGTATGCGTAACCGAGTTGTTATTACGGGTCTAGGGGTGGCAGCCCCCAATGGTATCGGAGTGCCTTCGTTTCTGGATGCTATACAGGCCGGTAAAAGTGGCATTGCGTTTCAACCCGATTTGGCGGCATTGAATTTCTCCTGCCAGATTGGCGGCATTCCGCCCGTTACAGAAGCCATTAAACATCAATATTTTAGCGAGTTACAACTCCGAAACCTAAACAGCAGCGGCATTATTTACGGCGTGATCGCGGGCATGGAAGCCTGGCAGGATGCCGGACTAGCCATTGCCGCCGACGAACCGGACTGGGATAGTGGCATTGTGTTTGGGACCGGAATTCTGGGGATCGACAAATTCCGGGAGTCCATTTATAAGGTGGATGAGGGACAGGTCAGACGACTGGGGAGTACGGTTGTTTTGCAAACTATGACCAGTGGCGTAAGCGCGTTTTTGGGGGGTATGATTGGTTGCGGCAACCAACTCTCGGCGAACTCCTCGGCCTGCGCCACAGGTACGGAAGCACTTTTGCTGGCCTATGAACGGATCGTTAATGGACAGGCAAAACGGGTGCTGGCCGGGAGTTGCAGCGACCACGGCCCGTATATATGGGGAGGGTTCGACGCCATGCGCGTCATGCCATACCAGTTCAATAACAACCCCGAACGGGCATCGCGGCCACTCAGCGCTACAGCAAGCGGATTTGTGCCGGGTAGCGGAGCGGGTGCGCTGGTGCTTGAATCCCTGGAGTCGGCCCTGGAACGAAAGACCCCTATTTACGCCGAAGTATTGGGCGGGCATCTGAATTCAGGTGGACAACGGGGCGGTGGTTCCATGACGGCCCCTAACGCGCAAGCCGTGCAACGATGCATTCAGCAAGCCATCCGGCAGGCAGGTATCCAGCCGGAAGATATCGACCTGATTGACGGCCATTTAACGGCTACCATAAAAGACTCGGCGGAAGTGACGGCCTGGTGCGAAGCCCTGGGTCGTCGGGGAGCAGATTTTCCGTATATTAACTCGTTAAAATCTATGGTGGGTCATTGCCTCAGCGCGGCCGGGAGTATCGAATGTGTAGCGGCAGTTCTGGAATTACACCACAGATTTATATATCCGTCGATCAACAGCGACGATCTCCATCCGGAAATTTCGTCGTTGATTGCTCCGGACAAAGTACCACAGCGGGTAATTAAGCAAAATAGTACCGTACTTGCGAAGGCCAACTTCGGGTTCGGCGACGTGAATGCCTGTGTTATCCTGAAGACGTTTTATTCTTAAACAGTCATATGCAAACGAAGGACGAGTTAATTACCACATTAAAAAAAATCGTTAAACCGTATGTTCAGGATGAACAGGCGTTTGAACAGGTAACCGAGCGAACCGATTTTATCAATGATTTGAAAATCAATTCTGCCAATCTGGTCGATATTGCGCTCGATGTTGAAGAGGAATTCGACATTGTGATCGATAACGAAGCCATGGAGCGAATGCTGACCGTTGGCTCATCCATTGACATCATTACCCAAAAACTGGCCGAAAAAGCATGATCGGGAATGATATTGTCGATCTGGCCCAAGCCAAACGCGAGAGCAATTGGCAACGAAGGGGCTACCTGGACAAAATCTTCACTCCTCATGAACAACAACTCATCCAGACAGCCACCGATCCTGACCAACTGGTCTGGCTGCTCTGGAGCATGAAAGAGAGTGTGTACAAACTGGCGGTACGGCGAACCCGAAATCGGGTATTCGCCCCCGGCAGAATTACTTGTGAATTGGCCGGTCCTGTTTCTAAATGCTCGACCGGCTTTGTGTACTATGAGGAATGGTACCATACCATTTCAACCCTTACGAGTACCTATGTCAGCACGATAGCCTTTTCAGCAGATGACATACCCGTCTATAATCAGGTGATTCTCCCCTTTGAGACAACTTCTGTTCTGGCTCAACAGGATATGATTCGTAAGAAGATCAGACAACACGCTGCCAGGTTGTTTAATCTCGATGATCAGGAAATCCACCTGCGGAAAGATAGCATTGGTGCGCCGGTCATAATGGTTCGGGGAGCAGGAGAACGACCGGTCAGCCTCAGCCATCACGGGCATTTTGGCGCATTTGTGATTAGCCTGACTAATCGTTAGACGCAGCTGTTCGCGCCCATCTAATGACGTGCATTTTTCCGATTGCTTCACTTATTAACCTGATGCCTGCCCACGGGAAAGCGCAATCAGCCTAACACATTGAAAAGATAAACTCATCGTTCGTCTCCGTCGGGTCGATTAATAACTCATTATTACCGGTTAGTAAAGCAAACGCAGGAACTCGCGGCTCAATCTTCATCTTTGATTGACCTAAATCAGGTCACACCCGTTACCCCACTCTCGACAGCAGCAGAGGTTATACCCATCGCTAATTGGGCCAAATCAGCAAATAACCAGCTGATAACCAGTCGCGCAATAAACCGTTCATAATTTTCAGTTCATTTTTACAAATACGATGATGAATCCAAACAAAGCCTTGTGGGAAAAGGGAGACTTTACTCAAATTGCCCAAACTATGCGGGAAAGCGGTATCGAACTGGTGGCCAAACTCGGTATCACGAAGGGTATGACTATTCTTGATCTGGGGTGTGGCGATGGGACCACCGCAATCCCCGAGGCCGAACTGGGTGCTACGGTGCTGGGTGTTGACATCGCCAGCAATCTGGTCGAGGCCGGTAACCGGCGGGCACAGGCCAAAGGACTCTCCAATTGCACCTTTCAGGAAGGCGACGCAACCGATTTGCACGATCTTTCCGACCATTCGTTTGATCTTGTCGTCAGCATATTCGGGGCTATGTTTGCCCCAAAACCCTTTGATGTGGCTAGTGAAATGGTTCGTGTGACCAAACCCGGTGGCCGGATCGTGATGGGCAACTGGATTCCGGGTGACCCAACACTGGTAGCACAAACATTAAAAATCAGTTCTGCCTACACCCCGGCACCGCCCGAAGGCTTCATAAGTCCAATGTTGTGGGGTATGGAAGACCATGTCACGGAACGTTTTGTCAAAGCGGGCATTCCCAAAGAAAATATCTCCTTCGTTAAAGACACGTTTACCTTTAAGGCTCCCTTTCCCCCGTCAGAATTCTTCCAGCGTTTCCGAACGTACTATGGCCCAACCATGAATGCTTTTGAAGCGGCCGAAAAAAATGGTGATGCCCCTGCGCTACACCAGGAGTTAGAGACATTGTTTACGAATCAAAATCAGAGTGGCGATAAGAATTCTACGTCCATTCCGGCGTCATTTCTCCGAGTAACTGTAACGTGTTAATGACGAATTAGTCCTAGCCCCCCTCACTTTGTTCATTTAATTTTCCAATCATACATGCCCCTTACTGCGCTCGATTCCGCTCAATTATCCCACCCAACGATGGCTTATTCGCAAGCGGTCCGGGTGGGTAATTTACTCTTTGTCTCTGGTCAGGCCGGGGTTAACTTTAGTACTGGGGCGATCTCAGAGGACTTCGAAACTCAGGCCCGGCAGGCATTCACCAATCTGTCCAGCGTGCTCGAATCAGGTGGATCCACACTGGCTAAAGTTGCCAAAACGACCATCTGGCTCGTTGATGCCGCTAATTTCGATAAGCTGAATCAGTTGTATGCAGAATATTTTTCAACCAACCCACCCGCCCGTTCTACGCCTATCGTGAACTTACCTAAAACCAGTTTTCAGATTTCGATCGAAGCCATTGCCGTAATTGACTAATGTTTTACACACCAGCGGGCGATTTACGATATTCGGAAGGAGTTTTTCGGGTGTGCTGCTTGAAAAATGTGGTGAAGTATGCTGGTGAACTAAAACCCGTTTCATAGGCGATTTCGGCCATCGTTTTGGTGCTTTCAGCCAGCAGCCGCCGGGCTTTTTTCAAGCGTATCTCCGCGATGTAATCAATCACGTTCATATCTAGCAAGGCCTGTACTTTCCGGTAGAGCTGCACCCGCGACAGGCCCATGTCGCGGCTGAGTTTCTCAACGCCGAAATCCGGATCGGTCAGGTTTTGTTCGATAAGGCCGGTCAGTTCATTCAGAAACTTTTTGTCCTGCCGATTTCCGGACCCAGCCTGCGAGAGAAAGTCAGACGCATACCGCCGTTGCCACTTCTCCCGGTTAGCCAGTGTCGTCCGCAGCACTTCGAGGAGGTAGGTGGTGTTGAACGGCTTTGTAATATAGGCGTCAGCGCCCGCCCGTGTGCCTTCGATTCGCTGTTCCATCTGCCCTTTAGCGGTTAACAGCACGACCGGAATGTGTGAGGTACGTAGGTCGGTTTTTACCCGTTGGGTCAGCTTCATACCGTCCATACCGGGAAGCATAATATCGCTGATAATCAAGTCGGGGATAACATCAATGGCCCGTTCCCACCCTTGCTCGCCCGTACTTTCGGCGATGATATCGAACTCATTACCCAAACGGGTAGTCAAAAATGTCCGGATGTCGTCGTTATCTTCCACAACCAAAATCGTCCCCGAACGGATTGCGGTTAATTCAGCAGAAACAACAACTTCGTCCTCTTCGGTTTCGATCAGCAAACGGGGGTCTAACGATGAGCCCTGCCTTAGCGTTTGCGCTGTTCCCGAAGCGTCCATTTCATCTTCGGCCAAATGGGTATGGCCCAGGGGTAATAAAATCGTAAAGGTTGTCCCTTTATCTTTTTCCGACTGTACCGTGATTTCGCCCTGGTGGAGTTGAATAAACTCCATCGACAGGGCGAGTCCCAACCCTTTTGAAAGGTTAAACGGACGGGTACCACTATAGAACAGGTCGAAGGCGTGGTCCTGCTCTTCGGGCGTCATGCCCTCGCCATTATCCTGCACCTGAATGCGGACCTGCTGTTCCAGTTCCTCCATCCGAATGTGAATAAGCCCCCCTTTGGGCGTGTACTTAAAAGCGTTAGACAGCAGATTGACAATTACCTTATCCAGCTTTTCGCTGTCGAACCAGAGCGAAAGACTGGGTTTCGAGGGGATGAACTGAAGGTCGATGCGTTGTTTTTCGGCCTTTCGTTTAAAATCCTGCACGATATCCTGGATGAAGGCGACGACGTCCTGCTCCGACGTACGAAGCCGTTGCTTGCCGGCATCCGTTTTGCGCAGATCGAGCATCTGATCGATAAGCCGTAGCAATCGGTATGCGTTTTTCTGAATCAGCGTCAGGTTACTTTTCAGGTCGTGCGGGGTAACGGACTTCTTTGTCAGCAAATCTTCTGTCGGTGTCAGAATAAGGCTTAGGGGAGTGTTGAACTCATGAGAGATGTAGGAATAAAAGCGGAGCTTCTCTTCCGTTGCCAGTCGTGCCTGCTGCGAAACGGCTTCTATTTTGTCTTTTTGCTCCCGTATTTCTTCATTTTGATGCTCAAGGGTTTGGTAGGCTATCTGTTTTGATCGATACAGGTAAAGGGCCCAGGCACCCAGCAACATAACAACCATCAGGCTTGCCAGGGTCATGTAGAGCGTGTTTTTCTGCGATGCGTAGGTTTGCGTTAAGGTGTCAATACGCTGGCTTTGTTTTTCAATGTCGGCCTGCTGCGCCAGTAGCTTATCACTTTGGGCTTTAAGGGCCCGGATATTCGATCCATCCACCTGAATGGAATTGAGTATCTGCTCCCGTTTTACCGATTTTCCGGCCAATATTCGGGTGGCTGTTTCAATGGCCTCTTCGCCCCCTGTCGGGTACAAAAAGCTGGCTTTTAACAGACCATCCGTAACTGCCTGCATACCCGCGTGTGGGCCGGGGAGGGCGTCTATACCGACAAAATCGAGTTTCTTCTCGAGTCCGTTCTGTTTAAAAACCGCATAAGCGCCCAGCGCCATCACATCATTATGCGCAAATAACAGATCGGCCTCGCTAAGTGATTTTAATTCAGCGGCCACCACTTGGCGAATCGTGTCCCGCTCCCATTGACCATTCAATTGCCTGACGATTTGTATGCCAGGGTATTTCTTCAATTCGGAAAGCAAACCTCGGTGACGTTCCTGAGCGGGGGATGAACTGGGCAAACCCCATACTTCTACCACCCGTCCTTTTCCTTTGAGATGATTCCCGATGAACATACCGGCCAATCGGCCAATTTCGACATTATCGCCCCCAATGTAGGCGTTGTAAGACTCCGTCTCGATTTTTCGATCGAGGAGTATAACCGGGATGCCTTTCCTGAATACGCTTTCGATGACCTTGGTAAAGGGCGCGGCTTCGTTGGGGGAAACAATTAACAAGTCAATGCCCTGATCGACCAGCGCTTGAATCTGGCTGATCTGCCGGGTAGTGCTATTGCCTGCATCTTCGTAAAGCAAGGTGTAATTCGGATGAAACGTCAATTCCCGTTTCATGTCGTTGAGCATCGTTTTTCGCCATTCGTCGGCTCCTGTGCATTGCGAGAAACCGATTCGGTATGTCTTCGTCTTCGGTTCCACCTGACACCCTCCCAACAGGCACCAACCCAGAAAAAGCAGCAGTCCCTGAAAGGCTCTTTTCCTTAAAGAAGACCTGACAGAAGCAGTCAAACGCACAGTTGAGTGGGGAGAAAACCTATAATTCATGAAGGACGAGTGTATTTTCAGCACTGTTCAAAGATAATGTATAAGAAATTGCATACAAATAGGTCAAACCCGCAGGTAAACGACAAAATGCTACACCCACGCAACCTGAAAACAACACAATTAGTCAACTTCCGTGTCTGGATTCTGAGTTTTCGTCAGTTGACACCCAGCTTCATTCATTGGTGTACCGTATTAACCCTGACTGCTTGGTAATTATCCCCGTTGAGTCAATTTTATAAAGGGCGTTTAGGTATCGTTTATCGCCTATAGTTTAGCCAATTAACTATGTTTGTTTCTATCAATAGCTTTCCGGCAAATTCCCCACAGTAAATTATATCCCCTTTGCTCAACGCGCTTTTTAAGAACTCTATTTAACTTGCCAGCCGATAAAAGATAATTAAAACACGAATTTATGCAACAAAAGATACGTCGTGAAGATGCGCTTGCTTATCACGCCAAAGGTCGTCCGGGAAAGTTAGAAGTTATTCCAACCAAAGAGTATAGTACCCAGGCCGACCTGTCGCTCGCCTACTCGCCCGGCGTTGCGGAACCCTGTCTGGCCATTGCCGAAAATCGAGAAGACGTCTATAAATACACCGCCAAAGGCAATCTGGTCGCTGTGATCAGCAACGGAACCGCCGTGCTCGGCTTGGGTGATATTGGGCCCGAAGCCAGCAAGCCTGTCATGGAAGGTAAGGGCTTGCTCTTTAAAATTTACGCTGACATCGACGTTTTTGATATTGAGCTGGACACCAAAGATGTTGACGAATTTGTGCGGATGGTCAAAATCCTCCAGCCTACCTTTGGCGGGGTCAATCTGGAAGATATTAAAGCGCCTGAGTGCTTCGAGATCGAGGAGCGACTGAAGGCTGAACTGAATATTCCGATCATGCACGACGACCAGCATGGTACCGCCATCATTTCAGCGGCCGCCTTGCTGAATGCCCTGGAAATCGTTGGCAAGACCATTCAGGATGCCAGAATTCTGATCAACGGCGCGGGGGCTTCGGCTATTTCCTGCACTAAGTTGTATGTGTCTCTGGGTGCAAACGTCGAAAACATCGTCATGTGCGACAGTAAGGGCGTTATCCGGGCCGACCGAACCGACCTCGACGAGCGAAAAAGCCTGTTTGCGACTTCACGCGATTTGCATACGCTGGAAGAAGCTTTTGTGGGGACTGATGTATTTGTAGGGTTATCGAAAGGCAATACCGTGAGTCAGGATATGGTCCGGTCCATGGCCAGTGACCCGATTGTTTTCGCCATGGCCAATCCAACACCCGAAATTAGTTACGAAGAAGCTACGGCTGCCCGTCCCGATATTATTATGGCTACCGGCCGGTCCGATTACCCCAACCAGGTGAATAATGTTCTGGGCTTCCCATATATTTTCCGGGGTGCGCTCGACGTACGCGCCACCGAAATCAATGAAGCGATGAAACTGGCAGCTGTACGCTCGCTGGCCGATATGGCTAAAAAACAGGTACCTGACCTGGTCAATATGGCATACGGAACCGATAACCTGATGTTTGGCCGCCATTATATCATTCCGAAACCCGTTGATCCGCGTTTGCTGGAAACCGTAGCGCCGGCCGTTGCCAAAGCGGCCATGGAATCCGGTGTGGCCAAACAACCCATTACCGACTGGGAAGCCTACGAAAGCCAGTTGGCCCGCCGGTTAGGGCAGGACACGCGCATTTCGCGGGTTATCAATAACAAAGCCCGAACCAACCCCAAACGTGTTGTTTTTGCCGATGCCGAAAACGTGAAAGTGCTGAAAGCGGCTCAGCAGGTGAAAGATAGCGGCATTGCTCACCCCATTCTGCTGGGCGAGAAAGCCACTATTCAGGCTATTATCAACCAGAATAACCTGGATCTGGGTGATATCCCCATTATTGATCCGCGGGAGCAACCCGAGCTTATCGAGCAGTTTGGCGATCTGTTCTACAAGAACCGCCACCGAAAAGGAGTTAGTGCTGCTGATGCCCGTAAGCGCATGTACTCCCGCGCCTATTTCGGAGCAATGATGGTCGAAACCGGACAGGCTGACGCCTTGATTTCGGGGCTTTCCCATAATTATCCGGATACAATTCGGCCTGCCTTACAAGTGATTGGGAAAGAATCGGGAGTTCAGAAAGTGGCGGGAATGTATATTCTGCTGACCAACCGGGGACCGTTGTTTTTCTCCGACACGACCGTCAACATGAACCCCACGGCGCAGGAGATCGTAGAGATTACCGAGTTGACCGCCCGGGCCGTGGAGCGGTTTAATATCAAGCCGCGCATTGCGCTTGTTACGTACTCAAACTTTGGCAGCGCCAAAGGAGAAGATGCCGACAAGATGCAACTGGCTACCGACATCTTGCAGGCCAAACACCCCGATATGGTTGTCGATGGGTCTATGCAGGCGCACCTTGCATTCAATGTAGATTTGTTACGGCAAAACTACCCCCTTAGTAAGCTTGTAGACGAGGGAGCCAACACGCTCATTTTTCCCAATCTGTCGGCGGCTAATATTGCTTATAACCTGATGCGGGAGGCTGCCGGACCAAGCTCAGTTGGCTTCGACGCCATTGGCCCAATTCTGCTGGGTATGCGCAAACCGGTATACGTTTTGCAACTGGGCTCGTCGGAGCGGGAGATCGTTAACATGGTGGCCATTGCCGTGGTAGAAGCACAGGGGGTAAGTTAGAAAAACCACTTGATCAAACACAATCGCCGTTCAATCAAAGGTTTCGACCTGGTGATGAACGGCGATTTAGCTTGCTGGCGTAAACCCTTAACCACCTTTACGTATGCGTCGCTTACCCATTTTTATCATCGTAATCTGTTTATTTGCAGCGGCTTTCCGGCCTGTTTCCCACCCTGCTGCTGTCGACATTTCAGGAAACTGGAAACGTACGGCCATGACCATGGTAGAAGCCGGTGGTAAAACAACGGATCTGAATGCAACCCTAAACAAGTCCATGCCCTGTTTGAAAGATATTACCTACACCTTTTCGGGCGATGGTCAGATGAAAAGTAATGTCCCGGATGCGTGCGGTGCCATGAAAAAAACGATCGAAGATATGAATGCAAAAAGTAAGTGGACAGCGAATGGCGGAAAAATAGTCGTTACCACGACCATTAAAGAAATTCCACCGTCTATGTATGATGTCAGTATTCAGGGCAATACCATGACTTGGGTGTTTACATATAGCGAAAACCCTAAAACACCTAACCCTACCAAGGCACTTCGCCTGACAACGGTGTATCAACGACTCTGAAAATAACCCATTCACATAGTTTTCTTACAATGCGTTCAAGAGGCTGTCTGTATTACCTGGCTATTCTTTTTATCATTGTTGTCGTTTTCGGCTCCATTTCGTTTTATGGGGGCAAACTCTTCGATCGGTACCAGCGTCCCTGGGCCTATAGCGAAACGGAGCCACTTTTAGTGGGGCGCTGGCAGGGAGAATTCAAAGACCCGGAAGGCATAACCAAAAAGTTGGTCGTGGACATTGTCCCCCCCACCACCGACGAAGAACGGCTTGGAAAGGTTTTCAGCAAACGCCGGCGGTCATTCAGCAGCAAGCGGGCCTTCGACGGTACCGCAGCCATCTCCAGCAAACGAGGCAATGAGTTTTACGAAGTATGGGGGAGTGTCGGTGCCGACGACTACCATACATTCAGTCTGAATTATCGGACAACCAATCAAACGCAAATACGTCGTGAAAACTTCTACCTCACCGATTCGAAGCAAAATTCCTGGAAAAACGATACCATGACGCTGGAACTTTCTTTTAGTTTCCGTCGTGCCGATGGCTCTTCTTTTTGGAACAGTGCTGATCCAAAATATTCCAAAAAAGTCAAGGTATCGCTACACCGGATTACCGCCTGAAAATGGCTGATTTTTACCACTAAACCTCGTTGTTTTACGCACAAATTGCCGGAAATAATCGTGCGTCGTCCATTCGTTCACATGTCGTTTTTTTACATGTAACGACTGGATTGGCGTCCTGAACTTTGCCATGACTCTACAGCGGACTGCTGGTTGGTACGGATTCATCACATCTTATTTCTCAAGGCATGAAAGCTCCTATCCATTCACTTCTTTTTATCGGCCTTCTACTCATTCTTCAGGCCTGTAGTTCATCAACAAATCCTGATGATCCTAACCCTGGCGGTACGGTTGGTACACCGGGCAACGGCACAGCCAGCTCTACTTCATCAGCTTTGGGAAAAGGCCAGCCTGGCACTGTTGGTCTGGCCGGTATTGAGGCCTGGGACAAACTACCCAGTTCAGAAAAGAACCGTATAACGCTATGGAATACCTTGTTTCTACACCAGTCCGTTGGTCAGGACCTGGAAGAGGGTGCCAAAGCAAACGGGTATCCGTTCGTGTACTTCGGGCCTGCTGATGTTGCGGATAGAGGTCTCAGGGGTGGAATTTTTGTTGATGTTGGCGGCATTGCCAACGGGAATCCCTTTGATAAGATCCGGGTCTTTAAAGAGAGTGTTCTGCGAAGTAAAGATGTTCTTCAGATCGCCGTTTTCAAGTTTGGCTACGCCGATATAAAGAACGACAATCAGGAACAGGTTAAGGTAGCCTACAAAACGTTTGTCGACGAATTGCGAGCCCAAATCAAGGGAATTCGCTTTGTTCATATCACGCCCCCACTTGTTTACTCAACTGACCCCAACGAGGGGAATCTGGCTAGAATAGCCATTGGCCAATGGATGAAAACCACTTATGGCAGCACGGATGTGATTTTTGACTTGCAGGAAATTGAAACCAATAATGGAGCCTGCCAGCAAAACAATACGCCCCTGATCTGCGCCGAAAATAGAGCCAGCACTGCCGATCCCTCCGATGTCAACGGCGTCGACACCAGCGACGGTCAGGGCCATTTGGGCAAAAAAGCCGGACAACGTATTAGCAAAGCCTTTTTATTGAGCATTTACAATGCTGGCAAATAATAGCATTTCATTACACCTAACCTCTCGCCCAGTATCATGAAAATCGTAGTTGCTTATGGGCTTTTGGCCATTGTCCTGTTTTTGAACACGGGGGCAGGCTGTAGTAGCAAGACCCTGATAAACCAGCATCACTGATTGGACGCTGGGAGCTTGACACTGCCGTTATTTTCGCCCTGGATAATGACAGCCCTGAACGAAAAATTGACCGCTCCGGACCCGGCTTAGCCTTTATTTTTTATGATGATGGCGCTTATGATGGCTGCCTATTGCCGGGTTCAGATTGGGATAACGCCGGTCAGTCGGGCACATCGGGTGTCTGGGAGTGTACTACCAATAAGCCAGGCCGCTGGGCGTTAAGCGTCACAAAAGTAAGTGGAACCGATAACGACATAGATGATGGAACCCTTACCCTGACGGCCCCTACCCTGCCAGAACCGCTTGTCTTTCTAAGGCTGAATACGTACAGCGCCCAGAACAGGAACCACTTTTATGGCAATACCAGCAAGTCTGACGCCAACGGCAATCTGATAAAGGGGGTTACCACTTTACGAAAAAGTAATGATTTTCCCGGTAGCGCCGGTATTCCTCCCGATTGTCAATCAGCAATTACCGCCTGGTCAGCGCCGTTCGGCGGGAGTCGAGCTTCAGGAAAATGAACAGCAGAATGGAGAACGACCAGAGTGACGACCCTCCATAACTAAAAAATGGCAGCGGAATCCCAATCACGGGCATTAAACCGATCGTCATACCGATGTTGACCATGACGTGAAAAAAGATGATACCGGCTACACAGTACCCATATACCCTGGCAAACTTGGTGCGTTGCTTTTCGGCCAGAATCACAATGCGGGAGACCAGCCCAATAAACAGGGCAATAACGACCAGGGCGCCGACAAACCCATGTTCTTCGCCAATGGTGCAGAAAATGAAGTCGGTGCTTTGCTCTGGAACAAAGTCAAATTTGGTTTGTGTGCCTTCCAGAAAACCTTTGCCCTGAAGTCGCCCCGACCCGATGGCTATTTTGGCCTGTGTTACGTTCCAGCCTACACCCAGCGGATCAATTTTAGGATCGACCAGTACTTTAATGCGGTTGCGCTGGTGCTTTTGCAGGACGTTGTTTATGAAGAAATCAACTCCTGTTACGTACCCGGCCATAACGATACCGATCAACCCAATCGACAACAAATTGACCAACGTACGATTATAACGCGGCATAAGCAGTACGATTAACCCGATCAATCCTAGAATACCGATAAAAATATAGAGCTTGGGAAACACCAGCGCCAGTACAAACAAGGCCGCTGCCGTGATACCTACTGCCGGAATCCAGCTGGGTAACCCTTCCCGATACAGCATGATAACAAATGACGCGAAAACCAGTGTTGAGCCCGTTTCGTTTGAAGCCAGTATCAGAATACAGGGCAGCACAATGATGCCGCCAATGAACATAAGGTCTTTTCGCTTTGTCAGGTTGATGCCCGGCACATCGAGGTATTTAGCCAGTGCCAGCGCCGTGGCTACCTTAGCAAACTCGGCTGGCTGAATGGAAACTGAGCCAAACTTGAACCACGACCTCGATCCATTGATGTTTGACCCGGCAAAGAGAACCAGAATCAGCACCATAATCATAAAACCGTAAAAAACGAAAGCGAATGTATCGAAGAAGGTGTGATTGACGACCAGGATACAGATAATGAGAATGATTGTTGTACCGATCCACATCATTTGTTTCCCGGCATTGGTAGTCATATCAAACAAGCTGGTATGATCTTCGGGACTATACACAGCGGCATATACATTCAGCCAGCCCATCGTTACACAGCCGAAATAAAGCAGCAGCGTGAGCCAGTCAATGTTTTGTGAAAATGGGTCGTTGTTACGGGCCAAAGTAATTTATGTATGATATATGATATATTGTGTATGCTATAGAAGGTATAACTTTAATGAATCGTCATATCCCCTACAGCATACATCTTTCAACAGTTAGTTTCCGCTTATGATGGTTGCCATGACCGGTCTGGGTTTGGTAGCGGTCATCATAGGCTTGGGAGCCGCCTTCTGCTGTGTTGTATCTTTTTTAGGCGCTACAGGCTTCTTATTTCCCGGCAAGCTGCTGACTGGTGGTAAGTAATTGGATGCTTTTACCTGCTCATCCAGCTTTTTAGCTTCCGTTTTCCGCTTAAGGTATCGCTCGGCAACCAGGGCTGCTACCGAAGCGGCCGCTTTACCACCCCAACCAGCGTTTTCGACAAACACAGCGACGGCGATTTTGGGGTTGTTCATTGGTGCAAAGCCGATGAATATAGAGTGGTCAAATTTATGACCGAACTTGTTATTCTGCGAGGTACCCGTTTTCCCGCATAAATCGATACCCGCAATATTGGCCAGGGGCGTTACAGTGCCGTGTGCCACAGCGCCCCGCATCCCGTCAATCACCGGCAGATAGTATTTATAATCGATACCTGTTTCGTGCCGTTCGAGGTATTCGGACGGCAAACCGGCACCTGGTTTACCAAACCCCTTAATATAGTGCGGGGTAATATACCAGCCCCGGTTAGCAATGGTGGCGGCCAGATTAACCAGTTTCAACGGGCTGATCAGCAATTCACCTTCACCAATGCTCAACGAGTAAACATTTGAGAATTTCCATCTCAGTGTACCGCCATAAGCCTTATCGTAATATTCCGGGGTAGGCAGATTCCCTTTCCGTTCCGAGGGCAGATCGACACCCAGCTTACTGCCGATACCAAACTTCTCGGCCATGTCGTGCCACTGCCTCAGACCAATGGCCGACGCTTTGAACGTGTTGTGCTCTCCATTGAAGTAAAGAAACTTCCGAAAAACGTAATAAAAATAGGGGTTGCATGAGTTCTGAACCGCCCCCCTCAGGTTATTGCCACCCCGGCAGTGACAACGCATGGGTGAACCTGCATGTCCATACACCGTATTGGGTAACAGCGATCCCTGCTGCTGCGCGATCAGTGCCTGGATCAGCTTAAACGTTGAACCCGGACGATAACTCGACATAACCGGCCGGTTGATCAGGGGCTTATAAGGATTCCGGAGTAAGGCCCGGTAGTTCTTCGAAAAGAAACGACTCGACAGCAAGTTCGGGTCATAGGTCGGCGCAGATACGGATACCAGTATTTCGCCCGTTGCCGGTTCTACGGCCAGAACCGCCCCAACTTTATTCTGCATCAGGCTATCGGCATATTTCTGTACTTCAACATCAATACCGGTAATCAGATTTTGACCGGCTACGGCCAGCGTATCAAATTCCCCATTTTTCCAGGAGCCTTTGTTAACACCCCGTACATTCTGCATCATGAATTTAACACCCCGCTTACCCCGAAGCTGCTCTTCATATTGCTCTTCGAGGCCGTTGTGGCCTATGTAATCGCCTTGCCGGTAGTACAGAATATCTTGATTATCAAGCTGTTTTTTACTGATTTCACTAACGTAGCCGAGGGCGTTGGATAAGGTGTGCGCGGGATAAGTGCGCATGGAACTGATAACCGGCTCAAACCCACGGTAATCGACCAGGGCATCCTGGATACGGGCAAAATCCTCTTTCGAAAGCTGTCGTAAAAAAATCGATGGTTTTACCGGCGAGTAGTTCTTCGCCAATCCCATAATACTATCGAATTCCGGGCGGCTCACATTCATCATCCGGCAAAAAGCCGCCGTATCCGGTATCTTGACCTGTTTGGGAGTAACGTACAGATCGTAAACGGGCGTATTGTATACGATCAGCTGGTTGTTGCGGTCGTAGATCTGCCCCCGGTAAGGAATCTCGACCACCCGCTTAATGGAATTTTTCGACGCACCCAGTGAATACGTGTCGTCTAAAACTTGTAAATAAAACAATCGGGCCAGATACGTTAATCCAACCAGGCAAAAGACGCCAATAATAACCCACCTGCGATTCTCTAACATGAGAATAAAATCCGTTCAATCAAGCTACGTGTACTCTCTACAAAGTTAGCCGAATTAATGAAGAATGAAGAATGGAAAATGGAGAATAACGAATAAGAAAATAACTGCTGCGCACACGCTTCACTGTCCATTCTTCATTGACTATTACCAGCCTTTGGCCAGGGTACGCAGGCGGCAGAGGTACATGTCGGAGGTGATATACAACGTAGAACCGTCATCTCCCCATGCACAGTTTGCCGTGGCCACACCAATTTTAATAAACCCTAACGTTTCGCCCGTGGCCGATAATACCAGAACGCCACCGCCACCCGTTACGTATAAATTTCCCGCCCGATCGACTTTCATGCCGTCGAAACCGCCTTCCAGCCCTAATTTCTTCATCCCTTCTGCACCGAATAACGTACGCCCTTTCCCAACTGAGCCATCCGCCTGCAAGGGGTAGGCCATCAGCAAAGGACGTAGTGGATCAGACTGAGCCACATATAACGTTTTTTCATCGGGCGACAGGGCAATTCCATTAGGACGTGTCATGTCACCTACGATGATTGTTACGGCACCGGGCAGGCCGGCGCGTTCAGGAGCTATCCGATAAACGCCCCACCCATCCGTTTCGCGACCCGGATCTTTCTCTTTTTTCGGCATGCCATAGGGTGGATCCGTGAAGTAATAGCTACCATTGGAGTGGGCCACCACATCGTTTGGGCTATTGAATCGTTTGCCGTTGTAATTATCCGCCAGCGTACGTTTGCCACCGCTGCCATTCAACGGCATGGCCGTAACCCGTCGGTCACCGTGTTCGCAGGAAATTAACCGCCCCTGTCGATCTATCGTCAGCCCATTGGAGCCGGGCTCATCGCTATAGGCGCCCACACCCGTGTAGCCAGAGGGTTTCAGAAATGGGGTAACCCCCTCTTTGTCCGTCCACTTGTAAACCGTATTCTGTGGAACATCTGAGAAGAGCAAAAACGCCTGATCTTTCACCCAGACCGGTCCCTCTGTCCACATAAACCCACTGGCCAGTACGTCAACTTTACTATCAGCCGGAATGAGTTTATCCAGCCGGGGATCAACCCGGATTATCTGGCCAATGGATGGAAAAGGTGTGGTCTGGGCCTGAGCAGAGGCAAGCCCTGTCAGAAGCAGGCTGGCAAAAAAAATAGACTTTTGTTTCATGGATTTTAGGAATAAGTGTTAATGCTACGACGTTTTTTAGCGTGACACAAGATGAGAAAGTGGATTGAGTGTTCTTTTTAATTATACTTACAACTTCGCTTCTTATTAAGTGGGTTTTCAACCCCCAATCTGTTTCTGCTATGAACGATAAACAACGAGAGACTTCGTCAGACAGCCAGGAAAATAAATCCCGGCGGTCATTTCTGAAGACCCTTGGTTTGGCTGGCACGGCTGCCGCCACTGCTCCTGCTGCCTTTGCCGAAACCAGTTCAAAGGGTATTCCGCAATACCTCAACCTGGTGCGCAGTCACTCCAGCACGGCCGCTAACGACAAAATCCGTCTTGCGCTTATCGGCACGGGTGGTATGGGTATCGGCGATACGCAAACGGCGTTGATGGTCGACGGAATTGAAATGGTTGCCGCCTGCGATCTGTATGATGGTCGTTTGCGCCGGGCCAAAGAACTCTGGGGCGACGGCCTTTCCGTTACCAAAGATTACCGCGAGCTGTTGGAACGGAAAGACGTCGATGCCATTATCAACGCGACCACCGATCACTGGCACGAAAAAATATCGTCCGATGCCATGCGGAAAGGGAAGCACGTCTACTGCGAGAAACCGATGGTCCAGAAAGTTGAAGATGGCCATACACTGATCAAGGTATCGAAAGAAACGGGTAAAGTCTTTCAGGTAGGTAGCCAATTTGCCAGCTCGCTGCTGATTGCCAAAGCGCGCGAGATCCTGAAGGCAGGAGATATCGGGGAACTTGTCTTTGCCGAAGCCATCTACGACCGCCATAGTGCACAGGGCGCCTGGCAATATTCAATTCCGCCGGATGCATCGCCCCAAACCGTTGACTGGGACACCTACCTGGGCAGCGCCCCGAAACGGCCGTGGGACCCACTCCGTTTTTTCCGGTGGCGCAACTACCAGGACTATGGTACCGGCATTGCGGGTGATCTCTATGTTCACTTGCTGACCTCCCTGCACTGCATTACGGGTTCGAAAGGGCCAAATCGTGTGTATTCGAGCGGAGGCACCCGATACTGGAAAGACGGTCGGGATGTCCCGGATATTCAGCTTAGCATTTACGATTACCCCAAAACGGCCGAACATCCGGAGTTTAACCTGACCACCCGATCTAACTTCGTGGATGGTGGAGGTGGTAATTACCTGGTTCGGATCGTGGGTACGGAGGGCGACTTGTCCCTCGGCTTCGATAGCCTGACCGTTCACCGGAACAAGTTCCCAAAGGCACCGGGCATGTCCATTGATAACTTCCCGAAAGACCAGAAGGAGATGTATGTGAAGGAATACAACAAGTTATATCCTTCACGCCCTGAACTGGAAGGGCCCAAAGAGTTCAAATATTCATTCCCAAAAGATTACAAGGGAGACCGGTATGAGCACTTTGTCAACTTCTTCAGCTCGGTCCGGTCGCAAACGCCAAACGTAGAAGACGCCACCTTCGGGCTGCGCGCCTGCGGACCAACTCAGTGCGGCAACATGAGCTTTGCCCAGAAGCGGGCTGTCAGTTGGGACCCTATCAACATGAAGATTCTGGGTGCCGTTTAAACTTTTGGATTCGATTAAAAAAGGGGCTTCAACGTATTGAAGCCCCTTTTTTAATCAACACGAATGGTAGTTTTTCCCACACCCGGCATTCCCGATACCGTGGCGCCTTCTACCCGAATCCGCACGGTTGTTTTGGCATCGGAGGCAAAGAACGAAACTGTTGCTTTCCCATCTTTGTCCGTTTGAATCATAGGCGCCCAATGAAGGGTGGTTCGGTAATCGGGCCGGATGTGCTCCGGCTTTTTAACATCGTACCGGGGTGCATAAAACTCACGAATAGGGGCATAGCCGGGTAACTTAGCCAGTAGCGTACCCGGAGGAGCCACTTTGGGAAGATCGTCGACCGACTTTCCTCGTTTGGTCAAGATGGAAATAACACCACCCGATGCCCGTGATCCGTAAATCGCTGCCGACGCTCCCTTCAGCACATCGACCCGGTCTACGTCCTGTACCGAAACGCCCATGATCGACTGCAAGTACATGGGCATACCATCCAGTACAAACAGCGGTTCTACAGGGCCATTAAAGTTGACGGCACCCCGGATCTGAACTTTGGCACTCAGCCCATTCCCCGTTACCTGCACGCCCGGTATACGCCCCTGAATAACATCCAGAATTGTCATTCGGCCAGCGGTATTCATCTGATCAAATTTAACGGTGGCGTCTGGTGTCCCATAAATAACCCGCGAATCCCGCTCCACATATTTTTTGGCCTTCACGGTAACCGTCTGCAACAATACCTCTCCATTTCGTTTTATTTGGCGCTCTATTTCCTGGTACTCTTTCGTTCGCCGGATAAATTCATCATAGTCATCGCGATTAAACTCGATGGGGTTGTAGGGTGACCGAATAAAGGTAACGGTTGGTTTGAGCAGTTGATCGAGCGAGATAACCAGGTTTCGATTGGCTGTCCCTTTCACCCCCTGAATAAAAACGGTTGTTGTATCGGTGAAGTCCAGGTCATAGGCCCAGAAGTTTCCGGCCTCATCTGATTCACCAGCCAGAATTTGCCGGGTACTGTCTTTCCGAACGATAATAAAGGTGAGGTTAACTTTGCCACCGATGTCTTTATTATTAGGCCTCAAAACTCGTCCTGTCAGGGATAGCCCCTTTTCAACGGGGTATTTTAGGGGTGGAACGGTGCCCGAAATTACATCAGCCCAGGTAAAGCGTCGCCAGCCTTGTGTCATCAATAAAATATCCAGATGCAGCCGACGGTCTTTTTTGTCGGGATTGAAATAGTAATCCGGTTGTTCCACAGCGCCCACCAGATCGGAGGTCAATAAGAGGTGCGATCGAATCGTAGTTCCATTCGAATCCGTTTCCGGGGCTAATCGGTTATCGACGGCAGCCAGCGACAAGTTAGCCGGAACAGGTTTACCTTCTTCGCTGGTAGTCGAAAGGGTTAGGGTAACCTGTTCACGATTTTTATACGTTGCTTTGTCCGCCACGACATTCACGTTCATTTGCTCATTCTTGTCAATGAACACCAGGCGCTCACAAACCGGTTTGTGGGTTTCATCGAAAACGGTCAATTGGACTATTCCCTCCGGAAACCGCTCACGGGGCAAACGCACCATCGCTGACTTTCGATTGACTGGTATTTTAGCTGTCTGAATAATGTCTCCTTTAGCCTGTGCGATGAGTGTCAGGTTTGCGGATGGATCTGAAGACTCCCTGTTGTGCAACAGGTACACTAGCACATTATCTTTATTCGTCTGGTTTTCTACCTGCATCACCACCCCCTTTTCCTGCGCGGCAGGTATTGGGTAAGCAGCCAGCGTTCCATTGGCCAGATAGATATAGGCGGTATAGGTTTGAACGGCTTCGGGTTTAAGCATGAAATAGCCCATACCCAAATGGGTCGTTGAAAAGCCGATGACCGTATCTTTTTTCGCATCCAGCACAAACCCCTTCGTATTTATTCCCTGACCTGTCGTGCTGATGACCTTAAACGCAACCCGACTGGTCAGGCCGTTCACTAACTGGCCCCCTTCGGGTAAAAACTGCACGTCGGGTCGTGTTGCTGTTGACTGTACACCATCGTTGATTTTGTTGGTTTCCGTACTCAAAATTGTCAGGGTCTTCGAAAAGTAATAAGCCTCCGGGTAGTTCCGCATGAAGTTGGTGTAGGCGCGAAGTTGGTAGGAACCCGCAGGCACGGAATCGGCTAAGACGAATTGACCAGGTGCGTACCCGGCCGTAGCCCGCAGCTGAGTGTGCAGACGAACCCGTTTTGTATTGTTATCAACCAGATCAGCGTATACTACACCACTAATGGTATCTGCCTCCTGGGTATTGCCATTAACGATATACCCTTTCAGCCACACGGTTTCACCAGTCAGATAGGTATCCCGGTCGGTATGAATGTAAACTTTTTCGATGGGTTGCTGTCGGCTGTAGTTACGAAACTGTTCAAGTAATCGTTTAATAAATTCATCATCATCCGAACGAAATGAGATGAAAAATGTAACGATGAGTAAACTAAACAGCCGCGCTACGCGAAAATCAGTCGAATACATAAATTAGAATTTTGTGGATAGTGCCTTCCCTTATGTATGGAGTGACTAATTTAGCAAAATACCCTCTTTTAAACATGACTAAACCCACTCAAAAAACGGCCCTGGTAATCGGTGCAACAGGCCTCATTGGTAATTTATTAACCCATCAACTTGTCGAATCGCCGGTTTATACTACGGTTAAAGTACTCGCTCGTAAATCATTAGGCTGGCAGCATCCTCGTCTACAGGAGGTTCAGTTTGACTTCGATCATCCGAATGGGCTGCTGACTCAGGCTGATGATATATTTTGCTGTCTCGGCACAACCATGAAAAAGGCGGGTTCGAAAGATGCGTTTCAAAAAGTAGATTATAAATATCCGCTTGACATTGCCCGGTTAAGTTTGGCGAATGGGGCACAACAGTTTTCTATTGTAACATCGATGGGGGCTGATAGTGAATCCTCTTTCTTTTATAACCGGGTAAAAGGTGAAGTGGAGCGCGATCTGGCTTTGTTATCCTTTCCCACCTTACTCATTTTCCGACCCTCTCTCCTGCTGGGCAATCGGTCGACAGGCAGTCAGCAGGAAACCCGTCTGGGCGAACGGATTGCCGAAGGGGCCATGCGCCTGTTCAAACCATTGATTCCTGCCAGGTATAGAGCTATTGAAGCAGCCAGAGTAGCCAATGCCATGCTGGTCACCGCTCAGGAGAATTTAACCGGCAAACATATTTTCGAATCTGATGCGCTACAGGACTTTTAAACGAAAGATTCCTGTATCTCCCGAAAACCAATTTAGCCAGCCACTACACGCTTACCTCGAAACGAACTCACGAACGACTTTATAACTGTGACAGGTCAGTGGCTAAAAATTGTCTGGCGAGCTTAGTCAGGGACGCTTCTGAACCCTGGATATGAAACGTTGTATGCCGATGCGTTTGTTGAGACCCAGGCATTAATCTGGCGGCTGGCGAAGAGGACTCCAGCTCATAAAATTGTCCCATCTGAGACTGGCCCGGCTTCATAGGGCCATCGTTATAGGCGTTTATAACATCACCCGAGAAAGGTTCTTTCTGGTGCTCCCAGGCCGAATTTACGTATTGTTGATTCGTCGGATCAACATCATACGTCACCAGCGTCAAGGTCCGGGTTGTGGGATCATAACTACCAATCCAGCCGGTCGCCCGATCGGGCGACACCCCTATTTTACTTCTGTAACGGGCATCGGCCGTGAATAAAGCCGACGTTTTTCCGGTTCTTAATCGCTCAGAAGGTACTTTCCCAAAGTAGGCATCGTTGATGGGCTGACCATCGCCCGGTTTGAAAGGGACAATAATAGTTGCTTTGGGCGATGCGTTCATCATGCCCAGGATCCAGATAGACGGCATACCGGTCTCCGTAGTCCAGGCAAGCTTTCCTTTATTGGTAATTTTATTGTCTGATTGGATACCAACAATCTTCAGTGAATCTATCGTGACGGATAGCTGGCGGGCAATCTGTTCGTTGGTCAAGAGACGGACCGTACGCTCTATACCTATGTCAAACCGCGTTCCTGTATAGTTCGTCAGCGCTACATCACGGGTAAACGTAGCAGAGGTTTCTGTGCTGTTGGTACGGGCAAACGGTTCGGAGTCAATAGCTGCCGGGGTTTGCCAGTGATCAGCATCGAAGGGGTCGCCCTTTTTAAAATACAGAGCAAACTGTCCGCCTTCCGGCCCGAGCCAGAACCGATCCTCGCCCCCGAAAGCATTCATGTGCGGAAGCAATTTTCCCGATTTAATGAGGTCGTAATTAATCCACCCATAGCTGGCTTTCCCGTCGGCGCTACTTGTCATGACCCGTCCCTGATAGGCCGGGCAAATAAGTGCCTGGGCGTCACCATTTCGTAATTCAACCAAATCAGGGTGATGTTCTTTCAAAAACTGGCGGTCTTTAACAAATGGGCTGCTTTCGTTGCTGACAGATGATTGGCTTTCCAAGGATGATGTATTGGTTTGTGCAGTGTTTGTTTCAGATTTTCGACCCGAACAGGCCGATAGTAAGCAAACGAAAACAAAGGTGATGGTTTTGTACATGATCATGTAAGTAGCCTGACGAAAAATACCGAACTTGAGCTTCTCATTAGCCCTGAGCCGTATAAGGCTATAAATCATTGTGCCTGGTCAATCTACTTTACGCACTGACATTACCATTCGCCCTGCTTTAGAAAGCGACGCGCCGTTTATTTATGACTTCATCTGTTCACTGGAAGAATCTACGCTTGATAAGAATGCCTTTGCTACGGTTTTTCTTACTAATCTTCAAAACCCCTTAATTTATTATTTAGTAGCCGAACAGTCGGGAGCGGTACTTGGCTTTGTCAGCTGTCATGTTCAGCATTTATTGCATCATACGGGCAAGGTGGGCGAAATACAGGAATTGTTCGTACGCCCCGAGGTTCGAAATCAGTTGATCGGCCATCAACTCATTGAAGCACTCAATACCCTGGCAAAACAGGAAAACTTCGTCAATCTCGAAGTAACAACTAACCGGAAACGTACTGATACCATTCGATTTTACGAACGGGAAGCCTTCTCCCCGACACATATCAAATTAGTTAAACCTCTCTCTTATTAATGCGCACAACGAATTTTTTCTTTCTCTTTCTCCTTTGTTCGTTTTACAGTACAGGTCAGACTTTCCCGTCAAACGATGCCGCACTTGAGCGCAAAATCAGGACGGTTTTTGCCGGTTTTAAAGGCAAGGCGGGTATTTATGTTCGACATCTTCGAACTGGCAAAACCGTGGCTATCAACGCGGATACCCTTTTCCCTACTGCCAGCACTATTAAAGTTCCGATTCAGTGCGGGTTATTTGACAAGATTAATAAAGGCGAGTTAAAATACGATCAGCCGCTCATTTATAAAGATTCGCTGCATTACGATGATGGCATTGTCGGTTCGCTTAGGGATGGAGCCAAAATACCACTCAATGAAGTGGTTATGCTCATGGAGACGGTGAGTGACAACACCGGAAGTCTGTGGTGTCAGGCGCTGGCCGGGGGCGGGGCAGCAATCAACGCCTGGCTGGAAACAAACGGCTTTCACCAGACGCGGGTCAACTCCAGAACGCCCGGTCGTGAGGGCAACTGAACCCAGTATGGCTGGGGACAAACTACCCCCCGCGAAATGGCCGATCTGATGACACACATACGGCAGGGGCGCGCCGTTAGCCCGGATGCCAGCGAAGAAATGTATCGAAATCTGGGCCGTCAGTTCTGGGATAATGATGGATTATCCCAAATTCCACCCGAGGTTAAGACAGCCTGTAAGACCGGAGCTGTCAATCAGTCACGATCGGAGGTTGTGTTCGTGCACGCACCACACGGTGAATACGTATACTGTGTCATCACCAAAAACCAGCAGGATGAGAGCTGGGAACGAGCCAATGAAGGGTTTGCCCTATTACGCTCCGTTTCTGCTATTCTGTGGCACCATTTTGAACCCAAATCCAACTGGAAGCCAGCCGAAGGCTATGAAAAATGGTGGTAGTTGGTAAAACAAAAAGCCGGTTCGTCAAAAGAAGAACCGGCTTTCTTATGTTTAAGTACCACGTATGGAAGCCCGGAATAATGAATTCAGTGGATTCCTGCTGCGGTCTATTTATCTTAATTCAGAAACTTCAATCGCAGATCGTTCAACTGGCTGCGAATTGAACCATCAACCTGACGATCGCCAAGTTTCAGAACATATCCGCCAATCAGGTTTGAATCCAGCTTTTCTTCGAGCTCAACCAGTTTACAACCAGTCGTTTTCATAACCATGGCTTTAAATTGATCGCGCTGCAAAGCGGTTAATGGCACCGTTGTAACAACACTTGCCCGCTGAACACCTTTCAATTTGTCATACTGGCTAACGAACTCGTCGGCGATGGCATCCATGATCCCTTCCCGATTCTTTTTAGCGATGATCTCAAAAAAAGCCATCGTCACCGGATTAACCCGGCCGGTGAAGGCCGCCTTGATCACAGCACTTTTCTTTTCAGCACGAACGATGGGGTTCTTCAGCATCAACATCAATGGCCGACTTTGGGCCACTGTATTTTTGAAGAACATCATGTCCTTATACATGGTCTCGGTCAGGCCTTGTTCCTGCGCCAGATCTAACAGCGATTTGGCGTAGCGGGCGGCAACAGTAGCAACTGCCATAATCGAATTAGTTTAGGTGTGAATTAGAGACTAGATCCGTCACCAGTTTCTCCTGCGATGACTTGTCGCTCAGTTCTTTACGAAGCACTTTCTCCGCAATGTCGAGCGAAAGGGTGACGACTTCTTTTTTCATCTGGGCGATGAGTGCCTGGCGTTCGTTCTGCATCGACTCACGAGCCTGCTCCAGAATACGTTGCCCTTCGATAGCGGCTTTTTCACGGGAATCGGCTACCATTTTGTCGGCAGCTTCTTTAGCACCCCGCAGGATAGCATCGCGTTCGGTACGGGCCTGGGCCAGCAACTTTTCGTTATCGGCTTTCAGTGCTGTCATTTCGAGCCGGGTCTTTTCGGCCAGATCAAGCGCACTTTGAATATTGTTTTCGCGTTCGCTCAGGCTTTCTGTGATGGGTTTCCAGGCAAAAGCGCGCAGAATAAGAAACAGGCCGAGGAAAACCACTACCTGCCAAAATAAAAGACCAAGATCGGGTGTGAGCAAATCCATGGATTTACGACCGCGTGAGCGGCTGATTTCAAGTTTTGATGTTAAAGTTCTTGTGTACTAACCTACCGAAGTATGTTCAACGTACTGCTTAAAAGCATTCAATCTTTTGTTGAAGAACGTTCACCCGTCGGCAACCCCAAACGGGCGAACGTTTTCCTTTAATCAGGCGAGCAGGGATGCCAGTGCCTAATGCAACCAGCCTGCTCAAACTTAGCATCTGCCAGGTCGGGCTTTATTAAGCCGTAGCAACCAGCAGACAAATAACAGCTGCGAACAGAGCTACGGCCTCGATCAGAGCCGCGATGATCAGCATGGCAGTTTGGATACGACCAGCCGCTTCTGGCTGACGGGCAATACCTTCCATGGCACTACCACCAATTTTACCGATACCCAGACCAGCTCCGATAGCGGCTAAACCGGCACCAATAGCAGCACCCATAACCGAAACACTACCCGTAGCTTCTAACAGCAGAGAAAACAACATTGCGAACATAAACTTCAAACGTATTTATTAGTGAAACAAAAGATTGCAATTGAAAATCGATAATCTGAAACGATCAGATAACACCAGGGTTACCCTAATTCTGACGTAGTACCTTCATAGCCAATGCCATGATCCGCTTCGTGGTGTTCTTCAACAGCACTGCCAATGTACATGGCTGTCAGCAGCGTGAAGATGAAAGCCTGCAGGAAGGCAACCAGCAATTCGATCAGGTTCAGGAACAGGGTAAAGAAGAGTACAACCGGACTGATGGCAACACTGGTCGTAGCACCACCCATGTTGTTGGCCATGAAAATCAGTCCCAGCAAGCTCAGGATGATGATGTGACCAGCGGTGATATTGGCGAACAATCGGATCATGAGCGATAACGGCTTCATGAATACACCAACAATCTCAACCGGAATCATGATCGGCAGCAAGGCTACAGGAACGCCAGTCGGTTTCAGGATGTGCATCCAGTAATGCTTGTTACCGCTGAACGTAACGATCAGGAAGGTAATCACAGCCAATACCAGTGTGACGGTGATGTTACCGGTCAGGTTGGCAGCACCGGGCAACAGACCCAGCAGGTTATTAACCAGAATGAAGAAAAACAGGGTCAGCAGATAAGGGAGGTACTTTGTGTATTTCGGCCCGATGCTTGGCTTGGCAATTTCATCCCGAACAAAGAGGATAATTGGCTCAAGAAACGACTGGAGACCCTTAGGTGCCTTGCCTCTATTTTTGGCGTATCCCCGACTCACTGCCGGAAAAATCAGCAGCATAATTACGGCACTTAACAGAAGCGACGCTACGTTTTTGGTGATCGAGAAGTTGTAGAGTTTCGATTCATGATCAACCGTTCCGGCTTCGTTTACCCGGTGAATTTTACCGTGTTCCGTTTTATAGCCTTTATACTCAGCCCCATGTGCCAGACGCGACGATGAGAATACTTCCAGACCGCGGTCTTTCGAGTATAAAATAACTGGCAGCGGAATGGTAACACCATGAGCCAACTCCCAGCCGTGGTCATCTTTAATGTGGTGCATGATCATTTCTCCCACATTAAATTTTTCCTTGGTGGCGTGAGCTTCGCCTTCCTGATTGGCATGCGCTTCACCCTCGTGGGCATGCTCTTGTGCCTGGGCACCTACTAACGAACTCAAAATGAGAGCCGTTGCAAACAAAATCTTATTAATAGCCGAACGCATCATATGATGTGACAAATCGTTTTTACGAATCGCGTCGCAAGTTACGAGTAAGCGTCCAAATCTCAAAGCCTGTATAAGATATATATAGGACAAGAAAGTCCAATATGAACGTTCGTCTATCCTCAACGTGGTTGAATAAAAAGAAACCAACGAAAGCTAATCCCAGGATTAACCGGCCGACGGTGGCAGCCATGTAAAGGGGTATCAATCGTTCCTGATTGCCCTGTAAACCAGACTCTACCAGCCGGTGTGTCAGAAAGGAGACACTTAAAAAGAAAACCAGTAGAACCTTCCAGCTGGCATGTAGCCAGGGAGTAACCGAATATCGTTCGGCTAAAAAAAATGCAATTGCCAGAATGAAAGTAAATAAAAAAAGTCGAATCATATTGGGCTGTCAGCCATAACTGAAGGCAGTTAAAATACTATGTAAAAATCTTACTTTTTCGTCAACTGCCGAATGAATAAATAGAGTGAAGCACCAATCGCCATAAGGGATAATACAATTGTCCAGATAGGCCGATGATTATTCTGCCAGGCATCGATTTTCATCCCGGCATAAACACCCAGGCCAATGGTACCCAGCATTTGAAAGGCAATACCACTGAACTGCACAAACGAAGTAGTTTTCTCCGTTACTTTTTTTACTGGCTCGTTTCCCCGACCCCATTTATCTGGGTCTTGCGCATCGGGTTGGTCGGGGTAGTTTTCCATAGAATTAGTCGCTGTGGTGTTATATGCCGTGCAAAATTCGTTAATTTGGGCTAAGGTTCCATATTATCAACCCGTGTAGAAACGTTTTAATACGAGTGACCACGTGTTCTTGACGAATGTCCCGCTATTTACAAAATTCATTCTTTCTATTTGTTACAGTCAGTTGTTTACTGACTGGCGGGCTGGTGTCGTGTTCTCAATACAGTACGAAAGCCGTGAGTAAGGGGTATCACAACCTGACGGCTCACTTTAATGCCTATGTGATTGCCCGCGACCAGATTGGTCAGGCAGAACAGTATCTGTTTAAGACAAGGCAGGAGAATTATAACCAGTTGATGCCCATTCTCCTACCCATCGACTCCATGCTGATCCAGCCGGTGAAACCGCAACTGGATGATGCTATCAAAAAAGCGTCCCTTATCCCCGAACGGCACCAGAACAGCAAATGGCTCGATAATGCCTATATTCTGATTGGTCGCGCCCGCCTGTTAAAACAGGATCTACCCAACGCGATCGAGGTTTTCAAGTATGTAAATACGAAAGGAACCAACGAAAACGATAAGCATACCGCCCTTGTCGGCCTCATGCGTGCTTATGTCGAAGCGAGCGATTATACCAATGCCCTCAACGTAGCCGAGTACCTGCGCAATCAGCCGCTCAACAAAGACAACACCCGCGATTTCTATTTAACGAAAGCTTACCTCCACGAACGCAAGGGCGAACTAGCGACAGCTGTTGGTATATTGGACGCCACCTTTCCGGCCTTAAAAAAGGACGAGTCAACAGCCCGGCTTCATCTGATTGCAGGTCAATTATATGATCTCATTGGCCAGCCTGCCAAAGCAGTCGATCACTACCGGCAGGTATTGAAATCACGACCAACTTACGATCAGTCCTTTTATGCGAATTTGTTTGCCATTCAAAGCAATGGCTTAACCGGCGACCAGAAGCGAATTGCTCAATCAGCCGAAACGTTTGAAAATCTGCTCAACGACCGGAAGAACGTCGACCTTAAGGATAAAGTCTACTTTACTATGGGCTTGCTCGAAGCGCGGAGCGGGCGTATCGACAAGGCAATTAAGTATTACAGCCAATCCATTCAGGCAGCAGGCACTAATACAACGCAGGTACCGTATACCTATCTGGAAATTGGAAAGCTGTATTTTGAGAAAAAAGCAGATTACGAACAGGCGAAGGTCTACTACGACAGTGCGCTGGCCTTATTGCCCAAGCAATCTCCCGATTATGCAGCCCTGCTGACCCGCAAAAAGACGCTCGATGATTTTGTTCAGTACAAGTCCACCATCCGGACAGACGATAGCCTGCTGGTATTGGCCAAAATGGAACCGGCAGCCCTCGACAAAGCACTCGATAAAGTTATCGAACAGCGGGAGAAAGAAGATAAAGCACAGGCCGCTTTGGCTCAACAGATTATTGATCGGGCAAAGGGTGGGAACAGCAACGCATTGCCCGGTGCGACAAACTCAAACCTGCAACCAAATGAACGTTGGGTACTGTATAACCCCATTGCTCTGAGTCAGGGTAAACAGGAATTTGCCGTTCGCTGGGGAAACCGGCCGCTTGAAGACAACTGGCGACGCAGCAATAAAGAATCTTCGGGAGCCATTGCCGCGGATAACAGTCCGCTCAATGGGGTTTCGCCAGCTAATTCGGTCAACCCAAATGCACCCTTACAACCAGCAGACGCCAATGCGGTACCGGTTGCGCTGAATAGTCCGGCGTCTTCCCGGAAAGCGCAGAAAGATGCCATGATGGCTAAAATTCCGTTCACCCGGGAAGCGCAGGCGCTGGCTAACCAGCGCATCGAGAACGCTTTGTATAAGCTGGGCAAGCTGTACAAATTTGACCTCAATCAGCCTGCCGACGCCATTCCAACATTCGAGCAGTTATTAACCCGTTATCCGAATACGCTTCAAAAGCCCGAAGTTTACTACCTGCTTTACCTCTCCAATGAGCAAGTAGGCAAAACATCTTCCTGGAAGGATAAACTATTGGCTGAGTTCCCAAACACGTCTTATGCCCGTTTAACGGGTCGTGCCGTAGCTCAGTCGAGCGATTCGGAAGCTAAGGCCTCAGCAGCTTATGCCGCCATTTATGATCTGTATAAAGCCAACAACAATGCCGAAGCCCTTTCAAAAGCGGAGAATGCCTTAGGCAGTTTCGCTGGCACGCAATTGGAAGACAAACTGGCCCTTTTGCGTGTTATTCTGATTGGCAAGGTGAAAGAAGTAGACGATTATCGGAAAGCGTTAACGGAGTTTGTCCGCGATTATCCGGGCAGTCAACTGCTGCCCCGCGTCAAAGAAATGCAGACCGCTGCCGACCAGGTAACGGCGAAACGAAAATAAAAGCCTTGTTTGCTTCTTAGTCGAGCCATCGATGTAGCAGCAAACGGCCAGCCGGTAATCCGGCACGCTTAACCGCACCAACTAAAAACTGAAATAAAAGAATCAATAATGATTGAATTTGCTCCTGGCCGTTACCGGAAGATAATCCGCAGCATCTGGCGATACTCCCTGCTTGGTATTATCCTGTTGATCTTGTACGTGGTGGCTGTTAGTTATAACTTTTTATGGCTTTTCGGGGGAATGCCGAGCCTCAAAGCGCTTGAGAACCCAAAAAGTGAAGAAGCGTCTGAAGTATATACCGCCGATAACCAGTTACTGGGTAAGTACTACGTTGAGAACCGCACCCCCATCGAAATCTCGCAGGTGTCGCCTAACGTAACCTCTGCCCTGCTGGCTACGGAAGATGCCCGCTTTATCAAGCACTCGGGTATTGATCCAAGGTCGCTATTCAGAGCAGTGGGTGGTTTCCTTACCTTTAAGGATGCGTCGAGTTCGGGTGGTGGTAGTACGCTTACCCAGCAAACGGCCAAAAACCTATTTGACACCCGCCAGGAAGAACTACGGGGTGTACTTGGCCATATTCCGGTTATCAGTCTGATAATTGCCAAAACAAAGGAATGGATTCTGGCCGTACGTCTTGAGCGAAATTACACGAAGCAGGAAGTTATGATGATGTACCTGAACACCGTTTCGTTCGGGAACAATACGTACGGCATTAAAACAGCCGCCAAAACCTACTTCAGTAAAGAGCCCTGGAACCTGAATGTAGACGAAGCCGCCTTATTGGTGGGCATGCTCAAAAACCCGACCTTTTATAACCCTCGCCTTTTCGAAGACCGCACCCGGGAACGCCGGAATGTGGTGCTTGGGCAGATGAAAAAATATAAGTTTCTGTCTGAAGATCAGTTTCAGGCGTACAAAAGCAAACCGTTAAAACTCGACTTTAGCGTCGAGAACCAGAATACGGGGATGGCGGCTTATTTCAGGTCGGTGATTCGGGATGATATTAAACGCTGGATCAGGCAGTACAACGAAGAAAATCCGGGTGCGGAGCTTGACCTTTACACCAGTGGCCTAAAAATTTATACGACGATCGACTCCCGCATGCAGGCTTACGCTGAGGAAGCTATTATGGCTAATATGCGCGATCAGCAAAAGAAGTTTTATGAACACTGGCGTGGTCGAAATCCATGGGTACAGAAGGATCCCCGAACTAAAAAATACAAAGAAATTCCCGGCTTCATTGAATCGGTGGCCCGACGAACAACGCGCTACAAGCAATTCAAGGCGGCTTATGGTGACGATGAGAACGCCATTTGGCGCGAGATGCGAAAACCCATTAAAATGAAGGTTTTCGTGTATGGTGGCAAGCGAAACGATAAGGACACCACCATGAGTCCTCTAGACTCAATCAAGTACTATAAACGGCTGCTCAACACAGGTTTTATGTCGATGGACCCACGATACGGCTATGTAAAGGCCTGGGTGGGCGGTATCAACTTCAAGTACATGAAGTTCGACCACGTTCGCCAAAGTCGTCGGCAACCGGGTTCGACATTTAAACCGTTCGTGTATCTCACCGCTATGGATCAGGGCTTTGTAACACCCTGTAGCCACATTACAGATCGGCCAACCGTATTTGCCCATGGGGAAGACAACAACAACGGGCCACCCTGGATGCCCAAGAATTCGACGGGACGTTATAGTGGTCAAAGCTTGTCGCTGCGGGAAGCGCTGGGCCAATCTATTAACACGGTTAGTGCGCAGCTGATCAAAAAGACCCGGGCAGCAGCCGTCATCAAGTACGCCCACGATATGGGTATCGAAAGCAAGGACCTGCGGGAAGATCCAACCCTTTGCCTGGGAACAAGCGACGTATCTGTCTACGAAATGGTGGCCGCCTATTGTGCGTTTGCCAACGGTGGTACACGCGTTCGGCCAATGATGCTCATTCAGATTACGGACAAAAACGGAAATGTACTGAAGAACTTCACGCCCGATGCAAAACAGGTGATCAGCGCCAATCGGGCCTATGAAATGCTTCACCTGATGCGGGGTGCCGTTGAAGACCCCAACGGTACGGCTCAGCGGTTACGTACACAATACAAACTGCTGGAAGGTGGCAATGAGATTGCCGCAAAAACCGGAACGACATCTAATTATTCAGATGCCTGGTTTATGGGTATGACTCAGCACCTTGTTTCCGGCTTGTGGGTCGGTGGTGATGATCGCCCCATTCACTTCAGAAACATTGAACTCGGTCAGGGTGGCCGGTTAGCCATGCCTGCCTGGGCCATGTACATGCAAAAGATCTACAAAGATCCGACGCTGACACAATACCGACCTGAGCCATTCCGCAAACCGAATAATTTCAAAATTGACTGTGGCGGGTATCATATAGACTCTTCTCAGCGGTATATTCCACCCAAAGTTGTACCGGAAGATGAAGACGAGATTCTTCAGTAATATGTTAAGGCCAGCATCACGCTGGCCTTTTTTTGGCCTGACGAAAAGCAACCTTTAGCCCTCGTAACTTGTTTTCTAATACTAACTAACGACTAGCCCATTAACTGGCCAGCCATCCCGGCGGGTAGAACAGTATGCCTGAATTCGACTATAAAACAGAGTTAAGCAAGGTACCACACGAACCGGGCGTCTATCGGTATTTCGACGTTTCGGGGGAGGTCATCTACGTTGGAAAGGCTAAAGACTTAAAAAATCGGGTTAGCAGCTATTTCACCAACTCGAAAGGCCATGATCGAAAGACATTACGATTGGTTAGCCAGATACAAAAAATTGAGTTTACCATCGTTCACACTGAGTTCGATGCGCTGCTGCTCGAAAATCAGCTCATCAAGCGGTATCAGCCCAAGTTCAACATTCTCCTTCGGGACGACAAAACCTACCCGTTTGTATGTGTCACTAATGAGAATTTCCCCCGGGTGGTTACCACCCGACGAATTGATCGTAAGCTGGGCACTTTTTATGGGCCATTCGCGAACTTGAAACCGATGTATACGGTGCTGGATATGTTCAGCCAGCTATTCACCATTCGTACGTGTAATTATAATCTAGCCCCCGAGAATATCGAAGCCGGTAAATACAAAGTGTGTCTCGAATACCACATTGGCAACTGCAAAGGCCCCTGCGAAGGGAAACAGGCGGAGGAGGATTATAACAGTGACATTGAGCAGATACATCACATTCTGAAAGGGAATCTTAAGCCGGCTCAGGAGTACTTCAAAGCCCGGATGGTGGAGGCTGCCAATGATCTAGCCTTTGAGCAGGCACAAAAGTATAAAGAGAAGATGGACGTATTACAGCGGTTTCAAAGTAAGTCTACGGTTGTTAACCCGAAGATTGCAGACGCCGACGTCTTTTCAATTGCCTCCGATGAAACGGCCGCTTACATCAATTTCATGAAGGTGGTGAACGGCACGATCGTGCAGACCCACACGGTGGAAATTAAGAAAAAGCTGGATGAAACAGACCCTGATTTGCTTGCCATGATGATCATCGAGTTTAGAGATCAGTATGGTAGTCAGGCTAAAGAGATCATTTCCAACATTCCTCTTGATGTTGATCTGAAAGCCGAAGTGACGGTTCCGCAGATTGGCGATAAGAAGAAGTTGCTGGACATGTCGCTCAAGAATGTTCTGTACTTCCGTCGCGAACGTCAGGATCGGGCAGCGGCCGAAGCGACCGCCAACGCCAGTAAAAAAGACCGGGTTTTGATTCGTTTAAAGCAAGATTTACAGCTTAAATCATTACCCAACCGGATCGAGTGCTTCGATAACTCCAATATTCAGGGTACCAACCCGGTTTCGGCCATGGTTTGTTTCATTGGCGGAAAACCAGCAAATAGGGAATACCGTCACTTCTCAATTAAGACAGTCATTGGACCCAATGACTTCGCCAGCATGTACGAAGTGGTCACCCGTCGTTATTCACGGGTTTTAACGGAGGACACCGGCCTACCCGATTTGATTGTTATTGATGGCGGCAAGGGCCAGTTGAGTGCTGCCTGTGATGCCCTGAAAGCTCTCGATCTGTATGGCAAAGTGCCCATTATTGGTATTGCGAAACGGCTGGAAGAAATCTATTTCCCCGAGGATAACCTGCCGCTTTATATTGATAAGAAGTCTGAATCACTAAAATTGATCCAGCGTATCCGTGATGAAGCCCACCGATTTGCCATTACGTATCACCGGGACAAACGCAGTCGCAACAGTTTAATCAGCGAATTGGAAAACGTAGAAGGTGTTGGCAAAAAAACAGCAGCGAAACTCTTAAAACACTTTAAGGGAGTGACTAAAATTCGGGAAGCTTCATTTGATGAAGTAGCCGAAATCGTCGGTAAAGACCGGGCCCTTAAGCTCAAAGAATATTTTGATGCGATTGAGCAGTAATCGTTAGCCTATAGACATAAAAAAAGCGGCTTCAAAGCCGCTTTTTTTATTCTTAGTATTCCCAAAGACCATGTTCAGTCTCCATCAGTTCGTATTCTGTTTGGTAAGACTTCAGCAGACCTTCACGATCGCCATACATACCTACCAAATCCGTATCTCCCGGGTTGGCTACTTTCGTTATGCGGCCATAAAACAAGCGCAGGTCAAAAGCGTCAGCCAGATTTTTGTGTTGCGCCTGGTTCTGCGGGTTGTACCAAATGAACTTCTTCGGGTCAGACCGGAACAGCTTATCCAGATCTTTGTACTTAAACGAGGCAATGGGCTTTTCAAAACCTGCCTGGTTTTTATCCGCTGGCAGCAATAAAGTTACTGATTGAATATCATAGTACAAACGTGAACGCTTGCGGTCAAAAATCCAATCTTCCTTAACTTCCAGAATGTTCAATTCTTTCGCAAAGTATTCATCGCCCGAGAAGGCCGAAGCAGCTGCAACCGTATCTTTTGGCGCTTCTACAATTGGCTCAACTACTTTGGCTTTGGCTCCTTTTTTGCCTTTTGCATTCTTGGCTACAGTAGCTTTCTTTTTGGGCGCTCCCCAACCATCGTCGGCAGGTTCAGCCTTAGCTGCCGCTTTTTTGGGCGTTCCCCAACCATCATCAACTGGCTTTTTCTTGTCTTTAGAAGGCGCATCCCAGCCATCGCTAGCTCCGGCGGTTTTGCCATCTTCCGTAAAGCCAGCAGCTTTCTCTTCCGCCGACAAGCCTCCTCCCGTATTCGGGATCAGCATGTTTTCGTGGAATTTTTCGGGAGAAATCTTTGTCGTCAACGAATCGCTCGTGTACGCATCGATCAACCCTGCCTTTACGGCTTCAATCAAATATTTGGAGATCTCATTGTTCTTCGAGAACATTGACTGATTCTGTTTCTCCTTCAGGTCGATACGACGCCAAAGGGTCTTCTTCATCATAATGTCGTTCTCATTAATGCCACGAACAGAATTTGCATTAACGCCACTGTTCGCTTTCTCCTGAGCCAAAGCCTCCCCTCCTGCCAGAGCCAGCGCTGCTAAAGCCAGTGCACCAGCATATCGTATCGTCCTATTTTGTGTCATGGCTACTAGTTATTGTCAATTCAGTATGTTAACGGTTAACAAACCGCTTTAGTACATCTAATACAGCGAAACCTGCTGAAGTGGGCTCCCCATGGGTACGTCACTGATTTCACCTCTAAAGTTTTGACGCTGTACCCCGTCAACCTGGATAACCAGACGGTCGCCGGGCTGGGCTTCAGCGGCTAAGGAAGCAATTGAACCACCACCTGCTCCTACAGTTACGAATGTAACACGCTTGGTACCTCTAACCAGTGATACAGTAGCACCCGTTGTCCGAAAACGAGCATCATCCGGAGAGAAAGCAGCAAAGCTTGGATCAGCTACTGCCTGAATTTTTACACTTCTTGCCGATGACACAGGTACTCCACGAGGATCATTGGCCGGTACACCCCCAACAGAAATCTGCAAGGTGGGACGGGGCACTTTGTTTACGCGAAAACGTTCCGTTCCCAACAGACTACCTGAGTTGCTGATATTAAGAGAAATGCTGGCGGCACTCGGCACAACAGTGATTTTACCTTTTTCACCCGAAGTGATGACTGCGGCTCCATCCGCTGAAAAGGAAGGATTCCACAATGCGCCTAATTGAGGACTCTGAATGCTCAATTTGTTTGCACATCCCAGGTATAATGGAGGTAACGTTCCTGTTTCAATCTGATAGGATGGTTTCGCTACATAGTACTCAGCCGAAAGAGGAACGGTTTTAAGGCCGGCCGCCGTCTGGTAAGCAATAGAACCTGTCAACGTCCGACGTGCCAGACCATTTTTGTCGTAGGCGCCACCCTGTGCTGTAAACTCAATGATACCCTGTCCATCCTGAACACGAACCGCGCCACCATTGAGACTCATGCGCGGTTGAATACCCGACGACGAAGCAGCCAGAAACATCTGACCTTTAAACTTCGTACCGGCAACAACAACTTTGGAGTCCATGCTGAGCATGGCAATAATCTTGTCAAACTTAACGTCCTGCGCACCTACTTTGCTGGCAAGTACATCCAGTACTTCACCTTCAAGGCGACGAACATCCGCCTGTTTTTGACTCAATACGGCGAGGGCTGCGGGAACAGGAGTTTGGGCAAAATTCAATTCGGCAAAATCTTTTCTCTTCTGATCCGGAGACCGGCTGGCAATTGGGTCATCTTTGCCATCAAGTGCCATTGGGCTATATTTGTTACCCGATAGTCTGGAAAGATTATCAACGTAAGCGTTCAGTTGGTCTTTCAACTTGAAGGCAGCACCATTTCGGTTTGTGCCAATCATCGTTTGCGCCACCGATTCTTCTTCGCTCAGATTCTTGATATTTCCTGATTCGTCGCGACCACCACTGGCATCGACGATCTGGTCTTTAAGCTTATCGATTTCGCCACTCATTTCAGCCGTTAACTTACGAACCTCATCGGCTTGTTTGACAATAGCCAGATCGGCGGCCCGGTTACCAGACTTCTCAACCGTTCCGCGAATGTTATCAAACGTAGACTGGTTGACCTTGCTGACGGCTCCAATAGACTGCTCTAAGCTGTTATTAATTAAAACGAATTTCTCCAGAATGGCCGACGTGACTTGCAGAGCCAGTAATGCGGTCAAAACCAGATACATCATCCCGATCATCTTCTGACGGGGTGTCTCTTTTGTGCCTGCCATAAACTATGGTAGTAATAATATAAGTTGTGGAAAGGCCGCCTTAGCGGTTAAATTATTGAGTAAAGTAATGTTCACATTGCCGGTTACAGCTATCTGATCCATAACCGGCAATGTAATTTATTACGATTAAATTACTGATTACCCCGCATGGCAGTTAACATGCTGCCATATACGTTATTGAGGGAGGCCAAATTACCTGTTAATTTTGCCAGCTCATTTTTAAACTGCTGGGTATCGCGGCTGGCATCACTCATGTTCTCCATAGCCGCTGTTAAGCTGCCATAGAATGCGTTCATGGCCTTCAGGTGCTTATTGGTATCCTGCAATTCCAGTTCATAGACCGCATTAAGAGCGCCCATGTTTTTAGTCACTTTCTGGAATTGATCGCGGTAATCTTTCGCATCGGTTGTAGCATCAGCCATCGAATTCATAGCTGAGATGGCTGTACCATACGATTTATTCATTTCACCAATCGAAGACGAAGCTGATTTTACGTTGCGGGCATAATCATTTGTAGCCACCGTAGCATCGGTAAGATCCGTTAATTTCGAAACGGTATCGTTCAAATTGCGGAAGCCAGAACCCAAACGTTCAAAAACATCAGGCGTCACCTTGGCCTGAGCCAGCATTTGATCCATGCTACCCGTCAGTCCATTAGCCTGTGGAGCCGGTTTGCGGGCTTCACCTTTGTAATCATCTGCTAATTCCGGATAAACGCGCTCCCAGGCGTAGCCGTCATCACCTGTTGCGGCTGGCATGGTGAAACTCTGAATAGCGTATAATAGGAAAATAACAACTTCAGTCAAAAGACCGGCGGTCAGTAACCAGCCGAATTGTTCATTGTGTGTAATTTTTGCCCAGGCTCCGGCAATTACGACGGCCGCTCCGGCACTGTAGATTGTTGGTACTAAACGATCCCAAAAAAAACTGGAAGACTTTGCTGCTGCCATGATAAGCTATTATTGGTTGGAATAGGTAATTAACTAGGGTGGGTACTGTTTTATTGCTGGATGTTCACTGTGCTGTTCAGAAATTTGCTTAAGCTTTTTTGGCAGAAGCCTTTTTAGGGCTCTTACTCTTGCTGCTTCCCCCCCCTACACGACCCGAAGCGGTACGACCTTCCAGGTTATCCATGATACAACGGAAACCGATATAAGAGCGTTTCTGGTCTTCGTATTCGTACGACCGGGTACCCGTTTCCAGATAGTAAGCAATATCTTTCCAGGAACCTCCACGAACTACCTTGCGTGGCTCGTCAGCATTCTGGTTGTCAGGGTTCATGTCCCATACAATGGCATTCGTGTTGTCTGCATAAGCATCACGGCACCATTCGGCTACGTTACCTGCCATGTTATACAAACCATAATCATTGGGGTTGTAGGCGGTTGCCGGTGCTGTGTACGGGTAGCCATCTGCGTCGAAATTACCACGCTGTGGCTTAAAGTTAGCCAGGTAACATCCTTTACCGTTTGCCACATACGGGTTACCCCATGGGTATTTGGCTCCGTTTTTACCACCCCGGGCAGCCCACTCCCACTCAGCCTCTGAAGGAAGGCGGAATCCAAATGACTTATAACCGCCGTCTTTTGTCCGGAAATCGTCGAGAGTATTGGTACGCCACTTACAGAAATGCTTGGCAGCAATCCAGCTTACACCAACAACCGGGTAGGTATCAAATGCAGGGTGTCCATAGTAATGCTCCAGCATTGGATCACCATTGTGATAAGTAAAGTCATTTTTCCAAACCGTTGTATCTGGATAAAATTTAGACATGATCTCCTCTTCGCCCAGGGTTGAGACGGAATCAGCCAGCAAGGCATTTACATATTGCCGGTATTCGTGGTTAGAAATTTCGGCATCATCCATGTAAAACGAACTGATCGTTACCTGCCGGTTCATGTTGATTTGCGTAGCCGCCACATCTTCGTCGGCTTGCCCCATGATAAATGAACCTGACGGTACTAATACCATGCCATAAGGTGTAGGTTGTTTCCATCCCTTACGACCGGTGGCTGTAATTTCACCATTCGTAACGCCGACTTCACCACCCTTACCACTTTTACCGCCAAATTTTGACTTCAGAAACCCGCAACCTTGCAAGAGCAGTAATACTGCTGCGCCCATCACTACCCGGGTTGCGTTGACTGTTAACCAGTTATACTTCATCGTTGTCGAACTTTTACCTTCTTCTTGTGCGAGACCAGACTAAAAACGAAAATCTGTTTGGATATTGTATGTAAAATTCGTGTTGGGCGTATTTTCTATACTGCCTTTCTTCGAACTGACTTTTATTTAAATGGCTATTACAGCGTAACCAGCGTCTGTTTCCTCAAAAATAAGGTTCCCACTGCAAACAGCCTAACAAGAATATTGCCAAAAAGGCTTTTTTTTGACATTTAGCGCCAAAATTTAATTCGTCAGGCTAACCTAATAACGAAAACGCGGGGTTCTAATTATGGGCTTCTTCCGAACATCGGGCGCTGGTAAAGCATACGATAATAATATCTCATGCGATGTTGCGCTTTTCACTTGTGTTCCACTGGTAACAATGTCCAAGGCGTAACCAACCCGCAGGGCATTGTTCCGCATCAGGTTGATCCCTGCCGTTGCCATCAACGCATCTTTGAAACGATACCCAAGCCCGGCCCAAATCCGGTTATCATAAGTACCCAATAAATTCAAGGCAACGGTCGATCCGGGAAGTCCTGCCATCGTACTATACTGAACGAGTATCGAAGGTTGCAGGTCAATGTTATACCCCATACCAAGCCGATATCCTGCCGTTAAGTAGGCTTTACTATCCGATGGTTCTGTGAACCGGTCAGCTATATAACTGTATTTTGCCTTGTTTAAGTGTGTCATACTAACCCCTAACCAGTAATCAGTCGTATTATAATATACGCCAGCTCCTACGTCGGGTTTGAATTGATTAATCTGACCACTCGGCAAAAGCGGATCGCCAGGATCGCTGGGGCGGAACTGGTTAAAATCATATCCTCTATTGAACATGCCCGCCTGCACACCTACCGACAAGGTTCCGTTTTTCAATGCCAATCGATACGCGTAAGAAATCTGGACAGCCTGATTAATGGATGGGCCATATTTATCATTCAGGGCGTAAATGCCAATGCCACTCTTTAGTTTAGCTAACGGCATGTTAAAGGATATCATTTGAGTGCTCTGTGCCGCACTTTGATCCCCCGAGCCCGACGTTTGATACCCAAGATATTGTGTTCTGTGGGTGAGTTGCAAACGTGACACTCCCTCCGACCCGGCAGCTGCCGGGTTGTAATAGAGTGGGTTGTACATATACAAACTAAATTGTGGGTCCTGCTGAGCAAAGGCGGTTGGAGCAACAGTCGTCAGCAGAAAAAAAGCAAAAACGTAAAGAGTGCGAATCATACGACCTAACCAAAATTCAGAACAGTTGCCATTAAGCAGAAGCCCGTTCCCGTAAACAATATTACAGTTTACAACTTAACGCCCGCATAGACAAATTATTGGCTCATAAATAAAGGCCAGATGCCGGAAATGAAGCTATAAACTTGGTTCCGATATCCAGCCTTCGTATAACGGCCACTTTATCTTAATTGTTGGCTTTTTTTAAGTACAGGTCCAGTGCTCCCGTCATAGATGGCGCATTGGGAAGTGGCGCTTCAATATCGAGAGTTAAACCGGCCTCTTTAATGGCTTTGGCAGTTGTAGGTCCAAAAGCAGCCATGCGGGTACCGTTCTGGTTAAAGTTAGGGAAATTGCTCAACAGCGAACTTACTCCGGATGGACTGAAGAAAGCAATAATGTCATAACTCTCAATATCCAGATCTGACAAATCAGTAGGAACCGTATCATACATCACCGCTTCGGTAAAGTGCAGACCACTGGTATCCATGAACTCAGGGATATCGTTCCGACGGATGTTTGAGCAGGGAAAAAGGAATTTCTCGTTCTTGTGCTTTTTGATCAGATCGAAAAGCTCGGTTGCTGTCTTTGTACCGTTGAAGATTTTGCGCTTCCGGATGACAATGTATTTCTGGAGGTAGTTGGCTGTTTGCTCCGAAATGCAGAAGTACTTCATATCGGCAGGCACATCGACTCTACCCTCCTGACAGATCCGGAAAAAGTGGTCGATTGCATTTCGACTTGTAAAAATGATCGCCGTATGCGCCAGGATATTGATTTTTTGCCGACGGAAATCTTTAAACGATTCGCCTTGAATCTGAATAAATGGGCGAAAATCTATTTGAAGATTATACTTGCTAACCAAATCAAAATAAGGAGATTTTTCGTCGGCGGGTCGAGATTGGGTCACTAACAGCCGGTTTACTTTCGTGAGCCGGTTTTCCGTGGATTGCATACTAATTTCGTTCATTGAATCTTTACTAGGTTCAACAGCTGTTTTCAACCTTCGGTCATTTAAACGGTAACCTTTCCAGTAGATGCAGCTAACTTATCAATGCCCACTCCTCAAAGTGCAAACCGCAACCCGATTATGAGTGGAATCAACTCAACGATACAAAGGTACGAAAATAAATAAAGATTCTTGATAGACTCTAAACTGCGTACTACCAGGTAGAGCAGCATCAGCCTTGCCAAATAAAACCCAACCAGCGGTACCAGCAACATATTAGGTACCCAAACTAAGGTCGGCACATTGTAGCTGATAAGGGATACCAAAAGTGCTAATGCGGTAAAAAACAGGAATGATGACTGCAGAATCTTAAAATATTGTACCTGCGTAATGTCCTGTAATTTGTAGAGGCCTCCCATAATTTCAAGAAGGATATACTTACCCACCAGGCTCATAAATGCCAGGGCGGCAACCAGAAAAAATTCTCCTACCAACCAGCCAAAATGCTGTTCGCCAAGCAACAATGTTCGGGAAGCGAACACATCGAGATTTCGGCTTTGCACGAAGATGATCAGATAAGCGATGACAAAGCTTATGTTCAGCGTAAACAGCATATTTGTGCTGCTTAGAGGCCTGTTAATCAGAAAAGACTCCTCCTGCGCCCGTAAGGACATCAGATCACGCAGGCTGTAGAATCGAAGAAAGGCCCGGTGGTAGAAGGCATATAAAAAGGCATGGGTGGCTAACAAAAATAAAAGTGCCAGGCCTAAAAAATTATCGTAAATAGCTTTGGGGCGGGGCCGGACGCTCAGATTATCATCACTCAGAACAACTTGCTTTTGCGTTGTCGATTTCGGATAACCAATAAAGAGACTTTTATCATTGAGGCCGGGGGCTCCGTAAACCGTTAAAAAGATTTCCGGCTGACGATACACGCGAAACAGACTGTCAATACTTAGCACCTGCCATTGATTGGCCCGGAGCTTACGTTTGAGCGCTGCATTGATAAACAGATAGCCATCCCGACGGGTGGAGATCAATAAACTATAATGACGATTGCTCTCCAGATCGATGTATGCACTCAACGCTGTGCGATCGGCATGTTGTTCTGCAATGTAGGGGATATACGCTTTCGCACCTTCGTCATATACCTGAAAATCATCGCGAAAGTCATGTATGGGATAGTATCGTCCTTCAGGCCCGATACCGGTAGCGCGGGGCTGTGCTGAAACGGATAGGAAAAGAAAGAGCGAAAAAGCGAAAGAATGAAAGAGCATTACCACAGGGATGGCTTTGGTACTCGTTACAATTCTTTTCACTCTTTCGCTTTTTCGCTTTTTCACTGATTTTATTTTCCTAATGCTTTCAACATAGTATCACCAATCAGGGCGGGCGATTCAACAACATGAATACCACAATCGCGCATGATGGCCATTTTGGCAGCGGCCGTATCGTCGGCGCCACCAACGATGGCACCCGCGTGGCCCATCCGGCGACCTTTCGGTGCGGTCTGGCCAGCAATAAAGCCCACTACAGGCTTCCGGTTACCATCGGCTTTAATCCAGCGAGCCGCTTCTGCTTCCATACCACCACCGATTTCTCCGATCATCACGATAGCTTCCGTTTCAGGATCGTTCATCAGCAGTTCAACGGCTTCTTTGGTTGTAGTGCCAATAATTGGATCACCACCAATACCGATAGCAGTCGATTGGCCTAAACCGGCTTTCGTCAACTGGTCAACGGCTTCGTAAGTTAATGTACCTGACTTAGAAACGATACCGATGGTACCTTTCTTGAAAATGAAACCAGGCATAATACCCACTTTGCACTCTTCTGCGGTCATTACACCAGGACAGTTAGGACCGATCAGCCGAACGTCCTTGTCTGACAGGTAGTTTTTAACGGCTACCATATCTTCTGTCGGAATTCCTTCGGTGATACAGATAATAACTTTAATTCCAGCCTCGGCGGCTTCCATAATGGCATCGGCAGCAAAAGCCGGCGGCACAAAAATGATGGAAACGTTAGCCCCTGCCTGCTCTACAGCCTGCTGAACGGTATTGAATACCGGCCGGTCCAGGTGAGTCTGACCACCTTTACCAGGCGTAACACCTCCAACCACGTTGGTGCCATATTCGATCATCTGCTGGGCATGGAAACTGCCTTCCGAGCCGGTAAAGCCCTGGACGATAACTTTGGAGTCTTTGTTGACTAAAACACTCATGACGGTTTGTAAATCGTTGGCGATACGGTTAATTATACAACAAGGCTACTGAACAAACAGGGAAATACTTCGCAAATGATTCCCTTATTTCCCTGTTTGGCTGTAGTCTTGCCTCATCTAAAAAGTTGGGCAAAAGTAGCCGAAACTTCGTAAATTACGTGATGATTTTTTCGCACATCCTTTCCGGCTCCATTCTGGCCGGGGCGGGCGTCGGGGTGTTCTGGCACTTTTTTGGACGCATTTCTCTGTTTAACCGGCTGCTTTGGGGCTTCTACTTGCTCACAACATCCATTGCAGCGCTTATTGGTGTTCTTCATTTTGCGGGGAATGAATTCCTTGAGCCTATCCACCAGTCCATGATCGTACTCTCTGACTCACTGGGAGTTGTGTGTGTAGTAACAGCGGTCCACGCACTTTTGAACCAACGCACCCTGTCAATCATCACCTTTTTGGCCACCGTGATCCTGGGTCTGTTTTTATTCATTACACTGCTCCTTCCCGACGCACGTGTCTTTACCCCTATTGTTCCTTCACTTGGCATCCTGATTTTGATGCTGCTGGCCGTTTTCTCCCTATTACAACGAAATAAACGGGGTCTCTGGGTAGTGCTGGCGGCCATGATGCTTGGACTCGCGACTAAATCTGAATCATTCGGCAACTTTATTCACCCAATCGATTTTTTTCATTATGCCACCACGCTTGCCTTGTGGTTTTTCGGGCAGGCAGCCAAGCGTTGAGTGCTGTCTAATGACCTAAACAACAATTTTCAATAAATTATAAAAAGGGAAACTTTACGGTTGTTAGAATAGTTAACACTGTTATAAAGCATACCACTATTCCGTATGGGAATTCTTGAGCGTCGGCAACGGCAGAAAGTTGAAGTCAGAACCAGCATCTTACAAGCTTCCTGGCAATTAGTCCTGGAAGAAGGCTGGCAGGCGCTTTCTATTCGCAAAATTGCGGATGCTATTGAATATAGCGTACCGGTCATTTATAGTCACTTTGATAATAAAGACGCTATTTTACTTGAATTCACGAAAGAAGGTTTCCGGTTACTAACCGAGGAGATCGTTCGGCAGCGAGACCGGAAACCAGAGGCCAGTCGGCAACTGGAAGCTATGGCGGAGGGGTACTGGAACTTTGCCTTTGAGCATAAAGAGTATTATCAGCTCATGTTCGGTCTTGGTATTCCTGCCTGTGAGCAAGTTAATCAGGTGGCCGAAATGAAGGAGTTTTCGGATATTCTAATTTCGGTCATTCAGGAAGCGATCAACAACAGCAACCAGACTGAGGTAGATGCTTTCCTCAAATTTCATATGTATTGGTCTATTTTACACGGACTGGTTTCGATACAAATGATGAATCGAAAAGAAAACCCCTGGAGCCAACTCGTGTTGAAAGATGCCATTGGTGGATTCATAAAATCTTTAAACGGGTAATTTTTTTGGCTATACCCTAACAGTGTTATTATTTATATCATTGTAAAATCCAGCCAGCTTACATTAATTAAATTCAGTAACTCAACTCATGGCAACAACTAAATGGGTAATAGACCCAATGCACTCAGAAGTCCAGTTCAAGATTAAACACCTGGTTATATCTACAGTAACCGGTACGTTCCGCAGTTTTGAAGGTGGGGCGACAACAGAGCATGACGACTTTAACAACGCGGAGGTTCATTTTGCTTTAGAAGTGGATAGCCTTGATACCAATCAGGAAATGCGGGACAACCATCTGAAGTCATCCGAATTTTTTGAGGCAGAAACGTATCCCAGGATTTCTTTTAAGTCAACTTCATTTAAGAAAGTTGACGACGACGAATACCAACTGACGGGTGATCTAACGATGAAAGGCATTACCAAGCCAGTAATCCTGAAAGCGGAATATGGGGGTACAGCCAAAGATGCTTATGGTAATCAGAAACTGGGATTTGAAGTCACCGGAAAGATTAACCGAAAAGAATTTGGTCTTACCTACAATGCCCTTACAGAAACGGGTGGTCTAGCTCTTGGCGAAGACGTCAAACTAATTGCCAATATACAGCTTGCTCAGGCAGCCTAACATATAACCAATACATCCATGGACGTAGAAATTTGGAGTGATGTCATGTGCCCGTTTTGCTACATCGGAAAGCGCAAGTTCGAGCACGCTCTCGATCAGTTTGCGCATAAAGATCAGGTAAACGTGGTCTGGAAGAGCTTTCAGCTTAACCCCGATATGAAAACGGAGCCTGGCAAAAATATCAATCAGTATCTGGCTGATATAAAAGGCTGGAGCCTTGACCAGGCCAAAAGCATGAACGCCCGCGTTACGGCGATGGCTCAGGAAGTTGGGCTTACATACGATTTCGACAAAGCAGTTGTCGCTAATTCGTGGGATGCTCACCGATTGATACAGCTTGCTAAAAAACATGGCCTGGGTGATGCCATTGAAGAACGCCTGTTTAAGGCCTACTTTACTGAAGGTCGCGACACCTCTGACCATACTACCTTACTTGAATTAGGAACTGAAATTGGCCTCGACCCCGACGCAGTTCAGCAATTGCTGGCAACCGATCAGTTAGCTGAAGACGTAAATCAGGATGTGTATGAAGCCCAGCAGGTTGGCGCGCGGGGAGTTCCTTTCTTTGTTCTTGATCGTCGATACGCGGTGTCGGGCGCCCAACAACCCGAAACCTTTCTGAGCGCGCTCAATACAGCCTGGGCGGAATGGGAAAAAGCCAATCCAGTTTTATCCGGCACAACCGTCGATGGTCCCGCCTGTTCACCCGGCGAAATCTGTTAAACCATTGAACACCGATTTTAATGATTTTTAGTAGTAGCCTTATTCACTCTTCAACGGAGGGGTTGGGTAAGTAATGCTAACATCTATAATTAGTAGCTACATAAAATTCATGAAGATCGGTGTTTCATCATTACCTACCTATGGAATTACTTGAAGCGATGAACTGGCGGTACGCTGCCAAAAAAATGACCGGTCAGAAGATACCGGTGGAAAAAATCAACACGATACTGGAAGCGATCAGGCTATCGGCCTCCTCGGTGGGCATGCAACCTTATACGGTTTTTGTGATCGACAACCCCGAATTAAAGGGCAAAATCCATGAGCAGGCCTGCCCGCAACCGCAAGTTGTGGAAGGATCTCACCTATTGATCTTTGCTTCCTGGACGGGAATAGACGCGGCTAAAGTTGACGAATACATCCAGTTGATTGCCAAAACGCGCGGTGTCACTATCGAATCCCTAACGCCTTTTGCTACATCCATCAAAGGGAATCTGTTAAATAAAACAACGGAAGAGCTTGACAATTGGGCTGCCCGACAGGCTTACATCGCCCTGGGCACCGGTCTGATTGCAGCCGCTACGGAACATATCGATGCAACGCCTATGGAAGGCTTTAACGCCACTGTTCTTGATGAGCTACTGGGTCTGCCAGCAAAACAGCTGCATAGTGTTGCCTTACTCGCACTTGGTTACCGCGATGAAGCCAGAGATTTTTTGTCAAAAGCCCCCAAAGTACGTCGGGCTAAAGAAGAATTGTTTGTAGAGATGGCTTAAGCAGACCAAGCTTTATCTACTTCCTAACCCCGCCGTTCTAAAAACGGCGGGGTTTTATGTTATTGCCAGGTTTGACAAAAAACTGACTTATTCCACTTTGGTTGGTTCTCACGTGCCGATTTTGGAGAGGAGATTCCGAAATTAGCGTATCTTTTAAAAATATAGGTGAGCAATCAGGCTCTTACAGGATGAAGAATACACCCGTTACGATTAAGGATATTGCCCGCACGCTGAACATTTCCATTTCGACCGTTTCACGGGCGTTACGTGGGTTACCAGAGATTCATCCAGACACTCGTAATGCTGTTGTTAAATTAGCCGAAGAACTCGATTATCAACCCAACCAACTTGCGAAGAACCTGGCCAAGAGCCGCACTAAAACGATTGGTGTAATTGTCCCTAACCTGAGCTATCACTTCTTCTCCGCAATGCTGAATAGTATTGAAGAGGCAGCTCTGCAGGCTGGGTACAGTGTGTTGGTGTGTCAGACCAACGAATCCTACCTGCGCGAAACCACCAACATTCAGAACCTGCTAAGAAGCCAGGTAGAAGGGTTTATCATTTCACTATCACGCGATACGGATAATTATGAGCACGTTGAGCGATTGGCCCGGAAAAATATTCCGCTGGTATTATTTGACCGCTATGTCGAGAGCATTGATGTGTCGAAGGTGATCGTTGACAACGAAGCTGCTGCCTTTAAAGCTACTGAGCATTTGATTGAAAACGGTTGTCGGCGGATTGGTTTTCTGGCTGGTCCGGCGCGACTGTTATTGAGCAACCAGCGCATTAAAGGATACCAGTCAGCGCTCGTCAAACACAACTTGCCGGTTAGCGACCAGTATATTTTACATTGCGATTACACCCAGGAAAACACCATTATGCAAACGCTGGCTTTGACCAGCCTACCGCAGCCGCCAGATGGTATTGTCATGATCAGCGATCGGGTAGCCTACCCGGCCATCTACGCCATGAAACAAAAAGGTCTTCGTATTCCGGAAGATGTGGCTGTGGTGAGTTTTAATAATGAACCGGTTTCCGCTTTTTTTTCTCCCGCTTTAAGCAGCGTTAGCCAGCCAATTCAGGAGATGGGTACCGAAACGGTACGCCTGTTGTTAAATCAGTTGAATGCCCCCGACCACCCGGCTCCTAAGGAAACCAGAGTCATGGAAACCCAGCTGATCATTCGGGCCTCGTCGTTGCGGTCAATCAACTAAAAAGCGCCCGGTCAGTCCTCCAGTCATGTGAAGGTATCAACGTTATGGCCTTACATTCGGTAGTTTCTGATATACTCACCCGGAGGCATTCCGACAACCTCTTTAAACTGACGATTAAAGTTTGACAGATTCGTATATCCACAACGGAAGGCAATCTGGCTGATGTTCTCCTGCGATTCGCGCAGGTGCCGACAGGCGTGTTCAATGCGTACTTCGTTCAGCAACTGCGAAAATGTTTTGCGGGTATGCTGCCGGAAAAAACGACAAAAGGCCCCGGGTGTCAGGTTGGCGACATTGGCGACATCATTAAGCGAAATAGGCAAAGCATATTGCTGCAGAATGTAGGAGAAAACCTGCTCCAGCCGTCGTTGATCGTCCGGACGCTGAGGCCGCGTGTAGGCAGTAGCCGAAAGTATCTCCCGTTGGGGGTTCGTGGACAGATTGTCGAGCAACTGAAGTAAGCTAAGTAACTGTTCAAACGGGCGTTGCTTTGGCAGACTTTCTAGTTGACTGGTAACGGCATCTCCCTTACTACAACGCAGTCGAACCCCATGTTGGGCCTCTGTCAGTAAAAGCCCAAGGTGCTTCGTTTCCGGTAAACTTAACATCGTTGCTTCCAGATCTTCGGGTCTAAAGAGAACCGTTACGGCAGCGGCCAACCGAGTGGAATCAGGCTGGTAATAATCCGGATCGCTACGCAGCACATGGGGCAGATTAGCTCCTAGCAATAAAATGTCGTTCTGAGAAAAACGGTCAATCTTATCGCCTACGATCAGCGTTCCCTCTCCCTGCTGAATTAAGGTCAACTGAATCTCAGGATGAAAATGCAGATGCCCGTAAAAGTGAGGGGCACTATCTTGCTCAGTCCGAAAGGAGCGGTCATCTACGGTAGGAACCCGAAAGAGGATTGGCTTCATCAATACCTAATTAACGTCATTTTTGCGAATCTGAATCTAATGTAGTTAAATAAGTATTAGAATTCATGAACTTTTGGCAAGGGCCATACCCATAAATTGAAGAACTTTGGGGTATCACGATAAACGCTACTAAGCCAATGAATGTACCCGTACAATGGGAAGGTGTCTATCCCGCGCTACTAACTCCATTTACATCCGGCGATGATCTGGATATACCTCTTTTTGAGAAAAACCTCCATGCTCAGCTGGATGCAGGGGTACATGGTTTCATTATTGGCGGCTCACTGGGAGAAGCCAGCACGCTTCTCAATGAGGAAAAAATTGATCTGCTTACTTCCGCTTTAGGTGTTTGCCAGGGTCGTGTGCCGGTACTGGTCAACATTGCCGAGCAGGGCACTAAACAAGCCATTGCTAGGGCTCACGAAGCCGAAGCCAACGGAGCTGATGGTCTAATGCTCCTCCCTCCCATGCGGTACCCCGCCGACGCGCGCGAAACGGTTACCTTCTTTATGTCGGTGGCAAAAGAAACATCGCTGCCTATCATGATTTATAATAATCCCTACGATTACAAAATCATGACGACCGTAGCGATGTTTACCGAACTGGCTGAGTTACCCAACATTCAGGCCGTAAAAGAATCGACCCGGGATTTAACAAATATTACCCGCATGCGGAATGCCTTTGGCGACCGTTTCAAGCTAATGGGCGGAGTCGATACCCTCGCGCTGGAAGCCCTGCTGTTGGGGTGTGATGGCTGGGTTGGCGGATTGGTGGATGCGTTCCCGCAGGAAACGATGGCTATCTATGAGCTGGCCAAAGCAGGTCAGGTCGCTCAGGCACTGGACATTTACCGCTGGTTCATGCCCCTGCTCGAACTGGACATTCACCCAAAGCTGGTTCAATACATTAAACTGGCAGCCACCGCTACGGGCATTGGCTCCGAATACGTTCGGGCTCCCCGGCTGACGCTGATAGGTGCAGAACGCGAACAGGTATTGCAGGTTATTCAAACAGCTCTGGCAAACCGTCCAGTGCTAACCCCGGCCCACTAAAACATGGCGGAATATCATTTTTTCTGCATAGATGCCCACACCTGCGGCAACCCGGTTCGGGTAGTTACGGGCGGGAGCATACCGTTCCTTCAGGGGGAAAGTATGAGTGAGAAACGGCAGCATTTCCTGCGCGAGTTTGACTGGATTCGCAAAGGATTGATGTTTGAACCACGCGGCCACGACATGATGTCCGGGAGCATACTTTACCCGCCTACCGATCCGGCAAACGATGCCGGTGTGCTGTTCATCGAAACATCTGGCTGCCTGCCCATGTGCGGGCATGGTACCATTGGCACCGTAACCGTAGCCATCGAGCAAAACCTGATTCGCCCTAAAACACCTGGTGTCCTGAACCTGGAAGTACCTGCCGGATTGGTTCGGGCTGAGTACCAGCAGGAAGGCAAGAAAGTAACATCGGTGAAAATTACGAATATCAAATCGTATCTGGCGGCCGAAAAACTAACGGTCGAGTGCCCGGATTTGGGCACACTCACAGTCGATGTGGCCTACGGAGGAAATTTTTACGCTATTGTCGACCCGCAACCCAATTTCCCCGGTCTTGAGCACTATAAAGCCGAGCAGTTAATTGGCTGGGCCCGGGTGATGCGGCAGCGGATGAATGAACAATATACATTTGTGCATCCGGAAAACCCGACGATTAATGGACTGAGCCATATTCTCTGGACGGGCAAACCCATTCAGGAAACGTCAACGGCCCGCAACGCTGTTTTTTATGGAGACAAAGCCATCGACCGTTCGCCCTGCGGCACCGGAACATCGGCCCGGATGGCCCAGTGGTATGTTCAGGGTCGGTTAAAACCGGGCGAGACCTTCGTTCATGAAAGTATCATCGGGTCAATTTTCAACGGCCGTATCGAGGCTGAAACAGAATTGGCGAATCAACCGGCTATTGTACCAAGTATTGAAGGATGGGCCCGAATTCATGGCTACAACCACCTTATTTTGGATGAAGAGGACCCTTACGTATTTGGATTTCAGGTGATATGACACATGTCGGGATTGTTGGCGGGGGTATTATCGGACTCAGTTCCGCGTATTACCTGCACAAAGCGGGCCATAAGGTGACGCTGTTTGATCAGAACCCTATTTCTGACGGTTGTTCGTTCGGAAATGCCGGCATGATTGTTCCCAGTCATATTATTCCATTGGCGCAGCCGGGAATGATTGCCAAAGGGATGCGGTGGATGTTGAATTCCACGAGTCCCTTTTACGTAAAACCGCGCCTGAATCTTGATCTTGCCCGCTGGGGGTGGCTTTTTTATCGTCACTCAACCAATGAACACGTTCAGCGGTCCATACCGGTTTTGCGCGACATTAGTTTATTAAGCAAAACGCTCTATCAGGATCTGGCGGCCAATGGTGATCTGGAGTTTGAATGGCAGGAACGCGGGCTGTTTATGTTGTACAAATCGGCTTCAGCTGAACATGAAATGGCCGAGGAAGCCGACGTTGCCAATCGGGCGGGCATCGAAGCGAAATTACTGAGCGGTCAGCAAGTTCAGGAAATGGAGCCGAACACCCGTGTCGATGTACGGGGGGGTGTATTCTACCCTGGCGATGCCCATTTGAATCCGGGCGAGTTGGTCCGGTCACTTGCGGCTTTTCTTCAAAAGGAAGGGGTTACTATTTTGGAAAACCATTCCGTAACCGGCATCACTAAAGCGTACAATCGGGTAACCACCGTCCTGACGAACCACGGGAGCTTTCCGGTTGATGAATTAGTTATTGCCGGGGGGGCCTGGTCACCTACATTAGCCACTATGCTGGATATGAACCTATCTCTGCAAGGTGGCAAAGGATATAGCTTTGTTCTAAGGAATCTAAAAAACAATGTACGGATTCCGGCCATCATGCTCGAAGCCCGTGCCACAGCAACTCCCATGAATAACGACCTTCGGTTTGCGGGAACCCTTGAGGTTGCGGGCACGGATATGACTGTTAACATGAATCGGGTGCGGGGTATCGTGCAGTCCATCAATAATTATTACCCTGATGTTCCGGTCACGATGCCTGAAGTTGAAACCGTCTGGCGTGGTTTACGCCCTTGCTCCCCGGATGGTTTACCCTATATTGGCCGAACAGAAAAGTACACAAACGTTGTATTAGCTACTGGTCACGGCATGATGGGCCTGAGCCTGGGGCCGGCTACCGGCAAGCTGGTCAGCGAATTAATTAAAGGGGAAGCTGATAGTATGGACATTGCCGCGTTTAGCCCGGATCGATTTTCGTAAGATGTTAGAAATGAGGTATTCTGACGGAGCCGTGTAGCTGACTAATGCGTCAGAATACCTCACCTAAATTAAGGAACAAGCCCTGAGACCCGCCAATGCCGAAGCCGTAGTCGATGGCCAGATTCAAGTTCGAGTGCTTGTTTACTTTTACCCGTAGACCAACCCCGGCGGCAGGCAGCAACCGCCCAAATTGCTTCGTATCCGGATAGTCACTGTAGGTTTGCATGTTGGCAAATACTACACCACCCAGTAAACCATTGTTTAACAATTCTGTCCGGTACTCAGCCTCCAGATAAATCAGGTTTCGGCCTCTGAATCGGCCCTGCGTGTAGCCTCTACCCAGGTTGGAGTAGGTATCCCACCCGGTACTGGGCAAATCCAGATACGGTGCCTGCCCGCCAAAGCTAAGCCAGTTCATACTCCAAAATGCAAGTATGTGCCGTCCGCTTCTGGACAACGGCACATATTTTCGAAAATCCGCTACCACCGACTGCCAGTTTTCATCACTGCCCAGCCATCGCAAATTTGGCCGAACGACGACACTACCAAAAAATCCACTTTGCGGGTTGTTCGGATTTCGACGACTGATGTATTGTAATCCTAACGTTGGCCCGGAAGAAATCGAACGATCACTGGAGCTATAGCGCTGATAATCATCATTCAGCTGAGGGGTCTTGTTCTCATCACGAATATTCCAGTGGTAATCCAGTGAATACCCGATTCCAACCGATAAGTTTGGCGCTACCTGCCGCAAAACAGCCTGGTGCAGCCGGAGACACAAGAAAACGAACGAACAAACTTGCACGGATAACTATTCTTTTCAGACGGTTAGTCTGCTTGTTCATAAAGGCAGGATAGATTGGATCATGTAACCTATTGCAGAAACCAACCTATTCCCCTGCTATTCCGTTCCGCAAACACCATGCAGCCTATTTCTGCACATTATTAACGAATAACTTCGGCAAGTATCTGCTTCAGTTTTTCGGCACTCCCCGCCCCCTGTACGGTAGCCGCGACACGTCCTGTTTTGTCGATGACAACGAAAGTTGGCACGGAGGTAATGTGGTACTTGTTATGAAACCCATATCCATTGGGTACGGGTATAAAAGGCCAGGGGTGTTGTTTTACCGCTTTACCGGGTTTCGCCTGCTCGCTGTTTAATACGCCTAAAGCAATCAAGCCATTCTGACCCTGATAAGGTTTCAGGATCGTCGTGAGTTCTTCATTTTGTTGATCACTCCATAAAGTTTTATCCAGGCCAACCAGAAAGTTTAGCACAACAACTTTACCAATCATACCTGAAGATCGGTACACGTTGTCGTCCAGCCCAGTCATCACAAAAGGAGCCATTACCTGTCCTGCCTTAGGTTGCTTGGCGGGGTCGCGATCCCGAAACCGATGAGTTTCGTGCTCTTCGGGGGTAGACGGCCGCATTAGATAGGCTGTAGGATCCCCGAATTCATTATAAGTGGGAACCAGATGGTAGGCAAACGGATCGGTCTTACTCAATTCCCCGTACTTTTCCATGGTTATCTTCTCACCAGTGGCCTGATTGGTGATCAAAGCCACTTGCTCTGTCCGTCGAACGTCACCAGGCTGAGAGCGTATTAATCGAACCTGCTGCGCCTGACAAACGGTGAAACTAATCATCAGGAAGGCTGTACAGAAAGCTTTGTTGCTGAAATTCATGTGTTTATATACCCAAAAATTAAACATTCAAACGAATCGGCTATCGCCTTTTTGTCTATACGTAATCAAATTTCGGGCCATGAAATGGCAGCTCTTTGTCAGTTGATAACTGAAAGCCTTATAAAAATAAAAGTCGCTCCCCGATTCGGAGAGCGACTTTACGCCTGGTGTTATATACGAGCTTTACTCTTTCTTGTATTGCTGAATAATCTTGTACAGTGCTTTCTGTTTCTCCAGTTCAGGAAAAAACTCAAACAATTGAACGTGAGCATCATAATCCAGCGAAAGTGCGGCTTCGAGCTGAATCAACGATTCACGGTAATGGCCGGCATGAATCAGGTAAACTGCCGAACGATAATACAAATCAGCTTCGGCAGGCATATCATTAATACCCGACTGAATGATGTCATTGGCCCGCAGAAAGTCACCCTGATCGAACGGAACCAGCGACCAGGTCAGGTATACGTCCGGGTTTTCAGAATCTACCTCTGCAGCTTTCTCAAATGCCTCGACACTCGATAACACATTTCCGATCTTATATTCGGTCTCGGCAACTGCAAGGTAATATTCGCCATTCTGGTCGCTGAGCTTCACCGCTTTTTGCAGAAATGGCAGCGCTTCGTACCACTTTCCGGATTCACTAAGACAAACCCCGATACCGTACCAGGCTTCGTCCCACTGAGCGTCCAGCTTAATGGCTTCGCGGTATTCTTTAATGGCTTCGGTAATACGATCCTGTTTCTCCAGACTAGCTCCCAGATGGCAGTATGTATCAGCCGTGGCTTCTTCGAATTTAAGTGTTTCCCGATAACATACTTCCGCCTTTTCGAATAAGCCCAGGTTCATGTATGTATTACCCAGGTTGAAATGTGCGGACGCAAAATCATTCTTGATAATGACTGCATAATCGTAGGCTTCGGCGGCTTCGGCATATCGGCCTAGCTTACTGTAAGCGATGCCAATATTGTACCAGGCATTGTACGAATAAGGATCCGTATCGATGAGTTGCTGATAATACGAGAGACTGTTCTCTAATTCGCCGGTGACATCCAGACAAAAAGCCAATTCATACAGCGCATTTTCATTGTTGATATTCAGTGCAATAGACTTCTTGTATTGCGTAATGGCCTCATCGTATTTACCCCAGTTCTGATAACTTTGACCCAGTTGAAACAGAATATCGTCTTTTTCATCGGCCCGGTCGAGTAGTGTTTCCAGTACCTGAATAGACTCCTCATAACGACCAGCCATGTTCAATACGGATCCCTGCATAAAGGGCACATCCAAATCGCCGGGGTTAAACAAAGAAGCTCGTTCCAGCAGATCCAGAGACTCGTCGAACCGTTGAAAATTAGCCAGTATCTGGGCTTTATCAAGCATTAATTCCAGCGCATAAGGGAAGTTTTCCAGACCAGCTTCGGCGGCTTTGAACGCCTTGTCTAAATCACCCTGATTGAGATAATGTTCAATCATTTGTTCATAGACGTCCAGGTCGAAAAACTGACTTTGTTGCTGGTCCAGCATCTGCTCAAAACGCCGGATTGATTCTTTTATATCGCCTTCTCGTTCTTCGAACTCTTGCTCCATGCTATTGCCTTCAAAATGTGGGCGGATAGGGGCCGCACCATGGGTGCGATTTATCCATTGGCAGTGAAATATAAACTCAAAAAAGCAAAACTCCAACCCCAAAACCGAAAATTTACAAACCGTTTTGAGGTTGCCTGAAGGCCGCTGCCACACGCTTCAGTGTCTCGCTCAGTGCTCGATACTGAAAATCAAGCACCTTCTCAACGCTACGGCCATCATACTGGTATAACGAACTTGCCGACCGGGCTGTTTCTTTTGTAATCAACGGATCCCTCCCCATCATCCACGCCCGAACAGCCTCGACAGGCCAGAGCAAACGGGTTAAAACGGGCGAAATCTGTAGCCTCGGTGGCCGCTTTTCCAGTACCATAGCTATCTGTTCTAACAAAGTTCGATACGGAATGGTGCCCCCATTCAGGATGAACCGCTGCGCCCTCACCTCCGACTGCATCAGTCTCACCAGGGCATCGGTCACATCCAGCACGTCCACATAGTTCACCAGACCTGCGGGATAAAAAGGTCGTTCATCGTGTACAAACTTGATTAACTGAAGGCTACTCCGGCTCCAGTCACCCACGCCCAGCACAATGCTCGGGTTGACCATTACGGCATTCAATCCTTCGGCAACGCCCCGCCAGACTTCCAGTTCAGCCCAATATTTTGTTTTAGCGTAATGTGAATTGTTGGGTGATTCTTCCCACTTCTGTTCTTCATTGATCGGGATGGGCTCGTTGGCTTTGCCCCCTTTGGCGGCCGGTCGACCCAGGGCCGCTACGGAGCTGACATAACCCAGTTTTCGTATGCCCGCCCGCAGACAAACATTAACGACATTGGCTGTACCCTCTACATTGATTGCCTCCATCCGACGCTGGTCTTTCGGCAAGAACGAGACAATGGCAGCCGCATGGATCACATCAATTGAAGCGTCGGATTTCCCGGCCTGAATGGCTGCTTCCAGTGAAGGAATATCCAGTACATCGCCCTCATGCCAGGTAATTTTATCGGCTACGTCAGCCAGCATTCCATAGCCACTTGCCGGGCGGAAGAGTGCCGAAACGGCATAACCATCGGCTAGATACCGCCGGGCAATGTGCGAACCAATGAACCCCGTCGCCCCGGTAATGAAAACTTTATTAAGTAGTGATGATGTCAATTGAAGTTTTTGATTTCGACCCAGTTGAGGAAATTATTCATATTCAGCATGGTGTTCTCTACTGCAGAGAGGCTCTTTTCTTGCCTCGGTGTGGGTTATCCTGCGCCATCTGTTTGTGTAAACATAACAACGTTCGGCCTTGAATTGCTAATTTTGCGGCCAATTAGTGGTTCATGCGTTTGGCTGGCTTTACTCTTTAGACGCCAGAACGATGCAACAGCCACTAATCATTAACCACTGACTATGTTAGAAAATCCCCAACGCTATACCGTAACGGCGGCTCTGATCTACGCCAATGGCCCGATTCACATCGGCCATATTGCCGGATGCTACCTGCCCGCCGATATTTATGTACGCTACCTCCGGTCGACGGGTAAAGATGTTGCCTTCATTAGCGGCACCGATGAACACGGCGTACCCATCACGATCAAAGCAAAAAAAGAGGGGATTACCCCCCAGCAGGTCGTCGATAAGTACTACGGCCAGATCAAACAGGCGTTTAGTGACTTTGGCATTTCGTTCGATATCTACTCGCGAACGTCTAATCAGATTCACCACGAAACGTCGCAGGAGTTTTTTACAAACCTCTACGAAAAGGGTGACTTTGATGAGGAAGTTACGGAGCAATATTTTGATGAAGTAGCCGGGCAGTTTCTGGCCGATCGGTACATTGTTGGTACCTGCCCCGTTTGCGGCAACCCCAATGCATATGGTGACCAGTGCGAACGCTGCGGCACAGCCCTAAGTCCTACCGAGCTGATCGAACCACATTCCATGCTATCGGGCTCCAAACCCACTTTACGTTCTACCAAGAACTGGTTTTTGCCGCTCGACCGGATGCAGCCTAAAATTGAGGAGTACGTCAACAGCCATACGGAGTGGAAAACAAACGTTTTTGGGCAATGCCAGTCCTGGCTCAAGGAAGGATTACGCCCCCGCGCCATGACCCGCGATCTGGAATGGGGCATCAAAGTCCCCCTCCCCGATGCAGACGGCAAAGTCCTTTACGTGTGGTTCGATGCCCCTATTGGCTATATCTCCATGACCAAGGAATGGGCCGCGGAGCAGGGAAAAGACTGGGAACTATACTGGCGCGATGAGCATACCAAACTCGTGCACTTTATCGGCAAGGATAATATCGTTTTCCACTGTATCATCTTCCCGGCGATGCTGATGGCCGAAGGAAGTTTTATCCTGGCAGACAACGTACCTGCCAACGAATTCATGAACCTGGAAGGGGATAAAATCAGTACCTCCCGCAACTGGGCGGTCTGGCTGCATGAATACCTGGAGGAACTGCCCGACAAACAGGACGTTCTGCGCTATGTGCTCGCAGCCAACGCCCCCGAAACAAAGGATAGCGAATTTACCTGGAAAGATTTCCAGACCCGGAATAATGCTGAACTGGTGGGTATATTCGGGAATTTCGTAAATCGGGCGGTGGTGTTAACCCAGAAATTCTGTGATGGTAAAATACCTGCCATTGGTGAGCTAACGGACTATGATCAACAAGTGCTCGATGAACTGGCTCTCTTTCCGGATCGAATCGGGCAGTCGATTGGGAATTACAAATTCCGCGAAGCACTGGGGCACTTGATGGACTTAGCGCGCCTGGGCAATAAATACCTGGCCGAAACAGAACCCTGGAAAGTTGTAAAAACAGATGCACTCCGGGCGAATACCATCCTGAATATTTCCCTGCAGATCGCAGCTAACCTGAGTATTGTCTGTGAGCCGTTCCTGCCGTTCACCAGCGAAAAACTGCGGAAGCAGCTTGGCATCACTGAGCATTTCAACTGGACCAACGCAGGCCGGGCCGATTTGCTGGTTGAAGGCACCGAACTGGGAAAAGGTGAGTTACTGTTCGCTAAAATTGAAGACGACGAGATCAATAAACAGATTCAGAAATTACTGAATGCCAAACGCATGAATGAGTTAGAAACAAAGACCGTTCCCGCTCTTCGGGACGAAATTACATACGATGACTTCGCCAAAATGGATATCCGCATTGGTACCATTACCGAAGCCGAGCGTGTTCCAAAAAGTGATAAACTATTGAAGTTAAAAGTAGACGACGGCCTGGGCGGACGTCAGATTTTGAGCGGTATTGCCAAGCATTTTTCTCCTGAAGAAATCATCGGCAAGCAGGTAACTTTTCTGGCAAACCTGGCCCCTCGAAAAATGATGGGTTTCGAATCGCAGGGGATGATTTTGATGGCCGAAGACCGGGATGGCAAACTGGCCCTCATTGCACCCGGCGACGCTGTCTGGAATGGCGGAACGGTAAGCTAAACCACTCAGAGACAATTTCGCAAGGAGCCGGAGACGACAGTTTCCGGCTCCTTGTTTTATCAACCCTTTATAGCGTGATCTACCGGCACGTTTTGACCCGACCAGATTTTTTTCGAAGTCCAGTCGGCTGCCGGGGCTGACCAGAACGGGTCAATAGCCGACAAACCCAGCGGCAAAAACGCGACTGAGCACAGGTATAAGCTTCCCGTCGAGATATACGTCTCTCCAATAGCCGGTTGGTGGCCGCACAGGCCAATCTGAAGCCATCCTTTTGCATCAAATGTGCCATCCATATCCATCGTGCGATGAATGACTGCCGTCAGTGCCGACCGTACCTGACCAGGCGATAACTCGGGAGGCAGGTTCTTCTGCAAAGCCACTTGGGCCAGCAACTGAAACGCCCCACACCGATAGGCCAATGACCGGCCAAAAGCAGCAAACGAACCATCCGGATTAATCAGGCGCTCCTGTATGATCGCGTACCGTTGAGCACGGGCCATAAGCGTTTCCAATAATCCTTTTTCAGCTTTGCCTGCCTCGGCAAGCGTCTTCACTATATCCAGCAACATGGGCTGAATAACATAGCTGTTGTAATAATCCCAGTGAAAATCGGGGCCATCGCCATAGGCACCATCCCCTTTGTACCAGGCCTGATGCTGCCGAATGGCGTAATCCATCCGTAGTTCATCGCCTGCACCAGCGTATTTTAGCAGGGCGGCTTCGACCATACCGCTAAACAACAGCCAGTTGTTATAGCCCGGCTTGATGACCCGACTGGCCTGAAGTGCCTTTATGACATTTGCCTGCTCAGTCGTACTTAACGCATGCCACAACTTTGGCGCGCGCACCAGGCCATGCGCCAGAAAAGCGGCATCGACCAGCGGTTGACTATTCTTGGTAAAATTCAGATAATCCGGTGATTTAGGATCGACACCATTGGCAATAGCCTGACGGGACAGGTCGAGGTACCGTTGCCGCAACAGGTTTTCCTGCATATCATCGTCGGCGCTTAGTTCGAGCCAGGGGGCCAGCCCTGCCATCGTCCGTCCCAGTGCTTCAAGATGCGACACCACTAGTCTCCCTGGCTGCTGACCGGGTGCGGATTCAACCGGCATGGTTGCCTTCAACCGATTTTTTGCCAGAGCTGACAGCACAGGATCGGCAATCTTCGTCAGGGTTTGCAGCCAATAAGCCCGGTCGTCATTACCCAGCTGCGGGGTCAACACCGCTTGCGGTATATTTTTTGCTACACTTGTTCCGCCAACACCCAGACTCACGGGCAAGGCCGTCATCAGTCGGGTAAACACACGCCGTTTCATAAATCGTTTTCAAATCAGGTATTTCTCAGGTAAAGTGACTTACTTCTTTTTTTACTGTTTTCAAATTCGAATCGAAGCCCGGCAAATCGGCTTTAGTCTGAAACGTTCGGCCTAAAAACACTGTTACCCTTCTGAACTTGCCCTTTTGGTTACCCCGTGAACGAAGAACAGAAGGCCGGTCGAATATTCGATCTAGCCATCCTCCGACGATTATATGCGTTTATAAAACCTTACCAGGTGCGCTTTTATGCCCTTGTTGGCATCATTATGCTGGCGGCCTGCCTGGCCCCCCTAACGCCCCTGTTGATCCGTTATACCATCGACAATGTCATTGCGATGGGCGATTACCAGCGCCTGACCACCATGCTGTTTCTTATGATCGGTGTGCTCGTGGCACAGGCTATCATTCAGTTTATGAATACGTACCTCTCGGGCTGGCTTGGTCAATATGTTATTCGCGACATCCGGGTTCAACTGTATCAGAAAATACTGCATCTCCGGCTTAAGTTCTTCGACAACACCCCCATAGGCCGATTAGTAACCCGTTCTATCTCGGATGTAGAAACCTTAGCCGATGTGTTCAGTGAAGGTATGGCAGCCATAGCAGGGGACATTTTGCAATTGGTGCTTATTATCGGTGTTATGTTCTACACCGACTGGCGGCTGGCGGCTATTAGCCTGTCGACGATACCGCTGATGCTGTTTAGCACCTATGTCTTCAAGGAAAAGATAAAAAAGTCGTTCAACGAGGTCAGAACGGCCGTTGCGAATTTAAATTCGTTTGTGCAGGAACACATTACGGGCATGAACATTGTTCAGATTTTCGGCAGTGAGAAAATTGAAGCCGAGAAGTTCCGGGCTATCAACAAAGAACATCGGGCGGCTAACATTCGCTCCATCTGGTATTACTCCGTCTACTATCCGGTGGCTGATATTATTTCGGCCGTAGCTGTTGGTTTGGTCGTCTGGTATGGTGCCCAGCAAATCATCAGTTCCAATGTTACCTTCGGGACTGTCACGGCTTTTGTGATGTTCATTAACCTGTTCTTCCGCCCCATCCGCATGCTGGCCGATCGGTTCAACACGCTTCAAATGGGCATTGTAAGCACCGACCGAATTCTGAAGCTGTTAGACAGCGATGAATTTACAGCCAACAACGGCACCTTTGCTCCCGTAGCCATAAAGGGCGAAGTTGACTTTAAGGATGTATGGTTTGCCTACAATAATGAAGATTGGGTACTTCGCGACATCTCGTTCAAAGTCAATGCGGGTGAAACAGTCGCTTTCGTAGGCGCTACAGGAGCCGGCAAATCGTCGATTATTAACTTGTTGAGTCGATTTTACGATATTAACGAAGGTGAAATACAGATTGATGGGGTCGATGTTCACGAATATGAACTTGGTCATCTTCGCCGGAATATCGGTGTCGTTTTGCAGGATGTCTTTCTCTTTTCGGACACCATCGAAAACAACATCACACTTGGCGACAAGCGAATTAGCCGGGACAAGATTGTGGAAGCCGCCAAGCTGGTTGGTGTACACGAGTTTATCGAACGTTTGCCGGGTGGCTACGATTACAACGTTATGGAGCGTGGATCGACACTATCTGTGGGACAGCGGCAATTGATTTCGTTCGTTCGGGCCATGGTCCAGGACCCCAAAATCATTGTGCTCGATGAAGCTACCTCCTCAGTCGATACTGAAACCGAAGAGATGATTCAGGATGCTATCAGTAAACTGATGAAAGGCCGTACAGCCATTGTCATAGCGCATCGTCTCTCGACCATCCAAAAAGCAAATAAGATTATTGTGGTCGATAAAGGCCGAATTGTTGAGCAGGGTAATCACGAGGAGTTACTCCAGCAGGAAGGCTTCTACGCCAACCTGTACAGAATGCAATACAAAGAAGTGGTATAAGGAACAGTCTTCGAGCTATAACCTACGCCCGTAAGTTCTCTTCTTCCTCTTCGGGGCCCGCCCCGGTAATGCCTTCCGTAATCACTTTATGCCCTGACACGTTCGGGGTGTCGTTCGTTGGGCCGGGGCCGCTACCATCAAGGGCATAAGCAATCGAAGCCGCGAGATCATCGGGGGCTATCTTCGCTGACCGTTCAGTGGGTTTTGGATACGCTTCCCTCGACGACGGATCCCCTGCATTTTGATCAATCACTTCTTCATCTGCATTTGGATCATTGTCCATTCCAGATGGCACTCGGCTGGACGAACCGCCGGTCAATTCGTTGGAATCGGGGCTGAAGTTTCGCATGGGCATTGATGATTTTATTTTCATCCATAACCCTTAAAGTGATGCTGTTGTTTAGGTGTTTACTCTCCGGGTACACGAAAAGCGGCTACCATTTGCCAGCCGATTGTCTGGGCTATTGTCTTACTAATACCCCTAGCAGGCGTGTTTGGGGACAGGCTTAATGAGGACGAACACGCGCAATTCGTATGAGAAAAACAGCTTGATGATGCCTGAATGATTTTTACTCCTCTCCTAGTTTCTTTACCAGAATTTTATCAATCCGGCTTTTGTCCATGTCGATAATTTCAAACCGATAGCCATGCCAAACAAATGACTCCCCTTCCTTGGGAATATCTTTCAGGATGTGAAGCGCAAACCCACCCAGCGTATCGAAACCCGTGAGTTCACGACGCGCCTGGGCTGTGATATTGATGGAGAAATACGACAGGAAATCGTCAAAGGGCAGTTGGGCATCGATCAGGAACGTGTTATCGTCACGCTCCCGAATCTCATAGTCCGAATGCACATCGTCGTTTATATCGCCGACAAGCACATCCAGAATGTCATTTAGAGTGATTACCCCCAACACACCGCCATACTCATCAACGATAACGCCAACGTATTGCCGACGTTCCCGAAAGCGCTCCAGCACCTGATACGCTTTGTTGTTTTCGGGGATGAAGAGGACGTCCCGCTTCATATCTTTTAAATGGAGAAGCTCGTTGTCTAGATCCCTACCCAAGAAATCTTTTGTATAAATTAAGCCTACTACCTCATCGACGCCCCCATTACAAAGCGGGTAAACGGAATGCTTGTGTTCCAGAATGCGGGCTTTGTTATCGGCCGGATCATCTTCCATATCGAGGTAAACGATCTCCTGCCGGTTCGTCATCAGGGAGGTAATCTTACGATCACCAAGCTGGAAGACATTCTGCACAATTTCCTGTTCGATTTCTTCAATCGCTCCGCCCGATGTACCTTCCTGAATCAAGCTCTTGATTTCCTCTTCCGTTACAGCGCTGTCGTTTGGCCGGATGTTAAGTACCTTAAGCAATAAGTCGCTGGAAATGGTCAATAAAGCGATAAATGGAGAGGTTAGCCGCGACAGAAAAATCATGGGAGCGGCCATCGTTTTGGCAATCCCTTCCGGATTTGAGAGCCCTATTCGCTTGGGTACTAACTCGCCAAAAACAAGCGAAAGGTACGTCAGCAGAAGCAATACAAGCACAACGGTTATTGAATGCGCGTAGGGCCGTAATATATCAATCTGAGACACATAGCCCTGTAGATCGGTTGTCAGTTTATCGCCCGAGAATATACCCAGTAAAATACCGATCAGGGTGATGCCAATCTGAACAGTCGACAGGAACCGGTTGGGAGAATTAGACAGGTCCAGGGCCACCTGCGCCTGACGATCTCCGTTTTTAGCCGCTGTTTCTAGTTTGGATTTACGGGAAGATACTAATGCAATCTCTGACATTGAAAACACACCGTTGAGCAGTGTCAGAAGGAATATAATAAGGAGTTCCACGAAGAGGATGATTGGCCCGTTGCAAAAATATGGAAATGGAACTGGTTTGCAACAGCTACAACCGTGCGACAGACCGTCTGTTTTGTTACTTTTACGCTTTGAACTGCATAATTCCCGATGATTGTTTTTATTAATGACCGGCCTATACGGCTCGTTAGCCCTAAAGCCGCTGCTCAATTAGCTAATCCAGTATTAGCCAATAACACGGAATTGATTGAATATGACCAGATAACCGATGCTCGCCTGGAGGCTCTTAAGCCGGATGTGTTGCAGGGGCATCTACTCATACTGAATGCGACCCCATCTACCGTAAGCAAATTGCTCGCTCTTCTTCAGAAAAATGATTTAAATGATCTGCTGTCAGTAACATTAGGCTGTCTCGATAAAAAAGATTGCGAAGATGCCATAAAAAAGCCCTTTAAGATCATTAAAGCGGGTGGAGGAGTCGTCTTTAACGGCGACAGAGTCTTATTGATGTTCCGTCGTGGTGTGTGGGACCTGCCGAAAGGAAAGCTGGATGAAGGCGAATCCTCGCGCCAGGGAGCCGCCCGCGAAGTCAACGAGGAAACGGGAGTTCGGGTGTCGGTAGGCAATCGTATCTGTACGACATGGCATACCTATAATCTGAACGGTAACCGAATTCTAAAGCGAACCAAGTGGTACAAAATGACTCTGATTGATGATAGCCGGATGGCTCCACAGGCCGAAGAAGATATTGAAAAACTCGTTTGGGCAGATCGCCGGGAAATGAAACTGGCGATGACGAATTCATTTAGCTCGATTCGCTTCGTGCTGGATGAAGCGGCCAAAATATAAAACGGCAAATCATTTTTTACCGTCAACCCTACCTGGTCGTGCAGGTAGGGTTATTTTTTCTCAACCCTGCTCAATTGATAAGGCAGGAATGCATTCACATCCTGCCCATATCGATGTAAATCGCGAATAATGCTTGAACTGATAGGGGCAAGATGCGGAGAGGTGATCAGAAAAACCGTTTCAACGTCTTCATACACGTATCTGTTTACTTGCGAGATACCATTCTCGTACTCAAAATCGGTTGTATTTCGCAGGCCCCGTAATAAAAATCTGGCGCCGATATTTCGGGCAACGTTAGCAGTCAGATCATCATAATTGATCACACTGACGGCCGGCTGATCGCGAAATGCGCCTTCAATCAGTTCAGTGATTTGTTCAAGCGGGAAATAGCGCACCTTTTGAGCGTTCCGCCCAATACCAATGACCACTTCGTCGAATAATTGCAGACCACGCAACACAATATCTTCATGGCCTTTGGTAAATGGGTCGAATGAGCCGGGGAATAGAGCAATGCGCTTCATATATCGTGAATTAGTGACCAGTTGTGAACAAGGGTAAGTGCACAGTTCTGTGCTTATGCTAGTCACTCATCAAGCCTAATCCATAAAGACTTAAATAGCGATGGTCGGGCAGGTCGTAAAATTCGGAAGATAAGGTTAAGCCGGGAGGGATCTGACCAAAGCTCAGATTGGCAAAAAAACGACTTAATTCTGAATAGGCTTCGGCAAAGGGGGTAATTTCCCCAAAAAGCGACACACAGATTGAGTCGGGACTCAGGGTTTGCTCATTTAGTACATAAAGGATGTAATAGGCAAGATCCTGTACATTTTTATAGCCAAACCGATTGCAATACCGAATTAGATGCTTACTGCGGTAAACGATTGTCACAAATTCGTCTTCAAAAAACAAGTAAATATTTTCTGGCGTTAAAGCATGACGGTCCAGGTCGGCCGTAGCCTTGATGAGAGCGCTTACCTGATGAACAAACGTTACCGGTTGCAGTGGATACACTTCTGAAAAGAAATCGGCGAGTGGGTGTTCCAGACTAAAGACGGAAAGAAACCCTTCGTCTTTGTGCAGATATGACTGCGCAAACTCGTGGGGTGCCAGTGCACTACCCCGCATAAGGGCAAGATAACTGCTGGCATATTCTTTCCGAAACAGTGGCGTTGGAATCAGCGTAAACGACGGTGAATTAACGGCAATTCGAATTTCCTGCCATGGCCCGGCCGACAACACCGGATGTTCCCGAAATACATCCGGCAAGATACCCGTGATGGCCCGATCGGTTAGCAGGGACGAGAATGTGTAATCGTTTAAATAGAGCCCGCTACCCCGCTTATCCTGCACCATAAACCGGAACCGGTCTCGGCCAACTTCCAGATTTAACACCGATTTATCGGTAAGGCCGGGGTTGAATGAGTCAGATCCAATAGATACAGTTGGCGTAAGGGTCACAGCGATTTGCACAATGTCGGGCAACTAAAGTTAAAAGTTTGGCAGGCCAGATTAAATTAAAAACGGGTTACTCGAACACGATGTTTATTGTAAGTAGCCTTTTAATGAAAAAACATCATCGATCGAATCACAATAGCGGAACAGCGCATGCACTTCATCAGGGGGGTAACTTTTGATCTCGTCAAAACTCATCAGACGAACTTCCTGAATTATTTGCCCCTCCGTGCTCATCTCAGGATCAATACCCTGCTTTAGCTGGCCGCCGGTTGCTCGCACCTGAAAGAACAGCTCCAACGCGTGAAGGGGTGCCTGCATAAACTCGTTGACAAACAGCATATCGCCAATCTCAACTTCCAGACCAGTTTCCTCCACAAATTCCCGAATAAGGGCATCGGGGGCCGTTTCGCCAAACTGGGCTCCTCCACCCGGCGGACACCAGAATACATTAGTCGGGCCAATTCCCCGGTGACGAACCATCAGTAGCTGGTCGCCCTCCCGATAGAGACCACAAACCCGCAGTCGAAGGCGGTTTCCATACAATTTAAGCACTTCTTCACGAGGCTTGTCAGCGTCAGCTAGTTGCGTCACAGTATTTTGCGTATTTGGGGACGCAAAGGTAACTGTTTTTTAATGTATGAAGTAGGATGTAAGACGTATAGTCGATTAAATACATCTTACTTCATACATCAAATATCAATATGGGCTTCCAGAAATATAGCTTTCGAGCGAGTCAATGCGGGTCTTCTGGTCTCTGATGATAGCCGTGACTACGTCATTGATCGAGATGATACCGATCAACTCACCCTTCTCCATAACGGGTAAGTGCCTGATATGCCGGTCAGACATGATGATCATACTGTCTTCCAGAGACTGCTCAGGTTCAATCGTGATCACATTTGCCGTCATTACATCGGCAATACGGGTATCGTCTGAATGCCGACCTTTTAAAATTACTTTACGGGCATAATCCCGTTCTGAAAATATACCCGACAGAACGCCTTTGTCAACAACCAGCAAAGCGCCTATATTTTTGTCGGCCATTACCTTAAGCGCATCAAGAACAGTATGGTCTGAGGACACACTATAAAGTGCATTAACACGCTTTCCTTGAAGTATTTGTCGGATGTTCATAGAAGGAGAGATTTAGTCGAGGGTGAATATAAGAAAAAGGAATTCAGGACGAAAGGGTCGGTCAGAAAAGGATTAAAAAAAGATAAAAGTGACCATTTCCTGTCTATTTTTTTCGCTTTCCCCTTTCCTCATTTTTTCGTAAATTAGTACCATGAACGAAACCCATACGGCCGCCGAACTGCTGGCCAAACGTTTCCCCTTTAAACCTACGCCCGGTCAGGAACAGTTTTTCGAACAGATCGGCCAGTTTATTACTCCCCAGGAAGTTGAACATTACCGCGACTGTTTTCTGCTTCGTGGCTACGCCGGAACGGGTAAGACGACGCTCGTTGGTACGCTCATAAAAGTACTGCCCCGTTTTGGTTATAAATCCATTCTGTTGGCTCCTACCGGTCGGGCGGCCAAAGTGATGACCAACTACGCCAAAAAACCGGCGCAGACCATTCACCGCAAAATATACAGACAGGTAGCAGACCCCGGCTCGGCGAATCTGGCCTTTCAACGGCAAAAGAACTACCATGAAGACACGCTCTTTATCGTCGATGAGGCTTCTATGATCTCAGACGAAGCCGATTTTGGCGGTAAGGGCCTGCTCACAGACCTGATCGACTATGTGTTCGAGAACCCCGGCAATAAGCTTATGCTTGTTGGTGATACTGCTCAGTTGCCTCCAATTGGCCGGGAATTAAGCCCTGCCCTTGATCGGGGCTTTCTGGCCAGTGCTTTTGACATGACCGTATATGAACAGGAGTTGACCGAGGTCATGCGCCAGGACGAAGAATCCGGCATTTTATATAATGCTACGGGCTTGAGGATGCTGCTGGATGGTGTTTCGGCAACGCCCAAAGCCGTGGGGTTCGATGCGCTGCTTACCGATGGAGGGTCTTCTGCATCCTCAGGAGAGATACCCCCTATCCAGTTGAATGTACGCTCGTTTACGGATATTTACAAAATGCCGTTGATGAAACTGGAAGACGGCGTTCGGTATGCTTATGACAAGTATGGCCGTGAGAACACGGCCATCATCTGCCGGTCCAACAAATCAGCGGTGCAGTATAATCAGTTTGTGCGTCGGATGATTGATCAGTGCGAAGAGGAACTCGACGCGGGTGATATGCTGATGATTGCCCGAAACAACTATACTGTGCTTGAGGAAGACTCCCCGGCGGGTTTCCTGGCCAATGGAGAGTTTGCCGAAGTTCAGAAAATCCGCAACAAAGAAGAAATGCACGGTTTCCGCTTTGCAACCGTCACCCTTCGGTTAGTTGACTACGAGGAACAGCCCGACTTTGATGCCAAAATCATGCTCGACACACTGCACTCGCCCGTACCTTCTCTGTCCTCCGATCAGTACAAGGCATTGTATGAGAGTGTATCGAAAGACTATTTCTACATAAAAAGCAAAAAGGAGCGTTCCGAAGCCATTCGACGTGACCCCTATCTGAATGCATTACAGGTAAAATTCGCCTATGCATTGACCTGTCATAAAGCGCAGGGTGGCCAGTGGAGCGCGGTCTTCATCGACCAGGGGTTTCTGCCGGAAGGTCAGGTGAACGATGAGTTTGTACGCTGGCTGTATACGGCCCTGACCCGTGCAACAGACGAAGCTTTCCTGATGAATTTCAATCCGCAGTTCTTTGGCTAAAACTATCGTTTCCGGTTTGCAGTTTCTAGTTGAGGGTGTTTGTAGAGCACTTTCAGCATTTCCGGGCAAGCTAAATGCAGCCGTCAAAACACTTGTTAATAACCTGTAAACCGTTGATGAATATGTCCCTCGACTGGATTATGAGTGCCTGTATTGGCGTGGGTCTGGCTGCCTGCTGTGGGTTCCGGGTCTTTGTCCCTATGCTGATTGCCAGCGCGGCTACCAAACTTGGCATCATTGGTACTATGGCCGGCTTTGAGTGGTTAAGCACCTGGCCCGCTTTACTGGGACTCACGGTAGCAACTGTATTTGAGGTCGGATCATACTATATCCCCTGGTTAGATAATCTCCTCGATACCATTGCCACCCCAACCTCCATCATTGCCGGCACTATATTGAGCACCTCTTTTTTGCAGATCGATAATCCCGTCATTCAGTGGGGACTTGGGTTGATGCTGGGCGGAAGTTCAGCAGGGATTGTTCAGGCAGGTACAAGTTTACTAAGACTTGGATCCACAGCCACAACCGGTGGGCTTGCTAACCCTGTTGTGGCAACCGGAGAAAATGTTGCCTCTCTGGGCTTGTCTATTTTCACTATTTTCCTCCCGATTGTGGGGATGTTCATCATCGCACTCGTCCTGATTTTCATTATCGGACGCCTGATTGCCAAACGAAAAGTCTGGTTTACCCGACCTGGCAACAAACCCGCTGGCGGAACAATAAGTCAAGTTCCCCGAAGCAGTAACGGGAGAATCTAAACCGGGATTCTATCAAGATTAAAAGGATTCAACAAGATTGCGGCTGCGAAACAGCCATTGTTCAATCTTGTTGAATCCTTTTAATCTTGATAAAATCCCGGTCAGAAAATTACAGCGTGGCCACGGTCCGCTTCACAAAGGCGGTCAGGTCAGCACCGGTGAGCATGTTCTGGGACAGTAAAGCCAGATCATACACCTGCTTGACCAACGCTTTTTGAGCAGTATCGTCTGACTCAGCCAGAATTTTACCGATCAGGGGGTGGTTGCCGTTCACAACGACGTTGTAAGTAACGGGTAAGTTGCCGTAAAACGATTGCTCTCCAGACAGCGCCGACATATCCTTCATCCGACGCATAAATTCGGGCAATGTAATGGTAACCGGCAATTCGTCGCTTGGCTGAGCTTCTACGCTTACGTTCAGCATCTTATTGTCCAGCACCTGATCGAATACCTCCTTCAGCTTCGTTTTGTCATCTTCCGACAATACGCTTTCGTTGCTCAGTCCTTTATCGATCAATTTATCGAGCGTATCGGCATCTACACGCTGGAAATGAACCTTCTCCAGCTTTTGCTCAAGGGCATTGATAAAGTGTGCATCAATAACATTGTCCATCAGCAGCACATCGTAGCCCCGCCGTTTGGCCGATTCGATGTAGGCGTCCTGCTGCTTGCGGTCTGTGGTGTAAAGCAGTACCAGCGTTTCTGTCTTATCGGTCTGGTTTGCCTGAACTTTTTCCCGGTACTCATCCAATGTGGCGTACTCGGCTTCTGTGTTCTTCAGCAATACAAAGTTTTTGGCTTTCTCCCAGAAGTTGTCATCGCTTAAAATACCGTATTTGATAAACAGACCAATGTCATCAAATTTCTCTTCGAACCCTTTACGGTCAGCGTTGAACAGTTCATTTAGCTTATCAGCAACTTTCCGGGTGATGTAGCCATTAATTTTCTTAACGTTGGAATCAGCCTGTAAGAAGCTGCGCGATACGTTAAGCGGAATATCGGGCGAGTCAATCACGCCGTGCAGCATCATCAGGAAATCGGGCACTACGTCTTTTACTTCATCAGTAATGAACACCTGACGGCTATAAAGCTGGATCTTCTCCCGCTGGAAGCGTAATTCGTTTTTAACCCGGGGGAAGTAAAGAATACCGGTCAGGTTGAACGGATAATCAACATTGAGATGAATCCAGAATAGAGGCTCCTCGCCCATTGGATACAGCTCCCGATAAAAATTCTTGTAATCTTCATCGGTCAATTCCGATGGCACCTTCGTCCAGATGGGTGTTGTGTTATTGACAACTTTTCCGTCGAACTCAACCGGAACGGGCAGAAAACGGGCGTACTTGTCCAGTATTCCCTGCAAGCGGCCTTTGTTCAGAAACTCCTCCGAATCGGGGGCGATGTGCAGAATAATATCGGTTCCGCGATCTGCCCGTTCGGCTGGTGACAATTCATACTCCGTCGAACCATCGCAAGTCCAGCGAACAGCTTCTGAACCGTCACGGTACGATTTCGTTACGATATCTACTTTCTCGGCGACCATAAAGGCCGAATAAAAGCCTAAGCCAAAGTGACCGATGATCTGCCCTTTGTCATCCGTTTTATCCTTGTATTTTTCCAGAAAGTCGGTTGCTCCCGAAAAGGCGATCTGGTTGATATATTTTTTTATCTCATCGGCAGTCATGCCAATACCATTATCCGAAATGGTGATTGTTTTTGCTTCCTCATCAAGCGAGACGGTCACTTTCAGATCACCCAACTCACCCCCAAATTCACCGAATGAAGATAGTTGACGTAGCTTTTGCGTAGCATCGACGGCATTTGACACCAACTCACGCAGAAAAATCTCATGGTCGGAATAGAGAAACTTCTTAATTATAGGAAAGATATTCTCGGTATGGATCGAGATCTGGCCCCGCGTGGATTCGCCCTGCGTGGATTCGCCCCGCGTGGACTCGCCTTTTTCGTTTTGTACTGCTTCCATAAGTTAATAGTAAAATGAGATTATGAGTCTGCTTGGGTGGCGTCAAATCCTGTTCCAGCCTACCTGTTTATGACAGATTGACAGTTTTTTTCTATTTACTCGCGGGTTTCCAACGGTTTTCGTCAGAATTAGGTCATCCGGTAAAAGGACTACCCCACTTATGAGACTCCTCTTGTGTCTTTTTCTCATTTCGCTGGTGAGCTGCCAACTGAAATCGGATTCCAGCATAGGCCCTGAGCAGACTATCGCAGCATTTATAGACAATAGCAGTGTTTATGCCGACGGCTGTGAGCTTCATATTATACAGGCTACAGACAGTTTAAGCTTACAAAAGAACCCGGTTCAGTATAATCCTTCTGCAAGAACACTGTTTCTGGTCAAGAAAGCGCAGCTTCAACTATCAAACGGCCAGCCCGTTCCACTTCTACTCCCAATTTCAATACGCTTTCAAACGACGGGTAAACAAGTTGTCGTTCATTGCGGCTGGGTAAGTCCTACCGTTTCGGAGATTGACGTGCTGGCCATAACAAAACGATGACATAAACGAACACGCTTCACGGCGTAGCTGTTATGGCAGCATATGGTAACACACACGTATACCGACATAAGTCTGGCTGAACTGGAAAATCTGCGCCAACAACCCGAAACAGTCGTTGTTGATGTGCGTGATGAATGGGAATTTGACGAATTCAATCTGGGAGGCTTAAACATCCCCCTGCCTGACATCCGCAGCCGAAAAGCGGAGCTATTTCCCTATTTGACACTGATTGTTATTTGTACTAATGGGGTTCGAAGCCGGGTTGCGGCTAAAGATTTACTTCGCCAACCCGAATTCCAACATAAGACGATCTACCATTTGCACGGCGGCTTAGTTGACGATGTTGATTAGGGTTTCCTAGTCAAAGTGATTGTCTCGTTATTGTTCTACGTAACGATCGTAAAACCGGGTTTTGCAGCTTGTTTTTCAACATGCGGCAGAAAGATCTGGAGAATATCATGCACATTCACCCGAATGAGCTGACTGAGTTGACTTAGTGGCAGATCATTCCGCTCAAACCCGAACGGCTCTTCAATTTCTTCACCAATCATTTCCAGCCCAACCAATATATAAGAAGTCAGCACGACAGCCGGAATGGTCAGGTAACCGAATGCTGTTATGACCGTAAAGGGCAGTAAAATCACATAAAGCATGATAAACAGCTTTATAAAAAGCGTGTAAGAGAAGGGAATTGGAGTGCTTTTTATACGTTCACAAATCCCACAAACGTCCATCAGGGTGGTTAAATACTGATTCAGGTTGATATGCTGGGATTCAGAAATATGCCCTTCCCGATACAAAATCTCAGTCTTTACCCACAGCTGGTTGGATACTCCGGCAGGTTTATGATCGAAATTTCTGAGATCCCGTCGCACACCTTCTTCAACCATATCGAGTTCGCTTACATCAGCTATATCGCGGAGGTGGTTTTTAAGGGCAAAAGGAAAGTTGGAGATGGATTTGGCAAAGAAACTGCGGCTTTTGGTATCGCCTTCCGGCAAAACGGCATTGAAGTAAATGGCCAGATTCCGGCAATTGTTTACTAAGACGCCCCACGCCCGTCGGCCTTCGTAGAACCGATCGTAGGCGGTGTTGGTCCTGAAAATCAGCAGGAGGCTGAGCAGAATACCCATAGCCCCCAGAAACGAACCCGGGGTATCTTTAAGGCGAAGGTCAATGTAATTCATTTCAGCCACCGTAACGAGGGTTACGTAGATGGCTACAACAACTAACCGACGAACCAGTGCTCTGGCCGTAGGCCCTGTATGAAAATGCCAGATAGATGGCAGCAAGCCTTTATTCTTGTAGATAATCATTCGAAATCATCAGTGGATGGTTCCATGATTAACTCACCAAATACCTAAACGGTTATGTTTCCGGTAAAAACGCGTTTGGCCGGACCAATCAAATCAATATCATCAAAACCGCCATCGCCCCGACGATTAAATGAAACGCTAAGGTTTCCTCCGATGGTTTTAATAGCTACAGGACCAGTCATTCCCAATTGCAGATGGGCTACAAGCGCAACCGCCGTTACGCCCGTACCACAGGAGTAAGTCTCATCCTCGACACCCCGCTCATACGTTCTGACGAACAGGGTCTTATCATCCAGTACCTGTGCATAATTAACGTTTGTGCCGCCTGGCTTAAAGGCGTCACTGTAGCGGATGGCCCGTCCTTCGGCGACAACGTCGAGCGATTCGAGGTCGTCGACAAACTGAACAACGTGGGGCGAACCTGTATTGAGAAACGTCAGGCCGCCACGCTGCTCAATGCCTGACACGGGACTCATTTTTAGGGAAACCCGGTCTTCCGTAACCACTGCCCTATGCTCGCCATCGACGGCCAGAAAACGGGTTTCTTTATCAAAAATACCCAGATCGTGTGCAAATCGTACAATACAGCGACCACCATTGCCGCACATGCTCCCTTCGGCACCATCGGCATTGAAGTACACCATACGAAAATCGTATGCTGCATCCGTCTGAAGCAGAATCAGGCCATCAGCCCCGATACCAAACCGTCGGTGGCATAGTTGCTCAACGAGGGCCTGATTAGAAACAGAAAATTGCTGGTCACGATCATCGATCAGCACGAAATCATTGCCGGTACCCTGGTATTTGTAAAACTCCATATTAGCGGGTGGCAACAGGCTCCGGCTATTGCCCGTTCACTCGAAGCAACAGCCGGAGCCTGTTGCCGTTAACACGAAAAAAGCCGTCCAGACAGACAGCTCTTTCAAAAATGGCTTGCAACAAAAGCGATTAAGCTGCTGCGGTAACTTTAGGCTTCCGCTCTTTAACCCGAGCAGCTTTACCCTGACGACCCCGTAGGTAGAACAAACGCGCCCGGCGCACTTTGCCCATACGAACGATTTCGACTTTGTCGATATTGGGTGACAGTAGCGGAAAAATCCGTTCTACGCCAACGCCATTGGATACTTTGCGGACAGTAAATGTCTCACCACCGGTGCTTGGATTCCGGCGTTGAATGACCGTTCCTGTAAATACCTGAATGCGTTCCTTATTACCTTCGCGGATTTTGACGTGTACATTCACCGTATCGCCCGCCCGGAACGTGGGCAACTCGGCGCGACGTTGCGCGTTGTCTGCCTCCACTAATTTGATTAACTCGCTCATGACCGTATATAAATCGCCAGATAACTATTTGCGAAATGAGCCGCAAAGATAGTAATTTTCTCAGTAGCAGAAAATACTTTTGTGAAATTAAGCGCTGGTATCAACGACCAAACCCATGAAAATTCTGAATGCAGACCAAATTCGTTCCTTAGATCAAGCCACTATTCAACATGAGCCAATAGCACCCATCAATTTAATGGAGCGAGCTGCCCTCACTTTTGTTGAGTGGTTCGTTGATCATTTTCCCATTTCGACACCTGTTAAAATTTTCTGCGGGCTGGGAAATAACGGGGGCGATGGTCTGGCAATTGCCCGTTTGTTGCTGGAGCATGAATACCCGATCGATGTATACGTAGTACGATATGCACCACGGGAATCGGATGATTTCATGCACAACCATCGGCGGCTGAAGATTCTGGTCGAGTCGATTCATTACATTGAGGCCCCATCCGACATTCCGACGATCCGCCACAATGAGGTTGTCATTGATGCTATTCTTGGTTCAGGACTCTCCCGCCCTACAGATGGCATCGTGCGCGATACCATCAAAGCAATTAATCGGGCACCAGCCAAAGTTGTCTCGGTAGACATTGCCAGCGGCCTCTACACCGATCAACCCAATGAGCCAACCGATGTCATTATTGAACCGGATTATACGCTTACGTTTCAGTTGCCAAAACTGGCACTGGTTCTACCAAAAAATGGCCCGTATGTTGGTGAATGGCATTTATTAGACATTCGGCTTAACAAGCGCTTCATCGATCAGGCACCGACGTCCTATTATTTTACCCAACCTCATGAGGCCCGCCTGCTCCTTCGCAAACGAGCTCGATTTTCCAATAAAGGTTCGTTTGGCCATGCGCTTCTTCTGGCCGGAAGTTATGGTAAGATTGGGGCGGCTGTGCTGGCGGCCAAAGCCTGTTTGCGATCCGGTGTAGGCTTACTAACCGTACAGGTGCCGCAGTGTGGCTATACGATCCTGCAAGCTGCTGTGCCGGAAGCGATGTGCAGTCCCGACCGGCATCAGAACGTTCTGACGGGGGCTGCCATAGAAGGCTACCCAAGTCAGGAAAGTCCTGATCCGGCCGATTACTCAACGGTTGGTATTGGCCCCGGTATTGGCAAAGCGCCTGAAACACTGGCGATGCTGAAAGGCCTGTTACCGACGTTGAAAAAGCCCATCGTTATCGACGCCGATGCCTTGAATCTATTGGCCGAAAATCGCGAGCTATTGAATCATGTTCCCGCGAACAGCATTCTGACTCCGCACCCAAAAGAGTTTGAGCGACTAACAACGAAATGGACAACGGATTACGAAAAGCTGGATATACTCCGTGAGTTTGCGAAAAAATACCGCGTCGTCGTCGTTTTAAAAGGGGCTTTTTCAGCCGTGGCGACTCCTGATGGTGAAATCCATTTCAACTCAACAGGAAATCCGGGTTTGAGTACCGGGGGAACCGGTGATGTGTTGACAGGTATTTTAACGGCCCTGCTGGCTCAGGGGTACGATTCTGTTGAAGCAGCCGTATTAGGCGTCTTTGCCCATGGGCTGGCAGGTGATAAAGCCGCCGAGCAGCGGGGACCCATCGGTATGACGGCTTCCGATGTCATCGACAGGTTACAGTGGGAATAATCTTCCCGAACTGTGTGTATTTTTTTCCACATAGTCCATAAATTCTATAGTTATGTTCTCACGACAACCTACCGCTTACGAAATTGTTGATTCGAGTATTTTTACGTAATCAACAATTTCCGTGTTTCTGCTCTAACTAAGCCTTCATACAGGCCCCAAATTTGTGTAAGTATTATTAAAAATAATATTGCACACCATGAAACACACAGCGAATAGGGATTGGCGAACTAGCCGGTCATCGCGTAAGAACCGGGTTAATTTTGATCAAACTACAGCTATGGGCGGGCTAACCATGGCCCTGTTTGCCTATATTCTCTACTACTTTATTTACCCAATGATTGCCAAGGGCTTACTGTGGTAATCCTTAAAGCAACTTACTTCATAAGTTGATAGGTAGCAAAAGCCGCTACATAGGCAAGCACCATCATATAGGTCAATTGAACAGCGGGCCATTTCCAGCTTTTGGTCTCGCGTTGTGTAGCCGCCAGTGTACTCATACACATCATGGCAAACACATAAAACACCAGCAACGACCAGGCAAGAGCGGGCGTATACATAGCACCTCCCGTTTCGGGGTTCCGCTCTTGCCGAAGTCGCTCCCGAATCGTTACCCCCTCATCCCCGTCGCCACTTCCGATGCTGTAAATGGTTGACATGGTGCCAACGAATACCTCACGGGCGGCAAAGGAGCTTAAAAGAGCGATACCTATCTTCCAGTCGTAGCCTAGCGGACGAATAACGGGTTCGATAAAATGGCCGAAATTCCCGGCATAAGAGGCTTCCATTCGTTCGGATGCAATGCGGTTTTGAAGCACATCAGCAGCTAATGAAGGATTCTGCCGACGAACCCGAGTCTCTGCCTGATCCATCGAGTCGCCGGGCCCGTAGCTGGCAAGCACCCATAAAACGATAGAAATAGCCAGAATAACCCGCCCGGCCTCCCAGACAAATGACCGTACGCTTTCCCAAACGGTTATGCCCACGTGATTCCAACGGGGTAGTTTAAACGTTGGCAACTCCATAATAAAATAGCCACGCTCTTTTGTCTTTAGAAAGAGCTTCAAGACATAAGCCGCCAGCAGAGCGCTGATCAACCCCAGCAGATACAAACTCATCAGGGCCAGTCCCTGAAGGTTGAACACCCCCAGCACTCGCTGACTTGGTACTACCAGAGCGATCAGGATCGTATAAATGGGCAGGCGGGCCGAACAACTCATGAGGGGCGTCACCAGAATGGTGATGAGCCTGTCGCGCCGGGTGCCTATGCTGCGCGTTGCCATAATGGCCGGTACGGCACAGGCAACCCCCGAAATCAGCGGCACGACACTCCGGCCATTCAGGCCGAATTTACGCATGATCCGATCCATGATGACCATCACCCGCGACATGTACCCCGATTCTTCAAGCAGGGCGATAAGAAAAAACAGGAAGGCAATTTGAGGGATAAAAACAAGAATACCGCCAATGCCCGTCAGAATACCATCAGTAAGCAGATCGGTTAGCGGGCCCGTTGGCAAGCTTTCTTTGAGCTGCCCGTTAAGCCAGGCCACTCCCGTATCAATACCATCCATGAATGGCTGTGCCCAGGCGAAAATGGCCTGAAAGATCAATAACAGCACGAATCCAAAAATAGCATATCCCCAAACCGGGTGCAGCAATACCCGGTCAAGTTTCTGACTCCAGGTTGGCTGATTGACAGGCCGTTTGTCAGTAACAACTTCCGTTACGACGGCGGCTATACGTTTGTAACGAGTGATGGTTTCACCCGCCTGAAAGGTTGTTACATTAAATTGATGGGACTCAATCAGGGCATCCAGCCCTACCTGCTGCTGTCGGTCCAGAAACGAAACCCCGTCATGCTGGATAATATACTGAAGGGCCAGGTAATTATTATCCAGGTTGTATTGGGCTTTGGTTTCTGCAATGAGCCCAGGTGCTTCATCGGCCGGATCAAAGAAAAGTTTACCGGGCAAAGTGGGCTGCTGTATCTGCTCCTGAACCGCTCGTTTAAGCAGATCGACACCTTCGCCGGTACGCGCATTGATACGCACTACGGGAACCCCCAGTCGCATGGCTAATCGAACCCCGTTAATTACCTTGGTTTGCTGTTGCGCTACGTCAAGCATGTTCAGGGCTAAAACCGTAGGCACCCCCAAGTCAGTAATTTGGGTAAACAACAACAAATTCCGGTGCAGGTTAGATGCGTCGACAACAACTACGGCAACATCCGGATAGTCGGGATGCTCGGGATTGGCAAGAATATCAGTAACGATCTGCTCGTCGAGTGACTTTGGGTAGATGGAATAAACGCCGGGGAGGTCAATAACCGTAGCCGTAGTCTGGGTATCCAGAGGCCACGTTCCGGACTTTTTATCCATGGTGACACCGGGAAAATTACCGGTTTTCTGACGCAGACCGGTCAGTTGATTGAATAAAGACGATTTACCGGCATTGGGGTTGCCAACGAGGGCAATAGTAGGAGACGATTTCAAGACGCAGGTTTAGACGAGGCCACCCAAACAGTACGCATCAGGGCGGTGCCATCCGCACGATTAAATACAATTAATCCTCATTCTGAATCAGGATGGTGGCCGCTTCAGACTTCCGCATGGCCAGGCAGTACCCGGCTACGTTTAGACAGATGGGATCACCGAGCGGTGCTTTGCTGTGCAAGCACACTTCCGCGCCGGGTAAGCAGCCCATTTCGAGCAGTTTAAGCGACATCAATTGATTATTGAACGACTCAATGGTGGCTCGTTCTCCAATTTTCAGGTCCGCTACGCTACGTCTGCTCATGGTCTTAATGAGGCTAATCTTTATTTAGATTCAGTTTAATTAACACAAGATTACAACGGAAAGTTTATTCATGCAAATCTATCTCATCAAATCATACGCAAACCTGACAATCGTCAGGACAATCAGGATCAGGAAGAACACCCGTATAAACCGGTTCCCCTTCAAAATCGCCAGTCTTGCCCCCAGGAACGCCCCTGACAGGTTGGCAAAAGCCATTGGAAATGCAAGTTGATATAAAATTTTTCCCTCGCTTACGAAAAATAGCGTACTAGCCAGATTGGTAGATGCATTGACAAGTTTGGCGTGGGCGCTGGCTTTCAGGAAATCGAAACCAATCAGCGTAATGAAGCCCAGTACCAGAAAACTCCCGGTGCCCGGGCCGAAAAAACCGTCGTAGAACCCGATACAAACACCCATAATCCACATCCGTGCCCGTTGCTGAGCAGGTGTTGTTATCCCCAGGGATACCTGACCGAAATCTTTTTTGAGGAACGTATAGATGAAGACGCCAACGAGAATGATCAGCGCCAGTGGTTTCATGAAAGTGTTGGGTACCCGATTGAGTGTCCAGGAGCCAAGCCAGGAAGCACCAAAAGCAATGGCCATCATGGGACCAACGAATCGACCGGCAACCGCTACCCGTCGGCTGTATTGAAAAGCCCCCATCAGGCTACCAAACATAGAAGGAATTTTTGTGGTACCAATGAGTGTAGGCACCGGATACTGCGGGAGCGTAAAAAGCATGGCGGGTGTCTGGATCAGCCCTCCCCCACCAATAATTGCATCGACAAAACCCGCCAGAAACGAAAACCCGCAAAGCACCAGAACAGTCGAATAATCCATTAAAAAACGTGCATTCTTCTTTTGTATAACAATCCTGTATGGGCAGCACGTTGGGTAGCCATTCCAACTTGTTCATGACAGCCCGCCATTCTGGAAAGCACAAAAATACGCATCAGCCGTCTGAAATAATCAATAAAGATGAAGCAGACCGTATAGACGCTGCACGAAGTCTGCTTCAGGCTGAATACCAGCCAAACGACATGTTTGCTGATCATAACCTGAAACTATTTCTTTTTCGCATCAGCATTGCACCGTAAATTTGCAGCATTACTAGACGAAGCATGACAGAATCGGTACGGCAGTTGAGCGCGTTGATGCGGAAAGAGTTTCTGCTGGAGTGGCGGCAACGCTACGCGCTCAATGGTATGCTGTTATATATAGTAGGAGCAGTATTTGTCTGTTACCTGAGCTTTAACGCCCGGCGTGGTCAACTGACACCCATTGTCTGGAATACACTTTTCTGGATCATCTTACTATTTACGGCCATTAATGCCATCGCCAAAAGTTTTGTTCAGGAGCGCGCCGGACGCCAATTGTATTATTACACCCTGGCCAGTCCGCAGCAGATTATTCTCTCGAAGATTCTTTACAATACGGTTCTGATGCTGGCTCTGGCCTTTTTGGGATTTGGTGTTTACGCCTTTGTTCTCGGCAATCTGGTGCAGGATGTGCCGCTGTATTTGCTCACCCTACTGCTTGGAGCTATTGGGTTTGCGTCGTCTTTAACGCTGGTTTCGGGCATTGCCAGCAAAGCAGAAAACCCGGCAACGCTGATGGCGGTACTCAGCTTTCCGATCATTCTGCCCCTTTTATTAATGCTGCTTAAGGTATCGAAAAATGCCCTCGATGGCCTCGATCGAAGTGTAAGCTGGAGCGAAATGGGCACCATACTGGCCATTGATGCTATTGTCCTGACACTTTCGTGGTTGTTATTTCCGTTTTTATGGCGGAGCTAATGTATGGCGGGCAGCCCGTGGTTGCGGGGAAACCCGCTTTTGTGACTTAAAAAGTGGGGGTTCACCCGCTCTGAACAATGAAAAAAAATTGGTGGAAGGCACTGGCCGTCCTGATTCTGACGTATGTGATTTTGCAGGGGCTCCTGGGCGTTGTTCCCCGTCAGCCTATTCTGAATGAGAGTATCCGTAACGTGTATTTCCACGTACCTCTCTGGTTCAGCATGCTCGTGCTACTGTTAACATCAGCCGTTTATTCCATCCGATACCTGCGGAGTGGTCGTTTAGACGATGACCTGGTGGCGGTTGAATTTGCCAATACAGCCATCCTGTTTGGCCTACTGGGTTGCCTGACCGGCTCAATTTGGGCTAACTTCACCTGGGGGGAGCCCTGGCCCAACGACCCCAAACTAAACAGTGTGGCCGTTGGTATGCTCATGTATCTGGCCTATTTGATTCTACGCGGCTCATTTGATGACGAGCAGCGACGGGCACGGATATCGGCGGTCTATAACATCTTCGCCTTTGCGGTTTTCATTCCCCTTATTTTTATCGTTCCGCGCCTGACCGACTCGTTGCATCCCGGCAACGGTGGCAACCCGGCTTTCGGCAAATATGATATGGACAATCGGATGCGGATGGTTTTCTATCCGGCCATTATTGGCTTCATTCTCATGGGCGTCTGGATATCTGAATTAAGCGTTCGGTACCGACGAATGAAAGCTGCTTTGGATGACTAAAGTCATGTGCTATTTTCGGAATGATTACCCTTACTTTTGCGTTATTTTTCTAACTACTTCGTACGACAATGCGACTGCCTACCCGATTCTGTTCCCTTCTGGCAACTCTGTTACTGATAAGCCAAACCATCATGGCGCAACAACCGGCTTCGTCGGGTGTCGAAATGGCCGACCGGCTTCGTGCCGATGGTAAGATCTGGGTGGTAGTAGCCGTCATATCGGCGGTATTCATTGGCATTATCACGTATCTGGTTCGCCTTGACCGCCAGATTGGGAAACTTGAAAAAGAAGTAAAGGAAAAAAAGAAGGATTATAGTTTGTAGTTCATTTTTTGTGGCTAGCCGTTAAAACGACAGGTCACCGTCTGAAAACCAGTTTAACCAATATGAAACTTTCCCATATTTTCGGTATTGTCGTCATTGCTTTAGCTATCGGTATCATTGTTGCCACGGCGGGTGACGCGAGTTCCTACGTTACGTTCAAACAGGCTTCTGAGCTTGCCAAAGACGGCGACGATAAAATGATTCACGTGGTAGGCAAGGTTCAAAAAGATGCCCAGGGCCGGATCACCGATATGCTTTACAATCCGGCCATTGACCCGAATCACTTCGAGTTCACACTCGTTGATAATGACAACCGGGCCCAAAAAGTAGTCTTCAACAGTCCGAAACCGCAGGATTTCGATCGATCAGAGCAGATTGTCATTATTGGTGCCATGCAGGGCGATCACTTCCAGTGCAACAAGATTTTGCTGAAGTGCCCATCCAAATACCAGGATGGCAAGCTGGAGACAACTGAACACGAAGCGAAAACGGCACAATTGTAATTGACTGCATGATTGAATGACCATTCCGCTCCGGCGGTGAGTCAGTGCATTCGCTCATTCATTCACTCAACGATTCTCTCATTCAATTCATGATACATACCACAGTCGGGCAACTCGGCCATTTTTTCGTTATTCTTTCGTTTGTTACCGCTCTGGTGGCAACGGTCGCCTATTTCTTCTCAGCACTAGGCTGGGGTAAAACGGCAGGCGTTGAAGCCATTGAAGAGCCGCAACTGGCCTATGCCGGTGAAGCCACTTTGGGCAATAAAAAAGCCAAACACAAAAGCCCGGCCAGCCGAACAATTCAGTCAGCCCAGGCCGATAAGGACGACTGGCGCACGCTGGCCCGATGGGCTTTCTATATTCACGGTGCGGCAGTCATTGGAGTAGCATCGAGCCTGTTTTATATCATCTATAACCACTACTTCGAATACCACTACGCCTGGAGTCACTCGTCGCTGGCCTTGCCGGTTCAGTACATGATTTCATGTTTCTGGGAGGGACAGGAGGGGTCTTTCTTACTTTGGTTATTCTGGAATGCCGTCATTGGGGCAATTCTGATTCGTACCAGTGGCAAAAATGCCTTGTCACGACAGTGGGAAGCGCCCATGATGGCGGTCTTCGCCTTGGTACAGGCGTTTCTTGCCTCCATGATTTTAGGGGTGATCTTTGGCGATACGTTCAAGGTGGGTTCCTCGCCGTTTCTGCTGCTGACAGAAGCGATGCCCGATGCGCCCATTTTTACGGCCGATCCAACGTTCGTCCCCAAAGACGGTAATGGGCTTAACCCGCTGCTTCAGAACTACTGGATGGTCATTCACCCGCCAACACTCTTCCTTGGTTTTGCCCTGAGTCTGGTGCCTTTTGCTTATTGCATTGCCGGCTTGTGGCGTAACCAACCCCTCGAATGGATTCGCCCTGCTCTTCCCTGGACGCTCATTGGCGGCATGGTGCTGGGCGTTGGTGTCATGATGGGTGGCTATTGGGCTTACGAAACCCTAAACTTTGAAGGCTACTGGAACTGGGACCCGGTCGAAAATGCCGTGTATGTCCCCTGGCTTGTGCTGGTGGGCGCGCTCCATACCATGCTCATTGCCAAACGTAGTTCGACGGGCCTCAAAATGGCGATTATCCTGACGATCTCTACGTTTATCCTGATTCTGTATTCGACGTTTTTGTCGAGAAGCGGTATTCTGGGCAATGCATCCGTTCACTCCTTCACCGACTTAGGTTTGTCGGGACAGCTATTATTGTACCTCCTGGCCTTCGTCGTCCTGGCGGTAATTCTGGCAGCCAGTAAGTGGAAATATATACCGGCTGACAAAGAAGAAGCGTCTGTTTATACGAAAGAATTCTGGGTGTTTATTGGCGCTACCGTGCTCTGTCTGGCCGCTTTTCAGGTCATAGCCACAACCTCGATCCCGGTCTATAATAAAATCCTGGAATCGTTCGGTAAAGTGTCGAACCTGGCGCTCCCCGCCGATCAGGTCAGTCACTACAGCAAATTTCAAATCTGGTTCTTTGTGGCTATCGCCCTCCTGACCGGCGTTGGTCAGTATATGTGGTGGCGTAAGCTGGAGAATAAAAAATGGGATTCCCTCATCACACCGGGCATTCTGACATTGTTGCTTAGTGCGGCTCTGATCACGTTTGGCGGCATGAAGAACCCGGTTTATATGGCGTTGCTGGTGGCTTCGGTCTTTGCACTGATGACCAATGGAGCAATTCTTCTGGACGTTGTGCGGGGTAACTACCGACTGTCGGGCGGGGCCATCTCGCACATTGGCATGGCGCTGATGCTCATAGGCATTCTGTACTCGTCGGGCTACACCAAAGTCGTATCGATAAATAACAGCGGTCTGCTTATTTCAAAACAGGAAGAGTTTACGAAAGATAACAACAAACAGAATAAGGAGAACAAGCTTCTCTGGCTCAATCAATCCGAGCAAATGGGTCCTTATCAGCTCACCTACCGCGGTCGGCGTATTGAAGCCCGCGATATGCCGGGCTATATCCCACGCAAAGATGTCGAGGTAATTGAGGGAGATTTCCACGGTGTTGCCCTGCGCGACCTTGAGCAGAACGGGAAAGTGTACCACAAAAAAGGAGACACCCTGGCACTATATCCGGAAAACACATACTACGAAGTCGAGTACCGTGAACCGAGTGGAAAAACCTTTAGCCTTTACCCACGTGCTCAGGTAAACGAACGCATGGGTCTGCTAGCCTCTCCGGATATCCGGCACAAGACCGACCGGGATATGTATACATACGTATCGTCGGTACCGGATCCTGACGCCGAGAACACCTGGGAGAAGACAGAGACGTTTAGCGTTGCCATTAAAGACACGTTCTTTTTGAATGACTACGTAGCCGTTCTGGACGATGTAGCCCGAACGAATGAAGTAGAAGGTATGCAGATTGGTGATGCCGATGCAGCCGTCCGCGCCAAGGTTCGGGTGTTTGACAAGAATGGCGAATACACACTCAATCCGGCTTTCGTTATCAAAGACCGAATGGTGGCCCATCCCGCCGAAGTAAGTGATGAGTTGGGTGTTCGCATTCAGCTGAACGAAATTGACCCCCGCACAGGAAAATTCACCTTTGCCGTCAACCGAACGCAACGTGACTACATCGTCATGAAAGCCATTGAAAAACCGCTTATCAACATTCTTTGGATCGGTACTCTGATCGTTGTGATTGGCTTCCTGATTGCCACCATTCGGCGGTATCGGGAAATTAACAAGATGCGCAGCAAGACCGCCTAACGAATGGGTTGTTCACGGTATTGAGTTTACGGTTAATTTTGTCCGTAAACCCAATACCGTGAATTTGTAAATAGACCTTATGAAACTTCCGGAAATTCTCCTCCTGGCGGCTGCCGCTGGTTTTCTGGTCATCTGGATCGCCGAATACCAACGAACCAGTTTTGGCGATAGCTATTGGCTACTTATGATGTTTTTGTCGTTCCTGCTGGCTTTTCAGTATGTTCGCAACAAACGACTGGAGCGGGAGAAAGCGGTTTCGCCCACCATCAAGCAGATGATCGACAATCGAAAGAAGAAAAAGAAATAGTGAACTGGTTTTCCGCTTAAGGTTTTTAGACGCTGGCGCATCTATTGACTCCAACCGGTAAACTTCATGTATAAACCTTAACCCCCCGTTGGAACCATACGCCCTTTTGTTCGGTGCTTTGCTTGCCCTCGTACTTGCCGGTTTTTTTTCGGCAGTTGAAATGGCCTATGTATCTGTAAACCGGTTATATTTTGAATTACACAGCAAACAGGGGCCGTTAAGTGAAAAGCTCGTATCCAGTTTCCTAAAAAACCCCATTTTATTTGTCGGAACCACGCTGACCGGCAATACGCTTTTTCTGGTGCTGTATACGGTTTTGGGCGTAACGGTCCTCAATCCACTGCTGGCGGTTGTTTTACCAGCCAGTTGGGCCGCTCATGAGTTTGTCTTTATTGGCATTGAGACCATCATCCTGACGGTCATCTTCCTTCCCTTAGCGGACTACATCCCTAAAAGTCTGGCCCTTATTCACCCCGATCGGTTTCTGGAAGCACTGGCCGTACCTCTTTGGGTTATTTTCAAAATGATTGCCCCAATTGTGCGCGTGCTGGTTGGCACAGCACGTTTTTTTATCCGGTATGTCCTGCGCAAAAAGAATCCGGAAATCCGACCTGTTTTCGGTCTCACCGACCTTAACCATTACTTACAGCAGCTCAACCAAAAACAGGATGCTGAAAAGGAGGTAGAGGTAGACACCCAGATTTTTAATAACGCAATCGAATTTCGGGATGTTCGCGTGCGGGATTGTTTGGTCCCACGCACCGAAATTACGGCCATCGCCGTGGATGATACCGTTGAAGAACTACGACAGGCTTTTCAGGACAGCGGTCACTCCAAAATTGTTGTTTATCGGGACACGATCGACGATGTTATTGGCTACTGCCATGCCCTGGCGCTATTCAAAAAACCTGCCACCGTCGAACAGATCATCACCCCGATTATTGTCGTGCCGGAGACCATGCCTGCTCAGGATTTACTGCTGCGCTTTTTATCGGAACGCAAAAGTCTGGCCCTCGTTGTCGACGAGTTTGGCGGGACGGCGGGAATCGTAAGCGTTGAAGATATGGTTGAGCAGATCTTCGGCGAGATTCAGGACGAGTATGACACCAACGAAGACTGGGTCGACCAGCAGCTCGATGAATCAAACTGGTTGCTAAGTGCGCGGCATGAAATTGAAGACCTGAACAAAACCTATGACTGGAGCATACCCGAGTCGACCCAATACGATACACTTGGTGGGTTGATTCTGGAGACCCACGAAGATGTCCCTCAAGTGGGTGAAGTTATTGAATTCGCACCTTTTACATTTACTATTGTCTCGATGGACGGCACCCGGATCGATACCGTGAAAGTCCATATAAACAAAGAATAATCCACCATTACGTTTATTTTTTATTGTTAACTCGTGAGTCAATCGTCTATTCAACGAACCGTAGCGCGGCATTTGCTGGCGGTACAGGCTGTCCGGCTTAAGCCAAACGAACCGTTTACCTGGAGTTCGGGCTGGAAATCTCCCATCTATTGCGACAATCGGGTTACGCTGGCTTACCCTGAAGTACGAACTTATATCAAAAATGCACTGGCCGACGCCATACGACAGCGTTTTCCATCTGTTGAAGTCATCGCCGGTGTGGCCACCGCAGGCATTCCACAAGGTGCATTAGTTGCCGATGTACTGGGTATCCCCTACTGCTATGTCCGGCCCGAGCCAAAATCGCACGGGATGGGCAAGCAAATTGAAGGGCATTTAACGAGTGGTCAACGCGTAGTCGTTATCGAAGATTTGATTTCTACGGGTGGCAGTTCCCTAAAGGTGGTAAATGCACTACAGGCCGCAGGTGCCGAGGTGCTGGGCATGGCTGCCATCTTTACCTATGGCTTCCCGGTTGCCGATCAGAATTTTGCCAATAAGAACGTACCGCTCATTTGTCTGAGCAACTACGACGCCCTCCTGCTGGAAGCCAAAGCACTGGATTATATTCCGGACGAAGCGATGGAGTCGCTGGCCGCGTGGCGGCAGAATCCGGCACAGTGGGGCCAGTAGTGATTGGGTAATGGGTGTTACATGAACGGAATGGGTGACGAGGACTGTCTGACAGTCTCCAGTCAGTACGTTTAACATGCTCAACCAATAGGTTTAATATAAACAACGATAAGGCTATGGCCCTGATAACCGCCCGAATCGAACGAATTCCGTACGAAACGCATCTGTCAACGTCTTCGCAGGTGATTGTCGCCGATGAACCGTCAGACTTAGGTGGTCAGGATCGGGGTATGGGGCCAAGTGAGTTATTAGCTGGCTCTCTGGCGGCCTGTACTGTTATGACTGTGCGCATGTATGCCGACCGAAAAGGGTGGCCGCTTGAGTCTGCCGTTGCCCATGTGGAATTCACCAGCGACACGGTCCAGCAGCGGTCGCTCTTTGTCATGAAACTAATTCTGAACGGCGACTTATCCGATGAGCAACGGGCCCGGTTGGTAGAGATAGCCGACCGATGCCCCGTTCATCGTACGCTGAAGAATCCAATTGATTTTGAGACGATTATCATTGAGAATATAGCCCAACAGCCAGACGTATCCGATTAATGTTCGTTGGCCTGATACGTTCCTGCCGCCCGATATACCTATAGCTCTCCTCTTATGGCTGACTCAACCCCAACCCCCGACATTACGAAAACGTACACCAACGGCGAGATTACAGTGGTCTGGAAACCCGCTGTTTGCATTCACTCGAAGCTATGCTGGACGCAACTGACCGAAGTCTTTAACCCGAGGGATCGGCCCTGGGTGAAGATGGAGGGAGCCCCCACCGAGCGAATCGCCGGGCAGGTTGACCGATGTCCGTCGAAGGCATTAAGTTATTTTCGTAACGAAGCCAATGTGCAACCCGAACAAATACAAGCCGAAAGTCTGGTGGAACCCATGCCCAATGGACCACTGCTGGTTTATGGTAATTTAACCGTTAAGAGTGCTGACGGGCAGGAAACGAAGAAAAATAAGGTTACCGCTTTCTGCCGATGTGGAGCCAGCAGCAATAAGCCTTACTGCGATGGGTCACATTTAAAAATTGGATTTGTTGGCTGATAGCTGGATCCTTATTTCAATTTCCAGATATCATCACTCAGGCAGCATTGAACTGAGGTCTGACCCATGGGTGGGGTAAATGAACCGCGTACTTCCCAGAGCTTTAGCTGTAATCTGGTGACTCATGGCCAGAGCAAATAGGTTGATGACTTCTTCACAGCCTGCACCCAGCAAATGGGCACCAATTAGTTGATCCGTTTGGGGATCGACCAGTGTTTTAAAAGCAGCATACGATTCGTTGATACGTTTGCTGGTATACCAGTCACTCGTTGCCTGAAAGGCCACCTTTACGTCAATCCCTTTTTCTTGGGCCTGTTCTTCGGTCAGGCCAACCGAAGCCAGAGTTGGGATGGTAAAGACAGCCGTTGGGGTTAGCCTGTCTTCGTATGTTTTGGAATTACCGTGGAGAATATTTTCAGCTACGATATTTCCTTCATAAGAAGCCAGTGGCGTAAGGGGTAATCCCTTTTCGGCCACGTCGCCACAGGCATAAACCGCTGGGTTGGACGTACTTTGCAGGTATTCGTTAACACTAATTCCCTTTTTCCCCATCAAAACACCCGCTTTATCCAGCTCCAGTTCAGCGACATCGGCTACTCGTCCGGCGGCATGAACGACCACTTCGGCCGAGACGCTGTGCTGCTTGTCTTTTTGCGTATAAACAACTGTCAAACCACCAGCTTTTTTCTTGACGGCCTTAACCTCTGCTTCCAGAATAATACGGATGCCAATGGATTCCATAGCCTTGACCAATAGTTCCACCAAATCGACGTCAAAGCCCTCCAGTGGATGTTTTCCCTGGTGTATGATCGTGACAAGGGCACCTGCACGAGCGGCAATATGAGCAAACTCAAAGGCAATATAGCCTCCGCCCACCATAACAAGTTTAGCCGGGAGTTTCGGTAAATCGAGAAATCCGGTACTGTCAATAAGCAGCTCCTCACCCGGTATATTGAGCGGTTGAGGTCGCTGACCGGTTGCCAGAACAATGTGTTTGGCCGTTAACTCCTCTGAATTGACACGAACTGTATTGGCAGATACGAACGAAGCGCTGCCCTGGAACGTCTGAATACCCAGATCAGAGAATTTCACTTGTGTTCGTTCGGGCACCGGATTGGTAAACGTTTTTTTGAAGCGCATCAGGTCAGACCAGTCGATGGTTACCGGCTTATCAATGCCCTTTCCCGTCAGTTGTTCAGAACGGGCAACCAGCTCAGCAGCGCCCACAAGTACTTTTTTGGGGTCGCATCCCCGCTGGGAGCAGGTTCCGCCGAAGGGTAACTTATCAATGATCGCCACCGATTTACCGGCTTTGCGGGCAGCTTGGGCAACCGTGGAACCAGCAGAACCAGTACCGATAACAATCAAATCAAAAACAGGCATAGCAATAAAAACGAGTGAATGGTAAATGGATATAACACCAAAACCTGCCTCACCGGCTAAAAAAAATGGCTGATTCGAATGAACCAGCCACGTTTTACCCAAATATATTTATATATCAGTCTAGGCCACAGCCTCGTACAACTCTTCGCGTTGCGCTTTTACACGGTCGTCTGTGAGGTACTCATCGTAGGTCATGAGTTTATCCAGAATACCCGCCGGGGTGATCTCAATAATGCGGTTTGCAACCGTCTGCACGAACTGGTGATCGTGTGACGTAAACAAGATTGGCCCCTTGAAGTCGATCAGACCGTTGTTAAGCGACTCGATGGATTCGAGATCGAGGTGGTTCGTTGGTTCGTCGAGCATCAGCAGGTTAGCGCCCGACAGCATCATGCGAGATAACATGCAGCGCACTTTTTCACCCCCGCTCAATACGGTAGCCTTCTTGAGAGACTCTTCCCCCGAGAATAGCATACGGCCCAGGAATCCACGGATAAAGCTTTCATCTTTCTCCACCGAATACTGCCGCAACCAATCGACCAGGTTAAGGTCGGTCTGGAAAAATTTCTCTTTTTCAGCATCAGTTGGAAAATACGACATCGTAATGGTAACTCCCCAGCGAAACGTTCCTGAGTCAGCTTTACGCTCGCCAGCCAGAATATCCAGCAACGCCGAAACGGCCAGACCATCGCGGCTGAACAGGAAAATCTTATCCTGCTTGTTCATGGTGAACGACAGGTTTTCGAACAGCTTCGTGCCGTCTTCCGCGGTGTAGGTCAGGTTTTCGACCGTCAGGATCTGGTCGCCGGGCTCGCGCTCTGCCTTGAAGTTCACGTAAGGATACTTGCGCGACGAAGGTTGAATATCTTCAAGCGTCAGTTTTTCGAGCAGCTTGCCCCGGCTGGTAGCCTGCTTGGATTTCGATGCATTGGCCGAGAACCGACGAATGAACTCCTCCAGTTCTTTGCGTTTATCTTCAGTCTTCTTGTTCTGATCCTGCCGTTGTTTCAGGGCCAGCTGGCTCGACTCATACCAGAACGAATAGTTACCGGCGAAGAGCTTAACCTTACTGAAATCGACGTCTACGATCTGCGTACAGACCTGATCCAGGAAGTGCCTGTCGTGAGAAACGACAATGACCGTGTTTTTGAAATTAGCCAGGAAGTTTTCGAGCCACAACACCGATTCAACATCGAGGTTGTTTGTCGGCTCGTCAAGCAACAGCACATCGGGACTACCGAACAGGGCCTGTGCCAGCAGCACACGAACCTTCTCCGAGCCGTTGATATCACTCATCAACGTATAGTGCATGTCTTCCTTGATACCAAGTCCCGACAGCAGGCTGGCGGCATCCGACTCCGCATCCCAGCCGTTCATTTCCGCAAATTCCGTTTCGAGTTCGGCGGCTTTCTCACCGTCGGCATCCGTAAACTCTTCTTTTGCGTAAAGAATATCTTTTTCCTGCATGATGTCATACAGGCGTTTGTTGCCCATGATGACGGTTTGCAGAACCGGAAACTCATCGAAGGCGGATTGATTCTGGCTCAGCACCGACATCCGTTCGCCGGGTGTCATGGATACTGACCCTGTTTGTGGCTCAATTTCGCCCGATAATATTTTCAGAAACGTTGATTTACCCGCTCCGTTAGCGCCAATGACGCCATAACAGTTGCCGGATGTAAATTTTATAGTGACGTCATCGAAAAGCACCCGCTTACCATAGCGCAGTGAGACGTTTTGAACCGATACCATGTTGTAATTCCCTTTTCAGATTGAGCCGCAAAGATACGAAATTTTGGCGGGAATCCGGGGTAAAATATAGAACACAGCAGAGACAGATTCTTATGATTTACACGGCTTTTATTAGTGCGTATCATAAGCATCTGTCTCCGCTGTGTTCCCTTCTTTTATTTATCCCGTACGCAGCGAAAACCGAGGTTATTGCTTCCGCTGGCAACTTCGCCCTTACCCCGGCTTCCGGCTTTATAGCGAATACAATACTGGTCACTGCACAGAAAAGAGCCGCCCCGCTGAACGTGCTTTACGGCACCCGGCTCCTCAGGGTCATAACTATCCGTTGGCCCCTGCGGATCATTTTTGGGTGATTTAGCGTAATAATCAGGACGGTATAAATCCTGGCACCATTCCCATACATTCCCGTCCATATCGTATAGCCCGTACGGATTGGCGGGGAATGATTTCACTGGGGCAGCACCGGCAAATCCATCTTCGGTTGTGTTCTTCGCCGGAAAGTCGCCCTGATAAATATTGGCGATCCACTTACCCGAAGGCTTTAAGTCATTACCCCAATAATAGGTTCGGTTTCCTTTTCCGCCCTGTGCGGCAAACTCCCATTCGGCTTCAGTAGGCAGACGCTTTCCAGCCCATTTAGCGTAGGCGCTGGCATCCTCATAACTCACATGGATGACCGGCTCGTTCTCGTGCCCTTTTATACTGCTTTTAGGGCCATAGGGTTGATTCCAGCTAGCGCCTTTTACGTAGGTCCACCACTGCAGCGGATTAGCCAGCGATACCTTCTGAGATGGTGGTGTGAAGACCGCCGAACCCGGCACCAGTTGCTCAGGCGGAACTTCAGGATAATCGGCCGGATTCAGTGGACGTTCAGCCACGGTTACGTAATGTGTCTCGGCCACAAAGCGGGCAAATTCAGCATTGGTCACTTCATGCTCATCCATCCAGAAACCGTTTATCGTTACAGAATGGACGGGCCGGGCATCGGGAAACTCATCGGCGCCCATCAAAAATGTACCGCCGGGAATCAGAACCATTCCAGCTGTGCTGCCAGGGCCCGCTACCGTACCAACTGTTGACTGACGAATAGCGGCCGACCGGGAGGGCATTCCCTTGGCCACACAGGCAGCCGCTGAATCAGCTGCCCGTTTTTGGTCGGCTGCCGATTCGTTATTGGAGTTACACGCCATCAGCCCGGCAAAAAGCACCAGGCCCGTACAGGTCTTCAACATAGTCTTACAAATTACTTTCCAGGCTACGAAGAGCGTCTCCTCTTCCTTAAACATCCTCTCTTTCCTCCGTATCATCATCGCCCAAAGCGATTTTCCAGGTATTTTTTACTTTTGGAAGCACTACGGTCTACTAGTTCTTAAGCTAAAACTTTGGCTAGTTCCTGCCACGAAATTAAGCCGATGGCTACCACGGCCAGACCAAGACCCAGCTTGTTGGCAGTCGATAAGTGCTCCCGAAAGAACAAAGCCGCGACAAGTGCAGCCAGCAGGATAACACCAATATTATAAATTGGATAAACAAAAGCCCCGTTACTTCCAAACGCTGACAAGGCGAGTAACAGGGTATAAAAACTCAAAAAATTAGGCACGCCGAGGGTTACTGCACCAACCAGACTCCTGATTTGAATTCGTTCTTTGCCCTGGATTATCCGTACGCCCAGCATGACCAGTCCGGCGGCAATGGCGCCAACAACCATAGTTAGCGTCACCTGAACCGTTTTGTCGGCAGAGGGTATAAAGCGCAGATTCATGTAATTAATCATCGTGTTGGTGGCGCCGTAAAACAGAAATACGGCAACCGGCAACAGCACATTTATTCCTAGTCGCTTTGGTGTTGGCACCATCTGGCCTTCCACCGGGTCAGCAGGCGTTTCTTTTTTATAGGTACTCAACCCTACCGCTATCAGGGCCAGCAACAGACCAAGATAGTTCAGTGCATCGAATGCCCCGGCCCGGCCCGTCTGAAAAACGAACAGGCTAAAACACACGGGGATAACCAGCGACAGGTTATTGGCGAGTGACGTAGCCGTAATGCCCGTCCGCTGCGTGGAAGCTCCCGACAAAAGAAAGGTCAGAATGAAGCCCACTCCCAGCCCAAGCGCCAGCCAGGTCCATGTCTGCGAGAAATCAATGGAAAACGACTGACCAGTCGGTAACAGCAGGAATCCTGTGATGAAACAGACCGGATAATTGAAGACGATGGCTTGAAACGTGTCAATATCATAGCGCGGGAACAGCCGAAAATTCAGCAGCAGCAATACCGAAAGCAAAATGCTAAGGCTTAAGAAGAGCATGAGCGGGGGTGACGGGTTGGTAAATTTAGTGGCTAAGTTACAGTACGCTTCCATTGCCCGCTTATCTTTAGTGGCTCTTTAATCGACTCTGTTCAAAATGGTCGCTCTAGTATGCACCTGATCCGCTGTCTTTTTCTCGCGCTTGCATGGATTCCCGCTACACTTGCCTTTGGCCAGAAAGCGCTTTCCGTTTCGGCAACGGTAGTCCCTACAGTTTCCCGCACCCTGTATCGTGCGCGCTATTTTTACCCCAACAGTGATGGGCAGATCGTGGAGCCGGTTTTCCTGAATGGCCGACGATGGTCGGCGGGCTACTCGGCGGGGGTGTCACTCAATTATACCTATGCGCCCGGCTGGTCGGTATCGTCGGGGGTATGGTTTAACGAACTCACCACCCAACAGGCCCGACAAGCGATGGCAGGTGAGGGCACGGTTACCCTTAGAAAACGGGTTGTTCGTATTCCGATCCTGCTAAACTATGCCTCCTCTACTCATCGACTTTCTCCTTATTTCTCATTCGGTCTGCTGACCGACATTCCCGTTCCGTCGCGCGTGGTAGTGGATCGAACGGGCGAGTCAACCCAATACTTACGGCTCGAACTGAACCGCCGACCTATCTTCAACCTACTAGTGGGGGCCGGAATACAGTACAAATTGACGAGCCAGTTCAATCTTGTGGCTCAACCCGCCTGGACGTATAAGATGGGGCAGTTAGGCGGAGCCAGCACCAATGACTCCTCGTTTGAACTGAGTCTACAGACCCAACTGGCTTATTCGTTTTAGAAGGTTTTTCTGCGCACTATACCGATCGAATAGTAACAACTTATGCAACACCTGTCTTCGTATCCTGTCATTTAAAAAACGCTGCTCTATGGGTTCTTTCTATAGTCGAACCAACAGTCTGATTGGTTTTTTGATGGCTATGCTCTCAACGCTTTCGGCTAACTCCCAACGTTTACAACCCGTACTGTCAAACCAACAGACCGATGCGTTCATCACCCGGCTTATGGATAGTACACACATACCGGGTTTATCCCTCGCAATCATTCGGGGCAATACCCTACACTACAGCAAGGGGTATGGCCTGACTAGAGTCGATTCAACCCAACGCGTCACGTCTGCAACCGTTTTTGATGCGGCCTCCCTGAGCAAACCCGTATTTGCCTATGCCGTATTGCAACTGATTGAGGCAGGACTGATCGAGTTGGACAGGCCTTTATGCGAATACCTGCCCTACCCCGATGTTGCGAAAGATGAACGTTACAAAAAAATTACAACGCGTATGGTATTAAGCCACCGAACGGGTTTTCCAAACTGGCGAAAAAACAGAAGATTACCCCAACTAACCATGATTGCCGCTCCCGGTGAACGATTTGGGTACTCGGGCGAGGGGTATGTTTACCTTCAAAAAGTTGTAGAAAAAGTAACGGGAAAGTCGTTAGATGAGGTTATGACCGAGCGGGTATTTATCCCCTTACATATGACTCGTAGTAGTTACGTATGGCGTCCAGCGTTCGACACCGATTTCGCGTTCCCGCACACTAAGGAGGGTGAAGCGGAAGAGAAATCAAAGTCCGGTCAGGCAAATGCAGCCTACTCCCTGCAAACGACGGCCGATGATTACGCCCGTTTCGTTATGGCGGTCATGACGTCGCAGGGCCTGAAACCGGAAACCGTCGACCAGATGCTGTCCTCTCAGGGGAAATTACCCAAAACGTTTTCAGGTGGTGAACCGCTGTCCCTTACGCTCGGCTGGGGTTTAGGCTTTGGCCTTGAACAGACAACCAACGGTGATTATTTCTGGCACTGGGGAGACAATGGCACGTTCAAATGTTACGTAGTAGGTAATCGTCAGCGCGGAGATGCCGTCATCTACTTCACCAATTCAGAAAATGGATTGGGCCTGATCGCTGACATGACCCGCCGGTTCATGGGGTTCAACACGACAACCGTCACCTTTTTGGGATATAAGCCTTAAGAAGAGGAGTTTAACAAAACTTTTCAGCTACCAGTAAGTATTCATAACAGGAATACGTTTGTCTTAATCAAACCTCCCTGATTCCATCATTAGTATTTTAAAGACTGGTTCTTTTACCAGAATAATTGTCTATTTCCTTGTTTTAGACAGCTTTATTTAAGAAAATTACTACTTAGCCAACATCAACGTTTTTTTACGCTATCGAGCACTCAGCAAGTAAGCCAGCCTTAACCTGTTACTTGCAAAAGGGCTAATCGGTTGTGGAAATTGTGTATGGCTTGTCGTCGCAAAATAATTGTGCCCTAAAACTTCACTCACCAACTAATCATCCTAACCAAACACCATGAAAAACCAATATGTACTCGTTGTTGCAGCAATCCTGTTTCTAAGTACCGCTCTTCTGGTATCGTTTACGGCAAAACCCGAACCTACTGCGCTTAGGTGGGAAACGAAAAAGCCACCTTACACCAAAGCGCAGATAGAGAAAGGCCAGTATCTGGTTAAGATTATGGGCTGTGCTGACTGCCATGCCCCTAAAACGATGACCGCTCAGGGCCCCATTCCTGACCCGGCCCTGGGTTTATCAGGCCACCCGGCTAAAGTGCCGATGGGCAAAGTAGCCAAACATGTACTGAACGACTGGGTATTATTTAACCCGATGAATACCATAGCCGTTGGTCCCTGGGGGGTATCGTTTGCAGCCAACTTAACCCCTTCCCATACCGGTATTGGCAATTGGTCGGAAGAGCAGTTCATCCTTGCGCTGACGGAGGGAAAAAGTAAGGGTATTCGCACGGCACGCCCCCTCCTGCCCCCTATGCCCTGGCCTAACTACGCGAACATGAAAAGGGAAGACCTGGTAGCAATTTTTGCATACATGAAAAGTTGTAAACCCATCGAGAACCTGGTTCCACAACCCATTGGCCCTGACAAATTATAGAATTACATAAAGGCATGAGTTCGGCTTAGTCAACCAATGGGTCGAAAAGGCCGTTTGTCAATGGCTGATCGTTGTCCATTTCAGCTGGAAAAAGCATAAAGCCTCGCGATTCCTGTTCATTAAGTGAATCATTTCCCATATTCGGTGTTTTTGAGGTAGAAATTTCACGTACTCATGATTGAAAGACCCCTTACAGACTGGTTGCCTCTGACGATGAAAGAAGTCGAGAAAAGAGGCTGGGATGAAGTTGATATCGTTCTCGTTTCCGGAGACGCGTACGTCGACCATCCAGCTTTTGGCACGGCTGTGATTGGCCGCATAATGGAAAGCGAAGGGTTTCGCGTGGCCATTATTGCTCAACCGAACTGGAAAGACGATCTGCGCGATTTTAAGAAATTTGGCAAGCCTAAATACTTCTTTGGCGTCACGGCTGGCTGCATGGACTCCATGGTCAACCACTACACGGCCAACAAACGTTTACGGTCCAATGATTCCTATACACCCGGTGGTGAAGCGGGCTTTCGGCCCGACTATGCCACCATCGTTTATACCAAGATTTTAAAAGAGTTGTATCCAGACGTACCGGTACTGCTCGGCGGTATCGAAGCGTCGTTGCGTCGGGTAACGCACTACGACTACTGGCAGGATCGGTTGATGCCCTCTATTCTGGTCGACGCCGGGGCTGATATGTTGGTCTACGGCATGGGTGAACAACCCCTCCGCGAAATTTTGAAATTGGCTCGGCAAGGCGTGCCGTTTTCGTCGATGCGGAATGTTAATCAGGTGGCGTTTATGCACGATGCCAGCGAAGAACTGCGCGACTATAACAACTGGAGCACTGTTGAGCTGGCAAGTCATGAGGTTTGTCTGGAAGACAAAATCAAATATGCGGCTAACTTCAAGATCGTTGAAGTAGAGTCGAACAAGTGGCAGGCCAATCGCATCGTTCAGGGTGTAGGCGATCAGGTGCTGGTCATCAATCCGCCGTTCAAAACGATGGAAGAGGCCGAGATCGACAAGTCGTTCGACTTACCTTATACGCGTCTCCCCCACCCCAAATACAAGAAGCGCGGCCCGATTCCGGCTTACGACATGATTAAGTTCTCAGTCAATATGCACCGTGGCTGTTTTGGGGGGTGTAGTTTCTGTACCATTTCAGCTCACCAGGGCAAATTCGTTGCCTCCCGAAGTGAAGCATCGGTACTGAAAGAAGTGGACGAAATCACGAAGCACCCCGAGTTTAAGGGATACATTTCAGATTTGGGCGGACCTTCGGCCAACATGTACAAGATGAAAGGCAAAGATGAGTCGATCTGCGCCCGGTGCCAAAGTCCAAGCTGTATTCACCCGGTCATTTGCTCGAACCTCGACACGTCGCACAAGCCTATGACGGAGTTGTACCGCAAGGTCGACGCCAATCCGAACGTTAAAAAAGCGTTTGTCGGCTCCGGTGTCCGGTACGATTTGCTGGTCGACGATTTCAATAAGAATAACGCCGACGGTAACCACGACGAGTACATGGAGCAGCTGGTTACGCGCCATGTATCGGGTCGACTGAAGGTGGCCCCTGAGCATACATCGGACGATACCCTCCGGGTGATGCGTAAGCCGTCCTTTAAGTACTTCAAGCTGTTCAAGCAGAAGTACGACAAGATTCAGGAGAAGTACAACCTCAAACAACCTCTGATTCCGTACTTCATTTCGTCGCACCCCGGTTGCGAGGAGCAGGATATGGCTAATCTGGCGGCTGAAACCAAAGATCTGGGCTTCCAACTTGAACAGGTGCAGGACTTTACGCCCACGCCCATGACAGTGGCTGAGGTGATCTATTACTCGGGCGTTCACCCTTATACACTTAAGCCAGTCAAAACGGCGAAAACACGGGAAGAGAAGCAGGCGCAGAACAACTTTTTCTTCTGGTACAAACCCGAATATAAAGATTGGATTCGTAAGCGCTTAACAAAACTTAACCGCCCGGATTTAGCTGAGCGCCTGCTGGGCAGCGCCAGGAATGAGAATTCCGGCAAGAACAAATATCAGGGACACTATTCAGGAAAGAAGAAACGTTAATTCAGTTTTTTGTCGGGAACGATCCCAACGGATATTCCGACTTCATCAACTTAGCCACCCTTATTGGGTCTGTGTTGAAGAATAAACGGTTATAGATCTCCTAACCATTTATAAGGCAAGTTTTGGACGCAGACATCTAGTCCAAAACTTGCCTTACTCGTTTGAGCGTACACCTTGTCTTCCTCCTTGCCCAATCCTAAAGCAGATAAGCACGTAAGTTTATTGGCCAAGAATGAGCTATCTGACCTGATTACGCTAACTTCTCTTTAAAGAAGTCAACGGTTCGTTTCCAGGCCAATTCGGCAGCTTCTTTATCAAAACGCGGGGTGGTATCGTTATGAAAGCCATGGTTGGCATTCGGATATATATACGCCGTATATTGCTTATTTTGCTGTTTCAAGGCCGCTTCATAGGCTGGCCAGCCCGCATTGACACCTTTGTCCAGTTCGCCAAAGTGCAGAAGAAGGGGCGCTTTAATTTTAGCCACATCGTCGCCCGTAGGCTGCCCACCATAAAAGGGAACAGATGCCGCTAACTCGGGGATGCGCACTGCCATCATGTTGGCGATCCAGCCACCAAAGCAGAAACCGACAACACCCACTTTCCCGTTACAGTCCTTCTGGGTTTTCAGATAGTCGTTGGCCGCAATAAAATCTTCCAGCATCTCATTGCGGTCGCGTTTGCTCTGCAGGGCGCGTCCGTCGTCGTCATTACCCGGATAACCGCCTAAAGGACTCAAGGCGTCGGGCGCGAGGGAAACGAAACCCGCCAGGGCGGCTCTGCGGGCTACGTCGGCGATGTGCGGATTTAACCCCCGGTTTTCATGAACAACAACGACACCGCCAAGTCTCTTTTTCGTATCGGCGGGCATCGACAATAAAGCTTTGATGGGCCCGCCCCCCTTTGGCGACTGATAGGTGATATACGTTGACTTAATGCGCGGGTCATCCTCTTTGATCTGAACAGCCCCCTGATAATCGGGCATCAGGAAACTCATCAAAGACGCTACCGTAATGCCACCAACGGCATACGTAGACAGCCGCTGTACAAAGTCGCGCCGATCAATCCGATTATGCGCATAGTCGTCATAGATATCAAACACTTCTTGTTTGATGTCGTCCTTTTTGATGTTGTCCATGGTAGTTATATACGTTTTACAGGAAAATTATCGACTATTTCCAGAAGTAAAAAATCAAGCTGGTTAAATACCCGAATATCCTGGCGGAAGTCCTTATTATTTAAGTCGAAGCCTACCTGTCGTGTACTTTTCCCGATTATCGACAAGCAATGGATAGCGTTAATTTAACGTCAACCCTAGGGAAGTAACACCAAAAAAGGGGCGCCACAGTTTGAACCATGACACCCCTTTCGTAAGTCAATTAACTCGCTACGCTGTAGATAAATCAGTTATCACTTCTTCACGAATACAATTGCAATAGCTTACGCAAACGGTCCGGCAATGACTACCAGGCGCTTCATCTGCGTTGTTGCAGTCGCGTTTTATTTCCAGCCGCCACCCAATGCCCGGTACGTATTCACCATGGCATTCAGTTGTTGCACTTTCGTTTCAACCAGGTCGAATCGGGATTCCAGTGCATCGCGCTGGGTCAGTAACACTTCCATATAATCGGCTCTGGCTGATTTGAAGAGCGTATTTGAAATGTTGGTCGACTGAATCAACGCTTCCACCTGCCTTGATTTTAAATCATAACTCTTTTGCAGGTTATTGATATTCGCTATCTGATTTGCTACTTCGATGTAGGCATTCAGAATGGTCCGTTCGTAGTTATAAACAGCCTGAATTTGTCGCGCATTCGAGCTATAGTACGCTGCTTTTATCGAATTCCGATTGACCAACGGCCGTACCAAACCACCCACTAACGAATACAGAAATGATTCGGGCGTTAACAGCAGAGTGGGTTTGTAAGAATTGAAACCCACAGCGGCTGAGAGGTCCAGCGAGGGAAGGAAATTAGCTCTGGCCACCTGAACATCCAACTTGGCGGCTTCCAGTTCGCGCTCAGCCCGTCGAATGTCGGGCCGGTTTTGGATAAGCTGCGCCGGAATACCGGCATGCAGGCCTTCAGGGATTATCGTATTGAAATCCTGGGAACTCCGCAAAACCGGCTGCGGAAAGCGTCCCACCAGAAAATTAATGTGGTTCTCTGTTTCCGTAATGCGCTGCTGAATATCGAATTGAAGACTTTGGGTGCGGAGCACCTGTGCTTCAAATCGCCGTACGGCCAGTTCAGTTACCTTGGCCGACTCTTTCTCCATCCGAACAATGGACAGCGCATTGGTTTGAATATCAATGTTTCGCTTAACGATGTCCAGCTGGCTATCGAGCCCCAGCAATTCGTAATAGGAGTTAGCGATTTCGGCAACCAGATTCGTAACCGTGAAGTTCTTTCCTTCTATGGACGACAGATACCGGAGAGCTGCCGCTCGTTTAGCGTTATGCAGCTTGTTCCATATATCCACCTGCCAGGAGGCATTGGCCGATAGAAGAAAATCAGGCAGAGGGTTGGGGAAGTTGTGGCCGGGCCGAATTTCCGTACTCTCTTCAATGGCTCCCGATCGGGTATACCGCCCAACTTTATCGATACCGGCCCCCGCCTGCAAACCCACAAATGGCAGGTACTCCCCCGTTCTGGCGCGTATCTCATTCTGGGCAACCTGAATCTCCTGTAACGAAATATTCAGTTCCTGGTTGTTGCCAAGTGCCGTATCAATCAGAGCAACTAGGTGCGGATCGGTAAAAAACTCCCGCCAACCGGCCTTCCCGGTATTGAGTGTGTCCTGACCTGTATTAAAACTGACTGGAACGGTCCGGTTCTCTGTTCGTGTAACCAGGGAGGGGGTTTTGCATGACGTTATGGTTAACGTCATGCAGGCTACGGCCATCCCTGTATAGATTAGTTTTTTAAACATGGTTCGTGCTTTCTTCAGTTACAGGAAAAGCGTCTAATTGATGGACCAGATTTTCGGTCAACGAATCAGCCTCTTCATCTTTGATCATCTTACGGCCATCCGCTAAACTCCCGAATATGTAGTACAACCCGGGGATAATAATGACCCCGAAAATGGTTCCGAAAAGCATACCCCCCAGAGCCGACGCCCCAATAGTCCGGTTACCAATAGCGCCGGCTCCCGATGCACTGATCAGCGGTATCAAACCGGCTACGAAAGCGAAGGAGGTCATCAGGATAGGTCGAAAACGGACCCGGGCCCCTTCAATGGCGGCATTCAGAATCGTTTCGCCCTGCTGTCGCTTCTGAACGGCAAACTCCACGATCAGCACGGCGTTTTTACCCAGCAGACCAATCAGCATGATAAGACCGATCTGGGCATAGATGTTGTTTTCCAGCCCCATCATCTTGAGTACCAGGAACGAGCCAAACACCCCAACAGGCAGCGAGAACACAACGGCCAGTGGAATGATAAAGCTTTCATACTGGGCAGCCAACACGAAATACACGAAAGACAACACGATCAGGAATACATACAGGGCCTCATTTCCCCGTATCGATTCGTCGTACGAAAGACCTTCGAAAGCGATGTCGTACCCTTTCGGCAGCGTTTGGGCAGCCACTTCCCGAATGGCCTGAATGGCATCGGCGGTGGTGTAGCCTTTTGCCGGCAGACCCTGGATAGCGGCCGAATTGTACAGGTTGAATCGGGTGATCTCGTTAGGTCCTTGCCCTTTCTTCAGGTGCATGAAGGCCGAGTAGGGCACCATTTCACCCTCATCGTTCTTAACAAAAAGCTTCAGCAAGTCCGTCGGAAGCCGACGGAAACTTGGGTCCGACTGCACGTACACTTTAAAGAACTGGTTGTACTTGATAAACCCTTGTTCGTAGGTACTACCGATCATGATGTTGAGGTTATCCATCGCTTTGCCGATAGACACACCCTTCTGCATGGCCAGCTTATTGTCGATTTCCAGTTCGTATTGTGGGTAGTTGGCGGCAAAGAAGGTAAACAAGCCCGTAAGCTCTTTACGCTTGCTTAGATTCTCAATGAACTGCTTGTTAATCTTGTCAAACTCACTGTAATCCGTATCAGTTGTTTTATCCAGCAAACGCATGGAGAAACCACCTGAGGTACCAAAACCAGGAATAGCGGGTGGTTCGAAGAACTCGACTGTCGCGCCAAGATTTCTTGATTTCTCCTCCAGTTCTTCCATGATCTCCTTCACGTTCTTGTCGCGCTCCGACCATGTTTTCAGGTTGATCAGACAGGTACCGGCGTTGGAGCCCCGACCTTCCGTCATGATCTCGTAACCGGCCAAAGACGATACCGACTCGATTCCCGGCACTTCTTCGCAAATTTTCTGAAGCCGTCGCGACACCTCGTTGGTTTTTTCGAGCGTGGAGCCCGGGGGCGTCTGGATAATGGCGTAGATCGTACTCTGGTCCTCGTTGGGAATAAAGCCAGCGGGCAGAATCTTGTTTACCACAACGATTCCTGCGCAGAAACCCACCAAAATGGCGAACGTAACAAACCGACGGCTGACAATTAATTTCAGCAAGCCTACATACCAACCGGTCATTTTATCGAAGCCCTGGTTGAAGCGGTCCAGCGAGCGGGTCAGAATGTTTTTCTTGGGCGGATGTCCATGATGGTTTTTCAGCAGCATGGCACACAGCACAGGCGTCAGCGTCAGGGCGATCAGCGCCGAAATTACGATGGAGCTAGCCATGGTGATGGAGAACTGCCGGTAGAACGTACCCACCGGGCCCGACATAAACGAGATGGGCAGGAATACCGATACCATCACGAGGGTAATGGCGATAATAGCGCCACTGATCTCACCAAGTACTTTCTGAACCGCCTTGAAGGGGGTTAAATGCGGTTCTTCTTCCATCTTGGCGTGTACCGCTTCCACGACCACGATGGCATCGTCGACCACAATACCGATGGCCAGTACGAGGGCGAAAAGGGTAATCAGGTTAATGGATAGCCCAAACGCCTGAATGACAAAGAAGGCACCAATGAGCGATACCGGAACCGCCAGAATTGGAATCAGCGTTGAACGCCAGTCGCCCAGGAATATAAATACGACCAGAGCCACAAGAATAAAGGCGTCGCGCAGCGTGTCAATTACCTGCTCGATCGACGCGTCCAGGAAGTTCGATACGTCGTAACTGATTTTATAGTCAACCCCCGGCGGGAAGGAGGCTTTCATAATCTCAAGTTTGTGTTTCACCTCTTCAATAACGTCACTGGCGTTACTGCCATAGTTTTGCCGCAATACGATAGCAGCTGATGCTTTGCCATCCAGGTTGGAGTAGATGTCGAAGAATTCACTTCCCAACTCCACGCGGGCAATGTCCTTCAGGTGAATACTTTCACCGGCAGCATTGGCCCGGATAATGATACCCTCATATTCTTCCGGCTTATTATACCGGCCCTTGTAGGTAAGTACGTATTCCAGCGACTGGGCGGCTATACCGGAGCTTTGCCCGATCCGGCCCGGCCGACCAATAATACTTTGCTCACCTATCGCCTTCATCACTTCTTCGGTAGAAATATTGTAGGCCCGCATGCGCTCGGGGTTGAGCCAAACGCGCATCGCATAACGCCGGCTACCCAAGATCTGCGCCCGTGCCACCCCTTTGGTCCGCTGGATCTCAGGGATCATTTTTACGGTAGCGTAGTTAAACAGGAATTTTTCGTCAATGCTCTTCTCCTTGGAATAGAGGTTGACGTACATCAGCATACTGGGCTGAATAGGCGTAATAATAACCCCTTCGCGTTGTACCAGTTCGGGCAGAAGCGGCATAACCTGGTCCACCCTTGTTTTTACCCGGATAACGGCGTCGTTGGGGTCGGTACCGGGCTCAAAAATAATTCGGAGGGTAGCTTCACCGGCGCTGGTTGCATCCGTCGCGATGTAACGCATGTCCTGAACCCCGTTGATGGCCTGCTCCAGCGTGATGAGCGTTGATTTTACCAGTACGTCAGCACTGGCTCCGGGATACGCAATGAATATGTTTACTGTAGTGGGGGCAATATCAGGGAACTGAGAGATGGGTAAGCTCTTGATTGCCAGTATACCAACAAACACGATCATGATCGAAATCACGATAGCGAATACTGGTCTACGTATGAATTTATTGAACATGTCTTCTCCGTTTTTTAGAATGGTTGATTACTCGGCGTATAGACCCAGATTCGAGATGACAGAAGCAGGCTGTACGTAGTTGAAGTGGATTTTTTCGTTTTCCTTAACCTGACGCAAGCCTTCCAGCAGGATCTTATCGCCTTTGCTCAAACCAGACTGCACCACAAAAATATGCGGCATTTCGGCGGCTATCGTGATCTCCCTCGACCGGATCGTGTTGTTCTTATCCACCACATAGACATACTTCTTTTCCAATACTTCGAAGGTGGCTTTCTGAGGGATGATCAGGGCATTTTTGAGGGGAACTGTCATGCGCACGCTACCCGTTTCGCCGTGCCGCAGCAGACCTTTTGGGTTGGGAAAAGTGGCCCGGAAAGCAATGTTGCCGGTTTCGTTATTAAAGTCCGCTTCGATCGTCTGCACTTCGCCCGGCTGGTCGAACAGTTCGTTGTTGGCCATCACCAGTTTTACATGCTTCATGTTTTCATCATGGTGAGCTTTGTAATCCAGGTACTCTGCTTCCGGCACGTTGAAGTACACCCACATTTTGCTATTGTCTGACAGAGTGGTCAACAAATCGCCGTCATCGAGAAGACTACCCAGCCGTACCTGAAAGTGGTCCATAATCCCGCTAAACGGCGCGCGGATTTCGGTAAACTGCAAATGTGTTTTCGCCAGTGTCACATCGGCGTTGGCCTTATCGAATTTAGCTTTGGCCAGCGCCAGTTCATTTTTCGATACGATATTGCTATCAGCCAGCCGCTTGGTATTTTGCAATTCGATACCTACGTAATTAGCTTCAGCCTGCGATTTCTGGAGTTCAGCATTGTAGATCACGGGCATGATCTGGAACATAAGCTGTCCCTTTTGCACGTACTGCCCTTCGTCTACGAAGATCTTTTGCAGGTAGCCTTTTTCCAGCGCCCTTACTTCAATGTGCTGGATTGAATGCACCTGACACACATAATCTTTGGTGGCCAGTGTATCTTTCAGCAAAGGGCTCGTGACTAAAAACTTGACCTCTTCTTCTTTCTTTTCTTCTGCATTTGATGAACAGCCTGCAATGCCGAAAACGGCAAATACAGCGATCAAGCCCATGAGAATGTGATTTCTTTTCATAACTTTTTACGTTTTACACGAACCTATTTTGGTGATTTTAAAAGCTTTGATGATATTATCTTGAAGACATCTGGTGAACGACGGCTGCCTGATCAGGAGGTGCATTAGGTGTTTTCTCCAAATGGCTGATCAAGCTGTCTTTTTGCTCGTTCGCTCGTTTGCAGTCAGAGAGCTGCTGTTGCCAGACCATCATATCGACCGGATGAGCGGAGTAGCCTGCCTCGTATTCGTAGAGACTCAGACGTTGGCTTTGCTCGTACAGCAAAAAGCCGTTGAACCCCAGCGAAAGCGCCAGCGCCAGTCCAAAACCATAGAGCAAAATCGAGGGGAAATTTCGGCGTTGCATAACTTGTGTCCTTATTACCTGACACAAAACAAGCCCCGTGACATTAAAACGGTGTGAGAAGGAAATTAGAACGCATTAAAATTATCCAACCCTTTATTAATTGATAATTTCCGTATTTATTCTAACTATTTGATAACAAGCAATTTAATTAATTTAATTATTAGATACCTATATTAAATTCAGTTAATTATATAAAAATAATACTATTTAATATACTAGAGAGTCAAATTTAAAAGCGATTAAAATCGATTCTGTAGACTTTATGGGGTGATTTTTCGTCCTGCCAGGTTAAGGAATGAGACTTCGGGCAATCGTCCTTGAGTAAGTCCGCCTACTCACACAGTACCTGGTAACTGAATGGTGACGGTAGTACCCTTGCCTACAGCTGAGTTAATCTGAAGGGTACCCAAGTGTAGATCTATGATTTTCTGCGTTACAGCCAGACCAATGCCATAACCCGGCACGCCTTCAACATTATTACCCCGATAAAGCGGATCGAGAATATGCGCTGAATCGGCCTCGGAAATGCCACGCCCCTGATCCGTTACACGTACGGTGATCTGGTCTGATTTTGTTTTTAACTCTACAGAAACCGCTTCGGCTGAATACTTACACGCATTGTCGAGCACATTCAAAAAGGCCGTTGTCAGCAACGTGGCGCTGCCTTTTACCGTGAACGATGCTTCGTCATCGGCCTTAAACTGAAGCGGCAGGCTCCGGCCCGGATACTTGCTTTGTACCTGTCCAATGGCGGTGAGCAGGCAGTCGTCCACCTGAACGGCCGTTAGGGCAACCGTCCCATCCGTAACTTTGGCCAGCCCCAGCAAACCATTCGTCAACGCAATTACTTTTTTTAGTTCTTCAACAGCCACTTCCATGCTATCGCGCCAGTCGGTGGGGTTGTGGTCGTACCGAAGGGAAGTTTCCAGGGTACCCAGTGTGTTGGTCAATGGGGTACGGAGTTCGTGGGAGGCATGAGCCACAAAGCTGCGTTGGGAAACGAAGGCATCTTCCAGCCTGAAAAGCATCTGATTGAAGGTCATGGCGAGTTGCGCAATTTCGTCCTGACGATTCCCTTCATTCACCCGCTTGTGCAGCTCCGTAGCGGTTATCTGCTCTACTTCGTCTACTATTCGGGAAATGGGCTTCAGCACCCGTCCCGAGAAATACCAGCCAGCCAGGACGATCAGTGTAAAACCAAACAGATTAGCCAGCAGCATGATTTTTTGCAAGGTGTTCAGCTTGGCAAAGCCGATACGGTCGTAACCAGAGGCAAAAATGTAAAATAACTGCCCCCTGTCCTGGTAGGGTATCACAATGGACTCCAGATGTCCGCTTCTAAACTCAAACAAAGGATCCGTGGACAGCAGGGGTATTTTTTCTTTATAATATTCAGACTCTTTGAGGGTTCGGTTGGTAAAGACCAGATTATGACGGCTATCGTATATGCTGATCTGCTCTTCCACGATTGTGAGCAGGTCGGTACGCACCATATTTTTAAAGAAGTCATCGTGCAAATGCCGTCGGGAAATCAATACCCGTCCGGCTACACGGGCTTTTGACTCCAACCGGCTATAGAATTCTTCCTGCCGATATAGCGAATAAAAGTACCACACCAGCAACGACAGTGTAAGCTGGATAGCCGTAGCCAACAAGGTAAAAATGATGGTCAGGCGATTTCGAATCAGCATTTTTTGACTTTTTCCATAACGTGGACTTGAGTACGCATCTTGTTTTTATGACCTGCAGATAGAAATCTTCGGTATAGGATTAATCCTCTCTGAGAACATATCCCATACCCACAATGGTGTGCAATAGTTTAGGCGTGAAACCTTTGTCTATCTTCTTGCGCAGGTAGCTGACATATACATCAATGACATTACTGTTATTATCGAAATTGAGGCTCCAGACACGCTCGCCAATGTCTACCCGCGAAATAATTTTCCCTTTATTAAGCATCATGTATTCAATAAGGGCGTATTCCCGAGTTGTCAGGTCGATACGTTTGCCTGCCCTCGTGACCGCTTTAGTATCCAGATTTAGTTCCAGATCCGCCAGTCGGAGTATTTGTTTCGGTCGGGAGCCGATTCGACGCGTCAAGGCCCGAATTCGAAGCAGCAATTCCTGAAATTCAAAGGGTTTAGCCAGATAATCGTCGGCGCCGGCGTTGAAGCCATCCGACTTGTCGGCCATGCTATCCAGTGCGGTAAGCATTAGTACCGGGACAGCCTCATTTTCAGACCGGATGTACCGACACAGGTCGAAGCCATTTATATGTGGGAGGTTGACGTCTAGAATGATGATATCATAAATATCCCGGCGAAACAATGACAGACCGGTACGTCCATCGTGAGCGATCTCAACCTCGTAGCCTTCGGCCGACATACCTTTGCGGATAAAAGAGGCCAGGCGCTCTTCGTCTTCTACTAAAAGGATTTTCATGAATTTTTGTTGAGTAGTGCCCGAAACTAGTGTCAGGTTAACCCAACACGATTGCTCCAAAGCGTTAGTTGGTTTTCGCCAGTTTATGTGCGTAGCCGGTCATTAAAAGCCTATTATCTATTCAGATAAAACGTGCTTGCAAAGAACATGTTTACATTTCTGAATGGTTGTAACACAAATTAGGTTCACTGAAGGTGAGGCTTGATTTATCGAAAATCTCCTGAACATTCAGCGGCATTTCACTGCTGGCCGCTTAGTCCGTCGCAGTAAACCGATTCATCCGTTCATTATAGCTATCCAGCAAAGCGTCGTCAAGTGTATCGGCCTGCTGAAGATCGAGTAGCAGGAAGTCTGCCCGGTCAACGCCATCAATCATCCCTTCAAACTTGAGTTCCTGCTCAACCCAGGCCGACGTTTTACGAAGAGTTAACGCCTGGCGCAGAACCGCCCGAACGACAGTCGATGTCCAGTCCGGATTTTGGGTAGTCAATAAAAGTGTTTTCACAACCATCGTGTAATCCAGATAGGTTAGTCCGTGGGCGGGCAATTCAGCACGTACCCACTGATACACTAGCGATTGAACTACTTCTTTGTAGGGTGAATGTTCGAGATCATCGGAGCGTATGCGTGAATTCACCTGCAAATCTACCTATTTGATCTAATATACCTTTCATGATAGAATACGTCGATTCGTAAAATCCCGAAAGGACTATTATGGTCGATACCTGAAAAACCAATTGTTCAATTTAACAGATCAATGGTGTACATTGCAGCATTGATCTTTTTTGAGCAAAAGGAACAACCTCATTCCACCTTCAACCCTACTTAATAAACCGATGAATAAGCAGAAACAGGTACTGTTAGTCGATGATGACCAGGAATATATCTATCTGGTACAGGAAGCCATACAGGTAAATAACCCTCGCTGTGATTTGCGAGTAATGAACACAGGAGACGATCTGCTTGTCTGGTTAGAAACCAATCGACGTCCTTCGTTAATTTTATTAGATATTCAAATGCCCGGATCCAATGGTTTTGAGGTATTGGGCACGTTGAAAAGCTCGGATCGCTACAAGGCCATTCCTGTAGTCATGCTTACGGCATCCGAACAACGGACCGACATAGTCAGGTCGTACCAGCAAGGCGCAAATGGGTTCGTAACCAAACCCATAACCTTCACTGACTTACAGCATCGGCTTGGCTTATTGAGCCATTATTGGTTTGATATTGCCCAAACGCCGGGTAGCTGAACGATGCAGAAGATGCGAAACAATGTCCACTCCAACGGGCAGGCTATACGTTATGTTGCTTCTCGTCACGCGTGATCAACCAGTAAATTTTTTAACGGCTACTTTGTTTTACTGGCTTTAAGCTGACTTTCCAGAAACGCCAGGGCCTGATTATAGTAGACATCAATCATGACCCCTGGCCCATGTCCGCCACCGGGTATGATAACCAATTTACTTTTTACACCAGTTGCCCGTTGCTTCTCAAATAGTTTTTCGCTCTGACAGTGGGGGACCAGTGGGTCTTTATCACCATGGAAAATTAGGAATGGCGGGTTGTCTTTCCGGACATAACTAATAGGATTTGCCAGCGCCACTTTGTCTTTATTTTCCTGAATGGGACCGCCGACCAGTATCGACTCCGGCGATTTGGCATCGTTGTGCGTCATGGTACTGCCGCAGGCATCCATACTCAGGAAATCGGTAGGGCCGAACCAGTCGACCACGGCATTGACCTGACTGCTCACCTGGGTAAATTTTCCCAAGGCACCTTCTATATCGACATCCAGTTCGTTTACTTTCGTTTTTTTAAGGCCATTAGTTGTACCGGCCATAGCTGCCAGATGCCCGCCAGACGACCAGCCCGTAACGCTGATAAATGAGTTGTCCAATCCAAATTTGGGTGCATTGGCCCGAACATAACGAATGGCTGCTTTCACATCCTGAATCTGGGCAGGGAATTGGGCATCAGCACTTGATCGATAGTTTATACTGACCACAGCAAAGCCCTTGTTTAGTACAGCTTGCCCTAAACCGCCATCGTTAAAGGTATTGGCTTTCCAGGAGTTGGCCCGCCAGGCGCTTCCGTAAATACAAATGACTACCGGATAAGGGGCTTTCCCGGTTTTGGGCAAATGAATATCCAGCTTATGACCCACGATACCGTCGCCAACGTAGTCAAGATCCAGCCAGTATCTGGATGATTCAATTGCCAGTTTTCCAGCGTCAATTTCCTGATTCTGCGCCATACCCTTAACGGTCACTAAGATCAACAATAGAGCTATTACTTGTTTCATCTGTCAGTTGGGGTCAAATCAGATTCGTTCAATGATAACCGCATAGCCCATTCCAACGCCAACGCACATGGTGGCCAGGGCGTAGCATTTGTTTTGCTTCGCCAATTCCAAAGCGGCCGTTTGCACCAGCCGGGTTCCCGACATGCCCAGCGGATGCCCCAGGGCAATGGCTCCCCCATTCGGGTTGATACGCGGGTCATTATCAGCCAGTCCCAGCGCCCGGATACAGGCCAGTGATTGAGCCGCAAAGGCTTCGTTCAGTTCAATAACGTCGATATCGTCGAGCTTAAGACCTGCTTTTTTTAGGGCTTTTTCGGTCGCCGGAACGGGGCCAATGCCCATAATACGCGGTTCAACGCCCACCACCGCCGAGGTTACGATTCGAGCCTGGGGGGTGAGGTTGTAGCGTTTAACCGCTTCGTCGGAGGCAATGAACAGGGCAGCGGCTCCATCGTTCAGTCCGGCGGCATTACCTGCCGTCACCGTGCCGCCCTCTTTTTTGAATGCGGGCTTTAGCTTCGCCAGCACATCGAGGGAGGTTTGGGGTTTTACAAATTCGTCCGTATCGAAAATAGTAGCCGGGTCCTTTTTCGCCGGAAGTTCAACAGCCATAATTTCTTCGGCCAAGCGGCCCGACTGTTGTGCCTGAGCGGCTTTTTGCTGGGAGTTATAGGCAAATAAATCCTGATCTTCCCGGCTGATCCCGTACATATCGACCAGATTTTCGGCCGTTGTACCCATGGCATCGGTTCCGTAAAGCGCGTGCATTTTAGGATTTACAAACCGCCAGCCGAAGCTTGAATCGAACATCTGGGCATCGTTGCCAAACGGTTTCGACGTTTTGGAAATAACCCAGGGTCCGCGGGTCATGTGCTCCATACCGCCTGCAATAAACACATCGCCATCCCCGGCTTTGATGGCCCGGTTGGCATGAATAACCGCCGACATCCCTGAAGAACAGAGCCGGTTAACGGTTTCGCCAGGTACCGTATACGGCAATCCGGCCAACAACAGTGCCATTCGGGCTACATTGCGGTTGTCTTCCCCCGCCTGGTTGTGGCAGCCGAGTATCACGTCGTCGATGGCATCGGCGGGAATATTGGGGTTGCGCGAAAGAAGTTCTTTAATCGGTAAAGCCGCCAAATCGTCGGCACGTATGGGCGACAGGCTACCCCCAAAACTGCCAATAGGCGTACGGATAGCGTCGATGATGAATGAGTCGGACATGAATCAATTTTGAATGAGTGAATGAGCGGATGAGTGAATGGAAGAAAGTGATCAAATATGTAGGGGTCAATTCAGAAAAAGGAATCCCTTTTTTTATTCAATCATTCTATCAATCACTCATTCACTCATTAAAAATTTCGCGCTTGTTTTAGCCTGTACCTCTTCCAGCGTAGCGCCGGGCATGAGTTCGAGTAGCGTTAGTTTTCCATTTGGGTAGCCGAAGACGGCCAGATCGGTGATGACCATGTCGACAACGCCGGTAGCGGTGAGTGGCAGCGTACAGTGTGGTACGATCTTGGGCGATCCATCGGGATTGGTGTGGGTCATGGTGATGATCAGTCGCTTGGCCCCTTTTGCCAGATCCATCGCGCCACCCACACCTAATAGCGGTTTGCCGGGAACCGCCCAGTTCGCCAGATTAGCCGATGAATCGGCTTCGAGGCCACCCATAATCGCCACGTCGATGTGACCGCCCCGAATCATTGCGAAGGAGTCGGCACTGTCGAAATAGCTGCTGCCCTTCAGGGCTGTTACGGGAATTTTGCCGGCATTAACGGGGTAATCCATCGCGCCACCCCCATCTGCCGGCACCGGCCCAACGCCCAGCATACCATTTTCGGTATGCAGGATAATACCATGTTCGTCGGTAATCAGATCGGCGACGAGCGTCGGTATGCCGATTCCAAGATTAACCACGTCACCTTTTTTTAGCTCGGCCAACGCCCGGCGCGCCATGTTCATGCGGGACTCATCTACTTTCTTCGAAGACGATACCGAGGCTGAGCTGCCGAGGTCTTCCAACGTCAGGGTGGCCTGCACCAGGTAATCAACAAAGCAACCCGGCGTATGAACGAACTCGGGAGCTATTTCGCCTACCGGCACAATTTCCTCTACTTCGGCAATGACCAGATCGGCGGCCGTAGCCATCGCTTTGTTAAAGTTATTCTCCGTCATCCGGTATTGCAGGTTCCCGGCGGTATCGGCCCGCCAGGCCCGAATGAATGCCACATGGCCCCGAATGCTCTTAACAAATACCTGCTCGACACCGTCGATGACTTTGGTCTCCCGACCCAAGGCCAGGGGTGTTCCGGCAGAGGTTGGCGTATAAAAACCGCCAATACCCGCGCCACCCGCCCGAATGGCTTCGGCCAGGGTTCCCTGCGGTAGTAAGTCGTAATCGACTGTACCGTTTTGAGCCGCTTTTACGGCATCGGGATTGGATGTAAAAAAGGAGCCGATCAGTTTTTTGAGCTGCCCATTTCGCAGCAGACGCCCTCCTCCCAAACCCGTTTCGCCGGTGTTGTTGCCTACGAACGTCAGATTTTTGGTGCCGATTTCAGCCAGCGCGTGCATCAGGTGAACAGGATTTCCGGTCATACCGAACCCGCCCTGCAGGAGCGTATCGCCTTCTTTCACGAGGTTAGCGGCCGTATGCACGTCTAAAATTGGAACTGTTTTCATGGGTAAGTCAGTACAGGTTGAAATGCTTGACTGGCTTTTTGGGCCGCCAGACCTACATAATTTTCAGCGACAACGGTCGAGGCTGTCGGGCTGGTGATGAGTTGGTTGAAACGGGATGCCTGTAAATGAGCATCGAAACTGGACTTGTCGGGATTATGATGAAGCAGCTCCGTCATGAAGTTGGAAAACTCCTGCACCCGCCACACCCGACGCATGCAGCAGGCGGTATAATCGGCCAGTTCAGTGGCGCTGCCCTGCTGATACCAGGCCATTAACGCATCAAATAACTGGCCTGTATCGGCCACGGCCATGTTCAGCCCTTTGGCACCCGTTGGCGGGACAATGTGCGCGGAGTCCCCCGCCAGAAACAAGCGTCCGTACTGCATCGGTTCGCTCACAAAACTCCGCATGGGCGTGATGGTTTTCTCCATAATTGGGCCTTCGTGTAACGTCCAGCCGGTTGTACCCAACCGAATTTGAAGTTCTGCCCAGATGCGTTCGTCGGGCCAGTCGTCCAGCGTATCGGTTAGGTTGCACTGCACATACAGCCGGGAAACTTCGGGTGAGCGCATGCTGTGGAGCGCAAACCCCCGGTCATGGTACGCATAGATCAATTCGTGGGTGGAAGGCGGCACTTTTGCCAGAATACCCAACCAGCAGTACGGATAAACTTTATCGTAAACGGTAGTCAGAGACTCCGGTATGGTCTTTCTGGAGATGCCGTGAAAGCCGTCGCAACCTGCCACGAAATCGCAGGCCAGGGTGTGAGCTTCGCCATTTTGGATATACTGAATCATCGGCGTACTCGTATTCAGCCCGTCGACGGAGGTAGCTTCGGCCTCGAATAAAATAGGTTCGCCCGTATCCAATCGAAGTTGAATCAAGTCTTTTACGACTTCGGTTTGGGCGTAGATGGTCACGCGTGAACCGCCGGTCAACCCAGCCAGGTCAATGCGGTGCCGCTGGCCGTTATAACTTAGAATTACCCCGTCATGCACGAGTCCCTGCTGATCCAGCCGGGTGGTAGCCCCAGCCTGACGAAGCCGGTCAACGGTGTTCTGTTCAAGTAAGCCCGCCCGCTGACGGCTCTCGACCCGTTCCCGTGGCCGGTTCTCGAGTACCACGGAACGAATGCCCTGCTGATGCAATAGTTGTGCGAGCAATAATCCGGCGGGTCCGGCCCCGATAATACCGACTTGTGTGTGATGGGTCATGGTTGCTGGTTTAGGATTTCGCTGGCAGCGTGAAAGGCTTCATTAGCGGCTGGCAAACCACAATACAGGGCTGATTGCATGATAACTTCTTTGATTTCGGCCGCACTGACACCGTTGTTTAACGCGGCCCGGACGTGCATTTGAAACTCTGCTTTTCGGTTAAGCGCGATCAGCATCGCCAGCGTGATCAAACTTCGGTTGTGTTTGGAAAGGCCCGGCCGGGTCCAGATTTCACCCCAGGCGTAGTTGGTGATAAACTGCTGAAAGTCGGCGTTGAACTCGGTGATCTGCTCATTGGCTTTATCGACGTGGGCATCGCCCAGCACCGTCCGCCGAACGTGCATACCCTTATCAAACGTTGATTCACCGACCAGAAAATTGATGAGTACCTGTGCGTATTCCTGCGGCAGTTCGGTACTTGCCAAATGTCGGGCGGGCAGGATGGCCAGTTGGGCATAGGGGATATTATCCCGGAGAAATTCAGCCTGCTCAATGTTCGTTACGGGGTCTTCTTCGCCCGCAATAATCAGCGTTTTTACAGAAAGCTGACCTAGTTTTTCCCGAAAGTCGGCATCGCGGATGGCCGCGCAACAGGCAGAATACCCTTCAATTGGCGACCGCAGAAACATAGCTTTCGTCTGACCCACTCGCTCAGGTTTTTTCGTACGGAAGCTTTCCGTGAACCAGCGCTCCATGGTATCATCTACGATGGCCTTCATACCGTGCTCGGCGATAGTGGCAATTCGCCCATTCCAGCGTTCGTCGTTGCCAATCTTAGCACCGGTATTACTCAGAACGATTTTCTTAAATCGGTGGGGCTGGTTGATGCCTAGCCACTGGCCCACTAACCCACCCATCGATAAACCACAAAAATACGCCTGTTCGACGTTCAGGCTGTCCATGAGGTCAATCACATCCTGCCCTAACTGGTCAAGGGTATATGGCCCCGGTGTGGTCTCGCTTCCTCCCTGCCCGCGCGTATCGTACCGAAGCACCCGGAAGTAAGGCAGTAAAAAAGGCAGCAGTTCATCCCACATCATCATCTCGGCACCTAAGGAGTTGGAGAAGATAAGGACAGGACTATTGGGAGATCCCTGAAGTTTATGGTTGGTGGACATAAAAAATAGCGAAAGAGTGTTTTACGTTACTTGGGGCCCTTTCTTTAAAGTTTAGTATGTTTTTGCAAAACCGAATCAATAATCTCCAACGCCTGCCCCAGCGAGTTTTCCGGCTGAAAAAGTGCATCGAGGTCAGGCACCTCAACGGCTTGGCCGCTAAGGACTTCTTTTAAGTGTTTGTGCTCTGAAACAGCCACTGCACACGCCTTTTCGACCAGTTCATGGGCGTTGGCTTTGCCCAGTTTGGGGGCCAGCGCCAGTGAAACAGTTTCAGCGTAAATCAGTCCGTTGGTCAATTCGAGGTTCTGACGCATTCGTTGCGAATCCACTTCCAGATTGTCGAACAACTCAAGACTGCGCTCGACCGCACCGGCGGTCAGTTGCATGATGTCGCTGAGCACGTCCCACTCCGAATGCCAGCGCCCGGCCGACCGTTCGTGCTCTTGCGGCATGGCCGAGAGCATTGTAGCTACCAGGTTCGGCACCCGATTGGCGTTGGCCAGAATGGCCGTCGTGGTAACTGGATTACGTTTGTGCGGCATCGTACTCGAACCACCTTTGCCTGCTGCTTTTCCTTCCAGCACTTCGGCGATCTCGGTCTGCATGAGTAACATGACATCATTCGCTATCTTGGCCAGGCTACCCGAGAGAATACCCAGAACGGCGGCATATTCAGCCAGATTGTCGCGTTGCGTGTGCCAGGAAACGGATGGCTTTACCCCCAATTGGTCTGCAACATCCTGATGTACCGAAGCTGGAATCGAGGTATTTCGACTACCCACCGCCCCCGCCAGTTGCAGAACCAGCACTCGCTTCCGGCACTCGGCCAGCCGTTGTTGACTGCGACAAAGTCCATCCAGCCACAAAGCCGTTTTGAGACCAAAGGTGATCGGTTTGGCCTGTTGCAGCAGTGTCCGCCCAATCATAACGGTTTCGCGGTGCTGTCGGCTCAAAGCAATCAGTTTATCTACCAGAGCCGCAATTTTATGGTCCAGCCAGTCAAGGATATTTTTGATTGTCAATACAGTTGCCGAATCAACCACATCCTGACTCGTAGCCCCCAGATGCACAAATCCAGCCGCTTCTTCGTCCTGTTTTCGGACAATGCCGGTGAGCTGTTTGACCAGCGGAATGGCCGCATTCCCGCTCAGGGCAATGTCTTTTTTGAGTCGTTCCCAATCCAGCAAATCAACGGCACAGCACGCGGCTATCTGTTCGGCTGCGGAGGTTGGAATTAACCCACTTTTTGCCTGAGCCGTAGCCAATGCTGCTTCAAACCGAAGCATGTTTGCAACGGTCGTTTCTTCGGACAGTATTAATTGGACATCAGAACTATAAAACAGGCTGGAATACAGGCTCATGGTCAGGTTAAGGGTTAGACCTCGAAAAATACGGTTTCCTGTTCACCCTGCATGTATATATTGAACAGATAACCGGTTGTCGTTTTCTGAGCAATGAGCGTCTGGCGTCGTTCGGCAGGGACAAGCGTTAAAACCGGGTCCGTTTCGTTGGCAGCAGCTTCGTCGGGAAAGTACAGCCGGGTGTAGGAATGAATCGGCTGTCCGCGCATGAAAACGATGACCGACAGATGAGGTGCCTGCCCATCTGCAGATTCGGGTTTCAACGCATGAAAAACAAACCGGTTCTGAACGTCAGTACCCGTCCCCATCCGACCGAAGCGCTTGTTTTGCGCGTCCCAGATCTCAATCATGGCATCGGGAATAATCACTCCCTGTCCATCAAAGACGTTTCCGGAAATAGTGATGGTATCTGCCTGATCAAGTGGATTCACCAACTGATTTTCTATCAGACTTTTGAAATCGTACCCGTATTGCTCCGGCGTCAGGCCGTACGCAAAATAAGGGCCAACGGTTTGTGAAGGTGTTTGTAAAGGCATGGAGTCGATGGTTAGGCCGTTTCAAATGGCGTTGAGTTGTTGCCTCTCAAGACAAAATCAAATCGGTAGCCCAGGGCGAAATGGGGTTCGGTAACGCTTAAGTCGAACTGGGAAATCAATAATTCCCGGCCTTTGGGAGGAACGCCCAGAAAAATAGGATCGTACTGCAACAGCGGGTCGCCGGGGAAGTACATCTGGGTAACCAAACGCGTTGTGATATTCGGCCCAAACAGCGAAAAGTGGATATGATTAGGCCGCCAGGCATTGTAATGGTTGCCCCACGGGTAGGCTCCCGGCTTTATCGTATAGAATCGGTAGTTGCCTTCGGCATCGGTCAGTACGCGGCCGGCACCCAGAAAATTAGGGTCGATAGGCGCGTCGTGCTGATCTACTTTATGTACATAGCGACCTGCCGAATTGGCCTGCCATATCTCGATCAGTGTGTGCGGAATCGGCCGACCGTTCTCGTCCATTACTTTGCCATGCACAATGATCCGTTCGCCCAGCGGCTCACCGTTCCGAACGGAGTTTTTTGTCAGATCATGGTCGAGTGGGCCAAGGTTCATTTCCCCAAAAACGGGGCCGGTCAGCTCCGAAAGCGACTGTTTAATAACGATCAGTGGCTTCGTTGGACCCCGTAAAACCGTTGATGTATAGGCGGGAGAGATGTAAGGCGGGTGTACCTCCCGATCAAAGTGATTATAGATAAGGTCGCTCATGCCGAACGTGTGGCTGGTTAAGGATTTGTTCAGCAAAGCTATAGGCATGGTCATAAATTATCTTGGATTAATAAAAATAAGGCTTGTACAAATCGAACATTACCTCCATTTTTAGGTCATTTTTTAGCTATTTTAAACATAGATGTCCATTTATCTTCGCAACTTCGAGGGATTATATGGCGATAGTCGCCAACCGTTTACCGACGGGTTCATCCATCATGAATTGCTGGAAGTTCGTAGCCAGCTCTACGACTGGGACATCGATGAGCACCTGCACACCGATTTGATCCAGCTCTTCTTCTTCACCTCGGGTAATGGCGTGCTTATCTCCGAACTGCGCAGAGTTACCCTAACTCCCCCCTGCGTGCTGCTGATTCCGGCCAATACACTCCATGGGTTTGCCTTCGAATCAAATATGGCTGGGGAGGTTTTTACCATTGCTGAGCAATCGCTGGATATTTTTTCCAAAGCAATGCCGCAGCTTTTTCTGGAGATCAATCAATTAAGTCAGTATCCATTTGAGGGCCTTGCGGAGGAATTTAACAAGTTGCAATGGATTAAGGATCAACTGATTCGGGAAGTGAATGAAGACAAAGTGGAGAAAAAAGCACAGCTTCAGTCGTTACTTCAACTGATGCTGATCAGCCTGTACAGAATGCGGCAGGATTCGGGTATTGAAGATTCTCTGTCAACGAATCGGACGCTTCAGTACTTCAACGCCTTTCAGAAGCTGATTCGGCAGTCTATTCACGAACTCAAAACGATTCAGGAATATGCCGGTGCGCTGAACATCACTGCCGTGCATCTCAACCGAATTTGTCAGTCGGTCGTCAAGAAGTCGGCTCTGCAAATTGTCCATGATAACCTGACCAATGAAGCCAAGAAATACCTGCTCAACACCTCGTATTCACTGTCCGAAATATCATATGTGCTGAGTTTCAAAGACCCGGCTTATTTTTCAAGGCTCTTCAAAAAACAAACCGGGCTTTCGCCCGGTCAGTTTCGAAAACTGGGAAAGATGTAGACGAAAAATGGTTACCAAACCAGCAAAGCGTTCAAGTTAAAACTCAGGTCATTGGTCTGTTATTGATTGGGGCTAACGCCCGCTTCGGGTAATTTTCGGGCGTTGAGGTGGTCGGCGGGGCGCTTGAGTGAATCAACTCCGATTAGATTGCCCGCTTTGTAATGGTACTCCGAAAATTTGTCCGTAGTCTGGTCTCCCTGAATCAAATAATCATCGAACCCGGGCGACACTCCTGCCACTTTGAGTTTCAGCGGGTACTGATTGGTTCTGAACCATGGCACCGCCCGATAGGGTTTTGGTTGGTTAAGCAGAAGACTCACGGCCGTTTTGGCCTGATCGACGGCGTTTAGTACCAATTTCAGGCGCATTCGATTTTGACCAGAGGGGTTAAAGGGATTGGCGCAATCGCCAACAGTACAGACACTCGGGACCGACAACGTTAAACTGCCCGTTTCACAGCCACAAAAGATGACAGGAAGCCTGTCAAGGCGCTGATCAGGGCCGAGAGCAGGATGACCGACAATTTGGGAAGCGACGTATCGGCTACCACCCTCTCTACAATCTTTATGATCAGCAGAGCGGGCAGGGCAAAAAGCAGCCCAATGACAATACCATTCAGGAGGGCAACCAGGATCCAGCCAGTTGATGGTCTTAAACCGGGCGTCAGTTTCCCGGTTTTTCGCTGGCTAGTCATCACACCAAAGGTGATGATCGTTGTCATGAATGCAGCCATAAACACCCCCGGCAACAGGACAGACAGCAAATTGGGCGTTGATCCCTGTATGTGCACGACCGAATGCGAGCGCAAGACCAGTGAAGGAATTACCGCACCGATAATCAGATTCGCCAATGTTGATTTTAGGGCGTTGTCTTTGATGAATGCTTTCATGGGATATGGCGCGGATGGAATAGCCTTGGGTCATGTAAATAACGTGAATAATGGCTAAATGCTGGTTAGCATTCGTTTAACTGAAGATCAGAATCCAGGCTAGATCAAAAAGATATAACCACAGAGGCACAAAGAACACAGAGGTTGATCAGGGAATAAAGTTTCCTGATCAACCTCTGTGTTCTTTGTGCCTCTGTGGTTATATCTTTTTGATCTAATCGCTGTATAACGTGGGTGATAACTGCGTATAAGCTAGATTTTAAGCTAATCAACCCATTATTCACGTTAAATAAAGTCAAAAACCGTTTTCCGGTAGGACGACAGCGGGAAGGTCAAATGGGGCCTGTACGTCTCTACCCGGTTAATACGAAACAGGTGGTAATCGCTCCGTAGCGTGTGCATCCAATCCAAATCAGGATCGAAATGATGCCTGACGAGGACAGCAGAGGTTAGCGTCGGAACGAGCGGGGTTCATACTGGCATTTTCATGGATTGAGCAACAGCCAACTCTCAAAAGACCACCCGCATCAGCAGGTACAGCACCGACGGACACGCCAGGCAGCCTAATCCGGTATAGAATGTAGCGGTGAGGGCACCATACGGGACTAATTTAGGGTCGGTAGCCGCCAGACCGGCCGAAACACCGCTGGTCGTGCCCATAAGTCCGCCGTAGACCATAGCCGTATGCGGATTGTCGAGGCCGATGTACCGGGCAACGAAAGGAGTGCCGATGGTCACGAAAACCGCTTTCACGACACCGGCGGCTATGCTCAATGCAATAACATCGGAACTGGCCCCAATGGCCGCACCCGTTACCGGTCCAACAATATACGTGCAGGCACCAGCTCCGATGGTTGTCAGGCTAACGGCGTCGGTGTACCCCCAGAAAAGTGCCACAATAACGCCCCCGATGAATGAAAGCACAATGCCCAGAAACAGCGAAACCGCACCAATCCAGCCAGTACGTTTCATGACGACAAAGCTGGCTCCCATACCGGTCGAGACAATGGCGAAGTCGCGGAACATGGCCCCGCCCATCAGCCCGAAACCCGAAAAGACTTTCACATCGGCAATGCCTTTTTCGCCCCCTGAATAGATGCCTCCCACATACGCCAGCACCAGTCCCATGACGATGGCAATAGCCGATGCAGGGATTTTTTTATTGGTTAGTCGATTGGAGATAACGGACGACACATACATCATGATCCCGACAGCCAGAAAGGCAACGACCAACCCATTTTTTTCAAGAAACCGGGTTATAATGTCCATTCTGGTCGACGGGTTGGGATTTAGCAAACTTGGCAAGCAGGGGAATCACAGACAGGCAGATCAATACCGGAACGATTCCGGCAAAAAGCGCCATAGAACCGCTGGAAACGGCCACTTTTACATTTTGAACCGCCGACATAGCCACTACAATCGGAATGTACATCTGGCTCCAGAACTCGATACCCCGGTCAGTAAGTTTATCGGATAATCCTTTTCTCGTGAACCAGTCATTTAGAAAAATCAGCAGCAGCATCGCAAAGCCAACGCCCCCTACGTTGGCATCGACGCCAATCAGTCGGCCGAGTAGTTCACCGGCCAACTGACCGATGACATAGCAAAAGGCCAGGATGGCCACACCGTATATAATCATTTAAATACAAGTTTGGTAAAGGGTAACGCACGATGGATAATAGATAGACCGTTGTCCATTATCCATTAGTAATTAAATAAAGGCTTCAGGTCGTTCTTGGTCACTTTTCCCATCGCGTTACGGGGCAGTTCCTCGGCAACGCGGTATTGTCGGGGCACTTTATAGGCAGGCATCCGTTCGCGCAGCCAGCTACTAATCTGTTCCGGCGACACCGTCTTATCGGCCAGGATAAGCACTGCCGCTACCAATTCACCCCATTCTTCATTGGGAATTCCAACCACACTGCAATCGCTGATGGCGGAGTGTGTCCGAAGCACTTCTTCAATTTCGAGGGCCGAAATCTTATAGCCCCCAGATTTGATGATGTCGATGGAGTCGCGGCCCAACATACGGTAGTAACCATCTTCGACTACGGCGATATCACCTGTCCTGAACCAGCCATCGTCCGTGAAGGCTTTTTGAGTGGCTTCAGGGCGGTTCCAGTACTCCAGAAAAACGGTTGCCCCTTTTATCTGAATCTCTCCCGGCAACCCGTCTACGACTTCGATGTTCTTTTCATCCACCAGCCGGACACTCACACCCGGAAGAGGTTTGCCGATATAACCAACTCGTCGTTCATCGTCGTAGGGGTTGCTGATACCCATGCCTATCTCGGTCATGCCATAGCGTTCGAGCAAGGTGTGACCGCTCACGGTCTTCCATTTCTCCATTACCGACACCGGTAAAGCCGCCGATCCCGACACCATAAGCCGGAATCTGGCAAGGGTTTCGGTGATCTGTTGTTGCTGATCGTCCGGTAGACCTTCCCAATAAGCAATCAGCTTGAAATAGATGGTCGGCACGGCCATAAAGACGTTGATCTGCCCGCGCTGAAAGGCGGCAAAAATGGCTTCGGCAGAGAAATTAGGCTGAAACTCGACGGTGGCGCCAGCCCAAAGTGCACAACTGACTACGTTGATAATTCCGTGGACGTGGTGCAGTGGCAGTACACATAATATATGATCGCTGGACGACCATTGCCACACGTTGACGAGGGTCGAAATCTGGGCGTCGAGATTAGCGTGCGTCGTGACAACGCCTTTGGGCAGATTGGTGGTACCGCTCGTGTACAGGATCATCGCCCGGCGACTTGGTGTAAGTTCGGGCAGTGATTGGGTACTGACCGTTTCTCCTTCTTCGCCCAGAATAATCAATCGGCAGCCCTTTTCGTCTGCTAATGAAGCCAGCAACGGGGCGAAGGTTTGGTCGGCTACAATAATTTGGGCTCCGGTATCCTCGATTACGTACCGCAGCGATGGCAACGGGTAAGATAACGCCAGTGGTACAGCGACGCCACCGGCCCGCCAGATACCCCACTGCACCCGCACATAATCGAATCCAGGCGCTACCATGAAGGCTATCCGAGCTTCGTTGAGATCGGTAGCGCCGTTTAGCAGAAGCGAAGCAAACGCGTCGGATGAGTCGAGTAACTGCTGATACGTGTGAGAGTGGCCTTCGGAAACGATGGCTGTTAAGTCAACGTTCCGGGTGGCGTTATGGACAAGTGAAAGCATGATAAGCAAAATTAATTAACACAGAGGCATAGAGAACACAGAAAAAACGAGGTGTTAGATTCGGTATTCTAGCTATCTGACAATGGTTCTTTGATCCAATAGATCAATGGGTAGACGTGGTCTAATGGGTGTTGACAGGTAAGGTGGCCGGTGCCACTCATAATCACAGTATTGGCCAACTTCTTTAACTTATCTTCTTCGACGAAATATACATCGTCATGATGCCGGCGAAGATGGTCGGGACGGCGTAAATCAGGAAGTTCGTCACCATCGACAGACCCATCCCGATCAGTATCCCCCCCACCGCTGGACCGATGATCCCCCCCAGTCGGCCAATGCCAATAGACCAGCCAACACCCGTCGTTCTGAATTCAGTTGGGTACATGCGAGCCGCTACCGCGTAGAGGCCAACAAAACCACCCTGAATACCAAAGCCAAGCACGGCAAAGACCAGCAGTAGCGTAGAAGAACCCATAAAAAGCTGAAAAGCCGCCATGACAACGCCCGTCATGATGAGAAATAGACCAATCGTTCGCTTCAGGCCGAAACGACTGGAAAGATAGCCCTGAGCTGTGATGCCAAAAAACGCCCCTACATTAAAGACGGTACCGGCGTAAATAGCCAACTCAATCGGGAGACCGGCATTGGTTGCCAGTTTTGGGATCCAGCTGGTAAGGAAATAGAGCGTGGCAAAGGAAAGAAACAAAGCCGTCCACAGCTGAATGGTCGGTATTTTGTATTCGTTTTCGAGCAGCGATTTAATGGGAATGCCGTTGCCTTTCGCGGGTTTGTGGGGCAGGGCATCAATGAGCGAATGTCCCATTTTCCCCAGAATACCGTTCGCTTTCCCGAGTGCCTGATCCGGTTGCGATTTGAGGTAGAAATCCAGAGACTCCGCCAGGAAGAACTGAATTAATGGCAGCGCCAGAAAAGTAGTCACCCCCGCAATCTGAAACATGGTTTGCCAGCCCGAAACGGGTATGATCCTGGCCGCTACCAGGCCTGACACCACCGCCCCAACCGGATAGCCCGACACGACGAAGCTTACCCAGAAATCACGGGTTTTGTTTGGTGTGTATTCGGCCGCCAGCGCGGCCGTACTCGCCAGCATGCTCCCGATCCCCAGCCCGCTGATGAACCGGAACACGATCAATGGAAGGAGACCGGTCGAAAAGGAAGTCAGGTAGATACTGATGCCCATAATCGCTGCGCTAATGAGAATCAGGGTTTTTCGCCCAATGAGATCGGCGTAGGGAGCCAGAAAAAGTGCGCCGAAGGTCATGCCAAATAACCCGGAGCTAAAGACGGCGCCCATCGCTTCCGGTCCTATACTCCAGTTTTTAGCAATGGCCGGAGCCGCATACGAGATCACCAGGACGTCCATGCCATCGAGCATATTCATCAGGAAGCAGACGATGATAGTGGCGTACTGTAACTGCGAAAGAGGTCGCTGGTCAATCAGGGTTTTGGCACTTACTTCCATGTAGGTTAATTCAAGTTAAGGGGATTTTATCTCGTAGCGCGGGGTTGTAGCCCGCCTAGCCGAAGGCTAATAGGTTATTGAATTTGTTAGCCTTTGACTACGCGGGCTATTGACCCGTGCTACATTAAGAGACGAAGCAAAAGCCAACGCTCTTTTACTTTCTTAAACCGAGCATCTTAATGGCATTTTCTTTTAAAATGAGCGGCTTCACCTCTTCCTTAAAGCCGGCCTCCTCAAAATCCTTCAGCCAGCGGTCGGGCGTGATGAGCGGAAAGTCAGTGCCAAACAACACCCGGTCTTTGAGCATGGTATTGGCATACTGCACCAGTTGCTTCGGAAAATACTTCGGCGACCAGCCGCTGAGGTCGATATAAATATTGGGTTTGTGCATGGCTACCGACAAGGCTTCATCCTGCCACGGCCAGCTTGGGTGCGCAATGATGATAGGATTGTCGGGGAAGTCGATAGCCACATCGTCGAGGTGAATGGGATTGGAATATTCGAGTCGCATTCCTCCTCCCCCACGAACACCGGAGCCAAACCCCGAATGGCCGGAATGAAATAACATCGGCAGTTTATACTCCGCAATGACTTCATACAGGTGATACGCCATGCGGTCGTTGGGGTAGAAACCCTGAACGGTCGGGTGAAATTTAAACCCTTTGACGCCAAAATTCTCAATCAGATTTCGGGCCTCGCGGGCACCCATTCGGCCTTTGTGCGGATCGATGCTGGCAAAGGCAATCATTACATCGGCGTTCTTCTGCGCCCCTTCGGCCACTTCTTCGTTCGGAATACGGCGCTTACCCACGTTGAACTCGGAGTCTACGGTAAACATCACGAATGCCATGTTCCGCTCCCGGTAATAATCAGCCGTTTCCTGAATGGTGGGCCGGTGGTCCGACTTGAAAAATTTTGTAAAAGCCTCGTCCAGCTCCGGCCGAAAATCGTCATGCGGATGCCAGCAAGAGGCTTCCGCATGGGTATGCACATCAATGGCACGTATTTTATCGAGGTCGATCATAAGTGAGAAAGAGTTAAAGAGCGAAAGAGCGGCCGCCGGTGCGGAGCGAAAGAGCGTTGTCTTTCATGATAGCATACTACTCTTTCATACTTTCGCTCTTTAATTTATAAATCCGGGAGTTGGTTTGGTACCTTTTTTTACCCAGTTTCGGAGGGCGTCGAACGTTTGTCCTGTTTGTTGGGGTGTAAAGTTGCAATGACCCTGCCCGCTGGTGTATTTGACCGTAAAATACTGATCTTTCCCCTGTTGATGCACCATATTTTCGAAATTCACGACCCCATAGGCTGGCGGGATAAGCTGATCGTAGATGGTGTGTACTAAAACGACAGGCTTGTCAATTTTACCGGTTCGGTCGTATTTCCCAAAAACCAGATTCGCATCGACGGTGGCGGGCAGGCGCTCCGCTTTTTGGTTGACAACCAGGTTATCCGGGAAGCCGGTATACACGGTGTTGGTATTGTCGAACGGATTTCCCTTGGCTTTTTGAGCCAGATCGCGCAGGACGTTCTCATTGAAGAATAGGGAAAAGGGAAGATCTTCCAGTTTTAAATCAAATCGTTTGGCAAAGGCTACGGCCAACACGGAATCTTTAGCCAGAACAGCTTTTTTTATCGCCATGGCCTGTGACACCATCGCCTGCATCGGCTGAGCCTGATAGGGTTTCGAAAGATCGAAAATAGTTGTCAACGAGGGCACAACACCCGGGAATAGCCCGTTAAACGTAGCATACATGTCGAATTCTTTCCGGCATTGAAGGTAGGGTCGGCTCGACAATGGACAGAGGGGAAGCCCCCCGTTGTAATTTGCCCCAAAGTTCTCGATGGTTGCCAGCGTAACTCCCCCACCCAGCGAATGCCCGACCATGTAGGTGGTATCCGGCTTTCCGTAGGTTTTTATAAAAAACTGTCGCAGCGATTCGGTATCGTCAACACCCTGCGGCAATGAATACCCCTGATACTGGTAGTCTGATGCGGCTACGGCAAAACCCCGTTCCAGAAACGGCTTCATGTTATTCGAAAACCCCGGATTCTGGCTTTGTCGGGGTTTCGCGCCCATGAATTCGTAGCCGTGGGCATACATGACCAGTTTCCCTTTCCAGTTTGGCGGGAAAAGTATGACGTACCGGGCCCCTTTCAAACTGCCCGAATCAACTTTAGCGACGGGGCTTTGGGCAACAGATCGGGTGACAAGACTTAACGCCAGCAACAGGCTGAAATAGTATTTCATGTTCTTTATCGGGTAGTTAGTACCGTATAGTGTGGAGTATGGTGTGTGGCAATACCTGGTTCTGTGGTGTCGGTTACTTATAACCGACGCTGCGAGGTTTCTCAAAACCTTGTGACTTTAGGTTTTGAGAAACCTCACCGTTTCAGGTTTAGAACATGACACCCCGGTAGCGTATTTTCTCTACCAACCGGGACGGTCGGCACTACCTACGCTGTTCCCCAAACCTTCACGGCTGTGTTGACGACCAGTTCAATCTTTTTCCATTGGTCGTCATGCGTCAGGTCGTTGCCGTGGTGGGTCGACGAAAAGCCACATTGGGGACTCACGCACAGGTTATCGAGAGGCATGTACTGGGCGGCTTCGTCAATGCGCTTGCTCAGGTCTTCAATGGATTCGAGCTCCCGAACTTTGGAAGATACGATACCGAGTACAACCATTTTGTCTTTGGGCACAAAGCGGAGGGGCGCAAAATCGCCGGAGCGCTCGTCGTCGTATTCCAGAAAGTAAGCGTCGACGTTGATTTCGTTGAAGAGTACTTCCGCTACAGGCTCATAGCCACCCTCGGCAAACCAGGTGCTGCGGTAGTTACCCCGGCACAGGTGAATGCCCACTGTCAGGTCGTCGGGGCGGTTGTCGATGACCGAGTTGATCAGCGCGGCATAGGTTCGGGGCAGTTCATTTGGATCTTCGCCCCGCTCCACGGCAGCCGCCCGCATTTTTGGGTCGCAGAGGTAGGCCAGGTTCGTGTCATCCAGTTGCAGGTACCGAAGGCCGGCCTTATACAAATGGTCGATTTCCTCCCGATACGCCATGGACAGATCGTGAAAGAACTCATCCATGTCCGGGTAAGAATTAATGTCGATGGATTTTCGGCCACCCCGGAAGTGAATCATTGTCGGCGATGGAATCGACACTTTGGGCGTTTGTGTGGTCACGGATTTCAGGAAGTTAAAATCGGCTACCTGAATGTCTTTCACGTGCTTGAGCTTACCCGTTACACTCAATACCGGGGGCGTAAAGCCGTCGGAAGCAGCTTTCGCGTTCGGGTTGGCGTCGATACCACCCGTAACCGTGACGCCCGATAGTTCTCTCAGAAAATCGAGGTGAAAATAATCACGACGGAACTCGCCATCCGTGATGGAGCGCATACCGGTCGATTCCAGTTTTTTCACGGTTTCGGCAATGGCTGCATCTTCAATGGCACGCAGTTCTTCGGCCGATATCTCGCCTTTTTTCCATTTCAGACGGTTATCTTTCACGTCGGGAGTTCTCAACAGGCTGCCAACATGGTCGGCGCGAAAAGGAGGGGTTTTCATGATAAAGAATTAAGAGTGATAAGTGAAAAGTGAAGAATAAAGCAGAAACGGAAAGGTGAATGAATCGTTTTTCAGAGCAATCAGCCTGCTATATTCTTCACTCATTCTTCGGTTTAAATGTTAGGTTGGTAATACAGTTGGTTTATTAAATCGGCTCTGTGTTTAAGGATAGCCCGCTGATTCAGAGAACCCTTATCCGTAATTTCACCCAGATCAATGGAGGGCGGATCGACGGCGACGAGGGCCCTTTCGACTCGTTCTGAACTGCCTTTGGCGGTTTTGTTAAGAACGATCAGCAGCGCATCGACAAAATCATTAATTGCCGGATGCCTAAACACTTCTTTGTCGGGCAAATCCACCGGCAAGCTGGCTAAGCGCCGGCAGGCATCGGCGTTCAGGAACAGGAGAACGCAAACATGAGCCTGGTCGAGGCCGGTAATGACCACATCCTGCACGATCGGTGCTCCAGCCGAAATGACCTTCGCTTTCAGAATGCCCACATTGACCCACGTACCGGTCGAAAGCTTGAAATCTTCGGCAATACGGCCATCGAAAATCAAGCCTTTGTCGGGGTCGTTGTGATCCAGAAAGCGCACGGCATCCCCCGTTTTGTAGTAGCCCTCCTCATCAAATGCGGTAAGGGTGGCTTCGGTATGCCGCCAGTAACCGGGCGTAACATTTGGTGCTTTATACCGCGCTTCGAGTTTATCACCGTCGGGAACCAGTTTCACATCCATGCCCGCTACCGGCACCCCCAGCAGGCCCGAAAAGCTACCGCCCCAGTTGGCAAACATGGCCGATGGCCCCGATTCGGTACAACCCAACCCCGTTATGATCGGAATTCGTGTGCCGATGGTTTCCATCGCCAGTTCTTCCAGCCGGTTCCAGATGGGTTGCGCCAAACTCGCCCCGGCATAGAACAGCATATTCAATCGGGCAAAAAACGTTCGACGTAGTTCGGGCTCACGGTCAAAATACGGGATCAGCATCTCGAACCCTTTGGGCACATTGAAGTAAACCGTCGGCGAAATTTCCCGCAGGTTCTGCACCGTTGTTTCAATACCCGCCGAAGTGGGTTTACCATCATCAATATACAAGGTACCGCCGTTGTAGAGCGCCAGGCCTACATTGTGGTTCCCGCCGAAGGTATGATTCCACGGAAGCCAGTCGATCATTACGGGTGGTTCGGTTTGCATGAAAGGAAACACCTGCGTGATCTGCTGCAAATTGGCGCACCACATCCGGTGCGTATTGATAACCCCTTTTGGTAGCCCCGTCGACCCGGAGGTGAACAGCACTTTCGCCACCGAATCGCGTGTGACCCTGTCAAAAGCCCGTTCTACGGCGTCAGTTGGTACCGTGGTCAGGACGTCGGCAAATTTAACGTCATGACTATCAGCAGTAGTGGTGATGATGATAGCTTCCGGAAACAGCGACTTCGTCAGATTGAGTGCCCGGCTATATACATGAGCATCCTGGGCAAAGACAACTTTGGGCGTCATGCATTCGAGGCAATGCTGCAACCGCCCCAGATCCTTAGAAATTAGGGAGTACGGGGGCGATATGGGCGAAAAAGGAATGCCCACATGAATAGCCGCCAGTGCCAGAAGGGCGTGTTCGAGGCTATTTTCGGATAAGATAACCAGCGTATCCTCTGGACCCAGATGTTGATCAAGCAAGTACTGAGCAATAGCTTTCACCGCAGTCAACGTTTGTTCGTACGAGTAACGGACCCACTCCCCGCCCTTATTCCGGCGAGCTATAAACGGGCGGTGTGGTTGTGTTTCCGCCCAAAAGACAAGCTTCTCGGTCAGTTTTTCAGGGTAATCGTTCAACGGCTGTTCAAGGCGTAATCGAATAGACCCATCGGAGTGCACCGTTTTACGGGTTCGGGTGGGGCCAAATTGAACTTGCTTGAACGACATGGGCTTGGAGGTGTATGAGAAGCAAAAAGCCGATTTCTGAATTGAACCTTATTTCATTCGATGATTTCAGTTAACAAAGCTGCGGGCTAACGTTTATTCGCCTACCTTCTTCGCCCGTCCTTCCAGAAAATCGCGGAGTCTATCCTTTGCTTCGGCCGATGACTGGGCAATGGTCGCCATCAGGCTCTCCATCAATAACCCCTCCGACTGGGCGGAATCCGCAATGCGGGGCAACACGTGCATCAGCGCATAATTGGTCATGGGTGCATTCTGGGCGATTCGTTTCGCCAGTTCAATGCCTTTCGCCAGACCGTCGTTATCCAGCACGACATACTGCGATAGCCCCATCCAAATTCCTTCGTCAGCCGAGACAACCCGCCCGGTAAACATCATGTCTGCCATGCGGGCCATACCAATTAATTTGGGCAGCCTGACCGAGGCACCACCACCCACGAAAATACCCCGCTGGCCTTCGGGCAGGGCATAAAAGGTACTTTGTTCGGCTACCCGGATGTGGCAGGCCGATGCAATTTCGAGTCCCCCACCTACGCAGGCTCCTTTCAGCACAGCCACCACGGGCACCGTACCATATTGAATGCGATCCAGTACCCGGTGCCACATACGCGAATGGTGCAGCCCAGCGACTATATCCCGTTCCTGCAACTCCGACAAATCGAGACCCGCGCTGAAATGCGGACCTTCAGCGCATAAAACAGCGGCTTTTACCCCTTCCGGTACGGTCGAAAATATGGTCTCCAGACCTAGCAAAAGGCTGTCATTGATCGCATTCCGTTTTTCGGGGCGATTTATGGTAACGATCAACAATTCGTCTTGCTGCTCAACGTTCAGCCATGCCGATGGTTGGGGCATAATAAAAGAGTTTATGGCGTTTAAAGGACTTTCCAGACCTGAATCACCACATTTTCAGGATTACGAAAGGCGGTACAGATAAAAATGGCATTGTTCATCCAGGCGTATTTACCGGCAGGCGCTTCGAACCTGGGGATGGCCCGAAAGTAGTATTCATTAGGGCTTACCTGTTCACCCCGGCCAATACGGGCGGCAACTTCGGGTGTGGCAACGCGTAAACCCACATTTTTTATATAGATAATAACTCCATCGTCGGTTTTGAACTGATAATGCGCTTCCAGTTCGGCAACGCCATCTTTTCGGACAACCTGCCAATCTGAACCGCCGGGCAGAATTTCACCTTTCAGATCGGGACCCTCCACCGTACCCCCCAGGATAGGAATGATTCGACGAAGACCATGTGGTGTTTCACCGACAACATAGGCATTCCCGATTTTTACATTCAACTGACCCACAAACGACAGCCCCGGCGCGGGTGGTGTCTTACTGTTTTGTGCAAAAGTCTGATGGCTGAAAATGATCAACAGGATCAGGATATATCCGGATTTTATCAGACGATTCATCGTAGAATGGGTGTTGCTTGATCGGGTATAGTCTATCAGGCATTTAACCTGATTTATAGCGAAGTATGTGAGCGCACCAGGGACACTTTAACGAGTGTCTGTACTTTTCACACTTACAATAGTCTAAAAAAATATACTTAAAGTCTAATCGTTTTTTATGATTTACTGATAGGTAATGCTTATCAGTAAATCATAAACCGGACTCGCTATCGAATGCATCTAATGATAGGTCGATAGCGACTTTACTGAATTAAGGGTTGGCTTGACCTACAGTATTGGCCGGGTTCTCAGCTTCTTATTACAGCACCAGCTCAATCAACGTCAGTGGCGATTCAAACCACTTTGCTCGACAACATTCTCCGCGGGATGGCTAATGATGCGCCCCTGAAATACGCCGGAAAGGCAACCAATTTCACTTCCGACACATCATCCAACAGCACGTCGCTGGTCCCGAATAGGCAGTCGAACAAACGGAATACCTGCTTGATCTACAGCAGGTTAGCAACGACCTTAACGAACTCCAGCGGCAGCAGTACTTAATAACGGGCCAGAACCGGTTTATTCCCGAAAACGATCAGATTGCGCAGACGCAGTGTGAAGTCTTTATCGGAATTTAGCAGTTTAAGCTTCACCGTGTGGGTACCGGGTGTCAGTTGATACTTCCAGGTCAGGTCGTAGCGTCGGCGGGTGAAACCGGCTGGAATGCTAACGGTCTCCATCTGCTGACCATCCACATAGACGGCCAACCGGTACATAAAATCACCGTCGTAACGACCACTGGCCTTCGGCACGGGTTGACCTTCCATAATAAATCCGACCCCATCGAAGGTAGCAGTAAACTCATCTGCTTGCCCCAAACCGGTCAGGTCTTTATTGATACTTCGTTTTTCGGTTGGGAAGTGGCCAGTGAAGGCCTGTTCCAGGCGGACCGGTTTCGGGGTTTGTACCGCAATGGTAACGTTGTCACCATTGACTTTACCGCCATTCCGTTCAATGACCTGAAGGGCGTGCTTCATACCGATAGTATGCACATCGCTGAGCGACATAGTCGTGTATTTAAAGTCGATATCTTCGGCTTCGGCAAGTCCCTGTTTCCAGTAGGCCGGTATTTTACTGTAGCCCAGCATGGTCCCCAGTATCCCCCCTGCCGACGACGGGTTGCAATCGGAATCCTGCCCGGCGCGGGTACTGATCTGCATGGTTTTGGTGTAATCACCCTGTCCGTAGAGTAATCCAAGCACGATGTAGGCTGAGTTGATTTTGGCGTCGATATTAAACGGAGCGAATACCCCGTCGGAACAGCCCACTTCATCCGACCACTTGCGTTGTATTTCGAGCCAGGCTCGTTTCCAGTCGGTTGGATACAGGTCGTGCCATTTGATCACATCGGCAATACATTGATAAAACGTACTCTGCTTAGGCACGGCTTTAAGGGCTTCCCGGACAACGTAATTGACGTCATTACTAACGAAGGCCAGCGAGTACATAGCCCCTACATATACGCCACCATACCAACCGTCACCGTAATTCATAATATGCCCGATGGGATCACCAATCTGAACGGCGGTATTGGGCATTCCAGGGGACATAAGTCCCGAAAAATCAGCTTCGATCTGGAAGTCAATATCGTCGGCATGGGGGTTATTGAGCCAGTGTCCTGACTCAGGGGCTTTCATGCCGTTCAGGATGTTGTAACGACCCACCTGATTGGCATGCCAAAGCATATAATCGGCTTTGGCAAACGCGTTAGCGTGTTCACTGACAGGCGCATCGAGCCCTTTTTTCTCAAATACGTCCACAAACGTCAGGTCCATGTATAGGTCATCGTACAGCCCGAAGTTCTCGATCATCGTCTTTTTGATGTACCCATCATACCAGGGAATAGGCTGATAATCGTTCATCATCGTCCCATTGAACCTGAATTCCGTTGGTCCGCCAAACGTGCAGCCAATTACTTGTCCGGCCCAGCCCCCTTTAATCTTGTCCTGCAGAGTCGCCCGGGCCATCGTTATGGATGCAGGTGCTTTTTTGCCAGGTGTCGGGGCCGGCCCAAAGGCCGTCAGAGCGATTAGTGAAAGGAGTAAATAGCGTTTTTTCATCGGGTTTAGGGTCGTCAGGAGTTATTGAATGGTCGGGAGAGATAAAGCATCGACTTCATGACGGTACGGCATGGATGCCTGAGCTCCCAGGCGGGTCACTGAAATCGACGCGGCTTTACAGGCAAATGCGACGGCATCGAACAGGTCGCGGCCTTCGGCAAGGGCTATGGCAAGGGCCCCGTTAAAGCAGTCACCGGCCGCTGTGGTGTCAACGGCCGATACGGGTGGGGCGGCAACCATCGACGCCCCGGAAGCTGTGGAAAGGTAAGCCCCCCGCGAACCAAGCGTAATCACCACATTTGGTACGCCTGCTTCGTGAAGGTGTTGAGCTGCCTGTTTCGCGGTGATCTCGTCGGTCACACGAACACCCGTCAGTAGTTCGGCTTCGGTTTCGTTGGGCGTGATTGCAAACAAACAGGCCAATACCCCCGGAGCAATAGGCTGCGCCGGAGCGGGGTTCAGGACTACGCGCATCCCCCGTTCGTAACTTTCCCGAATCGCGAATTCGACGGTTGGCATGGGTGTTTCCAGTTGAATGAGAACAACCGTGTTGCGGGCATCCTTTTCGGCGGCCAGGGCACTGGCCACTTGCTCCTGCCCGAGCCGAGCATTGGCCCCCGACGCCACCATGATAAAGTTTTCCCCCTTACTGTCAACGCCGATGAGGGCAACGCCCGAGGGTTCGTTGGCATCGGTCGTGATAAAATCTGTTCGGATACCTTCCCGCTCGAACTGCTGACGTGCCTGCTGGCCAAAAATATCATTTCCAACTGTGGCAACAAATGACACTGTCGCTGGGGAAATGGAAGCTTCTGAACTGGTTGCAGAAGGGAGTGCCAACCGGGCAGCCGCAACGGCCTGATTAGCCCCTTTGCCGCCGGGATTCATAAGAAATGTACCACCCAGTACCGTTTCGCCGGGGGCGGGGAGCTTGTTGCCCTTAACCACCATATCGGTGTTCGAGCTACCAATCACACAAACAAACGAGGCCATATGCAAAGAGATATCCTATTGAACAAAACTATGTAAGAATTGCATCAATCAAATTCCTTTGTCAATAATTTACCCTTATTACTGTCTACGGGACGAGCGCAGGCCAACCCGTTATCCACGAAAATCTACCCCATCATCTCGTTGGGCAAGGTGGTTAAATAGCGCTTGATGTAAGCGAAATTCGTTGACTTCATGGCCATTACCCTGATGGATTGTCGCTCGTCCGCTCACCATTGGCCGTCATTTCATCAGAAAGGTTTACTTAATTAGGCGGAAGCATGGCCGTCAGACACCAGTAGTTGTATAACGTAACGAAATAACTATTCCAGTTTTCACCCAATCGAGGCTTGGTCACATACGATGCACACCCCAGATCGTAGGATTTTTTTATATCGTCGGCGGAATCGGAGTGGCTAAAAATAACAATTGGCAAAAAGAGGTAAAGCTTATTTTGTTTGATCGTTTCCAGGAATTGCCAGCCATCTTCTGGTTTCGGTAGGTATAAGTCTAATAGAATCAGGTTGGGCAACATCAGTCCGGAGCCGGTTTGCAGGTAAGTGAAGGCATCAGTAATCGTTTCTGCCCAAACAGCCTCCGTGTTAGGCATGTTTTTTTCAATTGATGCGCGAATCAATCTCCATTGATCTATCTGGTCTTCTATAACGAGAATCTTTCTTTTTCGAGTCATTTAATCAGGCAACAGAGTACGCGGGAAAACATGACCTCGAGCACCCATTTAACTTTGGTGTTTCGGCCGAAAGTTACACACAATATCTAGTTGGTTAAACAATGACGTCCATCATTTAAGGAGAAACTACGGCTTCTGGCTGGCATTTGGCAAGACCCGGCAACTACTGAGGTTGTTAATGATTATCCTTAAAACAGACTATCGGGCAGCTTTTACCTTTTTCACCAAAAAACTGAACGTCCCCTGAAGGATAAAGTGATTGGTTAGGCATGATTTTTAAACGACTTACTTAAAGATCGGAAACGTTCCGTTTCGGCTATTTACCTGCTTCCGCGTTAAGCGTTAACGTCATGGATTACTCCGAAGTAAGCTATTTCCCTAGTCCTACCGACCATCACCCTGCAGTTAAGGCGAGTTTATCCTGTATCAACCGTGTGCGGTAGGCGTTCATTGCCGTACGGCCAAGTTGATTGACGAGCCGGTAATTGACAACAATACCCACGGCAGCCCCGATTCCGGGAATTAATTGCGCCATTTTGGCCAGATCGATGTAATCCCGGTACTGCTGCTGAAACGTGAGCCAGTCGAACTGATTGATATCTTCGGGTAATGAACGGCTGTGTTCGGGCCAGTTGGCGATGTGTTGATACACAATCTGGCGCTGCTCCTGACTGGAAAAAGCCAGTTGGAAAACATACAGGATAAACACCCGCTCCCGGTAGTCGCTCACCGAATAACCATACAGACTGGCTATTTCAAACAGCATTTTCATTTTCAGACTGAGGAGTATCGGGAAATCAGCGAGGCCGAGCAAAAAGCCGCCCGCGCCCGTCACACCCCCCTCAGCCGCACTCGTTTTTTTATAAAACTCGATTCGTCGGGCCACGGCGGCATCGCGCTGGGTCAGCGTTTGGCCCAGGATAGGGGCTCGGTTCAGGAATTCGGCCCCAAACAAAACGGCCCGTGTCATTTGCTTAATGGCAGCCGTAATAATGGCGTGTACTTTGTCCGGAATAATACGATTTATCCGATTCTGGAGGTTGGTAGAGAGCCGTCCGAATTTAGACGGTGGCTTGATCATAGCCTGCTGCCAGCGCACCAGTTCTGTCTGAACAGCTTGTTCGTAAGGCGTCATAGTACCTATATTTGACAAAAAAGTGGTATCTTCATCGAATCAAAATAACCGTAAGCTTGTTGAGTTTATATGCGTCCTCATAAATCCCGACATCGAAAGTTTGTAGGTATGATGAGTGTTCTTTTGGTCACGGTTGCGCTGGTATTCGTTTACGTTGCCGGCACGGGATCTAAAAGCATACCGAACCCGCCCGCCCGAACAGCCGCTGTTATGGCCCCTGCCAAAGGCAAGTCGATAGCCCATCTAGACGTCTACGACCAGCTAAATCTAAGCAAAGCCGGGTTAAAGAAAAGCGTTTTTGAATATGCACTGCGCGGTTGGCAAAAAATTGATACAGCCAAAGCCATGCTGACCATCGTTGATCTAAGCCAGCCTTCTTCTCACAAACGGTTGTATGTGGTCGACTTGTTCAACAAGAAGCTACTTTTTAACACCTACGTATCACACGGGCGTAATTCCGGCGATCTGATGGCGAATCGGTTCTCCAACACCGAATCATCATTTCAGAGCAGCCTTGGTTTCTACCAGACCCTCAACACCTATATGGGTAAACACGGCCTATCGCTGCAGTTGAAAGGTCTGGAGAAAGGTTTCAACGACAATGTATTTAACCGCAACATCGTGTTGCACGGTGCCGATTACGTTTGCGAAGATATTATTCGTAAAACCGGTCGGCTAGGCCGCAGCCAGGGGTGCCCGGCTGTGCCATATGCCGACTCAAAAGGTATTATACAGGCGGTTAAAGGCGGCTCTTGCCTATTCGTGTATTCGCCAAACCCCGATTACCTGAAGCAGTCGTCCTACTTATCCAGCGAATACACGTCGTTGTAGAAGTGTAGTTTGCCGGTAGCATCAACATCCGCTACGTTGTAGGTAATAAATACCGGAAATTTCTTCGGAATGGGCAGTGTCTTTGGCTTTTGATCGATCAGGCACTTGTTCATAAAGTCAGCATCGAACGTTTTCGCTCCCAGTATCAGATTGGCCAGCTCGACCGGCTTCTGAACACGAACACAGCCGTGGCTCCGCCAACGGTCATTTGTCTTTTTGAACAGATCGCGACTGTTTGTATCGTGCAGGTAGATGGCCAGCGGATTGACCAGGTTGAATTTCAATAAACCCAGCGAATTCTCACAACCCGATGCCTGCCTTACGCGGTAGGGGAAATTGGTTTCCGACAGGGAATCCCAGTCAATATCTTCCGGATCGACTTCCTTATCTTTTTCGTCCAGAATCTGCAGGTTCTGGTTGTAGATGTACGACAAGTCCCGTTTCATACGCGGCAACATCTCATCGATCGCAATATTTTTGGGTACGTTCCAATACGGATACATTACAATATCCTGAATGTAAGTCGCCATGCAAGGAGTCCGCTTATCCGGTTTACCGGCAATCACCTGCATTGGCAAAAGTCGCTTACCCGTTCGGTCAAACACGTTCAGTTCACCCGCCGGGATGTTAACCATCAAAAACTTTTCTGAATCGAACCGATTGATATATCGGTAAAAATTGAGCGTCTGGCGAATCAGTCGCAGTGAATCGGCCAGAGCCGGGTTCGACTTACCAAGTTTCTGCAAGCGATTATAATGGCCCGCCAACTGCTTGTAGGGACCAAACGAGGACATATCCGCCAATGTGCTGACAGTAGCTTTTGTCGCCCAGGCCGAGTCAACGGATTCGGTTAAGCCATCGAACTCCATCCGTGAGGGCTTTTTGCCGTAGCGAATCTCCAGAAAGAGATTTGCCAGTTTGGTTTCGTTATCGGCAGCATCGGCTTCCAGCCCGTAGCGGCTTGTATCAATGCCAACTGAATAAGCATATTGGCAGGCCTGATGTAAAGACTGAGCTATCTGGCGAGCTTCGGCTTCCGAACGTTCTTTTCTGTCTTTTTCGGCCTTGGCCTGCTTCGTCTTTTCAGTACTAGATGCAATAAAATACCGTCCAACAAAGAAAAGAATGATCAGACCCACTACCACTGCGATGCCTACTCCTATTCTTCGTGTATTCATGTTCATTTGTTGAGTAAGTTCTTATTCTATAACAACTCAACCCACTCATTAGTTGTGAAGCATTTTCTATCAGTATTTTACTTTTTGGTAACTTACTTGTAATCAGCAATTCAGAGCAGGTATCGATGTACCCTATTATAAAGCGATGCCACGGTCTGGAGCCGTGGCATCGCTTTATAGTGAACGCCGGTCTACTTGGAGGCTGAAGGCATAAGTACCGTATCGACCGAATGAACGATACCATTGGTGGCTTCCACGTCGGCCTGATTGATGGTAGCAGTATTGCCCGCACCATCCGTTATGGTAATATTTTCGCCTTGTTTACCCACAGTTAACGTACCGCCCGTTACGGTTTTCAGCTTCTGACCTTCCTGCAATTGATCAGTTGTATACTTTCCTTTGACTACGTGATAGGCCAGTAATTTCACCAGTTTAGCTTTGGACGCTGGCTTCCAGAACTCATCGACTGTTCCGGCTGGGAGTTTCTCAAAAGCCTCGTTCGTTGGGGCGAACACCGTGTAGGGGCCTTTTCCACTGGCCTGCTCGGTTAAACCCGACACCCGCAATGCCCGAAACAAAATGGTATGCGAAGCTGATTTGGCCGCACTTATGGCCAGGTCCTTTCCGGTCGACGACCCTGTTTTTACGGTTGTCGTTGTTGCACTAGATTCGGCAGCCGAATTTTGACTTTGCGCCAAACTATTCGAGAACGCACCAGCCAGTAAGGTAAGTGACAATGCCAGGCCAACATAAGATTTACTCTTCATTTTGAATGTAGTTGAAAATGAAACATATGACTTGTCCTGTAGACAAACCCGGAGCAATCGCACCGATTTGTTGATTAAACGGTCAAATCACGGCTGTAAATTGCCCTCTTCAGAAAGAAATTGAGCCAAAGGGACAAAATGAGTTAGTGAATAACCGTCAGCTGGCCTCGATAGGTTGTCACGAGCGAACCATGACCGGCCCTGATCTGGTAGGTATATACCCCCGTCTGAACAACGTTCTGCTTGTAAGTGCCGTCCCAGGGCTGAGCGTAACCTTTCGAGAAAAAGACCAGTTCGCCCCAGCGATTATAAATAGAGACTTCAGCCTGAGAAAATGCGCTGATGTTCGGGATAACCCAGGCGTCATTCAGCCCATCGGCATTGGGCGAGAAAGCGGAAGGAATAAACAGGGGTTCGACTACCTCAACCAGAGTCGTAAAGCTTGCCGGACACCCGGCCGCACTAACGGCCGTAAGCTGATAGGCGGTTGTTTCTCGTGGGCTGGCCCGCGGGCTCGCCACATCCGTTTCACTCAGGTCAGTTGGTGGTTCCCACTGATATTGACGAATAGGTTCATTGGTCCGGGTCACCAGCTCAACGCTACTACCCTTTATAATGCCATAGGTCATTGGCCCGCTGATCGTAGGCCCTGCCAGCACAACCGCCGACCGCTTTTGCGTAGCCCGACAGCCATACGACGAAGTGACCGTATAGGTAAGTGTGTGCTGGCCCACTCCCGCTGCCACGGGATCGAACTGATCACCCGTTACGCCGGCTCCGGCATAAATACCCCCCGCCGGCTGACCCTTCAGGGCAACGAGTAATGGACTGGCGACGCAAACCGGGTCCAGGGAATCGAACTCAACGACTGGCCGATCAAATTGCCCGATCGTTACGCTATCGGACAAGGCCGTGCAGCCGGTTGGCGCGGTTACTGTAAACTGATACGTGCCCGCCTGCCGCACCACAGCCACGCTGACCGTATCGGCTAATTTTGCGCCATTCCGCTGCCATACATACCTGTACCCAGGGGCACTTACCGCGGTTACCCGGATCGATGAATCAGGACAGACACTGGAAGCGGATACCTGTATTTTTGCAACCGGCGCAGGATTAACCGTTATCTGAAGGCTATCCAACCCATCGCAACCGGCCTCGGACGATGTTGTGTTCACCAGATACATACCAGACTGGTACACCCTGATGCTGGCTCGGTCACCAACAATAGTTTGTCCATTCCGGCGCCACTGATAGGTAGTTCCGGGGCGTTCATCGGCCTGAAGTGTCAGCGTATCACCGACACAATAAGGAGACGGCGTACTAACTGATAGATTTACGGGTTGCGATGTGGCAAGCGTAACCTTCACCGCCTGTGATAACGTATCATTGGCACAAACGTTGGCCTGGCTTTTCACAACGGTATAAACGCCTGATTCGGTCACCCGAAGTGTGTCGCCCGTAGACCCCCGCAAATTTGCTCCGTCTTTTTGCCACTGGTAGGCCCATACAGCATTTCTGTCGACCGTAAGCACCAACGGATTCGAAGCGCACCAGGTTAGCTCCGACACCGGCTTTCCATTGGCCATGACTACCGCCGGAGGGGGTGTATTTTTTGAACAGTCGACCACCGGCAATTGAAAATCTCGCCGAACAACACCGATACGCTGCCCATTTCGAAACTCTTCACACTGGACCGTGAACAGGTAAAGACCCGCCTGCGTTGCCCGAACGGTTAACTGACCGGTAGTCGGATTAATCGACAAAGCAGGATTGCCAGGGATGATGTTTGTTAACCCATAACCCGGCGACCACGAAATGGCTGGATAACTGGCTCGCGGGACAGAACTAGTACTATTCGGCTGATTACGGTTCGTATAGCCGTTCAAAGGAGTTACCAGCGAATAGGTAAGCTGGTCGCCATCAACATCTGTCGCGCCCGCATTAAACGTAAATGATTTGTTGATACAGATATAATCCCCATTCGGCAAACGAAAGTCGGGGGCCGAATTCCTGAATGACAGGCCATTTTTCGTCATGGGCGGAAATTCCAGGTAAAACACCATGCCTACGCCATCGGCCGAAGCGCTATTCACGTTTGTCAGGTTGTCGTTCCGGCAACATCGCTCCCAAACGATATAGTAGCCCCCCGGATCGGTGTATTTAGTTGGGTCGAACTGATAATTACCATAATAGTTGGCCTGGGTAAAGCTCAGCTGGCGCAGTGAAGCACAGGCTTCATTATCAAACGTCAGCGGCTGCGTTTCTTTGAGCTGAAGCGTAATCTGATCGACAAGAACCGGGTTTTGTTTTCGATAAACCAGCAGTATCACGGAGCCATCCCGGTTGCCATTGGGTCCGGGCACAGTTTTGGTCTCATCCCAGTACTGGTTCAACTGCAATAAAAAAAGGCCGGGCGTCGTGCCTACGGCCCGCATGCTCATGTCGCCCCCAATAATGTGTGTTGCCTGCGCACAAATGGATAAGAACATACTTCCGATCATCACCAGCCCTGTTTTCATTAAACAGGAAACTCTGTTTCGCCCCGCCCCTTCCATACTCTTGTCAATAAATCTGATTCATTCAGTCGCTTAATAAAAATTCATATTGAATATACTGCTATTAACCGGATGAGTCTTCTATGCAAACCCAGCTATCTATTTAATGGGAATACTTGTCTGGCAAAACGAACCGGACCCGGTACCTTCCCGGTAAACGCTTTCTCTAAATTTCAGGTCATGACAAAAATCAGTTTGCACATGTTGATTTGTCAATATTCAGAATAAAGGACCCCGTTATCTTTATATCCAGATCAGTACCTCATTTTTAGCTTTAACTACTGGATATACTATGGAAATGGCTTTTGATTTTGAGACGCCCGCGCTGACTGTTGGGGAGATCGTAGCCGCCGACATTCGAACGGCGGAAGTCTTTAAACGATTGGGAATTGATTTTTGCTGTAATGGTAAAAGGACCCTGTTCGAAGCCTGCGTCCGGGCTGATGTACCCATCAAAACGGTTATAGAAGCTCTTCACAGCCTACCCGCCGAAGCCCCTCGGTCTGCTGAACAATTCGACAAATGGGAGTTGGGATTTTTAGCTGATTACGTCTTAACCGTTCACCATGGATACCTGTACAGAAGTCTGCCATTTATCGAAGAGCTCGTTTTAAAGGTAACCGCCAAACACGGCGACCGGTACCCAACTCTTCATTTTGTTAAGCAAGCCTTTTTAGCGCTGAAAGCCGATCTTCTGGCTCATTTGCAGAAAGAAGAAATTGCGTTATTCCCGATTATAAAACAGCTGGCCATTGCCAAACAAAACCAATCCACTCCGCCCGCCAGACAGCCCCTGTCCATCAAAGCACCCGTCGGTTGTATGGAACACGAACATGCGTTCGCTGGATCACTGCTATTTCAGCTTCGGGAGTTGACCAATGATTACACTGCCCCGCCAGATGCCTGTAGCTCACACCGCCTGATGCTGGCCAAACTCGCCGAGCTCGAAGCGGATTTGATGCAGCATATTCACCTCGAAAATAATATCCTGTTTCCGAAGGCCATCGCCCTTGAACAAGCGTAGTCGTATAAACCATCATCTGCTGCACAACAACCCCACACGCCAATGATTTCAAAAACAAGTGGTTACGCCATCCGGGCACTGGTTTATCTGGCCTTAAAAAGCTCGAATCTTCACAAAGTGGGTATTCATGAACTGGCGGCTGAACTGAACGTGCCTCAACCGTTTTTGGGGAAAATCATGCAGGGCCTTGTCCGGCGAGACATCATCAGTTCTGCGAAAGGGCCTAACGGTGGTTTTTTCATCAACGAACAGACACTTATAACGCCTATTATTGACATCGTGGACACCATTGACGGCCTGGGCATGTTTCGCCGGTGTTTTCTGGGTTTACCCGAATGCAACCGTGAAAAGCCCTGCCCCCTGCATCATCATGTTATTGGTCTTCGTGACTCGCTTCAGCATTCCCTCGAAAGCCTGATGGTGCATGATATGGTGTTGGATGTAGAAGGCGGCTTGTCCGTGTTAAAACGACTTCCCGAACGTTCTACAAACGACGCGGTATGACAGGCTTTCAAACCCCTTATACTGGCATAGACATTTCAACAGGGTTACCTTCGGTATGCCAGGCATATACCTGATCAGCCTGTTTTTCATACTAACTGAAAGCGTGTTGGTGGCCGACTCCCTTTGGCAACAGTCCGACAGCTATTTACCTCACAGCAGCGACTGGCTGTTACTCCTATCTGTTGGCGTGTTGCTGCTCTGGCTCAAGCAACGACCACCCCGCTCCTCCGCAGCTTTGTTGTCGTCCATGCCTTAACCACTCTTGCCGGAAAATCTCTTTTAGCGCCAGTTTTTCCAGTCATTAACTCCCTTGCCTAACGATTACGTGTTGACGTTAAATTGTCTTGACCACTTTCGCGGGAATTCCAGCCACAACGGTATTGGCGGGCACATCGCGGCTCACAACGGCACCGGCGGCCACAATAGCATTTTCTCCCACCGTAACGCCGGGCAGAATAGTAGCACCGGCGCCGATCCAGGCATTGCGTTTAATTACGATCGGTCGGGGTATCAGCGTCGTTCGGTCGGTCGGGTCCAGGGGGTGATTTTCTGACGTTAAATTAACGCGGGGCCCAACCTGAACATCATCCTCAATGGTAATTCCCCCAATGTCCAGAAACGAGCAGGCATGATTGATGAAAATGTTTTTACCCAACCGAATGAACCGACCAAAGTTGGTATGAAAGGGCGGAAAAATCGTCGTCGACTTATCGATCTCCGAACCGATGATTGTGCTTAGCTGACTGCGTACCTGATCAACGTCCGTTGCCGACGCATTCATCTGGACGCATAATCGGATGGTGCGGCCAACGACCTCACCAAATTTTCCGTACTCCGGATCATCCTTTCGCAGGAGTTCGCCAGCCTGTAGCCGTTCAAAAATGTCTCTACCGGCAACTATTTGTTTCGGGTTCGTTTCACTCATGTTTCGGTATTCAATTGGTCACCGCATACGGCACGGCTTTGTTTACAGCTGTTACTCTTATTTTGAATAGTCGCTATCGCTTACTTTCTCCATCCAGTCCACTACTTTACCGTTCAGGTTTTCCTGCATGGCAATATGGGTCATGCCGGTTGATGCTGTAGCGCCATGCCAGTGCTTTTCGTTGGGTTCGAACCAAACAATGTCGCCGGGATGGATTTCTTCTACCAGCCCCCCTTCCCGCTGCACCCAGCCACACCCGGCAGTTACAAATAGTGTTTGGCCCAGAGGATGCGTGTGCCAGGCCGTTCGGGCACCGGGTTCAAATGTAACCATAGCGGCTGCTGCCCGCCTTGCTTCATTGGCACTGAATAAGGGATCAATTCGAACGGCGCCGGTAAACCAGTCTTCCGGCCCTTTAGCCGAAGCCTGTGAACCTACTCGTGTAATTTCCATTTAAAGAATCTTTATCTTAAACAACAGCCTTATAGCCGTTAAAACCTGTATTTTTCAAACAGAAGGAGCTCGTTATTCAAGCACGCAAAACAGCGCAACTAACTTCGTTGGTAATCTTTACTACTTAGTAGAACTTCTAAAAAAAGGCAGAACCTGTTTAAACGTTCGGTTAGCGGGCGATTTTATACGTTTAAACAGGTTCGTACCAAAGATCAGGTCATCACTAGCTTATACCTGTTTTTGCAGTAGTTTATCCGGCGTAATCGGTAGTTCGCGGACGCGCTGACCGGTGGCGTTAAAAACAGCATTGGCGACGGCTGCGGCAAACCCGATCAGGGCAATTTCGCCCATACCTTTTGCACCCATCGGATTGATGATTGGGTCGGGTTTGTCGATCATAATCGTTTCGATGGCGGGTACATCCGCGTGAACCGCAACGTGATAATCGCCCAGGTTGTTATTCACGAAACGACCGAAGCGGTGGTCAATGACCGCTTCTTCGGTGAGGGCCATGCCGATACCACCGGCCACCCCGCCAATCATCTGACTAGCAGCTGTTTTTGGACTCACGATACGGCCGGAATCTGCCACGCTAACCGCTTTGGCAACGCGAACAACACCCGTCAGCGGATTGACCCGAACCTGTACGAAATGCACCGAGAACGAATACATCGAATACTTCTCCTGTTCCGGACCGCCTTTCGAGTCCTTCGTTTTGTCGATTGTAGTAAGTTTATTCGCCTGCATCAGGTCACTGACCGCTACCTTTTTTCTCGACTCTTTTTCGACCGATAAGACGCCATCGGCCATAACCAGTTCATTAGCCTGTTGACCGGCCAGCGGGCCACCCGTTTTGATAGCCAGTTCGATCAGTTCATCTTTGACACTGGTGCAGGCTTCGTATACCGCCGAGCCTACGGCCGAGACAATGGCCGAGCCGCCCTGCGTAGGAGCTTTGGGTAACGATGTATCGCCGTATTCCACCTTAATGCGGTTCATCGGCACCCCCAGCACGTTGTGTGCGATCATGGTTAGAGCCGTTCCTGTACCGGGTCCAATATCGGTTACCGCGCTTTGGATGATCAATGACCCATCGACGTTTAATAAGACCCGGGCGCTTGCCTCCCAGCGGAAGGCATTGAACGTTCCCGTGCTCATGCCGTACCCAACGAGCCAATCACCATCGCTTGAACTACCCGGCTGAAGTTTCCGGTTGTTCCAGCCAATGGCCTCGGCCCCACGTTGATACGCTTCTTTCAGGTTTTTGCTTGAGTAAGGTCGGTTTCGTTCGGGGTCGGTTTCAGTGTAGTTGCGCAGTCGGAACTCGATGGGGTCCAGGTTCAGCTTATGGGCCATCTCGTCCATTGCCGACTCCAATGCAAACGCACCCGTTGCTTCTCCAGGGCCCCGCATCCAGATCGGTACACTGCGATCAAGCCGCACGATGCGGTAACGGGTACTCACGTTTGGACAGGCATACAGAAACTTGGTCATGTTGACGGTCGCTTCGGTAAAGTCCTCATAGCTGGCCGTTTCGGCGGTGGCCGCGTGCGCAATACCGATCAGTTTACCGTTCTGGTCGGCACCCATATTAATCGTCTGTACCGTATACGGCCGGTGCCCTACCAGCGTGAACATCTGGCTTCGGTTCACCACCAGTTTCAGAGGCCGGTTGATTTTCCGGGCAATTGCGACGACGGCCGTTTCCTGCGGCCACGTCCGCAGCCCCATCCCAAATCCGCCCCCCATGAACTCCGTATGCACGTGAATGTTCTTCGGGTCGATTTTGAACGCTTCGGCCATGGCCTGCTGGGTAGCATTTACGCCCTGCGTTTTGGCATAGATCATCAATGTATTGGCACCCGTCCAATGGGCCAGAATACCGTGCAGCTCCATTGGGTTATGGACTTCCACCGGAATGGTGTAGTTGGCTTCCAGTGTAACCGGGGCTGTTTTGTAGCCGTCGGCCTGGCCCCGCAAATAATTACCACCATCAGCCCCTCTGGGCGCAACACCATCCGACAGGTGCTTCTGTAAGTCGGTGCGGGCTTTTCCGTTCGTGTAGGTCGCCTTGACGAGTGAAGCCGCAGACGTGGCCCGCTCGAAACTGTCGGCAACGACGATGGCAATGGGTTGCCCGTCGAATAAAATTTTAGGACTACTCAGTATCCGATAGGTCTCCTCGGTTTTGGGTTTAGGAGCGGGTCCGTCGGCTTCACCGCCAACGGGAGCGTCCCACCCCGGAATAGGCGGCATGTTCTGATGGGTGAATACACCCAGCACACCCGGCGCGCCCAGTGCTTTTTTGGTATCCAGGCTACCAATGGTTCCTTTGGCAATCTCGCTGCCGACGATGACGCAATATGCTGTATTGGGTAGTTCAAAATCGGCAAAGTACCTGGCCCCACCGGTCACTTTCATCCGCCCATCAATTCGATCGATCGGTGGATTTTTTGTCTTATTTGTCATGATCAGGCGATTTTAGTGGCCGTTTTAAGGGCGTCAACAATTGAATTGGGGGCCAGAATAAGCTTGAAATCATTCTCACCGTAGCCCTTAGCGCCCTGCATGGCCAGCTTGGCCGCCTGTTGAAAGTTGGCTTCGGTAGCGGGCTTCCCTTTGAGAAACTCCTCGGCTGCTGTCAGTCGCCAGGGCTTGTGAGCCACACCGCCCATCGCCAGCCGAACATCCTGAATTATACGGTCCGTCGCACGGTTACCTTTCATGTTCACTCCAACACCTACCGACACCAGCGCAAAGGCATACGAGGCCCGATCCCGCACTTTCAGATAGTGCGAATTATCGGCAAATCGGTTTGTTGGCAGATCTACCGACATGATCAATTCACCGGGCTGCAGGGTGTTATCTTTCTGCGGCATATCGCCGGGGAGCCGATGGAAGTCAATGAACGGAATAACTCGATCCCCCTTGGGGCCCGATACATTTACGGTTGCATCCAGCGCCACGAGTGCAATGCACATATCGCTCGGATGAACGGCAATGCACTTGTCAGATCGACCGGATTGCCCCGTTTCGGTACCGAAAATGGCGTGCATCCGGTTATGACCGCCAATAGCGCCACATCCGGCTGGTCCGTTGGGCTGTCCTTTATCAGGGCCCGCCTGTACCGGGCTGCGCTTGTTGCAGGGCATCGAGGTATCGTAAAAATACGGACATCGGGTACGCTGCATCATGTTGCCGCCCACGGTGGCCATGTTCCGAAGCTGCGCCGAAGCACCTGCATTCAACGCCTGCGACAGGAGCGGGAAATGTTTCTTCACCAGCTCATTATCGGCTACGGCCGAGTTTTTGGCCATAGCCCCGATCCGCAGACCGGTGGCCGTTTTTTCAATTGTGGCCAGGGGCAGTTTGTTAATATCGACCAGCCGTTCGGGAATGATGACCTCGCGCTTCATCAGGTCGATGAGATTGGTGCCACCTGCCAGAAAGTACGTGCCACTTTCTTTTGTGATCGTTGCAATGGCGGCTTTGGGGGTCGTAACCCGCGTAAACTGAAACGGATTCATACCTTGGCCCCTCCTTTTTTTACATCCATGATGGCATCGACAATGTTGGCATAAGCCCCGCACCGGCAGATGTTGCCGCTCATATATTCGCGAACCTCGTCGGGGCTATTGGCGTGCCCTTCGCGGATGCAGGCCACCGCCGACATAATCTGGCCGGGGGTGCAGTACCCGCACTGAAAACCGTCGTGTTTGATGAAAGCTTCCTGCATTGGGTGTAGCCGGGCGGTTGCCGGGTCGCCCTCTGTCAGTCCTTCAATGGTCGTTACCTGACAACCTTCGGTGGTCATGGCCAGCGTCAGGCAGGCGTTGACGCGTGCGCCGTCGACATGAACGGTGCAGGCTCCGCACTGGCCGTGGTCGCACCCTTTTTTGGTACCGGTCAGGTGAAGCTGTTCACGCAGGAGATCGAGCAGGGTGACCCGCGGTTCGATGGACAACTGCCGCATCGTCCCGTTGATGTTAACCTGAAGCGGCATCTGCTCAAAGGCAGCCGCCATTTTTTCATCAAGTCCCTGATCAACGGCAGCCTTGGCGGCAGATGGCGTCAGTGCCAGCGCAGCGAGGGCTGAGGACTGCTTTAAAAAGTTTCGTCGGGATGAATCAGAGGAGCCTGACTCATCACTAAAGTGTTCAAATTGATCCATAAAGCAAGTTTTGGCAAACGTTGAGAAACGAGTACGATGGATGACAAAATCATAAAAATCACTCTACCTCAAAAGTGACCGTTACATGTCCGGAACCCAGGGCGGCCATAAGCCCCTCCGGATTATTGATTCGTCCCACCTTTGTATAACTGTAAGATGTGGAAAACGATTTATAGAAAATCACCAGCGTGTTGGCACCATACAGCATCAGATCGCCCGTTTGGATCGTTCCGGGGAGCGATGCGTTCATGGGCAGATCTTTTGAGAGGGTATAATACTTTTCGTTACCATTCAGCTCAATCATCGAAAGCGTCATCGGAAGCCAGGCGTTGAACGCCGTAACGGTTGGGTTGTTGAAGAGAGTGGCGTTAAACGTTTGGGAGCCAATCCTGATCTTGATCGTGCCGCCAATCGGTTGATGGCTCATTAGGGTGTCATTTCGATTTGTCTCAAAGGCCGCATCAAACCCGTAGTCATCCTTTTTGCAGGCCATGATGCCAACGAAAAACGGAATAAAAGGCAACAGGGCCATGACTGATTTTCTCATGTTGATTGACTTTGACTTAGTTCCGTGAACACGTATTGCTTGACATACCTGGCGAAGTGAGTAAACGGGGCGCACATCGGCATGGGAAATCGCGTTGGTTCATTGTCTAACGTACGCTGTCATCTGAATAAGTTTTACAACAAAACTATCCCAATCCGTTGGGTGATCTTATAGCGAAATCAGCGCACTTTTTATGAAAAGCGCATTTTTTGACAGAATAATGAGTTACTGGTTTTTGAGCACCAAAGGCTAGCCTGAAACGTTGTTATCTATAAATCTGGCAGAAAGACCAACATCCAGATACCCTTTTGAGCATAAACATACCCCATTGCCAATATGAAAACACAACCATCAAAGAGAGCAGGGTTCCGACGAACCGGTGAGCCCAAGCCCATTACGATGGTGTATGATATGCCATCTTTGCTCCCACCCGGCACAACGCCGGTAAGCAGGATTTACTACGAAGACTGGAATATAAAGGTTGTTGATCGGGAGAAAAGCGGATGCGACAACTACCTGTCACCTAACCGGCGCGACTTCTACAAAATCATGCTCATGACCAGCGGCACGGGTCTGAAAACAATGGGCAAAAACCAGTACTTCATTGATGAGCGAACCATTCTCTTTCTGCATCCCAACGAAATTGTATGCTGGCGCAATGCAAGCCCTACGGTGGGCGGAGGCATTTTCTGCATGTTCAAAAAGCGGTATCTGGATCAGCACCCCTCACTGAAATTGATTATCGATCGGTACCGTTTTTTTTCCGGGAAGAAAATTCTTCGGCTCTCCGATCAGTCAACCCGGATGATTCATAGCCTGTTAACTCAGATGAAGGCAGAAGCAACATTGGGCGGGGAATTAGCGGAAGAAGCCATGCAAGCCTATGTTCAACTCATTCTGATTGAGAGTCTAAAAGGCACCGATTATGAACCAAATGGAGAGGTTACCGGTGATTATCACCATGTATATGCGTTTTTCGAACTGCTGGAAAAGGAAACGAACCTGGCGAATCTGGATAACCCCATCCGAATGCGCTCGGCCAAAGACTACGCCGAGAAACTGAATCTCAACCCGAGCTATCTGAACGGGCTCGTGAAAAAGCATACCGGCCAACCTATCAGTACGCTCATAAAAAATAGGTTGTTGGAGGAAAGTAAGGCATTGCTGGTTCAAACGAACTGGACGTTGCAGGAAATCAGTCAGATCATTGGCTTTGCCGATCAGCCAAACTTTAGCCAGTTCTTTAAAAAATATGTGGGTATAACGCCCAATGAGTTCCGGCGTGCTCCCATCTCTCCCGATTTTGAGGGCCCAGCGCAGCCCAGCCAGATAGAACTGACAATATAGACCAGCCCGTATTCCATCTCCATGACTTCCCGCAGCTTTTGTCAAAAATTGCCAATGGGCTTATCATGGATTGGGTGTTGAACCGGGTAGCTTCACCAGGCCACTTAATTCCTGCACAAGCGGTTTGGGCTGTTCCGTTTTATAGATCACCACGTGCTGAATCCGGACTTTATTGAACGGCGTTCCGTCGTTGTTCAGAATAGGCATCGATAACATATTGGGTTCCTGCTGTATATCGAGCGATGCCGGTATGAACGAGATACCCTTTCCCAGCCGAACCATACTTTTCAGAAGTTCGAAGGAAGGAACACGCTGCACAATGTTGGCTTCGCGGTCTACGTTTGCCAGACGGCAAATTTCCTCGGCATGCCCGAAAAAGACACCCGCTTCCCGACCAACATCGACCCATTTCTGGTCACGAAGTTCCTCCAGCCGGATACCCGCCTGATTGGCCAGCGGGTGGTCTCTGTTCATCAAAATCGTGTAATTGACCTCGGCATAGGTCGTTGCTGTCAATCCATCGTAGACTAACGGCAGCACTGTCATACCCAGGTCTACCCGACCGGTAGCTACCCATTCCTGTACCTGTGTCGTGTCGGGCAACTCAATCAGTTTAATGGGTAGCGCTGGGTAGTGATTCCCAAAAAGCTCCAGCATGCCCATAATTCGTTCGGGCAAAATCAGCTTGAAAACACCCAGAGTCACAGCCGACGCTTTGGCCCCTGCCTGTCGCACGTTTTGAATAGCCTGCTCACTCAGCTGCAGAATGCGCCGGGCATCTACCAGAAACAGGGCTCCCGCTTCGGTCAATTCGACCTTGTGCCACCGGGCACGCTTTACGCCCACAAAGAGCTCTACACCCAACTCCCCCTCCAGCAACTTGATCTGTTGACTCAAGGCCGATTGGGTTACGAACAACTGCCCGGCTGCATGGCCAAAGTGCAACGCTTCTGCCACCCCGACAAAATATTTCAACTGTCGTAATTCCATATACGATCCCTTTATAACCTGTCTAATACCATTGAAAGGATGCCAGACGAAGCGTTCATAGTAATTAGTTTTACTTATTAGTAAGTAAGAAAATATAATTAGATAAATTAAGGTTAAAACTGTCTTTTTGCAGGAAAGCACGTACTAAAAAGAAAAGCTACCAGATGAACAGGATACACCGCCGGGATTTTTTAGCTCAATTAGCACTCGCAACAGCTGCAGTCTCTGTGCCCAGACATGCTTTTTCCTTCCATAGTAAAGCCGACTCATTTGTTGAGGCAGAAACAACCTATGGCCGAATAAAGGGGTTGCAAAACGAAGGCGTCAACCTCTTCAAAGGTATTCCGTATGGCGGCCGCATTTCCGGCGACCGGCGATTCCGGCGGCCGGCTCCCCTCGAACCCTGGACTGGTGTGCGGGATGCGTTACAGTTCGGTGCCCCCGCCATTCAGCCACCCCGCCGGAACGAGCCAGCCCCATCGGAAGACTGCCTGTTCCTGAATGTGTGGACGCCCGCCAATGACAATAAGAAGCGGCCGGTCATGTTCTACAGTCATGGTGGAGGCTTTGTGGGTGGTTCAGGAGCCGCTGGGGGGCAGGATGGCTCAAACCTGGCTCGGAATTTCAATGTCGTAGTCGTCGAAACCAACCACCGTTTAGGGTTGATGGGTTTCCTGTATCTGGATGAACTTGGTGGGGCCGACTATGCCGGTTCGGGCAACATGGGCATGCTGGATATTGCCGCTGGCCTGAAGTGGGTGCACGACAACATTGCGCAGTTTGGGGGCGACCCGAACAACGTCATGATCTGGGGTGAATCGGGCGGTGGGGCCAAAACCTCCTGTCTGTATGCCATGCCCGAAGCGGCCCCCTACTTCAATAAGGCTTCCATTGAGAGCGGGCCGGGTGTTCGGATGACGCCCAAAGAAGTAGCGGCCGAAACAACGGCCATGCTGTTGAAAGAACTGAATATTGCCCCCAAAGACTGGCGAAAATTGCTGGATATACCGGCTGCGGACTTGCTCGCTATGCAGGCCAAGCTGCCGTTTGTCCCCCCGTTTATTGAAAAGAACAAGAACCTGGGCATGATGCGCCGAAACTACGGGGGCTTCGGGCCGGTCGTCGATGGCGTTGTGCTGCCTCATCATCCTTTTGATCCAACAGCCCCGGCTATTTCGCGGAATAAACCGTTGCTGGTTGGCTGGAATGAGGACGAATACGCCTTTTTCGCCTGGGAACGCAAAGACACCGAGTTTGCCAAACTGGACTTCGACAGCCTGTCGAAAAAACTGGAGCCCCAGTACGGCGAGGACACGGCCAAAATCATTGATACCTATCGGAAAGCAAATCCTGATGCCACAGCACCGCAAATTTTTATGGCCATATCTTCCATTACGATGATGGGATTGGGCTCTGTCGATATTGCGGAGAAAAAGGTGAAACAGGGTGGAGCACCGGTTTATCTGTACAATTTCGGGTATAAGTCGGAGAAGAAGATTCCGGGTATTGACTATCCGATGGGTACTCCCCACGCCATGGACATTTCGTTCAAGTTCAATAATGAAATTCCACCCCGCGACGGTTCTGCCCCTAAAGAAAGCTTCTTCGGCGGCAACCGACCTGAGCGCTTTACGGCCTCGCATCACTTCGCTGAATTGTGGACCACGTTCGCCCGGACCGGCAAGCCAGCCGCCAAAGACGTTCCCAAGTGGCCAGCTTATAATCTTAAGACCCGACCAACCATGCGGATCGATACGACCTGCGAGGTGATCGATAACCGATTCAGTCAGGAGCTGGCCGTCTGGCGAGCTGTCGGAAAGTTATAATACCTGATTACATCTCATTCCAAAAACAGCTGAATAGCTATCGCTGCTGAATACATCCAGCGTGGCACATCAGGAAATTTGTTCTTGATGTGCCACGCCTTTTCCCAAACCTCCTACTCCACGTCAATGAAACCTGTACGTAAAGCCGTTTTTACCCTGTTTATAGCCGTTATTTGTCTGTCAGCCCGGCCGCTGCTGGCTCAGCAAATTCGGGAAGAATTGATGCAGAAGCCCTGGAAAGCCCAGTGGATCACGGGGCCGGGCCGACCCATCAACCGGTTTACGGCCAGTTCAGACCTTAGCCTGAAGGACTATGGCGTTTTTAAATTCCGAAAAACCATTGAGCTAGCCAGCAAACCGGCTTCGTTCGTCGTCCATGTGTCGGGCGACAATCGGTACAAGCTCTTTGTGAACGGGAAGCAAATCGCCCAGGGACCCGCTCGGGGTGATTTGTACTTCTGGAATTTCGAAACGCTGAATCTGGCTCCTTATCTGGAAGCAGGACGTAATACAGTGTCGGCGGTTGTCTGGAACGATGGTCGACTGAAACCCGAAGCCCAGATTTCATTCCTGACCGCGTTCATTTTACAGGGCGATACGGCTGCGGAAGAAATTCTGAACACGAATGATAGCTGGAAAACGATTAAAGATGAGAGTTACCAACCCCTGCCCGTTCGGGTTCCGGGCTATTACGTAGCCGGACCCTCTGAGCTAGTCGACATGACCAAGCAGGTGAAAGGCTGGGAAAACACCGGTTTCGACGACAGCAACTGGGTCAAAGCCCGTACAATTGGCCCCGGCGTCACCAAAGACGCGGCCGTCAACTCGACAGGCTGGATGCTGGTTCCGTCGGTGCTGCCCGCCATGGAAATGACGACCCAACGACTGGCCTCTACCCGTCAGGCAGAAGGAATCACTGTTCCAACTGGTTTTCCTGCCACCCCAACGAAAGTGACCATACCCGCCAATTCCAGCGCAACGATTCTGGTGGATCAGGGCTTTCTGACCAACGCCTATCCTACTCTCGCGTTCAGCGGAGGCAAACAGGCCACCCTGTCGATGGGATACGCCGAAGCCCTGTATACACCCCGCGCTAATGCGCCCACTTCCGGAGGGGGACGAATGCCGGCGCTGTCCAAAGGCAATCGAAACGACATTGCGGGAAAGACATTCATTGGCAAAACTGACAGTCTGCTGTCGGATGGAGCCGCCAATCAAGTGTACACCCCGCTTTGGTGGCGGACCTACCGCTACATTCGGCTGGTAGTAAAAACGAAGGCAGAGCCCCTGGTCATTGATGACCTGTATGGCACGTTTACGGGTTACCCGTTTGTGGCTCAGGCCAAACTACAGAGCGCCAGCCCCGAGATGGGCCAGATGCTCGACATTGGTTGGCGGACAGCCCGGCTTTGCGCCTTTGAAACCTACATGGATTGCCCATATTACGAGCAACTGCAATACATTGGCGACGCCCGGATACAGGCGCTGGTATCGCTCTATTATGCGGGTGATGACCGGCTGGTACGATACGGGCTCACGCTCATGGACCACTCCCGACTTGCCGAGGGCATTACCCTGAGCCGCTACCCCACCGATTTACATCAGCAGATTCCGACGTTCTCTCTTTGGTGGGTGGCCATGCTCCACGATTATTTCATGTACCGACCCGATAGTTTGTTCATTAAAGATAAGCTGCCCGGTGCCCGACAGGTATTATCGTTCTTTGAGCGCTATCAGCAGCCAGACGGGTCGTTAAAGAACGTTCCTTACTGGGTATTTACGGACTGGACGCAGGGCAAGGGGTGGGACTTTGGCATGGCCCCCATCGGCGCCAAAGGAGAGTCGGCCGTACTCGACATGCAGCTTTTGTGGACCTACCGATTAGCCGCCGAACTGGAGAATAAACTGGGCCTGAAAGACCTGGCGCGGCAGTACAACAACCGGGCCGATCTGTTGAGCAAGACCATCCAGCGCAAATACTGGAATGGGTCCCGCAACCTGTATGCCGATACCGAAGCAAAGGACACTTATTCGCAACATGCGAATTCACTGGCCATCCTGTCGGGAATTACTCCCGCCGATCAGGTCCCTAAAATTGCCGGCAAAATGCTGACCGATACGACTCTGGCACCGGCCTCTATCTATTTCAAATTTTACCTCCATCAGGCCCTGGTGAAGGCGGGGATGGGCGACGATTACATGAGCTGGCTCGGCAAATGGCGGGAAAATATAAATATGGGGCTATCGACCTGGGCAGAAACGTCGGATGTGAATACGTCGCGTTCGGATTGTCATGCCTGGGGCTCCAGCCCGAACGTCGAGTTCTTCCGGACCATCCTTGGCATTGAAAGCGCGGCTCCCGGCTTTTCCAGTGTGCGCATTACACCCCACCTGGGTACGATCAATACAATCAGCGGTGAAATCCCCCATCCCAATGGAAAGGTTGCCGTCAATTATGTCGTACAAAAAGGAGCGCTACGGGCTGACGTAACCCTTCCGCCAAAAACTACCGGAAGTTTTGTCTGGAAAGGAAAGACCCATTTACTCAAAACCGGAAAAAACACGCTGGCGCTGTAAAATTCCTTACTCTCGTGCAAAACCGGCTGTCAGTTCCTGATAGTCGGTTTTTTTGTGCCCTTGTGATGTTATTTGGACAGTATTCCTTTCGCAATGAGGTACGGAATCAACAACCACAATAGCCCTTTGATCAGAAAGAAAAGGAAACCGCCCCAACCCAGTCGCTTGAGCCAATATCTGAACCGCTCATTCATAAAATAAAGATACTAATGTCTGGCCATGGGCCTACCCGACGTGATTTATCAGCCAAGCTACAACATTTTTCTCATTGGCTGAACGACGTCTGGTTTGCCGATGAATTTTACCCGGATAAGGATAAAAGCGGACGTCAAGTTCATTTAAGGTCATTACGCTTTATCCATCCAAAGGGGCCCCTTTGCCAAATAAACCAAAAAATAACAGCAACTTTGCCCGTTCACTTGTTATACGTACAGAAACATTCAAGGGCAGAATTTATCATGAATATCACTAAAGACAAAGTTGCCGCCATCCATTATACCCTGCGCGATAGCGACGGTAACGTACTGGACTCAAGCCAGGGGCGTGATCCATTATACTATCTACATGGGGCCAATAACCTGATTCCCGGCATGGAAGAAGGGCTGGAAGGCCGCGCCAAAGGCGACGTGTTGAAACTCGACGTTGCTCCCGAAAAAGGCTATGGCAAGCGTGATCCCCAACTAATTGAAGAAGTTCCCCTGCGGGCTTTTGGCGGTCAACCCATTGAGGTGGGCATGCAATTTGAAGCGAATGATGGTCAGGTAATTACCGTTACCAACGTAGGTCCCGAAACCGTAACCGTTGACGCGAACCACCCCCTTGCCGACCAGAGTCTGCACTTTGACGTGGAAGTCGTTGATGTTCGCGATGCCACATCAGACGAACTCTCACACGGCCACGTTCACGGTCCCGGCGGAGCGCATTAACAGAGGAGGGAATAAAGGGATGAGGGGGAGTAAAGGGAAAAGAGGTATAATACTTTCCCCTTACTCCCCCTCATCCCTTTATTCCCTCTCGTCCCCTTACTCCCCCTCATCCTTCTACTCCCCCTCATCCCTCTACTCCTTCTCATCCCTTTATTCCCCTCTTCTATCTATCTTTGTACCACAGATCATGGCACAAATAGGTACAGACAAACGAGCGGCAAAAGAATTTCTGGAAGCAGGGGATGTAGTTGGTATTCCTACCGAAACCGTTTATGGATTAGCCGGGAATGCATTGAACCCCGATGCGGTTCTGTCTATTTTTCGGGTAAAGAACCGGCCCTCTTTCGATCCACTGATTGTTCATACCGACTCGTTCAAGAAACTCAATCAGTTTGTTTCTCATATCCCCGACCTCGCCCGGCAGTTGGCTGAACGTTTCTGGCCGGGTCCGCTTACTCTCCTTCTCCCTAAGCGGGAACTCATCCCTGATCTGGTCACGGCGGGCCTGCCTACGGTGGCCGTTCGCATCCCGAACCACCCCCTTACCCTCGCCCTGCTTCGCTCGCTCGATTTCCCATTAGCCGCCCCCAGCGCCAACCCATTCGGTTATATCAGCCCAACGACCGCCCGGCATGTTGCCGATCAACTAGGCGATCAGGTTCCATATATTCTGGATGGTGGCCCGGCCGGTATCGGTATAGAATCGACCATTGTTGGGTTTGAGAATGGCAACGCTACCGTGTTCCGCTTGGGCGGTATGGCTTTGGAACAGATCGAAGCGGTCATCGGCCCGGTTTCCGTTCGGACACACTCTACGTCGAACCCCAACGCACCGGGCATGCTGAGCAGCCATTATGCTCCCCGCAAACCCCTGTTTCTTCTACAGCCGGGCCAGAGCCCGGAACCGGGTGAACGAGTAGGTGCGCTGGCCTTTCGCGAACCATTCGGCGGTATTCAGTACCAAAACCAGCGGGTCCTCTCTCCTACCGGCGACCTCAACGAAGCGGCCAAAAACCTGTTTGCTCACCTGCGGGCGCTTGACAGTCTGGACATTGATATTATCTATGCCGAACCGTTACCCAATCAGGGGCTGGGCTGGGCTATGAACGACCGGCTCAAACGGGCCAGCGTGCAATAGACTTACTTACATTTGCCGGCTTTGTAAGACATCAGCCCCCTTTTTGGCCAGTTCCATAATCATCGGCAAGAGGTGACCAAATCGGGCGTCCTGGCTGTGTCCCTGTTTCCAGCGCGCGTAGATCTGCTGGGCTATCACCGCATTTTTGTAAAGCCCAAACACGTAATAAAAGAGGATATGGCTCAGGTCGCGACCACTTTTCTCTTCGTATCGCTGAATGACCTCCTGCCGGGTTAGATTGCCCGGAAGCCAGGTCAGATTGAAATTCTTGTAGGCCGGACTATCCCCGACTTCCGACCAGTAGGCTAGTGTAGCCCCAAGATCCATAAGCGGGTCGCCCACGGTGGCCATTTCCCAATCCAGCACACCTGTTAGTACAGACAGCGGCTCGCCTGTTGTTTCATTCGTGGCAAATACCACATTATCGAACTTGTAGTCATTATGCAGAAAAGCCGGTGGCTGTTCAAGCGGGAAGTTGTCCAGCAGCCAATGACCAATCTGGTCCATGGCCAAAATAGAGTCAGTTTCAGCATTACGGTAACGTTTGATCCAGCCCTCCACCTGCCGCTGAACATATCCCTCCGGTTTTCCCAACTGAATCAGACCGGTTTTTTCGAGATCGAGGTGATGAATAGCGACCAGATTATCGACTAACGCTTGCGATAATTGCCGCATTTTGTCGGGTGCCAAATCGAGCGTCGGTGCCATCGACGCCCGCAGAATAACCCCTGAAATACGGGTCATGATGTAAAACGGTGCGCCTAGCACATCGTCCGTTTCGCAGAAGACTACCGGTTCGGGAATTTTGGTATAGTGTGCTGTCAGCAACGACAGCACCCGAAATTCTCGCCCCATATCGTGCCCACCTTTTATATTGGCACCAAAGGGAGGTTTGCGCAGCACCAATTCCTGATCCCCGGTTCTGAGCAGATACGTCAGGTTCGAGAAACCACCTGCAAATTGCCGGACATCCAGCACCGTCCCTATATCCGGCCTGCGGGCCTGAAGAAACGTATTCAATTTAACCAGGTCAAGCTCTTCACCCGACCGAACAGCCTGTGGCCTATCAGGACTAATCATGGTCAATACACAGATAAAACCGGGTGAATACCATACATTCTGCGTCAAACATTGGAGTGCATTTTTTCAGCGTCCATCATCTTCCGGAATTGCCGTAACTCTTTTACCTTCTGCTTAATGTCGAGCCCGTAGTTCTTCAGGATACTCATCGCCAGATTCTGTTTGTGCACCTCATCGGCCCCGTCCCAGATACGGGCACCCCGCTCATGGCGGTACATGGCCGATAAGACGGTGTCGTCCGTTACGCCAAGCGCTCCATGCACCTGAATCGCCCGATCGAGCACGCGCAAAAAGGCATTGGCTACGTAAAACTTAATACCGGACACAGCATCCCGAACATTGCTCACGCCAACCGTATCGATCATATGGGCCGTGTTAAGTACGTAAAGCCGACTGGCGTCAATCTCGGCCCGGCTTTCGGCAATAAAATCCTGAATAAACTGCTTCTCGCCCAGCATAACACCTTCTTCAATCTCGCGGGTGGCGGCTCGTTTGCACATCAGGTCCAGCGCTTTTTCGGCATTGCCGATCCAGCGCATACAGTGGTGCACCCGACCCGGCCCCAACCGTTCCTGCGCCAGCCGAAAGCCCATGCCTTCGCCAGCAATCACATTCGACACCGGCACCCGACAATCGGTGTAGGTCACTTCAGAATGACTGAACCAGCCCTCCCCGGCTTCGCCAAAGACGGGAATGTTGCGCTCGATCTGAAAGCCGGGTGTGTCTGTTGGCACGATGATCATACTGGCGCGCTGGTGGGGTGCTGCCTCGGGATTCGTCACGGCCATCACAACGGCAAACGCAGCGCCATCGGCCGACGACGTGAACCATTTACGGCCGTTAATAACATACTCATCGCCATCCCGAACAGCCATCGTGGCCATCCGGGTTGGGTTAGACCCGGCGAAATCCGGTTCGGTCATCGAAAAACAGGAGCGTATCTCACCCGCCATGAGCGGCTTCAGGTAGCGCTCCTGTAACTCTTCGGAAGCGAATTTGTGCAGTAACTCTGTATTCCCAATATCGGGAGCCTGACAGCCAAATACATAGTGGCCAAAAAACGGCGCATGGGCCAGTGCTTCGCTGATTTGCCCAAACTCACAGAGTGTCAGTCCATGCCCTCCTTCGGCTTCGGAAAGGTGTAGCCCCCACAAACCGGCCGCTTTCACCTGTTTGCGTTTTTGGTCAAGGACAGGAATGAGTTCAGCCAGTTTATTATGCGAAAAGCCCTCTTCGAGCGGAATCAGTTCGGTTTCGACAAAGTCGCGTACCCTGGCCAGCAAAGGCCTGACGCGGGCTGTAGTGAAAATAGTATCCATAGTTTGTCTACCTTACGATTGGCAAATTATGGTATTTTTCCCATCTAAAATAAGAACCCGCCTGTTGAACTTAACTTATTGATCAACTTTCATATAAATACTCCGGTATGAAGCTCCGGGGCAACTTTCGCTTCATGACTTGCTTTGCCTTCGTAGATGAGAACCCGTTTTAGTACCCAACCGGTTTACCAGGATCTGTCTGGCTTCTGGTTATAGAAATACAAGAAACCAATGCCCAAGACAAATCGGAAGATTGTATCACCGACAAAGAAAGCACTAAAAGGTACGTTTAGCCCGTACACATGGTATATGCCAAGTATTATACCTGCCAGAACATTTACAGCTTCAGCCAGTAATAGCGTACGTAAAGTATATGAAGTAGGTGTATTTCGATTCAAAAACAGCAGTATTGCAAAGCTTCCAATATTGATGCCTAAAAACTGCATGATTGAAATGTGTGATACGTCAACACGGGGTACACCATAGTTTTTGAGAGCCATTTCAGGAGTAAACACCATAGAAAAGGCCAATAAGGCACTATAAATACCAGCAATCAGTAGAAAAGTAGGACGGCTCATGATCATTACACTGGGGTGGTATGGATATGTAGCAAAGCTCCATTATTCAATACCTTATCACAATCCCCAAATATGGGGAGATTATAATCTTAGAGTGTTCGCTGAACTGTAGCAAATGGGTGTATATTTTTTCAGGCGATTCTAATATTCTTCTAAGTGGCTGTCGTCTTGTTAATGATGTAGCCAGACGGTTGTTCGATACGTATTTCATCAGCTATGTCCTGGCCTGAGTGGTAAATCAATTATTCAGGCTGTGTGGGCTTATCCATTGCCCTTTCTTAATGGCTGGCTGACCGACTTCTGCTTTGCGCCTGTTATTTGCCCTATAGCTATAACTATTACGCGTTCTTCTATTCTACATGATGAGACGCATTATTATTACTTATCATTTGTCATGTTCGTAGCTTTTTATGTTACTGTTTTTATTTGAGGTGATGTTACCTGGTTACTCAATTTATGGCATTGCTGATGTTTGTGATGGAGCAGCCTATTTCGCGGGTGCCACGTTTTTTTATTCGATCCATCAGCCAACCGTTTTTCATAAGTTTAAGATACGAACGCCTTCCCCTAACACGGTAGCATCGCGAATCAGCCGGGCAACGCTACAAACATAAAAGCCCCTGATAGTCGCACTACCAGGGGCTCTTTAATGTAAATACTCGTCTATTTTATTGGCTCGACGGATGCTTCACCCTGCCATTCAGTATGGAAAACCCCGTCTTTATCAATCCGTTCATAGGTATGCGCGCCGAAGTAGTCGCGCTGGGCCTGAATCAGATTCGAGGGCATCCGGGACGACCGGAACGCGTCGAAATAACTCAGCGTGGCGGCATACGTTGGCAAAGCGATCCCCGCCGATAGGGCCGTCGAGACGACTGTACGAATTCCCGGTTGAGTTTCTTTGATAAGATCGGCCACACTGGGCGCTACCAGCAGATGTTCCAGTGAAGGATTTGCCGTGTACGCCTGTAGCATCGTTTCGAGGAACGCGGCCCGGATGATACAGCCCCCACGCCAGATTTTGGTAATACCCTCCAGATTCAGGTCGTAAGCGTTTTGAACCGATGCCGACGAGAGCAGGTGCATACCCTGAGCGTAGGTCGTAATCATAGAAAAGAAAAACGCCTGTTCCAGATTTTTCAGGAATGTATCCCGATCGACAGCTAATGTCTGTATGTCATCACCGTAAATACCGGCGGCTTCAACCCGCAGGGACTTGTATTTTGAAAGGTCACGCATCGAAACCGCACTGTCAATGGCCGGGATGGGCGTAACCATGTCCATGGCAACCTGTGAAGTCCATTTCCCGGTGCCTTTAGAGCGCGCTTCGTCCCGGATCATGTCCAGCAGGAGGTGATCGGTACCCGGCTCGCGGAAAGCGAAAATATCGCTCGTTACCTCCAGCAGGAACGATTGAAGCCGGCCCGCATTCCAGTCGGCAAAAACAGCACCGATGGCCTCATTATCCAGCTTCAAGCCTTTACGCAGCACTTCGTAGGTTTCGGCGATAAGCTGCATAATCGCGTACTCGATTCCGTTGTGGACCATTTTGACAAAGTGCCCGGCCGCTCCGGGTCCAATATAGGTCACGCAGGGATCACCGTTCACTTTGGCCGCCACCGCATCCAGAACCGGTTTTACGTACTGGTAGGCGGTTTTGTCGCCCCCGGGCATCATACTCGGCCCACGGCGTGCGCCTTCCTCTCCACCGGAAATACCCATCCCGAAGAAGTGAAGACCTATTGTCTGCAGGTCGGCATCCCGGCGGGTCGTATCGGTGAAATGGGAGTTGCCACCGTCAATAATAATATCACCTTTGTCGAGCAGGGGTACAAGTTCGGTGATCACGCTATCCACAATCTTACCCGCAGGCACCAGCATCATAATTACCCGCGGACTTTTGAGGCTGGCCACAAACGGCTCAATCTGGGAGAAACCTTTAACCTGATTCCCGGCTCCTTCTGTTTCCAACAATACCGACTGGGCCGGATTTTTATCGTAACCAGCCACAGCAAATCCGTGGTCGGCCATATTGAGTAAGAGGTTGCGACCCATCGTGCCAAGACCAATCATGCCAAATGTGAATTGGTCAGTGGGAGAATTAGTGTTCATACGCAGGAGAAAAACGGTTTAAATGTAATGAATTCAATTTATCAACTCGACGGCCTTTCGGTCATCAGTCCAGTCCATAACCAGGGAGTACGTTTAGCTGTGTTGGCACAAAGGTACAGTTAGACTTTTTGTATGCTGTCTTTTTTAGTTCCGTAAAGCCGCCTGGCAAATTGTTCCAGCGTCAATTCCTGAACGACAAGGTAGAAAACGACGCAAGTATACACGTTGAACGCCAGTAAATCCTTTATTTTTCGCGGCTTGCCTATCGGGCCATAAGCGGGCGCTGTGGCAGAAAAAGCAGATACACCCAACTAGGAACGGGCGAAAAAAGCAGATTGTTTGATAAAGATGGTCAACCGGCTCCTCATCGAGCCACGTATCCGTATGCGATTCAGTACGAGCTCATGATCTATGCCGAAACCACTTCGAACAGAATAGCTTTGAGGGCCACGAACAGAGGTTTACGATTCGCGAACAATTAGCTTCGTACAGGTCTAAATGTGTGTCTGCCTGCTGCCGAATTAGTTCTTATCAGGACCGCCATCCAGTTCCTGGCTTCGGCCCTGTAAACCCCCGGTGTGCACTGCTACAACGGTCGCACCTTCGGAAAAGTACCCTTGTCGGGCGAGGTCGTAAATGCCGTAGAGCATCTTTCCGGTGTAAACCTGTTCCAGCAGCACACCCGTTTTCTGCTCGAATGATCGAATAAAATCGAGTAGCTCCGGGGTCGTTTTGGCATAACCGCCAAGGTGATAATTAAAAAGGGTTGCCCCATCAGCGTCGAATCCTTTTAATACCCGAAATCCCAGCACATGTGTTTGTTCCGTTGCGGATTTTACTAAACCCGCCAACGTCCCTCCAGTGCCAACCGGGCAGCAAACGTAATCGGGAACCATACCCAACTGGCTTGTAATTTCGGGGATAATTTCGGCGGTACCCTGAACAGCCAGCTCATTAGTGCCACCTTCCGGAACGACATAACAGGGACCAAACGGGTCGATTAGTTGAGTCAGGTAGGCAGGAGTTTCTTTCTGTCGATATACTTCCCGGCTCACGAAATGAAGTGACATGCCGCACGACTGACAAAAGGCAAGGGTTTGGTTCAACGGTTTTCCGGCCAGTTCCTCCCCCCGCACGATGCCAATCGTCTGAAAACCGAAAGTCTGGCCTGCAGCAGCGGTGGCGTACAGATGATTGGAAAAAGCTCCGCCAAAGGTCAATACTGTCGAGTAACCCTGCTCCTGCGCAGCCAGCAAATTGTACTTGAGCTTACGCCACTTATTGCCCGATACCAGCGGATGCAGCAGATCATCCCGCTTAATCGACAGCTTGATGGCTACCGGTTCCGGAAACGGATCAACCAGCCGTTGAAGTGGCGAGTTTTGAGCCAAGTTGGCGAGTTTTCGGGCAAGTTCGCCCATAATCTGTATTTTTGTAGGTAAATGATTGACGAGCGGAGCTGAAAAGCCGCGAAGCAGCCGGTTGGTTTTAGCTGGAAAACAGCCCCCATCAACCAGCATCCCGGCCGCTTAACGTCAGCAAATCTGAGAAAATGGTAGCGGAAACGGAAGACGAATTACCCGAAGACGACGAATTATATGAACACCACCGGATTGTGGTGGATAAAGGCCAGAGTCTTCTGCGCATTGATCGATTCCTCATGGATCGACTACAGAATGCCACCCGCACCAAAATTCAGGCCGCTATCGACGCCGAATCGGTTCGGGTGAACGACAAGCCGACTAAAGCCAGCTACAAGATTAAACCGCTGGATGTTATTACCGTGTCCCTCGCCCACCCGCCCCGCGAAACGGATGTCAAGCCGGAGAATATTCCGCTCAACATTGTTTTTGAGGATGAGGATATCGTGGTGATTAATAAAGTAGCCGGTATGGTTGTGCACCCGGCCCACGGCAACTGGGATGGTACCCTGGTGAATGCGCTGGTTTACCACTTCCAGAATTTGCCTACCTCCCGAAACGGTGAAATCAGGCCGGGTCTGGTACACCGTATCGATAAAGACACATCGGGCCTGATGGTGATTGCTAAAACCGAATTTGCCATGACCTACCTGGCCCGGCAATTCTTTGAGCACACCATCGAACGAACGTATAATGCCCTGACCTGGGGAGTTCCCAACCCTCCTGTCGGTACCATTACAGGCTTCATCGGGCGGTCGATCAAAGACAGGAAAGTCCAGGCTATTTACGATGATGAATCGAAAGGGAAATGGGCCATCACTCACTACACCACGCTGGAAGAACTGGGCTATGTGGCTTTAGTGGAATGCAAACTGGAAACGGGCCGAACCCACCAGATCCGGGCGCATTTCAAGCACATCGGCAATCCATTATTTAACGATGCCATGTACGGGGGCGACCGAATTCTGCGCGGCACACCCGTTGGCAGTTATAAAGCCTTCGTCGAAAATGCGTTCAAGTTGTTGCCTCGGCAGGCTTTACATGCCAAATCGCTGGGATTTGCCCATCCCCGCACCAAAGAGTGGCTCCAGTTCGATTCAGACCTACCGGACGATTTCCAGGCAGCTCTGACGAAATGGAGAGGTAAAATGGAAAATCGTTCATCCCAAATGGATAATCAATAATTCAGCATTTTCGATCTCTTTCTCAACGCACTTCCTGATTATTCACCCTTTTTAGTTCACCACATTCACTGCCTACTCCATGATTTCAATTCGTCCCGGCACCCTCGAAGACATCCCTGAAGCTTACGAACTGGTTACCGAACTGGCCATTTACGAACGGGCCGCTGACCAGGTATCCAATACCGTCGAGCAAATGGCCATCGACGGTTTTGGCCCCAACCCTCTGTTCGGTATGATTATGGCCGAAGACTCCGATAGTAAAAAAATTGTCGGCATGGCGCTTTACTTCTTTCGGTATTCGACATGGAAAGGCAAGCGGCTTTATCTGGAAGATATTATTGTCACCGAAGCCTTCCGGGGATACGGCGTTGGCAAATTGTTGCTGGACGCCACCATTGAAACGGCTCGGGAAACCGGTTGTACGGGCATGATGTGGCAGGTACTCGATTGGAACGAACCCGCCATTGGCTTCTATAAACAGTTCGGCACCCGTTTCGACGACGGCTGGACCAACTGCCACCTGGACTTTTAAGGAGGTATTGATATTTAGTATTAGTATTAGGAGCGAGGAGTGAGGAGGGCTGACGCATGTATTGCTTTCGCGTCAGCTCTCCTCGCTCCCTGCTCCCATTACTGCCACGAATACCTTATCTTTGCCTTTCGAGCATAGACTGTTAGCATGACGTATCGTCAACGGAAAGCCGTCCGCATCGCGGGATGGGTATTTTTAAGTATTTTTTTACTGGCTCTCGTTGGAGCTGGCATTGCCTACGTTAAACGGGAAAGCCTGTTAAAAACAGCGCTCGAACGTGGAATTAAGAAGGCTAAACGGGATTATAACCTCAACGTTCGGATCGGATCAGCCAAATTTACCGGGCTGAGTTCGCTGGCTTTCACTGACATTAGTGTAGTTCCCGAAGATCGGGATAGCCTGGCCCGAATCCAGCGGGTGGAGCTGAACGTTCGGTTCTGGCCTCTGCTGGCGGGCAAAATTGGCCTGTCGGGTATGACCCTCGACAATGGGCTGATTCAGGTCATCAAGCGCGACTCACTCACCAACATCGATTTCCTACTCCACCGGAAACGGGATTCCACAGCGGTTGACAACACGGCTTCCGAAACACGTCGGCGGACAAATCTGGCCGATGTTGCCGAGAATCTTATCGACAATATCCTGTCTAAAATTCCCGATGATCTTCATGTCAACAATCTGGAATTCCGGGGCGTTGACATTGGAAATGATACCCTTAGCCTGCTTACGCAAACGGCTACGATCGACAATGAAAATGTCACGTCAACCATTAAGTTGAACGGCAATCAGGCCACATGGCACCTCGCCGGTACGGCAGACCCCAGCGATCGGGAGTATAACCTGGCTCTCTATGCCGAAGGGCAGAATGGTCGTCCCAGACCTATTGAACTGCCTTATATTCAGAAGAAATACAACCTGATGGTACAGGCCGATACGCTGCGGGCCGAATTGCGGGATGTGGATCGGTCGGGTGGCGAGTTCCGGCTCGAAGGGGCTGGCTCAGTACGAAACCTGCGGATCAATCACCCGGCCATTGCGCGTACCGATGTGCTGGTCAGCCGGGCGGCCATGGATGCCAACCTGTTTGTGGGTGAAAATTATGTGGGTGTCGATAGTACCTCCACCCTGCATCTGGGCGAGGTCAGTGCCCACCCTTTCCTAAAATACACCCTCCCCGACCCGGCCATACCCGATCAGGGAAAGGTGTATGACCTGCAGCTGCATACCGCCCCAATGGATGCACAGGCCGTTTTTAACTCCTTTCCGCAGGGGTTGTTTGAGTCGCTGGAGGGCATGCAGGTGGCCGGAAAAATCAAGTACGACCTGGCCTTTCATTTCGATACGGCACTTCCCGACTCGGTAAAATTCAATTCCGGCCTGACACAGGACAACTTCCGAATTGTTAAAATGGGCCAGACCGACTTCGAAGCCATCAACCGCCCGTTTGTCTATACCCCTTACGAAAAAGGCAAGCCCGTTCGAAACATTGTAGTTGGCCCCGAAAACCCGGACTATACCCCGATCAATCAGATTTCGCCCGACTTACGGAATGCCCTGTTAACATCCGAAGATTACAACTTCTTTACCCACAATGGATTCAACGAAAAAGCCTTTCGGGTATCCATTGCGACTAACTTCAAGGAAAAATCATTCAAACGGGGCGCCAGTACCATTTCGATGCAGCTCGTTAAAAACGTGTTTCTGAACCGGAATAAAACCCTGTCGCGTAAGGTCGAAGAAATCCTTATTGTGTGGCTGATCGAAAACGAACACATCGTACCCAAAGAGCGGATGTATGAGGTGTATCTGAACATCATTGAGTGGGGTAAGAACATTTATGGCATTGGCGAAGCCGCCCGCTATTATTTTGCCAAAACCCCTTCCGAACTCAATCTGGGTGAGAGCATCTTCCTGGCGTTCGTTGTACCACGCCCAAAAGCAGCGTTAAGCTGGTTCGTTCCGGATGGCACCCTTCAGGTACGCAATGTGCGCGGCTACTTTAAGTTGATTGGCCGTATCATGGCCCGCCGTGGCCTGACGACACCCGACTCGGGCGCTTATGGCTTCTACGATGTGCGACTTCGTCAGGGTCTCCGTCGGGAGGTGGCTCCGCTCGACTCCCTGTTTCAGGGTGATAGCTTGATCACCGACCCCGCCAACCCGAATATTGAAGAAGACGATGAAGAGGAAGGCGGAACGGGTATTGGCAACTTCTTCCGTAGGCTGTTTAAAGGCAAGAAAACTGACGATAAGAGCAGCACCGATGATCAATCGACGGTTCAGCCCGAACGTCGAACAACGCCCGAAGCCATTCCCGGTGAAGCTGTGCAGGCCGACACGGTTAAAACCCGAAAGCAACTTCGACAGGAAAGACGGGAGCGCAAACGGCGTGAAAAAGAAACGCAACAGGCCATGGAACGCCTTAATTAGTATATACTCAATCTATGAAAGCGCTTATCAGATTCCTCTTGATCGTCCTGGTTTTGGGCGGCATTGCCCTGTATGCCGTTTCCCGTTACAACAACACGTCGCTATCACCCAAAACAATCGACCTGGCCGTTAACTGTTCGGATATAACGAATGTACTGGTTACCTCAACGGTGAACGTCGAAGTTAAAAACCACTCCTTCCGTTCTCACAGCGGCATATCTGTGAAAATTGTTGCCTTCGATGAGGCCGGTAAGGTCCTGAAAGAAAAGTCCACAACATTCTCTCGGACACTTTTGCCCAACAGCTATTACGATAAGCCCGTCACCTTGCCCGCTGGCACCAAACGCTGTGATTGTACCATCGTTAGTTCCCAACCGGAATAAGAGACCAGTGTCGTGTATTTGTTGAAGCTTATTTATATTCAACAGAGGCCTTAACCAGCGATAAAACACCAGATTTCCTACGATCAGGAGAGTGTGTTACCAAACCAACTTGTTCTGCGATCGGCGGATGCAATGGAAATGGCGAAGTTTTAGGGGTGTTCGAATGCAGAAATCAGACTGACGGCGGCATGACGAGCCGAACCTGTGTACAACCAGCTATATCGTTCAGGCTTATACATTAGCGTCGGATGATGTATATGCCTTCCTCTATCGCCCCGTAATCGTCACGGCCGTTTTCCGGAAATCTTCTTTGTCAAGTTGATCGAGCAGGAAGGCGGCTACATCTGCCCGGCTGATCCGGGGAATGTCGAAAAGAGTAAAGGGCAAATGCTCGCCAAGGCGGTATTTTCGGGTTATGGGTCCGTTTGACAGACCCGTTGGCCGTACGATTGTCCAGTCGAGGTTGCTCTCCCTGACGAACTGTTCCTGCTTTTCTTTCTCGGCTATCACGCCACTCAACACCGTTTTCACAAACAGTTTGGTTGGCAGCGACGCTTCTTCATAACTCGAACCGACGCCCAGCGACGACACAACGAGCAGCCGCTTTATACCCGCCTTCGTCATGGCGTCAATCAGATATTTAGTACCTATTGCTACAGCTTCATCTTTCTGGCCAGGTCGGCTACCCAGCGAACAGATGACTGCATCCTGACGCCGAACGGCCGGCAGCAATGTTTCGGGTTGGAGCACATCGCCGGTAATAATCGTCAGATTCGGGTGCTGGCTTGTCAGTTTAGCGGGGTCGCGCACAAAGGCGGTTACGAAATGGCCTTGCTGAAGCGCCTGTTCAACCACCTGACGACCGGTTCCACCGGTAGCACCAATGACTAATAACTGCATAAAAAAAGCTGGTTTTGAGTAGTTATACAACCTCAAAACCAGCCATCCAGTTTATTTATTCGTGGTTCACCTACAGATCCAGCAAATCGGGGCGCCTGGTTCTCGTTCGCTCAAGGGCCTGTTCATGCCGCCATTCATCTATTTTTGCTTCGTGACCGGACAGCAAAATATCCGGAACGCGATGACCTTCAAATTCAGCGGGACGGGAATAGACGGGTGGTGCCAACAGGTTATCCTGAAAAGAATCCGTGAGGGCCGAGGTTTCGTCGTTCAAAACCCCCGGCAATAAACGAATGATCGCATCGGAAAGCACACAGGCCGCCAACTCCCCCCCCGACAGCACATAGTCGCCAATGCTGATTTCCTTCGTGATGAACATCTCCCGAACCCGCTCGTCGACGCCTTTGTAATGCCCGCACAGGATAATCAGGTTCTGCCGCAAGGATAAGGTATTTGTCGTTTGCTGGTTGAGTCGCTCGCCATCGGGTGTCATGTAGATCACCTCGTCATACGACCGAACCTCCTGCAACGACCGAATACAACGGGCAATGGGTTCGATCTGCATAACCATACCGGCACCGCCCCCAAAAGCATAGTCATCAACGCGCCGGTGCTTATCGGCGGTATAGTCGCGAAGATCGTGGACAACGACCTCCACGTAGCCCCCCTGTTGAGCCCGTTGCAAAATAGAATGGGCAAAAAAGCTATCCAGTAGGCGGGGCAGGCAGGTAATTATATCAATCCTCATCGGTATCGTCCTGGTCGCCGTTCACCTCTTCGCCCTCGCCGGGCTTGCTGTTATCTTCCATGTAAATCTCCAGCAGACCATCGGGCAAGGCTACGTTGAGCCGCTGGGTGGCCCGGTCAATGGTCCGTACAATGTCGCTGTTAATGGGAATAAGCACCTCTTTCCCCTGATAATCCATGGCAATCAGATCCTGAGCGTTCATGGCGTAAACACCCCGCACAACACCCAACTCACCCGCTTCGGCATCTACGACCTGATAACCGACAATCTCGTGAAAATAGAACCGGGTCTCATCTGTAATAGGCTCCAGCTCTTCCAGGGGCAGAAAAGCACCACAGTTGATCAGTCGCTCGGCCTGCTCAATGGTATCGACATCCTCAAACGCAATGATCGCACGGCTACCTTTTACGATAGCGATGGATTCAATAAAATATGGGATCAATTCTCCCTTTACTTCCAGCAACACAGATTCCAGATCGGCATATTCGGCCGGATTATCTACGTCCAGAAAAAGTACTAGCTCACCACTAACGCCATGCGTTTTGGTGATATGTCCTACCTGATAACAATCGTCTTTAGTCATATATAAAGCGGCTGGTGTGCCGGTGGGAATCTCGTGTGTTAAAGCAAAATGGATTTCTCCGGCGGTTTACCGGTTAGTCACGTTAGTTAATAGAAAGAGCCTGCTCATAGGTGAACAGGCTCTTTCATAACAGTTTCCGTCGAAAAATTATTCCGCAGCAGGAGCGTCCGTTGCAGGAGCCTCTTCAGCTACAGGCGTAGCGTCGGGGGCATCCGTTTCGTCAACAGCAGGGGCTGCTTCTTCAGCGACCGGTGCTTCAACAACTGGCTCTTCTACCTTGTTTTTCTTAGCGATTGCCTCCGCCCGTGCTTCGTTCACCTTTTTCTCCGCTTCCAGACGAGCAGCACGAGACTGTTCTTTGGTTTGCGATTTGGTGTCAGCAGCACTGGTTTTCCGGTTTTCTTTCTCGCCTTTCCAGGTCGCGTATTTCTCGTCGGCCTGTTCCTGTGTGATAGCGCCTTTGTTAACGCCTACCTGCAGGTGTTTGCGATACATGATGCCTTCGTGCGACAATACCGAACGAGCGGTATCCGTCGGCTGAGCACCAACCATGAGCCAGTAAACAGCCCGTTCCGACTTCAATACGACCGTCGAAGGGTCGGTGTTGGGGTTGTATGAACCGATTTTCTCAATGAACCGGCCATCGCGAGGAGAGGTTGACTCTGCGATCACGATGTCATACATCGCCATTTTCTTGCGTCCACGACGCGCTAAACGAATTTTAACAGCCATTTGTGCTTGTTTGTTTTTGACGGGAGACGCATCCCCCTTGTAAAACGTGGCCGCAAAGGTAAGAAAAAAATTTGAGGTTTCAAGATCAATGTTTCAGGCTTTTACGAACATTTGTCCGGTAAACCTAAAACATTGATCCTGAAACCTCAACGTAAAAAACCTTCGCAACACGAATCTATAAGCCGGGTTCTGTCATCCGGTAAAGCCTTTAAAACCTTACCCAACGGCCTATCATTTATCTGGGATGGTTGTCACCAACCACCTCGTTCGACCTACCCGCGTCGGTATACAAATCGCCCCCGGAGGATGGATCTGCAACGGGAACGGGCCGCCCCACGTCCGACGCTTATTTGGTCTTTCAGCCCCTAAGGTTTATCCTGCCCCGCTGGTCACCCACCGGGCGGTAGGCCCTTACCCCACCTTTTCACCCTTACCAACTCTAGTGAGTGAATGAGCGAATGAATGAGTAAGTGAATAAAAGCTTGCGCCAGCTATTCACTCATTCGCTCATTCACTCATTCACCATTAAAAATTGGCGGTATATTTTCTGTGACACTGGCTGTCGAACGGTCGTTCCCAATCGTCCGCCTTCCCGTTAGGAAGTAGGGTGCCCTGCGCTGCCCGGACTTTCCTCGCCTGATTGCTCAGACGCGATAAGCCGACTCGTGTTGCTTAGGGAGGGCAAAGTTACGACTATCCCCGAATAAAATTTGGGGATAGTCGTAACTTTGCCCGCTTCAGATGCTTCATTATTGGGGTAAATCTTCTGAATCGGGACCACTCCTACTGCAACCCCTCGACTTTTATATTGATTCGGCCACGAGCATTTACAACAGCCAGTAAAGCCGTGGGCGTCAGATATACCTGATCCGGTTTGATTTCGTCGATACGCCCGTTGATCGTGATTCCTTTTACAACCTGATTATTTTTAAGGCTTTCCTGCAACACCTTCTGCATATCGGCCAGCTGAGAGCCAACGGGTATCGTCAGCTGCTTTTCTAGCGTCCGGGCAAAGGTCCCTTTCAATAACCAACTCGCCGATTGCTGCAGGATATTCCGGGTATCCAGATCATATTTTAGCTCCTTCAGCGAAATTGTTTGCTCGACTGGGTCGTAGTAGGGACGCCCGCTCAAATAGATATCGCCGTTGATGGTTCCTTTCAAACCCGCTTTAATGATCAGGTTATCGTTCTGGCCGTACATATCCATACTGGTGATGGTGATGGAGTAGCGGTTATCGCTGAACGAAAACGACTTCCCGATAAATTCATCGCCCGCCAGTTTAGCGGCTTCGGAATAGCTGGCCTCGCTGAGCAGGCCGATCCGAAAATCATCCTTTACCTGCGACACCACCGTGAGGTCGGGCAGCGACACAGCGGGTTTCACCTCTGGTTTAGCACCCGTCGTGGTCAACGCAAACCCTTCAATACCAATGGTCGACCGGATAACGTGCCCCTCGAAACGAAGGGGTGTAATCAGTACCCGTTTGGGAACGACCTGCAAATAGGTCCGGTACTTCTCCGATAGCAGATACGGCTCCCGAAGTAAATTCCAGGCTTTCAGAACCGGTGTTCGCAGGTCGACATTCCGACGCACCTGTTGATCGAGTGTTTTGGTAATGCTGCCCAGGTTTTTGTCGATCATCCGGCCAACGAGGTTGGTGATCGGGATATTCACACCAACAAAACTCACCGTCGGTCGGCGTACCCACCCGTACCCATCCGGTTCGGTATGCGTGTTGACGGACCAGTCTTTATCGAGATCGAACTTTGTTTTAAAGCGCAGATCGATCTCAAATTCCGTCTCTTTATATTGAGTGAAGCCCAGCACCGACACGCCCGCTTTGACCCAGATACGCAGGGGCACCGTAAAATGAAAAAGACTATCCTGCGCATTGACCAGGATGGTGCCCCGCTTCCAGACCTTCGTCATGAACTGGTCATGATTGTTATCGTCGAGGCTGTTATCCTCATAGATCAGACCACTGACCTGTGCATTGATCTGTCGTTCAACATCGCCCAGCGCAATCGAAACGGGAACATGGGCCGTTGATAAAAAACGTTCATTCTGCACTTCCATTCGGGTGGTGTTATAAACTTCTTTAGGCGCTTTAGGATTCAGTCGATTACCGGATGGCTGACAAGATATTAACGTTTGCCACAGAAATACACTAAGAAGGCACAGAGCAATACGGTGGTTCCCCGGATGGTGAATAGTCGACACAAGGCCGGAGCCTTGCGCTATTTCAGCCTTATTTAAGCGTAACCTTGGTGGCACCATAACCAAACTTCTGTTTCTGGGCGTCTTCAAAAAATTTAACGTTCGGATGCTGGCCTAAACGCTTGTGAAGTTCGGTTCGCAGGGAGCCGCTGCCCAGGCCATGGATAAACGTAATGTCGCTCATACCGCTGGCAATGGCATTTTCAAGCGTCCGCTCAAAGGTATCCAGCTGCAGTTTGAGCAACTCTGCCGGATTGCGGTTGCCCGTTCCCTTGGGCAGGAGTTCGTCAATATGCAGATCGACAACGGCCGTAGGGCGCTCGATGGACACGGCACGTTCCGAATCAGATTTTGACTTGAGCATTTCGGCCCTTAGCTCATCGGGATGGATCGTTTTCGGCTGAGCACGGTTACTGCTCGGGCTTGCTGGCTGAGGCTGCTCACTTTCGGCATCCAGCTGCGTCATAAAACCGGGCTGGTTCAGCACCGGTGCCGTTGTTTTGTTTTTGAAGAATGTTGTGGCACGTGCCTTGAACCGTTTTACCAGCGGTGCCCGTAGGGTGGATTTCCCGGCTCTGAACCAAAGCCCCTGCACCACAAACGTAGGCCAGCTTTCGAAGGCAGCGTGGGTGTACATGTCGTTCATTTTCTGTTGCGACTTCGGCTTCAGCAAGCCACTATGCAATCCCCGAAACTGAACTCCGCCCCCAGCCCCCGCCGATTCTTCGCCCAGCACGTAGGCAAATTCCCAGTCGGTATTATTAATCAGGTGGAGCGTGTATTCCCGGTCATTGACGGGCATAAAGGCCAGATAGATTCCCTGATTCGACAGAATGGCCGGGGCTTTGGGCTCTACCGTCTTCTGGGGGGCATAAGAGCTGCTTTTGAGCAGTCGTTCAAATTCCAGGGGCGACACCGGCACCAGCTCCGACCGCATTACCGGAATGCGGAAACCATCTTCAATCTCGATTTCAATCATGCCGTCGGCCAGAAAACGCGACACGACTCCTTGTTCTTTTGCCCGGAGTAACCGGACTTTATCCCCTATATTCATACAATCAATGGCTATACGTCACGTGTCAACGACTTGTTTTGACAATGACTCGTCAAAAGTATAACGCATCTAACCAAAAATCCCTTCCTTTTTCAGCTAAAATCATTTCACATCCCGTCTCCAGTCTCCCCAAAAGGCAGGTCCTCAGTACTAGTCGGGCAGCCGCAGTGGCTCTTCGCTCCCCTCAATACCGTTATTATCTTTCAACGCCACACCGGTCAGCTGCAGCCGAAAAGCCGACTGGATCAGGTACATAAGCTTGTCGACGGTTAGGGTGGCGGATAAACCCTGTTCGCGGATGTTCGAAATGCAGTTCCGGCGTTCATCGGTCAGGCCGGGTCGGGGAGCGTAGGTAATGTACGCGCCCATGCTGTCGAATGAGCTGAGCCCCGGCCGCTCGCCAATGAACAGGATGGCTAAGCGGGGTTTGAGCCATTCACCAATGGCATCGGTAATAGCCACACGCCCCTGTTCGACCACCAGCAGCGGAGCCAGCGAATAACCCGCTTCCCGTATTTTTTCGACCAGTAAATGAACAACAGGTTCCGCGTTTTTCATGATGGCCGTAGCAGAAAGGCCATCCGCAATGATCAGGCTAATATCGGCCGGGGAGCTGTCGAGCTGTCGAAGCTGCTCGGCGGACTCCGGTGCCAACTGTCGACCAAAATCAGGGCGCTGGAGGTAAGTGTCGCGGTTGGCCGCCTGGCTTCGCAATTTATACACTGGCAGACCTGTTTGTGCTAACGTCGTCGTTAATGCGTCCGTATCCAGTTGGGAATAAACAGCGTCTTTGGCATGGGCGTGGGCCAATTTGAACAGCAGAGACTCTTTCAATGGCACAGAGACGCCGGTTTTCCCCAAGGCAATCCGCGCATTGGTAAAATGCTTCAGCGACTCCCACTCATCGGTTTCAATACCTGTTTTTGTCATCGGGTAATGGGGTAATGGGCCAGGTGCATAGCGTTATGGGTAAAGGGCGGCAAGAAGTTGTTTTTGTTGACCACCTGACAGGCGGTTTCCGATGCTATCCATGATTCCCTGCCGAAGGAGCCATTCTTCAAACTCAGGAGCCGGCCGCAATCCCAGTACCCGCCGAAGGTAGAGAGCATCGTGAAACGAGGTCGACTGGTAGTTAAGCATAATGTCGTCTGCACCCGGAATCCCCATAATGAAGTTGATACCAGCCACGCCCAGCAGCGTGAGCAAGGTATCCATATCGTCCTGATCGGCCTGAGCGTGATTGGTGTAGCAAATATCCATGCCCATGGGTAAACCCAGCAGTTTGCCGCAAAAATGATCTTCCAGCCCGGCTCGGATGATCTGTTTCCCGTCGAACAAATACTCAGGGCCGATAAACCCAACCACGGAGTTCACCAAAAACGGCTGGTAGGCGCGAGCGACAGCATAGGCGCGGGCTTCGCAGGTTTGCTGGTCGACCTGATGATGCCCACCCGACGACAGGGCACTCCCCTGCCCCGTTTCAAAATACATAACATTGTTACCCACCGTACCCCGGTTAAGCGAAAGACCCGCTTCATAGGCTTCCTGCAATAGCGAAAGCGAAACCCCAAAACTGGCGTTTGCTTTTTCGGTACCGGCAATGGACTGGAAAACCAGATCAACGGGCACTTGCTGTTCAATCAGTTGCAGGGTGGTGGTGATGTGGCTCAGCACGCAGTTCTGGGTTGGCATGTCGAACCGTTCGCGCAGGCTGTCGAGCATGTAAAGTAAACGGGCGGTTGCCGCCGGGCTGTCGGTGGCTGGGTTTATGCCGATCATCGCATCGCCACTCCCATACAGCAGGCCGTCGATCAGGCTGGCCGCTATCCCTTTGGCGTCGTCGGTGGGGTGATTGGGCTGTAACCTGACCGACAGATGACCCCTCAGCCCCTGGGTGTTTCTAAACCGGGTAATCACTTCGCACTTTTTTGCAACCAGAATTAAGTCCTGGTTCCGCATCAGCTTCGACACGGCGGCTACCATTTCGGGTGTTAGACCGGGGGCGAGTTGTTGCAGAGCCGTCGTACTGGCGGCATCACTCAACAGCCAGTCGCGCAGTTCGCCAACGGTAAAATGGCTCACCGGAGCAAACGCAGCCCGGTCGTGCGCGTCCATAATCAGGCGCGTCACCTCATCCGATTCGTAAGGAATGACAGCCTCGTTCAGAAACGTCGACAGTGGTACATCGGCCAGCGCCATTTGCGCGGCAACCCGTTCTTCGTAACTATCGGCCACCAGCCCTGCCAGCACATCGCCCGACCGCAGCGGACTTGCTTTGGCCAGCAGTTCTTTCAGGTCGGCAAACCGATATGTGAAATTGCCAATAGTAAACGGATAGGCCATTTTTCGCTTGTTTACAGTCTTTCCCCTATTCCACTACCTTCACGCTCATTTCTTCCTCCCAGGCCTGCCTGATTTTTCCGTACCGCCCGGAAAGGTAGAAGACGCCCATGATCAGAACCAGTCCGCCGAAAAACAGGAGACTGAGCCAGCTGTAAAAGTAGATCATGGCACACAGGGTAACTACAGCCAGCAGCAGGGCTACCGCCGGAAAATACGGGTACAAGGGTGCTTTAAAGGAACGCGGCAAGCCGGGCTGCGTTTGCCGAAGCCGAAACAACGACAGCATGCTGATGATGTAGACAACCACCGCCCCAATGGTGGAAAGAATCACCAGTTTGCTGGTATCCAGCGACAGCAGCGCGACGATGCCAAACACAGCCCCGGCCAGCAGTGCCCAGACCGGCACTTTCCGCGTTGGGCTGACCTGCGCCAAAGTACAGGGTAGGTAGCCGCTCCGGGCGAGGGCGAAAATCTGGCGGGAGTAACTGATGATGATGCCGTGAAAGGACGCGATCAGCCCGAAGAGGCCCACACTGGCAAAGAATTTCGTGAGTGGATTTTGCCGCCCCAGCACTATTGCAATGGCTTCGGGCATGGGGTAATCCAGGTGATCGAGGTTTTCCCATTGGGTAATGCCGCCCACGCTGATCATGACCGTGAGGGCCAGAAACGTTAATGTCAGCACCGCGGAGATGTACCCTTTGGCAATGGTATTCTTGCCGTCTTTCACCTCTTCGGCCACCATAGCTATACCCTCCAGGCATACAAAAAGCCAGATGGCGAATGGCAAAGCCGCAAACACCCCCGACCAGCCAAAGGGCATAGGGTTATGCAAAAAGGTATCAAAACTTGTGTGCGGATAGACCACGCCGATGAACAGCAGCAGTTCGCCAATGGCGATGATGGTCATGATCAGCGAAAACCAGGCTGCTTCTTTGATGCCCAGCAGGTTGATGAGCGTAAAGACGACAAACGAACCAACCGAACTCCAGACCACCGGCACCGTTGGATACAGAAAGTGAATGTAGCTGCCCAGTGCCAGCGCAATGGCGGGAGTAGCAAACAGAAACTCGATGAGGGTAGCGTAACCCGCCAGCAAAGCGCCCAAAGGACCGAAGGCCTGCAGGGCATAGGCAAAGGGCCCACCCGCATTGGGAATAGCCGTGGTGAGTTCGGTAAAACTGAAAATGAACGTAAAATAGAGTAACGTAATGATCAGCGTGGCGATGAGCAGGCCCACCGTTCCGGCAACACCCCAGCCGTAGTTCCAGCCAAAGTATTCACCGGAGATGACCAGGCCAACGCCAATAGCCCATAAATGAACCGGCGTCAACGCTTTTTTGAGTGTTGGGGCATCTTTTGGCATCCGTATCGTTCGTAAGTTGTATCCAGGCCGTCTTGGGCTAAGAACCCGACTCCAGGGTACAACTTACGAATTTATCAGTTACCGGCTTGCCAGTGCCCCCGCCTTTCCCAGTAAAGGGTCAGTAAAACCGTCTTTCCCCGTCTCGACCCGACCGGCATACCGCTGCTCAAAATCGTCAAAGCCCGTTACGCTGACACTGAAATCATACCAGTTATGACTGTCTTTCAAAGAAAGCACCACGGTTTGCTGTGCCCCGGCTTCCCCTTTTTTAGCCAGCACAACCCGTTGTTTTTTAGCGTTATACACATTGTCCTGTAACTGAACCGAGTACGTGTTAGCCACATCGGTGTTGCTTAGCTTCACCAGCACATTACCCGTCGGCCTTCTTCTCAGATCTTTTTCGTACGTACACACGACCTCAATGGCCGGGTTGTTGGCACTGCCGCTGAATTCCCGAAAAAATCCGTTGGGGCCATATACGCTGACCTGATAATCGTTGGAGATGGGTAGGGCATCGCGAAGTTCATCGCCGGCAGCCACGGTATAGGAACGAATGGACAGATCGCCCCCGGTTCGCTGATGAACCTGAAAAGGAGCCCCGAGCGATCGCTTACCGAAGGCTTCCTTTTTAGCCGCCAGTGTCAGGGACAGCTGCCGGTTAGCCACCCGGCCATCGACCTGCAGTTCATAGGGCAATGCGCACGACAGCCGAACGCCCTCCTCCTGGCGGGGCAAATACGGTGACTCCGCCGGATTTTCGGCACATAGCTTCACATCAGCTTCGGACAAGCGCTTGTAGTTCGTGGGCACGGCTTTGAACTGCGCTTTATGAATGCCTTCGATAAAAGCAGCCTTATCTACCGGTTTCGGCAATTTGATGGCCTCGCCGGTATAGGGCCTGAACACCGACGACAGGTTGCCACAGACCGTCCGACGCCAGCTGTTGATATTCGTTTCCTTGATCGTTTTGCCTGTTTTGTGGCTCACGAAATTCTCCAGAAACTGCAGGGTCGATGTGTGGTCGAAGACCTCCGAGTTCACATAGCCACCCCGGCTCCAGGGCGACACAATCAGCAGCGGCACCCGAAACCCTAAGCCAACCGGACCCGTCCGACCGCCATTCTTTCGCTTTGCTTCCTGCTCGTTCGTCACAAACTCCGAACGGGTATCGATTCCCTGGCTGACTTTCCCCGTTTCCGGCTGATCGGGGTGGGCGGGCAGAAAAGGCGGCACATGGTCGAAATAGCCATCGTTCTCGTCGTAGGCCAGTACGAAGATCGTCTTTTTCCAGACCTCCGGATTCTGCGTTAATATGTCCAGCATTTCGGAGATGTACCACGCGCCGTACCAGGGCGACGACGGGTGATCGGAGAAATTTTCGGGGGCAACCACCCAGGAGACCGTCGGTAGTTTTTTCGTTTTGACATCCTGCCGGAACTGGTGCAGCACATCGCCCTTCGGCACCTGCATCGTCCGTTTGGTGCTGCCATCTTCATACACCAGGGTGGCCAGTGCATGGTAATCGGCATCACCGATATTGGTTGTAAAGGCTTTTTGATGCAGGTTTTTCTCCGTCTGCGACAGTTGGTTGAACGTTTCAGGCGTGAAGTTGACCAGGTCCGACTGAACAATTTTCTGCCACGACTGCTGGCCAGCCAGTTGCTTCTTTAGTTTGGCATAGTCGGTATCGCTTTCAGAAAGCGTTTTGAGTTTAGCGTCGATGGCCTCTATCCGTTGGGGAAGGGCTTTCGCTTCCTGTTGGATATGCCGGTAATAGGCGGGGTGGAACCGAACCCGGTATTGCGAAAACCACTCGATGGGGTTGTCGGTAAAGTTGCTCAGCCAGCCGTCAGCCTCCCCTTCCAGGCCCGTTGGCAGGCTGATCTCATTCTGGTAGATCTTCCAGGAAACGCCATTTTCCTCCAATCGTTCGGGGAATGTTTTCCAACTCGCTTCAGCCCCGTAATCGACGTTTTCGTTGCGCACGTTGGCCATCGCCTTCGGGTCGCGGGGGTCGCGGAGGGTGCCCGTCCAGAAGAACAGGCGGTTGGGCGTCGTGCCCGTGAGCGACGAGCAGAAGTTCTGATCACAGACGGTAAAGGCGTCGGCTAGCGCGTAGTAAAAAGGCAGGTCGTCGCGGTTATAGTAACCCAGCGTTAGGGGCATATCGGCGTATTCTTTCCGGCCCGACTTCTTGGCATCCAGCCACTTGTCCTGTCTACCCCCGTTAAGGGCGTCGACCTGATTCTCCCAGGAGTGGGGTAGCGAACTCATCCAGGTGGCTTTCGTATCGCGCATATTCAGCCGAAAGGGGGCATAGGTTTCCCCGGCCGCGTTGGTCTGCAGCCAGACTTTGTTTTTATTAGGCAGCGTCATGGCTCTGGGATCGTTGAAGCCCCGAACGCCCTGAAGCGCCCCGAAAGTGTGATCGAATGAACGATTTTCCTGCATCAGGATCACCACATGCTCGGCATCCAGATAAGTCGTCCCGGCGGGGGGATTGATGGCAAAGGCTTTTTGAATCGACTCAGGCAGCACGCCTGACAGGCCGGTCGACAACAACGCTGCTTTTTTGAGAAAGTCCCTTCTGGAATCCATAGGTATAGTGATGGAACGGGTTCGCGGATTAACAGGCCAAAAATAAACGAGATCCGGTCAAAATACCTTTCTGTCAGATTATTAAATCATTTTGTTTCATTTTTCGCTTTACACTAACAAGGATATCAATTCCTTTCCCTCAACGTTATGTGGATTCTCTTTGCTCTACTGGCTGCCCTGTCGGCCTCCGTGGTGGTTACCTTATCAAAAGCAGGCATTAAAGATGTCGACTCCAGCCTGGCCTTCGCCGTACAGTCGGTACTTATTCTGATCGTGTCCTGGACGGTTGTGATCAGCCAGGGAAACCTGCCCGATGTAGCGCGGATCGAGCGAAAGGTTTGGATCTACCTCGTGGCTGCGGGGGTGCTTACCTGTGTGTCATCGCTGTTATCCTTCAGAGCGCTGAAACTGGGAAATGCCTCGCAGGTGTCGCCCCTCACGAATTTTTCGCTGGTGTTTGCCGTGGTACTCGCAGCCGTTTTTTTGAAAGAGAAACTCAGCTGGCAGGTCATTGCCGGGGCGGTGCTGATGGGGATTGGTGCCGTGATGATTGCGATCTCCCGGGATTAAATACCCACCAGAAGATGACGAAAACGGTCACTACTCGTCTGGAAAACGAGTATATTTGTCTATAATCTCTGTGCGTTTTTATGACCGTTTCCGTTAACGAGAAGCTTGACCTCGCCCATAACTTTGTCCTGCATACCAATCAGAATATCTTCCTGACGGGGAAAGCCGGCACCGGAAAAACCACTTTTCTCCAGCAGATCAAGCAACTGAGCGCCAAGCGTCTTGCCGTAGTAGCGCCCACGGGTGTAGCTGCTATTAACGCAGGAGGGGTCACCATCCACTCCTTGTTCCAGCTACCGTTTGGCCCCTTAACGCCGGGAACCACCCAACGCGAAGGCAAGAAATTTAACAAGGAAAAAATTAATTTACTCCGCACCCTCGACCTGCTGGTGATTGACGAGATCAGTATGGTCCGAAGCGATGTGCTCGACGGCATCGATGAAGTTCTCCGGCGATACCGCAGCAGTTCGGCCCCGTTCGGCGGTGTGCAGCTGTTGCTTATCGGCGACATGCAGCAGCTTCCGCCGGTTATTAAAGATGATGACTGGGCGTTGCTACGACCCTATTACGATACCGGCTATTTTTTCGGCAGCAAAGCCCTCCGGCAAACATCCTACGTTCCCATTGAACTGACACACATCTACCGGCAATCCGACGAGCGGTTTATCAGCCTGCTCAACAGTATCCGGGAGAAAAATGTCACCAGGGCTCAGCTCGACAACCTGAACCAACGGTACATTCCCGACTTCGCACCCGGCGACGATGAAGGCTATATTACCCTTTCGACACACAACACGGCTGCTCAGCAGATCAACAGCCAGAAGCTGCAGGCACTGAAAGGGAAACCCCGCACGTTTACAGCTACCATCGAAGGGGACTTTCCGGCGCATACCTACCCCACTGAAGCGAGTCTGGAGCTGAAAGTGGGCGCGCAGGTAATGTTCATCAAAAATGACATCTCCCGCGACAAACTGTATTATAACGGCAAGATCGGGCGGATTACCGATATGGACGAGTCGGCGATCTACGTTCGGAGCCAGCAGGATGGCGAAGACATTGTGGTATACCCCGTTGATTGGACCAACATCAAATATACACTGGACCCCACCACCAAAGAGATCAAGAGTGAGCCGATTGGTACGTTCCGGCAAATACCCCTTAAGCTGGCCTGGGCGATTACTGTTCACAAAAGCCAGGGGCTTACCTTCGAGAAAGCCATCCTCGACGTGTCGTCTGCCTTTGCCCATGGGCAGGTTTATGTGGCCCTGAGCCGTTGCAAAACCCTCGACGGGCTGGTGCTGAGGTCCCCCATTCCGTCGCATAGTATTAAATCGGAACTCGAACTGGAAGATTTTCATCAGCAGGTGCAACGGGAAACACCGAATGAGCAGCACCTGCACCAGGCTAAACTCACGAACCAGCAGCACCTCCTGCGCGAGTTGTTTTCTTTTGAGCGGGCCAACTCCCTACTCTACCGCTGCCGCCGGGTCGTTAATGAACATGCCGGTAGTTTAGACGACGAATGTTCCCCTATCCTGACGGAGCTTACCAACCGGTTACGCGAGAAAGCCAGCGATGTATCTGGACGTTTTCAACAGCAGTTACCGAGTTACTTCGCCAGCGACAACCTGCCGGAGCACAACCCTGCCCTTCAGGAACGGGTTCGCAAAGCAGGCACCTACTTCCAGGCGCTCATGGGTGCCGAACTGCTTCCCCTCCTCCATCGCTTTCCTACAGACTGCGACAACAAGAAAGTGCGTGACCTTCTGCTCGAAGCGCTGGACGAACTGGAGAAAGAGCTGTTCAGCAAACTGCGCAGTTTTGAGAGCTGTCAGGATGGGTTCAATGCGCTGTCCTATTTGCAGGCCCGTAACCGCGCTGAACTCGACTTTGTGCCTGAACGCAAAAAACACGAACCTCAGGTGGCCGAAACGTCCGGTTCAGAAGGCGGTTCTTCACGCGGTGGGCTGTACGGTGCCCTGATGAAATGGCGGAATGACATGGCGGGCGAACACAATACCTCAGGCTTCATGGTACTTCCGCAAAAGACTATTGTTGAACTGGCGCGCGTCCGGCCCACTTCGGAGGCAGAGCTTTTGGCCATCAAAGGCTTCGGTAAAACTAAAGTGCGGCAGATCGGCGCGGAGATTCTGCGCATTGTTCAGGAGAACCCGGCCGGACGCTCCGCGGGGTCGTCTACACCTAAAGCAAAAACACCAAAAGCACCGAAGGAGGCCAAAGCACCCAAAGAGCTTTCCCCCGCCATTACGCTGGCTTTTTTCCAGTCGGGGAAGTCCATTGCCGAGATCGCATCCGAACGCAGCCTGGCGGTTTCGACGGTCGAAAGCCATCTGGTTCGCTATGTCGGCACAGGAGAGTTGACGGTCGATACCCTTTTGCCACCAAAGAAAATCGCCAGCATCCGGGCCTACCTTGAATCCTACCCCGCAGAATCGCTCAACGAAGTGCGGCAAGGTCTTGGTAGTGATATATCCTTTAGCGACATCCGATTTGTGCAGTATGCGCTTCGGGCTGAAGCCGGTGTGGGAAGTGACGAGTGAATCTACCACAACTGATGATTCGATACGATAAAGCGCAAACAGGAAGCCATTAGGTATCTAATTGAATTATCAGTAAGCTGTTCAAGCCTTGCAATCAAGTTGGCAGGTTCGATTCGGCAACACCTATAATAGCGCCCTATCCTTTTTTTGATCCGTGAACGGGCATTAAAAAAAGCTCGCTTCCTCCGATGACTGCTACTAACTATTCTATTCAGACTTAAAAAGATCGACCGTCCGGTTTAAGCCGGACGGTCGATCTTTTTGAAACATGTCTTGGTTAAACGCCATTTAGCGGACTCATTTTAGCTATCAGCATGGCTGCAATCGTAGCGATTTGACCAATATCATCACCTTCCTGAATCACGATAAATTATTTTTAACCAAGCCTTTACGTATTATCATTGATCGCTAAAAAAATAGCGCATCGCCTTACTTGCCAACCAAGAAGTGAAGACACATCTTCGCTTCGCACTTTTAGTAGCTTTAAGCAAACGATCCGAAACCGTCGGTTGCGGAACCTGATTTTAAGGTCAGTTTTTTAACGTTACCCAGTAAGTTCACTTTGGGCGTATTATATGTCTTTTTAGGACGAGAAACCATTTTACTGACAGGTATTTTATTCATTACACAAGTAGATAAAGGAGTTAATCAATTCCGGAGGAAAATTATTCCTGCCATTTTTTATTGCACAATTACCTTGAGTGATTGCTGAACGGCTTTATCGGCACTCAACGCCTTCAATATGTAAATACCACTCGGCAAGGAATTTCTGGCAGAAACAGAAACCAGATTAGCATCACCAGTTTTTGACACAAGTACGGGTATCTCGAGCCCCGCCTGATTATATAAGTTGATGGACGCTGATTGAGCACCTAACATAGATAGCATAAAACTACCACCCGAATTGGCGTTTGGAAATACTTTAGCAGGCATCTCCGTCCCAAGCGTATGACGGACGGCTATTATTCGGGAGTAATCTGCGGCTCCGTCAACATCTTTTTGTTTCAACCGATAGTAATACAACTGGCCAGCCAGGACGTCTTTATCCACAAATTCGTAGGTAGACAATTTATCAGTAGTGGCGTTACCTTTTACCGAGCCCACAGCTTCAAATGATTGGGCATTTGTGCTTTTCTGAATGTCAAACCCATCGTTGTGTGACTCCCATTCTGTTGCCCAACTCAACTTGATTCCCTCCTGCCGCGACTCACCGGTAAACGATAATAGCTTAACGGGAAGTGGGCCACTAAATACACTTTGTGTCGTGCAGGTGCTCGTCCCCTGCCCAGAGGTACTACCCGTTAGCGTTACACTTCCATTTCCACATGGCAAAACGACCGTAGCACTTGGAAATAGCAAATTCGTCCCACTAGGCAAATCAGTAAATGACCCGGAACAGTTGACAACAGCAGCAGGATTACCGGAATAGCAAACACTTACCGACGTAGCACCGGCGGTGAATGTATAACGTGCCAGTTTAACAGAAGCTCCGGACTGGGCAACAGTTACCCTGGGTGTAAAAAGAAATGTACAGTTACCTCCGCTAGTGGATTGATAGGTTAAGGTATAACTCGCTGTCGTTACACAGTCTGTCGGTTGCGCAAAACATTGGCTAAAACAGCAAAGTGTCAGAAAAAGAAGAATTTTTTTCATAAGAAGGAATTAATTGGTGAAGAGATTTTTGGTAAAAACTTAAAGCAACAAAGAATCAACAAGATGCCCCCCATACATCATTAAAAGGTGTTTATTGTGATCAGATAGCAAGCAGCAGACGTGTTTTAAACCCACGTTTACTCAGGAATTTCTTTATTCTTTTTCCTGTAAGTAGTTAACATACAAATACATTTAAAAACCACTACGAACTTTTTAGTAATCATAATTAAGTATTTAGTAAGATATACACGCTACTTAATTAATCTCTTGTTCAACTTAACTTCATAGAATCAAATCTAAGTAGTTAATTTTCGACGAATATATCTACAATGTTGAATTTTAACTAAAATTTGAAATCCTGTATCAACAATCCTAAAAATAAGTTTAACGTGAATAATGGGTTGATTAGCTTAAAATCTAGCTTATACGCAGTTATCACCCACGTTATACAGCGATTAGATCAAAAAGATATAACCACAGAGGCACAAAGAACACAGAGGTTGATCAGGAAACTTTATTCCCTGATCAACCTCTGTGTTCTTTGTGCCTCTGTGGTTATATCTTTTTGATCTAGCCTGGATTCTGATCTTCAGTTAAACGAATGCTAACCAGCATTTAGCCATTATTCACGTTAAATTTAGGGCTGTTTGCCTATTTTAATTGGCTTTCACTACTCGTTTAACAGCCCGTTTTTGGTCACCTTCTACGGACAACAGATAGATTCCATCTTCTGCACTGCGCATATCGATGGTCTTTTCACCTTTTCCGTTCTCAATGTCCAGTGTCCATTCACGTGTTACTCGTTGCATCAGGTTGTACAGTCTCACCTGAACGGTTGGCTGTTCACCGGCTCCCGTTACGCTCAACTTCAGCAAGCCATTGGTTGGGTTTGGCGATGCCTCAACGGCCAGTTCCATAACAGGTTCTTCAGCAGCTACCCGGGCACCGGCGCTATTCAGTACTCTGATATTACCACCATTGATAGGCGCAACAGCATAAGTTGTTCCTGTCCAGTTGTTACAGAACAAAACACCCCCTCCATTATTGCTCCGACGTAGTATTACCCCAATCTGATGCGGAACACCGTTTGTGGTAGACTCCCACGCTTCAAGGACCAGATCGTGATTGCCTCCCAGAGATGTAACCACTCCTAACGGGCTCGTCCGATCCAAATTAGCTTTGGTGCTAATCACTCCTTTTCGATACCCTCCGGCCGTTGTTACAGCAAGTGAGTTGATGGCATTGCTTTTAATTTTATACGTATACCAACCTTCAACACCATCAATCGTCTCATAACGACGGAAGATTGTCGTTATCTGTCCCTGCAAGTTTTTACCACTCTTATTATATTTCATGGTAAAGCCAAAGTTCATCTTGGCACCCGGCGTTCCGGCAAATTCGCCATTTACAGAAGAACCCATCACCTGATTGCCCCCGCCCGTTACGAAGTCGGCACCTGGAACACCAATTGTTACAACTTGCGTTAACTGATCTGATGTGTAGAATCCGTTTGAAATCATTGTCACTTCTAAACTTTTTCCTCCATTAGCCAGATCGTTACTACTAAGTGAGACGTTTATATTGCTCAACGTAGCGGTACCTACCCGTGTGTCGTTCGGATTCACCAAGCCAACACTGAGATTGGTTCCACCCGTTACGCCCGTCATATCAATTTTGGCATTACGAACATCACCGTTATTACCGTCATTTTTATCAGTAATCGTCGACGAGAGAGCAATTATTGCCTGGGTAGATGTCGACGAGCCTGTTGAGAAAAATTCAGCACCTGAATAGTTCAGATCAGAATTTTCTTTCGTGACAGTCATAATCCCATTTACAAAACTGAACGAGTAGTTTGCTGCAGTCAGTGTTCCTAAACCAGGAACAATACTATAAACTCCAGGCCCGCTAAGCATCGCTCCATTACCACCAACATTGGCATTTGTCGTGAAGGCAGGTAAGCCACTAACAGCGTTACCAGCGTTATCCACTCCTACAAAACCAGTAAAGGATGCAGTATAAGCAGGTATAATATCGCTGTACTGCACCGATTTGTCTTGAGCAGTGACTGTCAGGACGGCCTTAGTAATGGTTAACTCAGCGGTGTTATACGTAATATTATAGTTGCTAAGGGGGCCGGTTGGACTCAGAGTAGCACTGATTGTATAGCTGCCTACGAGTTCACCAGCCTGACGGCTATAGCTGGCAGTTATGCCATCACTACCTACAAATCCAGCAAACGAACCATTTAAGACGGGATCATTAGTACCATATACTTTTGATTTTGCCGTCGGTGTGACACTAGCCGTTGCCTTGTTGATCACGATGTTCACAGAACCACTTTGGTTAGTGTAATTGGTACCCCCCGTAAACGTCCAGTCAGCCGTACCACCTGGCACATTGGTGTAGGTGTTGCCAAAGCTAAGGGAACTGATCAGGTTTACATCCCCCACCCCTTTGGCGGTGCCTGTGGCTCCATGGGCCTGTGCATTATACGTACCGGTGTAACCCGTTACCTCTACCGTTGCTACCGCTTTGTTGATCACAATAGCAACCGAACCGTTCTGGTCAGTGTAGTTGGTGCCGCCCGTAAACGTCCAGCTGGCTGTGCCACCTGGTGCATCAGTGAATGTAGTACCCAAGTTAAGTGAACTGATCAGGTTTACATCCCCCACCCCTTTGGCGGTGCCTGTGGCTCCATGGGCCTGTGCATCATACGTACCCGTGTAACCCGTTACCTCTACCGTTGCCACCGCTTTGTTGATGACAATGTTCACTGAACCACTCTGGTCAGTGTAGTTGGTGCCACCAGCGAAACTCCAACTGGCTGTGCCGCCCGGTGCATCGGTGTAGGTAGCGCCCAGTGACAGCGTACCTACATCAGTACCCCCCACCCCTTTAGCGGTGCCGGTGGCTCCATGGGCCTGTGCATCATACGTACCCGTGTAACCCGTTACCTCTACCGTTGCCACCGCTTTGTTGATGACAATGTTCACTGAACCACTCTGATCGGTGTAGTTGGTGCCGCCAGCGAAACTCCAGCTGGCTGTGCCACCCGGTGCATCGGTGTAGGTAGCGCCCAGTGACAGCGTACCTACATCAGTACCCCCCACCCCTTTAGCGGTGCCTGTAGCCCCATGGGCCTGTGCGTCATACGTACCCGTGTAACCCGTTACCTCTACCGTTGCCACCGCTTTGTTGATCACAATGTTCACTGAACCACTCTGATCGGTGTAGTTGGTGCCACCAGCGAAACTCCAACTGGCTGTGCCACCCGGTGCATCGGTGAATGTAGTACCCAAGTTAAGGGAACTGATCAGGTTTACATCACCCACCCCTTTAGCGGTGCCGGTGGCCCCATGGGCCTGTGCGTCATACGTACCGGTGTAACCCGTTACCTCTACCGTCGCTACCGCTTTGTTGATCACAATGTTCACTGAACCACTCTGGTCAGTGTAGTTGGTGCCGCCAGCGAAACTCCAGTTGGCTGTGCCACCCGGTGCATCGGTATAAGTGTTCCCAAAGCTGAGGGAACTGGTCAAGTTTACATCACCCACCCCTTTGGCGGTGCCGGTGGCCCCATGGGCCTGTGCATCATACGTACCCGTGTAACCCGTTACGTTTACCGTTGCTACCGCCTTGTTGATGACAATGTTCACCGAACCACTCTGGTCAGTGTAGTTGGTGCCCCCCGTAAACATCCAGTTGGCTGTACCACCTGGTGCATCGGTGTAGGTGCTGCCAAAGCTAAGGGAACTGATCAGGTTTACATCCCCCACCCCTTTAGCGGTGCCGGTGGCCCCATGGACTTGTGCGTCATACGTACCCGTGTAACCCGTTACCTCTACCGTTGCCACCGCTTTGTTGATCACAATGTTCACCGAACCACTCTGGTCAGTGTAGTTGGTGCCCCCCGTAAACGTCCAGTTGGCTGTGCCACCTGGTGCATCAGTGAATGTAGTACCCAAGTTAAGGGAACTGATCAGGTTTACATCACCCACCCCTTTGGCGGTGCCGGTGGCCCCATGGGCCTGTGCGTCATACGTACCCGTATAACCCGATACCTCTACCGTCGCTACCGCTTTGTTGATCACAATGTTCACTGAACCACTCTGGTCAGTGTAGTTGGTGCCACCAGCGAAACTCCAGCTGGCTGTGCCGCCCGGTGCATCGGTGTAGGTAGCGCCCAAGTTAAGTGAACTATTCAGATTTACATCACCCACTCCTTTAGCGGTGCCTGTAGCCCCATGGGCCTGTGCGTCATACGTACCGGTGTAACCCACTACGTTTACCGTTGCCACCGCTTTGTTAACTAGGAAACTTTGATCTACATCAGAGGCTGGATTAAAGCTGGGATTCCCCGATTGTGAAGCTCTCACTTGTACCGTTCCGGCCCCCGTTATTGTAAGAGTATTCCCTGAAATAGTAGCTGGTCCATTGACAACGCTAAATGTAACGGGTAAATTAGAAGTAGCTGAAGCACTTAAAGTAAAGGGCGCGTTACCATATGTTTTTGCTGGAATCGTTCCGAAAGTGATTGTCTGATTAGCCTTACTGGCACTAATCGTCAGAGAACCATTTCCCGACACAGTTACAGGAGTACTCCCATTCTGTGGTATCGCGCTTGCATTGACAGTGAATTGATTTGCTGTCACCGGGGCTGCAGTTGAGCTTACTGTTAATGTAAGATTAACAGTCAGTGTGGTATTTCCTGACGGATAAGGAATTGTAGCCGGTCCTGTAAAACTGACCCCTGTTGGTAGAGAGCCTACTGAGATAGTTACATTAAAGGCCGATGACCCCCCAGCTCCACTCGTATTGCGAGCAATTGTTAAAGGGAACTCCACAGTTGTGGCCGTTCCCATTATTGCTGCTCCACTTTGAGCTCCCACCGAAATGCTTGCAGGAACTACTTCAGCCCATACAGGTGCACTCCAGAAATTTATTAGTGTTAAAAAAGTCAGAAGCCAGAAGCTCTTAAAAAAGTCAAGGTGTTTCATATGTAATCGTTTATTGTATTTAGGGTGAATTGACAAACTTTACTCGTATTAACTTTACTGAACCTATGGTGAACAGATACGGAGATGGCTTAAAAGGCGGGTTTAACTTTGCTCATTTAAATGCAGAAAACCTCAGAATTTTTGAGCTGTAGTTACAAAAGCTCAGGCATGGCTGTTCGGCCCCTGTGAAAACGAGGGTAAGCCAACAGGGAAGTTTTAGCAGGTTTTTCTGCTAAAACTTTATTTTAATTCCGGGAGAGATAACAACACATGTAATTTCGAGTAATTACATTTCAGGGGAGGTAGATTGTGTTTCATGGTGTGTATGTGGCTGAAATATAGAATTCTTTAACTAAAAAATATGATTTCAGAAATATGATAGCACAAATATATATTTATATCCTTTACCTTTTAAGATACTATTTTTTCCATAGGCTATACTTATAAATTACTATATTAATTTGTGTTTATACTTTCAGATTAATGTTATTTATATATAATTCTATTTTAATACATTAATCCCTATAGTTACCCTTAATCATTATTTATATATTTATTGTAAATTTATATATGTTTTAAGTTTCATTAAAATAAGATTAAAATTTTTTAATAGAGATCTGTTTTTAATACGTCAATTACAAACTACAGTACTGCAATTTTATGTGATTCGTAGAAGCATTTTCTTGTAGCTTATATGAACATCTCGATTGCCTGGTTCTTCATTTATTTATAATCTATTCAAGTCTTTCAGGAAATAGAGATGTACTAATTTTTAATATAAAAAGGGAGTTGATTAATAAAATTCAAAATAGACTTAACATCAATTAAGGCAAGTTTTACGGTTGCTACAGAAGGTAATATAAGGGTGTCGCTCATTAGGATAACCCTAACAACTTAGCCCTACAGTTTTTAACACTATCAGTAAAATATTTGAACTTTTATTGTCATTTTCATTTTTTTAAAAACATAAGTTTTAATTTTATTGAACAAGTGAATATTTTAACAAACTACTAGTATTCATCTTATATAAAATGTGAAATCTGTAATACAAATATTATGGTACTTTCTGACCTGCTACCAATTCATAAAGTTTGATTATGTCAGAATTTGTGTGTTAGCATTACTGCTTGTTCATTTAACGGTAGGGTGCTCAAACTTTGGCATTACAACAATCCCATCTCCAAGCTTTAGTGGCTTTGAAAAAGACAATGAGGACTGGGAGGTTAGTAAAGGCGGGAAATCACGGTATAGCTCAACAGGAGGAAATCCGGATGGTTATTTAGAAGGTATTGACACGGGAGAAAATGCCTGGTATTTTGTTGCCCCTACCCGCTTTATCAATGAGGCTAAATTTAGCTATGGTCGTACGCTGAGTTTTGACTTAAAACAATCGGCTACCGACGACCAGGTGCATTTTGCCGATCTCATTCTTACGGATAGCCTGACTACGCTAACATTCAACACACCTGATCACCCTAAAACAACCTGGACACATTATGCCGTTAAGCTAGATGAATGCCAGGGCTGGAAAAAAGGAAAAACCAAAGCTACCCAGGCAGATATACAAGCGGTATTGAAAAATCTTAAAGCACTTCACATCCGGGGTGAATTCCGGGCCGGTCCCGATATTGGTGGATTGGATAATGTTTCGCTATAGTAACGGACGTCTATTTGCTTTTTCTATAGGTACTGCGTCGGATTGACTTGCCTGCTGTTTGATACTCCTGCGACCGACAACCAGAATCAACAAAGCCAATAGAGAAGTTGCCGCCATTATACTTACCATTGGTAAGGCGGTATGGTTATTTAGCAGACTTACACTTACGGATGCCAGAGCACCCATCCCCATCTGGGAAGCTCCCATCAGCGCCGACGCACTTCCCGCATTTTTGGTGAAGGGCGCGAGCGATAAGGCACCCGTATTGGGACTACCGATGCCGAGGCAGCATAAAAAGGCAAACAGCATGACCAGCGTGCCCACCAATCCCAGCCAACCCAAGGCCGTGAGCGCCAGAAAAGTCAGTGTGATCCCCACCTGACAGAGCAGGGCCACGAAAATCAGCTGCTCACTTCGGTAAGTACGGAGCAGTACACTGTTTACCTGACTGGCTCCAATGAGTCCGATGGACAGGCCGGCAAAAATCCATCCGTAGACCTGTCCGCTCACCTTGAAAATGTCCATGAACACCAGGGGTGAATCGGCTACGTAGGCGAACAGACCCGCAAAGGATACGGCTCCGGTGAAGGCATAGGTCGAGAACTGGCGAACGCGCAGGACGGCCAGGAAATTGGTCAGTATGGGCAATGGTTTAAGAGATAGGGTCGTGTCTGGCTGGTACCCGTTGGGCAAACCAAAGCGGGTGGCCAGCAGCAGTAGCACGCCCATGCCCGCCAGAATCATGAACACCGACTGCCAGCCAAAAGCCGCTGTGACGTAACCACCCAGCGTGGGGGCCAGCAGGGGCGATAGACCCAGTACCAGCATGAGCAGAGCAAAAACCTTAGCGTTCTCATTGACAGGAAACAGATCGCGCACCATCGCCACAGCCGCCACGCCAGCGGCACAGCTCCCGATAGCCTGCAAAAACCGCAACGCGATCAGCCAGTCGATCTGCGTCACGAAAATGCAGCCGATGGAGGTAAGAATAAAGACACTCAGCCCAACATAAAGCGGATTTTTGCGCCCAAACCGGTCAAGCAGCGGCCCGTATAAAAGTTGCCCCGCAGAAATACCAATAAAAAAACTTGACAGCGAGAGGGCTACCTGCGGCACGGAGGTGTGGAGGTCATCAGCGATAGCCGGAAAACCCGGCAGATACATATCGATGGAAAAAGGACCAAGAGCGGTCATGGACCCCAGGATTAGAATTAGCGAAAGGCGTCGACTGCGCGTCATTGAAGAATGGTATTGGTTGTAAGTCCGGTTAGGGGCGGTTTGGCATTAGGTTTTCATTACATATGGCCTCTCCTTTTTTAAGGGAGGGAGAGATTGCCTTGGCAACAAAAAAGCCGCCAACATTTCTGAAGGCGGCTTTTGAATTTTTGATTTTAAGTGAGCCAGTGGAGGGATTCGAACCCCCGACGCGCTTGCGCATCCTGATTACAAATCAGGCGGAATCGACCGCTATCCGACACTGGCGACTCCTTATTTGATCCGTTTCTGAATCGTGATGCAAAAGTAGGATTTTCAGCCTTTCAATGCAAGGGATGACGTATTTTTTTAAACGTAAAAGCTATTTTTAAACGCAATGGCGCAAAGAAATGTATTCGTTACGTGCTTAGTACCTGCCTCTTGCGCCTTTGCGTTAAGAAATGAAAATGATTATTCTTAGATTGAAAAAAGCGCAAGGGACAAGCGTAAAGGTTGCAATGAGTATCTCATTTGCGGCCTTTGTGCTTATCCCTTGGGTCTTTACGTTTAAAATTCTAAGCCTGCGCTACCCGTAACTGATGACGAAGATCGTCCAGTTGTTTTTCGGCATCCGCGATCTTTCTATCGATGTCGGCCCGAAGTTTATCCGCGTTCTTCGAACGGGCAAAAAACTCAATATTATTGCGATAGGTGGCAATGTCATTCTCAATGGTCGTGATACGCCGGCGGATATCGCTTTCGCGCTTATTATCCGGGTTACCCCCGTCGCGATTGCCCCGGTTGTAATCACCGCGATCACCCCGGTCGCTCCGATCACCACGGCCGCCTGGGCGGGTGGCTTCGGCTTCGCTTTGCAGCATGATCCGCTCTTTATCTTTGGCCGGAATTTTACCCGTTGCCCCAACCAGTGCGTTAACCGCGTTGATGTAGCGTTTCTGGGTCGTCTGCATGTCTTTTTTCGGCACAAACCCAATGCTGTTCCACTCTTTCTTGAACTCGTTCAATTGAGATAGGTCTGCGTTAGCGGTGGCAGCAGCTTCGATCCGTTCGATGAGAGCGATTTTGCTGGCCAGATTGCCTTCAAATTCGCGTTCGGTTTCCTGATTCTTCGAGCGTTTTTTGTTGAAGAACGCATCGCAGGCCGCTTTGAACCGGTCGAAGATGGTGTTCTTCTGTTTTTCGGGCACCTGACCGATATTTTTCCACTGGCGCTGCAATTCAATTACCGTCTGGGTGATCTCGGGCGACTCTTCACCGGCGGCCAGGATAGCTTCTACCTGTTCGCAGAGTTCGGTTTTAGCCCGCAGATTCTCTTCGCGCTTGCTTTCGAGCTGGCGGAAGAACTCACCTTTGTTATGGAAGAATGTTTTCAGCGCTGCCCAGAATTTCTTGCTTAGCTCTTTGCCTTCTTCGCGAGGCATTGGCCCTTTAATAGCGTTCCACCGATCCTGAAGGGCCATAACAGCCTTCGTCTTGTCGTTCCAGTCGTTGATGCTGTTTGACGCAAAAGACGTGATGGGTACCAGCTCCTCATAGATCGCTGATTTCTCTTCATAAAGCTGAGCCGATTCTTTCCGCTGTTCGTTGGTCTGTCCCCGACGTTTGTCGTACAGCACATCGAGAGCGGCTTTCATGCGACCCCATAGCACTTCCTGCTCAGCCTTGGGGGCTGGGCCAATGTGTTTATATTCTTCAAAGAGAGCGTTGGCTTCGTCGATGGTCTGCCGAGTCACGGGCGACTCCTCAGCGGCTTTGGCCATGGCTTCAACTTTTTCGATCACTTCCGTTTTAAGGGACGTATTTCGCTTGCGGTCGAGCTCTTTTAATTCAAAATAAATATTCCGGTTGCTGTAATACCGATCCACCAGGGCATGGTAGGTAGCCCAAAGGGTGGCATTATGCGGGGAGTTCATGTTCCCGGCAGCCTTCCACTCGTCCTGTATTTTCTTGAACTCGTTCCAGCTCACCTTTGGATCACCGGCATTGTTCTCGTCGGTTTCCACCAGTTCACGCAGGCGGGTCAGCAGCTCCGTCTTGGAGGCAAAGTTGCTGTCTTTCGCTTTATCCAGATTCTGGAAATACGTGTTCTTCTGACTCTTGATGAGCTTGTATAATTCGTCGAACCGCTGAACGGCATCGTCATATTTATAATCAAAGCCTTCTTCAGCACCCGACTCGGCTACATACGCCTGCAGCGCAGCTTCCCGCTCGGCCCGCTTCATCTGGTCGAACAGCGGCTTCACATCTTTTAATACCTGGTCGGCCTTCTTGAAGTCGCCGGGTGTAACGGATGCGAGGCTGGTAGCGGCCATCTGGGTTTCGAGCAGATTGACGAAATCCTGTTTGGTGAACTGGCTATAGTCGACCGACGCCTGAGCAACGGGCTCGTCTTCCTGCTCCTGAATATCAGCGTATTGAGCTGTTATTTCGGCGCTATCGACGGCTTCCGAAGTTGATTCAGCGGCAGGCGCTTCGGCAACAGGCTCGGATTCGACGGGTTCAGGCACGGCTGTTTCAGCAACAGGCTCTTCCCCGGCAGGGTCGGCAACTGGTGTTGACTCGGGCGTATCGGCTTCACCCTGGGCTGGCTCTTGAGACACAGCGATAGCCTCTACGGGGGCTATCCCCGGAGTTGGGTCCACAACCGGTGATTCGGCTGTTGGCTCGTTTGTTTCGATCGTATCCATCGCTTCGGGCTGCGTCTCTTCCGAAGTCGCAACAGGTGCGGCAGCGGCATCAGCGGTTTCGGGCGTCGACGCGTCAGAAACTTCGGCCGTTGATTCCGGAGTAGATGACGTTTCCGATGCTTCCGATGCGGGAGAGATATCGTCGGGGGTATTGACTGCCAGCGCGTCAGTAACCTGATTTTGGTTTTCTGGCTGCTGGTTAATTTCCTGTTCTTGGTTTGCCATGTTGGGAACGTACCGATTACTTTTGCAAAAGTACGACAATATGCGGATTTTCTTGTAGCACAGTCATGGAAAAGCCATTAACGCCACTTATCTAATGCCTTCAGCAATCAGCGACTTACGAAATGAATACACCCTTAACGGGTTAGATAGCACCGATGTTTCACCAGACCCGTTTGCTCAGTTTCGGCAGTGGTTCGATGCAGCCCTGGCTGCGGGCCTTCCGGAGCCGAACGCCATGCACATCAGTACGGTGACGGCATCGGGGCGACCCGATGGGCGTATCGTGCTGCTCAAAGATATGTCGGAGGCCGGGTTTGTCTTCTATACGAACTACGAAAGCCGAAAAGGGCGCGAACTGTCCGATCATCCTTTTGCCGCCCTGACGTTCTTTTACCCCCAGCTCGAACGCCAAATCCGCATTGAAGGAACGGTAGAAAAAGTTAGTGACGAAGAATCCGACGCCTATTTTAACGTCCGTCCGCGTGGCAGCCAGATTGGGGCCTGGGTTTCGCACCAGAGCACGGTGATCGACAGCCGGGAGGTACTCGAACAGCGTCAGCGCGAACTGGAGGACCAGTTTGCCGGTCAGCCCGTTCCGCGCCCCCCCTACTGGGGCGGGTTCCGCGTCGTGCCCGACGTATTGGAGTTCTGGCAAGGCCGTCCCAGCCGCCTGCACGACCGCATTCGCTACAGTCTTACAGAAGGAGGCCAGACCTGGGTCATTGACCGGCTATCGCCCTAGGATTAGCGTATATTCGTCGAAACAGCAACAACCGGCATCAGTAGGAAGTACGGCAAGGATGGTTTTGGTGGAGTTAGTGGCGTGGTTGTTGGGTGGAGTGGGTCGAGGTCGCCGTCGAAACTCACTCCACTCATCAACCACGCCACTTGTCCAAAAACAACCAATTACCAACTATGACTTCAGAAGTGCCTACAGTTAAAAGCAGCACACGCAGCCTGATTAGTGTGATCGGGGCCTCATCGGTCGGAACGCTCATCGAGTGGTATGACTTCTACATCTTCGGGTCGCTGGCTACAGTACTGGCCACTAAGTTCTTCCCTGAAGGTAATCCGACGGCTGCCTTTCTGTCGACGCTGGCCACCTTTGCGGCCGGGTTCATTGTTCGTCCATTTGGTGCCCTTTTCTTTGGCCGGTTAGGCGATCTGATTGGCCGGAAATATACGTTTATGGTAACCCTGATGCTGATGGGGGGCGCTACATTCTTCATCGGTCTGATACCGAGCTTCGATACCATCGGATATCTGGCGCCCACATTGGTCCTCGTCCTGCGACTCCTGCAGGGCCTGGCGCTGGGGGGCGAATACGGCGGGGCGGCAACCTATGTAGCAGAATATTCGCCCGTTGGGCAGCGCGGCTACTGGACATCCTGGATTCAGACCACCGCTACGATTGGTCTGTTCGTTTCATTACTGGTGATTTTGCTGACCCGCAAGTCGATGTCGAAAGATGAATTTGACGAGTGGGGCTGGCGGGTGCCCTTTCTGGTCTCGATCCTGATGGTGTTGATCTCCTATATCATCAGGAAGAACATGCACGAATCTCCGCTCTTTGCCAAAGCCAAAGCCGAGGGCAAAACTTCTACCAACCCGCTGAAAGAGAGCTTCGGTAATAAATATAATTTCAAGTTTGTACTGCTGGCGTTATTTGGGGCCACCATGGGGCAGGGTGTGGTTTGGTATACGGGCCAGTTTTACGCCATGAACTTTATTAAAACAGTCTGTAATGTCGATGCCATTCAGTCGGATGAGCTAATGACGGTGGCGTTGCTGATGGGTACTCCGTTCTTCGTCGTGTTCGGCTGGCTATCGGACAAGATCGGGCGTAAGGGCATCATGATGTTCGGCATGCTGGTTGCCATTCTCTCCTACCGGACCATCTACGAGAAGATGTACCAGATCACCAATATGAAGAACAAGCAGGAGGTGGCTGCGAATTTCTCCGCCGATTCTGTGGTCGCGCCTGACCCAAAAGTAGCGGGTGGGTCGATCCTGACGAAGACTATCAACCGCGCCTATACCGACGGTACCACCCTCACGGAGGTTACGAAGCTCAAAATTGCTGCATCACCAACCGCCGAACCCGCCCGGCCGGACGTAAAAAAGACCGTGAAGCTCAACGACAGTGACCGCTGGTCGCTGATCTGGCTGGTGTTCATTCAGGTCATTTTTGTAACGCTGGTGTACGGTCCTATTGCCGCCTTCCTGGTGGAGATGTTCCCGATCAAGATTCGCTACACGTCGATGTCGCTGCCCTACCATATCGGTAACGGTGTCTTCGGCGGATTGCTGCCGGCGGTAGCCACGTACCTCGCAACCGGGGCGAAGGAGGCCAATGTGGCCGCCGAGAAAGCGGGGGCTGCTCTCCCCTACGCATCGCCCTATCTGGAAGGGCTTTGGTACCCTATTATCGTAGCGGCTGTCAGTTTGCTCATCGGGCTTGTTTATATCAAAAACCGGGCGCAGGTAGTCGACTAATTTCTCCGGACGTTCCTTTAACCAACCTTACCAATTTTCGCTTATGAACGCAGTAAAACGATACCTGGGCATTCTGTGGCTGGGGCTGGCTGCCCTCGCCGGTTATTTCGGCATCACAACGCTGGGCATTCCCAAATTAACCTCCGGCAAAACCGACGACCTCGTCTTTGGGCTTATCATCGTTTTCATTCTGATGCCCCTCATCGTAGGCGGTCTGGCCCGCTTTGGGCTTTATGCATTACAGGGCGAATACGATGATTGAAACCCCTGTTTTAGCAGCGGTGATTTAGCCATTCTGACCAAAAACACCCGGTCAGCGAGCGCATTATCCTGGCCTGACCTGACCACAAAACCGGCCTAATACAGCGAATAAGTAACATTACGGAGCTTACGTACGCAAAAATTCATAGGAGCGTTTTACCTTTAACGGCCGAATGCAACAATTCCTCAATAACGTCACAAACCCATGCGTATCCGAACCTTTGACGAATACCAGACAGCTTACCAAAAGAGTGTAGAAGACCCCGAATCCTTCTGGGCCGAAATAGCCCAGGAATTTCAATGGCGTAAACCCTGGACGAAAACCCTGCAATGGAATTTCACCGAACCAAGCGTAAAGTGGTTCACGGGTGGAAAACTCAATATTACGGAAAATTGCCTCGACCGGCACCTGCTGACCCAGCCTGATCAACCCGCTATTGTCTGGGAGCCGAATGACCCCAACGAAGCTGGCGTTACGCTGACCTACAAGATGCTCCACGATCAGGTTTGCCGGTTTGCCAATGTACTGAAACGCAATGGCGTGGTGAAGGGAGACCGCGTTTGTATCTATATGCCGATGGTTCCCGAACTGGCCATTGCCGTATTGGCCTGCGCTCGTCTGGGGGCGATCCACTCAGTAGTTTTCGGTGGTTTTTCGGCGCAGAGCATTGCCGATCGCATCAACGACGCCCAGTGTAAGTTGATCATTACGTCAGATGGGGCGTATCGCGGCAATAAAGAAATACCCATGAAAAGCACGGTCGACGATGCGTTGATCGGTTGCCCGAGTGTGAAGAAAGTCATCGTGCTGACCCGGACCCGCACACCAGTGTCGATGTTGAAAGGGCGCGACGTATGGTGGGAACAGGAACTGAAGCAGGTAACTGCCGACTGCCCCGCCGAAGAGATGGACGCCGAAGACATGCTGTTTATCCTTTACACCTCCGGCTCAACGGGTAAGCCCAAAGGCGTGGTGCATACCTGCGGTGGATACATGGTCTATGCCGCTTACACCTTCCAGAACGTGTTCCAATACGAGCCGGGGCAGGTGTTCTTCTGTACCGCCGACATTGGCTGGATCACCGGTCACTCCTACATCGTGTATGGGCCACTGGCCTGTGGTGCTACATCTCTGATTTTTGAAGGCGTTCCAACGTATCCCGATGCTGGTCGGTTCTGGGATATTGTCGACAAACATAAAGTCAATACACTCTATACAGCCCCAACGGCCATTCGGTCGCTCATGGGTTTTGGTCTGGACAAAGTAGAGAACCACGATCTAAGCAGCCTACAAGTACTTGGTTCGGTAGGCGAACCCATCAATGAGGAAGCCTGGCATTGGTATGACGATCATATCGGTAAGAACCGCTGCCCAATTGTCGATACCTGGTGGCAAACCGAAACGGGGGGTGTACTGATTTCGCCCCTGGCCGGTATTACCAAAACCAAACCCAGCTACGCCACTCTCCCCCTGCCGGGCGTGCAACCGATTCTGGTCGACGAGAATGGGGTCGAAATAACGGGCAACGGGGTTAGCGGCAACCTGTGCATGAAGTTCCCCTGGCCAGGTATTTTGCGAACCACTTATGGCGATCACGAACGGTGCCGTCAGACGTATTTTGCCACCTATCCGGGCTTGTACTTCACCGGCGACGGCTGTATGCGTGATGAAGATGGCTACTATCGTATCACCGGCCGTGTGGACGACGTGCTGAACGTTTCGGGCCACCGCATAGGCACCGCCGAAGTCGAAAATGCCATTAACATGCACACGGGCGTTGTTGAAAGCGCCGTAGTCGGTTACCCGCACGATATAAAAGGGCAGGGTATTTATGCATATATCATTACAGACCAGTTCCCCGAAGGACACGACGCCGACCTGACCAAGCGCGATATTCTGGCGACGGTAACGCGGGTGATCGGTCCCATTGCCAAACCCGACAAAGTTCAGTTTGTGACGGGCTTACCCAAAACCCGCTCCGGCAAGATTATGCGTCGTATTCTGCGCAAAATTGCTGAGGGGGAAACCAGCAACCTTGGCGACACCTCCACCCTGCTCGACCCGGCTGTGGTTGACGAAATCAAGGCGGGGGCACTCTAAACGCTGGCTGCTTAGCGTTTCAAACGCGCCGGTCAGTAATGGCCGGCGCGTTATTGTTATCAGACTTTGACAAGATCAAATCGATTCCGAATCATCTTTTTAACCTAACGGCTCGACAGCATTCTGCTGTCGGATACAGTGACAAGGTAACGTTACGCCCCTAATTTTTTCAACGTATGCCAACCGAAAATACCTTAAAACGCTTTTTAGACGCGCAGGAAGCCAATTATACCGATGCGCTGGCCGAAATAAAACGAGGCAAAAAACAGACGCACTGGATGTGGTATGTCTTCCCGCAAATTACCGGGCTGGGTTTCAGCGAAACGGCTAAATATTACTCCATTCACGATCTAGCCGAAGCAAACGCGTACTTTGCCCATCCGTTGCTGGGGAAACGACTCATCGACATAAGCGAAGCCATGCTGGCAATCGATGGAAAAACAGCCAACCAGGTTTTAGGCAGTCCAGACGATATGAAGCTTCAATCCTGCATGACCCTGTTTGGGTCGCTCCCGAACACAGACCCTGTTTTCCAGGCTGTACTGGAAAAGTTTTATAACGGCAAAAAAGATCAGAAAACGATAGAGATATTGAATCGGCTCTAATATGGTCCGACTTCAAATGAACATAGAAAATAGTAAGAGGCTAAATGTTTCCAGACCGAAAAACGTAGGACTGTAAACGCTTAGCCTCTTACCAGTTCACACATACCGTAACCAGCCAATTTCAGGGTGGGCCGTTTTATAGCGTCCATACCATACACACAGGGGATACAGGAATATAACCAGCGCCAGCCAGACGACATAGACCCCTTCGAGCGAGATACCTGCGCCCGGCGGCCGGCCAAAATTGAGCGGCCCGCTTGGCAGATCGGCTAACGAATAACCCTGTAGCAGCGCCATCCCGATCATGGACAGATGGACCAGATACCAGTGGATGATGTAGTAAAACATGGGCACTTTACCGTAAACCATCAACACTCGCGTGATTGAATTTGCCTTCCCGTCAGCAATCGATAAGAACAGGAACATCAGGCCAAGCGTCACCAGGGCATACAGCAGGGCGGGCGGGTATTTAGTGACGTTGATGAAGGAAAGAAACGTAAATAATTCTGTTTTCTGAACCGACCAGGGCGCCGGGTCGCCGTAGCTATTCAGGTAGCGCAGCAATACGAACAGTAGTAGGCTGACAAGACCAAACCGTAACAGCAGCGGCTTCCGCTGTTCCATTGGGCGTTCCATCAATGTACCAAACGAAAAGCCCACCAGCATAATGCCTAGCCAAGGAATCAGCGGATAAGCCACCAATAGGGCAAAGTGCGGACTTACCGAAAAAAAGTCTGTCCGGAAGAATAAAGCCCATACCAGCTTAGCCGTTGGATTCGTAAACGGAGGGACGAGCTGAAGTATATTATGTCCGAAGACGATCACCAATCCAATAATACCGACCATTTTGGTTGGTAATTTAGCCAGTAGTGAAAGAATCATCAGACCTCCCCCGATGACATAAATAACCTGAAGCATCAGGGACTGAAAGTGACTATCAAACCAGAAGGCAAAGTTGATAATCGTAAGTTCGAGCAGAATCAAGACCAGGCCACGCTTCAGTAGAAATCGTCTGGCGGCCCCTCTATTGCCGTTCGCTTCCTGCTTTCGAAGCGATAGATAAGCCGATGTACCGGACAGGAATACGAATGTGGGGGCACACAAATGAGTGATCCACCGCGTCATGAAAACAGCCGGTGTAGTCGTTGACAGATCGGTGGGATTCTGGGTCAACGCGGGGGTATGCAGCAAATCGCGAACGTGGTCGAGAGCCATAATGATCATGACCAGCCCCCGGGTTACATCAATGGCGGTTACTCGCTTCATCAGAAAATTAAACTTTCTTGGTTGCGTGCAGTCTTTTGTAGTGCCGCCCTCGACACTACTTATTTATAGCGGCACTTCGTATTATCGGCTTTGACATAATACGATTTGTAGTTCAGGGCTTTGGGATTCATGCAGCCCTTCAGGTCAAGCACTTCTATATTGCGGAAGTCAATGGAATGACTTTCGGCTTGAAGAGCAAGGTACCCACTGCCAAGCGGGGTGTTCGCCTGACTGATCCAGTGATTCGCGGCATTGGCACCGAACCGCCCCGAATCCCAATCACTGGTCGGGCTTACAAACCCACCCCCAATTTGCGGCCGCTGGTAGGTTAACACGGTTTCACCGTTGATCAAATGATGTATGATCGAATCACCCATCACGATGGCTTCGGCAGTAACCCACTGATCACCGTCGTACGTTTTCGAATTGGAGTCTGTACAGTGTTCAGGGCGAAGTTGGTCACCAATAAAAACCTGTGTGCCGGGAGTACACAGGTTTCCCGTATGCCGCTCCCCTTTTCCCAGGCCACCCAGCAACTGCATTTCCAAAGAAACAGGAAACGTTTGATTGAGTGACAAACTTTCGGCTGACTGCGAGTGGAGCATGATCCCACTGTTGCGTACATTCCAGGAGTCGCCACCGGGTGTTTGATCCCCTAAAAACCGATACTGAAACCGCACCCGATAGTACGAATAAGGCTTTTTGTAGTAAATATGGCCGTATTTAAAATCGAAGGTCTTGTACTGGTCATACATCACCCGCAGCACGCCCTTTTCGACCCGAAATGTATTCTGATAGTTATCGTTCAACGGCCGTCCGGCAATTTTTATATCCCAGTCTTTCAAATCTTTGCCATTAAAAATCCGGACCCATTCTTCTTTGTCGGCTGCCTTCTGAGCAAACGATACGGGTAGCGTAAACAGGCAAATTAGGAGCAGAAGTAATGCGTTTCTCATAGTAGGAAGAGGGATAGTGAAGGGAATGGATAGGAACGCGGATGGAACGGCTCAAAGGGGTTCAAAACGGATAAATCTTAACAATAAATTCAGTTGGAAATCCCTTCAATACGTTTCATCCGTGTTCCTGTCTAATTTATTTTAAAACTTCGACAGTGTTCAGTTCCGGGCCTCCACCATGATTGGCAGAACCGGCTACGATGTAGATTTTGTCTTTGTACACAATGGCCTGCGTGCCATGCCGCCCTTGTTTCAACCTTGGGCCGGGAGTCGTCCATTTGTTGGTTTTCGGGTCGAGGGCTTCGGCTTCATTGTGGGCCAGCAGCTGCACGGTTTCGCCCCCAATGATCCAGACCTTGCCGCCCTGGGTTACGGCCGTAGCGCCCGCCCGCTGGGTTGGAAGATTTGACGTGGCCGGTAACGTTTCCCAGCGTCCCGTTTTGAAATCATAGACATCGACTTCGGGAATGGTCGTTTCCAGAACTTTGTTGATCCGGGCCGTCGAGTTGCGTCCACCCGCAAGGTACATTTTATCGCCCACAACGGCCGCTGTAATATGATCGCGGGTGCGTGGCGCATCGGCCAGGCGTTTCCAGGTGTTCGTTTTCGGGTCATACTCATCCAGCCAGGCCACATGCCCATCATAATGGCCGTCGATTATACCACAGGAAACGTAGATCTTATTTTTATACACCACGACCCCTGCCGAACCACGAAGCCGCTCTTTGGGAATCTCGGGCCCTACGCGCCATTTGCCCATTTTGGGGCTGTAGATATAGATATTCGGCAGTGGCGTTTCGTGCGGATATTTTCCCTGAAAAGCACCCATCACGTAGAGTTCACCATTATAGGTAATGGCCTGAAAATGGTTCATCTCGACCGGCGGTGTGGGCAGGGTTTGCCAAACAAGCGTTTTGAGATTCAATGCCTCCAGCGGTTTCATGCCGCGGCCACCCACGGCATACAGACTATCGCCAATTAGTGTAGCAGCATTCTCGTGTCGGGTTGAACAGGTGTTTTGGGTTGTGACGGGCTCCCAGCTTTGCGCCTGTGCCGAAAACCCGGCTGTGAACAGGCCTAAAAAACAGAGGTACTGTACCTTCATAAAATCAGAGGATGGAGAAATAAAATGACTGATCAATAAATCAGAATCCGGCTCGATACTACTCTAATTAATCCTCTTTTTACCAAACCATTTGCCGTACAGACGGTTCACTTCTCTAGTTAACCTATAAACCTTGTTATGGAAAACAACCAAAACGGCAATCTGTCTGCTGATCAGGAAGGCGGTCAAAACGGACACACAACCGGACCCGAATTCGGTGCCACCGGGCTCCAGTCACAAGACCAACCCACAGACCAGACGTTAACCACACGGCAGGGTCATCCCCTAAACAATAACCAGAACATCCGAACCGTGGGAAACCGGGGACCGGCTACGCTGGAGAACTACGCTTTCCTCGAAAAGATTAGTCATTTTGACCGGGAGCGGATTCCCGAGCGAGTGGTGCATGCACGCGGTGCCGGTGCACACGGCGTTTTCGAAGCGTATGGAACTGTGGGTAATGAGCCCGTCTCCAAATACACCCGAGCCAAATTATTCCAGGAAAAAGGAAAACAGACGCCGGTTTTCGTTCGGTTTTCGTCGGTTATCCACGGCGGACACTCGCCGGAAACGCTGCGTGATCCACGCGGTTTTGCGGTGAAATTTTATACCGAAGATGGCAACTGGGATCTGGTCGGCAATAACCTCAAAGTGTTCTTCATTCGGGATGCCATGAAATTCCCCGATATGGTGCACGCCCTCAAACCAGACCCGATCACGAATCGGCAGGATGGTGGACGGATCTTTGATTTCATGAGCAATACGCCCGAGTCGGTCCATATGATTACGTTCCTGTTCTCACCCTGGGGTATTCCGGCCAATTACCGGCAAATGCAGGGATCGGGCGTAAACACCTATAAGTGGGTTAATGATAAAGGTGAAGCGGTGCTGGTAAAATACCATTGGGAGCCGAAGCAGGGCATCAAAAACCTGACCCAGCCCGAGGCTGAGCAGATCCAGGCCAAAAACTTCAATCATGCTACGCAGGACTTATATGATGCCATCGAGGCCGGCAATTTTCCCCAGTGGGAATTGCTGGTGCAGATCATGAGCGACGATGAACATTCTGAACTCGATTTCGATCCGCTCGACGATACCAAACTGTGGCCGCAGGATCAGTTCCCCTGGCTCCCGGTCGGCATGATGACGCTCAATAAGAACCCGGAGAATTACTTTCACGAGGTTGAGCAGGTGGCCTTTGGTACAGGGGTTCTGGTCGACGGGCTGGACTTCTCCGACGACAAAATGCTGCAGGGACGGACGTTCTCCTATTCGGATACACAGCGGTATCGTGTTGGCACGAACTACCTCCAGTTGCCGATCAATGCGCCGAAGAAACACGTAGCGACCAACCAACGCGATGGTCAGATGCAGTATCGGGTCGATACGGCACCGGGACAGAACAAGCACGTTAACTACGAGCCCTCGTCGATGAATGGGTTGAAAGAGGCTCCCCGGACATACCCCGATAACCAGCCCTATATAGCGGGTAACCTAATGCGTCAGCCTATCGATCGGACAAACAACTTCCAACAGGCTGGAGAACGCTACCGGACGTTTGAAGACTGGGAGCGGGACGACCTGATCAACAATCTGGTCGATGCCCTCTCAGGTGCTCAGCAGAATGTGCAGGACAAGATGATCGAATTGTTTAGTCAGTGCGACGAAGATTATGGTCGGCGGGTGCGGGAAGGTCTGAAGAAAGTTGCCAATGGTACCGGCGAAGAACCCCACGGCCAGGCTAATGCCCAGGCTGGCCACGAAGCCGTGGTACAGGCCGAAGAAATGGCCCACGATGCCAAAGCCTATTAATACCAGGTATAATGGGTAGCTGAAAATAGTTGACGAGCAACCCGTTTTTCAGGGAGGAATCAATTGCCACGTCATGTTACCAAACGCAAAATGACCAAAGGCTCTCAATCAACAGATGCGAGAGCCTTTGTTTTTATTCAACCGGGATAACCGTCGAGTTTTTAACGTCGGCCATCACAAAAAAACTGCTGATGTGCAGCGTACCGGGAATAACGGACAGTTGCTCCTGATAGAAGTAGTTGTAAGTATCCATATCACGGCTGACAATCTTGAGCAGATAATCGAACGTTCCCGATACCCGGTTGCACTCCAGCACTTCTGGAAGCAGCCGAACGGCATTCTCGAATTCTGCAAAGGCATCGCGCGTTTGTCTGTCGAGGGTTATCTGACAGAAAACGATCAGCAGGTTGCCCAGCTTTTTTCGGTCCAGAATTGTCACATAGCGATCAATGATCCCTTCCCGTTCCAATCGCTTGATACGTTCGTGAACGGGCGTTTTCGAAAGATTGATCTTTTGCCCAATCTCCTGAATGGTCAGTCGGGCATTTTGCTGTAAGAGCGTTAGAATTCGACGGTCTGTTTTGTCCAGCGTTTCCATGGCGGCATTTTTACGGCTTACAACCGTTTATTAGCGAAATAATAGATTTATTTCCGCCAATATAGGCAATCATTAGTTTTTTATCCTTAATAACCGCTTTCTATTAGAAAAGTAAGGCAGTGGCTTTACCTTTGTATTAACGAAGTAAGCAACCTTCAAACCCATTTATCCATCATGGTTATTGGTGTTCCAAAAGAAATTAAAAACAACGAAAACCGCGTTGCGTTAACTCCGGCGGGGGTAACCGAACTACGTAAGCATGGCCATACGGTGTATGTACAGGTAAATGCCGGCGAGGGAAGCGGTTTTGAAGATGAAGAATATATCGCGGCTGGAGCCGTCATGCTGCCCACTATTGAAGAGGTGTATGGCATTGCCGAAATGATTATGAAGGTGAAAGAGCCCATCGCGGCTGAATATGACCTGATCAAGGAAGACCAGTTGCTGTTTACCTATTTTCACTTTGCCTCCTCCGATGAACTAACTCAGGCCATGCTGGCCAAGAGAGCCGTTTGTCTGGCCTACGAAACCGTTGAACGTCCGGACAGAAGTCTGCCTTTGCTGGTGCCTATGTCGGAGGTAGCGGGCCGCATGGCCATTCAGGAAGGGGCTAAGTACCTTGAAAAACCACTGAAAGGTCGTGGTATTCTCCTCGGTGGTGTTCCGGGCGTAAAGCCTGCCAACGTCTTGATCCTGGGGGGTGGCATCGTTGGTACGCAAGCGGCAAAAATGGCTGCCGGACTCGGTGCACACGTTACGATCATGGATGTTAGTCTGGCTCGTCTGCGTTACCTGTCGGACATTATGCCGCCGAACGTACAAACGATGATGTCGAACGAATACAACATTCGGGAGATGATCAAAGTATGCGATTTGATCGTTGGTGCCGTGTTGATTCCCGGTGCAAAAGCGCCACACCTCATCACCCGCGAAATGCTGAAGCAAATGCGTCCCGGTACCGTTCTGGTCGACGTAGCTGTAGACCAGGGTGGTTGCATTGAGACCTGTTCGCCAACCACGCACGAGAATCCAACTTTTATCATCGATGGTGTTGTTCACTACTGTGTGGCTAACATGCCCGGTGCCGTTCCGTACACAAGCACCCTCGCGCTGACCAACGCAACCTTGCCTTATGCCCTGCAACTCGCCAACAAAGGCTGGCAGCAGGCATGCCGCGACAATACAGACCTGAAACTTGGGTTGAATGTAGTGGATGGCAAGATCGTCTATAAAGGAGTTGCCGAAGCATTCAATCTGCCGCTGACCGATGTAAGCACCGTGCTTACCGAAGCAGAACTGGCATAACAATCTTACTTATTCATCGACAGACGCAGGCCGTATTCGCAAGGATACGGCCTTTTTTTGTAAATTAACGCTGGACAAACGACTTACCGTTATGAACCCGCAAGCGTCGGCACCCGTTATCCCCACCCTATATGAATGGGCAGGCGGCATGGAAAATTTTGAAGCCTGGACTACTTTATTTTATCAGCGGGTTCATCAAGACCCGGTGCTGGAGCCCGTTTTCCGGGGTATGTCGATCGATCATGCGCGGCATGTAGCCCATTTTATTGCCGAAGTATTCCGTGGCCCGACTACATACAGCCAGGAAGGGGGAAGTCACTACGATATGATTCACCACCACCTGGGCAAACACCTGACCGAAGCCCAGCGTCAGCGCTGGATTGGCCTTATTCTGGATACGGCTGATGTAGTCGGTCTTCCTGACGATCCGGAGTTTCGCTCAGCTTTGGTCGGTTACCTGGAGTGGGGCTCCCGGCTGGCGGTCATCAACTCGAAAGTGGATGTTGTAAACGAACCCCTCGATGCACCTATGCCAACCTGGGGGTGGGGCGAAACGGGCGGCCCCTACCTTCCTTAAAGGTCTCTCAAAAACTGGTTTACCAGAACCCGCCATTCATCTTCCAGCGACCCGTCGAAAAACGGAGCGTTGGCCCGCCGATACCAATAATTAGCATTGAACCGGTCGCCTTCTTTTCGATGAAGATAGGCATGCAGCCGATCGTAGGGTTGTTCCCCTTCCCGACTTTGGGCAACGTTATGTGCCTGCTCCCAGTTATCGTTGGCATCGTACCAGAGGCCAGTCAGCACCGGATGCAGCTGCGCCGGTGGCTGGGCCTGTGACAGGTAGGTCGTGAATTGTTCCAGCGTCATGTTCATAGCGTTTTTCCGGCTAACGAAGCCTTCACATAAGGCTCGTAAGCGGGTGTAACAAAAATAGTATACGTACGTAACTCAATCGTTCGATACGGGTGTTTCATGACCCTGGAGAGATGTGAACGAAGGTTTTGAAAATCATTTTTAGGAATAATCGCCAGATCAGCATCTTCCCACTGCTTTTCGGTTGGCCAAATGTTATAGTGTTTGTGAAAGAACGGAATCAGGAAATCAAACATATACACATTGGAACGCGGTGGAATTGTTCGGGCAATCTGCTTAACGACGGCCACATCCGAAGCGGGCAACAACGATTCTTTTACCGGGTCAAACCGATGTCTGAACAGATTCGTAACTGTCGGAATCAGACGAAAATCAGGCCGGGCATATTCAACAATTGGCCATTGTATAAAAAACAGAACGATACAAAAGGCTAGTTGTTTCCAATCACGCTCAGGTTGTTTCCCAGCCTCGAACAGCAACCAAACCAGAATGGTATACACGACCGAAAACGTATAAACGAGGACAAAACGGGGGGGCCAGGTCAGTGAGACGAGGTCGAAAAAATCATTGGTGCCGTAGTAGGTAGCTCCCTGCACCCAGTTCGACAGCAAAAGAGCCAATTGCGCCACAGCGTAAATTAACAGCACACTCCCGACTTGTCGCCAGCCCACCTGGTATACACCATAAAGCAATACACCCATGGACGGTGCCAGCAACAAAACCGTTTGGAAAACCAGCAAGAGATTTTTCCGGATAAAGACTCGATCATGCAAACCCGAGCCAATGGCATTGAGGGCTTGCTGAAGCCGTGGTTCCGGTTCCACGGCATTATTTTTATACGAGAGAAAGGCCATCCCAAGCACAAAAACGGCTGCCCATCCCGCCAGCGTAATCCAGAATTTTGGCTGAGTGAGCACCCCAAAAATTGACCGTTGCCGGTTTCGAACGAGATACATAATGCAGACAAACGCCAGATGAATCGCTCCGGCTAACAGGGCTCCATCTTCTTTAACGAGAACAATTAAGGCGGCCGTAACCCAAAACCAGATGGTCGCCCTGCTCAGCAGCGTCAAAACAAACAGGATCGACAGGGGAAAATACGTTAGCTCGGGATGCCACCCTATACCGGGGTGGTCATTCAACCAAAACCAGACGGGGCCGATGAGCAAAACGATCAGGATGAGCCAAACTGCCCAGTTTGCCAGGTGGCGACTGCAATACCGTAACAACAGGGTATAACTGATGAGCGACAGCCCTACTTGAACAACAAATGCTCCGTAAGCCCCACCTGCATAGATGAGTGGCCCCCAGAGCAGCATGGCGTAATTATTATGAATTCGGTCGTCGTATCCCCATATATTTTCATACAGTAAGGGGCGACCGTTTATCCAGCTACAGGACGACTGTAGAAAGATATACATGTCGTTGAAGGTATAATATAACCCTTGAAACCGGAGAACTTTGAAACAGAAAAAAAGAAGTAAAAACAGGCTACTTGCTCCAATCGGAACAATCCACTTAGTTCTCATAGGCAGGCAAATAACCTAAATCGGGTACTGGTAAACACATAGAAAGCAGCAAACATACATAATTACAAATGGCCAGAAAAATCGACCCAACCCTAAAAATAGCAAAAAAGGGGGCTAATGTAGTCGTTGATTAGTCATCGAACAACCAGATAATGGGTTGTTCCTGTATGAAATACAATATAAAAGCGCATGACATAATTGACCATTTACCAACCCAAAAGTGCTTAAAGCCACTCTTTTCGTAACACTCCGTCGAGCTGGGTATAAGGCACCATAACCTGAATAGGCCCGACGGCATAGGCGGCAATTTCATACGGATTATAGTAGAACAAGAGTCCCTGAGCACCCAGACCAAAGTTAGCTGGCAGAAAGAATTGGCCATCGTGCAGAAAGTAGCCTTTCTCCTCAAGGTTCTTGCCCGGTGCTACTTCCTGCTGTTTTCGGAATATACTCTCGACCAGATTCCGCAAGGCCGTTGTATCCGACACAACATCTCCCAACGTTAGCGTCCGACCCGTTTTTCGGTCAAAATTATAGATTGATACGCTTGAGTTTGGATGTGCTCCCCCCGTATAGGAAAACGTCTCATATCTGACAGACAGGGCCTTTGGACTCGCATGGAGCGTATCAGCCATAGTTTTCACTTCCCAGCACCCGCCCAGATTACCCATGTCTTTGCGCATGAGATCATAATCTGACGCAAAGAGGCTGGCCGCTTTGTCAAGGTCGGTTTGGGCATCCGGATGCCTGGCTACCGATTCACTATCGAGCCAGCCCAGAATACTGTTCACTGCCAGACGGCGCAGGCTATCATTTATTTTATGCGCTTCCTCCGAATCGTCTTTCAACAGAAAGTAAGCGACCGAAACATCGACACCACTGTTTTTGGCCGTATCACACCGATTGGAACCAACAAACTTGTACTGCTGCTTCTCTAAAACGGGTGGCGTTGAATCCGTAAAATGGCAAGCCGAAACGATATATAGTGAGCCCAATAAAAACAGGGCCTGAAAATTCCTCATGAATCAGGTGTACTAATCTGGCACCTGATTACCGGACAGAATTACCCGATAGACCAAATGTCAATTACTACAAACTTAACAAATCTTTAAATCGAATAGCCTGTCGGCGGCTAATTTCAATTTTATCTCCCCCCCGAAGTGTAACCAGAAGTCCGCCACTAAACCAGGGTTCAATTTTTTCGATCCACTGTAAGTTTATAATATGCTTCCGGTTAGCCCGGAAAAAAGTGGCCGGGTTCAGGCGGTCTTCCAGTGCGTTCAGTGACTTGAGAACCAGCGGCTTCTGATCATCAAAGTACAACCGGACGTAGTTCCCCATGGATTCGAACAGGCGTACTTTACCCAATTTAACGAACCAGCACTTTTCGCCATCTTTCACAAATACCTGGTCATTTTCTCCCAGTATTTTTGTAGATAACCCCGGCATGGTGGCTCCGGTCGTTTCCTGACTGTGCTGCTCCTCTTCAACCCGATGGATAGCTTCTGATAATCGGGCCAGTTCAACCGGTTTGAGCAGATAATCGAGGGCATTGAATTCAAAGGCTTTTATGGCATACTCATCAAAAGCCGTGGTAAAAATTACCTCTGGTGTCTTGCCTTCAATGGATTGCAGCAATTCAAATCCATTCTTACCAGGCATCTGGATATCCAGAAAGAGTAGTTCCGGTTCCAGCTCATCAATCATAGGCAAGGCTTCATCCGCATTGGCGGCTTCGCCGATTATTTGAATTTTCGGAAAGTTTTCGAGTAGTCGGCGCAGTTCGTTACGCGCTAAACGTTCGTCGTCAATGATCAGGGTTTTCATTTTTTTGGGAGTTTGACAGTGGGAGAAAGACGTATTCAGAAAAGCGTTTTGGAACAGGCGATGCCGGGTTCTTACTCGTCAACCTTTACGCTTACCTCCTTTCTTCGGAATAGGCCCTCCGACTGGGCAGGAATGACAATGTCGGCACACACAATAGGTTCGTCGTTGGGGGTGTTATCTTCCTGATAAATATGGAATTCGGCTTCAGGGCCGTAGAGGAGCGAAAGGCGCTGAGAGGTGTTAGCCAGTCCAAAACCACCCGACGCTTTTTTATCGCCCAGTATGCCCGTATTTCGGATGGTTATATGCAGTTTATCGGTTATCAGGCTTGACTTTACTTCAATGAATCCACCGCCAACCGCCGTTGATACACCATGTTTAATGGCATTTTCGACCAGCGTCTGCAACATCATGGGCGGCACTTGCCAGAACAACGTCCGGCCGTCGAGTTCGATGTGTGACCGAAGGCGTTCTTCGTACCGAACTTTTTCGAGGGCCAGGTAATCCTCAACGGTTTTGATCTCTTCGCGTAATTCAACGGTTTTCCGGCGGTCGGCCAGCAGTGAATTGCGCAGTAAATTAGAAAGCTGGGTAATACTCTGCTGCGCCTTGGTTGGGTTTTCATACACCAGCGCCCGAATGCTGTTTAGGGCATTGAACACAAAATGCGGGTTTAGCTGCGACCGTAACACTTTGGCCTCTGTTTCCCGAATGCTTGTTTTCAACAGGATTTTCTCAATTTCAGCATTGCGATTTTCCTCCACATAGTGGTACGCCGTATAGCTCAGCACCCAGGCCAGCATGGTTTTTCCCCAGGTCATGATATAACCAAATAGCGGCCAGGGTTCATCAACTAAATGCTGGGGCACAATCAGCCGATCCATGGGCAGGTTAACCATCGTCATGATCAGCGCCAGAACAAAAACGGAAAGCAGCACCCGGGGAGCCAGCCGAAAGAAGGGTAAACGCACCCAGTTCCACCGACGGATCATCAGCCGATAGAGATGCGTCAGGGTGATGCCAAGAAAAATATTGGCAATGGCTAAGTAGAGCGTGTCCGGGTCAAAGCCATCTTCCAGCAAGTAGGCGGTGTACTCCACAACGATGAGGAGCGACCAGCCGAATAACTGACAAAACCAATATATTCTTTGTTTAGACATGCTCAGTGCCGGGGTCTCCTATTCAGTAAAAAACGAAGATACAGAAATAGGAAACAGATGGGCAGGATATACTACACCAATGGAAAAAAAGGAGGAAGGTCGGGCAACCAGGCGGAAGAAGTGAAAATCGTGTGGCTCTCACTTCACGGCTCAGCCCGGACCGTGATTACCTCCGGGTTCTGATCAGGCAATGGCAAGCGACAGTAAATGAGCGGTATCGTTTGCCAGTTCGATAGTGAACACAGCCGTATCGTAGTCATATTGGAGTTTGTACAGGCAAAGATTGCTGTGCTCAAACTGATCCATTTTAGCAAGCGGCTGGTTCGTGATCCAGCAAAGCAGAATTCGCATAGCCCGACCATGCATAGCGACCAGCACAATTTCTTCTTCCGGGTGCGCCAGGATGGTATTAATAGCTTCGCGTTGTCGGGTGGCCACCTGATCCGGGCTCTCGCCACCGTCGGTCTTCCTAGAGCTGTCGCCCGACTCCCAGGCTTCAATCAGCGACCGATAGTATTCATTATCGAGATTACCGGGGGCTTTCCCTTCCATCACTCCCCAGCTGATCTCATTGAGGCCGGTGAGCTTTTCGAACGGTATGCCCAGTTCGATAAAGGGTTCGGCAGTTTGGTAAGTGCGTTTCAGTCCGGAGATATACACTTTATTGAAAGGCACATGCTGATAGGCATGGAAAAATGCCTGTGCCTGCGCCCGGCCCATGTCGTTGAGGTCCGAATCAACGCCACTGCCCTGCACAACCCCCCGCCGGTTGTAGTCGGTTTCGCCGTGGCGAATCAGATAAATTGTTTTTTGTGTCAAGCCTGTTACCTTGCCTATTGGCAAATTTTTCCAAATTTGAGTGCAAAATTACAAAAAAGACCGCATTTATCTGTCCCGGATGAATCGTTTGACCGGGCAGCCGACACATTTTTATATGAATCTGCATGAAAGCGAACTACGACCTGTCCTCACTGGCCATCATCCATGCCGAATCCATTGGTACACACCTCGGCATTGAGTTTCTCGAAGCAGGCGACGGATTCTTGACGGCCCGTATGCCTGTTGACAAACGGACGCAGCAGCCTTTCGGAATTCTGCATGGCGGGGCCTCGGTGGTGCTGGCCGAGACGCTGGGGAGCGTGGCTTCCTGGATGATTCTTGACGACCCTACTAAACAGCGCGCCGTGGGCCTGGAGATCAACGCGAACCACATTCGTCCGGTGCGGGATGGCTGGGTGTATGGGCGCTGTACGCCCCTCCACACGGGTCGCACTACCCACGTCTGGGACATTCGCATTACCGACGAGCAAGACAAACTTGTTTGCGTTAGCCGCTTGACTATTGCTGTAATCGGGAGTTAATCGGAGTATATACCCAGCTCCGTCAAACCGGTTTTAATGAGTGATCCGTACAAGAAGGCTTTCTACGTTAAATCCATCAATACGTTTTTTCGCTGGGGCCTTTCCTGCTCCTGTTAGTCGTAACCGTGGTCAGGCCTACCCTGTCAATTCTAGCTACGCCCTATTATCCCGACTGAAACAGGCTGTTGATCTTCTATCTGATCGGGGGCTTTGTGCTATTGATGTGGTTGGTGTAGTCCATTTGGCAGACGACCGACATACAATTGCTCGATGACACCTTTTTCAGTATCAATAAGTCAACGAGAGTAATGGGCTGACTTGCTTAAAAGTATCTTATACGCCGTTATTATTCACGTTAAGTCAGGGCATAAAGAGATCAGTCACCTCTTTAGCACTATTTTAATGCACAATGAGCGGCCCGGTGCATCGAAGTGGGTACCCTCGATGGAGTTAACGATTTACCTGACCGATAACTGGTTTATTATTGGCTCCATTGAATTTTCTGACTACTCATACCTGAAGAAGACCTTCACGCAGTATGGGCAGGCCGTGCCCCTTACCTTCGGTGATAAGTACGTTCGTCATACAGAAATTCCGGTTTTGGGCTTGACCAGGGTAACTCCGTCCGTATGATAACACCAAACTCCACCGCTGTTCGGGCGCCAGTCCACACCAACCCGCTCCAGCGTACATTCCTGTCCGGCTTTTTACAGCTTCCAGGCTGGGTCGGTTGGATGTATAGAGCGCAGCAACCGGTTATCGACGCAGATTGATTCGCCACGCGGCTCACTTTTTCCGTACCTTCGCGCTCCCAACCGTTGAGCGAAGAAAATCATCAACATCAATCGTATGAATCAGAAAATCCGGCGCGAAGATGCCCTTGATTACCATTCCAAAGGGCGTCCGGGTAAATTGGAAGTTATTCCAACCAAAGAGTACAACACCCAGCGCGACCTTTCCCTTGCCTACTCACCCGGCGTAGCGGAACCCTGTCTGGCCATTGAAGCCAACCCTGACGATGCCTTTAAGTACACCGCCAAAGGGAACCTCGTTGCCGTCATCAGTAACGGTACTGCCGTGCTTGGCCTGGGCGATATTGGCCCCGCAGCCAGTAAGCCCGTGATGGAAGGGAAAGGGTTGCTCTTTAAAATATATGCCGACATCGACGTATTTGACATTGAGCTGAATACCAAGAACATCGACGAGTTTGTCCGGACAGTGCAGATCATGGAGCCGACCTTTGGCGGTGTCAACCTCGAAGACATCAAGGCTCCTGAATGTTTTGAGATAGAAGAGCGGCTCAAGCGCGACATGAACATTCCGGTCATGCACGACGACCAGCATGGTACGGCCATTGTGAGCGGAGCCGCCCTGCTCAACGCCCTCGAACTGGTGAACAAGCCCATCGAAACGGCTCGGTTCGTGATTCTGGGTGCTGGTGCTGCGGCCATTTCATGCGCCCGCCAATACATTGCGCTGGGGGCGAAACACGAGAACATGGTGATGTTCGATGTGAATGGCCCCCTCCGGCAGGATCGTACGGACCTCAGCGACCTGATGCGCCCCTTTGCCACGAGCCGGGAAATAGGATCGCTGGCCGATGCCTTTGCCGATGCGGACGTGTTCGTTGGCTTATCGAAAGGCGGTATTGTGAACCAGGACCTGATTCGGTCAATGGCGCCCCATGCCATTGTGTTTGCCATGGCGAACCCAACGCCCGAAATTGGCTATGACGAAGCCATGGCGGCCCGTCCGGATATTATTATGGCAACGGGGCGTTCCGATTACCCTAACCAGGTAAACAATGTGCTGGGCTTCCCGTATATTTTTCGGGGGGCACTCGATGTGCGGGCTACCGAAATCAACGAAGCCATGAAGCTGGCCGCTACCTACGCGCTGGCGGATCTGGCCAAGAAACCCGTTCCTGACCTGGTTAATCTAGCTTACGGCGAATCGAACATGATTTTTGGTCGTACTTACATTCTTCCGAAGCCGGTTGATCCCCGTTTGCTCTCCACAGTAGCGCCAGCCGTCGCCAAAGCGGCTATGGAATCGGGCGTGGCACGGTTACCGATCACCGATTGGGAAGCTTATGAACAGCAGCTGGCCCGCCGACTCGGGCAGGACAACCAGATTTCGCGGGTGATCCTGACCAAAGCAAAAGCCAATCCCAAACGGGTGGTATTTGCCGACGCGGAGAATTTAAAAGTATTAAAAGCCGCTCAACAGGTTCGCGACGAGGGTATTGCCTACCCGATTCTTCTGGGCGAACGGACAAAAATCCAGCAGCTTATTCAGGAAAATAGCCTCGATCTGGGCCAAATTCCCATCCTCGACCCCCGCGCTCCCGAACAGGCAAGTCTGATCGACCGTTTTGCGAATGTGTACTTCGACAAACGCAAACGCAAAGGCGTCAACCCGACCGAAGCGCGGAAGATGATGTACTACCGCAACTATTTCGGGGCTATGATGGTGGAAACGGGTGAAGCCGATGCGCTGATTTCGGGCTTGACGGGTTCCTATCCTGAAACGATTCGACCAGCGCTTCAGATCATTGGCAAAGAGCCGGGCGTTAAACGGGTGGCGGGTATGTACATCCTGCTGACCAAACGCGGGCCGCTTTTCTTCTCGGACACGACCGTTAACTTCAACCCAACCGCCGAAGAGATTGTCGAGATTACCGAGCTGACAGCCCGGACGGTAGAACGGTTCAACATTAAACCCCGCATTGCGCTGGTCACTTACTCCAACTTCGGCAGTGCGCAGGGTGAGGACGCCGAAAAAATGAACCGCGCCGTTGAGATTTTACAGCAAAAGCACCCGGACATGGTCGTGGATGGCGAAATTCAGGCTCACCTGGCGTTCAACACCGAGTTGCTTCAGCAAAATCACCCGTTTAGCAAACTGGTTGGCGAAGGTGCCAATACGCTCATCTTCCCCAACCTTTCGGCTGCTAACATCGCCTATAACTTAATGAGCGAAGCCGCTGGTTTTGATACCATCGGTCCCATACTGCTGGGTATCCGTAAACCGGTTTATGTCTTGCAGTTGGGTTCATCGGAGCGCGAAATTGTCAACATGGTCGCCATTGCGGTCGTTGAAGCACAAGGAAAATGAGAAGTTAGTATTAGGAGCGGGGAGTGAATAGTGAGGAGGGCTGGCACCAGCAAAAAACATGCGCCAGTCCTCTTCACTCCTCACTCTCCGCTCCTCACTCCTATAAAAAACCATGTCACGCATTTTAACAGGTATTCAGAGCAGCGGGCGCCCGCATTTGGGAAACATTCTGGGGGCTATCAAACCCGCCATCGACTTATCGAAACAGCCCGGTAACGAGTCATTTTTATTCATCGCCGATCTTCATTCGCTCACGACCATTAAAGATGGTCCTACGCGTCGGGAGTTTACGCGGGCTGTGGCGGCTACGTGGCTGGCCTTTGGTTTAGACACCGCAAAGAATACATTCTGGCGTCAATCGCGTGTACCCGAACATACGGAACTCGCCTGGCATTTGAGCTGCTTTACGCCCATGCCGATGCTCAACAATGCGACGTCCTACAAGGAAAAGTCGGAGCGCTCCAGTGGTCCGACCAATACGGGTTTATTTGTGTACCCGGTTTTGCAGGCGGCTGATATCCTGCTGTATGATGCCGAATTAATCCCAGTAGGCAAAGACCAGCGGCAGCATATCGAAATGACGCGCGATATTGCCAGTGCCTTCAATCGGGAATATAACGAAGATGTATTCGTATTGCCCGAAGCCCGTATCGACGATCGGCTCATGACGATTCCGGGCATCGACGGGGCCAAAATGAGTAAGTCGTACAACAATTACATCGACATTTTCCTGCCGGAGAATGAGCTGTGGAAAGTGATCAAAAAAATCAAGTCGGATTCGACCCCGCTCGAAGAACCGAAGAACCCGGATACGGACATTACGTTTCAGCTTTTTTCCCTGCTGGCCTCCCCCGAACAAACAGCAGCGATGCGTGCCTTGTATGAAGGGGGGAACTATGGCTATGGCATGGCCAAAAAAGCGTTTTATGAACTCATTCTGGCCCAGTTTGCCAACGAGCGGGAGCGCTTCAACTACTATATGACTAACAACGACGCACTGGAAGCAGAACTACGGGCAGGAGAAGATAAAGCCCGCGCCGTAGCGGGTAAAACGATTGACAGAGTGCGGGAAAAACTGGGATTTAACTGATTGTCAGCCAGAAAACTACCGTTTACACAGATCGGGTGAAAATAATATGTCTATTCGTTTATTTTTGGTTAGTTCGCTACTCAGCCAATAAATGTTTAAGCATATCCTATCACCATGAACAGTCTATCGCCTTCGTTCAACCTGAACGCAATTCAGCTCAATCACCGCGAGCGCCACTTTCTACAGTTGGCCTGCTCCGATTTAACGTATGTTCAAATTGCCGACAAAATGTGTGTCAGTCCGCGCACCGTTGACGGCTATCGGGAAACACTCTTCGAGCGGCTGCAGGTAAAAAGCCGCGTTGGCCTGGTTCTCTCAGCCTTACGCATGGGTGTTGTCACCTTATAAAATTCAAACGTCCTCCCATCGCCCCGATGGGAGGACGTTTGTTTACTACGGACAAGTTCATTCTTTGCTTTCGCTTCAAATACTGTCCAAGCACGTATCTTCGCATCCACAATTCCTGCGGAGCTATGAACTCACTACCCATCTACGAAATTGCAAAGCTGATCGATCATGCCTTGCTGCACCCCACCCTTACCGATGTCGATTTGCGCTTAGGGTGCCAGCAGGCACTGGCTTTCGACGTAGCCTCCGTTTGCATCAAGCCGTATGCCGTTTCGCTGGCCAAAGACATGCTGGCGGGCTCCAGCGTTCGGGTGGGAACGGTGATTGGCTTTCCCCACGGCAGCAATGCCCTTCCCGTTAAAATTGCAGAAACCGTACAGGCGTGCCGCGATGGGGCCACTGAAATTGATATGGTCGTTAACATTGGCAAAGTAGTCAGGGAAGACTGGCCTTACGTAACCGATGAAATTCGGGCCATTCAGTACACCTGCCAGTCGGAAGGAGCGATCCTGAAAGTAATTTTCGAGACTGACTTTTTGATGGGCGACGCTGTTAAAATCCGGCTTTGTCAAATTTGTTCCGAAGTGGGCGTTGCTTTTGTTAAGACGTCGACGGGCTTCGGCTTTGTGAAAGGTGCTGATGGTAGTTATAATTATGAAGGCGCCACGGACCACGATGTTCGTCTGTTGATCGACAAGGCAGGACCCGATGTACGCGTTAAAGCTTCGGGCGGCATTCGCACGCTGGACCACGTGCTCAGGCTGAAAGATATGGGTGTTTCCCGCGTGGGCACCTCCTCAACGGCAGAGATCATGAACGAGGCCTACCGTCGTTCGGGTAAAGTGCCTTTAAATCCAGCCTCCCCCTCCTTTATTGAACTAAGCGGCTATTGAGTTGTCGTCCATTTGTGGGCAGGCAAGTGGTTAATACATGTCCTAACATCCTTTATTCCTATTTCCTTTTATGCTTAATCTCGGTTTTGTTTCGGCTATTCTGGCCGATTATGATCTCAACAGCGTATTGAAATTTGCTTCTGAACATCAGTTTAAATGCGTTGAACTGATGTGCTGGCCATCCGGCAATGCCGATGCGCGCCGGTATGCGGGCGTTACCCACATCGATGTGAACAACCTGCATGTCGATCAGATCCATACGCTGACCCGGATGTATCATGTTTCCATTTCGGGTCTGGGATATTACCCGAATCCGCTGGACCCGAACCCGGAACAGGCTGAATTTTATCGTGAGCATATTAAGCAAATCATCAGGGCAGCCGCAAAGCTGGGCGTACCCGTCGTTAATACGTTTATCGGCAGAAATCCGTCCCTGAGTATTACCGACAACCTGAAGCTGTATGCCGAACACTGGCCTGCCATTGTTAAGGTCGCCGAGGAGTGTAACGTTAAAATTGGCATCGAAAATTGCCCCATGTGGTTTACGGACGATGAGTGGCCGGGCGGTAAAAATCTCGCCACCACACCCGCCATCTGGGACCGGATGTTCGAGATTATCCCTTCGCGGGCGCTGGGTCTCAATTATGACCCAAGCCACCTGATCTGGCAGATGATGGACGAAGTGAAACCCATTTACGACTACCGCGACCGGCTGCACCATATCCACCTGAAAGACGTAAAATTATACCGTGACAAATTGAACCGGGTGGGCATTATGGCCAATCCGCTGGAGTATCATTCACCAAAGTTGCCCGGCCTGGGCGATGTGCGCTGGCGTGATTTTTTTGCGGCTCTTACCGATGTTCGGTACCGGGGTCCGGTTTGCATTGAGGTAGAAGATAAGGCCTACGAAAGTCACCCGGAGGATGTCAAAACGGCTATCCTGACCGCCCGTAACTATCTGAGTCAATTTTTGGTGTTGTAATACATGATTGACAAGCTGAACCAGTTCGACATTAACCTATTTCTGTGGCTCAACGGCCGCTACCTGCCCTGGCTCGATCCGATCATGATCTGGATCACGGAGCGGAACAGCTGGATACCCTTTTATGCCCTGCTCATTGGATGGCTGATTTATCAGTATCGCCGGCAAGCGATTGGCTTCATTCTAACAATTATTGCGTCAGTTGCTCTGGCCGATCAGATAGCCTCATCGGTTATAAAGCCCCTCACCCACCGCTTACGTCCGTGCCATGAGCTGTCGCTTCAGAAGCTCATTCACCCCGTGCTCGAATGTGGGGGGCAATATGGCTTTTGCTCCTCCCATGCTTCGACTACGTTTGCGCTGGCAGCCAGTCTCTGGCTCATGCTGGGAAACAAACATGGCTGGCTTCGGTGGGGATTTTTATGGGCTGCCGTGGTATCCTATAGCCGAATCTACGTAGCCGCCCACTACCCGCTCGATGTGCTGGCCGGTACTGGGGTTGGTGTCTTATCCGCTACCATCTGCGTGTTTATGCTGAAAAAGATCCAATACCGCTCGGCAATCCGTAAAATAGGTTGAGACACTTCTGTCCGGAACTTACTCAAATTGGGCAACAATCATCCGTACGTTCTGTTGTAGTAGACGGCACCGGTTGACTGAATACGCAATCGGGTCGGAGAACCCTATGCAACCTGACATTAACGGAACGGATTCCGCTACATTACCACACCGTTTGTTCAACCAAACAGCACCATCCTCAAATTTACGGGTAAGCGTAATTGTTCCGGTACGCAATGAGGCAGCACACTTAACGGATACACTTGACGCCCTCCGGCAACAGCTTTCCAGCACCGGATTGCCCCTGGACAAAAGCCTGTATGAAGTATTGTTGTTAGCGAATAACTGTACCGATTATTCCTACGAAGTTGCCATACAGTATCAGCAGCAATTTCCTGACTTCTCCCTGCACGTTGCCCAGATTCACCTCCCACCGGCAAAAGCTAACATCGGCACCGTCAGGCGGCTGCTTATGGATGAAGCTTACCGACGGTTAACCGGGGTTGGCCGACAGGACGGTATTATTGCCTCCACTGATGGCGATACCATGGTGGACAGGCAATGGATTTTTAACATCATGCTTGAGATCGCCAATGGCAACGATGCCGTGGGTGGGCGCATTTTAACCCACCCGGACAAAAGTAATGTCCGCCTGTATCATCTGCGCGATGTTATGTACCGTACGCTGGTAGCCAAAGCCGAAGCGCTGTATGACCCCTACCCTCACGACCCATGGCCGCGTCATTTCCAGCATTTTGGGGCGAGTATTGCCGTTACCTGCCGAATGTATGATGAAGTAGGGCGAATGCCGGAAAAGCCATTTCTGGAAGATGAAGCCTTTTACCGGGCCCTGATGCGCATGGATGCCCGGGTTCGCAAAAGTCCGCTTGTCAAGGTTTTCACCTCTGCTCGCACCCAGGGTCGTGTGGCGGTGGGTTTTTCCGAGCAGTTGCGGTACTGGTCGACCATGACAAAATCAAATAAATGTCAACTGGCGCAGCCTGCCGAAGCGGTTATCATCCAGCTCCGCAACAAACAGCAACTGCGCCTATGCTGGCAGCAGCGACTGCAGGGCGTTACCACCGAATTGCTGCAAACAATTGCCAATCAATTATTCATTGACCCCAACTGGCTCGCGGCTGAAATCCGTCAGAGCCGCTTCTTTGGCCTTCTTTGGGAAAAAGTCGAAGAAAAAATGGCGACGGGTCCCTGGGCAAATGCCTGGCAACCCGTTCCCATTACCGAAGCCATTCACGATCTGCGCAACCAGTTGAGTATTGAACCACTATTGCTTCTGAAATAGGTCCAGCCGGTACTTATCCGTTCGCTGGCCCAGCAGGTGCCGGAGGGGTTTCTCCTCTCCCGCCAATTCCATAAATTGTTCGTGGACCTGGTCGCCTGTGAGCGGATAGTCGTGAACAAAGGGGGTCCAATGCACAAGTAACAAGTGTCCATCGGTTTCCAGATGGTCAAGCATTAGCTGGCGGGCTCGGTTCAGATCGTCCTGCACCAGATAATACCCCACTTCCGACATCAGGATCAGATCGAACAGATCATCAGGAAACTGGTTGGGGATGCTCATTTGATGAACCGTCACGTGTGGGTACGGCGTCAGCCGTTTGCGGGCGGCTTCAAGGGGTAGTTCACTGGCGTCAACAGCCAGTAACTGATCGCATCGTTGAGCCATCATCTCGCTCAAGACCCCAATGGAGCAACCAATTTCAAACGCGTTGGCATATTTCCCGTTGGGCAGTGCAGCCATTGTAGCAGCATATTTATCGCGTTCATACGGACTTGTTTCAAACGACCACGGATCGTCGTTGGCGCGATATACATCGTCAAAGTAAGTAACAGGCAGGCTTGCGTCAGGCATTGTCGGGGTTGTTTGTCAGTTCTTCCAGAAACAATTCACGCGGATTATCAAAGTGCATCAGCAGTTCCGGCGATAAATAAAAAGCCGTTGGGTCGTCGTCAATCATACGGCTCACCTGCGACCGATGAGCCGCAACGGCCTGATTTCGTTGCTCAATAACCGATTCGATCGGCACGCGCCAAACCGTCATTTCGTTCTGCCGGGGCATATCTTCTTCCTTGCCAAGCTCCCAAAGCCAGATCAAATATTCCAGAAGTCTGGGGGCATGGGGCAACTTCGCCATAGCCGCATTTACTAATTGCCAGGACGCCCGATGGTCCCGGTGCGGGTCCCGTCGCCAGGGCACCAGTACCGTTTGGGGTTGCAGGTTCGTAAGCAGCGTATGGATAAAATCTACAGCTTTATCAAAATCAGGGCTATCCGCAGTAGCTACCTGCGTATCTTTCTGTCGCATGAACACAGCCTGTTCGGCGGGCACCTGCAAGCGTTGCAGGGCGTCCAGCGCTTCGGACTCCCGCACAGCCCGCAATCGATCAGCGGGGTACGTTGGCGAGTTCGGGTGCGACATGGTTCCGTCACTCACAAACAGCACATGCACGGAATAGCCCCGTTGCCGCAGCAGCACGATAGTGCCCCCACAACCCAGCGATTCATCGTCAGGATGGGGTGCCACCACCAGTACGTTTCCAATCTGATCAAGATCGGCCGGGCGGGCTAATTCTTCCAATGCCCGGGCTTTAGTAGTTCCAGAGCTCATGGGCACTTTTTTTGGTTTCGAGAACATACCGGCCAGTATCCAGGATGGTAGCATCCGGGGCGGGTTGTCGTAAATAGAATGTCAAATCCCGGTGAATTCGCTCGAACGGCAGCGGTCGCATTAGACCACGGGCACCCACAGACCGTTCGGCCAGTGGCATGATCCGCAGGCAAATCTCTTCGATTGCCGTTCTGGTCATGTTTGCATAGGCAACGATCTTTTCGGCTTCGTTCCCACTCGATAGCCAGGCATCCGTTTTGGCACCGGCCGTACTGATCCACTGATTTCCGGATTCGATCAGGCAGGCCATTTCGGCCAGGCGCGTCCGTTGGAAAGAATCGTCCATACGGCCCATGGATGCGAGGAAATTCCGGGTTGCCTCAAAGAGTGCTTCGGCTCCTCCTAACTGTACCGCAGCAAATCGTATGGCTCCCCCGCTGAAATAAGGCTGACGGTAATAGTCATCGGGTTGACCCAACAAATCCTGTTCGTCAAGCTCAACGCCGGTGAAATCGAGCTTATAACTGATGGACGCCCGCATACCAAGCGGTTGCCAGAAACTATCGTCCTGCGGAATAGGCCTGACACGCTCGGTGGGAATGATGCACATCTGCCACCCCTGTTTTGGGGCGCCCAGCAACTGGCCCGTCACCAAGGGCCGCTCGATAAATCCCGATCCGGAACAAAACGTCTTCGACCCTTCGAGTTGGTAACGGCCATTACCGATCGAGTGAATTTTTACCCCATCAACTGCCTGTGTGTTCCAGACGCTGAACAAACGGGCCTGTTGCGTCACATCGGCATACCATCCTTTCTTCTGCTCCTTCGTTGCGTAAATGTCGATCAGGTTCAGAGCATTGATGTGCCCTTCATACACCCGCCCCACGGCCAGATTTGCCGCTCCAACCCGTTTCAGCCAACTTAAAAGCGGCCCGGTTTTGGGCAATTGGTAATCGAGTTGCCTGCCGGGCAGGGTTATTTCCAGGAAACCGGCATCCGCCAGCCAGCCAAATGCTTTTTCAGGAAACGATTTATCATCGTCTGTCTGGGCGGCAACATCGGCAATCTGCTTTAGCAACGTGTTTATTTGATCCGTATCAACAGCCAGCGACAACCTGGTCGAAGACGCCATGGTGGGTGAAGAAAAAGACGTGTCCATCTCTAATTAAGCTATAGTTTTACAGAATTGTTTAGCTATTTATTCCCTGACATGGGGATTGGTGCCTGCGTTATTTTGGCCATCTGATTGTCAGGTCGGCTTTTATTCGAATAAACTTAGAAGTGCACTACGAACCAGACCCTTTTTTCCGTACCTTTGCGGGAAATTTGTCTGGCACTCATGGCTTCGTTTAATCCCGTCAAGATTTTTTCTGGTAGTCAATCCACGTATCTGGCAGAAAAAATTGCCCATTATTACGGTAAAGACCTGGGCGGTTACACCTGTCGGCGGTTCAGCGATGGCGAAATGTCTCCCAGCTTTGAGGAATCCGTTCGGGGCTGTGATGTGTTTCTGATTCAGTCGACCCCTCCTCCGGGCGATAATCTGATGGAATTACTGCTTATGGTGGATGCAGCCCGACGTGCTTCAGCTCACTACGTTACGGTGGTTATTCCTTATTTCGGCTATGCCCGTCAGGATCGGAAGGATAAACCGCGCGTGTCCATTGCCGCTAAATTGGTAGCGAATATGCTGGCGGCTTCGGGTGTTGACCGGTTGATGACCATCGACCTGCACGCCGGACAGATTCAGGGCTTTTTCGACTTTCCGGTCGACCATCTGGAAGGAACATCGGTTTTCGTACCGTATATCCGGAGCCTGAACCTGGAAAATCTGGTCGTTGCCTCGCCGGACGTGGGGGGTGCCAATCGCGCCCGAACCTTTGCGAAACATTTCAACGCCGACATTGTCCTGTGTGATAAACACCGTAAACGGGCCAACGAAATTGCTTCGATGCAAGTGATTGGCGATGTGGAAGGCGCCAACGTTGTGCTGGTCGATGACCTGATCGACACAGGCGGCACAATGGCAAAAGCGGCTCAGATCATCATGGATAAAGGCGCTTTGTCGGTTCGGGCCGTATGTACGCACCCGATCATGTCGGGCAAAGCTCATGAGAATATCGCCAATTCGGTACTGGATGAATTGGTTGTTGCCGATACGTTGCCGATGCAGCAACTGAACGACAAAATAAGAGTGCTGTCCGTGGCGGAGTTATTTGCTAAAGCCATTGGCCGCATTCGTGATCATGAATCTATTAGTTCACTTTTTATAAAATACTGAAAAGCGAACGAATGAGTGAAAGAGCGGAATTAAGCCTCTATATTTTTCACACTTTCGCTAATTCGCTCTTTCACTCTTTACATTTTAAAATTAAAACCATGAAAAAACTCGAGATTGTAGGGTATCAACGAGCGAATCTCGGCCGCACGGAATCACAGGCGATTCGGGCCGAGGGCAATGTTCCATGCGTGTTATATGGTGGAGAAGAGCAGGTGCATTTCTATGCGCCAGCGATCCTGTTCCGCGATTTAATTTATACGCCCAATATTTTTGAAGTCCTCCTGAACATTGAAGGTGCCGAGTATCGGGCCATCCTTCAGGAATCACAATTCCACCCTGTTAGCGATGTTCTTTTACACGCTGACTTCCTGTTAATCACGGACAAAAAGCCCGTTAAAATCGCTGTTCCCGTACGTTTGGTCGGTACAGCCCCAGGTGTACAGAAAGGTGGTAAATTAGTAACCCGCGTTCGGAAACTGCGTGTGAAAGGTGCTATCGAAAACATCCCCGACTTTATTGACGTGGACGTATCGGGTCTGGACCTTGGCAAATCTGTTCGTGTCGGTCAAATTGTCGTTAACAACCTCGAGATGCTTGAAGAAGCCTCGAACCCGGTTGCCAGCATCGAAATCCCACGTGCACTGCGCGGAACGGTAGGCAAATAAGGTTACCGTTTTTACAACTAATAGATTTAATGCAAACGCCCCGCCAGATTTCTGGCGGGGCGTTCCTGTATAAATACAGTTGATTTATACCTTATAACTTCATCCCCCGCAATCGAAGGCTGTTGCTCACAACGGAAACAGAGCTGAGCGCCATGGCCGCTCCGGCGATCATTGGACTCAGCAAAAAGCCGAAAGCTGGAAACAAAAGTCCGGCGGCAATGGGTATGCCGATCAGGTTATAGATAAATGCCCAGAACAGATTCTGCCGAACAACACGCACGGTTTGTCTTGACAAATTCAGCGCCCTCGGTACACTGGTCAAATCGGAGGTGATGAGCGTCATTCGGGCCACGTCCATGGCGATGTCAGACCCTTTGCCCATGGCAATGCTGACATCGGCCTGGGCTAGTGCCTGTGAGTCATTGATGCCATCGCCCACCATGGCCACAACTTTACCCGCGGTCTGCAATTGTTTGACAAACTCGGCTTTGTCGGCAGGCATTACATCAGCTTTATACTGGTCGATACCCACCTGCGTAGCCACCGCTGCTGCGGTTTGCCGGTTATCGCCCGTGAGCATATGCACCTCAATACCCTGCTCGCGTAGGGTTGCAATAGCCGCTTTAGATGTCGCCTTGACCGGGTCGGTAATGGCCAGCACAGCAAGCACCTGTCCGGCTGCGTCAGCTGCGAGATGACCGGTTTCCGCCTGTCCTCCTGCTATTTGCCGGGCGAAGTAAATAACTGTTTTGGCCTGACTTCGCCATGCTTCAGCCTGGTTGGCCAGTACGTCGGGAAGCACGATATTGTTATCGCCCACCAGCCGCTGGTTACCCGCCAGGTAAATGTGGCCCTGAAACTCAGCTCTGACGCCCTGTCCGGTTACGCTCTCGAAGGCGTGCAGGTTAATGGGGGTGCTGTCTGATAAAAAAGCCGTCACGGCATCGGCCAGCGGGTGTTCGGATGATTTTTCCAGCGCATACAGGATCGACTTTAACGAGGCCTGTTCTGCAAGTCCGGTCACCCATTGTATATCCGTCACAACGGGTTTACCTTCGGTAATTGTGCCGGTTTTGTCGAGCACAACGGCATTGACGGTATGGGCAATTTCCAGACTTTCGGCATCTTTGATCAGGATGTTGTTTTCGGCACCTTTCCCCACGCCTACCATAATGGCGGTCGGTGTTGCCAGGCCCAGTGCACAGGGGCAGGCAATGACCAGCACCGTGAGGGACGTGAGCAGAGCCGTGGTAAATGGGTCGCTGTCCGGGGCTAGGTAATGCCCGAAAGCCAGCCAGACAACAAACGTCAGAATGGCTATGCCCAGAACAACGGGCACAAAAATTCCGGCAATGCGATCGACCACCCGCTGCACCGGTGCCTTGCTTCCCTGAGCATCCTGCACCATACGAATGATTTGTGCCAGCAACGTATTGGCCCCAACTTTTTCGGCGGTAAACTGAAAACTTCCTCTCTGATTGATAGTCCCGGCAAAGACAGCATCCCCCGCTTGTTTGGCGACGGCTACAGGCTCACCGCTGATCATGCTCTCATCGACATACGACTGCCCGGAGGCAACACGACCATCGACCGGAACTTTCTCACCGGGTCGTACCAGCAGCACATTACCCACCTGAACGGCGGCAATCGGTATATCACGTTCGGAATCCCCCTCAACCAGCCGAACCGTTTTAGGCTGCAGGCCCATCAGTTTTTTGATGGCCGACGAGGTGTTCAGCTTGGCCCGTTCTTCGAGAAGCTTACCCAGTGAGATAAAGGCAATGACCACGGCAGCTGCTTCAAAGTAAACGTGCGGATGCAAGCCCGATGCGGATTCGTCCCGCCTATGCCAGAACTCCGGATAAAGCGTGTTAAAGGCACTGAACAAGAACGCTATGCCGGTGCTCAGTGCCACCAGCGTATCCATGTTGGCTTTACCATGCCGGGCCTGTTTCCAGGCATTGACGAAGAAGGAGCGCCCCAGACCAAAAACGACCGGTGCTGCCAACGCCATCATAATATAGTTTCCATAGGGCAGCTCCATGAAGAACATGCCGATCATCACAATGGGCACCGACAATACCAACGCCCAAATGGTACGCTGCTTCAGTTGCTGTGTCTTCTGCTGCTGCGCTTCTTCCTGCACCTGTCGTGGATCAGGCCCCGATTCTTCGGTCTCGATCACGATGTCGTAGCCCATTTCGCGGACGGCCTCCTGCAAAGCTGCCGGACTAACAACAGTGGGGTTAAACTGTACCCAGGCCGATTGATTGGCATAGTTGACACCCGCATCGCTAACGCCCGGCGTGTGTTTCAATATCGACTCGACACTGACGGCACAAGCGGCACAGCTCATCTCCAGAACCGGGTAGGTTTGCCGAATTTCGGATGCAGCACCGCTTCTTCCGGTTTTCCTGTCTGACGCAGCAGTTATAGCACGCATGATCGTTTAGTTTAGCAATTCGGCCTTGTAGCCTGCTTTTTCGACGGCCTGCCTGACCTGATCTACAGAAGCGTTTTCCACTGTCAGTACTTTTTTAGGGTCTTTAATATCCACCTGCCAGTTTCCTTCGCCCACGGCGTCGTTTAGGAACGGCGTGACGGTGGCAATGCAGTTACCGCATTTTATATTGGTTTTAAGCTTTACTGTTTCCATGATTCTGATGTCTTTAGTAGTATAACACAAAGTTGATGCAGAAGCATCCATTCCGGCTTATAGAATTACTGGTGAGCCGTACAGAATTACAGCTGAAACGAAAAAGCAGCACCGCAGGCAACAGGATATCCTGTTGCCTGCGGTGCTGCTTTTTCGTTTAAAGCGATGGCCCGGACCCATCCCCATAACCACCCGATGCCAACAGACCGGCCGGTACCGACAATTCACCGGTATGTGGATCGATCAGGCCATTCTGTTCATCTTCGATATTCGTTGCCTGGGTGTACACATCCCCGGCAATCGGACGTTTCCGCATTTCGTCTTTGAACAGCTTGATTCGTTCGGCCCGATCTTCGGCTCCCTGCGGACCGCCGTAATTAGCGAAGCCGAAACCGCCCCACTCACTCACAATCAGCGGCACCTGTTTTCGATAAAAGAACGGATCGCCAACGACCAGTGGGAAAGCGGCTACCGTATCCAGATCACCCGCCACCAGCCGGTCGAGGAGAGAACGCCAATGTCCGGGATCAGGTGTGTATAGATGGGCCGTCAGCAGATCTGATTTCAGACGTCCTTCAAACGAAATATGCTGCCAGCCATCGTTATCGACCACCAGAAACTGCGGGTAGGCCAGCTGCATAAAATGGTACATATTGGTAATATATTCTCGGGTTCCGGGATTGGTAGCAATATCCTGTGCACCCCAGTCTTCATTATACAGGCTCCAGATCACCACTGAGGGATGCGACCCAATGAGGGCCAGCATACGCAGTAATTCGGCCTGGTGATTATGCCGGCTTCGCGATGTGGAGCTGTGCGGACTGGGCACCTCAACCCAAAGCAACAGCCCCAGCCGATCGGCCAGATTGTAGATACGCGGGTCAATGCCGGCAATGTGTACCCGAACCAGATTACAACCCAGTTCTTTCATCGCCTTCATATGCCGTTTCATCTCGTCGTAGGTGGCCGTGCCGGGTTGATACAAAATACCGTCGAGGTAGATAGGCTTGTTATTCAGGTAAACCAGTCGGCCGCGGGCTTCAATTTTCCGCAGACCGAATTGTGTTTCGATCTGTGCCACATAACCGTCGCGGTCGATGAGTTGCGCCACGAGCCGGTAGCGGATCGGCGTTTCCGGCGACCAGAGTTCTGTATTAGGTGCTTCGAGTGAAACGCGCTGCTGTTTCTGACCCGCTTCAAGGCGAAGCGGGAAGTCAGACGTGGCAATCGGGAGATCGGACTCCGCAGCTTTTCGCTCAAAAACCTGAAGCCGTAGCGTATAATCGCCGGGGTCGTGGATTCGGGTCGTTATGGTGAAGCGTAATAAATGGTCTTCAATAGTACTGACAACACCTACTCTGGAGCGCAAGCGGTTTCGCTCCACCGTTTCCAGCCATACCGAACGGACGGCACCCGTGTACGTTTGGTACCAGATACCCCCCCGCTTGTACACGTGCGACTCCTGCTTGCCCCGTGGCGTTTCGGCATCCATAGTATCGGCAATCCGAACGGTCAGCCGGTTAGTGGGCCGCAGTTGTTCGTCGGCGAGTTCGTATGAAAACGAGGTATATTCACCATAGTGAACGGCTTCTCCTTCGATAGTATTGAGCGGATGTCCATTGAGCCATACCCGGGTTTCGTAGCCACAGGCCCCGAATGTCAGTTGAATGATCGACTTGGCGGTGGGGTCCGTTCGCTCGGGCATGTCGAACTCCCGCTCATACCAGGCAATTACTTTGTCCTGCCAGAGAGCCGGGCTGACTTGCCCTTTGGCCTGGGCCATATGGGCTTCAATGGAACCGGGCCACTCCGCCGTATCTTCATACGGGTAACCCAGGAACCACCGGTCGCGCAGACCGGCATCATTGGAGTCAACGGCAAAATGCCATTCGCCATCCAGCAGCCAGTGCGTATTCGGGCGCAGAACAGCTCTGGGGAGCGGGTTGATCGGTTCTTCTACTAAAGCAGGTTCTTCTTTACTGCCGGCAAAACCAAAATTTGATTGGATTTCGGACATAACGTTTGAGAAAATTAAGAGCTGTAACTATGTTAGGTAACTACTAAACGCATCAAACGGAAGAATGATCTAAAAATTTACACTTCCACATATTTGCCGACTAAAACCGGACCTTTCTAAACTTAATAGCCTCTATTGTTTATTTAACGCACTTTTAACCGGGGCTTAAGCCCAATTTAAGTTCATGCCAGCACATTTGTGGGCAACAAAGTCTGCGCCGTAAACGGTATGAATAAATTCATCAAAAGCATTTTATCCTTCTCGCTGAAGAATAAATTTTTCATTTTTTTTCTGACTGGACTGTCCGTCGTAGCCGGTATCATCAGTTACCAGAATACGCCGATCGAAGCATTCCCCGACGTTACCAACACCCAGATTACGCTTATCACGCAGTGGCCGGGTCGTTCGGCGGAGGAAGTGGAGAAGTTCGTGACCATCCCCATCGAAATCGGCTTGAACTCCGTTCAAAAACGGACAGATATCCGCTCGACTTCGCTGTTTGGTCTTTCTGTAGTCAAGGTTCTGTTCGACGATGGCGTCGATGACACATTTGCCCGCCAGCAGGTCAACAACCTGCTGAACGGGGTCGAACTACCCGAAGGTATTAAGCCTGATGTACAACCCCCTTATGGCCCCACCGGCGAAATTTTTCGCTATACCCTCCAGTCGCCCACCCGCACGGCCCGCGAACTCAAAACTATTCAGGATTGGGTCATCGACCGCCAGTTGAAAAGTGTGGCCGGGGTGGCTGACGTGGTTAGCTTTGGAGGAGAGGTAAAAACCTATGAAATTTCGGTAGATCCCCGCCGATTAATCGATTACAACATTACCCCGCTGCAACTGTACCAGGCAGTAGCCAACGCCAACGTGAACGTAGGTGGTGATGTCATTGAAAAAAATTCGGAAGCTTATGTGGTCCGGGGCATTGGCCTCCTCAAAAACCAGCAGGACATTCAGAATATTATCATCAAGAATATCAAAGGAACACCCATAACGGTTCATAACGTAGCCCAGGTATCCGAGTCGGCCCTACCCCGACTGGGTCAGGCCGGCCGCGATAAGCAGGACGATGAGGTGGAGTGTATTGTCGTTATGCGCAAGGGCGAAAACCCAAGCGAAGTAATTGAACGGGTAAAAGCCAAAATTAACGAGCTGAATACCAGCATTCTGCCCAGCGACGTTAAGATCAACACCTTCTACAACCGCGAGACGCTCATCAATTTCTCAACCCATACGGTTACGCATAACCTGATCGAAGGCATTATCTTCGTAACGGTCATTGTGTTCCTGTTCATGGCCGACTGGCGCACTACCCTAACGGTGTCCATTGTAATTCCGCTGGCACTGTTGTTCGCCTTTATCTGCCTGCGGCTTAAGGGAATGTCGGCCAACCTGCTGTCGATGGGTGCTATCGACTTTGGAATCATCGTGGACGGGGCCGTAGTGATGGTGGAAGGCATTTTCGTCACCCTCGACGAACTGGCTCACCAGCAGGGCATGGCAAAGTTCAACCGCCTGTCTAAACTGGGCCTGATCAGACGGACGGGTACCGAGATGGGTAAGGCCATTTTCTTCTCAAAAGCCATCATTATTACCTGTCTGATCCCTATCTTTTCCTTTCAGAAAGTAGAGGGCAAAATGTTCTCCCCCCTGGCCTGGACCCTTGGCTTTGCCTTGCTGGGTGCGCTGATTTTCACTCTGACGCTGGTACCGGTTCTGTCCAGCATATTGCTCAGAAAGAACGTTCGCGAGAAGCATAATCCATTCGTCAATGTTGTGACAAATCTCTCAACAAGGGTGTTCAATTTCACCTATGCGCATAAAAAAATCAGTATTCTATTAACGGGGTTATTGGTAGTGGTTGGCTTGTCGGGCTTTTCATTGCTGGGCACTGAATTTCTGCCGGAGCTGAATGAAGGTTCCATTTATGTTCGGGCTACTATGCCGATGAGTATTTCGCTGCCCGAATCGGTAAAACAGACCGTTCAGATGCGCCATATTTTTGACCAGTTTCCGGAAGTTAAAGGGGTTATTTCGCAAACCGGCCGACCCAATGACGGCACCGATCCAACAGGCTTTTATAACATTGAGTTTCTGGTTGATATCTACCCGCAGGACGAATGGAAAAGCGGGCTGAGCAAGGAAGAATTAATCGAAAACATGCAGAAAAAACTGAGCATTTTTCCTGGTGTGAATTTTGGTTTTTCGCAACCCATAATGGACAATGTGGAAGAAGCTGTATCAGGCGTAAAAGGGTCCATTGCCGTTAAAATATACGGACCCGATCAGACGATTCTGGAAGCAAAAGCGAATGAGATTCGCAACCAACTGGCTACCGTTCAGGGCATCGAAGACCTCGGTGTGATTCGGACCACGGGTCAGCCGGAAATGCGTATTGAGCTGGACGAGCAGAAACTAGCGCTGTATGGCGTCAACAAGTCAGATGCCGAAGCCGTCATAGAAATGGCCATCGGTGGTAAAGCAGCCACACAGATCTACGAAGGTGAGCGAAAATTTGACCTCCGCATTCGTTACGATCGGCCGTTCCGTTCCAGTGAACTTCAGATCAGTCAGTTGATGGTGCCCACCGAAAATGGTACTATGATCCCGATCAAAGAGATTGCCAAAGTATATACCCAAACGGGTCCGGTTCTTATATTCCGGGAGGCAGGTCAACGGTATGGGGCCGTTAAGTTCTCCGTCCGTGGACGCGATATGGGTAGCGCCGTGGCCGAAGCGCAGCAAAAAGTGCTGGCGAAAGTAAAACTTCCAACGGGCTACACGGCTAAATGGGCCGGCGATTTCGAGAATCAGCAACGTGCCACCGCCCGACTGGCGCAGGTGGTTCCGATCAGTTTGCTGGCCATTTTCTTTATTCTTTTCGTCCTGTTCGGCAATGTGAAAGACGCTGGTCTGGTGTTGTTCAATGTTCCCTTTGCCATCATTGGTGGCATTGCCGCCCTGCTCATCACCCATGTAAATTTCAGTATTTCGGCTGGTATCGGGTTCATTGCCCTATTTGGCATTTGTATTCAGAATGGCGTTATTCTCATCTCTGTTTTCAAGAAGAACTTACGCAACAACATACCCTTGAACAACGCGATACGCGATGGCGTGATTTCCCGTATTCGACCTGTTGTGATGACCGCTATGATGGCGGGGATCGGCCTCATTCCGGCAGCCGTATCGCATGGGATAGGCTCCGAAACAGCCAAACCACTAGCCATTGTCGTAATTGGTGGCCTTATTACCGCCACTTTGTTAACACTATTTATATTTCCGCTTATTTTTTATGTGTTTTATCGACACAAATTCAGCGATAATTAACGGGCAGAGGAATCATTTGTGCTACGTTAAATAATTTTAATTGACATTTTACGTTTTTCTAGAAAGATGTTGCAACATTTGCAGTGTCTTACACACAAAAAGAGGTCACTTTGCTGTGTGTATAAAAGAAATTGCTTACTTTTAGCATAACAATCCTTTACAAAGGGAAGGTTGAACATCAAGATTTGGCGGCCGCCCGGTCGTCAGTCTTGAAATGGTGTGGATAGAAGCGGAAAGCCGCCCCGATGTTCGGAGCGGCTTTTTTGTTAGTCTACCAGCCTGCTCCCACTTAATTTAACCTGAATAATGGGTTGGCTCGATCAAAATTTAGCTCATACATATAGCTAATAGATCTTTTTTTTAACCACAGAGGGACAAAGAGGACAGCGGTTGATTAGGGTACTTTCTTCCCCATCAACTTCTGTCCTCTTTGTCCCTCTGTGGTTAAAAAATATTGCATTAAGCGTACATAACGGACCCGTTTTAACCTAGATACAGCCATCATTCACGTTAATTTAACAGCCTTTTAATTTTAATTTCAAGCCCTTTTAAGGTGACCATCCGAGTTTTATGGCCTCAACCCGGAAGACATTTGCCAATTTCATTTTTGGCACTTTGCGCTAGGCTGTGTGTCTATTTTTTTAATAATTATTTGTTCTGCCGTTTTTAAATCAGCCAATAGCTATGTATGTTGCCGATATGAAGATTCTGGTAGTGGAAGACGAGCCTAAGTTGGCTTCTTTCGTCAAAAAGGGGCTGGAGGAGCAATCCTGCGAAGTAGATGTTGCCTATGATGGGCAGGTGGGTCGAAATATGGCTCTCAATAACCTCTACGACGTGATTGTGCTGGATATTAATCTACCAAAAATGAACGGCTTCGATGTCGTCCAGTCGATTCGACAGGAAAAAAATCGAACCCCCGTTTTGATGCTGACAGCCATGGGCTCGGTCGATGATAAATTGACGGGCTTTGAAGCCGGAGCGGATGATTATTTAGTAAAACCATTCGAGTTTCGGGAACTGATGGCTCGTTTGCGGGCACTCACCAAACGAAGCAGTGATGCAGGCATGCAGTCGAATGTACTGAAAGTCGCCGACCTCGAATTAGACCTTAATGAAAAGATTGCCCGGAGGGGCGACAAGCGGATCGAGTTGACAGCCAAGGAATTTGGCTTGCTTGATTACTTGATGCGCAACCGGGGCCGGGTCGTTTCCCGGGTAGACATTGCCGAAAAAGTCTGGGATATCCACTTTGATACCGGCACCAATGTGATCGATGTCTACGTCAATTTTCTTCGCAAAAAGATTGACAAGGATTTTCCAACAAAACTTATCCATACCGTCATTGGCATGGGCTATATGTTGAAGGAAGACTAATATATTAGTAATAGGAGTCAGAAGCGAGGAGGTAGGAGTTGCTGACGCAGTTGTTTTTATGTGCTGCGTCAGCAACTCCTGCCTCCTCGCTTCTGACTTCTAGCTCCTGATAGACAATGAATATCCGTACTCGCCTGACCTTGCTGTTCGTATTGCTCGTTGCCTCGATCGTACTCCTCTTTACGGTTTCGGTCTACTACTTATACGATCAGTTTCGGGAACAGGAGTTTCAGCAGCGTCTCCAGGAAAAAGCTTTTACCACAATTCGGCTTCGGGAGGATGTTGGCGAAGTACCGCAGGCCGACTTGCCCGTTATCACTGACGAACAGGTTACGGTCTATAACAAATCGGGCCTAGTTTTATTTAATCAGGGTAATCAACGGCCCCGGTTTCCGGTAACGCCGGATTTTCTAAAAAAAATTACCCTTCGCCAATCTCAATATATCCGAATTGGTGATCTGGAAGCAGTTGGCGTCCTGCATCTTAATGCAAGGGGCGAACCGCTAATTATTGTTGCTTCCGGAAATGACCGGTACGGTTTAACAAAATTAGATCGCCTGCGCGAAATCCTGTTTTCAGGCTGGTTACTCAGCCTGGTCATTGTGGGTATTGCCGGTTATCTGTTTGCGACTGACGCCCTGCGACCGGTGGCGGAGTTAATCACACAGGTCAACGCAATTTCGGCCAATAACATACACGAGCGATTGCGCGTGGGTCGCCAGCGCGACGAGCTCGCCGATCTGGCTCGTACCTTCAATAATCTCCTGATTCGACTCGAAGAGGCTTTTGTTCTCCAGAAAAGTTTCGTTTCCCATGCCTCCCATGAACTCCGCACACCGCTAACGGTCATGATGGGGCAGATTGAAGTGACACGGTTGCAGGCACGTTCGACGGAGGAATACGAAGTTGCATTCGACGCCTTGCTCGATGAAGTGAAAAGTATGATTCGGCTGGTCAATGGGCTACTCGAACTGGCACGAGCCAGTTCGGATGTGGTTACGCTGAACTATCAGCCAGTCCGCATTGATGAGTTATTATGGCAGGCCCAAAGCCAGATCGTCAGCAAAAAGCCCAATTATCAGATCGACATTGATTTTGATAATCTTCCAGCTCAGGAAGAGGATCTGGTCATCATCGGGGAAGAATCACTTCTGCAAACGGCGTTTCAAAATCTGATGGAGAATGGCTGTAAATATTCACCGGACGGCCGGATGTCGGTACGCATTCTATTCACATCCGGAAAGATAAAACTGACGTTCAGCGATCACGGTTACGGCATTCCGGAAAGTGATTTGGCGCATATTTTCGAGCCTTTCTACCGGTCGGAATCGACAATGACAATTAATGGGCACGGCATTGGGTTGGCGCTGACCCGACGGATCATTGAATTACACAAAGGTCGTATCATGGTTGAATCGGGCGTTGGAGAAGGCACCATTTTCCGTATTTCTCTCCCTAAACTAAACAAAACACCATCGGGCGACACGCATAAGTCCGGCGATAGCATCACGTCAGAATAGATTGCTCAAAGCCTGTTTTTCGAGTTGGCTATACCCTCTACTTAGTTCAGCAGGCCTTTCACATCCAGTACTTTCACGTTACTTTGTTCAGCTTTCTTCAGCGTTTCGGGGCTGTAAATCGATAGCCGTACATTTTCCTGCATGTCGGCACGCTTCTGTATGTGTTGTTCCAGGTACCGATCAAGGTGTTTGCCTTCCAGTCCGTAGCTGAAAAATAATGAAACCCGTTCGCCCTGTTGCTCACGAAACAGGAAATCCGGCAACCGGTTCTCCAGTCCGACGTGCAGGGGCAGGTTGTTGAGAACTTTCATTCGGCGGGCATTACCGCTGTGAAGCGTCCGCATGTTCCAGACGACAATATCACCCGCACGGGTATCGGCAAAAACATCGGCCCCATCGGCGGCCCGATGCGTCCCTTCTTTAAAGCGGATGCCCCCACTATAGGTGTCGTGGTCCTGCAAATAAATACCGAAGCGAATGAGTGGGTAACTACCCTCCCAATCGGCTCCCTGTCCAAACTGGTACCGGTCAATATTATCGCGGTGAAACCCCCGCGTTCCGGTTCCGATCTGGTAAGTACTGTCAGAAAAATAAACGGGTGCGTCGCCTAACAATTCGGAGGCAACCGATACGATGCGGGTGTCGTAGATGACCCACCCCAAACCGTCCTTACTCAGCAGGTCGCCCTTAACGGAGGCTGCCTGCTTGACCTGAGCCACCAGCCCCTGCGCTTTTTGCCGGTCCCGGTGCTCATAGGCCGACTTCCGTAAGGCAGTTACTTCTTCGGGGGTAAAAACATTGCGGACAATGAGGTAGCCCTGTTGTTCAAATTGCTCCCGACGTGTCATCATCTAGTGTAAGTTATATACCCTGTGTTCCGTATCCATGCCTGCGTTCTGGCTGGGGTAACACAAGTACAAATTAACGAATAGTTTATTCCTTTATGAACTCAACAGTTGTCACGCGGGCCATGTCATCCCAAAACGACGGGTATGATTTAGCCACAACACCGGGTTCATCAATAATAATTTCCTGCTGCATGGCTACGGGGGCAAACGCCATGGCCATCCGATGATCATCGTAGGTGTCAATGACTGCCGGAGACGCTGGTGCGTTGTCAAGCCGATGCACTTCGTAGAGGTGATTAGACTCTATTTCTACTAATTCAGCTCCGATTTTCTGCAACTCGGCCTGGAGGGCAGCCACCCGATCAGTCTCTTTGATCTTCAGACTTTCGATACCGGTAAGTCGTAGAATAACGCCTTTCATGGCTGCACAAACCGCTACCGTCTGCGCCAGGTCAGGGCAGTCGGTGAAATCCCATGCCAGCGATTCACTGACCGGACATTTTGTTAGCCGAACGCCCGAATCGGTGAATGTACTCTCTACTCCTAACGCCTGCATGATGGACACGATCGCACTGTCGCCCTGTAGAGATTTCACCTTAAGCCCAAGCAAATTTATTTCGGCCGTTTCATCCTTCGCCAAAGCGGCTACACTATACCAATAGCTCGCCCCGGACCAGTCAGATTCAATCGCGTAAGGTTTTGGTGTGTAAGGCTGCGGGGCCACCGTAATCGTCTTCGTTTCCCAGTTTGCCTGCACATCGGCACCAAAATACCGCATCTGTTCCAGCGTCATTTCTATATACGGACGCGAACCAACCGCTCCTGTCAGTTGCAGGGTCAACCCGGCAGGCAACAAGGGGGCGATCATGACGAGTGCTGAAATATACTGGCTGCTGACATCTCCACGAATACTAACGGTTGGCGTTGATTCCGCAACGGCCGAAAAACCGTTGATCTGCAAGGGTGGATACCCTTCATTTTTCAGGTAGGTAATGTCAGCACCCAATACCCGCAACGCATCCACCAGAATACCAATTGGGCGTTCGCACATGCGGGGCGTACCGGTCATTACTTTTTTCTGTCCGGTAATGCTGAAGTAGGCGGTTAGAAAACGCATGGTCGTACCCGCATCCAGGACATCGGCCGTTGGATCATCAGACTTCAACAACCTGATCATGGTCTGGGTGTCCCGGGCGGTTGACAGGTTTTGCAGATCGCAGCGAAAGCCCGTAAGTGCATCAATAATTAAAGCACGATTACTTTCACTTTTCGACGAGGCCAATGGAATGGTAGCCTGAACAATTCCTGGACCCTCCAGTCCGGACTGTGTAAGCGTGGCGGGGGGAGTTAAACGAACGGCGTTCAAAAGAAAAACAGGTTGGTACTGACTTGAAATAGTTCGCAAAAAAACGAAAAATCGGCTACATTCCGGTCATCATTTGATTGACCTGGTAGAATTCCGTCCTGACCCAAATGTCATATAATCTTATAAATGCCCACGTTTTTACCGGAACTGACTGGTTACCCGGCAGTTCGGTCTACATCACAAACGGACATATTGCCCGAATCAGCCCCACTTCGACCGATGACTTTACCGATGAGAACGTTCAGATAATCGATTTCAACGGCGACTATCTTGTACCGGGCTTCATTGATTTACAACTATATGGTGGCTCTAACCTGTTTCTGAACGACCAGCCCACTCCCGAAACGGTTCGGCATATTTACCGGTCGCATGCCAAAAACGGCACCACAACCTTACTGCCCACCATACATTCAACTTCGCTCGCCATTATGCGGACGTCGATGGCAGCAGTGCAGGTGGTAAGGTCAGAGAATCCGTTGGGCGTACCGGGTATTCACATCGAAGGTCCCTATTTTAATCCGGTTAAACGGGGGGCGCACAGCACGGCCTATGTTCGAACGCCTGCCGAAGGCGAGTTGGAAGCCCTGTTCAGCACCAATGCCGACGTCATCCGCATCCTAACGCTGGCTCCCGAAATACTAACCGACGATCAGTTAGCGACGATACAGAGACTAAAACATGCCAATACATTGCTTTCTCTGGGCCACAGTAACGCCACGTATACGCAGGCCACGAAAGCCTTCAATGAGGGCATTCCGCTGGCAACGCATTTATATAATGCCATGCGAGGATACGAAAGTCGGGAACCGGGTGTGGTAGGCGCCGTATTTGATCACCCAACGGTGCGAGCCAGTATCATTGCCGACAGTTATCACTGCAACACTACAGCCATCCGAATTGCCTACCGACTGCTGGGGGAACGGTTATTTCTTATCTCCGATGCCCTATTCGCCAATCCGCCCCGTTCTACCTTTGAACTTGAGCAATTCATCGTTCATTTTGAAGCCGACCCGAATGGGCCGGGTCGCTATGTAAATAATGAAGGAAATCTGGCTGGCTCCGCAATTACGCTGGTGGATTGTGTCAAAATTGCCGTTGAACAGGCAGGAATTCCCTTGACCAGTGCCTTACGGATGGCCTCTGCGGTGCCAGCAGAAATCATTGGCATGGATCATCAGATCGGAAAAATCCAGCCGAACTATGTAGCAAACGTGGTTCGGCTGGACGCGTCTCTGCGGGTAAAGAGCGTATGGACATCGGGCGAGTTGTTTGCCTGATACTTACTGTTCAAACCAACTTTGTAAAGCAGTCCTAAAAAAGGAGTGGCTTCAGACTTATCTGAGGCCACTCCTTTTTTAGGTATATGTCTAGAAAACCTGCTTTGATTGACTCAAGGGATCAATCCAACTCTCACAAGTCATGAATGATTTATGAAACCTTACCCTATGCCCCACTACTCTTTAAGATATGCTGATACGAATATATTCTGTTAAGTGCCTATTTTATAGCATTTTACCAGACGTACGTAAGCTAAAAAATGCATATATGTTTGTTCATAATGCCTAAATCAAGTGATAACCACAGGCTTTTACGATCGAAGAATCACCTGGTTATGTCACGTTTTTGAAGAAAATTTTCAGAAAAATATTTTGAAAACAACTATATCTTTCACTTATCTAATATTACCGTATTATATTCTACTTTTCTATTTGACTTCATTATTATAATTGGCATATTTGACAAAGTACAACAAAACATACTCTCAGTTCGTGCGCACGGATAGTTAGTAGAGAGTCGCCTATTCAGGAAGCTTGTGATCAGCCTGTCTATCACCATTGGCCTGATCACAACGAAGTTCTACGTATTCATTTCTCGTTTGCTGAAGCCGAAAAAATCGGCTTGTGGAAGTCTTTTGCCCAGTCTTTTTAATGCACAGTGCAACATCCAACGTCAAATCACTTAAATAAGAATGTCGTAATACGCTAACAACTAATCAGTTAAACTGTATTCAAGCACTAAACATGAAAGAAAAACTACGTAAGTATCACATCATCCCCGCACTCGTTGCCATGTTTATTACGGCAGCCTTATGCCCCATGACGGCTTTGGCTCAGAGTAAGCGTATAACCGGAAAAGTAGCCGCTACGGTTAACTCCGAAATAATTCAGGGAGTCAACGTTTTGGTTAAGGGAAATAGCCGCCGGGGAGCCGTCACAGATGCAGAAGGGAAGTTTTCGCTGGAAGCAACCCCCAATGATGTACTGGTTTTCAGTTTCATTGGCTTTAAGTCGAAAGAGGTGAAAGTAGGCTCGGAAACCAACTTCAATATTTTACTGGATGAGGATGCCACTCAACTAACGGAATTGATCGTAACCGGCTCCCGCAATACGGGTCGTACTATTCTGGAAACACCCGTTCCAGTCGATGTTATTTCGATCAAAGACATTATGGGAGAGCTTCCACAAATCGATCTGGCACAGATGCTGGCCTTTGTGGCCCCCAGCTTCAACGCCGTCCGGTCGCAGGGCGGGGACTTAAACTCGCACGTTGACCCGGTTCAGCTTCGGAACATGGCTCCCAACCAAATACTTGTTTTGGTAAACGGCAAGCGACGCCACACGTCGGCCCTGCTCATCACCGAAACGGCAGTAGGAAGCCCATCAACCACCGTTGATTTAATGACAATTCCGGTAGCAGCCATTGATCGGGTTGAAATTTTACGTGATGGTGCTGCTGCCCAGTATGGCTCCGATGCCGTAGCCGGTGTGGTCAACATCATCCTGAAAAAAGGTACCAACAAATTGACGGCAAACCTGACGGGTGGCGGCTACGCCAACACGGGCGGTCAGGCGGGCGCGCTCACAAAATCGGGCAAACCCGATGGCTTCAATTACCAGTTCGATGCCAACTATGGCTTCAAAATTGGCGATAAAGGCTATTTCAACCTGTCGGGTCAGATCACACAGCGTCGCCCCACCCTTCGTCCATTCGTAAACGATTGGGGTTTTTATGACAAAACCTATCTGAACAACCTCAGAACGGACAAGAACGGTAACCCTGTCATCACCAATCCTGAATTGATCACCGCACAGGCATCCGGTAATGCGGCCCAGATCGCATCTGTTACCACGGAAGCCGGTTTAATGAGTGCCCGGGGCTTAACCAAAGCCGATTTCGCGGTATATGCCGGTATGCCGGCCATTACTCTGGGAAGCACATTTTATAATGCAGGTTATGAGATAAACGCCAATACCAGCGTCTATAGTTTTGGGGGCGCTTCTTATAAATATCTGGAAGGGTTCTCCTGCTACTTCCGTCGCCCTGCTCAAACGGACCGATTCAATTACCTCCTATATCCAAATGGTTTCAGACCTCAGATGACGTCTAACACCTCCGACATCTCAAATACAGTAGGTCTGAAGAGCAAAATCGGGGAATTTAGTGTTGACTTCAGCAACACCTTTGGCAAAAACACCATGCGCCTGGGAATGATCAATACCATGAATGCCTCCCTGGGTTCCAATACCCCGGTGAATATGAATCTGGGTACGCACGAGTTCAGCCAGAACTCTACCAACCTCGACATGTCACGCTATTTTAAAGGGGTAATGAATGGACTGAACATCGCCTTCGGGGCTGAAATGCGCGTTGAGAATTACAAGATCATGAAAGGGCAGGAAGAAAGTTATACATACGGTTCGGCCGGTGTCCTCACTGTCGTTAAAGATGGTTTGCTGGTTGGTCCGGATGGCAAACCCCTGGAAAATGGCAGCAGCCAACCGATTGTTGACGCCAATGGCAATCCAGTGGCCGTTACGGCCGGGCAGCAGGTTACCGTTAAATCGCTGTCGTCGAACTGCCAGTGCTTTGCTGGTTTCGGTCCCAAAAATGAGCGCAACGAATTCAGAACGACTATGGCTGCCTATGTAGACGCAGAACTGGAAGTTTCCCGGAAATTCATGGTCGCCGGTGCTTTCCGGTTAGAGAACTACTCTGATTTTGGTGGCGTGACGATCGGTAAACTGGCCGCCCGTTATTCGATAACGAAAAACCTGTCTCTGCGCGGGTCGATTGCCACGGGCTTCCGGGCTCCCTCTCTTCAGGAGTTGAACTACACCCACACGGCTACGGCTTTCGTACCGGACAGAAATGGCATTCCGCAGCCCCTGGATGTTACGACCTACCCAACGAACAGTACAGCGGCCCGGGTTTTGGGTATCAAAGGGCTGAAACAGGAGCAATCCCGTACCTATGGTCTGGGACTTACCTACCAGCCAGCACCAGGGTTTGAAGTAACGTTGGATGCCTACCAGATCGACGTAGACAACCGTATCTTCAGAACCAGCTATTTCAACGCGTCAGAAGTTGGCAATAACTATGGCGAAGTAATCGGTGAGGGCGAAGCTCAGTTCTTCGTGAATGGTGCGGATGTACGCTCTAAAGGTCTTGAAGCCGTTGGTAATTACACGCTCAACTTACAAAAAGGCAAAAGTATTACATTTAGCCTTGCCACTATTCTCAGCAAGAATACGGTGCTCAACCGTAAAGTTCTTCCTCTGAATGTCGCTAATCTTACCCCTGAGCAAATTGTTGGCAAATACCTCAGTCGGGACCTTGTCGGCCAGTTCGAAACCGGAACGCCCCGCACAAAGCTGATCGGTTCGGTTACGTATCGGGTGAACAAATTCAACACAATGCTGAGAGGCACTTACTTTGGGTCGGTCACTGAGCGGTCTGTTTCGGCTGACAACGACGGCAATTATTACGATCAGACCTTCTCGGGTCAGGCCGTTTTTGACCTGAGCTTCGGCTACGATCTGAGCCGTAACGTGAAAGTGTCGATTGGGGGTAGCAACATCTTTGATAAATACCCACAAATTCTTCGTCCGGAGAATCAGGGCTTTTACCTCTACTCCAACAATCAGCAAGGATCCAATGGGGCTTACTACTACGGCCGTTTGATGTTCAACTTCTAATTGTCACTCCAGCTATGAATCTATTTTTCAATAAAAGAAGCGTTGTTCCTGCCATTGGCCTGTTTCTGTCCATGCTTATCTTCCTGAGCGCTTGTGAGCAGAATAAATATGAGCCCAACACAAGCGCGGCCCCCGGTGGCGGCACGGTAACGACCTACAAGTCCTATACGTTAACATCGGCTAGCGGTGCCACAGTGTATGGACGGGTGGTGTTTTACAAGTACAATACGACCACTACACTGGTCGAGATTGGTCTCTACAATACGGTGGCAGGAACGTCCTATACCTCATCTATCTATGAAGGAAAAGCGACGGATGCTACCGTGAAGGCGCTGAAACCGCTCGATGCGATCAGTGGTGCCACTGGTGAGTTCACCACCAGTAAATTCTTCATTATCAACGAAGCCGGTTTTTACGATAAGTTAACCAGCTACAATGCGAACGTGAAAGTGATGTCGGGCACAAGCCTAATGGCCAGTGGTAATATCGGCGCAAATGCCACCCCCGTAGCGCAGGGGAATTGATATACTGAAAATTGACGGGCTCCGGCTGGTTGAAACGTATCTGGATCATGTAATCCGTATGTTTCGACCAACCGGAGCCTTTTTGTGTGGTTTCACTTATATACTCCGTCGAAATGACTACCCATATACGCACCCCGCTTAATGGGTTTGGTGATGGGCAACAATGTGTTGAATCGGTTGATGCGAACCCCATCGAACGCATAGGTCTTATACTTGTTGGCGCTGCTGCATACAGTATACAGTAATGTCCAGCTTATTGTCCTGATCGGCCGTGTGTAGCGGATAGTTGTCCCAGGCAAAAGACCAGACTGAGCCTGGCGATGCAGTAAATTATTTCACTCATAGCTTCATGTAGATTGTTAATTCATCATGACCCACTCGTTCCCGACTGTGTATGTGACCCCGTACAGTGGGTGCTTTCACTCCTGTTGCGAGCATTGACGGACTTCGAAAAACCCGCATTTCGTCCCACAGCCCCGCTTCAATAAATGAGTGTAGCAGGCTCGCCCCCCCTTCCACTAATACGGACTGAATCCTACGTTCATACAAATCCTGCAAGAGTGGAGTAAGCATAGACACGTAATCTGGCGAAGCTGCACTACCATTTAAACGGGTATACTGTACATTAAGCCGTTCCAGAACAGGTCCATTAGTTGCCTCGTCAACCTGGTGATAAATAATCGTCGGCTGTGAACCATCGAACAGGTGTAGTTCATCAGACAGGGTCAAGTTTCTGTCCAAAACGATACGCGTTGGATTTTTTCCGGGCCACAACCGGGTATTCAGCCGGGGATTATCGATACGGGCGGTGTTGGTGCCCACCATAATAGCATCTTCTTCACTTCGCCAGCGGTGTACCAGCCGATGGGCCGGATCGCCACTTATTTTTACCGGTTTGCTCTGCTCACCGGCTATAAAACCGTCTGTTGTTTCAGCCCACTTGAGGAGAACATAGGGCCGTTTTTGTTCAAAGAATGTAAAGAAACGGGCATTCAAGGCCCTCCCCTGCTCTGCCAGAAGGCCTGTTTCGACGGCAATGCCAGCCGCCTTTAATTTAGCAAACCCCTGTCCGGCTACTAGTGGATTGGGGTCATCATTACAGCATACGACCCGCTTTACCTTGTTGGCAATCAGCAAATCGGCGCAGGGTGGCGTCTTACCCCAGTGCGAACAGGGTTCCAGCGTAACATAAACGGTTGCCTCAGCCAGTAAATGGGTATCTTCGGCTCGTACGGACCGGACAGCGTTCACTTCGGCATGCCACTCGCCATATCGTTCATGCCACCCTTCGCCAATGATGCGCGGGCTCCCACCCATCGGTTCATGGGTAATGACACAGCCAACCATGGGATTGGGGCTGACATGGCCCCTACCCAGTGAGGCCAGTTCGAGGGCGCGCTGCATGAAGCTTTCTGCGGTCATGATTGGTATACTATTTGTGATTTTAGTCTCTTCAACAGCAAGTCACATCTGCTTACGGTTGATGATATTTGGTTAATCTGGCCCAGGTGGATAATCGAACCGCCTAAACTTTCCTATTTTTGGCAAAATTACTTGTCCCGACTCAAATGGCTACTGCCAAACCCCTATACGAACGACTCAGTAAAAACATCACGGCTTATCCGCCCGAAGAAGCTCGCGAAATGGCGTTTATGCTGCTCGACCATTATTTTGGTTTCCGCAAAACGGATGTGCTGACGGATAAACCGCTTCCTCCTAACCGAACGGAACCCGACTGGTTTAAGATACTTGAACGCCTTAACCGTCAGGAACCGATTCAACACGTTATTGGCACGACGATTTTTTGCGGTTTAGAGTTCGAGGTTTCACCCGATGTACTGATTCCGCGCCCCGAAACGGAAGATCTGGTTCGGCTCATCATGCACGATTTTGCTGACCGCCTTGACGATGTCCCCATTCTGGACATCGGTACGGGCAGCGGCTGTATCGCCATTACGATGGCTCGCTTCCTGCCCCAGTCGGTTGTGACGGGCTGGGATGTGTCCGAGAAAGCGCTGGCCCTGGCACGCCATAACGCCGAGAATCTTCATGCTGATGTGGAATTTGCCATTCAGGACATTCTGAATGTTCCCGCCGATTTCAGTAAGCGGTTCGACTGTGTCGTTAGTAACCCGCCTTATGTTACGCGTTCAGAAGCGGCCGATATGGACCGCAATGTGCTGGATTACGAACCCGATCTGGCGCTGTTCGTTGATGATAACGACCCGCTTGTTTTTTATAAAGCTGTTGCTGATTTCTGCGTCCGGCACCTGACAAAAGATGGAGCCTGTTATGTAGAAATCAACGAACGATTTGGCGAAGCCACCCGGCAGGTATTTGCCGAACGAGGGTTCACCAAAATACAGATGTTCAAAGACATTCACGGCAAAGACCGAAGTATTCGGATAACGTTTTAAAAGAGTCAGTAAGCAGCTTCGCTTAAGTCAGTAAGTCGGTAAGTGGCTGACGCGCGAGCAAAACTCATGCGTCAGCCACTTACCGACTTACTGACTTAAGCGAAGCCGCTTACTGACTTACTGACTAATTCTCTTCATGCAACCATCAACCTCGTTTACCTACCATACCAAAATCCGCGATGTGTTCAGCGAGATGAGCCAGGTGGTGGTTGGTCAGGACCGACTGCTCAATCGGCTGCTCATTGGCTTGTTTACGGGTGGGCACATTTTACTGGAAGGGGTACCGGGGCTAGCCAAGACGTTAACCATCAATACGCTGGCAAAAGTACTGGAACTGGATTTTCAGCGAATTCAGTTCACCCCCGATCTACTTCCCGCCGATCTGATCGGCACGATGATCTTCAACCAGAAAACGGCTGAATTTGAAGTGAAGCAGGGGCCTATTTTTGCCAACCTGATTCTGGCCGATGAAGTCAACCGCTCGCCCGCTAAAGTACAGGCTGCGTTGCTTGAAGCTATGCAGGAAAAACAGGTAACGATCGGCGAAGAGACCTTTGTACTGGATCGCCCCTTTCTGGTGCTCGCCACTCAGAACCCGGTTGAGCAGGAAGGAACCTACCCCCTACCCGAAGCGCAGGTAGACCGATTCATGATGAAAGTGTTCGTCGACTATCTGAACCGGGAAGACGAATTGGCAGTCATGCGTCGAATGTCGAATATGAATTTCGATTATGAGGTTCAGCCAGTATTAGGCAAACAGGAGCTGGTGGCCATTCGCAATGAAATCAACAGCGTCACTATTTCCGAAACGCTGGAGCGCTATATCATTGAACTGGTTTTTGCGACCCGACGCCCACTGGAGTACAACCTTCGCGACGAAGCTCGTTATATTCAGTTTGGGGTCTCGCCACGAGCCAGCATCAACCTGAACCTGGCCGCCAAAGCGCTTGCCTACTTCGATCGTCGTGACTATGTGTTGCCTGAAGACATCAAAGAAGTAGCGCCTGACGTTTTCAATCACCGGATCATGCTCAATTACGAAGCTGAAGCCGACGGTGTGACCACCTTACAAGTCATTGACTCCATTCTCCGGAAAGTTGCCATTGGCCGTTAAACGGTGGTGAACGAGATAGTATCCGTTTTGTGTTTTGTAACCAGAGATTGTAAAATCAGTTGGTATGCAGCAAAACAGGTTATTCATCGTGATTGCCCTTGTTCTGGCGAGTGGTTTGTGGGCGTACGGCACGTTTGTTGCCAAACCAAGGCCTCCACATCAACGACCGCCCGGTGCAACTTCACCCAATAATCGACGGGTCGAGAAGCCGGACGCAGATTGGAAAAAGCTCCTGACGCGTTCCCAGTACAACATAACCCGCAAGAGCGACACCGAATGGCCCAACAGTAGTGAGCTTACACATGAGCGACGCCCGGGCGTTTATAGCTGCGTTTGCTGCCATAATCCGTTGTTCCCATCAACGACCAAGTTTGATTCTCACACCGGCTGGCCTAGCTTCTTCGCACCTATCGTTACCAATGCGGTTTATACCGAACCGGACGGCAACCGAACGGAGGTTCGCTGTTCCGTTTGCGACGCGCACCTGGGCCATGTCTTTCCAGATGGTCCTGAACCGACTGGTTTGCGCTACTGCATGAACGGCGAGGCTATGACGTTTGCGCAGCTAAAGCCGTAAAGTCTTTATATAACAAACCTTCCAGGAGCCCAGTGTGAATTTTCAACTATCACACCAAGCGCTTAGACACTACTTAAACCGCTAAAACTGGAAATAGATAAATTGATTGGAAGAGAAAACGCCGAACAGGTAGGTAACAAAGGTGATCAGAACGAAAAGTGCGGCAAAACGTACTGTATTGCGTGTGGGAATGGCAAGATAGAACTGTTCTTTTACCAGCAGAAACACGATCAGAAACATACTGAACCACATTTCGGTCGAGTTCATGGGACTATCAATCGAATCACTGAACGACAGCGTTGGAATGCGCTTTAAAATCAGTAACGCATCACTCACACTGCGGGCTCTGAAAAACACCCAGGTCAGCATGATTAGCACAAAGGTAATCAGCGTATTGACGACTACCCGCACAGGTGACTTCCGGCTTTGGCGATCATGAACCGGTGACGTGACCAAACTTGGGGGCGTGCTGGAAAACCCCATCTTCGCCAGGAGTTTATCCCGAAGTACTGCCAGAATCTGATAAATACCGTTCAATCCTCCCCAAATTACATAGGTCCAATTGGGGCCGTGCCAGAGCCCGCTTGCCAGAAAAACGATCAGCATGTTTATATACTGTCGAAATTCGCCCTTGCGATTGCCTCCTAGTGGAATGTATAAATAATCGCGAAACCAGGTCGATAGCGAGATATGCCAGCGTCGCCAGAACTCCGAAACGGATTGGGCAATATAGGGCGTCCGGAAGTTTTCCATGAGCGTAAAACCCATCACCCGCGAGGCTCCAATGGCCACGTCGGAATACCCCGAAAAGTCGCAGTAAATCTGGAATGTATAGAAGAAAGTAGCTATCAGCAGCGTCAGACCATTTTGCTGGGCCGGGTCGGCATACGCATGATCAACGAGGATGGCTAACCGGTCGGCGATAACGAGTTTTTTGAATAAGCCGAAGGCCATCTGCATCAGGCCCGCTTTTACATTCTCGGCATCATATTTAAAGTAGTCGTGGAACTGCCAGAGTACATTCTGAGGACGTTCAATCGGACCAGCTACCAGTTGCGGGTAGAACATGACATACAGGGCATAGATACCAAAATGTTTCTCGGCTTTCTGATTACCCCGGTACACTTCGATGGTATAGCTCATGGCCTGAAACGTGTGGAACGACAGGCCGATGGGCAGGATGCTCATATTGTCTTTATAAGACGAAATTCCACTTTGCCCGAACACATGGAGCACCTTCACAAATATCCGATTTACCAGTTCTGAAACGGTTTCGGCTACACCTGGCATGCTTAATTTCTCAAATAATAACGTCAGGTTTTCAGTGAAGAAACCTAAGTATTTGAAGAAGGCGAGAATCCCGAGATTTGAAATCAGGGACAGGATAAGCAACCAGCGACGAGCTTTACCGGAAGATTTTTCAATCCAGATTCCGGCAATGTAATCGATAACAATAGTCAGAAAGAGGATAACTATATAGGCCGGTTGAAATACCATGTAGAAGTAGCAACTGGCCACCAGCAACAGCATCCACCGCCCCTGCCACTTCAAACTGAAGTAGCTAAGCGTAACGACAATAAAGAATAATAAAAATTGTAATGAATTAAAGAGCATTGTTAAGTCAGTAAGTCGGTAAGCGGCTTCGCCCAAGTCGATAAGTCAGCAAGTCAGTAACTGACCGCATTCGTAGACGGTGGATTGGCCTACGCAACGTTCATGCGTCAGCCACTTACTAACGTACCGACTTACTGACTTACCAACTATATTAATATACCTTTTCAACCTTTTCAACGAAGTCCTGAAACTGGCGGGCCGGAATAAACTGTACCTGCGTTCTGTACGACAGCACAATAAATACCAACAATAATGAAATCAGGAAAGCCTGAAGGATAACGATCAGAAATGAAAAAACTAAATAGCTGGCCCAACCGGGCACGGCGGTATCGGTAAACAGACGAAGGGCAACCACTACGCTAATACCGAAAGCGGATGCAACAACCATGATGACGCAGAACAATGCCAATCGAACGGCGGTCGTATCCATCAATACCGAAACAGCGCTAAGCCCGTGCAGGACCAGCGACACAAAGTTCATTTTGGATTCTCCCGCTAACCGGCGGCCTCGTTCCAGCGGCACCGCTGTGTAGGGTAATCGGGACCGGATAACGCCACCGGGGTAGTTGTTCCAGATCTCGGAGACATGCGTTAGCCTCCGCAGTTGCTGGGCCGGAATCAGGCTAAAGTTCCCAAAGGTGATGACTTTGCCCGTGAGCATCCGGAAAACGGCCTTGTATACTTCATAAAACAGGCGAAAAACCACACTCTCGTGCCGCTTGGCGCGGTGAGCAAAAACCACTCGTCCGGGGTTGTTCGCACCGGTTTGTAGTAATTGGGGGATATCTTCCGGTCTGTCCTCCCCGTCGGAGTCCATGACAATAGTCGGGTATTGATCGGGCAGTGATGCCAGATAGGATAAACCGAGGGCGATGGCTTTCTGGTGGCCGACATTCCGAAACAGGCGAAGTACCGACAGCGACTGGCCAACCCTGGTGGGCAACGTTTCGAAATTTGTTGATGAACAATCATCAACAACCAGGAAGAACAGGCGATTGGTAAGGCCGGGCTCGTTCACGTCACGAATACGTTCCAGCAAAAGCCCCAGCGCCTGCCAGTCGTTAAATAAAGGAATGACGATATTAATGCGGTCGGGATAGGTGGGTGAACTGTTTTCTAATACCATCAGGGTTGGTGACAATTAATAGTACTTAGTGGGTGGGGTTAACAGCAGGATCAGGAGAACCGTAAGGCTTTATCGTTGGCAAAGGTTGTCGCTTTTTTTGACGAATAATCTCCCGAACCACATAAAGTGGTCGCCCTTTAGCCTGAAAAAATATGCGCAGCACGTATTCCCCAATCAATCCGAGGGCAATGAGTTGTACTCCACTAAAAAGAACAATGACGAACAACAGAGCCGTAAACCCCTGTGGTACATCATGATAGATAAACCGTTTTATTAACGTTTGAATAAGATACACCAGGGCAACCCCAATGGTGACCATTCCCATTCGGGTAATAATCTTGACGGGGTATTCACTAAAATTAAAAATACCGTTATAAGCCAGTCGCCGGAGCATACTGAATGAATATTTGGATTCGCCCTCCAAACGGGCGTCCCGCTCGTATTCGACACCGATCTGGTTAAATCCTATCCAGCTGCGCATGCCTCGAATAAACCGGCTTTCTTCCGGCATCTGTTTGAGTACATCAGCTACCCGGCGGCTTATGAGCGAGAAATCACCACTGTCCAATGGAAGGTCGACGTAGGAAATTGAACGCATGAGTCGATAGAACATCGCATAGGCTGTTCGTTTGAACCAACTCTCTTTGCGTTTTTTGCGGATCGCATACACGACATCATACCCTTCCTGAAATTTCTGGTAAAATTCGGTCAGTAATTCGGGGGGGTCCTGCAAATCACCGTCGATGATAAATAACGCTTCTGTAGCACTAGCTGACGCAATGCCTGCCGTAAGTGCCAGTTGATGTCCATAATTACGGGATAAGAACACACACTGATAGCGAGCGTCTGTTAGGGCCAACTGCTGCATCAGAATCGCCGTCGTATCACGGCTTCCATCGTCAATCAAAACAACCTCAATAGCCAGTGGCGAATTATCCATTACGGCATTCAGGCGGTTAACCAGACGTGGTAACGACTCAGCTTCGTTGTAAAGTGGCGCTATTATAGAAATCTGTGGGTTCGACAAAACAATTAAATTGAATCAAAAGCGTAATTGGCAAAAATAAATGTTTTTGATGTTGAAATTATACCATCCCTATCTTTTCTCAGTGAACAACGAGCGACCGGTGACTAAAACGAATTACATTCTGGTTGCTTGGGGACAAACTCTGAACGCCAACAGGATAGTACATGGTGGGTTGTGCTGCTTTTCCTACATAAGCTCTGACCGCTCTGACCAGTCGGCGCAAATAAAACATTACCAGTGTAAATGGCAGCTCAGAGGGGAATAAATAAGTGTGTTAATCCGATTGAACTACAACTGTTGCACACTAATTGGATGGAAATACACGCTATGGTTGGTTTCTGTGAGGAAATTTGAAAACTAAGTTCAGGAGAAGCCATTAATGTCTGGATGACAATGGTACTTTTTCATATGGGGTTAAATAAGTAAGCGAATACACATAAAATCCTCGTTTCACCGCTTCATTCATTGCTCGATAAAATAAGCTAGCGACAGGCGTTACCCAACTGGCGCCCACACCTGTTTCATTATATTTTTTATTAAAAGAAGCAGTTAGCAATTTATCTTTTCGAAACGAAATTCTTGGCAGACGCACGGCGTACCAGAAAACAAAGATTCCTACACTGACAAGTAATCCGGACAATGTCCAGCGTTTCAAGTTCACTTAATACCGTCAGATAAAGGAGTGACACCAGAACAGCCGGGTAAATCATGTAGTTGCTTACCAACATAACATAGTAGCCGAACCGGGGCCTGAGGAGGGCAACTATGGTGGCATTGAGTGGAAGAAAGGTAAAGCAGCCGGTAAAGAAATAACGTCGCTTTTGTCGGACATCTTCGGCATAATCGACTTATTCAGCCGCCCTATCAACCATGATAAGGCCTCCATCAAAACCCCTCCCATCAGGGTTGGCAAAACACGACGCCATACAATAGGAACAAAAGGAAAAAATCAAATAAGCCACTAAGCCAAAAAACCCAATACAAGGGTAGTGAAGAAGAATTCCCACACGACTCCCGGTTTTTTGACATTTGGGCAGAAGCGTCTGTGATTGCTCAGGTTCTACACGAATAGGCCTTGTTTTCCATTATCATACGTGTCTATATTTTCGTTGAATCCGGTATAGTTCATACCACATCCTGAAAACATAGCTGGAACTGATGCGTGAATCACTCTTCTCAATCCATTGCCGGAGTGGGTACTCAGCAACATGACCGAGTACGCCCGGTCGGCCGTGTGTACGCGTAAGACGGGCAAGTAACTCGACGTCGAACAGCCACGGACTAATAAATGGCTCCTGAAACAGGTTGACAACGCATCCTGATCGAACCAGCTTGGCACCACACTGCGAATCGTATACCGGTAGTTTCAGAATGTTACTGATGAGCGTAGCAATTACCCGTCCAACATAATGGCGAAACGGGTCTCGCTGAATATCGACACCCAGAAACTTTATACGTGATCCTAAAACCATGTCCAAAGCCACGTTGGCGTCCAGTACAGCCGTCAAATCAGGAATAGCTGTCAGGGGTGTGGCCAGATCGGCATCCAGAAACCCTAAATAATCGAATGACTTATCAACACAATGTAACATACCTGCCCGAACAGCCCCCGCCTTCCCCATATTCTGAGGTAAGATCAACGTACTGACGTACTCCGGATACCGAACCTGCATGGTTTGCAGGACCGATTTAGTGTCGTCGGTACTTCCATCATCGACGAAGCAGAAATTTATATTCGTACTCTGCTGCATATACGTCATAAAGGCGTCGACCGGGAGCCGGGTCGCTTCGTTGTAACAGGGAATAATTATACAGACGGAAGACATACAACCTTTAACGAGTGACGGTGAGCGTAGAATCCAGAACAAGCACTTTATGACCGTAATAGCCCGACTGGCAGCGATTCCACCAATGGTTTCGGTCAATTTTTATGTCTTCAACAAACAGGCTGGGGGGATAAACACTAATGGGTCGTAAACGAACGGTATCAGCCGATGCCAGAAGCTGACGATGCCGCTCGGTCATTTCCTGATCGTACGTCGCAGCATTACCACTAATTAGATCCGTACTCATCTCCCGGATCGGCTTGCTGAAAAACACACTGCCCACTAGCCAAACCCCGGTAAACAACCAGACCGGCGCGGGCCATTTCTGAACGAGTGTTAAGCTGCGGCCCCGTCGTTCCAGCCAGCCTACCCAAACCGTAAGTACAAAAAACCAGCCAAGTATAAAAAAAACAAACAGGATATTCATGGTTCGGGCAAACGGAGCGATGCCCAACCCATAGTAAGATGGGAATATGGCAGCGGCCAGCAAGCCCAAATACACGATCGTTAGCAGGCCAGCGGGCAGCAGGAATAACTCGCGCACCTGGCTTCCATGTCGAACCAGTCGGCGGGCAATGGGTATGAAAAGAAGTGAAAAAGGAATAACCGGCGTTTTTATCAGCCACTCCCCTATGGAACGGCCCAACCAGATAAAAGCCATTCCGATTGATTTTAGAAACTCCCCCGCTTTTGCTTCATTACTACCCATACGAATAGCGTTACCGGGTGCTCGGAACAACAACCACGCAGACACCAGAGACACTCCCACTAGCCAGAGTAATAACGGATCGAATCGACGAAGAAACACCAGCCGATAACCAAGTATGGTGATCAGCAATAGAATGAGCAGAATAAGATTCGTTTCGCCCGATCCAACGCTGGCAAATACCAGAAAGCCCGCCCAGACAGCCGTTAACCCTTTGTGCAGGCCATCCGGCAATCGATACCATTGGATAATGACCGCTATCAGGTAAATGGTCAGTATCGTCGGAACGGTATACGTAGCCATAGCAGCCGTCCAGAAAAAGGCTTCTACTGTACTCTGAAGAGCCAGAACGACCATAAAAAAGATCACGCCTGTAGCCATCAACCGATTGCGCAGGGATTCTCCCCGCAACATTTCATTCATCAGGGCATAAATCGATGCGACGAGAGCGGTAGCCATGCATACCGGAATAAACCGATACCCATCATACCAGCCCCACACCAGTGGACTACCATGTACCAGCATATTGGAAAAGTAGCGGCCTGTCCATCCATCATAATAAAATTTCTGCCCCTGCCAGAACCCATAGCGTAGGGCCGTATCAGCAAAACAGTAGTCGTCGGCGGCTGATGGATGATTATGAAAGGAAAGCAGAACGATTGGCAGATAAGCCAATAGAAATAAAAGAATAACGATGATGGTCGCTAACCGGTCAATAAGCGGATGTTTCATGCAAAAATTCGGACAGAGAAAAGTCAGGCCATTCGCAATGCCCTTGTTCTTTTATTAATGTAAGTCAATTTCCAAATCTCCCCCGGTAGGGGTGGTTGATGTTGGCTTCTGTTTATTTAGAAATGGATAGGCCAATACAGCGATCAGAATAACAAGCGTACCGATATAAAAGCCCTCCGTCATGTGCTCGGTGTCGCCAAAAATTAACAGGGCTAATAATATGCCATACACCGGCTCTAAATTTACAGTTAATATGGCCAGATAAGCCGAAAATTTTCGTAACAGACTCACGCCCACGGTATAGGCATATACTGTGCAGACCAACGATAATATCAGCAGCCAGAAAAACTGAAGAAGTGTGTGGGGGATGTATTCAACAACAGACGTTGAACTTGGGGCGTCGATCTGCTGCGCTGTTAGCCACAGGATCATGGCACCCAGCAGAGCGCCACTCATTTCATAAAATGAGATAACGATGGCATCATACCGGTGTGTGAAACGGCTGTTAATGATGGTGAACAGAGAAGATAACATGGCTGATCCGACGGCAACGGCCAGCCCAATGACTTTATCGAACTCAAATCGAAAAATAAGGTATAGCCCGCCCATGACAACGGCTCCCAGTGCAACCTCAACAGGACGCACCCGCCGGCGCAATAATATGGGCTCCAGAACGCTGGCCCAGAGCGAGCTTGTGGCCATGCCAGCCAGGCATACAGACACGTTAGACAAACGGGCCGCCAGAAAAAACATCACCCAATGAAGGCCAATAAGCCCCCCCGTACCCAGCAGTTTCCAGAAATCGTCTTTCGATACGCGAATGTTTTGTTTGCGAACGAGCAATACAACCCCCATTCCTAAAACTGCCAGCAATGTCCGAAACAAAACGACCGCCGACGGATCGAGCGGTTGAAGCAGTTTGCCCAGAATGGCCGTAAATCCCCAGATCAGAACAATGAAATGAAGTTGTAGATAATCTGTAAATGAAGCCTTATTTTGCATAGCAGCGAGGAATCAGGAATGGGGAGCCAGGAGCCATCTGATGAATAAAATTACAACTGAATAGCTCCCTGCGCTCCGTCCCTCATTCCTTTTACCTTGGAATAGTGTTGTACAAAAGCACACCAACAGCTGCAAAAATAGCGTTTGGTAACCAGACTGCCACTACTGGGTTCAGGTTCCCCGACTCGGCGATGCCTTTTGCCAGCATAAAGAACAAAAGATAGGTAAACGCCAGAAAGAAGCCCAGGGCCACCTGCCAGCCTACCCCCCGGCGACTTTTGCGTGCCGACATAATGACCCCAATGACGGTCAGGATAATGATGGCAAAAGGTCGGGTATCGCGGCTGTATTTTTCGAGAAGGTAGGTTTCAACTCCATCAGCACCACGACTTTGTAGCAACTCAATGTGCCGATTGAGTTCCGGTCGGGTCAGGGTTTCGTACAGATTAAAATCCGAGCTGAAGTCGTCAGGTTTTAAATTTAGTGTGGTATCAATCCGGGCGCCGGGTGTTAATGTCTCCTGTAGTCCATTTATGGTTCGTATCTTATAATCATAGACCGCCCATTTTTTTTTCTTGGCGTCCCATTCGATATGGTCGGCAGACAGTTTTTGTTTGAGTTGATTACCTTCCACTTTCTCCATCGTAAACTTATAGCCGATATTACTCTGGTTATTATAACTTTCGAGATAGGCGTAAACGTTGGGAGCGATCTTCAAATGAACATTGCGTCCCGAGTAGGTGTAGGCATCATTAATGTACTTTATCTCAAAGGCAATACGGGTTTTATTGGCTTTCGGTATCACGTAGTTGACCATAAAATACGTAGCAACGGCCAACACCGACGCACCGAGCACATAAGGCAGCAGCAACCGAACAAAACTGACACCACTACTGAGTATAGCAATGATCTCCGTACGGGCCGCCAGCCGTGATGTCAGAAAGACCGTGGCAATAAATACCATCAAGGGGCTAATGTAATTGGCCCAGTAGGGTACGAAATTGAGGTAATAATTGAAAAGGATTTCGTTTCCGGGGGCGTGGGTTTTGCGGAAGTTATCGACCTTCTCGGTATAATCGATCATCACAACCACCAGCACAATAACCAACACCACAAAGATGTATGTTTGCAGAAAGCGTTTGAGTATGTAGGCGTCTAAGAGTTTCATTCAAAGTAAGTTGGTAAGTGACTTCACCTAAGTCGGTAAGTTGGTCAGTCAGTAAGTCGGTAAGTAGCTGACGCGTAAACTGTTTCGGACATCAGCTACTTACCAACTTATTGACTCACTAATAAATTCTTCGCGACTTCGTAGCTCACGAATACCGTTCGCCCCGTGTCGATCTGCACCAGCACCGATTTATCGAAGGCATTGATCTCATTGACCGTAACGGTGCAACCAAGGGTTAAATTCGAATGATCGAGGTGTTTCAGGAATTCGGTCGAGTGTTCGAGAACGGCCATCAAACAGACGTCTTCACCCGTTTTCACATCCGACAGTTTCCGGTAGCCCATTTCGGGCATCTGACCAGCTTGCGTTGGTATTGGATCGCCGTGCGGATCAAACTGTGGGCAGCCTAAATACGTATCTAAGCGGGAAACCAGTTCTTCAGACCGTATATGTTCCAGTTCTTCGGCAATTTCATGAACCTGATCCCAGCTAAAACCAAGCTTCTGAACCAGAAAAACCTCCCACAGCCGATGCCGCCGAATAACCTGCAAAGCCAGTCGTTCCCCTTCATCTGTCAGGCGAACACCCTGGTATTTTTTATAATGAATAAGCTGTTTATCAGCCAGTTTACGCAGCATATCCGTTACGGAAGCAGCCTTCGTCGCCGTCATCTCTGCCAGCGCGTTGGTACTGACCTCACCCTGCTGACGAGCAGCCAGGTAATAGATGGTTTTGAGGTAATTTTCTTCAGTGAAGGAATGCATGTACTTAATGGCTGCTTACTTGGTAACGGCTAAACTAAACAAAACAATCGACCTGCAAAGGTAGTTTTAATGTTAAACTTTCTAAAAATTTAGGGATGCCTAAATTTTTATTTCAACAATACTTATCTTTATTGCGTTATACATCTGATCCATTCGATTGGCAATCGGGGAATGCCTCAACGAGTAATCAACTAACAGTACTTGAGTAAGAAGTCAACGTGCAGGAGAAACGTATGGAAGCAACGAATACGTCAATGAAAGGCTGGCGGCAGGAAAACAAGAATAAATCTCTGGCCGACGTACACAGTTCCGTTCATGTACCCATTGGAGGTGGTTTTTTTAAAACACTTCGGGCTTATGCAGGTCCCGGACTCATGGTAGCCGTTGGGTACATGGACCCCGGCAACTGGGCAACGGATATAGCCGGTGGTGCCCGATACGGGTACAAACTGTTGTCGGTCGTGCTTATCTCCAATTTATTTGCCATACTCCTTCAGCATTTGGCCCTTAAACTGGGTATTGCCACCGGCCGCGATCTGGCCCAGGCCTGTCGTGATCATTTTAGCAAACCGGTGTCCATTGGTCTGTGGCTGCTGGCAGAAATTGCAATTGCGGCCACTGATCTGGCTGAAGTTATCGGTTCTGCCATAGCGCTCAATCTGTTGTTTGGCTTACCGCTCACGATTGGTATTTTAATTACCGCCCTAGACGTATTATTGCTGCTATACCTCCAAAACAAAGGTTTCCAGCTCATCGAACGAATAGTTGCCAGTCTTATCTTCCTGATTGTCGGTTGCTTTGGGTATGAATTGCTGGTTTCTAAACCTGACATAGCCGAGGTTGTTGCGGGTCTGGTACCGAGAACGGAAATAATAACCAACCCCGGCATGCTTTATATCGCCATTGGTATACTTGGTGCTACGGTCATGCCGCATAATTTGTACCTGCATTCCAGCATCGTACAAACCCGCGATTTTGGCCGAAATGACATTGGCCGAAAATCGGCCATTAAATTTGCCACTATCGACTCAACCGTATCGCTGTTTCTGGCCTTTTTTATCAACGCAGCCATTCTTGTCTTATCAGCCGCGGCTTTTCATTTTTCCGGTAATCAAGAGGTCGCTGACATTACCGATGCGCATCGTTTACTCGATCCGATTCTGGGCGTTAAGGTGGCGGGTATTTTATTTGCCGTTGCCCTGCTGGCTTCAGGGCAAAACTCAACCCTGACGGGTACCATGGCGGGTCAGATTGTGATGGAGGGCTTTATAAACCTCCGACTAAAGCCCTGGATCCGTCGCTTGATTACGCGTTTAGTAGCTATCGTTCCGGCGTTGATCGTCGCCATTTTATACGGAGAGCATGGCACTAGCGAACTACTTGTGCTCAGTCAGGTGGTTCTGTCATTACAGCTAAGTTTCGCCGTTGTCCCGCTGGTATTATTCACCAATAGCCGTTTGAAAATGGGGAAATTCGTTAACCCTGTCTGGATGAAAATAATCTCCTGGGCTGTTGCTGTACTAATTATTGGCTTAAATGGATATTTATTATGGGACACCGTTCTAAGTAACTAAACTGGCACAAATTTCGTAGTTAACCTGGCTTTATTGTCCTCACCAATAAGCCATGCACTTCCGATCATTTGTACTCCTCACAGTTCTGTGGACTCTCACCCAGCATGCATATTGCCAAACTGGTGTGACCCTGAGTCAGCTCCCGAGTAATTTTCAACTTTTCGCCCGAGATAGTACCAATAGGGCAACCGTTTCGGTCGAAGGTGTGGGCACAACAACAGGAAGCGACCGGGTATCCGTCAAGGTTTTACGGCAAGGGCAGCCCTGGGCCTGGAAGACTACCGCTCTGGGCGTAAATCGGCCTAGTTCCTTTACGATCGGCGTTCAGCTACAGGCAGGTAAATATCAGTATTCGGTTCTTGTCTATGCTCACAAAGGAGCTGATTCTGTCCTGATAGCCGAACGCACCCGCATCGTTTGTGGCGATTACATCCAGATCTACGGTCAATCGAATGCGATCGGCTTTTTTCCTGACTATCCGATAGACGATACATATTTACGCAACTTCGACTTTTTAGAAGGCAGCTCCCCGACAAGCGGTCAGGTTACCTGGTTTCCGTCAAAAAAGCCGTATACCTCTGTTGGGTTAATTGGCTGGCGGTTACAGGAGTTAATATTGGAACAGTTCGGTATACCAACCTGTATAATCAATGGCGCTGTGGGGGGAGCTGGTATTGACCTGCTCAGTAATCGTAACCCCAACAACCCAGCCGACCTGAACACTACTTACGGCCAGACACTTTACCGTCACCAGATGGCAAAGGCCGCTTCCTCAGTCCGTGCTATTGTCTGGAAACAGGGAGAAACGGAAGCCGGGGGAGCTTATCTGAATGGCATTTACTATAGCCAGATGTTTGACAAATTATACAAACAGTGGCGACAGGATTACGGAAACCGGGTACCTATTTACCTTAGCCAGATAAACTTTCTACCGGAGAATAATAGTGGAGCAGGAAGCGTCCGGGATTTTCAACGTCGTACAAAATCCCTATACGCTAATCTCGAAACTATTGCTACCGTTGGTGCCCCTGGTTTTGACGGTGTCCACTATTCCACAGAAGGCAATCTGCGGATAGCCTATGAAGTTTTTAGACAAATTGCCCGCGACATTTACAAGGCCCCAGACACCGTACAGATCAATTCGCCATCGATTCAGAAAGCTTACTTCAACGCCAGACGCGACACCCTTACTATGGTTTTTGAGCCAACCATGAAGATGGTATGGCCTGCAGACTCAACAATAAACGACATAAACACGGGTATGCCCTATCAGCGCAAACTGAAAGATTTTATCTATCTGGATGGTCTGTCAGGGCTGGTCAGGAACGGGTTTGCCAACCAAAACCGCGTTTCACTGGCCCTTGTGACCCCAGTATCCGCGACGTCTCTTACGTATCTTCCCTCTTATTTTAGAGATGAACATATAGCCTATTACGACGGTGTTCACCTAAAAAATGGACGAGGGATGCGCGCATTTACATTCGAAAATGTTGGCATAGCCAATGAACTGCCCAGGGTTGCTATTGAATCAATCAACGTATTAGCCAATAACCAGGTCCAGTTAATTTGGCGAGCCCCTTCTGGTCAGCTTGATGGATATGACATTGAACGCGCGACTAGCCCAAACGGACCGTATTCTATAATTGGCCGTGCCAACGGACAGGCTACCAGTTACATGGATGTTACACTGCCAAGACAGCCAACCATTGTTTATTATCGGTTACGAGCCACCAGCACAGTATCTGAATCGCCATTGAGCGCGGCTGTCCGCGTGGAAACGGCGAATCTTGACCTTGTCGACCTACAGCTGTCACTTCTAACATCCTTGCGGGTTCCGGCTATTGGTTTACCCTTTCAGGTAACCCTAACCCTAACGAACAGTGGACCAGCCACAGCCACTCAGGTTAAAATCGAAAATAGACTACCCCCTAATCTGGAATTTTTAGCCGGTAACACAACAACCTATTCGGCTGGTGTTGTAGCCGCTTCAGTCACATCATTACCACCAGGCGGATCCATTAGCTGGACATATGTTGCCAACGCACAGCAACCGGGAAATTACATTATGGCCGCTCAGGTACTTCAATGTGCTCAACAGGACGCTGATTCTCAAGCCGGTAGCGGCACATCTGATGGCGAAGATGACATGGCCCTGGCAGATTTACGCACAACGCCTACCGCTACCAATACTGTGTTTGCATCACCCAATCCTAATCCACGTACCCTGCCGGTCGTACAACCCAATCAACCTGCAGCGGTTACTGGCAAAGCAGATCTAAGTCTGCGCATGCAGAGCAGCACGCTGGCGCCTGCCCTTAATGAACTGGTTAGCTTTACGTTAACTGTCGACAATGCAGGTGCTGAACAGGTGACAACCATCACACTTTTAGATCAACTCCCTCCCGAACTAGCCATAGTGGACGCCCCCGGCTGGCAAGTTGCGGGACAGCAGTTATCTGTACAGTTCTCGAATTTATTGACAGGAAACAGCCGAAGCTTCGTCTTTACTGCTCGTGCCATCCGGACAGGGTATCTGGTCAATCAGGCACAAATAAGTCAGGCATCCCCGGCAGACCCGGACTCCACGCCCGGCAACGGCTTTACCAATGGCGAAGACGATACCGTCCGGTTAACGCTTCGGGTGCGTTGAGTTTTCTTAGTGGTCGATTATGATGTGGCTGCCAGCGGCAACGCCTGGTTCTCTCTGTAGATACCACACAGCCCCCGTTATTCCCTTAATAAAAAAGGGTTCACTGTTTAATATGTGCCGACAAACTCATCCTCAAAGAGATAGCCCGCTAATCTAACGGGCCATCTACTAAACACACCTAATTAAACAAAACTCCACAACCGGCAACCATGTTTAGTATACTATGTACGATGTTGATAACATTTTAGTTTTACAGTTTAGGGTATTATTTTCATGAACGCAGATTAGTGTGCCTCATAGTACCCTGTAGTAAACACCGCACCTAGTCGAATGATTTTCTGAGGATTACCTGATCGGTGTTTTCATCTGCCCACGAATTTCTCCAATTACGAAAGGCCGCTACTAGTCCCCTTTCGCTTTGACAATTAACTGATAACTTGGCACTACGGGCCCTGCCCCACGTTCAGACATCATTTGCCCGTAACTTTCAGTCGTGCTTTCATTAAAACGGTGTAAACAAAGGTTATCTTTGCGCCGTTTTGACCCGCTTGTAAAGCAAGAAGGCGTTAGCCTATTTTATGGAAGATAAGAAACGTTTAGACACAGTTACCGCTGCCGGCTTGCTGGTGGCAATGGGCATTATTTATGGAGATATTGGCACATCGCCCCTGTATGTTCTCCGGTCAATTGTAGGTACCACTGAGCCCATCAAAGCTGAAGTTGTTCGAGGAGCGCTTTCCTGTATTTTCTGGACAGTTACCCTTCAAACCACCGTAAAGTATGTTATCCTGATTTTACGTGCCGACAACCGGGGCGAGGGAGGAATTTTTGCCCTCTATGCTTTGGTACGCCGACACGCGAAGTGGCTAACCATTCCAGCTATTATTGGCGGGAGTTCACTACTGGCAGATAGCATCATTACGCCCCCAATTTCTGTTTCATCGGCCGTAGAAGGACTCCGGATTATCTACCCCGATATTCCAACAGTGCCCATTGTGTTAGGTATTCTGGCTTTTCTTTTTCTGATTCAGACCTTCGGTACCAGTGTGGTTGGCACAGCCTTTGGCCCCATTATGCTGGTCTGGTTCACGATGCTGGGCACGCTTGGTATCATCAACATCATCGATGATCTCACCATTTTAGCTTCAATCAACCCCTTGTATGCCTACGATTTCCTGACGGGATATCCGGGTGGATTCTGGTTATTGGGAGCCGTTTTCCTATCAACTACAGGAGCAGAGGCACTTTATTCCGATATGGGTCACTGCGGTCGATCCAACATTCGGGTCAGTTGGGTGTATGTCAAAGCCTGCCTGATGATTAACTATTTTGGACAGGGTGCTTTCGTCGAAAGTCTGGTTGGTCAGCCGTTAGGCGAGAGAAATCCTTTTTACGGGCTCATGCCGGAGTGGTTTTTGCTGATTGGCATTGGTGTTGCCACGGCAGCTACCGTAATCGCCAGCCAGGCTATGCTGACGGGAGCATACACATTAATAAGTGAAGCTATCCGGCTTAACTTCTGGCCAAAGGTCCGGCTTCGCTATCCGTCGAATCAAAAAGGTCAGCTGTATGTACCCAGCATTAACTGGCTGCTTTTCGCAGGCTGCGTTGGTGTTGTGCTCTATTTCCAGGATTCTTCGCGAATGGAAGCAGCCTATGGGTTAGCCATTACCCTGACCATGATGATGAGCACTATATTATTCAGCTATTATTTGTACTCGCACAAATACAATGCCTGGCTGACCGTCTTTTTCCTTATTTTCTATTTATCCCTGGAGAGTTGCTTCCTGGTAGCTAACCTGGCTAAGTTCACGCATGGCGGCTGGGTATCAATTCTGATTGCCGGAATGATGGCTTCCGTTATGATTGTTTGGTTGAGGGCCTTCCAGATTAAACTTCGCCTGACCGAATATGTACGAATCGATAACTACATACAGGCCATCAAAGAACTCAGCCGGGATATAAGCATCCCAAAATATGCTACCCACATTGTGTTCATGAGCAATGCGGCCCGGCAATCAGAAATCGAGTCAAAGATTATTTACTCGATTTTCCAGAAACGCCCCAAACGAGCCGATATCTATTGGTTCGTGCACGTCGATACGACCGATGATCCATATACAATGGAATACAAGGTGAACACGATTGCACCGGACGATGCTTATAAAGTTACGTTTAAGCTGGGCTTCCGGGTTGAACAGCGCATTAACCTATTCTTCCGGAAAGTGATCGAAGACATGGTTAAAAACAAAGAAGTGGACATCACCAGCCGCTACGAATCTCTTAGTCGACAGAACGTTATTGGTGATTTCCGATTCGTGGTGCTGGAAAAATTCCTGTCTTTCGAAAATGAACTGCCCGCCCGTGAGCGATTCATTATGAACATTTATTTTGCGATCAAGAGCTTTACAACACCCGAAGATCGCTGGTTTGGTCTGGACAGTAGTTCGGTCAAGATCGAAAAAGTACCCCTCGTTATTCGCCCCGTCGAGAACATTCAACTAAAACGTATTACTTCTTAAAATAGTCGATAAGCGGCTTCGCCTAAGTCGGTAAGTCAGTAAGTGCTGCCGCGCAAGCAATGATAGTGCGACAGCACTTACTGACTTACTGACTTAGGCGAAGCCGCTTACCAACTTACCAACTTGTTCATGAAAATTCTCATCACCGGCGGTGCCGGATTTGTTGGCGCATCGCTCGCCATTTCGCTTAAACAGAATTATCCGCAGTACCAGATTTATGCGCTGGATAATCTTAAACGTCGTGGTTCTGAGTTGAGTCTCGCTCGTTTGAAAGCTGCGGGTATCGAGTTTTTGCATGGCGACATTCGAAATAAGGAAGATTTTGACGCCTTGCCTGCTGTCGATACCGTCATTGAGGCTTCTGCAGAACCATCGGTACTAGCCGGTCTGGACGGCACACCGGATTACCTCATCAATACTAATCTGTTCGGTACAGTAAACTGTCTCAACTACACGTTGAAGCATAAAGCCAACTTCATCTTCCTGTCGACGAGCCGCGTGTATCCAATCAAAACCATCGAAACCCTCAATTTCGAGGAAGCCGATACGCGTTTTGTGCTGACCGATGACCAACCCGTGCCGGGTGTATCGTCGCGGGGTATTGCCGAGAATTTCCCCCTCGACGGTGCCCGCTCACTCTACGGCACGACCAAACTGGCGTCGGAATTGCTCATTCAGGAATATAACGAATTTTACGGCCTGAAAACGGTCATTAACCGTTGCGGTGTAATCACGGGTCCGTGGCAAATGGGTAAGGTCGATCAGGGCGTGATGGTGCTCTGGATTGCCAAACACTTCTTCGAACAGCAACTGGCGTATATTGGGTACGGTGGCACCGGTAAACAAACCCGCGACATGCTCCACATCGCCGACCTCTACCGGCTCATCGACTGGGAACTGCATCACCTTGATAAGGTCGACGGTAAAATTCTGAATGCGGGTGGTGGCGTAGAAAGCAGTGCCTCATTGCAGGAGCTGACCAAAATCTGTCAGGAAGTAACGGGAAAAACGATACCGATAAACCAGGTTGCCGAAAACCGGGCCGCTGATATTCGACTGTACATCACCGACAATACCAACGTCACCAATCTGACCGGCTGGAAACCCCAACTCGGCATACGCGAGATTGTCACAGACATTCACGACTGGCTCAAGGAGAACCGGGCCGCGCTGGAACCGATTTTGAAGTAATCAATTAATGCCTGAAAAGCCCCCGATTCTATTAAGAGCCGGGAGCTTATTAGGTATTGACAATTACGTAAGATGTCGTTTAAAGACCCCTTTCGCCTGTTCCCACATAGCCTCCGACAACACATGCCCTTTACCCTCCTCAATGAACGAGGTAAAATTCTGGGGGACACCCGCCTGTTTATACGCTTGCGCAATACGGGGCAATCCTTTCCGAACGAAGTCGATGGGTGAACCGCCGTCCTGATCGCCAAAATTCAGGTGCAGTGCTCTGGGAGCAATGAGCGCGGCAATGTCGGGGGTATCGCCAAACTGAGACCAGCCGGGAACAAAATTAGGGAAGCAATGCAGCAGACGTTCGTTTTCAATAGCTTCGTAGGTGGGCAGGCAGCAATTGCCGACAACGCATTTGATCCGGGTATCAAGGGGTGCCGCTAACCAGGCATGGGTTGACCCCATCGAGTGTCCATAGCATCCAATTCGGGTGGCAACTACCTCCGGGCGGGAGCATAGGTAATCCACAGCCCGGTGCATCTCCAGCACGTTTTGCCAGGCCATACTTCGTCCGCGCACCACTTGCCTCAGGAATTCAAACCGTTCATAATCACCGTTTTTTAGCTTTCCGGTGGGGTCCTGTCGCTCTTCAAAGCAGATCGCGTCAGGACAGAGCACTACATAGCCTTCTTTCACCAGCGCTACGGCCGTATGGTGCATGGGGTTACCAGCCAGCCCGGCGGGCTCTGATTTCCCCAAGTGATACTCGCCATTGTGCTGATGCCAGACCGCAATAGCGGGAGCTGGTTTGGCTGCCGTTACGCTATTTGGGACCAATAGTAAGGCGGGCACACGATCGTTCGCCTGGGTTTGATAAGTAATGGACTCCACCCGATACCCATCCTTTTGCATGGTTTCCCGAAGTTTGGGTTGCAGCGGCACGGCAGCAGGAAAAGGCCCACCCAGGCATGCCTGGTACTTTTCTCGAAGCGTATCGGACGCTAACGATTCAGCACTGGCGGGTATATTCAGGTTCATAGAGTCAGTTCCTGCCAGCACTGGGCTGATTGTTAGTACACTGAGCCCACTAACAAGCTGGGCCTTCATGAAATCACGTCGATTCGTCTGTTTTCCGGGATCAAAAGGAACGTTTGCCATACATATTTACCGGATAAGGGATATCGATTTTATATTAATCAGGAATAGTCAGGCTTTGACAACTGAACCGAATTGGGCGGCTGGGTTGCGAGGGAGTCAATACCCCGATCTGGTACCGCCCCGGCGCCAGCACAATGGTAAGAAACTCTGAGTACGCCGACGTTATTGGCCTATTCAACCAGAAATTAACGAATGAAAAAGGCGTTTCAGATGCGTATAAAATTGTGTGGTTTGTCGACTTTACGAAAATGGCCGCCTGGTCCAGCTTAGTTGTGTAGGCATCGGGAGCCGTTTTTGTTATATAGATCACTTCGCCACCGGTTAAGTCCATAGGCAGGCAAGGCCCATCCGTTGCGGCACTGTTCATCGACTTTAACAAGGGCTCAACGGGTGTTAAATAACTCTCGGGGTAGTGGTATATACCCCGCTCTACCGATTTCCGCATCATTGAGCTGGCAATGCTGGCGAAAGGAGTTCCCCAGGTAGCCCCCAGACCAATATCAGCATGTTTCTGGTTCATGGCACTGGTCAGTAACATCTGCTTCCGAAAGGCTGCTTTGGGTAAATAATACCCATAAGCAAACACCCAGATAACCAATCCACCGATTAAACCTACCCGAAAGCTCCTGTGCTGCGCCTGCATGGTTGCACATTCGCTTAACACGTTGAGGTAGACCAGTGCCGTAAGCATAGCCGGATAGATCATGTAGTTGCTGACCACCATCACATTGTACCCATAACGAAGCCGGAGAAGCGCGATGATCGCGGCATTTCCGTATAAGAAGACATAGGCCCCACTGAAAAACAAACGTCGTTTTCTTAAGCCATCATCTACCCGTTGAGCCGTTGCCTGCCAAAGCCCCCGGTTCATCCGGTAAAGTAACACCAGCACGATGGCCGCCAGCATCATACCGCCAGCCGTTGGCAGCGCATACCGCCAGTTTGTATTAACAAACGGAACAAAGTCGAACAGGCCGCCCGTGAACGTAAAAAAAGCCGAAAAGGCCTGTACTGGATGGGCAAAACTATAGGCCAGACTATCGCCGGTACGGCCTGCACTCTGAAAATTATAGAAGTACAGCACAACCGCCACCACACTACCGGCAATCCATCCGGCCAGTTTATACCATTTTTTATGCAGAGCCAGAACAATCCCTCCCGCTACCCATCCCATCAATCCATTGCTCATGGATAAAGTAGCCAATACCTGCATCACGACGGCACCGGCAAATTGAGTTTTGCCGGATTGAGTAAGTAAGTACAGCGAAGACAACGTCAGGCAGATGACAACTGGATGCTGAAGACCCGGAATGGACCACAAACTTGTCAGGTAATATTGTGGTTGCAGCATCAGAAAGGGAACCGGCACAAATAACAGCCAGGATACGCGTATGGACCGAAACACCTGACTGAATAGAATCAACGTACCCAGAATGAAGAGCAGCGCAATAAGAATAAGCCACCTGAAATTGACCTGGCCCGTCAGGTAATACATGCCTAATGTAATCAGTTTGGCTACTACAATTCGGTGCTCGTTGTTAGGAACAAAAATGTTATAAATTTTATCAGACAGGGTCGCTGAATCCAAATAGGCCAGGGTAAATCCCAGAAAGGCATCGATATCATCGAACCAGGGCACATTGACGGCATATTTCCAAACGAACAAAACAAAGCAGAACGTTGGTAAGGCAATCAGGAAAGGTGTAACATATTGTGAACGGAGAAAAGGTAAGCTTCTGGTAGGCATGGGTTGACTCAATGACAAAAAGTAAGATTCACAAGCACATTCGCAGGTTTAACCTAAAGGAAGCAAATTTAACGTAGCGCGTCTAAAAGTCGGTAGCCACGATCAACTTGTTATGGAAAAAACCTCTATCCTACTCCCGTATAATCGAGTCCCGAAAAGGGGCTACTGAAGAAGTCACACGGCCTGTTAGGCAATACACTTTAAAACGCTAACTTGGCAGGATATTCTCGCCTTTACCAATTTTTATTATCTATCTCCTTGTTAACCAGCAAACAGACTCTTTGTCTGAATGTTTCTCAACGTCTTCGTAATGGTCTAATCATTCACTTTTCGTGAACTGGCTATTGCCGGTATACCATGCTGAAACACGTTATTTGGGTAGTACTGCTTACTGTATGCTGTACCATACGGGCTCAATCAGTTTTTCGAATATTCCATTCCCCAACAAGGCGCCCTTCTCAATATAGGCCGCCAATGACACTCTGGCGATGACCCTGACTAAGCCAAACCTGAGGTTGTCGATACCGCCTGGGAGGGTATTAATCCAACGCAGGGTATTCATGACTTACCCCAAATCCGTAAAGCCCAAATGGGTTGGTTTCAATGGCGGATTCGGGTTCCGGCCTCCACGGAGTTTGCACTATCTATCAGTCAGATTGGGGCATCCGAAGTCTTTTGGGATGGGAAACTGCTGCAACGCTATGGCATCATGAACGAATAAGGTCAAAGTCAATGGTACAGGCGTTTCGGATGCGGTAATGAATAAGATTTTTCAGCCCTTCTTCACCAAGCGCGGGCACGGGATTGGGGTTGAGCTTTGATTTGTGACAAAAGGACACGGGGGACGATGGCAGTAGAAAACAATGAGGGAGAAGGGAGCGAGTTTGTTGTGCATTTGCTAACGTGAATTTAAATAGTTGCTGAGATTCGATGTATCCTAAAGGAATGCCCTAAAACCATGAAAATTCTCCTGTTATCCCTTTGCCTCCTCACATGCCGGTTCTCTTTTGGGCAGTCCAAACAACTGGACAGCCTGAAACTTGAACTCACCCGTACCACCAGCGACACGATGCGTGTCTTGATTTATGAAAAATTAATGAATGCCGTACCCGTTACGAATAACTATAATAAAGAAATGATTGAGTTCGGCTGGCAAGGCTTTAATCTCGCCAAGCGAATTCGGTATAACAATGGAATTATACGTTGTGGTAATCAACTGGGTTATGCTTTAGCACATCAAGAGTATTATAGAGCTATACCTGTTATAATTGACACTAAGCGGGCAGCGGAACTAAGCAAAGACAAAAAAGGATTAGCGACTGCTTTATTTTGCTTAGGTTATGCGTATAGCAAATTTGATAGTGAGAAAGGGTTGCCCTATTATTTTCAGGTAAAAAATTTGATAGAAAAAGAAGGGGTATCCGAGGATTTAAGCCCGGATATAAATATTGGCCTTAATTACATTAACAAAAAAGATAAGTTGGATTCCGCTCTTTTTTACATCAATAAAAGCTACCAACATGCCCAAAAGTCCAAAAGTGCCCCATACAGCCCTATTCAACATTTAAGGCATATTGGGCGAGTCTATCACAAAATGGGGAAGCTTGACACGGCTATAAGTTATTTTCGTCAAGCCATTGCGTCAACAGCTTATCAAGAAGAACCGGGTTTTTGCGATCGCTACATGGCTTTAATTTTCAAAGACAAAAATCAACCGGATTCAGCAAAAATATATGCTAAAAGATCCTTGGACGCCATGCAAATTGCAAAAACTAATTTTCAACTGATTGAAACGCTGACCTTGCTTTGTGACTTGTACAGAAAAGAAAATCCAGCTAAATCACTCCAATATCTTCTACTGGCCAATGCAACAAAAGATAGCCTTTTCAGTCAGGATAGAATAAGACAGTTAGATAATCTCGCCTTTGAAGAGCAGGAACGGGAAAAAAGCACAAAAAGAAGAATTGAAGCTCACCAATCTGAATTTGAAAATAAAGTTAAAATTTATGTGCTTTTGGGCGTATTGGTAGGGCTTTCTATTTTAGCGCTCCTGCTTTATCGGAACAACAAAAATAAACACAAAGCAAACCAACTACTTCACCGTCAGAAACAGGAAATAGATCTACAACGGGATAAAGCGGAAAAAGCCCTTACCGAACTCAAATCCACCCAGACCCAACTGATCCAGAAAGAGAAAATGGCGAGTTTAGGGGAACTCACGGCCGGTATCGCCCACGAGATCCAGAACCCCCTCAACTTCGTCAACAACTTCTCCGAAGTGAGCACCGAACTTGTCACTGAGCTGGAAGATGAACTACAGAAGCCACATCGTGATGCCGACCTTGAAGCCGAGCTGCTGGGCGATCTTAAACAAAACCTCCAAAAGATTAACCACCATGGTCAGCGAGCCAGCAGCATCGTGCGGGGCATGCTCGAACACTCCCGCACCTCCACCGGCGAGCGACGCCCCACCGAGCTCAATGCCCTGGCCGAGGAATACCTCCGACTGTCTTACCACGGTAACAGAGCACGGAACAAAGACCTCAACTATGAACTGGTGACGAACTTTGACGCTCGTTTAGGAGCCATTGAGGTTATGCCCCAGGAGTTGGGCCGGGTGTTGCTGAACCTGTTTAATAACGCCTTTTATGCGCTCAGCAAGCGAACAATGACTGTAGCAGCCGACGAAACGTATGTACCCACCGTTTGGGTCAGCACTCACCGACTGGAAAGATCAGTCGAGATTCGGATAAAAGACAACGGAACGGGCATTCCCGAATCGGTAAAAGCAAAAATTTTTCAGCCCTTTTTCACCACCAAGCCCACCGGTGAGGGTACAGGGCTCGGTCTATCGCTCAGTTATGATATTGTGACCAAAGGCCACAGCGGCACGATGTCGGTGGAAAGTAAAGAGGGTGAAGGAACCGAGTTTGTGATTCAATTGCCTTGTTAATGAGTATCCATACAACCCACCATTTTTGATAAAATCACTAATACTTTTTCTAGTACTCAATCTGCTAAGCCTGGTTTCTTATGCCCAGCGGGTTGTGATTAGCGACCCCGACCAGACTTATTACCCTTTTCATCTGAGCACTGTACTCGAAGTCCAGCCCGGTTCAGTCACCATAGACTCTTTACTTCAACATCCTGACCATTACCGCTTTCATGCGCAGAATTCGGGCCAATACCCAAACGGAAATCATGAGTATTGGCTCCGTATTGAGCTGATTAATCAACTGAACGCTCAATTATATTTATGGTCGGATATACCTCTCATTGTACCTAATGTTGTTTACCAGATAGCCGACGGCCGACTTCTGCAAACCATTCATTATAGGGATGGAATTACAGATACGGCCAATGGGCATCTACAACACAGGCGGGCCTATGCCTTGCATAAAGTGCCCAACAAGCGGTGCACTCTTTATATAAAAATAAGCGGTGAGTATTACTCAACCATAACGTTTGTTGCTGTTGCCACTACTGATAGGCTACTGGTAAGTCTGCACCATCAAGATATGTTTTTTGGCCTCTATTACGGCTTAGTATTGCTCATCAGCCTTTACAGTTTATCCTTGTTTGTTCGCCTACGGGAATGGGAAAGCCTGCTGTATACGGTCTGGATATTAATACTTTCGATCACCACTGCTATCTCCTTTGGGCTATTAGCCGAATGGTCGCTCCCTTTATACAAGCTCTTATTCATTTACTTGATTAACCTTTTTGGTTTAGCTCCTATATTATATATGGGCTTCGCGATTCATTTTTTACAAGTCCGCCAGCGATCACAGGGCATGTATCGAGCGAGTATCTTCATACTAGTCTTTATGGTTGGATCACTAATCTACTCTATTTACTCCCCAAACTGGGGTATAAATCTGGGCCTGGGGTTAATCCAAGTTCTTTACAGCCTCGTCATGAGCATCCTTGCTATTCGTCAGAATTTTAACCCGGCCTGGTATTTTCTCTTCGGCGCGATAACTTATTACCTGATTTCTTTAGTACAAATTGTTTGTGTAACCTTGACAATTCCGTTAACATTTTGGTCCCTCAATAGTGCTCCGATAGCATCAGCTCTGGAAATTCTATTATTTACCTTTGGCCTTACCTACAAAGTCAACCTGCTCAAAAAGCACCAGGACGAAGCCATCCAGCAACAGCTACGGCTAACCAAAGAAAACGAACAACTCGTTGAGTCGCAGAACCGGGTGCTGGAAGAAAAAGTCGAACAGCGCACCGCCGAGCTACGAGCCTCCCAGGCCCAGCTCATTCAAAAAGAAAAACTAGCCAGCCTGGGCGAGCTGACGGCAGGCATCGCCCACGAGATACAGAACCCGCTCAACTTCGTTAACAACTTCTCCGAAGTAAGCACCGAGCTGGTCACCGAACTCGAAGATGAGCAGCAAAAGCCCAATCGGGACATCGAACTCGAATCCGAAATTTTAGGGGACCTCAAACAAAACCTGGAAAAGATTACCCACCACGGCCAGCGAGCCAGCAGCATTGTACGGGGCATGCTCGAACATAGCCGCACCAGCACGGGCGAGAAAGCCCCCACCGACCTCAACGCGCTGGCCGATGAGTACTTAAGACTGGCATATCACGGGCTCCGGGCCAAGAGCAAGGATTTTAGCGCTGACCTCAAAACCGAATTCGATCCTAACTTGAGCCTGGTAAACGTAGTCCCTCAGGAGCTTGGACGAGTGTTGCTGAATCTGTACAACAACGCTTTTTATGCCGTCCAGCAGCGAGTCAAACTGGCCGAGCCGGACTACCAACCCAGCGTCAGGGTGAGTACCCGGCAAGAGCCGGGGCGGCTGGTTATTCGTGTGCACGATAATGGCATTGGGATTCCTGATACCATTCGGGCCAAGATCTTCCAACCTTTCTTCACTACTAAGCCCACGGGCGAGGGCACGGGCCTGGGGCTGAGTTTGAGTTATGACATCATCACCAAAGGGCACGGGGGGACGCTGAACGTGCTGACTGAAACATTTCTCTTCACTGAATTTATCGTGACATTGCCAACACACCGTACGCCATAGCATCAGGTCGCAGGCTAAGGGCAGAAAAAGCACGGCAGGTAGGCAAGTATAAGCATGCCAGCTAATCAATTGACTCCAGGAATAACGTTATTTCACCTGAAATCGAAATTGTACGTCAAACTCGGAATGGGCGCGCCAAATATGCTGAGTCGGTAGGGGTTCGTGGCCTGCCCTTCGGTGCGGTAAAAGATCGAATACACATTTTTTCGACCGTAGATATTGTAAACCGTAAAGGTCCAGTGGCCCTGCCACCGCCGGTTCTTCAGACTCGGCCGATAGATATTCCAGGCAAAATCGAGCCGGTGGTAATCGGGCAGCCGATACTGATTCCGTTCGTCATAATACGGATACGTGCGACCCTGATACCGAATGAATCCTTCCGGCGCTGTATAAGGCCGCCCGCTGCTGTAAGCAAAATTGAACGAAAAACTATGGGTTCGGCCCTGATTGATAGTCAGGCTCATATTCAGGCTGTGCGGCCGGTCGTAATTAGCCCGGTACCAGTTGCCTCCGTTAATCTGCTGCTGAAAATCAACCCCTTCGTTTACCTGGTTCAGTGTTCGGGCGTAGGTGTAGTTGATCCAACCCGTTAGCTCGCCTTTTTTCCTGGACACCATCAATTCCAATCCATAGGCTTTGCTTCTGCCCGGCAGCAGTTGCGTTTCGGGGTATTGTTGCAGCAGGAAATCAGCTCCCGGCTTATAATCCAGAATATGCTGCGTACTCCGCCAGTACACTTCCGCCGACAGTTCGAAAATATTGTTCTTCGAATTCCGAAAATACCCCGCCGACCATAACTGACTCACCTGCGGTTGAATGTGGGCATCGGATGTTTTCCAGCGGGACGTAGGCAAAGGCGTAGTGGTGTTGGTGATTACCTGCAAATACTGCCGCATCAGGTTGTAACCCAGCTTAATGGACGAATTGGGCGTCAGGGCATACCGCAGCCCTAAGCGGGGCTCCAGTCCGCCATATTGCTTACTTACCTGACCGGGGCCAAACACCGTCGAATCCACCACCGTCGTGGCATCGGGCACTTCGCCGTTCGAATACCGACGTACCACAGAAGGTCCCAGATCCAGGAAATGCGAGTACCGCAACCCGGCCGACACGGCCATTTTTTCCGACAAACTAAGCTCGTCTTCGGCATGGACGGCAAATTCCAGCGCGTTCTCAATGGGTGTTTTCTGGTAGTTGACGGCCAGACTACTTCCCGGAATCAACTCGCCGGGGTTGAGCCGGTAATGGGTGCCGCTGATGCCCACCTCAATCTTCTGATTATCGAGCTGATAATTCAGGTTCGACTTGATTTGCCGCTGCAGCAGCGATTGCTTCAGGATTACTTTGTTATTGGTGCTGTCTTCGGTCGATAGAATGCGGGGAATGTACTGAGCCACCAGGGCGGTGGTTTGAATGTTCACCCGGTCGTTGACCGCATGAAACCAGCGCACCATGCCGTTGGCCGTTTGCTGGGCGTATTGAGTATTCACCGCATTGACATTGGCTAAAGTGCCCAGCAGATTGGTCTGGAACAGATCCTGGCTATAATAGCCCATAGCTGTAACCGTATTCTTATCGTTGATCCGCCAGAAAAGTTTGGCCGTACCATCGCCGAACTTGGCCCGGATATTCTCAAACCGGGGCGAAACGGCGCGTAGCAAAAAGTCATTGAACGCTCCCCTACCCGATACCAGCAAGGCCAGTTTACCTGTCACAATCGGCGTCTCAACGGTGAGTCGATTGGCGACCAGACTCACTCCACCGCTCAGCTGAAACTGATTGAGATCGGGATTGCGCAGGCTGATGTCCAGTACCGAGGCCGCTCGTCCGCCATAGCGGGCAGGTACATTGCCCTTATAGAGATCCAGGCCACTTACGGCATCAGGGGGGAAAACCGAAAACAGTCCGAACATATGCGTTGGGTTGAAAATCGGCGTATCGTCGAGCAGGATCAGGTTTTGGTCGGTCGTACCGCCCCGAATGTTCACCCCATTGGCCGCTTCCCCAACGCTCGTCACGCCCGGCAGCATTTGCAGGCTCCGCAGAATGTCGGTCTCACCCAGAGCGGCAGGCATTTTTCGGAGAGTCGCCATATTGATCTGGCTTACGCCCAGCAGCGACTGCCGAATGTTGCGATCGTAGCCTTTACTCGTTACGACGACCTCCTCTAACTGACTGGCGACGGAGGGTAGCCCAACATCAAGCGTGGTATTGCCCCGAATGTAGATCGTTTTCCTGAAGGGAACAAAACCAACATTCCGGACAACCAGCACATGCTGCCCGGATTGGATTTTAATGGAGAAATTACCCTCCGTATCGGTATACGTACCAGTTGTTGACTTTTCGTAGTCGATCACTATAGCGGCCCGAACAAGGGGTTGCCGCGTCGATGAATCCCGAACGGTTCCCGAAAGCGTATATATTAGTTGAGCACGAACAAGAGGGCCCGCCAATAAGAGGAACCAGGCAGTGAGTAAAAGTCGGTTCATGAAAAGAAAATACAAAGGTCTGGCCAGCCCATCTTAACATAGTTCTGCAGGCTTTAGTTAGCCTAAACACAGTACTATATCAAAACCCTGCCAGCTACCATTGTATACGTTGAGTATATAGTATAAAACGTATCTATACTATATCTACCTGCCTACAAGTATATTGAAACCAATTTGGCATTCTGGTAGTGAAGGCCGACCTAATGATTTTCAAAATACACTGGCTAAATTACTCTTTTGAGATTCTATGCGTTCCTTACGTTTTGCCTTCGGTAGCTTACTCATGGCAATTTTATTGACAGCCTGTGTGGACCCTCTTGATCTGACCCTCTCTGAATCGGTCGATATTCTGGTCGTTGACGGCACCATTACGAACCTTCCTGAACCGCAGCTAATCCGTTTAAATCGCTCCAAATCTGACCCCCTGACCGGCCGTTTCGGGACTACGCCCATCACCAAAGCCGCCGTCGAGGTACTTGTTGATTCAACGCAACGCATAGCCTGCCACGAAACCGTTGACGGCACGTACCAATTACCCACCGATTTTAAAGGGCAGGTTGGCCATGCGTATCAATTACGGTTTACCCTTTCAGATGGCACTCCGTATATGTCAACTCGGCAAATTATGCAGCCGGTACCGCCCATCAGCCGGGTTACAGCTAAATTCAATTCTGCAAGTCTGCCCGTCGAACAACAATTGCCCGGTGGCTACCGGGGTGGGCACGACATTTCCATCGACTGGAATGACCCTGGCAATCAACACAATTACTACCGATGGGAATGGAAACTTTACGAAAAACAGAATTGGTGCCGAAGTTGCCAGCAGGGCGTCTACGCCGTTAATACCATTCCGGGTAACGTATATAAAGACAGAATTTTTTACGTGTCAGGCAGCGAACCGTTTGAAAACTGTTTCGTCCCGATAAAAAATGTTGATGCAGCCCAGCCTCCAATACCCAGTGGTCTATTTGTCTATGACTACCCTTGCCGAACGCAGTGCTGGGAGATTATTTACAGCTCAGCCCTCAACGTGTTCGACGATCAATACAGCAATGGCGGGCAGATCACCAATCGAAAAATAGCTCAGATTCCTTATTACGACAGCACAGCTGCTCTGGTCGAAATTCGGCAGCTATCCTTACCCCAAACGGCTTATTCGTTTTTCAGCAAATTCCAGAACCAGACCCAAAACGTGAATGGACTGGCCGATTCTCCCCCATCGGCGGTGGTTGGCAATATCAGGAATATGAATAATCAGCGAGAGTCCGTGGTGGGTTATTTTACGGCCTCAGCAGTGTCAAGCGTCCGGTATTGGCTCGACCGGAATGATGTCGTTGGTCTCCCCTATGGCCAGACCGACCCGGTGGGCAAATCGATATTAACGGGTTCGGAGTTGTTTTATTCGCTCAATCAGCGACAACCCATCCCCGAACCCACCTATCCGTATCCGAACATCCGCATCTGGGGTGGACCTCCCCGACCCGTCACGGCGATCTGTGTTCCCAGCGATAGCCGAACACCCTATAAGCCCGATGGCTGGCAAGAGTAAAATTCGATCATACTGAATCCAGTTGACGACTTTCCGTTTGAGGCACATATTCCAGCAAGTCGCCCGGCTGGCAGTCCAACGCCCGGCATAGGGCCTCCAGGGTACCAAAACGAATGGCTTTGGCTTTTCCTGTTTTTAGGATAGATAGATTGGCTAATGTCAGATCTACCTTTTCGGCCAGTTCGGTCAGCGACATTTTCCGTCGGGCCATCATAACGTCTACGTTTACAACTATCGGCATGGTAGTTAGACAGTTAACTCCTGTTCCTCTTTAAGATATAACCCGGAACGGAATACTTCGGCTAGGCCGAATAATAAAAAGCCAATAAAAAAGCTGGTAGTCAGAAATGCCAGTATTCCGTAGCTTCCAAGTTCAAAGGCAACGTAATGTTTTTTCAGTAATGTAATAACATCGTCCTTTATCCATAGCCATCGTAAGGGGTCTACTAAGTTATCGAGTAATAAAAGCCCCCCTAACCTGCGAATCCGCAGCACATTGGAACGGCTAAATACATTAGCTGTGCTAATCGTGTCCACAATTCGTTTTACCTGGTGCAACATCATCGTAATGATGATTACACCCAAGAAATATCCACTGACAGTTTTCCAATACAGACCGGCATTATCCTGAATAAACGGTGTATTAAAATATATAAAACTAAGTGAAGACTGATATAAACTGTTCGTCGTAACCACAAAGCCTTTATCCCCATAGACCACCTCCTCTCCTAATCGAATAGGCACGGTTACGAACAATTTATACTGTTCGAGCGGCCAAAAATAAATGTAGATCATAGTAATTAACCCTGCTACAATCAGACACAGGCTGGCATAATAAATAAACGCCACAACGAATTTCAACAGCTTAACGTAAGATACATACATAATGATAAAGGTTAATGTGCCTTACAAATAACAGCAATTATTTATTGTTTATCAATAAATAATTGCTGTATATCGAAAGTATTATTCTCAATAATATGTTATCTATTCTATGTGTTTGCAGCGTAGTGGTATAATTGTAATTTTGACCGGCAAACACTAACTAGCTTAAAACAGTCGACAACGTTATTTATAATCAGCAAGCAGACGAGTAACTCCTTGTTACATCAGTTCCTGATTTTATTAATATTGTTGTTAATGTATTGGCAAAATAATTTTCTTTTGTAACGCAACAATGAACGTTACTCACATCTAATTCCAGTCCGGTAAACATACGATGACTACTTCCCTTGACTCCCCTACTCAGCAACGCGTTGATCAGTGGCTCAGTGGCAACTACGATGCCGCAACAAAAGAATCGATTCAACACCTGATCGACTCAGGCAACATTACCGAACTCACCGACTCGTTCTACCGCGATCTTGAGTTTGGAACGGGTGGCCTGCGGGGCGTTTTGGGCGTTGGCTCAAACCGCATGAACCGCTACACCGTTGGTGCCGCCACACAGGGGCTGTCCAATTACATCAATGCCGCGTTTCCAGGCGAAGACATCAGTGTCGCCATCGCACACGACAGTCGCCGGATGAGCCCGGAGTTTGCCCGGCTGGTTGCCGATATTTTTTCGGCCAACGGCATTAAGGTGTACCTTTTCAGCAGCTTACGGCCAACACCCGAGCTTTCGTTTGCCATTCGTCAACTGGGCTGCCAGAGCGGTATTGTCGTGACGGCCTCGCACAACCCACCCGAATACAACGGCTACAAAGTATACTGGAACGATGGCGGTCAGGTGGTGGCCCCCCATGACAAAGCCATTATTGCCGAGGTGAACAAGATCACCTCCGTCGATGATATTAAATTTGAGGGTGTGGCCGAAAAAATCCACATGATCGACGAGGAAATTGACGCGCCTTATGTGGAGCGGGTAAAATCCAATGCCGTAAACCCGGATGTTATCAAGCGCCAGGCCGATCTGAACATCGTGTATACGCCTATTCACGGAACGGGCATAACGCTCGTACCCCGCGTACTGGATGCACTTGGCTTCAACAACGTGCATATCGTTGAGCAGCAGGCAACTCCCGATGGCAACTTCCCCACGGTGAAATCGCCAAACCCTGAAGAGCGGGCCGCCATGCAACTGGCTCTCGATCTGGCCAACTCCATCAACGCCGACCTCGTGATGGCCACCGACCCCGACGCCGACCGCGTGGGTGCCGGAGCCCGCAATCACCACGGCGAATTCGAGTTGCTGAATGGCAACCAGATGGCCAGCCTGATCATTTATTACCTGCTCAATGCCTGGAAAGATGCAGGCAAACTGACAGGCAAAGAGTTTGTGGCCAAAACCATCGTCACCACCGACCTCATCGACAAGATGTGCGAACGCTATGGGGTGAATTGTTACAATACCCTGACGGGCTTTAAATACATTGCCGAAGTCATTCGTGAGCTGGAAGGCAAGGAGAAATTCATCGGCGGTGGCGAAGAGAGCTATGGCTATCTCATCGGCGATTTCGTTCGAGATAAAGATGCCATTGCTTCCTGCGCCATTATCGCCGAACTGACGGCCTATGCCAAAGATCAGGGCAAGAGCCTGTTCGACATGCTGATGGCGATGTATCAGGAAAATGGCTTTTACTACGAAGCCCTGGTGTCGCTCACGAAAAAGGGAAAATCGGGTGCCGAAGAAATTCAGCAGATGATGGCCGACTTCCGGGCCAACCCACCTAAATCCATCGCCGGTTCGGCCGTTGTGCGGGTTGATGATTATAAAGCACTCAGCCGGCTTGACCCATCGACAGGACAAACATCGGTTATTGAAGCGGGCAAGATGGGAATTGAATCATCGAACGTGCTCCAATTCTTTACGGAAGACGGCACTAAAGTATCGGCGCGTCCGTCGGGTACTGAGCCTAAAATCAAGTTTTATGTTAGTGTGGTCGAGCCACTTGAAAGCAAAGAAGCCTTTGATGATACGTACGCTCAGCTAAAGGCGAAAGTACAGCGCGTCATTGACGAGCTAAACTTAAATTAAAACAGAATTACTCAATTTCTAACTAAGTAATTAAAGCCCCTCAACACCAATTGAGGGGCTTTTTCAGCACTATACGTAGTTTAAATAAAAATATTCTCCAAAAACTGATTAAAATTAGATTAAAAGCATTTTTATTTGCAATGAGTATTAATACTCATTGCAAAAATCACTCATCACCTTTCTAATCTAATCAGTTTATCATGAAAAATGCGTACCCAAAAGTTTACCGCATACCCTTGCTGCTTTTGCTCAGTTGGTTCGTATGCATAGGGACTATCATCGCTCAGGATCGCCGGATTACCGGCCGAATTACAGATGGTGCAGAAAACAGCCCCCTGCCTGGTGCCAACGTTGTCATTAAGGGCACTCAAACCGGTATGGTTACCGATGCCAATGGACAATACACAATTACTGTACCCGCCAGGCAGAATGTGCTGACCATCTCAGCCATAGGATTTACATCCCAGGATGTTACAATTGGCAATAGAAGTGAAGTGAACGTTGCACTGGTTGCCGATATCAAAACCCTGAATGAAGTGGTAGTAACAGGTTACGGTGCCCAGTCCAAGCGAGACATAACCGGAGCAATCGCCACAGTAAGCACACGGGAATTATTATCCGTTCCCGCCACCAACGTGGCTCAGGCTCTCCAGGGTCGTGTAGCTGGCGTTTCGGTTGGTAACGAAAACTCACCCGGTGGCGGAGTTATCGTTCGTATCAGGGGCTTCGGTACACTCAACGATAATTCACCCTTATATATCATTGACGGAGTACCCACAAAAGGAAACTTGAATACCATCAACCAAAACGATATTGAATCACTTCAAGTACTGAAAGATGCTGCAGCAGCTTCCCAATATGGTGCCCGCGCCGGTAATGGCGTGGTTATCATCACGACAAAAAAAGGGAAAGCCGGTAAGCCCAAACTAACTTACGACGCCTATTATGGTACACAAAAACGCGGTAAACTCCTCGACCTGCTCAATACCCAGCAGTATGCAGACCTATGGTGGGAATCGCGCATTAACTCGGGTGTACTGGTCAACGGCAACCCACGAAATGCTCAGTTTGGCAATGGCCCACGCCCGGTAATCCCGGATTATATTTTCCCGGATGGGGCTATGGAAGGCGACCCACGTATTAACCCCGCCAACTATTCGACTGACATTGATGCGTCAGATTTCCGCCGGAGTAAATGGCTGATTACCAAGGCCAACAAAGAAGGCACAAACTGGATGGAGGAGATTTTCAACCCTGCCGCTATCCAGAATCACCAGTTAGGAGTCTCGGGTGGTACAGAAGGGGGACGTTACGCCATCTCCCTTAACTACTTCAACCAGGAAGGCATCATGAAGTACACAGGCTACAAACGCTACTCAGCCCGTGCCAACACTGAATTTAATGTCAACAAACGTGTTCGCATCGGCGAAAACATTCAGGTAGCCTATGCCGAACGTATTGGTGGTCCCTTCTCGACCCGCGGTATTGCCAGCAATCAGAGTGAGAGCAACGCCGTTTCGTTTGCCTATCGGATTCAGCCAATTGTTCCGGTCTATGATATTGCCGGAAACTTTGCCGGAACCAAAGGCGGTGACCTCGATAATGCCCGTAACCCGGTGGCCGATCTATATCGCAACCGAACAAATATCAACAAAGAAATTAGATTGTTTGGCAATGCATATGCAGAACTGGATCTGGCCAAAAACCTGACGGCCCGCACAAGCTTCGGTATCGACTACAACCTGTTCAACGTTCGCGTATACACCCCACGCGATTTTGAATCGTCAGAATCAGCCGGCACCAACCAGTTGCAAACCCGTAACGATTACGAAGCAACCTGGACCTGGACCAACACACTGAGCTATAACACAACCCTATTTAATAAACTTCGGGTGAGTGCCATTCTGGGAACAGAGTCGATCAAAAACTATTACGAATTTGTGAACGCCGTTCGGAGCCGGTTTGCTTCCGACGACATCAACAACCAGTATCTGGCCGCCGGTAATGCCGGAACACAAACCAACGATGGTAGCGCAACATACTGGCGCTTAGCGTCTGAATTTGCCGTAGCAAACCTGTCGTTCGATGAAAAATACCTGCTGAGCGGTACGCTGCGCCGTGACCGGTCGTCGCGTTTTGCCTCCGATTATCGCATCGCTTATTTCCCGGCTATATCAGCAGGATGGCGCCTTTCGGAAGAAAAATTTCTGAAAAATTCGACATCGGGCTGGCTTAATGACCTGAAACTTCGGGCAAGCTGGGGTCAAACGGGTAACCAGGAAATCGGTAACTTCAACCCTTACACGTTCTATGGTACCAGCCCGGCCAATAGTTTTTACGACCTAAATGGCTCACGTACGTCGGCTTTGCAAGGTTACGACCTATTTCAGTTTGGTAACGCACAGGCCAAGTGGGAAACCACAACCCAAACCGACTTCGGGTTTGATGCTTCGCTGCTGAAAGGTAAAGTTGATGTCAACTTCGACTGGTTTAACCGCGTTACTACGGATGCTCTTTTCCCGGTCGATCTACCCTTTACGGCAGGTAACGCCACCAACCCCTTCCGGAACATTGCCTCGTTTCGCAACCGGGGCGTTGAACTCAACCTGTCGTATAACGGCAAAGCGTTAAACAATGAACTGACCTACACGCTGTCCGGTAATATCTCAACCTATCGGAACATGGTACTGACTACCAATGGCGACCCAAACACCCAGTATTTCGGCTTCGCTACCCGTCTGCCTGCTATGACTGTCACCCAGGAAGGTTATCCCATTTCGGCCTTTTACGGTTACACCATCGACGGTATCAACAACACACCCGAGCAGGCTGCATCCGGCCCCATCTGGAGAGGCTATAATGATGTTGTTACCTATCGGCAGGCCAACGGCACCGGCGTTGTTGGAGCGGGTACGTTTCGGTATCGGGACCTCAACGGTGACGGGCTCATCACCCCAGCCGACCGCGGGGTGATTGGTTCACCTCACCCCGATTTCAGCTACGGTCTGAACATCAATGTCAATTATAAAAACTTTGGCCTTCAGCTGTTTGGCCAGGGGGTTCAGGGTAACCAGTTGTTCAACTACGTTCGCTACTGGACCGATTTCCCAACCTTTGGCGGTAACCGCAGCCTGCGTATGTACGAGCAATCATGGAGGCCGGGTGCAGACAACTCGAATGCCATGCTCCCCATTGTGCGGGCAGCCGACAACGTAAGTTCGGTACCATCGACCTATTACCTGGAATCCGGTTCTTATCTGCGTATGCGCAATATTCAACTGTTATACAACCTACCGCGCACGGTGATGAACAAAATGGGCATGAGTGCCGCACAGGTGTACATTCAGGGACAGAACCTGTTCACCTTCACCAAATACACAGGTATGGACCCCGAAATCAACGTGCGTAACTCCCAGGGCGCGGTTTCGGGGAACACCGGCACCACAGCGGGCCAGAATCAGGATCGCCAGATTGGCGTCGACGAAGGCTTATATCCAGTGGCCAGAACGGTGCTGGTTGGTCTGAGCTTAAGCTTTTAATCCAAGAAAAACACAATGTAACACGAAGATGACTATGTCCTGAAGGGCCTGGTCATTCCAGTACATCATTCGTCATACATTCATTTTACTCTAATGAAAAAGACAATTCTAACTTCTGCATTACTGACAGCCTTATTGGTGACAGGCTGCAAAGAAACATTTCTGGACGTAAAACCCCCGGCTGTCTTCGATGAAAGCGGATTACAAAATCGGGCGGGCGTCAACTTCCTCCTTATTGGTGCTTACTCTTTGCTCGACGGTGTTGGATCCGGTGCCACCTCATGGCATGGCTCGGCCGATAACTGGATTTATGGCAGTGTAGCCTCAGATGACGCCTATAAGGGGTCAACCTCCGGCGACCAACCGGAAATTACGTTTATCGAGATAAAAAATATATTATCTGATAATTCACACTTCCGGGGTAAGTGGCGTACCGTTTACGATGGAGTAGCCCGAGCCAATGACGTCTTGCGTGTTGTTGACAAAGCAACAGACCTGACCGATGCCGAGAAAATACAGATTCGGGCACAGGCTCGTTTCCTGCGCGGCTGGTATCACTTCGAAGCCAAACGGATGTTTAACCAGGTGCCGTACCTGGACGAAAAAATATATAATCCGGAAGACCCGAACAGTACCAAAATCCCGAATGATAAAGACATCTGGCCCAATATTGAAGCAGATTTCAAGTTTGCCTACGATAACCTGCCCAGTACCCAGTCTCAACCGGGCCGAGCTACCAAATGGGCTGCTGCTGCTTCGCTTGCTAAAGCTGAAATGTATCAGAAGAACTGGGCCGATGCAAAGGTCTTACTAACGGCCGTTGTCAATAGTGGCCGCTACAGGCTGATGGAGCGGTATCACGATAATTTCCGCGCTTCCATGAACAACAATGCAGAGTCGATTCTGGAAGCCCAAAACTCGGTAAATGATGGGGCTGGCGGGGGCGAAAATGGAAACAGTGGGGCTACCCTGAACTACCCCTATGCCGGGCCAACTACCTGTTGTGGTTTCTTCCAGCCCTCGCAGAACCTGGTCAATGCCTACAAAACGAATGCAAATGGCCTGCCGCTGCTCACTAATTTCAACGAGTCGGACGTAACAAGTGACCAGGGCGTAGAAGGAAATCAGCCATTTACAGCCTTTACCGGTAATCTGGACCCTCGTTTAGACTGGACAGTTGGGGGCCGGGATATCCCTTTTCTTGACTGGGGGCTAATGCCGGGTAAACCCTGGATCCGCGATCAGGGCAACGGTGGTCCATACATCGCTAAAAAACACTTATTCTATCGCTCGGATGTGGGCACCAACACCTTTGCCAACAACTCACGCCTGAATGCCAACAACACCCGACTAATCCGGTACGCACACGTGTTGCTGATGCTGGCCGAATGCGAAATTGAGCTGGGTAATCTGGAACCAGCCCGCGCACTTGTAAACCAGGTCCGGAAGCGGGCAGCGAACCCCGACGGTTTTGTAAAGAAAGCGGATGGCACCAACGCGGCCAATTACGTCATCAATGAGTATACAGCTCCATGGACCGATGCCACCATAGCCCGGAACGCTCTCCGTTTCGAAACTCGTCTGGAGCTGGCACTGGAAGGACATCGCTTTTTTGACCTCGTTCGGTGGGGCATTGCGGACCAGGTGTTAAACGCTTACATGCAGAGAGAAGCGCGGTTACGCCCATATTTTACCGGAGCTACATTCATAAAAGGGAAGCATGAGTATTACCCAATTCCGCTTCTCGAAATCACCAACAGCGCGATCAATGGAAAGCCCGTACTCAAGCAGAATCCGAACTACTAATCTTTCCAGAACAACTGCAGCTGTCTTTCTTTAAAGGCACTGTTTCATAGGTGGTCGGGCAGCAAGTTACACTTGTTGCCCGACCACCTATTTTGTGTAATGGGCCTGGTAGATAGTAAGTCGGCATTCAACCCAAATGGACCGCTCAAAAATCCCTATCTTTGCGAGCTGTTACGAACAATGTCCTATGATTCTTTATATTGACCACATAGACGAACTTGATACGGTAGCCCGCCAACTGCTGGCAACGGGTCGGGAGCGGTCGGTTTGGTTGTTTGAAGGCGATATGGGAGCAGGAAAAACCACGCTCATCAAGGCAATCTGCCGGACACTGGGTGTGGTAAGCCTGGTTCAAAGTCCAACGTTTTCGATTGTTAATGAGTATACCACCCACGAAGGGCATTCGGTCTATCATTTCGATTGTTACCGGCTTCGCAATGAGGCCGAAGCTCTGGACATTGGCCTGGAGGAGTATATGGATTCGGGCAGCTACTGTTTCATTGAATGGCCCGAGCGCATTTCATCCCTTTGGCCGACTACCTATTATCAGGTTCATATTTCGGTGGATGCAGACGGCAGTCGAACAATAGAAGCGGAAATTATTTAATGCTAAAGGTGTCAGGTTTCAGGTTCCTGCCAAGCCATTTTAAGCTTGCGAAGATGAAACATTGGACATGGAACCCTGAACTTGGAACGACAACGAATGACTGGATTTGAGGAATTGGCCAAGCAAACGGCCCTATACCCAAAAGAAGCCCCACTGGCCGTAAAGACCAATCGGAACAGCTTGCTGATAGGTCTCCCGAAAGAGGTTTCGCTGCAGGAAAACCGGATTGCACTCACACCCGAAGCCGTTGCTATCCTGGTACGGAATGGGCATAATGTAATCGTTGAACAGGGCGCCGGCGAGAAAGCTAAATTTTCGGATACCGAGTACAGCGAGGCCGGCGCGCAGATAGCGCGCTCGCCAAAAGAAGTCTACGAAGCCAACCTGATCCTGAAAGTTGAGCCACTGGTCGACGATGAGTTTGAGCATGTTCAATCAGGAAGTACGGTCATTTCAGCCTTGAACCTGCCCGTTCATGACCGCGCTTATTTTGAGAAGATCAACAGCAAGAACCTGACTTCTTTCGGCTACGAATTCATTGAAGATCAGGGCGGTAACCTGCCCGTCATTCGCTCCATGAGTGAAATTGCCGGGAGTACGGTCATGCTTATTGCCGGGGAGTACCTCAGCAATGCCGACAACGGGCGGGGCATTATTCTGGGTGGGATCACGGGCGTTCCACCCACCAAAGTAGTTATGCTCGGTGCTGGTACCGTTACGGAATATGCGGTCCGAACAGCCATTGGGATGGGTGCCGATGTAAAAGTTTTTGACAAACATTTATACAAGCTCCAGCGGCTCAAATACGCCGTTGGGCAACACGTCTACACGTCCATTATCGATTCCGACACACTGGCCGAAGCCATTCAGCGGGCCGATGTTGTGATTGGTGCCATGCGCGCTGAAGATGCTATGAGCCCGGTTGTGGTGACCGAAGAAATGGTTGGTCGCATGAAACCCGACTCCGTCATTATTGACGTGTCGATCGATCAGGGCGGCAACTTTGAAACGTCCCGGATGACAACTCATAAACAACCTACATACAAGCATATGGGTGTCATCCATTATTGCGTACCCAACATTGCTGCACGGGTGGCCTATACGGCAAGTATGGCCCTCAGCAACATATTCCTGCCTTTTTTGCTGGAAACCGGTACAACTGGTGGCATTGAACAGATGATGTATGCGAACCGTTGGTTTATGAAAGGTGTTTATACACACAAGGGCACGCTGACCAACGCCTATATCGCCCGCAAGTTCAACATGCGGTTCAAAGATCTGGATCTCCTGCTGGCAGCGAGGTTTTGAACAAAGTCAATAAGTTAGTAAGCGGCTTCGCCTAAGTCGGTAAGTCAGCAAGTGGCTGGCGCATCAAGAATGCAGACTTTAGTCACTTACTGACTTACCGACTTAGGCGAAGCCGCTTACCGACTCACTAACTAAAAATATGATTAACCACAGCAACGAAAATACCCTGCTCGACGATGCCAATTCGTATGACGTCAATAAAGAGTTGATGGGTATGATCTCATCCGATTTCGTAAAGGTGGCCGACCAGTTAAAAGAAGCCTCCTATCAGATCAGGAAACGCGGCTTTTCCGATTTTCCGATTTTTGTAGCGTCCCGGCGCGAAGTTCCTTTGGGCCAACTGCTGATTGCCGCCAGTGAGTTGGAGAACCAGTGGAATTATAGAGCTTCGTTCGTTGACGAGTTCATTCAGCGCGAATTGATCGGCCCGGAGTCACTGGATCTATGGAAAGAGAACTATAAGGCGGCTGACGAATACTGCTGTTTATTCGTTGTTCATGGTGATTTTGCGGGCTTTGTGTATATCCCATTTCCCGAAGACTAACACACTATTTTTACCCGTACTGCGCCAGGCCGAATCGATTCGATTCGGCCTTTCTTTTTGTCACTGGTTTAGGCGTAATCAGTCAGTAGACAACAGCCGTTTGTCACTGAACAAGACCATGTTGTAGCTTGTTTTCAAGCTAAATGGTCTAAATGATTTGTCCCGTTTAATGATACTTTTTCGGGAAATCACTCTTTTAGCAGACAGGCCGCTTAACTTGTCTTTTATGAATTAGTCAGGCAAACGAAATACGCCTTAAAAACTTCACGGAAAGGGCATCTGACAAACGTAAACGCCCTCCCTAAAGAGTATATTTCGGATTGAATTGTTTTTTTACTTCTTCAGCTGATCTCCGCAAAAAGGGGTAGGAAAAGATGATTTTTTTTTGTATTTTTACAATCTGTTAGACCCATACAAACAGCCTGTTTTCGGGCTTGAAACAACAAATTTCTGACACGCTCCCATTCTGATATGACCAACGAACTTATTGAAGCAGATGCTCCTATTGAAACCGCGTTAAGCAATTATGGTGCTGATAACATCCAGGTGCTGGAAGGCCTGGAAGCCGTCCGCAAACGCCCATCTATGTACATCGGCGACGTTGGTACACGCGGTCTCCACCACCTTATCTGGGAAGTTGTCGATAACTCTATCGACGAAGCACTGGCGGGCTACTGCGACAAGATCAGCGTCACGATTAATCCAGACAATTCCATTACTGTGCAGGACAACGGCCGGGGTATCCCGACGGGTATCAACACAAAAATGGGTGTGTCGGCGCTTCAGGTGGTTATGACCGTGTTGCACGCTGGTGGTAAATTCGATAAAGACAACTATAAAGTTTCCGGTGGGTTGCATGGCGTTGGTGTATCCTGCGTGAATGCCCTGTCGACCGACCTGCGCGTAGAAGTTCACCGCGAAGGCCAGGTGTTTGAACAGGAATATAAAACCGGCCATCCGCAGTATCCCGTTCGGTTGATTGGCACCGCTGAAGATTCCGGCACCACCGTACACTTCAAGCCTGACGCCAGCATTTTCACCGAAACAGTCTACAAATACGACACCGTAGCTGGTCGTCTGCGTGAACTGGCTTACCTGAATAAAGGCATTCATATTTTCCTCACGGATATGCGTGAGCTGGACGAAAACGGCGAACCCCTCCGGAAAGATGATTTCTTCTCGCAGGGTGGTCTGGTTGAATTCGTTGAATACCTGGATCAGACACGACCTGCCCTCGATGGCATGAAGCCAATCTACATGGAAAGCACGAAAGGATCAACGCCTGTTCAGGTCGCCCTGGTGTACAACTATGAAGCTGGTGAAAACGTACTGTCGTACGTAAATAACATCAATACCCACGAAGGTGGTACGCACGTACAGGGTTTCCGCTCAGCGCTGACTCGGGTATTGAAAAACTATGCAGACAAGAACCCGGGCGTTCTTCCAAAGAATTCGGGGAAGGTGACTTTCAGCGGAGAGGACTTCCGCAAGGGCCTGACCGCTGTAATTTCGGTAAAGGTGGCTGAGCCTCAGTTTGAAGGGCAGACAAAGACCAAATTAGGTAACCAGGATGTAGTGAGTGCGGTGAGTCAGGCAATGGCCGACCTGCTCGAAACCTGGCTGGAAGAGAATCCTAATACAGCGAAGGGCATTGTCAAGAAAGTGCTTGTATCGGCACAGGCGCGTATTGCGGCTGATCTGGCCTACAAGCGCATTATGACCGAGCGGAAAGACTTCATGGGCGGCATGGGGCTTCCCGGCAAGTTAGCCGACTGCTCGGATACGGATCCGGAGAAATGTGAGCTGTATCTTGTAGAGGGTGACTCGGCTGGTGGAACGGCTAAACAAGGCCGGAACCGGGCGTTTCAGGCGATTCTTCCCCTTCGCGGTAAGATCCTGAACGTAGAGAAAGCCATGGAACACCGTATCTACGAAAACGAAGAAATCAAGAATATCTGGACAGCACTCGGCGTACGACTCGAAAAGAAAGATGATGAGACAGTGATGAATCTGGATAAACTCCGGTACCATAAAATCATTATCATGACTGATGCCGACGTCGATGGCAGTCACATCCGTACGTTGATCCTGACGCTCTTCTACCGCAACATGAAGGCGCTCATCGACAATGGCTACATTTACATTGCCCAACCGCCTTTATACCTGGTTAAAAAAGGGAAAGAGGAACGCTACTGCTGGACCGAAGCCCAGCGTGAAGCGGCTGTAAAAGAACTCGCCGGTAGCGGAAAAGAAGAAAATGTGGGTGTTCAGCGTTACAAAGGTTTAGGCGAGATGAACGCCGAACAGTTGTGGAGCACCACCATGAACCCAGACAGCCGAACGCTGAAAGTGGTAACGGTTGAGTCAGCGGCCGACGCTGACCACGTCTTCTCAACCCTGATGGGCGATGAAGTGGCACCAAGGCGCGAGTTCATTGAACGAAATGCGAAATATGCCCGTGTGGATGTTTAACCGAATGATAACATAAAGCGGGCTTTTTTAGTCCGCTTTTTTGTTGTACTTCAACCTTTCAATAAGCGTATGCGTTATCCCCTAAACTCAAACCGCACCATATTAGGAAACTTGGTTTCCCGTTTCACCAACCGGCAGGCGAGTGCTCCTGCTCAAGGAACAGACAAATTGGCGAAGGTTAGCGAAAAAGTCACCAGCGTTATTGACCAGAGCGATTATTTAAGCCGCGATTTGAGCTGGCTTAAATTTAATGAGCGGGTGCTTGACCAGGCCCGTACGACCAAGCCTCCGCTGGATAATCGTACCCTGATGGAGCGGCTGAAGTTTTTGGCCATCTCAGCCTCAAACATGGATGAGTTCTTCATGATTCGGGTGGGGAGCCTGTACAATTATCTGGACTACCACAAACAACGGGTTGACTACTCAGGCTTACGGGAAGTACCTTTTCGAAAGGCGTTATATACCACAGCTCACCAGTTTTTTCAGGAGCAGCAAGCAGTATTTTCGGAGCAACTACTACCGTTATTTCCCGAAAATGGCCTTCAACTGGTCACCTATGCCAGCATGGCACCGGAGGAGCAGGCTGAAGCAACCAACTACTTCGACCGGGCTATCTATCCAACGCTGACACCCATGTTGTATGACTATACACATACATTTCCGGTGCTACTGGCGAAAGTGCTGATTTTTGGGGTTGTTACGCAAAACCCGGACGAAAGTGAACTGAAAAGTTTACCCTCTGAAGACGAAGACGACCGTCAGCGGCTGTCCTTCGTTCAAATTCCCGCCAACCTGCCCCGCTTTATCTCTTTTGAACGTGAGGACACCATTGTCTTTATACCAATCGAGGAAATCGTTCGGGAGAACATCAAAAAACTGTACAGGAATGTCGAAATCCTGTCAGTAAACCTATTCCGTATCACCCGGAATGGCGATTTCACCCTCGATGAAAACGATGATGACGAAGTTGATTTTATTGATGAGGTTCGTCAGAAAATTAAAAACCGACGTTTGGGACGGGTTACCCGACTCGAAATTGAAACCAAAGGCAGTGGGGTCGACAGCCAGTCTACACTGGTTTCTCCATGGATGCTGAATTTGTTAAAGAAGCGTTGGGAAATTGACGATCTAAATATTTTCGAATCACATACGCTCCTTGATTTCTCGTCCATGTGGCAGATTATCGGGAATCCCGAGTTTAAGGATGATATGCCCCTACCCCATTCGCCGGTTCCACCGCTGGGTGTGAGTCGGGACAAAACCGATGACATTTTTGAGCTGATCAAGCAGCGGGACCTACTCCTGCACCATCCTTACAATAACTTTGAACCGGTGCTGCAGCTGCTCGAACAGGCAGCCGAAGACCCGAACGTTTTGGCGATCAAGATAACAGTCTATCGATTGGCCAAACGATCACGCATCACGGAAGCGTTGCTGAAAGCCGCTGAGAATGGCAAACACGTGTCGGTACTGTTTGAAGTGAAGGCGCGCTTCGATGAGGAAAATAACATTCGGGAAGCACAACGTCTGCAAAAAGCCGGTTGCTTCGTGATCTATGGCATCAGCCGATTTAAAACCCACACCAAGCTGCTGTTGGTTGTTCGAAACGAAGGGAGCCGCGTAGTTCGCTATGCCCATATGGCTACCGGCAACTACAATGAAGACACGTCGAAATTGTATACCGACATCGGTCTGTTGACAACCAATGAGACGTATACGCACGATATCTCCGAGTTTTTCAATGTAATTACCGGTCACTCAGTCCCAAACGAGTACCAATACCTGATTACGGCCCCCCGCGACATGCGCGAGCAGTTATTGCGACTCATTCGCATAGAAGCTGATAATGCACAACGCGGTTTGATGAGTGGGATTTGTATTAAAGTTAACTCGCTGGAAGACAAGCAGGTGATTGACGAGTTATACAAAGCCTCGCAGGCGGGTGTCCCTATTCGGTTGATCGTACGCAGCATTTGCTGTCTACGTCCACACCGAGCTGGTTTGAGTGATAACATTACAGTTCGATCCATTGTCGGCGATTTTCTGGAACACACTCGTATTTATTACTTCCACAACAACGGCGACCCTAAAGTGTATGGCGGAAGCGCCGATGTCATGGTACGGAGCTTTGACCGACGCATCGAGTCTTTATTTATTCTGGCAGACAAACGAGTCAAGCAACAAGCGATCCTGATTTTGAAGGATAACCTGCTCGACAATATCAATGCTTATGAATTGAAGGAAGATGGTAGTTTCAAGAAATGTGAAGTAGCTGAAGGTGATGCGCCCTTTAATATGCATCAGCGCTTCTTCGACATAACGGAAAAAGAAGCCATGGAAGCCCGCCTTTTCGATAAAGAAACTAAACCGGCTGATATAGCGCAAATTGAGGAGGAATTTCAGGAAGGTGCCGAACGGGCAATCGCTGATATTTGACGTAAACATGTCGTCGAAGGTAGATCTATTCCCGAATTTTGTACTCGATCTGACAAGCGTCGTCTAAACAAATTTTAACATAAACAACCGGCTGATTCAACGAATATGATTTGTTGAATCAGCCGGTTTTCCTTTACGCCGTTTTTTTATGGGTTCGTTCCATCCCTTCTTTTTGTATATTCGCCAACCTAACTGTAATTGTGTCGTCACTGAATGGAGCGTTTTACTGGATTAATTGGCGTTGTTTTGATTCTGGGTATCGCCTATGCCCTTTCTGATAATCGTAAAGCAATAAATTATCGTACTGTAGGTGTTGGGCTAGCCCTTCAGTTTGGGTTAGCGGTGTTTGTCCTGAAGACTGATGTTGGCCAAAATCTATTTCAGGGCCTTGGTTACTACGTTGACCGGTTACTTCAAAAGGCCAACATCGGGGCCGAATTTGTCTTTTCATCGCTTGTCAGACCTGACGTACTGACCAGAGCTTTCGGACCGGAAAACAGCTTCATTTTCTTCTTCAAAGTCATTCCAACCATCATTTTTGTGGCCGTGCTGGTCAATATTTTCTATCACCTTGGCATAATGCAGCGGATTGTAGCTGTTATGGCCAAGGCAATGAAATGGCTGATGGGTGTTAGTGGAGCAGAGGCCCTTTCTAATGTAGCCAGTACATTTGTTGGTCAGGTAGAAGCGCAGATTATGATCAAGCCGTACTTAAACGGCATGACTAACTCCGAGTTACTGGCTAGCATGACGGGTTCTTTTGCTTGTATAGCCGGGGGGGTTCTGGCGGTTTACATTTCGCTGGGCGTTCCAGCCCCTTATCTGTTGGCGGCCAGTATCATGGCGGCACCCGGTGCATTGGTCATCAGTAAGATAGTAATGCCCGAAACACAGGTATCAGAGACGCAGGGAACGGTGAAAGTGGAAATAAAAAAGATTTATGCCAATTTACTCGACGCCATTGCCGCTGGTGCCAGTGAAGGATTGAAAGTAGGTTTCAACGTAGTTGCCATGCTGATTGGCTTTATCGCTCTGATTGCGCTACTCGACAGTATCATGTTTCGCATTGGCTTTTACATTTTCAATGTTGACTACCTGAGCCTTAATTTTATACTTGGCAAGTTCTTTTCTCTATTTGCCTGGGCAATGGGCGTTCCTGCAAAAGACATTCAGGCAGCGGGTGCCCTGATGGGGACAAAAATGGTTGTCAACGAGTTTGTTGCTTACCTCGATCTGGTTAAGATCAAGCAGACACTCGACCCGAAAACCATCGCAATTGTCAGTTTTGCCCTTTGCGGATTTGCTAATTTCAGCTCGATTGCCATCCAGGTAGGCGGCATTGGTGAGCTGGCCCCTAAGCGTCGAAGCGATCTGGCCCGAATTGGCTTTAAAGCACTAATTTGTGGTACGCTAGCCAGTTATATGTCTGCGACAATTGCAGGGTTGCTGTTGTAAAATACATACGGGGAAAACTCGTCCAGCACAAACCTTGATGTAGCCAGTTCAAACAATATATAGCCCGGTTTCCAGTTAAATGGAGGCCGGGCTAATTTTATAGGGTACTATTTTTTCTTTCCATTATTCAATTATACCTTCGATTTATTGGTTCCCATCAACTACGGTCATCTCACTATGATTCAGACAAAGCTCATTCCCCGTACCCCGGACGCTCACGAGCCACCAATGCTTATAAAAAACATGCTGGCGCAGTCACTTAAATATGAACCAAAACGCGAGATCGTTTATCGGGACCTGTTCCGAATGGATTACACGCGCTTTAATCAACGCGTTCGGCAGTTAGCTAATGTATTGACGGATTTAACTATAAAGCCGGGCGATATGGTGGCGGTGTTCGACTGGGATAGCCACCGTTACCTGGAATGCTTCTTTGGGGTAACCAGTATTGGGGCCATCCTGCACACGGTAAATGTTCGCTTATCGCCCGCGCAGATATTATACACTATGAATCATGCAAAAGATAAGATTGTCCTGATTCACGAAGATTTCCTGCCCATCCTGTCAGCTATTAAAGATCAGTTGACAACTGTAGAAACATTTGTTGTCCTGAGCGATAAAGTATATAATGGCTCTAACGACATAATACCCCTTGAACAACTTCCAGATGGTTTTGCGGGCGAATATGAAGCCTTGTTACTAAGCGCTTCAGCTGCCTACGATTTCCCTGACTTCGACGAGAATACCTGGGCGACTTCCTTTTATACAACAGGCACAACGGGCAACCCGAAAGGGGTTTACTTCTCCCACCGGCAGTTGTTCATGCACACGATGGGACTTCTCACCTACATTATAGGCTATGAGGCCATGCCATTTAAAGGCTCTTCGGATGTATATATGCCCATTACGCCCATGTTTCATGTCCACGCATGGGGTTTTCCGTTTCTAGCCACGATGATGTCGGCCAAGCAGGTTTATCCCGGGCGGTATGAACCCGAACTACTGCTCAAGCTGCTCATTAAAGAAGGCGTTACGCTGTCGCATTGTGTACCTACCATTTTAAATATGCTGGTCAGCAGTCCGGCGGCTCCGAAGTTCAAAGAAAATCTTAGTCGCTGGAAGGTGTTGATCGGGGGTTCTGCACTCACCAAAGGTCTGGCCAAAGCCGCTACTGAGTTAGGTATAACGGTCATGTCGGGATATGGCATGTCAGAGACCGCCCCGGTTATGGCCGTTGGTTACCTAAACGAACAGGAGAAAGCGCTTTCGTCGGAAGAGCAACTTGAGCTTCGCACCCGGGCTGGTCGTATATCCCCTTTTATCGAAATGCGCTTAATGGACGACAACGGCCAGTTTGTCCCGCATGATGGGCATTCATTAGGTGAAATTGTAGCCCGTGGTCCGTGGCTCACGCAAGGGTATTATGATGATCCGGAACGGAGCGGTGATTTATGGAAAGGCGGTTGGTTGCATACGGGCGATGTTGCCAGCATTACATCTGACTATTGGGTCATCATCGCCGACCGAACGAAAGACGTCATCAAGACGGGTGGCGAATGGGTTTCTTCACTGGATATGGAAGATGTATTGTCTCAAATTGAAGGAGTAGCGGAATCCGCTGTGGTTGGCCTGCCTGACGACCGATGGGGCGAACGGCCGCATGCCCTCATTGTTCAGAAACCTGGTTATTCGCTAACGGCTGACGGTATAAAAGCTCAATTGCAAGCAAAAGTGGAGCGGGGTGACCTACATAAATGGTATGTCCCGGATCGAATCGTATTTGTACCGGAAATTCCTAAAACCAGTGTCGGGAAAATTGACAAAAAGAAAATCCGTATCGACATGAAGGACTTAATTTTAGGGCGAAATGAGTCAATAAGTCAGTAAGCGGCTTCGCCTTAGTCGGTAAGTCAGTAAGCGTGCCTACTTCTTGGGTCAGCCACTTACCGACTTGGGCATTGCCGCTTACTGGCTTACTGACTAACTTATCTACTCTCTCATGACACGCATTGGCCTTTTATCCGATACCCATAGTTATCTGGACCCGCAGATTTTTAACCATTTTGAGGCCTGTGATGAAGTGTGGCATGCCGGAGATGTAGGGTTACTGACAGTAGCCGACGAGTTACGAAACTTTCGGCCCCTACGTATTGTCAGTGGGAACATTGATTCCGAGAGTAATGAGCTTCCCCTCAATCAACGGTTTACCCTTGAAGGCCTCGATATATGGATGACGCATATAGGAGGAACGCCCCCAAATTATAATCCGGTTACCCGGCCCCTTCTAAAAGCGAACCCACCCGACTTATTTATCTGCGGGCACTCGCACATCCTCAAAGTTGTTCGGGACCCGGCCTTAAAAAACCTGTTATTTATCAATCCCGGAGCAGCAGGCAAAACCGGTTTTCACAAAATGCGGACAGCCATCCGGTTTTCACTTGATGATGGTCGAATCATGGATATGCAGGTTATTGAGCTTGGCAAGAAGTAACAAAAAAGGGACACCTGTTTGGGCGTCCCTTTTTTTGTTACTTAACCACATTAGATCGGCAGCGATTCGGGCTCCGTTTCGGCAGGCTTTGATTCCGTACCAATTTGCTCCTTCACCTCTTCGGCAACACCTTTGTTCTTGTATGCCTGATAGACGGTCTCGCGTTCGAATGGGCGTTTGCCAATCAAACGAACCAGATCATTTTGGTACAGAATTTCTTTTTCAAGTAGTTCCTTGGCCAAAATCTCCAGAGCGTCTTTATGATCGCTCAACAGCCCTTTTGTACGCTCATAAGCCAAGCTAACAATCTTACGAACCTCGTCGTCAATATGCTTGGCCGTCTCTTCTGAATAAGGCTTATTGAAGTTATAGTCTGACTGCTTGGAGTCATAAAATGACACGTTACCAATCTTATCGTTCATGCCATACATGGTTACCATGCTGTAGGCAAGTTTGGTGATACGTTCCAGATCGCTCAGGGCACCGGTCGATACTTTACCAAAGATCAGGTCTTCAGCAGCTCGGCCTCCTAGTGCCATGCACATTTCGTCCATTAGCTGTTCGGTCCGGTATAAATACTGCTCGCGGGGCAGATACTGGGCATACCCAAGAGCGGCAACACCACGGGGCACGATCGTTACTTTAACGAGTGGATCAGCGTGTTCCAGGTACCAACCCGCAACGGCATGCCCGGCCTCATGATAAGCGACAATCTCTTTTTCTTCCGGCGAGATGATCTTGTTTTTCTTCTCCAGACCACCGATGACGCGATCCATCGCATCCTGGAAGTCTTTCATATCAACGGCCTCTTTATCACTACGGGCTGCAATAAGAGCCGCTTCGTTACAAACGTTGGCAATTTCAGCACCGGCAAATCCAGGTGTCTGAGCCGCTAATTCTTTCGGATCAACATCAGCCGATAATTTGATTGGCTTTAGGTGAACCCGGAAAATCGCTTCCCGACCAATAATATCGGGTTTGTCAATGCTGATCTGACGGTCGAAACGGCCAGGACGCTGCAATGCTGTATCCAGTACGTCGGGGCGGTTGGTTGCTGCCAGGATAATAATGCCTGAATCGGTTGCAAAACCATCCATTTCGACGAGCAGTGAGTTGAGTGTGTTTTCGCGTTCATCATTGGCACCGGGCATAGAACCCCGACCCCGTGAACGACCAACGGCATCAATCTCATCAATGAAGATGATACAGGGTGCTTTTTCTTTGGCTTGTTTAAACAAGTCACGAACGCGGGCAGCGCCTACACCGACGAACATCTCAACAAAATCAGAGCCTGACAGCGAGAAGAACGGAACACCGGCCTCACCAGCTACAGCTTTTGCAAGAAGCGTCTTACCCGTACCCGGAGGGCCGATCAATAAAGCACCTTTCGGTATTTTAGCACCAAGCTTGGTAAATTTGGTTGGATTTTTCAGGTAATCGACAATCTCCTTAATCTCTTCTTTCGCTTCGTCCAGGCCAGCCACATCGTTGAAGGTAATCTTCACCTTATTGTCAGCATCAAAGAGTGCAGCTTTGGATTTACCAATATTAAAGATCTGCCCTCCTGGCCCACCGGCACCAGACATACGACCCAGCAGAAAATACATGGCCAGGATCATAACGATCAGGAAGCCCCATGTGCTGATTATGCTGCCGAAGTCACTTCGGGTTTCAAACTTAAGATCGATTTTTTCATTGTCAGGAAGGTTCTGCTGAAGTTGATCCAAATCTTTCTTGAACGTTTCACCAGAAGCAATCTGAAACTGGAAATGCGGACCCTGACCAGTTCCAAAATACGGTTTGTCGGCAAACCGGCTCTTATATCTTGGGCTCTGAGCAGCTTGCTGCGTGAGGGTCACTTCAGCAATTTTGTCGTTAACGACGATAGCTTCGGCGACCTCATGGTCTTTCACCATTCGCTCAAACTGCTTCTGCGAGATTTCTTGGGTAGCTGAGCTTCGGTTAAAAAATGTAATGCCAAGAATGGCGGCAATCAGCACTGCAACAATCCAGCCCTGAAAGTTGGGCTTACGTGGCCCACCACGGGGTACTAACGGATTTTTATTATTTTCTGCCATTTCCTCAGGTTGTACTAACGGATTTCAAGGGTAACACCGTTTCACGAATGATTGTTTCTACGGCGAGTAGGTTAGGACAAACGGTTTGTCAGCCCCACAAGCGGCCCTAAAAGAGCCTTTTCTATATATAACTGTTTATGAAGTGTTTGGTTAAAAGCTTATTGACAATCAGTCTTTTAAGAAAAGGCATTTAACCAAACACTCACGCTTAGGAGGCTACGGCAAAGTCGTTGTCTTCAATGACCTGAATTTCAGCATCTCCCCAAAGTTGTTCAAGGTCATAGAACGATCGACGATCCTTTTTAAACACGTGAACGACTACATCAACGTAGTCAAGCAAAATCCACTCCCGGTTTAATTTTCCTTCTTTATGCCACGGATCCTGCTTACTTGCCTTGTAGACTTCCTCCTCAACAGACGTTGATATGGCGTCTATTTGTGTGTCGGAATTACCCGAACAAAGAACAAAATAATCGCAGATGGCATTTTTAACTTTGCGCAGGTCCATCACTACAATATCCTGTGCTTTTTTCTCTTGCATACCGCGCACAACGAAATCACGTATCTGCTCGGCGGTAAACTCATTGTTCTTGTTAATTCTCATGCTTTCGGTTTAACATTGCACGATAAGCCAATCAGCGGGTACGTTGCCAAAGGGCCAAGTAAAATAGCCCACCGTATCATTCATTAACTCTCTACTACTAAACTATACAATATTTTGTACAAAATCTATCCCAAAACGCTTTTTATTGGACAAATAATCCAATATCTGCCAAGCTGTCAGTCAACTAACGACGAAGCGGCTGCTTTGATTGCGCAAAAAGACCCTAACGAAGGACTACTTGTCATAACCGATAATCAAATGGCTGGGCGAGGACAGCGGGGCAATCAATGGGAAGCAAAACCGGGCGAAAACCTGACATTCTCGCTGATTCTCAAGCCGGCTTTCTTAATGGCGACAGACCAGTTTTGGTTGAATATGGCCATTTCGCTGGGTATATACGATACATTACAACCGCTCGTAGGCTCTTCACTTCGTATAAAATGGCCCAATGATATTTATGTAGATGATCGAAAACTAGGCGGCATTCTAATCGAAAATACCCTACACGGGTACGGCATTGCCTGGTCGATCGTGGGCATTGGACTGAACGTCAACCAGACAGCCTTCGGTTATGGCACTGCAACCTCCCTGCAAAATGAGTCGCCTTTACCCAACACATACGATCTGCCCGGCTTACTCAGTCGACTGTGCGAAACGCTGGAGCAACGATACCTTCAACTTCTCTCCGGTCAGCGTGAAGCCCTAAAGATTAATTACCTGCAAATCTTATACCGCTACCAGGAAGAACATACGTTTGAAAGCGAGGGGAAGCCCTTCAAAGGGACCATCTGCGGCATTGATGCCAACGGACGATTAGCCATTAGCACCGAGGGCCAAGTAAGGTACTTTGGGTTTAAAGAAGTAAGTTTCACTATATGATGTAGGAAGTAGTCTATACATCCTACATCATATATCCTATATCATTTAATCGCTTCTTCCAGCGGGTCGCCGATACAGCCGCTGGGTTCAAGGATGCCGAGCAGGGCTGTAATAGTTGGGGCAATATCATGAATATGGGTCCGGCGGAGTGTTTGACCGGGTTTAATACCCCATCCATACAGCAAAAAGGGTACGTGCGTATCATAGGCATAGGTGGTACCGTGGGTGGTACCTTTACTGCGCCCCTCAAGCCAGCCCGGCTGCTGCATCACATAGAAATCTCCACTTCGATTTGGGTGATACACATTCCGGAATAAGTTCTCCTGTAAGGTCGGCAACGCTTCGGCACCCAGGTTGTGCAAGTTCACTACGTTGACGATGGCTTTCTGCTTCAAAAGCATTGTCCGCAGCAATTCATACACGTCCTGCATGGCTATTTTCTTTTCCGTCATCAGGGTATGGTTGAGATACACCTGCTGATTAAAATAAGAAAGCATCCATTGACCCGGCCCATAAGCTTTTTCGAGAGTTGATTTTATTGATTCACCTATTTCACCGTACCCACGAAAGCCCGCCGGAATCCGGTTCTGCTGCAGAAAACCCGGTGAATCGACTACGCCGTGGTCGGCTGACAGAAACGCCACCCATTGTCCTTTTCCAACCGTTGCATCCAACTGATTAAACAGTTCGGCCAACTGCAGATCCAGACGGAGATACTGGTCTTCAGTTTCAATAGCGTGTGTACCAAATGCATGACCAATATAATCAGGTGAGGAGAAGCTTACACAAAGCATGTCTGTCACATCCCGCTGGCCTAATTGTTCGCCTTTAAGGGCTGCCAGTGCAAATTCTTTGGTGATCAAATCACCAAAAGGACTGGTACGGAGTGGCTCATACTTACTACCCCCTGCCTGAATGGCAAATGTGTGCGGAAAAACGGATTTCGTCTCCCCCGCCAGTACCGATTCATACGGTTCATCATCAACCGTACTTTCGCTATATTGATTCATGGGCAGTGAAGGCTCCCACTTTTGCGCCAAAAACTGATCTGATAACTTACGGGCATTAAAATCCTGCACCCATTTGGGCAATTCATTTTGATAAAATGTGCTGCTGATGAAGTTACCATCTTTCGAATCGTACCAATAGGCAGCATTGGCAGCATGACCGGCGGGCAATATAGCCCCCCTGTCTTTCAGAGCTATCCCAATGACTTTTGCTCGTCCATCAGTAGCCAGTTTAAGTTGGTCGCCGATGGTAGTAACGAGCAAATTTCTGGGCGACATTTTACCGGCCGTTCCCGTATTTCCAACGGTGTTCACCGTTGTATCTTCGGCACAATACATCAACCGCCCAATGTTCCGCTCATAGAAATCATTACCAACAATACCATTCAGGGCTGGTGCCGATCCGGTGTAGATCGCAGCATGCCCAGGACCGGTATACGTTGCTGCATAATGATAGTGATTGTTGCGGGCATTGAATCCGCCATCCATCATCCGGCGAAAGCCACCAGTGCTGAACTTGTTGTAATAGCGATACAAATAATCATAACGCATCTGGTCTACGACAATGCCAACTACTAATTTTGGTTTAGGCAGCCCCTGCCCTTGACTTATGGTTTTGGGAGCACCGCTTATGGGTTTCTTTGGTTGAGCGTAGGAGGCAGTCAGGACCGATGCCACGACCAGAATGGAAAAGAATAGGCGCATAAAAGCCATTATTATTGAAATATGAGTACTGGCCGCAAAGGTACAAACAAATTGACAGGTCAACGAACCCGTAAATTAAGGGAATATGAACACACCTGAATGAAACCAGAAACCATGAAAGTTCGTATTCCTAATTAACAGTCGATATTGGCAACAATGTTGTTTTATTCAAGTTGACTCAATACCGAATCAGTTTATAGTATCTTATGATTGAGATTACCAACCCGGCTACGTTAGGAATCACAGCCTTGCTTTTCTTCGTAGCTATTTTTGGACGATATGTTTTGTTCTCTCTTGGCTTCTGGTGGCTTTTCAACGTTTCGTTAAAAGACCAGTTTGCTCACAGGGCCGTACAGACTCGTCCCCGCAAAGCCGGTCAGGATTGGCGGGAAATTGGCTGGTCGGTCATTACTTCGCTGATTTTTACGGGTATTGCTCTAGCCGTCATACTGGCCTATCAGGCGGGTTACACAGCAATCTATACCGACATCAACGCGTACCCATTGATCTGGTACCCTATCAGCATCATCGTTGTGCTTTTCATTCACGAGACCTATTACTACTGGCTTCACCGCTGGATGCATCGACCCGGTGTTTATAAACTGGTCCACAAAACACATCACGATAGTATCACTACGTCACCCTGGACGGCTTTTTCCTTCCACCCGACAGAGAGTACGTTACAAGCGATTGTGATTCCGGCCCTGACATTTGTGTTGCCGCTGCACATTTCGGCGGTTGGCCTGATCTTAATAATTATGACGTTATCAAGTGCCATCAATCACTTGAATACAGAGATCTACCCCCAGGATTTCAATCGGCACTGGCTGGGCCGCTGGCTTATCGGCGCTACCCACCACAGCCTCCACCACACTCAATTCCGGTTTAATTACGGTCTTTATTTTACCTTTTGGGATAAGTGGATGAATACCGAAAGCCCGGATTTTCACCGACTGTTTGGGGAGAAAACAAATAAACGAGTGAAGAATGTAGAATGAAAAGTGAAGAGTAACTTGTCCAGTAATTATTCTTCACTTTTCACTCTACATTCTTCACTCGTTTATTTGCTCCGGTCAATCGTATACTGCACCAGCTGATGCAGGGATTGCCGGTAAGGGGATTCCGGGAAGGCATTGAGGAGGGTCTGGGCTTCGGCAACGTACTGATTCATGGCTTGGGTAGCGTATTCAATACCACCCGAGTTTTTGACAAAGGCGATCACTTCATTGACCTTCTTTGGCTTCTCGCTCTCATTTTTGATGATGTTGATGATCCGTCGTTTTTCCAGAAACCCGCTCTTGTTAAGCGCATAGATGAGCGGTAGCGTCATCTTCTTCTCTTTGATATCAATGCCCAGCGGCTTTCCGACTTCGGCCGTTCCGTAATCGAACAGATCGTCTTTTATCTGAAAAGCAATGCCTACTTTCTCCCCGAAAGCGTGTGCCTGTTCAACAATCTCTTTGGCTGCTCCTACCGACCGTGCCCCAACGGCGCAGCAGGCCGCAATGAGCGACGCCGTTTTTTGCCGAATAATCTCGTAATAAATATCCTCCGTGATGTCCAGCCGACGGGCTTTGTACAGTTGTAGCAGTTCGCCTTCGCTCAACTCCCGAACAGCCGTCGACACAATCCGAAGCAAATCGAAATCGTTGTTATCGACGGAAAGTAACAAGCCGCGAGAAAGGAGGTAATCACCTACCAGCACGGCGACTTTATTTTTCCAGAGGGCATTGATAGAGAAAAAACCGCGCCGGTAGTTGGATTCATCCACCACGTCGTCGTGAACGAGGGTGGCCGTATGCAACAACTCAATCAGAGAGGCCCCCCGATACGTAGCTTCTGAAATGGAACCGCATACACCTGCCATTAAAAAAACGAACATGGGACGCAGTTGCTTGCCTTTCCGCTTCACGATGTAGTTCATGATTTGGTCGAGCAGCATAACATCGCTTTTCATTTGCCCTTTAAATTTCTGCTCAAACAATTCCATTTCAGCAGCAATCGGGGCTTGTATATCGGCGACGGTAAGAGGCATTTGGCGTTAATAAGTCGGTGGGTTGATACGTTAATGGGCTGATAACGGGACCGCTCGTGTAGTCAACAAGTAATTAGTACACTATTCTGTTTACGTATTGCTGTATTCACTGACTAACCTTACCAACTAAATTTCCGGCAAGTATACTAAGGAATGAGCAGACGCCGAAAAGCCGTTTAGAAAACCAGACGTCCATTTCATAACTATAGCCTCAGCCATTTCGTTTGTTTATTGAGCGAAAAACGTCAACTTTCCGCAATTGAGTGTTACTAACGTCACTTGATATACTTCGTATGATTGATAACCCCAACCCCTCACTTCCACGTCCTGCCATTCATCCAGCTTCTGCCAATACTCCTCAACGGGCCCTGGTGTTAGGGGGCGGTTCGCTCAAGGGAGCCTTTCAGGTAGGGGCGTCTATGGCCCTATTCGAGTCGGGGTTCGTTCCAGATCAATTGTATGGCATCTCCGTAGGGAGTCTCAATGCTACGTTCATGGCCAATGAAGCCGCCCGCCAGCAAACAGAAACAGGCCAGGTCGATTGGGTAAAAATCGGCAAATATTTGATTGAATTCTGGATTCGCAACATCACGAAACCGGATGATGTTGCCGTAATCCGGTCACGGTTTCGCATGGGATACAATACCCTGATGAGCCGGTTCGATGGATTGCTGGATAATTCGCCCATTCAGAATCTCATTCGCCATCATGTTAACCTGGAAGCCATTAAGAACGGACCTGTGAAGATCAAGGTGGGGGCAGTCGATATTATTGAAGGCGATATGTTCTATGCCGACGCCCATGATCCTCACTTTCTTGATTTCGTGTATGCCAGTAGTTCACTACCGTTTCTGATGCCTGCGGTTCAGATAGGGGGCGATCACCGGCGGGCCTTTTTGGACGGCGGCTTACGGGAAGTGGCTCCCCTTCGGGTGGCCATTGAAGATGGGGCTACTGAAATTGCCTGTGTCGCCTGCCATGCCAAAAAAATTTACAACGAAAAATTCAACTACCGGAACCTGCTCAACCTAATGGATCGGGTGAAAGATATTACGGTCAATCAACTGGTCAATAATGACATTGCCTGGGCCGAACGCTTTGCCAATCGCGAACACCTTAATGGCCGCAACCTCGACTTAACGATCATCCGTCCAACAGAACCGCTTTTCCTGAACATGATGAAGTTTACCTCCGACGATATTGGCCGAATGATCGTGCAGGGCTATCAGGCCGGTACGGATAAACTTAAGCAAAACAGACAGGACGGTAGTACATCGATTTTGCACTAAAATTATCTGGCTTGATAAGGTCCTACTATTAATTTTATATTGTTCCGCTCATCATTATCATCCAAAACGATTACCCGGTACACTTTACCACCAGGTTCAACCCGAACAACCACATGACCTGCCTGGCTTTTTAAACTGGTCAATAAATCACTGATTCCAGTTTTGGCCTCCTCCAGCAGATTAGTAGCAAAGACATCTCGGGGGCCTGGATAAAGCTGCTCCGACAGGAGACGTTCCAGCACCTCGCGACCCGGATGTGAAGCCGCCCAGGCAGGAATGACAAAAACGCGCGGTCTCAACTTTGCCAAAAGTGCTCCATTTTGCGAATCAGCATAGCCATGATGATCAACCAACTGAACATCTACCGGCTCCACTACGGTAGCCAATGGAGTTTCTACATCATGCCAGGCAGGTGCCCCATACTGCAATACCCCTTGAATATCGCCACCAGAGAAGTAATCGAAAGCGCCATACCGGATTTGAAGGGCAATACTGCACATATTTTCGTTCGGAAATTCTGCTGCTTTTAAGGAAGCTAACTCCGGGAAAAGCTGCCGGGAAGTATTCCCCTTACCTGTCCATAAGTCACCGTTCACCATTAGATTCCGAACCTCCACCCGATATTTTTCAGGATCTTTCAGAAGGGAGATTTGTTGATTTCGGCCCGCTACAAACCGCTCCACTTGCAGACCCTTGTTCGCTATTTGCCAATCAAGGAATTTACGGTAATTCATCACCATCGAATCGCCAACGAATGGGCGCGGATAGGCATAGTCCGGCCAGCCACGATCGATTATTTTTCGAATCGGGATATATTCCGCAACTTCCGTAATACCTGCCAGCACATATCCGCCACTTGCCCGTTTCGTTACGTTCAGGGGCGTTCCCATATGATCATCATGGAAATGGGTAATAATAGCGTAATCAATAGCCGGGCGAGGCTGGAAACGAAGTATATGGCGGACATAGCGGGCAATCCATTCGCCCGCCTGGCGATCTGAGCCAGGTTTAACCGGAATATTCCGGGGCTTACTGGTTCGCCAATCCAACGAATTAATGGCTCCAGCGTCAATCAGCAGACTTGTGCCATCCGGAAAGACAATGAATGAGGCATTCCCCTGACCGGTGTTGATGTGGTGAATGTCCAGCTGACCCTCCTTCCAACCGGGCAACGGCTTCCCGACTTGCTGCCCGACGACATGGAGGCTTAATAAGGCTAGAAAACACAGGTGAAGAAGCTTGACAATATGCATTTGAACACAGCTCATTTAAAATAAAGCAGAGACCTCAACTGGTCGGTCAGTGGTCAGAATATCACCGCCCTGATGAACTATCTCCCGGTACCCAGTGGCGGCATCGGTCATAGGTTTTTCATCTAACTGATCCTTTCCATACGTACCCACAGAAGCAAGTATGCCCAATTTATGCAAGCGTTCGTAAAAGGAGATCGGCTGAAGTTTCTGGGGTGTAAGTGCTATCAACCGTCCCTGCGACAAGGGGCTACCTTCAAGCCGCTCCAGATCAACCATGTTGTTTACACCAACAGCTAACCAGAGCGTAGGGTACCGATCCCGCATACGCTGAGCCTCTGCCATGGAATAGCAAATGACAAAGACGGAATGTACAGCCCGATTCATCTCTACTATACGCATGACCTGTAGCGGGTCGGTACCCGGCTTAATATCCAGCGCCAGCATATATCGGTTTTTATTCCACTGGAGCACATCGTCAAAGGTTGGCATTGATTGATGGGTCTGTTCGCCGGACAGGGTTTTCAGCCTGACTTTTTTCAGTTCCTGGATAGTTTTTTGGGCTACCGGTCCATTGGCATCCGATTCCCGATCCAGGGTTGGATCGTGCAGCAACACATAATGACTATCCACGGTCATTCGTACGTCCATTTCGATAATAGCGTTGGGCAAAATCTTCGCCACCTTCTCGAAAGTTTCAATGGAATTCTCAGTATCTGTCGCCCCTGGGCCACCCCGATGGGCGAGAATAAGCGGATGCTTACGAACTGATTTGGGAGAGAAGAAAGCATCAATCGACTGACTGTTGTTAAACCGATTGAGTGATTGTGTCATGCCTTCATTTACGATGAGGGCCATTAACAATAAGACTAAACACGTTTTCATACGGCTCTTGCGGGAAACAAAAAATCCCCCGTCACAATTACTGTGCGGGGGATTTTTGCATAAATCAGCAAATGATTAGAACGAGTAACGAACGCCAAGCTGAGCCTGCCAAACGTTATCGATCGTAATACTTTTCACAAATGAATCTTTCAACAGAACAGTACTACCATTGATATTCTGCGTACCCAGACGATACGAAGGAACACCAGCAGCACTAAGGCTTGCCAAAGAAATAGGCTGCGTAGATGTATTTGCATTACCTACACCCCACTTGTTGTTGATCATGTTTCCAACGTTCAGGATGTCGGCACGGAACTGGATCGTATGACGCGTACCTTTAGCTCCGGTTGCAATGTAAAACTCCTGAATTGCCGTGAAGTCGAAACGGGTGAGCCAGGGAGCATAACCACCATTTCGCTCAGCGTACTGTCCACGACGAGTTTTCAAATAGTCGTTATTCTCGATGTAGGCATCAAAAGCGGCTTGCTGCTGTTCTGGCGAGAACGTCTGTGCTGCGGCACCCGAACCTACAGTAAGCGGTGAAAAGGTGAGTTCCGAAGCGCTCTTAGGTACATAGATCAGATCATTTGTTGTCTGGCCATCGCCGTTCAGGTCACCACCCACTACGTACGATACTTTGTAGCCGCTGGTCGACTGTGTACCTAGGGTAAAGGTCGTTGATCCGCCAAACTTACCACCGTAGTTCAGGCGGTAGTTTACGTAACCGATGATCCGGTGGCGCAGGTCATTATCAGCAAAGGAAACGCCCAAATAGTTTTGACCCTGTACGCCAGGAATGTTGGCCTGTACTGTGCTACCAACCGATTGTAAATCTCTGGCCAGACCATACGTGTAAGCCAGCATACCGCCAAAGCCATTCGACGTTGGTTTTTCCAGTTTAGCTGTGAAGGTATAGGCATCACCCTGATTCGCGTTTTTCAGAATAAAGGCGTTCGTAACTGCGGTGTTGTAGAAACGGGCAATGTTCACCGTGTTGTTAGCACCCGAACCCGAGCTGGCAACGCCGGATGCAGGGAAACGACCGCGCGTATCTGCACCACTCAATGTACGATCCGGCGCTTTCAGGTTGGCATCGATGTAGCGCAGACCCTGAAGCGTTTTGTTGTAAATCACTTCGAGCGTTCCAACTAAGCCCCATGGTAACCGCTGGTCAATAGCCAAGTTAGTTTTCCACACGAGCGGGTATTTCAGGTTCGGGTCTGTAGCGTTGATAACGTAAGGAGGCAGTTTTGTAATATCGGTCGTATTAGGCACGAATCGGCTTGGGTCCGTGGTAAACGGGTAAGCCGTTGTGTTGGTAACGTTAATAACAGCTGTGTTCACACCGTTGTTACCCAACTGGTTCGATACCAGCACTTCAGGAATACGGGATACGAAGAAACCACTACCACCACGCAGCTGGGTCATTTTATCACCTTTTACGTCCCAGTTGAAGCCAACACGGGGCGAAATCAGCAAACGAGCTTTTGGAAAAGCACCGGTGTTGATACCGTAATTGGCTCCATTCTCATCGCGGAAATTAAGGGCACCAACCACCGGGTTGTAGAAATCCTTAGCCGTCGAATTATCGTAGGCGAAGATATCAGCGCGAACACCAGCCGTCAGTTTGAAATTTGGCCGTACCTGGAATTCGTCCTGAATGTAGGCGCTATAAGTGTTCCGGTTCAGCGTTTGCAGCGGCTCAGCACCACCGGGTAGCAGCGAATAACGCAGGTTGTAACGAGCTGCCGATACAGGCGAAGTCGTTGCATTTGGGTTGTCCAGGAACGCCTGCGCTGCAGTTTTGAAATCGGCAATCGAGTTGTATACATACACGCCGTTCGAAGCCGGGAAGAATACGTTGTTCGATGTAAACTTCTCGTACGAAAGGCCCAGCGTCAGCGTATGGTTACCCGCAAAATAGCTGAAGTTATCCGTGATATTCAGTGTCGAATAGTTCAGCTTGTTGTTCGGCGTGAACGGGTCAAAACCAACCGTCGTGTAGGTTGTATTGTCCTTCAGGATATCGATTGTTGGAAATACAGCCGTCTTATAGGTACGATCTTCGATCTGCTTGTTGTAGGTTGCCACCAGTTTGTTGGCAAACTTACCACTAAAGGTAGAGTTTAACTCAGCTGCGATAGACCGGGTGTTGTCAGCAATGATGTAACCCGTATTTTCGGCAGAAAGCGCCAGTTGTGAGTTGGTGCGGTTACCATTACCAGCCGTGTTGCTGCTGTTACTGTTGCTGATGATCTGTCCTGACTCCGAATCGTGGTGCGAGTAACGTACCGACAATTTGTGGTTGTCATTGATATTATAATCCAGACGAATCAACCCTTTTGTACTTTTTACTTCGTTATTGAAGTTATCAAAAGCGCCCAGTGAGTAATTGAATTTCGACTGCATGAACTGATTCAGATCCGTTAAATCAGCTTCCGTTACCCGAGATACGTTACCGGTCGTTCCTGCGCCACGGTTAACTACCCAATCCAGAGCAGGCTGGCTGCTTTTGAACTGCTCCACGTTAGCGAAGAAGAACAGTTTGTTTTTGATGATTGGACCACCAATCCGGAAACCGGTTGTTTTCTGGTCAATCGTTACCGGAGGCAGATCTTTGCCATCCGCTTGCTTACCTGCCAGGCTATTGTTGCGGAATAAATGGTAAACAGAGCCCGAAAAATCATTCGTACCGGAACGCGTTACAGCGTTGATACTTGCACCCGAGAAGCCGGTCTGGCGAACGTCGAAAGGCGCTACGTTCAGCTGAACTTCGTCAAGCGCGTCGAGCGATACGGCCGTTGTACCTGTCCGGCCACCAGCTGAGGCACTGTTACCTAAACCGAAACCGTTATTGAATACAGCGCCGTCAATCGTAATATTATTAAAACGGGCATCCTGACCACCAAACGACTGTCCGTTACCATACGCGTTATACTTGGTGATGTCAGCAATGGTACGGCCAAGGGTTGGGATCGTATTGATCGTTGCCCGGCCATATGAGGCAGCGGCACCCGTACGGTTCGAGCTAATGATACCATTTTGGTTACCCGAAACAACTATTTCTGATAACTGTGTGCTGTTATCAGCCATTTTAAAACTGACGTCGGATGAAGTACCCAGGTTTGTAAACACACCTTCTACAACCTGATCTTTGAAGCCTACAAACGTGGCTGTCACTTTAAACGGACCACCTACGCGAACGCCGGGAAGGGTATAACGCCCGGATGCGTTGGTCGTTGTACCGTAGCGGCTACCCGATGGTTCGTGGATGGCTACAACCGTAGCACCCGGCAAAACTCCGCCCTTATCATCGGTTACGAGGCCATTAATAACGGATGTCGTTACCTGAGCCATGGCATTGCTCCCACCGAGCACCGCCATTAGAATACTGCCGATCAGCAAAAATGCTACTCGAAATTGCAGTAGTTTTTTAGACATAGAAGTGTTTGTTAGTTGTTAAATTCTTGAAGGTATTCGCTTCGTTACGTTTCTAATTTAACGACAAATATGAGTCATTTTTTTGAGCTGTTTAATAGGTAGTCTTAAAAAAGTACCACTATTTACTAGACTATAGACTAAATTCTAAGAATAACCCAATTATAGTTAAAATACATTCTATAATAGTCTATTACTAAATTGTTAAGCCCACATAACCACTCACATAGCTTCATGCGTTTACAGAACCATTCCGCTTAAAGTGATGTACATCTATGAGCCGTTCCTTGCGTCTATCTCCTAATTCTATCTTAGTTTTGTCTCGTTATGATGTTAACAGAAACAACAGCTTTTAAGCTTACCCAATACAGTCATGGAGCGGGTTGCGGATGCAAGATCTCGCCCAAAATCCTGGATAAGATTCTGCACGGCCAAACAAGTGGCCCCAGCAGCGCAACCGCCGATTCCATCTCGTTGCTGACACCCTCCCCTACTCCGTCTACGCTGCTGGTGGGAAACGACGCCCGCGATGATGCCGCTGTACTCGACATCGGTAATGGAGAGGCCATTATTAGTACTACCGACTTTTTCATGCCCATCGTCGATGATGCGTATGATTTTGGACGAATTGCATCAGCTAATGCCATCAGCGATGTCTACGCTATGGGGGGCGAGCCCATTATGGCCATTGCTATTCTGGGCTGGCCACTCGATAAACTCCCGCCCGAAGTGGCCGCACAAGTTCTCGAAGGCTCCAGAGCCATTTGCCGCGAAGCTGGCATTCCACTGGCCGGGGGCCATAGCATTGACTCCCCCGAACCCATCTTCGGACTGGCTGTTACCGGACGAGTCCGGCTCGATCATCTAAAGCAGAATAATACCGCAACGGAGGGTTGTAAATTGTATCTGACCAAACCAGTTGGTGTAGGCATTCTGACAACAGCTCAGAAAAAGGGAATTCTGAAACCCGAACATGCCGACATAGCCCCCAACCAAATGGTAAAGCTCAATAGCTTTGGTGCGGTCCTGGGAAAACTCCCCTATGTAAAAGCCCTTACCGACGTAACGGGCTTTGGCTTACTGGGGCACCTCACCGAAATGGCAGAGGGCGCTGGCTTGAGTGCTGTTCTTTCTTTTGAAGATGTACCCCGCCTACCGATGATCGAGGAATACCTGGCTCAGAAAAGTTTTCCGGGCGGCACAATTCGCAATTGGGACAGTTACGGCCACAAGATCAGTGAACTGACCGAGACCCAGAAATATATGCTCGCCGACCCTCAAACATCGGGCGGGTTATTAATTGCGGTTGAATCCGGCAGTTCAACCGAGTTTGAACGCGTAGCCCGCGAAAACGGCTTCGACCTGAAAAGCTTCGGTGAACTGATTGAGCAACGTGAAAAAGTAGTTTATGTACATTAAAGAGTGAAAGAGCGAAAGAATGAAAGAGCGGATATATGCATCAGACCGCTCTTTCATTCTTTCACTCTTTCACTCTTTCACTCTTGAAGTCGATGAAATTATTCTTCCGTCAAACCGGCGAAACCGGGCCGGCCATTGTTATTTTACACGGTCTTTTTGGTTCCTCAGATAACTGGCTGACCATCAGCAAAACGATTGCCGCTCTAGGGTATCGCGTGTTTCTTATCGACCAGCGAAATCATGGTCAATCGCCCCGCGCCGATGATCAGGATTATCAGAATATGGCCGCCGATCTGCATGAGTTTTTGATCGATCATCAAATTGAGCAACCCATTCTGGTTGGTCATTCGATGGGGGGTAAAACGGTTATGCAATACGCCATGTCGTACCCGCACTCGTTCGATAAACTGGTTGTGGTCGATATTGCGCCCAAATTTTACCCGATCCATCACGCTGAGCTTATCCGTGGGTTGAAAGCGATCAATTTATTGGGGATCAAAAGCCGAACGGAGGCCGATGCTGTTTTACAGGCCTACGAACCTATTTTATCCGTTCGGCAGTTCCTGCTCAAAAACTTGTACCGAAACGATCAGGGCGTGTTCGACTGGCGACTGAATATCCCCGTTATCGAACGGGAGTTGCATGGCATAGGCGAAGAGTTGACCAATCCCAGTATCGTAAACGATCCTACTTTATTTATCCGGGGCAGCGAATCGCCTTACATTCTGGACGAAGACATCCCCAACATCAAGCGCATTTTCCCAAACGCCCGGATCGAAACCATTCAGGGTGTTGGCCATTGGGTACAGGCCGAAAAGCCCGCTGAGTTTGTTGATATGTTGATGACGTTTATCCACTCCAATAATCAGGCGGCAAAGGCATAAGCGAGACGTATTGCAAGCCAGCGTATTCTTTATGGCCGGTGCGGCTTACCTTTGCGCTCTTTGCGTTAAATCATATGCCAACTTTATATCTCATTCCTACTCTACTCGCCGATGATACCGCCGAGCAGGTGCTTCCGCCACACATCCGGAACGTTATCGAAAAAACGGACGCCTATTTTGTCGAAAACGCCCGCTCAGCCCGTCGGTTTATCAGTGGTTTGAAGACTAGCCGCGTCATTGACGAAACAACATTTTTCGATCTTGATAAAGACACCCCCGCTGCCGACACCCGGCGGCAGATTCAGGAGCTGATGGAGCGAAAACGGAATGCCGGTGTTTTGTCGGAAGCGGGTTGCCCTGGTGTTGCTGATCCTGGCTCTGTGGTTGTAACCATGGCGCACACACTGGGCTGGCGGGTAGAGCCACTGGTTGGCCCATCGTCGATTTTACTGGCCCTGATGGCCTCGGGCATGAGCGGACAGTCCTTTGTGTTTCATGGGTACCTACCCATCGAACGGCAGGACCGAGCCCGCGCCATACGTTTTCTGGAAAAAGAAGCACTGGAACGTCGGCAGACCCAGATTTTCATGGAAACGCCCTACCGGAACGATGCCCTTTTTGCCGATACCCTGGCGAATTGTCAGGGTAATACCCGCTTGTGTGTCGCCTGTAATCTCACCGCTCCTGACGCATTCGTTCGTACGATGACAATAAAGGAATGGAAAACACAGGTCCCCGATTTACGCAAAAAACCAACGGTGTTTCTACTTTTGTAATAAATAGTCAGTAAGCGGCTTCGCCTAAGTCGGTAAGTCAGTAAGTATAGGCTACGAGCAACCCGTGCATCGCCCACTTACCGACTTAGGCGAAGCCGCTTACCGACTTACCGACTTACCGACTTACCGACTTACCAACTCCTTTATGATTCAAACCTTCGAATTCTCTCCTTTTCACGAAAACACCTACGTCATTGCTGACGATACAACAGGTGATGCCGTCATCATTGACCCTGGTTGTTATGAACAGGCTGAAAAGGAAGCACTCGGTCGGTTTATTGATAGCCATAAGTTCACCATTAAGTACCTCCTGCTCACACATTCCCATCTGGACCATGTGTTTGGCGTAGCCTATGTGAAGCGAAAATTCAACGTGAAAGCCTACCTGCACGAATCTGACATGGTAATTTTTAATGATGTGCCGACTCGCTGTGCGATTTATGGATTGCGTGGCTACGAGCCATCGACCATCGACGGGCATATAAAAGAAGGTGATCAGTTTACGTTTGGTAATACGGTTTTAGATGTTCTCTTTGTACCGGGTCACGCGCCGGGTCATGTGGCTTTTGTCAACCATGCAGAACGGTATATAATTGGTGGAGATGTTCTCTTTAACGGAAGTGTTGGCCGCACCGACTTTCCATACTGTAACCACGCCGACCTCATCAACAGCATACGAACCAAGTTTTTCACCCTTCCTGACGACTATGTGGTGTATGCAGGCCACATGGAACCAACAACGATTGGTCAGGAGAAACGCACGAACCCCTTTGTTAAAGAAATGAAGAATTAAAATGAGGGTTACCGAGTAAAATCGGCATTCGACCCGTATTCATGTATAAATCTTCATTTTTCATTTATGAACGCCTTACTCAAACACCTTCCCAATGCCATGACCTGCGGCAATTTGCTGTGTGGTTGTATCGGTATGGTAATGGCCCTGCGAGGTCATCTGGATACAGCTGCCTGGTTAATTGGATTAGCCGCTATTCTTGATTTTGGCGATGGGTTTGTAGCCCGAATGGTAAAGGTCTCCGGCCCATTTGGCAAAGAGCTTGATTCCCTGGCTGATGTCGTCACCTTTGGTGCCCTCCCAGCCATGATCGTTTTTCAACTTTGCTGGTTTCAGGACTTGGGAGCCATTTCGTACGGTGCTTTTTTGATTGCGGTTTTGTCGGCTTTACGGCTGGCCAATTTCAATATCGACACCCGTCAGTCGGAATCCTTCATTGGCCTGCCGGTTCCGGCCAATGCCATGCTCATTGGTGCTTTCCCCCTTATGGAACGCTATCAGCCTCAGTTCGATTCAATCTGGAAAAATGACATTGCCCTGGGGATGATGATCGCTTTTTCGTTCATGCTCGTATCGGAACTTCCCCTTTTTGCACTAAAATTTAAGACCTTTGGCTGGGCCGAAAACCGCATTAAATTCAGTTTTCTGATAGCTTCCGCGTTGCTATTGCTATTTTTGCACTTTGCAGCCATTCCATTAATTATTCTTCTTTACATTCTTGTTTCACTTTTTTCGAAAGACCGAAAGAGCGAAAGAGTGAAAGAGTGAAGAAGCGAGAAAATAAGTTAAATAGCTTTTATTCTTTCGCTCCTTCACTCTTCTACCCTTTCAGCCTTTCGCTCTTTTACTCTTTATAATGAAATACATCGCTGAAATTAACATCATGACTCGCTCGGAGATCCTGGACCCCCAGGGCAAAGCTGTCAAACTGGGACTTCATAACCTGCACATGGATACAATCGACAATGTTCGTATTGGCAAACACATTCGCCTGGAAGTAGATGCCGCCAGTGAAGAGGAAGCCCGTACCACAGTCGATGCTGCCTGCCGTCAATTGCTGGCTAATTTGATTATGGAGGAGTATTCTTTTGAACTCCATACGGCTTAATCAGGTCGTGGTTTTGTTTTCGTTTAACGGGCAACTCTGTTATTGTGGCTGCTTACTGCCCTAAAAGTGCTACGTTTACGATCTATTTGACAAGTTGAAAATGAATACGGTTTACTCCAGTATTAAAGGGCTAGGCTTTTACGTGCCAGATAATGTTGTCACGAATGATGACCTGACCCAGTATATGGATACTTCCGACGCCTGGATTCAGGAACGAACGGGTATCAAACAACGGCGGTATTTTACATACGGAAAAGACACAAATGCCAGCATGGCTACGGCCGCATCGCGTATGGCACTCGACCGAGCCGGGTTGGAGGCTTCAGCGGTTGACCTCATTGTCTATGCCACTATAACGCCGGACTATTATTTTCCGGGCTCGGCTTTTTTGATGCAGCGTGAGTTAGGCTTGGATGGCATCGGTGTGATTGATATTCGCAACCAGTGCTCCGGTTTCGTTTATGCGCTTTCTATAGCTGATCAGTTTATTAGAACGGGCATGTACAAAACCATTCTGGTGGTTGGCTCAGAAATACAGTCTTCATTACTCAACAAAAGTAATGAAGGTCGCGGGGTAGCCGTCATTTTTGGCGATGGAGCGGGTGCTGCTGTTGTACAAGCCACCACTGATCCTGAGCACCGTATTCTCTCGACTCACCTCCATGCTGATGGACGATACGCCGAGGAACTCTATATACGTGACCCCGGTAGTAGCCGCGATGGTCAGTGGATAACCGAAGCAACCGTAGCAGAGGGAAATTACAACGTTACCATGAATGGTAATGCCGTATTCAAACATGCGGTCGTTCGATTTATGGAAGTGATTAATGAAAGTCTGACGGCCAATGGTTTCCAACCCGATGACCTTTCATTATTGGTACCCCACCAGGCAAATATTCGTATTTCGGGCTATGTGCAGCAACAAATGAATTTGCCCGACGAAAAGGTATTTAATAACATTCAGCAGTACGGCAATACCACGGCAGCCTCCATCCCCATCGCCCTGACCGAAGCTTTCGAGCAAGGTCGAATCAAACCCGGTGATCTGGTCTGCCTAGCCGCCTTTGGCAGCGGCTTCACCTGGGCTTCGGCCTTGATGAAGTGGTGAAAATAGTCGGTAAGTGGCTTCGCCTAAGTTGGCAAGTCAGTAAGTTGATAAGTCAGTAAGTCAGTAAGTCAGTAAGTGGCTGACGCGATAGATTGCTTTCGCGTCAGCCACTTACTGACTTACCAACTTACCGACTTATCAACTTACCAACTCTATGTCAATACGTTCCTGTAGATAGCATAACCAGCGTACACGCTTCGAGAGGTTCAATGCCTTCGGCCTGTAGCTGGCGTTCAAAGTCAGGGTTTTCGGTACCCGGGTTAAAGATGACCCGCTTTGGCTTTAAGCTCTTGATGTAGTCGTAAAGGGGTGGCTGGTTCTGCGGACCCACATACAAGGTTACCGTGTCAACATCCACCAATTCCGGCTGACCCGTTTGAATCGGACGCCCTTCGATCTCCCCTTCCCGGGAGCCGATCAATTCAATATCGTGGCCGTGTCGTAGGAGGCTATAAGCAGCCAGATTAGCGTATCGGCCCGATTTCTCCGTGGCCCCCACAATGACCGTCTTTTTAAGTTCTCTTTCCATCATACTGGTAAAAGCCGTACGCGTTACCCGTAAAGCTCCATTCTATCGTTAACAAAAACAGAATGCAAGCAGTTTAAAACCAGAGGCACTTTACTGAAATTGGCGCTCATCTCATGATCGAAATGAGTCATTGTGTAGTCAATTTTCCGTATTATTTCAGTTACCTTAATAACCATTTCAGTTTATTCTAGTTAAGAATCCATCTGTAAGATAGGGAGGGGAAGCGGCAAGCGGAGTTCTACATACTAATGATTTTTGTATATTGTCTGCCTGACTCTTTTTTGCCTGTAAGTAAGTACGTTTATTTAGATTGGCAGTAAGTTATGTAAATAGCTACGCCTGAAATTTGCTTCATTCATGAATGCTAAAGAGAGCCAAAGTTATTGGAATGAGAAGTGGGTACCTATTCTGTTTGAAGGAATTGAAAATCCACCTCATTATGAGGTTTCGAACTACGGTCGCTTACGTAGTTTTCAATCAGCATCGGCTACCCGCGCTGGTGTTAGCCCAAGTCAACCAACCAGCAAATTCATAAAAGGCTCTGTCATTCAAGGCTATAGATCTCTGAATATACGCTCAGGGGGGAAAACCCTGAACCGGTATGTTCATAAACTAGTAGCGGAACACTTCGTGAAAAGGGATCAACCAGAACAGATCTTCGTTATTCATGTCGACCACGATAAAAAAAATAATTATTACCCGAATCTTCGGTGGGTAACGAAGGATGAAATGATTGAACACAATCGGAATAATCCTAGTCTCAAAAACCGGCAACTGCCCCGGCAAACCCGAAATTATAAGCTAACCGAGAGTAAAGTCAGGATCATCAAGAAGCTGTTACTTAACGATAAGAACAGGCTGAAAATGATTGCCAAGCAATTTGGTATTACCCACACTCAGCTCAACCGAATCCGCTCGGGCGAAAACTGGAAGCACGTTAAAATTGATTGATCCGTTCAACGGTATCTAATCGTTGTGTCAATAATTGACTGACTCGCCAACCAAGGGCCCGGGAACACCAGCCAAAGGAAGCGACACAAAGAAGGAAGTACCTACCTCCTCGGTAGACTCGAACCAGATCGTGCCGCCCGCATGTTCAATTCCCCGTTTGGCAATGGCGAGACCCAAACCGGAACCACCCCGCTTGGTACTAAAATTCGGCAGGAACACTTTGCTTCGAATCGCTTCGGGAATTCCGGCTCCATTGTCGTGAATCTCAATCTGTACCGCGTCGGTGTTCGTGTATAATTTAAGATCAATTTCAGGTTTCCGTCCGGGTGGAACAGACTGGATGGCATTGATCAGCAAATTGGTCAAAATGCGGCCAATTAATTGCCTGTCGCCGACTGCCATAATAGGGCCATTCGTTATTTGTCGGTTCAGCTTGATTCGTTTATCATCAGCATACAGATCCGCCGTTTTATTGAATACCCCCGTTACCTCGAAAACCTCTTTTTTAGGCAAAGGCATTTTCGCAAACTCCGAGAAAGACGTGGCAATGTCACTGAGGTTATCTATCTGATCTAACAGCGAATCAAACGTCCGAAGCATGATTCGGCGGGCCGGATCATTTGTCTCTCCCGTTGACTCTTTAGGATTCGGAAACGTTCGCTGCAAATGTTGCAGCGTAAGCTTCATGGGTGTTAACGGGTTCTTGATTTCGTGAGCAACCTGCTTTGCCATTTCCCGCCAGGCCGATTGTTTCTCCGTTTGTGCCAGGGCCAATTTACTCTCTTCCAACTTGACCAGCATCCGGTTATATTCCCGAATGAGCAAGCCTATCTCATCGTCCGACTGCCAGTGCAAAGGGTCGTTTGGCAGTTCAAGGTTCGTTTTTCGTATTTTCTGCGTTAATAAACGAAGCGGCTTTGTCAGGACATGCGACGCGAAATAGGACAGGATAAGGAAGAACAGGAACAGGGCCGTAAAAATGCTCAGCGCCGAAGCAATCACTTCAATTATTTGGCGGTCAAGTTCAGGACGCGCGTAAAAATAAGGTATACTAAGCACGCCAAGAAGTCGGCCATCGTATGATTTGATACCTGCATAGGCCGTTCGATATTGTTTACTACCCAGCGATTCATTCAGCAGCCGCTCGTTTTCCTTGTCCTCAATAATATGAATGTAAGCCTCCGGATTTATGTATTTGGAAAGGTAACCGCTTTCGTAAATAAGCGGCCGGGTAGATGTATATAGACGCCCCTGTGTATCGAACAGGTTTATATCAATATCAGCATCCCGGGCAATTTTACTTAGCTCCTCCTCCATCGAAGCTTTGCTGCGTTTCTTCTCATGAAGATGTTCGTCCAGATAGGTCAGGAAATTAGCTGCAATATTTCGGGTATTACTGATATAGGTACTTTCCTGATTAGCGATGTAATTGGAGCCGATCACGTTGACAATGATCACTATAACGAACAACAAAGGCAGAAAGAAAGCCACATTCAACAGTATCTGGATCCGGGTCGAATAGTTAATGCTAAACTGCGAAAACCCGTAGTTGATAGCATAACCAAGTATGACCGTGATGACTGTTAGCACCAGCAAAAGGTACAGAAATGAGAAGTTGGAAAATATATTCCGAAATGGATATTCGGCCGACGAGACAACTACAATTCGTCCATCCTGCCCCCGCTTTGCTACGTGTTGATACCCGTTGCTCGAAATGCCATTTTCGTAGAGGCTGGAATTATTTAGGAATGGAAATTCGAACTTCCGATCATAATTGTAGCTACCGGCACTATACAGCAACTGGTGCTTATCGGCCCGACCCGGCATGCGGTTTTCAGGACGAGTACCGCTAAAAAAGGCGTAACTATAGGCCTGGGTGTCGGGATTTTGGGTAAATTTTGTATCGACCAAAAGTTCGGGATACACACTTTTAGGTCGCTCATTTCGCAAGCGAAGATCCAGAACCACATAACCTAATGTATCCGATGAGACGGTTCCCGGTAAATGAGCCGGTTGCAATTCCTGGCCAGCCCTTCGAATCGCTATAAAGCACAGGTATTGCTTAACAAATTCATTACCAGCCTCATTGACGAAATAAACGCCAGGGTATTCAGTCTGGTAATCAGCCTGGCGATATCTGCTTGCAAAGCCGGCAAATGAAACGGCATTGGGACTAATGTCGAGTGGACGCCCGTTGGCACGAAACGAAAAGACTTGAATATCGTATTTGTCAAAATATTTGTCGAGGTGTACACTTTTAACCCGCTGTTGAATACGCTCCCGAACAAGCAGCGTGTCGGTTTGCAGAGCACGGCCTATGTCATCATCCTGCTGGATAGACTCCTGGGCTTTACTCATCAGGAATTCACCAAACTCATCATTTTCGGCCAGAAGCTGAGCAGCAAACTCCTGCTCATGAATCAATTGCTTTTTAATCTCTTGATTATAAACAACATAGGCTGTCATAACTGCATAGATAAAAGCAGACAGAAAAAAGTATATTGACGTTTTATACCGAAATACATAAAGCGTTTTTGTGAACTGACTGACAAAAACGATAAGAAAATAAAGGCCATTCAGCAGAAAGACACTGTTGAGCGGCCAGCCTATCAAGTACCATAGCCCTGCTGACGTGAGTGTGCCTGCTAAAATCAGGATGACACCCATGCCAACCTGTTTGCGATTATATCGTAAAAATAAACTCGCCAGTAGGTGCGTAATCAGAAAATAGATAAACGAGATCGTGATGAAAACGATCAGACAAACTATTTTCAGGAACGAGAACCGAATATTAAGCGTGATGTCAAGTGTAAACTGAGACTTTTCGTAAATATTATTCAGTTCGATGTAGCAAAGCGTAAATACCGCATAACTGACAACGACACAAACAATTGAGATAATTGTTTTCAGCCACACTGGCAAGACCAGAAAGTAGGCATAGATACGCGAATGATAATAATGCCTGACCCAGTAAAAAGCCAGCGCTACAATAACAAGTGCGTTCAGGAGTAGATCACCCAGCGACGGAACCAGTATGGACGATGCGTAGAACTTGGGATTGAACAGATCTGACTCAATAAACAAAAATGGTACGCCAAAATACAGCATAACGGCCCGTAGCAGGAGCAGGTAAGCCGCTAACCAGATGAAGCCTGCTTCAAATTTTCGTTTTTGCTCCAACCGAAACATCAGTTGAATGATGTACAGGCCCAGGAAAATTATGCCTAATGTGGCTAATATAACTGTGTTGACGGGCGTTGAATGATTCCGGTAAGCCTCTACCTTGGGCGGTACGACCGAAAATAAAAAGGCGGAGTCATTATCATAAATCGCCTGGAATGTGTTTAGCCTTTGATCTGACAGGCCGACCGGGTCGAGGGAAAATAAATCTGGATTATAGCCGGATTGCAGGTAGGTGTTATTGCTATGATAATACCTGTAGATGTTGATTAGAGAAAATACTTCGAGTAGTTCGGAGCCATTGGCTACCCGATGCTGACTAACGATGTATCGCTCTTTTCCAAGACTTACCAGCTTCGGCGTCGTCACCGACGAAAGTCGGCTATACTCGGGAATAAAGCGATGGTCGGACCAGTAAACGAGCTTCTCGTTTCGAAAAATGAAGTAAGGATATTCGGTAGGTACGCTTAAATCAGCAAATGTGGGTTTTGGTTTTCGCTTTAGTAAGGCCGATACGCTGTCCAATTCAGTAGCGCTGGTTTGGAGCTCTTCTTTTACGCGTTGCTGAACAGCACTTATGTACTGCTCATCTGTAGCCCCTGGGGCGTTTTGCTCCAACAGGAAGAAGCAAATAACCGATAAGGCTACTGCTAATACAGCTAAGAGTAAGAAAATATGTTCTTCAATGCGCTTCACAAAACGTAGGTAATGGCTTTGTTCTAATAGTCCTAAAATCGTGCCAAAATTTCTGACGTTCGGGTATATTTGACAGTCCTCAATAAACTGGCGTCGTAACTAAATTTGCAGGAAAATCTGATAAGCAACTAATTATCAAACCTTTTCGATCGTAAACCCTCCCGTTTCATAGCCAATTTCTGCCCCAAGCACATAGAGTAAATGTTTTCTATCAATAATGACCTGTACACCTTCCACGTTATAGACTTCGTCGGCGGGGCCTGGAAGGTCGAAACCCAATAGCCAGGATGAACCACAACCTCCCCCCCGAATACCAACACGCAGGCCGTATTCGCCGGGAATTTTATTCGCCTGTAAGGTGTCGATAATCTGTTGACGCGCTTCAGGCTTAACAAGAACAGGATTTTCAAGCATAGCAAAACGTACGAAGTAAGCACCTGTTTAGACCAAAAAAAGTGTCAGGCAGTAGTAAGTATCTTTAAAATTACCGTTTTCCTTTAACAACATTTCCCTTTTTATGGAGCTAGTAAGTGATTTTTTAAAGTTGATTGTACCAGCTTCGCTGGTCTTATATGGCATGTACCTGACCGTTAAACTATTACTTGATCGCGAAGCCAGCCGACACCAGTACGAAGTAAAAAACCGTTACACTGAAACGGTCGTTCCAATTCGGCTACAGGCTTTCGAACGAATGGTGCTATTTCTGGAACGTATTAGCCCTAACAACTTATTGTTGCGTTTGGGGGGAAGTTCAACAACTGTACTGGAGTTGCAGCAGCGGCTCTTACAGGAAATTCGGGATGAGTATAACCATAACCTGTCGCAGCAGGTGTACATGAGCCAGGCAACCTGGGACCAGATTCAGGCAGCCATGAACGACGTAATGATCCTGATCAATCAGGCTTCGGGAGATACGCGCCCCGATGCTCCGGCCCTTGAACTGTCCAAGCGAATTTTCGAGCGGATAATCCAAACCGACAAACAGCCTACTTACGAAGCCCTAAAAGCCGTAAAAGAAGAAATTCAGGTGATGTTTATGTAACGGAGTAGCGCGGGTTTTCACCCGCGCTACATTAAAACACGCCTGCTGATAAGGTCAGGGCTTTCTGAAAGGCTTCCTGATTAATTGGCAGACTTAAACCTTCCTGAGCCAGGGTCTGTATTATTTCCTCGGTTGGCAAATTTCCGGTGAGTTGGTCAGTCGCCATTGGGCAGCCGCCAAAGCCCCGAAGGGCACCATCCAAACGACGTACACCCCCCCGCCATGCCGCCCGGACCTTTGCGGGTCCTTCACCCGGCAGACCATGCAGATGGGCACCAAACTCAACCTGTGGGAATCGGCTAATCAACTGGCGAAACAAGGTTTCAATCGCTTCGGGCGTCGATGTGCCAACCGTGTCGGAAGGCGCAATGATTTGAATACCTAACTGGCTTAATCGGTCAGTAAAGTCGCCCACCCGGTCAGGACTGTACGCGTCGCCATAAGGATTTCCGAAGCCCATCGACAGATATACCACCAATTGTTTTCCAGTCTGAATGCATAGGGACTGCATTTCGGCCACCTCCGTAAAAGCCTGCTCAATGGATTTATTGGTATTTCGTTGCTGAAACGTTTCTGACACTGATAAAGGAAAGCCCACGTACTGAATTTGCGGATGGGCTACAGCTTCAGCGGCTCCGCGTGTGTTGGCAACAATAGCCAGTAGCTTTGTATTAGTTTTGGTTAAGTCCAGACCAGCCAGCACCTCGGCCGTGTCGCGCATTTGTGGAATGGCTTTGGGCGACACAAAACTGCCAAAATCGAGGGTATCGAAGCCGACCACTAACAACGCGTTCAGGTAACGGATCTTCAAGTCCGTTGGTACGAAATGAGCCAGTCCCTGCATGGCATCGCGTGGGCACTCAATTAGTTTCATGCCCGGACGGGTTGACGTGTGAGCACAGCCAGAATAGCCATCACTGCCGCGCAAATGGCTAAACCGCCAGCCTCACGGGCCATTTCAATGTTCATGCTGCGCATTCCTACTTCGCTGAACAGAAACCCCTCGAAAACGGGAGGCCATTGATACACGGCAGCCACCACGAACAATAGCGCCATACCCACAAAAAACCACCATTTACCTACGCCGGCATAGGCCATAAAGCAGGCCACGGCCGCCATTCCATAAATCGGAATCCAGACCTCCGGGTCGGGATCGTTGTACTGAAAAGCGGCAAACAGAATAAATAGCAGGCCAAAAACGATTGAAAACGTCTTTTTCATTTGAATGGATAACAGATAAATTCGCCTTTATAAGAACTTAAAACGACCGACTTACTGAATTTAACGTATCGGATTCACCAAAACCTTACTGACAATATTCAGCTACCGCCGTTGCTGCATCAGCATACCCTAATGTCTGGGACTGCTTTAGACTCAAACAGCCGCTTTCCCGTTCGTTATTGATCATCTGCGCTATCCCCAATCCGTAAAAAGCCTTACCAAACTTTGGATCGGCCCGAACAGCTTCCTGAAAATCGGCAATGGCTCCCGCCAGATCTTTCTCTTTAAACCGCAAATTACCCCGGTTATACAACGCCAGCGAATTATTGGGGTTAAGGGAAATGGCTTTTGTAAAATCAGTCAGAGCAGGCTGAATTTGCCCCTGTGTGGCAAACAACTGTCCCCTGTTCAGATAAAGTTCGGCCCCAATTGCCCGGCTCGTATCCGGCACGAACCGGATGGCGTCTGAGTAGTCTTTCAGCGCCCCGGCCTGGTCATTCTGGGCTATTTTCAGGAGGGCGCGATTGTAATAAGGGCGATAAAACTCCGGCTTGATTTTGATGGCCTGATCATAATCGAGCGTGGCATTGGCGTATTCTTTCAGCTCAAAATAAGCCACCCCCCGCGAGTTAAATGCTTCAACATTTTTGTCATCAGCCTCGATCGCCTGGTTCAAAACCTGCACAGCCTCTCTGAATTTACCCTCTTTTAAATAATTTCGGCCCTGTTCTACATATTTATCGGAAGAACTACAGGCACTGATACTGAATACAATACTGGCCAACACAACAACTAAACGCTTCATACTTTCTTAATTTGCCAGCAAAGGTACGGGTGAAATTTGGTCGTTTGACGAAGAATTACTTAACTTTGCATCGGCAAATCGGTGCTACCAGCTCCTGCTGAATCCCCCAGGTCTTGACCGAAGCAAGGGTAGGTGGTCGTAGCGGTGAGACATTGGTTTGCCATTTTTTGTTTCCGTCCCGTAAGGTTTCATTTTCCGGCACGGTTACCCTGTTTAGCGGGTCATGCGTTTAGCTGTAGTAAACCGCTAAATTTCCCAAGCCTAACATGGACCTACTCAGTCAGCTCACCCATTCCTATCAGCAGGCCTTTCCGGCGGAATCTTCCGACCAGCAGACGAATCTCCCCCTTTTGATTTGCTCTCCCGGTCGTGTCAACCTCATTGGTGAGCATACCGACTATAATGAGGGATTCGTTCTTCCGGCCGCTATCGATAAAGCGATTTATCTGGCCGTTGGTCCCCGCACAGATGATGAACTTCATTTTATAGCGCACGACCTGAACAAAACCTTCCAGGGTTCAATCAATGAGCTGACTCCGACGAATACCTGGGCCGACTATCTGCTTGGTGTTGTTGCCCAGTTTCGGCTGGCAGGTCACCAAATGGGCGGTTTCAATTGTGTATTTGGCGGTACCATTCCAATGGGATCGGGACTATCATCGTCGGCAGCGCTGGAGAATGGCGTTGGTTTCGCCCTGAACGAACTTTTTCAGTTGGGGGTAGACCGCATCACACTGGTGAAACTATCTCAGCGGGCCGAGAATGATTTTGTGGGGGCTAAAGTCGGTATCATGGATATGTTTGCCAGCATGATGGGGAAAGCCGATCATGTTATCAAACTCGATTGCCGCTCGCTTGAGTATACATACGCCCCCCTGCAAATGGACGGTATCCGGATCGTCCTCTGCGATTCACGCGTGAAGCACTCGCTCGTAACCTCAGAATACAACACGCGCCGGGCCGAATGCGAAGCGGGTGTAAGATTTCTACAAACGTTTTATCCCGAAATTAAAAGCCTGCGCGACGTAACCATGCCGATGCTGGATCAGCATCTTCGTGATACAGAGCCACTCATCTATCGTCGGTGCGCATATGTCGTACAGGAAAATCAACGCCTGCTCGACGGAGTTGTTGCTCTGGAAGCCGATGACCTTCACGCCTTTGGTCAGCTTATGTACGGCTCTCATGAGGGTTTAAGCCACTGGTATGAAGTTAGTTGTCCTGAGTTAGATATATTGGTGGATATTGCCCGGCAACACCCCGGTGTACTTGGTGCCCGGATGATGGGGGGCGGCTTCGGTGGCTGCACCATAAATCTGGTCCGCGAAGAGGCCCTTGATGATTTTACAAACCTGATTACCGAACAATATAAAGCCCGAACGGGGAAAGATACGTACCTTCACGTCTGCAAAATCCAGGACGGGACGAATGTAATCAGGTAGTCAGGTAGTTTGAGTAGGTAACTCTTCTTTTACAATCAAACCAGACTCCTCTGATTGACAACTCGACTGTTTAACTGTATAACTGTTTAACCATGAAATTTTTCATTGACACAGCCAATCTGGCTGACATTCGCGAAGCCCAGGATATGGGGATTCTTGACGGTGTAACCACCAATCCCTCGCTGATGGCGAAAGAAGGTATTACGGGCAAAGACAACGTAATGCGCCATTACAAACAGATTTGCGAAATCGTGCAGAGCGATGTCAGCGCCGAAGTTATCTCCGTAAAATACGATGAGATGATTAAAGAAGGCGAAGAACTGGCTGATATCGACGAGAACATCGTTGTGAAAGTGCCCATGAGCGGTGATAGCATCAAAGCCATCAAATATTTCTCCGAAAAAGGCATCCGCACCAACTGTACCCTTATTTTCTCAGCGGGTCAGGCGTTGTTAGCCGCGAAAGCCGGGGCTACCTATGTTTCTCCATTCGTAGGCCGGTTAGACGATATTTCGACCGACGGTATGGCGTTGATCGAACAGATCGTTACGATCTTCACGAACTACGGATATACCACCGAAGTGCTGGCCGCTTCTGTTCGTCACCCGATGCACGTGATCCAGTGCGCTGAGATTGGTGCCGATATTATGACGGCTCCATTGAGTGTTATGAAGCAGTTGCTCAACCACCCATTGACGGACAGCGGTCTGGCTAAATTTCTGGCCGACCACGAGAAAGCCAATCTTCCTGTAAAATAAGTTTACGGTATACGGTTTACTGATTGTGGTTTATAGTTAGCTGATGAGCAAGTAATTTTGCGTCAGCTAACTATAAACCACATACCATATTCTGACCACCATAAACCCCATACCCATCTATGTTTTCGACGGAACCCGTTCTTACGCTTACTCATGCCGACATTTACCAGGGTAAAAAGTTGGTATTGGGCGACGTATCCTTTCAGATTAACAAAGGCGATTTCGCCTATCTTATTGGCCGAACGGGCAGTGGTAAAACGTCTTTGCTGAAAACTTTATACGCTGATCTCTGGCTGCAAAACGGCAAAGGGATGGTGGCGGGTTATGCGCTGGATGCGCTCAAACCGCGTGACGTGCCTCAATTACGCCGAAAAATAGGTATCGTATTTCAGGACTTTCAACTTTTCTTCGACCGCTCCGTTGAGGACAACCTGAAGTTCGTGCTGAAAGCAACCGGCTGGAGCAATAAGACGGACATGAATAACCGCATTGCTGATGTGCTCATGCAGGTGGGACTTGGTACTGCACAAAAGAAAATGCCCCATCAACTTTCCGGGGGCGAACAACAGCGGGTGGTGGTGGCCCGAGCCATGCTGAACGAACCCCAAATACTTATTGCTGATGAACCTACCGGCAATCTGGACCCCTCGGTGGCCGATCAGATCATGAAGGTCTTCCAAGCCATCAATAATTCAGGAACGGCTGTTTTCATGGCTACTCACAACTACGACCTGTTGAATAAATATCCGGCCCGCGTACTTCGCTGCCAGGATGGACAGGTTATTGAATTGAAAGGGTAACCCCTCCCCTAGTATAAACCCCAAATTTTCAACTACCCATAATCAAGACACGCACTGCCAGCTTATTTTTGATAATTACTACGGAGTTTTAAATCCCGAATCGTCAAAATACAGTCAGCATGTACGTACATCTTGGGCGGGTTGCCTTGTGCTTTCTTCTTGTACCTCTTTTAGGCACAACAACACTCGTTGCCGACAACGTCAAAAATAAACTCGTCGATCCAAAAGCCACAAAGGAGACAAAGGCGCTCTACCGGAATTTACACAGACTGGCCAAAAAGCATATCCTTTTCGGTCATCAGCATGCTACTGAATATGGGCATGGCTGGGCGGGCGACGTTAATCGCTCCGATGTTAAGTCTGTGAGTGGGTCACATCCGGCTGTTATTGGGGTCGACTTCAGTGGGTTGTCGGGTAGGCCGCCTGCTGCTATTGAAACGGCCAAAGAGTCGCTTAGAAAACAGATCATTGATACGTATGACCGGGGCGGTGTTACGACCGTGGCCTGGCATTTTTCGAACCCGGCCTCAAAAGGGGGCTTCTATTGGGTCGATACGGTTTCGGTGCCTGCTGTTTCGTTGTTGATACCTGGTGGCTCTCACCACGAGCAGTATAAAGAAATCCTACGCACCATTGCCGATCTGGCTAACTCAGTGAAAGGAAAAGATGGTACGCTGGCACCCATGATTTTTCGGCCATACCACGAATTCGACGGGGGGTGGTTCTGGTGGGGAAAGCCCCATTGCAAACGGGAAGATTTTATTTCACTATGGCAGTTTACGGTTTCTTATCTGCGCGATACCCTTCAGGTACATAATTTCATTTACGCCTTCTCACCCGATTGCCTGTTCAAGACCGAAGCTGACTACCTGGAGCGATTTCCGGGTGATGAGTGGGTCGATATGCTTGGCGTAGACAATTATGCCGATTTTGGCCGTAATGGACGATACAACATGGCCGCTGGGATTCAAAAACTAAAGATCGTCTCGGATTACGCCGAGAAGTCCGGTAAACTGGCCGCGTTTACCGAAACGGGTCTGGAGTCGATTCCGGATACCACCTGGTGGACCAACACGCTGCTAAAAGCATTAAAGTCGGAGAAAATGAAGCTTTCGTATGTACTTGTCTGGCGGAATGATAAGCAAAGTGCCACCCATTATTACGCTCCCTACCCCGGTCAGGCCAGCGTTCCTGACTTCCTTAAATTCTATCAGGACCCGTATACGCTGTTCGAAAATGATTTACCGAGCATGTATAAACGGAGAGGGTTGTTTTAGTACCTTTCTGAAATAGGGCGTTTATTAAAAGCTAGTGGCTCTGTCTGGGCCAAGCTCCAGCTTGGCCGTCAACTTATGGAATTCAAAGGCCAAGCTGGAGCTTGGCCCAGACAGAGTTCATTCAAACGCTACAGGCGCATTGGCCAAGTAGCTTTCAAAAAACTGGTTTGACCCCTGCTTTCTTTAATCGGTCAATGACAAACGTACCGATGGCTTTGCCCTGCTCCTGGCCGTTTTCAATGGCGTCCCGGTAATGGATGCCGCCGTATAGTCGGGAAATAGCGGCTTCAGCGGCTGCCTGCCGGAAGGACTTGAACGAGCGCTCCGGCAAATCGAATATCACTTCTGTATTGTCAGTAAAAGCAAAATTATCACCCATCAGGTAGGTCAATAGTTCAGACACGGCCGTAGAAATCACGCTGTGCCCACTGGTATATTCCGGAAAGGGTGGCGTTTGCAAAAGCGGCTGCCAGCGCGAGCTTATTTGTCGATTTATAACCGTTTCGGGGCGAATTCGGCTACTGCGGTATTTTTCATCCCAGCAACTGATAAACGCATCCATCAACGTCATAGCCACCAGTGATTGAACCATTATTGCTTGATCGAACGACAGTTTGGCTTTCGTGGTGGCCAGACTGGTAATGTTCATCCAATGACCACCGGGGCTTATTTTTTTAAATCCAATAGACATGTGCCCCGCGGTGTTGATGGCAAATGGATTGCAATCCCAGTACGAGGCAATGAACCGTTGCTCGTCGGTGAGTTGATTGCCTATGTCAAACACTTCCTTGGCCAGTTTGTAAAAGGCGCTGGTGCTGTCCTTACTGAAAGCCACTGGTGGCCGGGGTTTAAACTGACTACAGGAATCGATCAGCATAGGGCGTATGATGCGCCAGTGGGGCTCAATGGCTTCAATATAGCCAGGTGGCGTTGGATACCAGAAACCATCGGCTTTGCTGGGTCGATAGCGAGTGCGGGCACTCAGGTTTCGATAATTGTCAGCGGCTGCATACGTCAGTATCTTTTTGGCCATCTCCTGCGCCACCCCTACCGATTGCTGAATAACCGATTCGGTGTATTTTTCCTTACGTAGCTGATCAACCAACTTTTTTTCTTCCTCCTCCAGCATGTAGCCCGACGGCAGAATCAGTCGTCCCGTTTCCAGCATGCAGTAAAGAGCAGCGATCTGATAGTTATCCGCTTTGGGAACGTCCAGACTTACCTTTCCTAAACTTTGGACAAAAGCGGATGGGGACACTGTTGTTTTCTGATGCTGAGCGACAATCTCGTGAGCTCCCAGTAAACAATAGGTGTAGAATCGACTGGCTGCGGGTGGGTTCACCACATCATGGATCATTACCATGGTTACGGCAAAAACCGTTGGCTGAAGGTGATGACCCAGGTCCGGTTTGCGATCACCAGCTTTTCCTGACTGACCCAAACATAGCCATAAACAAACAAATAGAATCCGTTTCATGGCTTTTGCATTTTGTAAACCTGTAAGGGCTGGTTGAAGGCGCCAATCAGCAGATATCTGTTTTTGTTAATCCCAATGTCAATGACCGATTTCACATCGCCGATAATCGATAGACCTGAAGTAGGCTGGCTGACATACGTAAAGTCTCCTTTGCCATTTCCTGTCAGCAGACAGCCATAGTTGGCATCCATGCTACCCAGTTTCAAGCGGTTATCCGACTTATTGCCCAGCAGGAGCACATCCAGTTGACCATCCTGATCAAAATCATCGCATAGAATATTTGTTACGGGTGCAAACTGGGCCTGAATTGGTAACTCACGTTTTACAAACTTACCTTTCTCATTCAGGAAACAGACCGAGTGGCACTCCGATGCGGTCAGCTTTTGTGCCCCGGATAAATCACTGGCTGGAAAAATGTCGCTGATGGTTGCGTTCGCGTAATCTTTATAGAAGGCGAATTTCTTTCGCATCCCGTAAATCTGGTCGTTCAGTTCATCCCGACTCACAAACGGGTAAGCCGTTCCCTGCACATAAAAACTGAAAAAGGGATCGATGGACCCGTTGTCATCAAAATCAGCATAGACAAGCTCAACGGGCTCTTTCGACGAAAACTTGATCTGCGAATTCGTGCCCAGATTTCCAGCCAGAATATCGTTTTGACCATCCCCGTTCACATCCGCAATGGTTAGCGAGAGCCAGAAGCCCTTTTCATCTTCCGGGAAGTACTGTTTGGTCCGATCGACGAAGCCGTCTTTCGTGTTCAGGTAGATTTTTATGGGCATAAACTCGCCACACAAGATCAGATCCGATCGGCCATCCTTATCCATGTCGGCCCATTTCACATCGGTTACCATGCCTATTTTGGCAAAAGGAATGGGTACTGCTTTGAACTGGCCTGCGCCATTATTCTGAAGTAAGTAGGAAACCGGCGCTTCGGGGTAGCGTCCAGGCACAACACGGCCACCAACGAATAAATCGAGGTCACCATCGCCATCATAATCACAGGGCCGAACACAAGATTTACTGCTGGCACTCAAATTGGGCAGGGCTGTTTTTGCTACTGACAGATTCCCCTTTCCATCATTCATGTACAGTTCATCCTGAAAAGATGTGGTATTCACCTCGAAAAGTGAATAGCCTCCTTTCGCTACATACAAATCATCGAAGCCATCGCCGTTGGCATCGAAAAAGACAGCGGCCGAAATGGATGAAATCGACTCGTCGCCAATGACCAACCCCTCTTTTTGTCTGAAGGTACCGTTCGGCTGCTGCATCCAGACACCGGCGGGCTTGCTTTGGTCGCCACTGATAAACACATCCTCCAGGCCATCTTTATTAATATCTCCTTTTGCCAGAATTGGGCCCGTATGCGAATACATCCAGAGCATGAGGGGCTGACGCTTGAAATCATTTTCGGTGAAGCCGTCATGCGTATGGGATAGTACCGGCTCTACTTTGGCGAAAACAGCCGGTGCTTTTTTTAGTGCCGATGCCCCATCAGCGTTAGGTGGTGTTCCCTTTTGCTGGACGACCAGTTGCTGGTTGATAGTCACATTGGTGAGTTTCTGCACCGTTTGGTCGGGCCAAATAATGGTGAGAGAGTCAATTTTCGTTGCCATACCTACCCCAAAATTGAGCGTCTGCGGCTGGCTGGACAGGTATCCACGTATGGGGTTAACCTCCTGATACTGCAAATTTCCGTTGGCATAGAGTGTCACTCTGGCACCGACGGCCGTCCTGTTTTTTGAAGGAGCCAGTTTGAGCTGCAGGTAGCCATTTTTGGACTGCTCGCGGCTCATGTTCTTATACACGAACGCCGGTTCGTTAATGTTATTAACAACGAGTTCCAGATCGCCATCGTTATCGAGGTCGGCGTAAATGGCCCCGTTGGAAATAGCGGGTGTTTGAAACCCCCAGTCGCGCTGTTTGTTGGTGAAGGTTAAATCGTGGTTGTTGCTGAAGATGTAATTGGGAATCTTGGTCGATGGCATGGCTTTCACCAGATCCATCAGTTGGACGGGTTCCCTGTCAATCGCTTTCCGAATCTTGTAGTCGCCCCAGTATTTCAAAAAATCCTTGTTGGTATAATCGCGGAGGTAACCGTTTGTAATGAACAGATCTTTATAGCCGTCATTATCGAAATCGGCCAGCAAAGGTGACCAGCTCCAATCCGTATTCGACACCCCCGCTGTCTGGGCAATTTCGCTGAATGTGCCATCTCCGTTGTTGAGATGCAGCATATTCCGCATGTACTGCCGCTGTAGCTTTTGCTGCTGCATCAACTCGAACGACTCGTAATTTTCCTGAAGCTGCAACAATTTCTGGCGCCGGTTATCCTCTGGCAGCATATCCAGCGACATGATGTCGGGTAAGCCGTCGTTATTATAATCGGCAATATCAACCCCCATCGAAAACTGCGACAGGTGCCGAAAGTACGATTCCGTCTCATCTTTGAAAGCGGGCCCACCCGACCGCCGGGCTGCCAGATCGATTCCTTTCTGATTGATGTAGAGGTAGTCTGGTTCGTTATAATCGTTGGTTACGTAAATATCCGGCCAGCCATCTTTATTAACATCGGCAACGGCCATTCCCAGCCCAAACGTAAGTGGATATTGGTGAATGCCTTCTTTCTGGGAGACATCGACAAAATGGCCGTTTCTATTTTCCAGCAGCTTATTGCCTGCCAGCAGGTCGGTTTCGCCGTGCAGTTTGGCAAGCTCCATATTGTCGTATTTTTTAACATTATGGTGCAGCAAAAACAGGTCGAGGTCCCCATCCCGGTCGTAGTCGAAAAAGGTAGCCTGTGTATTATAGCCGTTATCATCGACGCCATACTCTTTCGCTTTCTCCACAAACCGGACCGTTCCTTTTGGCCCGACTCCCTGGTTGATAAACAACTGGTTTCGGCGCTTGCTTTCATCGCCTTTCCCCGAGTAGCAAACGTATATATCGAGCAGACCATCGCCGTTCACGTCGGCCATGCTCACGCCGGTTTTCCAGCCACCGGCCCGTCCGCCCAGCTCGGCGCCGGTATCGTTTGTAATATCTTTAAAGGTCAGCCCGCCCAAGTTAAGGTAAAGCTTGTTCGATTTTAAGTTGGCGGTGAAGAACAAATCCAGTAAGCCATCATTGTTTATATCGCCAACAGCTACGCCCCCACCGTTATAAAAGTATTCGTAGGATAGTACATTCAGGCTTTCATTTTCGTTAATGTCGTTCTGGAAATCAATATGGGTTTGTTTGGGGGCGAGGAGTTGAAAGAGTGGACTCTGCGCAAACGCAGTCGGATGCCACAGGCACAGCAGTAGCGTAAAATAACGCACTGAACCACGGAGTAAATGTATCAGGGCGATAAACGAACTAGGAAGAAATCGACTATTCATCACTTAATCGGTTTTCGACGTGGAGTAACCACGAACCGGCAGTAGTATTCATCATTTTAGCCAGTCAATATAAGCCAAAAAAGGTAAGATAGCACGATGCCATCTTACCTTTTTTGAGCATAAAATCGATTTACTTATCCCAGAAAGTGCGGGCTGTCCAGGTATCGCCACCCGACAGTTTAGCTACTGCCGCAGCGTAGTTTGCTGAGTTCAGGGTAGCCTCTCCCGTTGGGTAAGGCTGACGACGGGGAATGGCTCCGTTCGAGAAGTTACCCACGTAGTTCACCGGTGTCAAGACCGGGAATCCCGACCGTTTCCAGTTGTTCCAGGCTTCTGAGAAATTCAGGAACAGACCGGTAGTTGCCCAGTATTGCTCGTTGATCTGTTTCAGCGCGTTGGCAGCCACGAGTGGGTTGGCATCTGCATAGGCATTTGCTGTAGCTGCGCTTATAGCGGCAGCCGATCCATAACGCGACAAGGCTGTAATACCAGCCACAACACCATTTTTGTAGTGACCAGCGGCTGTTCCGCCTACCGAGAAACCTCGGGTAACGGCTTCTGCCAGCAGTAATTCAACTTCAGCATAGGTCAACACAAACAACGGAGCGTTACGGCTGCGATAAATTTGCGTTGGGCGCGAATACTTACCGATAGGCGTAGCATCAGCGCCTGCGCCTGTTCCACCGGGATAGCCGGGCGATTTGGTGATATCCGTAGCACCCCCATTCAGGTCATAGCCGTTGGGCAGGCCAATTTGTGCACTTGGCGTTGTGTTACCGGCTGCCGTGATCGATTGGTTGGCGGCCAGGCCATCGGCAGGTACTTCTGCCGCTACGCTCAAGCGAGGGTCGTTCGTCGATTTCAGATAGTCGATCATGGTTTTGCTCCACCGAACCTGATAAATGTCAGCGAGCGTACTCAGAGCAGCGCCGTTTCCATTTCCGTATCCGTTGGCATTATCGGCCATAACGTAGGCATCGTCATCCGTGCTCGTGAACACACCACCGGCAACCGCTTTCTCGGCATATGTTTTAGCCGTCGTCGGATCAGCTTTGGTTAAACGCATAGCCAGCTTTAGCATCAGCGAATAGCCATATTTTTTCCACTTGGTAACGTCACCTTTGTAAGGAAACGCATCATTGGTTGGCAGCAGGGTAGCTGGGCTCAGGGCTGCTGTGGCCGTTTCGAGTTTGGCCAGCATGGCTTTATAGGCGCTCTCCTGGGTGTCATAAACCGGCAAAGTCGTACCAGACGCTTTGGCCTGTAGTGCCTGCGAATAAGGCAGATCACCGTAGGTATCCGAAATAGCCGACAGGCACTGCACCTGCATGATTTTGGCGATATTATTCAGATTGGCCAGGGCTGGTTTGCCATTGGTGAGTTGCTCCATCTCATAGGCATAGCTGGCCGCACTATAATCACCATTCCAGGTGCTACTCAGGTATGAGTTCGTGTTGCTCGAAATGACGTACTTATCGGCGTTGGAGTAGTAGTTGGCCGCCCCGGATGATGTCGACGCAAAAATCTGCACCCACATACTCTGGAACAAAATTGGACCACTGTACCCGGCATGGGCACTCACGTGGCCAAACTGGACACTGGGCAACAACAGGTTTGGATCGAATGTAGCCGCCGAAGCACGGGTCGGGTCGGTATTTATCGCATCAAAATTATCGGTACACGAAACCTGTAGAGACCCCGCTAAAAGGGTTAATGCTATCAGTCTTTTTTTCATGATTCTTGTCTTTGTTGGGTGTGCATGCCGGAGAATGTTACTGAGTTCTCCGGCATGTATGATCCACCGAAATAATTAAAGGAATACCTTACTTGAACCGGATGTTGAGGTTAACCCCGTAGTTACGCGTTGATGGAAGGCTGGTACCTTCAATACCTGCGTAGCGTAAGTTAGCGCCAAATGTTGCTTCAGGATCGATATTGGTAGTTTTCTTCATGATGTAGAACAGGTTCCGAGCCACAAAAGAAATGTTCACCGCACGAATCAGAGGCACCTTCGTTAACAGCGCTGAAGGAACACTATAACCAAACGTCAGCTGACGCATCTTGATGAAATCGCCATCCACTACGCTGATCTTGGTTACGTTGTTGGCCAGCGCGGTGTAGTAGTTCTGAGCAGTAGCCGTAACCGTATTGGCAGCACCACCTTCTACAACACCCGTGGTAATTCCACCTTCACGGCCAACCAGGGTTGCCTGATGGAGACCACGACGGTACGCGTAGTTTTCGGTAGCCGAAAGAATCTTGTTTCCGTAGTTGTAATCAACCAGGAACGCCAGGTTGAAACTGCCAAACGTAAATTCGTTGTTCAATCCACCATAGAGTGTTGGCAGCACCGAGCCCATATTGATCAAATTACCCCGAACCGGAAGGCCGGATGCATCCACGATGATCTGTCCGTTCGACGCATATTTGTAGTCGTACGCCCGGATCTGTGGACCTGATTCACCAACGACGAAAGCGGTGGTCGCATTGCCCAGTGTCGCACGGTTTGATCCCAGTCCGATCGGGTTGTTGTTGGCGTCCGTCTGAAGGATTTTGTTCTTCACCGATGTCAGGTTGAACGAAACATTCCAGCCAAGTTTTGCCGTTTTAATCGGGGTACCGGTTACCAGTACTTCCAGACCACGGTTTTGGGTAGAACCCGTTGCCACCACACCACTTGTATAGCCGGTTGCCGGGCTATAGTTAGCAGGCAGAATTTCGTTTTGTGTCTTCTGGTCGTAGTAGGCCAGGTCGAACCCTAAGCGGTTACCAAAGAACTTCAATTCTAAACCAACCTCAAACTCGCTTTTCGTAAATGGCTTCAGGAACAGGTTTGGCAGGCTGGAGCTGAAGTTACCCGTTGGCACACCGTTCAGCGCACTTCCTACACCATAATAAACACTGGTTCCATAAGCCGTCGTTGGCTCACCACTGGTTACAGCGTAAGCAGCCCGTAATTTACCAAAGCTCAGGTTGGGTACTTTCAGGAAATCGGAGAAGATGAACGATCCTGTAACCGATGGTGTGAAAATGCTCCGTGCCGAGCTGGGCAGGGTCGAATACGCATCATAACGACCCGTTGTACTGATGTTCAGGAAGCCTTTATAGCTGAAGTCGACATTGTAATAAGCCGACTGAACCTCCGATTTATTAAAGCCATAACTCCGGTTAAAGTTCACCACGTTATTGTAGCTGTAGAGGTAAGGCAATACAAATGGACCACCACCAATACCAATTTTCTCGTAGTTATTTTTCCGGATGTTGCCGCCAATGATAGCGTCGATCGTGAAGTCAGGCGTGATAGCCTTGTTCACACCAATCAATCCGTCGATATTCAATTCTGTCGTTTGAGCCGTCGACTGTTCGTCTAATCCACCTTTGGCATCCTGCGAATAAGCCGTTCCCCAAGGTGTTACGCGGAATGTCCGGTCATTCGAGTTGTCGTAACCCACCCGTCCCTGCGCATAGAGCCAGGGAGCGAACTGATACTTGGTCGAAATCATGGAGATCAACCGCTTCCGGCTTACATCATTGACATACTGATTAATAACGAAATATGGGTTCGTTACATATTCGTCATCACTGAAGATAATTTCCCGACCGGTTGTCGTATTGTAACCGGGGTCCAGAATCCGCTGATCAATGTTAGTGGCCAGGAACAAACCGTTATTGGCGTTCATTGGACCATCGCTCAACTGCGGTTTCAGCGTGATCTTCTCGTCGATATAATTAGCCAGCAGACTTACGCTCAGTTTCGACGTGATGTTCTGATCTGCCGTCAGGTTGAATGTTTTACGAGCCAGTCCGCTGTTCGGTACGATGGATTTGGTATCAAGATTTGACAGCGACAGGCGGAAAGATCCGTTGTCGCCACCTTTCGTTACCGAAACCGTGTTCGTAAAGTTAGTGCCTGTCCGGTAGAAGTTTTTGATATTGTCTTTCTGAGCCGAGTAGGCGTACTGCTTTCCATCAAACTGTGTGATGGGCGAACCATCCAGTTTCGCTCCCCAGCTAAAACGACCCGTTTGTTGCGCTGCGGCTATCGTAGCTGGCTTGGTACCACCCGTTCCCTGTCCGTATACGTACTGGAAATCCGTGAAGTTAACCGGGCTATCGGCCGTTAGGTTGGTGTTATACTCGATAGCATAATCACCTTTCTTCCCTCTGCGGGTCGTGATCAGAATAACCCCGTTAGACGCTCTGGCGCCGTACAGGGCCGAAGCCGACTGTCCTTTCAGAACGGTCATCGTTTCAATATCGTCCGGGTTCAGGTTACCAATACCATCACCACCATCGGCACCACCCCACTCACCGGCGCTACCGCGCTGGGTATTGTCGATGGGTATTCCGTTCAGGACGATCAGGGGCGAACCGGCCGAGTTGATACTGGGCATACCCCGCATCAGAATTTTGGCCGTACCGCCGGGACCACCGCTGGTACCTTTCACGTTCAAACCGGCAACCCGGCCTGCCAGTGAATTACCAACGTTCGTTTCCCGTGCCTTTGTTAAGGCATCACCATTGATGGTGGTTACAGCATAACCTACCTTCCGGGCTTCTTTCGATACCCCTAAGGCGGTTACGACCACTTCGTCGAGAACCGAGCTGCCTGGCTCCAGCTTTACATCGACAACCGAGCGGTTGCCGACCGTTACTTCCTGCTTGTTGTAGCCGATGTATGAAAACACCAGAACGGCGCTTCCATTGGGCACGACAATTCTGTACTTACCGCTGGCATCTGTGTTGGTACCACGGTTCGTTCCTTTAATGGTGACTGATGCACCAACAACGTCATTTCCTTTCTCGTCGGAGACCCGTCCCGTTACTTCACTATCGATAGCGAAGGCGGTAGACACAGCTCCGAAAATCCATACTCCCAAAAAGAGTAATAGCCCTGGAATGGCCCTACGTAATTTTGATTTCATAGTAGTTTGACACTTGATTAAGTTAATAAAACGCATTGTTTTGAGATAAGTGGTGGGGTAGTGATCACCGCCAAGGCGGCTTTAAGGCATGAAGAGTACCAGTCTGACTATATCCCGTCAATAAGCACAGTTAAAATATTCGTTTAAAATCAGCTATTTACCAAATAAAATAAGGCAATGCCTTCCTTTCAGTTAGAGCTATTTTACTCATGCACTTACTTTGACAAATATATAGACTGAACGACTAAGTTTGTAATATTTTTTAAGATTGCTTTTAAACAAATGTACACTATCAATCTTAATAACTACTGCACCTTCAGGTAATATAATTCTTTCCAACAATTATACAATCATTCATTCATTTAATGAATTTTACCAAGAACACTAACTGGTCTGAAACTTTTCGTGCACACTGAGCCAATAAGTATTTTTATTATATTTTTTAGTAATAAAACTGCACACTCAGATCTACTTTTTCAAATTCATGTGGTCGTACCTACGATCGGCCATCAATGTCCTTATTCTGTACCGTTCGTCTGACGGCTTACCACTACGTGTTCAGGAACCAGTTTCCAATTATTGTCGAAAAAACCCGCCATTCGAACTCCTTTGCTACCTTCACGAACCATGTCAAGACCGAAAACCATGAAGTCGGGGAAACCGCTGGCACCGGCAAAATACTGATTGGCGGAAGCTGCCCGCATTCCCTTCAGACCCGTTCCGCCAATGACCGCTACCGATGCTACAGCCGAGCCTTTGATGGGCCAGACGAAATACGCACCCAGATCGTCACCCTGCCATTGCTGGTCGCCCGCCCGAATGCTGTTACGTTCCATCTGGATCGGGCAATCGGCCAAAAGTGACTTCCAGGCTCCGTTAGTGGTTGCATTGCCGAACAGTACAACGCCCCGATCCGTGTATTTTGCCAATGAGAAATCGTTATCCGGAATGAGATCAATGGCCCCATTACCCCGATAATACCAGGTTTCAGCATCGTAACGTGCTTTCTGCCAGTTCCACTCGTTTTCTTCTTTTGTACCTTTCGTTCCGTACACAAAGACCATCCGGTTATTGAACGCATCTTTGAATGTACCATTCCGATGGGGGCCTTTTTGGGTGACGGCAGGCCGTTGTGTCTGCTTCCACTGCCCGTTTTCCCGGCTCAGGAACAGCGTGTCCTGCGCACTGCTAGTCGTGTAAGTGATTGCCGGGGAGCCGTCCAGCGTAACTGTCACCGGTGTTTTGGCATTAAAGGCATTGAGCGCCAACTTTAGGAGGGCTATGTTCGATGTTGTACCGCTAATCGTCTTTCCCCGACGAGTGAGCTGCATCCGACTGTAAAGCAGTGGCTGCCTTTGCTGCTCAATGGCGGCCCAGCGAAACGCAGATGATATACCCGGATTAGCCGTTATAAAATCAATGTCGTTCACTGTCGAGTCCACGGCAATCCGGTGCCATTTGAAGAAGTCGAATAGTGGCTTCCAGTCAACACTCTCATCACCAAACCAGTGACTGCCGCCGGGATATTCATAATAACTCATATCGGGCTGCGATTCGCCCAGCAGCTTGCGCATCTGTCGCGCATACGTTACGGGAACCGTTCGGTCGGCATCGCCATGCAGGACGTAAACACCCAGCGGTTTGTAGTTGCTTGTCAGTTTCAATACATCGCTTTGATTACCGGCCCTTAATAGCATCTGTTCCAATGGATCATTGCTGGTTTCGGGGATCACTCCATCGGCAGAACCGTATTCCTTAAGCGTGGGGTAACCCGCACAGGGGGCAATAGCCGCCCACTTATCGGGGTAGGTAGCGCCCAGAAACCAGGTGCCATGCCCACCCATGGAATGGCCGGTCAAATAAATATGTTGCGGATCGGGTTTAAATCGGTTTTTGGCAATAGTCAGTACTTCGAGCGCATCTAACCGGCCCCAGTCCTCCCAGTTGAAGCCGCGTGGCCGGCGATTGGTGGCGGCCACCAAATTGCCCCAGTCTTTTGGTTTGTAAGCCCGAGCCTGTCCGCTGGCTTCCACGCCCGCGCCGTGCACCGACAGGAACAGGGCTGAAGGCGCGGTCGTTGCTGATGATTGGGGGGTAACGGCATAGTATTGTAAACTACCGTCGATATGGCTGATAAACGTTTGGCTATAGGATGCCCCGGCCGGAACGGCATCCACCGAAATGGTTCCGGCATCAAGCGATTTGCCTTTTTGAACGAGGGTTAATTCGCAGGACTGTGCACCTTTCAGGTTAACCCCGCTCCCGTCGAACATAAACGCAACTTTCCGGCTCGACAGGGGAGGAATAACGGGTACCGGGGTAACCAGTGTCTTACCGGCCAGCTTACTGGTAAGTTGCAGACCCAGCAGCGGTGTCGATGACGTATTGACGACCACCACCGCTCCCTGGAGCGACGTGTTCGGTTCGCCTAACCGAATACTTGGCAAGGTTGGATCATCGGTAGCCAGCAGAGCGGATTTGTCCGGAAAGCTCAGGCTGGCGGTAATCATGACACCCCGTACATAAAACTCATTTACGCCCTTCCTAAGCTTTATAGGGATGTGCAGATACCCCATGCTATAGGCGTCACCCATGTGCAGCTCGCCATTTACGTAGACATTGCTGTTTCCTTTTATATTCAGCAGGGCAATCTGTTCCTGCGCCGATGGATAAGTCAGGTAGGTATACCCCCCACCCCCACCAATACCTCCCCGGAAGCTGCCAGCTACTACGCCGGGGCCCGCAGGAGCACCTCCATTACCCCGAAAACCACCCCGCAGCCGAAGCCGGTTGAGGCTATCGGCCGTTACTGCAATCCATTTAATATCCCCGCCTTGTTCATCTTTACCAAACACTGCACCTTCGGCGGGTTGTTTGAGTGAACCGGTATATAGTTGATAGGCCAGCGGATCAGTATAAATGGCTTCGCGCCCGTAGCGGCTACCTGTCAGCGCCACCAGCCCTTTTGTAAACGCATACGACTTAGGGCGAGTTGTTCCGGGAGTCTGCTGAGCCAGCAGAGAGCTAACCGACAGTAAGAAGAGGACAGGTATGGTAAAAGATGTACGCATAATGAATGGCCTGAACGTTGGCTAATGACGAGTTACCAGCTCATTGAAAAATGAGAGATTAACAAAGATATAGTTATTTTAATTTTTTAAAAATACAGACTCTATTTTGCAAAAATAATTGATAAGTGCGGGATTAGTTGGCGGAATACCTTCTATACATCTAGTATATTCGGCGTACATTGTACATTCCGGTAGACGCACTTCGTCCTTGTTCCCGGTTCGTTTCGTTTCTTATACAGTCAATTCATCGCCAATGCCATCGCTTAGAACCGGGTTACTTCTGCTGCTCTTTCTGGTTATCGCTTCGTTTTCTATTCCGTCAAAACAGGAAACGGATAGAACGCCTGCCAACGGTAAAGCAAACGAAAGCGACCCCACGCCAAAGCAACTGGCGCATCAATACTGCGGGAGCTGTCACCTGTTTCCAGAGCCCGAACTTCTGGACAAAAAGACCTGGGTTACGGGGGTGCTGCCTAATATGGCCATGCGCCTTGGTCTCAAGCTACCGGGACAGGATACATTGAAGTCACTTTCGCCCGAAGAAGAAAAAGCCATTAGCCAGCTGCAGATTTACCCCGAAACAGCTGCCTTATCCCTGTCCGACTGGGAGAAGATCGTTCAATACTACGAACAGATGGCTCCCGAAGTACCGATTCCGCAGAAATCTCATACGCCGGTAACCAATGAACTTACCTTATTTGCGGCCAAAGAAGTGATAATTGGCGATAAACCTGTGCCACAAACAACCTTGCTGAAATACGATGCACAAAGCGGTCAGCTCTATGTAGGCGATGCACAAAATGCGTTGTATGTTCTTAACTCACAGCTTCAACTGGCTGATACATGGTGGATAGACACCCCCCCAACGGATATCGACTTCCCGAAAAATGCCGCACCACGGCTACTCACTATCGGCATTTTTAGCCCGTCAGACCAGCACCTCGGCCGACTTATGACGCTGGAAAGGGCTGCCAAACCGGGTTCCAGACCTGTCAATATCCGGCAGCTACCCCGCCCTGTTCAGTTTCTGACAAGCGACTTTAACAGCGACGGGAAAGAGGATGCACTCGTCTGCGGGTTTGGCAACAATGCCGGGAAACTATTCTGGTACGACGGCTTAGACCCGGCTAAAGAACACGTGTTGAAAGCATTTCCCGGAGCCAGAAAAGTCGAAATCGCGGATTTCAACCACGACAAAAAGCCCGACATTATGGTCCTGATGGCTCAGGCGAGGGAAGAGGTTTCTATCTTTTACAATCTGGGGAACGGCAAATTCAAAGAGAAGACCATTCTGCAATTCTCTCCCCTGTTTGGCTCCAGCTATTTTGAACTGGTTGATTTTAATAAAGATGGGTTTCAGGATATCCTGTTGACCAACGGCGACAATTGGGATTATTCTTCCATCCATAAAAACTACCATGGTGTTCGTATATACCTCAACGACAGGAAGGATAACTTTAAAGAAGCCTGGTTTTACCCGATGTATGGAGCAGCAAAAGCCATTGCCCGCGACTTCGACAAGGATGGCGATCTTGATATAGCGGCTACCTCTTTTTACACCACTCTGGAACAACCGGAGCAGGGCTTTATTTACTTAGCCAACCAGGGTTCGTTGACGTTTACACCGTTTAGTACTCCCGCCGGTGCGGGCGGGAAATGGCTGACGATGGAAGCCGCCGATTTTGACCGGGACGGCGATGTAGACCTAATCCTGGGTTCTTATTTTCACACGGTTGGCGAGATGACCCAGTTACTTTTCAAAGGTATAACTTCCTTTCCGCAGCTGCTGGTGCTGGAAAACCAGAGCAAATAGATCGTTATAACACAAGAGGAGGCAAACCAACTGGCCTGCCTCCTCTGTATTACGCTAATCGAACGCTGAGTTTAGAACAGAGCCGTCCCTTACTTCACATCCCAGAAAATTTTAGTCTTCAGGTTATCCGTCGCTTTTACAGCTGCGTAATTGGCTGCATTGTACGTTACCTCGTTGCCTGGAATCGTCCACCGGACCGGAGGCACGGTCTGATTATTCGCATTATCGACCTGGAAGCTCAGCACCGGGAAGTCCAGTCTGCGGATGTCGGCCCAGTTTTCATAGGGTTGAACCAGATTATAGTGCAGCCATTTCTGCGTAGCGATCAGCTTCAGTTTATCGGCGCCGGTTGTGGCACTGCTCCAGCTTACAGCCGGATTCGCAATGTACGTACTGATGGAAGCTGGTGTTGCCGCCGTTGGAATCGCGGTAAGACCCGTGGCGTTAGATAGCGCCAGTAGACCATTGTAGAACTGCACAGATTGCGTTATAGCCGTTTCGTACGACGTTTTCGCCAGCGCGTCATTACCTGTTCTCAGATAATATTCTGCTTTGATCAAATTCATTTGCGAAGCATTGATCAGAATACCGGGGAAAAACTGGTTCCGGCTCAACGTATAGCGGTTATAAATTGCTACCTGGCCCGCGTTGAAGAGCGTTGTCTGTGCACCCTCTGTAGCAGTCGGATCAATACCAATGTACTTTCCTCCGGCATTTGCCCCTGGCTCAAAAAGCAGTGGTAAACGCGGATCGTTGTTCGCATTCATGTTGTCGATCATTGCCTTGCCCGCCGTGTTACCAAACCAGCCCGCCGACTCTAACCCATCCTGAAACCCTTTCGAGTTAATGTCTGTGTTGATATTAAAGACATTGATCTGGATGTTCTGTGCATTGGTTTCAACGATTGGGAAGGTCGTTGCATTACCCAGAATCTCAGCCATTTCGGCGCTGGATCTGGCTTTGAAGCTCTCCACATCCGAAACCCGGTTTAACAACCGAAGCCGAAGTGAATTACAATACCGCTTCCAGGCTGTCAAGTCGCCTTTATTGACGAAGTCCTGCGTGGTGAACGATTTCTGATAACCGGCATTCAAGGTAATGCCATTCAGCTCCGTTGAAATACGCTTCAGGTCATCGAGCAGGAAGGTGTATATGCCTTCGGCCGTATCAAATTTGGCGCTGGACGTCAGGTAGTCGCCCCCGTTTGTACTAAGCATCCCGGCGGCACTGAACGGTATAGCACCCAGCACATCGACCATCTTCTGGGTGTAATCATACACGTAGACAGCCGCTGTCAGCATGAATATTTTCCGGTCTGCCTGTTGATCCGCGGGTCTCGATGCGTACACTTTTTGCAGTTCGCGGTACTGCGCCAGCATATTGTAGTAGTTGTACCACACATCCTCTACCCCCGACGAACCCGGCACATATTGCCCGGACGAATTGATCCAGCCCGTAGCCTGATTATAGTGGTTCAGGGAGGTTCTCAGCGTAACGAAATAATGCCGGTAGGCTGGAAGTACGTAATCTTTGTTAGCAAAAAGAACGCCGGTAAATTGTTTTTCGACGGTTGTTTCAGCAATCTTGGCCGGGTTTGGGTAAGCTTCCGTGAACTCAGCCTCCTTGCAGGAGATGTTCCCTACAAACAGCCCCGCGAATAAAAGGAAAGATATCTTTTTCATTTTCATGATTGAATTAGGATTAGAAACTGGCCCGCAGCATTACCCCCATGGTACGGAACGATGGGTTGTTACCAGCGTTACTAATGTTTTCAGCCCAGCGCGTACTTGAGTTGGCTTGTTCGGCATCCATATCCTTGATGGTTCTGTAGATGAAAAACAGGTTACGGCCAAACACCGACAGGGTCAGATTCTGGGTACCGATTTTGCGAGTCAGGCTGGCCGGAATTCGGTAGCTCAGCGAGAGCTCTCTCATTTTGACGTAGGTATTCTCCTTCACATACAACTCGTACCGTGAGCTGCTGTACTGAGGCCCACCCCAGTTATAAGTGCTGTTGTAATAAACTGCCTGCGAGATGACGTTGGTATTGGCTTCGCCCGTTGGCAGTACACCGCTCATCAGCATACCATCGTTATAAACAACTTCGCCGTTTGGTCCGGCAGCGGCCGTTGTCTGAATACCTTTGCCGTTGGCATCCCGGTAATACCGAAGACCACCACGCTCGGCATCCATTGCCGTAAGACTTTCTTCAGTCAGACCCCGCGATGTCAGCCAGTTGATACCCGTGGGCATGATCGATCCACCATACCGGAAGTCAACGACCACGTCCAGACTGAAGCCTTTATAGCCAATACTGTTGATGAAACCACCCGTCAGTTTAGGCATGGCGTTACCGGCCTTTATCCAGTTGGCACCATCGAGTTGGTAAATACCGTTCGGTCCAACAATATTGCGGCCGCTGGCGTCTTTTAAAATACCGTGCACATAAATGTCACCCATTGGTTGGCCAACTACCGAACGCAACTGAGCAGCATTACCATCGTAGTCAGCATGCAACAGTTCGGTCGAGTTGTTTGTCAACTTCTCTACTTTGTTGCTGTTTTTGGCCAGATTCAAGGTTATATCCCAGTTCAGGCCGTTCAGGTCCGCACTTTTCAAGGCCGAGAAGTTCAACCCTAATTCTACACCCTGGTTTCTCAGCGTACCAATATTGGCCAGAATTGACCGGGCGCCAGAAGTAGCAGCAATCGTTAGGGGCAGGATCTGATCAACGATCTGTGCGTTGTAATACGACAGGTCTACACCCAGGCGATTTCTGAACAGTTTAGTCTCCAGACCGAATTCAAATTCATGCTTCTGCTCGGGCCGGATTTTATCATTACCATAATCGCCACTGATGTTGGTATACAATACCGAACTACCACCGGTTTGCTGCGTACTCAGGTTACCCTGGTTGTAAGCATTGTTGGCGCTGTAAATAAGCGGGTAGTTACCCACGATTCCCCAGGAAGCTCTCAGTTTCGCGTAATTGATAACGGCGGGTAACCGGAACATATCGCTGAACACAAGGCTTGAGTTCAAAGACGGATAAACGAAAGCGTTGTTGCCCGGCGCAAGGGTAGATGTACGGTCCCGGCGGAGGGTACCTTCAATGAAGAAGAAGTTTTTGTAATCAAAATTCACCGTACCCAGGAAAGCGTCCCGGATTGACTTGTCGCGACTGTTGCTACCTCCCGGTGTGTTTACCGACGCTGAGATATCGAAGAAGTTCTCCGTACTTAGTCCACCGTTAGTCGAACGGCCTACATAGGTATTCAGCATTTTGTTAGCTGTATACCCGCCCGATGCCATTACGGTCACATCAGGATTCAGTTTTTTCGTGTATGTAAGCAGGACATCACCATATACATTGCTATACTGGTTGTTGTTCATAGCGAAGGAACCTGAATAGCCAAAGGCCAGCGGGATAGCGCTCCGCTGCTTGTCTTCGATTCGTTCTGAAGTCAGGTCGGTACCAATCCGGCCTCTAAGTTTCAGGTTGTCCAGAATTTGCCAATGCTGCGTAATGCTGGCAATGACCCGGTTACTATATTCATCGTATGTATTAGCGCGTGTACTCCATACGTAATCACCAATGTCCCCTTTGAAACCATTTCGAATGATGTTTTCTTTAGGTGTGAGGCTTTGGTTCGTTCCGGTTACGTATTTGTAGCCCTGGCTGGTCTGGTATTTATCGAAATACCAGTCCGCCGATTCAAACCGGTTCATCATCCCCGAAAAGTTGTTGATCATACGATCCACTTTGTACGGCCGGTTGTGCGTGTACTGATTCACATAGTTGACCATCAGATCCGTTGTCAGCTTATTGTTGATCTTAAAGCTGGCATTCAGGTTCATGATATTCTTTTCGTTCTTTGCCGCATAGCTGATCATGCCATTATCCTGCCGCGTGTACGAAAAGCGAATCGTCGAATTATCCGTTGCTTTGGATACTGCCAGGTTGATGTTTGAACTGTTGGCGTTCTGGAACAGGTTGGCGTAGCTGTTATTAGAGGCTACATAAGGCCGAATAACACCATCAAAGGCCATAACCGGCTGACCATCGAACTTGGGACCGAAGTTAACCGTAGCCCCCAGCAGTCCGCGGGTATCCCCTTTGCCGTCGCCATCCGTGTCGTATGAGATGAAGCCGTTAGCATCCTGACCGCCGTTTGCGTAGTTCTGGAAATAGCCGGGCCCTCTAACATTTTGGTAACGGGGCAGGTAGGCTATTTTATCATTACTGTAGCTCGCGCTGAAATCAACACCCAGACCTTTTTTTCCTTTACCGGTTTTGGTGGTTACCAGTACAACCCCGTTCACGGCTTCCGAGCCATAGAGAGCCGCAGCAGATGCTCCTTTCAGAATAGAAATGTTCTCAATGTCGGCGGGGTTCAGATCCAGAAGACCGTTACCTCGTATACGCTGATCGCCCCAGAAGTCGTTGTTCCGGGATTCGCCATTCCGGATGGGGATACCATCCATCACGATAAGGGGCTGAGTGTTGCCCGTAATTGAGCTTAACCCGCGGATGCTGATACTCACTCCACTGGTAGCACCACCCGGTGTGGCATTGATTGTTACGCCGGGAGCTTTACCGTATAAGGCTGTTGCAAAGTTCGGCGTAGCCGTTTTTATCAGTGCTTCGTTATTGACAACCGTTGTGGCATAACCAAGGGCACGCTGCTCTTTAGGAATACCCAGGGCCGTTACAACAACTTCATTGATCATAGACGCATCTTCGTCTAATGAAACGTCGACTGTTGATTTGTTATCCACAGTGACCTCTTTGCTCTTGTAACCAATAAACGAAAATACCAGTATTTTGGCCCTGGCCGCAGAGATGGTGTACTTACCGTCGGTATCGGTAATTGTACCTGAGTTTGTTCCTTTTACCAGAATGGAGACTCCTGGTAGTGGCTGGCCGTCATTGGCTGCCGTAACCCTACCCGAAATCGTCTGAGCGAATACGGGGGTACTTATCACCCACATCAAGATAATAAGCCTTTGTAAACTTTTTGCCATAGAATTATTCGTTTAAACTGCATTAGGGAGAATTTTTTATAATTAAACGCATAGGATTACTGTTGGAGGTCTATTTTATTATATCTTGTAAATGGATCCCCAAACCGTATCCCTATTTCTGCTGGTGCCGCTTTTAAACCAGCATTTATACTCAATTATCCTTTTGACAAATATATAAATTCAAGAATCATATTTATAATTTTTTTTAATATTAATGCCAGTAAGAGTATATTTTATATGTCAATCTTTATTATTTATAAAATATTTTTCTGTCTAATCATCAAAATAGGCTCACACTCATCAAGGGGTAATTTTCTATACTTTCTAGAGATGCACACCGTTTGACTGTAAAACACAAGGTCAATGATCTTACTTCGGGCAGCGCATTAGATCAGTAAAACCAAATTTCGTTTTAATATGTATTACCTATAATTCAATTGATTTACCGTATTTTATGATCTGGTTGGCCGGGCTCCACTCACTTGTCTGACCGGCAGATAGAGGAAGAGAGGTCTACTCAGGAAGTAATCCAGCCTACCAGGTAAATAAGTCCTAGTAGCCAGCATATAAATCCAACAAATAGAAATATCACTTACTTTAATTATTTTTTTATTAATTACATACCATTACCCAAGGCTTACATCATTATATAGATTAGTTCTTAAAATAATTAGCCAACATCTATATAAGTAGTTCAAGTATAGCCTATGCTTTAAAACTAAACTTTATCCTGCTGTACATCTGTACTTACCGTAACGACTATTTCATGTCCCTTTGAAATGAATACATCCTTTACCATTGACGAAGAAACACCAGCCTCTCAGTCGGTTGTTGATTACAAAAAGAATCAGAAACAACGGAAAGTGCTCGCCCATCTATATACTGAGGGTACTTGTACACTGGCTCACCTTACCAAGATCTTACACAGCAGCGTACCATCAATTACCAGTCTGGTCGAAGAGCTCATTGACAATCAATGGGTAACTCCTATCGGCACAGCTACAGGGAGCAATGGCCGCCGGCCTGTTTTGTTCGGTTTGAATACAAAGAGCAATTACGTTGCGGTACTGGATGTTAGCACTCATGATACCAAGATCCTCTTTATGAATGTGCAGCGGAAAGTTATTTATAGAGGAGATTATGATCTAAGGTTAGATGACAACCCGGGCTTTCTCGCATCACTGGCTCATTATTTTAACAACGCCCTGGTCGACTCGGAAATCGATGTAAATGATCTGATTGCGGTAGGTGTCTCCATGCCGGGCCTCGTAGACGCCCGCAGGGGGTTGAACTTGACTTACAAGAATTTGAATCAGACGGGCGAGCCTCTCACTCAATGGCTATCCAGCCAGCTCAACAAGCCCGTTTATTTAATCAACGATACCAAAGCCACTGTATTAGGCGAAAGTCGATTTGGCGGTGCCCAGGGCAAGAAGCAGGTGCTGGCCATCAATATCGACTGGGGTGTCGGTTTAGGCATCGTTGTTAATGGCGAAGTATTTCAGGGAGCCAGTGGATTTGCAGGTGAATTAGGTCATATTCAGGTCGACCCGGACGGCGAGTTATGTTTCTGCGGCAAAATTGGTTGCCTGAGCACCATCACATCGGCCCTGGCGCTGGTTAAACGGGCTCAGCGGGATATTATGGCGGGCCAGGTGTCTAAACTGGCGTCCTTCCGGGATCAGATCGATCAATTGGAAATCGACGAAATCATCAATGCCGCCCACTCCGGCGATTCATACGCCATTGATATTTTGCATGAAACGGGCTACCAGCTGGGCAAAGGCCTCGCTATTGCCATTAGTTTGTTCAACCCCGAAATCATTATTGTCGATGGGGTTCTGTCAAAAGCAGCCGCCTTTATCCTGAACACCATTGAACAGGCCATTAGCAAATACTGCCTGAGTGACTTCAGAAACGATATGACCATTGAAGTAACCCAGCTTAACGGCACGGCTAAATGGCTCGGCACGCATGCCTACATGATGGAAGACATTTTCGCCAATTATTAGTGAAGTGGGTGGGGTTTGTGCAGTAAGTGAAAAGTAAAGTGGGTGGAGTAAGTGTAGTCGCTGAAATCAGTTCTATCTGTTTTCCTCACTGCACTTACGCCACCCACTTCACTTTTCACTCATTAACGACTCCCCTACTTTGCTTTCAGATAGGCGAATGGAATGATCATTTCCTCCAGCGACACTCCGCCGTGCTGGAAGGTGTTGCGGTAGTGATTTACGTAATAGTTGTAATTATTGGGGTACGCAAAGAAGTAGTCTTCCAGCGTAAAGACGTAAGCCGTTGACACGTGTGGCTTCGGCAGGAACAACCGCTCAGGCTTACGACCAACGAACAGGTGGTTATCATCAAAACCCAGATTTTTCCCCTGCTTATACCGAAGGTTGGTGTTGGTTTCGCGGTAGCCGACAATTTTAGCGGGTTTCTGGACGCGAATCATACCGTGATCGGTCGTGATGATCAGCCGTCCCCCTTTGGAGGCTATTTTTTGCACAAACTCCAGTAAAGGCGAGTGCAGAAACCAGGATCGGGTAATGGACCGATAAGCGGATTCGTCAGGAGCCAGCTCCTTGATCATGGCCATATCTGTACGGGCATGGGAGAGCATATCCACGAAGTTATAAACCACTACGTTCAGCTGATTCTGCAACAGGTTATTGAAGTTATCGACCAGCGATTTACCCTGGTTTACATTCAGGATCTTGTGGTACGACATCTTGATATTCAGGCGGCTCTGGTCGAGCTGTCGACGCAGAAACTCCTCTTCGTGGTTATTCAAACCCTCATCTTCACTGTCGTCATTTACCCACAAATCAGGATGCTTCTTTTCCATATCGCTGGGCATCATGCCGGAGAAAATAGCGTTACGGGCAAAACCGGTCGTGGTTGGCAAAATCGAATAATACGACGACTCTTCCTCAACGGTGAAGTACTCGGCCAGCAACGGCTGAATAACTTTCCATTGGTCGTACCGCAGATTATCGATCAGTATAAAGAACAGCGGAGCCGAGCCCGACGAGGCAGGAGTTGATTCGACCAGCGGAAATACTTTTTTACGCATCAGCTGATGCGACATGATAGGGCTTTCCGTTTTGGGGTCGTTCAGCCAGTCTTCATAATTGTCGATCACAAACTTACAGAACTCCGAATTGGCTTCGCTCTTCTGCATGTTCATCACTTCCGACATGCTCTTATCCTGAGAGCTGTCGAGTTCCAGTTCCCAATAAATGAGCTTCTTATAAACATCGACCCACTCGTCAAAATCCATGCGGTCGTTATACTGCATAGATATATTACGAAAATCCTGCTGATAGCCGATGTTGGTCCGCTCGGTCACGAGCCGCTTGTTATCGAGTATCTTTTTTACGGACAGCAAAATTTGATTCGGGTTGAGGGGCTTGATGAGGTAATCAGCGATCTTGGAGCCGATGGCCTCTTCCATAATATGCTCCTCTTCGCTCTTGGTAATCATAACGACGGGTAGATTAGGCCGTACCTGCTTAATCTGGGCGAGCGTTTCAAGACCCGTCATACCCGGCATCATTTCGTCCAGAAACACAACATCATAATTCGCCTGTTCAACCTGATCGAGTGCATCAGCCCCGCTATTTACAGACGTAACATCGTATCCTTTATTTTTCAGAAACAGGATATGGGGTTTTAGAAGATCAATTTCGTCGTCGGCCCAAAGTATCGAATAATTTTGCATAATTAGTAAGGAGTTGGAAGCGTGTTGCGTGGCATCTGGCGTTACGGGCGCCTGTATTAAATGACTCTGGCAACCCGTCATACCTACCCTTTCACTACTTTATAGTTAAACATCAAACGCCCGCTTCTGTTCAGGTGGTTCTACGTTAAGGTTTTTTAACAGCTCAAAAAGACTTTTTAGTCAAACCCAAGTCAAAATAGTTAACTCTATTTGATCCCTGACTGTGAGAAGACAAGCCAATAAGGTGCGTTACTGACAAAAACAGACCTATTTTTACCTCAATTTTAGACTATACGCCGTTAGTATAGGTGGTCGTTGCTTATGCGTCCGACCATTTTTGGCTATCAAGAACCCATGAAGAAATTTCCTGTTTGTGCCGCTTTTTTGCTGTTCGGCGGTATACTGCATATACACCCTGTTGATGCCTACTCGGCAAAAGTTGTACCAACCTCCCTGATCGACTCGGTTGGGGTTGAAAAAAAAGATGGGAAACGATTTATCCTCCATCGTGTCGATGAGGGCCAGACACTCTTCGCCATTGCCCGGCGATATGGGCGGTCTGTTGCCGATATAAGAGCCGCCAACCCTACCTTGAAAGATGCCGTCAAATATGCTCAGATTGTCAGAGTTCCCATTCCGGACGGTGCGTTAAGCCGGAAAGAGGAAAAAGTAATTGACAAAGCGATCAGGAAACAGGAAAAAGTTGAGAAGAAAGAAGCAAAGCTGGCCGAGAAAGACACCTCAAAACCGGTGACTACAAAACCCGCCGACAAACAAATCCTGAAAGCAGACGACCCGGCCAAAGCAGGTATTCATGTGGTGGAGCCCAAACAAACGTTATATAGTCTGGCCAGCCGGTACGGCATCTCGCAGGCTGATATTCGTCGATGGAATAACCTTCCCGGCAATAATGTATTGATCGGCCAGGCACTTATTGTTTCCGAAAAGGCCTATCAGGCCCGGATGCCATCGACCCCTCAACCCGCTTCAACGACAAAGACACCAGAGCCAGTCCCCCACCGGGCCGATGCTGAAGCGGCACCGCATGTAGCCGTTCGACCAGCAGAACCCCGCACAAGTGACCCTCGCCCGTCGACACCCCCAGAAACCAAAGCCGAGCATCCCCGCGACATAGCGTCTGCTCCCAAACCCACCGATTCAGAGAATCGGAGCAGTGCAAAGCCTGCGGAAAAAGCGGCAGAAAAAGTGACGGAGAAACCAACGGAGAAAGTCGCGGAGAAACCAGTTGAGGTCATTGAATCGCCCCGCCCCGGCAACGACGCGCCTATGCCAACCCGTGGTCATCGTATTTCGAACAGCGGTATAGCCGAAATAATTGATGGAAACGATGGCTCGGGCAAATACCTGGCGCTACACCGTACTGCCCCCATCGGGACACTGGTTCAGGTACGAAACGAATTTAATAACCAGAGTCTTTGGGTTAAAGTCATCGGTCGTTTACCCGACACAGGCGTCAATGACAAGATTCTAATAAAATTATCGAAGCAGGCCTTCGCGAAACTTTCACCCGAAGATCGGCGTTTTCGAGCTGAGGTTAGTTACATTGTTCGATAGCTCAATCATGGAAACCAAAGAAGAACGTATTGCCCGTCGTCATCGGGAACGTGACGCCCAGATGAAAGCCACCCCTGGTTACCTGACCTTCAGCATTATGTTCACGCTGGCTTATCCATTCATTGCGGTCTTCACGTTTATCATGTCGACGCTGTTAGCCACATTCTCGGGCATTTCGCGAGGACTGGCCTGGATCGTTAGCGGGGGGAAAAGCAAATGATCCAGACGCTGGTGTTCCAGTCGTGACCTACGCGTGCATGCAGACAATCCAATCCGTAAAAGACTTTTTAGATGAGAAGGCCGATCAGTACAATCGGCCTTCATTTATTGATCGCGACCCGATCAGTATTCCCCACCGCTTTAGCAGGAAACAGGATATTGAGATTATGGGCTTCTGGGCAGCCGTACTCGCCTGGGGACAGCGACCCGTTATTCTGAAGAAAGCCGCCGAGCTGGTCGACTTGATGGATGGCGCTCCGTTCGACTTCATCCGGCATCATGAAGAAAGCGACGTAAAGCGGTTTCTCCAGTTCAAACACCGAACGTTCAACGCCACCGACGCGCTTTATTTTATTCACTTCTTCAGACACTATTTCCAGCAACACGACTCCCTGGAAGATGCCTTTCTGACAACAAACGAAGGCCAAACCGTCGAATCTGCGCTCATTGTTTTCCATGACCGTTTTTGTGGCTTAACGGATTTCTTTCCGGAGCGTACCCGCAAACACATTGCCACTCCCGCCCGAAACTCATCCTGCAAGCGTTTATTAATGTTTTTGCGATGGATGGTGCGGCAGGACGACCGGGGAGTTGATTTTGGGATCTGGTCCCGAATCCGCCCCGATCAGTTAGTCATTCCGATCGACGTGCATGTAAACCGTGTGGCGCGCCATTTAAAATTGCTCAACCGTCCGCAAACCGACTGGAAAGCCGCGCTCGAACTCACCGAAACTCTACGTCAGTTCGACCCTGTTGACCCTATTCGGTATGACTTTGCCCTCTTTGGTTTAGGTGTAGAAGGCGAACTGTGAGATTCCGGCACAAACCAGCGGGTCAGTAGATATTTTTGAGTCTTCTAATTAAACAATACACAGGCCGAACCGATTATCCTGTCAGACGTTCGTTTGAGACGACGATCTATCTTTGATAAGCTTAAGTGGTCTGGTGCTCCGGCATAAGACCTGTTTTTTCAGACTGTGACGTATATCTTATGCCCTTTCAGATATCAACCCAGCCGTTTGGCACACTGCCTTCCGCTACCGAACCGCTCAAAGAATATATACTCGAACATACCGAAACGGGTGAGTTTATCACAATTTTACCGGGCTATGGCGGTATTCTCCGCCGATTGGTATTGCGAAAGGGAAAGCACCTCCTTCCCCTGATCATCGCCCCCGATTCACCACAGGCGTTGGTTACCGACGAAGGCTACGCAAGTGCCCTGATGTATCCGTTTCCAAGCCGCATTCGGCATGGTATCTACCACTTCGAAGGGCAAGATTACGCATTAAAGCTGAATGAGGTAAAGCATGATAACGCCCTGCATGGCTTTGTGCACGGCCGCGATTTTTCGGTGATCAGTCAGGAAGTTACGTCGACCTACGCCCAGTTGGTTATTCGGTATACTTACAAAGGAGATACCGTTGGTTATCCTTTCCCGTTTATTTTGACTGTTTCGTATAAACTAGTTCAGGCCAATCTGCTGGCGCGTGGGAGCGCAGCTGCCGACGACCGCATGTGTGCGCTGGAGGTTAGTTATTCGGCCATCAATACGGGCACTACGCGTTGTCCGGCCGCTTTTGGCTGGCATCCCTACTTCTCACTTTCCGAAGAGCTGATCGACGAGATGAGTTTATCGTTACCAACCCGTACGCCGGTTATCCTCAACGAGCGAATGATTCCGGACGGTAAGATGGCAACCGAACAGGCAGGTCAGATCAGTTTGCGCGACCAGAAGCTGGACACGGCGTTTGCCATTGAACCAACCAGCGACCCGGCCAGTCCTGAATCTTTCGCCGAAACGGTTCTTACGTCAGGCAGCACAGGCGTTCGCCTGATTGTTGGGCAGGAAACCGGTGAAGGGAAACTCAACTACCTGGTTTGTTTTACCCCCGTACGGCGCGATGGCATTGCCATTGAACCGCTTACGGCCAATGTCGACGCCTTCAACAATGGCGACGGACTTGTTATCCTGAACCCCGGCGAAGCCCTTTCGGGTACGATCTGGGTGCGACTCGACTAACCTTCAGAGCGAGCGCATCTTGATATTTCGAAACCAGACACTGCTGCCCCAATCCTGTAAACCAATACGCCCGGTAAAGCGACCTTTACTGATTGGGGCATCTTTGAGTTTGCTGGAAGCAACACGCTGTTTCCACTCGGCACTGGTCAGGTCGTGTTCCTGAATACTGAACCCATTCAGCGAAACGGTCAGTTTGTTCTTTTTAACGACAACGTGCACTTTGTTCCAGCCACCAACCGGTTGTAACTCCCGCACACGGGCATTGGCCACACTGAAGAAATCACCCGCCCGGTGCTTGTTTTCATCGGCACCTTCATAAATGGCATCGTCCAGCACCTGAAGCTCCAGACCAGTATCGAAAATATTTTTGAATTGCGGCTCTTCCTGAACAAATAAGAAGATACCGCTATTGGTAAACCGCTCTACTTTCCACTCAGCCTTGAGCTCAAAATCACCGGTGATAACAGCATCCGTCACCAGGTCGCCCCCATCAGGCGCTTTGTTACCTACCCGGTTGGGCACGTTCAGATTCAAAGCTCCCTGATCGATTCTCCAGGATGTTCCCACTTTGGCTCCTTTGGCACCGTATTTATGCCAGCCGGATAGATCACGACCGTTAAACAGGAGTTTCCAGCCCTCCTTTTGTTCCTGGGCCGACAACGTATTGAGCGGCTGGGCCTGTGTACTTATAATGAAGAGACATAACAAAAAGCTGATAGAAATGAGCTTGGGGAGCATGATAAATTGGATTGTATTAAGCGAACAAAAGACACATAAACTGTATAACTCCTTATATGGCAATTTTTATATACATAGAACGTGAAGCGATTAATCCGTATGTAAAATCACTTTCCCGAAGCTAACCATTTGATATAAGACAGTAAAGCAAAGATTTACTATTTACTCCTTATAAAAAAGTAACAGGAATTTTAGCTTTTTTAACACGCCAATAAATACCCTTAGTCACATTAAAAAGTAATTAAAATTTAAAAAAACACTTACCTTTTAATAATATTTTAATCACATAAATAATTTTTCATATTGAATATTTAATTAACTAATAGTTTACTATTAGTTAATTAATAAATATAAACTTTACTTTTTAAATATATAAACCATTTTTACATATAATATATACATACTCCAAGTCATATATAAATAACCTTATAATAAATAATACTTTATCTACAGAAATGATAGCCTTATAATATGTTGGACAATACAGCTTACTTCATAACGTAAACCAGACACTGTATGCTGGTATCATACTAAAACGCATAATAAATATGAAGGTTAATTTTATCCCCGCCCTGGCTATCGGCATTTGTTGCCTTAGCTTCCTTTCCTGTGAGAAGAACTTACCAACAGATGAAGCAACCGGTTCAGGCCGGGTAGCTGCCGCTGGTGGTGGCGGCACAAGTACGGGCCAAGGAATTATGGTTAAATTGCTCGCATCCGGCGATTACTCAGTATCTGGATCAAAAGTTTACAAATTTGATGAGACTGCTGCCGCAACTTATTTCACCACAACTATCAGCCCAGGCGTACCAACAAACTGTAATGGCAGCCCAACCAACTGCAACATCTCAAACACACCAGCAGCCCCATTAGCTCCAGCCCCTAATGTCAATAAACTTAAAGCTCTAATCAGCGACAACAAATGCAGATTTCTAAGTGGTGCAACATTATCAGGTACCACATACACACAGACTGAAACAGCTGCTGGTTTGAATGGCAGAGGAAATTTTGAATTTACATTTACTTATACAATCGCCCCTACCACTAGTGACCCCGTTGCACCCTACACAGCATGGCCTTTATTTCAAGACAATACTGATGGAACAGCAACAATTCCAGTCAGTGCAACCATTGCTGGGGAATCGGCTATGTCGTCGAAACAATTTCCTAAAAAATATTCTTTCAGCTTGGACGAAGGCGTGGATATAAATGGCGACCCGATTAGTCGTGTCCAGGATTTAGTTCTTACTGTCGATGGCGTGCCCACAAGTGTGTCTTCACACCTCGTATTTGGTCAGAACTTTATGTATGTAACAAACGCAGGCTCAAACGGAACTACAAGCCTTCTTGTAGATGGCGATGCTACATCTATTTTAAATAACGACTCTCAGCCAGGTAATAATAATGGTGGCGTTGGTGGTAAAGACTTAGCTTCTGCGTTAGTAGATGCAATTCCTTACTCTTTGGGAGAAGGTGCCCATACGATTAACCTTACTGGGAAAATAAAGGGAAATTCAGCAACTGCAGATATAGGCTTCAGTGTAACTAGTAGTATCAATATTGTAACTCCAGGTTGTAACGGACAGAATCAGTAATATCTTTCAAGAATTAAGCACAAAACAACTCAACTGAATTTTAGTTGTTTTGTGCTTAATTCTTGAAAGATATTATTATTTAAAATTTCACGTTTTTCAGGCAGGACAGTTATACGTTATAAGTACTATCATACATTCTGAAATAAATGAATACGAAACCAGCATTCATTTTTAGGGAGTAAAACTGGATTTTAAATTATATCATTCCCGTATAGAATCAATATACTTAAACCGGCACAAAAGCTATTTTTTGATACATACTTAAAGTCGATTGGTGTGATACGTAATCTCAGGAATAATACGACAAGATCCCCCTTACTTACTTAGACACCAACTTAATAGCCGTAATGGTATTCTCCGTACGCTCTTCATAGAAACCCACCACAACAGACCCGTTAGCATCTACGAGCTCTTTCGTGATGAAAAAGGGAAAGCGCAGCGTTAGGTTGGCAGCAGTGGTAATGGTAATCATCCCCGGAAGATCCCCCGCTGTTTCTTCATCGGCTCCTTTAAGTATTCCTGCTATCTTTTTCGTATCCGCATCAATCCTCACATCGTTGTCCTTCAGTATCGACTTCCCACCCACCTGTAGATCGAGCAACGCATTGACAGGCTCACTGGTGTAGGTGAAAGACACGATTTTACCTACCCACTCTGTAAGGGTGGGCAACTGAGCCCCCTCTACCTCTTCCATATTTACCGTAAACTCTTCAGTCGATTTCCCGTCGGGGGATTCGATCGTCAGCGTGGCAAGCGGGTAGCCTGAGTCTTCAACTTGTTTGAGCACACCCGTCTCGTTACTAATCCGCTTATTCGAAACAGATTTAGCTGCTATGGTCTGCACGATATTATCGGCGGTTGTCGCCGTAATAGCATTTACTGAACGAGATGATTCTTTTTCCCGGGAGGCACACGAGAGGCCGGTGACCAGAACAAGGGCCGCAATGATAGAAGGGAAGCGCATGATGGAAATACACGTTTTACGGATAAACAGTCGAATGACAAATGAATGTAAATGTAGCTTCCCGTTCAAGGTACTGGCCACCTAAGGCTTACCCGAAAAAAGTGTATCTCAGTTGTTGGAGCAGGGTTGCTTATAGAATTGATAGAACTGCTAACACTTCCTTATTCACTTCTTTCATCCTCCTCGCCAAAGTAGCCATCAAACATCCCTTTCTTCCAGTCGGCTCTTAATTGCGGTAAATCTGTAAAGGGATAATCGAATGATGTCGTTTTAATAAACCTGACTTTGTCGCCTGAACCTGGCATACGAATAATCCGGCCTGACCTGGTCAGGATACCAACAGGATGATCGGTATCATCATCATCATAGATGGCATAAACAATTCCATTTTCGGCTACTTCTGCAATCTTCAACGCTGGGGAGGGTGTGTACTGAACGTGGAGCAAATCACCAACTTTCCATTCAGATTGAGTAGCTATCGGTGTTTCAAGGGTTGGTTGTGGCATGTTATTAATTAACTGTTGTTATTCATTTCAAAGCCTACACTTAAAGGCTATTACCGACTCTTAACTGTCACTTGAGTACTGTAGAGGAGAAATTACTGTTTTAAAACACTGCTTTTGTAAGCAAACGGTCCACCACAAATATAGACTTAATTAAGGCAACGAAATAGATGCATTTGGCAACTTCAGAATAACCTAGTTAAATGCCTGGCTGTAATGTCTATTGATTTTCTCCATTTAGTTTTTGTCAAACTTGCACCATTACCTATATAGGTATCCGTTTGACGACAAGGCCGTAATTACCCACCTTTTTACCAAACCTAACCTCATGAGTACTAATACCTTGATATTACCATATGACAACAACTGACTCTTTTATATACAAAAAATGCCTTATAAGATTTATAGATATACATATTTACAACACACTAAGTTTACTAAACTACTATTCAAATAAATCTTTAATAGAGTTTCATTTTTTATTAATCCAGTCTCAGTCCAGCTCCCTATATTTGTTGATTAAATGGTATAACCTATTAACTATCAATCTCTATTTTTATCCAATGAATTACCACTATTCTTACCTTAATGCAACAAGTTGCCTGACCGATTCGTCTGGCCTTATCCCTTCCAATCATTCCTGGTTAGCTAATTACAGTCCTCTTGATTGTATACCGTACTGATCTGACGTTACATTAATCGCTCTTCTAAAACTGCTAAAGTCTGTGCTTTATTACCTAAAAGCCAGACCCATTTCTAGTCGTTCTCCCACGTACTTTCCAATTGATTTTTCCAACTACTTAATGAAGGGACCAGCCCTCACTGTAACGATTCATGAACGTAACTTCCTTTTATTTAGCCTTCGCGTTATACTTTCTAAATTTAGGTGTATCAACACAAAAATCAGGTAATGGCAGTTTGCCAAAACCAATTGCGCAATTCATAAGCGAGCCTTTCAGTAACAGTCATCAGACGCATACATCCTTCGTTCAGTCCAGCCAGAAGGAGTTAGCTCCCACAGCAACCTTCAATATTCCCGGTAAAATCGAAGCGGAAGGCTACAGTGCGATGAAAGGAGTCCAGACCGAAACAACCACCGATGCGGGCGGGGGACTTAACGTAGGATGGATCGACGATAACGACTGGATGGATTATACCGTCAATGTAGCGGCAGCCGGACTTTACACATTTCAGTTTCGCGTTGCCAATGGCTATGGAAATGGCCGAATTGAATTGCGTAATGCCAACGGCGGCCCTTTACTCGGCTTTGATGTGCCCCTGACCGGTGGCTTTCAGTTCTGGAAAACCGTTAATGCCACAGCTAACCTGCCCGCCGGTACACAAACGCTGCGTGTTTACGCCGTCAGAGGGTTGTTCAACTTCAACTGGATGAACGTCACCAGTGGTCGGCTCGCCACGACACCAGCAACCATTACCTTTGACCCACTGGTCGATCAGCCTTTCAATGCGGCACCGTTCAACCTGGTAGCGACCAGCAACAATACCGCAACGCCCATTACCTTCAGCTCATCGAACCCAGCCGTTGTTTCCGTTTCGGATGCTACGGGCGTTTGGAAAGCAACTCCCGTATCAGCCGGATCAGCCATTATAACGGCTTCTCAACTCGGCAACGATACGTATCTGGATGCTAACCCTGTGAGCCGGATGCAGATCATGTTACCCGCAACATCGTTGACGGCGAATCGTAAAATTCCCATTGACGGCTCCCGGTGGTACCAGCTCAACAATACCAGTAATGGACTGGAAGGCCTATTCGACGGGAAGACCGATGTGGGCGTAACAACCGGCTGGGGTAAAATACTGCCTAGCTTTGACGCCTTTTACCCACTGGCAGATGGCGAGTCAATGACGATTGAAAGCATCCGGCTCTACAGCGGTCAGGGAGGGGCAGCTGAAACACCCATGGTCCTGTCGGTCATCAATGATCAATGGCAGCGTACGGTCATTGCAAACTACGTAGGTGGTCAGTATAACACCTGGATGGGACCGTACCTCAACCGGCAGCGAAGTGGCGATGCGCTCTATAAATTAGATATAAACGTTACAAACGCTCGCTATTTGGTGCTCACAACCACCAACAACGTTTATCCAACCGAAATTGAGTTTTATGGCTCGTACGTAGCCGGCAAACAGCCAACTCCCGTTCCCAGAAAATCCGTCAAGCTGAAAGACATGTTTGGCATTAACGCTTTTGAGTGGGATTTTGAGCACCCCAACACCCCAACTCAAATTGATGAAAATCGATGGCAGGCAGCTAAATACTTTACGGGATTTCGCCATTATCTGGACTGGCAGAAGCTGGAATCGACCCCTGGCAGCTTTACCTACAATCCCTCCTACAGTGGTGGCTGGAACTTCGATGCGATTTATGAGCGCTGCAAAGCGGAGGGAAAAGTTGTACTGGCTTGCCTGAAAACCATGCCCGACTGGATGATCAACACCTATCCGGATTCGGAGAAAGACAGCGAGAATGTACCGGTTCGCTATGGAAAGAGTTTTACCGATCCATATTCTTACTGGGAGCAGGCACAATTGGGCTTTCAATACGCAGCCCGTTACGGAAGCAATAAGAATGTGGACCCTTCGCTGCTGAGCGTTAATTCCAAATCACGCTGGACGAACGACCCGCCCAACACGGTCAAAATTGGTCTGGATCTGGTTAAATACATCGAGTGCGATAACGAACGCGATAAATGGTGGAAGGGCCGTAAGGCGTACCAGACTGCCCGCGAATATGCAGCTAACCTGTCGGCGTTCTACGACGGCCACAAAAACACGATGGGTCGTGGGATTGGCGTAAAGAACGCTGATCCCAACATGAAAGTCGTTATTGGGGGACTGGCACTGGCCACAACCGGAACCGATTACATTGCCGGGATGATTGACTGGTGCAAGCAATACCGGGGTTACAAGGCAGATGGCAGTGTAAATCTTTGCTGGGATGTTATCAATTACCATTTCTACCCCGATGATGCCAACTCGACCCAGAGTGGATATGGTACCCGGGGTGAAGCCCCTGAAATAAGCCTGGTACCCAATGTAGCCAGGAAGTTTCTCAAACTGGCACACGACGCTTCCTACGACATGCCTGTTTGGGTGACTGAAACAGGATATGATGTGAACGAGGGCAGCCCCTTACGGGCAATTGCCGTTGGCAATAAGACAGTCAAACAAACGCAGGCCGACTGGATTCTTCGCACAGCGCTATTATACGCACGACTGGGTATCGATAAAGTATTCTTCTACCAGATGTATTCCGATGATCCAACCAGCCAAACCCGATTCGGTTCGCAGGGCTTGATCAATTCTGACAGAACTCCTACTCTGGCAGCCACTTACATGTTCCAGACCAACAAGCTGCTGGGTGAATACAATTTCAAGGAAACGATTAATAATGATCCGGTAGTGGACCGCTACGAGTTGAACGGCAAATCGGCCTACGCGCTGGTGGTGCCGGATGAAAAAGGACGAGCTGCCAACTACACCCTCAACCTGGGTTCAACGGTGACAACCGCTACCGTCTATACGCCAACTGCCAACAGTGACCAGATGGCTAGCCGGTCAGTTCCCGTCTCAAATGGAACTGTAACGTTGACGGTGACCGAAACACCAATTTTTGTTATCCCGTCGACGGGCAGTGGCCGGGTGGCCGAAACCACCGTAGATGATGTTGATCGTTCCCTCAAGACGCTTCAGCTTTACCCAAATCCAGCTGTCGACGAAGTGACCATCTCCCTGAACAATGGCAGCGTGGATAACTTAGAGGTACGAATACTGGATACAGGCACCGGGCGGGTTCACCAACAGCACAGTCTGTTAAAATCAGATTCGGCACTTGTTCAAAAAATCTCGATTGACGCGTTACCCTTTGGTCTCTATGTCGTTGAAATCAAGCAGGGTAATAATATTGAATATCGAAAAATGATAAAAGTACAATAACGACCTTCAGCACCTGTTTTATCGTTGTCATCGACATAGGTTAGCACCCTAAATTCCCTTCTTTACCCTTTGGCTCCAGCCAGGTAAAGGTCGTGTGCTACAGGGACCACTGAACAAGTACATTGAATTAAACCTGAGTCCGGTTGAATACAGTATCCCTGTATTCAACCGGACTCAGGTTTTTAAAAAATATCGGTTTTGAGTTTATGTACCCTACCATTCCAGTAATTTCCTATTGGCGATACACCGCTCGTGAGAACAAAACACTCATTGTATTTTTTTAAACATACAAACAGTTACGTTTTTACGCAACCTGCCCCACCCGTTCAAACATCCCGAAACGGGCGTTTAACCTATCAATGGGAATACTCACCAATGGGCCCGAAGTCTGCCAGTCGGCGCGGCTTTACGATGGTACCTCACCTACTTTTGAGCTTGCATTTCGAAAGATGTTGTTCTTGTGGGGCTGGCTAAGCGGGTTCATGACGCTGCTTTATTCTTCAGGCGTACACGGAGGGCAAGGCCAAAGAACAGGAGTGAAACAATCAGGAAGACTGCTTTAGAATAAGGATTATCAAACCCAATACCCAGAACTAAATAGACAAAACCCAGGGCGCCATAGCTGCTGGCCTTACCAGTAGTAAAAGCGGTCCGATTGGTCAAATAAACGCCCAACATGACACCGGCCAACATCGTATAAAATGGGATAATGGAGATATCGCCGGGTGCTGCCCAGCTGTTGGTTTCGTTTTTGTGGATAGTCCAGAGGATGCCAAAGATCACTAGCCCAAGAAGTGTGCCCAGCAATCCAAATTTGAGCGTTTGTTTGAAGGTATCAGGCTTATGGGGCTTAATATAATATTTAAACAGGACGGCAATTAAAACACTCACCAAAGCAGGCGCGAATCCGACCAAGGCCAACAGGTAGAGAGGGTCAGTCATGATGAAGTTCTTCTTACTTGTTAAAAGATTAATTTATTCGTTATGGCTTTCTAATGGAGTAAGTTATTAAAGGAATTGATATCATAGCAACTTCACCCTGTCGGCAGTAGGCTACCCCCGTAAAAATCTTATATTAGACAACCATACGAATAGGAATTATAGCCGATTATCCACCACTCTAAAACTAGATAAAAAAAACTAGTTATAATACTAAATGATTATAACTTACTCCTTTATACAACGGCGATTATTAGGCTGTTTGCCCACAGCCAAATATGCTCCCGGTTACCCGACAGAGGGAGTATATAGGATCATAACCGTGCCCGTGGCCCTACCAGCGAACGTAGCGTAAGTGATGGATTGAGTTTGATAGATTACAAACAGTTCGTACGGGCATGCGACGAATGTCAAACGATTGAAACGTTTTAAGAGGCCTTAACTAGTTAATCTCTGTCAAACTAAAGCAAACCATCGCATATGAAAAGCTTTTTACGGCCATGCCTGAACGTTTCTCCGCCGAAAAGCATCTTTTCAGGCCTGGCGTACAAAATAGGTTTAGTTTGAAAACGGCCTCCAATGCTGCAAGCTGATCAGCCGTAAACTGCGTGGTAAGTACCAACAGATTACCTGCGAGCTGCTCAATTTGGCGAATTCCCAGGATCGGCGCGGCAACACCGGGTTTGGCCAGAAGCCAGGTATAAAGGGGTCACCACTAGGCCGGAGCGACCCAGTGCGCGGTAATCAGTCAGGGTCATTATATGCGTTAGTTGTTGCTTGTACCCGATCTCTACTGCACCGAGAAACGATAGGCTACCGGGCTGAGTCCCGTCTTACTTTTGAACAGTCGGCTGAAATATTGTGGGTATTCGAAGCCCAACTGAAACGCCGTCTCGTTGATCGACAGCGACGTTGTCAGCAGCAGCAATTTAGCTTTTTCGATCAGCGCCTGGTGGATGTGTTGCTGCGTGTTCTGACCGGTCAGCACGCGCAGCAGATCGCTTAGATAGGCAGGGGATACGTTCAGCTTATCGGCAAACAACTGAACGGTTGGTAAAGGCTGGTCAGCCTCCTGTGCGAAATAGTCCGTCAATAAAGTCTCAAATCGGCTCAATACCGATCCTTCGTCACGGTCGTGCTCAACGGAACGCCGGGTAACAAACTGACGGGTATAGAAGCGGTCGGCGTAGGTCAACAGCAACTCAATCTGGCCTACCAGTACGTCCTGACTGAAGGCGTCGATGGGTCGTTCGCACTCCGCCCGCAGGTTGTCGAGCAATCGGCTAAGCTGAACCTCTTCCTGCTCCGATATGTGGAGGGCTTCATGCACGGCGTATGAGAAAAAGCCATAGCTACCTATTCGTTTGCCTATTGGGTATTTCCTCAGCAAGTCCGGGTGGAATACCAGCATCCAGCCGGTCACCTGAGTGGTGTCCAGGGACGGATCGACCGCGAATACCTGACCGGGCGCCGAGAAGCCCATGACCCCCTCACTAAAATCGTAGGGGCGATGCCCATAGTATAGCAAACCGTTCAGATTTCGCTTTAAAAAAATCGTATACAACCGAAGGGCTACCGGATTGGGTACCACCTTACCACCCCGGGCCACCGCCTGTTGGTTAGCCGCTCCTAAATCAATCAGGGTCAGCAACGGATGCGTGGGGGCGGGCAGACCGTAAAACCGGGTATACTCAGTGACGGTGTGCAGCGTCTGAATGTCGTTGGTCTTTTGTTTCATCCGTAAATAGCACCATGTATTACAATCCATTTCGGGTTGTCAGATTTCCTGACAGGGTTCACTGACAACCCGAAACTGGAATTTCCAGTTTAGCTAAAAACGGGGTAGGCAGAGCCCACTACACTGCCCACCGGCAGAATCGCATCGATTTCGTCGAGCTCCGAGGGGCTCAACGTGATAGCGGCAGCGGCTACGTTCGCTTCCAGGTATGTCCGTCTTTTCGTTCCAGGGATAGCCACTACGTTTTGAGCGAGTACCCAAGCCAGGGCCAGTTGCGAAGCGGAAACCCCTTTGGTTTCGGCCATTGATTCCAGCTTAGTAACTAACTCCAGGTTCTTGTAAAAGTTGTCGCCTTGATAGCGGGGAAACATTCGGCGTGAATCATTGGGTTCGAAATCATCCGGCGATTTAATCGCACCAGACAGAAATCCACGTCCTAAAGGCGAGTAGCCCACAAAGCCGATACCCAGTTCCCGCGTTGTTTCCAGCACACCCGTTATTTCTACGCCCCGATCAAACAGCGAATATTCACTCTCGATGGCCGTAAGGGCGTGTACTGCATGCGCCCGCCGGATAATATCGGAGGGCACTTCAGACAAGCCCAAATAGCGAACCTTACCCTCCTGCACGAGATCGGCCATGGCACCCACGGTATCTTCGATAGGGGTATTAGGATCTAACCGGTGCAAATAAAACAGATCGATGTAATCCGTTTTGAGGTTCCTCAATGATCGCTCAATGGACTTTCGGACGTAAGCAGGCTGGCCATTAAACGCGTAGGTAATCGTACCCGCATCGTCAACTTCGAAACCAAACTTAGTGGCAATCGTGACCTGGTCGCGTTTACCCGCCAGCGCTTTACCCACTAGCTGTTCGTTGGTAAAGGGGCCGTACACGTCTGCCGTGTCGAGCATGGTTACCCCGAGCTCAAGCGCCTGGTGAATCGTGGCAATACTTTCGAGTTCGTCGGGCGTACCATATATAGTGCCGCCGGGGAAGTCAGACATGCCCATACAGCCCAAGCCTTGTACGGAGACCTCTAAACCCTGACTACCGAGCGCTACTTTGGTTAACTTATTCATATCGTCTTGTGGTTTGACTGGTTAATTACACGACAAAGGTCAGGGGAAGGCCCTCGGTAGCAGCTACACGAAATGCGGTTTATGCAATACAAAACGTGGCACCGGCAACGAATCCAGACAGATATGTCAAAGCAGACTGTCCTGAACCCTTTGAGGTGAGCCAGTGAAAAGGAGTGATTATTTTAGTAAACGTGTCTTATGTTAAATAACATCGTTCACCTTTTAGATAGGTTCGGCCCACCGCTGTGGTTGGAATTTTACCACAGGGGCGGCCTGTCCTTTTTGTGTATGCCAATATCAGCCCCAGACTACCTTTTATGAAAGCGTATTTTCAAACGGCCCAATTGTGACAGTAGAATCGTCGAAGTCTATTGAGGGCGTCATTGTTGACGATTCCTTTTTAACGATTGCCAAACACCATCGTCAACTACGCATGGCACAAAACTACCAGTAGTTGACTCATTTGTGACAGCCTCTTCTGAGCCTCGGAGCGACCTTTGATTCATCCAAAACGGATAAAAACAACCAAACTTAATTGCTCATGAAAACGCTCCTCACCACCCTGCTTCTGGCGGCTTCTTTAACGGCAACCAGCTCCTCGGTTACCCAGGCCGAAAACCAACCTGCTCGTAAACCCACCCAGGTGGCCACTTACCAAACGGGTATCTATACTACGACCGAAGGCAAGCTTCAAATTGCCCTCGATAAACAAACCGGCGGGGCCCTAACCGTTCGCCTGGTGAATCAGAAAGGGGACGTCCTTTTTGATCAACAAATCGGGAAGCAACAAACATCTGCTCGTCTGCGGCTTGATCTGAGTGAGCTGTCCGATGGCGCCTATCAGGTGGTCATTTCCAATGGCAGAGACGTCACCACCCGCTCCGTTACGATCTCAAGCCAGCCGGTGGCAACATCGGACCGGTTGGTGGCTCTGAACTAAGCCTTTGCAACCCTTGCTCTTCGTCAACCCGCCCGCACCGGCCGATTTCCCAGCTGACACGGGGTTGGGGTACTCAATCGGTCCGGGTGAATCGAAAGCCTGTTTTCGGATGGGCTTCTTCCCGGAGAACCGATGCAGGAACCGGCAACTGATCACGAAAACCTGGTTTATCTGACCATTCACGTTTCAACTGAGTGGTCAGATAAACCAGGTTTTCGTGATCCTATAGTTTGTAAACGATCGATAAAAGGCCCGGCTTTTGAAGCAGATATAAATAGCCGTTTTTCGTTTCAAAGAGAATCTCTCTCGAACGACTATTCATGCAGTAGTACTGCTTTTTTGCAGTTGACTTACTGTACCACTATTGGTACATAATTATTTCTATGGCTATTCTCTTTCAGCCGCCTGATCAGGGTTCCTCACCTACTTCGCTAAAGCCACGCGTTTCTCAACCAGCCGGGCCAGCAACGACCCTTTACCAACCTTAGCGAGCCACTAGCTTCGCCTTTCGAACAGGTCCAAAAGGGCGCGCTAACTCAGCAAGTGGATCAGCGAGCCGAGCTGCTGAAATTATCATTTAAAGAGATGGCTGTCATTCAGCAAGTCGCTGAACGAACACTACACCGGGTTTCACAATTGACCAACAAACCTTGGAGCGATGGTTATTACTGGAAAACTTAACGGCTCATAGCCTGCTGGTTTTCACGGTCGGGTCAGGTACGTGACAACCTTTACACCCTCTGCCACGTTGGGTGCCGCATTAGCTAGCCGGATAGTTTCCTGTCCGAGGTAAGTGGATCAAGCAGAGCCAACCAACAACGAACATAGCCAAGCAAGCCGAGCATGAAGACACTACTACTTAATATCTACCTTGTTACCACTGCCCGACACCTCGACACTACCAGACTTAACCCGAACTTGATTCCCAGCAGAATCGACTGCTACGGAATCGGTGTATTCCTTGCCGTTGATGGTGACGCTTGATGGTTGCTCTTTTGATTGTTGCTCGTTCTTGGCTTGGCAACCGGCCAGCAAGAGGCAGAAAAATAGAAGGTTTTTCACTTTTTGTGCGACAGGTAGCCCACCTGTCAGGGGAAGTATCAGCCCAACGCAGGCGATGTATCGTTCATTATCAATTACTTAATCTGTCGACCGGAATGCGAAACACCAGCAAAAGAACACTCATTGTCAGTTACTTATCCTGTCGCCCGATACGCGCCCGGCGCCACTTGCATGGCCGGTTCACCCAACGACTATGAGTGTTGATGGTGGGCGAAAACTTACCTGAACATACGTACCTGAACCTTTACACACTCATTTGGTTGGGCTGAGATTTTGTTTTTAGGACGAGCGTCTTGTCAGCGGTAATTGTCCCACGCAGAGCGATACAATACACAATAACCATTGACTTACTTATGCTTTTGACGTTGTGTTACCCACTTTTTCAGTTTTGTTAGCGTTTGTTGTGCTACTTCTAGCCGATCACTATAGGAACAAGAACGATTGTAATACTTCCCATCACGCTCTTCGATAAAGAGCAAATAGGAGGACTTGTCTACAAAGGAGAGTGAACAATTACTAAAATCTGAATCAATCTCAATGGTCTGTCCTTTTGTAAGAGGCCCTTTGAAATTATCCATCACTTCAATCTTAACGCGCGAGGCTGTGTTAGGCACTTTTATTAACTGATATTCTTTCTCTTGTTCGGTATCTAATAAATCAACAACGGTGCCAGTAATGATGTATTTAGTACTTTCAAAATGATTCTCGACTGGAGTCATTAGGCAATCACAGACCGCAGCAGAAGGACCATTGCTGATAAAAAGTAGAAAAAACATTACCAACTGTTTCATAACCCCTATTCGTCAAAGTTTACTTGTCAGAGAAAACATGCCCAACTATTGTCGAACGCACCTAACTAAATAGATTCTCGTGTCACCCGTAACCTGCCAAACGAGCAAGAAGCTTTACCTCAGGAAAGTGCTGCCTGTCGCCGGAACGTTTGCACTCACGCATTTAATGGACCCTCACCCAACGACCATGAGTGTTGATGGTGGGGGAGCCACTTGACTGAACACACATATCTGCCCCTTTACACACTCATCATGTTGGGCTGCAAAACCGTCTTACGGGGGCGTATTAACCATCGGCAGACAGCCGCCCACGCGGAGCGGATTACTCTACATGTGTTTCTCCTGTTTTTTTAGACAATGACCGCACTGTCATACCGATCAAGGTCAATACCCCAAGCGAACTGAGTCGAAGCAGCCATGAGTACGTACTGACAACCATCATATACAGAATTAACAAACTCAGAATGACTACAATAAGATGACAACCGAATTTGTGATCTTCATGGAAGTTATAAATTTGAAGTAGTGCGTGTTTTATTCACGGAAGCGGTTATTGTTGTTCTACCAATCAGTGTAATACCCACTGTGATACACAATCTGAAAATGGAAGCCCAAACTTGCATAACCAGGGCGTTCATTTTGTTAGCCGTAACCTGCCGATTAAACAAATACCTGACCCCTAGGGCGGCCTGTCGCCCACAACACGACCCTAACAAGGTTAATTGTTGGTTTTTCTCTCCTCCCGTGCGTTTATTTCGGCTTTAGTCTTTTTTAAGACAGAAGTAGACAGAAGTAGGCAAGCCCCAAACCCAGCCAGTGATAAACTGTTTCTGCCTATCAACTCACTGATGGAATCGACTTGGTGAGATACAAGCCGGTAAAGAGCATACCCTATGGTCGCAATTATAAAGATTGCAGATAAATAGATAAGTGCTTTGAGTAGGTTCGCTCGGGATTGAAGCCTTTCTAAGCTTATTTCTGAGGATGATTTAGACGAAAAAGAATCAGGCATATCGGCAAGGAAGTAGAAGATAATTACTGTGGTGTAGCAATCCAAGTAGGAGTTCGCGTTGTCAAGCGGAACCTGCCTAACCAACCAAAGCCAAACCCGTGGGGCGTTTACTCTGTCAGCCGAGGTTGGGAAATGAATACTTAAATCTTAACTTCTGAGCCGCGCTGTCTGTCGCACGAAGCCGCCCCGAGAATATACTTAGATGGGCCACCCAACAACCACAAGAGCTGATGACGAGCGTGCGAGACATTTACATACATGGGATGTTAGGCTGCCCACCTAACCTCGCTGCCCGCTTCACGTCGACCAAAGCGGCCCAGGCAGCGCTAAAACACCAACATGAACATCCAAACCGGTTGACCGTTGCCCTACGGGTTACTGCCTGTCGCCCGAACTGCTGACGTGCAAAAAACCTCCACGTTTCTGTTCGCTTCCTGTTGCCGGGGTCAAAAATAACCAACACAATATCAAAGAAACTTTAAAGTCAATTACATTTTTTTACTTCTGTTTGTGAATCTACTCTCCATTTATATGTATAAGAGGCTTTTTTTGCTTTTTCTACATCAGAAACGCATACGGTTTTTAGGTTAGGGTTTTTACTACAATATAATCTGAAATTTTCTATATCTCGAACCCTTGATATGTCTATATTATCTATACTATTTTCCTCACATTCTAATCCGAATAACGACGTAGTGTTTGCCAAATCTAAATTCTTTACTTTATTTTTAGAAAGATTAAGATAAAGCGAAGATTTAAGACTTTTGGGCAGTATGATTTCTGAAATATTATTCTGAGATACATCCAATAAAACTAATTCGTTCAGTTTCTCAGCGTTTATTCTTTCCAAAGAGTTTTTCTCTATTCTAACATATTTTAATTTGGTGTTAGAAGTTAAATTAATTGAGGTAAGCTTTGAATTATTAAGATTCAATAGTTCAAGATTTATATTTTTACTAAGATCAATTGTGTTGAAAGAACAGTTCATCATATCGAGTTCTTTCAATTCCAGGCAATTTGATAAGTTCACTTCTATCAATAAATTATTGTCAGAACGAGTCAAACCATCCAAATATATTTTTTCAAGTTTTTTATTAGCTTGAAAGTCTATTTTTTTTAGATTGAAACTACCTGATTGGGTATTATTACCTAATCCATACGATAGATTTTCAATTGTCGTTTGATAAGATGATCTGCCAATATTTTTGAGTTCTACATTTTTTGATAAATCTATATCGTTCAGAGCCAAATCAAACCCCAAATCTTCTATTAAAATATTTTTAGAAATATCTATTTTTGTAACGGCACATCCTCCAAAGAAAAAGCGCTTCAATTTTAGATTTTTTGTAATATCTATTTCCTTAAGTCTTTCATTTCCTGATAAGTCAAGATTTTCAAGTAGTAAATTCTTAGACAGATTAATTCTGTCGATGGATGCATCCGTTATTCTTAAAGATTTTAATTTTGTATTAAATGACAAATCAACATACTTCAAGTTATTGGCATAGATGTATAAAGTTTCAAGGTTTGGAAACAGTTCAATTCCACTCAAATCTTGTAGACCTTTTAACTCATCATTGAAAGCTACAAGCATAAGGTTAACAACTTTGTCAGCGTCAGCTTTACTAATTAGCCCATCGATTTTTCCATCTTTATCTATCCCTTTTGCAATCAAGAAGTTTTCAAGAACATTGTCTGCAATTTTTATTTCTGCTGACGTTCTAACTTTAAACGACGATTCAGCACAGTTACCTTTCGAGTCACACGCTATTACTTTACCATTCAGTTCAGTGTTAAAAGGAATATTTTTCAATATATATGAATACGTCCCACTATTAAAATCAAAGTCGGATGGTGAAATATAAACTGTATCAACACCAATTAAGCGGTAGTTTAGAACATTTCCACCAGAGTAGCTCGTAGGAACCCAACTAACTTTTACGTATTTACCGTTCGGTTCTAAGACGGCATTAACGGTAAAAGGCTCTATGGGTTTACTTTCAATGTCTTCCCTCTTACAGCCAAAAAGTGCAATTACTAGTAGGCATAAAATAATTTCTACATTTCTCATGACTATTGCTCCTTGATTTCAATTTACTTGTACGTCAATCTGTCATCCGAAAGCTGCCAAATGATCCAAACCTGACCGCTGCGACCCTTAACCTGTCGCCCGCATTCCGGAAATACAGACACTACTTTATATGTTGCACCCAACGCAAAGATGTTGATGGTGAGCGAATTAGTCACCTGAACACGAACCACTTGAACCTTTACACACCCGTCATGTTGGGCTACCAAACACCCCTCTGGGGCGGGCTCCCTGTCAGCGGGAAGCTACCCCACGCACGGAACGTTGACGCTGTAACTTCCGATTCCGAATGGCCAAACTTAGGGCAGTGGGTCCCATAGCAACGCCTGTTAAAAACACTCCTTGCCCTAATTCTCTATTTTGTCGAACAACCGAAGTACTCACCATCATAAGTCCTAATCCAACCCATCCCAAAGTTCGAATTGTTTTGTTAGGTGTAAGCTTTGGATAAACATTGAGCGAGACTGGCTTTACTGGCGCAATCAGTATAGATGAGTGTTTAGACGTATCAGGTAATACTGGTCTACCTGTCATCATTTGAGCTGCGCTTCGGTGACAAGTCAAAATAAAGAGTCCAAAAAATAATTTATTCATCACTACAAAGACTTAAAAGGTTTTCAGTGGTTTTCTAAATTTATTCTTGCCATGACGTGCGCCTTGTCAACTGGAACTTGACTAACGAGCCCAAAGCTTACGCATGAGACCTACAAGCTGTCACAGGTAACCCGCCTAGCGAGCCTAAAACCTGCCTGTCGAGCCGTGAACCCTGTCGCTGGTGACCCGACTTGCACGCCCATTTTGGCTATGCACTCAACGCCCACAGGGGCTGATGGTGGGCGAGTCACTTAACTGAATGCGAGCAATTGGCACCTTTACACACTCATCCTGTTGGGCTGCTGACTCTCCTTCGGGACGTGCGCCCTGTCGCTGGTGAGCTATCCCACGCAGAGCGGACAGCAACGCACTTTCCGATTTCAGCACCAACGGTCGAAACCTGATTACAATAAAGGATTGCGTTTTTTGAGGGCTCTGGCCCCCAAGCCAGCGGCCAAAATGATCAACACTACAACAAAAGTCGTTCCCATAGCTCTATGTCTTTGTTGGCGTTTTCGACCGAGTTTTTTCTACCACTTGACCAGTTGAGACCTTCAGCTTGTCGACCGAAAGCCAAACGATTTGTTTTTATAAACTTGTCCAACCTAGCCTTCCCTCTGTCAACCGAAACCTGACCAGCGAGCCTAAAAACTTGACCGCTGGGACATGCAACCTGTCGCCGGTAACCCGCCTTGAACTCCTATGATTGTGCTATGAACCCACCCCCCCCTGAGTGTTGATGGTGAGCGCACAACTCCACTGAACAAACGTACCTGCACCTTCACACACCCGTTTGGTTGGGCTGCCTCTTCCCTGCGGGACGTGCTGCCTGTCGACGGAAAGCGACCCCACGCGGAGCGGACAACAACGCACAATCCGATTTTTATACCGACGGGCGAATCGCACCGGCGAACCGGCTCAACCACGCACCTCATCCGCTTTGCCCAACTATCCTTGTGGGGCGGTTGACTTGTCGACCGAAACCCGCCTACCCCGGTCAAAGTAAACCCCTGGGGCGGCTGGCCTGTCGACCGGAGGCTACCTAACGAGCCTAATGCTTGCCTAATGAGACGCGAAAACTGTCGCAGGTAACGCCCCTAGTAAGCCCATCTTGGCCGGGCCACCCAACACCCACAGGGGTTGATGGTGATTAGACGACTTTCCTGAACACGAGTCATTTGCACCTTTACACACCTGTTTGGTTGGGCTGCCGACTCGCCTGCGGGACAAGCTCTTTGTCGACGGGAAGCTAACCCTTGTCATGACAAATTGAATACTAAAACAGTTAATATGTTTTTTAATGTTTAACTATTCCTAATGAGTTACGAGTAGAAAAAAAGCCTGCTTCTTTCGTTACAAGATTTAAAGAAAATTCTGTACGATCAGTGAAGTCCCGACGAGTTAGAGCAATTGCAAGATTAGTTTGGCTCGTGCCTTTCAGAGAGAAGTCTAACCCATAATATTTATCCTGAACCAAGTAAACGGCTTGATATGGTGTAGACACTTTGTATGCCCCTAGAAACTTATGAGTAAATACAGGGCCCCGACCTAAACCATCAATATACACCCGAATAGAGTCTTGACTCAACCCATGCTCAACAATTAAGTTGTAACGACTGGTCATTGGAGTTAACGTATAGATTGAAGAGCTAAACGCATTCGCATCAGAATACTTAGGCTTCACCCCTTCCAATTGACCTATCAGCGAAGGAGTGGTCCATCCAATAAAAGTCACGGGATAAGTTCCAACTAAATAATTTGAAGGAATGGCTGAATTAACTAGAACCGTTTCATCAGACGTTATTTCAGTTTCCTTAGAACTGCAAGAAGAAATTATCAAGATTAAGAAAACTACTATTCCTAAGGAATAAAATTTATTATTGAAAACCATAGTAAAATTTGACTAAAAATATTATAAAAAAAACCAATATTATTTTTACAATAACCCCTAATAAAATTAAGGCTAAGCTTGGTTTTATTGTTGACTTTTCAAAGCTGATATTAATTCTTTATTTCGTTTTTCAGCCTTTCCGTTGTTATATGAAATAACTGCCCAAGCGGCTGTACCAAGCCAAATGAAAAAGCCTAAACCGAATATTAGAAAAGTAAAGACGGCTAAAACTTGAAGAAGAAGAGCGACAATACCAGAGATGAACTTTCCTCTCAATATAAAAGAGAGACCAGGAATGAGAATAGCGAGCAGAATCATGAGTAAAGTTGGAGTTACGGTTAAAATAAATTAAAAATTGAGCACCAAGCTCAATGACTTAATAATTAAAATAAATCTGGGCAGGCCTCCTAGTTAGACGTTTGACTTGTCAACCACAAGTCGACTAATAAATGAAAAACTTTCCTAATAAGACGTAAATACTGTCGCAGGTAACTCGCCTTTGACTTCTATTTTTTGTTTGGTTCACTTAACACCCATGAGTGTTGATGGTGGGCACATAACTCAACTGAACGCACGTACTTTCGACCTTTACACACTCATCATGTTGGGCTGCCGACTGTCCTGCGGGACGGGCTTCTTGTCAGCGGGTGCCTGCCCACGCGGAGCGCACAACTAAGCACGGTCCGATTGTTACTGCAAATTGATAGTCTTTATGTTTTCAAAGCACTTTGAACATACCAATTTTATTGCGGCAAAAGCCATGTTATCATCATTCCATTCATGGTCTTTTGCTCTTACTTCCTCACATTTGTCACACCAGCCTGATAACGTCGGTTCATCATCTTCGTCGTAGCCTTGATGAAAGCCCAAATGCTCACCGTGAAACAAATGTTGACAGACAAATGCTATTGGTAAGCTTCCATGTTCGTTACATTCAATCAACTCAACTTCCATTCTTGAATATTTTGGTTCTCCTATTGGGGCGTTTCTGGTGTCAGCCGGAACCCGACTCACGAGCCCAAAGGCTGCTTATTAAGCCGTGCACCCTGTCGCAGGTAACCTGCATATAACTCCTATCCTGGCCGGTTCACCCAACACCCATGAGTGTTGATGGTGGGCGAGCCCCTCAACTGAACAAATGTATTTGCACCTTTACACACTCATTCTGTTGGGCTGCGAGCTGCCTGCGGGACGAGCTGCCTGTCAGCGGAAGCCTGTCTGTGCGGAGCGGACACAAACGCACGGAACCGATACATTAGAAAGTCTTTCAGTCGGTTCGGGTTTGGTAGAACATCCACATCATGAATGTTGCTCCAATTCCAATCACCAACGAAGCACTAAAAAGCACGACTAACTCAACACTTAGCACCGACAGTGTTAGACCGCCCAAGCCTCTGAGTAAAATTGGTTTTTGGTAGTAGCCCTTGGCGAGTATCTCCCAATTTTGTGAAATGAGTAAGAACGCGAACGCCACCACCAACAAAGAGCTGTAGCGAATTACAAATTGTCGCAAGTTTAGTCGTTTCATTAGATTACTAGTTTTTCTGCCTTACCGGGGCGTTCCCCTGTCAGCCACAACCCGCCTAACGAGCCAAAAGCTAATCTTTTGAGCCGTGAAACCTGTCGCCCGTGACCCGCCTTTGACTCCCAGCATGGCCGGTTCACCCAACGCCCCAGAAGGCTGATGGATGAGGACGCAAATTGACTGATCACAAGCCGCTTGCACCTTTACCCCCCCTGCTTGTTGGGCTGCCAACTTTCCAGCGGGGACGTGTTGCCTGTCACCGGACAGCCGCCCAAGCAAAGCCAAACAAACAGTTTTCAAAGATATATCACCGTGTCCTTCTTCAATTCGGTAAGCAAATCCTTACTGGTCAAAATGGCCTCATGGAAAATGTAATCCAGGACTGTTCCCGTTGGTTTTCTGTACCTTTTCTCGATTGCTTCGCCATTTATTTCCAGTAATTCATCATTATCCAAGTTTAGAAGCATCTCTTCCAACAGCGTGATAGATATTTCGTCGTTAATAGCTTGCCAATCGTCAATTGGCTTTAAAGGAACTTCAGCCATCGGAATATTTTAATGGTTACTCAACCACTTTGCAAGCCTGAATTCACCAAACCGAGGTGTTTCTCGTGTCAACCGAAACCCGCCGAAACAGCAAGAAACCTAACCTCTCTGGCCTGTAACCTGTCGCCTGGAAGCTGCCTTGCAAGCACTTTATGGCTGGTTCACCCAACGCCCGCAGGGGTTGATGGGGAGTGTAGCGAGCCTTTACACCCCTGCCCACGTTGGGCTGAACGCCTTGCCTTCGGGGGCGTGCTGCCTGTCGCCGGAGACACGCCCATGCGGAGCGAACCACCAACGCTTTGTTTTTCAGAGGGTAGATGGCGGAGCTGCGGCTATGCCAGGCTGAGCGCGACCTTTCCCAAATTTGGCCGACCAAACAGGTTTCATACGTATGAAACCGACAAAACAGACGACGAAGATCAACACACAACCCCAGGCCACCGCTTGCCAGAAGCTACCGAACTTAGGAATCCTCACAAAACTTTCAGCAGCGAACGCAGCATATAAACCGACAACGGAAAAATACATCCGTTTGAAATGAGTCTCATAATGACTGGGCGTTCTTTGTTTCTGGAACATCGGCAACATACCAGCCACCAGTGAAAAAGTAGAAACCAACGACAAGACATGAAAAAACCCAAATCTCCCAAACAGGCGATAAACTCCGAAAGAGCTAACAATCAAGATTAGCATACTTATCGCATAGGCATATCCAACTTTCCGATGCAATTGGGTGCCTTTTTTCATGACAAGTACAGCAAGCCCAAAGACAAGCGCAAAGATTCCTGAGATAAGGTGTGTCAATCCAATATTATCTCCTACCAGCGTGTTCATATATGATTTTTTAAAAGCTTACAATTTCATATCAGACTGAGACCCTGACTGTCGGGACGTGTTGCTTGTCGCCAAGAAGCCGCCATAAAACGTTGTCTGTCAAACTGATTCTTGTGTCAACCGCAACCCGCCGAACGAGCAAAAAACTTGACTTCTGCGGGTTGCTTCCTGTCGCCCAGACGCTGGACTTTAAAGCCAAAACCTGACCTCTGCAGCCCGCTTCCTGTCGCCCGCAAGCTGGCAAATAAATACTTGATAAGCGAACACCCAACGACCGCAAAGGCTGATGGATGAAGCAAGATAGATCAAACTCAGGCACGTTGCTACCTTTACACCTTTGCCCACGTTGGGTGCGGGTTAGGCTAGCCGGACAGTTTCCTGTCCAACGCGAGTGGCCCCTGCAAAGCTGACCAACAACACACAATCCGATTAAGCCGAGAGAGGCCAAAGCAGACAAACCGAGGCTGTCAAACCGTAGCACTCAGGTACGTTCCTGTGTCGGCCGAAACGTGTTGTCAGCGTTCTGTCCCCAGATGTTAAGCCGATTTAAGCTTAGCTTCTATAACAGATGGAGTTCGAGTTCCACCTTCAATGAGTATACCAAAACCATTACATTGATCGCCTTGAATTGATAGCACGAGATACTCTAGGGCATTATTCCGATTTGGAGTATTTAGGTGTACCAAGAATTTGTATTCACTGTTTGTATACTCAATTAGTTTTCCTTGCCAGGAAGAATAAAAATTTTCGTTCTTAAATGATTGACCATGAATAGTAGTACTTATCAAAGTCTGTTTAATATTGAATACTTCAATCTGTCTATTCGTATTGTTTTCTTCGTAAGAATGTCCTTCATAACTACCGTCTATAAAATCATCCTGTAAAATGAGTTTGAGTAGCCAACGAGAACGAAACGATATTAATAAAGTATACGAAGAAAGTACGACGCCTAAAATCTCAAAAAGGTTGCTAATTTCTTTGTAAGAGAACTTTGCATTTGCCGTGTTCAACTGTTCATCAAGTACTTTCGGAAGCTCATAAAACAGCACAAATACAAGAAAAGCTGTGTATAGGATGATTTGTAGAGCTTTTGATATGTCCTTCTCAGAGATCATTGTACGAGGGTTTTACTTAATAATCCACTATCAAAAAACATGCTATCGAAAGAGTATTAACCTGTCAACAAATGCGTGGCAAACCAGCTAAATATCGTTCACTATCAATTAGTTAACCTGTCGACCGTTACGTGAAGTACCCACCGACTTGGCCGGTTCACCCAACGCCAATGAGTGTTGATGGTGAGGGCATAACTTGACTGAACTCACGCACTTGCACCTTTACACACTCATTATGTTGGGCTGTCGACTCGCCTGCGGGACGGGCGGCCTGTCGCCCGAAAGCGACCCCACGCGGAGCGAGATTAACTACGACTTTGCTTAAAGTATGTACGCAGTGAATAGGCGGCTATTATCATACAGACTAGTCCGCCAAGTCGTAACACAGTGTAAGTAGTCGCTTCGCTCGGTTCGGTCATCGGCGCAGCTAACCTAAAGGCAACAATCCCTGCAATTGCAAAACCGATGGTTAAGAGTAAGGAAATCCATTTATTCATTGTAAAGTGTTTTTTAGTGTAGAATTAAATCTGACATCTGTTAATACGCCTTGCCTGTCGGGGTGTTTCTCGTGTCAGCCGCCCCCCCCAACTGAAAGCTCAAACCTGCCCAACGGGGTCGTTTAACTTGTCGCACGAAACGCCGAAATGAAAGCCAAACGCTGGCCTGTCGAACCGCCCTACTTGTCACCCACAACCCTGCCTTGAACGCCCATCATGGACTCTCACCCAACGCCAACGGGTGTTGATGGTGATTGAGCAACTGACCTGAACACAAGCCACTTGAACCTTTACACCCCTGTTTGGATGTATGCAATGTTTTTAACGTACTGATAATCAACCAACAGAAACATTGCATTTGTTGGGGGCTTGTTCGCTAGAACACGGTGGTGGTTGGGCTGCAAACCCTCCTTCGAGACGTGCATCCTGTTTGTCGCCAGAGGCCAACCCCCGCGGAGCGCGCACAAAACAAAAACCGTTTTTTATTCCGTTTCTCTCTTTTGTTGAAAAGCTACAATGTTTTTGACCCCGTAATAAATGCAACTAACTCCACCATAGCCCCATAGCGAGGTAATTAGGAGATCGGGTTTGTAATAGACAATAGCACATAGGCTGGCAATGCCGACAAGTAGGGTAAAAGCAATTCCAATGAGTTCTATTCTTTTCATATAATCAAAAATTTGATTTTCTTAAGAGGGATGGTAGCTTGTCAGCGGAGACCCAAAAGTGGAAGCCCAAAAGACACCCGACCGGGGCGTTCATATTGTCGCACGGAACCCCGAAATGGAAGCAACTTTTTAGCTAGTTCACCCAACGACCCAGGGGGCTGATGGGTGAGGGAGTCGCTTAACTGAACAAACGTACTTGAACCTTTACACCCCCTGCCTGTTGGGCTGAAAACTGTCCTCTGGGGACGCGCTGCCTGTCGCCAGACAACTACCCATGAAGAGATTACTTTTTAAGTATGTCCCTGACTTCCATTAGGGCAAAACCAAGCAAATTCAGTCCGTTCCAACGTTTTGGGTTTTCTGCCTTGTCGCTGTCAGCGGCTAGTCCAATGCCCCAAATTTTGTCCACTGGACTAGCTTCCACTAACACCCGTTCTTTGGTATTGAGTAGAAACTCCTTGAGGTCGGGATGCTGAGTAAATTTCTGTAAACTACCTTGAACTACTATTTCAGAGCGTTTGGCATTCCAAGTAGCTTCGTCAAAATTACGCACTTGCCTACCCAATGTTTTGGCTTCAGCTGGGGATTTGGCAACAATGATTTTGTCATACACTTCTTTGTCACCGAATAGCAAAGCTTTTTGAGCCATCATCCAGTGTTCAGCTGTGTTGTACTTGACCTTGTCAACTGTAAACGGCGAAGTCCACCACTGACTGAAACAAGAAGCGGTTAAATCACCGCTTTTGCTTTTTTGATGCCCCCAAAAGAAAAGGTACTTTATTCGTTTTCCCCGCTCAAAATTCTCGATAAGCCACTCTAAACTGTATGTCATTGGAATTATTCTCCTGTCGCAGGATACTTACCTAATAATGTCAAGTTTCTAAGCTAAGGCGCTGGGCTTGTCAACCGGAAGCGGACTAACAAACTCAAAACTGGCCTGTCGGGGCGATTCCCCTGTCTCCGATAACCCGCCTTACACTCACATTTTGGCCGGGCCACCCAACATATATATGGGCGCGAACTTGCGGAACTGCAAGCGCTTATCAATCAGCAATGACTAATTCCGCAGTCGCTAAATTCTCCGGCAAATGCAATGGTCGCTAGCAAGTAATAAAATATATCCCTTAACTGCAATTAATAGTGACAAAAAAAAGATGAAAACAAGGCAGGTTATTGTTAATGTCAATCGAGTTTGGGACATAGACGGATACCCGTCTTATTTCTTTGATGCAACAGGGGCATTCTACCGCTTCAACCTACGTGGAGAAGTAGTACTCCTCAAGCGTGCAGTGAAACGATATACCCAGGGGTATGTCCTGAAAAGCCGATTCTACAGCCTGTCGCAACTTCGACCGATGCTCCGACGGCATAACCCGGACGAGCCATCTAAAGATCATCCAATGGGCTTTTAAAGGAACTAATCCTGTCTGCCGAAACATGGGTATAGCGCATAGTTGTCAGAATACTTGTGTGCCCTAACAAGACCTGGATAGTACGAATGTCCTGCCCCGACTCAAGCAGATGAGTGGCAAAACTGTGCCTTAATGTATGGATGCCCCCTTTTTTTTGAATACCGGCAAAACGTACGGTGTCGCTGTAAACCATCTGAATGGTTCGGTTCGAGATCGGTTCGTGGTTCTCCGAATTTTCAAAAAGATAGATTTGGGTAGCCCCCTCTGTACGCTGGTAGCGGGCCAGATAGACATCCAATATAGTTTCAAGCTTAACACTAAACATGACAATCCGGTCTTTCTTTCCCTTACCAGCCCGAACATGAATAAGTCGCCTGGCACGGTCAAGGTCGGCCAGGCGAAGATGAGCTACTTCATTTAAGCGCAAACCCGTTGCGTACACCAATTGGAACAGCGTACGGTATGTCAAACTGGTCGCTGCCCTGAAAATAGCTTTTACTTCGGTTACGCTATAAACGGTGGGCAGTTTGCCTGGAGTACGTGGATAGTCAAGGTCATAAAATGCTTTGTCGCGCAGCAATACCTTCTCGCAATAAAACTTCCAGGCGTTGATATGAACGTTGACGGTAGAGCTGCTGAACCGTTTTTTCACAATCAGAAAAAGCAGATACTTTTGAAACTGCTGTTTAGTTAGTTCATCAACTGATGCGGGTGAAATATACCTGATGAGGGCGATAACGGCCTGTTTATAATTCTTCAGTGTTTTATAACTGTATTGGTGCAATTGTAAGGTGTTGCAAAGAGCAACAATAACGGGGTGCTGGTCGTAGGCAAGCAAAGGTGGAGCATACCGAAACGACTTCCGAACATTATCCTTGCCGACGGGTGGCCACACTGGGGTAGTTGCCAGTTGGATTTCGACGGGGGTAGCATCAGGTTTATACAAATGCACCACTGCTTCGTCGAAACGGCAGTATGACCGCCCAAATAGTTGCCCAATCTTCACGACAGATTCACGGGTGTTATCCACCAGCCAGCACCGGCGGGAACGGCTAAACCGACGACCCGGTACCTGACGGATGAGGTCGTTACCTGTAGGATCTTCAGGAAATGAAACTGCCAGCAGGGAAGCATCTCGGTTATCTATACGAATGGTAATCATGGGAATCCAGGCTTTTTATGGCAATGAATAATTTCACATGGACACAAAAAGCCTGGATCGGTCACTATATAGATCTGATAAAGTCCCCCCCTTACTGATCATTTGGTAAAAAGCTGAATTTGCCTTGTACGACTGCTGATACCCACGGCCAGATACGTGGGCTTGTCCTGCAACACATGCCGCCCCGATACGACCAGCCCTTTGAAACGCCTGAGCCAGCTATCTACATCCTCAGGTTTGTAGAACCGGGCGTTCCCGAACGACCCCGCTGGTTTTAAGCCGAACGCATCCCGCAGCCGCTCGAAGGCAACAGGCGTGATGTTGTGCTTCAGACAAATGAGTTGCTTGCTCAAAAGCCCCGACGTCGACTTTGGTTTAGATGGTTTATTAAGAGCCGGATTAAACCGCGCAATGGCTTCCTGCTCCAGCCGATCCAGATCCGACCCATCGCAGGTAAAATAGCGAAAACGAACAAAGTTCACCCCGGCCATCCGGTGTTCCAGCAGCCGCGACTGCAGGTTGAGCGCCTGCCCAACAAAGACAACTTTATTCTCGGCATCAATCAAATAATAGATGCACGGATGAGGCTGAAAGAGCGTTTCGCTATCCAGAATTTGCCCCAAATCAATGTGCTTTTTGGCTGTTTTTTCGGTCATTTTCATGTATTAAATATAATACAAACAATACTTATATACAACTAATAATACATATATTTTTTCGCTTTTTTTTCATTTGAAAAGTCAGAAAAAAGTTGACAGAAAAACGGAAATTAAGGAGCAGAATCTAAGAGAAATAACACAAAAGAACCCCGCCCATCCAGCATCTGGACGGCTAACCTGGAGACCAAAAAAGGGAGTATATGAGTGGTAATGAAGTGGTCAGTAAGTCAGTAAGTGGCTTCGCCCAAGTCGGTAAGTAGCAGACGCATGGCTCACTTTCGCACCAGCTACTTACAACTTACTGACTTACTGACTTACCGACTTACCAACCTACCAACTTACTGACTTACTGACTTACCAACTTACCGACTTACAACTTACTGACTTACTGACTTACTGACTTACTAACTTACCAACTTACCAACTTACTGACTAAAAAAATGAAATCCCTTGCGCTAAGGGCATGGTTGTGCCGTAGTTGATGGTATTGGTTTGTCGGCGCATGTAAGCTTTCCAGGCGTCGGAGCCGGATTCGCGACCGCCACCGGTTTCTTTTTCGCCCCCGAAAGCCCCGCCAATTTCGGCCCCCGATGTGCCAATATTTACGTTGGCAATGCCACAGTCGGAGCCCGATACAGCCAGAAAGCGCTCGGCTTCCCGCATGTTGAGGGTAAAAATGGCGGATGATAACCCCTGGGGCACATTATTCTGTTGACGGATGGCGTCATCCAGGGTACTGTATTTGAGCAGGTATAGAATCGGGGCAAACGTTTCCCGTTGCACGACCGGCCAGTCGTTTTCAGCTTCGGCGATACAGGGCTTCACGTAACAGCCCGACTCAAACCCCAACCCGTCAATTAATCCAGGTTCAACCAAAAACTGTCCGCCTGCATTACGAATTTCCGAAACCGCCAGTTGGTAATTCTGAACGGCCGCCTGGTCAATGAGCGGACCCATATGAAATGACTCATCTAACGGATTGCCTATACGTAGTTGTGCATAGGCACTTTTCAGTCGGTTCTTCACATCGTCATAGATACTTTCCTGCACAATAACCCGGCGTGTGCTGGTGCACCGCTGACCGGCGGTCCCCACGGCTCCGAATACAATAGCCGGAATGGCCAGATCGAGGTCGGCATGTTCCGAAACGATGATGGCGTTGTTTCCACCCAGTTCAAGCAGCGTTTTACCCAGCCGACCGGCCACCGTTTCGGCTACGGCTTTTCCCATGCGGGTACTGCCCGTTGCCGATATAAGGGCAACCCGCGGGTCGCGTGCCAGCCATTCGCCCACATCGCGACCGCCCGTTACCAGACACGACACGCCTTCCGGCACATCATTGTTCCGTAACACCTCACCAATGATCTGTTGACAGGCCAGCGCCGTGAGGGGTGTTTTTTCAGAAGGCTTCCAGATGCAGACATCGCCACAGACCCACGCCAGCATGGCATTCCAGGACCAGACAGCCACCGGAAAGTTAAAGGCCGAGATGATACCAACGACACCCAGTGGATGCCATTGCTCCAGCATTCGGTGAGCCGGCCGCTCGGAGTGCATGGAGAGTCCATACAATTGCCGGGACTGACCCACGGCAAAATCGCAGATGTCAATAATTTCCTGCACCTCACCAAGGCCTTCCTGCAGCGACTTACCCATTTCGTAGCTGACGAGCGTACCCAGTTCGCGTTTGTATCGCCGAAACTGTTCACTCATCTGCCGAACAATTTCGCCCCGTCGGGGGGCGGGCACCAGCCGCCACTCGGCAAAAGCGGCCTTTGCCGTTTCAACAACCCGATCGTAATCAGCCCGGCTGGTGAGCGTTACACGGGCAATGAGCTGGCCATCGGCCGGAGAGTATGAATCAATTGTTTTGTTGCTGCTGTAGTCTGTCGATCCATCGTGGCTGTGCCAGAAGTGCTGGCCGGTACTGGTACCAGGCTTAACGGGTTGAGTCGGTAATGGAAGAATCGATTGCATAAACGGCTTATCTGGTTTGTTGTGACGAAAGCAAAGCTACCCGCCTTTGGGCAAACTATGAACGCCCGGACCAAACTTTTTGTGGTCTATTCGGTTAAAACATGATCTATTATTGATGGATAAATCCCCTGACAACGTTATGAAAATCAAGCAACCCATTAGCCTTTTAGCGTTAGGAACAGCGCTGATCGCAACCACCAGTCTGGCACAAACAACGCCGACAGGCGTAGCTACATCAACAACCTATCCGCAGGGAGCCATTGCTGCGGATTCCGTACCGGCCAAACCCTCCCGGGAACAAAAACGAGCCATGAAACGGAACCGACGCATGACCAACCAGAAAGGGAGCAGCGCGGGAACAACGACCAACACCTCCTCCCAGGATGCTGCTTACCGGCAGAGTTCTTCCAGCGTTGGCACGGCTGTTAACAACAGCAACACAACCAACTACAACAGTAACAACGTAGTGACATCGCCGACCGGCGTGGGCAGCAACCCGAACTCGATGGGCACCACCGCATCGCCAACTCCCGCTGATCAGGTAAGCAACGGACAAAATAACAGTGCCGTCCGCAGTTCATCGGGCAGTTCGGGTAGTGGTTACTCGACAAATACCGGCGTCGCCGATTCAAATGCGGGCACAGCCGCAGCCGTGTCGGGCGAAAAAAACAGTAAAGAGCCGGCCGTAAAAGCAGGAAGTACCGTTCGCAACACCAGCATTGGTGATTTCGTATCGTCATCGCCAAACTTCATTACCCTTCAGAACGCCCTGCAATCGTCCGATTTATGGGAAACCCTGAAAGGCAGCGGCCCCTACACGGTTTTTGCGCCTACCAATGCTGCGTTCAAGAAGTTGTCGGCTAAAGCCCAGGGAGCCTTGCTGGAAGGCAGTAACCGGGCCTCCTTAAAACAGCTTCTATCCTACCATGTGGTAAGTGGTTCCATGACCCCTTCGGCGTTAAGTAGCCAAATTAAGGCGGGTAACGGAAAGGCCAGCCTGAAAACACTGGCAGGTTCGACGCTGATGCTTCAGGAATCGAATGGACAGCTCACGGTAACCGACGAACAGGGGAACAAGGCAACCATCGATGGGACGGAAAATGCGCAATCGAATGGCGTTGTTTACTCCATAAACAGTGTATTAATGCCTAAAACAGGTGTTGATGCGTTTCGATAAAACCCATCCTACCTCCTTCAAAGAATACGGATACACAGGGCGCCGGAGCACGCATTGACGCTCGGCGCCCTGTGTAAATTTAATGACAGCGTGTACAGTAAGGATCGAAACAAAGCGTTTAGGTTACGATAGCTTCACATTATAAGGGGCAGAAATGCTCATTTTTTAAAATTCTCTATATATTTGGCTCACTTAACACCCCCCTTGTGAAACGCCAGTCTTCTTTAGTTTCGGAAAGTATCCTGATTGAAAAGCTTACCCAGCGCGATCAGCAGGCTTTTCATTGGCTATACGATCAATATTCGCCTGCTCTCTATGGTGTTGTCCTGCGGATTGTGCGCGATGATGAACAGGCCGCCGATCTCTTACAGGATATATTTGTCAAGATTTGGAAGAATCTGGATGCTTACGATGCCACAAAGGGTCGTTTGTTTACCTGGATGCTGAATATTGCCCGCAATACGGCTATTGACTCCCTGCGTTCCCGTAAAACACAACCTGCTTCGGCAATCCGAACCGACGAAGAAAACGTACATATTATCGATCGGCAACACAACACGGAACAGCCAAATCCTGACCATATCGGTATCAAGGAAGTTGTGAACCAGTTGCGCCCTGAGCGAAAACAGTTAATTGACCTTGTCTATTTTGGCGGCTACACCCACGAGGAAGCTGCCGAAGAACTGAATCTGCCGCTGGGAACGGTTAAGACCAGAGTGAGGGCAGCTTTGCAGGAACTCAAGCAACTATTTAAATCATGAACGTTACGGAATACATAGCATCTGGTATCTTGGAGTCTTACGTCATGGGTGCGGTTAGCGACCAGGAGCGACGCGAGGTCGAGTGCCTATCGTCTATTTATCCGGACATACGGCGCGAACTCGATCAACTATCGGAGGTTCTTGAGAACTATGCCCTCTCGCACAGTGTCGAACCACCCGAGTCGATCAAGTCGAAATTACTCGACCAGCTTGACTTCGAAAAACCTGTGAAGGAAACCATTGTTCGGCCCATGCCGGTCGATACATCCGTGACAAACTCGTCACCTACCTTTAGGGTTACCTGGATTGTGGCGGCCTCAATGGGTCTGTTGCTGCTGTTATTTTCGTTTTTTCTGCTTTCACAACTACGCACAAATCAGAAGGCACTGGCGTCGATCCGGGCCGACAACACCAAAATGGTGGCCGAGGTACGTCAGTTGCGTGATCAGGTAACCCAGGCCGATGAGGCTCTGGCTGTAGTTCGTCAACCGGGCACCCGAACTCTGGAGTTGAAAGGAAATGACAAAGCACCGCAGGGTTCGATGTTTGTGTTCTGGAATACCCAAACCCATCATGTAGCGGTTCAGGTAGCGTCGTTGCCCCCCTTGCCAGCCGACAAACAGTACCAGCTTTGGTCGATGGTGGATGGAAAGCCCGTCGATGCCGGTGTTTTCGATGTGTCGCCTGCTTCCGTGCAGCGAATGAATCGCACGGTAGCACGGGCAGAAGCCTTCGCTGTTACGGTCGAAAAGCGGGGCGGTAGTCCTACACCTACCCTGTCTACCTTACTGGCAATGGCCCCCATTAACGCCTGAACGTTATACTTTTTTTTCTTGTTTTTAAGGAGGTTACTTTTCCGATGCCGTGTGATCGGGAAAGTAACCCTGTTGTGAGGTACGCGCTCAATCACAATGAATGCCCGCATGCGTAAAGGAGTTACGGTTCACTTTCAGTTTATCAATCTTACCCGGGGGATAAACCGTATATAGGTCATTCCTGATAGCGAAATCACGCTTTCATTCAAAAAATCAACATCAAATCATTACAGCAAAAACGATATGAAACTCATCCTGTCTCTGGCCTTATCGGCCTGTCTGTTTGCTTCACTGGCATTTACCTCTAATGACACGCCCCCCCGTCGGGTGGTAAAAACGGATGCCGAGTGGAAGAAGATTTTAACCCCTAACCAGTACGCTGTTCTGCGCGAACATGGTACAGAACGGGCTTTTACCAGCCCGCTTAACGACATTCATGATCATGGCGTCTTTTACTGCGCCGGTTGCCATACGGCTTTGTTTTCATCCGACACCAAGTTTGATTCGGGAACAGGCTGGCCCAGTTTTTATCAACCTATTGCTAAAACGGCCGTTAAGGAAAATGTAGACAAGACCTACGGCATGGTTCGCACTGAAGTGCTGTGTAACGTTTGTGGCGGTCACCTGGGCCATGTCTTTAATGATGGTCCAAAACCGACCGGACTCCGTTACTGCATGAATGGCGTAGCGATGACGTTTGAGAAGAAATAAGGAACATGAACCGGCCGAGAGCGGTCTCGCAATTCTCTGCTTCCGATTTTTCTTAAAAATAACCCGGTCAAAATCAGCCGGGCTGCGCAAGCGGCCCGGTTTTCGTATATCACATCGGTCGAAAATACGTTATATTTGAAGCCCGGCTCTGGATGGACCCGGTATGGATACACCTGGCTGGATACACCCGGTCTGCCATGCCGGGTTTGGATTAAACGGATGCGAATGAACAAAGGCCTGCCATAAGCCTGGTTCGTGAGCAGAAGCAGATCCGTAGTCCGGACCCGTTGAATACGGGTAAATTAGCAGCCTTCCGGCAGGCTAAAGCGGTAGTTATCAGATTATCTTCGACTATTAACGCATGAGTCAATACAGGGAGCGATTTCGCTCTGTTCGGCACGCTTTTGGCGCATTTCGACTACGTCAGAAATTAGCAGGCAATGTCAGGCGTAAAGTAGGCCGCCACATCGTTCGGGTTGCTGGCGAAGAGCGCGTCAACGCATGGGTGAACGGGTATAATTCCAGCCGCAATCAGTTTCGCACCTTCGTTCATCGGTATATTGATCCTGAATCCTGGTACTATCCGTACATAAAAGGCGCTATAAAAGGATTCCTGTGGACCTTTCTGGCCCTGGGGCTGTATGTTTTTGTTCTGAACTACAATTTCCTGTGGCTGACCGGGGCGATGCCTAGCGTAGAGGAATTAAAAAATCCAAAACTGAATCAGGCATCAGAAATTTATTCGCAGGATGGGGTGATGATCGGTAAGTTTTATGCTGAGAACCGAACGCCTATTAAGTACGAGAATATCCCTAAACAGCTGATCAACGCACTTATTGCGACCGAAGATGCACGCTTTTATGACCACGGCGGGGTCGATCCACGGGCAATTGGACGGGCTGTCATTAGTTTCGGCCGCGATGGCGGTGGCTCGACCATTACCCAGCAGCTGGCGAAAAACCTTTTTAAAACCCGTCAGAAAACCAGCACTGGCATTCTAACCCGAATTCCACTCATTCGAAAAGTCATTTACAAATCCAAAGAGTGGCTCATGGCGCTCAAACTGGAAGGCAATTTTTCGAAAGAAGATATCATTACCTATTACTTCAATACCGTGGATTTTGGCAGCAATGCCTTCGGTCTGAAAACAGCCGCCCGGACGTTCTTCAACAAGGTTCCTGACAGCCTGAACGTACAGGAAGGTGCTGTTCTGGTGGGCCTGCAGAAAGCCACAACCAGCTATAACCCGCTTAAGAATCCCCAGCGCTCCCGCGAACGCCGGAACATTGTACTGGCGCAAATGGCTAAATATAAATTTTTAACCAAAGGCCAGGCCGACTCCATTAGTGCCTTGCCTCTGGTAACTGAATTTACCCCTGAAAACCCCTATTCAGGCCCGGCCAGTTACCTCAAAAATGTGGTGTTGGATTATGTAAAAAAGTGGGCAGAGGAGAAAGAGAAAGAGGGCGTCCGATATGACCTCTATACGGATGGCCTGCGTATAGTAACGACCATCGACTCGCGCATGCAGAAATATGCAGAAGAGGCAACCAGCGAGAAGATGAAGCAACTCCAGCGCTCTTTCGATAATCACTGGCGGGATCGAAACCCCTGGATAGACGAAGACGGAAAGGAACTTCCGGGCTTTATTGATTCTGTCGCTCACCGCACCGAACGCTATAAGACCCTCAAAAAGCGTTTTATGCCGCTCTATCCAGACTCTATCATGTACTACATGAAGAACGTGAAGTACAAAATGCGGGTGTTTAGCTGGAACAATAAGCGAGGGTACGAAACGGTTGAAATGACGCCTTATGACTCCATTGCCTATTACAAGCATTTTTTGCAGTCGGGCATGGTGGCCATGGACCCACGAACGGGCTACATACGTGCCTGGGTGGGTGGCCTGGACTACGACTACTTCAAATACGACCACGTTAAGCAGGGCAGGCGCCAGCCGGGTTCTACGTTCAAGCCATTTGTGTACACAACAGCCATTGACGACAGCCTGATAAACCTCAGCCCCTGCGATCGTATTCAGGACCGGCCATTCCGAAAAGAATACCGCGAAAATGGCGAGGATAAGATATGGGAGCCGAAAAACTCAACCGGCTATTACTCCTACTCGAACATGACCCTGCGCCGGGCTATGGCTCGCTCCGTAAACTCGATTACCGCCCAGCTGACAGACCGCGTAACACCCGAACGGGTCGCTCAATACGCCCATCGAATGGGGATCAAGAGCCGTCTCGAAGCAGTACCCTCTATTGGCCTGGGCTCTTCGGACGTGTCGCTCTACGAATTGGTGGGGGCTTATTGCACCTTTGTCAACGACGGCGAATCAACCGAACCCATGATCGTTCAGCGTGTTGAAGACCGGGATGGCAACGTGATCGAGACCTTTACCAGTCAGCATAAACGCGCCATTAGTCAAGAATCCGCCTTTTTGATGCGATACATGCTTCAGGGAGGCTTGCAGGAGCCCGGTGGCACGTCCCAAAATCTGTGGTCGTTTGATCTGTTCAAGAACCACAACGAAATGGGGGGTAAAACAGGCACAACCTCCAACAACTCGGATGGCTGGTTTGTAGGCGTTTCCAACAATCTTGTTGTGGGAGCCTGGGTTGGTGGCGACGATCGAAGTATTCACTTTCGATCGACAGATCTGGGCGAAGGGGCCAAAACGGCTTTACCCCTGGTGGGCAGCTTTCTGGAAAAGGTGTACCGGGACCCAAAATTCAAGAACCTTCAGGGACCTTTTCCAAAAGCCGACGGCATCACCAAAGAATACATGAACTGTGGTTACTCGGGCGACGAAGAGTCAACACCCGAGTCAGACTCTACGGATATTTCAGAGGTAGGCGATTCGACATTTGTCCCGGCAGCACCCGTTCCCGATCAAACGACGCCACCGGATACCGTCCGAAATCAGTAATAAACTTGTCTTTTTTTTTATGCCCTGGTCGGGTCGTGTATTCCGGTGTTTACGTCCGGAATACACGACCCGACCAGGGCATTTCTTTTCCTTAACTCGCCTAAAAACGGGGGTCTTTACGCTCAAAAAACGATTGAACTGACCTGATGGATGGCTCGATTATTGCCCTAGTAAACGTATAGGTTGTGTACCAATAGATAAGCTCTACTTATAAGTGCATCGATTCTTAAAACTTTTAACCGGGTATTCGGAGTTATAAATACTCAAAGGTTTGTTATGAAGTTATTCTTAAACGTTGTTCGCTGGTCAGCCTTTATCGTTCTTATATTAGCGGTCGGTGCGGTTGTCATTGCCTGGTTCGTCGATTCACGCCAGAGTGATCAGGAATTAGCCCATGAGTTTAGAAATCAGCGTATTCATCCTAGCATACACTACTACCGTGTGAACCAAAAGGGCGGCAAAAAGCCGCGGACTATTCGGTTCATGGAGACTCCGGTCTCGCCCGCTGACTCCACACTGCCAGTGGTCATTTTTGTGCATGGGGCACCCAGTTCACTCTCTTTCTTCAACGCGTTTTTTAAAGATACGATGCTCCTCAATCGTGCCCGGCTCGTTGCTGTAGATCGGCCCGGTTACGGGTATTCCGATTTTGGACGGGTCGAAACATCGATTATCCGGCAGGCAGAATTGTTGCAACCGCTCATTGATCGGTATCGCAAAGCACCGTATTTAATGGTCGTTGGCTCCTCCTATGGCGGGTCGGTGTCGGCGCGGCTGGCCATGAACAACCCGGATATCGTCGACCACGTTGTTTTTGTATCGTCGGCACTGGGACCGGGTCTTGAGCGCACCTATCCAATCAGTTATTTCGCCGATAGTCCGCTAATCCACTGGGGAGTCCCTCCCCTGCTGCGGTTGGCCAATGATGAGAAACTGGCTCATCGTCGCGCACTGGAAGCCATTTTGCCCGACTGGCCCAAGATCAGGGCCAGTATTACCATGCTGCATGGGCAACGGGACGAACTGGTCTATCCAACCAACGTTTCTTTTGCGCAGAATCATCTGGTCAACGCTGAAGTCAAGCAGTTTTTACTTCCCGAGAACCGGCACGACATTGTCTTCAATAAGCGTGAATACATGACGGAGATCATCCTGAACATCCTGACCCAACGCGATGTAAAGGAAACGGTGAAAGCCAAAGCGATTGCGGTAAAAGCCAAACAAACGGAGACAAGCAGCCTGTAAAGACTACTTGCAAAAGCTTCTTATAGCTCAATTCAACTGGCAGACTAGTAGCCGTTACGCAACAATCTCGATACGATTCTCTTCCGGGTCCAGGACGACACTTTCATAATACCCATCGCCGGTTCGTCGGGGTTCACCCACAACAGCGTAGCCATCTTCCCGAAGTCGGTTGGTCAATTCATTAACCGCTGTTTCTTTCCCAACCGACACAGCGAAATGAATGAGCCCCGTAAACTGAGCCAGTGCGTCATTCATGGATGCAGGAATGCTGTCCATCTGCATGATTTCCAGACGCGTCCCTCCATCTGGAAATGTCAGAAAATAGGATGAAAAGCCTTTTTTCGAGTTCGTATATTTTTCATTGGCGGTAGCGGCAAAATACGTTTCGTAGAAGCTCCGCATCCGGTCGAGGTCACGAACCCAAATAGCAAGATGGTCGATGTTCATTGATTATCTGTGTGAGGGCAAAGCCCCCTTTGGCGATTATTTTATATAGGTTGAAAGGCAGGCCGGAGCTCGGAACTGGCATCACAACACCAGTATAGGCATCCAAAAAACCGCATCGCCCAGCCATCGGTAACGTTCGTTTTCGAGAAAATAATCTGGATAACGCTGAATACAATAAAGCATCAGGCTCATGAGCGAAAGCATGATTGCCGATCGCTGCGCGAACCGGTCTGTCGCGACAAAACAAATTATCAACCCCGCCAGAACGATGATCCACATCATCCAGCGAAGGATGGCATCACAACTTGCAAGTCCCCAGGCTGTAGCCAGGGAGAAAGTTGGCTGCTCAGGGGTTTCGAGTTGCTCCATGACCGCAAACAGCAACAGATTCTGAAACGCTATACCCATAAACATAATGCCCTGAACAATTTCAGTAATACTGACCGAAGGTCGCTGTACCCAAACACTCCCCCAGATACCGGCCGCATAGAACACAGCCACCACAGGCTCTTTCAGGAGCAGGGCCGGATGATGCGCTGGCAACCGAAAAACGGCGCCAACATACACAGCACAGATAAATCCCAGAATAAGTCCAAACTTAATGACACTGACCGGCAAAAAAAATGTGAGCATGGACGCCAGAATCGTGGCCCCGATGACGATTTTCCACAGGAGTGCAGCGTGTTGCAGATGGAACGCATGCCGGGCGGTAAGGGGCTGACTGGCCGGATTTATTCGATACTTTCGAACGTCGAGCAACCGATCGACGGTGTAAATAATGAAGACCACCAGCGCCAGCATAACCGGTGTTGCCCAGTGTATGGGATCAACATCGGACAGGCGCGCGGCCATGCGATTGGAAAATACGGCCCCGATCACAACGGGGAAACTCAAATAGTAAACAGTACGCAGATAAGTAAGCAATGGCTGTAATTCGTAATAAAGCGGCTTTTACATGAACTTATGAGCCGGCACCTTTCCCGGTTATAAACCGATAATTGGGCCGAAGGTCTGCCATTAAAAAAATTAATTTATTTCGGAAACGGGCGGCTTCAGCCAGGGTTCCTGCCGCTCACTCACCTCAATAGACTGGCTAACCCGCAAAACACCCGCCCCCAGCGCACTCGTTTGCGCAGCCAGCACATTTTGCCCGAACAATAGTTTGTGCTTCCACTTCCGGTATGTCGACAGCGTACGAAGCGGCTCTTTGCCTGACTGACCGGTTTGAGGATCAAGGGTTGTCAACACACATCGGGCACACGGCTTAACGCCAAAGAAGTCCATTCCGCCAATCTGAAAGTGCTGCCAGGTATCTTCCTCATACGGTAAACTACCGGCAACGACAATGTTAGGTCGGAAGCGCTGCATGGTGATTGGTTCAGCCAGTCGCTGGTTCAGGTCATCGAGCGATGCCTGGCCGATGAGCAGATACGGATACCCATCGGCAAAACTAACGGCATCGTTCTGACGGGCATAGGCCGGATCAACCGCACGATGCGTTGTTTCGGGCATAAACACCAGGCGACACGACGTTTCGAGAACTCGCGTAAACCAGCGATCAACCTCGTCACTTACCGTCAAAGCTGACACGTCGGTGCTGTCCCATATATTAACCTTGAGTACGGCGCGGTCCCCGGTTACATCCTGCTCCGGAAGTGTTAACGGAAGTTCCAGTACATCGTCGGGACGTTGCCGATGCCAAACGCGCAACACCTCGTTTGGCTCAATGGCGACATCGAGCAAAGCCATCTGGTGATTGGTTCGCTGCGTCATAAAATCACCCGCGGGATCGACCAGCATAAACCGTCGATCATACCGCAGTCCCTTCGCTTCCACAACCGCTTCGGTCAGAGAGATACCACCCAGTGATTTTATTGGATAAATATAGAGTTCGGAGATAGTCATTTTTAGTCAGTAAGTCAGTAAGTCGGTAAGTCAGTAAGCGGCTTCGCCTAAGTCAGTAAGTCGGTAAGTCTGCCACTTACTGACTTAGGCGAAGCCGCTTACTGACTTACTGACTTATTGACTAATATCACATGCTCATTCGCGGCAATGGGCTAACGGTTTGGGGCGTAAAATCTCCTTGTTCATATTTGAATTGAGCCGCCATGGCAATCATGGCGGCATTGTCGGTGCAATACTCAAAACGGGGGACATAAACCTGCCAACCTTCCTGCTGACCAAGTTCGCTAAGTGCCAACCGTAAGCCGCTATTGGCTGACACCCCGCCTGCAATCGCGATTTCGTTGATCCCGGTTTCCCGGGCGGCTCGCTTCAGCTTGGCGAGCAGCATTTGCACCAGCGTATGCTGGATGCTGGCGCAGATGTCGTTCAGATTCCGGGCGATAAACTCCGGGTTGTTTTTCGTATTGTCACGCAGAAAATACATGATCGCGGTTTTTATTCCGCTGAACGAAAAGTCAAGATCAGGCATTTCGCTCATTGGAAACCGGAATGCCAGTGGGTTCCCTTCTTTGGCATGTTTGTCGATCAACGGTCCACCGGGATACGGCAGTCCCAGCAACTTGGCAGATTTATCGAAGGCTTCGCCCACAGCATCGTCCTGCGTTTGCCCGAGCACCACCATATCGAACGGCCCATTGACTCGCACGATCTGCGTATGTCCGCCACTGACCGTCAGACATAAGAAGGGGAATACTGGCCTGGGAGCCTCAATAAAGTGGGCCAGTACATGTGCCTGCATGTGGTTTACCTCAATAAGCGGAATATTGAGACCCAGCGCCAGCGCCTTGGCGAAGGACGCTCCTACCAGCAACGACCCCAGCAGGCCCGGTCCACGCGTGAAAGCAATGGCCGATAACTCATTTTTCGGTAGATTTGCATCGGCTAAAGACCGCTCGACCACGGGCAAAATATGTTGCTGGTGCGCTCTTGAGGCCAGTTCGGGCACAACTCCCCCGTATTGTTCATGAATTAACTGAGTAGCAATTACGTTCGACAGGATATGCCCGTTCGCTAAAACAGCCGCCGACGTTTCGTCGCAGGAAGATTCAATGGCTAAAATGTTCACCGTACAAAACTAATGGATAATGATTTCTACTAAAACAACAATGGAAGTTGTAACTAAACCGTTCACTGGTTTGTAGTGTCTAAAGTGTACATTGTTTCCACTAATAGTTGTAGATTAGGCATTTCCACCCTGAATGCGTCAGTTTTTCGCCATATTCCTCAAAACGCTGCTTTACCTGGTACTCACGGTAGTAGGGCTGGCATTGGGCATCCTGCTGAGTTTGCAGCTCCCGGCGGTCCAAACGCGACTGGCTCAGAAAGGCGCTGACTGGCTTTCCGAAAAACTTCTCTTTCCAGTTACCATTGATGGTGTTTCGATCAAGTGGTTCGACTCCCTGACCCTCGAAGGGGTTCATATCAACGACCGGCAGGGGCGCCCCATGATCACGGTTAACCGGCTCGATGCCGACTATAATCTCAAAAATCTACTCGATTCATCAGCGCACAACATTCATCTGGATGAAGTGGTCTTGTACAAGCCTGATGTCAGAATGATTAAAAACCGGACCAATGGCGATACCAACCTCGATGACTTCATTGCCCGGATTGAAGAGCTAACCTCCGACCCCACCAAGCCGAGCGTTCCAAATCAGAATGTACCCTTCACCATTGGCCACATTCATCTGGTAGACGGCGCCTACACCCTCGAAGACCCGCGTGAGCCGTATATGCGCGACCGGGCCAGCTTTGACTATAATCACTTTACGCTTCAGCACCTCACCGCTGAAGTGAGTGATTTTCTGGTGCTGGGTGATACCATTGCTTTTGAAGCAAAGGGCCTTTCGGGTATTGATCGTGACTCCAGAATAAAGATCAGGCAGCTCGACACGCGCTTTCTGTACTGCAACACCAAAATGGAACTGGGTCGTTTATACGCCCATATCGGCAATTCCATTATCCGAAACGAGCTGATTTTTTCGTATGATAAACCGTCAGCCTTTGGTGATTTTAACAGCCGGGTGTTTTTGTTCGCCAACTTCCGAAACAGCAAAGTAGAGTCGAAAGACCTTGGCTTCTTTTCGGAATACTTACGCGGCCTGAACGAAACCTGGCTGCTCACCGGCATTTTTCGAGGTACCGTCAAAGACTTTCAGCTCCAGCGCACCGACCTGCGCTTTGGCCTTAACGGCCGCAGTAAGCTTGCTGGCGACATGGGCTGGAAAGGATTGCCCGACATGGACAAAACGACGGTCAACTTTGCGTTTACGCCTTCGCTCGTCAACATGGCCGATATTCGGCAGTATTATCCGGATTCATCGTTTAACAAAACCATTCAGAAGTTAGGTACGGTTGGCTTCAACGCCACCTTTGTAGGCGCATTTGACGATTTTAAGACGAAAGGAACTTTCACTACGGCTATTGGTAATGTCACCGGCGATCTGGCTCTCAGGCTGGCAGACAATTCGAATTTGACAACCTACACGGCCAATCTGAAAGGCGAGAATTTGGATCTGGGTAAGCTGATAAATCAACCGGATGAATTTGGCAAACTTGATGGCGAGGGACGGATAGCCGGGCAGGGTACAGACCTGAAGCGGGCTACTGTGGACATAAACGGACAGTTCAGGCAATTTGGGTGGCAACGCTATACCTACCAGAATGTAACAGCGAACGGCAATCTCCAGAAAGCTCTTTTCCAGGGACTTCTGACCATCAAAGACCCGAATCTCTCCTTTAAACTCGATGGTGAATTTAACCTGAGAGGGCCTCGCAATCATTATGATCTACGCGGCATCGTGGACCATGCCGACCTTCGGCAACTGGGGTTTCTGAAGGATTCGCTCGTCGTGAAAACAACCCTGAACGTGCAGCTGGAGGGTAGCAAGCTTGACGATATTGTCGGTAATGCGGTATTCACCGACGCCCTACTAACCCTCAACCGACCCGAACGGAACCTGGTTATCGATAAGCTTACCCTGGCCTCAACCATTGAACAACGGGGAGGAGGAAAACCAGATTCAGCGGCAACGCAACGTTATTTCGACCTTGACTCTGACTTTCTGACAACACGCTTGCAAGGCACCTTCCAGCCCCAGCGAACGATCGACGACCTGACCAGACTAGCCAAAGAATATACCCTCTACTTTGCGGGTGATGCTGCTGGTATGAAGGCCTACTATGAGCAGAAACGGCATCAGGCCGAACGAATGGCCCAGCCTAATTATGCCGGGCCAACCCAGCGATATGGGGTTGATTACCAATTAATCACAAAGAACAGTATCCCCTTGCTGGCCTTTTTGGGATCATCTGTTTACATGGCACCCGCCACCCGGCTTGAAGGTCGTTTTACAGTCGACAACACCTCTTTTCTGACAGCTACGGTAAAAACAGACTCGCTGCGCTTTGGCAAAATCAGCTTCGGACCCAGCGACATGGACCTCACCACCTCTAAGTTTACCTATGGGCAGGACGTGCTGGCATCGGCAATTATATCCTCCAAACGCCAGCGTTTTACGTCTGTCCTACCCACACGTAACCTACAGGCAGAAGCCTCCTGGGAAGTTGATCATATTGATTTCACCAGTCGTATTGAGCAGGCCGACAGCAACGGCCGGTTTGTAAACAGGGCCGACCTCAACGGCGAAATGCGTTTTAAAGGCGATGCGATCGACTTAACGTTTCGCCAGTCCAAGCTTCGCGTTCTGGACGGCGACTGGACACTAAACCCACAAAGCCTGATCCGGAAAGTAGGGAATGAATATACCATCCGCGACCTCTCACTGCTCAACGAAAATCAACTGATTCAAGCATCAGGCAAGATCTCGGCCGACACGGCCGAACATCTGGCGGTCGAAGCGCAGAATTTTTTATTGGCGTCTCTCAACCCGCTCCTCAACACCAAACTCGGCGGTGTTCTAAACGGGTCTATGGCCATTCGAAATGTGTATAAAACCCCCATTCTTGAAAGTGCCTTGTCCGTCCGGGCACTCTCCTACGAGGATGCGCTGATCGGCGATATACGCGGACAGGGCGAATGGGATCAGGCGGAACAACGACTTAATGTCGACGCCCGTGTCAATCGTAATGGAGCGGATGTGGTCACACTGACTGGAACCATTACCCCTCAGCAGAAAAGCAATCCGATGGCGTTGAAGGCTACCGTCAACGATGCTAATTTAGCCTTGCTGGAGCCCTTCACAAAAGGGCTGTTTTCCAACCTGGGCGGTATTGCCAGCGGGGTGGTAGCCGTTACCGGCAAACCCGCAAGTCCACTGTTAAAAGGAGAAGTTGCAATAAAGGGCGGCCGCGGCCGATTCGATTACCTAAAGGCAGACTTTACGTTCGATGATAAGATCTATTTTGGCGAGAATGAGATCATTACCCGCCAGCTTACCCTCCGCGACCCTCAGGGTAATACAGCCCTGCTCCGGGGGGGCGTGTATCATGATGGATTCCGATACTTCACCCTGGGTTTCGACGCTGACCTGAAGAATTTTAAAATCATGAATACGCTGGCCAGCGATAACGATGCGTTTTATGGCCAGGCAGTTGTGACAGGGCGGGCCGAACTGTATGGTCCCATCAATAACTTAACGGTTCGGGCTAATGTAGCCAGTAACAAAGGCACCCGCATTTATATTCCGCTGGATGGTGCCACATCTGTAGCGGCTGATGATCAAATTCGGTTTGTTAATCGCATACCAAGTGGCACACCAGGCAAACCCAATAGTCAAACGGCCGCCAAATCGGACGGAGAGATTGACTTGTCCAGCGTTCAAATGGATTTCAACTTCGACATCACACCCGATGCTTACTGCGAAATTCAGCTGGATCGCCAAACGGGGGATATTATCAGTGCGTATGGTCAGGGACGGCTAGCCATGAAAGTGGATACCAAGGGCGACTTTACCATGACGGGTAACTACGAAATTCAGAAAGGAGAGTATACGTTTACCTTTCAGAACATCATTAACAAACGGTTCCAAATCCGCCCGAACAGCCGAATTACCTGGACGGGTGATCCTTACGGTGCCCTGCTGAACGTGACGGCCGCGTACACTCAATACACCTCACTGGCTCCTTTGCTTGCCACGAACAGTTCGACAACCAACAACCGGACTGACCAGACCCGCCGGTACCCTGTCGATCTGGTGATCAAACTGAATGGTGAATTAGGAGCCCCCGCCATTAACTATGGTCTGGACATTAAGGAGTACCCCTCTTCATCTGACTTCCGGCAGGCGGTAACGGCATTTGAGTCGCGTATTCAGAGCAATGATCAGGAGTTGACCCGGCAGGTAAGCAGCGTTCTGTTGTTCAATCAGCTGCTGTCAGAAGGCCAAAACCTATTCGATCAGGGTCAGGTCAACACGGGGGTTGCCAACAGTGTAAGTGAATTGCTTTCCAACCAGATTAGCCGATTAGCCTCCAACCTCAACGAGAAACTAGACGTCGGCGTTTCCTTTGGTGGCTTCACGACGGGTACCCAGAATGAGAACCTGCTGAATAATCTACAGCTCCGCTTTTCGTATCGACTTCTGAATGATCGACTGCGCATCAGTCGCGATGGGGGCTTTACGTATGGACAAAGTCAGTATAACGCAGCCAGTTTATTGGGCGAGTGGACCCTTGAATATTTTATAACCGCCGATGGTCACTTGCGGGCAAAAGTTTACAACCGAAATCAGCAAAGCATACTCAGCCAGACAAGCTTCAACAGCACGATTACAACAGGCGGTGGTATGAGTTTACTCTATACCCGTTCGTTCAACCACCTGTTTGGCGGCAAGCGAACCACGCCCGGCCTGGTACCAACCAAACCCGCCGAAGAGCCCGTCTCTTCTCCTAGCCCTACTCCAATCCTCGGTATAATGGGACGGGGTGGATTTAGATAGCCTTATAAGTCGGCAGGCGGCTTATCCAAAATATTTCTTTGGCTGTTGAGGGTTAAAAAAGATACTTTCTTCCTTTATCTTTTTGTACTATTCTACGACTCAATGAATCTCATTCAACGGCTTTTTCTCGTTGCCTATTTCCTTGTTACGGGGCATGTTCTGCTCGCCCAGCGAACCTTCACGAACCCCATTAAACCATCGGGGCCTGACCCGTGGGTGATACAGAAGGACGGCTGGTATTATTACATGAATACTACTGGCAGCAACCTGACTCTTTGGAAAACAAGAAACATAGCCGATCTGTCTACGGCAGAAAGCAAAGTTATTTATACACCACCAGCTGGATTACCCTATTCACGGGATCTATGGGCACCCGAAATTCACTCGTTTAAAGATGCTCGGGGAACTGCCCGCTGGTACATTTATTTTTCGGCCGACTCACTCAATAACCTCTCCCACCGGGTGTGGGTCATCGAAAACCCATCGCCCGATCCGATGCAGGGCGAGTGGACTATGAAGGGCAAAATAGGTGATAAGGACAACCATTGGGCAATAGACATGTCGGTGATTGAGTACAAAGACCAACTCTATGCTGCCTGGTCGGGTTGGGAGGGAAACACCAATGGCAGGCAGGACATTTTCATGGCCAAACTCAAAAATCCATGGACGATAGAAGGCAAGCGGGTAAAAATTTCACAACCTGACCAACCCTGGGAGATGCACGGCGATGTTCCGCAGGCCTGGCAAAAGAACGGTGAAGTTCCCAAAATTTATGTCAATGAAGGCCCTGAATTTCTAATGCACAACGACCGCCTATTCATCGCTTATTCTGCGAATGCCTGCTGGCTCGACTACTGTTTAGGCTTGTTAACCTACACGGGCAAAGGCGATTTGCTCAACCCTAAAAACTGGAAAAAGAGTGATGGTCCCGTTTTTAAGCAGGCTCCTGAAAACGATGTATGGGCACCCGGACATGGTGGCTTTTTCCGCTCTTCTGATGGACAGGACTGGATGATCTACCACGCGAATCCTTCGGCAACGGATGGCTGCGGCAATAAACGCGCCCCTTATATCCAACCCTTTTCCTGGAACCCCGACGGGACTCCCAATTTTGGCAAACCACTTCCCAAAACACCCATGCCTGTGCCGGGAGAATAGTTTGGCTGCGGCCTGGTTTACATGGATCACTTATTTGTTAAATACCCAATTTATTCCTCATGAATCGATTATCCTTTTTAGTACTGCTGTTCTTTTCGACTTTCACCCTGGCGCAGCAATCGGACGGACCCAACCGCTGGTCGGCGGCCAAAGCTAACGCCTGGTATGCCAAAGAGCCCTTTTTGGTGGGGGCCAACTATGCGCCCGCCAATGCCATCAATGAACTGGAAATGTTTCAGGCAGAAAGTTTCGATCCGGCAACCATTGATAAAGAGCTGGCTATGGCCGAACGTATCGGCATGAATACCATGCGTGTTTTCCTGCATGATTTGCTGTGGCAGGACCCTGCCGGTTTCACCAAACGGCTCGACCAGTTTCTGACCATTTGTGCTAAACACAAAATTCGTCCCATGCTCGTCCTGTTCGACTCCTGCTGGGACCCTTATCCAAAGCTGGGCAAGCAGCATGAGCCAACGCCCGGTATTCACAATTCGGGTTGGGTACAAAGCCCCGGTGCCGATGCCTTGACGGATGTATCGCAATACCCGCGCCTGGAAGCGTACGTAAAAGGGGTTGTCGGAGCTTTTAAGAAAGACAAGCGTATATTGGCCTGGGATGTCTGGAACGAGCCAGACAACACGAACGACAACAGTTATGGCCAGAACCACACGATTAAAACCGAAGTCCCTAAGCCCCGAAAAATAGCCATTGTGACCAAGCTGTTACCACACGTTTTTGAGTGGGCGCGGGCGGCTGGAGCCACCCAGCCGCTCACATCCGGCATATGGGTATATCGCACACCGGAAGATTGGCAAAACCCGACCAAATGGACACCTATGGAGAAAGTACAAATGGAGTACTCGGACATTATTACTTTTCATCAGTACTCTAACGCTGAAACGTTTGAGAAAACGATTCCTGCCATGCTTTCATTTGGGCGGCCCGTAATATGTACAGAATACATGGCCCGGGGTGTAGCCAGCAAATTTCAAACTCACCTTCCCCTGGCGAAAAAAGCTAAGATTGGGATGATCAACTGGGGTTTTGTGGCTGGTAAGACCCAGACGTTCATGCCCTGGGATAGCTGGCAGAAACCCTATGTGAATGGTCGGGAACCCTCCGTGTGGTTCCATGAAGTCTTCAAGCAGGATGGTACCCCTTATGATCCGGACGAAATTACCGCGATTAAACAGGCAACCGGTAAATAATGCTCAGGCTTCAAAAAATATTTAAAAATTTTTGAGCCACGAACCAACTGATTTCCAACGTATAGCCATCCAGCACTGAATTTAATAACATTTTTTTTCAGGCTACCCCTTGCGCAGCATATATCAAACGCCTACTTTTGTGCCACGATAAAGGAAGACGGCAACGTCAACCGAAAGTCCAAAAGTTGGTTCGGTAGTTCAGTTGGTTAGAATACCTGCCTGTCACGCAGGGGGTCGCGGGTTCGAGCCCCGTCCGGACCGCCACTGAAAATCAAGCACTTATCAGAAATGGTAAGTGCTTTTTTCGTTTGTAGTAAATCTAATCCAATTAAAGCTCGTTGACGTGTGGGCATCAATGTATCAACACCAACAGATGTGTAAAGCGTTGTATTTCTTTAGCCTAAGACATGCATATTACGTATACCATCCTCAACTAATTTCACAAGCCCGAATGGCTCGGCTGAATCATTTAATATCAGTATAAAGCATTCAGGAGTCAATTTCGTAAGGTTTGCCATGTGGCATTCTTCCCATACTCGCTAACTCAATAATTCTCATTATCCAGGTAGCTCCACGCCTTTTAAACCTGATCCTTTAAAAGCCTAAGCCAGAAGTTTCCACATCTACCTGTACCATAGTGAGGGTGTACGCTGCCTGTCGATCAGCAGACAGTCAGTTGGGGGTAACAGGCAGTTCAATGTAAAAAGTCGTTCCTTTCATCTCTTGGCTCTCAACACTGAGACGTCCACCATGCAGTTCAATAAACTGCCGAACAATAACCAAGCCTAAACCGGTGCCGGGTATCCCATTGGTGTTACTGCCCCGAACGAAAGCCTGAAACAATGTCGATAAATCACCGGCGGGGATACCAATGCCTGTATCAGTTACCTGAATCTCCACACGCTCAGGGCCAAATCGTAGAGTTAACACAGGAGACGTTCGGGTGGAAAACTTAAAGGCATTTGATAAGAGATTCACCAGGACGTGATTCATCAACTTAGCATCTAAACTAATCAGGCGGGGTGCCCCTTCAACCCGTAGCTGTACACAGCGCTGATCCGGCTGGTTTGCAAAATGAGTGCTAATTAGGCGTTCACTCAGATCCATGAGATTGACCGGACTGGCCACAAATTTTACTCGCCCCGCTTCAATTGTGCCAAGCAGTAAGATATCGGTCAACAGGTCATTAAACTGAAAAATCTCTTTTTCAATGATGTTCAGATGTTTATGAGCCGAAACCATCGCACTCCCCACAGCGGGAGTCAGATAGAGCTTAATTAAATCGACACTGGACTGAATCGTCGCCAGCGGGGTACGGAACTCATGAGAGGCCGTGGAAACAAATTGCGACTTAAGCCGATTCAGTTCCTTTTCCTGATTCAAGGACTGCTGGAGGATGCGCTGCGATTCTTTTTGTTGGTTAGCCTGATGGGTTTGCAGCATCAACTGATCCTGAAGAGCGATCTGGGTGGCCTGGATACGCTTTATCCGAAGATGATAAAGCCAGGACAAGCTCCCTACCAGCATCAGGATCACCAAAACGGCAAACCAGCTTGTTTTCCAAAAAGGAGGTTTAATATGTACATTTACATAGGTACCCTTCCGATTCCATATCCCGTCATTGTTAGAGGCTATGACCCGGAATACATAATCTCCCGGGTCGAGATTGGTGTAAGTCGCCATACGCTGAGTGCCCGCCTGGATCCAGTCATGATCGAATCCTTCCAGCTTGTAGGCATATTGATTCTTTTCAGAAACGGTATAATTTAAGGCGGTAAACTGAAAGCTAAGTACCGATTGCTGGTAGGACAGCGTGATGTCATGCGTATTGCCAATGGGCTTGCTCAGCACGGAAAGAGTATCCTGCACCTGAACCGATCGGTTGAACAACTGAAAGTCCGTCAGATAAACCGGTGGAACGACTGGGTTATCCCGTATCGAATCGGGATAAAATCGATTCAGCCCTCGTTGTCCCCCAAAGAATAGTTCGCCACGGGGGCTTCTAAAACAGGCCTTCTGGTTAAAGGGGCTATCCTGTAGGCCATCGCGGGCATCATAGTGTCGGAAGTGGCCCGTCCTGGTATCAAAACGGCTTAGCCCTTTATTGGTGCTTAGCCACAAACGTCCCCGCTCATCTTCCACAATAGACTGAATCACCTCATTGACCAGGCCATCTTTCTGACGGTAGGCCTTAAACGTTTGCGTACGGGAATCATAGCGGTTAAGGCCACCATTCGTGCCTACCCAAAGCTGGCCGGTGGAACTTTCATACAGGCAATGAACCTGGTTGTTACTTAAACTACTGGTCTTATAGCTCTCCTGCTTAAATTGAGTGAACCTATTCTGGGTCGGGTGAAAAACATTGATCCCGCTGCCGTCGGTACCCAACCAGATGTTGCCCTGCCGATCTTCCCACAAACTGGTGATCGTGTGGTAAGTCAACTGGCCTGCCTGAGTAGGGTGAGGTCGATACCGGACTACCGAACCCGTTGCCGGGTCATACCGAATCAATCCTTCCTCGTAAGTGCCCAGCCACAGCGTGCCCGAACGGGATTCTAAAATTGTGCTGATACTCAGCGGACTAAAATTCCCCTTTGGCTCAAAGGTATCTTTTAGCGGATTATACAGCCTAAGTCCACCTTTATAATTACCGGTCCAAAGCCGCTTCTGCCGGTCTTCATAGATCGTTAAGACGAAGTTATAACTAGTTGAGGCCGCTAAGGGGCCCGTGTCCTGATAGGCCTTAAAAGCCGTTTTTCCGTTTATAAGCCGGTTAATTCCTCCCCCATCGGTACCTAGCCATAAATCACCCCGATGATCCTGAAGAACCGCCAGTATATTATTATTCGTTAACCTATGGGTGTTACCCGGTGAACGCTGATAGAGATCAAACTTGACCGGTGTCGCATCAAGCTTGTTCACTCCACCCGAAAAGGTACCAATCCACATAGTACCCAGCGGGTCCCGATAGAGGGAATAAATCGAGCCGCTGTTGAGTCCCCAATTCGAGTCGACTTGATAGGAGTAGTAAGAAAAGGTACCGTCGGCATGTAACAGATTGATGCCCCCGTTTTGGGTACCAATCCACAAAGTTTGGTTTGAGTCCTCGGCCAGCGCTTTAACATCATCATGGCTCAGTAGACCGGAAGCCTGTAAATAGTGCGTGAAAGTACCCTTCTGCCGGTCCAGCAGGTTTAATCCACCTTCGGTAGCTACCCAGAAACGTCCCCTCGAGTCTTCCAGGCACGCGGTAACCCGATTCTGACTTAGTGATTGATCATCAAGTCCGTTATGAACGAAGTGAGTAAACGTTGAGGTAGACGGATTCAGTCTATTCAGGCCGCCCCCTAACGTACCCACCCAAATGATCCCATCACGATCAATCAGGACCGAACTTACCTCATTATGGCTTAGACTACCAGGCCGGTCTGACTGATGGACAAAATGAGTAAAGATTTCTTGCCGACTATCGAATCGCTCCAGTCCCCCGCCCCCCGTTCCCACCCATAGGGTACCGGTGGTATCCTGAGCAATGGCTACTACCTTATTATGGATCAGACTTGCTGGTCGATTGGCCGCGTGTGTATAATTGGTAAACGTTTCCGAAACCGGATCAAATAAACTCAGCCCCCCGTTATCGGTGCCTACCCATAAACGACCCTTGTTATCCTCAAATAAAGTATGAACAAAACTATCGCTCAGGCTCGTGGGCTTAAAGGGGTCGTTTCGGTATACCGTATAATTATAACCATCAAACTTGTTAAGCCCATCCCGGGTACCAAACCACATAAAACCTTTCCGGTCGCGTAAAATGCAGGTGACATTGTTTTGGGATAGCCCCTGATTGGTCGTCAGGAAGGTAAATCGTGCATTTGATGGCTGAGCTTGACTTCGCTGCACAAACCAGAACACGACCACCAGTAGGCTGAGTGTACGAACAAGCATTGAAACGGGATGGGTACGGATAGAGTAAAAATCTCTTAAATATAGTAATATTTATTAATTGACAACTATATAGATAAGCTTTTGTCGTATATGGTAACTAAAATAGTAATCAACGAAGCACATACTTATTTCAGGTCAGACAAGGTCACTACTTGACTAGCTTTTTCATTGATGAACTCCTTAATTAGTTGTGTTTCACTCGTGATCTGTCTGACAGGGCTTCGTAACAAGAAACTTAATAAGATCGCTTAGTCAACCCCATCCATAGATAATCTACTTTATATGCCGTTTAATATATTTTCAGTATCCAAATACGCTTCATATTGTCTTACTGTAGAGAACCCATAGAGAAACAATAAATTTATTTCCACTTCATGAATACGTCATTAACCGACGAAGAGATGATTCGGCAATATCGGATCAATCAATCGTCTCAGTGTTTCGAAACGTTGTATAAACGATATGTCAACAAAGTTTATCGGCGCTGTTTGTCCATGACAAAGGATCCTTTGAAAGCGGAAGATTTTACTCAGGACATCTTTTTAAAGGTATTTAATAAACTGGATGCATTTCAGGAACGATCGAGTTTTTCCACCTGGCTTTACTCAATCTCCTTCAACTATTGCTCAGACCAGCTACGAATCGCCAAGCGACTAAGTTTTAGCCCACTGGATGATGTTGCCGGACATGATATTCCTGAGTCGACAGAGGCTCAGCTTCATGAAGAAACGTTGCAGTTGGTTAATCAGGCCATGTCTACGTTAACGGACAAAGAAAAAGCACTCCTGAGCCTGAAGTATGAAGACGGGCTAAGTATTGAGCAAATTGCCCAGCAATACACCATCAAGACCAGTGCTGTTAAGATGAGACTAAAACGCAGCAGGGAGAAAATTCACCGCCTGTGTATAAATCACTACGAAGGCCATCTATAAAACTGATTATGATACTCACTATCCCTGGCTACTTATAAGGGCTTAATGACCAGATAAGTAGCCATAATTATTTTTTCTAAACTAGAGATTAAGGACTCTAGCATGAAAAAATAAAACAAAACACCTATGAAACTGTTGCTTTTTGTAATTATCGTCGTCTAATGGTAATAAAAAATATTAACAGTAATCGGTATGGTAACATATTCAATCTTGGGCAAGGGGTTAGTCCGTCAACTGATAGAAACAGTGGTTTCCTTTCATCCGGATATGAGTGAAAAGCAACGGCAAGAATCGGTACCGGCTTGTTTAACAATACTAGCGCTATTAACCAGTCTGATCACCACCTATGTAGGCTTTATAACCTGGCTTATTGCTTAGCTACCAACGGGGCGTCAACCAAGCGTTGCTACTCATTCAGAAAAAGGTCTTTTTAGAAGCCAGAAGCCGTTTTCCTTGAGTACAAGGAAATAACGGGTTGGCTACTTCCATCGTGTATTCTTACCGGCGTATACGTGTGTTGCATGCCAACAAGATAAGGCTCATCCCCACTAACTGGAAAACCAGAAATTTTCAATGGGTTTACAAATCCAACCCCTTTTGTCACCCGTATATACTTATGGATAAAAAGAGGAAGGTTTTCAACGGCCTGCTGTTGCAGGCCGGTTGATTTGTTATACGACATGTATTAACTCCCCGGGCCTATCAACTTCTTGCCGTCTGCTACCAGACCAGCTCATTAATCTTCTTTAAAGCCTACCTCATAAACCGATTTTTCTTCGTGTTATAATTCATCATTCGAACAGGAAGATAACCTTGCGCTAACCGCTCCCACTGTGGCCTTAGCTTGGCAAAAACGCTTTGCATGAAGTTGTACTGCCCTTTATAATCTATATGAGTCTGGAAGGAATAATTCGTCAACTCAATAGAAGCAATTTCCTCAAGGTTAAAAACCTGCCATCTGCTCTGCTTTATATGTGCGGGAATTACATCCCGGCAATACCCATACACGACCAATGTCTGACCCCGGAAGTGTATCCCCAACTGATAGGGTTCTATTGTTCTCCAGGTGTTAAAATGCTTGATTTGAATAACCTGCTGCCTCTTGATGGCTACCTCAATGGTAGTAAAAACATCGTTTTTCTGTTGCGTATTCATAATTACGTTGAACGTTAGAATTTAAATAAAAAGAAGCAAGTATCGTCAACCAAACCTTCTCCTTCCACCAGGGAAAGCTGACGCCAAACAAATCCGGCAGGTAAAAAACACCGGCAACCTAACTGCCTCAAATCAAAAGGCCGCCTGTATCAGCTCAACGGAACAAACTGATCTACAGGCACTATCCGTAAACCTTTGACATATATACAGGAATTAAAGAAATTAAAATATCTCACTTCCATATAGTTAGTAAGCGGTTAGCCAGGTGCTACAGAAAATCAATTACGGTTAACACGAAGGCATCTCTTATACATCTTGTCAAAGCACGCAGGTCAGTCGCTTTTTGAGTAACCATTTCGTTAGGGTCGACACCTGTTTACGCTTCCGGCTGGCCTTATACACCTATAGTTGCTTTATGCATACTAGTGGAACACACTAATAAACGCAATGTTTTAATCCCCCGGTACTCAATAACTGCACAATTCCTCTTTCATAAACTCAATAAGACAATCCACAGAAATAATTTGACAATCCCACCCTTATCAAGAATAATTATAAATAAGTATTGCAATGTTGGACAGGAGCTATAGCTTTGCTCTTAATTATAATTATTCTAAATAAATGAAAGCACTATTTACTCGCTCGCTATATATCCTGGCCGTTCTAAGCCTATTGACTCACTCCTTAAAAGCGCAAAACCAGGGCTCCCTTACAGGCGTCGTACGAACGAGCGATGGCCATCCAGCTCCTTTCGTTTCGATTGGCATAAAGGAGATTCGCAAAGGCTCTACCACGGCAGAAGACGGTTCATTCCACTTAAAAGGCATTACCGAGGGCTCCTATACGTTACGTGTCACTTCTATAGGGCTTCAAACAATAGAGAAACTCATAACGGTAAAAGCAGGCCAGCCAACAACTGTTGATTTTGTTTTGACTGAGACTACCGCTCAGTTAAGTGAAGTTGTTGTTGTGGGTGCCAACAAAGCCGTTACCCTTGGGAAAGCGAACATTGCCGCCCTTGATCTGCCTCAAATGACAGGCGTTGTCAGTAGCCTTGTTATTGAGAACCAGCAAATTTCCCGCCTTGGCGACGCCCTTAAAAATGTAAGTGGTGTATCGCTGACCCAGCAGCGGGGTGGAGTAGCCGAAACGTTTTCGGCCCGCGGCTATAGCATTGGTATTGCTGGTGCCGGAGGGAGCATTTTCAAGAATGGGGTCATCACGAACACCATGGGCTTTCCCGAAGCAAGCACGCTGGAATCAGTAGAAGTGCTGAAAGGTAGCTCGTCCTTATTGTACGGCAATGTATCGGGTGGGCTGATTGTGAATATGGTAACCAAAAAACCGAAGTTTGAATTCGGGGGCGAAGTGTCTATGCGGGCGGGGAGCTTTGGCTTGCTGAAACCAGTTGTTGATGTTTATGGCCCCCTGTCAAAAAATCTGGCCTATCGGGTAATTGGTACGGTTGAAAATGCAAAAAGTTACCGCGATGTAGTTAAGACCGACCGGGTTTATGTAAACCCGTCATTGGTTTACAAGATTGGTCAGAAAACAGCTATCCTGTTTCAGGGCGATTACCTGAAGTCGAACCTGACACCCGACAACGGCATTGGTTCGTTGAATGCTAACCAGGATGCCATTATACCGAATGTGCCCCGTTCCCGATTCATCAATACGAATTGGGCCTACAACAACGTCGAACAGACCAGTGGCTCACTGAACTTCGATCATGCCTTTAACAACAACTGGAAACTGACCTTTATTGCCGCAGCCCAGAATACCCATGTATCGGCTTATGGCGCTGGTGTCCCTAATAATAACGTAGCGGCAAACGGTGACTGGAATCGGTCGCTGAGCCGCACAAAAACGGTTGAGAACAACTACACCGGTCAACTAAATTTCAACGGCCGTTTCCATACGGGGGCCATCGGTCACCAGATACTGGTTGGTGCGGACCAGGTAGGTATTGTTAGCCAGAGTAACGCGTTTACCATCACCAGCAATGGCGTTGCCGTAACCACCTACGACAAAATAAACATACTGGACCCGAGCAAGTACGAAACCCGATCCGATGTTCCGGATACCAGAGCTATTACCCGCACAACTTCCCCATCTGCCCGCCTTGGTTTTTATGCTCAGGATCTAATAAGCCTGACCGATAAACTTAAAGTACTGGCTGGCTTACGCTGGTCGCAGCAAAGAACAATACAAACGACCCTCCTTGATCTACGAACCCAGGCTGAAACGCGGGGACCGGCGGAAACCAAAATAGATGCCGCCCTGTCGCCAAAAGTGGCGTTGATTTATCAGCCAACCACAGGGACCTCGTTCTTTGGAAGCTACGCGAATAACTTTACCATCAACACGGGCGTCGACATAAACGGGCAAATCTTGAAGCCCTCTATTGTTGACCAATACGAAGCAGGTATTAAGAATGAATTCCTGAATGGACGAATCACAGCTAATATTGGCGTGTATCACATTGTGAACAGCAACCTGGCCCTGATGGCCCCGTTCAGACTGGACGGCTCCCCCAATATTGACACAAATGTGAAAGAGTTTACCGGCCAGACCACCAGCGATGGTCTGGAGGTAGACGTGACGGGAAATCTATCGAAAAACGTTTACTTCATGACTGGCTATGGCTATAACTACATGCGGTATACGAAAACAACGCAGGTGAAAGGATCATTTATTGAAGGAGAACGCTTAACAAACAACCCTGCTCACACGGCCAATTTCACCCTGTTTTATACCGTTGACCGGTCGCCGTTACGTGGCCTTAAGCTAGGTGCTTCCGCCTTTTACACGGGCGCCCGCTACGGCGGAAACAACAATACGTACGGCCAAACGCCGGAGTTCAGCCGGCTCATTCCGCTAACCGGTTTTGCCACATTCGACCTGTCGGCTGGGTATACCTATCGTAAAGTGTCGCTGCTGGCGAAGGTGTCGAACATTACCAACGAGCTGAACTACCTGATTCATGACCGGTACAGCATTATGCCAATCCCGCCCCGGCAGTTTGTCACAACACTTTCCTATCGTTTTTAACTTCTGACATTAACCCACAAATTAAACTTAGCTATGAATAAGCTGGTAAGAACATTCGTCTGCTTCGGCGCACTTTTAACCGTTGGCCTGACTGGATACGCAACTGATAGCGGAAAATTCAGCGACACAACCCGGGCTTATGCGGTCCCAACGCTAACCAAAACGCCCAAAGGTGCCGTTGCGTTGTCGTGGACGGAGAAAGACCCCGATGGCGTCGTGTACTTTTACTGGGCCGAATCGGCCGACAAGGGCAAGACTTTTGGCGACAGGAAACTCATCTTTTCCTCGGCGGGCATTGGTAACTCCCGACTGATGCGGCCTAAACTGCTCTTCAAAAAAGACGGTACACCCGTGGCCGTTTTTGCGCTGCGGGGTCCCGGTGCTCCCCAGGCCGCAGCACAGGCACCTCAAACGGAACCTGCTCACGCAAACCACGAATCGGCTTCGGCCGGACATGACCACGGCGCTGCGCCAAAGGAAGGCCCGGCAAAAAGTGCTCCACGCGGTGGTGGGCGCCCCAGCGATTTACAGATTGTCTTTAGCTATTCGAACGATCAGGGCAAAACCTGGAGCCAGCCAGCGCCGGTTCATGCGGATAAAACACCCAATATTGTCCGTGGCTTCTTTGATGCCACCGTACTGCCCAACGGCGAAATAGGTGTCGCCTACCTCAACGATATTGAAGGAAAGCAACACCAGCGCGACATGCGGTTTGTTAGTTCGAAAGGCAATCAGTTCAGCAGTGAGCGCATCATTGATCCGTTTGTTTGCGACTGCTGCAACATCAGTTTGCTGGTCGACAATTCGGGTACGCTGAACCTGTACTACCGCGACAATCAGGACAATATTCGCGATATGGCTAAAATGAGTTCGAAGGACAATGGTGCCTCGTTCACCAAATCAGAGATTTTATTCAAGGACAACTGGCAGATCAATGGTTGCCCTCATTCAGGTCCAACGTCCAGCGCTGGCGCAGGCACGAATTTGATTGCGTGGTTTTCGGGTACGCAGGAATCGCCGGGGATTCGGGTAGTGAATCAGCAGGGCAAACGATTGTTCGTTCTGGACGAACCGACAGCTAAAAATGCCTATCTGGTAGCAGCACCAAAATCATCCGTATTACTTTGGGAACAAAACCAGACTTCCGAAGCAGGCATAAGCTCGGTCATCGCGTATAAAAACATCAAGACCGAACAGAATCCGGCCACGCAGCTGGTGAAAAACGCCATCAATGGAACCAACGCGAGCGGTTTGATCGTCGACAATCAGTTGCTGGTGGCTTATGAAGTTAAGCACGCCAACAACAAAAACTCAGTGGCCGTGGCTCAGATCGACCTGTAGGCATTTACGCGCGTCGCCCATTACCTTTCTCTTTTTCTTTGTCAATTGAATCAATCAGCAAAAGCTCTGACATACACCCATGTCGGGGCTTTTGTTGTTTTATCTATTCCTGAACTGAGTCTTTTCAACCGGCAGATTCCGTAATTTGCGGGGTATTGTTTCGTTAACCCGTCAGACTTATCAGTCATTATGCCGCAAATTCGTCAACTCGCTGCCCATATAGAAGCTCTGGCACCGCTCGCCTATCAGGAATCGTACGACAATGTCGGTTTACTTGTAGGCGATCCAACGACGGAAATTACCAGCGTTCTGGTTACGCTCGATGTGACCGAAGCTGTTGTGGATGAAGCCATTGCCAAAGGGTGCAATGTCATCGTGGCGCATCATCCGATTCTATTCAAGGGATTAAAAAAACTGAATGGAAAGACTTATGTAGAGCGCACCATCATTAAAGCCATCAAGAACGATATTGCCATCTATGCCGCCCACACCAATCTCGACAATGTGGCCGGAGGGGTAAACTTTAAAATTGCCGAAAAACTAAATCTTTCCAACGTAACGATTCTAGCGCCTAAGACTCAAGTCCTGACCAAGCTGGTCACGTTCGTGCCCATAGCCGACACCCAGCGGGTACTGGACGCGCTGTATGCCGCCGGAGCGGGGCAAATTGGCGAATATAAGAATTGCAGTTTTCGAGTTAGCGGCACGGGCACGTTTCAACCCGGCGAGAACGCCCAACCGGTCATTGGCGACATTGGCGAGTACCACGAAGAAGCGGAAAATCGATTGGAAGTGATCATTCCAACCCACCAGCAACATCAGGTACTGGCGGCACTTCGGCAGGCTCATCCGTATGACGAAGTCGCTTATTATTTGATGGGTTTGGACAATCAGCATCAGGAAGTTGGCTCAGGAGCCGTTGGTGATCTACCCGAACCCTTAGCAGGGGCCACCTGGCTGGCTTATTTAAAAGAGCACATGCATTTAAACCTCATTCGTTATACGGCCCTCCCCGACCGGCCAATCCGCCGGATTGCGGTTTGCGGAGGTGTTGGCAGCTTTCTATTAACTGATGCCATTCGCGCTGGAGCCGATGTTTTTGTCACAGCGGATTACAAGTACCACGAGTTTTTTGACGCCGAAAATCGCATTGGTATCTGCGATATTGGACATTATGAAAGCGAAGTATATACGAAAGACTTGATTTGCGGGCATTTGGCAAAAAAATTCACTACTTTTGCGGTAATTTTATCAGAAACGGACACGAATCCGGTTCGGTACTTCATATAGCACTAACTACATTCCGAATGGAACTGACGATTGCGCAAAAACTAGACGCTCTTCTCAAACTGCAATCCCTGGATTCTCAACTAGACGAACTCATCAAAATTCGTGGTGGTCTGCCCGAAGAAGTCCGTGACCTTGAAGACGATATAGCAGGTTTTGAAACCCGGATTGGGAAATTCCAGGCGGAAATCAAGACGCTGGAGGAAGAAATTGAGCGCAATCGCGTGGCTAAAAAGGACGCTGAAAAGCTGATCACCAAGTACAAGGATCAGCAGATGAACGTTCGTAATAACCGCGAGTTTGACGCCATTTCGAAAGAAATCGAGTTACAGTCTCTTGAGATTGAACTGGTTGAAAAACGGGCTAACGAAGCTCAATTCCGGGTGCGGGGCAAAGAAGAGGAGATCAAAACGACCTCAGCTGCCCTTAACGAACGGAAAGAAGACCTGAAAGCAAAAAAGCAGGAACTCGACCAGATTACCTCAGAGAGCCAGGAAGAAGAAAAGGAGATCATCAAGCAACGCGATGAGCAGGCAACGACCATCGAGCCCCGTTTGCTGAATTCCTACAAAAAAATTCGTGGTAACGCCTTGAACGGTCTGGCCGTTGTGATGGTGAAGCGTGGTGCCTGCGGGGGCTGCTTCAACGTAGTGCCGCCCCAGCGTCAGGCTGACATCAAAGACAAGAAGAAGATCATCGTTTGCGAACACTGCGGACGGATTTTTGCCGATGTAGAGGGTGTTCCCGAGCCAGCACCAACGGGCCGTGGTCGGTAGTCATGTCTAAACTAATGTTAAAAAAGGTCGTCTTCTGGCGACCTTTTTTTATAGCAGCACCTGCCGTTTACCGTTACTTTGTTGTCCTATTTATTCAAGCTTTCCGGCAACCATTCAGTCTCAGTCATGCCCACATTCATAGGCCGCTTTGTCCTTTTGACAGCCTCTATCCTGTTGCTCATCCCACGCGTGGGCATCGCACAGGATTTTGTCTGGACACCGGGCCTGCACCGGGCATATGCCGACCTGCAAAAACTGGCGGTCCAACCGGCCCGGCAGGTGTTGGCGGCAGAATCAGCAACCAATGGAGTTCGGATTTTCGTCGACGATTATGCCGATATGCTTCTGCTGGCAACCTCCGACGACGACCGGCTGTTTGCGTCGATCAGCGACCGGGAAGATGAGCGGCTCGATGCCCTTAAAAAACTCGACGACTCGTCGCCCTGGCAACGGGTACTGATGGCCGAAGTACGGCTTCACTGGGCATTTATCAAGTTGAAATTTGGGAAGGAAGTAAGTGCGAGCTGGGATGTGATTCGGGCGTATAAACTACTGGCCGAGAATCAGAAACGATTTCCGACATTTTTGCCAACCTATAAATCGCTGGGTACGCTTCATATCATGATTGGCTCCGTCCCGGACAGTTATAGCTGGGTAGCCAATCTGCTGGGCTTACACGGCAATATTCAGCAGGGACAGCAGGAGCTTCAGCGTGCCCGATCTGACTCAACCTTTGGCCTCGAAGCCCAGCTTATTGACCTGATGGTGCGCGCTTATGTACTTAAGTTCACTGATGCCGACGGAAAAACGTTGCAACGACTCATCAGCGCCCATCCCGATAATCTGCTTCTCCACTTTTTCGGAGCCACTATCGAACAGAAGAATGGCCATAGCGAACAGGCGCTTATGTATCTATCCAGTCGCCCTGATGGTAAAGAGTATCTGGCGCTTCCGATTATTGAAAACATTCTCGGGGACATTTACCTCCAAAAAGGCGAATACGCAACTGCAACAACGCATTTCCAACAGTTTCTGACTTCCTATAAAGGCCGGAATTTCTTAAAAGACTCCTATTATAAACTCTTTCTTTGTCACTGGCTGGCTGGTCAACCCGATGCGGCTTCCCGCCCTTTTCTCCAAAAAGTGATCACCATTGGCCGTACTACGGTTGAGTCGGATAAAGCCGCCCAGAAGTTTGTGGAGTCGTATTTAGCCAAAGGTGCATCCGTCAATCAGAAAGTGCTCATGCGGGCTCGACTGGCTTCAGACGGTGGCTTTACAGACAGTGCCCTCGCGTATTTGCGCCCTTACAGCGAAAATAAATTCTACACCATACCCGAAAAGGCGGAGTACACCTATCGCCTGGGCCGTATTTTCCAACGCCGAAATGATCCCGATGCGGCCATCCCCTGGCTAACGCGCGCCCTGACGCTCAGCGAACCCGACCAGCTTTCGTTTGGAGCGACAGCTGCCCTTCAGCTGGGGTATATCTACCAGCAAAAAAACGACCGCACTCGCGCACGGTCGTTTTTTCAGAAAGCCCTCAGCTTTAAACGCCACGAATACAAGAACAGCGTGGATAATAAAGCGAAGGCAGGATTAAGTAGTTTGTAGGAGACTAAAACAAATGCCATATCTTCAAGATATGGCATTTGTTTTAGTCTCCTACAAACTACTTAGGACTCAAAAATTAAATCGCTGATTGACGCTGTTTCTTTACTATTTTGATGAACCTGCTGATACGCGTCTAGTCCTCCGAACCAAGACAGTACTTCAGCTTTCTTTAATCGGGTACTCGCCGGGTTCATTATTTTTGAATACGAGCTATACGGATACGTTTCGAAGTCAGCACAAATACCATGCGTTTGCGGATTTCGATGGATGTAGGCGATCAGGGTTGTAACATAGTCCTCAGAATCGACCCGTTTCCGCCTGAAGTTCTTCTCAAACAAACTACCTGTTCGTTGTTCCTGCACCTTTACAGATTTAGCATAGGATACGAAGAAACGTCTGAATTGCTCACTAATGATTCGTTCAAGCGAGGTTATAATCTGCTTGCCATGCAAAATTGACTGACTTTCTTTTGGTAGATTAGCAAAATTCTTGACCCGTACCAGTAAATGAAAGTGATTGGGCAGCAGGCAGAATGTGTATGTTTCGAGGTAGGTGCTTAAATAAAAATCATACTTTTTCAAGAAGTATTGATAATTTCTTTGCTCAAAGAATATGTTATTACCATTGTTGCCCCGATTGTAGATATGGTAGAAACAATCTTCAATCAAAGGCGGAAAGTACTCCTGACGATAAGCCGACATCACTTTTTTTGTAAGCAAAATAGCTAATAAATTAGACAAGTGGTAAAAACAAAAAACAAACGCCATATCTTGGAGATATGGCGTTTGTTTTTTGTTTTTACCACTTGTCTAATTTATACTAAGCCAGTGCCGCTACACCGGGCAATACTTTGCCTTCCATGTATTCCAGCAGGGCACCGCCCCCGGTCGATACATAGCTAACGCGGTTGCCGTAGCCTGCCTGATTGACAGCCGATGCCGAATCACCACCACCAATAAGCGAGAAGGCTCCGTTTTCTTCGGTCGCTTTCACAACGGCTTCGGCAATGGCGTTGGTACCATGAGCGAAGTTTTCAAATTCAAACACACCCATCGGGCCGTTCCATAGGATGGTTTTCGACTTGAGCACAACCTCTTTGAACAATTCAATAGTTTTCGGACCGATGTCCAGCCCTTCCCAGCCGTCAGGAATCTGACCGGTTGGTACCACCTGGCTGTTGGCATCGTTCGAGAAGTCGTCGGCACAGAGGTTGTCGACGGGCATGTAGATCTTTACGCCTTTGGCTTCTGCTTTTTTCAGCAGTTCGAGGGCGAGTTCCTGCTTGTCGGCTTCGAGCAGTGATTTACCAATGTTGCCGCCCTGGGCTTTGGTGAAGGTATAAGTCATACCGCCACCGATAATCAGGTTATCGACGGTATCAAGCAGTTTCTCGATAATCAGGATCTTATCGGAGATTTTGGCACCACCCATAATGGCGGTAAACGGCCGTTCGGCTTCTTCCAGAATCTTCTTGGCGTTGGCTAACTCAGCGTTCATCACGTAACCGGCCACGCGGTCTTCGAAAAACTGGCCCATGACAGCTGTGGAAGCATGGGCGCGGTGAGCTGTTCCGAAGGCATCGTTCACCCATACGTTACCCAGTTTAGCCAATTTCTCAGCAAAGGCAACATCGCCTTTCTCTTCCTCTTTATAAAAACGCAGGTTTTCGAGCAACAGGATTTCGCCGGGTTGCAGGCTGGCGGCTAAATCCGTCGCCGACTGACCAATGCAGTCGTCCGCGAATTTAATGTCACGGCCAAAGGCTTCCTTTAGAGCAGGTAATAAATGTTTGAGCGAATATTTCTCTTCAGGACCGCCCTTTGGTCGGCCGAGGTGCGACATCAGGATGGCCGAACCACCATCGTTCACGATCTTTAAAACGGTTGGGATGGTTGCCTTAATGCGGGTATCATCCGTAATGTTGTACTCTTTGTCGAGTGGCACGTTGAAGTCTACCCGAACGAGGGCTTTCTTACCGGCAAAATTGTAGGTATCTACGGTTTTCATGCGACTGCGTATGGTCGTTGGTTTGCGAGGCCAAACTTAGCGGTTTTTTAGCAGACGCGAGCGGTAAGTTTGCGGGAGTTGGCATTAAACCGCAAGTCGGAGAGCGGTATGGCTGGCAATCTGGTCGAAGTCTACGTTACGGTGCAGGACCGGTATATCGAAGAAAATGGCGTAATGCGCAATCAGACAATCATTGGGCTTGCGAATTGTAACGCCCTTTTTACGAAGAGACCGGTACAAATCAGCCGCACCAATGGCGGCTTCGACGGGATCAAGCCGGAGCATAGAATGAGCTAACATGCCTTCTTTGATAAGTGCATACTGATCTTCTGCTCGTACGCCCTGTAGAACCTCCTGTAAGATTGTTGGCGTAATGTAAATCTGTCTGTCAGCCGTTAGATAAGTAGCTACTAAACGAGCCTGTTCGCTTTGGGCATGCTGAAATGCATCGATCCAAACGGATGTATCTACAATCATCGGTCCCAGTCGTTGGGCGTAGTGTCCGTACGCATTTTCTCCAGATCCCCATCCCATTGAACCTTGCCAAACAGGGAAAGCAAATTTTGTCGGGCCTGCCGTTCAATATACTGCTGAAGAGCAAGTTCGACAACGGCCTTCTTTGTCTTCAAATGGCTAATTTCCATTGCCCGTTGAATCAGCTCATCGTTTATATCAATATTCGTTCGCATAACTGGCTGCCAGTTTATACACAAATATATTCATTTCCATACACATCAATACTTCCCTTCGCTCCCCGCCCCACCAAAATCACCCTGGCCAAACTGAAGGTCATCTTTCGGCCCGTGGGGTATAGAACTGGTAGCCTGAACGACAGCAATACTGGCCGCATTGGTAAACAAATCGTTTGGCGAATCGTCGTCGGGTGCATCCGTAAAGCCTTGTTTAGGGGTCGACAGGTAACGAATTCCGGCCACGGCCAAACCAATCAGGAGCAGTCCGCCAATGGTAAGGGCAACATTCAGCGGCACGAGCGCTGTGTATTTGTGGACCGTCATAAATGCGGCAATCAGGCCCAGCGTACCCAGGATGATCAGCATCCGGTTTCGCTTCGTCAATCCCTGCCATAAATAGATGATCGGAATGGCAAACGTCAGTATCCAGAAGAGGACGGGCAATCCGATTTGAGGAGCATCCGTCAGAACAGGTCGGCCCGGACCTGATTCGAGCAGGAGCCCGTTCAGTTCGCGCACCATAAAATAGTTACCGCTGGCTGCCAGGATAATCAGCGACAGCCACTGCACCAGATTGAGCGGGTCGAAATAATACGATTGGTCAGTCGTTCGGTTAACGATCTGCCTAACCCCGATGTACAGCAACAACGAAACGCCCATCATGACAAAGGGGATTACGTCTCGTCCTCCGCTAACCTTAAGTAGGCTGTCGAAGATAGCGGTGTAGAAAGCGGCCAGCGAGAAGAACGCAATCAGTGTATCGCCATAATACCAGAGCACCAACAGCAGAAGCGGTAAAGTAAGCAGGCAATGTTTCGCCAGCGACAGGCCGTCGGGAAAAAACTGATTGAAACCAAAGGCCAGAAAGCCCGTAAGGGTAACCACAAAGGCATTGTCGATACCATTCCGGTACAACAGCCGACGATTGATTAAAAACCCGCCAACAATCCCTACACCGAAACCAAAGGCAATATTGAAGACGCCATAGGCCGTTGGACTGTCCATCATACTGGAAAAAATACTGGCTGGCAGCAGGTAACAGGCCAGTATGGCAACGGTTGTAAAGAGAAATAGGCCGATCTCAATAAATCCATTTGTCCGGCGAAATTCCACCGGGTAGGACTTCCGTACAGCTTCCATCTGCTCATCGGACAACAGGCCCTGCCGATGCCATCGCTCCGACTGCATCAGAACATCCCGGTTATAAATCCATTGTTCGTTATATGCTTTCATTCGTTCGATTGCCTTTGGGTAACTGGCTCATGAGGTAATACACAAATCCAATGCCGGTCACGATAAAATACCAGTAGTATACATCGTCACCATCGGGGCGTAGGTAATGAAAGAACAGGTACGTGATGCCGATGTACCCGTATACACTACTCATCAACAGGAATAGAAACGATCCTTCCGACGCGCTGGCCGACTGACGCTGCTGACGCGTGTACCGATCAAAAACAAAACAAGCGACGGCCAGCCCCGCGGCAAACCACAGCCGTACATCGTTGAAGTTGAACAATCCACCCAACAAAGCGACCATTAACAGATTACCGGCAATGGTCAGGTAGGTATAGGTAAAATGGGGTTTAATGCGCCGTTGCTCCAGCACGAAAGCACCGCCAATGAGGACAAGCGCCAGCACAATGGCAGAAAGAACCGTCGCCTGATCAAAAAAGTTGGTTTTGAAATAGAGTTCGAGCGGGCGTACCGTTACGCCCACCCACGAGATCAGGGCTGTTAAGGCCATGCTCAACACGCCCCTGTGATCGAACCGATAGGCCAGTGGCAAAAACAGAGCAGCAGGCAGCAGGGTGACCAATCCATAACGCGATCCAAACACGTTATAAGCATATTGGGCATAGCCTTCGAGGGTCAAAAAGAGGAGGCAGGCCAGAATAAGGGCGTAGTCCCCAAACGTCGACCTGCTCTTCGTTTGGGCCGGTGTCCATACGGGACGATTCCGCCAGGCGAAATAAAAACTACCGGCACAGGCAGCTGCAATAGCCGCCAGCAGCGCTCCCTGACCAATCTGATCGAAGTTATCGTAGACCAGCAACCCCAGCCCGGAACTGGTCAGCAAAATACCGATGTACAACATGGAGCGTAATTCCCAATGTAGGGAAAATGGCTTACCTCGCTCAATTTCGGCAATTTTCGACTGCTGATCAGCTGACAAAAGCCCTTGTTTATGTAGTGTATTCAGAACGTCGTCTGGGGACATAAATGCCTGTTTTTTTGTTATGTATATGTGGGTTCCCTCCCACTTTACAGCATGGTTGGACGACAAAAGATTATCCTTACCCCCCATTACTACCTCGACAATTTCCGCTACGTGCTGGACTTTGTTAAACGGCTGTACGGCAACTTATTAAATGATGCCGAATGGGATTTTATACATCGGTTTGAGGCTCTGAGCCTCGACGCTCAATGTCTGTATGTACGGTTTAGTAACCGTAAAGGACTCTTTTTTCGAACTACTAAACTACAGTATAACGAAATATCTGACCTCCCGGCGGCTGTGGGTGCCTTAATATCTTCCGGATTTGTTGAGCGGCTGTCCGCTCACCATGAGATTATGGGCGAAGCGGCCCTGGGTGTTTTCACGAAACCGGAACTCCTGAACCTCCTGCCACTTGAACCGGAAGAAAGTCGGCCACTGGCGAAAGAGAAAAAGGAAGGTGTTGTTCGATACGCTATCCATGAGCTCAATTTCGCCGAAATCGTGACCAGCCTGACCACGCACGAAACGGTGGTGAAGATGAACTTCGAAGCCGAAGGTATGATGGTCAAGTACCTGTTTTTTGGCAACCGGGGCAGCAACATGACCGAATTTGTGGTGCGTGATCTGGGCATGGTCAACTTCGAGCGGTACGACGAAAGCAAGCTTACGGCCCGCTTTCGTACCCGTAAAGAGGTAGAAGATAAACTGCTGATCTCGCTTACGAACGAGGAGTTCTACGAGCTTAAAGAAGCTGAAACGCCCGCCGATGACATTTATAACTGGTTCCTGAACTGGAACGAAACCCGCCCCGAATTAACTGAAATTGCGATTCCGGGTTATCAGAAACTGGTTTGCCGCGTTGGGGCTTTTCTGGAGCGGCAAAAGCTACCCGATCAGGCGCTGGCCGTTTATGAACTCTCCGACCGGGTTCCGGCGCGGGAACGACGCGTTCGGTTGCTCTTCAAAAACGGCTCAGTCGAGGAAGCCCTGGCCTTGTGCGATGAAATAGCGGTCAATCCCCTGAATGCGGAGGAGCGCTATTTTGCTACCGATTTTCGGGAGAAAATACTGGGATTGAGCGAAAAGAAACGTACCCGTAAGGCCACGACGCGCTTCTTATCCGATGCCGAAAGCGTCAATATCCCGGCCGCCTATCGCCACCATGTCGAAGCGGGGGTGATGAATTATTATTTAGAGAACGATTTCGACGCGGCCTTTACCGAAAACTACCCCTGGCGCGGCCTGTTCGGGCTGGTTTTCTGGGATATTATTTACGACGCCAATGTATCGGCCATTCACCACCCGCTGCAACGCGCTCCGTCGGACTTTTACCTGCCCGATTTTTACGTGAAACGGGAGGACCTGTTAAAAAGACGGCTGGTAGAACTCGATACGAAAGATGACTGGCGACGCCATACGGGCCGGATGTTCAACGCCAAGTACGGCATCACCAACGTACTGGTCGACTGGTCGGATGAGTTATTGAGACTGGTGCAGCAGATGATCGAGTTACTGGATGTTGAGCAACTCCGTTTGATTCTGCTCGAAATGGCCCGCAATGTCCGCGAGCACACGCGTGGTTTTCCGGATCTGCTGGTCTGGAATGACCAGGGAGACTATGACTTTGTGGAAGTCAAATCCCCCACCGACCACCTCGGTCCGCAGCAACTGCACTGGCTGGAGTTTTTCCAGACCATTGGTGTGCGGGGCAAAGTCGTGCGGGTGATCTGGGAGTTATAAAACCTGCCCCAGCCGAAGAAATATCGGGAACGCCACTTCCCGCTCGCCATCGCCCCAAATCGGCTTTAGTACCTCCCCTAGCATCGTAGCGGATGCTCACCACCTTACCACTACTGAAACTAAGCTGGCTGGGTAGTTTCAGGTGGTTGTACTGAATCTGCGTAATGCCCCGGTTTAAGTCGCTCCTGAGGCTTCCATCGGGCCAATACGTATAATCATTCCCCGTCTTGTTGCCGTCGCTAAAACCCGCCGTGTTAGGGCTGGCATCAGTAACGCTTAAAAGGCTGTTGCCCGAACTGTAGCTGTAGGTTAAGGCGTCGATGCCCCCGCTCACACCCCGCCGGAGAGTCAGCAGGTTGCCATTCCGGTCGTAGGTGAGGTTGCTTACTTTGTAGTCCTCCCCCGTGTTGCCCGTGTACTCGCTGCCACTCAGGCGGCCCGCCCCGTCGTAGCCGTAGGCGTACACCCGACCATAAAAGTAGTCCCGGTTGCCGCCCCACCGCATCCGGCCGATTGACCCATCGTAGCGGTTGAAGGTGCCGTTGATCTGGTTATAGTCCAGCACCAGGTAAAACACATCCCCCCGCCCGTTGGCGTAGGGGTTGATCGAATCAGCCGCGTTGATGCCCCGCAGCCACCCCCGCACATTGTAGCTGTAATCGAGCACCTGCAAGGCTCCCGCCGTAGCCGCCAGCCGCGCCTGATAGCCAGTGGCCACCGCGCTCGGCGCACTCACGTCCACGTAGTGCCCATCGGGCTTGAGGTCAATATAGGCCGGGGCTACATCCTCAGTGGGCAGCACCAGTCCTTTACTGCCCAATCGGCTGATGCTCTGGCTGGTAGCGGCCAGCCGCGCGCCCGCCACCGAAGGCGGCTGCAACTGCTTCTGAATCAGCCGCCCAATGCCGTCGTAGGCATAGCTGGCCAGTCGCACCGGGCTGTTGGTGCCAATGGCATGGGTGATGCCCAGCGGCCGGCCCCAGTGATCGTAGGTGAACGTTTTGGTAATGGGCGACAGGGGTACTCCGCTCCCCAGGCTGTGGGTGAGCACGGTCTTGAGCAACTCGCCGTTGAAGCGGAACTGGTTGTCGGTGCGGTCTACCCCACCCAGGTGATTCTGGCTGCGGCTCTGCACAATACGCCCTTTGTCGTCGTACCAGTAGGCCGAGGCATAGTTGCTGGTAGTCGTCACCAGGTCGCGCCGGTAGCTATAGGTCAACAAACCCGTGGCATTTGGGGCCGCAGCCGAGGGAAAGGGCGTGCCCAGCGGAAGGGGGTTGCTGGTCAGGTAGGGCAACGGATTACCTGTATAGCTGTCATACACGTTTTGGGTCAGCACATCGGTGGCATTGTTGGGCACCACCGCCGGAAAGGCATTGCCCGACTGCCCGGCAAAAGCCGTCCGCAACGTAGCGGCATCGGTAGTCAGCACGGTGCGGCCCGTGCTGACTACCCGATTCTGGCTGTCGTATTTGGTATACCGCCAGTAGGTGCTGTTCTGGGGGTTGCCTGCCGGGCGGTCCTGCTCGTCCTGGCTCATCACCAGCCGGTCCTGTTTGTCATACACCAGGAAGGTCCAGCCCGCCGAGGCCACATGCTTGCGAATCAGCCGCCCCCGGGCGTCGTACTGGTAGGCATAACCGTTGTCTTTAAAGACCGGGTTGGGCGTGGTGAAGCCCGCATCGGTGAAGAACAGAAAATCCGTCGTCAGGGCATTGGTCACTAGGTAGTCATAGAGCTTGGGCGGAATCACGGCCGCCAGCCGCTCGTAGCTGTCATAGACATAGGCGGTGGTCAGGGTCTGATTCTGAGGGGCACCCGTCAGCACATCGCGCCGGATGAGTCGCCCCTGCAGGTCGGTGTACTCGATAAGCTGGTTGTACTGCTCGTCGGTAATGACGCGTCGGCTGATGTCATTGACTCTATAGTACTCCACCGAGCCCGCACCCGAAGCCGGGTAGGCATACAGTTTATTGGCCACCAGATCGGCCTTGAAGCGAATGACCGTATTGGCAGTGGCCACCCCATAGCTGGTTTTCACCCCATTATCGCCCGGTCGCCAGGCAACGCCCGCGCCAATTGTCTTGGCGGGCCGGTCCAGGGGTGAGCTTTCATAATAGGTCTGATTAAATGGATAAGCATCTTTGTAAAAACCCGTGGCAGACCCGTAAGGATCATACTGGAAGCCTCCCCATGCACTACCGCCCTGGTTAAGGCCCGGCATGGATTTATAGACCTGCATAGGTCGTCCAAAGGGGTCATATTCAGTAAAGGTCGTAGCTACGTCTAGTCCGGCATTACCTGCTCCCAGCACCTGAATGGTTTGGCGGGGCCTGCCCAGCCCATCGACATATTCAATGGTAGCAGGCACATCGGTATATGAGCTGGTACGCGTTACGGTAGCCTGAGGGGTGCGGGGCGTTTGTTCCAGCACATAGGGGTAGGTAGCCGTGGGCGTCAGTTGAGCCTGGGCTGTCAGTGGCACCAGCACGCTTAGCAACAGCGCAGACAGCCACGGCCAGGCCCCGTTGGCCCGTAGCAAACAAAGAAAACGAAAGAATTGAGCGTTCATTGGCCGGTGGGATAGTGGTAGGTGTAGTTTTTAAGGATGTAATTGTCCTTGTCCCTGATGCTCAGCAACCGCCCGAACGTGTCATACTGGTAGCGGGTAATCACGCCACGGGGGTCGGTCACCGTGGCCGGCCCCAGCATGGGTTGCTGGTAGCCATACGTTGTAGACTGGGCCGTGGCCAGGCCATCGTTGGTGATCTGAGTCGTCACCAGCGAGAAGGGAATTCCGCCCGCCGGGGCGTAGGCCGTATACTGGTAGGCCGTGCTGGGGCCATCGGAAACACTGTAGCGAAGCAGGTAGCCATTGGCATTGTACTGATTGAAAGTCAGCCGAAGGGCGTAGTTGACATTCCAGCCAATGGTATTGCCCGACCCCAGGGCGATATAGCGGCTGGGCGACGACACGTAGGGTGCACTGGTAAAGGTACCCGGCACCGACTCCAGCAAGTAAATATTGCCGGGCAATGCCGTTAACTGACCATTGAGCGATACGGCCGCATAGGTAGTGAGTTGCCCGGTTTTGTAGTCCTTGGCGGCTGTCAGCGTTTCGCGCCGGAAGCTTACCGTCTCGATAGGTTTATAGACGTTACCTTACGGTCGATGCCTCGGGCAACGTAGTTCTGGGCAGCGTAGCAACCGCCAGCCATACCGACGGGAGCTGGACCGCCGAAGGCGAACTCCTCCGTAATGCGAATAAGGGTGCCGTCGCCATTGGCAACGTAAGCCAAACCCCGGCAGGCTATAGCCTGTATGTAGCCAAAGGTGTACTGACCGAACGGGTTAAAGTCGCCGTAGCCAGCAGCGCCGATTGGAGCGATAAAGTTTTCGAATCAGGCTTTCGACTGCGCCCCCTCTCATCGGTAAGCCAGTACATCCGGCAACATGGCCATCTACCCGATGTACCGAGTGCGCAGCAGATCGTACAACAGGGCAATGACCTGGGACGTACCGACGCACTATTACTTCAAAAAATCGAAGAATTAACCCTTTATCTCCTCGATTTGAAAAAGGAAGTGGTTGGTCTTCGCCGACAGGATCGTTTAAAAACGGCCCGTATCCGCCAGTTAGAAGTACGTCAGGCTAAACATAAACAACCCTAAAACGAGCGACCATGCGACTACGACTACTTGCCTATTTCATAGTATTGGCATTCGGGCTTCGCTCTTTATCCACACAGGCTCAGCCACTCGCCGATGAACTGTGGCTGACCAAACCAGTTGAATCGGGTGGTATGGAGAACCAGCAGGCCGTCCGGTTTCTATGGGCTACGAACCAAATCGGGGCGCAGGCCCGAGTTCACTATCAGGCGGGTCAATCCGTCGAATTATTGCCCGGCTTCGATACGCGTAGGGCGGCCCAATTCGAAGCTCAGATTCGTCCCATCCGGTTCCTGGCAGACAATAGTCTGGCTGTTGTAGTATTTCCCAACCCGATTCTGCAACAGGCCACAATCACCTGCCAGTTGCAGACCGTCAACACCATCGAATGGGCCTTGCTGGGTGTCAATGGCCATGTGTTTCGGCGTGAACGAAGCCAGATAGTGCAGGAGCCCGGCGTTCATCAGTGGACACTTGAGGGTACTAACCTGCCTACCGGCGTCTATTTGCTAGAGATGAAAACAGGCACGATAACCCGAACAGTCCGTTTAGTTAAGGAGTGAGTTAATCAAGTCTAGATCAAAATAGTCGATACAGCCTTTCCTATAAACATCTCGTTGCTATGCTACTATCTCGCAACATGAATAGGATTAAATGTGTAAGTAACGTGAATAATGGGTTGACCAGATCCATATTTAGCTCATACGCCGTTCTTGTTCGTATTGTATACCTAATTGATTTAACACAAATTAAGCGTGAATGACGAACCTGATCTAACCTGGGTGCAGCCCCGTTATTCACGTTAAGTAGAATTAATTATAACTCATTACACCACACCCAATCGCAGAAAGACCGGAAACTCCACGTCGCGTTCTGCTTCACCCCAAATCGGTTTTAGCTCCTCTCCCAACCCAATGACGGGATCTTCTTCGTTTTCGTGAATGTATTGCCGCACCGCCGACCAGGTACGCAAATAGTTCAGGAATCGCTCCAGCGACCAGTTTTTTTTGGCAATGAACGTTGATTGCTTAACATTAGTGAATGGAAAAGGCAAAGCCGAATACCGATTGTCGATGTGCATTCGCTGCGGGTCCCAATAGGGTCCTACACGGTTTCGGTAAAAATCGAGCATGATCGCATCCAGACCGGCGCCAAGCCGTACGAGCCCATACCCCCACTCGGCAATGACGGCCCCGGCCTTGGCCACTCGTCGAACTTCCTGATGAAAAGCATGTACATCGAACCAATGGATGGCCTGACCCACGGTGATCAAATCGAAGGAGTTATCGGCAAACGGCGTTTGTTCGGCCTGACTTAGCTGGTAATGGATGTTAGGCTTTTTTACAGCCAGAATTAGCTGGGTCTCGCTGATATCGGTGGCGTCGACCTGCTCAAATAGCTCGGCCAGGGCACCGGCTACCTGACCGTTTCCCGTAGCGCAATCCCAGGCCCGCTGCCGACCGGGGCAGTCGTGTAGCACAAAATCATATAGTTCGGCGGGATAGTCGATACGGTATTGGGCGTATAGATTGGCATGGCCCGAGAAGCGGTCGAGTGGTTGCATAAAATTTTCTTTTCGGCAATTTTAAACGTTTTTTAAGAACAACTGTCTAAACAGTGGTTTAATAGGAAAAACCTTTGGCGAAATTGGGTTATCACCCCAAACCATCTATTTTTGCGAGGTTGACTTATTGCCGTCATTCAATCAGTTTGTTTTTTACCGTTTACCCGATTCACATGAAAAAATTATTTGGCATACTCATCGCTTCGGCTTCGCTTGCCGTTGCCTCTATCGACGCTAACGCTCAGGCGCCATCCGATATTCCAGCGGACATGAATGCTCTGATGACGAAATACACCTGTATCGCCTGTCACCGCCCTAACCAACGGTTAGTAGGTCCAGCCTATGCCGATGTAGCCAAGAAGAAATACTCGACAGAGGAAATCGTCAATCTGATCTATAACCCGATTCCATCACACTGGCCGGGCTATCCCCCAATGGCGCCGATGAAACAGGTTCCAAAGGAAGACGCGACCAAACTGGCAGTCTGGATTAATTCGCTGGATGATTCCCCAGCCAAGAAACCAGGATCTGGCAAGGCAAAAAGCAAAAGCAAAAAATCATAACACAGAAACACCGGAGAGTATCCGGTGTTTTTTTTATACTGATCCGCATACCATGCAGCCAGATGAATTGATCAAGCAAATTGAGTTTATTAAAGAAATCGATAAGCTCAAATACATTCAGCGAAAGACACGGCTTTTCAACAGCGACAGACAGGAAAATGATGCCGAACACAGCTGGCATCTAGCCATGATGGCTATCGTTCTGTCGCACCACGCCAATACGCCCATTGATCTACTAAAAGTGTTGAAAATGGTATTGATACACGACATTGTCGAGATCGACGCCGGCGATACGTTTATTTACGATACGCAAAAAAGCCACGATAATACCGATGAGGAGCGATTGGCTGCCGAACGCATTTTCGGCCTGTTGCCTGCCGAGCAGGCCGCTGAGTTTATTGCTGTCTGGGAAGAATTTGAAGCCAGCCAAACGCCCGAAGCCAGGTTTGCCCGGTCAATGGACCGATTGGAGCCGTTGCTTCAGAACGCATCAAATGAAGGAGGAACCTGGAAGGAATTCGATGTTGACTATGCGCAGGTTTTCGCCAAAAAGCAGGTTATCAAAAATGGGTCTACCCGGATTTGGCAGTATGCCAAGCAACTACTGAACGATAGTGTCGATCGTGGAATCCTAAAAAAAATGGGGGCATAAGCCCCCATGATTACATAAAATGTCGAGCGGCAACGTAGCAGCTCCGTTTGTTTTATTGACTATCCCGCTACTTCAACCGGCAAACTTCGCTGGCGCACCGCTTCATACAAGATCACGCCCGTAGCCACGGATACATTCAGCGAACCGACAGCGCCCAATAGGGGGATTTTCACGTGTGTATCAACCATCCGAAGTAATTCAGGAGAAATACCATCTTCTTCCGATCCCATAATGATAGCCATTGGGCCGGTTAGATCGGTAGTACGTTCATACAAGTCGCGGGCCGATTTCTCGGTACAGGCCACAACCGTAATACCTGACTCCTGCAAGTATTTTACCGTTTCGGTCAGGTCAGGCTCGCGGCAAACGGAGATGTGGTTCAACGCCCCGGAGGACGTTTTCATGGCATCGGAGTTAATGGCCGCAGCCCCCCGTCCGGGAATGACAATGCACTGAATGCCGGTACACTCGGCCGTTCGGGCAATCGCGCCGAAGTTACGAACGTCGGTAATGCGGTCCAGCAAGAGGAAAAAGGGAACTTCCCCCCGCTCAAAGACATCGGCAATCACGTTCGACAGTTTAACATACTGGACCTGAGCGATCAGACAAACGACACCCTGGTGGTTCTTCCGGGTAAACCGGTCCAGCCGTTCAACGGGAACACGCTGAATAGTTACCCGCTTCTGAAAAGCCAGATTCTGGATATCGGGGTTACTCAACCCTTTTTCCATATATAATTTATCAATCTGCTGATCGGACTTGAGCGTCTCGATCACCGATTGAATGCCAAACACCATCTCGTCTGGTTCGGGCCGAAACTGTGGTTTTGACCCACCGTTCCGGTTCCCGCCAGGACGGGAGTTAGTAGGGCGATTTACTCGCGAATTGTTCCGGTTCTCCATGCTTCCACAATCGGGTACCAAACCGGCTGATACTCAATAAAGCGCACCAGTTCGTAATGATCCTCGACAAATTGATTCGGTTTTTTCGTAAAGGTAAAGTTTACTTCCGAGACATTGGCCCGGCGATTATAAACCCACACTTCGCGTTCCCGGTTCCGTTGTACGCGGTCGGGTGCGCCGAGTACAATGTAGATCATCCCTTTGTCGGTTTTCCAGCCTTCTTTATAACTCGTAAACAGCCGGTTGGCTTCTTCAACCCGGTCGAAATAGGCTTTTAGCGTTTTACGGGCGACCTCTTCATTCCCGGACATTAAACTCAGCCAGTACCGGTCAAATGCTTTTTTGGTGTCCTGCGCCTGATTTAACTCGCCGATTTCGGTACTGGTACTCATGTAGAGCACAGGTTTTATCAGTTTCTCGGGACGGGTCAGTTTCGGAAACCGTTTATCAGCGACCACCAGGCCAATCCCCGAGGTCTCCGTCGTGTCCTCTAGAAAATAATAGAGTCCCTCACGCGGAATGATGAACGGCGTGTTGGTCATGACGCTCAGGGTTGAGTCTTCAGACAGAGACTTAGCCGCTGGACGGGGAGACGTATTCATGGGCGATGAAGCGGCTTCAAAATCATGCCGGTAGCGAAACCCATACAGTTTTTTTACGGTGCCGTTCACATCCCGGATAACCACGGTATCACCAATGTTCACATAATTCCGCAACTGGGGCTGCTTACCTTCTTTGTCGAACAGCGTAAAACGGTCACTCAGCTTTGTCGCTTTAAACCGCAGGGCAAGGTCGTTGCGCGCTTTAGTTCCGTTCGTCGTTTCGGTGATTTCTGTAAGCAGAACAGCGTTAAGCGCATCTTTTGGCCGTTTTACGTCGAACGTCAGCGTCAAATGATCGCCCTGCACTCCAACTGTCTGGGCATTCAGCGGCACGACGCCATACCCCAGCCGTTCCCGGTTGTTATAGTCGGGATACATCACATAGGCGATAAGAAAATGCTCGGCGAAGTCGGTGGGACTAACCATCCCCTCACCCGAAGGTGTCCGGGCCGTTATATCCATGTACACCCGAACGCTGGTCGTGTCGGTTGCCAGAAACTTACCCTTAATGGACGTCACGACCCATTCGCCGGCTGTTTTAGCCGAAACGGTTGGTGTCGTTCCCAGCGCGGGGCCATCGGTCATGGTCTTTACCGGCGGGGGCGTTTGCCCGGTCGTCACCGTTGGGCGCGAACCACCCGAACGTTCCGAAGATCGGGAATCGTCGGCACGCTTTGTATCATCCCGTTGCGTTGTGGCGTTATTCCGTTGGGTATCGTCAGGACGAACGGCCGGTCGGCTGGGCTGATTTCGCTGGGCTTCCGTACGGGCGTCATACGCTGCGTTGGCCCGGGCCTGTTGCGTTTTTTTGCTGGAGGAACAAGCCGCTACAAAACAAATAAAAAGTAAAGCAGATAGAATACGCATAAACAACGATGGAAAATCTATAACCTCGTCAATCTGTAAGCCGGGCCGCTGTAGCCGCATCACTAACCTTACAGGTTAATTTGTCTGATTTAAGATGGTTCACTAATAACGAAAAAAATACCTCTTTTGGCCTACCCGGGCGGTTCATTTTTCTTTACTTACTGCAAAAGAGTAATTTTGCCCATTGAATTGCAAACGCATGTATAAGACAACTGAAATTACCTCCGCCGAAATCGCTTCGGATAACCCGGTTCATCAACGACTTCTGTTCCCGTATGTCGAAGCGGCTGCTATGGTAAGCGGCAAAGTACTCGAAATTGGGTGTGGCTGGGGGCGGGGGCTGGAACTGCTCACCAAAGCAGCCAATCACTATACCGGTATCGATAAGAACGAGGAGTTGATTGCCGGACTCAGTGCCGAATACCCCAACTCGACCTTCATCGCGGCCAATATCCCCCCCCTGAGAAGCTTACCCGACAATACGTTTGATTATATCGTAACGTTTCAGGTCATCGAACACATCGAAAATGACGATCTGTTTATCAAGGAAGCGCACCGCGTCCTGAAGCCGGGCGGCAAACTGCTGTTGACGACGGTCAACAAAACGTTTTCGCTTACCCGGAATCCGTGGCACGTGCGGGAATATTATGCCGATGGCCTGAAATCGCTCATGGCGAAGTACTTCCCAGTCGTTGACACCCGGGGCATTCACGGCAACAAAAAAGTAATGACCTATTACGAGCAGAATAAAGAATCGGTGAAGAAACTGACCCGTTTCGATATTTTCAACCTGCAATACCGGCTCCCCCGCCGACTGCTTCAGGTTCCTTACGACCTGATGAACCGCCTGAACCGAAACCGCCTGCTGCAGGCCGATGGTATAGCCGCCGAAATCAACTACACCGATTATCTGGTGAGCAAAGACCCCGCCGGCAGCCTCGATTTCTTTTATGTAGCAACAAAATAAATCCCTCAACAGGCAATCGGCATTGGCTTGACGGCCCCATTCTGCGGCCCCCTATTTCTATAAAAACGTATTCGTTATTTTGCTTCAATAGGCTCAAAAATACCCGTACCCGCTCATGGCATATAGATGAGCGGGTACGGTTTAGAATACGACTAGACTACTATGTATGACTACTACTATGATTACTCAATAGCACCGCCCATTAGCGGCCCGAGCTGACTTTTATGCTTCCGACAATTTTAACAGGAATCAAGAACAACGGTGGAAACATTATTTTACACTAAAAACATAAAAATCAGCTCTCTATTGACTACCCTACTTTTACTAATTATCCCTATTTAATTACAACACGCATCTAATTTCAAATGATCTACATAGGTCATCAAACGCTCTGAGCAACCAGGTCCATCCGTGAATGTACCCACATAGTAAGGTTCCCATTGGGCGCCAACACCCCGCCCGGCGGGCCACTGGTAATAAATTTCAATAAAGTGATCACCCCAGTAATAGAGTCTGAATAGCTGACTCATACTTTGTCGTTCGGCCACAAAACTTCCCTTTATAGGCACTAATACCACCTGCTCCGGGAGGGAAAACTGGTTGAACTGAGACATATTCATTGGTACGATAGGTTAAAAGGTTAAATACTTGTTACAGATCACGGATAAACAGGCTGTTGCCCGACTAAATCTAAGTTAAATTCAGTTCAACACAAAAATGTATTTATGTTTTTACCATCATTCTCAAGCCAATCCCAGAAAACCAAAATTTCTTCTAAATCAATAATCGGGTCTTAACGAATTCTTCTTTATAGGTCAATTCCGAAAGTTATTCTTATAAAAGAGCTGTACCAATGCGAGGATAATATTGTCCTTATTGGGCACTTGTAAAGAAGGATTATCTTCGAGTTGGATGAGCGTCTTTAGCCGTTCGAACTCAACCGCAGATAAGGCTTTATACCCCATGTACCAATCCGGAAAATACCGTTCCTCAATAGTTGATGCGTACAATTGAATCAACTGCCTGTGTCGCTGATCCCGCTGAATCGCTTCATACAAATTTTTTACGTTTGTTTCCGGCCCCTCCAGTACTTCAATAACACTCCCATTGAAATAGAGAAGAATTCCTGTAATACCTAAAGCACGATTTTTTCTTTTGCTCTCTTGCATGACACGAAACAACTCCTCATCGGGGAGTAAAAACGAACTGAGGTAAACAATACAATAGTCCATCTGATAAGTTGAGGAAGCTAAATTGCTGGCTCAAAACTAGAGATCGACCGGTTACCACCATCTGACTTCCATCACACAAATGTATGAGTAACGTCAGAAGTTGTGTTTCCAAAAATAGTAAGTAAGCAACTAAAGTGTTTCTTATATTTTACCAAAATGCATTAAAAATAAATTAGAGAAATACACTATTACATTAACAGATACTTTTGATTTACTAAATCAACACCTTCAAAATCCCTATAAATGAGTTCAGGAAGCAGTCAAACCAACAGAAATTGAGTGTTGTCGGGCTTCAGCGCTGTGCGCAAAATAACAGGCGGAAACACCCCTGGCTTGTATCATGGCCATTAAACTCTCCGTTCGGGCTTTGTGCTCTCCATGGATTTGCCTGATGTAGACGCAACGTATCTGCTGATGGTATTTTTGTACGATTGATTCATAGATAACAGGGTCTTGCTGGGAGTCGTCGCCGAGCAAAATGAACTGCTGCTTCGGATACATGTCCATGATCTGTTCAATTCGGTCAAACTTTGTATGGTGCTTACCCCTTCCTGTCTTTAGCACCTCCGACAATCGTTTCAGTCTGCTCAGGCGGTATACGCCTTTGGGCAAGCCGTTTTTTCTGGAAAACTCATCAATGTAATCGTACAGGTTCCACTCGCTGCTCGACACATAAAAGAAGGGGTTCGAGGCATTTTCTCCGCTGTCTGCCTCAGCAAGCAGTTGATAATGAGCGACCACACCCTCAAATGGAATTCGACTGTGTGCGTTTTCGGTCAAGAGTACCAGCAACCGTTTGGTAATTGTGGCCGAGTGAGAAACCAGAAAAGTATCGTCAATATCAGAAATGCAGATATACCGGGTGGGGTGAGGTATCAGCACCTCCCCTTCACTTTCAGCAAGGACCACTTCGGGGGTTAGCGTTTGCGACACCAGTTGCGCATGTACCGTATGCCAGCCCGGCACCAACGGATTTGTTAGGGGTAAATCGGCCTGAAAACAACCATCGGCGTCAGCCTGAACCTGCATAACCTGATCGCCAAACCGCAGCCGGACAGTTGCTTCGGGATAGGGCTTCACCAGGAATAACCGGATCACGGCCAGCAGATTGACAAAGTCAATGTCGCGGTAATTTTTCCTCGGCAAGGCGCTTCGACGAAAAACGTGACCGTAAACAGTAAGGGTGGCATCGTTGCCAAAACCCCGGTAAATTTTCACAACCGGCTGATCGGTTAGTCGAAGCATTGTTAAGAAATAACGCTTCACCTTACCCTTCAGGGTTATTTTTTGTTTATCACTATTAACAGGTTGATTCGTTTTCATAACATTCAATCAGGACTCGCCATTCATAACCTATAATTTGCTCATAAGTTGACATTTTTATTCGCAATAAACCCTGTTTCGGGGGGCACAGACAAAACCAGTTGGGAAGAAGGCATCCACAATCACTTTGCCAACTTACCCCATCGCGTTCATACGTTTCATCTGAACGGGAAAACGGATGAAGAAACCATACGCCAGCAGATCGACCAGCACAAGCCTGATCGGGTTGTAGCTGTTGGGGGCGACGGCACCATTAAGATCGTGGCAACAGCCCTTTTGAATACGGATATTCCCCTGGGGGTACTACCCGCCGGTTCCGCAAATGGCATGGCCCGTGAATTGGGCATTCCAGCGGATATGGCGGGCAGCCTGGATGTATTGGTAAACGGGATGTCCAGAGCAACGGATATTTTATCCATTAATGATGGAGACGTTTGTTTGCACTTGAGCGACATTGGCCTGAATGCCCAACTGGTCAGGTACTACGAGCGAAATAATCTACGCGGCAAACTTGGCTATCTGCGGGGCGTGGTGCAAGTTCTTCGTAAACGTCGGCTCCTGCGGGTATCCATCACCGTAGGGGATGAATGCATACAACGGGCCGCTTTTATGGTTGTGCTGGCCAATGCCCGTATGTATGGCACCGGAGCAGTGATCAACCCCGAAGGCACCCCGTTCGACGGGCAATTTGAAGTAGTTATTTTCCGTCGGTTATCGTTCTGGGAAATCATTAAGCTTTTCTGGCAATACAAACCATTCGACCCCCATAAAATCGAGATCTATCCGGCTACGTCCGTCGATATAGAGATGCACCGACGTGCTTACTTTCAGGTAGATGGTGAATATCGGGGGCGTATTACCTCCTTAAAAGCGGAGATCAAACCGGGCGCTCTTCAGTTACTGGTGCCGAATGAAGCATAGAGGCCATTCGTTTTTATCGTACATTCGGGCTTCCTATACAGGCCAATTTTCACTTTTCGCCCATGCTTTCCGTTGCTGACGCTTTCGCCATTACTCAACAACATTTCCTGACCCTCCCTACCGAAACGGTTCACCTCACCGAAGCCCTGGGCCGGGTGTTGCGGGCCCCGGTCTTTGCCGATCGCGACTTCCCGCCGTTTAACCGTGTGGCTATGGACGGCATTGCCATTCGGCAGGCTGATTTTGCAGCCGGTCAGCGAACCTTCCGTATCGCAGGTGTACAACGTGCCGGTCAGCCCCAGCAATCACTAACCGAGGAAAATAGCTGTCTGGAAGTGATGACGGGGGCCATGTTACCCATGGGCGCTGATACGGTTATCCGGTATGAGGATATTGACAGTTCGGATGGGCAGGCGACAATTACGATTGAGGATGTACCGCAGGGTTTGAATGTTCACCCCCAGGCTATCGACCGCCGGGCGGGTGATGAGCTCCTATCCGTAGGCATGCGGATCGGCCCGTCCGAATTGGCGGTGGCCTCTTCGGTGGGCCAGATAACCCTGACGGTAACGGCGATGCCCCGGATAGCGCTCGTGTCAACGGGCGATGAGCTGGTCGATATTGCCGATACACCACTCCCCTACCAGATTCGCCGGTCGAATACGTATATGCTCCGGGCCGCGCTGGCAACGCTGGGCATTTCGGCTACGTTACACCACATCGTGGATGATGAAACTGTTTTAACGGATCGGCTGGCAACCTTGCTTGCCGACAACGACATGCTGATCCTGAGCGGGGGTGTCTCGGCCGGGAAAGCTGATTTTGTACCGGCTGTTCTGGCTCAGTTAGGGGTAAAAAAACTCTTTCACAAAATTGAACAGCGACCGGGCAAACCGCTCTGGTTCGGAACGGCCCCTGGCAAAACGGTCTTTGCCTTACCCGGCAATCCGGTATCGACTGTCTTATGCGCCTATCGTTACGTGCTACCGTACGTAAAAACATCACTGGGCTTACCGGCGGCTCCCGTTCGGTATGCACAATTGGCGGAAACAGTGCGATTCGAACCAAGTATTACCTATTTCCTGCCCGTTCATCTGACATCGGCCCCCGACGGCAAAACGATGGCCCAACCTTTGCCCGGTTCCGGCTCCGCCGACTTTGCTAATTTGTTAGCCACCAACGCTTTTATGGAGCTCCCCCCCGACCGCTCGGTATTTGACGCGGGTGATGTGTTTCAGATCTGGGAAACCCGTTAGTATCTTGTTTTCACTTTCCGAAGAACAGAAATACCACCAGGAAAGCCAGGATAGACGTGACAAAGCCAAACATGAAAATGGTATAGGCAACCCGAAGCAGTTTGTATTTTTTCGCCAGCACAAGGCCCAGATAATATATATCGCGGGTCATGGTGCCGTAGAGGTAGCTGCTATCCTGCATCAATTCCTGAATACCCCATTCGTACTCACCCAGACTCATGCGGTGGAAATTACCAAAGAACAGCAGGTTGCCTTTTTTTTGCTGGATGTCTTCGTGACTGAACGTTCCCTGGGTTACATTGGGTCGGGTGGCCAGAATAGCAAACACAATGGTCAGCACAGAGGTGGTCAGGAACAGGGCCGTCGGCATCATCAGGTGCGGATTTTCTTCGATTCGACGTGGCAGAATGGAAACGAGGATGGACACCATGATCGAATTCACCGAAATCATAATATTGGCCTTACTGTCTGCAATTTCGCTTAGCCGCAGATGATTGGCCGATGTCGTCCGAAACATTGTTTCAACACCCCGGTCTGATTTATTGTCTTTGTTCTTTTTTTTGTCCGTTGGTGGTGCCGGGAACGGAATAGGCGATGGGTCAAGGGGACCAACCGGTTCCGGAATCAGGTCAGGCGCGGGACTGAGGACCGCTGCCGGGTCTGCGAACGGCTTACTATCGCTGTTCTTTTCCGCCTGCTTTTCTTTTAACCGACGAAGATTACTGGCGCGGCCTTCTTCCAGAAGGTTCCGGGCGAATTTGGTAAAATAGGTGTGCGATTCGAGGAGGGCAATGTTCTGCTGCCGCCAGTCGCTACCCGAAATAGAGACCCCCGTAAGGCTCTCCTTCTCTTTTCGCAGCTGCTTTTGTTTGTATACTCATCGCTGGCCAGGTGAAACATGTCTGCATCGCAAACGATTTCTTCGAGCCGATTTGTGGGCGACTGCGGCAATCGGGTTGCCAGGATACAGCCTTTTACCTGCTCAATCAGCTCACTGGAAACATGTAACTCCATCAGGTAACTGGCAGCCAGGTCAGCACTTCGCTCTTCATGATTTTCGGGCGATCCGCTCAAATACCCCACATCATGAAACCAGGTAGCTGCCAAAACCACCAACTCCTCCGTTTCTTTCAGCTTATAATGCCGGACCAACTGCTCAGCGGCCTTTACAACACCCTGTGTATGGGCGAGGGAATGGTACGTCAGATCGGGGCGGGGATGCTCCTTAAAATAGTAAACAACGTAGGTCTCGATCTGGTGGATAAGCTTGGTAGTCATACAAATAACGGTTAGTATCAGAAGCGGAAGCCCAGCGACACATACGGCAGTGCCCCTTCTTCCGAGAACCCAACGGAGGCTGTTACCAGCAGCAAGCTGGCGGGTGTTACATAAAAGCCACCTCCATAGCCGTCATGCCATTTCTTAGACGTTTCGCCGGTTGCCCATACCCGCCCCACATCGTTGAAAACCAACAGGCCCACGCTACCCGGAAACAGGAACGATTGAAAATCGAACAGCTTCAAACGAGCTTCAAGGTTATAATAGAACAGATGGTTACCCGCAAACCGATACGTTCGGAAACCCCGAAGATTATCCTGTCCGCCCAGATAAAGTAACTGATAAAACGCTGGATTTCCATACGTCACTCCCCCACCAATCCGGTTGACGAGCACGAAATTAGCCGCCTGACTAAAACTGGTATATACCGCCAGTTCCGAACGCAACTGCGAGAAATGATTCGGTTGTTCTCTAAATCCCTGAAGGCCAAGCCAGGTGGTGTTCCAGTAGAATCCTCTGGACGGTTGGACGGGTCTGTTTCGGTTATCGATTTGAAGGCCAGCCTGTAGTCCACCGTAACTTTCGCGTCTCAGAAACTTTTCTGACGGGGGCAGTTGATTAACATACGTTTCAATAAAGCGCCCTTCGTTGCCATCCAGATCCAGACTAAACTGCTGAAAAACCGGACCCAGCGACACCTGCATGTGTGCGCCAACATCCCGTTTTAGTAAAACAGCCAAATTGATCAGATCATATCTCGTGCGGTAATAGCGAATCCGGCGTTCTTTCTCGTAGGTTGTTTCATTGCCGACACCAAAAAAGTTGGTTACATTATCGGGCGCTTTAACGGACGCATTCACCCAGAGGTCATTTCTGCCGATGACATCGGTAAAAATACCATCGTACTTGATGGACAGCGCTTCGGTAGCCAGTGCCCGGCTAATCATCAGGCGATTCATGGCCGCATAAGGTGCTTTCCGAAAACCCTGCTTTATCCATTGACCGCCCACGCCCAGCAACACGCCATCGTCCAGATTATAACCGGCGGTAGCCAGCGGCAGTAACCGATCGTATTTGAATGCATGCGGATCATATTGATTGACGACTTTATCGGTCGACAAACGCAATCTGGATTCATGCGGGGCCGGTAAAATATTTTCCTCTGTACTCAGGTCATAAATAAACGGCTTGCCCGAATGGCCATCCACCGTAAAGGCATCTTTGCCTTTCCCGCCAATGAGTCGAACCGTAATATTGGCGGCTTCGGGACCGCTCACCTCAAAACGGTCGTCTCCCTTTTGCCCATACAACCGAATCTCACGAGTAACCGACGCATCGAACGTACGGCTGTACATCGGCTGACCAACAGCCCCGTCTTTGGTTAGCTTGAACACAGAAACCACCAACTGATCGTCGTTCAGGTGTCGAATCTGAAACAGTTCTTTTTTGTCTGAACCGGGAATGTCGACCGCTTTGGCCAGAAACCGGTAGTACTCCAGCGCTTTCTCCAGTAGCCAGCCCCGCCGGACTTTAAGTGTTTCCAGTATTTGATTGCCAGACTCCCGCCGGATGGTGTCGGGGAGTTGATTGATGGCCCGTTGCAGCACATCATCGGTGAGCGAGTCACGGAGAGCGGTGATTTCGGTCATCCAATCCTGAACGCTAAGCGCATGCAAGAAGAGCCGGTCAAAGAACCGACCGTTATTCATAAAGCCGTTCACATTGCCGAGTCTAGTCGTAAAGCCCTGGAATTTAGGCTGTATCCAGGGCACCGACGCAATGGCGGGAAATAAGCCCCCCGCCCGAAAAAACACCTGGTCCCGGTCGCGCGGAATCGGGTAATAGATTTTGCCCGTTGCCGACTTCCGGCTCCCCCAGCGCCACTGGTCTTCGTGCCGATCCCAGTCGCCAATGAACAGATCGAGCATGCGGGCGCGCAAGACGGCACGCTGGTCGATGCGGTCGTCATTGTCTTTTTCGAGGGCTTCGAGAACTTTTACGGTACTGATCGACTTCCCATCGACAGGATTGCGTTCTTCGAACAGGCAAACGGTTTTGCCGAAGTCGGCCTGATAGATGCCCAGAGCCGGATCGTCGGGTACATAAACCAGTTTCGGGTTCGCGTGGGGAATGCCAGCCGCCTGTGCCAGCGTTGGCACCACCAGGGGCGCAAAAGGTTGCCCGGCCGAAATTTCATCCTGCAGCACATCTTTAGCAATGGTTTCGCGCAAGGGAGCGGGCAAGGCTCCGGCCGGATCTTTCTGGATACTCCGCAACACCCACTCTTTCCCACTGACATCTTCGAGCCGCAGCGATTTTGTCTGCTGCCCGCCCCCCCGCTGTAAAATCTTAAATCCGTCGTTGGTACGGGTCAGATCAAAAACGGGCAGCGTAACGGGGGTAGCCCATTCCTGTCGGTAATTGGTACCAAACAACCAGCGATGCACCTGACTAACGCTGTCGTAAGCCGGTGCAATGGCTACCCGTATGCTATCCGGCCAGGCTGGCATTTGCGCTTTTACCCTTGCCGAATCGACAGCCGCAGGTACGGTGAAGAGTGTAGCGGCATGAGCCTGGGTAGCCGTAGCCGCTTCATCGATGGTATAGAAAGTGGCTTTCAACTGCCCGTTCACCAGTTCATCCAGGACGACATAGCCCCACTCTCCACTCACAAAGCGGGCAAGGTCACCATTTTTCACCCGCTCGCGGTTGATGCCCGAACCGCTCACAATGTAATTTCGGGTACCATCGACAATGTGCTGAATGGCATGATCGTGACCCGAAACAAACACCACGTTGGGCGCAGGAGCCATGGCTTTTTCCATCACCTGAACCATGTGTTTGTAGGTCGGGTTGGGTAAATCCTGAATATTCCCAAATACCCCACGTGCCAGCGGGTAAATAGACCCGATTACAGGCAGGGGAATGTACAGCTTCGAAGAAAACTCCGTCAGCGGGAAAATATGCTGCTTGAGGGTGTAATAGCCGCCATGAATGCCGTAACTCCTGAAGGGATGATGCGTCGCCACGAGGATCGCCTTGCCTTTGTTCCGATACGCAATATCCGACAGCCGGGCAATGACCTCGTCCTGACTCTTACAACCACAATCGGAGTCGACACCCGGCTTCGCATACGGATGAAGCCACCACTGCGTGTCCATGATGACCAACAGAAGGTTATCACTAAGCAGAATCTCTTCCGGGCCTGGGCACCCACCCGTCGGCAACAATTGAATGTTCGGTGCGTTCAGGCTGTCGATCCACTTCCCTTGCCGAACAATCCGTTCCCAGCCATCCGGCCGCCCCTTGCCCCAATCATGGTTACCGGGAATGAGCAAAACTTTCGATGGATTGGTCCGGCCTGGATGGGTCCGACCTGGATGGGTCCGACCTGGATGGGTCCGGCCTGATGACATTGGCAACCCCGGACTCACCTGATACTTCAGGATGGCGACCAGCGAATCGTAATCGCGGCTGCTTTCGTCGGATAGCCCGTGTGGGTAAATGTTATCGCCGAGATACAACAGCGTCGTGCGCGAATTATTAAAATCATACCGAGCCCTCACCGCGTCTACTACGGGATTCTTACCGTTTCGTAACCGACCGGCATCCCCAATCAAAATTACCCGATGCCGAATGGAATCGGCAGGAACCGACTGCCCCGATACCGTGATAAGACTGCTGATGAAACTGAATGCCCCGATGAGCCAATACCCTACTGCCTGCAGATATTTCATAATTTCGCAGAGTCTGTGTAGTTGATACGAACGCGAAGCGCCTTGAGATGGAGAACGCCTTGCAGGGGTTCGATGTCGAGGTATTCCAGATCGGGCTGCAGCTCCCCACGGGCCTGCATGTCGGCAATAAAGGGTAAATAATCTGTCACTTCCGATAGATGACTGTACACAATGGCAATGGTATTGGGTTGAGTAAGCCGCTCCTGCGTTCCTTCTATGTACGCTTTGTCGATCCGCTTCTTCAGCACCTCATACCGGATACTGTACGACCCTTCCACATCGAATCGACGCTCGTCCTGCCGAAACCCAATGTCGACCGGCTGGGCGTAGGCCAGAATCAACTGGGTGGTTTGTAAAGGAAGCGGTAAACTGGATAAAAGCAGATGCGTCAGGCGCGCCACTTCGACCATGGACGTTAATTGCCACTGAAGCAAGCGCAGGCGAATACCGGGCGTAAAAGGCATATCGGGAGCAATGGACTGGCCGAGATAGATCGAATACTCGGTGCCATCGGTTCGATACCGCTCAAAATAGTGCGGATAAATTGTTTGAAGCTTCTTTTCTTCTTCGTCAATGTACTCATTCACCGCTGCATTGAGCCAGTCCATGCTCCGTTCGTAGCGCTTCAGCGCCAGATTAAAAAGGCCGGTTGCGGGGTCTGTCTGGGCAAAATACGCCTGAATAGGGGCTTCGAGCAGGGGCTGGTGCAGCAACAGATACCGGAAATAAGTGTTCACCTCGTCGGTCAGCAGAAGGGAAACGGTTTGCTCATCGTCGGGTAGAAGTCCGGCCACTAACTTGTGCTGACAGTCGAAATTCTCGTCCCTCAGCTTTTCGGGACGGGACCCGTTCGAGGGAAATTCGGGAAGTGAAAATATAGCGTCAACCGCTGCGATCTGCCGGGACAGATCCTGTTGCACGGCCTTGTGTCGCTCAACTGATGAGTTCCGAATATCGACCGCGCCATAAAGGGGGTACACCTGCGGAAAACGGACTGGAATGGCTTCGTTCTGGCTGCCACTCCGCTGTTCCTGATTGAGGTATGCCCAGGCGGCTTCGTAAAACTTCCACTCGACGGCGGGCTGAAGGGATGTAAATTTTTTGCGTATAAGTTGCTCCAGATTATTGTTGAACTGATTGAGTTGGTAACGTAGTAACTCCTGAATCAAAGGAAGGATATTCTCAATTTTCGTCAGTACCTCTTCGTTCAGAGCAAAAGGATGCGGGCTTCCCATTTCCAGAATACCCAGTACGTCGGTGCCCGACACGACAGGATACAGCAGGAAACTCCTTATGCCCTTTCCGATAAGTGCCGTCTGAACCGGATCGGGCAGGCCCGCGAGGTCCGGGAACAGATACGGCACCGCGCTGCCGGCTATTTTCCGGACCATCTTCTGTGCCATCGGGTCTTTGTAATCCATATCAGATGCACCGGCATATTGAAAGAAAATGCTTCGGCTTTTGCTATTGGGCGGATACACAAAATGACCATTTACCTGCGGCATGGGTATAATGCCGATCTGCGCATCGGCCTGCCCACAGAGATTGCGCAGGGCCGACTCGAACCGATGGTAGATCATCGGTTCGGTATCGGAGTGCAGGTGTACAAAAACATCCTGCAGCTGCCTGACGGTTTCAGCCTCCGTTACATCCTCCAGTTGAAAAAATGCGAAGCCTTCAAACGTAAACTGATCCAATAGCAACGCTTCCTCTCCTACCGGCAACGGTCCCTGGCCCTTGGCAAAATCGACCCAGATCCGTTTTAAGGGCGGCAGCATCAGACCTGCCTGGGGCTGAACGAATGAATTGTTGATATCAAGCCGATAAAACTTTGTGACGCCGTTCAATCGTTTCTGGAATTGAAATGATTGTCCAACTGAATGATCCAATTTGACGGCATAGCACTTTTCCAGTATCATCTGATAGGCAAGCTGTTGCCGATCAAGCTGCGTAATTTGATCGGGCAGGTCAATCAGGAAATCAGGATGTTGCTGAATTAACTGCTCAAATGCCGGTGAATAGTGAAATAAGGTCAGTGGAACCGGAATACCGAAAGCATATGAAATTTCCCGCCGGGTGTGATTCAAGGGTAATACGGCCATGGTAGCCAACTGAAAAAGGTGTTTCAGCCGGGCTTCGTCAACGGGCTCGCGGGTATCTTCCTGGACGACGGCCGACGTAAACTGGTCGATCAGGTAAGCGTACAAGTCGGTGAGCCCTTCGGTTGCGACAAGGGTTTGCTGCTCCTTCAAAAAGCGCACAAAAGGCTTGAACGATAGCCGGAAGTGGAGTAATAATTTATCTAATCTAGGCAGTGTAAAGGTTGTTTCCATACCAAATAAACATCTGTGGAGAGCGGATACAATACCCTCGTCAGGAATAAAGTATCGGTCGGCAATACGGCAACGCTCTGAGCTAAACGAAGCTACAAACCCTTTTCGGTATCCAAAACTCCACTATAAAAACTGAATAAAGAGACTTATCAAACGACCTGGCACCGAGCCTGTTGACCGGCCTACGAAAAATCGAATGACCCGATTTACGGGCGTCCAGCGGTATGTAAGGATCGGGCCTGGATAGCGGGCGAGATAAGTCTATTTTTTCAACACCGGTAAGCCTGCGGTAGTTCGTAACAATTGACTAAGAATACCGATATAGAAGACTTTGGACTGACAAAAGTGACGTAGCGCGGACGGTCCGCGCTACGACAGAGCAACGATAAAGTGTATACGTCCTGACCGGTCGTACCCATGCCTTTGTTAAGCGATTTGACGTCCATCGAGGAATACTTCGCCGGCAACGTATGTTTTTAATTGCCCGAAGGTTTCCAGTTTCCAGAAATCTTCGTCCGGAATACGAATACCAAAATACGTTTCTACCTGAAGCAACAGGTCCGTAATGTCCAGTGAATCAAGGCCTAAGTCACGGCTAAAATGAGCGCCATCGGTCAAGGCAGTTTGATTGATCCCCATCTCCGTCAGCACGTTGAGCAGGCGATCGTTTAGTTGAGAAAGTGTCATGATTTTATGGTTTTAGGTTTACACGTATACTTGTACGAGCGTCAACTGATCTGACCCAGCCACTGAGCAAGCCGTAGCCGGGTCAGATCAGCCTGGTCTAATGAACCGGTTCAGCCGCTGAAACAGGTGCATTGACCTGCTTTTTTGAGCGAAAAGCGGCCCATTTCTCTCCAATCCGATCGACGACATAATACATCATCGGAACGAGATAGATGGTCAGCAACATTGAACTGCTCAAGCCGCCGATCAGCACCCAGGCCAGCGAATTTTTCCATTCGGCACCGGCCCCCGATGCCGTGGCAATCGGAATCATCCCGATCACCATGGCAATGGTCGTCATCAGGATCGGACGTAGTCGCTCCTCTCCCGCATGCAGGATCGCCTGCCGGAATGGAACGCCCTGATCCTTCTGCTGATTGGCAAAGTCGACAATCAGAATGGCGTTTTTCACGACCAGCCCGATCAACATCAGCATACCCAGCATGGCGAAAATACCGATGTTGGAGGAGGTCAATGCCAGCGCCAACAGGGCTCCGATAATGGCGACCGGTACCGAGAAGAGCACCACGAATGGATAAACGAAACTGTCGTAAAGCAGCACCATGATGAAGTACACGAGCATCAGACCGGCCAGCATAGCAATTCCGAGCGAGCCAAAACCTTCACTTTGGTTCTTGGCGTCGCCCCCCCAGCTTACCGTTACCCCGGCAGGCAGCGGATGTTTAGCCAGATCGGCCTGAATAACGCTGGTCAGCGTACCTGAGCCCGTGCCCAGCGTGTTGGCCGTTACTGTCACCGACGACCGGCGATTTTTCCGTTCCAGTAGCGACGGGCCGTTGCTCAGGGTAACGTTGGCGAACTCCGCCAGCCGTACCGGACGATTGGTAGCCGGGCTAAAGAAGTTAATGTTCTTGACATCGTCGGGGTTCTTCCGGTCGAAGGCATCGAGCATTACCCGGATGTCGTAATCCTCGCCCCCATCCCGAAATTTGGAGTCGTCGTTACCAGCAAAGGCATTTTGCAGCGTACCGCCAACGGTCTGTATCGTCAACCCCAGCTTCGCCATCTTTTCCCGGTCAATATCGACCCGCACTTCAGGGTTACCCGATTCGACGGATACGTTTACGTCGTTGGCACCGGGCGTTCTCCGGATTCGGTTCGCCAGTTCCTCCGCAGCGGCCAGGTTCTCGCTCACGTTATTCCCGCTCAGGAAAATCTCGATCGGGGCCGAACCGGAGTTGACCATACCCACTACCGAAGAGTTAAATTCAATGGCCGGAAACTGTTTCTCAAGCTCCTGCCGTACGTCGATCATGTACTGTTCGGTGAGTTTATGGCCGGGGCGTTCACTGGCATCGGCGAGCTGAACCGTCAGTTCCGTTCGGTTGGTCTCGCCCTGCCCGGTACTGTTCATACCCGTACTGGCACCCCCGACGTTGGCGAAGATCGTTTCGACTTCCGGCTTCTTCCGAAGGTAGTTTTCGATGTTTCGGGCCATCAGGTTGTTTTGCTGAAGGGACGCACTCTTGTCGAGTTTCATCGTGAGCAGGAATTTGCCCTGATCGCCCTGCGCCACGAATTCCGAGCCGATGATTCCCAAGCTCATGACCCAACCGGTGAAGACGAAAATAGCGACCAGTATACCCGTGAAGGCCAGTTTATGGGTTAACACCCAACCCAAACTGCGGTGATAGACACTGGTCAGCGCGGTCAGTCCCTTCTCGAACCAGAGCAAAAAGGCCTGGAATGGATTTTTAGGATTCAGATGTTCCAACCGGGCCATTTTCGACGTCAGCCAGGGCGTCAGCGTGAAACTGACCACCAAACTGACCATCGTGGCAAACGCTACCGTGAGCGAGAACTGGCGCAGTAAGTCTGCAATAACCGAGTTTACGAACGTGATGGGCACGAAAACCACCACAATTACCAGCGTAATGGCAACGGCCGCAAAGCCGATTTCACTTACCCCGTCGAGGGTGGCATGCCAGCGGTCCTTCCGGTTGGCCGGCCCCCCCATTTCGAGGTGTCGCTGGATGTTTTCGAGGACCACAATCGAGTCATCGACCAGAATCCCGATTACCAGCGAGAGTGCCAGCAGGGTCATGAGGTTGAGCGAGTACCCCATGACATACATGAACAGGAAGGCCGAAATCAGGGAAGCCGGTACCGAGATCATAACGATGAACGCATTCCGGAAGCTGTGCAAAAACAGCAGCATCACAATGGCCACCAGCCCAACGGCCAGCAACAAATCGTGGGTTACGGCTTCGACAGACGCCAGCGTGAACACACTACTATCGTAGGCGATGGCGAACTGAACCTTATCCTTCGCGTTCTCTTTTTCAATCTGCGCCAGCTTCTCCTGTACGATCCGGCTTATTTCCACCGCATTCGCATCCGACTGTTTTTTAATGAACAACCCGATACCATCCTGTCCATTAAATCGGCTGATGCTGGTGGCTTCGGTCAATCCGTCGGTCACCTTGGCCACGTCGCTGATACGAATGGGGCTGCCATTGGGTGGGGTGGCAATGACCAGCTTCCGAATGTCGTCCAGTGAGCTGAATTTGCCAGCCAGCCGGAGTGTCATGTTCTCGCTCGTGCTTTTCACTTTCCCGGTCGGAAAATCGAGGTTAGCCTGGTTGATGGCCTGCGATACCTGAAGCAGCGACAAACCGTAGTAGTTCAGTTTATCATCGTCGACGTTGATACGGATCTCACGCTTATCGCCCCCCACCATGGAAATATCGGCAACACCTTTTATCTGCTGGAAAACAGGCAGGTACTTATCTTCAACCTGCTGGTAGAATACTTCGTTGGGCAGCGTAGACGTTGCCAGCAACTGCATGATGGGCTGATCGCTGGGCGATATCTTCGACAGCGACGGTTGCTCGGCATCATCCGGCAGATCGCTCACCATTTTGTCGATTTCCCGCTGGGCGTCCTGCAAGGCCAGGTCAATATCGGTTCCTGCTTTGAACTGAACCACAAGTACCGATGCGTTTTCGAAGGAGTTGGACTTCACATCGTCGAGGTTATCCAGCCCTGATACGGCATCTTCAATCTTTTTACTGATCTCCGTTTCCACTTCCGACGGAGCGGCACCCGGATAAATAGTCGTTATGGTAATGACCGGCGTTGAAAATTCCGGCAGCAACTCATAACTCAGCAACCGATAGGAAAACAGGCCGCCAATGGTCAGTATCGCGAACAACACGATAATGAGCGAGGGGCGTTTTATGATGGTTTCAACAAATTTCATACGTGTAGGGGGCGAAAGAGTGAATGAGCGAAAGAGCGAACGAGTGCGTTAGCCAAGCAGTTCTATCAAATTGAATCTTCTACTAAGTGACAGATAGAGAGGATGGTCTAGAGGCAGGAACATTCGCTCTTTCGCTATCTCACTCTTTCACTCTTTAGTTTATTGAGCGATTACCGGCGTGCCGTTTTGCAGATTGATCTGACCGCTGGTCACCACCTGATCACCAGCGTTTAGCCCCTTCGTTATCTCGTAATACTCGTTGGTAGTGGTTCCGATGCTTACCGGTTTCAGTACGGCTCTCCCCTGTTCGATCACGTACACCTGCGGCTGTTTTTCCGAACCGACAATGGCCTGACGCGGCACGGCCAGCGTTTGTCCTTTCAGCTTGTTGGTATTGGCAATGGAGCCGTACATACCCGCCCGCAACTGATTTTTGCCCGAATTAGGCACTGTGATCTCAATTGGGTAATTATGAGCGGCATCGCCCTGAGCGGCAATCATCGAGATACGACCTACGAAGCGGGCATCAGGATAGACTTCTGTCGTAATGGGCAGCGACTGCCCCACGCGAAACTGATTGATGGCTTTTTCAGGTACCTGAACGACCAACTTAAGCGTCGAGATGTCCGTTATTTTGGCAATCGGCGATCCTACCGAAACCACAGAGCCCTTCTCAACCATTTTATCGGTGACGATACCCGAGAAAGGCGTCGTTACGGTGGTGTTGGCTATTTGTTTTTGAAGCTGTTTGATCTGCGCCTGGGTCGAGCGGATGCTCAACTGCGTGCGTTCCAGATTGATAGCAGGCGTAGCATCCCCTTTCACCAGCACCTCATAACGTTTGAGATCGTTCTGGTAGCCTTCCAGCGTCACCATCAACCCTTCAATCTGGTACCGTAACTGTTCGTCGTCCAGTTTGGCAATCAGGCGACCGGCTCCAACGGTCTGCCCTTCTTCAATGGGCAGCGAGACAATTTGGCCACCCGCCTGTGGCCGGATTTCGATTTCCCGATTTGGCGAGAACGAACCCAGGAATTCCGTTTCCTGCGACAGGTTCTGCAGGGCAGCTACCGCCGTCCGAACGCCCACTTTCTGGTCGGGGTTGGGTTTGTAAACTTTTTCTTCAACTTCTTTTTTGTTATTGACCAACGTCCAGGCCGTCAAGCCCAGGGTGGCAACGAGCGCGAGTACTGTGATAATTCGTTTCATAACTTTTCGTGATTCTGGTTGTGTGTGAGTCAATTATTGGTTGATGAGACTGCCGGTCGCCTTTTTCCAGTCGAGTTCGGCGGTGCGCAGGCTGACCAGTGTGTTGAGGAAGTTATTTTGTGCTTCGCGGAGGGAGTTTTCGGCCTGCACCACGTCGGTAATGTCGACGGTACCTTCTTTAAATTGTAGTTGCGTTTGGTTGTATACCTTTTCGGCCAGGGCCACCTGCCCCCGGTTGGTAGCCAGATTGCGCTGCTGTACCAGAAACTGGTTCCGTGAATTGGCGATATCCATCGAAATCGACTCGCGCGTTTGGCGAAGCTGGACGTCCAGTTTCTGATCGTCAAGGCGCTTTTGTCCCAGTTTGGCCTTGCGGGCCATACCGTCAAAAACACTCCAGTTGAGTTGGAGGCCGAGCCAGTAGCCGGGCACATTCTTGATGTAGGAATTATCTCCGCCAACGGCGTATACCGTGCTGTTTGCTATGCCATAAGCCGAAACGGTCGGCACAAAACCGGCTTTAATGTTGCGTTGCTCCAGCCCGTTCAGGTCTTTCTGGCGATCGAGTAGCTGAAGGTCGGTTCGGTTGATGGTGTATTCGTTGGCGGGCGTTACAGGAACCGTCTCGTCAACAACCGTTCGAACGGCGAGCGAATCGGACTGGGGCATACCGGTTAACAGTTTCAGCGTGTTCAGCAGTTGATTATACGTTGCCTGAAGCGATTCAATCTGTGTTTGGGAGGATATTTTGCTTAACTGCAGCCGGTCGACATCGACACCTTTAGCCAGCTTGTTTTGCCGAAGCAGATCGGTAATCTGAATGAGCCGCTCAGTCGAAGTAAGGTTTTTCTGAAGGAAGGCAATCTGCTGAGCCGTGGTCTGGAGATTATAGTATGTAGCGGATACGTTATAGGCTACGTCTTCTTTAATCTTCTGCGTTTGCAGTGCCGATAAATCCCGGCTGGTTTTAGCCACTTTCGTCGCGATCATGAGCGACTGGTTATATAGCGCCTGCGACGCCTGCACGCTGGTGGAGAAATTATAGGGCAACCCGAAAGCCAATACCGAATAAGATCCTTCGGGACCGCCAAAAGCCGAAGCGGGTACCACCTGACCCGGTATTTTCAGGTACCGTTTGTAATCGCCGGTGAGGTTAACCTGCGGACGGGCGTTCGCTTTTACTTCTGCAATCTGCGCATCGGTTTTCAGTTCGTCCAGTCGGGCTGCCTGAACACTGTAATTACCCGTCAATGCTTTACTGACCAGCTGATCCAGCGTAACATCCTGCGCATTAACGACTGAGCAACCCAGCAACAGGGCAGTGGAAACATACCATTGAAAGACTTTCATAGCATTTTAATTGTTTCGTTTTAAATGAGATTATTAATTTTACATTTTAAATATTTGTTTAATTAATGGGCAAAAAAAAGGATTACTCCTTTTTAAAATCAAACAAATAGGTCGTAACCATGTCTATGACGATCTGCTTGTGCTGATTAATAAAATTCTCAAAATCAGCCTCATCCATATGCCACATTTTCATGTGCATAGCTTTGCCAATAAACAGGAACTGAATATTGGCAAACGCCATGGGCATAACGTGCAGTGCTTTTATGGGCCGAACGTTACCAAGGCTTATCTCATGCTGTAACTGCTGTTCGAACACGGAGTGATGAATTTCCTTCATCAAACCAATACAACTTACCATCCGATCCGGATTCCGGTGAATTTCATTCATGATAAAATTCGACAGGCTCGGGTTGTCCTTTAACAGCTGAAAATCGTGCTCGATCAACTCCGCAATTTTATCCCGCAAACTGATCGGCTTGTTCATGATCTCAACCATTCCATTGAAGAACAATTGAATCATCTCCTCAAAGATTTGCATGAACAGCTTCTCTTTACTGCGGAAATAGTAGTTTGTCAACGCAATGTTAATACTGGCAGCTTCGGCAATATCTCGTGATGTGGCCCCATCGAATCCCTTTTCGAGGAAAACCCGCTTGGCGGCTTCCCGAATGCGTTCTTCTGTTGATTTCGATGAGAAACACTCCATTTTATTTTTCATTTAATGCTCAAAAGTATGTTGTGCTAAACTAACAAACAAAAACTTCAAATGGTTTTTTTAAACAATTGTTTAAATTCCAAAAATCAGCCAAATTTAAGTATAAATAATCATATTCTCCAAGAATATATGCCTTACCTACGGTCTGTTAACGGTTGAGAGACAAGGGCTCATGTCTGCTGATTCGGGCATTCCCAGTTAAATCGACTATCTTTGCGATTGATTGACCGCTTATGAACGCCACTTTCGCCAACAGTATTTTCCGTCGGAGTATTCAGGACTACCACCTGACCGACCATGTCGACACACCCATAAGTAACGCGTATTCGTCCGCCGATATTGCTTTCCTACTCTATCAAAAAAACTGGATCGATACGGTTCAATGGCATTTGGAAGATATTATTCGGAGCCCAACCATACGGCCCGATGAACTGGTAGCGGTTAAGCGTCGTATTGACCAATCGAACCAGGACCGGACCGATACCGTCGAGCAAATGGATGGCTGGTTCTTTGAGCAGTTTCATAAGATCAGTCCCAAACCAGGTGCACGCCTAAACTCCGAAACCCCGGCCTGGCTGCTGGATCGCATGTCGATCTTACAACTAAAGATTTACCACTTCCAGGAACAGTCCGACCGGCCTTCGGCCTCCGACGAGCACCGCCAGAAAGCCCGGCAAAAACTGACGGTACTGCTGGAGCAGGAAGGCGACCTGGCCCAGTGCTTCGATGAACTGCTGGAAGACATTCGCCATGGCGACCGTTACATGAAAGTGTATCGGCAAATGAAAATGTACAACGACCCAACTCTGAACCCGGTGCTTTATAGTGAGGCCAAATAAACCTCACGTCCATTTCCTCCCCCACTAGTACGTGTATGAGGCAATTGCTTCTTCTTCGGTTTTCAGCTATGGGCGACGTTGCACTGTTGGCTCCCGTCGTGCAGGCGTTTACGCAACGCTATCCGGAGACCCGGATTACCCTGGTAACACGGGCTAAATTTGCCGTTTTCTTCGAACAATTTCCCAATGTACGCGTGGTAGGAGCCGACTTCGACGGACGGCATAACGGGCTGAGGGGATTATTTAAGTTATTTAATGAATTACGGCAATTAGCGGCCTTCGATGTGCTTATCGACGTGCATCAGAACGTTCGCTCGGCCGTTATCAAAAGCCTTTTCCGGCTGGTTGGGGTACCGGCCTTCACCATTGATAAAGGTCGGGCTGAAAAAAAGGCCTTGACGCGAACGAACAACAAGATTCGTCAACCCTTAACACACAGTGTTGACCGCTATGCCCGGGTATTTGACGCGGCTGGCTTAGCGATCAAACCAGCAAAGCCTTTTCAGTTTGCACCGTTTACCCGTAGTCAGGAACAACTTTCAGAATTTCTGAGTCAACAGGCACTACCAGAGGAGGGTCCCGGACTGGAGGGTCCCGGACTGGAAGGTCCTTGGCTGGGCATTGCTCCCTTCGCTCAACATGCTCAGAAAATGTGGCCCTTCGAACGGTTCGCCCCCCTGCTGGCTAAACTGTACGGTCACCAGCCACTAACCATTTTTCTGTTTGGGGGCGGTTCGGCAGAGATTGCCCAACTGGAAACACTGCAGCAACAATTTCCACAGGCTATTCTGGTAGCGGGCCAACTACCTATGGCCGCCGAACTGCTGCTCATTCGTCAGCTGAATGGAATGCTCTGTATGGATTCAGGAAACATGCATTTGGCGGCCCTGAGCGGTGTACCAGTCCTGTCGATCTGGGGCGCCACACATCCCGACGCTGGCTTTGGGCCGTGGGGGCAGGGAGATGAAGCTATTCTCCAGATACCACCAACGGAGCTTAGCTGTCGTCCCTGTTCGGTCTTTGGCAACAAACCGTGCTGGCGGGGGGATCTGGCCTGCTTGTATGAGATTTCGGTGGACGCTGTCGCTGAACGGGTCCGGCAAATGTTGAAAAAGCAGACAACCCGATTAGCGCCCTAGCGCCTGTCGATTCAGCGAAGGTAGCAAAGTTCTCTAAAAATTCTTTTTCTTGAACCGCAACTCCTTGACATCGAAGTTGAAGGATAGCTCGTTCATGCACTTAAAGTGCTTCATGGGGCAGTTATCCAGCCCGGTAGCGGAACAGGGGCGACAACCCAGACCCGTCGTTTCGAGCCGTACGTGTGGTGTTTTGTAGGGATAAAACCCAAACTGGGGGGTGGTACCGCCCCAGATGGAATATACCTTTTTTCCGAAAGCAGCCGCAACATGCATCAGTCCGGTATCGTGACTAAACACCACACGCGCCCGCTGAATCAGGGAGGCTGACTGGTTCAGATTATAATGCCCACAGGCATTATAAATGTATTTTTCACCCAGTGCCTTCACAAGCTCATCGCCAATCTGACGGTCCTTTTTATCGCCCAGCAAGACAATTGGGTAGTTGATCTTCCGACACAGCTCAATCATGCGCGCCGTTGGGAGCCTCCGGGTCATGTATTGACCGCCAATGGCATAAGCCACAAAATCATTTTGATGACTGTCCGGTAACCAGTCAAATTCGACTTCATCCTTATAAGGAATGAAGTAATCCAACCCACGACCATCATTGCCCACACCCAGGGGTTGTACCGTAGCCAGGTAGCGATCAACGATGTGTTGCTCATTGAGCGCATTGATTTTCCAGCTTACATAAAGCCATTTCCGGAATAATTGATTGTCGACGCTGTAAGAACGTGTTGCCAGCGCAGCCTTGATCAACTTGGTGACAACCGTATTCTGCAGATCGACCACGTAGTCGAACTGCTGGGCCCTAAGCTGCCTGATTAAGCTGTAGAGGTTATTGTTCAGGAAGTGTCCCTCCTTAATATAAGGATTATGAGCGATAACAGACTGGTAATCAAGCCGTGTGCAGAAATGAACTTCAGCTTTCGGGAGTTGTTGTTTCAGACAACGTACAACGGGCGATGTCAGTACGACATCGCCAATGGATGCAAATTGAAGAACCAATACTTTCACCGTAGAGCCCATAACACTGTCATTTTCACAAAGCTATTTTATTTATACGACCCCACCAAACCAGTTAATAAGTCCAGAAACGAGGCTTATTAGGTGTTCGATACAGGCTGTTTTCACAAACAACACAGCCCGGGTTTGTTGGATACGGAATCACTGTCGGAAAATCGAGTTTTGGAGATCCTTTTCCATTGATTCGGTCAACCAATAAATAGTTGACCGACAGCCCCACCGCACCAAAATACCCATACACTGGTTCTCCGGGCGTAGTGATGCACTTGATATTTCCCTGCACTGAAGAAGGCGCAACGTCGAATAAGCCACCCGTATTACCCGTCAACTGCTGAACACTTTTCCAGAACAAATAAGCCCGTTTGCTAAGGGCCTGCTGCTCTACTTCTATATAGTATCGACTCAGCGACGTAAACGGAACGTCGGCTATAAATTGACGACTAATGGCGTTCCCATTGATATTTACATCCGAGTTTATACTTACACAATTGTAACAACGGGTTATATCCCAGCAGTCTGTACAGCAGGAGATGCCGGTATAGTTGCTTCTGGCGGCCACAAACGTTTTCCGACAGGCCGTCGGCACTTCGTAATGCGTCCAGCTCCATTTGTAATAGTTGCCCAATGTATCAGGGTCTTTGGTATCGATGTATACGGACCAGGACTGGTTTTCAGGGGTCGTACCCGTAGCCGGTGTATAATTCGACTCCGAATATACCTTCTGGATAGGCGGAACAGCAGGCAATACTTCGGATTCGGACTCGTAGCGCTTCCCGGCTTTTGTCAGAATGGTTAGCTTATACCGTCTACCCGGCACCCCTCGAATGCCGTTGATACTACTCTGGTACACACCTCCCGGTGCTTGCTCTTTCAGTACCTCCTGGTTACCCAGGTTATCTGAAATGCTAACGGTAGCGGCTGCTTCCAGCAAATTAAGGCTTCTATTTGTATAATCGGAGGTGCGGGTAAGCCTGATCGTGTAAGGGCCCGGCTGATCCGTAATCTGACCATCGACGATCAACAGGGGCGATACACTAACGGCATTCGGTTGAAAAGGTGTTATGCAGCCTACCAGGCAAGCGGTTAGCCCGATCAGGAAAATGCCGTATTTTACCGACCGGCGTGTATTTTTTGTTTTTTCAGTTGTCATTAAAACTGCCACCAGCGTGGCTTATTAGGTGTTCGATAGAGACTGTTTTCGCAGGGAACGCAAGTTGAAGGCTGGGGTACCAAAACCGGAGGATCTAGATCCGGAACGCCCTGACCATTAATTCGGTCAACATAAATGTATTGTTCCGATAAGCCGGTAGCACCGAAATACCCATATACCCTTTCGGCAGGATTGCTTGTGCAGTGAATATTACCCCGAACAATTGACGGTGCGGCATCGAACAATCCACCCGTATTGCTGGTCAACTGCCGAACGCTTTTCCAGAAATCATAGGCCCCTTTACTGATTGCCTGCTGCTGCACTTCCAGGTAATACTTACTCTTGGATTTATACGGTACGCGGCTAATAAACTGCCGACTGATTGCCTGCCCGTTAATGTTCACATCCGAGCTGATGCTGATGCAGTTGTAACAGCGGGTTATATCCCAGCAATTCGTACAACACCCCAACCCGGTCAGGGAACCGTTGGCCAGTTCACGTTTGAAACAGACATCGGTGAACTCAAAGTGCGTCCATGTCCAGCGGTAATAATTGCCGGTTACTTCCGGGTCTTTCGTATCCAGATACACATCCCAACCCTGACTTTTTGCCGGGTTTAGCCCGCCGGACTCATTGGTATATTCATAATACAGTTTTAGAATCGGTGGCGCAGCGGGCAGCACTTCCACATCGGACTCGTACCGTTTGCCGGCCTTGGTTTGTATCGTGAGCTTGTAGCTACGCCCAACCACGCCCCGAAGACCGGTGGCATTGGTCTGGTAGGTTCCCCCCGGCGCTTGTTCTTTCAACGTTTCCTGATTACCCAGGTTATCCGAAATAGTCACCGTGGCGCCCGTTTCCAGCAGGTTCAGGCTCTTATATGAGTAGTCGGCGCTGCGGGTAAGTTTGATGCTGTAGGGCCCCGGCTGGTCGGTTACCTGTCCTTCTACAATCAGGGAAGGTGGTAGACTAACCGTATCCGGCTGAAATTCGGTCACGCACGAAACTACGAGCAGCATAAGCAGCACCCCCATGTATTTCCCTAATCTGAGTATGTCATTTCGTATTCCCATAAACGCAGGAGATTATCGTTATTGGCATCAGCCAGCGCAATCGAACCAACGGGCCAGACGACACTCACCGTTTGGGGCGGCTGGCGGCCTTTCCTCAGAATTTAAAATTGTAGGTCAGTGATGGGAAAGCGGTTCCAAAAATTGACAGCTTATACGCATCCGAGAGCGAAGCCGGACTCAACTTATAAAAGATCGAGTAGGCATTTTTATGGGCATACACGTTATAAATTGAGAAGACCCAGCTACTCTGATTCTTCTTTTTCTTGAGGGGGTTCTGCTCAAAAGTCATCGAAAAGTCGAGCCGGTGATAATCAGGTACGCGCTGCTGATTCCGGTCGAGGTAGATGGGAATGAGTACCCCGGCTACGCGGGCCACGGCGGAGGGTTGGGTGGTAGGACGCCCTGTGCTATAGGTAAAATTCAGCGACATACTAAACCAGGTTGTTGGGCGGTGGGTGGCCAGAATATTCAGCGTATGCGGCTTATCGTAATTGGCCGGATACGGATTACCGTTGTTCACCTGCTCAGCTACATAGGGGCTGTTCATCGTCAGAAATGTACGCGCATAGGTATAACTCATGAAGCCCGTCCAGCGGCCTTTGTTCTTTCGCAGCAATCCCTCAAAACCATAAGCCTGCCCGCTCCCCTGCACGATCTGCGTTTCAACGGCCTGCGCCAGTTGCAGCTCGGCCCCATCGCGGTAGTCGATGGCGTTGTTTAACGTTTTGTAATACACTTCGCCTGATGCTTCAAGGGCGTTATCGGTGGTGTTGGTGAAGTACCCCAGCGACCACTGATCGGCAATAACGGGCTTGGTATACATGTCGCTCAGGTGCCAGCGCGACGTGGGCAAAGCCGCTGTCGTGTTTGTTACCTGCTGAATATATTGTCGCAATCGGCTATACCCCGCTTTGATGGCCTTCCCGTCGCCCACCGTCCAGCGTATAGCCAGGCGGGGTTCCAGGCCGCCCGCTGAGTGATAAACATTCCCGGCTTCGTAGGTTTTTGTCGACGTAACCGCTTCATCTTCTTTAGGACCGTTTTCCTGATAAGTACGAACGGCGGCAGGTCCCCGGTTCAGCAAGGCCGAATAGCGTAACCCGGCAATGATGGCCACATTCGTATTCAGTTTCCATTCGTCCTGAATGTAAGCCGCCAGTTCATAGGCCCGTTCGCGGGCGAGGTCAACGGGCAACACGTTGGAGTACGGTCCCGGTATCCGTGTATTTGGCTGTATCAAGTAGTCAATAGCGCTGACTCCCACCTGCCATTGATGCACTTCACTAGGTGTAAAGGTCAGATCGGATTTAACCTGCCGATGCAAGACCCCCGACTTCAGCTGAAACGCGTTGGCCGAATCGGGCGCCGAAAGATCAGCCTGGTAGCGGCTGAAAATAACGGACGAAGCCAGATTCACCTGTTTGCTCATGAAGTAGTTCCAGCGCAGCACGGCGTTCATGGTCTGGTAGTTGAACTTCGTCGATGAAGCATTGATCTCCTGACCAGATAGCGAGTCGGATGCCAGTTTGAAGACGTCGGTGCTCAAATAGCCGGTAAGCGTTATGGTATTCTTTTCGTTGGGCTGGTATTTGAGCTTCGATGTCAGATCATAAAAATTGGCCTGTGTACCTTTCAGATTCGGCGGAGCCAGCTTAAAGAGAAAGTCGTTGAACGACGCGCGGGCGGCCAGTAGAAAGGATAATTTGTTTTTAATAATGGGCCCCTCAATACCTAGGCGGCTCGAAATAATGCCGATTCCGCCATTGACCCCCCATTTCTGGGCGTCGGGCTCTTTAATTTTCACATCCAGCACCGACGACGCCCGCCCGCCAAACGCAGCGGCCACTCCACCCCGGTTCAACGTAACATCGCGTACGACATCGGGGTTAAAAACCGAGAAAAAGCCCATCAGATGGCTCGAATTGAATACCGGCGCTTCATCGAACAGGATCAGATTCTGATCGGCACTGCCCCCCCGGACGTTGAAGCCGGGGGCTCCTTCGCCCACGGTTGTCACCCCCGGCAGAAGGAGCAGCGACCGCAGCACATCGACCTCACCCATCAGGGGCGGAATCCGCCGAATGCTGCGAATGGTTAGTTGAGAAACGCCAATTTCGACTTTACGAACGTTACGATCGGGCGACTCGCTGGTCACGACCACTTCTTCGAGGTCTTTGGCATCATCTTCCATCGTAACCTCACGGAAGAGCGTACTTTGCAGGGAAATGGTATCCTGTTTGGCACGATAGCCTACGTGTGAAAAGCGAAGAACAAAATCCCCGACGGGTAATTGTATCGTGTAGAAACCATCTTTAGCCGTCACGTACCCCTTCGATACGTTTAGCACGACAATATTAACGCCCTGAATCGGCTTACCCGTTTTTGCATCCCGCACATAACCCGTTGCAGAAAACGTAACCGGGTTGGCTCCGGAATTTGTTCGTTGTTGGGCAACAGCCCCGTTGAGTACACAAAGGGAAAATAGCAGTAAAAGTGGAAAACGCATAGAGACGGGTTTAGGGCGTGCGGAAAGGGGTAGTTATGAAACTGAAAGATAATGATTTAAGGAGAGACGGCGACGTATTTACCCTATTTCCTATATTCATTAACCAACAATTAATCCCTCTTTATCCCAATTCCCTGCATTCACCTGCGTATCTCCGCCCGTCGTCGCTCCAAATACGCCGTCATTTCGGCTAAGGTTAGCGCATTGAAGGTCATGGCTTTGGTTAATCCGCCTTTGCGGCCGATGGCTACTCCGTAGTGCATGTCAAGCAAACCGGCAAAATCATGGGCGTCGGGGTTAATACTCAGCATGACGCCCTGCTGCATGGCGTATTCGATCCAGTGCCAGTCGATATCGAGCCGATACGGACTGGCGTTGATTTCGATGATGACCTTATGCTCCGCACAGGCGTCGATGATAGCCCGGTGGTCGATGGGATAACCTTCGCGGGCAAGGAGCAACCGCCCCGTTGGATGTCCCAGAATAGTCGTATACGGATTCTCAATGGCCCGAAGCAACCGGTTCGTTGCCTTCTCCTGCGTCATGGTCAGTGTCTGGTGAACCGAGGCCACGACATAATCGAACGTCGCCAGTGTCTCATCGTCGTAATCCAGGGAACCATCGCCCAGAATATCCGACTCAATACCTTTGAAAATACGAAAATCAGCCCCGAACGTTTTATTGATTTCGTCAATTTCCAGCTGCTGCTGACGAACGCGCTCAGCATCCAGTCCACCCGCGTACGAAGCGGTTTTGGAGTGGTCGGCAATACCAAAATACGTCAGTCCCAGCTTCTGGCAGTAGGCGGCCATATCTGCCACCGACTGCTTCCCATCCGACCAGGTGCTATGGTTATGCAGCGTTCCCTTCAGATCGTCCCAGGTGACAAGTTCTTCAGGTTTATAGCGACTGGCCCAGCGAAACGCAAAGTCATCCTCGCGCATTTCGGGCACGATATACGGCAAACCAGCTTTTTCGTAGATAGCTGTTTCAACTTGCGTTACATCGGCAGAATTGGTTGATTCGGGCAAAACACCGGCATAGGCGACTTGCAATAACGGAACGCCCCCATTCCCGGCTTGTTTCAAATGCGCTTCGGTGGCCGTTTGAATAAACAACTGCCGACTCAGTTGTTCGGCGGGATAAAACAGCAGTTCCACCAGCACGTCGAAACCGGTCAGGTGCCCGCGCCACGCAAACGGCGATGATTCACGAACATCCTGCACCAGATTATCAAAACCATTCAGCGTCAGCATGGCCGAAACCGGATCGCTGGTTTGAATGAGCAGTTGAATTCCATCGACTTCCTGCGCTTTCCGTCGTACCTGACCGCTAATTTCTACCCGCTCAAAATGGGCACTCAATTGTTCCACGAGCCTATTGGCGATCATGGCCGCTTTGTCCATCCGAACTTTACCCTGCTGCTCCTGAAGGAATTCCAGAGCCGCCAGAATCTTCTCCTGCGTGCTGGCGCCAAAGCCTTTGATCTTCGCAATCTGACCGTTTTCGCCTGCCAACTGAAGGTCACGGAGGTTGGTAATACCCAACTCATGCCAGAGGGTCCGCACCTTCTTGACACCTAGTCCTTTTATGCGAAACATGTCCAGCACCCCCTGGGGTGTTTGGGCCAGTAATTCATCAAGTTCCGTCAGGCGACCCGTTTCGGCGATCTCGCGAATTTTCTGAGCAACAGATTTACCAACGCCCTGTAGCTTCACCAGTTCATCAACGGGCAAGTTAGCAAGGTCGGCAGTGGATTTATCGAGGTTAAACGCAGCTGTCTGGTAAGAGCGCGTCTTGAACGCATCGCGGTCGTGGAGTTCCATTAACCGGCCGGTGAGTTCGAGCAGGTCAACGATTTCAGAATTGGTCATGCTTAAGGGGGAATTCACTCCGCAAGTTAGGCAATTGGTCAGATTTCAGGGAAACGCGTTGGTTGGGTAGAGCATCTTTGTCAGGTCAATTCAAAACGACAATAAACCTTTAGCAAAGACGACGATGGAACCGAACCAGCATACACCCCAACGCGACCCTTATTTATGGAAACAAGCGAAAGCCCGTGTCGGTTTTCGGATTCACTTACAGGCCTATTTAATTATCAACGGCGGACTATGGCTTATCTGGGCCTTCAGTGCGTTTATTATCAATACCACGAGTGATCATGCCAATACTCTTTTTCCGTGGCCAGTTTTCCCGATGTTAGGCTGGGGTATCGGGCTGGTCTCCCACTACCTGGCCATTCATTACGGCAACGAACGGGACATGATCGAGCGCGAGTACCAGAAGCTGGTAAACCAATAGAACACAGACCTTTATGATTGTTATGATTTTTGAGGTTATCATTATTTATCATAACAATCTTAAAGATCTGTGTTCTATCAAATCTCATACCGCTACCGGCGCTTTGATGGCTGGATGCGGGTTGTAATTTTCGAGGGTGAAATCGGCGTAGGTAAAGTCGAACACCGAACGGACATCGGGGTTTAGCCGCATGGTTGGCAGGGGCCTGAAGTCGCGGGCGAGTTGGGTTTCTACCTGCTCCAGATGGTTCAGGTACAGGTGGGTATCGCCCCCCGTCCAGATGAATTCGTGAGCCTCCAGTCCGCACTCCTGCGCAATCATCATTGTCAACAGCGCGTAGCTGGCAATATTGAACGGAACCCCTAAAAACACATCGGCACTCCGCTGATAAAGCTGACAGGACAGCTTGTTATCGGCTACATAAAACTGCATCAACAGATGACAGGGTGGCAAGGCCATGCTGGGCACATCGGCGGGATTCCAGGCCGAAATGATGATCCTTCGCGAATCAGGCGTGTTTTTAAGTTGACGCAACACATCCTGCAGCTGGTCGATCACCTGCCCCTGCGGACCGGCCCAACTGCGCCACTGTTTGCCATATACCGGCCCTAAGTCGCCGTTTTCGTCGGCCCATTCGTCCCAGATCGAAACCCCGTTATCTTTCAGGTATTTGATATTGGTATCACCTTTAATGAACCACAGCAATTCATGAATAATTGACTTGGTATGGACTTTTTTAGTAGTCAGCAATGGAAACCCATCCTGTAAGTTGAAACGCATCTGATAGCCAAATACGCTGATGGTGCCGGTACCGGTTCGATCAGTTTTGCGGGTTCCGTTGGCCAGAATGTGGCGAAGCAGGTCGTGGTATTGTTGCATATGTATTAAGAGTGGGCATGCTGACTCACTGCGGGCTTAGTTTTTTTGGGCAGTGCTTTGTGTTGATCAGTGCTGACAAGAAAGATGATGGTATATACAAACAAAATAAACCCCATAACGAGTAAAAGGCTTATATAGCCCAGCAAATAAGCGCTTACAGAACGCAGCACAATACTCAATGGTCTTAGTTTACCTTTAAAGAGTTGCGTATGGGCAAAGGCATTATAGGCTAACGGTATTAGCATACTAACGCTCATGATGCCTGTCAATATGGTAGCCGAGTCGCCCAGTACCCAAAAAGCAAGAAGCATGACCAGGGAGAAAAACAAGCCAAAATTGGCCATAAATGTTTGGGCAACCAACATTTCGGGGTAGTTATATCCGCTTCGCCGAAACAGTCTCCAGCACCAGAAGGCGATGAATGGCACCATGAACAGGTCACCAAACTGCTGATTTTCATCGAGAACCTGAAAGTATTTAGTTAGAACTTCCTTTGCTTGACCTGACGAATCAGCTTTAGGCTCGGGATAGCTATATACCTGCTGGCTTGCTTTTAATAGGTCAACGTGCAGCACTTGCGACACAAACACATAAATAGCACCCAGCATCAGTAGTAAGGCCAGCGGTCGATAATGATTAATCCGCTTCCCGGCCAGAAACTCGCGGATCGTATACCCCGGCCGAACGAGGAGTTCGCGTAGGGTAAATAAGATACCCCGCTCGATGCCCCACATGCTCTCCGAAACTTCATGCCAGAGGTAGTACCAGTTGATACGACGTGTGTCAGCCTGTTGGCCACACTCTTTACAATACTGACCAGTGAGCGGGTGATCACAATTCAGACAGGCTGCCAGCTCGTCGGTTTGGGGTGTGTTCGAATCGACAATGGGAGAAGGAGTCATCAGTACGTTCTGCTTTTTTCAAAAATACTCATGATGTAAACACGAAACGGCACGAATCCAGAAAAATAAGATTCAGCTCATAAAAAAGCCTCGCGCTGATCATTTATAAGATCAGCGCGAGGCTTTTTTATGAATAGCCAGCGGTTACGCCTGCGCCTTTTTCATGCAGCAGGCATGAGTAGTACCCTTATCGCAGGATGTTTTCTCACAATTTGTCGTAGTCGCTTTTTTTGTTTTCTTCTCTTTGCGGATTTCACCGGCAAATGACATCGTTGTCAGGGTGGTCAGCAGGGCAAGACCCAGAATGGCTTTTTTCATGATACATGCAGTGATTAAGGTTCTTGACGCATTAACGCGCATGACCAGAATCTATGCAAAAACTACGCCATCTATGAAACAAACCTATAAAGTTTTCGATGCCTTGTAGGCTTACTTACGCCTGTATCTCAAATGAATAGGTAATGTCGACCGATGGGCGAAACTGTGCCGTTGCCGAACAGTATTTATCCATCGACAGATCAATCGCCCGTTTCACTTTATCCTCGTTCAGCTGGCCTTTTAGCAGGTAAGTAATGTGAATTTTTTTGAAAGGAGCGGGTATCGCGTCCTTTTCCCGCAAGCCATCCACCTTCAGACGAAAATCGTCAATGACCTGTTTCTGCTTTTTGAGAATCAGGATCACGTCGATGGCCGAGCAACCGGCCAGACCCATCAATAACATTTCCATGGGGCGAGCCCCGGCGTTATGCCCGCCAATATCGGTGGCCGCATCAATGTGCTGGGCTACGCCCGATTTTCCAATTGCTTCAAAATGAAACCCATCGTCGACGCGTACCAGTTCAACCTGCATGGTATTAAATTCCTGAGTGGTCTCAACCGGTTGTGTATCAAGCATTGTCTTTTTTGCGTTTAAAGTAAAGAATTCGTATTTTCACCTGCCCAAACGGCAGAAATCATGTCCGAGAAATTCACAGACGACCTTTTCGACCTTAAAAACGACCGGCGGCTCAGCATTTACCTGTATCGGGCAGGATTTGCGGCCTGGCTGCTGTACATCGTTTCGGGGGCAACCTTTATGCAGTCTGTGCGCATGTACCGAACAGATTTTGGGGTGTTCTCGTTCTTTTTGATGGTCATGGGTCTATCGGCTTCCATGATTTATGATTATTACCATCACCCTATGGAGTTCGCCCAAAAGAGAAAATGGCTGGCATTCAGCTATTTAGTCCTGGCCGGGCTGGTTTACTTCCTTATCCTGCATAACAAGCCCGTGTCGATACCGGCTTTCTTCGGGCAGGGTCTTTTCTAGTTCTTTCGCAGCATTTGCTTCTCATGTCTTATCTCATCGGTCGGCAGATACTGTCGAGCCGGTTCCTGTTTGTCTGAATAAACATTTTCGGGCACGCTGTACAGTAGCGTTCCGACTTCCGGCTCTTTCTGGTTTAGATTATTTCCCGATAAACCCGTACCAATTGAAAACCGGAAAAGCCCCCATTCAATGCTGATTAACGAATCCTTACAAGCTGCCGACCTTTCTGCTAAACTTAACCGCTTCTGGACACTCTCCGGCCAGAAAATACAACTCATTGACAACGAGTACGATGTAAGTAAAGGATCGCCCGTTTTTACCATTCAGGGAAAATACACCACGCGCGGCTGGACCGAGTGGACACAGGGCTTTCAGTTCGGATCTTCGATTCTACAGTTCGACGCCACCAACGAAACGGAATTTCTGGAAGCCGGCCGTCAGAAAACGTTGACGGTCATGGCTCCTCACATCAGCCATATCGGCGTTCACGACCACGGGTTTAATAATGTCAGCACCTACGGGAACCTGCTTCGATTAATGCGGGAAGGGCGAATAGACTTTAATGAATGGGAGAAAAACCTGTACGAACTAGCCCTCAAGATATCCGGCGCTGTACAGGCCAGCCGCTGGACGCCTATCAAAAACAGCCCGGATGGCGCAGCCGGTTTTATTAGCTCATTCAACGGTCCGCACTCGCTCTTTGTAGATACCATTCGTTCATGCCGGGCGCTGGTCCTGAGCCATTCGCTGGGCCATGTCTTTCAGGGCGAAGGTGATGTAAAAATCAACCTGCTCGACCGGGCGCTTCAGCACATAAAAGCCACCGCCGACTACTCGGTCTTTTATGGCGAAGGCCGCGATTCGTACGACATATGGGGCCGCACGGCGCACGAAAGCGTGTTTAACGTGCGAGACGGCAACTTCCGCTGTCCCAATTCACAACAGGGCTATTCGGGCTTTACTACCTGGACGCGCGGCCTGGCCTGGGCCATGTGCGGCTTCCCTGAACAACTCGAGTGGCTCGCCACCCGCGACGATGCCGAACTGGATGCGTTTGGCGGGCGGGCGCACATTGAAGCCTATATGCTTAAAGCCGCAACCGCCACCTGCGATTTCTACATTGACCATACACCAACCGACGGCATACCGTATTGGGACACAGGAGCGCCCAACCTGCACCGTCTGGGCGATTACCTCAACCGCCCCGCCGACCCTTACAATGACTTCGAACCGGTAGACAGCTCAGCCGCTGCCATAGGTGCGCAGGGGCTGCTTCGATTAGGAAAATACCTGACCGAAAAAGGGAACTCCGACTCTGGAAAACGGTATTATCAGGCGGGCCTAACGGTACTGAACACCTTGTTTGATGAGCCGTATCTAAGCACCGACCCAGCCCATCAGGGTTTACTGCTTCACTCCATTTATCATCAGCCTAATGGCTGGGATTATGTACCAGCAGGCAGCAAGATTGCCAATGGCGAGTCGAGCATGTGGGGCGACTACCACGCCCGCGAAGTGGCCCTCTACCTGCAACGAATTATCCGTAACGAACCTTACTACACATTCTTCAATCGGATCGCTGAACCCCAGAATGACTAACTGAAGGATAAATACCCGTTTTTACCGCAATGAGTGAAAAATACAAACCCGCCTACCCCCGCATGGCCCAGTTGAAAACGGCTGATGACCTGCGCAACTACCTGACAAAAAACGACATCGACCTGCCGTTCGACGATACCTTATTACCCCCGGCCGAAAGCCCGTTCAACCGGTCCATTTCCCTTAAGTCAGGGAAGACCATTGGCAACAGCCTTTGTATTTTACCTATGGAAGGCTGGGATGGCACCCTCGATGGCCGACCCACTGACTTCACCCGGAATCGGTGGAAGAAATTTGCCATTAGCGGAGCTAAGCTGCTTTTTGGCTGCGAAGCGGTGGCGGTCTGCCATTCCGGGAAGGCCAACCCGAACCAGTTGGTGATGAACGATGAAACATTCCCCGATTTTGTCGAACTGCGGCAGTTGCTCCTCGATGAGCATACCGCAGCGTTCGGCCAAACGGACGATTTAGTCATTGGCCTTCAACTCACGCACTCAGGGCGTTTTTGCAAACCGAAAAGCCACAAAGCGTTTGAATCAAAAATCCTATACAGCCACCCCTTTCTGAATAGTAAATTCGGTATGGAGGCCGATTACCCTACGCTGACAGATAATGAGATCGACCGGATCATCGAGCAGTACGTAGAAGCGGCTGTGCTGGCGCAGAAAGCCGGGTATGACTTTGTCGATATAAAACACTGCCACGGCTATCTGGGCCACGAATTTCTCAGCGCGGTTAGCCGTGAGGGACGTTACGGGGGTTCCTTTGAAAACCGTACGCGCTACTTGCGGAACATCGTTGCGGGTATTCGGGAAGCCGCTCCGGGGCTGGGCATTGGTATTCGCCTGAGTGCCTTCGATATGCTGCCGTTTAAGAAAGGACCGGCAGGGGCGGGAATCCCGGAATCCATGGAACAGTACCCGTTTGCCTTTGGCGGAAAAGAAAATGGCGTAGAGCTTGACCTGACAGAGACCAAAGCCTTTCTGGCGCTGGCCGAATCGCTCGGCATTCAGTTGGTGTGCATTACCGGGGGAAGTCCGTATTACAACCCTCACCTGATGCGGCCCGCCCTGTTCCCTCCTTCGGATGGCTACCTGCCACCGGAAGACCCGCTACTGGGTGTGAAGCGGCAAATCGACGTGACAAGTGAGTTAAAGCAGGCGTTCCCTGAACTGGTTTTTATTGGCTCGGGCTATTCGTACTTGCAGGAATGGCTGCCCAACGTAGCGCAGCAGGTATTGCAGAAAGGCATGGCCGATAGCGTAGGCTTTGGCCGGATGGTACTCTCCTACCCGACCATGCCCGCCGATATGCTGGCGGGCAAGTCGCTCGTCCGTAACCTCATCTGCCGCACCTTCTCGGACTGTACGACGGCTCCCCGGAATGGCCTGATTTCGGGCTGCTATCCGCTGGACACGCTCTACAAGAAAAGTCCCGAAGCCGAACAGTTGAAAGCCATCAAAGAAAGCCTGTAAACGATGAAACGCCGTCCGGTAGCATGTATAACAGGAGGTAGCCGTGGTATTGGCTACGGCATTGCCGAACAATTGGCCGATGCCGGATTCGATCTGGCCATCAATGGCGTCCGGCCGGAAGACGCCGTACGGGACGCTTTAGATGGGTTACGAAGTCGGGGAAGTGATGTGCTCTACTGCCCTGGCGATATTGCTTCGCGCGAGGCACGTGCTGAGATGATTGAGGCCATAAAAGGTCATTTCGGGCGATTGAACGTATTGGTGAACAATGCGGGCGTAGCACCCAAAGAACGGCGGGATATTCTGGAAGCCACCGAAGAAAGTTTTCAGTATGTGCTCTCTACGAACTTGCAGGGAGCTTACTTCCTGACCCAGGCAACCGCCAACTGGATGATTGCCCAACGCGCTGATCAGGTTGATTTCTGGGGCTGTATCATCAACGTATCATCCGTTTCAGCCACGGTGGCGTCGGTGAACCGTGGCGAATATTGCGTGGCGAAAGCGGGGCTGAGCATGACAACCCAACTTTTTGCCACCCGACTTGGTGAGCATAATATTCCCGTTTATGAAGTTCGGCCGGGTGTTATCAAAACAGACATGACGGCGGGGGTAACCGCCAAATACGATGCACTGATCGACAGTGGATTAACCGTACAAAAACGCTGGGGGCTGCCTAACGATGTGGGTCGCGCCGTTGCTTCCCTTGCCAAAGGTGATTTCCCATATTCCACGGGACAGGTCATTCTGGTCGATGGAGGATTGACGATACCGAGATTATAAACCCTTTCCTAAACCTGTTCTAAATCATGAATGAAAAACAAGTTTCCCGGCGGTTCGTCCTCAAGGCGGGGGCGGTCAGTTCACTAGCAGCAATCGGTATGCCGACGTTTGTTCCGGCGCGTGCGTTCGGTGCCAATGACCGGGTGCGCGTAGGCGTCATTGGCATCAACGGCCGTGGTAAAGACCACATTCAGGGCTTCTCTCGCCTGAAAGATGTGGAAGTCGCTACGCTCTGCGATGTCGACAGCAATGTACTCCAGGCAGGAGCTGCCGATTTCGAGAAGAAATACAACAAAAAAGTGAAGACCATAGCCGACCTCCGGCAGGTCTACGACGACAAAGACATCGACGTTGTGAGCATTGCCACCCCAAACCACTGGCACGCGCTGGCGGCTATCTGGGCGTGTCAGGCCGGTAAGGATGTGTACGTTGAGAAACCCGGCGCGCACAACCTTCGTGAGGGACGTAAACTGGTCGAAGCGGCCCATCATTACAACCGCATTGTGCAACATGGTGTGCAGTTACGGAGTTCGGTGGCGATTCAGGAGGCTATCAAACACCTGCGCGACGGGCTGATTGGTAAGGTGTATATGGCCAGAGGGCTGGTGTATAAGTGGCGTCCGGACATTGGCAATCAAGGGCCTTCTCCCGTTCCGGCCGAACTAAACTGGAACATGTGGCAGGGTCCGGCCCAGGCGAAAGAATTCAGTAAAAACTACGTCCACTATAACTGGCACTGGTTCTGGGATTATGGCAATGGCGACATCGGTAACCAGGGTATCCATGAAACCGACCTGTGTATGTGGGGATTGGACGTAGGCCTCCCCGAAGAGATCACCTCGGCGGGTGGTAAATTCCTCTGGAACGACTGCAAGGAAACCCCCGAAACCCTCACATCGGTGTATAAATATCCGTCGTCGGGCAAAGTGATTCAGTTTGAGGTTCGCCCCTGGATGACCAATAAGGAGGACGGTGTCGAAATCGGCAACATCTTCTACGGCGACAAAGGCTACATGGTCATTAACGGCTATTCGGATTATAAAACGTTCCTGGGTAAAGAACGGGCACCCGGCCCGGCCCGCAATGAAGGGGGCGATCACTACCTGAACTTCATCGAAGCCGTTCGGGCGAGGGATACCAAAAAACAGAACGGACCCGTCGAAACAGCACACCTTGCCTCGGGCATTGCGCACCTCGGCAACATCGCCTACCGCTTAGGACGCACCCTGCATTTCGACCCGAAGAACGAAGTATTCGTCGGCGACAAAGAAGCGAACCAAATGCTCACCCGTAAATACCGCGCGCCATTTGTGGTGCCGGAGAAGGTGTAGTACCGACATTTTCGATTGTCTTGCGGAGTGGCGGGTTCGTGGCCCCTCCACTCCGTAGCGCTTTTAAGTATTAATCCCGAAGGGATGACAGGATTATAGAAAAACGTATATCCATTTTTTTTAGAACCCTGAAAGGGTGACATTATTTTACCCTTCTTTTTATAATCCTGTCATCCCTTCGGGTTTTAGAGTGAACAGCACTGCGTTACCCCAAACGCTAATCGAAAACCATTTTGACACGAGGAAATCAAAGCTGTCTTATCCCGAGAGCTGTAGCGTGTCTTGACAAAAGTAAGCTTACGGGTACGATGCCTGCGCCTTAGTTTCTTTTTTCTACCACCGGAAACTGAGAAATCCGAAGGGTCGTACAGCCGTAAGGCACCAGTGTAATCTCCTCTTCTTTTGGGTTTGTTATCAGGCCATTGGTTATGCTGTAGGGAATAGGACCTGTCATTTCGTTATACAATTGCCAGGAAGGAATCTGTCTGGCTTTCAGCCGAATTTCGGTAGGCGCGTTGTCCAGATTCCAGGGGTAAGTCGTTACCCGATCTTTTTTTATCACCTTTACGGCCTGCTCCAGCTTTGCATCCGGTACATCGACCAGACCATAGTTCCAGGGAGTGGTAGGACGCACTTCAATATATTGATCACCGTATTGGATGGGGTCTTTTTCATTCTTGACAGTCGTCGACTCCTCGCCCATTTTCAGCGCGTACGTAAGGGGGCCACGCTCCACAGAAACCGAATTTTCGTACCACTGATTTTTAAAAACATGCATCGGTAGCGTCAATTCGACTACATCACCGGACGTCCATGAACGCGTTATCTGTACGACCTGATTGCCCGCCACATTCTTCCATAACCGGCCATTGATCAAAATATTTGCCTGTTTACACCAGGCCGGAATACGCAGGTGAAAAGGAAAGGCAACTGACTTAATCGTCTTATCCATCGTTAGCGTAAACCTGATCGTCTCATCGAAAGGGTAGTTGGTTTCTTCAATAACCTTCACTTCTTTGCCACCGCCTACGTACGCTTTCACTTCACTGGGCGAATACACCAGAGCTGCCAGACCTTTGTCGGCGGTAGCATACCATAAATTCTGGGTAAACTTGGGCCACCCCTGGTGCATGTTGGAGGTGCAGCAGGGATACCCCGTCAACAGGCCGATACACCCATCGGTACCGCCGTGATTCTGGTCAAAATTGCGAATATGTCGGGTAAGCATCACCTGATTGGCCTGTTGGAAATACTGTCGACCCATGAAATCATCGCTAACCTGGGCGGGTAAGGCATTGAACGCAATCTTCTCCAACTGATCTGCATAAGAAACGTTGCCGGTAATGTTCAGTATACTCTCCAGACTGAACATCATCTCTACAGCCGAGCACAACTCCGACCCTTGCGTTGGGTTGTTGCCATGCAGCGCTTCATCCCCACCATACAACCCATGCGCCATGCCGTTGTAACGACGAATGTCGGCAAAGCCTTTGTTGACAGCCTCCGGGTATTTTGAGTCGGCATGTTGCTGATAATAGATCAATGGCTCTTTTATACCCTGAGCAAGATTGACACAGTGAATGCTTCCCTGCTGCGAAAGCATGGTTGTCTTCAAAAACCCGTCGGTATAATTAAATGTCTGTTTGTGAATCAGATCAGCCAGTTTGAGCAGAAAAGCATCGCCGGTCTGGTTATACAGCCAATAAACGATCATAAGGTTGTCGCCACCCCGGTAGCGTGCCCAAAAGGTCCAGTGATCGAGTGGATGCGTGGGTAGCTGCTGAAGCTGGTACCTGAAGTAACGGGTCATCAGTTGAATAACCCGCTGATCGTTTGTTGCCGTGTAATACTGCTTTAGGATTTTCAGCACCACCATCTTGGGCCACCAGTCTTCACTATTATCGCGCTGGACGCCGGGTTCAGGTGTATAATTCTTTTGGGGTCCAAAATAACCGTTGGGCTGCTGGCTGTTAAGAGCCCACTCGATCCAGGGTTTTGTTTTAGCGATTAGTTCTTTATCATCCAGCAGATAGGCCAGCGGCAGGAGTCCATCAATCCAGTAAGGCCCCCGCTCCCATTGGTCACCATCGCCCCCCAGCCAGCCATTTCGCTTTCCCATCACCAGCGGATAGAGTTCGTCGAGATGGCCTGAGGCACCACTCTTCTGGCGTAAGAGCATTTCTTTCAGCCAGCCCTGTGCTTTAATGGCGCCAAGTGGCAACTCGATGTAAGGATTTGGGCGGAGCGGTTTCCGGTTATTCTGGTACAAACCTGGCGGAATATCTTTTTTTATAGCTGGCGTTTGAGCCGTTGTCTGAATAGCCAGGCTAAGGCATATGACAACCAAAACGTGTATACGCATACTGTAGGATTGCGGGCTGAGAACGATGACGGGTTACGGGTGCTTTTATCCCGAAGCTTACAGGGAATACGGGTTGTTTATTTCCCGCACGAAGAAAGTAAGCAAAAGCGTTCCCGTTTTCTGTCAAAGGCTATCGACTATCGCTTTATACTATGTTGATAAGCCATAGCTATGCATCAACAAGCATCCGTGGCAAACCGCTGTTTTGGGAGTTATTCGGATGTGATTAATCAACGACAGCCAGCCGCTTACAAATTCCGAATGTACTTCTGTCCACCCAGATAACGCATCTGTCGGGCAATTTGCCGGGTTCGGCGCTGGATGTAGTTTGATGGTTTTTTGATCGAAAACAACCGTGGGTTGGGCAGCACGGCGGCAATGCGAGCGGCTTCATCGCGCGAAAGTGATGAAGCCGAGTGCCCGTAATAGCGCTGCGAGGCAGCCTCTACACCAAACGTCATCGGGCCTGTTTCGGCCACATTCAGATACACTTCCAGTATGCGCTTTTTACCCCAGACCAGCTCGATCAGGGTGGTAAAATACACCTCCAGACCCTTTCGGATGTAGCTGCGGCCGTTCCAGAGAAATACGTTCTTGGCCACCTGCTGCGAAATGGTACTGGCTCCGCGTGGCCGCTTACGCGTTTGATTTTCTTTTATAGCGTCCTGGATCTCGTCGAAGTCAAACCCCCAGTGTGTGGGGAAAGCCTGATCTTCCGACGAAACGACGGCCAGCGCAGCTTCCTTGCTAATTTTCTCATAAGGCCGCCATTTTTTGTAAACATGACTGCTCTCATCAGTCCCAAACGTATCCACCCAGCGCGAAACAACCAGTGGCGTTACCCAAACCGGCACGTATTTTAACACGATCACAGAAACAATAGAGCCGAAGAAAAGCCACAGAAAAGCTTTCACCAAAAACCAGTACACACGCTCCAGCAACGGCCGTTCACGGATGAACCGACGCGCCTGCTGCCAACGACCTCCTCCCCCGCCCGACGACCTTTTGTCCGGGGATGGCTTACGCACGGCAGGTTGCGTCCGCTGCGTCGACGACTTCTCAGCCTTTGGTCGTGGAACAGGCGTGGGAGCTGGTGACGTGCGGAAAGTATTGACTGGACGTTGCGGGCGCTGTGGATTCATAGGGGAGTTGTCATACTGCGAAAATAACAGTCCATCAGAAGGAAACACATTTTTCTTCCGATTTAACAACTAAATTTCAAAAAAAGAGACACGGCTATTCTTCCACAAACAAGGTAGCGGCCACCCGGTCGGCAAAAAGCTTACCGGTTTGGGTCAGCAGCAGTCGATCCCCTTCTCTTGACAGCCAGCCCGTTGCATACATTTTACGGAGGTCACGCGCCTGTCTCTCAACGAAACTAGTCCTTAATAAGGTGTCAAGCTCTGTAAGCGAACAGCCCCATTTTGTCCGTAGGCCGGTTAATAAGTATTCATTTACCTGATCGGCTACGGTTAATAGCTCGATAGTGGCGGGTATTTCATCCTGTTTAACAGCGGCTGTATAACGAGCGTTATTAGCCAGGTTATACTGCCTCGAATGGCCATTATAGGAGTGAGCACTCGGGCCTATGCCCAGGTAAGGTCGCCGTTGCCAATAAGCACTGTTATGACGGGCATACTGATCCGGTTTAGCAAAATTCGAGATTTCGTAATGTTCGTAACCGGCTCCGGTCAGCGTTTGCACCAACTCGTCAAATTGATCGGCGGCAATAGCCTCATCGGCGGGTGGTAGTTTACCTTTTTTCTGCCATCGGCCAAAGGCCGTATCCGGCTCAATGGTCAGCGCATAGGCCGACAGATGGGGCACATCGAGGACCAGAATTTTTTGCAGATCCTGCTGCCATAGTATCCTATCCCGGTTGGGAATTCCATAGATCAGGTCAACGCTCATATTGTTGAAACCCGCTTCCCGTGCCATCAAGACACAGGTTTCGGCTTCGGAGGCCGAGTGCGCCCGATTCATCCAGCGCAAAGTCGCTTCATCGAAGGTCTGGATACCAATACTCAACCGGTTGACGTACCGGCGAAGTAATTGGAGCTTTTCCTGCTGTAAGTCATCAGGGTTAGCTTCGAGTGTAATTTCAGCCGTTGGCGTTACGGTGAAATGGGCATGAATCGTCGCAAAGATTTCCTCTAGCTCCCGTTCAGTCAATAACGAAGGAGTGCCTCCGCCCAGATAAATCGTTTCCAGCGGTTGGTTGGGCAGGTAGTCCTTTTGCAGCACTATTTCCTGGCAAATCGCATCAACTAAAGCTGACTTTTGCTCCAGATTGGTGCTGAAATGGAAATCACAGTAATGACAGGCCTGCTTACAAAACGGTATATGTAGATAGAGATGCATCTATCCTAATGACAACAAAGCAGTCCGTTGGGTTCAGTAATCGGTGAAGTTGTGCAACTGGCCAACAGTTGATCAACAGAATCCGGAAGACTAAAGATGGGGGCGTTCAATCCGGGCACTTCTTGCAGCGTTTCCCCTTTTTATATTTTTTGCAGCACTTTTTCAAAATGCACTCATTACCCAAAAAAGGGTTGGTTTGCAGGAGCGTTTTGGCATTGTTCAGGGCAACCGAACATTCTTGGTTATTAAAGTCAATAGTCATTCACAAGCGTTGTTTACGTATGTAAAATTACACTTGTTTAGAATTAATACAAATTAAAATTAGAACGAAACACGAGTTGTACGGATAAGACGGGTAAGTACGGCTAAAATCTGTCTTAATCCGGTATATCCGTACAGTTCGTGTTTCTATCATTTTTAATGGAATATCTCTCCGGTCAGATACAACTGCACTTGTCCGGATATATCTACCCGAGCCGGGGTTTCACCATTGTCATTCAGCTTACAGCGCAGATACCCACCCCGTTTTGATAACTGGCGGGCGGTAAGCTCCGTTTTGCCAAGCTTATCAGCCCAGTAAGGCACCAGGGTCGTGTGCGCCGACCCTGTTACCGGGTCTTCATCGATACCGGATTGCGGACCGAAAAACCTTGATACAAAATCGACGGCATCGCCATCGGCGTTACCCGGTGCCGTTACAATAACGCCCCGTGCGGGTACACTGCTCATTTCCCTAAAATCAGGAGTCAGCGCTTCAATTTGCGCCTGCGTTTCATACACCAGCAAATAGTCCGTTTTGCCTTTAAAAATAGCCACCGGTTTCTCATTCATACTCGACAACAGAGCTGGTGGCTGTACGTTGGCTTTTTGCACCACGTCGGCCGGAAAGTCGAGCGTTAACCAGCCGTTTTCTCCCCGGCACACTTTCAGCGGACCACTGCGGGAATTAAAATAAACATGCTCTGTTTCCAACGGGCCGTTTTCCAGGTAAAAGACCACATAGCCCGTAGCCAGCGTAGCGTGACCACACAGATCTACCTCTACCGTGGGCGTAAACCACCGAATATGATAGGTATCCTGTTGATCGGTTTTAACATAAAAAGCGGTTTCGGCGAGATTATTCTCGGCCGCAATCCGCTGCATTTGTTCATCCGGCAACCACGCATCAAGAGGAACAACGGCGGCCGGATTTCCCGCAAACAACTTGTCGGTGAAGGCATCAAGTTGGTAAATTTTCATAGGTTTTTTCGAGTGCACAAGGCACGGTTTAGGAATTACTATAGACTACTCTTTGGCCAGAAAGTCATCAAAAATAACGGATGAAAATGCGGTTAAAGAGGGGATTTTGCGGTCGGCAATCGCAAATTTCGGATCGTTGTATTCAAATTCGGCAGGTACCGCTACCGTATGCATACCAGCTGCGTAGGCCGACTTCAATCCGTTTCCGGAGTCCTCAAAGGTGATACAGGAAGCGGGCTGCACACCGAGTTTCCGGGCGGTGCCTAAATAAACGTCCGGTGCCGGTTTATTCCGGGCTTCCAGCGTGGCCGAGTGCCAGAGCGTTAGTAAATCCCGAATACCTAACCGATCGACAACCACTTCGATCAGGCTCATTGGCGAAGCAGAAGCAATAGCGGTTGGAATACCCCGATCAGCAAAAAAACGCAGCGCTTCGATGGCACCGGGCATCGGCTCGGCCAGATTGGCGATTCGTTCATGAACGCCGTCGGTAATGGCATCGGCCAGATCCTGATGCGTACGACCGGCCGCGGCCTCCTGTGTCCAGCTCGCGCGGGTATACCAGTATTGAATTACGTCCGGGATTGGCAGCCCGGTGGTCAGTTTACACTCATCGTCGGTTAGGTGCAGGCCAACGGTGGCAAATACAACTCGTTCCATAGCACGCCAGTGGGGTTCAGAATCCACCAGCAGCCCATCCATATCAAATATTGCTGCGTTTATCAAAATTAATTCATGTTAGGTTCACACGTATTTAATCAACGGGCATGCTCCGTTTGTTTAAAACGGGTCGTGTCGCTGACTTCCAGTGTATCATCATCTACCACCGTCGTATCGACGGGGATGGTTACTGTTTTTGTTTCTGTAGGCTGCCCACAGGCCGACAGGCTCCCGATCAGGAGGAGCGCAACACCCAGCGGGCAAAAAAAACGATGAGGAAGTGTACTCTTTTTCACGAGCACGTTGTCGCGTAACAGGTCATACATCGGCCTGACGAAATGGCTTCGCATCCACTTTATCCCAAACACCCTGCACGATATACGGGTCTGATTTGAGATACTCCTGAAGTTGTTCTTCCGTTTCCATTTCGAGAAGAAGCATCGACCCGATCATGGTCCCTTCAGGATTGAGGAGCGCCCCGCCCAGTATGAACTGTCCCTTTTCTTTTAATTGACGGACATAAGCAAAATGATCAGGGCGAGCGGTCATACGCCGGGCGAGTGCATCGGCATCGGTATGATCGTGAGCATGTATAACGTACTTCATCGAATGGATTGTAAGTTGGTTAAGCAAGATACCATCTTTCCCTGTCCAGCCAATACTACTTTACTGGATTTTGGGTAAAATAAGCAATGGTCGACCTGTTCTTTCATACAGCTAAACCCTCTCGACGTGCGTTTTGATAAACCGGATCAAACGACTGCTGATACCGCTTAGCGGGTACCGGCAGACAGATGTAGCCTTGCCATACCGAAGGATAAAGTCCATCGTGAAATCACTCAGACGAAAAATCTCAGCCTATGTATCCACCTGTTCTGGAGCCACCTGTTCATCGTTTAATAAAACCATCAGGTCAATGTCGGATGCCTCATCGTAGTCGCCACGGGCGTAGGAACGATAGTGCCCAACCGGTCGCCGTACAGGGCCGGTAAAGCTGCATTAAACTTCCGAACGATGGGTTCGATGGGCGGATTAATGCGCGTTTTCATGTCGAAAAGTAAGTCTTTCGGCGTTTTCTTCCTAATTTCCGGTTTTGGCTCATTCTCTCACTTCATTCGTCAATGCATCGTCTCTTTACTTTGCTCGCGCTGTTAATCAGTGCATCCCTTTTTGCGCAGTCTACCCCGCCGAAACCGACAACGCTTACCGTCGAAACTATTATGCAGGACCCGAAGATCTGGATAGGTACCTCCCCTTCCAATCCCTTCTGGTCCGACGACTCCAAAACCCTCTATTTTAGCTGGAACCCCGACCGTACCCTTGGGGATTCCCTCTATAAAGTCACATTTACCACGACGCCCGTTCGGGCTGGCCGGGCCAAAACGCTGACAGCCTCGTCACCCGTAAAAGTGAGCCCAGCGGAACGCCGGGCGTTGCCCACGCCCCCGGTTTCGGCCTTCAACGTCGCCTACACCCAACGGGTATTCGACCGGCAGGGCGACCTGTTTTTACTCGATCTGAAATCAGGAGCCGTCAGGCAACTGACCAATACCAGCGAAACGGAAATGGACCCCGTTTTTTCGGGCGATCAAAAGCAGGTTATTTTCCGGAGAAGCGGCTCCAACTTATTCAGCATCGACCTGAAAACCGGCGAACTCACCCAACTCACCGACTTCAAAGCAGGCACAAAAAAAGCCGAGGCCAAACTAACGGATGAAGAGAAATTTCTGAAACAGGACCAGCTTCGCCTGTCGTCGGTACTGAAAGAACGGAAAGAAAAAAAGGACGAAGCCGAGCGCATTAACAAAGCCGATCAGCCCAAACGAGCCAAAGAGATTTACCTGGATGATAAAACGGTTATCGGTCCAACGCTAAGCCCCGACGGCCGCTTCATCACCTACCGACTCACCAAACGCCCCACCAATGCCAAAACGGCGCAGGTGCCCAACTACATAACCGAATCGGGCTACACGGAGGAGATTCCGGCTCGGACAAAAGTAGGCGCTCCCGTTGCCAGCCAGGAGTTTTATGTGTATGACATCGCAAAAGACACCGTTCGGACGGTTTCGGTAAAGGACATTCCGGGGATCACAGACAAGCCTGCTTATCTCCAGTCGGCCAAAACAACCAAGGCCGATACAGCCAAAAAAGTACGTCCGGTTTCCATTAGCAACCCCGTTTGGTCGGAGGACGGCAAATTGTGTGTGGTAGTGGTTCGGTCGCTGGACAACAAAGATCGTTGGATCATGCGGCTTCAGCCCGAAACGCTGAAGCTATCCCTACTCGACCGCCAGCACGAAGATACATGGATTGGTGGCCCCGGCATTGGCTCGACCAACTCGCCGGGCAGCATGGGTTTCCTGGGCGATAATCAAACGCTGTGGTTTCAATCGGAGGCCGATGGTTACTCGCACATCTACACCGTCAATGTGCTCAACGGCGAGAAGAAGCAACTCACGTCGGGTAAGTTCGAGGTGCAGCAGGTGCAGGTGTCAAAAGATAAAAAATACTTTTATCTGCAAACAAACGAAGTTCATCCCGGCGAGCAGCATTTTTACCGGATGTCGACAACCGGAGGAGAACGGACTCGCCTGACCACCATGACCGGGGCCAATGATGTGACCCTCTCGCCCGATGAAACCCGGATGGCCATTCGGTACTCTTCAACCAACCAGCCGTGGGAGTTGTATGTGACGGATCTTGGCCAGCCCACCAGCGATGCGAAGACAGCGAAAACAGCACTTACCGGAACGGCTATTAAATTGACAAATTCCCTCTCCGACGCCTTCAAAGCTTACCCCTGGCGGGAGCCCTCCCTCGTCACTATTCCGGCCCGGGATGGCCAGTTGATTTACGCCCGGTTATACAAACCCGCCACTCCGAACGGAAAGTCAGTGGTTTTTGTACATGGTGCCGGTTACTTACAGAACGCCCACAAATGGTGGAGCCAGTATTTCCGGGAATACATGTTCCATAATCTGCTGGTCGACAAAGGGTATACGGTGCTCGACATCGATTACCGGGCAAGTGCCGGGTATGGCCGCGACTGGCGTACGGGCATCTATCGGTTTATGGGCGGAAAAGATTTAGAAGATCATGTCGACGCGGCTAAATGGCTGGTTCAAACGCAGGGGGTTGACGCCAAGCGGATTGGCATTTATGGTGGTTCTTACGGTGGCTTTATAACCCTGATGGCCATGTTCACGACACCCGACGTCTTCAAAGCAGGAGCCGCTCTCCGACCCGTAACCGATTGGGCCGCCTATAACCATCCGTACACGGCCAATATCCTGAACGAACCCCAAACCGATTCGCTGGCCTATCGTCGTTCGTCACCCATAAATTTTGCCGAAGGACTGAAAGGCCATCTCCTCATTTGCCACGGCATGGTCGATGTAAACGTTCATTTTCAGGACGCCGTCCGGTTAGCCCAGCGACTCATCGAACTCAAAAAAGAGAATTGGGAGCTAGCCCCCTACCCTGTCGAGGACCACGGGTTTGTGGAGCCGACAAGCTGGATGGATGAATATAAGCGAATCTTGAAGCTCTTTGATGAGCGATTATAGATAGGGTTGTTACACCGAGAGGCCCGGAGGTTAAAGGCGATACACAAAAATTCTGCGTATCGCCTTTAACCTCCGGGCCTCTCGGTGTGACAACCCTTTTTACTCCACGAATACCCGGCTCATCGACTGGCGCGAATCGGTGTTTACTTTCAACAAATAACTACCCGTCGTTATACCGGTCAATGGCCAATCGGCCTGTTTTTTACCCGTAAAAGCCGGTATCTGACCGGTCAAAACAATTCGCCCGGAGGCATCGAGCAATTGAATCAGAACCACCGACCGTTCTACCTGCTCAACCTCCAGCCGTAACCGATCACGTACAGGGTTTGGTACCAGCCGAACCGAAAGGCCGGAAACGGGTTCGGCTAAGGCCGTCAGTATAAAATTTACCGCATCTGACGGGGGCGACGCGCAACCATTAACCGTAACAATAACATAGTACTGACCACTCTGAAACGGCACTAACGTTGGTTCAGTTGCATTGGAAACAGGCTTCCCCGGATCATTTCCCAGTCGGACATACCATTGTATTCCCGCCGACTGATCAACCAGCAGGGTGCTACTACCGGTCTGCGTGACCGTTGGTTTAGGGGGGACCGGGCTCTTTGCTTTTACCGAAACAAATAGGGTTGATGCTGAGCAACGATTGCTATCAATGACACTTACAGTATAGGTCCCTTCTGAAAGACCAGTCTGAGAAACCGTAAACGTTTTCAGGGTATCCCGGCGTTCGGTTGCCCAATATACCGTAAAGGGTTGTTTTCCTCCCGCTATTCGAACTATTGCTTCACCGTCTTTTCCACCCACGCAGGTAACGTCTTTTATAGTACCCGTCGTCAGCGATATAGCGTTTCCATCGGTAACTACGGCAATGGTCGAATCGGCACAACCTACTTCGTCAACTACCCGAAGGCGATAGGTATTCGGGCGTAGACCACTGATCTGACTACCGGACTGAAAAGGCTGCCCAATTATCTGATACTGCCTGGCTGTACCAGTGCCACCCGTTGTGATCAACCGAACAGCTCCTGTAGGGCATACGCAACAGGTAGCGGCAATGGAAACAGCCTGCGCTTTCAAGGGCTCTGCTTTCCCAACAGGTACTGATACCAGACTTGTGCAGCCATTGGCATCCGTCCCGACAATGGTGTAGTCACCAACCGCCAGCCCGCTGAACGTAGGGCTTGTCTGCGGGGCGCTACCGGTGGTAATCTGGTACTGCACGGCACCAGTCCCTCCGGAAGCTGTAACGGTGATTGAGCCACTATTTGCTCCTTTACAATTGACCGCTTTGGTAATGGCGGTCAATTGTAAAGGGGTGGGCTGGCCAACAGACACCGTCTGCTTTCCCTGGCAACCATTGGCATCCTGAACTGTCACTTCATATGTATCGGAAGCCAGCCCTGTAAATAAAGTGCCGCTTTGAAAGGCCCCGGACCCAATCTGGTACAGATAAGCCCCTGAGCCACCGGTGGCCGCAACCGTAACTGTCCCATCGGCCGAGCCAGCACAACGAGCAGGTCTGGTGGCCAGTTTAATATCAAACGGAGTCACTGAACCGATGAGGATCGACTGAGAGACGATACAGCTATTTTTGTCAGTAACTGCCAGCATGTACGTGGTATTGGCTTTTAAGCCTGTGAACGCCCCACTCACCTGTGGGGTGCCTGCGTTGAGAATATATCGGTAATCGCCTACACCACCCGAGGCTACCGCAAACAGGGCACCATCCGATCCGCCTACACACTTCGGGATGCTGGTTGTGATACCCACACTCAAGGCAGGGGGTTGCCTGACCGTACTGGTCGATTGCACCGTACATCCTTTTTCATCTTTAACCGCAACGGCATACGTTCCTGCCGTCAGGTTGCCAAATGCCGTATTGGTTGACTGAAAAGGCTGATCACCGAACTGATACTGAAGCTTCCCGACACCACCCGTGGCGTTTATACTTATCTGGCCATCCTTTCCCCCATTACATAAGGTAGATAATGACGTTGGTGTCAGAACAATTGGCGTGTACACCAGAACTGCAGCTCTTGCAGAGGTGGTCGTAACGGTCGTTACAATGCTGGTTGCACTGGTAGCTGTTGAACTTACGGCCGTAGAGGTGGCTACTGAGGTACTGGTTACCTCACAAATAGCCGTGTATGTTGTGCTTTGTACGGGTGCCACTGTAATGGACGCGCCCGTTTGTGTACCCGACCATCGAACAGTACCCGTTGCAGGGCAACCGGCGGCCGTGAGGGTGGCACTGGTTCCGGAACATATCGATGCTGAACTTACGGATACGGTAAGCACCGTCGGGGTGGCCTGCGTCGACATTTTGGGGGCAGCCTGTGCAGTGACCAGAATACCAACCAGCAGGGCTAAACAAATACTGGCGGTTTGACCAGTTGGCCGTAACGATTGAAGGAGCGCGTGTAGATAGTGAGGCATAAGCAGACATTAGGTTACTTGCAAAGGTAGGTCAACAGAACCAATCATGCTCCGCCAAAATTGGCTTGTCAGCTATCTAAAACGGCTTAAATCGACAAGGCCACTCAGGTAATTGCTGAGTGGCCTTGTTATCAGGTAGTCATGCGTCAAATTTACGCTAAACGAAATTCATTGATCAATAAAACAGGCCCCAGTCATCCGGAGCGTCGTTGTCTTTATCGAAGCTATTCACCCATTCAACGAACAGAAGTCGAAATTGCTCTATTTCTTCCCGTAATACGTTCAGATAAGCCGTTTGGGCCAGCTTTTCGGCTTTGCAATACGAGGTCTGGGCCAGAAGTTCACGCGCGTGCATCTTGATAATGACCGCATTTTCCATCCGGAGCGTATATAAATCTCCCCCTTCTGCACCAACAATTTTAGGAGCCAGCATCATGGCGTTTGCCAGCATCTGCTCATGCATCATCAGCACATCGTCTTCCTTATTAATGGTTTCGACAATAGCTTGCGTCAGCTCCATTAATTCGTTAGCCTTTCGTAAAATTGGCAGATTTTTTATACGCCGATTTTCGGCTTCCATCTCGGCACGGGCTTCTTCAGGGTCGTAGTCCTCATCGAAACCATCCCAATCCATGAAGCTATCGTCGTCGTCTTCGTCGTCAAAGTTCATTGTAAAATGGGCAGAGGGAATAAACACCTTCTGGTTGCCAAAGTAACACAATCGCCAGCCAAAAACAAACCTTTATCCGTCAAAAAGCTATCTGTCGGCCTCTCTGTGAAGCAGTTAAATGCCCCTTTGCTGATTTACAAAACTATGTTCATCAACACGTTAGAGTATACATTAATACAAACAGTTAATACTGCTTTCCGGCAATAAAAGCTCGTTATGGCAAAATGTGCTTATCTCCCCTAATAAAGCCAATAATCGCTTATCCTAAGTCACTAACCTTCGGAATTTACGTTCCAAAGGCCAGCATTTTGGAGAAAACCGCCCCCTGACTCGAACAAAAACGGAGGCATCCTGTATATTTGTTGGGTTTACCAGTCGCTTTTCCCACTGTATAGAATGACGTATTGTTTAGGAATTAAAGTCGCGTCGGGCTTAGTTGCCATCGCCGACAGACGATTGACCTCGGGCTCTGAAGTGTCGTCGAATCGAAAAATATCGGTTCATGAAGTCGAGAATCACTCGCTGTTTATTATGACATCCGGCCTGCGGTCCGTTCGCGATAAAGCGATCACGTATTTCAAAGAAGTACTGGCCGAGCAGGACCGTTCCTTCAACAAATTATACAAAGCCGTTAACGCATTTGGCGAGCAGGTAAAGCGGGTAGCTCAGGAAGACAAAACATCTATTGTTGCCAGCGGTTTAAATTTTAATCTGAATGCAATTGTTGGCGGCCAGTTGGAAGACGATGAAGAACATAAGCTGTTCATGTTGTATCCGGAAGGAAACTGGGTGGAGGTTGACCAGGGTTCGCCTTTTAAAATAATTGGAAATTCAGGTTACGGCAAGCCTTTGTTATTCAGAAACTTGTCTTACGAATCCAGCATGGCCGATGCTTTGAAAATCGGCTTTCTGGCCTTCGATGCGACACGGGTGAGTGCCAATGATGTTGATTACCCGCTGGATGTTGTGATCTACCCAAAGGATAGTTTTCACATGACCGAATACCGACTTGAAAAAGAGGATATGGACGAAATTTCTCATCAGTGGAGTGCGCTGCTGGGTAACTCCGTTCGCAAAGTACCTACCTACTGGATGGACCCTATTTTTGAGAAGGTGCGCTCCAGCAAAAAGCAGGATTGACGTAGAGGTGTAGGATATATTCTGTTGAGCTAGCCAATAAAATGGTATTTCGCAATACCAGTAATTCCTCATACATCCTATATCATACATCTTAACTCTCAACTTATGCAGCTTCACGTTCGGCACGAATCCGAATACACATACGATTTTCCGGTTGCGCTTGGGCCGCAAACGCTCTATCTGTATCCACGAGCCTACCCGTACCAGCGTTTGTTGAATTATGAGCTTTTGATTGATCCGCAACCGGCACGAATTGTACGAAATGTGGACGTCGAAGGAAATGTTCAGCAGATGGTCTATTTCAATCGGCCAACTACTCACCTTCGGGTTTCGGTTGAGATGGAGCTCCAGTCCGATGAGTTCAATTCGTTTGACTTTGTGCTATTTCCCTTCGATACGAAACGCGTACCCTTTCGGTATCCCAAACCAATCGACGATCTGCTTCAGCCTTACCTGCAACGAGTAGGCGTTTCGGATCTGGTAGAACGCTGGGCACGGGAGCTAGCCGCCGGAGCCAACTGGAAAACAACCGGTTTTCTGATTGCACTGAATCAGGCCATTCGAAAGTTTACCTACGAGATTCGGGAAGTGGGGGCACCTTTCCCCCCCGAACAAACGTTGACACTGCATAAGGGATCGTGCCGGGATTACACAACTTTATTTATGGCCGCTTGCCGAAGCCTGGGTCTGGCAGCCCGTTTTGTGAGTGGTTATTTGTTTGGCAATCCGCAACAGGAGCACCAGCTCCATGCCTGGGTGGAAGTGTATCTGCCCGGCGCAGGCTGGCGCGGCTTCGACCCGACAGAAGGATCACTGGTGGTAAACCGACACATTTTTTTAACATCGACCGCCAAACCCGAACTGGCGGCACCCATCAGCGGGACCTTTCGCGGACGGGCTAATTCGACCCTGCGATCTGAACTTACCTTTCTCTAAAGTACTTATTTGCTGGTTGAACTTTACCCTCCACGAACACCCGTTGCTGACCGTCTATCGACTATCTTTGTAACTTATCAAATATTACTTATCAACCCAAAACGTGGCATTAATTAAGTCTATTTCCGGTATTCGGGGAACAATTGGGGGGCGCAGCGGAACCGGACTGACCCCTTTAGATATAGTTAAATTTACGGCCGCTTTTGGCCAGTGGCTTCGGCAGCGCAATCCGGAACGGCAGTCTGTTGTGATTGGCCGGGACGGTCGCCTGTCGGGCGAAATGGTGTCCAAACTTGTAACCGCTACCTTACAGGGGCTTGGCCTCAACGTAATTGATCTTGGCCTTTCCACAACGCCTACCGTTGAACTGGCGGTTACGGGCGAAGAAGCCGCCGGGGGTATCATTCTGACGGCCAGCCACAACCCAATTCAGTGGAATGCCCTTAAATTGCTCAATGAAACGGGTGAATTCATTTCCGCTCAGGACGGTGCCGAGGTGCTTGACATTGCCGAAAGTGAATCATTCGACTTTGCCGAGGTGCGCAAACTGGGAAAATACAAAGCGGACGACACCTGGCTTCAAAAACACATCGACAAAATACTGGCGCTTCCCCTGGTTGATCGGGAGGCCATTGCAACCCGCAACTTTCGGGTCGTAGTCGATGCAATAAATTCAACGGGCGGCATTGCCGTTCCCATGCTGCTGGAAGCGCTCGGGGTCGAGCACATCACCAAATTGCACTGCGAGCCAACGGGCAACTTTGCGCACAATCCGGAACCACTGCCCGAAAACCTGCGCGACATCATTAAAGAGATGGAAAAAGGCAATGCCGACCTGGGTATTGTTGTTGATCCTGATGTGGATCGTCTGGCGCTCATTTGCGAGGACGGCTCGGCTTTTGGTGAAGAATACACGCTTGTTGCCGTAGCCGATTATGTCTTGAAGAACGGACCTGAAGGCAATGCGGGCAACACCATCTCTAATATGTCGAGTACGGTTGCCCTTCGGGATGTTACCCGGAAGTACGGCGGTCAGCATTTTGCGTCGGCCGTTGGGGAGGTCAATGTGGTTGAGATGATGAAAGAAAAAGGGGCTGTTATCGGCGGTGAAGGCAACGGCGGCATCATTTACCCGGATCTGCACCATGGCCGAGATGCGCTGGTCGGTATCGCCCTTTTCCTGACCCATCTGGCTAAATCGGGCAAATCGGCATCCATGCTTCGCCGGACATACCCTAACTATTACATCTCAAAGAATAAAATAGAACTGACCCCCGACATCGATGTCGATGCCGTATTGGATCGGATTCAGGCGAAATACGCCAGGAACCCTATCAATACCATCGACGGCGTTAAAATCGAGTTTGATAAAGAGTGGGTTCATCTGCGTAGATCCAACACGGAACCGATCATCCGCATTTATTCGGAGTCCGATACACTCGCTACCGCTGACCATCTGGCGGGCAAGATTATCAACGACATTCGGGAAGTACTGGCCGAAAACCGTCAGTTGTAGGTCTTTCTTCAGTTTGATAAAGCCTTCTTTATTCGGGCCGGTTTGTAGAGACCGGCCTTTTTTTTGCCCATCTCTAACCACTATCCTGTAGAATAAACTACTCAGTAAATAGTTGGCTATTAGCCATCAAGACCAAATACCGGAGTACACTACCTTACCAGTCAGTCAATTAATAAAACAATGGTGAAGATGGCATAGTTTTTAGACAAGATGTGAAAACCTAGAACGAAATTCAAACTAACACGATCATGAGCTTTATAAGAGGAGTATTAACAGGTCTGGCTATTGGTTATCTAACAGCACCCCGCAGCGGCAAAGAAACCCGCGATAAGCTGACCCAAAATGTCAACGATCTGCAAAGTCAGTGGGAAGAAGGCGTATCTCAAATAAAATCGCAGGTTGATAGACTAGTTGGCAACGCACAGTCGACGGCAAACAAGTACGCTAATCAGGCCGAAAACAAATTCGATCAGTATAAGGATGAAGCCCAATCATCTTATAACCAGAATAAAGATCGGGCAAAAACCAACTACAACGATTCAGTCGACGACGCTGCCGATGCAGCGAAATCGGGTGTAAACACCGTTGAAGACGCACTCAAACTGAACTAGTTCAGCCAGAAGTAAACAGTAAAAAAGGTGAGCCTGGTTGAAAAACAGGGCTCACCTTTTTTATGATATCTGATACCGTAGCAGAGGTAACAACAGAAAAGATACTCAATCTATAGCAATGGGCAGTTCGATATTTTCCCAACGGAGAACGATGCCCTTACCCGTTACATCATATACCAGCCGCTCATTCATTTGAGCCGACTTTTTGGGTTTCGCCGTTACGCGAAGAACATCCTGTGCCGGATCGTATTTAAAAGCTCCCCACTGGCTGGATACTTTATTGAAAATAACAGTCCATTCTTTTTCGTCGGGAATTGTAAAGAAACCATACTTGCCGGCGGGTAGCGTCTTCCCTTCTACCGAAATGGCCTTATCCGTTTCAAACGTTGTCGCTTCGTTGGCACCCGATCGCCAGATTTTCCCATAAGGGGCAATGGCACCGGTAGCTGCCCAAACGTCCCGTCCTTTCACAGATGGACTTCCGTAATGAATGGAGATCGTTGCCTCTTTTACTTTCCCGCTGGCAATGGCCGGGGGACTGGGCCGATTAGTTTGTCCGCCCTGAGCCAGGCTTATCAAACTTATCAATACGCCCGCCAGTGTCAATGTTATCACTCGATTGGTATGCGTTATGCTCATTTGTTAAAACAGTTAGGTACTGATAATAAAAGTAAGCATTAGGAAATCAAAACAGTAACGGGGGATCCGGTTTATTTGTGATTACCCCGCGCATCAAAAACGCCCGGTCTGAGGTTCAGTACCGGGCGTTTTGTCGTCTTAAAACCATAATAAATAAGCACCTTGTTCGCGCTTACTCCCACTCGATCGTTGCGGGTGGCTTCGACGAGATATCGTACACCACGCGGTTAACCCCTTTGACGCGGTTAATTATTTCGTTCGATATATCGGCCAGAAACTCATACGGCAAATGTGCCCAGTCTGCGGTCATTCCGTCCACACTCGTTACCGCGCGCAGCGCAACTACCCGTTCGTAGGTACGTTCGTCGCCCATTACGCCAACCGATTGCACCGGCAGCAGCATAGCGCCGGCCTGCCATACTTTATCGTATAGACCTTCGCGCTTTAAGCCATTGATGAACAGGGCGTCAACCTGCTGAAGAATGTCTACTTTTTCGGCGGTTACATCGCCCAGAATACGAATAGCCAGACCCGGACCGGGGAACGGGTGCCGACCCAGAATTGCTTCGGGCAGCCCTAAAGTTCGGCCGACAGCACGCACTTCATCTTTAAACAGTGTATTAAGCGGCTCCACCACTTTCAGTTTCATAAAGTCGGGAAGACCGCCTACGTTATGGTGCGACTTGATCGTTGCTGAAGGGCCTTTTACCGAAACAGACTCAATAATATCCGGATAAATGGTCCCCTGCCCCAACCACGACACGCCTTCGATCAGATGAGCCTCGTGGTCAAACACCTCAATAAACGTCCGTCCGATCGCTTTGCGCTTGGCCTCCGGATCGCTTAACCCGGCGAGGGCTGCATAGAACTGATCTTTGGCATCGACACCCTTCACGTTCAGCCCCAGCGTTTTGTAGGACTCCAGCACACCCGAAAACTCATCTTTTCGAAGAACGCCGTTGTCCACAAAAATACAGTATAGGTTCTTGCCGATCGCCTGATGAATCAGCATCGCAGCTACCGACGAATCGACCCCGCCCGATAGTCCCAGCACCACTTTATCATCGCCGAGTTGGGCTTTCAGGTTGGCAACGGTCGTTTCGGCAAAAGCCTCGGCGGTCCAGTTTTGCGAACAACCACAAATATCGACGATGAAGTTTTGAAGCAGCATTTTGCCCTGCAGCGAGTGCGTCACTTCGGGGTGAAACTGAATCCCAAACGTGGGTTCATTATCAACCTGAAAAGCCGCTACGTGAACGGTATCCGTCGACGCGATAATGCTGAAGTTTTCGGGAACACTCGTGATGGTATCGGCATGCGACATCCATACCTGTGAGTGCTGATCGATGCCTTTCATCAATGGATTTTCGCCATCGACTGTACCAAGCTTAGCCCGGCCATATTCGCGAATAGCGGATGCTTTCACTTCGCCACCACTGGTATGAGCCAGTAATTGCGCTCCGTAGCAAACGCCCAGAATAGGCAGCTTATGCCGAAAAGCGGCTAGATGAACTTCGGGCGCGTCGGCATCGCGGACGGACGACGGGCTACCCGAGAGAATGATGCCCTTCACATCGGGCGTAATGGTTGGGAGATGATTATATGGATGGATTTCGCAGTAAACGTTCAGTTCGCGCACCCGGCGGGCAATGAGTTGAGTGTACTGCGAACCAAAATCCAGAATCAGAATCTGTTCGGTGGCCATGAATAGGTCTCTAAAGTACAAAGTTAGGGCATTTTTGCTAAAAATGCCCTAATCAAGTGTGCTTAACAAGGAATACTCACTGCATAATCAATAATCGACACTGCAATCGACTCGATTGGTATTGCATTGTCAGCATATACGTGCCGGTCGGAATGGAGGCCACTGAAAAGGTTAGATAAGGCGTACTGGCGGGTATCTGACTTGTACGCTGTAACACAACCGTTCCGTTTTCGCTTGTTAGTTTGAACCACACAGCATCGCCACTCCAGTCTAAAGGGAGCCGAACGTTGACCAGATTACTGGCTGGGTTAGGGAATACTAATGCACCCGGGTTGACCAATAATCCCGTATTCACCAACTCCAGTTCCGGCTTTTCTTTTACAGGTAAAATTGGCTGTAATGAGGCCTTCACAATGTCGGAATAGATGGACTCCGCTTGTCGGCCCAAAGCCCGCAACCGGTATTCATACAGTTTCCCCAGTGCAAGGGTTTCGGTCGGTTTCGCCATTCGCACATCCTCAAACGAGTTAACACTCCCTGGTACAGTCGCAATCAACTTAAATTGACCACTGGTATCGGCCCGTTCAATAACCCATTGCGTAACACTATCTGATTTTGAATTCCAGCTGAGTCTTATCGCCGTTGTGTCTTTTGAAGCAGCCCATACATTTGCAGCTGTAGGTAGTGAAGCAGCAATGGGAACCTTATAAAAAGTCAAGGCCCTCATACCCCTGCGATTACGGATAACGGGCCCTACGTAAAAGCCTGCTTCCTTATCTGTATAAGAAGAGGGCAGGTATGTAAGGGTACTGGCAGGTACTGACTTGGTCAGTTTTAAGATCAGCCGATTCTTCTGTTCGGTCACCGATTTGATAAGACCGCTTTCGCCCGTTGGGTAATCCGTATAAAAAAAGTCTGATAGCCGTTGTGTGTATCGAATACCGGTTGCCGGATTCAAGATGATCGTATCGGCGGGCCATTTCATTTCCTGACCAGGCTCGAACTCGAGGGTAATCTCGTTCTGTTCAGGTGTGCTGAAAAAGACTCGCTGTATATTCGGTGAGCGAATATTACTGGTATCAGCCGATTGATACAGATCACCAGCGACCAGCCGGTATAACTCCAGACCAAATTGCCGGTAACCCGCTTCATCATAATGCAGGCCCTGGTAACCGGCTAAGCCAACCGTAGCGATGGGCTCGTTATCAGGAAATAACTTTTTTGACCGACGCTGGAAATCACGTAAAGTCCCCGCTGTAACGACATTGTTCGTCAGTAGATTGATCTGTGAGTGATATATCTTTTTGAGGCCGGGGTAATCTTTCTTCCAATTTTTATACAGTTGCGGGAAAACCCTCTCGTAATTCGACGGGTCATTGGCCGCTTCGGCTTCTCCCTGCCGCCAAATTATGGCTTTAACCTGGCTGGCTACACCAGCTTTGGTTACTCGATACAATAAACGACCATAGAGGTTATTTAGCGAAGCCGGCTGGCTCGCATCCCGATAGGCGTGGCTGTTAATATCGGTTCCGCCAACGGCCCCATTAATGACCGCCGTTGGTATCTTATGCTGCTCTCTGATGTACCGCTGTAATTCCACACTCCACAGGCAGTTTAATCCTTCGCTTGTGTTGGTCAGGCACCAGACCGTATCAGCAGCATTATAATTCTGGTTACCGTTATTAACACCAAACGTACGGCTAAACACATCAGGTGGTGACTTGTCGTCAAAACGTCCAATAGCATTTGACTGACCCATAACCAGAAAAACATCCCCACAAACGATACTATCACGGAACGCAACCAGGACAGAATCACCCGGTAAGCCCTGATGGGCAAATACCTGAAACGAATACTGATTCAGTTCAGCGGCAATGGTTGGTTGGAAGGTGAAACGACCGGTTATCGAGTCAGGCAAGACTCTGGCATACTGACAGCGCTTCTGATCTCTGAAAACGACCAGCGATATAGCTTTTACCTGGCTGCCGGATACTCGCCCGGCAATTGCTATAGTACATGTATTTGTTTCGTCTCTGGGATAAAGCTGAAGCTTGGCGGGCCATTTATCGAGCTGTACAGATTGCCCCCAGCCATAAAAAGGCTGAAATAGTAAAACAAGCCATCCAATTAAAACTAATTTCACAAGATTACGGTCAAAAATAGAGCGCAAATGTACAGGATTCGATTGATTTTCCTTAGACAGAACCGACCAAATAGGTTACTTTAAAATGACACGCTACTTTACGACCACTTGTAGTCCTTTTTTCTCTAAACAGTTTAAAGAGAGCAACTTCTCAACTTATCCTTTTGAGGATGTCGCTTCTATTAAAACCTTTTCTCACTGCTGGCCAAAGTTTGTCTTTTATCCATTTTTGAGCGTACTGTTACCCATGGAGAAAATAACGCTTTGTAAAACTCTTACTTTTACGGCAGATAATAGAACAGTTGTTTGTCAGCCGTCGTTAGTTGTCCGTCAAGCGTTGTGAGACTGACTGGCATTTAACGTACAAACCTGACCAACGGCGATTGACCGCTAATCAACAACTTCATTTTGAACGTTCCTGTTTTTTTGGCCCGAAAAGTTCGTCATGCTCCGGAAGGAAGCTTTTCGGCTACCGTCACGCGCGTGGGTATAGCCAGTATTGCCCTCGGACTGGCAATTCTGATCGTAGCCTTTGCGGTTCTGTTTGGCTACAAGCGCACTATCGAACAGAAAATATTTTTGTTCGGCGCCCATCTACAGGTCAGCAAATTCACCAACAATGCTTCCTACGAAGAAACAGCCTTACCGCTTAGAACCAGCCTTTACCAGGATAGCACCCGCATTCCGGGCGTTCGGCATATTCAGGCAGTGGCACTGAAAGCGGGTATCCTGAAAACTCCCGAAGAGCTGACCGGAGTGATTCTGAAAGGGGTTGGCAAAGACTATGACTGGAATTTATTCAGGGAGTCCCTGATAGCCGGAACGGTGCCCGTAGTGGGAGCCGACACGGGCTCGGGCTCCACGCAGCTACTCTTGAGCCAGCTCATGGCAAACCAGTTAAAGGTGAAAGTCGGCGATGCTGTTCCGCTCTACTTTCTGGGCAATCCACCCCGCGCCCGCAAAATGACGGTGGTGGGCATTTACGAAACCGGTCTTGAAGAAGTGGATAAGACCATTGCGCTGGGCGATATCCGGCTCGTTCAGCGATTGAACCGATGGGGTCCCGACTCTGTGGGGAGTTACGAAATTTACGTGAATGACTTCAACCAGCTGAAATCGGCTGTCGACAATGTCTTTGAGGCTATGACACCCTACATGCGGTTGACACGGGTAACCGATCAATACAGACCCCTCTTCGACTGGATGCTGCTCCTCGACCGGAATATGATCATTCTGTTGACGCTGATCACGTTCGTTGCCTCCTTCAATATGGTTTCGGTATTGCTGGTACTCATGATGGAACGAACACCTATGATCGGTCTGCTCAAAGCGCTTGGCGGCCCTAACGCACTCATTCGGCGAATGTTCGTGTTTGTGGGGCTCAACATGGTTGGCTGGGGTTTGCTCATTGGCAACGTTGTGGGCCTGGCGTTCTGTTTTCTACAGCAGCGTTTCAAGCTAATTCCCCTCGACCCAAAAAATTACTTCGTTAGCTATGTCCCCATCGCCTGGGACTGGGAAACGATTCTGGCCCTCAACGCGGCTACGGTGCTGCTGATCAGCCTCGTCCTTTGGCTGTCGACCATCCTCATCAACCGAATCCAGCCCGTTAAGGCACTGGCCTTTAAGAAATAGCACGACAGTACACTACAAAAAAACCGCTTGTGCCTTTAGGTCCGCCAAAGGTATGTTTTGTCTTGTCTGAACAGAATTTGATTTCCGTTTTAACGCCCTCTGCTCAGGCAGCCACACAATCTTACAGCCATGTTTTAGGGCAGACGTAGTTGGTAATCGGCAGGCTGTTGGTTTGTTTAAGAGCAGTCAGACCACCCGCCACATTAATCAGGTTCTCAAATCCCCGTGCTTTAAGAATGGAGATGGCAATCATTGACCGGTACCCGCCCGCACAATGCACATAATAGGTTTTTGCTTTGTCGATCAGAGCCATGTTATCATTCAAGGAATCCAGGGGAAGGCTTTCTGCATTAACAATATGCTCGGATTCGTATTCGCTCTTCCGCCGAACGTCCAGTACGGGCAGGTCCGGAATTTGCCTGAACAGGCTGGTAAATGTATCGGCAGTAATTGACTGGACAGTATCGACTTCCCGGCCATCCCTTTGCCACGCGGTAATCCCTCCGTTCAGGTAGCCAATGCAATTATCGTATCCCACACGCGCCAGTCGAAGCACGGCCTCCTCCGCTTTTCCTTCTGGCATCACCAGCAGAATGGGCTGTTTCAGATCAGGAATGAGCGTGCCCACCCAACCTGCAAACTGCCCGTCTAACCCAATGTTTATGCTGTTGGGGATGAAGCCTTTCCCGAAGAGTTGTGCTTCACGAACATCCAGCATCAGTGCGCTCATTGTGTTGGCTGCCGCTTCGAAGGCAGCTGGCGACAGGGCCAGTGTTCCCTGCTGCATGACCGCATCAAGGTTACCATAGCCCATTTTATTCATCACCGCATTTTTGGGGAAATACTGCGGAGGGGGCATCAGTCCGGTGGTCACTTCGGCAATAAACGCTTCCTTACTTTGGGCGCGCAACGCGTAGTTAAACCGCTTCTGGTTGCCGAGTGTATCCGTTGTCTCCTTACTCATGTTCTTGCCACAGGCAGAACCGGCACCATGACCGGGATAGACAATCACATCATCGGGCAGGGTCATAATTTTCGTGTGCAGGCTATCGTAGAGATGCCCGGCCAGATCCTCACGGGTAAGGTCGGTCCTGACCGCCAGATCAGGGCGCCCTACATCGCCAATAAATAGTGTGTCGCCGGTAAAAATGGCGGTTTCTTTACCCGTTTCATCGAGTAGCAGGAAGGTCGATGACTCCATGGTGTGGCCGGGTGTGTGCAGCACGCGAATGGTCACGTTTCCAACCCTGAACTCCTCCCCGTCGCTGGCCACACAGGCTTCATAAGCGGGCTGAGCAGTAGGGCCAAAAACGATAGTAGCACCGGTTTTGGCGGCTAAATCCAGATGTCCCGATACAAAGTCAGCGTGAAAGTGTGTTTCAAAAACGTATTTTATTGCTGCCCCGTCAGCCCTTGCCCGGTCAAGGTAGGGTTTGGTTTCACGCAAGGGGTCAATGATAGCAGCCTCGCCTGCCGATTCAATATAATAAGCGGCTTCTGCCAGACAGCCCGTGTAAATCTGCTCTACGTTCATGACGTTTCAATAAGTAAATTGATAGGTCAAAGTTGGCCGACTGGCAGAGCTTATTCAGTGATATTTGTTACACAGCCCGGTTGATTTGCATCAGCAAACGTTTCTTACTTAGGGAGCTTATTATACAAAAGGCCATATACCCAGGTGCCGCCGATTGCACTCAGCAGCGTAAAAAGCACCACCCCATAGCCACTGCCAATCTGAGCAAACAGAGGGCCGGGACAGGCTCCTGTAATGGCCCAGCCAAGGCCAAACATAAAACCGCCATATATCTGCCCCTTGTGAAAGGTTTTAGGGCGAAAGACAATGCTTTCACCCGACAGGGTTTTGATATTGAAGCGCTTGATCAGCCAAACGGAAATCATGCCAACCACCACGGCTGAACCGATAACCCCGTACATATGGAAACTTTGCAGTCGAAACATTTCCTGAATCCGAAACCACGAAATGATTTCAGCTTTTACGAACACCACCCCAAACAGGATACCAACAACCATATACTTGAGGTTGGCCATTCCCGTTTCTCTATTTTTCATATCGTTGGGCGCGTCGCACACCAATTGGCTGAAATCGTCTTCTTTTTGTTGGTAATCCATTCGTTTAAATCAGTTTCAGTAAGTAAGGAAAAATAAACTGGGTCATGGTAAAACCACCGGCCATAAAGCAGCAGGTAGCCACCAGCGAAGGCCACTGCAACGTTGACAGGCCCATAATTGAGTGACCCGAGGTGCAGCCACCCGCCCATCGGGTACCGAAACCCACCAAAAAGCCGCCCACCCCAAAGAACAGAAAGCCCTTTACCGTAAACAGGTTGGCTACACTGAACAGGTCGGCGGGCATTAATCCGGAAAAATCCGTGATCCCCAGCGCGGTTAAATCCGCTACCGTTGCCGGTGCAACTTGAAAGGCATCGGGATTTGCCAGAAACCGCGATGCCAGAAAACCTCCAATGAATATGCCCAAAACAAACAGCAGATTCCATATTTCTTTTTTCCAGTCGTATCGGAAGAAAGGAAGGTTGGCAGGCAAACAGGCCGCGCAGATATGGCGAAGCGAGGATGAGATACCAAATGTTTTGTTGCCAATCAATAATAATGTTGGCACGGTAAGCCCAATGAGCGGCCCGGCGATGTACCAGGGCCACGGCTTCCGAACTAGATCAAAAAAATCCATGCGGTAAGGTATGTATATTCAATATCAACAACTTTAACAATCACTAAACCAGTAAGATAAACACTCAGTTCATACGCTATTTTTCGACTGACCAGACTGCATATAGGCCAGACTCCGATCATGCCTCTGGTGGAACATCAGGTTATGTCTCACCGCCTGATGGAGGCCATTTCACAATAAGGTCTCTTTAAAAATAATGTATATACCCATCAGCAAAACGAAGTAACCAAATGCTTTTTTCAGATTCTGGCCAGGAATAAAGCGACCCAGAAAGGTGCCCAGTATAATTCCGATGACCGAAAAGGTGGTAAACTTGATCAGAAAGGGCCAGTCAATAAGCCCATTGGCACTACCACCCCAGAATCCGGTCAGCGCATTGGCGGCAATGATGAGTAGTGACGTCCCTACTGCTGTTTTCATAGGCAGGCGAACCATCAACACTAAAGCCGGAATAATCAAGAAACCACCTCCTGCCCCAACGATACCGGTCAGGATTCCGACCAGGATACCGTCCAGGGCAATCAGCAGGCGCTGGAAGTGACGCTTTTCACTGGGTTGATGACCGTTGGAAGTTTTATCCCGAATCATGCTCAGGGATGCCAACATCATGACCAGGGAAAAGAAAAGCATGATGGTTACGCTTTTGCTGAGTGCGAACGTGTGGGTCGACAGAACGGGGTCAGGGATGTTCGGGATGATGAACTTCCGGGTCAGATAAACAGCTAAAAATGAGGGAATAGAAAAGAGAAAAGCAGCCTTATAGTTTATCAGATGCTGCCGCATATACGTAACGGACCCAACCAGAGAGGTCGTCCCGACGATGAATAACGAATAGGTGGTTGACAACAGCGGGTTAATACCCAGCAGATAGACCAGAACAGGCACCGTCAGGATACTTCCTCCTCCACCCAATAACCCCAGACTGACTCCTATAAACAGGGAAGCCGTGAAGCCTGCAAACTGTACTAGCGTCATAACGCTTACTTTTTAAGCGAAATACGCCAGTACCGTTCGGGACTTCCGTGACAATTGTTACTGAAGTCCTGAATAAGAGCTGGCTGGCTATTTGACGGTGAATCTGTCCGTTGTAGGCGGCAGCCCTTTCTCAATCAATTTAATACGGTGATCAGTCTGGTCATTTGGCTGTCGACCATCCTTATCAACTGAATCCAGCCCGTTAAGGCACTGGCCTCTAAGAAATAAACCCGCAAAACACCTGACACGCACACTCGCTGAACAGCAAAGCAGAAGAGTAAAAAGGGCAGGTCTTGCCCAGTGCGTTAAAACTACGCCTGCGTTAACAGTACTCGTGAAAAGTAACTTTAAGCGAAACTACCAAAGCCATCAACTGCGGAGCCCGATTTTAATGTAAGCTTTCTGACAGTACCCAACGCTATCAATGTAGGGGATTTATATGCCTTTTTAGGCGAGGGATGTATTGCAATAGACTTTGTCTTCATGAGCAATGATACGGTTAAGTAAATAAAAAATCGTGGAAGAGGTAAGTATTATTCGATAATAATCCGGTGCTCGCGCGCCTGACCCCGTTCCTCTACAGTGAGTACGTACAACCCGGCAGATAGTTTGCCCGTTGGTTTTAACAATAGATTACCGGATTGAACACCTGCTTTCTCAATAGGATGCGAACGGCCGTCCACCCCATATAAACTTACCGTTGCCGTTTCAGGCTCATCCAGTCGAAGGGAAAAACGACCCTCACTTACAACCGGGTTTGGAAACACTCCATATGCACTCTCTCGAAGTACAACCGAAACGGCTGGATAAACTGTTGATTTACCGCTCAGATCCCGTTGCGTCAGTCGGTAATAGCTGGTACCTGAATAGGGCGTTTGATCCACCAGATGATAGGTCTTGAGAGCATTGCTTATTGGTGCCAGTTCACTGAGCAGGCTTACCGTTTCAAAGTGTATTAAATCTTTGCTGCGTTCGACCAGAAAGCTTTTATTATTGGTTTCCAGAGAGGTTATCCAACCAATACGGATAGTCCGGTCAGATTGTGGCTCAGCACTGAAGGATACGAGCGTAACCGGCAAGGGGGCTGCTACCGTATTAATTGTACTGGCATTGACGGTGATTGCTCCCGTCGTTGAGAGTCCTCTTCCCTCAAGGTTTGTTGTATTTAGCGTGATCGCTCCCGAAGACACGATCGTCCCTTTAAATGTAGAACCCGTTCCTAGCGTGGCAGCTCCATCAATCTGAAAAAATACATTGCTGGCAATGGCTCCATTGGTCAAAACGATGCTGGAGTTAGTGGCCGTCACTAACGCACTGCTTAACCGAATAATAAAAATGCCAGACCCACTTAATGTCAGGGTACCCGTCAAAGTAGTGGGACTAGCTGTATTTTGACAGGAAACGCCCGAACTTAAAGTTTGTCCGCCAAGCTCCGCAGCAATGATAGTTCCACAAGATTTTGACGCCAGTGAGTTATACAGGGCCACAACATCCGTTGCTGCTTGTATAGACTCCGCGCTATTTGCCGGACGGGTATTGCCAGTTACGGAAGCGGTGTTGAACCCACTAATAGCACCAACATTTGTACCGATGTCACCGACTATAGTCGAAGCGCCGGTATTGGTTAAAGCTCCATTGGCAGTGAACAGAGCAAAACTAGCAGTTGAACCCAAGCTGGAAGGTTGCCCGAAAGCTACTCTGGGCAATTCAAAAAAGATACATACTATCAGCGTAAACACTAACTTCATAGTCATACGTTTAGAATTCAAATTGTGAACTAGTTTTCACAACGTATAAAGGTGATCCTTAAATGAAGAAATGTTTTAATCAATATTATTTAATGGACCTAGAAAAGTAAATCTTTTCGCATTTTCGTCAATTTATTATTTTTACATACCGTTAAATATATAACTCCAACCTACTTTAACTACACATTTGCTTATATAAATAGCATAAAAATTTATGCATATTCATAAAATGAATATCGATTATCTATTTTCGCAGTTTAAAGCTTCGTAATTTTCTCGGGTTATTTATGGTGATCGTCGAGTCTACAGGTACACGGCCTTATACCATTTTTTGCTAAAAACGTCTGCCTAAGTCGCCGACTCGGGAAAAGGTGATTTTGTTAATTGATTCGATGCCAAAACAACGGAAGTTGCTGGGAGACCTCATAACCGTCGATTCATGGTTACCGGCTACCAATTTCATTTGGACAGTGTACTTACTTCCGGTAATCAAACTTCAGAATGTAGCCTTTCTTGCCATTGCCTTCACTGGCAATATACAGATCGCCATTGGGGGCAAAACAAATGCCTTCGGGTTGTCGGAAGGCTTTTGGGTCGAGGGGTTCTGAATAGATGATTTTGGCCTGCCGGCTGGTGATCAGCAGCCGTTTACCGGCCGAAGTCAGCATGTACCACTCCCCCGTTATGGGGTGCACGGCAATGCCCGACGGTTTAAAGGTTTTTGGATCGATACCGGCTCCTTTCAACTGATCGTCGTTGAGACTCATATCTTTAAACACCGCCCGGTTCAGCAAATCGAAGGAGTACACCGCTTTGTCGCTTGATCCTTCTCCATTTTTAACGGCAATGAGCAGGCGCTTGGTTTTGGGGTCATATCCCAGCCCTTCTACTTCCGTTTTCTTGGGCAGATCGGTTTTTGTCTTGCCAATCTGGGTTGACTCCGGTTCAAAGCGAGATAGCGTCCCGTTACTTTCAAGGACAAACACCTGCCCGTTTACGTATTCAATCCCTTCAAAATCGCCATAGCCGCCAAAGCCAAAATCCTTGACAACTTTACCTTTTTTTGTATCGAACACATAGACTACAGCCTCTTCATCCTGAACACAGAGCAGCTTATCATCTTTATAATAGGTCAGGCCGGATATTTCCTTCAATTCTTTTGGCAGCTCATAAGTCCGACTGGGGGACGTGAGCTCATACGGCAGGTTGAAGTCGGGTGCCCGTGTTTCGGCTTCGGGTCTGTCGCTTTTTTTCGATGAGGTTCCACAGCCTGCCAGTATAATTAACAATCCAAAGAATAGGCGATTCATAACTACGGGGTTTTGAGCAAATGTATGGATTTGCGTCAGATCACCTAATAAACTGGGCCAGTCAGGAGAGAAAAAGGTTGACAAATCAGACGGTTTAACATCTGCCCGTATCCACTTCGTCAAAGAGTATGTTTTTCAGGCCGGAGAAATGCCAAAGCGGGTATCCTTTTGACCCGGCCATCCGCTATTATGGGCCTTTGTTTACAAACTGAATGGCGTCATTCAGATTCCCGAAAGCGGCATTCCGCTGGTTTCTTTTTTTCTGACTATAGGGAATAAGTAAATTTGTTTATAAACCCTATCGTGCCATGACTTACCGCCTGACGACCTCGCAAAAGTGGCAACTTGCTATCAGCGTATTCGTTATATACTTCCCTATTCGCCTGTACGTCAACGTATCGTCGCTAAGTTGGTTGTTAATGGTTCGTAATGTGCCCTTCTGGATACTGGAAACGATCCTGACCGTTCTCTTCTTTTATGCGTGGCTCACCGTGACGGAGTGGTTGCAGCAAGTCTTGTTCAAGCATTTTGGTGAAGGGTTTCTGATCGAGTTCAAAATACCGGCGCAACTCGCTACGCTTGCCATTGCCAGCGCCCTGGCCCTTGTATTCAATTTTGCATTTTTCATGATCTGGCGGGGGCTGGATACCTTTCTGGAAAATAACATTGGAATCAATCGGGAGCAGGAAATACGCCCGCAGCGCCCGGCCATGTCGCCCGCTATTCTGGAAGAACGCCGTAAACGAAATGACCAGCGCCGACGGGTAAACAACGGTCTTACCGTAATGGCCATGCTGTCAGCTTTTTATCTGGCGGCTAACCGACGCACCTACCGGGAACTGGAAGTTGTGCAGGTCCGGGCCGAACGGCTGGAAAAAGAGAACGTACAGGCTCAGTTTGCGGCTCTGAAAAGCCAGGTAAATCCGCACTTTCTATTTAACAGCCTCAGTATTTTATCGTCGCTGGTGCATGCCGATGCCGAGTTGTCCGAGAAATTCATTGACCAGTTATCCAGAGCTTACCGCTATATCCTCGAACAAAAAGACAACGAGCGGGTCCTGCTGAAAACAGAATTGGAGTTTATTCAGGCCTACCGTTTTCTGCTGAACATTCGCTTCGAAAACAAATTCGATGTGCTCATCACCGTTCCCGAAGCCGACCAGACCCGATACAGCATTGCTCCGTTAACCCTGCAGCTGCTCGTCGAAAATGCCGTGAAGCACAATCGAATGTCGACAAAAGAGCCATTGAAAGTACATATTCAGCTCGACAACGACTGTTTAGTTATCAGAAACAACCTGCAGCCCCGTCCGCAGTCCGAAACGTCGACAGGTATGGGTTTACAAAACATCATTACCCGATATGCCCTCCTCACCGATCAGCCCGTTTGGGTTGGGGAGAGCGAAGGCAGCTTTGTTATCAAGATTCCATTATTACTTAATGAGCGAATGAATGAATCAGGGAGTGACCGGAGCACCGGCGTATTATCGGCGAAGTCATAAAAAAATGATCAGCGCGAAAAAACATTCTATTATTCCATCTTCCTCGCATTAAAAACATGAACGTAGTCATTATCGAAGACGAAAACCTGACAGCCAAACGGCTTGAAAGTTTACTTCACAAATACGACCCGGCCATTACTGTATTAGCCCGAATTCCGTCGGTGGCGGAAGCGGTGGCCTGGTTTGGCGAGTCTGACCGACGACCTGTTGATCTGGTGTTTATGGACATCCATCTGGAAGATGACCTGGGGTTCCGTATTTTCGAGCAAACCCAGCTGAACACGCCCGTAGTCTTTACAACGGCCTATGATGAATATATGATTCAGGCCTTCAAGGTCAACAGTATTGATTACCTGCTCAAGCCGATCAATTATGATGAACTGGCAGCGGCCATCGAGAAATTCAAATCCTTGAAAAAACAGTTTGGTCAGGCAGCACCCACTTCCTCGCATGATATCGAGACACTCCTGAATCTGATTGGCAAATCGAAGCAGACGGAGTATAAAGAGCGGTTCATGATTACTGTCGGCACCAAGATCCGAAGTATTGAAACGAACGATATCGCTTATTTTTACCTGGAAGAAAAAGTCGTCTTTCTGGTCACGAAAGATGGACTGACGCTCCCCGTCGACTACAGTCTGGATAAACTAACGCAGCTTCTGAACCCAAGGCAGTTTTTTCGCATCAGTCGCCAGTTTCTGGTATCGTTACCGTCCATTCAAACGATCCATACTTTTTCTGCGGGAAAGCTTAAGCTCGATATGACTCCTAAAACACGGCAGGAAGTGTTCGTGAGTGGCGACCGAATGACCGAGTTTAAAGAATGGCTTGGCAAATAGATTTCCGATAGATTTCCGAATCCAGTCTCTGGTTCCACTTAATAAAGATCGATAAACATAAAAAGTCCCGGCAGCGAATGTGCAGCCGGGACTTTTTATGTTTATCGATCTCTGTGTACTACCTCGTTTTCCGAATCACGATCGGTACGCACTTAGGCGCTGGGCAGGCACAATCGGCAGGATTGAGTGCCAGCGTTATATCCGTAAAGCAGGTACCGTTAGCACTGTACAATCGAACCGTGTAGGTCTGCTGAGCCGTTGGGTTGGCCAGATTGATAAAGCTTACGGCTCCACCACTAACGATCTGGTTGCTGGCGGCTCCATAGACTGGACCTGTATACGTGCTACCCATCGAGATATCAGCCCTTTCGACATTTTGCAGGGTTGTGAAGTCAATGTGGGCATCGTTATTAGCCGCTGCGTTTGTGCAGCTGGCAGCCGTTACGGTTGGTGATGCACTGTAGGTTGGTGCCGCATTGACAACAACAGTGGTTGCAATGGCCGCCGTACATCCAGTCGGGAATGTACAGGTTGCCGAGTACGTTGTCGTTACCAATGGCGCGATAGCCAGCGATGCGGTATTATCGCCAGTTGCCCAGAGCAGGACGCCACCTGCACATCCATTCACCGTCAAAGTAGCTGCACTTCCCGTACACAAGGTAAGGGAGTTGATGGTAAGCTGTGGGGCCGGGTTCACGGTTATGGATGTGCTGGCTACACCACTGCAGCCTTCTACACTATTCACAGTCACGGAATATGTACCACTTACCGTTACGGAAATCGTCGGTGTAGTCTCCCCTGTCGACCAGAGATAACCATTTCCTCCGCTAGCCACCAGTGTTGTGCTTTCTCCCTGACATATGGTTGCACTACTAACCGTAATATTTGCCGTCACCGATGGGTTCACCGTTACCGTACCCGTAGCCACCGCCGAACAACCGAAGGCCGAGGTGACCGTCACCGAGTAGGGGTTGGACCCGTTTACCGTGGGTGCTACCGTCAGCAGACCCGTCGTGTTAGTCGTGGTCGTGGTGCCGTCCGAGAAGATGTAGCTGCTGCCACCCGTGGCCGTCAAAGTGCCGCTGGTGCCGTTACAGATCGTCAGGCTCGACAAGGTGGCCGTCACCGATGGGTTGACCGTCACCGTACCCGTGGCCACCGCCGAACAACCGAAGGCCGAGGTGACCGTCACCGAGTACGGGTTGGACCCGTTCACCGTCGGCGCTACCGTCAGCAGGCCCGTGGTATTGGTAGTCGTCGTGGTGCCATCCGAGAAGACATAGCTGCTGCCGCCCGTGGCTGTCAAAGTGCCGCTGGTGCCGTTACAGATCGTAATACTCGACAACGTAGCCGTCACCGATGGGTTGACCGTCACCGTACCCGTGGCCACCGCCGAACAACCGAAGGCCGAGGTGACCGTCACCGAGTAGGGGTTCGAGCCATTCACCGTGGGTGCTACGGTGAGCAGGCCTGTGGTGTTGGTGGTCGTGGTGGTGCCGTCCGAGAAGACATAGCTGCTGCCGCCCGTGGCCGTCAAGGTACCACTGGTGCCGTTACAGATCGTAATACTCGACAACGTAGCCGTCACCGATGGGTTGACCGTCACCGTACCCGTAGCCACCGCTGAACAACCGAAGGCCGAGGTGACCGTCACCGAGTACGGGTTCGAGCCATTCACCGTCGGCGCTACCGTCAGCAGGCCTGTGGTGTTGGTGGTCGTCGTGGTACCATCCGAGAAGATATAGCTGCTGCCACCCGTGGCCGTCAAGGTACCGCTGGTGCCGTTACAGATCGTCAGGCTCGACAAGGTGGCTGTCACCGATGGGTTGACCGTCACCGTACCCGTGGCCACCGCCGAACAACCGAAGGCCGAAGTGACCGTCACCGAGTAGGGGTTGGACCCGTTCACCGTCGGTGCTACCGTCAGCAAGCCCGTCGTATTGGTAGTCGTCGTGGTGCCGTCCGAGAAGACATAGCTGCTGCCACCCGTGGCTGTCAAAGTACCGCTGGTGCCGTTACAGATCGTCAGGCTCGACAAGGTGGCCGTCACCGATGGGTTGA